>NZ_JBBOZW010000001.1:0-3725245 GCF_038008805.1 Bacillus sp. FSL R5-0439 | reverse complement strand
AAGGCCTCTCCCCCCTCCTTTTCTTTTTAAAATGACCAGTATCAAACTGTTATAGAACACGAAAAAGAGCAAATGGTCATCACCATTCGTGCACATACATTGTTGAAAACAATTAATATAGTAGAAAAACGTCTTTTCGACAAATTACACAAGCTGTGGATAAACAATTCAACAGGCTGTGTAATAACTTTCCACAGGTTATCCACAATTTGTGGATAATATAAATGGGCCAGATAAGTAATTAAGAGTTAAAACACAAATATAATATCAAAATAAACAAGATGGTGCAATGGGTGTCACAAACTTATCCACACACTTTACATCCTGTTGAAAAATAATTATCCACATCGGTTATTTGTGTGAAAAAAATGTCGATAATGGGTGTGGATAGTCTAAATATGCCGGAAAAATATCCACATCCATGTTTTGAAGGTCTTTTAGGAGGAAAAAAAGAATAAAATGCTGGAAACTAAAAAAGAAGGTTTCTTCGTTTGATAACTTATGTTATGCTTATAAGGTTGATAATAAGAGTTTTATCATTGATATTGACAATCGATGGGTTACACAAATATAATGAGTTAGACTGTCTTAAACAGCTATTCCTCAGGGAGGTGTCATAAATGAAAAGAACGTTTCAACCAAATAACCGTAAGCGTAGTAAAGTTCATGGCTTCCGCAGCCGTATGAGTACTAAAAACGGACGTCTAGTTTTAAAGCGACGCCGCAGCAAAGGTAGAAAAAAATTATCAGCTTAGGCCACTGAATAATGTCAGTGGTCTTTTTTACATAGAATCGTAAATGAACTGTCAGTTTTTATCGGAGTGGAAGAAAACATGAAGAAGCGAAACAGGCTAAAAAAAAATGAAGAGTTTCAAAAGGTGTTCAAAAAAGGTCAATCAATGGCAAATCGCCAATTCGTTATTTACCAGCTGGATCAGCCAAATCAAGATGAACTGCGTTTAGGATTGTCTGTCAGTAAGAAGATTGGTAATGCAGTGATAAGAAACCGAATTAAACGACTGATCCGTCAGGTGTTTTTAGAGGAAGGTCATAAGTTAAAGCAAGAAAAAGACTACATAGTCATTGCACGAAAACCAGCGAGTGAATTGACCTTTGAAGAAACAAAGAAGTCTCTCCAACATTTATTTAGAAAATCCGCTGTTTATCAACAACAACCGAAAAAGTCTTCGTAATAGAAACTTTCGTTGAATCAATTTTAAAAGCGCTTCCTTCATCTAGTGAATTAAAATGAAACCACCACTTTGCAAAGAAAAAATGTTACCATACTGATTAGGTGAGTCACTTTCTTAATCAATTCCAACTTAAATAAAGTTTGAAGTAATGGGAGGAATCTTGTTGAAAAGGCGATTATTACTAATATTTAGCTTGATTGGCGTATTGGTTTTATTGGCAGGGTGTACACAGATCAATGAACCAATTACATCAGATAGTAAGGGATTCTGGAATTCTTATATTGTTTACCCGCTATCTCAATTAATCACGTACATGGCAAACTTAACTGGTGAAAACTATGGTGTAGCGATTATTATTGTGACACTGCTAATTCGCTTGCTTATTTTACCATTAATGATTAAACAGTTAAGAAGTACAAAAGCGATGCAAGCATTGCAGCCTGAATTGAAAAAGCTTCGTGAAAAATATAGCTCTAAAGATCAAAAAACACAGCAGCAGCTTCAGCAGGAAACAATGGCCCTTTTTCAAAAAAATGGCGTCAATCCGTTAGCAGGCTGTTTCCCAATTTTAATTCAAATGCCAATCCTTATTGGTTTCTATCATGCAATTATGAGAACAGCAGAAATTAAAAAGCATACATTCTTATGGTTTGACTTAGGTAGCCCAGATCCATTGTTCCTATTACCAATTATTGCGGGTGTAGCTACTTTCATTCAGCAAAAGCTGATGATGGCTGGAAATCCTTCGGACAACCCTCAAATGGCTATCATGTTATGGGTGATGCCGATTATGATCGTTGTGTTTGCAATTAGTTTCCCAGCAGCACTTTCATTGTACTGGGTTGTAGGTAACATTTTCATGATCATTCAAACATTGGTGATTAAAACACCTCAAGTAAAAGTAGATACAAAAGAAAAAGCTGGCGGGAATAAAAAATGAAGGAAATAACTGCTGTCGGTCGCACAATCGAAGAAGCAGTAGATTCCGGACTTAAACAAATTCAGCTACTACAAGAAGAAGTAGAAATCACAATAGTAGATGAAGGAAATAAAGGGTTTTTAGGATTATTTGGTAAAAGACAAGCTGTGGTCAAGTTAGTAGAAAAGATAAATGCACTTAAATTAGCTACACAGTATTTAGATAAAATTGTTAAGTCTATTGATCCTAAAGCAAAGATTATTTCCAAACAGGAACCGAAAAAGATTTCTTTCCACATTGATGGAGATAAAACGTCATTAATGATTGGAAAAAGAGGCCAAACATTGTACTCTTTAGAAACGTTGGTACAGCTAGTGTTTAATCGTTATTCTGATCAGTATCATCATATAACAATTGATATTGGCGATTATAGGAAGAAACGACAAGAAGCACTTGAACAATATGCCGTCAAAACAGCAAATCGGGTTTTAAAAACGAAGAGAAAGGTTCATTTAGAACCAATGCCTTCGAATGAACGAAAAATTGTCCATGATGCGATTGCTGCATTCTCTAAAGAACTTGCAACGGCATCTGAAGATACAGGCAGCAAGCGTCATGTTGTGGTGTTGTATAAAAAATAGCAGAAAGGCTAAGATTCAGCAAAGCTGGATTTTAGTCTTTTTTTATTGAAAAATTGCTTTTTATAGATGATTCATCCTTTATTTCTAAAAATTAAGTGTGAGATATGAGTGTAAAACGCCATTTTAACAAGTAAGTAAAGGGGTCAGGGCGTTTAAATTTATTGGATTTAGGTGTAAGATGTGAAGACAAGTTTCAAACGTCGTTATTCACATGTGGATAAGTTAAGTGTTAAAATAGATAAGATGCAAAGCTGTGGATAATTAGATATGGGATACTTTCACTTCGCTTTCATTTATGGTATCTTTAAATTTTGGATTAAGCGTTTTTGATATAGAGATGGACATTGTCCATTTAATAGATAACAGACTGTTTATTCAGTAGAGAAAGAGGTGAATGAGTGATGGATACAATTGCAGCAATTTCTACGCCGATGGGTGAAGGAGCAATTGCGATTATTCGTTTAAGCGGGCCTGATGCGGTACAGATTGCTGATCGGATGTATAAAGGTCCTAAGGAGAAAAAACTTATATCGGTGGATTCTCATACGATTCATTATGGTCATATTGTGGATTCTAGCACTGAGCAAGTAATAGAAGAGGTCATGGTGTCAGTATTAAGAGCGCCAAAAACATTTACGAGAGAAGACGTTATTGAGATTAACTGCCATGGCGGAATTGTAACGGTCAATAAAGTATTGCAGCTTGCTTTAAGAGAAGGAGCAAGATTAGCGGAGCCAGGTGAGTTTACAAAACGAGCTTTCTTAAATGGAAGAATTGATCTTTCACAGGCTGAAGCGGTAATGGATTTGATTCGCGCAAAGACAGATCGTGCGATGAATGTAGCGATTACTCAAATGGAGGGACGCCTCTCCGGTTTGATTAAACGACTTCGCGGCGAGATATTGGAAACTTTGGCCCATGTTGAAGTCAATATTGACTATCCTGAGTATGACGATGTTGAAGAAATGACGCATCGGGTCTTAGTTGAAAAGGCAACATCAGTGAAAAAGGAAATTGAGTCACTGTTAACGACGTCTCAGCAGGGGAAAATACTTCGCGAGGGCTTATCCACTGTCATTATTGGAAGACCGAATGTTGGGAAGTCTTCCTTGTTGAATAGTCTTGTACAGGAAACAAAAGCGATTGTAACGGATATTCCTGGAACAACGAGAGATGTCATTGAGGAATATGTAAATGTTAGAGGTGTACCGCTTCGTTTAGTCGATACTGCGGGTATACGTGAGACGGAGGACATTGTTGAGCGTATAGGGGTTGAACGATCTAGACAGGTCTTAAAAGAAGCTGACCTGATTTTACTTGTGCTCAATTATAGCGAGGAATTGTCAGAAGAGGATATCAAACTATTTGAGGCCGTCTCAGGCATGGATATCATCGTGATCGTGAATAAGACAGATCTTGAGCCTAAGCTTGATATCGAAAAGGTCAAGCAGTTAGCGAAGGATCGTCCGGTGGTTACGACATCATTATTACAAGAAAAGGGGATTGATGAGCTTGAAATTGCGATTCAATCACTATTCTTCACGGGTTCAATTGAAAGTGGAGATTTAACGTATGTAAGTAACACAAGGCATATTGCGCTCCTTCAGGCAGCAAAACAATCAATTGAGGATGCTCTTGAAGGAATTGAAATGGACGTACCGATCGACATAGTTCAAATAGATTTAACACGCTGCTGGGAACAGTTGGGTGAAATTATTGGGGATGCTGTTCATGAAAGCTTGATTGATCAGTTATTCTCTCAATTCTGTTTAGGAAAGTAAAGGGAGGAACATAAGAAATGGGTTATGAAGCTGGCAATTATGACGTAATCGTCGTGGGTGCCGGTCATGCTGGAGTTGAGGCTGCTCTTGCATCTGCAAGACAGGGCGCCAAAACACTTGTATTGACTATCAACCTCGATATGGTTGCTTTTATGCCATGTAATCCGTCCGTAGGCGGCCCCGCAAAAGGGATTGTCGTCAGAGAAATTGATGCTCTAGGCGGAGAAATGGCACGAAATATAGATAAGACGCATATTCAAATGCGCATGCTGAATACGGGGAAAGGACCTGCTGTCCGTGCGTTAAGAGCGCAAGCAGATAAGTTCCAATATCAGCATGAAATGAAAAAAACAATGGAAAATGAACCAAACCTGACAATGCTGCAAGGTATGGTAGATCATTTAATTGTAGAAGATGATGAATGTAAAGGTGTTGTTACTCAAACAGGGGCGAACTATCGTGCGAAGTCTGTTGTATTAACAACAGGGACTTTCTTGAAAGGCCGCATTATTTTAGGAGACCTTTCGTATTCAAGCGGTCCAAATAACCAGCAGCCTTCTATTAAATTATCGGATCATTTAGCAGAACTAGGATTTGATTTGGTTCGTTTTAAAACAGGAACACCTCCTCGAGTGAATAGTCACTCGATTGACTATAGTAAAACAGAAATTCAACCAGGTGATGATGTCCCGCGGGCATTCTCCTATGAAACGGTTGAATATATTACTGACCAGCTGCCATGCTGGCTAACATACACGAGTTTAGAGACTCATCAAATAATTGATGAGAATCTACACCGTTCTCCAATGTATTCAGGTATGATTAAAGGAACTGGCCCTAGATACTGCCCGTCCATCGAAGATAAAGTGGTGCGTTTCAATGATAAACCGAGACATCAAATTTTCTTAGAGCCAGAAGGTCGTAATACACAGGAAGTTTATGTTCAAGGATTGTCTACAAGTCTTCCTGAGGATGTACAGCAGCGCATGCTTTCAACCATCCCAGGACTCGAGAATGTACAAATGATGAGAGCGGGTTATGCCATCGAGTATGATGCGATTGTACCTACTCAATTGTGGCCTACACTTGAGACGAAGAAAATTTCTGGATTATATACAGCCGGCCAAATTAATGGTACGTCCGGTTATGAGGAAGCAGCAGGTCAAGGGATTATGGCAGGTATTAATGCAGGAAGAAAAGCATTAGGTAAAGAAGAAGTCATTTTAAGCCGATCTGATGCATATATCGGTGTTCTCATCGATGACCTTGTCACAAAAGGAACAAATGAACCGTACCGTCTCTTGACATCACGTGCTGAGTATCGTCTACTTCTACGTCATGACAATGCTGATTTAAGATTAACTGAACTTGGGTATCAAATTGGATTAATTTCTGAAGAAAGATTCCAGTCATTCCAGCAGAAAAAAGAAGCCATCGAAGCAGAGAAAAAACGTTTATATTCTGTCATCATTAAACCAACAGCAGAGACTCAAGAATTTATTCGTTCACTCGGTGGAAGTGAGCTGAAGGACGGTATTCGTGCAAGCGATTTGATGAAGCGTCCAGAAATGAACTATGAATCTGTTGTGAAATTAGCTCCTGCTGAAACACCGCTTCCTTCTGATGTGTGTGAGCAGGTAGAGATTCAAATTAAATACGAAGGTTATATTGAAAAGTCACTCCAGCAAGTTGAAAAACTGAAAAAGATGGAGAACAAAAAGATTCCTGACCGAATTGATTATGACGCCATCAAAGGAATTGCAACTGAAGCGAAACAAAAGCTGAAAGAAGTCCGACCGCTTTCTGTTGCACAGGCTTCTCGTATTTCAGGCGTTAACCCTGCTGATATTTCTATCCTTTTAGTATATTTAGAGCAGGGGCGTATTGCGAAGATAGCAGAATAGAAAGGATGTCGGCATGAACATTGAACAATTTACAGCAGCACTAGAGGAGAAAGGGATCACTCTTTCTCCTGTGCAGCTTGAACAATTTGAAACCTACTTCCGCATGCTTGTAGAATGGAACGAGAAAATGAATTTAACGTCCATTACTGAAAAGGAAGAAGTGTATTTAAAGCATTTTTATGATTCAATATCAGCAGCATTTTTTATTGATTTTCACAAAGTGACGACGATTTGTGATATTGGAGCTGGTGCTGGTTTTCCAAGCATTCCTCTTAAAATTTGTTTCCCTCATCTACATGTGACCATTGTTGATTCTCTTCAGAAACGAATTACGTTTCTCAATGAGTTAGCAAAAGGATTAAACTTACAAGATACTACTTTTTATCATGATCGTGCGGAAACGTTTGGACAACGTAAGGAAAAGCGTGAAAGCTATGATCTTGTCACTGCTAGAGCAGTTGCACGTTTATCTGTCTTGAGCGAACTTTGTCTGCCTCTAGTGAAAAAGGAAGGATTGTTTGTTGCCTTAAAAGCATCTGCCGCTGACGAAGAAATGCAAGCAGGGAAAAAAGCCGTCACAGTCCTCGGAGGAGAGGTTGTTGAGAAGCATTCCTTTGTTCTGCCTTTAGAAGAAAGCGAACGGAACATCATTGTCATTGAAAAGAAAAAGCAAACACCAAAAAAATATCCTAGAAAACCAGGAACACCTAATAAATCACCAATAGAAGGTTGATCATGTAAAAGGTCGGTTTTTCTTCAATATTTATGATTTTACAGAAGGAAAAAACATGAGAAAATAGAATTATAAAAAGGTAGTTTTTAAAGGTGGTGTAGGTTCATGAAGCATTCACTCTCACGCTTCTTCGGGCTTGGTGACAAAGAACATCCTGAGCGTGAAACCGAAATAGAGGCAGAGATTGCTGAGCATGATACATTAAAGGAAGAGATACAGGAGCTCCCGGTCGACACAATTATGCCAAACCGTTTTCAGCCACGCACCATTTTTTCAGAAGAAAAGATACAAGAGCTGGCCACGACGATTCATACCCATGGCATTATCCAACCGATTGTTGTTAGACCAACAGAAGAAGAAGGAAAATATGAACTGATCGCCGGCGAAAGACGTTGGAGAGCGGTACAGACTCTTCAATGGGAGAAAATCCCCGCTATTATAAAAGATTTTACTGATACGGAAACGGCATCTGTGGCATTGATTGAAAATTTGCAAAGAGAAGAGCTGTCTGCTATTGAGGAGGCTCATGCTTATGCACGTCTTTTAGAGCTCCATGATTTAACACAAGAGGCGCTTGCTCAGCGTTTAGGCAAGGGACAATCAACTGTTGCAAACAAATTAAGACTTTTAAAGTTGCCTGAAGAGGTACAACAAGCCATTTTAGAGAAAAAAATCTCTGAAAGGCATGCACGTTCACTTGTGCCCCTAAAGCTTCCAGAATTACAAATCGCGCTATTGCAGGAAATCATCGAAAAGCAGTTGAATGTGAAACAGACTGAAGAGCGTGTAGTGAAGATGCTTGAACAAAAAACAGATCGCAAACCGAAGCCAAAACGTAAGGCGTTTAGTCGTGATACACGAATTGCGATGAATACCATTCGTCAGTCTCTCCACATGGTAGAAGACAGCGGACTTAAGATAAATACCGAGGAAGAAGAGTTTGAGGAATATATCCAATTAACAATTCGAATCCCTAAATAGAAAAAAGCTGATGAGCGCCACTCGTCAGCTTTTTTTTGTCTTATTTCTAGCACACATTCAATATACATTATATTTATAAATTGGTAAAATATGATTTTAGAAGTGTAAAGGAGGTGACAACTACTTGATGAAAATGAAGAAGACTACTTTCGCCATTATTTGTTATTTACTATTTTCTTTTTCTCTTTTTTCAAATGAAGCGACAATATACGCTGTGAAATCGTCAACGGCTCATCATGCGGATGAAAGTTTGATGACCAACGAAGAATTGAACGTTCTGAAGGAGCAAGGTGCTGTTTCTAAAGATGTGACTGTACAGCAATTCAATCAAGACTATGTGTCTTCCGACGATTCGATCGACTTGATTACAGCTGACGATGATTTGAAGAACTATGGATTACGACAAAATAAGCAGGATGAGCTGGTGACGGATGAGAAGCCGCACACCCTCAAGCTCCTTTTAGGAAAGCCGTATCCTGGTACCGATATTATCCCTAAAAAAGGAGATATTTTGGTGACAACCACTGATGCTGTGAAGGGGTTGGTTGGACATGCAGGTATCGTCATTAATGAGAAAAGCTATGCTTCTATTCCAGGGTTACGGCAGCATCCGCAACTAGATTCCATTCATAACTGGTTTCGCTATAGTGCCAATACAAAGGTAATTCGGATTAATCAAGAGGAAAAGGCAGATTTAGCAGGAGAATGGGCACACGATTATGTGAAAGGTCATCCGAAGGCTCGCTACTCGATCACCATGTCCATTCAATCACTGGATCCGACTTATTGTTCAAAGATTGTGTGGCAGGCCTATGGCAAAACAGGGGACGCATTGGGACATGCGAACTTTACCATTAAGACACCCTACGGATTTTTAAAAAAGAAAAGCTATAAAACAGTAACTCCTAAGGTCATTGTGAGTGAAGGCCGTAAAATAGGTGAATTAAACTTTTGACATGTGACCCTCACTTTTGATGAAAGTGAGGGTTTTGAGCATGTCTATTTCTTGAAAAAGCTATATCGATATACTTTTTGGGTGTGTTTTCATTCATCCTTTTATGTACGAAAAGGCACATTCACCGACGAATTTATAATAGGGAAACAAAAAAAGCAAACGTTTCATACTTTTTTTGATAGAATAGGAAGTATGAATGAATGAGAAACTTGTTAAGTTGAAAGTGGGTGACATCGTGGGAAAAATCATAGCGATTACCAACCAGAAGGGCGGCGTCGGGAAGACGACAACTTCTGTTAATTTGGGTGCGTGTTTAGCATACATAGGCAAACGAGTGTTGTTAGTTGATATTGATCCGCAGGGCAATGCCACGAGTGGTATTGGGATTGAGAAGGCCGACGTAGAGAAGTGTGTGTACGATATTTTAGTTGATGATGCAGATGTTCTTGATGTGATTAAGACGACAGAGGTCGAGAATCTTGATGTCATTCCTGCGACGATACAGCTTGCAGGGGCTGAAATAGAGCTTGTGCCTACAATCTCACGTGAAGTGAGGCTGAAGAGAGCACTTGAATCTGTTAAGCAGAATTATGATTATATGATTATTGACTGCCCGCCATCACTTGGACTACTGACGATTAATGCGTTAACTGCCTCTGATTCCGTTTTAATACCAGTTCAGTGCGAATATTATGCGCTTGAAGGATTGAGCCAATTGTTAAACACAGTTCGTCTCGTGCAGAAACATTTAAATACCGATTTAGCCATTGAAGGTGTCTTACTGACAATGCTTGATGCCAGAACAAATCTTGGGATTCAGGTTATCGAAGAAGTGAAGAAGTACTTTAGAGATAAAGTCTATCAAACCGTGATTCCTAGAAATGTGAGGCTGAGTGAAGCGCCAAGTCATGGAAAGCCGATTATCTTGTATGATCCACGTTCAAGAGGTGCAGATGTCTATTTAGACTTAGCAAAGGAAGTGGATGCGAATGGCTAAAGGTCTTGGAAAGGGTATTAATGCACTATTTAACAACGTAGACTCAAATGAAGAAACGGTTGAAGAAATCAAACTAAAGGATTTGCGCCCGAATCCGTATCAGCCAAGGAAAACGTTTGATGATGATGCGTTGTCTGATCTGAAAGAATCGATTCAGCAGCACGGTGTTTTACAGCCAATCATTGTTCGTAAATCGATTAAAGGATATGACATTGTAGCAGGGGAGCGCCGTTTTCGAGCGGCACAACAAGCTGGTCTGACAACAATTCCTGCGATCGTTCGAGAGTTTTCAGAAACGCTGATGAGAGAAATTGCCCTTTTAGAAAACCTGCAGCGCGAGGATCTATCTCCACTAGAGGAAGCCGAAGCGTATGCTTCCTTGCTGGATCATCTAAGTGTGACGCAAGAGGAATTAGCGAAGCGATTAGGGAAAAGCAGACCGCATATTGCGAACCATCTCCGTCTGTTGACTTTACCGGATGACATACAAAAGCTGATTGCAAATGGAACGTTATCAATGGGACATGGCCGGACATTGCTTAGCTTAAAAAACAAAAAGAAGCTTGCGCCTTTAGTAAAGAAAATCGTGGATGAGGGATTAAACGTACGCCAGGTTGAGAAGCTTGTGCAGCAGTTAAACGAAAATGTTCCACGTGAAACAAAGAAAAAAGAAGCACCAAAGGATCGAGTGTTGAAAGAAAGAGAGTCTTTCTTACAGAACTACTTTGGTACTTCCGTGACGATCAAGAAACAGAAGAAAAAAGGGAAAATTGAGATTGAATTTCTCTCCAATGAAGATTTAGAAAGAATCCTTGAATTGCTTTCTACGAGGGAATCATCAGAGTGACCATCTTGATACAGGATGGTCTTTTTTATATTCGCCCAGTGATATTTTGAATAGGGGTGAAAAGAGACCGGCTTTTTTCTCTTGTCCAATCCATTTGGTCAATGTGAGATAGACTTTCAGAAAGTGTATTGGCCATAGACATGACTAGATGAAGACGTGTGTTTTGGAGAACGAAGTATTCCATGAAACCACTCACATTGACGATTCCATTAATATGAATATCTCCTACCTCTGGCAGTTCTTTTTGCACACCAGCCCCGGGCTTTAACGGTCCATCTCCAATTTGGAAGGAACCGACACTTTTCACTCTTCCTAAACAGGCATCAACCGCTACAATAAACGGGTGTTTATGAGCTTGTTCAATTTCAGCGAGTTTTTCTTTTAAATTGACTGCATGCACTGGATCAGAGAGTGTTCCATATACATGAAGCTTTTTCAAATTCAGACCTGAAAGCTTTGTACCAACAAGTGGACCTAGAGAGTCGCCGGTTGAGCGGTCTGTTCCAATACAAACGATGGCAACGGGTCTTTTTCCTGCTTTCTGAAGATGCGAGAATAAAATACTTTTAAGCTGTTGAATGGCATTTGTATCCGTATGGGACACGTATTCTTTCACCCTATTTCTAAAAAAAAGACCGTTCTTGCTATTCATAGGTCTCACTTCCTTGTCATAGTAGTTAGTAACAGTATACGGAAACAAGCTTAATTCTATACCTATGAGGTGATGATTGTGTGGAAGGCTGGTTCAAGGTGGACGCTTTTAATTTTAGGAAGCTTAATAGGAGCGGGATATGCTTCCGGCCAGGAAATTTGGCAGTTTTTTGGCATTGATAGCGGACTAGCCATTCTACTGTTTACATTGATGTTTATGCTGTCTACCTATGTGGTGTTAAAAATCAGTTATGAGGTGCGTGCCGATCACTTTGTGCCAGTGCTGGAGCGGCTTGTCGGTCCATGGCTGGCTAAGGTGTATGACGTGTTAATTGTCCTTTATTTATTCACGACAACGACGGTCATGATTGCCGGCGGCGGGGTGACTCTTGAGATGTATCATGTGCCTTTTTGGATTGGCATCGGCGCGTTCTGTTTGTTTTCGTTTATGATTTTTTTCTGGGATGTGAAAGGGCTTTTATCTGTGAATGCTTTCATTATACCAATTTTGGTGGCAGGGCTCATCTATGCGTTTGTTTTTTATTATATGAACCATGATCATATGTGGCGGATTGATTTTGGACAGCAGTACAATTGGCCTGCCAGCATTGTCTTTGCTTCTTTGAATATATTATCCGTTGTGGCAGTGCTGTCTTCGGTTGGGAAAGAAATGAAGGGGCTTGGGGAAGCCAAAGTGGCGAGTATATTAAGCGGTCTCATTTTTGGTGTCATCTCGTATGTGTATAACGAAATACTGGTTGATATTTCTGGAAGCCTTTCAGCAGAGGGAATTCCTTTGTTTACAGTATTAGAAGGGGCGCCGGCGTCTTTGTTTGTGTTTATGACGGTTGTCCTTTGTCTAGCCATTTATACGACGACGGCAGCAGGTTTATTTGGATTATCCAGCCGGATGCTTTCTTTTGTACGAATACCCCGCTGGCTGGTTGTATTGGTAATGCTTCTTTTGATGGCACCTTTAACATCTCTTGGATTTGCTGATTTGATTGCTTTCTTGTATCCAATTTATAGTTTGTTGAATCTTTATTTGCTCGTCTGTTTAATGCTGTATCCGATTTTAAGTAAAAAGATATTTTCTCGCCCTAAAAATTATATTGATAAAATAAAATAAGCACCTCTCTTTTTAAGAGCTGTGCTTATTTGATCTGAATTGAATCAATAGCTTCTTTGATGTCATCGTAGACAGGCATTTGTTTAAGACGCTGGAGGCGATCCTCTAATTCAGAAATGGCCTGTCCCTTTAAATGCTGGGAAATGTGTTGTTTGACAATGGTCGTCTGGTTTATCATGTCTTCTGTTTTAGCCAACTGATACTCCAAGTGCACGCGTGTATTTGCTAATTCGTCGTGCAGCCGCATTTTGAGCAGCCGTTTTAAATCCTTACGCTGGCCTTCTCTGCGCATGGCCTGAATGGCGGCAATTTCTTCAGGAGACTGTGTTTGTGTGTGTGGTGCCGATTGATTTTCAAATACAGACATGGAGCGGCGGGCACTCACATTTTGCAAGAAACGCTGGGCGTCACTAGGAGGTTTATTTTGATTGATCATGCGATGACTCCTTTCTTAATGAATACCCATTTGCACCGCAAGGCGTCTATCTGCCTTGGCGTAGTCATCACCCATTGTGTACATATGTCTTGAAAGGGTAGAAAGCTCTTGTTCGTAATCTCTCAGGGTGTACAAGGCATTCAGTTGTTTTTCGTGTGAATAAAAGGAGGAATGGGTCTGTTCCATTCTCACTTCCTCTACGAGTGCTTCCACATCACTATGACTTAATAAATCATAGTGGCCAAAGCCGACGAGTCCTTTGAGCTCTTGTTTTACATGATGAACGGCGTCTTTTACGCTTTCATCAATTCCATCGATTTTTTCAAATACAGTGTGTACTTCATGTTCAATAATACTTTGCAGATCATAGGATGAATTTTTCAATAAATGGGATTTTATGATAATTTCAAGTCCGCTTTGTGCATATGCACGTCCAGAATGAATTTCTTGCAGCAGCATGGCTGTAAAACTTGTATTATGATCCAGCTGTTCATCTAAAATACGGGCAGATCCATTCGGATGGAATGAATATCCATTTTCTTTAAATTCTCCTGAAACGAGAGCTAAAAAAGCATTTGTATCAAAGGATTCGTTCCATTCTATATTCATAGATGCAAAAGCTGATTTTAAAAAGGTGTCTATTTCTCTTTTTTTGTATTTAACGGATTCTTGGACTGAGCCTTGCTGCTTTGGCGGTACGGTGTACTTGACTTGTCCAACCCCTTGATCATGACGATTGAGTAAACCGACGTAATGACTAGGCTGAATATATTCAGTCAACATGTGTGTATATTGACCTTGCTGCGCCTTTTGCTGAATCGAAGGCGATAGACTGCTCCATATATTTGGGCTGTCAAAAGTGACGGCTTTTTTGACAGCTGGCTGTTCTGTTGCAACATAAGCACAAACAGCACCGGCAAGTGCTTGTCCAGTGAGATGTATACCTGCATTCGGATGCTTCTGACAGACTTTCTCTATGTATTCCTTCCCTTTAAAAAAGACATGTTCTTGATTGCTGTCAAGGGACTTTCTTTCAATTGGATAGGCATAATCTGTTTTGAGCAATGACTGTGCAGCGTTGTGTACATCTTGCTTAGATGTCACCGTCATTTGATGTGGCAGCGGACAGTGAAAAGCGACAATGAATTCGTCTGATTGTTCCGGCTGCATCGTTAAACCATATAATTTTTGATCGATTTTTAGAAAATCGTGGACAGTGAGTGTTTGCTGACCTATTTCTATCGTATGGTGCTGCTGGTAATTGTCGATATTTCCAGCATGATCGGATATGATTTTATATTCTTTATCAGTTAATCTATCCTTTCGATTGACCATCGTACCTGCTCCCTCACATAACATTTATGCAGATATCATAAATCAAAAAATATGGAAAAACCACCGCGTTCTACCAATAAAAACCTTTTGACCTACAGTGTTTGTGACAATATTGAAAAAAAGCGGAATTTAAGTAACTATTGGTCACAAATAAAATGATCTAAAAGAAGGGTTTTTTCTTTAAAAAAGAATAGGATGAACGATTGAAAGAGACTCTTTGTTTTGTGCATTGCCCTCCATCGCCGTTTTTTTGTACAATAGATGCAATGAAGTGAGCAAGAGAGGTGAAGGCTGATGGCAGACAAAGTGTTTGGGTTACATGATGTTGTTGAAATGAAAAAGCCCCATCCATGTGGTGCCAATCGGTGGAAGGTCATTCGTTTGGGCATGGATATCCGTATTAAATGTGAAGGCTGTGGACACAGCGTGATGATCCCAAGAAGAGATTTTGAACGAAAAATGAAGAAAATTCTCGTCAAGCATGAGGAGCCAACTGCGTAAGTAGGCCTCATGCTTTTTTTTATTAAATTTGTCTTTTTTACAGCAAAGCCAGGTGCAATTTCCCGTTTTGAAGCATTGATTTATTCTTTTTGACGATGTTTCTTCTATTGAAAATGCATGATGGTTAGCTTGTCTTTTCATGTAAACCTACTTATAATTGCTCTAGGTTCATATTACGCAGTATAACGAGCACGTTTGATATAGAGGAGATGAAAGAATGGCTTTAACAGCTGGTATTGTTGGCTTACCTAACGTCGGGAAGTCAACGCTATTTAATGCAATTACACAGGCTGGAGCGGAGTCTGCTAACTATCCGTTTTGTACCATTGATCCAAACGTCGGAATTGTAGAAGTTCCAGACGAGCGTTTACAAAAGCTAACAGAATTGGTGCAGCCGAAAAAGACAGTTCCCACTGCTTTCGAATTCACTGATATTGCGGGTATTGTCAAAGGTGCATCTAAAGGTGAAGGTTTAGGGAATAAATTCCTTTCTCATATTCGTCAAGTAGATGCGATTTGTCACGTGGTCAGAGCTTTTGCAGACGATAACATTACACACGTAGCTGGTAAGGTTGATCCTGTTGCAGATATTGAAACGATTAATCTCGAATTGATTTTGGCTGATTTAGAAACAGTTGAAAAGCGTTTAGCTCGTGTGAGCAAGCTTGCAAAACAAAAGGACAAGGAAGCAGTAGCTGAATTTGAGATTTTGTCGAAGCTAATGACCGCGTTTGAAGCTGGGAAATCGGCAAGATCTGTAGAATTTACAGATGAGCAGCAAAAGCTTGTGAAACAGCTCCATTTACTCACATCTAAACCAGTTCTTTATGTAGCAAACGTGAGTGAGGATGAAGTAGCGGATCATGACGGCAACGAATATGTGCAGCAAATCCGTGAGTTTGCTTCTGGTGAAAACGCTGAAGTCATCGTCGTTTGTGCGAAGATCGAGTCTGAAATTGCAGAGCTTGAAGGAGAAGAGAAGCAAATGTTCCTTGAAGAGCTTGGTATTAATGAGTCTGGGCTTGATCAGCTAATTAGAGCATCTTATTCTCTTCTAGGATTAGCTACGTATTTCACAGCAGGTGAGCAAGAGGTACGTGCTTGGACATTTAAAAAAGGAATGAAAGCGCCAGAATGTGCTGGAATCATCCACACAGACTTCGAGCGTGGATTTATTCGTGCTGAAACGGTTGCGTATGAGGATTTACTAGCTGGCGGAAGCATGTCTGCTGCTAAAGAAGCAGGGAAAGTTCGTCTAGAAGGTAAAGAATATGTAGTGAAAGATGGAGACGTCATTCATTTCCGTTTTAACGTATAGGTTCTTGTCATAGGCCAAGTGATTTGTTATAATATACAATTGTGAGTAATATAATTTATTGCTCCTTGCCCGTTTAGGGCCGCTTAGACCAAAAGGAGGTGCAATCAGATGAGAAAGTACGAAGTTATGTACATCATCCGCCCAACAGTTGACGATGAGGCTAAAAAAGCAGTTATCGAGCGTTTCAATAACGTGTTAACTTCTAACGGTGCGGAGATCACTGGAACAAAGGATTGGGGTAAACGTCGTCTTGCATACGAAATCAACGATTTCCGTGACGGTTTCTACCAAATCGTAAACGTTCAATCTGACGCTGCAGCAGTTCAAGAATTTGACCGCTTAGCTAAGATCAGTGACGATATCATTCGCCACATTGTTGTTAAAGAAGAAGTATAAATCATTGAAATATATATTTAAAGGTGGTCTTTCAATATGCTAAACCGTGTTGTATTGGTCGGAAGACTAACAAAAGACCCTGAGCTTCGCTACACGCCTAATGGTGCGGCTGTAGCCACGTTTACTCTAGCTGTGAATCGTACGTTTACGAATCAATCTGGAGAGCGTGAAGCCGATTTCATTAACTGTGTTACTTGGAGAAGACAAGCCGAGAACGTGGCTAATTTCTTGAAAAAAGGAAGTCTTGCCGGTGTAGACGGTCGTTTGCAGACAAGAAACTATGAAAATCAGCAAGGACAGCGTGTCTTCGTGACAGAAGTTCAAGCTGAAAGTGTTCAATTTCTTGAGCCTAAGAGCGGCGGTGCTGGTTCAGGTGGATACAGCGGCGGTGGCAATAGCGGAGGCCAGTATTATGGCGGCAGCCAAAACGATCAGAATCCATTTGGAAATGAACCAAGTCAAAATCCATATGGCAATCAAAACAACCAAAATCGTAATCAGGGAAATAGCTTCAATGATGACCCATTTGCGAACGATGGTAAACCGATTGACATCTCCGATGATGATTTGCCATTCTAATTGATCTGAAAAAATGACTAAAGGAAAGGTGTGAAAACAAATGGCAGGTGGACGCAGAGGCGGTCGTGCGAAACGTCGTAAAGTATGTTTCTTTACTTCTAACGGTATCACGCACATCGATTACAAAGATGTTGATCTTCTTAGAAAGTTTGTTTCTGAGCGTGGTAAAATTTTACCTCGTCGTGTAACAGGAACTAGCGCTAAGTATCAACGTAAATTGACATTAGCGATCAAAAGATCACGTCAAATGGCATTACTTCCATACGTTACTGGTGAGTAAGTCGTTGACTTAAAAAGCGGAGAGCCCCGAGCTCTTCGCTTTTTTTATTTGCCTCACTAAGAACCTCATCTATTTTTGCTAGAACTGTTTTTTGCAGTCAACCGAGGGGAAGTATGTTAAAGTGACAGTTTATTCTATACAAATATGAGGTTGATCTGTCATATTGGTAGTCTAGAAAATAATTGCAGTCAGGGCGTGGGAAGATGATTGAATTTAAAAAGGTATCGATGCAATTTTCTGATGAGCGCTATGCCGTTCAATCTGTTGATTTGGAGATTCAGCAAGGTGAGTTTTTTGTATTGATTGGACCTAGTGGCAGCGGGAAAACGACGACATTGAAAATGATCAATCGTCTCATTTCTTCAACAGAAGGTGAGATTTACATAAAAGGTCAAAAAATAAGTGATTATGATATGTATGAGCTGCGCTGGGATATCGGTTATGTTTTGCAGCAAATTGCGCTTTTTCCTCATATGACCATAGAAGAAAATATTGCTGTGGTGCCAGAGCTTAAACAATGGAGCCGGAATGAGACCAATCAGCGTGTCGATGAACTCATGTTGATGGTCGGGCTTGATCCTGCTAAGTATCGTCATCGAAAGCCAGCAGAGCTTTCTGGTGGCCAGCAGCAGCGTGTCGGTGTGGCACGGGCACTTGCAGCTGATCCTGAGATTGTCCTGATGGATGAGCCTTTTAGTGCGTTAGATCCACTAACGAGGGAGAAATTGCAGGATGATCTGCTCGATTTGCAGCGTCGTATTCAAAAAACCATTGTTTTTGTGACGCATGATATGCAGGAAGCTATGAAGCTGGGTGATCGAATTTGTGTGATGAATGAAGGAAAAGTAGTGCAGATCGGACGTCCTGAGGAATTGGTTCAGCAACCAGCCAATGCCTTTGTACAGGAGTTTGTCTCAGGGGCTGCCCATCATGTAGGACATCAAGCATTTGAGCTGGAAACCTTGGCGCAACCGATGGCTCACGAAGCTCTTTTATCCTATGAGGCGGTCTCAGCACATGCCACACTGGATGAAGTCTTATCTCAATTGGCAAGGCACGAGGAATTGGCTGTAGAAAAGAATGGAGATCGGATAGGTCTAGTGAACCGTCAAGCAGTGATTCAGTTTTTAGCTGATTCTCCTAGAGAGAGGGGCGATTCACATGAATGATTGGACCCATGTGTTATGGGAACGAAAAGAACAATTGGGACACGCCTTACTTGAGCATATTCAAATTTCTTTTATTGCTTTATTTTTAGCGATTTTGATTGCCATTCCATTAGGTATCTATTTAACAAGGGTTCCAAAGCTAGCGGAGTGGGTCATCGGGGTGACGGCTGTCTTGCAAACAATTCCGTCGCTCGCACTGCTTGGCTTGCTGATTCCTCTCGTGGGGATTGGGCAAGTGCCTGCGATTATTGCGCTTGTGGTCTATGCCTTACTCCCTATTTTAAGAAATACATATACAGGCATTCAGGAGGTTGATCCTTCCCTGAGAGAAGCGGCGCTTGCTATGGGGATGAATCATCGCAAACGGTTATTAAAGGTGGAGCTCCCTCTTGCGATGCCAGTAATCATGGCGGGTATCCGAACCGGGATGGTTCTCATTGTGGGAACCGCCACTCTGGCAGCACTGATCGGGGCTGGGGGATTAGGAAGCTTAATCCTGCTGGGAATTGATCGAAATGATATGTCGCTCATTGTCATTGGCGCGATACCAGCTGCCTTACTCGCACTCTTATTTGATGTGGTGCTGCGAACCTTTGAGAAGATTTCCTTTAAAAAGACGGTGATCTCTGTGACTGTTTTTGCTCTGATTGCAGGAGCAGTTGTCGCTTCCCCCGTGCTGTTTCAGCAAGAAAAGAAAGAAATCACCATTGGCGGAAAGTTAGGTTCAGAGCCTGAGATTTTGATCTCGATGTATAAGCTTTTAATTGAACAGGATACAGATATTCAAGTGAACCTGAAGCCCGGTCTTGGTAAGACGTCCTTTGTTTTCCAGGCTTTACGCTCTGGTGATATTGACATTTATCCTGAGTTTACGGGTACAGCGATTTCTGAATTCCTCAAGGAAACAGCAAAAAGCACAGATAAAAGAAAAGTGTATGAGCAAGCTCGACGCGGATTGGAAACATCCTTTCAGCTCCGCCTTCTTGAGCCCATGTCATACAACAATACGTATGCTTTAGCCGTGCCGCAGTCACTGGCTGATCAATATAAGGTGTCCAACATTTCAGATCTAGGTAAGATCAAAAACCGTATAAAAGCTGGATTCACCTTAGAGTTTTCTGATCGTCAGGATGGGTATCGCGGCATTCAAAAAGCCTATCAATTTTCTTTTGATGATGTCGTGACGATGGAGCCAAAGCTTCGTTATCGAGCAATTCGGAAAGGAGATATCAATTTGGTCGATGCGTATTCGACAGATAGTGAATTGAGACAATACAAATTAAAGGTGCTTGATGATGATCAGCATGTTTTCCCGCCATATCAAGGAGCACCGCTGCTCAGGCAGGAGACATTAACTGAATTCCCTGAGATTGAGACCTCTCTCAATAAACTTGCGGGTCAAATCACAGACGATGAGATGAGAGAAATGAATTATGAAGTCAATGTGAAGGGGAAGGATGCATTTCAGGTAGCGAAAGCCTATTTAAAAAAGAAAAAATTGCTGCAATAATCAAGGCAAAGCAGGGCTGTTTATGGCAAAGCAGCTCTGCTTTTTTAAAAGAAAAAACAAAAATCATTGACATTTACTTAAAAACATCATATCCTTAATTCGAGATAAATATATTTTTTTGATTTAATATCTCGAATTCGAGATAATATAAAGACGTCAGTAAAGACATAATGAATAGAGGTTTATTACTTCATGATTAGGAGGTCATTAGAAGTGAAAAAAACAGAAGGAATTCACCATATTACAGCTATTGTGGGTCATCCTCAGGAGAACGTTGATTTTTATGCAGGTGTTTTAGGGCTTCGTCTCGTGAAGAAGACCGTGAATTTTGATGATCCGGGCACATATCATTTATATTTTGGAAATGAAGGCGGCTCTCCAGGGACCATTATTACATTTTTCCCTTGGCCGGGAGCACAAAAAGGTCAAATTGGTGCAGGTCAAGTGGGCGTGACGACATATGTCGTACCGACAGGCGCTTTCTCTTTCTGGAAGGATCGTCTTGAGCAGTTTAATGTTTCTTATGAAATGGTTGAACGTTTTGGTGAAGCTTTTCTCTCATTTGAAGATCCACACGGCTTATTGATTGAGCTAGTAGAGCGTGCGGAAGGAAAGCAAAACGAGTGGACATTTAACGGTGTCACACCAGATGTAGCGATTAAAGGTTTTGGCGGAGCTGTTTTATTAACTTCGCAGCCGGAACAAACGATGCAGCTGCTAGAGCAAACGATGGGACTTGAAAGAGTCGGAGCAGAAGGAGACTATGTGAGATTCCGTTCGTTTGGCGAAATAGGCAATGTCATTGATGTGAACATCACACCTGTTCCACGAGGACGTATGGGTGTTGGAGTTGTGCACCATATTGCATGGAGAGCAACAGATGATCAAGACCAATTAGATTGGCAAAGGCATATTGCACAAAGTGGGTATCAAGTGACACCTGTGCAAGACCGAAATTACTTCAATGCCATTTATTTTAGAGAACTTGGGGGCATATTATTTGAGATTGCCACTGATCCTCCAGGGTTTGCACATGACGAATCAGTGGAAACAATGGGTGAAGCATTGAAACTGCCACCGCAATATGAGGCGCAGCGCAGTCAGATTGAACAAATTGTACTGCCAATTGAAGTGAGAGAAGTTAAAGGGAAAGGAGATTCATGATGAAGCATCTTTTTCGAAAAGGAAAGAATGAACAAAGACCTGTTCTGCTATTACTGCATGGAACTGGCGGGACGGAAGAAGATTTATTGCCGCTTGCACAGATAGTAGATCCTGACGCATCTGTTCTTAGTGTGAGAGGGAATGTATTAGAAAACGGCATGCCGCGGTTTTTCAGACGTTTGGCAGAGGGCGTATTTGATGAGCAGGATTTGATTGCTCGTACAGAGGAGCTGTATACATTTATCGGAGAAGCAGCCGATGAATATGGGTTTGATCGTCACAATGTGGTGGCTATCGGATATTCCAATGGGGCAAACATTGCTGGAAGCTTGTTATTCCATTATGGGGATGCTTTAAAAGGAGCCATCCTGCATCACCCAATGGTTCCAAGACGCGGGGTTTCATTGCCTTCATTAGCGGGGAAACAAGTCTTTATAGCAGCTGGTGAAAATGACCCAATGTGCCGTCCAGAGGAATCGCAGGAGCTGGAGCAATTGCTGCAGGGTGCAGGCGCATCGGTTACACTTCATTGGGAAAATCGCGGACATCAGTTAACGAGAGAAGAAGTCGATGCTGCGGCTTTATGGTATCGTCGTCAATTTTAAATAAGGTGGGGAATACAGGTGGGATTTTTACAGAAGCTTTTTGGGCAAAACAAACAAAAGGAGATGGATCAAATGGAAAACGTAAAATTAGCGATTATTTATTATAGTTCAACAGGTACAAACTATCAGATGGCGAAATGGGCTGAAGCTGGAGCAAAAGAAGCTGGCGCAGAAGTTAAAGTATTAAAGGTTGCTGAATTGGCACCAGAAGCAGTTGTAGCTTCAAATCCAGCATGGAAAGCACATTTAGACGAAACAAAGGATGTGCCAGAGGTTCAATTAAGTGATTTAGAGTGGGCAGATGCCATCATCTTTAGCATGCCGACACGTTTCGGTAACCTGCCAGCTCAAATGAAGCAGTTCTTAGATACGACAGGCGGCTTGTGGTTCCAAGGTAAATTGGCAAACAAAGCAGTCAGTGCGATGACTTCAGCTCAAAATGCAAATGGCGGACAGGAGCAGACGGTTCTCAGCCTTTATACGACAATGTTCCACTGGGGAGCAATTATTGCCGCTCCTGGATACACAGATGATTCCTTATACGGTGCAGGGGGCAACCCTTACGGTGTGAGTGTGACCGTTGACCAAAATGGAAAAATCCAAGAGGATGCAGAAGCAGCTGTGAAACATCAGGCAAAACGTACAGTGAATGTGGCAGAATGGATCAAAAAAGGTCAAAACGCTTAATAGATGTATACAAAAAGAATGCAGCCTCGCCGCTGCATTCTTTTTTTCATTAATAAGGATCTGATGGTGTGCTGTTGTTGATGGCTTCGTCCACGGCTTGAGCAGCGCCTGTAGAGCCGATAGGTCCGCTTGGCTGCTCTTGTTTAAAGGCTTTTAAACCGTCAGCGACACGCTTTCCGTAATCAGGGTCTGCTTTTGTAAAGTTTTCGATCATTTGGTCTTGAATGTCCTTTTGACATGTCGCAAGGGTGTTGACTAAGTTCTTAATCAGTTCCTCTCGCTCCCAATCATTAAAACGGCGATACGTTTCTCCCGCTTGTCCGAAGTTGTTTGGGCGGTCAATGGCTTCTCGTTTGACTTCACCCTCTACAAAAGGCGTATGATCCTTTCCATCCTGTTTGGCTTCTTTTAATCCCCCGAGGATCGATGGTTCATAATTCACATGGGGATTTTGCCCTTTGCCTTGATCGACATGGTATTCCATTTGGCCGTCTCTCTGATTGGTGGCGACTTGCTTTTTCGGTGCATTGATCGGCAGCTGTAAATAGTTTGGTCCTACACGATATCGCTGTGTGTCAGAGTAGGAGAAGGTACGGCCTTGAAGCAATTTATCATCTGAGAAATCCAAACCATCTACGAGTACACCAGTCCCAAAGGCAACCTGCTCGACTTCTGCGAAATAGTTTTCTGGATTTTTGTTTAATACCATCCGTCCGATTGGTTTCCATGGATAGTCATCCTTGTACCAAAGCTTTGTCGGATCAAGCGGGTCAAAGTCGAGGTGAGGGTGGGCATCATCTTCCATGATCTGTGCATATACCTCCCATTCAGGATAATCTCCTTGCTCAATGGCTTCATATAAATCCTGTGTGGCATGGTTAAAATTTTCTCCCTGAATCGCTTGCGCCTGTTCTTGGGTCAGATTGCGAATGCCTTGTTTCGGTTCAAAATGATATTTAACCAGCACCGCTTTTCCTTCATGATTCACCCATTTGTACGCATGGACACCTGAGCCTTGCATATGCCGGTATGTTGCTGGGATGCCCCACGGTGAAAAGAGAAATGTCACCATATGCGTCGCTTCAGGTGATTGTGAGACAAAATCAAAGATACGCTCGCCGTCCTGACGATTGGTGACGGGGTCTGGTTTAAAGGCATGAACCAAATCAGGGAATTTTAAAGCATCACGGATAAAGAAAATTTTCAGGTTGTTCCCCACGAGATCCCAGTTGCCTTCTTCTGTATAAAATTTAATTGCAAACCCTCTCGGATCGCGTAATGTTTCTGGCGAATGCCCGCCGTGAATCACAGAAGAAAAACGAACGAAAACAGGCGTTTTTTTTCCTTTCTCCTGAAACAATTTCGCTCTCGTATAGGTGGAGATCGGTTCATCGCCGAATGTTCCATAGGCTTCAAAATAACCGTGAGCTCCGGCACCACGTGCATGCACAACACGTTCAGGGATGCGTTCACGATCAAAATGACTGATTTTCTCTAGGAAATCGTAGTTTTCAAGTGTAGTGGGTCCTCTATTCCCAACAGTTCTCATATTTTGATTGTCTGTGACGGGATGACCTTGCCGATTCGTTAAGGTTTCTTCTGACTCTGAAGATGGTTTAGGCTGTTGATCTTCTTTCAATTCAAATCCCTCCTTCAATATCTCCTTAACAATATGGTCATGCTGCTCCCTATTTCATACAAGGATTGATATAATGATTGAAAACTTTCATGAGGAGAGAGCCTGATGATTCGATTACACTGCCTTCACGCCCATCCGTCCAATCAGTCATATATAGAAGATGTTTTTGGTGATACAGATGTTGATTTGCATCACACAGTCGATTCATCATTTATAGAACGCGCCACTCAAGATCCCTCGTTTGATCAACACAAGCAGCAAACGTATGCTATCAACAGATTAAAGCAAGAAAGTGAAGCCGATCTCATTCTGCTCACGTGTACACAATACATTGCTGCTCTAGGTGATCAGCAGCACCTTTTTAAACAACCGATTGTTCCGATCGATGAACCGTTATTTGAGCTGATTTGTGAGAAAAAAGGGCCTCTTCAGCTTGTGTTTTCCAACCCAAATACAGTGGAGGGAACGATGCAGCGGCTTGAATCATATGCAACAGAGCGGGGTAAACAGGTTGAAGTAGAAATGGTTGTGATGGAGGATGTCTTTCATCTTTGCCTAAACGGTGATATGCAAGCCTATGATGAACAAATCATGGAGCAGCTGAGAAAATGTATGAAGCAAAAAGGCAGAGATATTTGTGTGATGCAGCTTTCGATGGTTCATGCGGCACAGCAGATGGAGCGGGAGACAGGCGTTCCTATCATTCATCCGCTTTCTCCACTAAAACAGTTTGTCCATCAAACACTATCCGCTTGGAAAGAGTGAACCCATCAGGTTCGCTCTTTTTGTATAGGAATGCAAATGCGATGACATGTTAAAAAAATAACCGAGCGCAAACTATTTTTAAAAGGCGCGCGTCTATCCAATGTAAGAAATAACAGATGCGCATTTAAGATAAAGGAGCTCTTTGTAAAATGAAGAAACGAAAAATAGACGATCAATTTGCGGATTACGTCATGGAGCATAAACACAGTTTTTATCGGTTGTCCTATAGTTATGTCAAAAACCCAGAAGATGCTATGGATGTTGTTCAGGAGGCTATTCATAAAGCACTCAAATCTGTTCATCGATTAGAGGATACGAGCAAGATGCATAGCTGGTTTTATAAAATCGTGGTGAACGCTGCCCTAGACTTTTTACGAAAGAAGAAGCGGGTGCAGGTGACAGATGATGATACGCTTGAATTCTTATCACAGGGCGAATCAGATGTATACGAGGATCAAGACGTCAAACGGGCTATAGAAGATTTGCCTGAGATGTATCGAGTCATCATTATTTTGAGATTCTTTGAAGATCTAAAATTAGAGGACATCGCCCAGATTCTCGATGAAAATGAAAACACCATTAAAACAAGATTATATAAGGCGCTGCGGCTTTTAAAAGTAGAATTATCACAGGAGGAAATATAAATGGATAAGTATTTGGAACATTTAAAAGATGAATATTTAGAAATCCCTATACCACCGGAATATGATGCGATGATTGAACGAACGTTAAAAAGAAAAAACAAAAAACCTCATTTTCAGCAATGGACCATCGGACTTGTTGCAGCGGCTGCTCTTTTTGTCACAACTGTTAATGTCAGTCCACAGGCAGCAAGAGCGATTTCAGAAGTACCTATCATTGGCGAGCTGGTGAAAGTCGTGACGTTTACAGAATTTAAAAAGAGCGATCAAGGAACGAATATTGATCTTAAAACACCACACGTTTCAGGACTTGGGGACGGAACATTACAAGACAGCCTGAATGAAAAATATTTAGCTGAAAACAAAAAGCTGTATCAAGATTTTGAAAAGGAAACAAAGGGTTATAAAAATGGTCATTTGAGTGTAGAGAGCGGATATGAAGTAAAAACAAACAATGACCAAGTTCTTTCACTAGGTCGATACAAGGTGACGACTCAGGCTTCTGCGGCAGAGGAAATGACATATGATACGGTGGATAAGAAAAATCATGTCCTCATTACATTGCCAAGTCTGTTTAAAGATAACCAGTATATAGATGTGATTAGTGAAAATATTAAAGAGCAGATGAAGAAACAGATGAAAGAGGATTCAAACAAAATATATTGGATTGGCAAGCAAGATATGGCGGATCCATTTAAGAAAATTAAGCCGGATCAAAATTTCTATATCAATTCAAAAGGCAAACTGGTGATTTCCTTTAATGAATATGATGTGGCACCTGGTTACATGGGCGTAGTTGAATTCACGATTCCAACAAGTGTGTTAAAGGATATTCTCGTGAGTGATACGTACATTCATTAAAAAGAAGACAGACAAAAAAGACTGCTGAATGATTCAGCAGTCTTGTCTTGTTTTATTAAGAAAGTGCGTCTGTTAATGCAGGTACGACTTGTTTCTTTCTTGATACAACACCTTTTAGTAAAGCTGTGTTGTTTTCAAGCGTGACGTTAAATGCTTTTTCTACTTTTGCTGCTTCTGCACCGAGTGCAAGAGCAAGGGAGTCATTTTCTAAAATGTCTGTGATGACTAAAACAAATAGATCAAGACCTTTTGCTGCAATGACTTCATTGATTTTCGCTTCAATGTCAGCCTGTCTTGCTGTCACTTCAGCGATATCTACTGTATTGACTTGCGCAATTTCCACTTTGCTTTTGCCTAGTGCGAATTCTTTTGCATCAAGTGTAATTAATTCTTGAACCGTTTTTTGGCTTAAATCAGCGCCTGCTTTCAGCATGTCTAGGCCATAAACTTCTGGATCTACCCCTGCGATTTTTGCAAGCTCATGCGCAGCATCAATATCTTGCTGTGTGCATGTTGGGGATTTGAATAGTAAGGAATCAGAAATGATCGCAGATAAAAGCAAACCAGCGATTTCCTTTTCAATCGTCACTTGGTTTTCTTTATACATTTTGTTTAAGATCGTTGCTGTACAGCCTACAGGCTCAGCACGATAGTAAAGAGGTTCACTTGTTTCAAAGTTGGCAATACGGTGATGGTCAATGACCTCAGTTACTTGTACTTGATCAATGTCGCTTACACTTTGCTGGAATTCGTTGTGATCAACAAGAATGACTTGCTTTGTTTCATTTGCAGCCGTTTCAATGAAACGAGGTGCTTCTTGTTTAAAGAAATCTAATGCGTATTGTGTTTCTCCATTGATTTCTCCAAGTCTGACGGCTTCTGCCTGAACGCCGATTTTGTTTTTCAGATCAGCGTAAGCAATAGCAGAACAAATCGTGTCTGTGTCAGGATTTTTGTGTCCGAATACGAGTGTTTTTCCCATGTGAATTCTCCTTCTTACTTTTATTGATGATGTTTCTATTCTAACAGCTTTTGACCTTGAATTCAGGGTTTATAGCTAAGAATTATCTTAAAAATTGTAACATGCTGTTTGAAAACTTGCATGTACGATTCCATATCGGTGTTCCACGTGAAACGCTCCCAGAATAGCCTGCATTTTACTTGAGATTTGCCGCTATGGTAAAATAAAGGTTGGGGCAAGACATGATGGAGCTGACATCATACGTATACATAGAAGTACACATTGAGCAAGATATAGACAAAAGGATTGGATAGAGGTGAAGGTGTGAAACAAACAAAAGCGTTAGTAGAGGGCGCAATCATGATGAGTATTTTCGCGGTCATGACGTTGTTTTATTTGTATGTGCCGCTATTATCCATTATTTTTTTTCTATCTGCTCCGATTCCGATCATCCTCTATACAATTAGACACGGCTTGAAAAAAGGAATTGTTGCTGGCGCTATTGGCATAGTGATCAGCTTTTTAATTGGGTCTATAAATGGTCTTATGACTGCACCAATATTGATTGCCGCCGGATTAGGCATGGGTGTTTTCTACAGCAGAAGGCAGCCCGGGAATGCCATCATAACAGGTGCGCTGATTTATTTATTCAGTTTTCTCATCTCCTTTGTTGTCAGTGTTCAGCTCTTTCAAATCGATATTATGAATATTGCGAAAGAGTCGATTGAGCAAATGATGCCGATGGTAGAGAGTACTTTAAAGCAATCCGGCGCGTCTGAGAAGGACATTGCGAAGCAGCTGAAGCAGTTCAGAGAGTTGCAGGATACGGCATTAAGTGCTTTACCTATAGCGTTATTGATTTTGGTCACGCTGATGGCTTTTGTGAATCATTGGTTCGTTCGGCCTTTGCTCAAACGGTTTGTTTCAGACATGCCGGTTTTGAAGAAATTTAAGGATATGCGGCTGCCAAAAAGCATGGTATGGTATTATTTACTCACATTGCTTTTGATGCTGATTCAGACGGAAAAAGGCAGCTTTTTATGGCTCGTTCAAACGAGTGCGTTTCAAATTTTATTTATACTGGTGCTTATTCAGGGATTTTCTTTTCTCTTCTATTATTGCCACGAAAAAAACATCTCAAAAGCGGTACCCATTTTCGCTGTCGTGTTAACGGTTTTCTTTCCACCGATCGGTGTGATTGTACGAATTATAGGGATTGCTGACATAGGCTTTGATTTAAGAGAAAAAGTAAAAAACAAATAATTCACTCTGAATGTTGAGGAGTTGATATCAGTGCCAAGCTTCTATAGAAAACCTGTCATCAAGTATCCGATCATCGCGTTAATTGTCCTTGCGGTGGTCACAGTCCTCCTCAACCTTTATTTTAATTGGATCATAGGAGCGGTTGGTCTTTTCGTCCTTGCAGGTGTGCTCTACTTCTTAAAGTGGGCAGATACGCAAGTGCAGAAAGAGATTGATTCATATATTTCAACATTATCCTATCGAGTCAAAAAGGTTGGAGAAGAAGCATTAATGGAGATGCCAATTGGTATTATGCTGTTTAATGACCAGTATTATATCGAATGGACGAATCCATTTCTCGCTTCATGCTTTCATGAAAGCACACTTGTCGGCAGATCCTTGTACGATACATTCGAGTCCATTGTGCCTCTTATTAAACAAGAGGTCGAGACCGAAAATGTAACGCTGAATGACCGGAAATTCAAAGTCATTATTAAACGATCAGAGCGCCTTTTATATTTCTTTGATGTCACGGAACAGGTGCAGATTGAACGACAGTACGAAAATGAACGAACGGTGTTATCTTATATCTTTTTAGACAACTACGACGATGTCACGCAGGGCCTTGATGATCAAGTGCGCAGCGCGATTAATAGTGAAGTGACGTCTCTGCTCAACAATTGGGCACAAGAATACGGAATTTTCCTGAAGAGAATTTCGTCTGAACGATTTATGGCGGTCCTAAATGAGAGCATTTTAGCTGAGCTTGAGGCGTCGAAATTCTCCATTTTAGACGAGGTCCGTGAGAAAACAGGGGCACATAGTGCGACGCTTACTTTGAGTATCGGGATTGGTGCGTCCGTTCCTTCTTTGAAAGAGCTTGGAGCACTAGCGCAGTCGAGTCTTGACCTTGCCCTCGGACGAGGCGGGGATCAGGTCGCCATTAAACAGCCGAATGGAAAAGTGAAGTTCTACGGTGGAAAAACGAACCCAATGGAGAAACGGACACGCGTACGCGCACGGGTCATTTCTCATGCTTTAAAAGAAATTGTATCTGAAAGCGGTAATGTCATGATCATGGGTCATAAGTTCCCAGACATGGACTCAATCGGTGCATCCATCGGGATTTTAAAGGTCGCTCAGGCCAATGGAAAAGAAGGCTATATTGTCATTGATGCCAACCAGATTGGCGACAGTGTTCAACGCTTAATTAGTGAAATTAAAAATTATGAAGAGCTTTGGTCACGTTTTATCACGCCAGAGGAAGCAATGGAGCTTGCAAAGGATGACACATTGCTTGTCGTCGTGGATACACATAAACCGTCTCTCGTCATGGAGGAACGACTACTGAATAAGATTGAAAACGTCGTGGTCATTGACCATCATAGACGAGGCGAGGAATTTATCCGTGATCCTTTACTTGTTTATATGGAGCCGTATGCTTCATCTACAGCAGAGCTTGTGACAGAGCTCTTAGAGTATCAGCCGAAGAAATTGCGGATTAACATGATTGAGGCGACTGCGCTTCTTGCTGGGATCATCGTGGATACGAAGAGTTTCTCTCTGAGAACGGGGTCAAGAACGTTCGATGCAGCATCTTACCTTCGTGCAAAGGGAGCAGATCCTGTCCTTGTGCAAAAGTTTTTAAAAGAAACAGTCGATCATTACATCAAACGGGCAAAACTCATTCAGCATACAGAGCTGTATCAAAATCAGGTGGCCATTGCTTCATTACCGTCTGATAGGTCGGAGTATTATGATCAAATTACGATTGCCCAGACGGCTGATTCCCTGTTGTCAATGAGTGAAGTAGAAGCGTCATTTGCTGTCGCTAGACGAGATGACGATACGGTATGCATTAGTGCCAGATCATTAGGGGATATCAACGTTCAAATTATTATGGAAGCACTAGACGGCGGCGGTCATTTGACTAACGCTGCTACCCAGATTTATGGTATAACCATTGAAGAAGCGGTAGGGAAGTTAAAGGCTGCCATAGACGAATATTTCGAAGGAGGGGTTCAAAGATGAAAGTCATCTTTCTAAAAGACGTAAAAGGCAAAGGGAAAAAAGGCGAAGTCAAGAATGTAGCTGACGGATACGCTCACAACTTTCTCATCAAACAAGGGTTAGCTGTTGAAGCAACTCCAACGAACCTAAGTGCATTGGAAGGGCAGAAAAACAAAGAGAAAAAGAATGCCATCCAAGAGCTTGAACAAGCAAAACAATTAAAAGAAACACTTGAGGCGTTAACAGTGGAACTCACTGCAAAATCAGGTGAAGGCGGCCGTTTGTTTGGCTCCATTACAAGCAAACAAATCGCTGATAAATTGCAAAAAGATCATCAAATTAAACTCGATAAGCGCAAAATCGAGCTGAATGATGCCATCCGTGCATTAGGTTACACAAATGTACCGGTAAAGCTTCATCCAGAGGTACAAGCAACGTTAAAGGTACATGTGACAGAGCAGGCATAAGCAGAAAAGAACCCGTCTCACGAGGAGGCGGGTTCTTTTTTATGAAGGATCTGAAATATAGACGCTGCGTCCGGCACGCATACCGGATAAAAACATGAAAAATAGGATGATGATAAAGATGATAATTGCTGGTGTCCATGTATGTGTGAAATCAAAAAGGATACCGATCATGAATGGACCAACAGCAGCTAATAAATAACCGAGTGACTGCGCCATTCCAGAGAGGGCAGCTGCTTGTTCCATATGTCTTGTCCGCAATCCAATGAAGGTGAGCGCTAGACTGATACTAGCACCTTGTCCAATGCCGATCAATAGGACAGAGATGACAAGAATAGGTGTCGATCCTCCGAGAAGAAGTCCAATCATGCCTAGTAAATACACAAGGACAAGGCCGGCGACAAGCGGTCTTTGCGTTTTTAATTTTTCTGCAAGAACGGGCGTTAAGAAGGTGGATGGCAGACCAGCGAACTGCATAATGGACAGCATCCATCCAGCTGTTGATAGGTTCATTCCATGTGATGTTAAGATATCAGGAAACCAAGCGATGCTGCTATAGAAAAGGAATGATTGCAAGCCCATAAAAAAGGTCACTTGCCATGCGACACGTGAGCGCCATATTGGCTGCTCTGTAAGAGAAATGGTTTTGACGGCCGCTGTATTCTGATGAAGAAGCTGCGGCGCCCAAACCATCATGGCGAGAAGGGCAAGTCCAGCCCATACAAGGAATGATGTATTCCAGCCGCCAGGCATCGTATGACTAAGCGGAACACTGACACCTGATGCAAGTGCAGCGAAGACGGACATTGAAGTCGTGTATACACTTGTCATCAAACCTGCATGTGCAGGAAATTTATGCTTCACAAGCCCCGGTAAGAGCACATTACAAATCGCAATTCCGACGCCGACTAGCGCCGTTCCAATCATTAAGAAGGTGATGGTGCCAAACGAGCGAATCACAATCCCAAACAGAAGGACAGCAAGTCCAAGCCAGAGGGTTCGTTCATTGCCAAGGCGTTTTCCGATTTTAGGTGCAATTGGAGAAAGCAATGCGAATGAAAGCAGTGGTAATGTCGTAAGAAAACCTGCCAGTCCATTTGAAAGCTGTAAATCGGAACGAATCGCGCCGATAACAGGGCCAACGGACGTAATGGCAGGCCGCAGATTAAATGCAATGAGCAAAATCCCAGCAATCAGCAGGATGGTTTGTCCTGTACTGCGAGGATGTAATGTTGATTTTTCTAGTTGTTGTTCCATGAATGTAAACTCCTTTATGTCTTTAAGAAGAACGATCTTTCTTCTGTTCAAGCTCCGCTAATTTAGCTAATAAGATATGCTGCGGCATATGCATAATTTGTTCTAACGGTACATTGAGTGATGCAGCAAGCTTTTGTGCGGTATCGGCTGAGATTTGTAAAGGTCTCATGCGCAAATCCCTCCCTTTCAATCTATACGTTCCAATATATCATATCGGATGTGCCATGCTGATAAAAAATTAGCATTCTCTTTTATAAAACCACATTAGAGCCGATAAGAAATTTTTTTGAAATTGTTTCAGATGATGGCCCTCTCCTTGTTCAATGTAATAGTGCAGCTGCGATTCCTGCATCCCTTTCTGTAATACAAGATCATGCAGTTGTTTGGTGAATAACGGCATGTGCTGTTGAACCGATGTTTTGCCTTTCCCTTCTTCACTGCCTACAGACAAATAGACAAGGTGATCCACAAACTGAATGCTTTGTTGTTTAGCAAACGGTAGAAAATCTTCATACCAAAATGACCCGGAGATCGATGCGATATTTTTAAAAAGATCAGGGTGCATGAATAAAGTATAAATAGCAAATAGCCCGCCTAATGAAGCACCTACGTGGCTATGCTCATGACAGGTCTCTTGAACTGGGTATTCTCTTTTGATATATGGGAGCAAGTCATTCGTTAAAAATGACACATACGTCTGTGCCTCGCCTTTAAAGTCAGGGAACCCAGATCGCAGTGATGACGCCTTCCATGGGGTATATTCGTCAAGACGATTGAAGGGATGTATGCCGACAATGATGATTGGCGAGATGGTTTTGGTTTCGATCATTCTTTCGATTTCTAGCAGGTGTGTTCTAAACAAAGAAGAGCCATCTTGTACAAAGACAGCTGGAACATGAATAGAGGTGTCCGGTGGTAGGTAAATATCAAGCTGACGCCCGTTAAACTCGTCATATAGAAACGTTCCGTTCATGTGTCATCTCTCCTCCAAGTTTTCAAGCTCCGCTGAAAAGAAGACAAAGGGCTAAAAATAAAGATCATTTTAGCCCTTTGTCATTCGTCACATCTTTTTTAGTTGTTTTGATCTAACCATTTCACGGCCTTATCAAGGAAGGTTGTCTTGCTTAGTGCTGTTCCTCCTTGAAGCATAGGGTCAACGGCATTTTCATTGATGTGCCCATTTTTCACAGCTTTTAGGCTTGTCCAAATTTTATTTTTCTCTAAGTCCTTCAATGCGTTCGGATTCGATGAGTTTTCCTCTTTAGAGAACTGAACAAAAATATAGTCAGGATTGAGTTCTCCTAGGCGCTCCAATGAAATCAATGCTTGTGCTTTGGCTTTTTTGATATCACTTGGTGCTGTAAAACCTAAGTCTCCATATAAAGTAGAGTTGAAGTATACGTCTTCAGGGTATACGTACAGGTCGCCCTGTCTAATGCGTAAAATGACAGCTGTTTTGTTGCTGCTTTTGTCTTTCAGGGTTTCTTTCGCGTGTTTAAGATCTTTCTGATAATCAGAGATGATGGTTTTGGCTTCTTTACTTTTTCCAGTCAGTTCACCGAGTAATAAAAGATTGCTTTCCCAGTCGGAAGAGACATGTGATACTGGGATCGTCTTTTGGACTTTATCTAGTTTTTTAATTGTTGCAGGCGGGAACTTGGTTGATCCAAGTATCACATCTGGTTTTAGTTTTAGGATTTTTTCTAGGTTCGGTTCTGTTTTTTCCCCGATGCCTTCAGTTTTTGCTGTGATGTCTTTAAATAATTCAGGGAAAGTGCCGCCTACAGTAGAAGCACCAATAGGCTCGATACCAAGTAATTTTGCATCTTCCATTGATTCTAGGCTTCCAGCAATGACGATTCGTTTCACTGGTGTTTTGAGTTTGTACGTTTGTTCTAAGTATTTGATGTTTGTTTCAGCTGCTTCAGCTGACTTGCCTTTGGTTGTGTTTGAAGCAGGTTTATTTTCTGAAGCACCACAGGCTGCTGCGATGATCGTCATGATACAAAGGATAAGCAATGCGAACCATTTTTTCATTTGTTTTCTCCTTTAACTGATAATTGTTCTCAATTAAAGATTGTAGTAGTCTTTCGTCCTTTTATCCATAGACAATGATCTGTCAAATGATGGACTTTTTACGGAAAAAAAGATAAAAGGTCCTGAATGACTCGTTGATGACTGGCTGCTGTGTATTCACGCCAAGGGTCAGACGTAAGTGGATAGACTGCTTGCTGCGTAACAGCTTTGAGATTTTGCCAAGCCTCCTGCTGCTTTAATTTTTGATAAAAAGCAATGGTTTTTGGTTCCTTATGCAGGAAAAGGAAGATGGTATCTGGATCTAGCTGTTGTATAGATCGAATGCTGATTTCTTTTTCTATTAGCTGGCCGTCATTCTGAAAAGCTGGCTGAAGACCAATGTCTTGAAAAATCACTTCTGACATGGTGCGATTCACAGACAAATAGAGCTGATCTTGAAAGATACGAAGAGGCAGGACGGTTTTTGGTGGATGATCAAAAAGGCATGCCTTTTTCGCTTGAATGACGAGTTCCTCGTAATGAATCAGCCATTCTTCTGCTTCCTTCGCTTCGTTTAGGAACATAGCTGTTTGTCTGAATTGAGTGCGCCAATCCAATTGTGTGAATGGAACAAAGTGAACAGGACAGATGGTTTTTAACACTTGTTTTTCTTCCTCTGTCACATGATCATTGGCAATGATCAGCTCAGGCTTTGTTTCCTTTAATAGCTGTAAATTGGCTTCAGCGTGCTCGTTGATCCGATGTGCACTCAGGTGAATCGGAATTTCTTCTGCATAATGCTCAAAATCATGTGCTGTCCATTTAGGGTGAAGAGGGGCAGCATATGGGATGATATGAATGGGTGTGAGCTGGCCGAGTATGGAATGGCCATAGGCTGCAATTTTCCGCTGCCGGCTTTTCATATAAGTAGAAGGGGTCATTCCCGTTTTTTTCTTAAAGATGCGGCTGAAGTAATACGGATCTTGATAGCCGATTTCAAGTGCAATGTCTTTGAGCTTTGCGTTGCCCTTTGCCATTAATTGTTTCGCTCTAGCCATCCTTTTCTTGGTGATATAATCAGTGACACTCACATCAAAATGCTTTTTAAATAGCTCACTGTAATGATTAGAGCTGATGCCAGCCATATGAGATAGACTTGTCAGGCTGAGAGGTTCTTCGGAATGTTGATCGATATATTGTTTTGTTTTGAAAAGGGCATGTGCCGTGTCACAAATATCTTCTTTATGCAGTGTGAAAAGCTGCATAATGAGCTGCTGAAAAAGAGTTTGGCTTCTAAAAAAGCTAATGGATTCAGGTCTTTGCCATTCCTCTGTCATATCGGACAGTAAAGAATGAATTTGTTCAATCGAACTAATATCGATAAATTGCCATTTATTCAGTAAAGAACGGGCATGTTCCGTTGATACTTCTCCTATGTTTTGATCTTGCAGCGTGTAGAGCTGAAAGCGAAACAGATAGAGCTCGTGTTTTTGATAAGGCTCTGTTTTCAACATAAATGTTTCCCCAGGCATGATCGTATAGAGTGTCAGATGTTTCAATCGCCATTTTTGATCGTTCAATGTGAGTAAACCGCTGCCGCTTATGCTGAAGAGGAGGCAGAATGTATCTGATAGCTGCTGCTCTGTATGTGGAAGCTCTGCATTATTTATTTTTTCAGTATATGTTAATCGATAGATGAATTGTTCGGCATTTGCCAATGTACGTAATTGATTGTTGTTTCCCATAAAACCACCTGATCTCTTATTGATTGATAAACATTCTCAATTAAATTGTAGCAGAAAGAGCTGAAAGATGGTGATGTTTATTCTGTCAAAAAAGCACCCTGATGGAGATCAGGGTGCAATGATTTATTCCGTTTTTCCATGTGCTAGTGCAGGTTCTTTTGTTAAGCTTAATGGCCGCAAGTCCTGCCAGTGTGTCTGGATATAATCGATGCAGGCATTTCTAGTGTCTTCACCAAAGACCTTTTCCCATCCATCTGGCACTGGTGCAAATGATGGCCAAAGTGAATGCTGTCCTTGTTCATTGACCAGCACAAGAAATACACCGTCTTCACGATCAAAGGGATTTGTCATTTGTCATCTCTCCTTTATTCTTAGTGCTTTTGTTTGACCCGATGCAGTGCGTTGTCTAAGATGACACCAATTTCTGCTAGGGGTTTAGGCTGGCACATGTCTTTGTGCCGGCAATGAATGTCGTGCTGTTCGATTGTTCCGTTGATATAAGGTGCCCATGCTTCGGGATCAATTGGTGTAAACCAATCTGGGATAATGGTAGATCTAAAGAATAATATGTCTCCCTGATAAGTTTTTGGCTGATATTCTCCGAGCAATCGAACTGAATTCACATAGGTTTCTTTTAGATTTCTAATGGCATCTTCACTTAAGCTTGCTAGTGCACTGCCATCTTTTTTCAAAATGTCGACGGCACTTTTCATCGTGAGCGGTTCACCTGTTAAGGTATCTGGATCATAACCGCCGAGCGCAAGAAGAGCGATTAGTGCTTCTTCTTCATCAGGTGCTTCTTTAATCGGTAAGAAATGGTTCGGATAGGCATCCAGCATCGCAACGAGTGCGATTTCTTCACCTTGCTGCTGGAGCTGTGTAGCCATTGCTTGTACAACGTTTCCACCTAATGACCAGCCAAGAAGATGATAAGGGCCTTTTGGCTGAATTGTTTGGATGTGCTTGATGTAATCCGCAGCCATATCATCTAGTGTGTGCGGGTAGTCATCTTTTCTTGCGATTCCTCGTGCCTGTAATCCATAAATAGGGATGTCTTTCTCTAATGTATTCAAGAGGCCGGCATAGCACCAGCTAAGACCACCTGCTGGGTGAACACAGAAGAGAGGATACCTTTCTCCATTTGTTCGCAGCGGCAGTAAGATTTCTAGTGCATTTTCATCGCTTCCTGTTTCTAGTTTCTCTGCTAAACTTGCTACATTTGGTGCTTCAAACAATGTTCCGATACTTAGTTTGACACCAAGTGCATCACGAATGCGGCTGATTAAACGAACCGCAAGCAGTGAATGTCCGCCAATGTCAAAAAAGCGATCGTCTATGCTGATTTTAGGCAAATCAAGCACCTCTTCAAAGAGATGACATAGGATTTCCTCTTTCGGATTTCTTGGGCCGCGCCCATCCGCTTGCTGTAAATGCAATTGAGGGGCCGGCAGTGATTTTTGATCAAGCTTCCCGTTTGCTGTAAGCGGCATGGCGTCAATCTGTACATATGCTGCGGGCACCATGTAATCAGGAAGACTGGCTGCTGCAAAATGACGAAGGGCTTCAGTATCGAAATGGTCTTCTTCCGTTGTGACGATATATGCGACTAAGCGCTTGTCGCCAGGCTGATCCTCTCGCATTATGACGGCCACTTGTGCAACTGCATCATGGCGTGCCAGAACGGCTTCGATTTCTCCAAGTTCAATACGGAATCCGCGTATTTTAATTTGATGATCAGCTCTGCCAATGTAATCAAGCGCCCCTTCTTCTGTCCAGCGCGCAAGGTCGCCGGTACGATACATCCTTGTGCCAGGTGCTCCATATGGATCGGCAGGGAATCGATCTGATGTCAGGTCAGGTCTGCCTAGATAACCTCTTGCAAGGCCAGCTCCAGCTACATACATTTCACCTGTTGTCCCAGGGGGAACAGGCTGCAGGTATTCATCAAGTACGTAAACGTGTAAATCAGGAATCGGTTCACCTATTAAACTGCTGGAGTTCTTTGTGATCATATCTCGATTGAGTTCATTGTACGTAACGTGTACGGTGGTTTCTGTAATGCCGTACATGTTAATTAGCTTTGGCTTACAGTCTGAGTGACGGCTGTACCAATCTTCTAATCTGCTAAGCTCTAATGCTTCACCGCCAAAGATGACATAGCGGAGTGATAATGCTTGGCCTAGTGTTTGTTGTTCCTTGTCTATCTGCATGAGCTGATAGAAGGCAGAAGGTGTTTGATTAAGCACAGTCACACCTTCCTCGACTAGAAGCTGCAGCATCTCTTCAGGAGAGCGAGAGATGGTATGAGGTACAATGACAAGCCTGCCGCCATATAAAAGTGGTCCCCATATTTCCCATACTGAAAAATCAAAGGCATATGAATGGAACATTGTCCAAACATCCTCTTCATCAAAATGGAACCAATGTTCAGTAGATGTCAGAAGACGGATGACATTTTGATGTGGGATGACCACTCCTTTTGGTTTCCCTGTAGAACCGGATGTATAAATAATATAGGCCGGATGCAGAGAAGATAGCGGTTCAATTCTGTCTATATCAGCCGGATTATGATTTGGCATAGTCAGCAATTGATCGCTCGTTTCTTTTTCGTCTAACAAAATCAAATCGCAATCAGCAGGGAGATGCACTGCATCTGTTTTTGTTGTGATGCTGCAAACTGGTTTGGCATCTTGTATCATGTATGCCAGCCTGTCTGCTGGATAGTCAGGATCAAGCGGAACATAGGCTGCGCCTGCTTTATGAACGGCTAATAAGCTTACGAGCATGTCGATTGATCTAGGCAGGGCAAGTGCAACGAACTGTTCTGGTCCAACGCCTCTTTGTATTAATAAATGAGCAAGACGATTGGCTTTGTAGTTTAACTCACCATAGGTAAGCTGCTTATTGCCATACGTTACAGCCACTCGATCAGGATATTGCTGTGCCGTTTTTTCAAATAAGGCTGGGAGACTATGTGCTTGATCTAACTGAGCGAATGTCTTTTTATCAGGGAGAAATGTTTGCCGTTCTTTATCTGATAAAATGTTCACTTGGCCAATCGGCACGTGTGGGCGCTCAGTCACTTCAGTTAAAAAGCGCTTCATTCTGTCAGCGATTGCTCGAATGGTGCTTTCTTTAAACACATCTGTACTGAATTCAAACAAACCTGTTAATCCTGCTGCTGATCCAGTTTCAGTTCTTTGTTCTGTCAATTCGATGGTCAGATCAAATTTAGCTGACCCTACTGGTTTCACGTAAAGGTCTGAGTCAAGCTGTGTCAGCTTCATTTCTGCCTTCGGTGTATTTTGGAAGGCAAGCATGACTTGGAACAATGGATTTCGTGATCTGGATCGGGTAGGATTTAGGATTTCGACTAGCCGTTCAAATGGCAGATCCTGATGCTCATAGGCTGCTAAGTCAACGTCTCGCACTCGCTTCAATAGCTCACTAAAGGTTGGATTACCATCTGTATTGGTACGTAATACTAGTGTGTTCACAAACAAGCCCACAATATCGTCAAGTGCATCGTCATTGCGTCCAGCAATCGGACTGCCGATTGGGATATCTGTCCCTGCTCCAAGGCGTGTCATTAATGCTGCAAGTGATGCTTGAAGCACCATGAACAAACTCACTTGATGCTGCTTGGCAAGCTCAAGGAGGTTCTGATGTAAAGCGGGTTCAATCGTAAAGTCTATCGTCGCACCGTTGAAGCTTCCTTCCTGTGGACGCGGGAAGTCATAGGGAAGTTCAAGTTCTTCAGGCAAGTCATGTAAGGCACCTTTCCAATAGCTGAGCTGCTTGGCAAATAGACTATCCGTCTCTTCTTCACTACCCAACAGCTTCTGCTGCCAAATAGCATAGTCAGCATATTGAACAGGTTCTGCTGGCAAGGAGATGGATTTTCCTTGTATACGGGCTTCGTAAGCAGCAGCTAAGTCTCGCGTCAATGGTGCAAGTGACCAGCCATCACCAGCGATATGATGCAGCAATAGAAGCAGGACGGATCGGTTTGCATCAAGCGTGAATAACTCTGCTCGCAGTGCAGGTTCTTCTTCAATTTTAAAGCTATAGCGAATGGCTTCGTTTAACTGACTCTCAATTTGTTGATCGGTTGAAGCTGTGACATGGAGTTCAGGCTGAACACTTTTCGGATGTAAAATGACCTGTCTTGGCATGCCGTTCTTATCTGGAAAAATGGTTCTAAGGGTTTCATGTTTTTCAGTGATATCTGCCAGAGCACCAATTAGAGCTGTTTGATCTAGTGTACCTGTCAGTTGAATGACAAGTGGAATATTGTAAGTTGGACTTGGCCCTTCAAGGCAATGAAGGAACCAGAGCCGTTTTTGGGCAAAGGATAACGGGATTTCCTCTGGCTTGTCTTCTACCTGAAGCGGCGGCCGAATGTCCTTCGCTTTGTCAATATGCTGCGCAAGATCAGCAACCCGAGGCGATTCAAAAATGGTACTCATGCTTAGGTCTGCGCCAAGTGTATCGCGTATACGTCTAAGCAGGCGAGCGGCGAGTAAGGAATGTCCTCCTAAGTCAAAGAAACTATCATCTATGCCAATTTGAGATACTCCAAGGGTTTCTGCAAATAAACTACATAACATGTCTTCTTGTGGTGTTCTAGGTGTCCGCTCAGAACTAACTAAAGACATATTTGGTATTGGTAATGCTTTGCGATCGATTTTGCCGTTTGGCGTAAGTGGAAGTTCTGGCAAAACGACAACAGCAGAAGGTACCATGTAATCAGGAAGTAATGAAGCCACAAACTGTCTGAGCTCTGAAGGGTGCAGAGAAGAGCCGTCTGTCAGCACAACATATGCGCAAAGCAGCTGTTGTCCAGGTTGATCCTCACGAACGATAACAGATGTATGCTTAATGGCTTGGTGCTGCATCATCACGGTTTCGATTTCACCTAGTTCAATACGGAAGCCGCGGATTTTAATTTGATGATCGGCACGGCTGATATAATCAATCGAACCATCTTCACGCCATCTGGCTAAATCACCAGTACGATACATTCTCGTGCCGCTTGTGCCGAATGGATCAGCGACAAAACGTTCAGCCGTTAAATCATATCGTCCAAGATATCCTCTAGATACTCCTTCACCAGCAATATAAAGTTCACCGATTGACCCTGCTGGGACTGGGTTTAGTCCTTCATCTAAAATATAAACGCTCGTATTCCAAATGGGTTTACCAATTGCGGGCCCGCTATTCTCTCGATGTGCTGTGACATTTTCCATCGTAGACCAGATCGTCGTTTCTGTAGGTCCGTACAAATTGGTAATGTCGCATTGAAGAGATTGCAAGGTATGCAAAAGGGAGGCAGGGAGTGCTTCTCCTCCAACAAGAACTCGCATACCTGTAATCACGTCAGGATATTCATCTGCCAATGCATGCCACAGCGTTGGTGTTGCCTGCATGATGGTGACATGATAAGAACGAATCATATCTGAAAGTTTTGCTGGATCTTGTATGGTTTCTTTTTTTGCCAATAAAATAGCAGCTCCATGTAAAAGCGGGAGGAACATTTCGAGCCCGGAAATATCAAAGGCAATGGTCGTTACCGCTAAAAGCTGGTCTTCTTGATCTAATAAAAATGAATCTTGCATGGACAATATAAAGTTGATCACATTTCGTTTTGTTACAACAACACCCTTTGGTTTGCCTGTCGATCCTGATGTGTAGAGGATGTAAGCCGGGTGATGTGGAGAGCCCTCGCTCCATGTCGGATTGAGATTTGGACTGCCTGCTATCTCCTGATGAACAGTTGAATCATCCAGTTGAACGATGTGCGGATGGTCCAAACCGTCTGCTGTCTCTTTGACTGTGAGCAAGCACGCCGGTTTGGCATCTTCTAGCATATAGGCGACTCGATCGTTAGGGTAATCAGGGTCTAATGGTAGATATGCAGCTCCCGTTTTGACGACGGCTAATAGACTTACGACCATATCGATGGATCGAGGCAGAGCAATGGCGACAAATTGTTCTGGTCCAATGCCATGTTTTTTCAAATAATGAGCTAATTGATTTGCCCGCTGATTTAGCTCTTCGTAAGTCAAAGTGATTCCTTCAAACTGTAGTGCTTTTGCTTGTGGCGTTTTGCTCACCTGTTTTTCAAACAGTTCCCGTAAAGATTCCTTTGGTAATTCTCGTTTTGTATCATTCCAGTGCTTGAGAATGGTCTCTTTCTCTTCAGACAAAAGAAGGTTGAATTGACTGATCGTCTGATCTTGCTCTAGTCCGGTTATTTCCTCCAGCAATTGAAGAAAACGCTGCTGATGAGCGTCAACTGCTTGCTCTTTGTAAACGGCAGGGTTTGCATCAAAGTCGATTTGAAATCCGTTCCCATCCGCGCGGTCGTATATGTTGATCGATATATCATCCACGGGTCCTGCTGAGAGGTTATGTGCTTGACCCATGCTCTGATCGAACATGAGATCATAATCAAATGGCATGATATTGATCTGCGGGCCGAATAATCGCTGATTTCTTCCGATAAGTTTAAAGTCTCTCCGCATATCCTCGTGGCGATATCTTTGATGAGGGCGAATGGCTTTTAGTTCATCAGATACTTGGCGAACAAGTGCTGAGAGCGTCATTTCTGGTTTGCATGTTAAACGAAGCGGTACCAGGTTCATGACCATTCCGGGTGTTTGTAAGGCGCACGATCCAAGGCGCATCATCACAGGTAATCCTAAAACAATATCATGTGCACCAGTCATACGATGCACATATAAAGCGGATGCAGCAAGGATCATTTCATGCCACGTACCACCGAAGGCTGGAGCATTTTTTTTCATTTTGCTTACCTTTGCGGCATCGTAGCTAGCCGTTTTTCGGATAAAATGATCCGACGTTCTTGGGGCAAGCTCAGCAAGGCTGACAATTTCAGGTTGATCAGCAAAGCGATTTTTCCAAAACGCTTGATCATCTTCATATCGATTGGACTGTTGATAGGTGAGCTCCTCTTGGACTACGTCATGTAAGGATCCAAATGTTTGAGGGGGCATAGGTGTCCCTTTCGATAGGGCTGTATAGACCTCAGCAACACGACGCGCAATGAGCGAAAAGGCGAATCCATCAATGGCAATGTGATGAATGCGCTGATACCAGATAAATCGATCGTCAGCAAGTTGAAAAAGTACTTCACGGAATAATACATCTTTCTCTAAAGAGACTGGCGTTGAAAGATCTGCCTTCATCCATGCTTTAGCCGCATCAAGCGGCTGTTTTTCATTTTGTAAATTGATCAATTGGAATGGAATCTCGTTCTTAGATGAGAACCATTGCTTTGGACCGTCAGTATCCTCAACGAATCGCATATACAAAGAATCTGCTTCTAAGACAGTTTTTCTAATGGCTGCTTCAAAGTGTATGGGGTCAATAGGACCTTTAATATCTATATACTCAGCTGTATTGAAAATAGGATTAGATGGATCAAGCTGCTGCGCATACCAAATGCCTGATTGGGCACCGGTTAGTGGAAATGAATCGACTGACTGGATCGACAAGGGTCTATACCTCCTTTACAAGTAATCGATATTTGGAATAGATGGCTGTTTGTCTGGGAAAAGAAGAGTCCGCCAATGAGCGAGTGTTGGATTTGCTGCAAGCTCAACGAAATTGACTGTCGCTCCTTGCTGTCTCCACTTTTCCGCTAGGCTCATCATTCTAATAGAATCAAGTCCAAGGTAGACGAGATTCTCGTCAAGCGGTATTTCATTCGGCTCCATTTGGAGATACTCAGCTACTTGCTGAAGAATGGCCTCAAAGGATAGGTCATCACTTTCTGCTTCCTGTCCTGTTAAACGACCAATGATTTGATTTGTTGTTGTGGTGACCGCACAGCGTTCAGCTGCATAGGTCATGGCCATTTTGTGATGTTTCAATGAAAAGTCAGCGACGGCATCTGCGACAAAGAAGGTTTCAATATCGAGCATGAATGCTTCTGCGGCTGTCAGCATACAGCCAATATGTGCATATACGCCAGTAATGATCAGTTGATCACGCCCGCCTTCTTGAAGAATATCCAAAAAATTAGATTTTTTGAATGCGCTATAACGCCATTTTGTCAGCATTGTATCTGTTTCAGATGGAGCAAGCTGATCAATGATTTTTGTCAATGCTTCATCATCACCAAGTCCAGGTCCCCAAAAATCTGTTAATAGGGCACGATCCTTCGGGTCTTGGTCACCAGGCTGTGCTGTATAGACGACTGGAATGCCAAGTTCATTGCATGTGTCACGTAATTGTTCAATATGCTGAACTAACTCTGTGATCGGTGATGTATCTTGTTGAAATGCATTTAAAAAATATTGCTGCATGTCATGTATCAGCAGAACAGCACGTTTCGGATCCGGTATCCAGTTCACTTTATTTTCGGGTAAATCTTGTGTGCTTGGCATTGGATATGCAGGAATAGTAGGAATTGCCATGGTTTTCACTCCTCTTTTTTATACGTTGGCAGTATGGGTTGCAGCTAGTTCTCTTAATGCTTTTTTACTGACTTTGCCTACACCTGTTTGTGGGAACGCATCGATCCATTCAATGCGGTCAGGAATTTTATAGGCTGCGAGCCCGCGTTCTCTTAGAAATGATTTTAAGACGTGCGGTGCTGGTTTGTTGTCTCCTTTTGCAATGACAAAGGCACATGAGCGTTCGCCAAGAAATGGATCCGGCATGGATACCATGGCGGCATCATGAATGTCAGCATGCGCAAGTAAATGGTTTTCAACTTCTTCAGCGGCAACCTTTTCGCCGCCACGATTGATTTGATCCTTGTCTCTGCCTTCTACAACAACATTTCCTTCTTTGGTTAATCGCACGATGTCACCTGTTCTGTAAAAGCCATCGGGTGTAAATGCTTTTTTGTTTTGTTCATCGGCTTTATAGTAGCCACGAATCGTATAAGGTCCTCTTGTTAAAAGATGTCCAGCCACTTCATGCGGGACGGGCTTGTCCTCATCATCTACCACTAGTACCTCATCATATTCAGACATCGGGCGTCCTTGTGTATGAATAATGACATGTTCAGGATCATCTAATCTGGTATAGTTGACCAGACCTTCTGCCATACCAAAAACTTGTTGTAACTTACATCCAAGGGCAGGCATCACTCGTTTTGCTGCCTCAGCACTGAATTTAGCACCGCCGACTTGTAAGACTTCAAGACTCGATATGTCATCTGATCGATGAGGAGCGGCCTCTAGCCAAATCAATGCGATAGGTGGAACGACAGCGGTAATGGTCGCCCGTTCTTTTTCAATGAGTGGAAAGACGACATCAGGGCTTGATCCAGGTGCAAGAACGACTCTTCCGCCTGCGTATAACGTCCCAAGGACTCCAGGCGAGCTTAATGGATAGTTGTGCGCAACTGGAAGTGCAGCTAGATACACACTTTCTTGTGTGAGCTCGCACACCTCATTGCTTTTCCAAAGACTATAAATATAGTCATCATGCGTGCGAGGAATAAGCTTAGAAAGGCCTGTGCTGCCTCCAGATAACTGAAGAAATGCAATATCGCTTGCCTCTACATGAATTTGGGGATCAAGTGCTGGGTCCTTGCGCAGATCATCTAAGCCAAGGAATTCCTCAGCTTCCCCTGCAACAATGACATGAGGTAATGAGGGAAGCTTTTCTTTCACTTGACGTGCGAGTGTTCGATAATCAAAGCCGCCATCGATATCTGGTATGACATATGCGTCTGCTTCGGCAAACTCAATAAAATAAGTGATTTCACTGCTTCTATGAGATGGCAGAGAGAAGACGGGTAAAGCACCGATTCGAAATAAAGCGAAAATGACCTCAAAAAAAGCAGGAATGTTAGGAAGCTGCACGACAACTCGACTTCCTTTTTGAATGCCAAGCTGATGAAAACCGGCGGCAAGACTGCTGACGCGCTCATCAAGTTCTTGGTAGCTCATATGCGTATCAGCGTATGTAATCGCTGTTTTATTTCCTAACGATGCGGCGCGTGCACGAAGCATACCGCCAAAGGTTTCCCCACGCCAACAGCCGTTTTCACGGTAGCGTTTTGCAAATTCTTCTGGCCATGTAGGTGGTTGAACAAACATGTTTTTGTCATCTCCTAAGAATTTTTATAGCTGATGGATGCCCATCGCATGAAGCATTGTGTTGAATTTTGCAGATGTTTCAGCTAGCTCTTCTTCTGCCTTTGACCCTTTGACCACTCCTGCACCAGCAAAAAGGCGAAGGGAGTGACCCTCAGCTTCTGCACAACGAATGGTGACAATCCAATCACCATCACCATTTTCATCTGCCCAGCCGATCATTCCTGTGAAAAATCCTCGATCGAAGGGTTCGATTGCCTGAATGGCTTCACGTGCATCTGCTGTAGGTGTTCCGCATACTGCAGGTGTTGGATGAAGGCTCAGCGCTATATCAATTGAGGACACATTTGGATCTGCTAATTCACCTTTTACGACAGTAGATAAATGCCACATCGTTTCTGTTTGTATGACGGAGGGTGATGCAGGCACATCTAGTGTATGACAGTAAGGAGCAAGCGCTTTAGTGACAGCTTCGACAACCACTGCATGCTCGTGTAAATCCTTCGCTGAAGTAAGGAGTTCATCGTGACGGCGCTTGTCTTCTACTGGATCTGAACTGCGGGGCCGAGAACCAGCGAGTGGATTGGAAATCACAGATGAACCAGTTTTTGAAAGAAGTAGCTCAGGACTTGCCCCAAGAAGTGTTCGCTTTTCGGAAGATGCCGGGTCAGCTACATTTGTAGCAAACGTATAGCCAGTCGTATTATGGCGAGCCAGTCGTTCGAGTATTGCTTTCGTATGAATTTCTTGATTTGATTTGAGATGGAGGGATCGAGAGAGTACGATTTTGCTAAGCTCTCCGCTCTCAATTTTAGCTAACCCTTCGTTCACACCTTCCATGTAGACATCTGGAGCAGGGACAGGTGTCACCTCATAAGATGGAGATGCAGCTTCTGGTTCCTCATCAGCTTGTTGAAATTCGAGTGGATCACTAAACTGTACATGGACTGGCACATTTAAACGAACGGGCTGCGCCGGATCAAATGGGACAGCACCAGCAACAATCGGTGCTTGAATACCAGCTTGTTTGGCAGCGTCAAATACATGCGCTACCTTTGTGGATAGTTCATTTAGTTGATTGGTTTCAATATGCTGGAATATCCCTTCGGCAAGTATCGTGCGTTTAGGGGAAGCAAGGAAAAAAGCGCCTGGCTGATAGTCTTGAAGCAACTGTACTTTTTCTTCTGACGACAATAATGAATGTTTCATGAAAAGGCCTCCTTTTGATTGAAATGCTAGATTCCGAGTGTTGCGCCACCATCAATTGTGAGATTCTGCATCGTAATATGATTGGATTGCTCAGATGCAAAGAAAATGACTGCATCAGCGATGTTTTGAGGATCAGCGATTTTTTGTAAAGGAATACCGGTTTTATACGTCTCTAATGAGCCTTTAATCACCTGATTTTCTCCTTGTTCATCAGCCCATAAAGCCCATTGCATAGGTGTTGCGGTAGAGCCGGGAGAGACGACGTTGCATCTGATCCCGTAGGCTGCCAGCTCTAATCCAAGCGTTTTTGTAAAGGAAGTAGCTGCTGCTTTTGAAGCGGCATAGGCAGCCATATTCATTCTAGGAATGGCACCTGCGTTAGAGCTGACAGTCACAATGACCCCTTCTGATCTTTTCATCATGTATTTGGAGACAGCTTGAGATACGTAAAAGACACCATGTGTGTTGACTGCGAAAGTTTGTTGCCAGTCATCTGCACTAAGCTGGTCAATAGAACTGATTCGAAGAATGCCTGCTACATTGACCAGTAAATAAATGGGTCCAAGCTGCTTTTCAATTTGATCGACAATGTGCTGAACAGAAGCTTGATCGGTGATGTCCCCTGGATAGGCAAAGGCACGTATGCCATCATCATTCATTTGCCTGACGGTGCTTTGCAGCTGCTTTTCATTTGCGTCAACTGCTGCAATAATCGCACCTTCCTCGGCTAGTCTTTTAGCGACTGCTTGTCCAATACCTTGTCCTGCGCCTGTAATAAGGGCAATTTTTTGAGATAGACCACTATGTTTCATGTGTTCACTGCCTTTCCTTCATGTCTGTGGTTGTGAAAGGATCATCATGATAGAGTGCAAAACGAAAAGCGTAATTCATTAGCACTGGTAAAACGGACGTATGTCCTTCTTCAGGGAACTCGTGATAGGTCGTATGCAAGCCATATGAAGATAAAGGCAGCATCCGATTTGCTAGTGCATGTGCATGATCATTCATTTGACATGGATGATGTTTTTCTAATTCACCTACACCTACAAGCAGCCTGGCATCCATAGACATCTGACGTATATGATTGGTGAATTGGTGTTCTTTTTCTAGAAATAAATCTTTGTTCCAGTGGATAGAAGGACTGCCCGCAATATATGTCTGATAAGCATCAGGGTGCTCAAATAGTGTGTGTAATACAAAAAGACCGCCAAGAGAGTGCCCAAACAGTGTTTGACGACTCTGGTTGATCGGAAAGCGCTGCTCGATATAAGGCTTTACAATCTTTTCTAAAAAAGAAAAGAACGAAGAGGCGCCGCCATATGTATGGGTGGAGAAGTCCTTTCTTTTGCCGCCAATGGAAGCGTCAGGGCCGGTTAGAGTGAGATCATAATGCCTGAGCGGATGATAGGGCGCTTCTGTCTGATAGCCAATTCCAACAATGATGGCAGGTACGACACCTGTTTTTTCAGGTCTTCTTGACTGTAAACGAAGTGCTTCGACCATTGTGCCAAAAAGTGAATTTCCATCAAGTACGTACATGACTGGAAAACCAGCCGCTGGAGGAGTAGTATTCGGTTTAAATATAAAAAGTCTATATGGGTGTGCTGTGATATCCAGTTGCTCCGTCCCAGGTATAAAAAAAGGACGGCTTTCTCCGAAAATTGAATCCTCAGCACCCATTCCATCAGGGCGTTTGGACATATGTAAAAAATCCCCTTCCTCAAATTGAGCCTCATACGATGATAAAAGCAGGCTTGCGGATATAGGATGAGTGTAGTAATAGAATTGAAATGAAAATGATTCTCAATTATCACGCAAGCAAATCAAATGATAATGGTTATCAATTATGAAGTCAAATGTTCATTAAGTCGTGTAGTTGATCATTTAATCTAAATATTATGAAAATAAAGGACTAAATAACTACCAAATGAATGGAAATAGGAAATGCCGGACTGAGTCATTTAAAAAGAGGAGAAATGCCAAAAGACCTTGACCGTCTCGGGATATTTACCATTTTCTTCTGTTTGATTCAGGAATATATATAGGTTTTTCTTCTTGAAATCATTTTGAGGAAAAATAAGTCTATAGACCTTCTTGTATTTTTAGGAAAAAAGAGGAGAATTTTTCGAAAAGCTGGTGATCATATCTCACAACTTCTTCAATATTATACGTAAATTCATATACAATTTTCTAAGGAAGACAAGATCGAAGGGAATGTGGGCAGAATGAAAACTTCATTAGGAAAGCTGAGGCTAAAACTGCATGAAAATCAGCTCAAACTGACAAATACATTTACAGTGGAAGAATATCATGAAATGAAACAGTCATTACATGAAATACGGATGTCATTTGCGGCCTATGAACAATGGGATTTATACCAGCGGGCCACCGATATGATCACCATCCTCCTCTTTCAACACGCCCTCAAGCAAAAACCCCAATAATTTCTTATGAAAGGACGGTGCTGTTTTAAGAGTGGCAAAAGATCATATAGCATCAAAAATGCGGCAATTAAAAAAGTAAGGGATGTCCCCTTACTTTTTTTCTGCAAACACCATTCAATTAAAATCCATCTGTGACATCATATTCGTAACGAATATCGGCTTTGACATTGCTCATAGTAGATCTCGCTGTAGCCTTTGCGTTGTACTTAAAGCTCCATTTTTGCGCGACTTTTAATTGATCATCCAGAGAAATACGGTAAGAACCACTTGTTGCAGATGAAACAAGTGATGTGTACCAAATATTACTTTCACTAGCCATCAGTTTGTGAGTGACATTCCCTTGGTTGGGTGTTTGGGTACTAGTTGTCGAAATCGATTTAACTACAGCACGTTTAGGAACTGTGGAATTATTAGTTAAATCCATTGTAATGACTGAAGAATCAACTCCTAAAAAATTTAAAGAAGAATTCCCCAAGTTAGTAGCAGTCCCCGAAAAATTGAATGTCCCATTCCCAGATTTAATACGATCTTGAATGGAAACAGTAAAGTACATATTCCCTGTATATGTACCACGGGTCACTTTCACAAAATAAGTTTCTGAAGTTGAAGTCACGTCACCAGTATTAGCAAAAATAAAAGGCGTTACTGAATCAGGATTAATAACTTCGGACCCTGTCCTAGAATATTTAGAATTATACACCTCGATATTCATCCCTGTATATTGCTTATTATACGAACTTCTGACATAAACTCTTTCACCTTTATTGATCGTAAACTGATAATACGCTTCATTTTCACCTTCAGGTAAGATTGTCGTATCTGGACGACTATATTTCCAATATCCCATTGAGCTTGCTGTGTTAGGACTGTTATTCCCCGTAATAGCTGCTTCTGCTGAATGAGGTGCAAAAAAACTAGTAAAAAGCACTAATAATAATGCAGGTAATAAAAAACGTTTGAAGATAGTATTTGTCATATTTTAACCCTCCTTGTAATAATTACTATATCGGATCAAAACTAACAAATTTTAACTGAATTGCCGATATATTTAATAATCACTAATTTTTTTAAAAAAGGAGAATCAAAATGAATATCAATACGTCATATACGATACCTTCAAACAATCAGAACCGAATCGACTCTAAAGATCAATCAGCTATTAAAAGTACAAATGAGGTGATGACCGAATCTGATAGACGGATGAAAATATTAGATGAAAAATACGAAAAAATAAATGAACAAAATAAACGATTCAAAGATCCTCAAGACCATATATATAATAAGTATAGAAACCCTTATTCTTCTTATTTCAGAAGTGATTTAACAAAAACGGAAAGAGAAGCTGCTTACATTATGGAAATGAGTTGGGCAAGGAATAATAAAGGAGGTCAATATGACTTTAATGACGCCATCTTCCGTAATGAAAAACGGTACGATCCTACGCAAGAAAGTGTAGAAAAGAAAATACTCAATCGTCAAAAGGTGAACGAACAATTACAAGATTTATTCTCTAAAAACGGTATAACCATTCCTAAAAACACAAATTTAACTTTTACCATTGATCCAAATAATTTCAAATTAGTGGTGAGTGGATCAACAGACGAATCGCTGATGAAACAAATAGAAGACCTATTAAATACAACCAACAATACAAGAGAACTATTTTTCCATATTATGAAAAGCAGAAATGATGATTCTACTCAATTCACACCTGATTCTCTGGCAAAGTTCCATCTTGTCAATCAAATCAAAACGGTGACAGGCTACAATTTAAAAGATTTAAGCATTGTAAACGGTCAATTTGTAACGGATAACGGAGCGAATATTTTTGATCTATACAAAGAAGAACTCCTAAAAAATCCATACACAGCTGAAAATGCACGTATTGCTGCTTCACATTATGGTGCACAGCTCTTTGATCTAGCCAAAAATGGGTTTGACTCTATTCCCGATTTGGTGCTATCTATTGGTTACCAAAACGGCTCCTTATATGACATTGGACAAAAGGTGAATTACGGAGTATCAAAGTGAAGATAAATACATCTAACACGACAGCCGTTCTAAATAAGCAGAACCTTTCGGACTTCAATAGCCATTCAGCTATTAAAAGTACAAATGAGGTGATGACCGAAGCTGATAGACGGATGAAAATACTAGATGAAAAATACCAAAAAATAAATGAACAAAATAAACGTTTCAAAAATCCTCATAGTCATATACACGATAAGTATCGAAATCCACGCTCTCCTTATTTCAGGAGTGATCTAACTAAAGTAGAGAGAGAAGCTGCTTATACGATGGAGATTGGCTGGGCTAATTCTGGAAAAGGAGGTCAATATGACTTTAATGACGCCATCTTCCGTAATGAAAAACGGTACGATCCTACACAAGAAAGTGTAGAAAAGAAAATACTCAATCGTCAAAAAGTGAACGAACAATTACAAGATTTATTCTCTAAAAACGGTATAACCATTCCTAAAAACACGAATTTAACCTTTACTATTGACCCGAACAATTTTAAATTAGTGGTAAGTGGTTCAAAAGAAGAATCGCTGATGAAACAAATAGAAGACCTATTAAATACAACTAACAATACAAGAGAACTATTTTTCCATATTATGAAAAGCAAAAATGATGATTCTACTCAATTCACACCTGATTCTCTAGCAAAGTTCCATCTTGTCAATCAAATCAAAACGGTGACAGGCTACAATTTAAAAGATTTAAGCATTGTAAACGGTCAATTTGTAACGGATAAAGGAACGAATATTTTTGATCTATACAAAGAAGAACTCCTGAAAAATCCATACACAGCTGAAAATGCACGCATTGCTGCTTCACATTATGGTGCACAACTATTTGACCTAGCGAAAAACGGGTTTGATTCTATTCCCGATTTGGTGCTATCTATTGGTTATCAAAATGGCTCTTTACAAGACATTGGACAAAAAGAGAATTATGGGGTTAAGAAAACGATAGATTAACAAAACGTGGACGACGACAGGTACAAAACTAGATACCGTTAATAAAGGACTCTATAACAATTTATGTTACAGAGTCTTTTCTATTGAAGTGCGTTGTTTCGCTGTTCAACGAAACATCCTCATGGTAATTTTGACTATAGTCGATGTTTTTCACTTTTTTATTGATGAAAATGTTAAAATGATGAGTAGCGTATTTTTTTATGAAAGGACGGTGCTTGGCATGACGGAACTTCTCGATGACCGGCTGCCGCCGCAAAATATAGAAGCCGAGCAGGCCGTATTAGGTGCTGTTTTTTTAGAACCATCTGCGCTAACGCTCGCTTCTGAGGTATTAATTCCAGAGGATTTCTATAGAATGTCGCATCAAAAGATTTACAATGCGATGCTTATACTTGGCGATAGAGGAGAACCGGTCGATCTTGTCACGGTGACATCTGAGCTTGCCAATACAGATTTACTAGAAGAGGTAGGCGGGATTTCGTATTTAACCGATATTGCGAACTCGGTCCCAACGGCCGCAAACATTGAATACTATGCAAAAATTGTAGAAGAGAAATCCATTTTAAGACGTCTGATCCGTACGGCGACAACCATTGCACAGGATGGGTACACGCGTGAGGATGAAGTAGAAGACCTGTTGAGTGATGCTGAAAAGACCATCATGGAAGTGGCTCAGCGTAAAAACTCAGGAGCCTTTCAAAACATTAAGGACGTTCTTGTTCAAACATACGATAATATTGAACAGCTTCATAACCGCAAAGGCGATATCACAGGGATTCCAACGGGTTTCTCTGAGCTTGACCGGATGACAGCTGGATTCCAGCGAAATGATTTAATCATTGTAGCGGCTCGTCCATCAGTAGGGAAAACCGCCTTCGCATTGAACATTGCCCAAAATGTCGCGACCAAAACGGACGAAAGTGTCGCCATCTTTAGTTTAGAGATGGGTGCGGAGCAGCTCGTTATGCGTATGCTGTGTGCAGAGGGGAATATCAATGCACAGAACTTAAGAACCGGTAATCTGACAGAAGAGGACTGGGGCAAGCTGACAATGGCGATGGGCTCGCTGTCAAACAGCGGGATTTTCATTGACGATACACCTGGAATCCGAGTAAGTGAAATTCGCTCGAAATGCCGCCGCTTGAAGCAAGAAAATGGTCTTGGTATGATTCTGATTGACTACTTGCAGCTCATTCAAGGAAGCGGACGATCAAGCGATAACCGTCAGCAAGAGGTTTCTGAAATCTCAAGGGCCTTAAAATCGCTTGCAAGGGAGCTTGAAGTTCCGGTTATTGCTTTGTCTCAGCTTTCCCGTGGGGTAGAGCAGCGTCAGGACAAACGTCCGATGATGTCTGATATTCGTGAATCAGGAAGTATCGAGCAGGATGCCGATATCGTGGCATTCCTTTATCGTGATGATTACTATGACAAAGAATCAGAGAATAAGAACATTATCGAAATCATTATTGCCAAACAGCGTAACGGTCCAGTTGGTACAGTATCACTGGCGTTCGTCAAAGAATATAACAAATTCGTCAACCTGGAAAGAAGATTTGATGATGCGGGTGTTCCGCCCGGTGCTTAAAGCCCAGCTCAAGAAGCTGGGCTTTTTTTGATTATCTACATCGAAAGAATGATTGAAAAAACAGTCAATATGAGGAGGAGAGAGAAAAAGAGAGCGCGTATACTAAAAGGAGAAAAGGAGTGAAGACTGATGAAATTTCAACAGTTTGAAGCCGCTCAATTACGTATCGCACGCCCAACCGTCAACATGAAAGAGGTTGTTTCCTTTTATGAAGAAGGCTTAGGGCTCAAACGAATAGGCTCATTTGATCAGCATGAAGGGTACGATGGTGTGATGCTCGGGCTACCTCACCAGCATGTTCATTTAGAAATCACCAAACATGAAGAAGAAGAAAGTCTGCCCGTCCCGCATCCAGAACAGCTGCTTGTTTTCTATATTCCGGATGAAGAGGAATTTCAGCAAATGAAGGAGAGATTGATTTCATTTGGCGGACGGCATGTCATCTCAACGAATCCATACTGGGACCGGGGAGGAGCAACCATTGAAGACCCAGATGGGTACCGGGTTGTGCTGATGAATACAGATGGTATTACACCGGTTTAAAAAAGACTCCTATTGGTGGGGTCTTTTTTATGTTGATGAACAGTGGACACGATAAAAAGTTGTTTTTTCTCAAAATCTCCATTTCCAAGCGCTAAAGAAGTGATTAAAGCGCTTTTCTTTATATTTAAAGCGAACAAAATTTGATTTCGAGATATTAATGTTCGGATTTCGCGTTGACTTTTTCGGTGTGCATTGATAAAATAAATGTGTTTGAAAGAGATAACGTTTTGAAAGGTTAACGGAGGTGCACGATATGTCTTCAGTAGTCGTAGTAGGTACGCAGTGGGGTGACGAAGGGAAAGGGAAAATTACCGATTTCCTTTCAGAAAATGCAGAGGTGATTGCCCGTTATCAAGGGGGAAACAATGCAGGTCACACGATCAAATTTGATGGAGTGACATACAAGCTACACCTCATTCCATCCGGTATTTTTTATAAAGAGAAAACTTGTGTCATCGGTAATGGAATGGTGGTTGATCCTAAAGCGTTGGTCACTGAGCTTGCGTATCTTCACGAACGGAATGTGAGTACAGATAACCTCAGAATCAGCAATAGAGCCCATGTTATTCTGCCTTATCATTTAAAATTGGACGAGGTAGAAGAGGAGCGGAAAGGGGCTAACAAGATCGGCACGACGAAAAAAGGAATCGGACCAGCTTATATGGACAAAGCAGCCCGCGTCGGTATCCGTGTCGCAGATCTATTAGATCGTGAAGTATTTGAAGAGAAGCTTGCACGTAATCTAGAAGAGAAAAATCGTCTTTTAGAGAAAATGTACGACACAGAAGGCTTCAAAATTGAAGATATTTTAGACGAGTATTATGAATATGGCCAGCAAGTGAAAAAATATGTCGTGGACACATCTGTTGTTCTGAATGATGCACTAGATGAAGGCCGCCGCGTGCTATTTGAAGGAGCACAAGGGGTCATGCTTGATATCGATCAAGGGACATACCCATTTGTGACGTCATCTAACCCAGTAGCTGGAGGAGTGACGATTGGTTCTGGTGTAGGACCAACAAAAATTCAACATGTGGTCGGCGTGTCAAAAGCGTACACAACACGTGTTGGAGATGGCCCATTCCCGACAGAACTCCATGATGAAATTGGCGATCAAATTCGTGAGGTTGGCCGTGAATACGGTACGACAACTGGACGTCCGCGCCGTGTCGGTTGGTTTGACAGCGTTGTTGTCCGTCATGCACGCCGTGTGAGCGGAATTACAGATTTATCTCTTAACTCAATTGATGTACTAACAGGGATTGAAAAGTTGAAAATCTGTGTTGCTTATAAATTGAACGGAGAAATCACAGAGGAATTCCCAGCAAGCCTAAATGAATTAGCGAAATGTGAGCCTGTCTACGAAGAAATGCCTGGATGGACAGAGGATATTACAGGTGTGAAGAACTTAAGTGAACTGCCTGCAAATGCCCGCCATTATTTAGAACGCATTTCACAATTAACAGGTATTCCACTTTCCATTTTCTCAGTCGGACCAGATCGTTCACAAACGAACGTTGTCCGCAGCGTGTACCGTCCATAAGAATAGATTGATGAGACACCAGTAAAATCTCGCATTTTACTGGTGTTTTTTTGTTTAAATATTCCTTAATTTCAGTAGAGCGGACTTCCGGTCATTACCAAAATATGATAACTGTATAGAGGGAAGGAGCGTTCTAGTGAAAGAAAGAATACGATTATTAGATATTTTACGAGGTTTTGCCATACTAGGCACATTGGGAACGAACGTCTGGTTTTTTGCGTACACAGGGGATACCTTTGCGACAGATCAGATTGCGGATGAATATGAAAATGGCAGTTTTCTTGAAAGCATTGTCTCCATGTTCGTTTATGGAAAAATGCTCTCGCTGCTCACGATCATGTTTGGTGTTGGATTGGAGCTGAAATACCAGCAGGCAAAAAGGAAAAACACGCCTTGGCCGGGCACTTATTTATGGATTCTTTTATTTTTATTTATCGAAGGCTTTGTCCATTTTGCGCTCGTGATGGAATATGATGTGCTTATGAGTTATGCCGTTACTGGGCTACTTGTGGCTTACATTGTACGGGGAGGCAGCAGGCGTATCAAAAAGGGCATGATATTCTCAGGTGTGATTCATCTACTCGTCATGTCATGTTTGATGGTGTACTCCCTCTCAGAAATGGAGTCAGCGGCCGATGATCAAAACGGTGAACCGGTGCTGGAAGAGCAGCTGCCAGAGACATGGATTTCGCAGGTTCAAGAACGGTTACAATACTTTTTCATGTACCGAGAAGAAGCGATCTTTATCATTCCAATGAACACATTTCTGTTTTTATTAGGTGTGCGGATGATGAGAGCCGGTGTATTTTATGCAAACGAACGCGGACAATCTCTCCGGAAAATATTGTTCCGAATCGGACTGTGGGTTGGTCTGCCGCTGAATGCACTAGTCTTCGTTCCAAACGATCTAGTGGAATTTGTGGTGCGCTACGCCTTTTCACCATTCCTCTCTATTTTCTATATAGCTGTCATTGCGAAGCTCCTCGCACGCACGGAGTCATGGTTCATGTGGAATTGGTTTGAATATGTAGGGAAAATGGCGCTTAGCTGCTACATCCTGCAAAATGTCATCTGCTCCATTCTTTTTTATAGCTGGGGATTGGGTCTTGGCGGTCAAATCAATGCGCCCCTTATTGTATTGGCATGGCTGTTAATTTCACTTCTGCAAATCGCGATTTCAGCAGTTTGCCTAAAGGTTTGGAGAATTGGACCAATGGAATATATCCGTTCACGGGCCCTTCGCAGGGTGACGATGAAAAAAGCATCATAAAGGGGATAGACAATATGTTTTTTAAAAAAATGACGAAAAGAGAACAAGCGAATGCACATAAAGCGGCTGTGCCGGCATTTGTCTTTTATCTTCTGGCATTAGGAGGGCATGCGTTGTACGCGTATTTCCAAGGTGACAGGCCACCGGTTACTTTTGTCATTTTAATGGCGGGACTCCTTGTTTTTTTCTCCGCTGACTGGCTATTTAACAAAAAACATTCATAAAAAAAGCCCTCATCACGAGGGCTTTTTTCTTACTTCAGGCTTTTATATTGGCCTTTTAAGTTTTTGCGGATGTATTGGATGATTTTGCGTAGTTCGTTGGCATGCGGTCTGCCAAACGGACTTGTTTGTCTTTGCTGATAGAGCACTTGCCCTTTTTCATTTAATAAGAAATAGGCTGGTTCACCGTGCACCCCGTGGTCTTCATATGGGGCATCTTCCCCGTGATAGTGGACTTCATATGCTTTTAATGACGTGAGGTCATGGTCATACATGATCGGGAAGGACAGTCCCTCTTTATCCGCAAATGCCTTCAAGTCATCAGGGTTATCGGTTGAAATCGCCATCAAGTGAATATCCTTGTCCTGAAAATAGGACTGCTGCTGTTCGAGCTCTTTTAATTCTTCTACACATACCGGACACCAAGATCCTCTAAAGAAAACGATCAGGTGCCAGCTTTGATGCTCCTCTAAATGTTTGTCGAAATCAATGTGATCGCCCTGTATTGTTGGAAGTGAAAAGTTGGGCATTTTATCTCCTAATTTGAATGAACTCATACTGCTTCCTCCTTTTTCAATGACAATGTCACTTGTTTCATGTATAGCCATTTTTGAGCGGCCTGAAACGTGTCTATGTGTTTGAATAGGCAGAGATTATTCGAAAAGACGTGTAAAATGAAGGCGGTTGCAGAAGTGGAGCCTTTGAAAGGAGATTTGATATCCGACACTTTTTTTAAAAAAATGTCGAAAAACGTATTGCCATATGTAATTATTCTATGATATTATAAATCTCGTTGTTGCAAAGGTCTCTGAAACTTGTTAGGATGCGATGTTCCAGCTTTTTTAAAGCGATTGGTTTGACGCAATACAACTTCTTCAGATTTACTTTTCACAAACCGAGAGCCATTAGCTCAGTTGGTAGAGCATCTGACTTTTAATCAGAGGGTCGAAGGTTCGAGTCCTTCATGGCTCACCATGTATTGGCCCGTTGGTCAAGCGGTTAAGACACCGCCCTTTCACGGCGGTAACACGGGTTCGAATCCCGTACGGGTCATTGATTTACTTTAGCGTTAAGCTAATTTTTTCCTCACTTGCTTGAAGGAGCACCACGATTGCTTTTTCGGGCAAGTTACTGAGGTCCGGTAGTTCAGTTGGTTAGAATGCCTGCCTGTCACGCAGGAGGTCGCGGGTTCGAGTCCCGTCCGGACCGCCATTTATACATATTCATCTTTTTGATGATGGCTCGGTAGCTCAGTTGGTAGAGCAACGGACTGAAAATCCGTGTGTCGGCGGTTCGATTCCGTCCCGAGCCACTTCCAAACGCATCTGCAATCGCAGGTGCGTTTTTATTATGAAAAGAAGGCATAAAAAGGGAGAAGCCGGACCTAGGTAGGGCCCGGCTCCATAAGAAGAAGACGTTACATCTATATAGACGGCTGGTGATTGGAAAAGTTTCAATAAAAAAGGAAAAAGTCATCAATTTTTTTGAGCGGCGCCTTTCTATCCAACGTTTACTAGAAAAGAAAGCCGTTATTATTTTTATCTTTGCCTCGTAAAACGTTATAATAGACAGTGAGCCTTTTTTTTGTAAACGGAAAAGGCGTAATGATACATGCAAAATGGAATGACATAGATGCTAAAAATGCAGGAGGAAATCACAATGGAAAAAAAGATTCTTGTCGTAGATGATGAAAAACCGATTGCTGATATATTGGAATTTAATTTAAGGAAAGAGGGCTATGAGGTTCATTGTGCATATGATGGAAACGAAGCCCTTGAAATGGTAGAAGAAATTAAGCCGGACATTATTCTGCTCGACATTATGCTGCCGAATAAAGATGGTGTTGAAGTATGCCGTGAAGTGAGAAAGAAATACGACATGCCCATTATCATGCTGACAGCAAAAGACTCTGAAATTGATAAAGTCATCGGCCTTGAGCTTGGCGCAGATGATTATGTGACGAAGCCTTTCAGCACGCGTGAACTGCTTGCCCGTGTAAAAGCGAATTTGAGAAGACAAACTGCTGCTCCGCAGACAGAGGAAGAATCTGAATCAAATGATATTGAGGTTGGATCACTCGTCATTTATCCAGATGCGTATGTGGTGTCTAAGCGTGAGGAAACGATTGAATTGACGCACCGTGAGTTCGAACTGCTTCATTACTTAGCGAAACATATCGGACAAGTCATGACACGTGAGCACTTGCTGCAAACCGTATGGGGCTACGATTACTTCGGAGATGTCCGTACAGTAGACGTTACAGTCCGCCGTCTTCGTGAAAAGATTGAAGACAACCCTAGCCATCCGAGCTGGATCGTGACAAGACGAGGCGTCGGCTACTATTTAAGAAACCCAGAGCAGGACTAAGATTCTTATGAGTAAAGTAGGTTTTTTTCGCTCGATTCACTTCAAATTGACCTTGATTTACGTGCTGCTGATCATCGTCGCCATGCAGATCATTGGCGTGTACTTTGTGAAGCAGCTAGAGCAGTCCTTAATTAATTCATATGATAATTCCTTGAATCAGCGAATCTACTCGTTATCGTATTACCTAGAACAAGATTCATCGAAAAGCAAGGCAGAATTAAAAGAGGATGCTCAAAAGATATTAAACGATTTTAACAACAAAGATGAGTCTAATGAAATCTCTGAAGTCAGCTATATTGACGAAAGCAGAGAGGTTATTGCCTCTGTCAATAACGGCAGCCAAGAGATTGCCGGCAAGAAAATCACTGATCAAATCATTAGCCGTATTTTCGCGGTTGGCAAAGACTATGAGAAAAAATTCTATGACCCTGAATCAAATAAAAGGGTACGTATTTCTGCGACAGCCGTAAAAAATGAGAACCAAGAGACCGTTGGTGTGATTTATGTTGTGTCTTCAATGGAAAGTGTGTTTAACCAAATGCGAACCATTAACACCATTTTGGCGACTGGGACACTGATTGCACTTGGGACGACTGCTCTACTTGGTATCTTCATCTTCAGAACGATCACTCATCCTATTTCAGATATGAGAAAGCAAGCGATCGAGCTTGCCAAAGGGAACTTCTCCAGGAAGGTCCGGAAGTATGGGCATGATGAGATTGGGCAGCTTGCGACAACCTTTAACCATCTGACGAGAGAGCTGGAGGAAGCTCAGCTGATGACGGAGGGTGAGCGGAAAAAGCTTTCTTCTGTTATTGCCTATATGACGGACGGCGTCATCGCAACGAATCAAAACGGTGCAATTATTCTATTAAACAGCCCTGCATTAGAGCTGTTAAATGTTTCACGTGAAACAGCACTAGAGATGCCGATTACGTCCTTGCTCGGCTTAGAGGAAACTCATACATTTGAAGATTTAGTCGAAAATCAAGACTCCATGCTGATCGAAATTGAACGAGAAGACCAGCTGTCTGTATTGCGTGTTAATTTCTCCGTTATTCAGAAAGAGCATGGGAAAATTGATGGCTTAATTGCGGTCATTTATGATGTCACTGAGCAGGAGAAAATTGATGCTGAGCGCCGTGAATTCGTCGCGAACGTATCGCATGAGCTGCGCACACCGCTGACGACGATGCGAAGCTACCTTGAGGCGCTGGCTGAAGGGGCGATTGGTGATAAGGAGCTTGCGCCAAGATTCCTTAGTGTCACACAAAATGAAACTGAGCGCATGATCCGGCTTGTCAATGACCTGCTGCAGCTGTCTAAGTTCGACAGCAAGGATTATCAATTCAACCGTGAGTGGACGAACTTTATCAGGTTTATCTCGCTCGTCATTGATCGTTTTGAGATGACGAAGGAGCAGCATGTCGATTTTATCCGCAACCTGCCGCAGCGTGAAGTATATGTGGAAATCGATCAAGATAAAATTACACAGGTGCTCGATAATATCATTTCCAATGCCATGAAATACTCACCAGAGGGTGGACACATCACGTTTACCGTCGATCTGGATGAGGAGAAAGGCCTTGTGTTATTCAGCGTGAAAGATGAAGGAATCGGTATTCCGAAGAAGGATATGGATAAAATCTTTGAACGTTTTTATCGAGTGGATAAAGCAAGAACAAGAAAGCTTGGCGGAACCGGCCTAGGTCTTGCGATTGCAAAAGAAATGGTTCAGGCTCATGGCGGAGATATTTGGGCTGACAGCATTGAAGGAAAAGGGACAACGGTGACCTTTACCCTTCCGTACAATGAAGAACAAGAGGATGATTGGGATGAAGCGTGAGACCTTTAAAACCATAATATTGACAATCCTAATTGCGATCAGTCTTGTATTTACGTGGAATATCTGGATGTTCCAGCCCGTCATGCAGGATCAGGCAGATACAGGCACACAGGTCGTGGAAACGAAGAAGATTTCAAGCGACGAGCCTAGAAGTCTCATTGATGTCGTGAAGCCGCGCGAGATGTTTATCCATTCAAATGGGGAGCATTTTAAAGTAGATCAAAAGGAACTCTTTCAAAACTTTTGGAATGATGTGAGCCTTTGGGATGTCAAAGAGATTAATGATGTGTCGGATCAATATTCCGAGCAGAAATTTAAGAATTTCTTCTATGGACGCGAAGGGCAAGGAAAGACATTGGATCTTGTGTTCAATGATCCGATTCCGATTGATATTTTCCAAGCGCTTTTTAAATGGCCGAACAAGTCCATTGAATACAACTCGTTTGATCGGATGATCGTGCCGTTCGCTCAGCAGGATAAGGCCAATAAGAAAGTGTACTTGGTCTCATACAGCAAGGAAACGGTGCTTGAGCTGACAATTGAGTCCGCCAACTACCGTAATCTAATGGACAGTATCGCTGCCGCTCAAAACGAGATGCCGCGCTATGATCTTTATACATTTTCTACGAATTCTAAACGAGATTTCCTTCTTCCGAGAAAGCAAAAGCAGCTTGAAGCGAAAATGTTCTTTATCGAAACGATTAAGACAAACAAGTTCAAAGACGCTTTGTTTACGGACCCGAGTCTTGTCGGTGAGGAATCTAATTTAAACCGGACGGTATACACAGATGGCACAAGCCGCCTTGAAGCCAATCAAAAAGACCACCGCATTCAATATCAGCATCGCAATATCAATTCCAGCACTGTTTTCCAAACGGGGGATTTGATCAAGCGAAGCGTGAAATATTTCAATGATACGGGAAGCTTTACTGATGACTACCAATACTTTGGCATCAACAGCAACCAGCAGCTGTCCTTTAATATGTTTATGGACGGTCTGCCGATTGTGAACAGTACAAAGCATCCATTTGGGATGACCTCCCTTGAAGTCCAATGGGCGAATGATGACATTTTGAATTACAAGCGTCCAAATTATATTCTTGGCAATAAAGCGAGTCAAAGTGAACAGGTCAAGCTGATGAACGGGACAGAGCTGAAGGACTTGATCATCAAGCAGACGAAATATGATGATCTGGAGAAAATTGAACAGATTTTCCCTGCATATCAAGCTGCTTCAACTTCATCAGATCAAGATCAAGCGATGTTTGTCTGGCTGGAGCCTGTATGGTGTATGAAGTATAACGGCAAAACCGTGATTCTATCGAATGATCTTTTGACAGAGGGGAGCGAGAATCATGGAGTGGAATAAGACCAAAACGATCTTTATCCTAGCCTTTCTCGTTCTCGATATCTTTCTAGGTTTTCAATACTTTGAAAAACGGTCAACCGATCATTTTGCGATTATCGAAAAAACGGATACGCTGGAAGAAATGAAGGCAGACGGGATTAAATATGGCAATCTATCAGATGAAGCGAAGATTGGATACCGCATTACAGCTGAAAAGAAGCAATATACGAAAAAGGATGTCGACGGATTAGCTGATCAAAAGGCGAAAAGCACATTCCCGAAATCAGACAAAGATGATCCTGTCACGCTGCTTGAAATGACCTTCAACAAACCAGTTGCCTTGCCGAAAAAGGATATCAAAACAGCGGCGACGAACCTTGTGAACCAGCGATTGCTGGATGGGAAGAATTATAAGCTGTGGAATATAGATGAAGAGACAGGGGAAATCGTCTTTTTCCAAACGTATAAAGGGAAATACATCTTCCAAGAAGGCCTTGATGACACCGAAACCATCGGTAAAATCACCTTAGATCTCAACGATCAAAACGAAGTTGTCTCTTATCAGCAGTCAATGGTGACGTCGATTAATGAAGTGAGAAAAGAAACCCTTGTCCCAGCACTTGAAACCGTGAAGGACTTATATACGCAAAATATGCTGAGTCAAAACACGACCGTGAAAAAGGTAGAGCTTGGTTACTATACGCAATACCCGGGGGCAAGCACGCAAGTCATGGTTCCTGTATGGCGTGTGGAGCTTGAAGGCGTATCAGCAGGTTCAAAGAAAAAGACAGAGGAAGAATATTTGATCAATGCCATCGATGGCTCAACACTTGATCATATAGAGAAAGATGACAAATCTTCAATGGAGTGAGAGAACATGAGCTTGCAGTTCAGTGTACTAGCGAGCGGAAGTACGGGGAACGCTTTTTATTTAGAAACAGACGAGCATGCCTTTTTGGTCGATGCTGGTTTAAGCGGCAAACAGATGGTCGAGCTGCTTGGCCAAATCGACCGCAAGCCTGAAGACTTGGACGGCATTTTTGTGACACACGAGCACTCCGATCATATTAAAGGGCTTGGTGTCATGGCAAGAAAGTACAAGCTTCCTGTCTATGCAAATGCGAAAACATGGAAGGCGATGGAATCTCATATCGGAAAAATTGATACAGAGCAGAAATTCCATTTTGATATGGAGACCGTTCAATCCTTTGGCGGTCTTGATGTCGAGTCATTTGGCGTCTCACACGATGCGGCAGAGCCTATGTTTTACGTATTCCATTATGGAGGGCGCAAACTTGCGCTCATGACAGATACCGGCTATGTGAGTGACCGCATGAAAGGCATTATTAAGTCAGCCAATACGTTTGTGTTTGAGAGCAATCATGATGTCGGTATGCTACAAATGGGCCGATACCCATGGAGCATTAAGCGTAGAATCCTGAGCGATGTCGGACATGTATCAAATGAAGATGCGGCTCTTGCGATGACAGATGTCATTGGAGATGCCACCTCACGCATTTATTTGGCTCACTTGAGTCAAGACAACAACATGAAGGATTTAGCCCGTATGGCGGTCCAGCAGACGCTTGAAATGAAAGGCTTTGTTGTTGGGGACGGCTTTGATTTATTTGATACGGACCCGAAAAAAGCAACCCCGCTTTGCGCCGTATGATTTTTATAATCGTATGATTAAGATAAGAGCTTCTTACCAACACTATATACATCATCTATTCACTGAAAGGAAGGAAACATAGTGGATTATCGCGATGTAGAGTGGAAGCCGAGACGAAGCAGAAAAGGATATTTTCTTTCTGGTTTGATCGGTGTATTGGTAGGAGCTTTTTTAATGGGATTCTTTTTCCCCTATGTATCTGGACAGAGCGGCAGTCCCTTTGGATGGCAGCAAAATGGTGATGGACAAACATCTCAGGGCCCTTTAAAAACTGTGAATGTAAACGTCAATGATGCTGTCACGAAAGTGGTGTCTAATATGTCAGATACGGTAGTCGGCGTCATTAATATTCAAAAATCGAGCTTTTGGGAGGAAGGCGGAGAAGCAGGCAGCGGGTCAGGTGTGATTTATAAAAAAAAGGGTGACACGTTTTATATTGTGACAAACCATCACGTCATCAAAGGCGCCAACCAGCTTGAAGTGAGCCTCCATGATGGGACAAGAATTGGTGCCAATCTTGTCGGCAGTGATCAGCTCATGGATTTAGCAGTTCTCACTGTCAAAAGTGATAAAATCAAGAAAACGGCAGCCTTCGGTAACTCAGATCATGTGAAGCCGGGTGAGCCAGTCATCGCCATTGGAAATCCATTAGGGCTTGAATTCGCAGGCTCTGTCACACAAGGGGTCATTTCGGGCACGGAGCGAGCGATCCCTGTCGACTCAAATGGAGACGGACAAACGGATTGGAATGCAGAAGTACTGCAAACAGACGCCGCCATCAATCCTGGAAACAGCGGTGGTGCCTTGATCAATATGGATGGAAAGGTGATCGGCATTAACTCAATGAAGATTGCTGAATCAGAGGTAGAAGGAATCGGGCTATCTATTCCAGCGAATTTGGTGATCCCTGTCATAGAGGATTTAGAGCGCTATGGAGAGGTGAAGCGTCCGTATCTTGGCGTCGGCATGAAATCATTAGCGGATATTGCGAGTTACCACTGGCAGGAAACATTGAAACTGCCATCCAAGGTCACATCTGGGGTTGTTGTCATGAGTGTTGAGCCTTTATCTCCAGCAGGAAAAGCGGGACTAAAAGAGCTGGATGTCGTGACCTCCTTTGATGGCAAAAGTGTACAGAATATCGTAGATCTTCGTAAATACTTATATCAAAAGAAGGTCGGCGATAAGGTAAGAGTGCAATTTTACCGAAGCGGGAAGAAAAAATCAGCAGAGATTAAACTTTCTCAAACCGACCGATATGGCAGCTAACCAGTTCCAGTAAGGGACTGGTTTTTTTGGCATGACTGACATATGATGAAGAAAAGGGGGTTGTACGATTGGTTACACTACAACGGATGTCACAAACCGATTACGATGTATTGATAAAGAAGGCCATTCAGCGGTACGCGGAAGAAAAGGTACTCGCAGGAACATGGGAAAAGGAAGAATCACTTGCGAACGCAGAAGAACAATTTGACAGGCTTCTTCCAGAAGGACTTCAGACAGAGCATCATGAGCTATGGAATTTCTTAAACGGAGATGAAGCGATTGGCTGGGTTTGGCTTTGCTATGACCCGAATCACCCGCAGCACGAAGGATTTATTTATAACTTTATTTTGTTTGAAGCTTATCGAGGAAAAGGCTTTGCAAAGCAGGCTATTGCTGCATTAGAAAAGGAGGCAAAGTCATTAGGTGTGCAAAAACTCTCGCTCCATGTCTTTGCTCACAATCAAATCGCCCGTTCGCTGTACGAAAAAACGGGATTTGCAGAAACTGGGATCTATATGAGTAAATCTTTATAAAAAAGAAGAAGTACCGTGCAGAAAGCGTACGGTACTTTTTTATGAGGACATCATGGCATCCTGAGCCGTGACTCTGTATAAATCGACTTTACACTTCACGAAAGCGCGAATGATCGCTGGAACTTGAGCTTCTGAACGAATTAACAATGAGGTCTCGTCATCACTGATCACAAGATCTGTTCCGACAGTTTGTAGGTACTGCGTGAGAACAGGTTTCACCTCATCATCAATCCATGCATGCTTGAAGGTTGCACGTATGTTTGAGGATGTGATGGTTTTCTCTTGAGGATGAGTATGTGGGGACACTAATTTTCCTTCAGAAATGAATGCAGTTTTGGTACAAATACTATTGGTGAACCTTGGGCGGTCAGCTGTTAAAAAGACGGTTTTTCCTTCATCCTTTAATGCTTCAATGACCCGCTGAATGTGGAAAATCGAATCTGCATCAATATCGGCAAAAGGCTCGTCGAGTAAAATAAATTCCGGCTGATGGGCAATGGCCTGCGCCATTCCAAGCCGCTTTTTCATACCAGGTGTGAAGGCACCGACCTTCTCCTGATGATCATGATGTAAGCCGACAAATTCGAGCAGTTCTTCATAATTACTCGTCTTCTGGCGTGTTCCGGTGATTTTTGATAAGTAAGCAATATGCTCAAGAGCCGTAAGACCTTCATATAAATCCGTATATTCAGGCAGAACACCGATATGCTGCCTCACTTTTTTTAGCGAAGGCTTATTCATCACTGTAAACGTACCAGAGGTAGGGCGGGAGATTCCGGTAATAATATTGAAAAACGTCGTCTTACCAGATCCCTTTGGTCCAATGAGTCCGAAGATATCGCCTTGATTGACATCAAGATTAATATCATTTATTGCGACTTTTGTACGATATTTTTTTGTGAGCCCTTTTGTATGAAGCATCTACACATCCCTCCTTTGAAACAGCAGTGCAGTTCCAATGAGTAAGATAACGGTCAATGCCGTGTTCATTAGGACGTAGGTCAGCGGTTCACTCCAGCGCGCATAATAATAAGGCGTCATATATTGGAACCAATGAATCATTCGTTCTGAAGAAAGAACAGAAATCATACTGACGATTGGGAAAAGAAAGGAAAATAACATGCCGACAAACATTGATTTCTGCGGTGTTGGAAAGAGCATGGACAAAAATAAAGCACATGAGATACCGACACTGATAAATGTTAAGATTTTTAACGCATCAGAGAACAGAAAACGGTGTGAGATCACCATATTCAGTACATATGTCGTCATAATACAGCTAAGCCAAAACAGCATCAGTCCAAGATATTTCCCGATGATGATGTTCAAACGGGTTGTTTTACTGACGAGAAAACGAATGGTTTTCAAATGAATTTCGCGGCTTAAAATATCATGAGACAACAAAAAAATAAGGAAAAAACCAAATAAAGAAATCACCAGTTCATTCCCAATAGAATAAGGATCCTTTGCCAGTTCCCATTGTTCCTGATGAGCAGCGATAAATGGAAGACTTGAAACAAAAGTAGATAAAATGAAAATAATAACAATTGTTAAAATAGATTTTGTGCTTTTGAAGAGCTGCTTAAACTCATTCATACAGATGGTCCACACACGCTGTACCTCCCTTCACCTTTATTATACCCCTAGAATAGAAAGACACCATATCTTGCTCTTTAACATTTGTTTAAATTTCATAAAAAGAAGACTCTTCCAGCACCAGTTGACTCATTTTTAAAAATGTTCAGAAAAATATCTTGATTTATGAAAAAACATCATGTATGATAGCTTTAATTCAAGATAATTATACAGGCAATGACGAGAGAAAGTACAATCATCAATTTTTCCACAGAGAGCTTCGGCAGCTGAAAAGAAGCAAAAATAATGATTCGAAAAATGGTCTCTGAGCCTCGTGCTGAACATATCTATGATATTAGTAGGTGACGACGAGAGTTGGTACTCGTTATCAAAACCACAGTATATGAGCCAGATTGGAGCTTTGTACTTGTAGAGGCTGTTTAGCGCGAGCAAACAGTAAATAAAGGTGGTACCACGAGACAAATACCTCGTCCTTATGATTCAAAGATAAGGATGGGGTATTTTTTATTGTCCACTTTTTTTCATACAATTGTTCAAATGTTCCACGTGAAACACCACATCCATTTTTTCAAATGAAAGGGAGATTGACATGAGTGAACATGCATTGGTTTTACAATCAGATTTCGGCATTGATGATGGAGCTGTCAGTGCAATGTACGGAGTGGCAAATACGGTCAGCAGCAGCATCCGCATTTTTGATTTAACACACAATATTCCGCAGTATGACATTTGGGAAGCTTCTTATCGCCTGCTTCAAACCGTCACATACTGGCCAGAAGAGACGGTATTCGTTTCCGTCGTTGACCCAGGTGTTGGGTCAGAGAGAAAAAGTCTTGTTGTCAAAACGACAAGCTCACACTATATCATTACCCCAGATAACGGGACACTCACGCACGTCGCGCAGGATATTGGCATTGTGGAAGCCCGTTATTTAGATGAAACCATTAACCGGCTGCCAAAGTCGGGAAAATCACATACATTCCATGGGAGAGATATTTACGCTTATACAGGAGCAAGAATTGCATCAGGTGTCATTTCTTTTGAAGAGGTTGGGCCAAAGGCGAATATTGATGATATTATCCATCTTCCAGTCGTACAGGCATATGCGGAAGAAGATGTGATTACAGGGACGATTGATATTTTAGATGTGAGATTCGGAAACCTATGGACAAACATTCATCACACGCTATTTGAACAGCTTTCAATTAATTATGGGGATGCAATAGAAGTTACCATTGCCAACGGGCCGAAAAATGTGTATAAAAATATCATGACCTATGGACGATCTTTTGCCGACTTAAAGGTAGGCGAACCACTCGTATATGTCAATTCACTAGACCATTTAGGCGTGGCGATCAATCAAGGGTCATTTGCAAAGGCTTATAACATCGGTACAGGCACAGGCTGGCGCCTTTCGATTCGCAAAGCTCCGCGCATTATATACGAATAAGAGGAGGATACATCATGGCAGGAAAACAACTTTCAACGAAAACTGTCGTTGCTATTGGAATTGGCGCAGCCGTCTTTGTGATTTTAGGACGATTTGTCTCCATTCCAACTGGAATTCCGAATACACAAATTGAAACCTCATACGCTTTCCTTGCATTAATGGCCGTGCTATTTGGTCCTGTTGCAGGCGCATTGATTGGTTTTATTGGCCATCTCATTAAAGATGCGACCACATTTGGCCCTTGGTGGAGCTGGATTATTGTTTCGGGTGTCGTTGGTTTATTGATCGGCTTTATTTCTAACCGTTTAAAAGTAGAAGAGGGAGACTTCGGCTGGAAGAAAATCACGCTCTTCAACGCCGTACAAGCAGGCGCACAGGCATTAGGCTGGTTTATCATTGCTCCTGTGCTCGACATTGTGATCTATGCAGAACCTGCGAACAAAGTATTTGTTCAAGGCATCGTGGCAGGGATTTCAAACATCATCACAGTTGGTGTATTAGGAACCATCATCATTGCAGCCTATGCAAAAACGAGAAGCAAAAGCGGCAGCCTATCGAAAGAAACATCATGAAGCAAGGTGGAACACATAAATGAAGAAACCGATGATTCAATTCGAACATTTCGGATTCAAGTATCGCAGTCAGGCAGAACCAACATTAAAGGATATCAACCTGACCATCTATGAAGGAGAAAAAGTTCTCATCGCAGGCCCGTCTGGATCGGGAAAAAGCACACTAGCCCATTGTATCAATGGGCTAGTTCCTGCGTCTTATAAAGGTTCTATGGAAGGAAGTCTTCACATCGGCGGGAAAAATGCAGAGAAAGAGAACATTTTCTCCCTCTCACAGCTTGTCGGAACGGTGCTTCAGGACCCTGATGGACAATTTATTGGGCTCACCGTTGGAGAAGACATTGCGTTTACGCTTGAAAATGATCAAGTCACACGTGAAGAAATGAAAACACGCGTCGAGGAAGCAGCAAGATTAACAGAGGTAGACGGCAAGCTGGCATCGTCCGTGCATGAGCTGTCAGGCGGACAAAAACAACGTGTCGCCATTGCAGGCGTACTGGTCAACGATGTCGACATTTTACTGTTTGATGAACCACTTGCAAGCCTTGATCCCGCAACAGGTAAAGAAGTCATCGACCTCATTGACCGGCTGCAAAAACAAACGAAAAAAACCATTGTGATGGTTGAGCACCGATTAGAGGACGTCCTCTTCCGTCATGTGGACCGCATCATCGTTGTCAATGAAGGAACGATTGTAGCGGATATGACACCAGATGAATTGCTCGCCTCAAACGTATTAGAAGCGGCGTATTTGCGTGAGCCTTTATATGTAAAGGCGATGAAATACGCAGGCATTCCGGTTGCACCGGGGGATCAGATCGCTGATTTACAGCGTCTCACTCTAAACGACGAAGCAAAAGAGAAAATCGAGCAATGGATGGAAGCATCTGAACCATCAGTAGAGCAGATTGCAGCACAGGATTTACTAGAAGTGCGCGATCTGAGCTATGATTATCCAACAAGACCAAACACGCTGAGCAACATCTCTTTTACCGTCAAAAAAGGAGAAATGATCAGCATCGCAGGAGCCAATGGTGCAGGCAAGACAACATTATCTAAGGTGCTTTGTGCATTTGAAAAGCCAATGAAAGGCTCAATTCTTTTAAATGGTGATGACATCACAGGAGATACGATCAAGCAGCGCTCCGAACGAATCGGCGTCGTCATGCAAAACCCAAATCAAATGATTTCAAAACAAATGATCTTTGATGAAGTCGCACTCGGTCTCGTTTTAAGAGGCGTAAAGGAAGAAGACATCAAAGAACGGGTGGAGCGGGTCCTGAAAGTGTGTGGGCTGTATCCATTTCGGAACTGGCCGGTCTCAGCGCTCAGCTTTGGACAGAAAAAACGCGTCACCATTGCGTCAATTCTTGTATTAGAGCCAGAAATCCTCATCCTAGATGAACCAACCGCAGGACAGGACTTTAAACATTACACAGAGATGATGACGTTTTTAGAGCAATTAAATCAGCAGGGTGTCACGATTTTCATGATCACCCATGATATGCACTTAATGCTAGAATACACAACAAGAACCATTGTCATTTCAGATGGAGAAAAAATCGCAGATGATACACCAGCCAAAGTACTGACAGATCAGCTGCTTGTCCAAAAGGCGAGCTTAAAGGAAACTTCGCTGTATGAACTGGCGCTGAAAGCTGATTGGCCGAATCCAAATGAACTCGTGGATCGCTTCATTGAGATTGACAGAAAGGAACGAATGACATGGCTGTAGACATGCTGTCCTATATCGATCGCCCGTCGCCGATTCACCGGCTGACAGGTGCAACCAAACTCATTTGCTTTATCCTCTGGTCTTCCGCAGCGATGCTCACGTATGATACAGGCGTTTTAGTGTTTATGTTAGCCGCCAGTATCGTATTCTTTCAGCTATCAAACGTACGATTTCGTGATATTTCCTTCGTGGTGATCGTCCTGGCGATTTTCCTAGTGATTAATAACATCGCCATTTACATCTTTGCGCCTCAGCAAGGTGTCGCCATCTACGGAGCAAAGCATGAGCTGTTTCATATTGCCGGCTGGTACAACGTCACACTTGAACAACTTTTCTATCAGTTGAACATTACGCTAAAATACGTGACCGTGATGCCAGCAGCGCTTTTATTTATTGTGACAACAAATCCAAGTGAATTCGCCTCATCGCTCAGCAGAATTGGGGTCAGCTACCGGATTTCCTATGCGGTAGCGATTGCCTTGCGCTATATTCCAGATATTCAGCGGGATTTTCGCACGATCGCGATTTCTCAGCAAGCAAGAGGCATTGATTTATCGAAGAATGAAAAGCTGGGAAAACGGATCAAAAATGCGCTGTCGATTGTGATGCCGCTGATTTTTTCCAGTCTAGAGCGGATAGAGACGATCAGCAATGCAATGGAGCTGCGGGGGTTTGGGAAACATAAAAAGCGTACATGGTTTACGGCGAAAGACTTTCAAAAAGCAGATTATGTGGCGCTCATATTTGTTGGTGTGGTACTGATTGTTTCGTTAGTGATTACATTTGTTAGAGGAACGAGATTTTATAATCCGTTTCTATAGAAAGAAGCCTTCACAGGAGTGGAGGCTTTTTTATTTGGTTTGTGGATAAAAGGTGTGGAAAATGGTAAAAGACTATTAACATGTGAATAAATCGGTTATATTGAACAATGAGCGAAACACTTGTGAATAACGAGACAACCTATTGGAGGAATTAGAAACTTATGAACAAATCACTTTATGCTTGTGCAGAACACATAGAAACCGTATTAGACATGTACATAGATGATCACGAAACGCCACCAGAATTCAGAAAAATCGAACATACACACAGTTTATCCACAACCTGTGAATTGTGCGATGAACCTGCAATATATATAGTGGGGAACGAATGATCGGACACAAAATACACAAATTTTATCCACAATTGTTGATAACTTATATGAATAACTTGTTCTTAAGGTGGGGATGACCTGTGAATATATCAATTATCACAGTAGGAAAATTAAAAGAGAAATATTTAAAGCAAGGCATAGCCGAATACACAAAACGATTACAAGCCTATGCGAAAATTGAAATCATTGAGCTCGCGGACGAAAAAGCACCCGAGAATCTCAGCGATCAAGACATGAAAATCATCAAAGACAAAGAAGGCGAACGCATCCTAAGCAAAATCAACCCAGACGCCCACGTCATCGCCCTCGCCATCGAAGGAAAGATGAAAACTTCCGAAGAATTAGCCGATACAATAGATAAGCTGGCAACATACGGAAAAAGTAAGGTATGTTTCGTCATAGGCGGATCGCTTGGACTAAGTGATGCTGTCATGCAGCGTGCGAATGAGAAGTTATCGTTTTCGAGAATGACGTTCCCGCATCAGTTGATGAGATTGGTGTTGGTGGAGCAGATTTATCGGGCGTTTCGGATTGTGCGGGGGGAGCCTTATCATAAGTGAGTGAGGTTTTAATGTTATTATTTATGACAATGGTATGTAAGGATAAAGAGGCCAAAGATACCGCCTATAATAGTAGGGTAGGTTATGCAATCACTTCTGGCCTTTTATGTTGAGCTTTTAAGTGGGGGATTTCTTAAAGAACCAATTAAAGGATATTAATTTAATGGAGCTAGCTCGTGAGCTGCAAACAGAAGTGTATTTTTAATCCTAAGTCAAAACTTCAGTGAAATTATCTATACGCATAAACAGAATTCCCATCAACAAGTTACTGAAAAAGCACATGATTATATCATGCAGAGATCAGATACATTATTAAAAAAATTTGGCTACGAAGAGCTCTAATAGAACTAGAAGGAGGACTTTAAATTGGATGATAAATTAATGTCATTATCATTTTCTGTTGAAGCAAATCAAGGTGTTTATGCCTTATTGCTGGGTTCGGGTATTTCCTATTCATCCGGTATCCCTACAGGGTGGGGCGTTCTAAAAGAGCTGTGCAGAAGAATTATGCTAGTAGATGGTTCAGAAGAGCAAGATGAAATTAAATGGTATGAAAAAAAATTCGGAACTCCACCTTTATACGATGAAGTTATAGGTATGCTAGCTAAAACATCATCAGAGCGGAATGGTCTACTAAAAGAATTTTTTGAGCCTACAGAAGAGGACTTAAAGGAAGGAAGAAAGGTACCAACAGCAGCACATAATGCAATAGCAGAATTAGTAAAACAGGGGTATATAAAAGTAATTGTTACCACAAACTTTGACCGTTTAATTGAACAAGCATTAGATGAATTGAATGTACAGTATCAAACGCTTTATCACGAATCAGATATAGAAGGAATGAAGCCTTTAGCACATGCTGACTGTACAATATTGAAAATTCATGGAGATTATAGAGACACAAGGTTTAAGAATATTACCGATGAGTTAGAGAGTTATTCAACTAATCTCTCTGTGTTATTACAACAGATTTTTGATGACTATGGATTAATAGTTTCCGGTTGGTCAGCGGAGTGGGATACGGCACTAAGGGACACAATAAAAAGTGTTAAAGGACGCAGGTATTCGTGGTACTGGCATTCTTTTTCTAAAACAATAAATGGAAAAGCAGAAGAATTAATTAATTTTAGGGATGCCAATTTAATAATTGACTCTGAAGGTGCTGACCATTTTTTCCGAGAAATAAAAGAAACTGTTTTTAACATTTCGAAGTTGAAAAAGGTTAATCCAGAAAATACTCAAGTCAAAATTAAGAGGTTAAAAGGCTATATTCAAAATGGCAATGAATCGGCTATTCGTGATTTGTTTACTAATGAATCACGAGATGTAATCAATAAAATTAATAAATTTGATTCAAATCAAGAAGCAACTATAGAACTCATGAAACAATGGATTGAAGAAATAGAGGTCATTGTAAAACCTATTTCTGTTTTATCATCAATACTCGCTTTTTATGGAAAAGGTGATTATCAAGAACGATTACTAATTGAGACTTTAGAAAGATTTACATCAATAAAAAACAGTGATGGAAGAGTTTCTTTACTAGGATTGAAACAACTACCACTACAAGCTATTTTTTATAGTATGGGAGTTTCATTGACGATGAGGAGAAAGTATAAACTTCTAGATGAAATTATGATGAAACCTAAGGTAAGAGATAGATTCCATAGTAGAAAAGATTTTTCTTGGTATGTTTCCCCACGGAGATATTTATATGATGCTTTTCAACGCTTACAACCAGAAAATCCATATCATTTGCCCATTGAAGTAATGTTTACTTTTCCTTTCATGGAAGAGGTTTTTAAAGAAAGTCAATTGGCATTTGATAGGGTTGAATATATGATTCATTACGATTTGTTTGAATTTTTACGTTCATTAAAACATCGATACTTAGGTGACAGCAATTACTTTAGTGGATGTTTCGGTTATAGAAATGATCGAAATCATATAGAGCAGTTTTTAACTGAAGGTTCTCTAATACCTGATTGGGGAGTGCTTTTATTATTTGAGGGTGATAGAGAACTCTTTACTAAATCTTTAAGAACATTATCTGATGACTTAAATAAGCATGTGTATTTCAGTGGACATGGTCTTGTTGAAGCGTATCTTAATGAAAAATAATTTTAAACCTTATTTAGATGCTCCACGGAGAGCAAAATCTTAAGTGAGTGGGGTTTTTAAAAAATATATTTAGCCTATTCACTATTAGCGAATAACTTTGCGTTTTAGGAGGGAAAAATATAAGGTATAAAAACTATTAAAAAAACCCCCTTAAATATTTACTCGTATATACTCTGTTTAATAGACTCACCCTTTTTGACACTGAAGAATTCTACCGAAAATAAGAATATATCGCAATAAACTATTAAGCTAATTACAATTATCTCTATAATTAAAAGAAATATAAAAACTGAATATTAGTGCTTTGAAGCCTTTAGAGGGGGGAGCTAAGAGTGATAAAAATTTATGCTGATTTAACTGAAGATTTATTAAAATATGCTAATGAAAAGCTAAGTGATTTTATTGAGCATTATTTTGAATTTAATGATGAGGATTATTCTGATATTTTTCCTATGGTAATCTATGAGACTAAAGAACAGCAGTGTAAAAAAGCTGCAAAAGATTTATATTTGTGGAGTAAAGATTATTTCGTTCATACACTTACTCCTTTGCATGAATATGCTTTATATTCAATTATTAATATAGCTAGTGAGATTGAAGATGATTATAGTACTCATAGTGGGGAAAGTCTATTTTTCTATGCCATGGAACCTGAGATAAGAAAGGAACAACCTGAAATAGACGAGGAAATGTATTGGGTTATTGAGGATTTGAATGATTTTCATTTTTATTTTGAAAATTGCTTTCAAGATTTTGACTTTTTAGATGTCCCTCTGTATTTATCAATATTTAAGGATATGCCAACAAAAAAATTTGAATCTCAGTTTGATGTTGTATTAGCAGATTACGTGGATTTAATGCCACCTGATATTGAGGAAGAATATAAATATCTTTTAAGCTTAAAAGAATTAAAAGAAGAAAAATACGAGGTAACTATAAAGGATGACTTTTTTATTGTGGTTAAAAAAGGAATCGATAATTTTATCCATTCAATTGTTAATCAAGGTTCTTATAAACTTCTTTGGTCTGAAAATTATAAGTCGAGAGATGAAAAAGCAGTACAGCTACTTTTTATGGCAACTTGTTACTTATATTTTCAAACAAATAATATAGACGTTTCCCCAGAAGCGAATATTGGGAGAGGTCCAATAGATTTTAAACTTTCAAGAGGAGTAAATGAAAGAATCTTAATCGAAGTAAAGTTGGCATCTAACCCTAAATTAAGACATGGATTAAAATTGCAACTGGTTAAATATTTAGTTGCTGAGGAAATAAAAGAAGCGGTATTTATGATAATTGTATTTGAAAAAAACGAATTTAAAAAAATAGAAGAATTGGAAAAAGATGTTTCGGCAATCAATCAAAAGTATAATCTTAATATAATTATTACTAGTGTTGATGCAACAAATAACAAACTATCAGCTTCACGTATGAAGAGTAATTCTTCCCCGCTTTATTAAAACTACAGTTATAATTGATAACTGAAATTATATCAAAATAAATTTAAAACGTGAAAGCAATCAGATGCTTGAAGCATGTATTGCATTATTAATTCTAATAATAGGCTATGGTTATGAATTATGAAATGAGGGGAAATAATGCATTTAATGTATTCATCGCCTGCTTCTAAGATGGTTAATTTTATAAATTTAGCCGACTTTTTGAGAGAAAAAGAACCTAAAGATTTTATTTTAATTATGGATTCTAATGTAAGTATTTATTTAGAAAATTATTTTGATGATCCAGTTGGTACAATCAACAACTGGAATAATCATAATAATCATGAATTATTAACAGATTTTTTTGAGATGATTAAGTGCATAAGAGAAAGGAAATTAGAATTCGATATATTTAACGCACTAAATGAAAATTGTAGAGATATTCTGGGGGATTATTCTTTAAATACAGATAAATTTTTTCTTAGAGTCGATAAAGCTTTCAAATTAATTGAAGATTTACCTATAAAAGATGTTCTCTATCCTGATGGTCCTTTTAAATCTAGTACTAATTTTTACAATTATGAATTATTTTTCAAACCATTAATTACCAAACATGATAATTCAAAAACATCAACGTATTTAATTTTATCTTACGTTTTTACACTCAAGATAAAACAACTTATGAGTGATAAAAATAGGAATAATTTCCAAAAATTAAGGTCTTTTTATAATTTTATGACTAATGAGGTTGATTTTATTAGCCTAGTTCATTGGGGCACAGCTATACTTTGCTTTGGAGGACTTAAATTAAAAAGTGGGAAGAGTATAACAAGACTGATCCACATTACTAAAAAGAAAAATATTTCAAAAAGGGATTCTTATATAAGAGGTATCTGGAATGCTGCTATTGATCTGGCTTGGGTTATAGAGGTTTGTCAAGAAGTGAAAAGGGACAATAAAATTCCGATATTTGTAACTAATGACGAAGCAATCAATGAGATAATGAAAAGATATACATTACGCATGTTTATTAAAGGCATAGATAATATGCCTGCAATAGCAGAATTTGATTTATCAGGTACTAATTTTAATGCAACCTTTAAAAAGGAGATTAATATTCTCGAAAAAGACCTTATAATACGACAAAGGATCGAAATGAAATATAGGTATAATGATATTAAAAGATTATTAGCTAATGAATTTCGTGAGCATATAATAGATATTAAACAAAAATTAGAAGAAAATATACCTGATTAATGATATTTAGGTGATTAAAATTATATATTTACAAAAAAATAAAAAATATTTTTTGTAGATTTTTTAGTTCAGCAAGCAGTAATTAAAATATTTATGATTAAAGGTAAAAATACAAAAGTCATTAAAAATGCTACGGGGTTATTGTTATATAACTTTGAAATGAAACTTATTACTTGGAGTAAGAGGATATCAAATGAATCATAGTATATAATATTTCTTTTTTTGAGAGCAACTCAAATTAAGATATAAGTATAGAAAGCAGGCACACCATGCACACAATCAAAAAAATAGGACAAACCTTCTCCTACATCACACCAGTATCACTTACCGACCGCCCCATCCTAGGCATGGTCGTAGGCAATAACAAAACATTAATGATCGATGCTGGTAACTCAGAAGATCATGCCAAATACTTTATCAAAGAAACCTTAAAACACGAGAACGCCAAGCCCGATATGGTTGTCCTCACTCACTGGCATTGGGAGCATATTTTTGGTCTGCCGGCGTTGGCTGATTCGGTTTCGATTGCTTCTGCGAAGACCAGAAAGGAAATGGAGAAGCTTCTTCCGTTTTCGTGGTCAGATGAGGCGATTGATGAACAGAGATTGGTTTTGCGCGAAGGCGATAAAAGAAGAATATCAGGATCATCGAGATATTCAGGTAGTTTTACCGAATGTGACGTTTGACCGTCGGATGGAGATTGATCTTGGCGGGGTTACTTGTGTCGTGCAACATGTTGGAGGTGATCATGCTGCTGATTCAGTGATCGTGTATGTGAAAGGAGAGAAAATCCTTTTTCTTGGTGATTGAATTTATCCGAAAATGTATGCCGAAAAAGTTCATTATACGGTGAAAGAAATATTGCGTCTTTTAGATGAGTTAGATGCTTTTGATGCCGAGAAAGAATATCAAAATCACGTGAACAGAGAACTGAAAGAAGATGAATTAGAAACCATTGATTACTTTGTAACTGGTTATTAAATAATCACTAAAAAAGTCTCATTTGAGTGATTTCCCTCAAACGGGACTTTTTTTGCATCACGGATTGTGGAAGACTTATTTTTGGCATTGATAATAAAAACAACCCCACGTAGGCTTAGTATTCAGGTCGTGTTTTCGTCCAAAAAAATCAAATCGCTTCATGCAATTGATAGTTCTAAAAAGACAATTTTTCATTGTTTCTCCTTTCATTTTCACTTATATTTCCATTATAACTTGAGTGTTTGATGATCTAATTTAAATGTAGTTCTAGAGATCTTCCAACATAAAATAATATTTTAATAACCTTTGTAGATAATAACCTCATTTAAAGGCATCACGGTGAGCCTTATCATAAGTTAATGAGGGGTGAGAAGGCCAAATTTAGCTGTACAAGCAGCAAAAAAGTACTCTAATCCTTTTCCATTAAACATCTCCATTGCACCAGAATAGAAGATATAATCGCCCGTAAAAAACCACGCTTAGCCCTAAAGCGGCGAGAAATTAGCTAGGGAAACAGAAAGTAGTAAGGGCTCTCCAATAACACATGTTGACATATCGTTATTTATCGATATAATGGTTTGTATGGAGCCAATAGAAGTTTTTAAAGCCTTATCCAATGAATCAAGACTGCAAATTTTACAATGGTTAAAGGAACCTGATCGTCATTTTACACCCCATGAAGGGATTGATATGAATACTACAGGGGTATGTGTTAGTCAAATAACAGATAAATTGAAAATGACGCAATCAACAGCATCTCAATACCTTTCAATTTTACTTCGAGCTGGATTAATTACGACAGAGCGTATAGGTAAATACACGTATTATAAAAGAGATGAAAATGCCATTAAAAAAATTGCTGAGATTCTAGAAAAAAATATTTAATAAATGAACTGAATTCATACATTAGAATTCAGTTTCATTTATTAAATACAAATCGACTTATCGTAATATGTTTTTTTGTCCATACATATTAACAATTCTAGATATGTAAATGTATTATATATAAGGAGTGATCTACATTGTCAAACACTGTAAAGATTTACATTTTAGCTATTGTAAGTTTTTTAGTTGGTACATCAGAGTATATCATCTCTGGTATTTTGGATAATATTTCTGAATCGTTAGGGATTACGATAGCTGCAGCTGGCCAGTTAATTACGATTTTTTCTCTTGTGTATGCCATCTTCACCCCAGTATTAATGGCTTTAACATCGGGAATGAATAAACGCAAGTTAATGTTATTTTCACTTAGCGTTTTTATTCTAGGTAATATTCTTGCATTCGTCCTCCCTGGGTATCAATTATTTATTGTGTCAAGAATTATTATGGCTCTTGGAGCGGGGATGGTCGTAGTTACTGCATTAACAATTGCTGAAAAAATTGCACCAAAAGGTAAGCAAGGTACCGCTATTGCTACAGTAGTAATGGGATTTACAGCATCATTGATCATTGGAGTCCCACTTGGCAGAATGACTAGTGATTTCTTTGGTTGGAAAGCTGTATTTGGAGGAATAGCTTTACTCGGATTATTAGCCATGGTGATCATTTCTCTTACGATTCCAAAAATCCAAGGGGATAAACCTGTACCTTTAATTCAACAACTTGCTCTTTTTAAAAAACCAAAAGTAGTGTTAGGATTAGCCATCACCTTTTTCTGGCTCGGTGGTTATTCAATTGCCTATACCTATCTATCCCCTTACCTTTTAAATATATCGGGTGTAAGCAGCAAATTGCTGAGTGGAGTTCTCCTCGTATTCGGGATTGCTAGTCTAGTTGGGTCAAAGTTTGGTGGATTTAGTACCGATCGATGGGGTGTGAATTTTACTCTGATTAGTGGAATGACATTACATGTCATCATGCTCATTTTGCTCTCACTAGTTACGCATTCTTATGTTGGAGTATTACTCATTTTAATATTATGGTCATTTGCTGCATGGTCTTCTGGCCCGACTCAACAATATCACTTAGCTACAATGGAGCCAGAGTCATCAGGTATACTATTGGGTCTCAATCAGTCAATGATGCAATTGGCGATGGCTGCAGGTGCAGCTATTGGAGGTATCTTTGTAGAGAAAGTTTCTCTATCTTCCGTTACTTGGGCAGGTGCTTTAGGCGTTGCAATCGCGATCATTGTAACAATATTGGCTTCGCGTGCTACTTCGAGTAAAGAAATTCGATATACTTAAACAGTAGAACGATGGGAAAAAACGTGATTCAATTTAAAAAATAATGACAGAAAGTAGGAAGCACCTTTGCACTCAATTAAAAAAATAGGTCAGAGTTTTTGGTACATCACACCAGTATCACTTACCGACCGCCCCATCCTAGGCATGGTCGTAGGCAATAACAAAACATTAATGATCGATGCAGGCAATTCAGAAGATCATGCGAACTATTTTATCCAGAAAACTTTTAAACACGAGAACGCCAAGCCAGATATGGTTGTCCTCACGCATTGGCATTGGGATCATATTTTTGGTCTGCCAGCGCTGCCTGGTTCGGTTTCGATTGCTTCTGCAAAGACCAGAAAGGAAATGGAGAAGCTTCTTCCGTTTTCGTGGTCTGATGAGGCAATCGATGAGCGGGTGAGGGAAGGAACGGAGATTGAGTTTTGCGCGAAGGCTATTAAAGAAGAATATCAAGATCATCGAGATATTCAGGTGGTTTTACCGGATGTCACGTTTGACCGTCGGATAGAGATTGATCTTGGTGGGGTCACTTGCGTCGTGCAACATGTTGGAGGCGATCATGCTGCTGATTCCGTGATCGTGTATGTGAAAGAAGAGAAAATCCTGTTTCTTGGTGATTGTATTTATCCTAAAATGTATGCCGAAAAAGTACATTATACGGTGAAGGAAACGTTGCGTCTTTTAGATGAGTTAGATGCTTTTGATGCTGATATGTATATTCCTTCACACCAAAGGCCGTGGACAAAAGAGGAGTTTCGTCAGGAAACAGACAAACTTCGGATGATAGCGAAATTCACTGATCTATGTGGTGGAGATAAGAAGAAAATCACGAAAGAATATCAACATTACGTGAACAGAGAACTGAAAGAAGATGAATTAGAAACCATTGCTTACTTTGTAAATGGGTATTAAATCATAACTAAAAAAAGTCTCATTTGAGTGATTTCCCTCAAACGAGACTTTTTTTGCATCACGTATTGTGACAGACTTATTTTTAGCATTGATAATAAAAACAATCCCCAAGTAGGCTTGAGTTTTCCTTATTAGGAGGTAAAAAAACAGATGGACAAAATAACTGACCCATACGACACTTTCAAAACCAAAATATCCAAATATCCAATCGAACAAAATCATTGGCAAGCCTTCAAAGATGGAACAACAATTAAACAATTAAAAGCGGGTACATGCATGGTCAAGGCTGGCGATCTTGTGAAACACGCTTATTTCTGCATAACGGGGCTCTTCCGTCTCTTCTATTTGTTACCGGATGGAAGGGAGTACAACGTGGCTTTTACGTTGGAAGATGATTTTGCTACTTCTTATGCAAGTATGATCAACAGGCAGCCTTCTCCTTATTCGATTGAAGCGATGGAGGATTCTATTGTGATTGAAATTCCGTATGATCTGCTTCAAATGTTGATGGATAGAAGTCATATGTGGGAGCGGTTTGTTCGGGTTAGTGTAGAGAGGCTGTATACGAGAAAGGAAGAGCGTGAGAGGGAACTGCTTTATTTGCCAGCAATTGAGCGATATCAGGCGTTTTTATTGAAATATCCCGGGTTACATCAACGTATCGCTCAATATCATATTGCCTCATATATTGGTATTTCTCCGGTTTCGTTGAGCAGGCTGCTCCATCCTGCTGAACATTAACCTATGTTAATGCACAATCTCTAGATCTGACGTACAATCATCACATCATAGAAGAATCGGGGGTATGATGATGAAATATATGATGGTTGTTTTATTAGAGTTCTACCCATCTTGGCTTGCTTTACCACGAGAGGAGCGCAGAACCCATGCGGCTTCGCTGCAAGAGTTGATGCAGAAATATGAGGAACATGTGACGGTGCGCTTTTTTGATGCTGAAGCTCTTCCAGGTAAAGATTACACAGATTTTGTAATATGTGAAACGGAAGACCTGAAGTTCTATCATTTTATGTGGGAAGAGATTAGGGATTCTATTCCTTACACAAGTGGTTATGTCAAAATTAAAGAAGTCATCATGGGAATGGAAAATGCTTTTCAAACATATGAAAAAGAGTCTCTGAAAATGGATCAGTAATCGAAAACCACCTGCTATCAGGTGGTTTTTTGTACATTCTATTTTTTGGTATAATCAGAGGTAATGTAAGAACGGATAAATTTTTGAACTGAATCGGAGGTACATATGAAACAGCTTTACATGAAGCAGAAAGTATTTAGCCTGAGCGGCAGATTTACGGTAAAGGATCAACAGGAGAAGGATGTGTATGTGGTAGAAGGCAGCTTTATGAAGATGCCGAAGACGTTTACCATTTTGAATACAGAACGAGATGAAATCGCTGTGATTACGAAGAAAATGTTTACCTTTTTACCGAAGTTTTTTGTAGAAGTTGATGGTCAAGAGGTATTGACGATTAAAAAAGAGTTTACGTTTTTTAAAGCAAAATATTCAATTGATGCTGCTGGGATCGAAGTGCAAGGTAACTGGTGGGATATGAATTTCCAAGTGCTGCAGAATGGCGAAGTGATCGGTCAGGTGAAGAAGGAATGGTTTACTTGGGGTGACAGCTATAAGGTTGATATTTTGAAAGAAGAGATGGAGCCTGTGATGATTGCGCTCGTTGTTGCGATTGATTGTGTGAAAGCTGATGAAGCAGCGTCTAGGTCTTCGTCGTCGGCAACGACGAATTAATAAGTGAGGTGAGCACACTGATCACATTCCAATACAAAGTATTTCTAACAGTCGTCGAATGCGGGAGTTTTACAAAAGCCGGGGAGAAGCTTGGGCTGACGCAGTCTGGGGTGAGTCATAATATTGCGAAGCTTGAGGCGGAACTCGGGATTGTGCTGCTTCGACGGAATCGAAACGGGCTGTCGTTGACAGACGCAGGTGAGCGGGTGATGCCGCATATCCGGCAAATCCTGCATCATGCGGCATTACTTGAGCAGGAGGCGGCGCTAATTCAAGGGATGGAAGTGGGGAGCATCAAGATTGGGACATTCCCTAGTTTTTCTTCAAATGTTCTACCACGCCTTATTCACCGTTTTACGCAATGCTATCCGCATATCAAGCTGGAGTTATATGAAGGCGGTTATGAGGAGATTGAGGAATGGATCGCTTCAGGCACGGTTGATGTTGGTTTTTTAACGCAGTCATCGAGGGAATTCGAGACCATTCCACTTTTTCAGGATGAATTGGTGGTGCTCATACAAGAGAATCATCGCTTTCATACGAAGAAAGTGATCGAAGTTGATTCATTGCATGATGAAGCCTTTATCATGCCGAAAGCGGGTTGCGATATACTCGTCAAGAAGCTGTTAAAAGAAAGAGGCAGCGTGAAGCCTCATGTTTTGTTTGAAATTGAAGACAACAATACGCTTATTTCTATGGTGCAAGAAGGGCTTGGGGTCACGATTATTCCAAAATTAGTGTTACCGCCGCACATACCTTATACGAAAGTCATTCCACTGGAGACGAGCGTCTTTCGTGAGGTCAACTTGGCGCTCAAATCATTCAAAGCAGCTTCCCCATCGGCCAAGAGGTGGATTGAAACGGTCAAAAGTCATTTTAAATAGAATCAGCTTGAACAGGAGGTCTCCCATTCAAGCTGGTGTTTTATAAAGTTAACACGCCTCGGATCGTGATGACAGCTGCGCCTGCCACTTTGATCACCGGCTTTGATGCATTTGGAATGACTGTGATACGAAGCAAGCCAGGTCTACCGATGGCATCCCCTTGGGCAATATTCAGGTGAGTGATTTCTTGCTGAGAAATGATGCCCTCCAAATAAAGATATCCAGCCAATGCCCCGTTTGCTGCCCCCGTCACAGGATCTTCGGGTATACCAATCCCAGGTGCAAAATCTCTCGTATAAAGATCGCATTCTTTTGAGGTGTGGAACGTATAAAGGTGGGTTGTCGAGATGCCATGCTCTTTATTCATTCTAGCTAAAGCCGCTAAGTTTGGTGCCGCTTGATCAATGTCCTGTTGGTCCTTCATCGGAACAAGCAGATGCCAGTTACCGGTGTTTGCTAATTTGATAGGAAAGGATGGATCAATGCGGTCAATGCTCACACCAAGCATGTCACTAAGCTCTTCTAAATCAATGACAAAATCTCGCGTCTTCGGTGTCACCTGAGTCATTTCCACATCAACGACCTTGCCATTTTCTTCGTGCCATACGACAGGAACCTTGCCGATCTTTGTTTCTAACACGACCCCTGATCTCTCTTTAGCCAGCCCTAGCTCCGTCGCCAGAAGCCAAGTCAAACCAACAGTTGCATGCCCGCAGAAATTGACCTCTTCTGTCGGCGTGAAGTATTTGACCCGATAATCGGCTTCCTTATCATGGGCAGGCAGCAAGAAGACGGATTCCGGTAAATTCAACTCCTTGGCGATGCTCTGCATGTCATCTTCTGTTAAAAACTCACCATCCAACACCACCCCAGCGGCATTTCCTCCAAATTTCTCAGTTGTAAACGCATCAACATGATACACTCTAATGTCTCTCATCTGACGAACCCTCCTATACATTTTTGTTACGTTTATCATAAGTTTGTTTGATGCATTCGTAAAATGAATCTTTTTGATGTTTTAAATCGGAGATGTTCATGTAAGAGAGGAGGTTCACTGTACCTATTAAATTGGTAGTTTGATAAGTCTTTAGTCATGTTATTAACTCTTGTATCTATACTAGATGAAATGTATAATATTTGTATATAAAAACATTAATAGGAAAAGTGAGGATATATTTATGAAAATGGTCCTGAAATTAGTAGCTTCTATTCTATGTGTGATGATGTTGAGTTTTCATATACAAGAAAGTGTGAGTGCCACAGAGGGTGGAACGAAAACAACGGTTGATCGTTATCAATATGGTGATAATTATCTGACAGGTAAAACAGCGCCAAACGCAATCGTTGCATTCGTAGATTGGGGTGTTCCGAGTAACTGGAAATCTAAATATATGCACTACGCAAAAGCAGATAGTAATGGAAACTTTAAGTTGTTTTCTTGGAACATTAGTTCAGGTCAAACGGCGGAGTTAGATACGTATGACCAAAATGGGACAATGCTTTCTTCAAACAAAGTGTATGTTTTCAAGGAATCTTTTAGCTCATTAGATCCGATATATGATACTTCTCAGGAGTTAACTGGGAAAACTGTGAAGAACACAAAAGTAGAGGTCATGAAAGATGGCAAAGTAATTGCCTCAGGCACATTCAATGATGCCATTCATTTGAAGCTGCCTGCCCTAAGTGCAGGGACATTCCTAACAGTGAAAATGACGACTGGCAGCAATATCGACGTTTACAAAAAAATTGTGAATCCTAAGAAAATCTCACTTATTCCTACGACAAAATGGTCTAAATCAGTGAAAGGCCAAACGGGAATTCCTTATGCAAAGATCGTCTTTAAAAATCAAAAATCAAGTGACATCATTCAATCGATGACTGCAGATGGTGATGGCAACTTTGAGTTGAATTTAGACAAAAACACAATAAAGTCATTAAATCAAAGTAAATTTCAAGTGTTGGAACCTTCTTATGATAATGCTTTGTATGAGACCACTTTCCAACTGAGATCAACCGCTCCGACTATTGATCCTTTTACTCAGCTTTCAACTTCAGTGGGCGGAACTGCAACTCCTGAAAGTATGATCAATATTTTAGATGGAGAGGGAAGAGTCATTGGGGAAGGTCAGACAGACTCTAATGGCGTCTATGATGTTCCTGTTTCAAAGTTAATCGGTGGTGACTTCATTACAGTCAAGTCGTTCATGGCTGATAATCCGAGTGAAACGGATCAATCTCAGGAAGATGTACAGAAAGTTTTTGTGGAAGAAATCGATGATTCAAGTGAGACCATTAATGGCATGAGTACGTTTGGCGATCAAGCTATTGTAGAGGTGCAATCTGATTCAGCGAATAACACAATAAAAGCAATGTCGAAACTCAGCGCTAGCACAACGAAAAAGAAATTTGGACCATTCAACATTACGCCGGGCAAAGATTTTAAATTGAAAACGGGAAAATTACAACAAGGATCTAAAGTAACAATCACGTTGCAGAGTGGAAAGAGAAAGGTCGCCTTGCCAGCCTTCACCGTCAAAAAAGTCGTCACATCTCCACTTGCATCATCCCAAGTGAAGGTGACGAACAATAAAGGGAAAAATGATACGGTGACGATAAAAGGAATCAAAAAGCAATCAGTCATCAAAGTTTTTAAACAATCTTCTGGTGGAAAAGCGATTGCCCAACAGGCTGCATCTAGCTCGAATCTGACGATTTCCTTGAAGCAATTGGGCCAAACAAGTGGAACGCTTTATATCAGTATAAAAGAGCCTGGTTTAAAAGAGGGAAATCGAGTACCAATTCGTTATCAAGGTGAAAAGTCAGATGCTTTAAAAGCCAGCCAAGTCAAAATCAATAATCTTAAAAATAAAAATGACATCATTACAGTGAGTAAATTGAAGAAAAAAGATGTAATTAAAGTCTACTCAACAAGCGGGAAATTACTAGCTGCATCAAAACCTGCTACCAGCTCGTCCATCAAATTGTACGTTAAACAAGTTGGGACTAAGAGCGGTAAAGTGTATATCACGCGTAGCAGCGATAAGATGCTGGAAAGCGGAAAGCAAACCATTTCTTTTAAAGGTGAGCCGTCTGCTTCGTTAAAAAGCAACCAAATCAACATTGTGAACAACAAAAAGAAAAAAGACGTGGTTACGGTCAGTAAACTCACCAATCAAGATGTTGTCAAAATCTATCATTCTTCGGGAAAGCTTATTGGGAAGTCAACAGCTACTAAAGGCAAAGTTGTAAAAGTCACTTTTAAACAACTAGGCGCTAAGGGAGGAAAACTCTACTTCACCGTCACTGGGAAAGGCATGTCGGAAAGTAGTAAAACGGTAAAGGCGTTTAAAGCTGAAAAGTAGAGCTTAAGCTTAATGATCATTTTAAAAAAATCGTCATTCATTTCTATGGTGACGATTTTATTTTTAATAGCCAAACGATATAAATTCCAATGATAGGAGAGTGTTTATATTGAAAAAATTGCAGTATTTTATCCTAATGGCTGTCATCTTTTGCTGCAGTATGTGGTCCGCGACTGTTCAGGCACAATCCGGATATTTCAACACATATACAACGTATTCTGCAATGTCAGGTTCTGGGTTCTACACTTCTATGCAAGGGATGGCTGTAGATCGTAATAATAATATGATTTATGCTGCAAAAATAAATACGTCAAATCACTTGACGCAATTGTACGCTATTAAAATGAACGGCTCTTCAAGCAATAGAACTGTTAAGCTCCTTAAAAACTCTGACACCAACAGTACTAGTAATGACTTAGGACATGCTAATGACTTAGCTGTGAAAGCTCAAAAAGGTGATGAGCAAGTTAGCTTATATGTAGCGCCTATGGCCGATGGTGTAAAGTATGTAAAAAAGATAGTGAAGTTAAGTGTGAACACGAAGAAAAATACGTACAAAGTGGCTAAATCCTATGTCCTTCAGTACCAAGGGGCGAATTTATCAATTAGCGGCATCACATATTCTGTTGGAGCGGACAAGTTTATTGTCAGGTCTGGCAATCGCTTTTTTATTGGGAATTTTAATGACCAAAAAGGACAATTTGAATATGAGGCAACGTTTACATTAAATTATACGAAAGCGATTGTAAATCAATCAGTGGTGGATGTTTCTAAGTACATTCTTCAAGGCATTTCTTTCTATCAAGGAACATTATATGTACCATTATCTAAGCCAGACTCCAATGGAGGGGCTTCTAATGTGAGTGTCATTCTCACATATCCATTAAATATCAATCAAATCCTGAAAGAGCAAAAGGAAACACCTGCAAAAGATTTTTCAAAAGAGTTGTTTACTAGAAAAGACCTTTCATTTCGAATTACGAGCAGTGCATTTACTCTTTTTGAAATAGAAGCTGTTGATTTTGATGACGGAACGTTATATTTTAATACAAATCGCGGGAAGAAAGGCACACAAGAAGATATGATCGCGACGTTCAATGATTATAACTATTACAAGTGATAGGTTATTTGCAAAAAGCCCCTCAGTTTATGAGGGGCTTTTTCCGTCCATCACCCATAATAATTATTGGCTTGAATAAAAAATTGGGATTGTGTGTAGTTATATGTGATTTTCGAAAAGTCGAAGGGCTGGCCGTTTGTGAGGTGAAAGACCGTCTCGACGCGGAGGGCGGGATCGTCTTGTTTGAGGCCGAGGTGCGTCGCTTCGGTTTCATTCAATTTGCCTACTTGTAAGTACATATCGGAGAAACCGACTTTGAGCCCCAAACCTTCACTGACGAATTTAAAAACAGAATCGGCGGCAATTTCTGTGTTGAGATAAGGAATAATCGTTTTTCGGTAATAGGATTCTTCTAAACATAAGGTTTGTCCGTTGATGTAACGAATGCGTTTAAGGTAAAAAACATCTTCATCTTGTTCAATGTTCAAATTAAGTGCAGTTTCTTCGGACGGCTTGATGGTGTCTAGCATTAAAACCTCTGAGGTCAGTTGAAATTCCTCTAAATCTTTTTTAAACCCTTGGTTGGATAAAAGGCTGATGTATCCCTTGCGCCGGTGTCTTCGAACAAAGATGCCGCTGCCCCTCACTTGATAGATAATTCCTTTTTTTTCGAGTAATTCTAACGATTTGATAATGGTACTTTTGCTCACAGCAAATTGACTCATGAGTGTTTCGAGTACAGGGAGCTTATCTCCTTGTTGCATCTCATGGGTGACAATATATTTTTCAATATCGCTCGCAATTTGTTGATACTTTAACATGGCTATTCCTCTTTGTTTTCACGATTTATTGTCTTTGTATTATAGCACATACCTAATTTCCTTTGATATGCTATCTAAAATTATATATGTATTGATAAATTGTACCGGTATAATTATAATGTACATATACTAGTAGTGATAAAGGGGGGTTTTATATGTCAAAAGTGAGGGACTATCAAAAGCTTGCAGAAGACATCTTAGAGGCAGTTGGCGGAGAAGAAAATGTGGTGAGTGCTGCAAGATGCGCCACGCGGCTGCGTTTGGTCTTGAAACGTTCGAATCCAAAGGCAAAGGAAGCAGTCAATGCGATGCCTGGCGTCATTACCGTGGTGGAAAATGGCGGTCAATTTCAGGTCGTTATCGGTCAGCATGTTGGTGAGGTATATGAGCATTTTTCAAGCCTTGTTCAGCTGCAGCCGTCTGATGATGATCAGCCAAATGAAAACAAGGGAACGGTGCTGAACCGTGTCATCGCGACCATGTCTGCTGTGTTTGCGCCATTTGTGTATATTTTGGCAGCAGCAGGTATTTTACAAGGTGCACTTATCCTCATTAATTTATTATTTCCAAGCTTCTCGAAAACGGGAACGTATGAAGTCTTTAGCTTTATTTCATGGGCGCCGTTTACGTTTTTGCCTATCTTTATCGCCATCACAGCAGCCAAGCATTTTAAAACGAATATGTATATCGCCGTAGCGTGTACAGCAGCGCTTGTCAGTCCAGCTTGGACGGAGATTGCTGGACGCGTGGCATCAGGGGAAGGCGTTACTTTTTTAGGCATAGCGTTATCTGAAACAGTTTATACGTCATCTGTTTTGCCGCCGCTATTCTTGGTATGGATTCTTTCATATGTAGAGAGATTTTTAAACAAACGCATTCACGAGGTGGTCAAACCGTTATTTGTCCCATTTATCTGCATGGTTGTCATGGTTCCGTTAACGATTCTATTAATTGGTCCTCTTTCGACAGCTGGTGCAAATGGGATTGCAAACGGATACAATGTCTTAGCGGAAAATGTCCCAGCTTTAGCAGGTGCTATTATCGGGGGATTCTGGCAAGTGCTTGTCATTTTCGGTGTTCATTGGGGCATCACACCAATGGTGCTCGCCAACTTTGAACAATATGGACGTGACTCCTTCCAGGCATATCAAACCATCGCTGTTATCGCTCAGGTCGGCGCAGTGTTAGGGGTTATTTTAAAAGCAAGAAACCGCGAAACACGAAAAGTCGGGGTTTCAGCGGGAATCACGGGTCTCTTTGGAATTACTGAGCCTGCGATTTATGGGGTTACCCTGCGTTTCAAAAAACCATTTATTTTCGGATGTATATCTGGAGCGGTCGGTGCCATTGCTGCCAGCTTCTTTACGCCTTATTACTTTGCGTATGCAGGTTTGCCTGGTCCACTGACGATTGTAAACGGAATTAGTTCAGATTATCCAACATCGATCATCGGCATATTGATTGGTGTCGCAATTGCGCTGATCTTACCAGTTGTGCTTATTCAAATGTTTGGTTATGGGGAAGATACAGTGGAACAGACAGCCGGTGCAACGTCTGATAAAGAGCAAGTTGGAGAAAAAATGAATGCTTCGATGAATAATGAAGAAACCATTCCTGCACCGCTTGCAGGGAAAGTGACCCCGTTATCTGAAGTGCCAGATGCCGTATTTAGCTCGGGGGCGATGGGCAAAGGGTTTGCGATTGAACCGACAGACAACAAGCTGTATGCACCTTTTGACGGCAGTGTCGTTATGCTTGCGCCGACAAAGCATGCAATTGGACTGCGTTCAGAATTCGGGGTGGAGTTACTCGTTCATGTAGGAATTGATACGGTTTCCCTAGATGGCTCAGCATTTACTCTGCATATCAAAGAAGGCAGCAAGGTGAAGAAGGGTGACTTGTTGATGACATTTGATCAAGAAGCCATTGAAAGCAAAGGATTAAAAACAATCACACCAGTCATCATCACCAATACACAAGCGTACGAAGATGTGATTGTAGAAGAACAATCGACATGTCAGCCAACAGACGTCATGATCACAATTGTGAAATAGGAGGAATGAATAATGACATTACCAAAAGATTTTCTATGGGGCGGAGCATTAGCTGCACATCAATTTGAAGGTGGATGGAACGAAGCTGGAAAAGGCCCAAGTGTTGTAGATGTGATGACAGCAGGTGCTCATGGAGTACCGAGACAAATAACTGAAACGATAGAAGAAGATAAATTTTACCCGAACCATGAAGCGATCGATTTCTACCATCGTTATAAGGAAGATATCGCAATGTTTGCCGAAATGGGTTTAAAATGTTTACGTACATCGATTGGCTGGAGCCGGATTTTCCCTAAGGGAGATGAAGCAGAACCGAATGAAGCAGGTTTACAATTCTATGATGATGTATTTGATGAACTGCTCAAGCATGGCATCGAGCCTGTGATTACGTTGTCTCACTTTGAGATGCCGCTCCACTTAGCAAGAGAGTACGGCGGGTTCCGCAGCCGAAAAGTCGCTGAGTATTTCGCGAAATTCGCAGAAGTATGCTTCAATCGATACAAAGACAAGGTCACATACTGGATGACATTTAATGAAATCAATAACAAAATGGATGTCAACAACCCACTATTCCTTTGGACAAATTCAGGGGTATCAGTCAAAGAAGGCGAAAATGCCAAAGAAGTCATGTATCAAGCAGGACACCATGAATTACTTGCAAGTGCATGGGCAGTAGCCAAAGGAAAAGAGATCAATCCTGCTTTCCAAATTGGAGCGATGGTTTCTCACGTGCCAATCTATCCGTATTCCTCAAATCCAGAGGATGTCATGCTCGCAGAGGAATATATGAGACAGCGCTATTTCTTCCCAGATGTACAGGTGCGCGGCTACTATCCGAGCTATGCATTAAAAGAATTCGAACGCGAAGGCTATCACATTCCATTTGAAAAAGGCGATGAAGAAAGCTTAAGAAAAGGGAAAGTGGATTATCTAGGCTTTAGCTACTACATGTCGACAACGGTTAAAAGTGATACGGTGTCTGATCACAACGGAGACATTGTCAACGGAGCCCTGCCGCATGGTGTAGATAACCCTTATATCAAATCAAGTGACTGGGGCTGGTCCATTGACCCGACAGGCTTAAGATATACATTGAATCGTTTTTACGACCGCTATCAAATCCCGTTATTCATCGTAGAGAATGGATTTGGTGCAATAGATCAAGTGGAAGAAGACGGTTCTATTCACGATCCAGAAAGAATTCAATATCTCGCTTCTCATATCGAAGCACTGAAAAAAGCCATTGAATACGACGGTGTCGACCTTATTGGCTACACACCTTGGGGCATCATTGATATCGTGTCATTCACAACAGGCGAAATGAAAAAACGCTACGGCATGATCTACGTTGACCGCGATAACGAAGGAAACGGCTCAATGAAGCGCCTCAAAAAAGATTCGTTTACTTGGTATCAAAACGTCATCGCAACGAACGGTGAAGAAGTGTAATAAAGGAAAATAGAAGCCCGGACGAGTGTGGTATATGCTTGTTCGGGTTTTTCATTGTTTATGTTTTAATAGAGCCTGAATACAAAGGAAGAAGAGGGTAATGGAGACAAAATAGTTCATTGGATTGTGAAAGATCTTAATGTTCAAGGATATTTGAAGAAGAATCCAAAAACCGAATATCACCATAACAGCAGGAATGATTTTTTTATACACATTGATTCTCCTTTCGAGAGTAGTTTGTTTTTAATTGGCATTGTCTCATATCATGGCAGAGATTGAAAAAGATATTAATAGGCTCTACTAAACCATTTGGTATAATTGATCTATAAAAGCGATAAATGGTAGATATAGAATAGGAGTTGTTGAAATGAATCAAACTCTGCAAATGGGTGCCAATACTGTACTAAACTCTCCAAAGGGACAAGTATCCATCAGTTATGAAGTATCATCTGCAATTGATATTTCTTTAACAGCGTTTCTCTTAACAGATTCAGATCTAGTTCAAGGAGATCATGGCATTATTTTTTACAATCAGCCGGAGAGTGCCACGGGTGTCGCGACACTTTTACCAGCAGAGATATCAGGTCAGTTGAAAAGGCATCAATTGAATTTTGATATGAGCAAAGTGCCTGCTGGAATCACAAAGGTGGCGATTACACTAACAGAGGATCAAGGAATTGGTTTTTCTCAAGTGAAGAATCTGCAAGCAGAAATTCAAACAGGCGATGAGGTACTATACCTTACACCAGTAAGCTTTACAAATGAAAAGGGTATTGTCGTAGTAGAGCTATATATCAGAAATGGTGAAACGAAAGCACGATCCATCTGGCGTGGCTTCGATTCTGGATTAGAAGGGTTATGTCAGCTTTTTGGGGTAGATGTTGAACCTGATGAACAGGATGTTTCTACACCTCCTCAAATGACTTCTGAAAAACTAATTGATGAGCCTGCTCCAATGAAGCCAGCTGCTAAAGAGAAAGTCGCTGCACCAATTAGCTTAGAGAAAGTTCAAGGTAAAATTAGTCTAGACAAAGGTCATAAACCGATCATCATTGAAAAAACGCCTGAGATTACAGCTACAGTATCCTGGGAGTCTGGAACTGATTATGATATTTATGCATTGGTCTATACGAAGTCAGGAAAACAAATAGATGTGGCCATGTTTGGCGCAAAAGGTGTTCCTGCTCTCAAAAGTTACGGTAACGGGGCTGTAGAGCATATGGGAGATGTCGGTAGAGACCGTGTATTGATGAAAACAGAAGTCATTAAATTACGGTTAAATGACGATATTCTTGCTATCGTTCCGGTTGTTTATTCTGCTCAATCAAACGGAACAGGTTCCTTTTATAGATATAGGGTATCTATGAGTATCGATAATCACCAAGGAACATCTGTGACAATTCATGCCAAACATGCGAATGATAATGATCGGATTTATTCTTGTGTGCCGGGTATGCTTCAAAATACAAAAGATGGTGTGATCATCCGTCCGCTAGAGCTTTACAGCAAACCAAATTCCGAGCGCAGACCTAAATTAAAAATGAAGTCTTCTAATGAAATTGATGTTTTAATGGATAAAGGACCAATCAATGATTATAAATAATACGAATGTATGGCTAGACAGAGCAAAGTGCATTGTCTAGCTTATTTTATTTGACCTTTAAATTGAAAACGTCATTTAGCCTATTTTTCCGTTTTGAAAGCCACCATAAAATAGACTTTATGATCAATAATGGAGGTGTTTTTGGGACACTGGATGATACAAACTTTGGCGGCGATACCTTTGTAGAAGAACACTTTTTAGACAACGCAGTACATATGGGCATCAAAAATGCCAAAAGCATTGTAAAAGATCAAAAAAAGGCACTGAAAACGATTTTTCAAGACATTGATGACCTCATTTCTCTAAAAGTATTTGATAGCCAAAACTTTGACGAAAAAATAGAAGATGCGGAAGATGAACGAAAAAAGACGGTCAAAGATCTAAGAGAGCTTGATCAAAATTTAAAAGATGAATATGCTTTGTCAGAAAGTGATACGGTGTCTGATCACAACGGAGCACTGCCTCATGGTGTAGATAACCCTTATATCAAATCAAGTGACTGGGGCTGGTCCATTGACCCGACAGGCTTAAGGTATACATTTAATCGTTTTTACGATCGCTATCAAATCCCGCTATTCATCGTCGAGAATGGATTTGGTGCCATTGATCAAGTGGAAGAAGACGGTTCTATTCACGATCCAGAACGAATTCAATATCTCGCTTCTCATATCGAGGCGCTGAAAAAGGCAATAGAATGCGACGGTGTTGACCTCATCGGCTACACACCTTGGGGCATCATTGATATCGTGTCATTCACAACAGGCGAAATGAAAAAACGCTACGGCATGATCTACGTTGACCGCGACAACGAAGGAAATGACTCAATGAAGCGCCTCAAAAAAGATTCGTTTACTTGGTATCAAAACGTCATCGGAACGAACGGTGAAGAAGTGTAAAGATAGGTAATAGAGAGCCGAATGAGCATGGTATCGCTTGTTCGGTTTTTTTTGTATGGAGTCACCCAGACTCCTCTATACTTAATAGTCGGTGTAGTTGCTCTGTTCCTCAAAAAACTTCAAAAACTCTTTTGTCGAAGCTGATAAGTAGCTATTTGATCTCCAAACTAATGAAGGATCTGAAATCCATGGATGATCTTGAATGGAGATCTTTTTAAATTCTTTCGTAAGTGGATGGTTGACCATGGATAAAGGTAAGATTGTCGCCCCGAATCCTTTTCTGACTAAACTGAATAACATAGCAGAGTCGTGACATTCACATAATATATTAGGCGTTAATTCTAACTGTTGAAATGTATCAACTATTTGATCAAATAATCCCACTCCCTCTGTTGGCCGAAGTAATAAAAGGGGAATTTCAGAAAGTGTTTGTATGCTTATTTCTTTTTCATCTATCTTATATTCTTTAGGGACAACTAATACACAAGGATCTGTATACAAACTTTTCACTTTCATATCTTTTTTAGGAAAAGGTCCTCCTGTGATTGCAACATCAATTTGCCGATTATTCAATAATGTCATTAAGTGCGCAGAGTTTCCTTCCCAAATATTAAATTTAACATGCGAATGCTTTTTCCTAAATTCGGTAAGAGCTGAAAGTAAAATCGGTGCACAATAAATAGTAGAACCAATTGAAAGAGTTCCGCTTATTTCCTCACTAAATTCTTTAATTTCATGAATAGCATCCTCCATGCTATAAACTATTTCTCTAGCCTTTTTTAAAAATAGTTCTCCCTGAGCGGTTAGAGTGACTTTCTTCTTTTTATTCCTTTCAAATAAAACAACACCTAATTCATCTTCCATCATTTTTAATTGCCTGCTAAGTGGCGGCTGAGCCATATGCAGAGATTCTGCAGCTTTAGAGATTGTACCTTGTTCTGCAATGGCTATAAAATATCGCAGTTGTCGAATATCCATATGTCTTCTCCTGTCTTTTTATACTTTGTAAGTATTATATATAAACAATATGAATATTATCAATATATTAAACTGGAGAGTATACTTTATTTAGAGATATGAATCATTAATATTAAAGAAGGTGAAGCGTATATGAAGATTATTGTTGGAATGTCTGGTGCTACAGGAGCCATTTTTGGTATTCGTCTTCTAGAAATTCTCAAACACACAGATATTGAAACTCATTTGGTCATGTCTTCATGGGCAGCCGCAACCATAAATGTTGAGACATCTTACACTGTAAAGGATGTTGAAGAATTAGCTGATTTCACATATTCATATAAGGATTTAGGTGCGAAAATTTCAAGCGGATCTTTTAGAGTAGATGGAATGATTGTGGCACCTTGTAGTATGAAAACTCTTGCATCAATTCGAATGGGGCTGGCAGACAATCTTGTTACGCGAGCTGCTGATGTCATTTTAAAAGAGAGAAAAAAATTGTTATTGATGACCCGTGAAACACCTCTTAATGATATTCATCTTGAAAATATGTTGACATTATCAAGAATGGGATCTATCATTTTTCCTCCAATGCCTGCTTTTTATAATCATCCTCAACAGATTGATGATATTGTTAACCACATTGTTTACAGAGCCTTAGATCAGTTTGGTATTCAATTATCAGAAGCTAAGAGATGGGAAGGTATACAAAAAGCGAAGTAAGCTGATCAAAAGATGATTTGAGAGGCTTTTTCAATCTGGTTCGTCCTTTTAGGACGAACCTTTTGTATTTGATTTTCATGTTGAACTTCATTTTAGTTAAAAAGCATACCTTTAAGGTATATTTTAAATATTTAATAGATATTTTTAATATCATATGATGGGGCGTACAATGGTGATGTAAGGGAAAACACATCACATAAAAATTGCTGAATAGGAGGATTTCCCATGTCCTATAGAGATTTAAGAGAGTTTCTAGATTTACTAGAATCAGAAAATCAACTAGTTCGTATTAAGGATGAAGTCATGCCTGAACCAGATTTAAGCGCGATTGGCCGTTCTGCCCCGGATATGGAGAATGCACCAGCTGTTCTTGTAGAAAAAGTGAAAGGATATAAAACACCTGTTGTCCTAAATGTACACGGTTCATGGCAAAACCATGCCTTGATGCTTAACATGGACAAGAACACACCAGTTAAAGAACAGTTTTTCGAATTAGAAAGAATTTGGGATAGATATCCGATTAAACCTGTTTGGGTAGATAAAAAAGATGCACCAGTGAAAGAAGTTGTAATTGAGGAAGATATCAATTTATTTGATGTACTGCCACTGTTTCGTATTAATGAATTCGATGCGGGCTTTTATCTTTCTAAAGCTCTTGTGGTTAGTAAGGATCCAAATAAGCCTGAAAGCTATGAGGAACAAAATGCCGGAACTTACCGTATTCAAGTAAAGGGTAAAGATAAAGTAGGAATTCAGCCACTTCCATTTCACGATATAGCGGTCCATCTAAAACATGCAGAAGAAAAAAATGAACCTTTACCAATTGCCATTTGCTTAGGTAACGATCCTGTCTTGAGCTTTATGGCTAGTACACCGATAGAATATGCTCAATCCGAATATGATTTTGCCGGAGCTTTAAAAGGAGAAGCAATTGAATTAACGAAAAGCGAGCATGGTCAATTAGATATTCCAGCGAGAAGTGAGGTTGTTCTAGAGGGATACATTATGCCTCGTGAAAGAGAGATAGAAGGCCCATTTGGCGAATTTCCTGGAAGTTATTCAGGAGCACGTTTGCAGCCGATTGTAAAAATCACTAAAATCACTCACCGTCAAAATCCAATTTTTGAAAACTTATACTTAGGTATGCCATGGACGGAAATTGATTATTTAATGGCTTTAAATACAAGTTTACCATTGTATAAACAGTTAAAGCGTGACTTCCCAGAAGTTGAGGCAGTAAACGCAATGTATACACACGGTATAGGAACTATTGTATCGACAAAATCTCGGTTAGGTGGATACGGTAAGGCGGTTGCGATGAGGCTATTATCCACTCCTCACGGAATGCCTTATACGAAAATAGCGATTATCGTAGATGAATTCGTTGATCCGTTTAATTTAGAGCAAGTGATGTGGGCATTAACCACTCGGGTACGTCCAGACAAAGATGTTTTCAAAATTCCATATGCGCCTGGAATGCCATTAGATCCATCTTCTGACCCTGCTGGTATGCACACAAAGCTAGTCATTGATGCGACAACTCCGATTGCACCTGATATTGCCCGAGATACTGAACTTTTGGCTACGCCAGAAAAAGCAGAAGAATGGTCTGCCATTCTCCGTGATTTAATAAAAAAGGGAGGAAATAAATAATGAAGTGTCCGAGATGTGAATCTGAAAAAGTAAGCTTATTAACAAAATCTCCTGTTAAGGATGCTTGGGAAGTATATATTTGCGATACTTGTACCCTATCTTGGAGAAATACAGAAGGTCCTAATATCACAGACCCCGAAAAATATGACAAACGTTTCAAGTTGGATTCAACTAAATTTAAAGAATTAGATCAAATTCCTCCAATCCCAAAGTTAATAGATTAATGTAAAAATAAGAAGATCTCTATATACCGCTTAGAGATCTTCTTATTTAGTAAAAAAAGTAACGATAGATTGTCCAATGAATCTTGGCTCAGCATTGTCTAATAGGTGAAGGTAAGGTGGTGTTAGCATGTATAAAACGGAATTGTCTCCTGAGGTATTTGAATTCTTGAATGGAAAACAGCTTTCAGATAAACAGCATGAAGCGATGATGTTAATGACTGTAGGAGAGGATGGCTGGCCACATAATGCGATGATTAGTGTGGGGGAAATTGTTGCATTAAACTGTCAAGAATTAAGAATCGGTTTATGGCCAAATACAACGACTACATCCAATATCATTCGTACGCAGAAAGCGACTTTGGTAATGGTATGTCAAGGAAAGGTTCACTATATTAGACTGTCTTTGAAAAGGCTAGATAAGACGCCTGACAGCCATTATGTAAGAGAAAGATTCTCTGCTCAGGTTGTTTTAGCGAGGGAAGATGTAGCAAAATATGCACAAATAATCTCCGGCATCAACATCGACTTATTTAATGAGAAAGAAGTCATTGAACGCTGGGAACAAACAGTGAAAGAAATGAAAGAATAAGTAAAAGGGATGGCTTAGTTAAGCCCATCCCTTTTTTCTCTTAGAAAGGATATTTTCTTGGTTGATTTTGTACAGAAACCCACTGGACTCGAGTGAATTCTTCTAGAGCCCATTGGCCCCCAAAGCGACCAATTCCAGAAGCCTTTTCCCCACCAAATGGCGCCAGGCTATCATCATTTACGCTTTGATCGTTCACATGAGCCATTCCGCTTTCAATGCGTCTTGCTAATGTAATCCCTTTTTCAATATTCTCTGTAAAGATACCTGCACTTAAACCATATTCACTGTCGTTTGCGAAATGGATGGCTTCTTCCTCATTGTCAAAAGGAATGATAGAAACAACTGGACCAAATATCTCACTGCGTGCAATCTTCATGTCGTTATTGACATCTGCAAATACAAACGGTGTGATCAGATTTCCTTCTCTTTTTCCTTCTAACACTAATTTAGCACCTTCATTTTTTCCTTCTTCAATGATCGACATGACATGATCAGCTTGTTTCTCATTAATTAGAGGCCCAATCACTACAGAAGGGTCTACTGGGTTCCCACATTTTAATGAAGCTGCTCTTTCAGTGTACTTTTCAATAAAGGTATCATAAAGATTACGATGAACGAGAATGCGGTTAATAATCATACAAATTTGCCCTTGGTGTAAAAATTTACCGAAAATTGCAGCGTTTATCGCTTGGTCAATGTCTGCGTCTTCCAATACAATAAACGGATTGTTTCCACCAAGCTCTAAGGCTGTTCGTTTCAGGTTTTTCCCCGCAATTGAACCAATATGACGCCCAACTCCAGTTGAACCTGTAAAAGAGATGATTTTTGGAATTGGATGTTCGATAAATGAGTCTCCAATTTCTTTTGTATTGGTCAGGATTAAGTTGAAAACCCCTTTTGGCAGACCAGCGTCTTCAAACGCTTTTGCAATGACGACACCACCTGATAATGCTGTTTGCATGTCTGGTTTGTGTACAACTGAATTTCCTGTAGCAATTGCAACAGCAATAGAGCGCATAGATAAGTGAAGAGGAAAATTAAATGAACTGATAATACCAGCTACCCCTATAGGTGCTCGATAGACATAATTTGTTTTGTTTTCTATTAAAGCAGGAAGCTCTGATCTCTCTTCTAGTTGGTGTGGATAATCCATTGATTGTTTCAAAACATTCATGGTAGCTTCGAGTTCAATATTGGCTTTCACGAAGGAACTCCCTGCTTCTTTACAGAGCGTTTCTACTATGTCGTCTTTATGTTTTTCAAAGAACTGATATGCTTTTTCAAGCACGCTCACCTTTTTAGAAGCTGATACTTTTCCCCAATGTTCTTGAGCTTCTTTTGCAGCTTGATAGGCTGCGTGAATATCCTCTTCTGAAGCTATATTTACTTCAGCAATGACCTCTGAAGTATAAGGGTTATAAACTTTCTGAATTTTATTTGATGAACCTTTTCTCCATTGTCCATCAATATATTGATTTATTTTTTTTGCGAATAAATCCACAATGATTCCCCCTTGTGTCTATCAATTTCAGCCATTATTTAATTATAATGATGATATATCAAGAGGGGAAATATCTATTTTGTATAAAGAAAATACCTATTAAGTATCTTATTCCTTGAACTTTAATAGGCTAGGATGAACAAAAGAACCTTCCAGAGTGGAAGGTTCTTTATTGTCATGTTCAGCTAATTTTCACAATCGGTTTTAAAACGGCACCAGATTTCGAATCAGCAAAGGCTTGGTTGATATCTTCGAATTCATAAAATTTCACTAGCTTATCAAATGGGAACAACCCTTTTTTATAGAAATCAATAAGTTTCGGAATGAATAACTTAGGAACTGCATCGCCTTCAATCACACCCATTAATGTCTTACCTTCAGCCATGATATCGTTATGGACATCAAACTCCATTTTTGGTGTGACTCCAACAACTGCGGACACACCTAGCGGCTTTAGAGCATGTAATGATTGACGAACAACAGGTGGTACACCCGTTGTTTCAACAGCATAATTAGTTCCACCGTTTGTTATTTTTTTAATTTCTTGTACAGCATCTACTTTTGCTCCATTAAAGACATCTGTAGCACCTAGTTCCTTGGCAAGTGCTAATCGGTTTTCATGTACATCTATCGCAATGATTTGTTTACAGCCTGCAATTTTCGCAGCCATAATGGCACTTAATCCGACTGCTCCACAGCCATATACAGCAATTGTCGAACCAAATTCAGGTTTTAATTTATTTAAAACGGTTCCACTTCCTGTTTGGATTCCACAACCTAATGGTCCAAGAAGAGCCAAATCAACATCTTTCTCTACTTGAACGACATTTCGTTCGTTAACAACTGCATATGTGGCAAATGAAGATTGTCCAAAGAAAGTAGAAACTGCATGATTGTGTTTGTGTATTCTGTTTGTATGATCTTCCATCTTGCCATCAAAATTTAGTTCATTGAACCGCATACAGCTAGTAGGATGTGCAGCTAAACAGTTTTCACATTCTCCACAAGAAGCAAATGATAAGACAACATGATCTCCTTCTTTAACGGACTTGACACTATCTCCGACAGCTTCTACAATTCCAGCTCCTTCGTGGCCTAAAACTACAGGGAAGGGTGATAATCCCATATCGCGAGCGACAGCATCTGTATGACAAACTCCAGTTGCTACCACTTTAATTAATACTTCATTACTTTTTGGGTTTTCTAGCTTTAGTTGTTCAAATACAAAATCTTCACCTTGTTTTTCAATGACAGCCGCCTTAATTTCCATCATAAAGCCCCCTCTTATGAACTCTTCTTAATGTGAATTAAGAAATCAGAGAAATTATATGCTGTAACTGTTTAGATTACAAGTGATTGATTTCCGGTTAATTGACAAGAAGAGGGTGACGATGAAAGCGTGGTAAGGGTTGTACCCGTTTGAGAAAAAAGTCCTAATTTGAACAAATGGATTGTTTTATTAGATAATTCTTGTGATGATAGTATAAAAAAACAAGGATTGTTAAGTTGATTTTTATGAATAACAACAGAAAAACAAAAATCGAAACCTTAAAAAGAAAAAGCAGAAGAAAGCACTTAATGAACGAATTGAGCTACATGACACTTCCAGAACACCCTTTTTTAGATATCGAAGAAAATCAATTGTTTTGTCAGAAGGTGTTTGCTTTCCTTTATGCAAGAGAAAATAAGATTCAAATACATGGGGATAACTATCGAGAACATATAAAAAAATCTACACAAATGTTAAAGGAATTGGTCAAGAATGCAGAACGTTATCCCAAAGAAGCTAGAATCATGTTTTTTCGAGAGCATGAAATTGAAGCTCTTTTAGTAAACGTGAACGAAGTGTTTAGCCATTTAAACCAGCTTCTTGAGCAAACGAAATTTTCAATTGGATATGGAGATTTTATGTTAGTCACAGAGGATCTTCATTTTGGATTATGCATTGAACGGACGGAATATTTTTATGAGTTAAGTACTTGGGGACTTTAAGTTTAGACGGTCTTTATTAGAAAGAGCATGACAATACCATTCATTTTCAATAGGTACGATTAGATGATATAACAGTGCTCTTTGATCTATATTTAATCAATTTATTATTGTTTTTCGAGAAAAAAACATTGCTTTTGTGAAGATAATTAATTACTATAAAGATATTAACATGTTAAAAGCGGTTTCACGAAACGATGAAAATTTAAAAATAGAATAATGCGTACATTCAATAAGGCGTGTTACTGTTCGGCAGGCAAGACCTAGATTGGATGGGATATCTGTATTTGTATATTCCCACCCAATCCAGGTCTTTTTTTGTTCCCTGAGCGCCTATAATCAAAAATGAAAGCGGTGACTTTAATGAATCATAAAGACTTAGCTCAAGACATTCTAAAACATATTGGCGGAAGCGAAAATGTTCAAAATGCCATCCACTGTATGACGAGATTAAGGCTGACTTTAAAAGATTCTTCACGCGCAAACTCTGAAGAAATTAGCCGTCTTGATGGCGTCATTCAAGTAGCAGATACAGCAGGTCAGTATCAAATTATTATTGGAAATGATGTGGGTTATGTTTATAAAGAGTTTGCAAAACTGATTGATCAAAATCCGGAAGCAAGCGGACAGATTGTACAGAATAAAGATCATAGCTTGAAAGGATATTTCAATCGTTTTGCCAATTTGATCACTGGCATTTTTGCACCGATCATCCCTGCGATCGCTGGTGCAGGAATGTTGAAGGCTCTATTAATTTTATTGCCGATGCTGAACTTGATGAAAGAAGACAGCCAAACCTATTTGGTATTGAAAATCATCTCAGATGCAGCGTTCTTCTTCTTACCTATTTTGTTAGCCTATACAAGCTCACAGAAATTTGGCACAAACCCTATGGTATCAATGGCTTTGGCTGGGGTTTTGTTACATCCGAACTTAACAGCCCTGTTTAGCAGTGGTGATCCAGTTGTCTTTGCGGGCATCCCACTAAAAGCTGTTTCTTATGGTGCATCGGTTATTCCGATCATACTCATTGTTTGGCTGATGTCATATGTAGAAAAGCTGGCAGATAAATTATCACCGGGACCTGTCAAAATCTTTATGGTTCCTTTAATTACGATGATTATTGTCGCTCCGATTGGTTTACTGTTTTTAGGGCCGCTCGGTATGTATCTTGGTGCAGGCTTAGCCGCAGGGGTCTTATGGATCCAGCAAACTGCGGGATGGGCAGCTGTTGCGATTTTAGCCGTTTTCTTACCTTTTATCGTCATGTTTGGGATGCAGAAGGTGTTCTATCCAGTTGTTATCGCGTCCCTTGCTTCACCAGGATACGATGCTCTCATTGGGGTCGCTATGCTAGCAGCGAACTTTGCGCAAGGTGGAGGTGCTTTGGCTGTTTCATTTAAAACCAAAGATCCTAAGTTAAAACAAATTGCGATGTCCGGAGGAATTTCTGCTTTATTTGGTATAACAGAACCTGCATTATACGGCGTTCATTTAAAACTTAAGAAAACATTACTCGCATGTATGATTGGAGCAGGGGTTTCAGGTATTTTTGTTGGATTGATTAAGCTAAAGGCGTTTGTCATGGTTTCACCTGGTATCGCAACAATGCCGATTTTCATTGAAAAAGGGACTTCAAACTTTACGTTTGCCATTATTGGTGCAGTCGTTTCAGCGGTCGTTGCGTTTATTGCTGTTTACATCATCGGCTTTAAAGATGCAGAAACTGAAAACATCGAGAAGAAAAATGAGCCTGTTTCCACATCAGAAAGCACAAGAAATCGTGAAGTCATTTATGCACCAATTAAAGGAGACATCATTCCTTTAGCAAAAGTGAATGATAAAGTATTCTCTGAAGAAGTGATGGGGAAAGGGGCAGCGATTCAACCTAGTGAAGGGAAAGTATTTGCTCCTTTTGATGGACAAGTAGAAATGATTTTCCATACAAATCATGCCATTGGTTTAAAATCCAACCTTGGTGTGGAAGTTCTGATTCATATTGGTATTGATACTGTAAACTTAAATGGACAATATTTTACTTCACATGTTCAAAAAGGTGATACAGTGAAACAAGGTCAACTTCTGATTGAATTTGATCAACAGAATATACAAAAGGCTGGCTATGATACAACAACACCAGTCATTATTACAAATACAGCTGATTATTTAGAAATTTTACCCCAAGAGGGAAAAACGAATCCTGTTTCTGGTCATCAGCAGCCACTTTTAACGGTCTTATAAATCGATTTTGAATGTATCCAGGAAGGTGATATGGTATGGAAATTATAAAAGTGCTGAATACCAGTGTGGTTCTCGCTAAAAGAGATGACGGTAAGGAAATCATCGTAATGGGTAAAGCCATTGGATTTAAAAATAAGCCAGGCAGTCTTATTCAAGAGTCTGATATTCAAAAGATCTATGTGCTAGAAGATCAAAGCACGTCTAATGATTTAGCTGAGCTTATGAGGGAGACCCCAGAGGAATTTTTAATCATGACAGATGAGATTATATCCTATGCGAAGCGCCGTTTATCTACACACTTAAATGAGCATCTTTATATTTCTTTAACCGATCACCTTTTCATGGCTACGAAGCGCTTTAAGGAAAATTTAACGATACAAAATCGCCTGCTGTGGGAAGTGAAGAAATTTTACCCCGAAGAATTCAGTATTGGTCTGCATGCACTAGAGCTGATTGAAAAACAGTTAGGCATTCAGCTGCCTGAAGAAGAAGCGGCGAATATTGCATTTCATCTAGTAAATGCGCAGCAGACCAAAGATAATTTAAATCAAATCGTGATGATGACCAATATGGTCAAAGACATTTTAAATATTATCAAAATGCATTATAAGATTGACATTCCGACAGATACGATTAATTACTCCAGGTTTTTAACACATTTACAGTTCTTTGTTCAACGTTTACTTGAGAACAAAATGCTTGAAACAGATGATCACGATCTAATTGATCAAATCATGAGGAAGTATCCTGAAGAAGTAAAATGTGTGGAGAAAATCGAGAAATATATTAAAACAAATGTGGATTACACGATATCCAGTGACGAAAAAATGTATTTAATTATTCACGTTAATCGAGTGGTTCAAAGAAATAACGCATAGTCTTGAGGAGGAAGAAACATGTCTAATCAAATCAGGAAATTTCCAGAAGGATTTTTATGGGGAGGCGCCATCGCGGCAAACCAAGCAGAAGGCGCATGGAATGTAGACGGAAAAGGGCTATCGACTGCTGATGTGGCGATCTTTAAAAAAGGTCTCAGTAAGTCTGATTATAAAAAGCACAACAAAGTGGATGAAGAACAAATTCAGCAAGCGATGCGTGCAGATACCGCCGAAGGTTATCCGAAACGAAGAGGTGTAGACTTTTATCATCGTTATCCTGAAGATATGGCGCTGTTCAAAGAAATGGGATTGAAGACGTTACGTGTCTCGATTGCATGGACACGTATTTTTCCAAACGGTGATGAAGAAGAGCCAAATGAAGCGGGATTATTATTTTACGACCGCCTATTCGATGAGATGAAAAAGCATGATATTGAACCACTCGTTACGTTATCTCATTATGAAATGCCGCTATACTTAGTGAATCAATATGGAGGATGGTCTCATCGCATTGTCGTTGATTTCTTTGTGAAATTTAGTCGAGTTGTATTTGATCGATATAAAGATAAAGTCAAGTATTGGCTGACTTTCAATGAAATTGATAGTATTGTCCGACATCCATTTACAAGTGGTGGAATCGTTTCAGAGCGCTTTGACAATGTAGAACAGGCAGTTTATCAAGCATTGCATCATCAATTTGTTGCAAGTGCTTTGGCCGTTAAATATTGTCATGAAATGATCCCAGGGGCAAAAATAGGGTGTATGTTGACGAAATTAACAACGTATCCGTATTCTTGTAATCCAAAGGATGTTCTGAAGGCATCAAAGAACAATCAGTTCAATATGTTTTTTACAGATGTACAGGTGCGTGGTGAGTATCCGCGTTTTATCAATCGACTGTTTAAAGAAAAAAACATTCACATTGAGAAACAGCTGGGAGATGACGAATTATTAAAGGTGCATACTGTTGATTTTATTTCATTCAGTTACTACAATTCCTTGGTTGCTACTGAAAATAGTGAAGGCATGGAAACTGTCAGCGGCAATACAATAGGTGGAGTGAAAAACCCATATTTAGAAGTGAGTGAATGGGGCTGGCAGATCGACCCGATTGGAATTCGTATCTCTTTAAATGATTTATACGATCGCTATCAACTACCACTATTTATAGTTGAGAATGGATTAGGTGCATACGACAAGGTGGAAGATGGAAAGATAAATGATGATTATCGGATTAGCTATCATGAGCAGCATTTCCAGCAAATGCTGGAAGCCATTGAGGATGGAGTCGAATTAATAGGTTACACCAGCTGGGGAATTCTTGATTTAATTAGTTACTCGTCATCTGAAATGGAAAAGCGATATGGGTTTATCCATGTTGATCAAGATAACGATGGAAACGGAACGTTAAATCGAACACCTAAAAAAAGCTTTTACTGGTATCAAGAAGTCATTCGTCAAAATGGGTTGAAAATGAACGATGAACAGAAATGAGACATCAGTTAAGGAGTGGCAGCTAACCACTCCTTTTTTCTATCGATGGTGTCATACGCTTGATCGATGAATTCCCCTCAAATTTAAGCAATTCACTATCTTTACCTTTCTCATTCGTATAAAATAAGAGCAGTGAAAAATTGAAGAAATGCTTGATACATGAAGGGCGTGTAAGCTGTGAGCTGCATGACATGATGAGATGTATGAACGTGAAGGCTGCAAAGCTGTTCTTCCTCACATATGAGATCTTGTAAGCGTAACCATTATTTGTCACTTCATTGCGATGGTGTTGAGGGGTGTGTCAGGATGAGGAATCCGTATGTGAGAACGGCTTCTAGTCTGTATATTAATTACTTTTTATTAGGTATGGTCAATATTATTTTGGCTTCAAATATGCCATTTTTAATCAAACAATTAGATACCAATAGTGCGGGAATTAGTTATATGATTTCGGCGCTTGGCATTGGCAGGGTGCTCACGTATGGTTTATCAGGCGTACTGTCAGATCGTTTTGGGCGAAAGCCGGTCATTTTGGTTTCTGGTGTGCTGATGGCGGTGTTCCTCATCGGAATCCCATTGTCTCCGAATTATCAAATCGCGTTTGCGTTTGCGATTTTGGCAGGGGTTGCGAATTCGGCAATGGATGCAGGAACGTATCCTGCGTTAATGGAGGCTTTTCCGCAAAACTCAGGATCTGCGAATGTGATGGTGAAGGCCTTTATCTCCATTGGGGCAACCATTTTGCCACTGGCGATTTTCTTTTTAGCAGAGCATGATTTGTTTTATGGAATTTCATTTTTTGTTCCTGCTCTGATCTATCTTGTAAATGTCTTGATGCTGTGGACCTTACCATTTCCGAATCATCGCAAGGTGGAGCAAGTCCAGGTAACGGAGCATGATGGACTTCCGCGCTTCTCGACAGAGCCTACATTTTGGAGGGAAGGGATCGCACTCATTTTAATCAGCTTTACATCAAATGGGCTGTATGCGCTGCCGCAAATTTGGCTTCCTACGTACGGTGAGGCCATCTTGGGGATGGCATCGGGCAGTGCTGTGAAACTGCTCAGTTACTATAGCATGGGCGGGCTGCTGTCTGTTGTGTTGCTCGCGTTTCTTTTGCGCCGTTTTGTCCGTCCGGTCACTGTACTGCTGATTTATCCAATCATTACACTTGTTTCTATTTGTGTACTCTTGGTCGTGAAATCGCCAGTCATAGGAACCGTCAATGCTTTTGTATTAGGGTTTTCAACAGCAGGAGTTTTTCAGCTGACGTTAACTGTGATGGCTGAATTCTTCTGGAAAAACAAAGGGACGATGACTGGGATTATCTCCACAGCGGGCGGCGTGTCGGCTATCGTCATCCCGGTCGTAACAGGGTTAATTCAGAGTCACGCGTCCATTTTACAAATCTTTATGTTCGATGCAGTGGTGGCTGTTGCAGCCATTATCGGCGCACTGTATATCCTGTATCGCTACCGTCAAGTTATGGTACATGATTAAAAAAAGACGACCTCCGCTTAGGAAGTCGTCTTTCTTTTGTTTTAGAAACGGTCATTTTCAAAAAGAATTTGTTTTACTTGATCAACTGGCATATCTTCGCCAGTAAATAGTTTGTAAGCAAGTGCACCTTGCCATAGCATCATTCCAAGACCGTTAATCGTTTTGGCGCCAGCTTCCTGTGCTTGTGCAAGAAGCTTTGTTTTTTGCGGGTTGTATACGACATCTGTCACGATCAAATCTTCACGAAGTACATCAAGTGTATCATCGATAATGCTGAGCTGATCTAGTGGTTTCATGCCAAGGCTTGTCCCGTTTGCCAGGATCGCACTTTCTGCTACTTCACGGCGGAACGCGTCTTTGTCTTCAAGTGGGAAAATGTTTGCTTTGACACCGAAAGATTTCATTTCGTTGTTGATGTAATTTACATTTTCTTCTGCTTGAACGAAGTATTGGTCATTACGAGCAAAAATACTAATTTCACGAATACCGGACTGTGCAAGCTGAATCGCAATCGGAGTTGCCGCGCCGCCAGAGCCAACAAGTGTGACTTTTTTGCCGGCTAATTCAACGCCATGCTCAATCAAGTTTCTCACATATCCAAGACCATCTGTGTTGTAGCCGATGAGCTTACCATCTTTGTTTACTACAGTGTTACTTGCACGTGTATATCTTGCAGAATCATCTAGTTCGTCTAAGTAATCTAGTACTTTCATTTTGTTCGGCATAGAGACGTTAAATCCAGCTGCACCCATTGCTTTCATACCGTTTACGGCTGCTTCTAGTTCATCATTCCCTACTTCAAATGCGAGGTAAGCATAGTTGATACCTGTTAGTGTATAGCCAAGGTTATGCATACGTGGTGAAAGGCTGTGTCCGATTGGTGTAGCTAGAAGACCGACTAATTTTGTTTTTCCATCAATATTTCGTTCATGTATGTTTGTCATGATTGACATCTCCTTTAATTATCTAAATAATTTTTTCATGCGTCCAAGAACAAAGACCGCTAGTAATACGCTAATAACCGCAATGATCATATCGAAAAATAACGTCATTTTAATATCGTACGTGCTGACCAATCCACTTGTAATGAGCGGCACGAGAATAAACGCTGAGCTTGCCGCAATATTAACGTAGGATGAAGCCGTTGCTTTGTTTGTCGGGAACAATTTCATCATAATACTCATCGCCAGCTGGAAGATTCCTGCTGTAAATAGCCCTAAGAAGAAGGTGCTGACAATGACAATGCTGTACGTTTCGATTTGGAAAAGTGAAAGCATTGCAAGGAACGCCCCAATTGGATAAATGATTGCCACCATAATCGGTGAAATGAATTTATCTAAGACGATCGAAAGCAAGAGAACAGATACGAGTGCACCAATACTAAAATAAGATAGAAGCTGTGTGGCTTGTCCTGTGCCAAGTCCGATTAATTTTAACCCGAGCTGCGGAAGCCATGTCTGCCATACGACAAACAATGCAGTCGACGTGAATCCCATCAGTACAACAGCTAAGCCTTCGCCAAGCATTTTTGGTTCTTCCTTCAGCTGGTCTTGTACTGGAAGAGCGTCTTGTGAAGAAACTTGCTTATGGTTCGGGAATGGCATAAAGATTAAGTAAATTCCTACAAGTAAATAAAGAAGCCCTAGTCCAAAGAACGCCCAGCCCCAGAAGATGTCATGTGCCACTAGGTACGCCAAGATAAATGGAAGAACAGTCGCCCCAATGGATACAGACGCTTTTACTAAAACAGAAGCCGAACTTGCTTTTTTCGGAAATGACTCTGTCAAAGCAGGGTAGGTTCCTGAATCAAGCAGTGAGTTGGCAATACCTGCTGAAATCGCAAAGATAAATGCCAGTGTATAACTCGTTGTCGTTGGAATACCGATTAAGAATAATAAGTAAAGAAAATTTCCTGTAATAATGACAGGCTTACGTCCCCAGCTATCGGCTAACCGACCTGAGAAAAAGAGAGCAATGAGTTTACCAATTCCGATCGCCGATACAAGCAAGCTGATTTTCGGAATATCTACATGGTAGCGCTCAGATAAGCTGTCCATGTTGGAAGCTACAATAATATTGATCATGCCAAGCATGAAGTAGTTTAAATACATGCCAAGTGACGATTTAATATAAGGATTTTTCATGTTCCCACTCCTATATTTGAAACCCCTTTAAGGTCAAATTCTTTGTATACCCTTTGTTATTGTTTCCTTCAAAATGAATAATATGAAGCCCATCACAACACCCCTTATTGATGAAAAAATAATGAATATTCATCTGTTCTCCAATTAAAGTACATCGTTCTACTAAAATGTAAAAAATAATAACAGCCTTGATTAGGAAGTGAAACTTCATGATTTGATCAGAATCATAAAAAATCACTTTTAACTGTTTTTTGATAGAAATAACGATAGGACTAAATAGGTATAACGATATACTAAAAGAAGCAACGAGATAAATATACTCCTGCATTTTAAATGTGTCAAGTTTATGACTTTGTGATTTAAAAAAAGAAAAATGAAACAAAGAAATAGTTGACTTGTTCAATAAAAAAAGAGAATTGCTGCACACAATTCTCTTTTCATCATGATGGAGAGGTTTCTCTAATATGAAGTTGAGGCTTTAAAATCAATCTCTGCAGCTCTTCATCCTGATCGTTCATTTTATGATATAAAAGGTTCGCTGCTTTTGCCCCGATGGATCGGGGGAATGAAGAAACAGTGGTGAGCGGCGGATGGTACATCTCCGCTTCAGGAACATTATCGAATCCAACCACATCAATATCTTCACCTGGCTGGATGCCCCGTGCTGACAGTGCTTGCATGACTCCAAATGCAACTAAGTCACTAAAACAAAAAATAGCGGTAGGAGGCTCGGGTTGATCCATCACTTGAGCGAGTGCTTCTTTCCCGCCTTCACGAGTAGGTACGATATCAATAATAAGGGAATCATCAATCGTCAGGTTTTCATCGTCATGAGCTCTTTTGAAACCTTTCATCCGCTCAATCCAAGTCGATGAGGTCTTGATGCCGCCTAAGAAGGCGATACGTCGATGCCCCTTCTGAAGAAGATGATGAATGGCCATCCAAGTGCCTTGTTCATAATCAACACCGACATAATCACATTGCACATCTGATAACTCACGATTTGCAAGTACTTTTGGGGTGCGAATTTGATTTAATTGTTTGACGGTTCGAGCAGAGCTTTTCGAAGCTGGGTTTAAAATAATTCCGCCCACTCGGTGCTCTACCATGGTGGAAATGAGCCGCTCCTGTTTGTCGACACTGTCAAAGGTTGTACCAAGTAAAACGGTATAGCCTAGTGATTCAAGCGTGGTTTGCACGCCGATTAAAAATTCCGAAATAAAGGTGTTAGAAATATCTGTGACAATCACACCAACGATATTTGAGCTTTTTGACCGCATGTTGGCAGCAACGCGGTCATATACGTATCCTAAGTCTTCCATGGATTGCAGTACTTTGTTTCGAGTGGCTTCAGAGATTCTAGGATTGTTTCGAACAACGAGTGATGCCGTTGAAGTCGAGACACCGGCATGCTTGGCGACTTCCTGTAATGTGACACGCTGTTTGTTCATTTTTTTCATTTATCTTCACCAACTTCAATGGATTGCCTAACTTTGTTCATGATCAAGAGGGATTTCTCCATCAGACGAGCCGAACATCTTTTGGTTTATTATACATGAATTAGGGGGGATTGATGAAGTGAAGACATATGGGTATCACTGTAAATCATAAAAGATTACCATTGACAGCATTCTGATTGAGGCGTAAAATATAAAATTATTCAGAAATAGCAACATTTTAATTAAATAACGAAGGCTATGATTGCTGTGGGTCACACTATAGCAGGAGCAGCTTCTGGAGAGACCGCATGTATGTGCGGCGCCGAAGGGTTCACAATCTCAGGCAAAAGGACAGAAGAGTACGAAATATTGTATTTGTGATGCATGGATGATGCCGTGTATTACTTTTCTCTATTTTGCTATTCTTTTATGACCGTGAGATTGGAGCGCATCCAATCTCTTTTTTTATGGACTTTTTAAAGAGTTCATTATTTCAGTATAAGATCGTGTCGTAGGAGGGTGTTAGCATTGGCACAACAAGAATTAAAACGAGATTTATCAAACCGTCATGTGCAATTGATTGCCATTGGCGGAACCATTGGAACAGGGCTGTTTTTAGGCTCTGGAAAAGCCATTCAATTGGCAGGTCCATCAATCATTTTTGCTTATTTAATTGTCGGAATGGCCATCTTTTTTGTCATGAGGGCACTTGGAGAATTGCTTTTATCGAAGGCGGGCTATCAGTCATTAACCGATATTGCAGAGGACTATCTCGGCCCGTGGGCATCTTTTGTGACAGGGTGGACATATTGGTTTTGCTGGATTATGACAGCGATGGCGGATGTCATTGCGGTCGGAGTGTATGTGCAGTATTGGTTTGATATCCCGCAATGGATTCCTGCTATCATTTGTTTGTTGATTTTACTAGGATTGAATCTATTAACGGTGAAGCTTTTCGGAGAAATGGAATTTTGGTTTGCACTCATTAAAGTGATTACGATTCTATTACTGATCGGTGTTGGAATTGTTCTTTTAATCATTGGTTTTCAAACCGATGCCGGACCGGTGACAGTAACGAATTTATGGTCTCATGGCGGGTTATTCCCGAATGGTGTCACAGGCTTCTTGCTGTCATTCCAGATGGTGATTTTTGCGTATGTGGGAGTTGAACTGGTTGGCGTATCCGCAGCAGAAACTGCCAATCCGCAAAAAAACATCCCCTCTGCGATTAATAAGATTCCATTAAGAATTCTATTTTTCTATGTGGGTGCGATCTTTGTTTTACTATGTATCAACCCATGGACTGAGCTCAGTGCATCAGAAAGTCCTTTTGTGAAAACCTTTGGGCTCATTGGAATACCAGTAGCAGCGGGCCTTATCAACTTTGTTGTGTTGACGTCTGCGGCATCAGCTTGTAATAGCGGCATGTTCTCGACAAGCCGTATTCTGTATAATCTCAGTCATCAAAAGCAGGGGCCAGCTTCCTTTGGACGTTTGAACAAGCACGCTGTCCCTAGTAATGCGCTATTCGTTTCAACGATTGTAGTATCGGTCGGAGCTCTTTTAAGCAAGCTGATTCCCGAACAAGCCTTTGGGATTGTTACGACGATCAGTGCCATTTGTTTCATTTGGGTATGGAGTATTATTTTAATTTGTCATTTGAAATATAAAAAAACACGGCCTGAACTGCATGCAGCATCTACCTTTAAAGCACCGTTCACACCTTTTGTGAATATTTGCGTTCTTGCGCTCTTTGCTGCCATTCTCGTGATCATGCTCTTCGCAGATGCAACACGTCCTGCGCTGCTATTGACACCGGTATGGTTTGGTTTCTTATTTTTGATTTATGCACGAAAGAAACGCCGTGCATCGTAACGGACGGAAAAAGCACAGCCTTTTGACAGAGCTGTGCTTTTTATCATTTAACGATTTCTAATCTTCAACACATAATTTGCATTCAAAATGATCAAAACAACCCCAATGACCAAGATCGAGAAGAGTTGAGAGTGATTGGCTCCAAGGGAATACACAATCAAAATAAACATGGCACCGGTCAAGAGGATATTCATCATTTGATACGTGTGAAACAGTCCGCCAAGCATGACATGCTTTTCCCCTTCGTCTGAAATGGCGAGCAGCTTTTTACTATAGTCTTTGTCGGACGGATTTGGCAGATGGCGATTAGGATAGACAAGTGTAAGAACGGATATCGCTACATAAGAACTGATAATGGTGACGATAAATAAAGCAGCATTGACCAGAATCAACCAGAGGGGCTGCTCGGTGACGATGGTTATACCGATGGCAATAATGGACAAAATCGTACTCACCGTATTGGCTAATGTCGAATCAGTAAAGGTCCGATATTGCTTTGCCTCCAGTTCATCTTCCTCATCTCCAGAGACCGAAAGAGACACTCTTTTTTTCAGACGTGAAATCCCTGAAAAACAATAAACAATCAATAAAATTGTCACTCCACTGATAACAAGAGTCGCTTCAAATGCAATATCAAGAAGTGTCATCTCAAATTCGGCTGCCAGCAGACAGTAAGCACCGAGAAAGCCAAGGAGAGCACCTAAGAGCATTTTGTATACAGTTTTCATGATAGTTCATCCTCCTCGAATAGAAAAATATGTTCAATGGGTTCCTGAAAAATTCGTGAAAGCTTAACAGCGAGCAAGAGAGACGGCATTAATTCATCACGTTCCATTAAGCTGATGGTTTGACGAGAGACCTTTGCACGTTTCGCAAGCTCAGTTTGGTTTAAACCATCACGCGCACGAAGCTCTTTTAACCGATTTTTCATTCTGTCACCTCAAGTTTTAATTGAAATCTTTCCTTGATTGTAAAGCATTATATTCAATTTGACAAGTAAAGTTGTCAAATTGATAAAAATAATTGTCAGAAAGATCATCTTTATTGAAAAGGTGAACCATGATACGCTAAAGGAAAGAGAAACAGAAAACAGGTGATGGCCGTGTTCATTGATCAATTAAAAAATGACTTACATCAATCACAACCGTTGTTCATTGGAGAAGAGACAGCGTTCAAAGCAGCAGTCCTGATCCCTTTAGTACAAGTAAATGGAGAATGGCATATATTATTTGAGGTACGATCGCTGACCATGAGAAAACAGCCGGGGGATATTAGCTTTCCTGGGGGCAAGCTCGACGGCAGCGAAACAGCACAGGAGGCTGCACTGCGAGAAACACATGAAGAGTTGGGCATTCCGCCAGAATCGGTCGATGTCCTTGGACAGCTCAGTCCTTATATCGCTTCTCCATCCTTCGTCGTATACCCATATGTCGGTATCATTGATGAGCAAAAAGTGAAACACTCCTATAATCAAGAAGAAGTAGAAGAGACCTTTACCGTGCCTCTATCATGGCTCAGCCAATATGAGCCGTACCTACATCATGTATCCGTTCAGCCAACACCAGGAGAGGACTTCCCTTATGAAAAAATCATGAATGGTGAAAAATACAGCTGGGGGAGCCGTTCAATCGAGGAATGGTTTTATGATTACGAAAACTACACCATATGGGGATTAACAGCCCGCATATTAAAGCATTTTGTATCTGTTGCAAAAAGAAATTCCTAGAGAATCGCTCTCTAGGAATTTGTTGTATTCAGCCGTTCCTGCGCTGTTTGTTTTCCTTTATCAATTGGAATAGGCGCTCTCGCTTGGCTCAGTCCGTAGGAAGGCATGTTCACGTAGATGGATTCATACGAGCCGGCTTGAATTTGATATGTTTCATGATAAATGCCGACCGCATCATTATTTCGTGCCATTTGGTTAAATCTTTTCCAAGCAGCCAAATGCTTCTCCATCTTGGCATAGGCAAGGAGGTCATCTGTTGATTTCCAATATTGAATCATCGCTGTCGTGCGTAATCCAAAGTAATTCTCTGTTCCAAGAAACCCTAGCTCCTCTTGATGGGTATACAGCTCCTTGATCATGCCAGGCATCGCCATGAACACAGGCATCCATTGATGAATGGCCCAGCGTTTGTTGATCCTCATTCCGATAATGAACACCACAATCGAATCAGAATTGTCCGTTGTAAATCTGCCAGCACGTATGTCTTTTTTCATTCATTTACCCTTCCTTCTTCATCGAATGGAATGTCTCCACGCACCAATCAATTCCAGCTTGAGCCACTCTTTTCCCATAATCTAAAGTAAACAGCCAATACTTCGCATCCGCTTCATCTGGGTACAGCTCTTGAATGTTTTGTTCAATCGCAACATATGTCTCATAACGAATACGGAGCTGCCTCTCATAATCCTGTAAAAGCGCTAGTTTTTTCTCAAACGAAAGATATTGACCGAAGAATAATTTTAATAACACCTCATTCCGCTCTGTTGGTAACTGATCGAGCGGCTGCGCCAGCCATTCTCTTAACGTGTCCAGTCCTTTTTCAGTCAAATGATATTCCCGCTTGTCTGAGCGACCAGAGCTAGCAGCAGGTGAAACCTCCGCAAGGCCTTCCTCGACTATTAGCTTTAAAGCTGGATAAATTTGTCCATAACTGATTTTCCAAAAATGATGCAAGCTCCTATCAATTAATTGCTTCACTTCGTACCCTGACTTACAATCTGTCGTTAAAATACCTAAAATCGCATACGTCGTATCATTGTATTTTTTCATATCAGCACACCTATCTAAAAGATATATCATTTAGATATATAATATATGATGGGGAGTGGCAGATACAAGGGGTTGTTGAAAAATAAATTCGATAAAGGAGGTGACTCACTCATATATTGATAGAAAAAATGAAATTCTGTCGGTGGAGGTATGTATGAATAGATCGAAAATCTGGATCGTGGCAATTCTAGCGGTACTAATCATGGGTGCTGTCAGCTGGATAGCATATCAAGCAAATGCAAAAAAGAGTGTATTGAATCAATCTTACGCCTTTGCATATAAGACCAAGAATCATGTGAACTGGTTCAAAGTAACGGAGAAAAAAGGGAAAGTAACAGGTCATCTGAATGAAACCATTTTGGAGGAAAACCCAAAAAGGCATTTTGATCCTAATCTATTTATCAACAAATATAAATTAACCGGCAAAACGATTGAAAACGGTTACGAATTTCAAGTGAAGCAAGGGAAAAAGACGGTCACATATGAAGTTCACCTTGCTGAAAAAGATCTTTCTGTGAGAAAACAAGGTGAAAAACAAAGCATCACATACAAAGCAGTTGATCAAACAAAACTACGTGCTGTTCAAAAGGACATTCATGACCTATATGAAGAACTGATGGAGGACACTGAAAATAGATTTCATGATTATGTAAGAAACTTCATTAAGAAAGTAACAGGCGCTTATGGTTATCTGTATACGGCGGAGGATGGTTCATACCAGCTATTTCTAAAAGTAAAACGAATGTATATGCAGTCTGAATGGGCAGGTTCTTTTCTGATGAGAACGGTCCCAGGAGATGGTGGAGCACCTTATAAAGAAACGAAACATACAGCCGGGGGTGTTTCAGATGGGATAATGTTTGATTTGAGTACTTATCCTGCAATTGAAAAGGGTTTTATTTTAGGGGAAACTGACCGAGACGCAACATCAATTAGATTTCCCTTTAAAATGGCAGGCGGTACAATAGAATTTAAAGCTGTCACGAAAGAGGAATATCAAGAGCAAACGGAAGCATTTAAAAAGCAGGCTGAAGAAAAGAAAAAATAGATCGTATTGGACCAGGTGAATAAGGGTTAATAACATATCTGAATTCTCCATGAAAAAAAGGATATTATTTGCATAGATGTAAGATATAATTACTAAAATACTTATCTAAATTTTCTAGTATCTATTTTTAAGTGAATAAGAATTTAGTTGAATATATGGTAAAATATTGTTGATGTTGATTTCTCAAATTAAATATTAGAGGAGGTACGTATGAGCAAATTGAAAATCTGGGTCGTGTCTATCCTAGCCGTACTCATCTTGGGTGGAGGCGGCTGGACAGCATATCAAGCAATCGCACAAAAAAATTCATTGAATCATTCCTATGCATTTGCGTATAAAACTAAGGATAGACTGAACTGGTTCGAGATATCTGAGAATAAAGGCAAAGTAACAGGTCATTTGAATGAAAGCTATATAGAAGAAATTTGGTGGGACCCTCAATTATATAAAAAACAATATGTCATAACCGGCCATTCAAAAGAAAATGGGTATGAATTTCAAATGAAAAAAGGAAAAGAAACGATCATATACGAAGTTCATTTTTCGGGGAAAAACCTTTCTGTGAAAAAACAAGGCGAGAAGCAAAGCACGATTTATAAAGCAATCAATCAAAAAAAGCTAGGAACGTATCAAAAAAAGATTCAAAATCGACATCAAAATCTAGTTGATTCATCAGAAACTAGATATTATGAAAATATGAGACACTTCAGGGATAAAGTGGCGAAAGTATATGGTTTTCTATATACGGCAGAGGATAAACAACTATTTTTACAAGTGGAAAGCATGCATGTTGAGAATGGATGGGACGGCTCCTTTTTAATAACAACTGTTACTGAAGAAGGTTGTAAGCCCTATAAAGAAATGAAAATAGAGGTCGGGGGCTTTACTGATGGGGCAGGATTTTTCGAAATGAGCTATGATCCTATAATTGAAGATGGTGTCATTATAGGTTCGACTGATCGAGATGCAAAATCAGTAAAGCTGCCAATTAAAAAGACAGACGGTACAGTAGAGTTAAAAGCTTTCACGAGGAAGGAATATAAAAAACTCCCTAAACCATATATCATGACAGGCGATTCAATAGAGTTAAAAGCTGTCACGAAAAAGGAGTATGAAAAACAAGCGAAAGCATTTAAAAAGAGGGCAGAAGAAAAGAAAAAATAGATGAATTTAAACCAGATGAGTGAATCAACTTATCTGGTTTTTTGTGGAGAAAAATATTGTTGATTGATGATAGAAGGAACAAAAGAGTAGAAGGTTTCCTATAAGTGAATAGAGAAAAGCATTTTAGGTATATAGACCCTAATAATTTTTAGAAAAATAAATGTTGACGCTTTCATATAATGCGTATATACTAAAAACAAATCCAATATGAATAAATTAGACATGTGACTGGTCATGCAGGCAGGATCTAAAAACGATGAATTTTTCTTTTATTTGTCGTTTTAGGTCCTTTTTTTGTTGCCAAAATATAGGTCTCGTGTATGAGAAAAGGGGGAGAAAAAATGAATTACACACAAGTTGCCAAAGACGTTTTACAGCATGTAGGTGGCAAAGAAAACATTGCGCACCTTGAGCATTGTTCAACAAGACTTCGCTTCACACTCATTGATCAGAAAAAAGCAGATGTACCAGCACTGGAAAAAACACCGGGTGTCATAGCTGTCAGAATGACAGGACAATGCCAAGTAGTCATTGGGAATGACGTCATTGAAGTGTATCAAAAGGTAACAAATTTAATAGGCAGCAGTTCATCAAGCCAAGACGTGCCATCCAATCAGCCAAAAGAAAAAAGAAAAGCAGGCACAGTTCTGTTAGATTTCATTGTCGGTGTCTTTCAGCCGCTTGTACCAGCTATCGCAGGCGGAGGAATTTTAAAATCATTTCTTCTCCTTTTCTCTTTATTAGGCTGGATGGATGCAAAGGGACAAACCTATCAAATACTGAACATGGTAGGTGACGCACCACTTTACTTTCTGCCTTTACTAGTTGCTGTAACGACGGCGAATAAACTAAAAGTAAACCCACTGGTCGCACTATCAGCAGTCGGTGCGCTTCTTCTGCCGAACATGACGGCGATGCTTACAGAAGGTGCACAATTACTGTCATTCGATGTGAAAAATATAGCTTATGCGTATCAAGTGTTTCCGGCAATCCTTTCTGTATTGCTTTACGCGCAAATGGAAAAATTCTTTACACGGTTTTCACCAAAACCAATTCGGATTTTCTTCGTTCCGATGATGTCATTGGTCATTACTGTACCAGTTACGCTACTTCTGTTAGGACCGATTGGTTTTACAGCGGGGCAAGGTTTTTCATCTATTATTCTTTCGATGTTTAATACGGTAGGCTGGGTAGCTGTCGCCATTTTAGCAGCGGTCCTCCCATTCATGGTGGCATCAGGCATGCATAAAGCAATGGTTCCTTATGCAGTCACAACGATGGGAACCCTTGGGAAAGAAGCACTTTATTTGCCGGCATCACTTGCGCATAATATTGCGGAAAGTGGAGCGTGTTTCGCTGTGGCACTTCGAACAAAAGACAAGGTACTTAGATCAACAGCCATTTCGGCAGGGATATCAGCCTTTTTTGGCATCACAGAGCCAGCGTTGTATGGTGTGACACTGCAAAATAAGCGAGTTCTAGGAAGTGTCATGATTGGTTCGTTTGTTGGCGGAATTTTCATTGGATTAGTTGGTATACAAGCCTTTGTGCTTGTTGGCCCTGGTTTAGCAAGCATGTCGATGTTTATATCAGATGAGCTACCGCGAAATCTGATGTTTGCTATCATTGGAGCGGTCATTTCGTTTATTGTCGCCTTTATCGCTGCTTTTGTATTAGGTAAAGATCGAACAGTAGAAGAAAAGACAAAGGACCAAGCTGGGTTTGCTGAAAAAATTGGAGCAGGCGAAACATTCAAGAGCCCTGTGATTGGCCAAATGATCTCTCTATCTGAAGTGAAAGATGATATTTTCTCTTCAAAGGTCATGGGAGAAGGAATTGCCATTGTACCTTCAAAAGGAGCACTTTATGCACCTGTAGATGGAGAGGTAACCTTGCTGTTCGAAACAAACCATGCACTTGGTATGAAAACGGACCATGGAGTTGAAGTATTATTCCACATCGGCATTGACACCGTTCAGTTGGAAGGGCAGTATTTCCATCCAAAAGTACAGGCTGGAGATCGTGTTCAAGCGGGTGATTTATTGATTGAATTTGATCTAGAAAAAATCATGGAAGCAGGATATGATCCAGTAACACTTGCTGTAGTCACAAATACAGATCAATATGATATTAAGGTACAGCCATTACAAGAGGTCAATCGTCAAGATACATTGATGGTTGTTACACAATTAGGAGGCTAATCATATGACAAAAATCAAAGGTTTTCCAAAAGGATTTTTATGGGGCGGCGCCATTGCTGCTAACCAGGCAGAAGGCGCCTGGAATATAGATGGAAAGGGGCCGTCTGTTGCAGATATTGCAATGTACCGTTCCAACTTGAGTGTAGAAGATTATGAAGGCCATCTTGCAGTTACCACTGAAAATATAGATCGTGCGATGAAAGATCCAGACGATAAAAAATACCCAAAACGCAGAGGTGTCGATTTCTATCATCACTATAAAGAGGATTTGGCTCTCTTTGCTGAAATGGGATTTCAAACACTTCGAATTTCTATTGCATGGAGTCGTATCTTCCCTACTGGAGAAGAAGCGGAACCGAATGAAAAAGGGCTGCAATTTTACGATCGTGTATTTGCAGAAATGAAAAAACACAACATAGAACCGATCGTGACTCTCTCTCATTATGAAATGCCTTTAGCCCTTAGTGTGAAATATAACGGCTGGGTTGAAAGAAAAGTAATTGACCTCTTTGTGAAATTCGCCAATGTTTGTTTCGAACGTTATAAAGATGATGTGAAATATTGGCTTACCTTTAATGAAATTGATAGTATTCACCGCCACTCTTTCATTACAGCGGGAATTATTCCTGATCGCTGCCCAGAAGGAAAAGTAGAAGAGACGGTGTACCAAGCACTTCATCATCAATTTGTCGCATCTGCTCTCGTAACAGCAGATTGCCATCGTATCATCCCAGGCAGTCAGGTAGGATGTATGCTGACAAAATTGACAACGTATCCGCATACGTGCCACCCGAATGATGTAGAACAAGCTTTGAAACAAAACTTAGAAAACTATTTCTATGCAGATGTTCAGGTGTTTGGCGAGTATCCGCCACTGATCAAGCGTATGCTTGAGAGAAAAGATATTCATATTCATATGGAAGCAGATGATCTTACCATTTTAAAAGAAAACACAGTAGATTTTATCTCATTTAGCTACTATATGTCTTTAACGGAATCAGCCCAAGAAGGATTAGAAGAGACAGAAGGGAATACCATTCGTGGAGTCAAAAACCCTTATCTTCCTTCAACTGATTGGGGCTGGCAAATTGATCCGGTTGGTCTGAAAATTTCTTTGATCGAATTGTATGATCGCTATCAAAAACCTCTTATCATTGTCGAGAACGGCATGGGTGCAAAGGATGTAGTTGAAAGTGATGGCTCAATCCATGACGACTATCGTATTAACTATTTCAAAGAGCATTTCCGTCAGATGAGAGAAGCTATTGAAGAAGGCGTCGATCTCTTTGGATATACGAGCTGGGGCTCGATTGATATTATTAGTGCAGGTACATCACAAATGTCAAAACGTTACGGCTTCATTCACGTAGATCAAGATGATGACGGGAACGGGACATTAAAACGATCTCGAAAAGACTCATTTTATTGGTACCAAAAAGTCATTGAGACAAATGGTGAATCGCTTGATTGAACACCACAATCATGAAAACAGGTGATGACGATGTTTAAAATCAAAAAAGTTTTAAACTCGAGCGTGGTCCTGGCTGAAGATCAGAACCAACAGGAGATGGTTTTGTTCGGCCGAGGAATTGGCTATGGCCAGAAACCAGGTCAAATGATAGAAGAGAAAAAAGCGGACCAAGTCTTTATGTCAGTCGATAACATGAGAGCAAAAGAATTTCTTCAATTGTTAGATTCAATGGCTCAGGAGTTTATCGATTTAACTCAGCAAATCGTCCAATATGCAGAAAAACGTTTAAACTCAACTTTAAATTCAGGTGTTTATTTTACCTTAATGGATCATTTGAATTTTGCAGTGGAACGTCATAAAAAGAATATTAATATTACGAATCGTGTGTATTGGGAAATCAAAAATTACTATACAGAAGAATTTGAAGTAGGGAACTACGCACTTGAGTTAGTCAATGACACATTGGGCATACAATTACCAAAAGAAGAAGCTGCCAATATCGCCTTTCACTTGATTAATGCATTAGGTGAAGAGTCCGAGTCCAAAGATGGTATGAAATACGCCAAGATGATCGGAAGTATTGTTAATCTTGTGCGCTATACGTTGAATATGAAAATGGATCAAGAGAATATTCATTACAGTCGGTTCATTACACATGTGAAATTCTTTGTAGAGAGATTTTATGCTGATAAATTATTATCAGATCAGGAAAATGAGTTATTTGAACAAATTGCACATTTATATCCTCAAGCGATGGATGTTGCTTTTAAGATCAAAGATTATATTAAACAGGTGCATAGTATCATCATTCCTAATGATGAGCTTACTTATCTTGCGGTACATATACACCGCCTTATTTCTTATCAGCAACTAAAATAAATGTGGAACCACTTGCCTTGATGAGGCGAGTGGTTCTTTATTTCAAATGTTTATATTAAGTTCCGATAGGTCGTTCTGTTGTACCATTTTCATCATTTAATGAATTGAAAGTCCCTGTTTGTCCTAAAACAACGATGGTCAAAGTGATAATCAATAAACTCATTTTTTTCATTAGAATTCCCCCAGTCAATGATAGGATGTTTCATGCGATCAGCTTCCTTTAAAAAGAGATAGGCTTGATGAATTGCTCCCAGCTCTTCAAAGTGTTTTGCTGCTAACGCACTTAATTCACAGACTCCTTCAGCATCTTTTAATTTTTTAAGAATGCTGATTTCATCGAAACAGGCTTGAGCTTTTTGAGCCATATCTTCAGTGAAATATAGATGGTAAAGCAAATTCATTTTTGCTGTATAGATGGGGCATTTCTCTGATTCATGTTTTTGGTTAACCAATTCGAAGTAATAGAGAGCTTGTGTCCTTTCATCGATAGAGAGTAGCTCCTTCATTAACATGTACATGGAGTGATGGAAGTAACACGATGAGAAATAGTCTTCGTCACTAAGAGCCTTTTCTAGGGCATCGATACATTTTTTTGATTCGCCAGCTTCGGCATACAAAATGCTGATATTATGATAAAGCTGTGATGTTAGAAAATGATCGTTTAGACTGTCTGCGATGTGTAATGCTTTTTTGTAGTAATTTTCTGCCCTTATAAAGTCGCAAATGTCCATATAATTAGCAGCGGCGATGACAAAGGCTGCAGCTAGTCTTCTTTCATATCCTTCATGGCTTTTGAAAATATCAATAGCATTCTGAATGTAGTGTAGAGAAATTAGGCTTTGACGAAGCAGCATATATAAGTTGGCAATTTTCGTATGGAATTCTGCTACTTCTATTTCATCAGGAATGTGTTGTAGTTTTTTCTCGGCAATTTTAAACAGTCCAATGGCTGATGCATAGTCTCTTTTATATGACGCGTAAAGGGCTTTGTATAGGTAAAAATAGTATTCAATTAAGTCGTTTGTTTTAGAGGGGCAATCTGGCTCTAGCTGTTCCTTCAGTTTCGTACCTCTTCGTTCATATAACATGAGCTTATACTTGCCTTCTAGCAATGAGTAATAGGTCAAGACCTCCTGATTCTCTTCCATTTTTTGAAGTAATTCCTTTACTTCTGTATACATTGCTTTTGCACTGTGTACATCATGCTTGCGAATTGCAATTCTCCAATCATTTAAACGATTCCCCACCTGTTCAGCAGAAATGATAGCCATGGAAATTTCACCTCTTTAAGATCCTTTCACCTGTTTCATAAAAAACGATATCACAATTTTTGGTAAAATATAATCGTTTCGGTGAGGCGATTGACAAGGGGTAATAAAAAGGACCTAAGGTCATGTGATGTACGATATTGTAAGGGAGAATGCTTGTTAACACAAATGAATAAAATCTCTTTTTAGAAATCTAAAAAAGGGTTATATACAACGGGTTTTAAGATAATGTACGAAAATACCGCTCATATATTTGATATAAAGAAATTTTAGCTATTTAAGAGGGGAAATGGAAGGTCGATCTAGGAAAGAAAATCAGGTATGATGTTGCTAGATCATGAGATAAGAAACTGATAGATGACGACAAAAGTAAGTATTAAACACAAACTCCGACCTTTAAGAAAGGATGTTGAAATGAAAAAAAGATTTCAAAGCTTAAACAGACAAATCACAGTCATTATCACGACTCTGTTACTTGTTTTAGTGACTCTATATATGTCAAAGAGATACTTTTATAGCAAAGAAATTGAGCTGTTGATAGAATCTTGTCAACAAGCTGGCGGCAAAATCATCTTAGAAACAAATAGTTTGTCTATGGATTACTCGTTTGAGTGCCAGAAAAAGTAGAACAGGCAGTTTCTGCCTGTTTGTACTCAAATTAAAAACCTAAATCTTGCAGCCAATGATTTAATCTCATTTCTCGTTTCTCGACAGTTGAATGATCATATCTTCCTAATTGTAAACTGTCTGCCATTTCTCCGTCATTCATAAACATGATTCTTTCAGAACGAAGAGCCACCTTGGGGTCATGTGTAACAAGTAGCAGTGTTGCTCCTTCAGAGTGGATTCTTGAAAAAATATTCATTACTTCCTTTGTTGTACTGGAATTAAGAGCACCTGTAGGTTCATCAGCGAAAAGTATATCTGGTTCATTCATGAGCGCTCGGCAGATAGCGGCTCTTTGAAGCTGTCCTCCCGATACTTCTGTCAAATATCTATTTGCCAAATGATCAATTTCAAGTTTTTCCATTAAATATTGAGCTCGTTCATTCACTTTTTGTCTTGGCTTTTTCTTTGCTAAATAAGCTGCTGCAATGATGTTGTCAAATAGATTAAGTTTTTTTAATAAGTGGCTGTGCTGAAAGACAAATCCCATCTCAGTTAAGCGCAGAGCACTTAACTGTTTTTCTGTCATTTCTGATAGTGTTCGGCCTTTATATTTGATCTCTCCTGTTGAAGCTGTTTCTATGCCGCTAAGCTGATAAAGTAAGGATGTTTTTCCACATCCAGAAGGTCCCATAATGGTCACGAATTCCCCGCGCTTTATCGATAAATGAATATCCTTAAGAATCGTTTGTTTCTGTCCTTTTAATGAATTGATATGCAATGACAATCGCTTCGTTTCAATCAAGTGTTCCATGTGAAACAACTCCTTATTAAAGTGTATGCCTTGTCGTTTGGCTAGAAAAAAACGTCTTCAATAACCAGGCGATCAAAGCTAAATTGACAATAAATAGTATGAGTGGATACACAACCGACACCCATTGCGATGACAGCCACTGGAGGCTCGACGCCCCTAATGATGCTCCACCTATACTCATCAAAGCAGGACCAATTGTATTGACCGCGATTGTTCCAATAAAGGCGCCAAAAGAGAGAACAACAATAAAACTTGTTATATATTGTGCTGTTATATCTGTTATAGAAAACCCAATTGTTCTTAACATGTTGTTCCGGCTTGAATCTTTAGCTTTTAACATGTGCAAGAACATGAACAGCATTAAGCTGGCGGTCCCAAAAGCAGCTAATGTAGCAAAAAATGCAACGACTTTTACGATAGCTGCTGTGCTGCCGATCGTTTGATGAACGTATTCTTTCATATCTGTCACTTTTGCAGGAGATACCTTTTTTTCAAATATCGCCTTTTTCTCTGCAATATTTACTCCTGGTTTTAGTTGGATTTGAATGGTTTTCCAAAGAGCTGATTGAGGAAATGGCTGTGATATTGCTTTTGCTGTTTTGCCTCCATTGGTGACGTCCTGATAAATACCTGTCACCGTTCTTTGGGTTTCATGCCCGTTAGTTACGAGAGTGATTCTTTCTCCTATCTTTTTCTGAAGTGAATCTGCATTTAACACGGATAAGGCAATTTCATCATTCTTTAAAGGCTGCCGGCCTTGTAAATAGGTGAGGGGAAATGCTGAGAGCTCACCTGTTTCTAAATAGAGCGTTTCTAATGAATTCTCCTTTGATTTCGCCTGAAGAGAAGCAGTCTCATAGATGGCTGCTGTTTGAATGCTCCGATCTTCACGAATCATTGATTCTATTTCGTTTGTATTTTTCGTTAGTTGATTTCCTTGGCGTATATCAATTCGAAGGTCACTTTTACCCGAGCCAAGGTAGGTGATGAAATTCGGTGATTGTAAGGTATGCCATAGCTGAATAGGCATCAGCATTAAAAATGTACAAAGTGCAATAATACAAGTAATCGTTGTGTACAACTTCTTTCGTGATATCAGGTCTTTTAAACCAAGCCAAATATGGATTGGTAAGAACCTGCTTTTCTTGAGGTGCATAGGTATTTTTTTCTTATGATTCGATGAATGGATACCACCTTGAAGGGCTTGAGCAGCTGATATTTGACCAAACTTTCTTAGGACAGCATAGCTGCAAGAGATGACGATCATTGCTGTCACAATAGAAACAAAAAGCGGGATTAACAAATGATCAAAAGAAGGCTGATTCCCCATGTATTGCTGAATATTGGCCGTAAACATATCACCAAATATAAGTGTTAACACATAGCCTGCTATACATCCTGCACAAGCAAGCACGGCATACTTTCCAACGTATAATTGCTTAATTTTTGTTAAAGGAATCCCAAGTACCTTCAGTATGCCAATTTCACGTTCATCTTCTTCTATAGAAGCCGTCATAGCAAGATGGAGTGAGAGAAGGGCTATACTAATGAGCAGCAGGCAAACAAGCAAAAGAATGGCAATCACCATTCCATCTGTCAATGCGTTCAGCATGCGCAGCAAAGGCAGTGTGACAGCTGGGCCTTGTTGTGGCATCTGTGATGATTGATAGATTGCTTGAAAAGCATCTGTCTGCGCGGCATCATGCAGTAAAAATTCGATTAAGTACTCTTTTTGTTGAAACACTTGATTTATTGCGTCCCAATCCTCGTTATGAAGAAGAAATCTTTTTGAACTGACTAGACTGGGGTTCATTTGTGCATCTCGCAAGAACGCTTTAATGCGAAAGGTGAATTGATTAGCTCCTTTCTCAATCAGTAATGTTTCACCTATGTTGAGATGATACTTTTGTTGAAAATAAATTGGGACAGCCACTTCACCTTTATTGACAATGAGCTTCTCGTTTTGTTGATTTAAAAGAAAATCAAAATTGCGATTTTGCTTCACAAATAAATGATCCATCACACCTGCTTTGGCAGGCTCATGTCCGAACCTGATGTTTGCATGTTCAATTGGTATCATAGGGACGATTTGATGAGCTTTTACCATGGACTGCTTACTTGAAAATGCTTCAATGTCTTTTTCATTTAGGTCGCCGTCATGCATTTGGACAAAGTCTGGCGCTTTAGCAGAATGGAGCAGGCCAGAAATGGACCCATTCAGCTGTACTGTCATTTGAGCGGCACTTGCTGCGAGAAATGAAGTCATCATGATGCAAATAGTTAAACCAATTGAAATAAGACGGTGGCGGGTTAAGTCTTTCTTTATAAAGGCGAATCTCATGAGGCTGATTCCCCTTCATGTTGAAGCATATTTTTTGTTAGGTAGGCTAGGGCAAACATGAAAACACTGACGATTAACACAGTCACATACATGTTGGCTGAAAACGTATTAAACAAGAACCCATACATCATTTGACCAAGCGGAACTGCACATTGAGAAACCATTGTTAGATTGGCCATCACTTTTCCTAATTGCTGATTTGGAGTTTTCTTTTGAATATGTGATATCACAACGACCGAGATCATTGTAAGCAGCATAGCAATTGGAAGACATCCTGCTAAAAAGAGAAAATAAGCTGGATAAGTGCCAAATTGTAGAGCCATAGTCGATGTTGAGAACGCCACAGGCAGTAGGATGATGGCGATGACAAGCATCCAGCGATATAAAGTAGGAATGCGCCAATGCTTCGCTACGAGTCCAACTAGCAGAGCACCTGCGATGACAGCGAACTCAATCAAGCCCATTCCTACTCCATACATGATGTCACTGGTTTTCATTGTAACCCTTAAAATGATTGGGCCACCTACGATAAAAAATGGTGTAAGGATGAAATTTAACATTGCAGCAAGCAGCATGGTTCTTTTTAGAAACGGCTGGCTGCTGATATAAGAAAATCCTTGTTTCATATCTTTTATGAGCACTTTGCCCATAGAATCTGTCAGCGGACTAGAGGAGAAGGGTATTTTTAATCGTAAGAGCATGCACGCAGATAGGAAAAATACGATGGCACTGGCACCTATAATGAATTGACTTCCAATCATTCCGTATAGAACACCACCGATAACAGGTGCGAGAACACCTGAAAGTGCCTGAACGCCATTGACGATGCCGTTCGCTTGTTCTAATTGATCTTCTTTCACTAGCTGTGGAATGCTGGACATCACAGTAGGTGCATAGAACGTACTCATCACACCAAGAAGTATCATGACAGCTCCTATCATGTAGAGTGAATCATTTCCAGATAATAACCAGAAATAAAAAGCAAGAATCATGATGCCGGCGAGGACGTCAAATAAAATCATCAAGTTCCTTCTGTTAAACCGGTCAGCGATTGCACCAGCTAATGGGGAGAGAAGGAACGGGATATTGGATAAAGCGAAAAGTAAGGCAAATAAATCAACTCGTTGTGTCATATCCAGCACATGTAAAGATAGAACAAATCGAATGAGAGAAGATCCGAAAACGGAAATAATCTGTCCGAGAACGAGGTAGATAAAGTGAGATGAATCTCTTTTGAATAATCCATTCATAAATATCACTCTCCTTTTAGACCGACCGTCAGTCTATAATGTATGCAGGATTGGTATTGAAGTGACCAATCACTGATTATTTTCATCCTGCTCACCAGATAATCGCTTCAGCAAGAAGGAAAAGCTACCCTTTTCTGCATGCAATGAGGATTCAAGTATATCGATAAAAGCTAAAGCGCGTTGTATACTTTCTTCGGCTGTCCATTGAAACAGGCCATCATCAAATATGACCTGTGCAGAAGCAAGAAGGAATTCAACTGTCTCTTGCGGATACTTCGTTTTGAATGTCCCTTCCTCTACACCTTGCTGAATGACTTCTGCCAACACTGGTGATAGTTCTTTAATGGCTTTAATTAAGCTTTTTTGATGCATTTCTGCATTAGAAGGCTGATGGAACTGATCGATCATCCCCTGTTTATGGCTTCCTTGCTGAGGTGATTGCGCCATGATGATACGAAATAGTTTGTCAACGACTGGAAGGTCTGGATCAGCCGCAATACGCTTTGCCACGATGATATCTTCTTTGATGATCCTGTCAATAATGGCATCCATTACTTCTTCTTTGGATGCAAAGTAGTAATAAAAGGTGCCTTTTGCAATGCCAACGGATTTTAATATGTCAATAATCGTTGTTTTCTGATAGCCTTTGGTTGAAAAAAGCGCTTCTGCTGCGTTTAATATGTCATTTTTACGTTCCTCAGGATGTTTAACGGTTCTCATAAAGCCATCCTTTCTTTTAACTAGACTGTCGGTCGGTCTTTGATTTGATTAAACACTTTTTAGGGTGTCTTTGTCAATGGCTGGTTTTTAAACACTTTGCATTTATTGTTCAAAGACACTATGATACATTGAATGAAAACACCTTCAGGAGAGATGCCTCATGCAATTTTTAACCAGTGAATTGGCTCAAGAAATGGTTGAACGTACGATGCATATTTTACATAAAAACATCAATGTAATGAATGCAGATGGTGTCATTATTGGTTCTGGTGAACGAAACAGGATTGGCCAGAAACATGATGGTGCACGACTTGTTCTGACAAGCGGGAACAGTGTGGAAATTGACCATGAGACCTCCTTGCGCTTAGAAGGAGTGAGACCGGGGATCAACCTGCCTATTTGCTTTCATGAACAAGTAGTTGGTGTAATTGGGATTACTGGTGAGCCAGAGGACATTCGGCATCATGCCGAGCTGGTGAAGATGGCAGCTGAACTGGTGTTAGAGCAATCTTTTCTACTCGAACGGGTTCAATGGCGTCATCGAATAGAAAGTGAAATTGTCAATCAGTTGATTTCATATTCTGATGTTGGGGATCATCAGCTGAAAAATCGAGCTGCTTGGCTGGGAATGGATTTAGACAAGCGCCGAAGGGCTATTGTTTTTCAGCCAGTTCCATCCTCAGAGGATGCTGTTCATAAATTGATGCATGCGATTCAATATGATAAGAAGTCGGATGATTTACTTGGTATGACCTTTTGTCATGAATTGATTCTTTTAAGTCATTCAATACCTGAACATCAATTAAAGCAGATGGCAGGTCATCTGCAAAGAACAATGCAAAGAGCAATAGGAGGCCAAGTGCTAGTGGGGATAGGGACTGTCGCTGACGACATCAGCCAGCTGCCAATTTCTTTTCAGCATGCGAGAGAAGCCCTGAGATTAGGGAAAGCTCTTGATCCGGAAGAAAGTATGTATTTCTTTGAGTCTTATCAGCTGGAAAGCTTATTCATGATTGCGGGAATTGCTGAAAAGAAAAGTCGATGGACTGACTTTTACAAGCCGCTGACACAAGAAGCAGAGCTCGCCCATACATTAAGGGTTTACATTGAAGAGGGCGGTGATTTGCAGAGCATTGTTGATCGTTTATTTATTCATCGGAATACATTGCGTTATCGTTTAGACAAAATTCAAGAATTGACTGGAAAAGACCCTCGTCATGTAAAACAGTTAATCGAGCTTTATATGGCGCAGCTAATGAATCAATTATCTTGATTGTGCAAATGCACAATTGAGTAGAGTGATAGATGAAAAAAGTTCATCCAGATTCACAACACAATCCCTTTGGGTAAACGCTTACAATTGGAGAAAGATATTTTTAGGGGGATTGAGGATGAGTGGAGATGTAACGGTAAGTACTTTGGGAGCCCTGGCGGCGCTTGTGATCGCGATTGTTCTCATTCTAAAAAAAGTATCACCTGCTTATGGCATGCTGGCAGGTGCATTTATAGGCGGCTTGGTTGGCGGTGTAGATATTGTTCAGACCGTCAACGTCATGATGGAAGGTGCTAAGGACATGATTCCAGCTGTCCTTAGAATTATGGCGGCAGGTGTATTGGCTGGTGTTCTCATTGAGTCGGGTGCTGCGTTATCGATCGCTGAGGCCATTGTGAGAAGGCTTGGTGAGGCGAGGGCGCTATTAGCACTCGCACTTGCAACGATGATTTTAACAACAGTGGGCGTTTTTGTAGATGTTGCGGTTATTACGGTAGCGCCCATCGCACTTGCCATTGCCAAACGCGCAAAGCTCTCAAAAACGGGAATTCTTCTTGCTATGATTGGAGGCGGGAAGGCAGGAAATATCATGTCACCGAATCCGAATGCCATTGCCGCTTCAGATGCTTTTGGTGTACCTCTGACTTCAATGATGGCTGCGGGTGTCATTCCAGCTATGTTCGGGCTGGCGGTTACATATGTATTAGCTAAAAAGCTTGCAAACAAAGGGACACCCGTTCTTGAAGAGGAAACCGGGCAAAGTAAAGTTCAAATACCTGCTTTTTTTCAAGCACTGGCTGGTCCGCTCGTTACCATTTTATTGTTGGCTTTAAGGCCGCTTTTTCAAATCAATATAGATCCAATGATCGCCTTACCAATTGGAGGGATTGTAGGCGCTCTTTTCATGAAAAAAGGGAAATTTCTCAATGATTATGCGATGTCAGGGCTTCATAAAATGTCAGGTGTCGCGATTATGTTATTAGGGACAGGTACGTTAGCAGGAATCGTATCGAATTCTACCTTAAAAGATGTGTTTATTCAGGCACTTGATGCATCGGGTTTACCTCCATATTTACTTGCACCAACTTCAGGGATATTTATGTCAGCCGCTACTGCTTCGACAACAGCTGGCACGGCGGTAGCGAGTGGTGTGTTTAGCGGAACACTGATTGGGCTTGGTGTGTCTGCTCTTTCAGGGGCAGCCATGATTCATGCTGGCGCAACAGTACTTGACCATATGCCGCACGGGAGCTTTTTCCATGCAACAGCAGGAAGTGTTCAAATGGATATTAAAGAGCGTTTAAAGCTCATGCCTTTTGAATCGTTAATCGGTTTGACGTTAACCGTTGTATCGACCATTATTTTTGGCGTTTTCCAGCTGTTTGGCTAAAGGACATGATAAGAAATGAGGGGCTGATAGGATGAAAATTGTGATCGCACCAGATTCATTTAAAGAAAGTTTGTCTGCTTATGAGACAGCATGTGCCATTGAACGAGGATTTCGTTCTATTTTGCCACTCGCAGAGTATATCAAACTGCCAATGGCAGATGGCGGAGAGGGAACTGTTCAATCGTTGGTTGATGCGACGGGCGGGCATATTGTTTATCAAGTGGTCACGGGCCCGCTTGGTGAGCCTGTGGATGCTTTTTTTGGCATGTTAGGGGACAGTCAGACTGCTGTCATAGAGATGGCTGCAGCCTCTGGATTACACCTTGTTCCGCGAGAAAAACGTAATCCGTTATGGACGACATCGAGAGGAACTGGTGAATTAATACTTGCAGCGCTGGATAAAGGAGCGAAGCATGTGATCATTGGGCTTGGCGGAAGTGCAACAAATGATGGCGGTGTTGGAATGATGCAAGGATTAGGTGCAGCTTTCCTTGATAAAACAGGACATGCATTGACGTCAGGCGGTGGGGCACTTCATCAATTAGCTTCAATTGATTTATCTGGACTCGATCCAAGACTGCAATCCGTCCGGCTGGAGGCGGCTTGTGATGTGAATAATCCTTTAACAGGTGAGAGAGGAGCGTCTGCCGTTTTCGGCCCTCAAAAGGGAGCAGATGAAGAAATGGTTCAAGTGTTAGACAAGAACCTAGCTCATTTTGCACGAGTAGCTGAAAAGCAGTTCAATGTATCCTTTGAAGATGCAGCAGGGGCAGGAGCTGCAGGGGGACTTGGTGCGAGTTTATTAGGCTTTTTAAAAGCCGATTTGCAAAGAGGAATCGATATTGTGCTGAAAGCTGTTCATTTTGATGACATCATCAAGGAGGCAGACCTTGTCATTACGGGAGAAGGCCGAATTGACCGGCAGACCATTTATGGAAAAACGCCAATCGGCGTAGCCAAAGCAGCGAAGCAGTATAATCTACCCGTGATTGCCATCGCAGGCTCTCTTTCAAAAGACAGTGCAGTCGTACATGATCATGGAATTGATGCACTTTTTAGTATTGTTCCAGGTATTACCTCTCTTTCTGAGGCGATACGCGATGCAAATCTTCATGTAGAGAGAACAGCTCGGAATATCGCAGCTTTGTTAGAATTTGGAATAAAAAAGTAAAAGGTGAAAAATGTTTCCTTTTCTATCACATTCCTTCTATGAGAAATGTGGTAAAATCGATATAAATGATGTAGAAAGTTGGAGGAAACAAAAATGTCTAATCTACCGAATTGTCCTTCGTGCAGCTCACCTTATACATACGAGGACGGCAGACTGCTGGTTTGTCCTGAGTGTGCGCATGAATGGTCACTTGAACAAGAGCAAGCGGCAGAGGAACAGCTTGTTGTCAAAGATGCGAATGGGAACCTGTTAAGTGATGGGGACACGGTCTCTGTTATTAAAGACCTAAAAGTAAAAGGTTCTTCATCCGTTTTGAAAATAGGAACGAAGGTCAAAGGCATTCGTTTAGTGGAAGGCGATCATAACATTGATTGTAAAATTCCTAGCTTCGGCGCAATGAAATTAAAATCAGAGTTTGTGAAGAAGATATAAACAAAAAAAGTTATACTATTAGAACTTGCCGATGAAGGCTAAATCTGAGCAAGAAATAAGTATAAGAATGTTGTAGTTGTACAAAAAACACCTAAATTGTTAAAGGAAACATATCCCTTAATAAATTAGGTGTTTTATATTTTTATACAGTTTTTAAAATGATGAGGAACTATTCAAAGGAATATCCGTATATATTATTGGAATAATTTAAGCTTATCATTTCATAAATTAATTGAGTCTAAAAATAAATGGGAGATAAAAATGGAGTTTGGATATTTTAAGAAGCCTGTGATCAAAAAAACGACCAAATGTATACCAATTAGTAATAAAGAAGAAATCACGATTGGATTTATAAAAAGATTTTATACAAACAAAGTTGAAAAGTTGATTGATCACATATTTGATGAGTTTTATGTGAATGTTGAAGTAATGGATTCGAATTCTAATATGATTGTAAAGGCTATTGAAAATAAATCTCTCCAATCAATGTTACGTTCAAATTGGGTGATAGAATGTAAAGATAAAGGAAGGTTATTATTAGAAGATAGAACTAAAATTAAAATAAATCCAACTATGAAATTAATAATAAATGAAACTATATACTATCTAAAGAAAGATTTTTCCAATAAACGTGTTAGATTAGAAAACTCAGAGCAGACGATAGCTGAAATTACATACGATAAAATAATACCTCCTGTAACAGTTAATATTGAAAAAAAGCAGGGTGACTTATCTTTACATCTTATCGCATGCCTCTATTATATATTTATGTTAAGAGAGTAAGCGGGGATCCTATAAGTGCATCATCATTTTGAATCCCACATTCTATAAACAGTATTTTAAATCATTACCTTAACCCTACCTTAAAAAAGGCAGATGATTCGCTAAATTTTGGCTAATCCCCTTCACAACTTTTGGGCATTGCTGTACCATATGGAAGTGTATTTCTATTTTTGACGGATCATGGTGTTTATCAGGAAATAGAATGATAGATGATACTTAGACAAAGAAGGAGAGGTAACGTGACGAACGTTTTAGAACTGCATAATGTATCTAGGCATATTCGCGGGAAAAAGATTGTTCAAGACTTGAGCTTTTCTGTCCAAGCGGGCGAAGTCTTTGGCTTCTTAGGACCAAATGGTGCAGGGAAAACAACAACCATTCGTATGATGGTCGGTCTTTCTCCCATTACATCTGGTGACATTCTGATTAATGGTCATAGTATTCAAACCTCCTATCAGCATGCCATCCAAGATGTCGGTGCCATTATTGAAAACCCAGAAATGTATAATCACTTAACGGCAAGACAAAATCTTGTTCACTTTGCCAGAATGAATGGGAAAGTGGATGAAGCGCGAATTGATGAGCTGTTAGAGCTAGTCAGCTTACAGCATGTGAAACATAAACGTGTGAGTACATTTTCATTAGGAATGAAACAGCGATTGGGCATTGCGCAGGCACTCATACATAGACCGAAACTGCTAATCTTAGATGAACCAACCAATGGACTTGATCCTGAGGGGATTCGAATGATACGAGATTACTTGAGAAGGCTCGCAAAGGAAGAAGGGCTGGCTGTTATTGTTTCAAGTCACCTCATGTCAGAGATGGAATTGATGTGTGATCGCTTTGCAATTATCCAAACAGGAAAGCTAGTTGCCATTGAGGATCAGCGTGCTGAGACGAAGCAGGATGATTTGGTTAATTATCGAATGAAGGTAGCAGCCGGGGAGCTTGAAGAAGCACAGGAGCTTATTGGTGCATTTGAGGAAGGCGTCACTGTAAGAGAAGAGGAGCAGTACTTATTCTTCTCTATGCTAGAAGAAAAAATGCCAGAATTAATTCGTCATTTGAGCAGCGCGTCTATTCATTTGTACGAAATTAAAATCGAAAAACAAACCTTAGAAGATAAGTTCTTAAGCTTAACAGGTAAAAAGGAGGCAGACGTATGATTCGCCTCATTCAAAACGAGTGGATGAAGATCAGTTATCGTATTGGTACTTGGATTATGGTTGGGCTTCTTGTATTAGGTATGGTTGCCACGCTGATCTTTGCAGTGAAAACAAATGACAAAGATCAAGCTTCAGGTGATTGGAAGACTGAACTGCAAGCGATCAATAAAGCAAACAAGGAAGAATTGAAAGAGGATAATATAGGATTTTATAAGAGATCCCTTGAAAGCGAAATAGCAATCAATGAGTATCGAATCAAGCATAATTTACCTCCTGTAGATCAATTCGGTAAAAATGCATGGACTTATGTGAAGATCAATGCTGATTTGCTTCAGCTGGTCGGTGTATTTGTGATTATCATTGCAGCGACGATTGTCTCGGCTGAATATAAGCATGGTACAATTAAATTATTACTCATCCGTCCACCATCAAGAATGAAAATTCTTTTATCTAAATACTTTACCGTTCAACTTTACTCTCTATTTCTGATCGCGGTCCTATTTATCCTGTCATTTATTCTAGGTGCGATCTTCTTTGGACTTAATCATGATTATGTGTACTTGTCCTATCAAAATGGTAAAGTCATTGAACAATCTCAGCTTACAAATATGGTGTCATATTATTTGGCACATTGTGCTATGTTTGTTGTACTAGGAACACTTTCTTTTGCCATTTCAACGGTATTTAGAAGTGAGGCCCTTTCTATTGCGATTAGTGTGTTAGCTTATATTGTTGGAGCATCCATCACAAGCATTTTGATGTTCTTCTTTGATTGGGCGAAATACTTATTGTTTGCCAACGATCCTGCACAATATTTCGCGGACACACCTACTTTTATCGAAGGTATGTCTCTAGGATTCTCATTAATCGTCCTAGTCATCTATTGGGCTATTTTCTTAGCCATTGCCTTAATTGTCTTCCAAAAGCGTGAAGTGAAAACAGGTTAATTTAACTTTTTAGGAGGTTTACACATGATGAAACGTAAAGGTGAAAAAATTATGGGGATTATTAGTATTGTCCTCAATGCCATTGGTGTTGGGTTTGGGGCATTAATCCTTTCTGTAGGTCCATCTTTTTATGATGAAATCAATGAAGTGTTAAAAGAGGAAGGAGAAACATTGCCGATCGAAACGCTTCAGGCTTCGGTTCATGCATTTGGTACTCAGTTCATGGTCGTTTCCGCAATTGCGGCTGTGCTGTCGATTGTCGGTGTGATTTTCTTGAAAACTGACCGTCGTGCCGTGCTATCAGGTATTCTTTTCTTGGTTTCTGCTGTGACTCTTTTAATTGGAACAGTTGGCCTTGCATTCGTTCCAATGGTTCTATTGTTTATCATTGGATTAATGTCTCTTATTAGAAAGCCGAATACAGACATTCACACAAGTGAATATCCTTCATAATGATAGAAAAGACATGCGCATATCCGCGCATGTCTTTCTTTTTAAATGATGCCAATCAGCATCGCCACGAACAGAAGGATAATACTGAATCCCCACATCCAAAAGAAAGAGTAGCGGATGTGTTTCCCCATATCAACCCCTGCAAGACCTACAGCGAGCCAAACAGCGGGAGCAAGCGGGCTGACAAAGGTTCCGATGATGTTCCCAATCATCATGGCATATGCCGCAGAAGTGCCTGGTACGCCAACTTCAGATGTAATGGATTCAACAATTGGCAGAAGGGCGTAATAATAGGCATCTGTACTTGTCAGCATATCCAGAGGCACCCCAAGCAGCCCAACAATGATATGTAAAAATGGCAGCAAGAAGGCTGGTAAAATGTGAATACTGTCCACAGCAATGGCTTTCAGCATCCCCGTGCCTTCAAGAATTCCTAAAAATGACCCTGCGGAGAAAATGACAGCCGCCATCATCAGCGCACTAGGTGCGTGTGCCTTAATCCTTTCCATTTGCAGATTCACATTCGGAAAGTTAATCAATAGTGCCAGTGACAGGCCAATCATAAACATAAAACTAGCAGGAATCACGTTCAACACGAGAAGCACGACAACAGATACAAATAGGATAAGGTTGACCCAAATGAGATGATAACGCTTTAAAGAGGCGTCTCCCGTTTCACTAATAGACTGAATCGCACGATCCCAATCTGCGCCTTCTAGTTGAACCGCAGCTATTTCATTTGCAGCAATTTTCACCCGAATTCGTTTTTCTTCCCTTTTTCCTAAAATGAATGCCATCCCTAATACGAGCACAACGCCAATGAGCTGAATTGGAATGAGCGGCACCCAGAGTTCAGAGGGATCCATATTCAGGACACTTGCTGCCCGTCCAGTCGGTCCGGCCCATGGAATCATATTGGTTAATCCGGCACTCGTCCCGATTAATAACAGCAGTAAATAAGGACTCATATGTAATTTTTTATAAAGCGGAAGCAGTGCAGGTACAGTTAATAAAAAGGTCGTAGCCCCTGCTCCGTCTAAGTGTGCGATAACCCCAATCAAAGCAGTTCCCATTGCAACTGTGACAACATTTCCTTTTGTCAGCTTGATTAAAGCTTTAATTACAGGTTCAAAGAACCCTGTATCTTGCAAAATGCCAAAAAATAAAATGGCGAAGATAAACATGGTCGCCACCGGTAATACTTTGATAATCCCTTCCTCAAAGAAGGTTTGAATGTCATTGATCCCAAATCCCGCGATGAGTGCCCCTATTAAAGGCACCATGACCATGGCGACAATTGGACTTGCTTTCCCCCAAATCAGCAGCACAACAATCGTTAAAATAATCAACAATCCAACAAACGTTAACATAAGCCCCTCCCCCTGCAAATAAACCGTTTACATTTATCTATTCTTTTCATCCAATGCACTCCCATAGGTGCATTGAAAAAAAAGATTATCAAATTTATGAGTATGAAGCAACCGCTTTCATACCTATACAATGGTAAAAAATGATGGAGAGACCAGTCGTAATGCGGCATCAAATATTGCAAAAAAATTTAGATAAAAAATAACTAATAAATTCACAGCGATAAATACGGGTAAATAGGTCTATTAAAATCGAAAAGCGCCCAATAAATGGACGCTTCTTTCAATTATTTTTTCAGGATGACGTACTCGTAAGGATCAAGTTGAAGCTGCTCAGGCACTTGCTGGCCAGTCAGTATATTCACATAGCTTGCCTCTGAATCTAGTGACATGTTCTGCTGCTCTTCTGAAAAATTCATCAAAAACACATAGTCCTGCGTACCGTCTGTTCGTTTTTGTACACTGACTCCTTCTGGAATTGCAGTGGATAGGACGGGCTGTATGCCAATGCCTGCGATAAGGTCTTCGTAAAACTCATCATAAAAAGCCTGTTCATTTTCTGAGGCCATATAGTATGCCTTCCCTTTTTCTAATGAACGGACAGTCAGGGCTGGCTGTCCTTCGTAGCAACCATTCTCAAAATGCCCTAGCACAGAGGCCGTTTCAGGATGTATGGATTCGCAATATTGTCCGACATGATAGGTGCGTCCATTCCCTGTCGTCATTAACACATGTTCATCTGGCATCAAAGTGTTGATTTCCTCTGCCCAAATGCCAAGTACATGACGGAGAGGACCAGGGAAACCTCCGAGGAAACAGAGATCATTTTCATCGACCATGCCGCTCCAGTAAGTCGCAATAAAAATGCCGCCCGCTTTGACAAAGGCTTCAATTTTTTCTGCAACGCCTGGTTTGATCATGTAGAGCATTGGCCCAATGAGCACACGATAGGATGAGAAATCCTTTTCCATTCCGACAATGTCAACAGGGATGCCTTTTTTCCAAAAGCTTCGATAGTGAGTTTGACAAGCCTCTACATATCGTTTGTTTGTATTATTTAAGCCTTGCGCATCATCAATGGCCCAGTGGTTTTCCCAATCGTAAATGATGGCAACCTCTGGCTGAACGGATGTGCCCGCAATTGGCTGCAGCTGCTCCAGTTGTTTCCCTAGATCAGCCACCTCTTGAAACACGCGCGTATGTTCATGACCAGAATGATCGACAACGGCACCGTGGAATTTCTCAGAGGCGCCTCGGCCTTGCCGCCACTGGAAATAAAGCACGGAGTCTGATCCGTGGGCAATGGCCTGCATGGCAGAAAGGTGTGCCATGCCTTTATGTTTGACCTTGTTTACTTCATGCCAGTTCACAAGGCTCGGCGTACTCTCCATGACGAGAAACGGCTGTCCGTCCTTTAATGAACGATACAAATCATGTACAAAGGCGACGTTTGATGCTAATTCGGCAGTTGTTTCTCTGCCGCTATGCCAAGCAGGATAGCTATCCCATGAGATCACATCGACCTCTTTAGCAAATTGATGATAATTCAGCCCAAGGAATGGACGCATATGTGGATAGTCACCCATAAAGTTCGTGGTTACTGGGATATGAGGCGTCAATTCCCGCAGCGGTTCAATTTCATTTTGATAAAAATTAATCGTTTGCGCTGTGACAAAGCGTTTCCAATCCAGGTTCATGCCGTGAATCATGTGCTCCCCGTGTGGTGCGGGAGACTCGATTTGTGACCAATCACTATACGTGTGGCTCCAAAATCCTGTCCACCATGCTTGATTCAAAGCCTCAAGATCATGATTGTATTTGTCCTTCAAATAGTCTCGAAATGCTTCCTGGCAAAGATCGCAATGACACTCGCCGCCGTACTCATTTGAAATGTGCCACATGATCAGTGCTGGATGATCCTTGTAGCGTTCCGCAAGCAGCCGGTTGAGTGTGTTCGTTTTCTCTCGATAAACCGGAGAGGTGAAGCAATGATTATGGCGCAGTCCATGTAAGTTACGCTGACGATTCGCTTCGACGCGCAATACTTCTGGATATGTTTGCGACAGCCAAGCAGGTCTTGCCCCGCTTGGCGTAGCGAGAATGGCGTGTGCCCCCTGCGCTGCCAAGCGGTCCATAATGTCATCCAGCCAAGCAAAGTCATATTGACCTTCTTTTGGCTCTAGCTTACTCCATGCGAATATGTTGATGGAGAATGTTTGACAGTGTGCAAGCTTCATTAATCGAAAATCTTCGTCAATGATCTCTGGCATATGGAGCCATTGATCTGGATTGTAATCGCCACCATGCAAAAAGCCTTTCACATTTGGGTGAACGAGTGGGTAACGCTTTCCCATTTTGTCACGTCCTATCCTTTTAGTTACGGTGTCATTTGTTTAAATACATCAAGAGAAGGTAGTGCTTTTCCGTTGAAATCAAACATCGCTTGATTTTCCCACGCATTTCCGACAGTACCGGTGGTTTGAATATAAGCGAGCCCGTATTGACTAGACCACGGAGCACCTTTCGCTGGAATCCAAAGCGGCTCCCAATAAAAGAATCCTTTTCCGCGGTTGTTGTTTACTTTTGAAATCTTTTCGGATAGATCTCGTATAAAAGATGCCTGGCCTTGAGGTGAGGCTGGATAGCCGGCTGTGTTGACAGAGTCTTGATTAAATGAGTTATCTAGGTTGTCACCGTTTGCTGTCGTAAAGCCGTAAGCAGTTTCCACCACGATGACGTCTTTGTTATAGCGGGCACTAATATCATTCATATTGGACGTAAGACCGCTAAAGCCGCCGTCCCAATACGGGTAATAAGATAAACCGATTGTATCGAATGAGACGCCTCGTTTTGTGATTTCATCAAACCACCAGCGGGATGCACCATTGTCTCCGCCATGTGCAAGGTGAAGCATGATTTTGATGTTTGAATCGACAGAGCGGACGGCATTTGTGCCAGCTTTTAGCAAAGCAGCGAGCCGATCAAATTCACCACCGCCTTCACCCCAGCTTTTTCCGTTTGGCCACAGCATACCTGAGTTCAACTCATTCCCGACCTGAACCATATTCGGCAAGGCATTTTGCGCTCTCATCGCTTTGAGCACATCGCCTGTGTAAGTGCCGACTGCTTTTTCTAAATCACTTTGTGAGAGGGACGCCCACGCTTTCGGTTTGAATTGTTTACCCGGATCCGTCCAGAAATCACTGTAGTGAAAATCAAGCAGCACTTTCATATTTTGTGCTTTTGCACGTTTCGATAAAGCGATGGCTGTATTGAGATCATTTGTCCCGCCGTTATAAGCACGGCCTTGATTGTCATATGGATGGTTCCACAGTCTGATACGCACATAGTTGACGCCTTTATCCTTTAATAGCTTGAGCGGATCAACCTGCTGTCCGTTCTGGTTGTAGTATCTGCCACCGCTTTTCTCTACTTCTGCAAGCATAGAGATATCGGCTCCTTTGATGAAATCACCTTGCAATCCATTGATCGGCTGAACAGAAATCGCATCTGCCTTAGCTTCAGGCAAAACACCTAACCCTATCAGAAAGAAAAAGGCAACAGTGACAAGCAACCATTTCTTCATCAAATCTCCCCTTATCCTTTTGTCCCGCCTTGTGTGAGGCCGGACACAAATTGTTTTTGTAAAACAAGGAACAATAAAGCGACTGGAATCGCAATGAGTAAAGCCCCGGCTGCAAAGGTCGTGTAGCTGGCACCCATTTTATCTGACACAAGATTGTACAGACCGATTGGGAGCGTATACATTTCGGGTGAGCGGACAATGACACTGGAAATGATGAAATCACCCAGTGGACCTGTAAATGAGTTGATCGCGACAACGGCTAAGATGGGCTTAGCGAGCGGCATAATAATTTGGATGAAAATCCGGAAATGCCCTGCGCCATCCATTCTGGCTGATTCATCGAGATCCTTCGGAATCGCATCAAGATAGCCTTTCATTAAATACGTATTCATCGGAATTTGTCCACCTGCATAAATCAAAATCAGGGCAAGGTGGCTATTAATGAGTCCAAGCATTTGAGCAAGAACAAAAATCGCAATCAGCGCTGAAAATTGAGGAATCATTTGCAGCAGCAAAAAGAGCATCAGCCCATTTTTACGTCCTTTGAAGCGGAATCTGGAAAAGGCATAGCCTGTAAAACTAACAAGAATCAGCGTTAAAACCATAGTGGCAATACTGATCTTCATTGAGTTCCAATACCATTTTGCATAAAGTGCCCCCTGACCGAAGAACAGTTCGGTGAAATGGCTGAACGTTGGATCCTTCGGAAACATACTGGTACTCATCAGGCTGTTCCCAGGATTAAAGGAAGCACCGATCGTCCAAAGCAGTGGATATAGAATACAAATGGAGGCAATGAAAAGGATAAAATAAGTGATGCTCAGGCGAATGAGCTTATTTTGTTTTGATCCCATATCACATCATGTCCTCCTCTTTGAATGAATTCGTTCTCTTAAACTGCCAGAGTGCAATGGCGATGACAAAGATTGAAAGTAAGATCGTGACTGCGGCAGCAAGTGCATATTGAGAAGACTGCATCGTGAGTTTGTAAATCCAAGAAACCAAGATGTCCGTTCCCCCGGCAGTTGAGCCAGCCACAGGTGGTCCTCCGCCATTAAATAAATAGATGATATTAAAGTTGTTAAAGTTAAACGTATATTGCGTGATTAATATAGGCGCAATGGAATAAAGGACAAGCGGTAACGTGATGGACCGGAATTTCTGAAAGAAGTTTGCCCCATCAATGGTCGCAGCTTCGTATAGATCCTCTGGAATCGCCTGTAAAACACCGGTTGTCATAATGAAAACAAAAGGGAATCCAAGCCAAGTCTGCATCGCAATGAGGGCGATTTTGCTCCAAAATGGATCTGTCAGCCATGGTTTTGGATCAATCCCAATCGATGCAAAAAGTGTGTTGTTAATGGCTCCAAATGTATCGTTGAACAGTCCGGCAAACACCAAAATGGTCACAAAACCTGGAACAGCCCAAGGAAGAATCAAAATCGTTCTAAAAAACCGTTTTCCCTTTAAATCCTTCTGGTTGAGCAGAACCGCTAGAAAGATGCCAATGGCACATTGAAGGGTCGACGCAGCCAACGTCCATACGACGGTCCAGCCAAGTACATCAATGAAAGTGTCTCTCCAAATATCAATTGAAAAGATATTTTGAAAGTTCTTGATCCCTACCCAATCAATCAGATTTGCAGGAGGCGAGTGGTATAGATCGTAGTTCGTAAAAGCCAGCGCAAAGCTGAACATAATAGGAAAGACAACAGAGAATAGAAGTAAAAAGAAAGCAGGAGTGCTCATTAAGTAAGGAAAGCCTTGGTCGATAAGCTGATGATATTGAGCTCGAATGGAATGGAGCGGAACCCCTTGATCACGTTTTTTTCCGTTTATAAAAGCGTCACGCATCATGAGTACGTAAAAGCCGATACCAAAACCAGCTGTTAACAGTGCAATAATCCCTTTTGCCAAAAGGAAAACAGAGTTGTCACGAGGCAGCATCGTACCTAGTGTGAACAGCCCCCAGAAGCCAATATTAAATAAATCATAAAATACGATGATAAAAGAGACGCCGAATAGGAAAAAAAGTGCCCCTTTGCCGTACTGTTTATTGTATATCTGCCCCATCCCGGGTATAAGGGAGAACATTAGCGCCCGTCTCCGGTGTGTCTTTGATTCCACTATGTGTGTGCGGTCTAGTTCAAGGTTACCCGTCACGTCTAACACCTACTTCATATGAAATTAGATCAAATACGGGCAGCTTGATAGACTTAAAGGCTACCCGTGTTTGATAATTATTTGGAGTGATTTGCTTTAATTTGAGAGTCGATTTGATTGACCGCATCATCAAATGCCTTTTTCACATCTGTTCGTCCGGTTGCAATGAGGCCTAATGCGCTGTCAATCGGCTTCCACACCTCTGCCATTTCAGGGGTATTCGGTGTCAGTGTGGCATATTTCGTTTGTTTTGAAACAGCATCCGCATTGACGTTTTCAGTAATAATTGGATCCTTCATCAGCTTTTTCACTGGTGGAATTTCCTCTGTTACTTCAAATCGCTTCTTCGAATTTTTTTCATTCGTGATAAACTCAACAAATTTCTCAGCAAGGTCTTTATTTTTAGAATAAGAGGAGACGTTGTAGCTCTTTACACCTAAGAATGAACTCATATGCTTTCCGTTCGGGAGTGTTGGCAGCTCTGTTACGCCATAGTCAATTCCAGCTTCTTTATATGGACCAAATGACCATGGACCAGAAATGACAGCTGCCGCCTTTTTCTCTGTGAATAAGGAGTTGAGGACATTGATTCCTTGTTCACCAATGATACCTTTCGGGAAAAGTCCTTCGCTAAAGAATTTTTGAATGTATTTTCCGCCTTCGATGGCGCCATTGTTGTTCAGGCCAATATCATTCACATCATAGGAGCCATCGCTTTTCTGTTTGAAAATATAGCCCCCTGATCCGCCTAACACACTTTGTGCATAGTAAATTTCATCCCATTTCGCAACAAAACCGTATTTCCCGTCTTTTGTCAGCTTTTTCGAAAGGTCATACCAGTCATCAAGTGTAGTTGGTGCCTTTTTGACAAGGTCTTTGTTATAGAAAAGCACAGTCGTTTCAACGGATTTCGGAAGGCCATACAGCTTGCCGTCTACCGTTTGTGATTGAATGGATTCGTCTGTAAAGGAATCGATTACTTTTTGATCAGGCTTGATTTCCTGTAACAGCCCCTCAGTGACAGCTGATCCAATTTGATCGTGAGGCATTGTGATGACGTCTGGGCCTGTCCCGGCTGCTCCATCAAGGCGGAGAGCTTCGATTTGGTCAGCATACGCTTTTTCGACCACTTTGATTTTCACATCGTTTTGTTTTTCGAATTCTTTTACAGCGTCTTGAATCCCATCAGACTTTTTGACATCCTCCCATACTAGCAAGGTCTTTGTACCTGTAGATGCTGGCTGACTCCCGCTTGAATTGTCATCTCCTGGCCCGCATGCTGAAAGCAGAAGCACAGCAGTACCAACGACTGCTGATAATGTCGCCCATTTTCCCTTTTTCATTGGTAATCCCCTCTCGTTCTTTTTTCACAGATGATAAGAAAACGCTTTCTTAATGTGAGAATATCAACTTAAGTAAAAAAAGTAAACATATTTTATTAAATTTATTAAGTAAAATTTTTTACTCATATAGAGAGAAAAGAAGCCCTCCATATTAGGAGGGGCTTCCAGTTGATTATATGGTGCTTTTTCGAAAAACAGGCTCTGAGGCAATCAGAACAGTTTTAGGCAATGTTCTGCCGTCCACAAGTCTTTCTAAAAGTAAATCGATCGCTGTCTCACAAAGTAATGACGTATGGATATGATACGTGGTGAGCGGCGGCGACACATATTGAGATACATGAATATCGTTGATACTAAAAACGCTGACGCGATTCGGCAGAGAAAATCCGCGCTCATTTAATGCTTGTAAGCAGCCAATGGCAAGAGGGTCACTAGCGACACAAAAAGCGGTGGGCAGATCATCACCAAGCTCATCAATCGCCTTCATCATGAGCGCATAGCCTTCATCGACTGAGAAATGGTGGCCGATATAGACCAATCGCTCATCAAGCATATGGCGGGCAAGCATGTATTCACGGAAAGTCGTTTCACGAATATCTGGAATGTGCACATTCGTATTGAGATCAAGATCTGTGCCGCCAATGAATCCAATGGATGAGTGTTCTTTTTCGATAAAAGAATCGACGATCTTTTCAACAATTCGTTTCAGGTTCGGCTTTACAGAATCAAAACGATCTTCATCCGGTGTCGTATCAATAAAGACAATGTGCGGAGTGACCGCATATAATTGGTCAAGCTCTGACGTTTTAAATCGGCCGATGGCGATGATCCCTTCTGTAGCAGGATCAATGGAATGAAGCCCATCAGAAGGATTGTAAGCGGTGACATTTAAGCTCCGAGTATTGGTGAGTTCCTCAATGCCGAGTCGAATGGATTTAAAATAAATATCTTCAAGCTCTTCCTTTTCGGTCATCCAATAGAGAAAGGCGATTTTTTTTAATGAATGTTTGAATGTCTTCTTTTGGTAGGACAAAGCTTCTGCGGCGGCATATACTTTTTCGCGTGTTTGATCGGTGACAGATAGGTTGGGATCTTGGTTCAGTACGCGAGATACCGTTGCAATGGATAAACCTGCTTTTTCTGCAATGTCCTTTATTTTAGCTGCCAAATCAGCACCTCCTATAGAAAATATCTCCTCTTAGTATAGAGTCTTTAAAAAAATTAGTAAATATTTTTATTAAATTGTTTTCGTTTAGGCGGTTCTTTACGTGCTGGAAAGGAATTAGTAAGATATATATATGTAAGGTGTTGGATTAAGATTTCTGATAGGAGAGGGACCGATGTATTACGATGCACTGAAGACATTTGTAACAGTGGTGGAGGAGAAGAACTTTACAAAAGCAGCCCAAAAGCTGCGGATTTCTCAGCCGAGTGTTAGTCTTCATATTAAGAACTTGGAGCAGGAATTCCAGACCGTTCTGCTGAATCGTTCGCCAAAGCAATTAACCGTTACACCAACTGGGGATATGCTGTACCATCGATCAAAACAAATCATTCGTCTCTATGAACAGGCGAAGCAGGACATTTATGAGCATCATCATTTGGCAAGAGGAAAGCTGACCATCGGGGCGAGCTTCACAATTGGTGAGTATGTGCTGCCGCAAATATTGGCGGAGTTTCATCAGCTCTATCCGCATGTTGATATTGAGGTGGTCATTGATAATACAGAGGCGATCGCCGGACACGTCCGTTTATTCCATGTCGATATCGGTTTGATCGAAGGACAAACCAATGACAAAGAGCTTTCTGTAGAAACTTTTCTAGAGGACGAGCTGTATATTGTGGCGCCATTAGATCATCCTTTTGCCAAGAAGAAAGATGTCACCATTGATCAATTACAAAACGAAACATGGATCACGAGAGAAGAGGGATCAGGGACAGGAGAATATTTACAGCATGTCCTGAAATCAAATGGACTGAAAGCACGAACCTTTGTGACCTTTAGCAGCAATCAAGCCATTAAAGAAGCTGTGATCCACGGAATGGGTCTTTCTGTTTTATCTAAATATGTCCTCCAGCGAGGCAGCATTGGCGGTGAATTGGCTGTTATTTCTGTGAGAGGCATGGATTTCAAACGAAAATTCTCCTATGTCGAGTCACCGATGACTGGGGGAAATAAAAATAAGGAATTGCTCGTTGAATTGTTAAGGAAAGAGAAAAAAGGAGCTTCTCCACAATAGGAGAAGCTTCTTTTTTTATAACCCTTTGATTTTAATTTCATCGACTGGAAGGAAGATTTCACCTGTATCTGTATATTTCATGGTGACCTGATCGCCCTCTTTTAAATAGATGACGAGAGGTTCTTTTTCAGATGACATAGTGTAGCTTTTTCCATCGTCTAGCAGGAAGGTGACGGTTGTATAATCACCGGTCTTTTCTTTGTAGACTCGTTTGACCTTCCCTGCTGCTTCTTTCTTTTCTTGCTTAGAGGAACTGTTAACGGTACCGCCGCCTTTTTGCAGAGCTGTTTTATAGGCTCTCAGTGCTTCGTTTGGTGTAGAAGCGTACGCAGCGATTTCTGGATTGGCTGCAGAAACGATAAAGTAGTTTTGCAGGAATCCATTTGAATCGAGAACCGGTGTGAGCCAGCTGGCTTCACCATAGAAATTATAGAGAATCGGCATGCGCCCTTTCCATTTCTTCTCGATGAATCGTTTCTCAATAATTTGCAGAGCGCCCTGAGAATCCATATAGGATTCTTCAAGATTTCCGGTATAATAAGTCGCTTTTCCTGTCCGGGCATTTGTGAGGGCATATCCGAGCATGGAATCAACGCCCTCTTTCGGACTTGTGAAATCTGTGAAGTAATACATATCTCCTTTTGAATCAAACACTGGGCTCACATTGGCTTCCGTTCCTTCATCGGAAGGCAGCTTTACATCTGACTTCCCAAACATACTGTTCCAGAACCCGTGAATATAGTTTCCGAAATAGCTGTTTTGCAGGCTGACCGCCTCTGGTGAAACAGCACCGTCGATAAAGGCAGGTACTTGATCTAGAGCATATTTCTTCGTGGCACCCGTTTTGGCATCAACAACGACCACACCGGAAGCTTTAAAGCCGTTTCGTGCAGAGATGAAATCGCCATACGTTTGAATGTAATAAGGCTTGCCGTCATCATTGATTTCCAGCTGTGTATCGCCGTAGAAAATCAAATCTGGGTACTGGAGACGGATATGCCGCTCAATTTCTTTGTTGAAATAGGAGGAAGGCGTATAAACCATCTCCGTCTTCACGAACTTTGGATTAGCAGATGAGTCAGTCGCGCTTAATGTAAAGTAACCCGGCGTGCTGCCTGCACGAATCCATTTAAAGAAGTCCGAGAATTCCACCGGAGCGATGTAAACATACTCACCGTTGACCTTCTGAATTTGCAAGCTGCCAAGCTCATAGTAGCTTGTATTTGGAACCTGTCCGAACGATTTCTTCATTTTATTACGGGCAAATTGAGGCGGTACACTCGCAGGTGTTTCTGTCTCTTCAAACGCTTTGATTTCTACTTTTTGCTCCATTTTGGAGACATCGAATTTCTCATTCGCATTGAATAGAAAAGCTGTCGCCATGTAAACACCGAGCAGTAATAGAATAAGGAACAGCACGCCTTTGATTTTACGCTCCAATCCAACTGACAAAAAGGCGCCTGCTGCTGTCACAACAAGACCAATCAGCCATAGGGAGGAAGGGTTCCGATCTAAATTGGTGATGTAATAGAAAACAAAAATACCGATCATAAACAGTAAAGCAAGGCCAGCAATCCACATGAACGGCACCTGCTGTTCTGTTCCTTTCTTTCTTATAATCAACCTAATTGGTGTGAGCAAAAGGGTCAGGACAAGACCGATCACAACCGAAAATAACAGAATATATCCCACAAACAGATCTCCTTTCAAATCAATCACTCTTTTAGTATATACGAGTGAGGCGGGGAAAAGATTCATCGGATGGAAGGTTCATCTAAATGCCAATCGAGTTGATGGCGGAACGAACATCTTCTTTCATTTCGTAGAACTTGAGTCTTTGTTCAATTTTTTCTATTAAGGCATCAATGGCTTGACCTGACATATGTGTTTGGATGCGATTTTGATGTGTATACACTTTGATCTGAAGTTCATCGATTAGATCTAAAATTTTTTCCGCTTCTTGACGGTCATCTGCAAACTCATTTTGAAGCTGATGCCGGATGGCTCTGATAAGTGCTGTTTTCTGTTCTTCTTTGATCTTTGCTTTCAAAGCTGCCAGCTCTGCTGGTGTCATGTCTTCCGTGTCAAAGTTTGCTTTTGAGAAGATGGAGCTTGATGTATGCGTATCTGTCATTCTTTGCAAAAAACGATCTGCATCTGTTGGTTGTTTCTTTGAAAATTCCATTTATCGTACTCCTTAAGAAATACCCATGTTCTTTGCCAGGGCTGTATCTGCATTGTGGTATTGTTTTCCAAGATCGCTCATATCATCTGATATTGAGTCCATCCACCTTTTCATATTCATAGCGCTATCTATCGCTGTATCATACTTTTTGACCGAATAGAACTCATTTTCAAGACCTTCTGTTTTTAAGTGGCGAATCACGGCATCTACATCTGAAGCCGTCAGCTGATCATACGAACCGAAACCGACAATTTGTTTGTATCTCGAACGAACTCGTTCTACCGATTGATCTACTTTGTCATCGAGTTTCTCAATTTTGCGAATGATTTGCTGCATATGGTGATCAGCATATGTCGAGAATTTACGCCCTGTGTTCATGAGAACGTGGGACTTAATTAAAATCGCCACTACACTATGCGGATCAACATTAGATTGACCCAACTGTTGTAACATGGCCGTAGTAAGAGAAGGATTTTTTTTCAACATATCATCAATGGTTTGAACGGAGCCATCTGGCGAAAAGGTATAACGATCTAATCCATGGCTGCCAGCGAGGGCTTCAAGAAATAAATTCGCATCCAGTGAAGGATTCACACTCATTGCCCGATTGAGGAGGTCTTTTATGAATTGGACGGCTTTTGAGGAGTCCTCGGAGTAATCGACGCCTTCAGGGAGAGCGGCATCATACATCACTTTCACTCGACCGATTTCTGTCGTATGCCGATTTAAAAGAGAAAGCCCGTCATTGAGATTGATATATTCTGTTAATCTACTGCGGTAATCGCCTTTTAATGCTTTAGCTTGTAGACCATCCGATAGATTTGGGTAAATATTCGGATTCTCAAAGGTGACCCCGCCTTGAATAAAATCATTTTTGACAAGAACATAGGAAGCATTTGACCCGCCGAGTGAATGCCCTGTGACATACATCTTCGCATTCGGCATTTTCTTATGGATTTCTTTCGCATACCGATCCGCTTGAACCATTTGATTCTCTGCACCATGCTCAAATGGGATATTTTTAATCAGATACTTTGTATCCGAAACCATCCAATCTTGAACAATTTCATTTGTATAGGCGGTTGTACCTGTTGTCAACTTAGTCGTCACTTCCTGTGAACCCTTCGACCGACTAAAAGGAGGCAGCTTCGTCAAAATGGTAGAAAGAAGATCATCTGACTCTTTTTTTCCATGTTTTTTAATGGTATCTTTATATTGGTCTGCACCAATCGGTTCTGAGCCACGGTAGGCGATGACGGCGTTTTTGATTTTGGTGAGGTCTTTGCCGCCATCAGAGCGCTCGAAATCAATCTCGGATACAAGGGTTAGTGAATTAAGACCTTTTTTTGTTTCTTGATAGTCAATAACATACATTATTTGACCATTACTAATTTCTATCTCTTGAGAGTGTTTATAATTTTTAATTGCATAAGATTTTGATGATATTTCCTTATAATCTTCGTCAGTAAGCTTAAATTGATTTGATTTAATGGTCAATAATAACACTCCTGTTATATTTATCTATGTTAATTATATTATAGATTGGTATAAATATCTATTATAAATACATGGCTTATTATACAAAAAAGAGCAAGTATTATATCAATAAAAGGTGGATATTGTATAAATGAAAAACACAATTAAAATTATATGTGTTCTAGTTCTCGTCCTATTTATCTCGGTGATGTTACTTATTCTACAACTTGATAAGAAAAAAGAATCTAACGATGCAGGAGGAAAAAATATCGTGGAAGAAAGAGAAAAGAGTGATCAAGAAATAGCAGAAGATTTTGCAGAGAAGATGAAACCTAAGGTTGAAGAGCACTTGCACAAAAGAGATATTCATAACTTTATCAAAACCATAACGTTTGAAAAAGATGTGACCATCAATCCAATGGGGGACATTACAATCGATGGCTATATAAATAATAAACCGGAGAAGTACGGATTTTCAGCTTCTTTACAATATAGAGCTAAAAAAATAGGTTCAATGAGTTATGATCCTGAGTTGTCATATCGTTTTAAAGATTGGGATAAATTTAAAGATGAACCAGAATTAAAGGAAAACTATCTTAAACGACTCTCTGAAAAAGAACGAGAGCAATATCTCAAAGACATTGGAGAAAAAGAGTAATAAGATCAACCTGCTAATATTCCCTAAATAGTTGAAACAGGCATATGCTATCATTCACCTAACAACACTTACAAACAAGGGAGAGATTTCACCCATGGTAAATACAAAGAAATTGATCTTGGATGTAGATACTGGAATCGATGATGCGATTGGGATTTTGCTTGCAGTGAAAAGTAAGCAGTTTGATATGTTGGGGATTACAACGGTGTGCGGGAATGTGTCTGTCGATACCGCTACTTTGAATACGTGTAAAGTGCTTGAGCTGGTTGAGGTAGATAACATTCCTGTCATCAAAGGTTCAGCAACCCCTCTTTTAAGAGCACCTCATTATGAACATCGGGTACACGTTGAGGATGGAATTGGCGGCGCTTTAAAGGATGCCCGGCCTAAGAAGACCGCAGATGCTGGTTTTGCGCCTGATTTTATCATTGAACAAGTGCTGCAGTATTCGAAGCAGGTCACGCTTGTGTTGACAGGGCCCTTAACGAATTTAGCCCTTGCGGTAAAAAAATGCCCTGAGCTGATTCATCACGTGAAAGAGGTCATTTTTATGGGGGGAGTCGTGCAGGGACAGGGGAATGTCACACCGGTTGCGGAATTTAATACATATGCAGATCCAGAAGCGGCAAAATTGGTGCTGGAGGCTGGGTTCCCTTCATTGACTCAAGTAGGACTGGATGTCACGAGACAGGTCTTGTTAACAGATGAGAGAATCGATGCCATTCAAAATGAAACGTTGGCAGCTTACATCAGAGAGAGTACAAGCATTTACCGCCAGCGCTATTTTGAGCGTAATGGTGTGTGGGCGTGTGCCATGCATGATCCGCTTGCTGTAAGTCTTGCCATTAACAAGAAGCTTGTAAGCACACAGGCTTTTCATGTAGAAGTGGAGACGAAGAGTGAGTTTTGTGACGGTCAAATGATCTGTGATTTTCAGCACCAATGGGAGAAAGAGCGCAATGTCCAAGTGTGTATGGATGTAGATGCTGAAGCTTTTTTTGATTTATTGATCAAAACGATGAATTCATAAAAAAGAAGTCTGTGCAAACAGGCTTCTTTTTTATAAGATGGGAACATGAGGAAATGTATGCGCTCACATGATTAAGGGAGGAGTGAAGTCAATTGGCTTCTGTCAGTTTAAGTAGTATTGAAAAAATACGAGCAGCAAGCAGAGGATTGCCGCCAAAGTTGAAAGGAATAGCAGAACATATTACGAGTGAACCTGGCGACATTATTCATTTATCTATTGTCGAGCTTGCCAAAAAGACAGCGAGCTCAGAGGCAACGATTTTTCGTCTTTGTAAAAGGCTTGGATTTGAGGGCTTTCAAGATTTGAAGATTGCAATTGCTCAGGAAATAGATCAAACAAAGCCTGATTATGTAGACGAAGAAATGAGTCTTGATGATGATACGGCCGTTTTTATGCAAAAGGTTTTTCAGACGAATATATCCGCATTAAAGGATAGCTTTCAATTGTTGAATCCAGAAGATGTAGAAAAAGCCATACAAATCATTCATGAAGCAAAGCGCTTAGAGTTTTATGGGAGTGGCGGGTCGGGCCTCATTGCAACGGACGCTTTTCATAAATTTATGAGGACAGGCATCAACTGTATTGTTCACACCGATTCTCATTTTCAAGCGATGTCTGCTGGTCTTCTCGACCAGCACAGTACAGTGATCGGTATATCTCATTCTGGCCGGAATAAAGATTTACTCGATGCGATGAAAACAGCAAAGGAAAAAGGCGCGAAAACCATCGGTATTACAAGCTATCAGCGCTCCCCATTAAGCCAGCTTGCTGATGTCACGTTGTATACATCGACGCAAGAAACGGCCTTTCGAACAGAGGCGATGTCTGCAAGACTTGCTCAGCTCACTGTCATTGACGTACTATACTTTGCACTTGCTCACTTAAGGCAGCAGGAAACTTTATCGAATTTAAAACAAATGAGAGAAACCATTTCACAAAAAAGGGTGTAATGGTTTCAAAAATAAATTTTTCTATTAATGAAAAATGCTGTTGTGGTAACGATTGTGAGCTTTTAAGTGAAAAAAATTTTCTTTTCAGTCGTTGAATGTCGAAAAAATTATTCCTATAATGGGATTTAACAGGTATATGAAAACAATAAATATGATTTCAAATCAATGATTGGGCGTGATACAGATGAAGGGAAACCAGGCGGTAATTGGTTTGGATATTGGAACAACAAGTACAAAGGCGGTTCTATTTGGACCACAGGGGAAAGTGATAGCAAAGCATTCGGTTCCTTATGATCTCATTCAGCCCCAACCAGCATGGGTTGAACAGGACCCTGAACATATACTAGAAGCTGTCATTGCAAGTGTAAGAGGCGTGTTGACGAAAGCAGCATTTGATGCAAAACGTCTCATAGGCATCGGAATTAGTACAGCGATGCATTCCTTGATTGTGATGGATAAGGATGGCAAGGCGTTAACGAACAGTATCATTTGGGCAGATAACAGAAGTGCAGAACAAGCGAAGCGAATCATTTCGGACATGGATGGCTTCCAAGTGTATAAAAGAACCGGTACACCGATCCATCCAATGTCACCGCTTTCAAAAATAAGGTGGTTCAAGGAAATGGCACCTGATGTCTTTAAAAAGGCAGCGAAATTTATTTCCATCAAAGAATATATTCTTTATCATTTCTTTGGCCAGTATGTGGTCGATTATTCAATTGCTTCAGCAACAGGGCTGTTCCGATTGGAAACGCTTCAATGGGATGAAGAGGCGCTTCGTATTACTGGAATTAAAGCCAATCAATTGTCTGAACTTGTTCCGACGACGCATCAGCTGAGAGGTCTTCAGCCAGAGATCGCCCTGCGAATGGGTATTGCGGAAGATACACCCTTTGTGGTTGGTGCGAATGATGGGGTTCTCGCGAATTTAGGTGTGGGGGCAATTGGAAAAGGTGAGGTGGCTGTCACGATTGGGACAAGCGGTGCAGTCCGTACGGTCGTGGACAAACCAATCACAGATGAACAATCAAGAACGTTCTGCTATGCGCTGACTGATAAGCATTGGGTGGTTGGAGGACCGACGAATAATGGCGGAATCATGCTGAGATGGCTGAAGGATGAATTTGGATCCTCGGAGGTGGAGGTAGCAAAGCGCCTTGGAGTGGATCCTTATGACCTGATGATTGATATTGCGAAAAAAGTTCCAGCCGGCTCAGAGGGGCTGCTGTTTCTGCCATTTTTAACGGGTGAGCGTGCACCTTATTGGAATCCAAATGCGAGAGGTACTTTCTTTGGGATCGGTCTTCAGCATAAGCGGGAGCATTTTATAAGAGCTGTGTTAGAAGGCGTTATTATGAGTGTTTTCTCAATCGGTGTTGCCTTAAGGGATTTAACCGGTTCAGCAAAGGATGTCAGGGCATCGGGCGGATTTGCGCGATCTCCGCTGTGGCGGCAAATTTTAGCGGATACGATGGGCAGGGAAGTACTTGTTCCAGAAAGCTACGAGGCATCAGCACTTGGGGCGGCTGTCCTCGCACTTCATAGTTTAGGTTATATGGAAGAGATAGAAGAGATTCAAGATTGGATTCGAATCTCTGCCCGTCATGAACCAAATATGGAGAACAATGAAACATACATAGAACTGTTTTACTTATATGAGCGCCTCTATGACAAACTGAAGGATGAATTTGATGTCATTAGTGCGCTGCAATTAAAACAAAATCATTAAACATCAGGGAAAAGGTGGGAGAGCATGCTTTTATTCATCGTGATTGCAGCAATTGTCCTTTTACTCATCCTCATAACAGTTGCTAAGTTGAATCCGTTTGTGAGTTTAATTATTACTTCTATGTTAGTCGGCTTTGCCACAGGGATGGACCTGCAGGAAATCATTCAATCCATTAAAACGGGGTTAGGCAATACGTTATCATTATTGGCCATAGTTCTAGCGCTTGGCACCATGCTTGGGAAAATGATGGCTGAATCGGGTGGAGCTGAGCGGATCGCTCACACATTAATCGGCCGGTTTGGGACAAAAAATGTGCATTGGGCAATGATGTTTGTTGCCTTTATTGTGGGGATACCTGTCTTTTTCCAGGTCGGATTCGTTCTTCTCATTCCTTTATTGTTTACGATTGCGATTGAAACGGGCATCTCGCTCGTGACAATTGGGATTTCGCTCATTGCTGGCTTGTCTGTCGTTCATGGTCTGGTACCGCCTCATCCAGCTGCCATGGCGGCTGTCGGCATCTATCATGCCAACGTGGGGAAAACCATTTTCTTTTCCATTATTGTCGGTTTACCGACAGCTATTATTGCTGGACCGCTGTATGGAAAGTGGATTGGAAAACGGATTCATAAACCCGTTCCGGAGCTGCTGAGAAAGCAATTTACTGAACGCAATGAAGATCGAAAACTTCCCGGTTTTGCAAATACGATGTTTACGATTTTGGTGCCAGTGATTCTAATGCTTCTTGCCACACTGGCAGATATTATTTTACCAGAGGACAGTTTATGGTTTCAGATATTCAAGTACATTGGAGATCCAATTACAGCACTGCTGATTGCAACGGTGTCTTCTTTCTTCAGTCTTGGCTTTGTGCAAGGGATGAGCCGTGACCGGGTGCTTTCCTTTAGTAATGAGTGCTTAGGTCCGATCGCTTCCATTCTGCTTGTCATTGGAGCAGGCGGGGCTTTCAATAATGTGCTCATCGATTCAGGTGTCGGTGATTATATTGCAGATTTAGCCAAACATTCGCCGATCTCGCCAATTTTGCTTAGCTGGCTGATTGCTGCGGTTATTCGTGTGGCAACAGGATCAGCTACGGTCTCCATGATGACCGCAGCTGGTATTGTCGCACCGATTGCTGCATCTATGCCGGGTGTGAGCAGAGAGCTTCTAGTGTTGGCTACAGGGGCGGGTTCGTTGATTTTGTCTCACGTCAATGATTCTGGTTTTTGGCTGATTAAAGAGTATTTTGGTATGACCATTAAAGAAACGTTTTTGACATGGACGGCTATGGAGACAATTATTTCTGTTAGTGCTATTGCATTTATTATGATCATTAATATGTTTATATAGCGAAACGCAACAGCCTGATTCTTCGGAATTGGGCTGTTTTTGCTTTTAGCCATACCACCTTTTTCAGATTGGGGTAAAATGAAGATATTGAGATGTGGGAGGCGGACAAGATCGAACCATTAAAACACGTTTATCATGAATTATTTATTGCAGAATTAGCCGAGAAACTTGCACAAGCGTCGACTGGATTTGATGCTGAAGAATTCCAACGGCTTGTGCTCCAAAAGGATTGGGAGCAGCTGGAGTTAAAAGGCAGAATGAGAAGAGTCACTGAATCAATGCATGCCTGTCTACCTAAGGATTATGAGCAGGCAATTGAGGTGCTGCGTCAGACAGCCCCGCATTTTTCAGGACTTAGTGCGCTTGTATTTCCAGACTACGTCGAAACGTATGGTCTAGCACATTGGGATATCTCGATCAAGGCGCTCGAATTCTTTACGCCTTTTTCCACTTCTGAATTTGCTGTTCGGCCTTTTCTAATTCAGGATCAAGACAAAATGCTGGCGCAAATGCTCGTATGGTCACAGAATCAAAACGAGCATATCCGGCGGCTTGCTAGTGAAGGATGCAGACCACGTTTGCCATGGGGATTAACTGTTCCTGCACTTAAAAAAGACCCTTCGGTTACGTTCCCTATATTAGAAAACTTGAAGTCGGACCCAGCGCGGTATGTGCAAAAAAGTGTAGCGAACCACTTAAATGATATTTCTGCAATTCAGCCTGATCTGATGAAGAAGACGGCTAAAAGCTGGTATGGAACGAATGAACATACGAATTGGATCATCAAACATGCATCCCGTACCTTACTAAAAAAAGGTGATCCAGATATCATGGCTTTGTTTGGTTATGGGGACGATCCATCTGTTCAAGTAACGGATTTGAAGGTAGTGCAAAATCCAATTCGTATTGGAGAGAAAATGACCTTTCAATTTACTCTTCAAGCTGCTAAGCCACTAAAGTTGCGTGTAGAGTATGCCATAGACTATGTCAAAGCTCGGGGTACCCGCAATCAAAAGGTATTTAAAATCACAGAATTTGAAACAAGTGCAGCGTTACATAGAGAATTCGTCAGGTCACAGTCCTTTCAAAATATGACGACGAGAAAGCATTATGAGGGAATCCATACTTTAACGATTATCATCAACGGCATTCCAAAAGCATCGGTTGATTTTGAAGTAACAGAAGATAGAAGCTCATGAAAAAACCCGCCATTTCGGCGGGTTTTGGTGTTTAAGCTTTCTTTTTCATTAAGAATGAAGCGATGATGGCAGCGACTAAGAAGCCGATGCTGATAATGGAGCTAGGCAGGTTTTCTTGTCTGAATAGGAACAAAACAAAGCTCAAGCTGAGTACAAGACCTGCAAATAAAGTCAAATACGGAAACAGCCACACTTTGAAATACGGCTCCTGTGGATATTTTGGACGCAGCTTTAGATGTGCCATACAAATGCTGATCCAAATGAGTGAAACCGCAAAACCAGGAATAGCCAGCATATAGCTGAAAATTTGGTCCGGATATAAGTAAGCAAAGAATGTTCCAATGAGAAGAAATAGAACGGTGACCCATAAACTCAAAATGGGTACGCCTCTTTTGTTGACCTGTGCCAGCTTTTTCGGCCCGCCATCTGATTTAGAAAGAGAATGAATCATTCTCGTCGTTCCATAAATTCCAGAATTCGCCGCAGATAGAACGGCTGTAATCAAGACGAAATTAATGAAGTGAGAGGCGCCTTGCATACCAGCAGCAGAGAAGACTTGGACAAAAGGACTGTTATTTGGGTCAATTTGATTCCAAGGAATGAGTCCGCAGATGATCAAAATCGGCAATGTGTAGAATAAGATAATCCGCCACATCATACTTTTGACTACTCCAGGCAAGACCTTCTCCGCATCCTTTGTTTCAGTAATGGTCAGCCCGATCAATTCAGAGCCTCCATAAGAGAAAATAACCACTAAAAGTGATGCAAAGATCGCACCCCATCCGTTCGGGACGAAGTTTTGATAGTTGGTAAGCGCTGGTGTGCTTTGTTCGTTTGGAATGATCCCAAATAATAATGCTGCACCGAGAATAATAAAGACAATAATAACGAAAATCTTCATTCCAGCGAACCAAAATTCAATTTCACCAAAGTATTTTACATTATTTAAGTTAATTCCGATGACTAAGAGTGAGCAAAGTAAACATAGTGACCATAGCGGTACGTTCGGCAGCCAGTATTGAAGCAGACTGCCAGCTGCAATAATCTCAATGACACATACAGTGAGCCACATAAAACAGTAAACCCAGCCGACGACAAATGAAAAACGTTGACCAAGCGCAATTTGTATAAGGTCGCGTAGATTATTTCCCGGGTACACAATGGCCATTTCGGCTAATGCTGCCATCACAATGAGGAGCAGCAATCCGGCAAATACATAGGAAAAGATCACCCCAGGACCTGCTAAACCAATTGTATCGGCACTTCCTTTAAAGATTCCTGTACCAATGACCCCGCCCATCGCAATCATGCGAATGTGACGCGGTGATAAAAGCTTTTTTAATTCTTGTTGCTCCTGATTCGCGCTCATGACGTTCTCCTTTTTTAAAAATGCTTATGTTCCATTTTCTTTTTTCAAGACGCCAGTGTCAATATAAAAAAAGAGATTTTTCAGACAAAAACAGAGGTTGATTCTATCATTTTACCCACATATCTCCATAAAACACTTCCTTCATCCCAATCCAACTTATGAAACCTCATGAAAAAATAAACATTTGCCTTCATTCTGACATAAACAATTTTCAGTTTTTGTCGATATATCATTTGTATTACTAAAGTCCTAATAAAGAATTGTTTATAACTGTAAAATATTTCAATAACGTTAGAGTTGAAAGGAGTTATGAAAGATGTTTAAGAGAAAAGCAAATGATTCATCGGCTGGAATCCTTCTGAGTGAAAGCAGCCAATTAATAGAAAGAATCGAAAAAGGAGACCTTTCAGCAAGATTAGATACTGCTGCATTTTCTTCTAGCCAAACGATAGAAGCGGTAGCGCAAATTAATGAAGCTTTGCAAAAGATGCAGGATGCCAATGAAAATATTCAAATGCGGATGGATTTAGTGACAAAAGCCATTCAAGTTGGCTTATGGGATATGGTCGTTATCGCTGGAGATCCAGTTAATCCAAAGAATGAATTCACATGGACGGATGATTTCCGCAAAATGCTCGGCTTTCAAAATGAGCACGATTTTCCAAATCTATTAGACAGCTGGGCATCTCGAATACATCCGGATGAACAAGAATATACATTAGATGCATTTGCTTCGCATTTATTGGACCATTCGGGGCGTACGCCGTATGATATCGAATATCGCTTAAAGTTAAAAAACGGAGATTATCGCTGGTTCAAAGCAACTGGAACGACCGTTCGTGATCGAAATGGTGTCCCTCTTCGTGTGGCGGGAGCACTTTTTGATATTCATGATCAGAAATTGAAAGAAGAAGAGCTGCAAGCATTTGTCACAAGATATGACTTAATCAACCGTGCGCTTGTCGAAGCTCCTTGGGACATGGTGGTAGAGGCCGGCGATCCAGTCAATCCAAATAACGAATTCTGGTGGTCTCCGCAGTTCAGATCAACTCTTGGCTTTACGGATGAAAAAGATTTCCCGAATGTTCTGAGCAGCTGGAGCGATCGTCTGCATCCTGAGGATCAAGAAATGGCTCTCCAAGCTTTTGCAGATCATTTAAATGACCACTCAGGCCGCACACCATTCGACATTGATTACAGATTACAGAGTAAAAATGGTGAGTACCGCTGGTATCATGCGGGTGGTGAAACCATTCGTGATGAAAAAGGTGTTCCTCTTCGTGTGGCAGGAACTATTCGTGACATCACGTTAGAAAAAAACAAAGAGAAAACAGCGGATGAAATGGCTTCACAAGTAGAACAGCTTTCAAGTTCTATTAGCGAGATGGTATCGGGCATTAGCTCTGTGACAAATCAAGCACAGGAGCTTGCTGTTGCTCAAGAGCAGTCAACGTCTGCCGCCCACTTAGCAAAAAATAGTGCAGATGAGACGAAAAATATTTCTGACTTAATCAAAGAAGTGGCGAACCAAACGAACCTGCTTGGTCTAAATGCTGCGATTGAAGCAGCTAGAGCTGGTGAACAAGGACGTGGATTCTCTGTCGTTGCAGATGAAGTGCGAAAGCTGGCGCTGCATAGTGCCAATGCAACGGAAAATATCGAATCTAGTTTAACGGATATGAAAACACAAATTGATGAAATTCTTGAAAATATCTCGAATATGACAGCTCTTACGCAAACTCAGGCTGCTTTAACAGAGCAGGTGAACGCTGCAGTCGATGAAGTGAATCACATGTCTCAGCGTCTTGTGGCGTATTCAAAGAGTATTTAATCGTCAAAAACCGCCCTCTCGTCGAAGGCGGTTTTTTCATTAAAATTGATCTGCTGGGAAAACAATACCTGCATCTTTTCTTGCAGCGTCAAGGACTTTCATCACGGAGAGACTTTCATCAAGCCATGCATAGCACTGTTCGTGATTTTCTGTTTCAATGATATGCTGGAAAGCTTCAGCCTCATAAAACAGACGGTTTGGATTCGTTTGTGCATTGAGTGAGACGACCCTATCATCAACATGCAGCAGCACTTCCTCGCACCCATTCGCCCCATTTTTCACATGAATGAAGCCTTTTTCTCCTTGAATCAATGCAAAGTTCATGCTGCTTGTATCCTTACTGCCCACACTTGTCGCAATAAAATCATTGTAAGTGAATGTCAAAACACCAGATGTGTCAATACCGTTTGGATGGCGGTTTGCCTGATATCGGACCTGCTCTGGTGATCCAAATAGGTTCATGATGAAATGGACATTATAGATATTAATATCCATCAGCGCTCCTCCAGAGAACGCAGGGTTAAAGACATTTGGCGTTTCGCCGGCTAGCAGCTGATTATATTTGCTTGAATATTGACTATAGTTGCATTGAACCAGTTTGATTTTACCTAATTGATGAAGATGCTTTTTGATTAAATGATAGTTTGGCATATGAACGGTCGTAATGGCTTCAAATAGGAGAAGCTGCTTTTCCTTTGCGAGAGCGATTAAGGCTTCCAGCTCTTTAACATTTGAGGTGAAAGGCTTTTCGCATATCACATGTTTTCCGTGTTTCAATGCAGCCGTTGCATGCTCGCTATGTAAACGATTTGGTGATGCGATGTAAACGGCTTCTACGTGAGGATCTTCTAGCATAGCGGTAAGATCCGTATAAGTTGTCTGCACCCCAAATTTGTCTGCGAGCTTCCTTGCCGTTTCTTCCTTTCTTGAATAGACAGCGTGGCAAGAAGCACCTTCGAGCTGGTCAATGGCTTGCAGGAAGCCTTCCACAATGATACCTGATCCAATGGTTGCGATGTTCATTCTCCAAAACTCCTTCCACTCGTTTAAGCTGTCTCTAGTATAACCGATGTTCTCATTGGACGTGTAATGAGATACCTGAGCGAAGGTGTGCCAGTGACCAAGACCGGCACACCTTTGGTAGCCCTTACAATCAGCTGATGTTTGCTAATGTTTGCTTTGTTAACAATTGAATAGCTGCCTTCCTTTTTTTTAACTCTTGAATAGAGTGTTGAATATCTTCGACTTTTTGCTCGAGCAGCTGTTCAGCTTCTGTTTTTGACTGTTTTTCGAAAAGTGATTTGATAATTTCACGAATTTCTTTAAGGGAGAAATCTAGCTTTCTCGCTTCGGTGATAAATGATAGCATGAGTACATATTTTTTATCATATAGACGATAGCCGTTATGCGCTCTTTTGGGCTCTGGGAGCACCCCTTCATTTTCGTAAAAACGAATGGTTTCAATATGTACTCCAGACATCTTTGACAATTTACCTCTCGTAAACGTAATCATTCCCTGCACCTCCTTTCTTTGCTATCCATCATACAATTAGATTTGCTAGTTTCAAAACATTCTATAGTGGTGAACAATTGGTCTATTTTACTTGTTGTAAATGGGGGATCAGCACGATGAAAAGAATACGTTATAATAGAGTAGACTCATGTGATATTTGTTACAGATATGAACAAGTAGACAGCGTGAAGAAAAAACGATAGGCTAAAATAGGTAAATAGTAATGAAATAACCTGTCATCATGGGAGTGGTGGCTCAAAATAGTGACAGCACGTTTTTGCTGAGAAAAGGGGACCAGTGAATGTATAAATTAGTCGCAATTGATATGGATGGTACGTTATTAAATGATCAACATATGGTGCCGGATGAAGTGTTTGAAGCCATTCAACAGGCAAAGGCAGAAGGAATTAAAATTGTCTTATGTACAGGTCGGCCAATTGGCGGGGTAAATCGCTATTTAGCTGATCTTCAGCTTGATCAAGAGGGAGATTATGTGATCGCCTATAATGGAGCGCTTGTTCAAAACAGCCATACAAATGAAGTGGTGTCAGAGCTGACATTATCCTATGATGATTTAACTTCTTTATATGAATTGAGCCGTCAACTGGATACACCGATGCATTATTTCGATTCGGCCAATTTATACACACCGAATCGCGATATTAGTGAATACACAGTGCATGAAGCCTATTTAACAAAGCTGCCGCTTAAATATATGCCTGTTGAAGAGGCAGATTCATCGATGAGACTTCCGAAAATGATGTATATTGATCAGCCAGAACGGTTGGAAAAAACGATACAAGCCATCCCGTCTGAAGTGAAGGAAAAGTATATGATGGTGAAAAGTACAGATTTCTTCCTTGAAATCCTGCATCCTGATGTGAGTAAGGGAAATGCTGTGAAGCTTCTAGCGAAGGAGCTGGGAATTTCTCGTGAAGAAGTCATGGCCATTGGTGACAACGGGAACGACATATCAATGGTAGAGTTTGCAGGCTGCGGTGTCGCTATGGGAAATGCCATTGATGATGTCAAAGCCGTAGCAGATGTTGTAACAAAATCTAATAATGAAGCCGGAGTAGCACATGTGCTGCATGAGCTGGTTTTAGGAAAATAAAAAGAGAGAGCGGTCTACCAGTGCGGTAGCCGCTTTTTTATATATTGGAGAAAAAGTAAACAAGCATACGTCTGCTACTTAAATTCGTCTTTTGCAGCATCGCTTTCACATGATCATGAACGGTATGGGGTGAAATAAATAACGTGCTCGCAATTTCCTTTGTCGACTGGCCCTTTAATAAGCAGTCGAGGACGTTCATTTCTCTTTCTGTCAGTCTGTACGTTTTCGCCGCATAAGGAAGGATATCATTTGTTTGAGCTCGTTTGATGTGAATCATGACAGCCTCCTCCTGCCTGTCAGCCTGCGCTAATCGAAAGGCTTGAAGAGAGAGGAACAACCCCGTAGGCAATCTCGTCATGCTTGCCGGTGTTTGCTCAATACCGCCGTATAAAAGTTTTGCCCCTAATGCTCTAAACGGGCGTGGCATGATCGCCCTGTCATGGATTTGTTCAAAGGCTTGAAACGTCTGAAGCCAATGAAGACCTGTCTCATTTCCATAAAGAAGGTTGTAATCGTGCGAAAGAATAAGGAAGCCTTGTTGCTCCGCCGCCGCGTCTTCTTCAGTATCTCTTTTCTTGAAAAGTTCATCTCTTAGCTTGGCTGCGAGTCTGGGCGTTTGTTCGATGACCGCTTGGATATCTTTTTCTTGAAAAGGTTCCTTGTCCTTTAGACGATAGAGGCTGGCAATCCCCCAGCATTCCCCTTGAATCACAAGAGCTGCCCGCAATTCATCAGACCATCCTTTAGGTAACAAAATATTTTGATAGCGCTCACTGCTAAGGTATTCTCCGCTTTGGACTAGGCTCGCAGCATGAACAGGGCCTTTGGCTAGAAACTCATGCTGATGTACGTCCCTTTTTAAAAACTCATTTTGAAACAGCTGGTCATGAATTTCTTCAATCGGTTCATCTGTGAAGGAACCTGTCGAGAGGAGAGTGGCTGGATCAATGGTCGTGATACAGGCGGCATCAAAATCAAGGACGGCAGCAAGTTCGTCCCGAATGTGTTGTCTCAGCTGCTGAAAATGAGTGGCTGGATTGGTCACATGATCTCCTCCTCAAAAATCCCCACTTTTAGGGATCGTGTTTTCTGTTGTCTCTTTTTACAATAAAGATGTCATATCTTTAGTGTACAGGAAACGATGGAAAGCGGAAAGGAACTGGAGGAGAAGGACATGAAAGAAAACCAGCATTGGCACGATCCTGTTGCTGAGTCATATGCAGCGACGATTTCACATAAAGTACCCGGCTATCACCTTTTGCATGAGTTAACAGTAGATGTATTAGAAACTGAAATAAAGAAAGCGGGCTCTCGTATTCTAACTGTCGGAGCAGGTGGGGGCGAAGAGATCATCAACATGTTACAAAGAAAAGAAGACTGGCTCATCACAGGGGTCGATCCGTCACCTTCTATGCTGGACATGGCGAAACAACGAGTTGCACAGCTAGAAATGGAGGCGCGTGTCACATGGCATGAGGCCTCATTAGATAAGGTTTCAGCTGAACCTGTTTACGATGCAGCAGTGAGCTTGCTTGTCATTCATTTTATAGAAAAGCGCCAGCTCTTTTTAAACGAGGTTGCCCGCAGGCTTCAACCAGAAGCACCGTTTATGTTGGCATTTATACAAGGCGAGATGAAGTCTCATGCATTTCAACAGGAGCTTCACATGCTCTCTCTTTTCATGCAGCGGCAAGGCCTAGAAAAAGAGGTGTTTACGTCCTTTAAAAACAGGCTGGGACAGACGACACACCCTGTTCCCGAGGAAGAAATAAAAGCGCAATTAATCAAAGCAGGATTTGAAGACATCAGACCTTATTTTCAGGCAGGAATGATCAAAGGGCTTGTTTGCAAGCGGAATCGTAGAGAGGCGGATGAGAAATGAGAACACAGGTGATGGTGATAGGCGGCTATGGACATGTTGGACAGCAAATATGTCTTCAGCTAAGTGAAGTGTATCCCGGTCAAATTGTTGCAGCAGGCAGAAGCTATGAGAAGGCAGAGAAATTTTCACGTCAGACAAAAGGGAAGGTTCTTCCCTATCAACTTGATGTCAGTGAGCCGTTATTTTCGGACTGGATGGATCAAACAAAGCTGGTGATCATGTGCCTTGATCAAGAAGACCCGTCATTTGCTGAAACAGTTCTGCGGTCAGGTATTGATTATATAGATATCTCTGCGAAAGGGGCCTACATGGAACAGGTGGCAAAGCTGGATCAGCAGTACATCGGTGCAACGGCTTTGCTCAGTGTAGGTCTCGCACCCGGCCTTACGAATTTATTAGCTGCGAAAGCATCATCTATGCTCTCATCAGTGAATCAAATAGATATAGGGATTATGCTTGGATTGGGTGATCAGCATGGAAAAGCCGCCATTGAATGGACGCTGGACAATGTCCATACTGACTATGTGCTTACTGAGCATCATCAACGTAAAAAAGTCAAAAGCTTTACTGGAGGCAAGCGTATAGATTTTGGGATGAAACTTGGAAAGAGGAAAGCCTATCAGTTCCCTTTCTCTGATCAGCAGACATTGCCTTTGACACTCAACGTGCCTTCTGTGACGACAAGGCTTTGTTTTGATTCTCGCGTGGCAACGCGGGCATTTGCCTTCACAAGGAGTCTTGGAATGACGTCACTTCTCACTGTTCCGAAAATCAAGGGAAGAGCCATTTCCATGATTCAATCGGCTCAAATGGGAACAGATCAATATGCAGTGAAAGTGGAGGCGACAGGAATGGAGAGGAACAAGATTCATCAAGCAGCGCTTGGAATAAAAGGGCATGATGAGTCTCAAGCCACAGCTCAAGTCGCCTCTGCTGCAGCACTACATTTATTGAGCAGGCGGTTTCAGACAGGTGTGTTTCATATCGAACAATTATTTTCATTAGCGTATGAGAATGGAGAATTTGCGTTGGTGGATCAAAAAACGAAGGAAAAGCGTGTGTTAGCGCTGAAAGCCAGCCTTTTAACCGCATAAAAGAATACGAACATAGGATGATTCAAATGGAGGGTTGTAGACGGGAATGATAAAAAGGTTACGTTTTGCAAATAAATTTCAAGTGGGTGTTTACAGTGTTAAATACAGAACAAGATATCATTAAGAATTATATAGATTCACCCCAAAAATTGAAAAAATTATATAAACGAGTATTGTTCGTTGTTAGTCTATCGCAAATATTTGGAGGGGCTGGACTAGCCGCAGGGATTACGGTAGGTGCCCTTTTAGCTCAACAAATGCTTGGAACGGAAGCCTATGCAGGAGTGCCAATGGCTTTATTTACTTTGGGGTCGGCTTGGGCAGCTTTCATTGTAGGAAAACTTTCACAACGTTATGGACGACGCATCGGTTTATCGACAGGTTTTGTTGTTGGAGGGATCGGAGCAATTGGCGTTGTGATTGCAGCTATGATGAATAGTGTCATTTTATTATTTGCATCGCTATTCATTTATGGTGCGGGAACATCCACAAATTTACAAGCTCGTTATGCTGGGACTGACTTAGCGAATTCTAAACAACGTGCAACGGCCATTAGTATGACAATGGTCATGACGACATTTGGAGCTGTAGCAGGTCCGAATTTAGTTGAAATGATGGGTAAATTCGCCGAATCAATTGGTGTTCCATCACTTGCGGGTCCCTTTATTTTATCAGCCGCAGCATTTATTGTAGCAGGTCTTGTCCTTTTTATTCTGCTGCGTCCTGATCCGTTAGTTATTGCACAAAAAATAGCAGCGTACAAAGCAAAACATGAGCATGGAAATCAACCAGATGCTGTTGATAAAAAAATAGATAAAAAAGGGATTACAGTAGGTGCCACGGTTATGATCTTAACTCAAATTGTCATGGTCGCACTCATGACCATGACACCGGTACATATGCAGCATCATGGTTATGGATTAGCCGAAGTGGGAATTGTTATTGGTTTTCATATAGGTGCAATGTATCTTCCTTCACCTATCACGGGTGTACTTGTAGATAAATTAGGACGAACAACTATGAGCATAGCGTCGGGCATAACATTGTTACTTGCTGGTTTAATAGCAGCATTCGCACCAAGTGATTCAATGATTCTATTAATCATTGCTCTGTCTTTACTTGGATTGGGATGGAACTTTGGTTTAATTAGTGGTACGGCTCAAATAGTTGATTCTACAGAACCATCAACCCGGGCCAAAATCCAAGGAACACTCGATGTTTTTATTGCGTTAGCAGGTGCTGCTGGCGGTGCTCTTTCAGGAATGGTAGCTGCGAATACGAGTTATGCTACATTATCTTTAAGCGGAGGAATTTTATCTTTATTTCTCATACCTGTAATAGTTTGGTCCTTTAAAAGTAAAACATAATGCAGCTCCGTGCTGCATCACAAAAAAAGACATGACCCCCCATAATGGGAGAGCATGTCTTTTCTTCATCCTCCATAAAAATATGTTTTGCTTCATAGTAGAGCACGTGCACAAATTTCTTCACATTGACAAGCTGGATGCTAGTCTTTTTATGATGATGTCGATACATCCCCTTTTTTCTTGATGCTCGCTGTGATGAGCTGTGTCAATGTGTCAGAACCTTTTTTTGAAAGGTGAACACCATCGGCCTGGAAATAGGATGGCTGTCCAGTAGCGGCTGAATGCCAATCAACCAAGGTGACATTTTGATCTTGATCTGCCACTCGCTGAATTACCGCATTCACATCATTTTCCCATGATCTCGGGACCCTCGTATTCACTAGGAAAATATGTGCCTTTGAAAAGTTTTGAATGAATGCTTTCAGCGTGTCCTCAGTAAAATAACCATTTGTGCCAAGTTCAATGATAACAGCGGCATTAGATTGATTAAATGATTTGTATTGAGGGGCGATGCTGATGGCTTCGTTCATCTGTCTTCCAACCTTCCCATCGATGGTGATCTGTTTATATGCGTTTTCAAGATTCGGCGCAATGTCTAACATGACGGAATCACCAATGGCAAGAATTTGGTGAAATTGTTTTTGATCAGCTGCTTTTTTCTCGTGCTTTTCTTTCTTTTTCTTCGCTTTTGATTCCGAAGGTTCGGCTGTTTTTTTCGGTGCTGTCTTAATTTGCGTCACTTCCTTCACATGTGGGGAGGAAGTGGACGAGTTAGACATGCCAATGATAAATAAGATCAAAAGAGCTGCAGTGATTCCAAGGAACACCTTATTAGATGTAGACCATTGTTTGATTCCTTTTTTCCAAATAGACCAAGAGGCAAAATATTGTCTGAAGCCATGCTGGCGGATTGGCTGTTCGATGAAGCGATAGGAAGCCTCAGCAACTAGTAAAATGGCGATGAGCTGCAATGTGACACGCGCGATGGAAGGCTGTCCAATTTCAATGACCGGTGTGGTCAGAACGATAATGGGATAATGCCACAGATAAATACCATAAGATCGCTTACCAAGCCAGACGAGCGGCTGAAAGGACAGCCATTTCCCGATAAGACTTGCAGGGTGGCAGACGCACGCAATTAAGATGGCCGCATTCAGACAGAATAAAAGCATGCCGCCCTGATAGAGAAAGGCATCGAAATCGTCCACTGCATAAATACAAAGTAGGAAAATCGCAAACGAACCGAACCCGGCAATATGTAAAATACGTCTGCCAACAGGAAGTAATTTCTTGCTGGATAGTCTTTGCATAGGCCACACAAATGCCAGACTGCACCCAATCAGGAGCGCAAATGCACGAGTATCTGTTCCATAATAAACCCTGCTTGGATCGGTATCTGGTGAATAAAGAATCGCCATCCATAGGGCGGAGACAAGTGCTAGGCCAAAGGTGATCATAGGCAGATGAGACCTGTTTTTTACCCATTTCAGCCCTGCAATCAACAGGACCGGCCAAATGATATAAAATTGCTCTTCAATTGCCAAAGACCACAAATTTTTCAGTGGAGATAGGGCATTGAAGCTATCAAAATATGAAAGCTCGTGAAAAATGTACCACCAGTTACTGACATAAAAAAAGGACGATATGGCATCGCCACGAATGGACAATAATGCGTTTGAACCAGCAATCGCGCACCAGCTGACGGTTATAAAGATCATGATGTAAGCAGCTGGAAGAAGCCTCCTGATCCGTCCCATCCAAAATGGCAAAAGCTCTTGATAGCCTAAATTCTGCTTATGTAACAAGATCGTTGTAATCAAGTAACCAGAAATGACAAAAAATAAATCAACGCCAAGAAACCCGCCGCTTGCGGGTCCGATATGTAAGTGATAAGCAATGACTGCCAATACAGCAACGGCTCTTAGTCCATCTAATCCTAAAATATAACGAAAACGATTTTCCTTGCTGTTCATGAAAATGAATCCCCCATCAATGTCAAACGCTTCTTTTTGTTGTTCATTCAAAAGAGCAACGATTCTTTTATTTTATATAAAATTAGACGAATCAGCATTACATTTTGTTGGCGAATTTCTGTCTTTTTTTAAAATTTTTTCATACGAAAAAAGAATTGGTGGGTGAAGAGATGTCGAATTTGATACTCAAAACCAAAATCCCTGTCATAATAAAAGAAGAAGGAAAGGGGATGTGTTGAATGAGAACGATCGAAAATGATCAGTTATTGGTTCAGATTCATGAAAAGGGAGCGGAAGTCAGGGAGGTGCTTGACAAGAAAAGCGGGCGTCACTATATGTGGTCTGGTGATCCAGCTTATTGGGGCAGGGTGTCGCCTATCTTGTTTCCAATTGTTGGGCGATTAATGAATGATCAATACAAGATGGACGATCAAACCTTCGAGCTCACGCAGCATGGATTTTTGCGTGATGTCAATTTTGATTTATATGAAGAAACGGAGCATACGGTGACCTTTCAATATGAATCAAGAAGCCGACACATGAAGCAATACCCGTATGAATTTACAGCACGTATTCGTTATGAACTATTAGAAAATGGACTGAAGATTTCCTGGGAAATTGATCATGACGGAGATGATACGATGTATTTCTCCATTGGAGGGCACCCAGCATTTCGTGTTCCTCTTGTTGAAGGTGAGCAAGCAGCAGATTATTCACTCACATTGACACCTTCGACTGAACATCTCCCTGTGCAATATGAACTGCGGAATTCACTTGTCAGAGAGAAAGGAAAAGGCATTGAGATTGAGCCGATCCAGCTTCGACCAGAGCTTTTTCAGCAGGATGCGATGATCTTTAGCCATATCAATCGAGTGTCTTTGACTTCTAGGGCAGGTCACGGAGTTGAGGTCGATCTCACTGGTTTTCCGTTCGTGGGCATTTGGTCGCCTTATGACCAAGAAAAAGGAACGATGGCTCCTTTTGTTTGTATTGAGCCGTGGTATGGCATTGCCGATATGGAAGGGACGAATGGGCAGTATAAAGAGAAGTTTGGCATTCAAACGTTAGAAAAGAATGAGACCTTTCATGCCGCTTATACCGTTTTCTTCAAATGAACATTTGTGCATGAAGAGGTGAACAATTTGTTATGATAGAAGAAAAAGGGGGCGTATGAATGGATCGAGAGAAACAACAGCTGAGTATTGAAGCGGCAAGGCTTTACTATTTGTCTGATTACAGCCAGCAGGAAATTGCCAAGCAGCTCAACTTGTCGAGACCGACTGTATCTCGGCTGCTTCAATATGCGAAAGAGAAGGGATACGTCCAGATTACGGTGATGGATCCGTTTGAGGATTTAAACGAGCTTTCTTCATTGCTCAAGGAAAAATATGACCTGCTCGAAGCTCATGTGGTGTTTTCGCCAAAAGACGACTATCCAACCATCACCGATTATTTGAGCCGATTTGGTGCAGATTACTTGCAAGAGACGGTGAAAGACGGTGATATCGTTGGCGTGAGCTGGGGAACGACTATGTATCAAATTGCACAAAAGATGCAACCTAAACAGGTAAAAGGTGTAGAGGTTGTCCAGCTCAAGGGCGGAATCAGCCATTCTCATGTGAATACATATTCTGCGGAAACCATTCAGTTGTTTGCTGAGGCCTTTCAAACAGCACCGCGCTATTTGCCGCTTCCTGTTGTATTTGATAGTGCTGCTGTCAAGGAAATGGTTGAGCAGGACAGACACATTCAGCGAATTATTGAAATGGGCAAGCAGGCGAATATCGCTGTGTTTACTGTTGGAACGGTAAGAGATGAGGCACTTTTGTTTAGACTAGGTTATTTCCGTGAAGAAGAAAAAGCGCTCCTCAAGGCATCCGCTGTCGGAGACATTTGCTCGCGTTTTTATGATCAAGATGGACGCATTTGCAGTGAAGCCATTAACAATCGCACAATTGGCGTGGAGCTAGATGATCTAAGGACAAAAGAACGATCCATCCTTGTCGCTGGCGGTCATCGAAAGGTGGCTTCTATACACGGTGCACTAAGAGGGAAATATGCGAATGTATTGATCATCGATCAGCACACGGCGAGGGCTCTTTTAAATGTCACAAAATAGATGAACAAAATTTCATAACCATGTTTACAATTGTTCATCCGTCATATATGATGAAAGTATCATAATTAAAAGGAAGTGTGAAGCATGACGATAGCAAAGCTCATTGATCATACAGCACTAAAACCAGATACATCTAGAGCTGCAATTATGCAGTTACTTGAAGAAGCAAAGACTCATCAATTTGCATCTGTTTGCGTGAACCCAACTTGGGTATCTCTTGCGTCGAAAGAACTAGCAGGAACAGGTGTTGATGTATGTACAGTCATCGGTTTCCCGTTAGGCGCAAACACAACAGCGGTGAAAGCATTCGAAACAAAGGATGCGATTGAAAACGGTGCAACAGAAGTGGACATGGTCATCAATGTTGCCGCATTGAAAGACGGCGAATATGATGTGGTTGAACAAGATATTCGTGCAGTTGTAGACGCAGCAAAAGGCAAAGCATTAGTGAAAGTTATCATTGAAACATGTTTACTTACTGATGAGGAAAAAGTCAAAGCTTGTGAGCTTTCAGTGAAAGCGGGCGCTGATTTTGTGAAAACATCGACTGGATTTAGTACAGGCGGTGCAACAGCTGAGGACATCGCATTAATGCGTAAAACAGTAGGACCTGACATCGGTGTGAAAGCATCAGGCGGCGTGAGAACAAAAGAAGACGTTGAGGCAATGACAGCTGCAGGTGCTACCCGTATTGGCGCAAGTGCAGGCGTTTCCATTATCAAAGGGGATCAATCATCTCCTTCGAAAGACTATTAATTCATACGATCCTATGGTAGGATAACATTCATGACTCATAAATGATGAAAAAGTCATATGCGGAAGGACCTCTCTTCTGGGAATTTCTTCCGCGTTTTGTTTACGAAATAGGGTTTGTTCCATACAAGCGCATTAATGTAAACGAATTCATTCAAGGAGGAAAAACATGAAATACGTGATTGGTATCATCGGTTTGCTAGTGATTCTGGCCATTGCATGGCTGGCTAGTAATGGGAAAAAACGAGTGAAATTCCGTCCAGTAATTGTCATGATTGTACTGCAATTTATTTTAGGTTATATTCTGCTCAATACAGGTGTTGGAAACTTCCTAGTCGGAGGCTTTGCAAAAGGATTCCAAATGCTTCTAGGCTATGCCGGCGAAGGAATCAACTTTGTATTTGGCGGGTTAATGAATGATAAAGCGTCTACTTTCTTCATCAATGTTTTACTGCCGATCGTCTTTATCTCGGCGTTAATCGGTATCCTGCAGCATTGGCGTATTCTTCCGCTTATCGTACGTGGAATCGGATATTTGCTTAGTAAAGTAAACGGTATGGGAAAACTAGAATCTTACAACGCAGTAGCGTCTGCGATTTTAGGTCAATCAGAAGTCTTTATTTCTATTAAGAAACAACTTGGATTATTACCACAGCAGCGTCTTTATACATTATGTGCATCTGCAATGTCGACGGTTTCGATGTCGATTGTTGGTGCGTACATGCAAATGATTAAACCAGAGTACGTGGTTACAGCACTTGTGCTGAACCTATTTGGTGGATTTATTATCGCATCGATCATCAATCCATATGAAGTGTCTAAGGACGAAGACATGCTTGAAGTCGTTGAGGAAGAAAGACAATCCTTCTTCGAAATGCTTGGCGAATACATTATGGATGGTTTCAAAGTAGCGATTGTTGTTGCTGCAATGTTGATTGGATTCGTTGCATTAATTGCGATGATTAACGGTATCTTTACAGCTGCCATCGGTGTTTCTTTCCAAGATGTACTTGGATATGTCTTTGCTCCATTTGCGTTCATTGTTGGTGTTCCTTGGAGCGAAGCGGTACAAGCAGGAAGCATTATGGCGACCAAAATGGTATCGAACGAATTTGTGGCAATGCAAATTCTATCCGGTGATGCTTTCCAATTCAGTGCTCGTACAGAAGCGATCATTTCTGTATTCCTTGTATCATTTGCGAACTTCTCTTCTATCGGTATCATTGCTGGAGCAGTCAAAGGCTTAAACGAAAAGCAAGGGAACGTTGTCGCACGCTTTGGATTAAAGCTGTTATTCGGTGCAACTCTTGTCAGCTTCTTAACAGCAGGCGTTGTCGGTTTAATTTTCTAATTTTCTAATTTAAAAAAAGGAATGGTGAAAAACAATGAGAATGGTAGATATCATTGCGAAAAAACGTGACGGAAAAGAATTATCTTCAGAGGAAATTTCTTTCTTTGTCAAAGGTTATACGGACGGAACAATTCCTGACTACCAAGCAAGTGCCTTGGCTATGGCAATTTTCTTCCAAGATATGACAGATCAAGAACGTGCAGACTTAACACTCGCTATGGCGAACTCAGGAGATACAATTGACCTGTCTGCCATTGAGGGTATTAAAGTAGATAAGCACTCAACAGGTGGTGTAGGTGATACAACTACGCTTGTACTCGCTCCTCTTGTTGCGGCACTAGATGTACCTGTTGCGAAAATGTCTGGGCGCGGCCTTGGGCATACAGGCGGTACAGTGGACAAGCTTGAAGCGGTCAAAGGCTTCCATGTAGAAATTACAAAAGACGAATTCATCGAGCTCGTGAACCGTCATAAAGTAGCGGTTATTGGTCAATCAGGCAACCTGACACCAGCTGATAAAAAGCTGTATGCTCTTCGTGATGTGACAGGAACTGTTAACTCAATTCCGCTTATTGCAAGCTCCATTATGAGTAAGAAAATTGCTGCTGGTGCAGATGCGATTGTACTCGATGTGAAAACAGGCGCAGGTGCTTTCATGAAAACACCAGAAGACTCAGAGAAGCTTGCAAAAGCCATGGTGCGCATCGGAAACAACGTTGGCAGACAAACGATGGCGGTCATCTCTGACATGTCTCAGCCGCTAGGATTAGCGATTGGAAATTCCCTTGAAGTGAAAGAAGCGATTGATACGCTTCGAGGCGAAGGTCCTGAAGACTTAAACGAGCTTGTGCTCACATTAGGAAGTCAAATGGTCGTTCTTGCGAAAAAAGCAGACACACTTGATGAAGCAAGAGAAAAGCTGATTGAAGTGATGAAAAACGGCAAAGCACTTGAGAAATTCAAGGAATTCTTAGAAAACCAAGGTGGAGACAGCTCCATTGTGGATCAGCCTGAAAAACTGCCGCAAGCACCTTACAAAATCGAAGTACCTGCAAAAGAATCAGGTGTCGTAGCTGAAATCGTCGCGGATGAAATCGGTGTTGCAGCGATGATCCTTGGAGCAGGACGCGCAACAAAAGAGGATGATATCGACCTATCTGTCGGCATCATGCTGAACAAAAAAGTGGGCGATCGTGTTGAAAAAGGAGATTCACTTGTGACTCTGCATGCGAATCGAGAAGATGTTGCAAATGTCATGGAGAAAATTTATGACAACATCCGCATCGCTGATCATGCCGATGCACCAACTTTGATCCACACGGTCATTACTGAATAAAGAAAAAGGACAAAAGTGATTCGTCGCTTTTGTCTTTTTTTATGCTCGTCTTTTTCTATTGAAATAAAAAAATTCACTTTATGAAACAAACCTCTTGCAATCATCAAACAATGGGTGTATATTAATTGACGAGTCAATGATTGATATATCAAGTAATTGATTTCTGAATAGAAAAGAGGGGATGGCATTGACTGCATTTTGCTCTGAAGAGGCAGAGGTATTATATCGTTTGCAGTGTGTGAACCGTATGATGGGCGTGAAGTTCGAAGCATGCACGGGCATCAGCCAATCAAGACTTGAGTTGTTATCGCTGTTATTCCAAGCCGATGAAATCAGCCAATCAGATTTGCAGAAAAAAGTAAATATTGATAGTGCAGCTGTGACGCGTCACTTGAAACAGTTAGAAACAAAAGGAATGGTCACACGCAGAAGAAAACCAGAAGACAATCGAGTCACACTTGTTCGCTTAACAGACGAAGGCAGAACAAGAATCGAAGCTTCTAAAATAGAAAAAGAACGATTTATCTCAGAAATGCTTGAAAACGTAAGTGAAGAAGAACGAAGGCTTCTCACTGATGTGCTCATCCGTATACAACAAAACATCGAAAAGATTCAAACAACCTAAAGGAGTGTTACACATGGCTACAACATTAAAAACAAACGATTTTATGGAAATTATGAAAGGGCGCCGCTCTATTCGTAACTATGATCCATCTGTGAAAATCAGCAAAGAAGAAATGACAGAGATTTTAGAAGAAGCAACAACTGCACCATCATCAGTGAATGCACAGCCTTGGCGCTTCATGGTGATTGACAGCCCAGAAGGAAAAGAAAAGCTTGCACCACTTGCAAAATTCAACCAAACACAAGTGTCAACATCAGCAGCTGTCATTGCAGTTTTTGCAGATATGAAAAACGATGAATACTTAGAAGAAATTTATTCAAAAGCAGTAGAGCATGGCTACATGCCGCAAGAAGTGAAAGAAAGACAAATTGCTGCATTAACTGCACACTTTGAAGTTCTTCCAGAGCAAGTGAACCGCGAAACAATTTTAATTGACGGTGGGATTGTGTCTATGCAGCTTATGCTTGCTGCACGTGCACACGGTTATGATACAAATCCAATTGGCGGATATGATAAAGAAGTCATTGCTGAAACATTTGGCTGGGATAAAGAACGTTATGTACCAGTCATGCTGCTATCAATTGGGAAAGCAGCTGACGAAGGCTATGCATCTTACCGTTTACCGGTTGATCGTATTGCTGAGTGGAAATAATATCTTTTCAAAAGGAGACGATCAAATGATTATTATTCATGCAGGGATGACCATTCATCCAGAAAAAGAAAACGTATTTTTAGAAGAAATCAACGAATTAATGAAAGCTTCACAGGCTGAAGAAGGCAATGTTTCCTACAAGCTGTTCAAGGATACAGATAAGGAAAATACCTTTTTAATGGTAGAAGTGTGGAAAGATGACGCTGCGGTTCAAAGCCATAATGCAAGTGCTCATTTCCAGGCGTTCGTAGCGAAGGCAAAAGAATTCTTAGCCGCTCCACTTGACGTGGTTGCCTTTCAAGGTCAGCAGCTTTCATAGAAAAACAACAAACACCCTAGGCGGTTATCGCCTAGGGTTCTTTTATTTTCGACATATGGTTCCACCTATTTCATTCACGTATTGTGCATTTTCCACAAAATTTCTGAAAATAAAATGTTTTTCGACTTAACTATATTGGAATATGCTAGAATTAGATATTATTTATTACCAAAATAGGGAGGAACCAAAATGAAACAAGGGAAATGGACGAAAATTGCACTAACCGCTGTCCTAAGCTTAGGAACATTGACAGCTTTCAGCACCCCTCTATCTGCCCACACCACAGAAAAATCAACATCCTCTGATGGCGGTCATTATTCAGGTATTCCATTTGACTCAAGTGTCGTAAATGAAGACCGTCTCGTCAAAGCCTTGAAAAAACAAGGAAAGATCAAAAAGAATGCCAATGAGGCAGAAACCCAAAAAGCATTAAAGAACTATCTAAAGAAAAAAGAAGAATCGGCAATGAAACAAAGTGCCAGCACTTTAACAGAAGAGCCTGAATTCCTCAAAGAATACAAACAAGAGGTACATAACAAACTTGCCAAAAAGAAAAAGTTAAAGAAGCATAAAGGAAAAGAAGGCAATCAAGTAAAACCGGTCAAAAAGGAAAAGTATAAAGGTGACGTCCGCAATGATAAGGTATTGGTTTTATTAGTAGATTTTAAAGATTATAAGCATAATAGTATCAAAAAAGAAGAGACTGATATGTATTATGACAAGTTTGATCAACAGCATTATCAAGATATGCTTTTCGGAAAAAATGGCTACATCGGTCCAGATGGGAAACGAAAAGTATCCATGAAGCAATATTATGAAAAGCAGTCCGGCGGCAGTTACACAGTCAGTGGAACAGTTGCAGGATGGTATACAGCGAAGCATGAAGCAGCTTATTACGGCGGGAACGTACCTGACGATTCAGGCAGTGACGGCAGACCGCGCGAATTGGTAAAAGAAGCACTCGAAGCAGCAGCAAAAGATCCAAATGTTGATCTCGGCGAGTATGATCAATGGGACCGCTATGATATTGATGGCGACGGTGTTTATAACGAGCCAGACGGCATCATTGACCATCTGATGGTCGTTCATGCCGGTGTAGGTGAAGAAGCAGGCGGCGGACAACTTGGCGCTGATGCGATTTGGTCACACCGCTGGTCACTTGGTGATGTATTTGAAATTCCGGATACTGAATCTGAAGTCGGACAAGGCGGGAAAATAGGCGCATTGGATTACACCATTGAGCCTGAAGATGGCGCAGCAGGTGTGTTTACACATGAATTCGGACATGATCTTGGTCTTCCTGACGAGTACGATACACAGTACACAGGCAACGGAGAGCCCGTTTCTTACTGGTCGATCATGTCAAGCGGAAGCTGGGCAGGTAAAGTGCCTGGTACGGAACCAACAGGCTTTAGCCCATATGCGAAAGAAATGCTTCAAAATCTGCATGGGGGCAACTGGCTTTCTGGACAAACCATCGATGGTAAAACATTAAAGAAAAGCAAAACCGTCTTAATTGATGAAGCAGCAACAAAAGGAACGAACCATGACGCCGTTCGAGTCGATTTACCAGATAAAGAGATTGTCGTTACGACACCTGCTCAAGGAAAATATTCGTACTTCAGCGGAACGGGTGACAATTTGAATGCAACTATGACGACAACAGGTATTGATTTGTCAAAAGGAAGCAAAGCAGAGCTGACATTTAAAGCATGGTACGATATTGAAGAAGATTATGATTATGCGTATGTCGAAGTGCGTGAAACAGGGACTGATCAATGGAAGACCATCGCGGGTAACATCACGAATGATCGAAATGAAGCAGGTGCAAACGAAGGCAATGGCATCGATGGAAAATCAGACGGCTGGGTAGATGCATCCTTTGATCTGTCTGCTTATGCAGGGAAGAAAATCGACCTGCAATTCCGTTACACAACCGATGCAGGCTATTCACTTCCAGGTTTATTTGTAGATGATCTGAACGTCAAAGCAGATGGAACGAACGTATGGTCAGATGATGCCGAGGATACATCTACTTTTACCTTTAATGGATTCTCAAAATCTAATGGAAAACAATATGCAGCACAATACTATTTACTAGAGTGGCGCTCTTATGCTGATGTCGATAAAGGCTTAAAGCATATTAAACGCGGTGCAAGTCTGATGAGCTATAATAACGGTTTGGTCGTGTGGTTAGTCGATCAATCGTACAGTGATAACTGGGTTGGAAAGCATCCGGGGAACGGCTTCCTTGGCGTAGTAGATGCAGATCAGCAAGTATTAAAATGGAGTGACGGTTCCATTGCCGCCACAGGCTTCCAAGTACATGATGCAGCATTCTCTTTGAATCCAAGTACGAAGCTGAATATCGATTATACAGCAACAACGGGCTTAACTTTGCAAGATCGCTACATTCGCCCGACTCGTACATTTAGTGATAAAAAGAACTATGTGAATCCAAATAACCCAGATGCAGGACGCGATGTACCGAACTATGGATTATCCTTTAAAGTCGTTGGACAAAGTAAGGATCGTTCTGTTGGAAAGGTGTTAATTTCGAAAAGTAACTAAATAGAAAGCCGGATTCTACTATTGAATTCGGCTTTTTGATATGTGAGAAAAGGATTATAAGGACACGATTTGGTTTTTAATCGAATGTCTGTTCTTTTTTATTTTGATATCCGAATGAAACCATTATATAATAGAGCCTGGAAGATTTTCTTTCAACCATGATTCTTTTAGCTGTTAAAACAAAGGAAAGGATGAGCGTTACCAATGAGTTATGTCACTGCCAAGCAATTAAAGGTGATTCGAGGGACGATGCAGACTTTTTGCAGCCATTTGGAGTATGATGGTCATGGTAAGCTTCATATCAATACCATCATGGCTTTTATTAAAAAGGAATTCGGCGTGAGAAAAATGAAAGACATTCCACAAAGTCGCTTTACAGAAGCGCTAGAATTAATACAAGACTTTGATTTATACACGGATAAAATAGAAATTCGTGACCGTCTATCAGAAAGGAATTAACTAAATTGAATATTTTAGCAATGATTTTAGTAGGAATTGTCGCATTAGAACACATTGTCATCATGTTATTAGAAATGTTTTTTATGGAATCAAAGATGGCGAAGAGATCTTTTAAGCTGCCAGAACACTTGCAAAAAGATCCAAATGTCAAAGTGATGTTTGCTAATCAGGGGCTTTATAACGGGTTTTTAGCAGCAGGACTCATTTGGGGACTCATTCTTGGATCGAATACCGTTGGATATATGATTCAGCTATTTTTCATTCTTTGTGTCATCATCGCAGCAGTATTTGGCGGTGTAACATCCAATAAATCAATTATCATCAAACAAGGAGTACCAGCGCTTCTTGCATTAATTGCACTGATGCTGGCGATCTAATCTTAAAATAAAGCCGCCCCTAGAAAGGGCGGCTTTTATCTTTTTCGAAGTCCCATCAAACGAATAATGGATGTCAGACAAAGGGCAACAGCAACGGCCAAAATGATTTTTCCGTACATGACCCCTGTTAGGTTCATTAAAAAGACGGCCAATATAATACAGAGCGTGATGATGATCATCACAATCGAATAGGTTTTCATCTCTTTTTCCACTCCTTTAAAAATCCCCTCATGTGACACGAGAGATCTGTCAATCTTTCCTCATATTATATCACTCAATGACAATTTTACATGAAATTCCCTACCAATAGAATGTGACATATTGATTAGATTTTGAGTCATACCATATTTTTTAGAAAATCGGGTATAACATAAAGAACTGACCCAAAGTCATATTGCTTGATATTTAATTGTGCAAAATATAAAATAACCACAGGATAAATCGAAAGGATGATCAAGATGAGTAAGAAAGTGTTATTAGTATCGACAAGCAGCCCAGAAATGAATGGACATCCAACAGGCTTATGGCTAGAAGAGTTAGCAGAGCCATTTCATATTTTTAAAGAAAATGAACTAGAAGTACAAATTGTCTCTATTCAAGGTGGCACTGTACCAATTGACAAAAATTCAATTCCTGAAGGTGTTCCAGCGCAATATCAAGATGTGTATGAACGACTTCAAGACACAAAGGCGCTTACAGATGTGAATCCAGCTGATTATGACGGTATTTTCTTTGCTGGGGGACACGGCCCTATGATCGACTTTGCGTCTAATCAATTGGTGGCGGATGCGATCTTAGCGGTTTCAGATAAAAATGGTGCGATCGGAGCCGTTTGTCATGGTGTTTCAGCATTCGTTGATGTGAAGGACGAAAATGGCAAATCATTTATCGAAGGCAAAAAAATCACAGGCTTCACCAACGAAGAAGAGGAAGCCGTGCAGCTGACATCAAAGGTTCCATTTTTATTGGAAACAAAACTTCGTGAGCAGGGGGCAGCGTTTGAAAAAGGAGATGCCTTTGCGCCATTTGCTGTCGTTGACGGACAAATCATTACTGGACAAAACCCCGGATCAAGTGCAGAAACAGCACGTTTGTTTGTTAAAACTATTGCATAAAACGATCAAAAACCAGCCGTTACTCATGCGGCTGGTTTTTTTGTTATAAAAATGTCCCAAAAAAGACCAAAACAATGATTGGAATAATGGTAAAATTATCACAGGGTAAAAAACCCAAATGAGGAAAAGGGGATGTTCCTGTGAGAGCATTTTATGTCAAAATCACTGCAGCTTTACTGTCTGTTTTACTCGTCGCAACAGGTTTGTTTTCACCAGCATTAAAAGCAGAAGAAGCACCAAAATCAAGTGGGAAACGATCACCACTGACAGAAAAAGCGATTCAGCAAGTGCAAGAGTCGTTTTTGAAGCAGGATGAAGGAACCGCTATCCAACAGAAGCAAGTGAAAAAATCATTTAAAGTGAATAAGAAGAAAGGAATCAGTATCAAACGAAAAGCTGCTAAAGATGGCAAAATGCGCACGTCTGCCGTTCGCTCCATTGATGGACTAGCCATAAATCAATCGGCTGTCTTAACAGAGGACGACCCAGTTGATTTATGGTTTTTAAGCACATCTTCACCTCAGGCACTCATCAGCCGGATTACCTCTTCAAACGCTGATTATTTCGTTCAATTGTTTGTTGTTGATTATGAAACAGGACAAGCCTACCCAACGGATCTTATTCAACCGGCAGGCAGTCTGATTGCGTTAAGCAATTTACCAGCGGGTGATTATGCGTTTGGTATTACCAGCGGTGGAGACTTTGGAGACTCATATACATTACAGGTGAATGCCAAAAACCCACCAAATTTCACAGGTGCTGAATCCCTGTCATCAACATTGCAATACTTTGTCGCTACGTATGCCAATGGGGATGTTTTCGCAAATGGTACAAAAGTATATAACAAACAATCTAAGACCGCCGATTATAAATGGGAGCGTGTATTTTACTTCTCATATGATGGAAAATATGAACAGAGAACTCATTCTGTTGACAGTGTGAAGGTGAAAAGTATTTCAGCACCAGTGTCGTACTCTGCTCCATACGCAAGTTCCTCAGAGGCCATTCTCGTCTACTTAGATGTGGAGACTTTATTTATGTATCATGAATCATCGTTTGCTAGTGGGCAGTACTACCATAGTAGCTTTGTTGATACACTCGGGAAGACGACACCAAGACGCTTAGATATTGATGATATGACAAATTACGGTGATCATATTTTAGCTGTAGATTTAAAAACAGGAAAGCCGATCGATTTCTTCAGTGTGTTGAATTTCTACTATGCTGCAGGGATCGAGAAACTGCCAACAATCAGAACGTTGAATTAAGAAAGGCGGTTGACATCAAATCGCCACATGTGTAGAGTAAAGATAATTAAATGACAAAAGTCCACTAGGGGAGTCATGTATGACTGAGACAAGAGAAAATCTTGGACCCTTTGAACCTGATCTAGTTCGTACTAGCGGAGGGAAGTGGAGCTGGACCTTGTCTTATTCATGATTGAATCGATAAGAAGGCCGCTCCATTTGGGGTGGCTTTTTCATTTATTCAACTGAAGAAGAGGAGGCTTTTTTTATGACATTTTCTACGCAATTAAGGAAAGAAACAGAACCGTTATTTGAAGCCATTTATCAGCATCCGTTCGTCAGAGGCCTGGCAGCAGGAAAGCTGGAAAAGGAACAGATCATTCATTATGTCAAACAGGATGCAGAATACTTACAAGCATTCATTAAAATTTATGCAGCAGCGCTCAGCAGATGTACAGACAGAGGGGATATTGCGTTTTTTCATCAGCAGATTGCATTTGTACTAGATAGTGAAACGCACCCTCATCAAAACCTTTGCCGAGTGGCAGGAGTAGCATATGATGAGCTCCAAGGTGCTTCTTTGGCTCCGAGTGCTCATCACTATATTCATCACATGCTGCAAGTCGCACAGGAAGGTACGCTTGGTGAAATCATCGCTGTCCTGCTACCATGTCCTTGGACATATTGGGAAATAGGGAAACGAATGCTCACAGATGTGCAGCCAGACCCGTCACATCCGTTTTATGAATGGATCACGTTTTATGGAGGGTTAACCGATTCTGTCACAGGTGAGCTTTGCAAGCGGCTCGATCAATTGGCGGAAGCAGCAAGTGAGAAGGAAAAGGAAAAAATGAAACAGCATTTTATCTTAAGTTGCCAGCTCGAATACAAGTTTTGGGAAATGGCCTTCACTGTTGAAGAGTGGCCAGTTCAACTGGAGGTGCATTCATCATGACATGGAAGATGAAAGAAGTCGTCCTTGCTGTGATTTTATCCGTTGCGTGCGGTGTGATCTATTTAGGATGGTCCACACTTTACTTACCGATTACAGCACTTGTTGGCCCAGCAGGAGGCAATATCATGTTTGGAATATGGGTCATTGCTAGTCCAATCGTTGCGTATATCATTCAAAAGCCGGGGGCTGCCCTGATTGCGGAAACAGCTGCCGCGGCTGTGGAATTATTGACAGGCAGCCACTTCGGACTTTCAGCTTTGCTGATTGGTGTATGCCAAGGGCTTGGGGCAGAAATCGCCTTCGCTCTTTTTGGGTATAGACGATACCGCATGTGGACACTGATGCTGTCTGGTGCCTTTGCCGCTATCGGAGCGATGGCGTACAGTCTCGTGGCAAATGGCTTTGGTTATTACACGCCTCAAGTTTTACTTATGACCCTTGTGACTCAAATTATTAGTGGAATGATACTTGGCGGCTGCCTTGCGAAAGTGGTGGTGGACGCACTATCCAAAACAGGTGTACTGAATCAATATGCCATTATGAAAGAAAAACGAAACAAAGGTGAACAGCATGAATTCATTTCTCGCGTGCAATGATCTGACTGTCCGTTTTTATGAACAGCCTAAGCCTGTTTTAAATCAAATCTCCCTGACGATTCAAAAAGGGGAAAAGGTGCTTATTTTAGGGCCGAGCGGAAGCGGGAAATCCACGCTCATTTCGGTTCTGGCTGGAATCATTCCAGAGCATGTGGAAGCAGACATGCAGGGTGAAGTGGTGTTACAAAGACATACAGGCGTCATGTTTCAAGATCCAGACTCTCAGTTTTGTATGCACCGCGTCAATGAAGAAATTGCCTTTAGCTTAGAGAACCGTTCCGTCCCTCGGGAAGAGATGGATGATATCATTCAGCAGCTCATGCAAAAAGTCCAACTGAATGTCGATCCGCATTCAGAGATTCACACTTTATCTGGCGGCATGAAGCAGCGATTGGCACTTGCTTGTTTACTAGCTTTACAGCCGGATGTTCTATTCTTTGATGAACCAACCGCACAGCTTGACCCAGCAGGTAGAATGGACATATTTCAACTGCTGCAGCAGCTTGCAGCCGATCAGCAGCAAACCATGATTTTTGTAGAGCATGTGCTTGACGGAGTCATTGAATGGATGGATCGGGTGATTTTATTAGATGATCAAGGCAGCATTTTAGCAGATGGAGCTCCAAAAGATGTGCTCGTGACATATGAGGAAGAAATGAAAGAGGCAGGAATTTGGCGGCCAAAATTATTTCCCGAGAAATGGTCCACGATTATTCAAGATCCATTTCATCCACTGAGTCAAACCTTTATGCAAACCTATGAAGTAAGAAAAGCGAAGCATGAAAAAGTGCCGTCAATCGAACGAGAGACAATGATTCGTACAGAAAATCTTCAATTAAGCTACGGGAAAAAAAGGATTATGAGTAACCTTCAGCTTGATATCAAAGCAGGAGAATGGGTGGCGATTATTGGAGAAAATGGAAGCGGAAAAAGTACGTGTCTCAAACATTTGATCCGCTTAGAGCCAGCTAAAAAAGGTCATATTTTCTTAAAAGAAACAAACCTTAAAAAATGGTCTGACCGACTACTCTATGAAAAAGCAGGATTTGTGTTTCAAAATCCGGAGCTTCAATTTATACAAGACACAGTATTCGATGAAATTGCCTTTGGAGGCAGACAGCGAAACTGGCCAGAATCAGTCGTACAAGAAAAAACGGCCCAGCTACTGAAAGAGTTCGGTTTAGAGAAGCATGCAAAAGCACATCCCTTCACCTTAAGTTTAGGGCAAAAAAGAAGATTGAGTGTTGCCACGATGCTCCTTTTTGATCAAGATGTATTGCTGTTAGATGAACCGACTTTCGGGCAGGATGAAAAAACGGCGAAGGAATTAATGAGGCGTTTAAAAGAACGGCAGCGCCAAGGCACGACCATTGTGATGGTTACACATGATATGGAGCTTGTCGATGAATGTGCCGATCAAGTGCTTCTTTTTCATCAAGGCAAGCATGTATATGATGGTCCCCCTTATGATTTATTTTCAAATCAGGAACTTGTCGATGCTTATCAGCTGAGAGCTCCTTTACATTATCGCTATGTGGCAGAAAGAAAGGATGTGCTGACGATTGCAAAGTAATCATTCCTTTCTTTCTACTGTGAATCCAGTCATGAAATTACTCGCTCACCTGCTTGCGATGGGCTGCCTCATGGCGATATCTGATCCTAAAACAACCTTTATCATCTGGCTGTTTGCTCTTGGCATTGGACTTGTTTTAGGTGGATGGAATATGAAGTATCTCATCACAAGGCTTGTCCCTTATCTGCTCTTTTTTATTCTCGTCTTTTGGATGATGGCGGCATTCGGCAAGGGGGATCATACTGTTTGGAAGTGGGCGTGGTTTCATATCACGGAGGAGAGTTTAAGAAATGGGCTCACCATCGCTTTCAGAATGCTTGGATTTGTGACATTTGGCCTCCTTTTTACGTCCACCACAGATTTGACGGCATTTATGATGAGTTTGATTCATCAATGCCGAATGTCCCCAAAATGGGCGTATGGAATGCTTGCTGGCTTCCGGTTTATTCCGTTATTTCAAAGTGAATTAAAACAAATGAAAGCTGCACATAAAATCAGAGGCTACAAGCAAAAAAACAGCTGGAAGGCCTTTATGCGTTATGCATTACCTCTTTTTACGCAGGGCGTACGAAAATCAGAACGCTTAGCGATTGCAATGGAAGCCAGGGGCTTCACAGGGACGAGAGAGCGAACGTATTATCATATCATGAGCACCTCATGGATTGACTATATGTATCTTTTTCTCATCGGTATCAGTGTCTTCATGTGCATTTACCTTGTTTAAAAAACACCCACATTCTCTTGATAGAATGTGGGCTTTTTATATATCTTAGGTCATTTGATTGATATTAGTACACATTACAGGCTGTAATAGATCATATAACGAACCGATAAAGAAGGTGTACTGAGAAAAAGAGAGGATGAACGTAAGCGAATGTCACAGAGAATTGATAACATTATAGACGCTTTACCAATCATTGGACTTGCTATGAGAGAACAGCTAACCTTTTCTGTTATAGGGAAAGAGAAGGTTCTTTATTATCAGCAACATGGGAATATTGATTTAGGATTTAAAGCTGGTGATAAAGTAGATCCTGGATTCCAAAACTTTGCGATGCTGAAAAATGGGAGAGAACCATCGTTTATCCAAATTCCGAAAGAAGTATACGGGATTCCAATGGATATCGTAGCCGTTCCAATTACTGATGAATTAGGTCAAGTAGTTGCTGCCTTCTGTGTGGCCTATGACCAAACCAATCAACAACGATTAGATCACATCATGACGGAGAGCAACGAAGCTTCGGAAAAACTAGTCGCAATGGTACAGCAGGTTGCCGCACATTCAGAGGAACTACAAGCGACAAGTGAACAAATTCTTCAAAATACGAAAACCACTGTCGAAAATTCCTCTAAAATCAATCAAGTATCTAATCTCATTAAAGGTATCTCTGATCAAACGAACCTACTTGGACTTAACGCATCAATTGAAGCTGCAAGAGTGGGAGAAGCAGGAGCAGGCTTTGGAGTGGTCGCAACAGAAGTGAGAAAGCTGTCAACTCACGCGAAACAGGCGACAACTGATATTGAAACAGCCCTAAAAGATGTGCAGGGGTCAATCAAAGGAATGGAAGAAGAAATTGCGCAAATTGTCGCTTCCTCTGAGCATCAGGCAGAACTTGTAGGCACTTTTACAAAAATTATTGAAGGCCTTCATGAAACAAACGAAACGATGAAAGCATTAGCAAACGACTTAGTGAACTATCAAGTGAAATAAAAAAACGATAAAACCTCCAGCTGAATTGGAGGTTTTTTATCATTTCAAGGTGAGAAACTTGTTAGGATTATGACCGTTTTATCGCTGACAGGCAGGATACACTTCTGTATGATAGAAAAAGAGAGACTAGTTTTGTCATTAGACCTATTCATAAGGAGGAAGATCATCGTGACACAATCAGCAAAGCTGCAAGAAATACTTGCACCCTACCGTCCGTTGTTAGATGAAACGGAAAAACCAATGATACAATTGCAGATGAAACAAGGAAAAACAGGACCATACGACAGCAAAATAGCTGGTGATCCTTACTTCCCCAAAAACGACGAATATCCGGTTGATGATGAAGGGCATCCTATGAAACTTTTGGCGCAAATTAATTTCGGCCAGCTGCCAAAGCTGAAGGATTATCCAGAAACAGGGATTTTGCAAGTCTTTATTTCTGTGCATGATGATCTTTATGGAATGAATATTGACCATAAAACAGAGCAAAAAGATTTTCGAATTAAATTTATTGAGGAACCTTTCTTGGCAGAAGAAGAGTTATTGACTGATTTTTCTTTTGTGAAAATTCCAGACGATTTTTATTTTCCTGTAACGAAGGAAGGCGCAATTACAGGTGAATTAGCAAGTGAAACGATCAGTGTAGGAGATTTCCGCTTTGAAAAAGTCACAGGAAAGAACAGCTGGGACCTATTCGAAGATGCAGATGGTGTTAATGGCGATGAAGCAGATGCCCTGCTGGATGAATTTTATGAAACAGCGAGTGGCTTTGGTCACAAATTGGGCGGGTACCCAGGGTTTACACAAGAAGACCCGCGTACCTATGTAGATCAAGAACATACCGTTTTGTTATTACAAATTGACTCAGATGACGAAGTAGATTTGATGTGGGGAGATTGCGGTATTGCCAATTTCTTTATCAAACCAGAAGACCTCAAACGAAAAAATTTCGAGAATGTTGTCTATAATTGGGACTGCTCCTGATTTTGTAAAAAACACACTTTAAACACTCTTTATAGAGTGTTTTTGTGTATGTTTTTAGACTTTTTTGTCCCTATTTCGTCATTTCTAAGAGGCAATATGTCATTCTTACTAGTTGACCGGATCAAAAAAAAATGTAAAATCATCTTAAAGTCCTCTTTTTTGAAAATAATAATAACATGACTTATGATTCAACGATAAAATGCTCGAAAAAGCGGAATGTACTGGGGGGTATCAATTGATCATTTCGAAAGTAATCAATAATAATGTTGTCAGTGCGTATGATGACGAGCAGCATGAGCTGGTCATTATGGGCAGAGGGATCGCGTTTCAAAAGAAAAGCGGAGACCCGATTGACGAAGAACGAATCGAGAAGGTATTTTCTATTCAAAATAAAGATATATCAGAAAAATTCAAAACCCTGCTTTATGATATTCCAATCGAGTATATGCAAGTGTGTGAGGCGATTATTGAGCATGCGAGAACAACGCTTAACAAAAATCTAAATGACAGCATCTATGTGACGCTGACGGATCATATCACCTTTGCCATTGAACGTCATCAAAAAGGAATGGACATCAAAAATGCCTTGCTCTGGGAAATCAAACGGCTGTATAAAGATGAGTTCAGATGTGGTTTAGAAGCGATTCGGATCATTGAGGACAAGCTGAGCATCCATCTTCCTGAGGATGAAGCGGGCTTTATTGCCATGCATATTGTCAATGCAGAGCTCAATGAGGAAATGCCAAACGTGATTCAAATCACCAAACTCATTCAAGACATTTTAAACATCGTTAAATATCACTTTCAAATTGATTTAGACGAGGAATCATTAAATTATTTCCGATTTGTAACGCATTTGAAGTTTTTCGGACAGCGTCTGTTTAACGAAACACAAATGGAAAATCAAAATGAGTTTCTGTATGAAGTGGTAAAAGAGAAAAACATTGCAGCTTTTCAATGCGCAGAAAAAATTAACGAGTATGTTCAAAAAGAATACAACCGAAGTCTCATAGAAGATGAAATGCTATATTTAACTTTGCATATAGACAGAGTAATAAAAAGAAAATAAATTCAAAAAGAAAGCGTTGACATCACAAAATTAACATGATAATTTATAACTATAAACTAAATAACCCACAATCTTTTAGGATTGTTACTGGTCAAGCAGGCAAAACCTAAATCATTGTCCCTATCTTTGATAAGGCATGATTTAGGTTTTTTTATATCTAAAGACTTATAAAAATTAAATAACGATCAATCGCTATGAAGGATTGTTACTGGTTAAGCAGGCAAAACCTAAATATCGATTAATGTCTGAATCGCTATTTCTCGGACATTAATGGATGTTTAGGTTTTTTCTATATCAAGATGAAATCAACGATTGGAGGGTAACACAATGAACCACAAACAAACAGCAAAAGAAGTGCTAGAACTTGTCGGCGGTGAAAAAAATGTTAAGCAAGTCACACATTGTATGACAAGACTTCGCTTCAACTTATACGATGAAAGCAAGGCAGATAAAGAAAAGCTGCAATCAACAGACGGCGTCATGGGCGTGAATCAAAGCGGAGGTCAATATCATGTCATTATCGGCAATGATGTCTCAAATGTCTATCAAGCGATGATTGCTGACTCTGGGTTATCAACAGATGTAAAATCAAGCGGTACAGAAGAAGCATCAAAACAAAATGTGATATCAAAGCTTTTCGATTTTATCTCTGGTGTCTTCACACCGATTCTCCCGGCCATCGCTGGAGCCGGTATGATCAAAGGGATTTTGGCACTGATGCTCACATTTCAGTGGATATCAGATAAAAGCAGCACGTATGCGATTTTAACAGCTATCGGAGATGGAGCCTTTTACTTCTTACCGATTCTACTTGCTGTAAGCGTAGCCAAAAAAATTGGTACAAATCAGTATATCGCAGCTGCCATTGCAGCAGCAGCACTGCACCCGCAGTTAACCGCTTTACTGGGTGCGGGAAATACAGAATTTCTCGGCTTGCCAGTGGTTGCCGTTGTGTACTCTTCATCGGTAATTCCAATTCTTCTTACCATTTGGCTCGGCTCATATGTTGAAAGATTCGCAGAAAAATATAGTCCAAAATCATTAAAGATCATCCTTGTTCCAACAGTTACACTTCTTGTCGTTGTACCGGTTATGCTCATCGCGGTTGGACCACTTGGTGGAATTATCGGTAATGGCCTTTCAGGTGGAATTGATTTATTGTTTAAACATGCAGGTATTCTGGCCGGACTCTTGATTGGCGGATTCATGTCACCATTGATCATTACGGGCATGCACTATGCACTGCTTCCAATCATGATTAACAACATTACATTAAACGGTTTTGACTTTATTCTTCCAATGATGTTTGTAGCGAACATGGCACAAGCAGGCGCAGCATTCGGTGTCTTCTTAAGATCAAAAAACAAAACATTCAAATCATTGGCGATGTCTACAAGTATTACAGCTTTAATGGGTATTACTGAACCTGCTATGTATGGTGTGAACATGCGATTGAAAAAACCGTTCCTTGCAGCCCTTATTGGTGCAGCAGCAGGCGGCGTGTTTATGTCGATCTTTAAAGTAAAATCATATGTGATATCTGGATCAGCAGGCCTCCCAGGTCTCCCAACATTCATTGGCCCAACATTTGTCTACTCAATCATCGGTTTAGTGATCGGATTTGTTGTAGCAACGATCATGACACTTGTTCTAGGATTCAAAGATGTACCAGTGAAAGATGATAAAAAAGCAGACAAACCAGAAGAAAAAAAAGACACAGCAGCGCTTCAAAATGAATTGATACAAAGCCCGATTGAAGGTCAGCTAAAGCCGCTCAATCAAGTAAATGATGCAACATTCTCTAATGAAATCATGGGCAAAGGTACAGCCATTGTACCAACTGTTGGACGCGTTGTTGCACCGTTCAACGGCAAGATTGAAACCATTTTTCACACAAAACATGCCATTGGCTTGAAGAGCGACCAAGGCACAGAACTTCTTATTCATGTCGGGATTGACACGGTAAAGCTTGACGGAAAGTATTTCACAAGTCATGTGCAGTCCGGTGATCTTGTACAAGCAGGGGATGTGCTGGTTGAATTTGATATCAAGGGTATTCAGCAAGAAGGCTATGATGTGACCACACCTGTTATTGTGACCAACACAAATGATTATGCTCAAGTTGATGGGAAAACAGATGGAGCGATTACAGTGAAAGAGACACTGCTTACAGTCAGTGTAGAAGAAAAAGAGGAGGGCATTCAACATGAACAAATTAGAAAAAACATTTCCTAAAGGTTTCTTATGGGGCGGCGCTGTTGCAGCCAACCAAGTTGAAGGCGCATATAATAAAGATGGAAAAGGCTTATCGACAGCTGATGTATCGCCAAATGGTATTATGCATCCATTCGATGAATCAATGAAAGACCTAAACTTATATCATGATGCCATCGATTTCTACCATCGCTATAAAGAAGATATTGCACTCTTTGCAGAAATGGGATTCAAGAGCTTCAGACTATCTATTTCTTGGCCGCGTATTTTCCCAAATGGCGACGATGCGGAACCGAATGAAGCAGGCCTCGCTTTTTATGAAAAAGTATTTGATGAACTGCATAAGCATGGAATTGAGCCAGTTGTCACGATCTCTCACTATGAAATGCCGCTTGCACTTGTGAAAAACTACGGTGGATGGAGAAACCGTAAGCTTGTGGATCTTTATGAAACATACGCTAAAACATTGTTCACTCGCTTTAAAGATAAAGTGAAATATTGGATGACCTTCAATGAAATCAATGTCGTGTTACATGCACCTTTCACTGGCGGCGGGCTTGTATTTGAAGAAGGGGAAGACGAGAAAAGCATTCAATATCAAGCAGCGCATCACCAATTTGTTGCAAGTGCTCTGGCTGTTAAAGCAGGACATGAAATCATTCCAGATGCAAAAATTGGCTGTATGATTGCAGCGATGACCACATACCCGTACAGCTCAAGACCAGAGGATATGTTTGCTGCAATTGAGCAAGACCGTAAAACATTGTTCTTCTCAGATGTACAGGCAAGAGGCTATTACCCAGGTTACATGAAACGTTATTTCCTGGAAAATAACATCAACATTGAGTTCCAAGACGGGGACGAAGACATTTTAAGAAACCATACAGTTGACTATATTGGCTTCAGTTATTATATGAGTTTTGTGACGAGTACTGATCCAAAGATCCTTGAACAAGTTACTGGTGGTAACCTATTTGAAGGTGTGAAAAACCCTTATCTAGAAGCAAGTGATTGGGGCTGGCAAATTGATCCGAAAGGACTTCGTACAACACTGAATCAGCTGTATGACCGCTACCAAAAGCCATTGTTTATCGTAGAAAATGGATTGGGTGCTGTCGATCAAGTAGAAGAAGACGGATCAATTCAAGACGATTACCGAATTGATTACCTCAGAAGTCATTTGCTAGAGGCGAGAGAAGCCATCGCAGACGGAGTAGACCTGATCGGTTATACAAGCTGGGGCCCAATTGACCTAGTCAGCGCATCAACGGCTGAAATGAAAAAACGATACGGCTTCATTTATGTCGACCGTGATAATGAAGGAAACGGTACATTAGATAGAAAGAAAAAGAAAAGCTTCGATTGGTATAAACAAGTGATTGCGACGAATGGTGAACATTTGGATGCATAAAAGAAAAAGACAAACCGCTCATACTGCGGTTTGTCTTTTTTGTCCTTTGAGGAACTACGAAGTCCACACTTGATCAGCAATCTCAATCACATGACGCAGCTTTTCCCATTGCTGTTCTTCTGTTAACAGGTTGCCTTCCTCTGTTGAGGCGAAACCGCATTGTGGACTCAAACAAATTTGGTTAATGTCCACATATTGAGCCGCTTCCTCAATGCGTTTTTTAATCTGTTCAACTGGCTCAAGCTCACCGTATTTTGAAGTGACAAGGCCTAGTACGATTTGAAGGTTTGGGTTCTTCACATATCGAAGAGGCTCAAATCCGCCAGAACGATCGTCGTCGAATTCTAAAAAGAGACCATCAAGATCTAAGCCGGCGAAAATTGTTTCTGCCGCTGCTTCGTAACCACCTTCAGCTGCCCAAGTTGATTTAAAGTTACCGCGGCAAATGTGCATAGTAATCACCAAATCCTCTGGGCGATCAGCAACAGCTTCATTGATTGTCTTCGCAAACGACTCACGAAGTTCATCCTCTTCACGGCCAAAGGCTTTGATTTGTTCGTGACCTTTTTCAGAAAAGAACACGGCCCATGCCGTATCATCCAGCTGCAAGTAGCGGCAGCCTGCATCATAAAAAGCACGGATGGCTTTCTTATACGCCTGTGCCACATCATGGTGGAATTCCTCTAAGCTGTCATACACTCCTTCTTCAAGCTTTCCACGGAAAAAGAGCATATTCGGACTTGGAATCGTCATTTTAGCTGTATGATCACCAGCGATGCTGTGAAGGAAACGATAATCCTCCAACATTGGATGATCTGTAAAATCGATCTTGCCTGTTACCTTGATCCCTCTTGCTTTTGTCGTCGTGTTATGGAATTGAATGCCCTGATCTGCTTCAAATCCTTCAACCCCATCGAGTCCTTCCAGAAAGTCAAAATGCCACCATGCACGTCTGAACTCACCATCTGTGACAACCTCTAACCCAATTTCTTTTTGCTTCTCTACAATACGTGTGATTTCTTCGTTTTCAATTTGTCGGAGTTGTTCTGCTGTCAGCGTACCGTCTGCTTTTAGCTTGCGTGCTTCCTTGATGCGTTCTGAACGTAGTAAGCTTCCTACTTGATCTGCGCGGTATGGCGGTTTCGTTGTTTTCTTTCCAATGGTTTGTACTTGTGTCATGCTGAATCCCTTCTTTCTTCAGGTTAAAAAATCAAATAAAAAAGCTCTTCCTTGGATAAGGAAGAGCATCATATACTGTGAGAACTCTGCCTTATCTTCAAACAAGCATCTGCTTGCTTAAGGAATTAGCACCATTCTGTTCCTAGGAACAGCGGTTGCCGGGTTTCACAGGGCCAGTCCCTCCACCACTCTTAATAAGGTTACCTTTTGATTCAATTTTCTTAATAAACACAATTATTCAACCTTTTCAGGGAAAAGTCAATGGTTTTTACAATTTAATTTCCTACATGAACAAATCAGCAACAAGAACACCAGCAAGTCCGACAAGTGAAAGCACGGTGACCATCAATGTCCACGTTTTAAAGGTTTGAGCCATTGATAGGTTAAAGTATTCTTTATAAATCCAGAAACCCGCATCATTCACATGAGAGAACGTGATACTGCCGGCACCTGTTGCGATCACCATTAATTCAGGGCTGACACCCGTCAGGCCAATCAGTGGTGCAGAAATGCCAGCCGCCGTGAGACCGGCGACAGTCGCTGATCCTAAAGAGACACGAAGGACAGCAGCAATGAGCCAAGTCAGAAGCAGGGGAGAAAGTGTGCTTCCTTGCATAATCCCTGCAATATATTGATCGACGCCGCTATCAATGAGCACCTGTTTAAAGGCGCCTCCGCCCGCAATAATTAATAAAATCATGGCAATGGAGCCGATAGAATCCGTGATGGACTTCATCACGTCCTGCATGCTCTTTCCTCTTCCAAGCCCAAACGTGTAGATGGCAAGCAGCACTGAGATTAATAGTGCAATTGCCGGTTCGCCTAAAAACTCAGCGGTAGGCAGCAATGGGGAGGAAGGGAAGAAAATTTCTAGAAATGCTCTGAAAGTCATAAGCAATACAGGCAAAACAGCGGTGAAAATGCTAATGCCGAAGCTAGGCATTTCTTCTTCTGTGAATTCCTTTGGATTAAATAAGTTCTTTGGGATATGTGCGTGCAACTGGTCTTTTTTAAATAGTTTTGTAAACAGAAGTCCACCTACTAAAACAGCAGGAATCGCTAAAATAATCCCAACCAATAAGGTTTGTCCCATGTTTGCTTGAAAGACATTCGCAATGGCAGTCGGCCCTGGGTGAGGAGGGAGGAAGCCATGTGTGGTGATGAGAGCAGCGACAAGCGGCATGCCCACATACAGCACAGGAAGTCTTGCAGCCTGAGCGATCGTAAAGACTAATGGAATTAAAATAATGAATCCGGTTTCATAAAATAGAGCAATTCCAATCACAAATCCAGTCAGCATCGTCGCCCATTGGATTTTTCCGATGCCAAATCGGTCAATGAGTGTCATCGCGATACGCTGAGCACCGCCAGAATCAGCCATCAATTTCCCAAGCATCGCTCCAAAACCGAGAACGAGTGCCAGGTGTCCGAGCGTACTGCCAAGTCCTTTTTCGACGGAAGCAATCGCTTCTAGTGGTGTCATCCCTTCTAACACAGCAACAATTAAAGAGACAATAATCAAAGAAATGAAAGCGTTTAACTTAAAGACAACCATGAGTAAAAGCAATAACAAAACGCCAAGTCCAATAAACACTAACGACATGATCTTTCCTCCTTTGTGGTGCATAAGGGGGCGCAAACACCCCCTATGCCTTATCCTTCAAGTATGTCTACAGCTTCTTTTAACGTATCCTTTGACCCAACATTTCCCGGGAAAATCACATAAGACATGAAAGGGAATTTACTTTCTTCTCCTGTTTGCCAAACAGGGATCCCTGGTTTGATTTGACCTGCCACGGTCGCACGTCTCACGCTAAGACCTCTTGTCCCAATATCGCTGGAAGTAATTCCGCCTTTGGCAATGAGATACTTAGGACGAATGGTGAGGCGCTGGACAATACTTGTCACAGCATCACTAATCTGTACAGAGAGCTTTAATTCTTCCTCTTGGCGATCATCCCCAAGATCAAGCCGTTCTCTTCTTGTATAAACAGCCACAGATTGACCTGCTACCAACAGTGCTTCAGTTTGCTGAATGACACGGTCAATTTCTTTGCGAAAGGCATCAGGCTCTAACACGAGGTGGGTATTAAATTCAATAAAAGCCATCTCTTTATTTTGCTCAAGCGCTTTTAATTGTTCTGTTGTTTTTTTCACATGAGAACCGATCATAATGAGACCACCATGAGGGCTTTCTTCTTGTATCAAGTCACCTCTTGTTAATAAGGCCTGATCCCCTATACCGCCAAGTACTTTTGTGAGCGCGGCCGCACTTCTGAACATCAGCTGCTGTCCTGCTTGAATGGCTTCAATGAGAGCGGTGACAAAGACTTTGACATCGTCATAGTCCACTGCGTTTACAACCACCTTTTTGAAATCCTTCACACCCATGATCTGTTGTTTGATTTGATCGATGCGTAAAGCCCGCAGATCAGCTAACGAAATGTAGGTTGTGTTCTCTTTTGTGAACAATCCCTCTGACTTTTCTTCAATCCATTCTCCTAGATGAGAGGATTGAAAGCCGAATGTACGGTCTCTTGCAAATTCTGTATCACCAGCAGGAATTAATTCGTGTCCTTCCTGTACGTAATGAGTATTGTCGATCGTAAAGCGTCCGCCTTCTTGGAAAAAAGGAAGAAGGATTTCTCCATCGAACTGGCGGGAGCTTTGCTGTTCAATGGTCGTTTTGAGTACCTCAGTTTCAAGCGGAAAGTGTCCGCGAAGAGTAGAATCTCCTCGGCTGACAATGATGAATTCCTGATTAAGTCGTTCAGCCACCTTTACAATGGTTGCAGCAATGGTTTCGTGCGCAGCGGCAGTTTCTTTCTCTGTCATACTGCGAGAATTGGTCAGTATAAAGAACATGCGACTCTCTTCAAGAAAACCAGCCTCTATGCTTTCTTCTGACCAATCGGTGAAAACAGAGACGCCATGTACGGTTTGAATCCCTGTTGGATCATCGTCTAATACAATGACTTTATGTTGAAAGCTGCTGATTGCTTGTTCGTATGCTGATTGAATGGCCTTTGAATCTGCTTTCGGAATGGCATTCAATATGTCAGTACTTTGCTTCATGACCATCTCATCCTTTCTTTACTTCGACATGAGCCATTTTTTCGTAATATTGAACGATGCCGCCATGATCAAGCCCAGATTTTCCGTCCGCTTTGAGGGCGTGGAAGATTTCAAGCAGCTGGCTAGAAAGGGGAAGAGGAACACCGATATCATGAGCAGTTTCCATGACATTGGTTAAATCCTTCAAGTTGATGTCGATGCGTCCGCCAGGTTCAAAATTTCGTTCTAAGATGAGAGGAACTTTTGCATCGAGAACGGCACTTCCTGCCAGTCCGCCGCGGATGGCTTCATACATCTTATCAATGGCAATGCCTGATTTAGCGGCTAGAACGAGCGCCTCGGACATGGCCGCAATATTTAAATTGACGATGATTTGATTGGCTAGCTTCGCTGTTGTGCCGCTGCCATTTGCCCCAACTAATACGACCTCAGTGCCCATTGCAAGCAGGACATCCTTCACTTGCTCAAAGATGGATTCCTCGCCGCCAGCCATGATGGCAAGTGTTCCGTCTATTGCCTTCGGTTCTCCGCCGCTGACAGGTGCATCGATAAATTCCACCTGATGCTGTTTGGCAAGAGCAGCTAAAGCCCTAGAGGTTACAGGAGAAATTGAGCTCATATCTACGATGACAGTGCCAGGTGCGGCTGTCGTTAAAATGCCTTGATCACCTGAAACGACTGCCTCTACATGCTCCCCTTTAGGAAGCATCGTGATAATGATATCGCTTTCAGAAGCTGCCTCAGCTGCTGAAACAGCACCCTTTGCTCCGGCTTTCTGTAACGATCGAATCGCTTCCTCATTTAGGTCAAAAACCGTTAAAGTATGACCGGCTTTTAATAGATTGAGTGCCATCGGTTTTCCCATAATACCTAGTCCAATAAATCCAATCTTCTTTGTCACGTTGTCCGCCTCCTATATAGAAAACCCTTACAAAAAGCGCTTTCTTTTCTTTTTGTTAGTATATATACTATCTTTTAAATTTAATAGTAGGAAATAAACTATTGTTCATTTAATGTACATGACGTGATAGGAACGTGTCAACGGAAAATATGAAAAAAGTCACAAAAAAAGACCGGAATCAGCTCCGGTCTTTTGTGTTCATGTTTTATTTTTAGCTACGGCTAATCGAGATCGTTTCACGTTTTCAATGGCATTTGATCCTAGCTCTAAAACAGCGGCGACGTATAGTACATCAATGATCACAAGCTGGTTGATACGGGAGATCATGGAGTCCGATCGATAGGTTGTCTCTCTGGAAGAGCTAAGCAGATGAAAATCAGATCGCTTTGCGAGCTCGGATTTCGGATAGCTGGTAATAGAGGCAATTTTTGCCCCTTTTTCTTTTGCAAACTGTACGGCGTCAAGAATTTCTCTGCTTTCTCCTGAATGGGAGATTGCGACGATAAAATCGTGTTCCGTGGCGTGTGTTGCAATCATATTCATCATATGCGGATCACTGCAGAGGCTCACTTCAAAACCAAGCTGCAGGAACTTATGATAAGCATCACCAGCAATAAAGCTGGACGCACCTGCTCCAAAAAAGACGGTTTTATGTGCCTGTTTCATGTGTTCAATGAATTGTGTGACGGCATGATCCTCTAAAATATGTTTCATATCTTGGATAGAGTTTGTTGTTAACTCTATGACCTTATGCTTAATGTCAGCTACACTATCGGATGCCTCGATCTCGCCGTATATGGATTGAGGCGTATTGGTCGCGATATCCTGTGCGACATGGACACGAAACACTTGATACGATTCATAGCCAATTTTTCTTAGAAAACGAAAGATCGTCGTTTCACTTGTGCTGCATTCAGCAGCGAGTGCACTGATAGAATGAAGCACAACTTTCTGAGGGTTTTGTAAGATGTAATTGGCAATCTTTTTCTGGGTTGGGGACAAACTATGAAACGTCGTCCGAATGTGACTAAAAATATTCTCTTCTATGATAAACACCACACTTCATCTAGCATTCTTCATTAAGCATACAGGAACTTATGAAAACGGTAAACAAACCAGATGTGGAAAAATGAAGAATAATATGGAAAAAATACTTCTTTTGGTTCTTTTGTCATGGTATACTCATCTGGTAATAGACAAAAATGGGGGTTTTTACTATGACAATGAAAAAAGGCCTAACGATCAGCCTGCTTATTTTCTCACTGATTGTTTCCTTGTTTGCGCCAGTTGGATCTGCGGATGCCAAACAAGCAAAAAAAGCAAAAGTAAGCACACATTATTATAAAAAGAAAAAAACGTTCAAATATGCACAGGTGAAAAACCTAAGCAAGGCGCATATGAAAACCATCAATCGTGATTTAAAAGAAGATATTGCTTTCTCTTATTCTACTTACTTGTTCTTAAAGGATGAAGCGAAAAAGGAAGGCTTTGGGAAGATCACGTACGAGAGATCGTTTAAAACGAAATTTAACAATGGGAAGAAACTAAGTATCTTAAACTATGACTACATGAATGATGGCAGCATGCACGGGGACACAATGGTTTCCAGCATGAACTATGTGTTAACAAAGAAAAAAACAAAGCAGCTGTTCTTGACTGACGTTGTGAAAACAAAGAAAAAGCGTACGAAAGTAAGAGATTATATTTATAACTACACAAAGAAACATAAAAGTAAATTCTATGCGAACCTGAAAAAAAGTGACATTGAAATCAACTACAACACACAGTATTACTTCACGAAAAAGGGAATTGCTGTTGTCTTCCAGCCATATGAAATTTCACCTTATTATGTTGGAATTCCTATGATTCAAGTTCCTGCGAAGGTATATAAATAAAAAGAAAAACGACCACTGAATCTGGTCGTTTTTTGCTGTTTATGCAAACAAAAAAGAGCCCCTCATGAGGCTCTTTTATTTGGATTTATACTTGTTTAGGTGCTTCGTTTAGTGGGTGACGGCGTTTTCCGTTGTAGTGGCGGCGCATACGAAAGATTTCAAACTCCGAAAGCTCTGCGCTTTTTCTTTTTTGGGTGCGGTTATCTTTTTTGAAAGAGAATAGTAAGTAGCAGCAAAGTGAAGCGATAATCAATAAAATCATCATATGACATTCCTCCAATTCATCCTATTCTTTAAGTGTAGACAGGGTGAGTGATGTTTATAACTGAAAATAAGCAGCAGAATCGGTTTAGTTCTTAAGGTTCATTTGATCTGCTATTTTAGGTCTAAAATACTGGTTGTTTTTAACTATTATATTTCCAGTTATTTCACTCGTCAAGAAGAATTTTTTCTGGGGTTGTCTCTATTAGTACGAATAAGTGTCATAAAAGTTTCAGAAAATTGTAAACTTTTATTAAAAAACCGTTCCCGAACAGGAACGGTTGTAAACATGTCTATGCTTTTTCTTCAAATAAACGGGCAATTTCAACGATAACTTCGGTTGCTTTCACCATGTTTTCAACGGAAATAAATTCATATTTACCGTGGAAGTTTTCTCCGCCAGTAAAGATGTTTGGCGTTGGTAGACCTTTATATGAAAGCTGGGAGCCATCTGTGCCGCCGCGGATTGGTTCAATGACCGGTGTGACTGAGCGATTTTCCATGGCTTCATGAGCTATGTCCACAATATGTTTCACCGGCTCAATTTTTTCTCTCATATTATAATATTGATCCTGAATGCTGAGGGTGATGCTGTTTTCTCCGTAAGTGGCTTTTAAGTCATTTGCTATTTTTTCAAACAATGCCTTGCGATTGTTGAATTTCTCTTTATCAAAATCACGGATAATATATTGCAGCTCCGCCTCTTCTACTTCTCCTACAAATTTCGTCAGGTGGAAAAAGCCTTCGTAGCCTTCTGTATACTCCGGAGATTCGTCAGAAGGAAGTTTGTTGTGAAAGAGCATCCCGATTTTCGCAGCGCTGACCATTTTGTCCTTAGCTGTTCCTGGGTGGACGTTGTTTCCTTTAATGGATACTTTCGCACCTGCTGCGTTGAAGCTTTCATATTGCAGCTCGCCAAGCGGTCCGCCGTCAATTGTGTAAGCATAGGAAGCGCCAAAGGCATCAACATCAAACTTGTGCGGCCCTCTGCCAATCTCTTCATCTGGCGTAAAAGCAACGCGGATTTTTCCATGCTTAATGTCTGGGTGTTCGATTAGGTAATGCATAGCTGTCATAATTTCAGCGATACCAGCTTTGTTATCTGCACCAAGCAGGGTAGTGCCATCTGTTGTGATCAGCGTATGTCCTTGGTACTTTTGTAAATTTGGAAACTGTTGTGGAGATAAAACGATATGTAGATCTTCATTTAAGGTAATGTCGCCGCCTTGATAGTTCTCATGAAGCTGCGGTTTTACATTTTTGCCGGTGAAGTCAGTGGCTGTGTCGATATGAGCCAAAAAGCCAATGGTCGGCACGTCTTTGTCTGTGTTAGATGGGATCGTTCCCATGACATAGCCGTTTTCATCCATTGTCACTTCTTGAATCCCAATGGACTTCATTTCTTCAACAAGCTGTCTCGCCAGATTCAATTGTCCTTCAGTAGATGGGCAGCTTTCCTTTTCTGCATCTGACTGCGTATCTACCTTCACATAACTTGTGAAACGCTGAATCATTTCCTCTTTCATCTATACGTCACTCCTTTTGTAGAATACGTCCATTTTATCACGTCTTGAATGCGCTTCATAACAAGAAAGGCTTTCTCTGGCAATTAGAGAGGAAAAAGGCCTACTTTCATTAGGTGATGTGCTGAATGGTTCTTTAGGGTGATTTTTTTGGGTGTCTTTTTATTTATAATGAGGACATATAAAATCATCCATTTGTACGTTAAATTGGGAGAAAGGGGTGCGAAAGTTGGATTCTAGTCAAACGCTGGCACTCGCTCGAAAGTTTCAGGAAGCGGCTGATGAGATTCGGCAGTCAAAGCAGCTGCTGGAAAATCGGCTGAAGGCAGTAGGATCAGGCTGGCAGGGAGAAGCAAGAGATAAATTTGATCAAAGCTTTGAAGAAACAACGGCACGCTATGATCAATTTGAAAAGGATTTGCTTGAAACAAGTCAGGAACTGCGTGATGCAGCGGTCAAAATTGAGGAGCGTAAAGCTGAAATTGCCAGAATGGAAGAGCTTGAGCGAAAGAGACGAGAAGAACGGAGAGAAAGAAACAGAGAAGGGAGATGATGTGATGGCACGTGACATTGTGGTTGATCCAGATCAGCTGACAGGGCTGGCGAATGATTTTGTAGGAGAGCTGTCAGCCATTGAAACGAAGCACCGCGATTTACATAGTGAACTGGACGGGCTGATTTTAGGCTGCGACCCTCGGTATAGAAGCTGTTTTTCTGGTGTCGGGGATGCATGGGGAGCAGGACAAGCGTTAATCAGCAAATTGAGCAGCGATGATATTGCCATTCGTCATGCAACAGATAAAATGGTCGAAGCAGATGATATATTGCGGAAATTGTACAGCATCTATGATCAATATGGTACACTCACGAGCTTAGCAGGTATCGTGATGATGCAGGCGAAATATTACGGGCTTGGAATGACGACCTTCATTAAAGAAAATGGCCGATATGCAGCGCAGCATTCGAAGCTGCTGCTTGATCTGACCAGCCGGGTAGAAGGAACGAGATTTGACCGGTTAGCAAGGATTTGGCTGAGTAAAAAAGAATTATTAAAACGATCGAACTGGCCTATGGCTGACTTGGTCCATAAGAAATTCACAAAATTTTATCCTGACGATACAGTTGCGTTCACGAACAGTGTCCGTGATTTTACAAAAGGAAGTATTAATTGGAAGGACACAGCTGCGATCAAGTCTGTTCTGAAAAATGGTGCAAGGTTTGCGAAAGGGAATGCCATCATTGCAACAGTTGTCACTGGTGCAACAGAAACAGTGGGCTGTGGATTGAAAATTGCCGAGAACTATGCAGAATTCGGTGATCAGCCAGAAGTTCTTAAGCGTGAAAATGCAAAGGCTGTTGGAAATGCAGTGAACAATACGGTCTTTATCGCTGGCGGTTCTGTCGCAGGTGCCGTTGTCGGCGGCGCTCTAGGAAGCTTTGCAGGTCCGATTGGAACCGTTGTTGGCGGAGCCATTGGTTCAGCAGTAGGTGGATTTATTGGAGAAAAAGTCGCCAAGCTGACATCCGGTTTTGCTGAACAGATGGCAGTGAAATTAAAGGACCCGATTCATGCGGTCGTGGATAAAGGGAAAAAAGCATTCGAACTGGCGGGTCAAGGTGTGAAAGCTGTCAATGATACCATTGATCAGGCAAATCAGGTGATACATAAAGGGATAGAGAAAACAAAAGAAACCGCAGATTCGCTCATAAAGGGTGCAGGCGATTTCTTTAAGGGTGCATTTTCTTTTGGATAAGGAGAGATCAAGTTGGATCAGCTAAGTATAAGTATTGAGGAACTCATCTTTAGTTTTTACAGTGAAGGCTATTTTGAACAAGGCATGTCCTTAAAGGAAGCGTATTATCCTGATGTTGAGGATGAGCGCCTTGGGTTTTTATTTGAAATTGCGTGCCGTTCTTTGCTCGCAAAAGGTGTACTGGAATTTCGAAACAGACAATACCGTTATAAAGCGGAATACCGTCATTTCATCCAGGCGATGAATGATGCCTCTTACACCGTCAAGGCGTCTAGATTTGGAGATTTCAATGAAGAAGTCAGCACCTCCTTTCACAAAACTCAGGCGGGTGTATATGCGCATCATACGCTTTATGATCAACAAGTGCATCAGATTCGTAAACTGAGCGGTGATCAGCAGGCAGAAGAGCAAGTGACAGCCTTTTTCAATCTACAGATGAATGAACACCCTGAACCTGTCATCAGCCTCCAGGCGGACGAATTTGAAATGCTGTTAGAGCAAGCAAGCGAAGCAAAAAATGAGTGGCCATCCTTTCTGAATCAAGCAGAGAATCAAGAGCTCGTGAAGGCATTTGTTTCAGATGTACAGACGAGAAAAGGAAAGATGGATTCCCTCATGAAGGTCGTCTATGACAAAAATAATACGCCTGATGTGGAGTCGATGATATTTGTCATTCCAGGTGAGAACCAATCGTGGCTTGTATCAGGAGTAAAAGAAAATCAATTTCGCATTGAGACGGCTCATCGAGACGGGTTCCGTTCTATATTCTAATGGAGAAAAGGAGAATGACGCTTGAATCCAAGTGAAGTAATAGAAGTAAGGAGCAGACCTTTTTTAAGAGTATGGGCATTCTTAGCAACGGGCGGCTTCGGTATCATCGGTATTTGGTTATTTTCAGAAGCTCTTACATTTGAATCGAACTATACATTGTTTTTATTTTTAGGCGGACTATTAGGTATTGTCTATGGCTGGATCTCCTTTTTGATGATTTTGCCTGCTTTTACGAAGAGGGGAAATGTGATTTTTCGGATTCAGCGCGGAGAGAATGGAGCTGTGCTGCATCGGGAGCGAACAATTCCTTTTCAAGATATTCAATCAATCGACATGCGCAGGCATCGTTACAGTATAAGAGGATTTCTTTTTATGGATGTGCTCATTCGGAAAGTAGATGGGAAATTGATCAGAATTCCGGCGTACAGCATTTTAGATGAAGAAGTATTTGAGCAGACCGTCAAACAGGAGATCTATCCATATTTACATCAGGCAGCCCAAGAAAATTGGAGACAGCAGCATGGCCAGGGAGAAGAGAAGACCGACTAAGCTGTTTTGTCAGAATTGTATAGGATGAGGCGCCACTTTTTCGAAAAAATCGTGTATGATGTCAGTAAAGACTGAACACTCGGAGAGGTGATGAGATATGGATAAAGAGATGGTAATCGACCTCGTCACAGAACAAATGGCACGGATTCGAAAAGAAAAGGATTATACGCAGGATCGCATGGCAGAGGTACTTGGTCTATCGAAACGGCATTTACAGCAGGTTGAAAAAAACAGGCTGCGTCTCAATTGGACGCAATCCGCGGCCGTATGTGCATTATTCAGAGATAGTGACATTCTGAAAGGGACACTAGGGGATGACCCGCTTGAGATTTTGGAAGTTGTGGCACATGATGAATTACATCTATCAGTTGAGCGTACGATTGGCGGAAAGGTTTGGTGGAGGACGGCTGTCAAAAAAGGCACGTTTCGCCTTCAGCAAAATGTACTTAGTCAGCACTACCGCATCTTAGATGAGGAGAATTATCGCTATTATAGTTCTTTTAATAAAGAAGAAGCGAAGCGGCGGCTAGAGGAATTAAGCCAGCTGTCTTCTCCATATTGAGATTGGAAAAGGAAAGAGAGGCACCTGTTTGATAGGTGCCTCTCTTTTCTGTGTTTATACTTTTAGAGTGTTTTTCGCCCGAATAAAGGCAACAAGCTGTTTGATTTCTTCATCATTTAGGGGAACGCCGTCTACATGAATGGTTCCTTCTTTTGCTTCCGTCAGTTCAATTTTGATATCAGAGATTTTGCGTTGTATCTCTGGCTCGTCCGTTCTACCAAGTAAAAAATCAATGGACGTATCATACAAATCAGCCAGCAGCTTCACTGCTTCAAGCGAAGGTCGTCGGTACCCAGATTCGTAACCGGCATAGGTGCTTTTGGCGATACCTAGGCGATCTGCCGTATGCTGGAGAGACCATTTTTTCTTTTTTCTAAGAGTGGTTAAACGATCGAGTATCATACATGAACGCTCCTTTATTTACAACAACAGTATATCATATTTTGGCATAGAATGTACGCGTTATGCGTAACAATTTCTTGATTAATTCGCGTTATGTGACTATAATGGCAATGAAGGTACGCGTAAAGCGTATATTATAGAATAGCACAAGCTAGCTTATAATATGTGTGACAAACGAAGTAATTTTACGAAAGAGGTGGACCTGTTGAAGAAATTATTGCTTTTAACGACTGGTGGGACGATAGCATCTGTAGAGAGTGAAAATGGATTAGCTCCAGGTGTTAAAGCTGAGGATCTTTTGAGCTATTTAAACGAAATTAATGCAGAATATACAATGGACACAAAGTCCCTAATGAGTATAGATAGTACAAATATGCAGCCTGAATACTGGGTTGATATCGCAACAGCCATTTATGAGAATTATGATCAGTATGACGGGTTTGTTGTAACTCACGGAACCGATACAATGGCCTATACATCAGCAGCGCTGTCTTATATGCTGCAAAATCCTGATAAGCCGATCGTGATTACAGGTTCACAAATTCCGATTACTTTTAAGAAAACAGATGCGAAGAAAAACATCACAGATGCGATTCGTTTTGCATGTGACGGTGTTGGCGGCGTATATGTCGTGTTTGATGGCAGAGTCATCCAAGGAACACGTGCAATCAAACTAAGAACGAAAAGCTATGATGCATTTGAAAGCATTAACTACCCATATATTGCATCAATTGAAAACCATCAAATTGAATACAATAGCAAAGTAAAAAGAACACCAATGAAACCGCTTAAATTAGATGCATCCTTGAACACAGATGTGTGTCTGTTAAAATTGCACCCAGGCCTGAAGCCTGAGTTTTTAGATGCAGTCAAAAGCATGTACAAAGGCGTTGTCATTGAAAGCTACGGCAGCGGCGGAATTCCTTTCGAAGGAAGAAACCTTTTAGAAAAGATCAACGAATTGCTGGAAGAAGGCATTTCTGTTGTCATCACCACTCAGTGTCTTGAAGAAGGCGAAGACATGAGTGTGTATGAGGTAGGACGCAAGATCAATCAAGAATTGGTGGCACGTTCAAGAAATATGAATACAGAAGCTATCGTGCCGAAACTGATGTGGGCACTAGGCAAAACAACAGATCCAAGAGAAGTCAAAAAGATTATGGAAACGCCAATCGCAGAAGATTTAGTGATTTAACTATTCTATAGAAAGCAGGTCATAAGAGATGGTTCAAGCAACTTATCGCTATGAGAAGGATTTTCTTGGTGAAAAAGAAATTCCAGCAGACGTGTATTATGGGGTTCAAACCCTTCGTGCGAAAGAGAATTTCCCGATTACAGGATATCGAATGCACGAAGAACTAATCAGAGCCTTTGCCATCGTGAAAAAAGCAGCAGCTCAAGCCAATATGGAAGTCGGACGTTTATATGAAGGAATTGGAAATGCCATCGTTCAAGCGTCTGACGAAGTCATTGAAGGCAAGCTTCACGAGTACTTTATTGTCGATCCAATTCAAGGCGGCGCAGGAACGTCCATGAATATGAATGCCAATGAAGTGATTGGAAACAGAGCGCTAGAAATCATGGGACATCAAAAGGGTGAATACATCCATTTAAGCCCAAACACACATGTGAATATGTCGCAATCAACGAATGACTCATTCCCAACGGCGATTCATATTGCTGTGCTCAAGCAGTTAGACATTCTGCTTGAAACGATGCAAGCCATGCAGGACGTCTTCAAAAAGAAAGCAAAAGAATTCGATCATGTGATCAAAATGGGTCGTACGCACTTGCAGGATGCTGTTCCAATCCGTTTGGGACAGGAGTTTGAAGCTTACAGCCGTGTGCTGAGCCGTGATATTAAGCGGATCAACCAATCGAAGCAGCATTTATATGAAGTCAATATGGGTGCGACAGCTGTTGGGACGGGCTTAAACGCAGATCCTCGTTATATTGAGATCGTGGTGAAAAAGCTCGCTGATATTTCTGGTCTTCCTCTTGTAGGGGCAGAGCATCTCGTGGATGCAACGCAAAATACAGATGCTTACACAGAAGTATCCGCCGCTTTAAAAGTATGTATGATGAACATGTCTAAGATTGCCAATGACCTTCGCTTAATGGCATCTGGTCCGCGTGCAGGTCTTGCTGAAATTGCATTGCCAGCTCGTCAGCCTGGATCATCCATTATGCCTGGGAAAGTCAATCCAGTCATGGCAGAGCTCATTAACCAAATCGCATTCCAGGTCATTGGGAATGACCACACGATCTGTCTTGCTTCTGAAGCAGGCCAGCTTGAGTTAAATGTGATGGAGCCTGTTCTGGTCTTTAACTTGCTTCAGTCTATTAGTATAATGAATAACGGATTCCGCTCATTCACAGATCATTGCTTAGTGGACATTGAAGCAAATGAAATACGTTTGAAAGAATATGTAGAAAAAAGTGCAGGCGTAATCACTGCCGTGAACCCTCACTTAGGCTATGAAGCAGCTGCTAGAATTGCAAGAGAAGCCATTTTAACAGGTCAATCGATCAGAGATCTTTGCTTGCAGAACGATGTTTTAACGGAAGAAGAACTTGATATTATCTTAAATCCATTTGAGATGACAAAGCCTGGCATTGCGGGTGCAGAGCTCCTAGAGCGATAATATTATCAAAAATTTTATTTTATTAATATGTGGAATTGCCTGTGAAAAAGAGAAAAAACAGGCAATTCACTTTCTTTCGAATTGACACACTTTTTTCACAATATTTTGAAAACGCTTAACGCACGCACAAAGGGAGGAAACACAATGAAAACACCACGTCTACCATCTATTTTAGAAGTCGTAGCTGTACTTGGCTTGTTTTTAGCAATTGTTTTATCATTTACTCTTTACTTCAAATTAGATATTCAACTCGCATTGTTTATCTCATGGTTTATGGTTATTGCGTTGGGTATTCGATTGGGGCATTCTTATAAGGATCTTCAAAACGCCATTACAAAAGGGATATCGAATGGTTTAGAAGCTGTTTTAATTTTAATTGCAGTAGGTGCACTTGTAGGAACATGGATTGCTGGTGGAGTTGTACCAACGTTAATTTACTATGGACTGGAATTTATTCATCCTAATATATTCTTACTAGCTACACTGATTATCTGTTCCATTATGTCTGTTGCTACAGGAACATCATGGGGTACAGTTGGAACCGCAGGTATTGCCATGATTGCGATTGGTGAAGGTTTGGGAATTCCATTACCTATCGTGGCTGGTGCTGTTTTATCTGGAGCCTATTTTGGTGATAAATTATCTCCATTATCTGATAGTACTGTCCTTGCTTCCTCACTTTCAAAAGTGGACGTGCTCGCACATGTTCGAGCGATGATGGTCTTATCCATACCTGCCTTTGTCATAACTGCCATTATGTTTACCATTACCGGGTTTATGTATGGCGGAAAAAATATTGATCAAGGAAAAGTAGAGTTTTTGAAACAAGCACTGCAAGATACATTCACGATTAATATTTGGATGATCATTCCGGCGCTTATTGTTGTGCTATTACTTGTCTTGAAAAAACCTTCAATGCCTGTTATTGCGATTGGTGCGCTTCTTGGCGCAGTTTGGGCAATGGCATTCCAAGGGATGAATCCAGCCGATGCACTTGGTACAGCTTATAATGGTTTCTCTATTAATTCAGATGTAGAATTCTTAAATACGCTGTTAAACCGTGGCGGTATTGTGAATATGCTTGGATCTTTAGTGGTCATTATTCTCGGACTTGGTTTCGGTGGAGTATTAGAATATTTAGGCGTATTAAAAGTCATCGTTGCGACATTTGAGAAAAAATTACATAATGCAGGGAATGTAACGCTGTCTACACTCGTTGTTGCGTTCTTCGCCAATATCTTTGGCTGTGCGATGTATGTATCGTTAATCCTTACACCAAAAATTATGGAAAAGAGCTACGATAAATTAAAGTTAGACAGACGAGTTTTATCCAGAAACTCTGAGGTCGGTGGTACGCTTACTTCTGGTATGGTTCCATGGTCAGATAACGGTATTTACATGGCAGGAATTCTTGGCGTATCGACATTCTCTTATTTACCATTTATGTGGTTGAGCTTTGTCGCCATTGGTCTTGCGATCATTTACGGATATACGGGCAAATTCATTTGGTACGTGAAAGATCAACAAGAAAGAGAAGAATCGGCCTCATAAGCCTTTGCAAAAGCCGCTCCTGCACGGGGCGGCTTTGTTTGTCCTAGGACCGAGAGACTATATGTGACATATAGCAAACGAACAGGAATTTAGACCTCCTATAAAAGAGGTCAAAAGAGGGAGTGAGAAGCAGAGTGAAAGCATATTTATCCCATAAAAAGGGCACAAATCCCTATTCAAACATGAGTCTTTGAACCTTATAATAACAATATTGGAAAAAGTGCTATTCACCTTACGCTCGTTTAGAGGGACTCTAAGCAGCGTTTTTATTTTTTGACAGGAGGAGGAACCCATATGAGCTTATCGGATATGCTGTCTGCCCTTAACGGTGGCATTTCAAATAAAAAAGCAGAAATTGAAGAGAAAATCGCTCGGCTCAAAAAGGCGAAAAGCAAAGTTGAACGTGAACAAGATGCGGCAGAAACAGATTTAAAGCAAATCAAGCAGCCAAAGCTTGGGACCTCTTGGAAAGGTGAGCGAAGCCAGGATTTCAAAACAGACCGAAATGAAGCACATGATGCGCTGCAAACGATCGTGAACGATAAATACCCACGCTATGTGAGCCGTATCGAATTCAAAATCAGTACATTAGAAGCAGAACAAGCTGCGTTATCCTTTGCCAGTTCCTTAGCTGGAGACGCCGCACGCCTTGCTGAAAAAGGAGAAGACGCAGTAGAGGACGCAAAACGCTTGATCTCAAAAGCATGGAGCAGCTTGTAAGCAAGCTTCATGCTGAACAAATCTGGAGGATATCACAATGGGACAAATTAAGTTAAACTACCAAACAGTCATGGATAAACTAGATGAAGTCTCCCAAGCAGTCGAAGCTTTAGCGATGAAAAAAGCAGCAGATAAAGCGGGTGAAAACAGTCTTGAATTTGTAAGCAAGTGGACGGCACGTGAAGCAGAGGTGAGCGAAATGGTTTCAAGCTTTAAAGAAGCTCTAATCAAAAACGTTCAGGATACACGTTCTAACGTGAAAACATTAAAAGAACAAGACGAAGCGATTGCTGCAAAATAATCAGCACAATCGCTTTTATTTATGGATATCATTTACATGAAGTAATTATAGTTACAAAGACTCATATAAAATCCAGGGTTTAAGACCTTGTATTATTCCGTTTTTCTTCCAAACGCGTCGCTAAAAGGACACCTTTTCCCTATTTAAGCCTGAGGCTTTTCACCTTATACTATACTTAATGAAAGCAGAACGATAGAAATGTCAGGATTGGAAAAATCAAGTGAGTCGACGGTTTCCAAAGGTGCTCACGCCGTGCTTTCGTATGAGGTCAGATAGAGGTGGATGACATGAGTTTATCCGAGATGCTGCACCATCTGCATATGGGAATTGAGAACAAACGTGCAGAATTTGACGAAATGATCTCTCGGTTAAAGACAGCCAAAAGCAATATTCGAACAGAACAAGATCTTGCCCAGTCAGATATCAAAGAAATCAAGAAGCCTGCTCTAGATTCGTCATGGAAAGGCGAGAGAGGAACCGACTTTCATCGCCACCGGAAAGACGCTTACAGCGTGATGCACGACATCGTCAACGATGAATATGAAAAATATATAACAGAGATTGACCAAAAAATCTTACACTTTGAATTGAAAAAAATGGAGCTGGCCGTTGCCAGTAATTTTGCAGGAAGAGCTCAGGACGTGATGGAAAAGGGCGAGGATTTTGCAAAGGACGTTAAACATTTGATTGAACGGGGCTGGAAAGCTCTTTAAAACCATAAACGAAACAGCCGTCTCATAAAAGGGCGGCTGTTTTTTTGTTTAGTCACATCCACCACCGCCGCTATCACCTGAATCACTCCCGCAGGAGGCATCAGAAGCGTGATGGGTATACGAATCAGTATATGTACTTGTCGTTGAATTATGATGTGCAGAACGCTTAGCAGATGCACGTTTATCCTTTGGTGTGAACAAGCTGGCAACGATGGCTCCTAAAGAAGCTAATACGATAATGACAAAAAACATAAAAGTACCCATAATGCATCCCTCCTCTAGTTTCATATTCATACGAATGAGCCATATCCAGGTTCCCGATTTGAAAGAAAAACTGGGCAAAGAGTTCTATTTTCGTTTATGATGATAGGCAAAAGTAAATGCCAAGGGAGGAGAGCCCATGCTATCTCTACGTCAGGAGGAGCTTCTGAAACGATTGATGCAAGCGGAGCAGGAACTGACAAGTGAAGAAATTGCCCGTGTGATCGGAGTCACATCACGAACCATCCGCACAGATATGAAAGCGCTTAAAAAAATCTTAGAAGAACATGGTGCCGCACTACATATTAAACGCGGGGCAGGCTATACATTGAGCGTTGAAGATTATGGGGCATTTCGTACATTTTTGAAAAAATCACTGAGAGAAAGAAATGAGAAAAAGGAACAGTCCATTCCCAATCAGCCTGAGGACCGCGTGGCTTATCTATTGAAAAGGCTGCTTCTGTCAGAAGACTATATCAAATTAGAGGGATTGGCAGAGGAATTATTTGTGAGTGAATCCACAGTGAAAAATGATTTAAAAGCTGTCAGGCATTTGTTTTCATTGCATGGACTTTCTATATCGCATCGCCCTAAATATGGACTGCGTCTGACAGGCAATGAAATGAAATTAAGATATTGTATGGCAGAGCATGTATTTCAGCAGGGTCAAGCGCACTCTGCACTGTTACCTGAAGAAACGTATCAACTGATTCAGGACATCGTGCGTTCACGTACAAAAGCCACCGGGCTTCATTTATCGGAAATCGGTTTAAGTAATTTAGGGACCCATATTGCCATCGCATGCAAACGAATAGAAGAAAAAAAGCTGGTTAAGATGCCAGAAGCGGAATTGAAAGAAATTCAAGTGCAGCCAGTTTTCCAGATAGCTCAACAAATGGCAGAAGATATTCGCCGCATATTAGCGATTGATTTTCCGTTATCTGAAATGGCGTACATCGCAATTCATTTAATGGGGGCAAAGATGATGGCATATGGAGAGGCTGGCCATACGCTATTTCATCTGCTGGACGAAGATCATTTTTGTTTCACTCACCAATTGCTTGCTTATGTGGAGGAGCATATGTCACTTGATATTCAGTTTGATAAGGAGCTGATCGTTGGTTTAAGTCTTCATTTGCGTTCCGCCATTCATCGTTTTAGATACGATATGAATATTCGAAATCCCTATTTACCAGACATTAAAAGGCACTATCCCATTGCGTTTGAGGCGGGTGTTTATATGGGCAGGTGGCTGAAGGAAAAAGAGGGTGTTGAGATTCCTGAGGATGAAATCGGATATTTGGCACTTCATATTGGAGCTGCAATCGAGCGGACAAAAACACAGCATGTGAGAAAGACATGTCTTATTGTGTGTGCGACGGGTGTGGCCAGCAGTCAGCTTCTTCTTCATAAGCTCACGGCGGCATTTAGCGGAAGACTGGAGATCGCTGGAACTGCAAGTGTCGGGGAACTTCCTTCATATGATTTGAGAAGCATTGATTTTATTATTAGTACCATTCCGCTACAGAATACATTGCCGGTACCAGTAATTGATGTACATACGATTCTAAGTGACGATGATATTGTCCGGCTGAAACGATTTGTGCAAAATTCACAGGATACAGGGGTTTTACGGTATGTGAGTCCGGCGCTGACATTTTTTCAGCAAGACCTTCAATCAAGGGAAGAGGTTCTTCAATTTTTCGTGAACGTGTTAAAGGAGCAGCATCGAATCCCAGACGAGTTTGAACAATTATTGTTAGAAAGAGAGCAAGTGTCACCCACCTCTTTCGGTCATTTGGTTGCGATTCCTCATCCAATTAAGCCGGCAACAGACGATACGTTTTGTGCAATCTGTACGTTAAAAAAGCCGGTGTTGTGGGGAGAAGATCGAGTACAAGTCGTTTGCTTATTAAGCATCCAGAAGACGTATCAAAAAGAATTACAGTCGCTTTATCAATTTCTTGTGCGGCTGACAGAACGGAAGGAAGTGGTGGAACAGCTCATCAAAGCCTCTTCATTTGAAGAACTGACAGCAGCACTTCAAGTATTGGAGCAGCCAAATGAAAAAACGCGACACCCATTTCCGCATCTGTGAGGAAAAAGAATAGATGTTAATGAAAGCGCTTTTAAAATAACATCAAAAAGGAGGATGATCACGAGTTTGTGCAAAGGGGGAGACGGATCATGAGCTTCAAGGAGAAAGCGGCAGATGTCATGGGGCATGTGGCTTATCGCATCACCAATCAGAAATATATTATGGCGATTAAACAGGCATTTGTCACACTGATGCCGATCATCATTACAGGAGCTTTTGCTGTACTGGTGGCAAATATGATCATGAGCCCGGAAACAGGGCTTGCTCATTTTGAGATATTCAGGTTTTTAGCAGAGCTTCAGCCTATTATGAAGGCAATCAATTATGCCACTCTGAACTTTTTAACCATTGGGGCTGTGTTCCTCATTGGGATTGAGCTTGGGAAAATCAACGGGCACAAGTCGCTGTTCCCAGGATTGATGGCGTTGATTTCATTTATATCCGTTATTCCAACGACACTTCTTCTTGAAGTTGATGGATCGATGCGTGAGGTTGTAGACGTGTTGGCAAGACAATTTTCCGATCCAAAAAGCTTATTTTTAGGGATGATCATTGCGATCGTATCTGTGGAAATCTTTTGTAAGCTGACTGAGGTGAAATGGCTGCAAATCAAGATGCCAGATTCGGTTCCGTCGAATGTGGCAACGTCTTTTTCATCACTTTTTCCTTCTATCATTACAATTACGATCATTAGTTCATTCGGGTTTGCATTTCATCGTGTGACAGGCATTTATTTGCATGAAGCAGTGTATAACGTTGTGCAGCGTCCGCTAGAAAGTGTTGTGCAGGGGCTGCCAGGGATTTTAACGTTGATGTTTGTGGCACAATTTTTCTGGGTGATCGGCATCCATGGCAACCAGATGATTAAGCCGATCCGGGAGCCGCTCTTATTAGGATCAATTGCAGTGAATATGACTGCATTTCAAGAGGGAAAAGAGATCCCGAATATTATCACGATGCCGTTTTGGGATGTGTATATGAGCATCGGTGGTTCAGGTGTGACCATTGGTCTTTTGATTGCGATTTTTATTGCTGGGAGAAGGGAAGAGATGCGAAGCATTGCCAAGCTCTCATCAGGACCCGGACTATTCAACATCAATGAACCCGTTATTTTTGGATTACCCGTCATGCTAAACCCTGTGATGGCGATCCCATTTATCGTCACACCGCTTGTGACAGGTACGATTGGTTATATTGCGACGGCTACAGGATTCGCTGGAAAAGCGGTCGTGATGGTGCCGTGGACGACACCGCCGCTTGTGAATGCATGGCTGTCCACCGCTGGCAGCATGGGAGCCGTCATCACACAGCTTATCTGTATTGTGGTTGCTGTTTTCATCTATTTACCGTTTGTTCTCTTGTCTAATCGCAAGCCAGAAGCAGCACCAGATTCAGAATAAACATTCAGAAGAAGAAAAGGGAGGCGGCGACATGAACAGCATTGAGATTCCAAGAGATTTTATCCTAGGTGCTGCGGCTTCTGCATGGCAGACGGAGGGCTGGAAGGGAAAGAGGGCGCATCAGGACTCGTACATCGATTTATGGTATAAGGAAGGGTATCACGTGTGGCACGAAGGCTATGGGCCAGCTGGTGCGACGAACTTTTACGAGCGCTATCATGAAGATGTAGCCTTAATGAAAGAGATTGGACTGACACATTACAGGACATCGATCAATTGGTCGAGATTTCTCATAGATTACGAGAATGGGATAGTGGATGAGGCCTACGCTCGTTACATTGATGATCTGATCAATGAATTAATCGCAGCAGGTGTAGAACCGATGTTTTGCTTAGAGCATTATGAGCTTCCTGCCGTTTTGCTTGAGAAGTACGGCGGATGGTCATCAAAGCATGTCGTCGATCTGTTTGTTCTCTATGCAGAAAAAGTGTTTGAGCGCTACGGGGACCGGGTCAAACATTGGTTTAGTTTTAATGAACCGATTGTTGTCCAGACACGTGTTTATCTAGATGCCATCCGATATCCGTATGAGCAAAATACGAAGAAATGGATGCAGTGGAACTATCATAAAGCACTGGCAACAGCAAAAGTGGTGAAGCTGTTTCAGGAGATGGGTTTGAAGGAATCGACAGGAGCCAAAATCGGGGTGATTCTCAATCCAGAAGTGACGTATGCAAGATCGTCTGCTCCGCATGACCAAGAAGCGGCACGTATGTATGATTTGTTTTTTAATCGAGTGTTCTTAGATCCTTCCATCAAAGGGGAGTATCCAGAGGAACTGATCGATGTGTTGAAAAAGCATGATATTCTTTTCGATTCCACAGAGGAAGAGCTTCAAATCATCAAGAATCATACGGTAGATGTCGTCGGACTTAACTTGTACTATCCGCATCGTGTCAAGGCGCCGAGTAAGGCTTGGAACGAAGGGACGCCTTTTCACCCATCCTATTATTACGATATGTTTGAGCTTCCAGGGAGAAAAATGAATCCTTTTAGAGGCTGGGAAATCTACCCGAAGATTGTCTACGATATGGGGATGAGGATAAAAGAAGAATACGGAAATATTGAGTGGTTTGTGGCCGAAAATGGCATGGGTGTAGAAAAGGAAGAACGGTTTAAAAAAGAAGATGGAATCATTGATGACCAGTATCGCATTTCATTTATCAGCCAGCATTTGAAGCGGGCACTTCAAGCGAAAGCAGAAGGATCAAATTGCACGGGCTATATGCTTTGGGCATTTACAGACAATGTCTCACCGATGAATGCCTTTAAAAACCGCTACGGCTTAGTCGAAATCCAGCTGGAAAATGAACGAAATCGACAGCTGAAAGCATCTGCGTATTGGTACCAGACATTAATCAAAACTAGGGAACTGACAGTTGAAACAGAAGTCATTTATCAATAGGAGTGATGGGATATGAAACGAATCATTCTCGCTTGTGCAGCAGGAATGTCGACGTCCATTGTGGTGTCGAAAATGAAGGCCGCCGCAGAAGCTAAAGGGCTGGATTACTATATTTATGCTATACCTGAAGGAGCCATTGCGGATGAACTAGAAGAGCATGGTGAGGTTGTAAAGGCGATTTTACTTGGACCGCAAGTAAGTTTTATGAAAAAAGCAGCAGAAAAAACAGCGGCACCTTATCAAATCCCTGTCGATGTCGTCAATGTGAGATTATACGGAACAGCAAACGGAGAAAAAATCCTAGATCATGCACTGAAACTAGCAAATGAATCTTGAGTAATTGGAGGAGAAGCAGATGACGGTATTAGAGGAAATGCAGGGAGCAGCCTTTCAAATCATTGCCCATGCAGGCGAGGCAAGAAGTCATTATGTAGAAGCGATTCGTCTAGCAAGAGCTGATGATTTTGAAAAAGCGCAGCAGTTGATCGAAAAAGGGGAGGAAGCGTTTCGAAGCATCCACAACCTGCACTTGTCGCTGATTCAAAAAGAAGCGGCAGGTGAACAGCTTCCGTTTTCTTTACTGCTGATACACGCAGAAGATCAAATGCTCACAACAGAGACCATTCATCTGCTCGCCATCGAGATGATCGAAATGTGTAAAAAAATGAATACCCTGTCAAAATAGATATCAATGAATAACCAATTTCTGTTATAATCATTCGGTAGATAAACAGAAAGCAGGATTGGTGAATGAAGAAAACATGTATGCTGATGACGGTTGGTCTTATGCTGCTGCTCATTTCGGGCTGTATGGGAATGAAGGAGCAGGCGGAAGGAAGCCAGCAAGTCGTCAAAGAGGAAAAGGGTCCATTACAAACAAAAGATATGCATCAGAAAAAAGAAACGGCAGTGATAAAGACACAAAACTGGATGAAGCAAAAGGAGCCGGTCGAGCTTCCAATTTTGATGTATCACAGCATCTCAAGCGGTAACTCGTTACGTGTGCCAAAGAGCGAATTTGCATCTCATATGAAATGGCTGAAGGACAACGACTATGTCACACTGTCGCCAGAAGAGGTGTACCGCGTTTTCACAACAAATTCGATGCCAAGTAAGAAGAGTGTCCTCATTACATTTGATGATGGATATACGGATAACTATACAAAGGCATTTCCGATTTTAAAGCAGTATGGAATGAAAGCAACGATTTTCATGATTGAGCAATCCATTGGCCGTCCGAATCACTTAACGGATGAGCAAATGGATGAGATGATGGCACATGGGATCTCGATTGAGAGTCATACGATTCATCATTTAGAGCTCAATCAATTATCAAAGCAGCAGCAGGAAGAGGAGTTAAAAGGATCAAAGACATTCTTTGATCAGCGATTTTCTCAGCGTACGAGAATGGTCAGCTATCCTGTCGGGCGCTATAATGAAGAGACGTTGAAGCTGGCGAAGGAAGCCGGATACCAAATGGCTGTTACCACTGAACCAGGACATGCGAAGAAGGAACAAGGCATGATGTCCTTGCACCGCATCCGCATTTCACCGGGACTTTCACCAGAAAGCTTTGGCAGGCTGGTCGAAGGGAAGTAACGATCAATGTTTCACATGAAACATTTTACGACAAGTTTCATCAAAATGAATCATGATATATCTAGGTTTCAAATGTCATGACAAGAGACACTTAGATGGACAGAACTTTCATGACCATGGGAGTTCTGTTTTTGAAAAAAATACTGCATTCAAACACTACATCTTATGAAACACCTCAAAGAAAATCTTCAAGTATCAAGCCCACCAATGAGGTAACAATCAAATTTGTTCAGCATCATAAAAACTGAAGAAACACTACTTTGAAAAACCAATTGAGAACAGAAAGGGAGAGGGAAATATGTCAAACTTTTTGGGAATCGACCATGTTCAACTAGCTGCCCCAAAAGGCAGTGAAGAGAAAGCTCGCTTGTTTTTTGGTGAAATTTTAGGGATGAAAGAAATACCTAAGCCTAGCAATTTAGCTAAACGAGGAGGTGTCTGGTTCCAATGCGGTCATCATCAGCTTCACATTGGCATTCAGGAACATTTTCAAGCTGCAAAGAAAGCTCATCCAGCTTTTCTTGTAAAGAGCCTATCAGAATTAAAAGAGGTATTATTGAAGCATCAGATTAGTATAAAAGAAGATGAGCCATTGGAGGGAGCCAATCGGTTTTATGTAGAAGATCCATTTGGGAATCGAATTGAGTTTTTAGAGAGAAGAGACTAGAAGACAAAAATAAGGCTGTCGAGATTTCCTCGACAGCCTACTTGTTATTGATAAACGGGATAGCCCGTCATTTTGATATCTTTTCCGAGTGGTTCCACGGTGAGTTGATCCAGTTCAATGGCATCACTCATGAGGCGTATGCCTTCGCCTCCGAAAAAGGAAGGGGAAAGTCGTCCGCCAATGAGTTTAGGCGCCATATAGATGACCAATTTATCTACAAGCTGCTGTTCTAAGAAAGAGGCGTTAATCTGGCCGCCGCCTTCAATCATGAGGGAGGAGATATTTTTTTCTCCCAGTACTTGAAGCACTTCCTGCAGGGGAACCCGCGTGTCGCTGTCAGTCATAAAGACACGGACGCCAGCTTCTTCTAAAGCCGCTCGTTTTTCCTCATCGGCTTGCTTTGTTGTAAAAATCCATGTAGGTGCCATCTGATCTGTGACGATCTTTGCTGTCAGTGGTGTAGACAGCTTAGAGTCTAAGACAATTCGAATCGGATTGTTTCCATTTGGAATCCGCGCAGTTAATGAAGGATCATCGTGAATGACAGTTTGAGCACCGACCAAAATCGCATCATTGATACTGCGGATATGGTGAGCATCATAACGGGATGTCTCAGATGTAATCCACTTGCTGTCAGACGTGGCAGAGGCGATTTTCCCATCTAAGGTAATGCCCGCTTTGAGCGTCACGAAAGGTGTTTTTTTCGTAATAAAGTGATTAAATACTTCATTCATCAGTATGGATTCTTGTTCAAGTACGCCCGTGATAACTTGGATGCCCGCGTCTTGTAAAATGGCAATCCCGCGGCCAGCGACAAGTGGATTCGGATCAAGAGCCGCGACGACAACGGTTTCGACGCCGGCTTTCACAAGTGCTTCGGCACAAGGGCCTGTGCGCCCATGGTGGGAACAAGGCTCAAGGGTCACATAAATCGTGGCTCCTTTTGCCTTGTCTCCAGCCATGTTAAGTGCATGAATTTCAGCATGCGGTTCACCGGCTTTCATATGAGCGCCGACTCCAACAATCTCATTCTCTCGCACAATCACAGCCCCGACGAGCGGATTCGGAGATGTCTGACCTTTCATTGCCCGTGCATTATCAAGGGCTAGCTTCATATATCGCTCATGATGTGGCAATCGTACGCACCTCTTGCTCCGCCTTCATGTGACCTGAGCGGTTGATTTTTGTCTGCAAGTATTTCTCGTTAAATTCAGAGACATCTCCCCAAAGCGGAATGCGTCCAGAAAGAGATAAACCTGCATGGCTGATCGCATCTGTCTTTTTCGGGTTATTGGTAATGAGTCTGACCGGCTTTGTACGAAGTGTTTGAAGAACGGCAATGGCTTCTTCGTATTGACGTGTGTCATCTTCAAAACCAAGTGCTTCGTTCGCTTCTACTGTATCATAGCCGTTTTCTTGAAGAATATAAGCCATGGCTTTACTGAATAGACCAATGCCGCGGCCTTCATGATTGGCTAAGTAAAACAGGGCTCCTGCTCCATTGTCCTCAATCATTCGCATAGACTGCTTCAATTGGAATCCACAGTCGCAGCGCTTGCTTCCGAAAATATCGCCAGTGTGGCAAATGGAATGCATACGGATAAGAGCTTCGTCAGCGTGCTCGAAATCCCCATACACAAGAACGCTTGACTGCTGATGATCAGCCAGCTGGCGCGACGAAAGGCTTTCAATTAAAGCTTCATCTGACAGTGGCTCTTTTCCATCGTCTTTTAACCATGAATACCAGTTAAACATCACGGTTCTGCCGTCTAAATTCACTGGCAGTTTAATGGGTCCAGTGATATAGATATACCCGTCTTCTTGCTGTACTCGTTTGATTTTATCTTTTAATATGGCTGTTTTAAGCTCTGTGTGTTTGTCCATATTCTGCACCTTCTTTTTAGTCTGTTTCTTCAATCTGTAAACGAACGAGAACGCCAAATGGATCAACAAATTCGCTGCTTTTTCCTGTCGTGTTGACTTGAGTGCCTGCTTTTGTCAGACGTTCGACGACGGATTGTCTGTCTGCTTCTTCTGGGAAAACCAGTGTATAGCTTCTAATTCCTGAAAAACGTGGATCAATGGCTCCTTTTCGTCCGCGTCCCCATGCATTAAAGGCAAGGTGGTGGTGGTACACACCAGCGGCGATAAATACGCTTGCTGGGGGAGCCATTCGGATATGAAAACCGAGCGTATTGACATAAAATGAATCCGCTTCTTCTGGGTTGAGATGGAAATGCAAGTGTCCCATCACTGTACCGGCAGGGAGTCCTTCCCATGTGGTATCAGCAGCTTCTTGCAGGAGGCCATCTCCATCAAGCGGTGCATTTCCGCCACCTTTCAGTTCTCCATGCTCACCGACCCAAATGTCCTGAGGACGGTCAGCATAAATTTCTACGCCAATGCCGTCAGGATCACTTAAATAAATGGCTTCACTGAAAAAGTGATCGCTTGCTCCAATTAAAGGATAGCCTTTTTTGATTACATGTGCCAGCCATGTGCCCAGGTTTTTTCTGGTAGGTAATAAAACAGCAAAATGATAAAGTCCTGGCTCATGATCAGGCTTTTCTTTCAGTTGTGCATCTTCTTTTAACAAAAGAATCGGTTCCTTTGCATTGCTGCCAAGTGTCACCGTGGAATCTGTCTTTTCTAATATAGAAAATCCTAAAATGTCTGTATAAAAAGGTAAAGAACGATCAAAGCTGGACACATGTAATTCTGTTACACCCAGCCTTAGCTGCTCAATTGTCTTCAAGCTCGGTCATCTCCTTCATGATATATGCATCGGCATGTTCAAATGTTTTTGAAAATCTATAAAAAATGAATACCTTGTTACTTTTAGTAACTAAACTATATAATAGTTAGTGACTTATTTCAAGTAATTAATTGTGTTATAATAAAAAAAAAGAGAAAAAAGCAGGAGGGAGTAAGATATGGCTCAAGTAGGTGGCTGTCCAATTACAGATGCCATGGAGATTCTAGGCAAGAAGTGGGTCATTCTCATCATCAATCAGCTTCTGACAGGGCCTAAGCGTTTTTGTCAGCTTGAAAATGAAATGAACATCAGCGGAAGATTACTATCAGAAAGGCTGAAGGATTTAGAAGCTGAGGGACTTGTTGAGAAAAAAGTATACCCCGATATTCCAGTACGGATTGAATACGAATTAACAGTTCAAGGGAAGAAAATTGAACCGATTATTCGTGAAATGTATGCTTGGTCTTTAGATCGTAAACACAGCAAAATAGAGGAACATGTTTCATCTTAATCCATTTCGATCAGTGTGTCTGATCGAAATTTTTTTGTGTGATTTTCCAGAAAACTAAGACAATAGTATGAAAAATGATGTTGACAATCATTTCATGCATTATATAATATCAAGGAGAAGAGGGTTCTTTTCCCTGTAATGGAATGGAGGTTATGCCATGGTATTATAAATGGGACAGATTGCCTAAAACTCGTATCAATCCATCATTTAGAAGCAGACATCTTTGACTTTTAGGAAGCAAAGATTTATTTTTTTAACTCAATTGATAATGATTATCATAATCATCTATAAGTGTGTTCCAGCACTTGTGAAGGTTATTTTTTTTATTATCTATTGAGAATAATTATCAATATCATTTAGGAGGGTTCACATGAAAGTCATTCGTTCAACATCACCCGTATTATTATTCCTTAGTTTTGTTCTATTATTTGCTCTAGCACCTGTTAGCTCGGCCTCAGCAGCTGGCTTAGCAGATGGTCAATATTCAGCGCAATATGTGGTATGGAAGGCTGATAGCGATTCGACTTCAACAGCGAATACGTATTTTGAAAAACCAGCCAAGCTTGTCGTAAAGGATGGAAAAATCAAAGCACAAGTCACGTTAACGAACAGCTCTTGGATCACAAGCTTTAAAACGCTCGATCAAGGTGTCTACAAAGATGCGAAGGTGATCAGTACAAATACAGCTGCGAATAAGAGAACCGTAGAATTCAATGTGAACAGCCTGACTGAGGTCTTACCAGCAAAAGTGAGTGTGACTGTACCGGTCATCGGATATACAGGCAATTACGACATTCGCCTCAAGTTTGATGCGGCAACTGTTCAATAGAAAGGGAGGAAATTCGCTTGATGAAAAAAAGAATGAAGCTGTCAGTCTTCATGGCGGTTTTTTTACTGGCACTTATGCTGCCTTTTTCAAACGCACAGGCTGCCGCATTAAAGGATGGTACATACTCCGTCAATTATACAGTGCTAAAAGCTGAAGGAAATGCGGTCTCAATGGCAAATGATTACTGGCTGAAGCCAGCAAAAGTGATAGCGAAAAATGGGAACCTGACAGTACAAATGACGATTAAAAATAGCAGCTGGGTAACGGAATTTAAAGTGCCGGGAAATGGCGGCTATGTCGATACAACCGTTCTCTCAACAAATAAAAAAGCCAATACAAGGCTCGTTCAGTTCCAAGCTCAAAGCTTGTCTAAACCGATCAAGTCCAAAATTCATGTCACTGTGAAATCTGCTGATTATGATCATGATTACACCATTCAGCTGAAATTTGATGAAAGCAGTATGAAATCGCTATCGTCTACCAGTGAAAATAAATCAACGGGTGCACAAGAAAGTCAGCAGCCATCAAAAGAATCAACAAACAAAGCTGATACATCCACAACGAAACAACAAGAAGACAACCCTCAAACTGGTGATACAAGCCAGATAGGATGGCTCCTTGTGTTTGTCTTATGTTCTGGCGGGTTTTTAGCAAGAAAGTGGATCATCAAGCATTAACGGAAGGAAGTGTCACCATTTGAAACGTCTTTTTCATCTAAAGGCAGCCATTCTGCTTGTTTTATTCAGTTTGTTGACTGCGTTTCAGATTCCTCAAGGAACAGCTCAAGCGGCATCATTCGTTGATGGGGAATACACAGTCGGATTCACCATTTTAAAAGATGGTACCTCAGAAGCGTCTATGATGGATACCTATACAGAAAAGCCAGCTAAGCTGATTATGGAAAATGGCAAGACAACAGCTTATGTCACACTGAAGCAAAGCAAAGAAATAACAGATTTCAAGGTTGAACAAAATGGTGCTCTCGTTACCACTGAAACGGTCAGTGAGGACGAAACAGCCAATACACGTGTGATCAAATTTGATGTCGCCGACTTATCAGCGAAATTAAACGGCTGGGTGAAAATTTACTGGGATTTAGGCGGCTTTATTTATGACGAAGCATATGACGTACAGCTTGCATTCGATCAAAGCAGCTTAACACTCGTTACGCCTGCAAAACCAGACGATAACGAAACAAAACCAGATGATCAAAACGGTACAAAGCCAGACGACAATGAAACTAAACCGGATGACCAAAACGGTACAAAGCCAGACGATAACGAAACAAAGCCGGATGATCAAAACGGTACAAAGCCAGACGACAATGAAACTAAACCGGATGACCAGAATGGCACAAAACCAGACGATCAACCGACAACACCAGGCAATAACAATGGCACAAAGCCAGATGATTCTGCGCAAAATCAATTAAAAGATGGCGTATATCGTATCAATTACAGTGTGTTAAAAGGGGATACGGATGAAGCATCTCGAATGAATCAATACTTCTCACATCCCGCATCCTTAACCGTCAAAAATGGAAAGCAGACCATTTCCTTTACAGTGAAGGATCATAAGTCTGTCGCTTCTTTGAAAACAGAGAAAAACGGTTCTTATCAAGAAGCAAAGACAGTGAGCACAGATGAAGCGAAGAATACAAGAGTGGTTTCATTTGATGCTGCTGATTTGAAAAAAGCGGTGAAAGGAAAAGTACACATTGTAGTAGCAGCCGCTAACTATGACCAAACCTACGATATTCGTTTTCAATTTGATTCAAAGAGTATCGCTCCAGTGAAGGACGGGCAGGTGGTAGAGGAAGAAACACCAGCTACACCATCACCAGAAACAAATAACAGCGGAGCTGATCAAGAGACTACTCAGCTAAAAGATGGTGTATACAAGCTTCCTTTCTCAATGAAGAAAGCAGACAAGGATGAGCTTTCCCGCATGAACGATTACGTCGTGAGCCCTGCGACACTGGTTGTGAAAAATGGCCGCCATTTCGTTTCATATAAAGTGAAAAACAGCTCAGCCATCACGTCATTCCAAGTAGGAACAGGCGGAAAATTTGAAGAGACACTTGTCGCGAAAACAGATCAAAAAGCAGATACACGTGTCATTCAATATGAAGCAAAAAGTTTAAGCAGTGCTCAGGCTGCACGCGTAAAAATTGATATTCCAGCTGCGAACTATCATGAGCAGTACGATGTCAAACTTGTCTATGACACAAAAGGAATCGCTCTCGGTGAGGGAAGCGGAATTTCAACGGTCATTGGAGACGATGAGAGTATCGGATTTGTCAAAAATCCAAATGATCACGATTCTCAAACAACTCAACTTGAGAATGTAGCACCAGAGGAAACGGGTGCGGAGCAGATGACATTTACGCCATCAGATGACCAAACCAAATCTGAGTCTGGACAGCTGAATCCGAAAACGGGAGATGCCTCTCTTCTTTGGGTGTATATTCTTTTATTCGGCGGTTCGTTATTCGTACTCGTCAGAAAATATCAAACACGGACAAGATAGTTCGTTTTATTTTAAGTGAGATGCGCCTTTTACCTCGGCGCATCCACTCTCTTTTTTCGAAAGGAGGCTTCTGTTTTTGAAGCATCGAATGTTATGTACCTTGATCGCTGCCTTCAGTGTGTGCATGATCTTATCGGGCTGCTCACAGTCAGCTGAAAGCTCAGCAAAAGGCAAAAAAAGCGCTGAATCAAGTGAGCGTATTGTAGCAACGACTGTAGCAGCCGCGGAGATCATGGATGCTTTAGAGGTTGATCTTGTCGGGGTGCCAACAAGTCAAAAATCCTTGCCAGCTCGTTACAAAGGACTGCCAGAAGTCGGCAATCCCATGAGCCCGGACATGGAAATCATCCAATCACTTCAACCGACAGATGTCCTGTCTGTCACAACCCTTCAATATGATTTAGAGAAACCCTTTCAGCAAGCAGGTGTCCCTGCCACATACTTAAATCTCGAGAGTATGGCCAACATGGAGAAGGCCATCACGAAGCTTGGGGATAAGTATGACAGGAAGAAGCAGGCTGAGCGCATTGTGTCTGCGTTTGAGCAAAAAAAGAAAGACATACAAGAGAAGACAAAAGGAAAACGCAAGCCGTCCGTTCTGATTTTGCTTGGTGTGCCAGGAAGTTATTTGGTGGCGACAGAAAATTCATATATTGGTGATCTTGTACGTATCGCAGGAGGAAAGAACATTGTGGAAGGCGAGAAAATGGAGTATTTGGAATCCAATACGGAGTATTTACAAAAAGCGAATCCAGATATCATACTCCGAGCCGCACATGGGATGCCGGATGAAGTCGTCAAAATGTTTGATCAAGAATTTAAAACAAATGACATCTGGAAACATTTTAATGCGGTCAAACAAGACCGGGTGTATGACCTCGAAGAAAGCTTATTCGGGACAACAGGTAATTTAAAGGCAGCAGAGGCATTAGATGAATTGACTCGTATGTTGTATCCGTCATAAGTTTGCGAATCTTAATGATAAAAGGACGTTCAAGATGAAAAAAACAGGATTTTTATTTCTGATAGTCAGTCTCTTACTGGTCTGCGTGTTTATTTATTCAGCCATTACTGGGAGCATTCATGTCACCCCCATTGAATTAATAGAAGGGCTCATCACCGGTCAACATGCACAGGTAGAAATCATTAAAGATTTGAGAATCCCCCGCGTGCTCATCGCGATGTTTACAGGGGCCGCCTTATCTGTCTCCGGTGTACTGCTGCAGTCGGTCATGAGGAATCCGTTAGCTGATGCCGGCGTCATTGGGATTTCATCAGGAGCCAGCTTCTTTTCATTAATGGCGATTACAGCGCTTCCTCAATTTTATTTCTACTCACCTTTATTTTCGGTATTAGGCGGGGCGATTGCGTGTTTCCTCGTATACGTTCTATCTTGGAAGGGTGGTTTAAGCCCGATCCGCATGATCTTAGTTGGGATCGCCATCAATGCCATGTTTACTGGAATGGCTGAAGCATTTGTGACCATTTGCAGCTATTTCAATATCACAATTAATCAGTCAGGACAGTCGAATCTCACGATGAAAACGTGGGGAGATGTCCGTTTAATCGGTGTCTATGGTGTCGTCGGTCTTGTCGTTGCACTCTTCTTCAGCAGATGGTGCAATCTCCTGGCCCTTCAAGACAAGACAGCGAAAAACTTAGGCTTGCGTGTGACCAGAATGCGCCTTTTGATTTCCATCACAGCCGTTTTACTTGCGGCAGTGACAGCTGCAGTAGCGGGCGTGATAGCCTTTGTCGGCTTGCTCATTCCGCACATTTCAAGAAGGCTTGTCGGCTCGGATCACCGAGTACTGATTCCATTTTCTGCGTTAAGCGGGGCTTTGCTTATTTTGACGGCTGATACGCTTGGCAGGACGCTTGTGGCGCCAAATGAGATTCCTGCTTCTACGATCATGGCCGTGATTGGCGGGCCGTTTCTGATCTTTTTATTAAGAAGGGGGGACCGTCTCCATGGACATTCGTGAGGTGTCATTCTCATATGACCAGCAGAAGGACATCGTTCAATCGGTCACAACACAGATTGAAAAGGGGAAAATCACAACCATTATCGGTCCAAATGGATCGGGAAAATCCACACTGCTTTCCTTAATGGCAAATAATCATTGTCCAAATAAAGGGCAGATTCACTTAGACGGGCAAGCGCTGAATGCGTTCAAGCCAAAGGAGCTGGCAAAAAAGCTGGCTGTCGTCCATCAGCAAAATGAAGCACCTCTTGATTTAACGATCGAACGGGTCGTGGCATTCGGCAGAACGCCGTACCAGACAATGCGCGGAGGAGACAAGGAAGAGGATGAGAGAGCGATAGAGTGGGCGCTGTCCAGTACAAAGCTAACGGACAAACGAAAGGTGCCGCTCGCCTCACTGTCAGGTGGAGAGCGGCAGCGTGTATGGATTGCGATGGCACTTGCGCAAAAAACACCGATCCTTTTCTTAGATGAACCGACAACTTATTTGGATATCTACTATCAATTTGACATTCTTGAGCTGATTCGTGAGCTGAATGCCAGGCATGGATTAACCATTGTCATGGTGCTCCACGATATGAATCAGGCTGTCCGCTACAGCGATATCATCATAGCGATGAAGGATGGACAGATTATCAGTGAAGGACAGCCAAACGATGTGTTAACAGAGGAAAACGTGCGGCACATTTATGATGTGTCCGTCACGATTCGACAGGATGCAGAAACAGGGATGTACATCGTGCCTGTTGGTATATAAGCTGGGCAAAAAGCAGGTGAGACAGTGTGAAACGAGGAAAACGGCTTTGGCAGCGGATGCTGACGATCGTTTGTTTAGGAGTATTGATTTATAGCGGTACAGCCATCGGCTTCGAACTTTTCGGTTATTATCAAAATCGCCAGGTGCTTGCAAAGGCTCAGACGATGTATGGACATGAAGAAATGAATGAAAAACGGGAGTTGGGAAAGATCCGTTCGTCATTTGATGAGTTGCGGAAGGTGAATGAGGACATTGTCGGCTGGATCAATATGGAGGATACGATGATTCAGTATCCGATCGTTCAATCTCGCGATAATGCGTTCTACTTAACTCGTAATTATTTAAAAAACGACACCCGGGCAGGCAGTATCTTTATGGATTATCGTAATGATGTCCTGCATGAAAGCCCAAATACGGTGGTGTACGGCCATCGGATGAGGGATGGATCCATGTTTGCTGGACTCACAAACTATCTAAAAAAAGATTTCTTTAATGAGCACCGGACATTTCAGTACGATACGCTGTATCAAAGCTATGAAGCGGAGATTTTTGCCGTGTATGAAACGACGGTTGACTTCGATTATATTCAAACCGATTTTCAGGATCTTGGCGAATATGCACATTACTTGCAAGCTGTGCGGAAGAAATCAATCTATCAAACGAAGACAGACGTGTCCACAGATGACCTCATCCTCACCTTATCGACCTGTGATCATGTACTTGCACCTAAAAACGGGCGTCTCGTGGTACAGGCAAAGCTAAAGAAAGTTTACTAGAAAAGGAGAGACAGACGGTTGAAATTTTCACATGTGATCTTGGCGGGACTCGTCTTAATGCTTCTCCTCGGCGGATGCAGTCAGGCAGCACCTGTAGAGAAAGAAAGCGCGGCAGGAGCGCTGAAGATAAAGGATTTTACCGGAAGAACGCTGTCATTTGATGAATCCCCTCAGCGTATTGTCGCCTTATCGACCGGGGACTTGAGTATTCTATATGCTTTAGGCGGTGAGGCGGTCGGCAGGCCAACTGCCGAGTTACCAGACAGCTTACAAAAGGCAAAGTCCGTACAAACGATTGGCACAACGCATCAATTTGATGTAGAGCTGATCACAAGCTTAAACCCTGATGTTGTGCTTGGAAATGAACAATTAAACAGCAAGGACATCTCGACAATAGAAGGAATTGGTTCACAGCTTCTTTTGACAAGCGCCAATTCAGTGAAGGACATCCAGCGCCAAATTTTGTTATTTGGGGAGTTGCTTGGGAAGCAGCAAAAGGCTAAAGCACTCAATGATCAAATTGATGAGCGGAAAAAGCAGGTCAAGCAGCCTAAGAAAAAAGTAAAAACACTCGTTGTGTACGGTGCACCCGGCACATATATGGCGGCGCTTCCTCAATCCTTAAGCGGAGATTTACTGCATATCGCTGGGGGTGCAAACATCGCTGAGAATGAACCGGCACTCGAAAAATTCCCTCAATACGCCCAAATCAATGCTGAAAAGGTGATCGAAGCCGATCCTGATCTCATTCTGCTCATGACACACAGCAATCCTGAAGATGTGAAAGCGGGCTTTATGAGTGAAATGAAACAGAATGCAGCATGGCACGACGTATCAGCTGTCAAAAATGGCCGCGTGGAGATTTTGCCTAGTGATTTATTCGGGACGAATCCAGGCGCAGACGTCATCAAGGCGATTGATGAACTAGAAAAGAGATTGAAGCGATTGTCATCATGAAGGTGAATGCAGAGTTAGATTTTCAAAAAAGACAGTCAAGACGAAGGTGGCTGATACCAGGACTGCTTCTTTCGCTAGGTGTGGGCATATGTCTAGGGCTTGCATTAGGTTCTGTTCAATTATCGCTGCCAGATTTGATCGCTGCTTTGACGGGATCAGGCCAGCCTGTCCATGAAAAAATCGTCATGGATTTACGCCTGCCGCGCGTTCTCATAGGATTCATCGTCGGGGCCTGCCTTGCAGCATCAGGAGCGATTTTACAAGGAGTCGTCCGAAATCCACTCGCTGATCCCGGCATCATCGGTGTGACTGCTGGCGGTGGGTTAGCTGCTGTACTCAGCATGATTGTGTTTCCACAATTCACGTATCTGCTTCCAGCGGCTGCCTTTCTTGGCGCTTTATTAGCGGCACTCGTTGTGTATATCCTGTCGTTTGACCAAGGGGTTTCGCCACTGAAATTGATTCTGGCGGGAGTGGCAGTCAATGCCCTGCTTGGTGCGGTCATGAATGGGTTGATGGTGCTTTATAGTGAGCGTGTGCAGGCTGTTCTGCCTTTTTTATCAGGAGGATTAAATGGACGGAGCTGGCATCATCTGAGCTTTGTGTCACCCTATGCGCTTGCCGGTTTGTGTCTTTGTTTTTTTGCGATCAAGCCCGCAAATCTTCTTTTACTTGGTGATGAGTCAGCGCAGCTGCTTGGCCTTAGAGTCGAGCGAACCCGTTTTTTCTTAATTGCACTGGCGGCGCTTTTGGCGGGTGCAGCGGTAAGCGTGAGCGGTTTAATTGGATTTGTCGGTCTTGTCGTCCCTCATTTTATCCGCCTTTTAATTGGAGATGACTACCGGTACCTGCTTCCGATCTCAATGCTTGGCGGCGGCGTACTTGTGGTCTTTGCTGATACAGCAGCACGGGTATGGTTTACACCGGTTGAACTGCCTGTGGGTATTCTGCTTGCCTGTATTGGTGCACCTTTCTTCCTCTATTTATTAAAAAAGAAAGGGAGGGGTTAAGTTGGATGTGATTGCGATGGATGACGTGAGCCTCAGTCAAGGAGGCTTTCGGCTGTCGTCTATTTCAGCAGCTGTGCCTAAAGGGAGTGTAACAGGAATTATTGGACCGAATGGGTCAGGGAAGTCGACGTTTATTAAAGCGGCCGCACGCCTTACGTCGATCGAAAGCGGCATGATTTATATTCACGATATCCCGCAAAAAGAAATGACAGCACAGGAGATTGCACAGGAAATCGCCGTTCTAATGCAGACGAGAACTGCCATCCCATCGATGACAGTACGTGAGCTGGTTGCACTTGGACGCAGTCCGCATCGTTCGATCTGGAAAAAGAGCTCGCAGACAGATCAGGAAGCGATAGAGTGGGCGCTTGATGTGACCAATAGCCGCGTGAATGAAAACAGGATGCTGCATACATTGTCAGGCGGAGAAAGGCAAAAGGCGTATATTGCAATGGCACTGGCTCAGAAGACAGAGACGATTATTTTAGATGAGCCTACCACTTACTTAGATATTGCGCACCAGCTTGATTTACTAGAGCTGCTCAAACAGCTGAATGAAACACATGGGATCACCATTTTAATGGTTCTTCATGACCTGCAGCAGGCAGCAAAATATTGTGACCGCCTGATTGCGATGAAGCGTGGTCAGGTTTACCAAATAGGGACACCAAACGAAGTATTAACAGAAAACTTTTTCAAAGAAGTCTTTGGGATTCAGGCAGAGGTTCACTTAGATGGAGAGCATCCGCTCATTATCCCAATCGCTTCGATCCAACAACAAAAGGGAGATGAACCAAACATGATCATTGTAAACAACCAGGTTAGAGTAGAAAAAGGCAGTGCAGACCACCTCGTCAAGCGTTTTAACAAGCAGGGACAAGTAGAATTCATGGAAGGATTTTTAGGCATGGAAGTCTGGGTCACACAGCAGACAACCGATTACGATGAAGTGACCATTCATACCCGCTGGAATCGAAAAGAAGATTTTGTGAATTGGACAAAATCTCAGGCATTTGGAGATGCACACGCTCACGGAAAAGCAAAACCTGAAGGCCTTTTAAAAAATAAAATTACGTATTATGAAGTGCAAGTCACAAGACCTGCATTACAGAAAAAAGCCTAAAAAAGAAACATAGCGTTGCGGCCCACATGCAGCGCTATTTTTTTCGCTTTTTTATTTTCCGTCACATATTTTTGACAAAGTATTCAAACAACTGACACAATACCATCCAATTTTTAGGTAAAATTTACTTTATTTTTGAAGCGTATGGGTGTAAAGTACAGGTATAAATAACTAACCGAATGAAAATCAAGAGTAAAATTTCACCGAGTGAACCATTTCAAATGGACTTTTATTTGTGAATCATTGAACAAATAGTGAACATTTTGTGAAATGGTGAGCATGAATCATTCGGCATGTGAAAGTAAGGGAGGATGTAAGGCTGTGAGTGAGCTGTTTTTAGCAAGATTTCAATTTGCTTCAACGACATTATTTCATTTTATTTTTGTTCCTATGTCAATAGGTTTGGTGTTTATCGTCGCATTGATGCAGACCCTTTATGTCGTCAAGAAAAAAGACATCTATAAAAAGATGGCGAAGTTTTGGGGTCACCTGTTCTTACTTAACTTTGCAGTAGGTGTGGTAACAGGGATTCTGCAGGAATTCCAGTTTGGGATGAACTGGTCAGATTATTCAAGGTTTGTCGGTGATGTCTTTGGTGCACCGCTTGCCATTGAAGCGCTTTTGGCCTTTTTCCTTGAATCTACATTTATTGGACTTTGGATATTCGGCTGGGATCGTCTGCCGAAGAAGATTCATTTATTGTGCATTTGGCTTGTTTCTCTTGGTACGATCTTTTCGGCGTTTTGGATTTTACTCGCCAACTCATTTATGCAGGAGCCAGTTGGATTTGCCATTAAAAATGGCCGTGCAGAAATGAATGATTTTGGCGCTCTTGTGACGAACCCGCAGCTTTGGGTTGAGTTCCCGCACGTTCTGTTTGGTGCACTGGCAACAGGAGCTTTCTTTATTGCAGGAGTTAGTGCCTATAAAATGATTAAAAAACAAGAAATCGCCTTTTTCAAAAAGTCATTCCAGATTGCGATGGTCCTCGCTTTAATTTCTGGCTTAGGTGTGGCGTTCTCTGGACATGATCAAGCGAAGCATTTAATGAAATCACAGCCAATGAAAATGGCAGCAAGTGAAGCCCTTTGGAAGGATAGTGGAGATCCAGCGGCTTGGACACTATTTGCCAACATTGACACGGATAAAAAAGAAAACTCTGCGGAGATCAATATTCCGTTTGCCTTAAGTTATTTGGCTTATTCGAAGTTCAGTGGAGACGTTCCAGGTATGCTGACGCTTCAAAAAGAATATGAAGCCAAGTTTGGCCCTGGAGACTACATTCCGCCAGTGAAAACAACATTCTGGAGCTTTAGAATCATGGTCGGTGCCGGCATGCTGATGATTTTTGCTAGTATGATTGGCTTGTACTTAAGCTTTAGAAAGAAACTCGAAACAAACAAATGGTATTTACGCTTCATGGTATGGATGATTGCGTTCCCGTTTATTGCGAACTCAGCCGGCTGGATCATGACTGAGATCGGGCGTCAGCCGTGGACCGTCTTTGGCATGATGACGACGGCTCAATCGATTTCACCGAACGTATCGTATGGCATGCTGTTATTCTCAGTCATTAGCTTTACGGCGATGTATCTGATTCTTGCTATTGTGCTCGCCTACTTATTCATTCGAGAAATTAAAAAAGGTGCACATTCTGAAGAAGATACAGATCAAAAGGATGAAACGGACCTGTCTACAGATCCATTTGATGGAGGCGCATATCATGGCATATCTTAACGAGATTTGGTTTATTCTTGTCGCAGTATTGTTTGTTGGATTTTTCTTCTTAGAAGGATTTGATTTTGGTGTCGGGATGTCCATGCAGCTGCTTGGAAAGGACGCGCACGAGCGCCGCATTTTAATCAATACGATTGGTCCTTTCTGGGATGCGAATGAGGTCTGGCTGATTACAGCTGGCGGCGCTATTTTCGCTGCATTTCCTCACTGGTATGCCACGATGTTCAGCGGATACTATATTCCGTTTGCGGTTCTCCTCTTAGCGCTCATTGGGCGCGGGGTCGCCTTTGAATTCCGAGGGAAGGTTGAGAAAGCCTCTTGGATCAAGACATGGGACTGGGTCATCTTCTTTGGCAGTCTGCTTCCGCCATTTTTACTAGGTGTATTATTCACGAGTATTTTACGCGGGATGCCAATTGATCAAGACATGAACATGTACGCTGGTTTTACGGACTTTGTGAATCTTTATTCAGTGATCGGCGGGGTAGCTGTGACAGTTCTGTGCCTGCTGCATGGCTTGATTTTCGTCACACTTCGTACAGAGGGTGAATTAAGAGATCGTGCAAGAAAACTGGGTCAGCGTGTCCTGCTTATTGCACTCCCTGTTCTTGTTATTTTTGTCGGTGTGTCCATCATAGAAACAGACATTTATACCGTACGCCCGATCATCACCATTCCGTTAACTGTGCTGATTGTGGCTTGTTATATAGCTGCTCTTGTTTTGATGAGAAAAGAACGTGATGGCTGGACATTCTTATTCACAGGCGCAGGCATCATGGTGACGGTGTCCATGCTGTTCACTGCATTGTTCCCGCGCGTCATGATTAGTTCAATCAGCCATTCATTTGATCTCACGATTCAAAACGCTGCATCTGGATCTTATTCACTGACGGTCATGACGATTGTGGCCATTTCTTTGCTGCCCTTTGTGCTTGGGTATCAAATTTGGAGCTATTACGTCTTCCGTAAACGTGTAAGCGGTAAGGAGCCAATGACCTACTAATGGATAAACGTTTGCTTCAACTAAAAGGAATGAGAGGGCTTCTTGCCCTCTTAGGTATTGTGTCACTCATCCAAGGAGCAAGTATTATTTTCCAAGCACAGTGGCTGGCACATGCCATTACAACGCTGTTTGACGGGAAAAGCCTCTCGCAGGCAACGCCATATGTCCTGCTATTTCTTGCTGCCTTTCTTGTGCGGCACGGTCTCACCTTGATTCGGGAGAAGGTCATGTTTACGTACTCTTCCCGAATTGGAGCAGACGTCAGAAAGCAGCTGCTAGACCAACTCTTTCGATTAGGGCCTGCCTTCGCAAAGAAAAAGGGGACAGGTAAGCTTGTCACATTAGCAATGGAAGGAATTGCTCAATACCGTCAGTATTTACAGCTGTTTTTGCCGAAAATGGTGAACATGGCAGTGATTCCGGCAATGGTCCTGATCTATGTGTGGACATTAGATGAAACATCGGCCGTCATTTTAATTGTGACGCTGCCTATTTTAATTATTTTTATGATTTTGCTAGGCCTTGTTGCTCAGCGTAAAGCGGCCAAACAATGGAGATCGTATGAGAAATTATCCAATCATTTTACTGACTCTCTCCGCGGCCTTGAGACGCTTCGTTACTTAGGTATCAGCAAAAAGCACTCCCGTAATATTGCAGAGGTGTCAAAGCGATATCGAAAAGCGACCATGAGCACACTGAAGGTCGCCTTTCTGTCATCGTTTGCGCTCGATTTCTTTTCCATGCTATCGATTGCAACCGTCGCTGTTTTTCTTGGCTTGCGATTAATTGAAGGAGAGCTTCTCTTATTGCCGGCTTTGACGGCGCTTATGCTGGCGCCAGAGTATTTCCTGCCGGTACGTGAAGTAGGAAATGATTATCATGCGACGTTAAATGGAAAAGAAGCGAATGAAGCTATGCAGGTCATTTTAGAAGAAAAGGGCTTTCGCACGCAGGAGACACAATCTGTGCAGCTAGGCAAGTGGGATGCACAATCCGTGCTCACGCTGCAAGATGTTTGTGTCCAGCATGATGAACATGCCCCTTATTCCATTCAGGATGTAGATCTCACTGTCAAAGGAAAGAAAAAAATCGGCATTATTGGTGCCAGTGGTTCAGGGAAATCGACGTTAACCGATGTCCTTGGCGGCTTTGTTGAACCGTCTTCGGGTGAAATCACGCTAAACGGCCAGCCGCTTGTTCATTTACAGATGAAGGAATGGCAAAAGGAAGTTGTCTATATGCCGCAGCACCCCTATTTATTTCACATGACATTAAGAGAAAACATTCGTTTTTATGAACCGAATGCAACAGATGAAGAAGTGGAAAGAGCTGTGCATGAGGCTGGTTTAACTCAGCTTGTCACACAGCTGCCAAATGGCCTGGATGAGGTCATTGGAGAACAGGGAAGAGGGCTAAGCGGCGGACAGGCGCAAAGAATTGCCCTTGCTCGAACTGTGCTGGGCCAGCGGTCGATTATGCTGTTAGATGAACCAACGGCGCATCTCGATATTGAAACAGAGTATGAATTGAAAAAAACAATGCTTCCACTGTTTGAACATAAACTTGTGTTCTTAGCGACACACAGACTCCATTGGATGCCGGACATGGATGAAATCATTGTCATGGATCAAGGAACCGTCGCAGAAATGGGGACACATGAATCATTAATGCAAAGAAAAGGCGTGTATTATCAATTGGTACAGGAGCAAATGGGGGCGGTCACACATGATCAGTAAAGGCTGGTTTATACCTTATATCAAGGAGAATCGAAAGCTGTTTGCCTTGGTTTTATTTTTAGGAGCCATTGCGGTATTCTCTGCTTCTATGCTGATGTACACGTCGGGCTTTCTCATTTCAAAAGCCGCGACAAGACCTGAGAATATACTCATGGTCTACGTCCCAATCGTGGCTGTACGTACCTTTGGAATTTCGCGCTCTGCTGCACGCTATGCAGAAAGGCTGGCGAGCCATCAACTCATTTTGACAATGATTGAAAAAATGCGTGTGCGTCTGTATGACATGGCTGAACGAAGTGCCAAACAGACAAAGCTGGGGACAGGTGAAATGCTTGGTCTCTTGTCAGATGATGTAGAGAGACTGCAGGATGCCTATTTAAAAACCATCTTTCCATCCATCGGTGCACTGCTTTTATATGCCGCATCCATTGGAGCACTTGGCCTTTTCTCATGGCCTTTTGCTGGACTGATGCTGCTTTATATGGCACTTCTCGTCTTCGTCTTCCCATACGTCACAGTGCTTGTGAACCGGGCAAGACAAATTCAAATGAAAAAAGGCAGAAATGAACTGTACAGCCATTTAACAGATGCAGTCATGGGCGTTAGTGACTGGTTGTTCAGCGGCAGGCAGAAAGATTTTGTTGATGGTTATGAACAAAAAGAAGCGCAGCTGTTAGCGCTTGAAGCAGCCAAGCACCGGTTTATCCGTCTGCGCCAATTTTTTGCACAGCTGATCATTGGAGGAGCTGTCGTGCTTGTCGTGTATTGGAGCGGATCGGTTGTTCAGTCAGGATCCATGTCACACACCCTGATTGCAGCCTTTGTACTTGTGCTGTTTCCATTAACAGAAGCCTTTCTTCCGCTGTCAGATGCAGCAGGTGATATCCCTGTCTATCAGCATGCTGTCAGCAGATTACATCATTATGAAAAGCAGTCATATGAAGGAGAAACTGAGAGCGAGGCAGTGGATCATTCAACCCTTTCTCACGATGAAGCTGTCTGTTTCAATCAGGTGTCCTTTCGGTATGACACGCATCAATATGTACTTCAAGACCTGTCCTTTTCTCTGAAGCAAGGGGAATCACTCGCACTATTAGGAAAAAGCGGTGCAGGCAAATCGACCATTTTAAAATTGTTAGAAGGGGCAGTCGTTCCAAATCAAGGAGCTGTCAGCATTCAAGGAAAACCGGTTCAAAGCATTCAAGAGAATGTGTCTGCCTATGTGTCTGTGCTCAATCAACAGCCTTATTTATTTGATACGTCTGTTTTAAACAATATCCGTTTAGGATCTCCAGAGGCGACAGAAGAGCAGGTAAAAGAAGCAGCTAGACAAGTGCAGCTGCATGATTACATCGAGTCTTTGCCAGAAGGTTATCACACAGGTGTTCAGGAGACAGGGGTTCGATTTTCAGGTGGAGAAAGACAGCGTATGGCATTAGCTCGGATTTTGCTGCAGGACACGCCGGTTGTTGTATTAGATGAACCGACCGTCGGGCTTGATCCACGGACAGAGCGTGAATTGCTTGAAACCATCTTCCGTGTGTTAAAAGGGAAAACAGTTATTTGGATAACCCATCATCTGACTGGCTGTGAGGCGTGTGACCGCATCATGTTTATTGAAGACGGACGCATTGAGATGCAGGGTCAGCATCAGGTTTTACTAAAAGAAAACAAGCGTTATCAAAAGTTGTATGAAATGGATCGTCCTTTTTCTACAATCTAAATGAAATGACAAAAACGTTCGGACAGGAAATCTCTGCCCGAACGTTTTGTGGTTTAAGGGTTTACTTTACCAACACCTGCATTTGAGATCACTTCTGATTTCACATTGTTCACGTTAAGCAAAGAGTAGTTATAAGGAGGGTTATACGTACCTGTTGAAGATGTTGGCAGACTGCCTGTGCTGTTAATATAAGAGTTGTTGATGACATGCCATGTTCCAACTTGACGGCTGTCCCAGCTTCCAATGGCATTATTGGTGTTTTCAAATACGTTGTGTTCTATTCTCATCTTTGCGCCCATACGTGAGTTAATCGCTGTTGCCAAGATGCCTTTATAATAGTTGTTATAGACATGGCCTTCCCCGAAGCGCATAGACGGTACACGAGAGTTCAGGTTTTCAAAACGGTTGTTGTGGAACGTAATTTTTCGATTATAGTTATCGTTATCGGAGCTGCCCATAAGCATTGTTTTCCAGCTGTCATGTACATAGTTCCACGAGAAGGTAATATAGTCAGAGTCATTTTTCACATCAAATAAACCATCGTAGTCATCCTTCCCAGAATTCAATGTGTTGTACAGTTCATTATGGTCGACCCATATGTTTTTAGAACCGCCTTCGATCCCGATTGCATCTTTGTCACCGATTTTGCTGTGGTGGATTTTCAAGTTGCGGATGATGATGTTATTGGCACGCCATACTTTAATGCCAATCCCATTAAATTCGCCGTTCGTCCCTTTACCGACGATCGAAACATTATTTGTATCTTTCACATCGATTTTATTGGCTGATGTATTAGAAGGGGTAATCGTCCCGTCTACTACAATTTTTAATTTTTCGTTTGTTCCTTTGTTTTTGAGGGCAGCCAATAATTCATTTCCAGTCTTGACTGTGACGGTTTTACCGCCCTCACCGCCTGTTGTGCCGCCATTTAATGTGGAGAAGCCTTGTTGATTAAAGTTGGCCATAATAGAAGGGCTTTCTGGGTATTTGGCTGCTGCCTTTGCCTCCCCGTTTGGTGCAAATAATGAAGTGACGAGACCAACAGCTAATACACCGGCTAACATTGGAACTTTTCTCTTCAAAGTCAACATCTCCATTCTTTATTTTGTTTTAATGAAAACGTTTCCAAAATAAGCTGTGATTCACCCAATCCTCCTTCCTTCACAAGCATCGCCTCATTTGGAATGTAGGAAGAGCATAGCATGCAAAAAGGTATCATCGGCTAAGGATAGGCGCAGCGTATTCCATGATTTTCTAGGAAGCTAAGCCAATGATTATTTTATTTCATCTTCATGAGATAAGGACCATTGTCGATAGGTATGTGGATGACATCATGATTATGGAGAGGAGGCTCTTCATTTGCTAGAAAATCAAAACGCATCATTTTGTTAGAGAAGAAGGAATGCCATAATCATTACATAAGAAAAAATGGCATATAAAATGGGTTTCATAGAAGTTATGCTAAAAAATAAGGTCTATTTTAAACGGTATTGTCATTCGTGTCGTCTCATGAGTAAGAGAAGAAAAGGAAGGAGGGACGTGTTTGGAGCAGACAGAAGAGACATTATTGATTCAGCGGGCAAAACAGGGCGATGATGCTGCGTTTACAGCCCTTTATCGACATCATTATTCCTTTCTTTACCGATATATGTTGAAGCTGACCCTTCAACAAGAGCTGGCAGAGGAAATCATGCAAGAAACGATGCTGAAAGCGTATATGAAACTTTCTTCATTTAGAGGAGATGCCTTATTTTCAACCTGGCTCATTTCGATTGCATCTAGGCAATTTTTAGATCACCAGAAGAAAAGAAAACGTGAACAATTGAGAGAAGGAAAAGCGAATCAGGAGGCCATACGCCGTTTCAAATGGAACGTTCAGCAAAAGGGGAACACATGGCATGACATGTGGGATGCTTTAAATGAATTAAAGGCTCAGGAGCGAGCACCCATTATTCTGCACTATTATTATGGCTTTACCTACCCAGAAATGGCTTCAATGCTCGGAATGAGAGAAGGCACTGTGAAATCGAGGGTTCATCATGGATTAAAGAAAATTCGAAAGGAGTGGGATGTATGAAGGAAGATCGTTTGACCGAACGTTTAAAAGAAGAGCTGCAGCAGCTAGATGAACAAATTGAAGTGAAACAGCCAAGTGAGCAGGCTGTCATGATGATGTTGAAACAGGCGAAGGAACAAGAGAAAAGGCGTTTTAAACAAGAAGTGCTGGCATACGTTTTGATCAGTTTGACCATTCTGGCACTCTTTGCAGCTGCCATTACCCATTTGCCTATCATCTTCATTCTTCTCCAAATAGTGAGCATACCCATCTGCTTTATTGTTGGCTACAAGGAATATCAACATATCAAAGGAGGGTCTTCCTTATGAGTCAGACGGAAATGATCATCTTATTGTGCGTCTTGCCGTTATTGTTTGCACAGGGCTTTCTTTTATTTATGGATGCCAAGAAAAGAGGTCGTTACAAGTGGTTCTGGGGTATTGTCGGTCTCATTAACTTTCCATCGTCTTCTATTCTATATTGGCTTTGTGTCGTGCTACCTGATCGAAAAAGAGGCGGGAAGCTCCGAAAAGATTGAGTGCATCCGATCAAACTTTTGACCCTTTTTTCGTTGGAAAACAAGCTAGAAATTCATCATGATTCATGTATTTGTCAAAGAAAACGGGACGAGAAACATCCGCTTGTTCGTTTCTAGCACATTAGTCATTCCTTGAGCGCTTATTTTTAAAGTCAATTGCTGCGGCTGCTTGATCTATCTCAATTCGGCATCATTTTCATCTGTTATCAATATTGATCAGATTTTACAATTGGTGTTAAATTAATCTCAATATGCGTTAGAAAATCTAACAATTAAAAGTGTGGAGATATCTACAAGGAGGCAGATGCGACATGTTGACCTTAGATCGAGCAGCACAAACAGCACAAAGCTACATCCACCGTGTGTTAGAAGAGGTGGAAAAACGAAATCCCGGCGAGGAGGAATTCCAGCAAGCGGTAAAAGAAATTCTGGAATCACTCGTCCCAGTTTTTGCGAAGCATCCAGAGTATGAAAAACAGGGCATTTTAGAACGGCTCATTGAGCCTGAGCGGCTTGTGGTATTTCGAGTGCCATGGGTAGACGATGAGGGCAAAGTACAAGTCAATCGAGGGTTTAGGGTTCAATTCAATAGTGCCATCGGTCCTTATAAAGGAGGTATTCGTTTCCATCCAACCGTCAATGCAAGCATTATCAAGTTTTTAGGGTTTGAACAAATCTTTAAAAACGCACTGACTGGTATGCCAATTGGCGGCGGGAAAGGTGGATCGGATTTTGATCCTAAAGGAAAGTCTGATGGAGAAATCATGCGTTTCGTTCAAAGCTTTATGAGTGAACTCGGCCGATATATTGGACCTGATCAAGATGTGCCAGCAGGTGATATTGGTGTAGGTGCACGCGAGATTGGCTATATGTTCGGACAGTACAAGAAAATGCGCGGTGCTTATGAAGCGGGTGTACTCACGGGGAAAAGCCCTGGATTCGGAGGCAGCTTAGCGAGAAAAGAGGCGACAGGCTACGGACTGGTGTACTTCATGGAGGAAATGCTGAAAGCACATGGGCTCCAATTTGAAGGGCGTTCAGTTGTTGTGTCGGGCTCAGGAAATGTGTCTATTTATGCAATGGAAAAAGTAATGGAATTAGGCGGTAAGGTTGTGGCTTGCAGTGATTCAAGCGGAGCGATTTATGATCCTCAAGGGATTTCACTTGAGACCATCAAACAGTTGAAGGAAGTCGAGAATCAGCGGATTGGGGCATACATAGACATTCACCCGCATGCTGAATTAATTGAAGATTGCGAACAAATTTGGTCCGTTCCTTGTGATATTGCGCTGCCATGTGCAACACAAAATGAAATATCAGAGGCGCATGCACAGCAGCTTGTGGCAAATGGTGTCATCGCTGTTGGAGAAGGAGCCAATATGCCGTCCACTCTTAAGGCAGTCAAAGTATTTGAAGAGAATCGTATTTTGTTTGCGCCGGCAAAAGCGGCGAATGCTGGTGGAGTAGGTGTCTCAGCACTGGAAATGGCGCAAAACAGTGCAAGAATGTCTTGGACATTTGAAGAAGTAGATGATCAGCTGAAACAAATGATGCAGTCTATTTATCGTCAGTGTACAGAGACAGCGGACGAATATGGACACTCAGGGAACATCATGGTTGGAGCAAATATTGCAGGATTTCGTAAGGTGGCAGATGCCATGATTGCACAAGGCGTGATTTAACTCCTGCTCTCCCGCACCTGTTTATTTCATGACAAGATGGGGAATCGTCCTTTAAGAATGACAATAAGGAGGCGCGGGAGAAATGAAAAAATGGCTGAAACAAATTGTCAAATGGGCACCTGTGATTTATCCAGTGGTGAGGAAAATATATAAAGAGCGAAAAGCATCTAAACGTCGTAACGTATCAGCCGGATAATCCGGCTTTTTTTTTATGCAAACATACAGATCCTGTGTTGTAAAAAAAATAATAGAATCGAATGATCCATTTCATCCCTCTCTCCGTTAAGTACATAACAAACGGAAAGAGGAGGAAATAAAAGATGAACATGAAGAAAGCAATGTTAACCATTCCACTGAGCGCAGCGTTACTATTCCCAGCGGCTCATAGCGCAAGTGCACATGAAGGACATATGCATGGGGAGGCGAAGAAGACGTCTTCGTCACAAGAGGAGGTTTCAAATAAAGCAACAGATCTTCGAGCAGCACTAGATCAGCTGTTTTCAGAGCATGCCTATTTAGCGGTGATCACGATGCAAAAAGGAATTGACGGCAGTAAAGACTTCGATCAAGCAGCGGCGGCTTTAAATGACAACACGAATGACTTATCAGATGCAATAGCCTCTGTGTATGGTAAAAAAGCAGGCAAACAATTCAAAGACATTTGGTCAAGTCATATCGGCTACTTTGTTGACTATGTACAAGCCACAGCGAAAAAAGATGATGCAGGTAAAAAGAAAGCGATCAAGCAGCTTGACCAATATCGAATGAAACAAGCCGATATGCTCGATCAAGCAACAGACGGCAGACTTAAAGCAAGTGAGCTTGAAGAGGGCTTGAAGATGCATGTGAATGAACTGCTAAAAGCGTTTGACAGCTACACTGAAGAGGATTTTGATACGACCTATGAAACGGTGAGAAAATCCATTCATCATATGTTTGAGGTAGGAAAAGGCGTGTCATGGGCCATCACAGATCAATTTCCTGGGAAATTTGATCAAAAGTCAGTGGATACACCAGCAGCGGATCTACGTGAAGATTTAAACTACTTGTTTTCAGAGCATTTGGCACTCGCAGTAGTTGCCATGCAAAAAGGAAATGATGGCAGTAAAGACTTTAAGCAAGCAGCAGCGGCTTTAAATGAAAACACAAATGATTTATCTGCTGCAATTGCAACTGTTTATGGTAAGGATGCAGGCAAACAATTCAAAGACATTTGGTCAAGCCATATCGGTTACTTAGTTGATTATGTCAAAGCGGATGCATCAGGGGATCATCAAGCAAAAGAAAAGGCTGTCAAAGATTTAGATGCGTATCGAATGAAGCAAGCGAAATTCCTAGATCAAGCGACAGATGGACGTTTGAAGGCAGCTGATTTAGAAGCTGGTTTGAAAACACATATTGATGAGCTGATCAAAACGTATACGTCTTACCATAATGGTGAATATGATCAGCTTTATCCGACAGTGAGAGAGGCTTATGGTCATATGTTCATGGTTGGTCAGGATGTCGCAGCAGCGATTGTTGATCAGCATCCTGAGCTGTTCAAATCGAACATGCCTAATGAAATGCCGAAAACAGGTATGGGAGGCTCAGCCGGTCCTTTAGGCATGTCCTATGAAGCATTTGTGGGAATGATCGCAAGTTTGATCCTCGCAGGCGGCGTGGCAGGTGCATTCTTCCTTAATCGCCGTAAGGCATCAAATTCTAACTCATAAAGACAGACGGGAACGTGCACAATCGTGCCGTTCCTTTCTTCAAAAGGAGGCCGGCTTAGATGAAGAATTGGCTGCTCAGTATTCTTTCATTTCTTATCATCACAGGCTGTTCATCACAGTCAATGGATGAATCGTCATCCTCAAAAAACATATCAGCTTCTAAGGAAATGACCACACATCAAGCTGAGGAACAGAACCACTCGCACGATACATTAAAAGACGAGCCATCTGGTATAGTACCAACTGAAATCGCCATTCCCGCTATTGATGTCAAAGCAAAAGTGGAGAAAACAGCTTTATTAAAGGATGGCAGTATGGGTGTCCCTCAGGATACAGACAACACGGCTTGGTTTGAAGATGGTCCAAAACCGGGGGATAAAGGGAATGCCGTCATGAATGGCCATGTAGATAATAAATGGGGGCCATCGGTATTTTATCGATTAAAGGAGCTAAAAAAGGGTGACAAGGTGATCGTCACGTCCTCATCGGGAAAAAAGCGAACCTTTGAAGTCATAAAAGTAAGAAGCTATCCGCGTGAGGAGAAGCCCAATGCGTTTTTTGGATACGCTTTTACACGGAATCTCAATTTAATTACTTGTACAGGGACATTTGATCATGCAGCAGGCACGCATGAAAAAAGATTGGTTGTCTTTACCCAGATGATCTCTTGATAAACAAGGCGGATACACGATGGTGTACGCCTTTTTTTCGTGGTTTTCGCAAGTATCTTTCAAAAAGATTCATAGGACATTAGATATGGTTAGTTGTATAAATAGGGGCATTTGTCATATAAATGAGTTGGCAATTTTTATTTCTTTTCAGTAGAATATGAGTAATGAAGAGAACTGCAAGCGTATACAACCTGTCCAGACAAGGCAGATTCTCCACCCCTACATAAGGAGGCCGATCTGATGCTGAGTAAAAGACTGGCGCACATCTTAAGTCAGCTCATGGCAGCTGAGACCCCGCTCACAAGCGCTGCACTATCTGCCAGTTTACAAGTGACAAGCCGCACCATTCGTACAGACATAAAGGAACTGAACGACCGTCTTGCCCCTTATCAAGCAGCTGTAACAGCTGTAAGAGGAGCTGGCTATGAGCTGTTGATCAACGATGAGAATGCCTTTCGCCGTTTTATGAAGGAGGAGGTTGAGCAGGAAGAGCCGCTTGCTGTGCTGCCAGAGGAGCGAGTTCGGTTTATTTTAAAAAGGCTTCTTTTGGCAGAATCCTATGTGAAGCTGGAGGATTTACAGGAGCAGCTGTTTATTAGTAAATCGACGATGAGCAACGATGTGAAATCGGTCAAACGTAAGCTGGAGCCCTTTGATCTGAAGCTGGAAGCGAAGCCGAGCAAAGGCTGCCGGATCAAGGGATCAGAGATGAAAATTCGTTATTGCATGTCAGAATATTTATTCAATGAACGTCGTTCTTATCAAACGATGCTGAATACAGCGGTCACCATTTTGCCAAAGCATGAACTCGAATTGCTTCAGAAAACAATGATAGATTATATCAATGAGGAAGGCATGAATCTATCAGACATTTGCATGAATAATTTAATCGTTCATGTTGCTATTGCCTGCAAACGAATTAGACACGGAAACTATGTATCTGTTCTTCCAGAGGAAATCAGCGAAATTCCGCGGGCAAAAGAATACAAGGTCGCTAAAAAAATGGTGGAGCGTCTTGAAGGGCTGCTGGATGTCTCATTTCCACAAGAGGAAATCGTCTATATCACCATTCATTTACTAGGAACAGCCAAAATGGTACAGTCCTTTTCCTCGAGCGGTCAAAAACAAATTGTCGATGATGACACGAGTCGGCTTGTACAGCTCATGCTGAAGGCCATTGATCAAAAATTGCAGCTTGATTTAGCCGGCGATACGGAACTAATGATTGGATTGAGTCTGCACTTAAAGCCTGCCATCAACCGATGTAAATATGGAATGAACTTAAGAAATCCGATGCTTGATGAAATAAAAGCGGGGTATCCACTTGCCTTTGAAGCGGGGATTATCGCCAGCAGGGTCCTTGAAGAAGAGGAGGGGCTGAGTATTCATGAGAATGAAATCGGATATATGGCGCTTCATTTTGGTGCGGCTTTAGAGCGGAGGAAAATGGAGATCCCGCCGAAGCGGTGTCTCATTGTCTGTGCGTCTGGTGCAGGGAGTGCAAGGCTGCTGCAGGATCGTTTGCGTTCACAATTTGGATCAAAACTGACCATTTTAGGAACAGCAGAGCTATATTCGCTTCCGCATGTCTCTTTACATGCACTGGATTTAATTATTACAACCATTCCAATTCATATGGAATTACCGGTTCCAGTCATTCAAGTGAACACCATTTTGGGAGGCGGCGATTTTTTAAAAATTGAAGAAGCCCTGACGAGTGAAACAAGGGTGACATTGGCCTCGCAATATATGAAAAAGGAATTGGTTTTTACAAAACGCCCCTTTCACACAAAGGAAGAGGTCATCACCTTTTTAACGCAAAAAGTCATCGAAATGGGATTAGCGCCAGCTGAGCTCACACCATCTGTCATGGAAAGAGAAGAGGCTGCCCCTACCTCTTTTGGACATTATACGGCGATTCCGCACCCGATGACGCCGCTGACAGATGAGACGTTTTGGGCGATATGTACATTAGAAAAACCAATCATTTGGGGAGAGAAAAAGGTTCAATTTGTCTGTCTGCTTTGTGTCGAAAAAGAGAATGCCAAAGATTTAAAAGGCATGTACCGCCTGCTGGGGGAGCTTGTGCATAATGTGAAATTCATTCAGCACCTGATCGCCTGTGATACATTTGAAGACATGCTTGATATCATGTATAAAAAGGCTCCTTCGTACAAGAACTAACTGTGTGATATTAACTTTTTCCGCTTCCTAAAGGAAAAAGTATGGGTGTTTATGAAAGCGGTTTCATAATATGATGAATGTGTAAAGAATAGCTTCACACTTTGAAAAGGGGGCGTTTACACATGAACATCTTATTGGTTTGCGCAGCAGGTATGTCTACAAGCTTACTTGTCACAAAAATGGAGAAAAGCGCACAAGAACAAGGAAAAGATTATCGTATTTGGGCAGTATCTGGAGATTCTGCGAAAAATCATATTGATCAAGCCGATGTGCTTTTATTAGGACCTCAGGTTCGATATTTATTACCGCAAATGAAAAAGCTCGGAGAAGAAAAAGGAATACCAGTAGACGTAATTAATACCGTGCATTATGGCGTATGTAATGGCGCCGAGGTTTTAAAATCTGCTGAACAGCTAGTGAACGGATAAAGGGGGCGGAGGGGATGAATGGATTCAACCGATTTCTAGAAGAGAAGGTCATGCCGTTTGCAGGGAAGATTGCCGCTCAAAGACATTTACAAGCATTGCGTGACGGAATTGTTTTAACGATGCCTCTCATTATTGTCGGTTCACTGTTTCTCATTTTAGCCAACCTTCCGATCCCAGGATACAGCGATTTTATGGCAAGTATCTTCGGAGCAGAATGGGCCACGAAACTATCCTATCCTGTTAATGCAACCTTTGACATTATGGCACTTGTTGCGACCTTCGGGATTGCTTACAGGCTAGCTGAAAAGTATGCCGTTGATGCACTATCATCTGGTGCGATCGCTGTTGCGGCTTTCCTGTTGGCTACTCCATATCAAGTACCTTTCACACCTGAAGGCTCAACAGAAGCTATCCTAGTGGGCGGGGGAATTCCTGTCACACTGATGGGCAGTAAAGGCTTATTCGTTGCCATGATTATTGCCATGCTTTCAACCGAAATTTACCGCTTTATTGTACAGCGGAACATCGTTATCAAAATGCCTGATGGTGTACCGCCAGCAGTCAGTAAATCGTTTATTGCACTTATTCCAGGTTTTGTGGTCATCACGCTGATCTGGGTCGCTAGACTTGTGATTGAGATGACACCTTTTGAGAGTATTCATAATATCATCACGGTCTTAATTGGTACACCGCTTTCCATTCTTGGTGGCAGCTTAGGCGGCAGTATCGTTGCGATGGGTGTGCAAATGCTCCTATGGGCATGTGGTATTCACGGAGCAACCATTGTCGGGGGCGTCATGGGGCCAATTTGGCTCGGTGCAATGGATGAGAACCGTCTTGCATTTCAAGCAGGAGAAGTGCTGCCGAATATTTTCACAGCGCAGTTCTTTGAAATCTTCATCAACGTCGGCGGAAGCGGTGCAACGCTAGCTTTGGTGCTGACCATGATCTTACGTGCTAGAAGTAAACAAATGAAACAGCTTGGCCGCCTTGCCATTGGGCCAGCCATCTTTAACATCAACGAGCCGATCATTTTTGGAATGCCGATTGTGATGAACCCAATGCTTCTCATTCCGTTTATCCTTACGCCAATCATGATGATCATCACCACATATATCGGAATGAGCACAGGCCTTGTGGCAAAACCGGCAGGGATTGCTGTCCCATGGACCATGCCGCCAATCATTTCAGGCTATCTCGCCACAGGAGGTAAAATCTCTGGTGCTGTCATGCAGCTGATTAACCTTGCGTTGTCATTTGCTCTATACTACCCATTCTTTAGAATGTGGGATAAGCAGAAATTGAAAGAAGAAAGTGAGCTAGAAACAAAAGCATCAACTGATGAAAATGTCGTCAGCATGTAATAGAGGGAACAAGGGGGATGCGGCCGATGGAAATGGAACAAATTGTGTTTCAACTCATCCTGCACGGCGGAAATGGCAGAAGCTCAGCGATGGAAGCCATTACGTGTGCAAAGCAAGGTAATTTTGATGAGGCGAAGCAAAAAATGCAGGAAGCACAAGACGCGTTAAATGAGGCGCATCACGCACAGACAGAGCTGATCCAAGGAGAAATCAGGGGCGAAAAGACGGATATTAGCCTCCTCATGATTCATGCGCAGGATCATCTCATGAACGCAATGACCGTTAAGGAGCTCGCAGCAGAAATCATTGAGCTCCATGAAAAAATGAAGCAACTCGGAGGTGTCAATTCATGAAAGAAGGAATCAAAATTGTCACAATAGGCGGTGGATCGAGCTATACGCCTGAGCTCGTCGAAGGGTTTATTAAACGATATCATGAATTGCCTGTAAAGGAATTATGGCTTGTGGATATTGAAGCGGGTCAGGAAAAGTTAAACATCGTGGGCGCTCTGGCGAAACGTATGGTCGAAAAAGCAGGTCTACCGATTGAGGTACACCTGACTCTTGACCGCCGGGAAGCCTTAAAGGACGCAGATTTTGTGACGACACAATTTCGTGTAGGACTGCTGGAAGCACGGGCAAAGGATGAAAGAATACCGCTTAAATATGGCGTCATCGGTCAGGAAACGAATGGACCAGGCGGTTTATTTAAAGGCCTTCGGACCATCCCGGTCATTTTAGACATTGTGAAGGATATGGAAGAGCTTTGCCCAGACGCATGGCTTGTGAACTTTACGAATCCAGCCGGCATGGTCACAGAAGCTGTTTTACGCTATACGAATCTAAAAAAAGTCGTCGGTCTATGCAATGTGCCGATTGGGATCAAAATGGGAATCGCTAAGGCGCTTGAAGTGGATGTAGAACGCATCGAGGTACAGTTTGCCGGTCTCAATCACATGGTCTATGGATTAGACGTATATTTAGACGGGGTCAGCATTATGGATCAAGTGCTTGATGAACTAGGAAATCCGAACAGCCAGTGGTCCATGAAAAACATTGAAGCGAAAAACTGGGAGCCTTCTTTTGTGAAAGGATTAGGGGTCATCCCATGTCCGTATCACCGCTATTACTATAAAACGAAAGATATGCTGGAAGAAGAACAAAAGGCGGCTCAAGAAAAAGGAACACGAGCGGAGGTTGTACAGCAGGTCGAGCGGGAACTATTTGAGCTCTATAAAGATCCTGATTTGTCGATTAAACCACCGCAGCTCGAAAAAAGAGGCGGAGCCTATTACAGCGATGCGGCTTGTAACTTAATCAGCTCCATCTATAATGATAAGCACGACATTCAACCAGTCAATACAGTGAACAAAGGGGCGATTGCCAGCATTCCGGCTGAATCAGCTGTTGAAGTAAACTGTATCATTACGAAGGACGGACCAAAGCCAATCGCGACAGGTGATCTGCCTGTAGCTGTCAGAGGGCTCGTTCAACAAATCAAATCATTCGAGCGTGTGGCAGCTGAAGCGGCTGTAACTGGAGATTACGAGACGGCTCTTGTTGCGATGACGATCAACCCGCTCGTCCCATCTGACGAGATTGCAAAGCAAATTTTAGATGAAATGCTTGAAGCGCATCGTGAATATTTACCGCAATTCTTCAAATCAGTCAATGCTTAACACATAATGAGTGACCCCTTTTATGGGGTCATTTTTTATGATTTCTTCATATGGAAACTGGAGAAAGAAGTGTATGATAGAAAAAACAGCATGTATGGCTTCAAAGAAAGGACTGTTGGAATATGGTTGCAATTGGTTTAATGCTTTACGGATTTGTCGTACAGCCTGTCATGAGTTATGGCACAGTGATCTTGTTTTTGTATGGCCTTATTGCTTCATTTGTTGGTCTCATTCGGCATAAGGACTATGTGTGGATTTATGTTCTCCGCCTGCTTGTTTGTTTCACCATTCCAGTGACTAACCTGTTGATGTATTTCGCAACGATTGGAGGAGATGCAAGAAAGTTTGATTTCCAGCCGATGCCGCTTGTTTACTATCTTGTCTTTATCCTAGAAATCATGATCATCTTTTTGCCTGAGATTTTTTTACTGATCGAAAGAAAGCGAAGCATCAAGGGAAAACAGTGGATATACGCTGGGGCGATTGTTGGGGTATCGGTCTTGTTTTGGTGCACGATTTGATGGGAAGCAGACGAGTCAACTAAGCCTTTTTCGCCTTTTGTTTCTGTAACTTCTTTCGTCTAACCTTTACAAAAGAGATGGAAAGAGCAAGGATAGAAATCCCAAGCGCCTTAAATAGAAACCGGGTGAGGAACGGTGAATCGTCGAAACCAGTAGCGACGATCATCGATCCGATACAGATCCCAATGAACGCTAATAGATAAGTAAAAAACATACCATCCCTCCTCAATTTATTACCATTATAAGGGATAAAGGAGAGGTAAATAAACAAAAAAGAACCCTTCGTGAATGAAAGGTTCTTTTACATGATTATGCTTGCTTGACGACCGAGTCAACTTCAACTGTCCAGCCGAAGATGTCTGGCTGTGTTCCTTTTTGGATGCCAGTAATGGCTTCATACAATTTCTTGGATACTTCGCCTGTTTGACCATTTTGGATCACATATGGCTGATCATGATAAATTAATTCCCCGACAGGAGAGATCACGGCCGCCGTTCCAGTCCCAAAAATTTCTTCAAGCTCGCCAGATTGATGTGCTTCAATTAACTCATCAATTGAAATTTTGCGCTCTGTGACTGGAATTCCCCAATGCTTTAACAGCTCAAGTACAGAGTTACGTGTGATGCCTTCTAAAATGCTGCCGTTCAATTCAGGCGTCACGATTTCTCCGTTGATTTTAAAGAAGATATTCATGCTGCCGACTTCTTCAATGTATTTTTTCTCGACCCCATCAAGCCAAAGAACTTGTGAAAACCCTTTCGTTTCAGCCACTTGCTGTGCTTTAAGGCTTGAGGCATAGTTTCCAGCTGTTTTGGCATTTCCTGTTCCACCCTTAACGGCACGGACAAACTCATTTTCAACGGCAATTTTGACCGGATGAATGCCTTCTTTATAGTATGATCCCACTGGAGATAAGATAATGATCAGATTATACGTGCTAGACGGTGCAACGCCTAAATACGGCTCAGTGGAAATAATGAATGGACGAATATACAAGGAAGTGCCCTCTGCATCAGGTACCCAATCCTTATCAATGCGAATGAGTTCATTTAAGCCCTCTAATACTGTTTCTGAATCAATTTGCGGAATACACAGGCGGTCATTGGATCTGTTTAAGCGCTCCATGTTTTTTTCCGGACGGAATAAGAGAATTTTTTGATCCTCAGAAACATAAGCCTTTAATCCTTCAAAAACAGATTGACCATAATGGTAGACCATCGAAGCTGGGTCCATTGGAATAGCCTGATAAGGAATAATTCTTGGATCATACCAGCCTTTATCAATTGAATAATCCATCACAAACATGTGATCTGTGAAGATTTTTCCGAATTCAAGTTGATCAGATTGAGGTTTTGGTTTTTTTGTTGAACTAAGTTCAACGCGGATGGGTTGTTTTGGCATTGTAAATCTCCTTGCTGTTTGATTATTTGAAAATTCTAATAATATGAAATAATTATGATTCTATTCTATACCTTCACAAAATATTAGCAATAGGTTTTCTGGAATTCAGACAAGAAAAATCTGTTAAAGCGCTTTCCTTCTCTCTGCTGTCAGTTTGGCTCATGTCCCCCCTTTTTAAAAAAGAAATAAAATCCAAATACGTTATTAACTGATTAATCTGACAATTTAAAAACGAATGGTTTTCCTGTAAGATATTCTTTCAACCATACACCTTTTGACTAGTACATTGCAAGGGACATTGTCATATTTTAATCCTCTTTTTTTTAACCGATAAAGGAAGAAGAGAAGGGAAAGGAGCAAACAACAAGATGAAACGAGTGATACCAAGCATTTTACTCATTGTATTCATGTCCATGATCAGCTTTGGCTGTCAAGCGATGACAGAGGAAGCTGGTGCTAAGCAAAGCACAGCTTATTACGTAGCGGTAAACGGAAACGACAAAAACCCGGGAACAAAGCAAAAACCTTTCCGCACGCTGAAAAAAGCAGCAAGTATGGCGAAGGCTGGGACAACCATTTACATGAGAGGCGGTACATACAAAGAGAAATTGATTGTCCGTTATTCCGGAACAAAGAAAGCACCCGTTGTCTTTCAAGCTTACGGAAAAGAAAAACCTGTGATTAGTGGGGCATCCCTTAAAGGAAATCAAGCCGATGGCGGCCTTGTCACGGTCGATCAAAAGAGCTACATCACCCTCAAAGGCCTCACTGTAGGACATCTTAAGACGAATAAAGAAGATTTAACACCAGTTGGTATTTTCATCAAAGGAAGCGGTAAAGGCGTAAAACTGCTCAATAACCGAGTGTATGACATTCAGACGAAACATGAAAATGGAAATGCACATGGAATTGCTGTCTATGGGACAAAAGCTCCTGCAGCCATAGAAGACATTGAAATCAAAGGAAATACCGTTGAAAAATTAAAACTGGGCTTTAGTGAAGCGCTCGTGCTAAATGGAAACGTCAAAAATTTCCGTGTGACACATAACACGGTCCGTAACACTGATAATATTGGCATTGATTTAATTGGTTTCGAGAACGTAGCACCCTCTAAAAAGTATGATCAAGTTAGAAATGGAGTCGTCTCTAGAAACAAAGTATATGAGATTACGAGTGCAGGGAACCCAGCCTATGGAAGCGACATCTCCGCTGGCGGAATTTATGTTGATGGCGGAAAAGACATTGTGATCGATCATAACATCTCACATCACAATGACCTGGGGATTGAAGTTACAAGCGAACATAAAGGAAAAATGGCAGATCGCATCCGCATCGAACACAATCAAGTATATTTAAACCGTTATACAGGCATTTCTATTGGCGGCTATGATAAGAAGCGTGGCGGTACAACCAATACGACGATTTCACATAATATTTTGTACAAAAATGACACAGCCGGCTTAGAAGGCGGCCAATTGCTGATGCAGTATCAAGCAGTGAACAATCGAATCACGAATAATATCATGACGGCTAGCGCCTCGCATTACTTAGTCGTGAATCTTTATCAAGTGAACCAAAAGAATACCTTCCAGAAGAACGTTTATGATGATCGCAAAGGTGCGAAAGCATCACAGTGGATTTGGCGCGGGAAATGGATGGAAGGCTACAAAACCTATCTCTCTAATAGCGGTCAAGATAAAGGATCAGCACATCTCAACCCACAATTTGTGAATGAGAAAAAATATGATTTCCGTCTGAAGAAATCATCACCTGCTAAGAAAATCATCGGAAGTTAATGATATTTTAGAAATTTTCAAAAAAGTCATTGACATTGATGTGACATCACATTAAAGTAAAGAAGACATTTCAACGAAAACAAATTTCATAACGGATCTCTTATCAAGAGAGGCAGAGGGACTGGCCCTATGACGCCCAGCAACCGTTTCTATTGTAGAAATTGGTGCTAATTCCTGCAAAGCTGTTACAGCTTTGACAGATAAGAGAGGAAGACTTCCCGATACATGTTTCATGCAACGGTGATCAAGCCTCTCTTTCCAAGAGAGGCTTTTTTTCGTCTCTTTTTCGAATCAAATGCCTGTTTGACAGGCGTATTTCCACTTTTTTACCTAGTTTTCCGATGTGAAAAATTTAAAACAACTTGAGGAGGAACAGCAATGAAGCGTAAGCATTTTACATCATTTCTTGTCTTATTAACGGCATTAACCGTCCTATTATCTGGCTGCGGCACTGGATCAAGTGCAGGCTCAAAGGCAAATGCAAACGAAAAAGTCTCTTTTGACAATGTACCGAAGCGATTTGCAAAGGGACAGGGGGCTAAAATTAAAGTGATCCGCAAAATTGGAGGAGACGATCATACAGCTCAATTTTTAGCTGGAACGAAGGCAGAAGGTGAAGCACTCGGCTTTACGGTAGATGTCTACACCGCAAATGGTGATACAGCAAAATTCCATGATGCCATCTCTCAGGCGCTGGAGGAAAATTATGATGGCTTTATCATCTCTCACGGGGACGACGAGGCGACAGTCGCTGATGTGAAAAAGATCACAGCGAAAGGCATTCCAGTTGTAGCATTTGATTCAAATCCTAAGCTAAAGGACATCAAAGGAGTCACAGTGACGTCTCAAGATGACGAACAATTAGCGAAAAAATCATTAGACGCGCTCGTGTCTGATTTTAAAGGAAAAGCAAATATTGCGTACCTGTGGGTAGATGGATTCCCGCCAATGGTGAGACGAAACAAGGTCTATCAAGAAACGCTTAAACAACATTCAGGGATCAAGGAGCTTGACCGCTTTGGTGTAGCCTCTTCTGATACGTCTGTTCAAACGCAAAATGCAGTAGCAGCCATGCTGAATAAGTATCCAAAGGGCAAACTGGACGCTATTTTTGCCACATGGGATGCCTTTGCCATTGGGGCAGCAAGAGCGTTAAAGGAAGCAGGAAGAACAGAAGTGAAGATTTATGGGATTGATGTGTCAAATGCTGATCTTCAAGAAATGACAGCGAAGGACAGTCCATGGAAGTACACAGCAGCGGTTGATCCGAAGCTCATCGGCGCAGTCGACGTGAGGATTCTTGCGAAGAAAATAGCTGGTGAGAAAACACCATCTTCCTATGACCTTGAGGCCTCTCTCATCTCGCAAAAGCAGCTTCAACAAGCAGGAAAAGCCATTAACATGGTCAATCTTGCAGACGAAGTGAAGGGATTCGGTTCATCGACTGCTTTTGAGGAAGATTGGATGAAGACCTTGAAGAAGCATTATACAAAATAAGCGACGTGCACTCTCTTTCCATAGAGGGTGTTTCGTTTTTCAGATGATATCAAGAGAAGGAGGACACCCATGACAGCGCCGCTTGTTCGTATGAAAAATATTTCAATTGAATTCCCAGGGGTCAAAGCTTTAGATCAAGTGAATTTCACATTAAAAAAAGGGACGGTCCATGCACTAATTGGAGCAAATGGTGCTGGGAAGTCCACGTTAATGAAAGTTCTTTCTGGCGCTCATTCCCACTTCGACGGAACCATCCACATCAATGGCCAGGCGGCAACCATTCAAACCCCAAAGGATGCATCCTCATATGGTGTGCAGACGGTCCATCAAGAAGTGGATATGGCTCTTGTTCCCTACTTAAGTGTTGGCGAGAATATGATGATGCATGAGATTGAGAAAAAAACATTTGTCAGCTGGAAAGAGCTGCATCGCAAGGCGGCTCAGTTATTAAAAGAAATGGACATCGACATCTCCACAAAACGACTTGTCAGCGATCTGACCCTTGCTGAAAAACAGATGGTGCTCATTGCTAAGGCCGTTTCCATTCAATGCAGCATTTTAATCTTAGATGAACCAACAGCTCCGCTTAGTCATGCAGAAACAAGCAAATTATTCTCCATGATTGATCGGCTGAAACAGTATGGGACAGGGATCGTGTTTATCTCCCATCGCATGCCTGAAATTTTCACCATCTGTGATGAACTGACAGTGATGCGAAATGGAACGGATGTGGCAGCCCACCTTGTCAAAGACACAAATCCGCAGCAAGTCATTGAAGAAATGCTAGGTGCGCCATTAGAGGAACAATTCCCGTCTCGCAAACCTTTGAAAGATGCACCTATTGTGCTTGAAGTGAAAGAGCTAAACGATCAAAACAAATTAAACAACATTCACTTTTATGTCAAAAAAGGAGAAATTCTCGGGATCGCAGGACTTGTCGGTGCTGGAAAAACAGAATTGTGCAAAGCCCTTTTCGGTGCCTCAGAAAAAAAGACGGGGACTGTGCAGCTGCATGGTCAAACCATTCACATCACATCGCCTCATCAAGCTGTGAGAGCTGGAATAGCTCTTGTGCCTGAAGAGCGGAGAAAAGAAGGGGTTCTGACCGAAGAGAGCGTGGGGTGGAACTTAACGGCTGCAAGTCTTCATTCATTTTCACGGATATTCAGCTTCTTACATCGTTCGAAGGAAAAGCAGGGTGCAGGCGACATCGTCAAACGACTTGGTGTCAAAACGCCGTCTCTTGAAGCAAAGGTGAAGCACCTATCTGGTGGAAATCAGCAAAAGGTTGCCATCGGAAAATGGCTGCTGGCTGAGGCAGATGTGTATCTCTTTGATGAACCAACTAAAGGTGTAGACGTTGGAGCGAAAAAAGATATTTTCACTTTGATCGCAGAGCTTGCCGCCCGCGGAAAATCTGTCATTTATGCGTCGAGTGAGCTATCAGAGATTGCAGGTATCGCTGACCGCGTATACGTGTTATATGATGGCAGCATTGCCCGGGAAATGACTGCACCGACGACTGAAGAGGAGCTTTTATATCATTCAACAGGAGGACAATCATGAGCGAACAACAAATTCCAGCCCCTGTGCAGCAAATCAAAAAACAGCGGCCACCCTTTCATCTGTTTGATTTCTTTTATCGATATGGGACGATTTTAACCATTGTCGTGTTGATTGTGGTATTTGCGGCAGCGAATCCAGCGTTTTTGCAATCGGGAAATATCATCAATATTTTACGGTCTATCTCAATTGTGACCATCATTGCGGTGGGCTTAACCATCTCATTGGCAGTAAACGGTTTTGATTTATCAGTTGGATCAGTCGCTACGCTGTCAAATGCCATTGTCATTTCTATGTTCGTATGGTTCTCGCAAAACCCACTGATTGCCATCCTTTCTGCACTAGCGGCTTCTATCATTGTTGGATTGTTAAATGCATGGATGATCGTCAAAATGAAAATTCCAGATATGCTCATGACATTAGCCATGATGTTTATCATTCAAGGGCTGGCTCAAACGTATACGAAAGGGGCGACCATTTCTGAAAATATGGTGCTGCCCGATGGCACGTTTTCAACGGGAACGATCCCTGCCTTTTTTAGCAAAATCGGACAGGTGCCATATATCATTCTCATTATGGCTGCCATTGTTCTATTTGCGCATGTTTTCATGACCTACACAAAGCATGGCAGATTCATGTACATCATCGGTGGGAATAAGGAAGCGGCTCGATTGTCTGGCATTCATGTGAACAAATACAAAATTGCGGCCTATCTGCTTTCTGCGTTATTTGCAGCGATCGGAGGTATCGTGCTGGCATCAAGGGTGATGACAGCAGAAATTAATGCTGGTGCACCATATTTAATGGATGGAGTAGCGGCTGCTTTTATCGGCTTTTCCGTCATGGGAGCAGGTAAGCCAAACGCATTTGGTACTTTTATCGGGGCTGTACTCATCGGAATCTTACAAAATGGGCTTGTGATGATGTCTGTTCCTTATTATGCAATGGATATTGTGAAAGGTTCTGTGCTGGCTCTTGCACTGGCGCTGACCTATTACAAACAAAGAGGCTAACTGCGTATTTTTTAAAACCATTCGAGTCCTCTCTCCGTCTAGTAAACGGAAAGCGGTACAGCTGCCGTTTCCCAAAAGGAGATGACAAAGAAAATGAATATGTCAGCAACTCATGTTGAAGATTTGAAAAATGTCATGGAAGACTGGAAAAATGAACTATTAGTATATAAATTTGCATTAGATGAAATGGATACAAAGTTTTCGATTATCAGTCAGGAGTATAATTTAATCCATGGACATAACCCTATAGAGCATACAAAATCACGGATCAAATCCTTTGAAAGCATCGTGAATAAACTAGCAAGAAAAGGATGCGACATCACAACACAATGTGCCAAGGAGCATATCCATGATATCGCAGGTGTCCGCATCATCTGTTCTTTTATTCAAGATATCTATAATATTATGGATGTATTGAGGCAAAGAGAGGATTTAAAGATCCTTGAAGTGAAGGACTACATTCAACATCCGAAACCAAATGGCTACAGAAGCCTTCACTTAATTGTTGAGATTCCTGTCTACTTAACGAATCGTGTGGAGTATGTGAAGGTTGAGATTCAGGTACGGACCATAGCGATGGATTTTTGGGCGAGTCTAGAGCATAAAATCTATTATAAACTGCAAAACGATGTTCCTCATCAACTGACTGATGAACTGAAGGAAGCCGCAGATATTGCCCATTACTTAGATGAAAAAATGCAAAATATCAAACGAGAAATTGATTAACACATAAAAAAGCAGCTGTTTTGATCACAGCTGCTTTTTTCATATTAAGGGTTGGTTCCACGATCCCTCTTTTGAATGATATCTTGAGATTGTGCAGATTTGCTGTCTTTTTGAACGGAAGCACCAATAGAAACACCTGTTATCAAGAGGGTAAAAATCGCACTTGTGATAAGCCATTTCTTCATCATACATCACTCCATATTCTTAACAAGTTTTTAAGGATAATGCCTTGTTTCTAAAATAAGAGGATTCTTCATGAAGTCCAAGATCCATTAAGTAAGCAGCTGCATCCTGACAAATAGCTTCAAGATCAACAAGGAAATTCATCGATTCTAATTGATCACAATAAGACTTGATTTGCTCAATCATGTTGTCTGGCTGAATCATAAGTGTTTCTAAAATGGATAATTTAAGTGAAATGTTTCGTTGTTTTAAATTTTCTGCTTTTTGAAGTGAAAGCTGTACATAATAGTGGAACAAACCTGGCTTTTTCAGCTTAAATAGTGCTTTTGTGTAGGCGTACATGGCAAGTAAATAGCCGCCTGGAGAAGAAGTTTCGAATGTTTCTATCATTAAAGCCTTTTCTAGGAGTGGCACAGCTTCACTGTATTCATTTCTTAGACTTTTAATAAAGGCTGCATTACAATAGGCGTGTCCAAGCAAATCTGGATCTTCCATCTGTTCTAGTGAATGAATCACTTCTTTGAACAACGATTCTGCCTCATCATATTTCGACTGATCCGCATAATTCAAAGCAAGCATCATTTGACAGCTGATTGATTTTTTCACATAACATGGATCTGCGTCGTAAATAGATGAAGCCTTCTTTAAGTGGTGGATGGAGAGAAGCGTGGACCTGATATTATAGTAAAGACACCCTGTTTTATAATGAAATTCGGCTTTTTCAATGTCATCATGTACGAGATCTAATTTATCCTCGGCCAATTTTAAATGGTGAAATGCCGTATCCTGATTGCCTCTGCGCATTTCATACATCCCTTTAAAGAAATAGAAATAATAGCTGAGCATATCATCCGTACGGATGGCATTTTCATCAACAAAAAGACTATGATCTAACGAAGCTGTATCTTCTATTAGATCTTTAAAACGGTACTCTAGCAGTTGATAGTAAAGTAAGACGTCTTGATTTTCTTCCATTCGATCAAACGCCTGAAGAATGTCTTCTTTTAACTGGATGGCACCTTGTATCTCTCTTTTTTTCATCATGACATACCAATCATTGAGCATATTTGCTACATCAACGGACGACAAAACACCTGCTTCTGCCAATTCTTATCCTCCTTTCTTCATCTATCAAAATCCGTTCTTTTGAATCAACTTTCCATATTCCAGTATCTTCTTATATTTTAAGCTCTCTCATGCAGTTTGTAAAACATGTTTTTTGATGTAAATTCAACCAGTAGTGAAAGAAATAGGGAGAAGAGACATTTTGTATACGCTTACATATTTTTAGGTAAAAAGAGGGTTTTGAAAAAAATATACTACAATATCAATAAAGAGTGGAAGCCGGTTGTTGAGTTTGCTTTCGTATACTAGAAAGAAACATCATTTATCAAGGTGCTGTCTCATTTTTTTGTGAGATTATCTTACATTATAATTGTGAATGACTCTTCTTTTAGAATAAAATGAGTTATTCGCAAAAAAGTAAAATTTAAAGAGACTATTGATCTAGAATTGTATGGATCTTTGGTATTGATAAAAAACATCACACACTATAGCTTTAGCGTGTTATAGTATTATTGTTATTGCGAATATTTAGACAAAACTGACAATGGGGGTCGTGTTTTATGAAGAAATCGATGTTATTGATCATGGGACTAATTGTTGTGCTTGTCATGGCAGCCTGTGGATCAAAATCAGACAGTGGTTCGGGAGAAGACAAAGGCACATATAAAATTGGGATAGATACAACGTATCCGCCATTTGAATTTGAAAAGGGCGGTAAATATGAAGGCATAGACGTTGATTTAATTAATGCAATCGCGAAAGATCAAGGTTTCAAAGTGAAGCTGGAAGCTATGGACTTCTCAGGTATCATTCCAGCAATGCAGGCAGGACAGCTTGATGTTGGAATGGGCGGGATGAGTATTACAGATGAGCGTAAGAAGAAAGTAGATTTCTCAGATCCTTACTTCGACGCTGGGCTGACAGTTGTTGTGAAAAAGGACAGCAGCATCAAATCAATTAATGATTTAAAGGGGAAAAAGCTAGCTGTTAAAAACGGGACGACTGGTGCAAAGTTCGCATCTGATAACGCAGATAAATATGGGTATGAAGTCGTTCAATTTAATGACAGCCCATCTATGTTCCAGGAAGTATCAAACGGAAATGCAGATGCCTTAATTGAGGATTATCCTGTCATTACGTATGCGATCGCACAACAAGATTTAAAATTGAAAACAGTTGGAGACCGCTTGAATGGAGACCAGTATGGTATCTCTGTCATGAAGGGGAAAAATCAAGACCTATTGAAGAAAATCAATAAAGGTCTGGAGAACCTAAAGAAAAACGGTGAATATGACAAAATTATTGATAAATATTTGAAGTCATAACACAAGCGAGGCGCGCTCCGAGCGCGCTTTCTTTATGTGTCAGCCGTATGTGAATTAGGGAGGGAGAAACATGGATACAATTATTAATGCATTTCCGTATTTAATGGATGGTTTGCAAACCACTTTATATATCTTTGTTGTTGCCATCATTTTAGGATTTATCATCGGGTTAATTGTGGCATTATTCCGTCTGTCACCATTTAAAATCTTAAATTTCATCGCACTCGTCTTTGTGAATGCCATTCGAGGCACACCATTTATCGTACAGCTATTCTTCATTTATTTTGGTTTGAATACACTGGAATTCATTTCGCTTGATCGAGTGCCCGCAGGGATTATAACAGTAGCAATTAATGCAGGGGCTTATTTCTCAGAAATTATTCGTGCAGGGATTCAGTCCATTGATAAAGGGCAAACAGAAGCTGCGCGCTCATTAGGCTTTACAGGGGGACAAAACATGCGCTTTATCGTCCTTCCGCAAGCCTTCCGCCGCATGCTTCCAGCGATTACAAACCAAGCCATCATCAGCTTGAAAGATACATCTCTCTTATCTATTATCGGGATTGCCGATATTATGCAGCGAGGACAAGTTCAAGCATCGGCTACATTTGATCCATTGAATGTCTGGCTCATTGTCGGTGTCATTTATTTCGTGATCATTTATTTACTTTCTCTACTGGCTAGCTACGCAGAAAGGAGATTTGATATCAAATGAGTATGATTACGGTAAAAAACTTAAAGAAATCCTTTGGCGATCACGAAGTCTTAAAGGATATTAATGCAGTCATCGAGGAAAAGGAAGTAGTGTGTGTCATTGGTCCTTCTGGATCAGGGAAAAGCACGTTTCTTAGATGCCTCAATAAATTAGAAGATATCACTGCTGGAGAAGTCGTTGTCCACGGACACACGATTACAGACCCAAAGGTGAATATCAATAAAGTACGACAAGAAGTAGGCATGGTGTTTCAGCACTTTAATTTATTTCCTCATAAAACTGTTTTAGAAAACATTACGATCGCACCGATAAAGGTAAAAGGCATTGAAAAGAAGGCAGCGGCCGAAAAAGCGCTAGACTTGCTTGAAAAAGTCGGCTTAAAAGACAAAGCCCAAAGCTACCCTAACCAATTATCCGGTGGACAAAAACAGCGTGTTGCCATTGCAAGAGCCTTGGCAATGGACCCGAAAGTACTATTATTCGATGAGCCGACATCAGCTCTTGATCCTGAAGTTGTAGGGGATGTATTAGCTGTAATGAAACAATTAGCTGTCGAAGGCATGACCATGATTGTGGTGACACATGAAATGGGCTTTGCAAGAGAGGTGGGAGACCGTGTCATCTTTATGGATGGCGGATATATTGTTGAGGAAGACAAACCGGAAGCCCTCTTTGGAAACCCACAGCATGAGCGTACAAAATCATTTCTTAGTAAGGTGTTATAAAAAAGAGTAAGGGCATGTATATGCTCTTACTCTTTTCTTTATGAATAAATGGAAGATAGATTTAGCGGCACGATTTCCTAGGAAATATTAGCGCTGGAAGAATTCGATCCATTCTTGATCTGGTCCTCTGAAAAAGAAGTAGCAATATCCATTTGGTAATGTCGTGATTTCTTCATCGATTAATTCAATTTGCAGCTTTTGAATACGATTGAATTCAGCATGAATATTGTCTGTTGTGAAGGCGAGATGATGGACCTTCCCTTCAGATGGCAGGTCACTGCTGTAGCCTTGTATGAGCTCAATTTCCGTTTCTGCTTCATCTTTAAAACCGAGAAATGCAAGCTCAATCACTCCATTTGTATGAGTGATGCGGTCCTTTAATTTCATCCCCACCACTTTTTCATAAAAATCAATCGATTGATCAATATTCGAAACCATAATACCTGTATGATCTAAGCGTAATGTCGTCAAAAGAAGTGCCTCCTCTATGTCATGTTGATATTTTTCTCCTCATCTTATCATAATAGAAGTAACGTATACATTCATATGGTAGGATAGAGAGAGTCAATTTAGGATAAGGATGACACAAATGAAAAAAATCTCATTAAAACAAACATTTGCGGAACAAGTGAAAAAGGGATATCCGCTCATTTCCAAAGATGCAGTATCGCATGTGAACGGTGTACGGGAAGGCGAGCTCATTGAATGGGTGGATGAGCGGGGCGCTTTTTTAGGAAAAGGGTATTATGGTGTGCAAAACAAAGGAATTGGCTGGGTACTAACCTTTGATGCAAACGAAAAAATAGATCAAGCTTTTTTTGTCTCTAGGCTTGAGCAGGCAGCAAAAAGCAGAACGCATTTATTTCGTGATGCACAGACGACTGCTTTTCGTGTGTTCAACGGAGAAGGGGATGGAATTGGCGGCGTCACGATTGATCATTATGACGGATTCTACCTCATCCAATGGTATAGCGAAGGAGTCTATACATTAAAGGCAGAAGTATTGGCTGCACTTGAGCAAGTATATCCAGACTATAAAGGTATTTATGAAAAGAAACGGTTTGATACGTCTGGACAGTATATAGAAGATGATGATTTTGTGAAGGGAGAGAAAGGTGAATTTCCTCTCATCGTGAAAGAAAATGGCATGAACGTAGCAGTTTACTTAAATGATGGTGCGATGACGGGCATTTTCCTTGATCAGCGTCATGTGAGAAAAGCGATTCGAGATCGTTATGCAAAGGGAAAGACTGTGCTCAATACGTTTTCTTACACAGGTGCTTTCTCAGTAGCAGCTGCGCTTGGTGGAGCGAGCCGTACGACAAGTGTGGATGTTGCAAACCGCAGCTTGAAAAAAACATCTGAGCAGTTTGAAGTCAATGATATTGATGTGGACGGGCAGGATATCAAAGTCATGGATGTCTTTAAATATTTTCCGTTTGCAGCGAAAAAAGGCTGGACCTATGATCTCGTTATCTTAGATCCGCCATCCTTTGCACGAACGAAAAAGCACACATTCAGTGCGGCAAAGGATTATAAGAAGCTATTAAAAGAAGCCATCCAAATCACAGCTGAGAACGGCGTCATTGTGGCATCAACGAATAGCAGTGCATTTGGCATGAAGAAGTTCAAAGGATTTATTGCGCAGGCCTTTAAAGAATCAGGGCAAAGCTATCGGATACTTGAAGAATATTCTCTTCCTGAGGATTTCCGTACAACGAAGAATTATCCTGAAGGGAACTATTTAAAGGTTGTCTTCATACAAGCATAAGAAAAAGCCACTTTCCAATAAGGGAAATGGCTTTCAGCGTGTAGACAAACCCTCGCATTCGCCCGCAGGTCTGCGCTCCGGTACTCGTCCTTCCTAGGGCTGCAAAGGTTTTCTATCATGCTGAAAAGAAGACAAAGTGCTAAAATAAAGAACATTTTAGCATTTTGTCAACAATCTAAAAGCTATTTCCTATAAGGGAAATAGCTTTTTTTATAAGGCAAACGACATGAGGATCGGCGCTGCACATAATGTAATAATGGCTGAAATAATCATCGATACACTTGAGATCGTCCCTGAGACGGAGCTCATTTCAAAGGCTTTCGATGTTCCTGCACCGTGTGCACCTGTTCCAAGCAGGACGCCCATGGCAATGTCATTATCGATGCGGAAGTAACGGATCACCATTGGACCGATAATCGATCCAAACAGTGCGGTTAAAATGACAAAGACAGCCGTAACGGACGGCATGCCGCCGATCATTTCTGACACACTCATTGCTACAGGTGTTGTGACCGATCTTGGGACAAGGCTCTCAATAAGGCCTGTGTCCAGATGAAATAACTTGGCGATAAATGCCGTTGATAAAATCGCAATGATAGAGCCGCAAGCCACATTCAAAAGAATTTCCACTGCATGCTTCTTCAGGATATGAAAATACTTATATAAAGGAATGGCAAAAGCAACAGTCGCAGGCTGCAGCATATTCGTGAGCCATTTCCCGCCTTGATTGTAAGCATCGTAAGGAATGTTGACGATTAACAGCAAGACGACAAGAACAAGCGGAGTGACAAGTAATGGTGAGACATAAACCTTTGGATGCCGTTTGTACACCGCTTTTGATCCGAGATATAAAAGAACTGTTAAGATCAGAAATAGTCCGCCAACTAACATAGCTTTTTTCGCTCCTTTCGTTTCGCAATCATTTGCGTCATGATACCAGTTGAGAGCATGACCACAAACGTACTAATTAAGACGACAAGGATAATACTTGTGCCAGATTGAGAAAGCAGTTTTCCATAATCAATGACACCAACTGCTGATGGAATAAAGAAAAGCAGCAGTTCTCCGAGCAGCCATACGGCGCCAAGTTCTATCCATTTTAATTGAATGATCTTAAAATGAAGTAATAAGAAAATGACAAGAATGCCTAAGATCGTGCCCGGGATTCTTAAATGCAAAAAGGCCGCCAGCACATTCATGAATTTCGCAAAAATAAACAAGACCATAATCTGAAGGGCAGCAATCAGCGGCTTTTTGAGCAATTTCACTTTCTGTTCACTCCTTTTTCTATATAAATTGTTCACTATTTCACAAAAACATGACAACGTTCCAATTGATGAGCTTACTTTAAAGTGTACAGCACGTTTAGTTATAGGTAAAATACATATATCGAATAGTAATTATTCCTTTTGTCTATAGGAAGGATGAAGCATGTGGACATTAGACATTTAACATATTTCTTAGAAGTGGCAAGGTTAAAGAGCTTCACGAAAGCATCGCAGTCCCTTTACGTATCACAGCCGACCATTTCCAAGATGGTCAAAAACCTGGAGGATGAGCTGGGGGTGCAGTTGTTTTACCGAAATGGACGGCAGGTTGAAATGACAGATGCCGGCCAAACCATGTATACACAGGCGAGTGAAATCACGCAGTCATTTCAGAATTTAACGAGCGAATTAAATGATTTAATGAATGTGAAAAAAGGTCATATCCGAATCGGATTGCCCCCGATGATTGGGTCAAGTTTCTTCCCGAATGTCATGGGAGAATTCCGCCAGCAATATCCAGATGTCACATTTCAATTGGTCGAGCACGGCTCCATTAAAGTAGAGGAAGGGGTCGAGGATGGGTCGTTAGATATTGGTGTCATTGTTCTGCCTGCAAATGATAAAATTTTTCATACGTACACCATTATTAAAGAGAACATGAAGCTCGTGACGCATCCATCTCATCCGATGGCCGGTCGTGAGGAGGTACATTTAGCTGATTTAAGGGAAGAGTCGTTTATTTTCTTTAGAGAAGATTTTGTTCTGCACAGCCGGATTTTAAATGAATGTATGAATGCGGGATTCCGGCCAAATGTCATTTATGAAACGTCTCAGTGGGATTTCATTAGTGAAATGGTAGCTGAAAACTTAGGGATTGGACTTCTGCCAGAACGAATCTGCCGTGATCTTGATCCTGAAAAGGTAAAGGTCATTTCCCTAAACCCATCAATCCCGTGGCATTTAGGTGTCATTTGGCGAAAAGACCGTTATTTGTCGTTTGCGGCAAGAGAATGGTTAAAGCATACGAAATCTTACGTGTGGGATGCAGAGTAAAAGGGAGGATGATACAGATGAAAACAAGCCGCGCGTCTCATTTATTGGAGAAGGTTCGAGAGGAAAATCCACTCGTTCATAATATCACGAATCAAGTCGTGACGAATTTCACAGCGAATGGACTGCTTGCTTTAGGTGCTTCGCCAGTCATGGCAAACGCCAAAGAAGAAGTGGCTGAAATGGCGCAATTAGCGGATGCACTTGTGCTTAATATTGGCACACTGACCAAGGAGACGGTGGAAGCCATGATTCTCGCTGGACAAGCCGCCAATGAAAAAGGTGTACCTGTTTTGTTAGATCCTGTCGGCGTCGGTGCGACAACGTTTCGAGCGAATGCAGCTAAACAGCTGTTAGAGAATGTGAAAATGACCGTGGTCAGAGGAAATGCTGCTGAGGTGGCTCATTTACTTGGAGTGGACGGCTGGGAGTCAAAAGGCGTTGATGCGAAAGCGGCGAATGGAGATGTATCGGCATTAGCCAAACAAGCGTCCATTGTACTTCAGACAATAGTGGTGATCACAGGAAAAGTCGATGTGGTGTCAGATGGAAATGAGGTGCTGTCCATTCATAATGGACATGAATGGCTCACCAAGGTGACAGGAACCGGCTGTTTGCTGACATCTATCATTGGAGCATTTTGTGCAGCAGGTGAAAGGCTGCTTCATGCGTCGGCCGCTGCATTGCTGTTTTATGGTGTGGCAGCTGAAAAGGCAGCTCTGCACACAAAGGATAAAGGACCGGGGACCTTTCAAATGGAATTGTTAAACGCACTAGAACACACAACCGGCGATGATGTTCTGACATTAGGGAAATTAGGGGGAATTTCACATGACAAAGGCTGACCAAGAGCAAATCAAACAGCAATTATCGGTTTATTTTATTATGGGAACAGCAAATTCAACGAGACAGCCGCTTGATGTTGTGAACGAGGCCATTCAAGGCGGAATCACCATGTTTCAATTTCGTGAAAAGGGTGAAAACGCCTTGCAGGCTGAAGAGAAGAAACAATTGGCTCGTCAAATTCAAGCGCTTTGCCAAGAAGCAAATGTTCTTTTTATTGTGAATGATGATGTACAGCTAGCGATTGATCTTGATGCAGATGGCGTGCATGTTGGACAGGAAGACGCAAACGCACAAGACGTCAGACAAAGGATCGGGAATAAAATATTAGGCGTGTCGACGCATAACCTAGATGAAGTGAAACAAGCCATGAAAGACGGAGCAGATTATGTCGGGATGGGCCCAGTCTATCCAACGGAAACGAAAAAGGATACACGCAGTGTCCAGGGGGTGTCTTTGATTACTGAAGTCCGCCGTCATGGCCTTCAAATTCCGATTGTGGGTATCGGAGGGATCACATACGACAACGCTGCACCAGTCATACAAGCTGGAGCAGATGGTGTAAGCATCATTAGTGCTATTAGCCAGAGCGCCGATCCAAAAAAAGCAGCAGAAAAGCTGAAATCACTTGTTGAAGCAGAAAAAGCATCTCTTTGATCTGAGGGAGACATGGATTGAATCAATTCATGTCTTTTCTTATGTAGGGGAAAATAGACAGGCGAGAAACAATTGTGTACAATTATATAGTTCGATTGTTTTCGAAATGACAGGTAAATAAAGGAGAATGAACATGGAAGTGCTCGATACGTATTTTCGCCGATACGATGAAGCAGGAAAAGGGCAGGAGCAACTGGATGAATTGCTGGCATTGTTTTCTGACGATGTCATGATTGTCTTAAATGGCGCCCGGAGGCCTGGAATCCAAGCATTCACACAATTTTTGAACACATTTTTCCACGTACATGATGACATTAAGCATATGTGGGATGGATGGATTAAAAGAGAAGATGGAAAGTATGAAACAAACTGGGCCGTGTGCGGAAAGCTTTCAGATGGCCGTGTCTATACAGCAGAAGGAATTGATATCGCAGAGCTGGACGACCAAGGGAAGATCGTTTATTTAGAAAACGTTCCGAAAAACCCAGAGTTATTCCAGCGCTATTAAAAAGCCGGCTGAGCAGCCGGCTTTTTTATTTGTCTAAAGAATAGGCCTCGATGGCTTCTTGAACAGAAGTTTCTTCATCAAAAATAAGGTGGCGGCTATACACTTCACTCAAGTGTAGTGATTTTTGCTCTAAGTGATCGACAAGCTCAAAAATATCTAGAATGGCTGCTAATTTTATGTTAGTTTGGCCACCTTCTGCATTATCATAGGTTTCCTCTGGGAAGCCTTGTTTGACTATTTCCTTCACTTGCAGTTGGTTCTTAGCTTTTACCAAGACGATTCGTTCTTCAAAGATTTTATCGGGTATATTGCTTGGTGATGAGATGGATTCGAATAATAATTTTGCGGAATAAATCCTTTGCATACGTCATCCCACTTCTTTCGTGTCGATTTAAATAATTTCCAGTATGTGTATAACATGATAACATAGGAATGACATCTTGCAGGGAATTCATAACGATAAATAGATTCATTACGGAGAGGGATAGGAATGAAGAGTGTGGTTGATAACAGAGGGGAAGTTCATGAAATTCTGTTAATCCTCATTACATGCTGCTCTCTCATCACGTTTAGAAGGGTTGCCAGATTAGAGAAGTATAAAAATAAGTTGAAAAGCCAATTTATACCTTACTGAGATTTGAACAGAAGAACACAAAAAAAGCCGGCTGAGCAGCCGGCTTTTCCTTATGAATCAGTATCCATATGCATGCCTGTATGTGCCTTTACTTGAATTTCCGTAAAGGTGTCTTCATCTGCTTTTTCAGACGAGAATATCGTGCCTAAGTATGCGGCAAGGAATCCGAGTGGAATCGAGATAATCCCAGGGTTCGACAGCGGGATGAGCGGCTCTCCTGTGAAGATGGCTGCTCCTGATGGGTCCCAGACGCTTGGGCTGAGCGAGACGATAATCAGTGCGCTCAGAAGGCCTGTTAAGCTTCCGGCGATGGCACCTGTAGAGTTAAATCGTTTCCAAAAAACAGTGAAGATAATCAAAGGTAAATTCGCACTCGCTGCGACTGCGAAGGCAAGAGACACAAGAAAAGCGACGTTTAAGGACTGGGCAAATAATGCAAGAATGATGGAGAGGATCGCCACGCCGATTGAAGCAAAGCGTGCCGCCTTCACCTGCTCCCGCTCACTCGCTTTTCCTTTGCGGATAATCTGACTATAAAAGTCATGGGCAAAAGCTGACGCGGCGGATAAAACAAGACCAGTCACCACTGCTAATATGGTCGCAAAGGCGATAGCGGAAACAAAGGCAAATAATAAATCTCCTCCAAGGGCTTGTGCCAGAAGAGGTGCGGCCATATTTCCTGCTGCATCTGCTGCTGTGATCGCTTCTGTTCCAACAAAGGCAGCAGCACCAAAGCCAAGGAAAACCGTCATTAAATAAAAAATCCCGATGATCCAAGTAGCAGAAAGAACCGATTTTCGCGCAGAAATCGCATCCTTTACTGTATAAAAACGAATCAAAATGTGCGGCAGACCTGCTGTCCCAAGCACTAAGGCGAGGTTAAGAGACAAGGTTTCTAAAGGCACATCATATTTATTTCCCGGGTGAAGAAACGATTCACCAAGCGGGGTTGCAGTTTTCATCTGTTCAAACATCTTTAGCAGACTAAAATCAAACTTTGCAAACACAAGCAGAGAAATAATGAGCGTCCCAAGCATGAGAAGCACAGCCTTTGTGATCTGTACCCAGCTGGTCGCAATCATGCCGCCAAACACGACATAAATGGTCATCAGAACACCCACGATCAGCACTGCGATCCAGTAATCAATGCCAAGAAGCAACTTGATTAACGCACCTGCTCCAACAAGCTGTGCAATCATATAAAAAGTGGAGACTGTAATGGTATTAAAGGCGGCAACCCCTCGAATGGCAGGGCGCTTAAATCGTGCAGCGATCATGTCTGCCATCGTATATTTCCCTAGATTTCGTAGCGGTTCAGCCACAACGTAAAGAACGACAAGATACGCTACTAGAAAACCAATGCTATAGAAAAAGCCGTCAAATCCGTTTAACGCGATCATTCCAGCAATCCCTAAAAAGGATGCAGCAGACATATAGTCGCCAGCAATGGCAAGACCGTTTTGAAACCCGGTCAAACCTCCGCCTGCTGTGTAAAAATCACTCGCATTGCTTGTTTTTTTCGCAGCAAAATATGTGATGACCAATGTGAGACCTACGATCGCTACGAACAAAATAAACGCGGTCATGCTCATTCGTCATCACCTCTTGATTCAGTTTTTAAAGCGCTTACATAATTGTCGAACTTAGCTGCTTTTTTTGCGTAAAGTCCACATAAAACCCAGGTCATGACAAATTGTGTGAGGGCGAATAACCAAGCCCATGAGATCGCGCCAATTGCCGGCGTGTTCAAAAAGGTGAAGTAGGATGTAGCGACCGGAAGTGAAAAGTAAAAGAGAAAAAAGAAAATCGTCATCGGTACGATAAATCTGCGTTTTTCCTCAAGAAGTTTTCGAAAATCCTCTGAAGCGGCAACCTTCTTATAATGAACTTTTTTGTCTGCCATTGTTTCCTCCTTTGTACGAATTAGGGACAAGGTACTCCAATGCATATGAGACGATCTGGCTGTTTATGACAGTATATCATAAAAAAGGCACCCGAAAAGGGTGCTTTCTATCGATAATTTGCAAGAAATTGTTCTCTCGCTTTTTCATATGCTTCTGCGTCAAAATGATCTCCGCATTTATGAATACACCAAGGCTCTTCTTGTTTTGCAATTCCAACTTCATAGCCCTGCTGAGTGAATTCGAAGGACTGCGAGACATCATAAAAATGAAAGCCGTCAAAGAGGTCCTCACGCCATCTTACATCGTATTGTGTTGCCATGAATAGACCATCAATAGCCGAAGCTTTAATATAATCTTGTACTTCGGGCTGCTGACGGCCTCTTTCAAAGGAAAGCAGCTGATAGGTGTCGTGGCGATATTCAATGACTTTTCCCCTACAATCAGCACTCTCCCACCAAATTCCATTGTCAGGCACGTTTTCTGCTCCAATCACGCCAATCATGCCAAGTGATGGATTTTGTAAAAAAAGGGGGATGAGCTCAAGCAGCATATGCTGTTTGACAATCAAGGTATCCTGATGAAGATAAATTTTAAACTGAGCTGGATGAGTGATGGCTTCATTGTAGGCAGAGGTCATACTTGATGCCTGTCTGATTGGTAAGACCTCCACATGGTATCCATGAGGAGCCGGAAGCGAAGCGAGCTGCCGGAAACAAGCCTGAAACATCGATTCATCATTTACACATAAAACAAACAGGATGGTCGGATTACTCATGAAATGGAACCGCCTCGACTACATATTGATAGGCTGTAGCAGCCTCGTGAAAATCAGAACGAATGCCGTGTTTCATGAGTAATTCATGTAGGTCATTCAACACGCCTGCATAGGAAGGATGCTGTACGCGAATAGCCTCGAATTCGCGAATGCGAAAACCCGCTGAATGAAAGAGTGCATGTATTTCGTGAAGCGTGAAGAAGCGTAAATGGGTTTGATCCATTAACCCTGCATCTGTATAAGTAAATCTGCCGGCTAGTAATTCTAAAACCGTTGAAATGTGGCCGATATTTGGAATAGATGACAAGATGGCACCCTCTTTTTTAAGGAAGGGTTTCACCTTTTTTAAAACGGCCCAAGGGTCCAATAAGTGCTCGAGGACATCTCCGAAAATAATGCAGTCAAATTGTTCATGGTCATAAGGGAGAGCCATCTGTTCAATATTTCCGCAGAGAACATGATTTAGCTCTTGCTCAGCCTCTTTTGCTGCGTCCTCAAATGACTCAATGCCATAGATGGTTCGGCCCTTTTGTTTCAGGACTTTTCCAAGCTTGCCTGTGCCGCATCCGATATCCAATAAAGACGTCCATTCCGCGCGAATACGACTGACGATGACCGGGTTTACCCCATGATAATACTGATCCTTTTTTTGGTGATAATACGAAAGGGAATCTGAACTCACGCTCTACCCACCTTTCTGCTTTCTCGTTGTTTTCATGGTTAATATATGGGTGGGCAGCTTGGTTTTATAACGAGAGAAGGACAATTTTCATGAATGCAACTAAAAAGGGATCATATAGAGAACGGGAAGTGGACTGTCCTCCTAATATAGAAAGACAGAACCCCATTGAGTGAAGGGATTGGTATGGAGAGGTGTTCAATTATTGTAGCGTATCGTCATGAAAGGATTTTCAAAAGGTCAATTGACAGGTCAGAACTTTTAGCCAAAGCAGTCTGAAAGACAAAGGATAACGGCGTTGATTTACGGTTTGTTTATCATCTTCTGATCACCGTTGGATGTTAAAAAGGCTTGTATTTCTTCGATGCCTAGTCCAATTTTTTTCGCTTCCTGAATCAAATAAACCCACTCTTCGTCAACTCTTCTTTTCACTTGCGTATCCATAATATCCTCCAGTTCAATAAGACATATTCACTGCAACCAATGACTTGAACAAACCGTCTAGTAACTGTACGTGTGGTTGAAAACAGCACAAAATAAATTTTGTCGAAAAATGATGACATTTAACCTATTTTGTAAAATCTATCACCTACCACGTCCCTAAAAAAATGACTAAAAAACCCATAAATATTGAAATCTTACTTCTAATAATAAACAATTGTTATGTCAGTTGAAAGATTATAAATTAAAATAATGAAAAAGACCTAAAACATTTGACTCATATAAACCAATTGTATTGACATTTGCCATCGAGTAGAACAAATTTCATCTTTGCAGGACGTACATATTGTTCGTTTGGGAAGTTCTTCTTAAGATGGTATTCTAAAAGAAACAGAAACCACCAAGAAGGAATGAAGAAAGACATGTATAGCCTTTTTCAAAAGTATCGAGAAGTTGTCATGTATCTTGTGATGGGTGTGTGTACAACCATTGTCAATATCGTCAGCTTCTATTTATTCGTTGAGATGTTTTCCATGGATTACAAAACAGCTACGGTTGTTTCATGGGTATTTGCTGTTCTCTTTGCTTATATCACCAATAAGAAGTATGTCTTCAAGCAAAAGGCTCGTGACACAAAAAGCCTCATGCGTGAGCTTTCTTCATTTTTTAGTGTTCGTCTCATGTCTCTAGGTGTAGATCTGGGGCTGATGATTTTATTTGTGAGCCAAATGGCGCTCAATGAAACCGTCGCAAAAATTCTCGTCAACTTTGTGATTGTGGTGGTCAATTATGTCGCCAGTAAATGGTTCGTCTTCAAGAAAACAAAAGAAGATGCGATTTAACACATAAAAAAAGATAGGTGATGTGAAATGAGCAGCAGGTCAGACGACTTATATGATGCCATATATCAACAAACAGAAAAGCAGCATGAACAAGTGCTGAGGCTAGTCAAAGAAATGACCGCACATCCTGAAGCGTTTTCGGAACAAGAAAAGGAAAAGATCAACCGAATGGACATTGCGCTTCAAACGGCAACGGACATTTTAGAAAACTTAATGACCCCTGATACGCAAATGACCATTGTTTTAAGACAAGGGAGAATTCATGTTGACCTGTCAAAAGCGTAAAAGAAGCAGCCAATGATAAAGCGGCTGCTTTTTATTATGCATCGCTTGTTTCCCGCATTTGCTTTGGAGACATGCCAATTTTCTTTCGAAAGACTTTATTCAAGTAATTCGCATTTCGGTAGCCGCACTGTATGGCAATTTCTTCAATCGAGTATTTCGTTGTTTTTAGTAATGTTTCCGCCTTCTCTAACCGGATATTGGTTAAGTAGTGAATAGGTGTGAAGCCAGTGGCCTTTTTGAATTCCCTCGTAAAATGACTTTTGGATAAACGTGCCGCAGCTGCCATATCGTCTGGGCCAATTTCCTCGTGAAAATGATGGCTGGCAAACAAGGCCGCTTGAACGATGGGCTCAGGCCATTTCTCCATTTGTCCCTCAAGCTTTGGCAAATATGAATACAGTTCCATGACAAATTGATAAGCAAGGCTAGACCCCTCAAATGGATTGGTAATCCGTCTTTCACTGGCTTCATCATAAATTTTCTTCAGCAGGCGGATCGGTTTGGAATTAGGATGAAAACGCATGACCTGCTTTCCTTGATCTATAAATTGGTCAAAGCAAAGATCGCAGGCGTCCCCATAAAGCGTCAAATAGAGAAATTCCCAATGCTCACTGTCTTCTGGAAAATAATATTGATAGGCACTTGGGCTTTTCACAAGAAAGGCCTGCCCTGGCAAGACTTTGAACCGCTTCTGTCCGATTTCAATCATGCCGTGTCCAGACAGTGTGAGCTGAAAGATGCACTTGCCCTGATCCTTCCGCTCCACGCCATTCCAGCTGTATAACGAAGATGATTGAACCTCCCAGCCAACAGACCATATTTGTGCCGGCAATGTAACATCAGAATGGTGAAAACGAAATGCAAATGCTTCCTTCTTCAAATTGGAAAACCTCCTTCACAGCAAAAAACAACCTTTTTCTATTTTGAATCATAGTACACCTCATATCACATCGTACCATTCACAGCAAAAAAAGGGTATTTTTTAACGATTTTTTTACCATTGAACTTACGCAGTTCAGGCAACTAAAATAAGAGTATCAGAAGAGAAAAGGGGAATGGATATGATCGATATGTTACGCACGGCATTTCACCAGCAATTTGGGGATAGAGAAGAAGAACTTCGCTATTTTTTTGCCCCGGGAAGAGTGAACCTGATTGGTGAACATACAGATTACAATGGAGGTCATGTATTCCCTTGTGCGCTCACTCTCGGTACATATGCAGCATGTGCAAAGCGGTCAGATGGCCGCGTGAGAATGTATTCCTTGAACTTTGATGGCGATGGTGTGAAAGAATTCGACCTTTTTGAAATCGCTTACTTGGAGTCAGACGGCTGGGCGAATTATCCGAAGGGCGTGTTCCATCAGTTTATCGAAGCAGGGATGAAGATAGAAGAAGGCTTTGACATTGTATACGGCGGCAATATTCCCAATGGCGCAGGGCTGTCTTCCTCTGCCTCCATCGAGCTTGTCACCGCTGTCTTTATCAATGAATGGCATTCATTCGGCGTTTCAAGTGCCCGTCTTGCCCTCCTTTCGCAGCGTGCAGAAAATGAATTTATTGGCGTCAATTGCGGCATTATGGATCAGTTTTCAATCGCTCTTGGAAAAGAAGATCACGCCATCTTGCTTAATTGCGATACCCTTGATTTTGAATACAGTCCGTTTCGGCAAGAGGGGCTGGCGCTTGTCATTGCCAATACAAACAAAAAGCGGACACTGGCAGACTCCAAATACAATGAACGCCGGTCAGAGTGTCAATCAGCCTTAAACGATTTGCGAAAAGAAATCGATCTAGTCCACTTATGTGAGCTCACGGCTGATGAATTTGCCGAGCATGCCCACTTGATTCAGGATGAAACATGCCGCAAACGTGCAAGGCACGTGGTGACAGAAAACGACCGAACCATAAAAGCAGTCAAATTTCTGAAAGATGATAAAATGGAAGAAATAGGTGCGCTTATGAAGGCATCTCATCTCTCTTTAAAGAATGATTATGAAGTGACTGGATTTGAACTGGATACTCTGGCAGAAGCCGCTTGGCTCCATCCTGGAACGATTGGCTCCCGTATGACGGGCGCGGGTTTTGGCGGCTGCACGATCAGTATTGTGAAAGAAAAGCAGCTGGCATCATTTATAGAAGAAACGGGTGCGATTTATCAAGAGAAGACAGGTATTGAAGCCTCTTTTTACACAGCTGGAATTGGAGGCGGCGCAAGAGAACTCACGAAGGAGGAAGTGTAATGACGATTTTAGTGTGCGGGGGAGCAGGGTACATTGGCAGTCATGCTGTAGCGGCTCTATTAGCGAAAGGTGAACAAGTAGTAGTAGTGGATAATTTGCAGACAGGCCACAAAGAAGCTGTTTTGGAGGGAGCTGTTTTAGAAGAGGGAGATTTACGAGATCAAGATTTTTTAAGACAGGTTTTCAAAACGCATCAAATAGAAGCGGTTATGCACTTTGCCGCAGATTCACTTGTAGGTGAGAGTGTAACAAACCCGCTAAAGTACTATGACAACAACGTTGGGGGAGCAACAGCTTTACTTCAGGTGATGAATGAATTTGATGTGAAACACATCGTTTTCTCTTCAACCGCAGCTGCGTATGGTGAACCAAAGCGTGTGCCGATCGTTGAAACGGATGAGACGAACCCAACTAATCCTTATGGAGAAACAAAACTTGCGATTGAAAAAATGCTGAAGTGGTCTGAGCAGGCATATGGAATGAAATACGTCGTGCTTCGCTACTTTAATGTAGCTGGCGCTCATACAGATGGACTTGTCGGAGAGGATCATCAGCCTGAGACACACCTCATTCCGATCATTCTGCAAGTGGCTTTAGGAAAACGAGATCAGATCATGATTTACGGTGATGATTATGAGACAGAGGACGGCACGTGTATTAGAGATTACATTCATGTCATGGATTTAGTAGAGGCGCACATCTTAGCAGTTGATCGTCTGCGTGCTGGAAAAGGAAGTGCAACATATAACTTAGGGAATGGCACAGGTTTCTCCGTGAAGCAGGTAGTAGATGCTGTAAGAAACGTCACGGGGCATGCGATTCCAGCACAGGTGGCTGACAGACGCGCGGGAGATCCAGCAAAGCTGATTGCTTCTTCTGAAAAAGCGCTGCAGGAATTAGGATGGACACCTCAATATGCTGACCTTCACACCATTATTCAAAGTGCGTGGGATTGGTTTCAGAAGCATCCAGACGGTTACCAGAGTAAATAACGCGTAACAGGCAGGCAAGAGAGGGGACAGAGAGAATGGCGGTAGATATTTTTGAAAAACTGGAACAGCTGATTCAATACGGAGTTAATCAAGAGCTGATTACACCACTAGATATCGATTATACGAGAAATCGGCTGCTTGAGGTGCTTGGGCTGGATGAAGCTGAGGCAAGAACAGTCTCAGGGGATGCGGAACTTGAAGACATCTTAATGCCAATGCTGGATTGGGCAGTAGAGACTGGCCTTATCCCTGAGGGGACGGATACGTATCGCGATTTACTAGATGCGAAAATCATGGGATGCTTGGTGGCGCCTCCAAGTGTCATCTACGCGAAGTTTGAAGAGAAACGCCAGCATGAAGGACCAGAGGCGGCTACAAGCTGGTTCTATGAAATGCAGCAGCACGCACACTATATTCATACTGGCAGAATCGCCAAAAATGTGCAGTGGTTTACACCAACAGATGATGGCGAGTTGGAGATCACAATTAATCTATCGAAGCCGGAAAAGGACCCAAAAGCAATCGCTGAAGCCAAAAAACTTAGTCAAAAGCAATATCCTCTTTGTCTGCTTTGTAAAGAAAACGTTGGGTTTGGGGGACGGATCAACCATCCAGCGAGACAGAATCACCGGATTATTCCTGTGACACTCACAGATGAATCTTGGTTTCTACAATTTTCACCTTATGTGTACTACAACGAGCACTGCATTGTGTTCAAAGGCGAACATGAGCCGATGAATATCACCAAAAAGACCTTTGAACGATTGCTTTCTTTCATATATATATACCCGCATTATTTCATCGGATCGAACGCTGACCTTCCGATTGTCGGGGGCAGTATATTAAGCCATGACCATTTTCAGGGCGGTGCGCATGAATTTCCGATGGCGAAAGCGAAGCTTGAAGATGTTTTTACTCTGAGTGCCTTTCCGAATGTGAGGGCCGGGATTGTGAAATGGCCGATGTCTGTGATCCGCCTTCGAAGCAGCGATAGGCAGACGCTTGCAGACGCCGCTGACTTTATCTTAAACGAGTGGAAAATGTATTCAGATGAAGAAGTGGAGCTGCTAGCTCATACAGGAGAGACGCCGCATAATACCATTACACCAATTGCACGCCGACATGGAGATGACTATGAATTAGATCTAGTGCTGCGTAATAATCGTACAAACAAGCAGCACCCGGACGGAATTTTCCATCCGCACGAAGAAGTCCATCATATTAAAAAAGAGAATATCGGATTAATTGAAGTGATGGGTCTTGCAGTTCTTCCTGGTAGATTAGCAGAGGAATTAAGCCAATTAAAAGAAGCGCTGTTATCCCCAAACCCCCTTGAAGAAATCAAAGCCCGTCCTACTATCACGAAACACGAAGCATGGGCAAAGCGTCTGCTTGAAGAGAACACCTTTACAGAGGAGAATACAGAAGCCATTTTACAAAAAGAAGTCGGCATCATTTTTTCTCGAATTCTCTCACAGGCGGGTGTGTTTAAAAGAACCAAGCAAGGGAAAACAGCTTTTAAACGTTTCATTCATACACTCATATAGGCAGGTGATTAGATGATTGAACAAGTAAGAACAATAATGGAAGAAAAACAGCTCGACGGTGTCTTAATTCAAAAGCGAAATAACTTCTCCTGGCTGACAGGAGGAAGAAGAAATCATATCGTGTTAAATACACCAGAGGGCGTGTGCAAGCTGCTTGTGTTAAAAGACGACATCGTCCTCATTGTGAATCAAATGGAAGAAAAGCGGATCATTGAAGAAGAGATGGCGTATATCGATCACCCATTTCAAGTGGTGACGATGGATTGGTTTGAGGATGATACGGCACACATTCAAACACTCACAAAAGACAAACGAATCGGATCAGACATTCAAATGGATGGATTCGAATCGGTTGAGCCGGATTTGTCGCAAGTTCGATCCATTCTTTCTGCATCACAGCTCCGCCAGTATGAAACGCTTTGTCATGAAACAGCGGTCATTGTAGAGAGTGTCTGTAAAGAAATCGTTCCAGGACAGACGGAGTACGAAATCGCTTCGCTTGCGGCTCAAAAAGCGATCGCGCAGGGAATGACGATTGAAGTGCTGCTTGTAGCAACAGATGACCGGATTCATCAATACCGTCATCCAATTCCAACAGACAAAAAACTTCAAAAGCATGCGCTTGTTGTCCTTTGCGCTGAACGGCATGGACTCGTGGCCAATGTCACAAGGTCTGTTTACTTCGGTCAGCTTCCACAGGAGCTTGAAGAGAACAAAGAGCGGCTGGCACGAATTGACACGGTCATGAATGCCGCTACGCGCCCCGGTAAGACTTTGGGAGACGTGATGAAAGCAGGTATCGCTCAGTATGAAAAAGAAGGCTTCCCTGATAGCTGGAAAAAGCTTCATCAAGGAGGAAAAACGGGCTTTGTATCTAGAGAAATGATTGCAGTTCCTTCATCTAAGGAAGAAATTCAGCTGCAGCAAGTGTTTACATGGAACCCTTCATTGCCTGGATTGAAATCAGAGGATACGATGGTCGTAGAGAAAGAGGGGAACCGCTTTTTAACCTATACAGGCAAGTGGACATACATTGACGTTGAACATGAAGGGGACATCTATAGACGCCCTGATATTTTAGTAAGAGATGAATAATTGCAGAATGCCGGCGCTGAGCCGGTTTTTTGCTGGAAGTCATTAAGTGGGATTCCACATATTCAACATGATTACCAATTCTTACAGCGTATAGTCAGAGGATCGATACTTTCTTTTCTTATCAACTTGCGTTAAAATAAGTAAGGTTTTTGTTAAATGTGGGGATACCTATTTTGAAATTGTTTACCTAGATAAAATTTCATTAAGTTAAATTGAAATTTGACCAAACTTTTTTATTGTGGTAAACCTAAATTTGACAAAGTTCTTGATTGTTTGTCCTTTGCCTTCAACTCTCAACTTTTCAAAATCCTAGAAATTTATTGTGTGTGCAATAATATAAATTTATGTCGAATTTATGACATTTTAAAAGAAATCTGTTGAAAAATAAATGAACTTTTGAAAAAAGGGAAGCTAACTCTAACAGATTTTGATAGCATTACAAAGGGAAGAAAAGTTTTCGAAGGCAGATGGCTTTTCACAATTATTCAGCAATTTATACATTATCTAAGGAAGGATGGTGATCTTCTTGTTCAGAGCCATTAAACCTATGCTTTTATTAGCGATGCTCGTGAGTGTTTTTGTATTAGGAGGTTGCAGCAATATCGCTGTTTTAGATCCTAAAGGACCAGTCGCAGCACAACAAAAAGACTTAATCCTTTTATCGATCGGATTTATGCTCTTTATCGTTGGTGCGGTATTTGTAATGTTTACCATCATTTTGGTTAAATACCGTGAGCGTAAGGACGTTGGAAACGCCTCTTATAACCCAGAACTACACGGGAACACGCTTCTAGAAGTTGTCTGGACAGTGATCCCAATATTAATCGTTGCTGCCCTTTCAGTTCCAACTGTAAAAACAATTTACTCTTTGGAAGAGGCACCTCAAGCAACAAGCCATAAAGATCCTCTTGTCGTTTATGCGACAGCTGTTGATTGGAAATGGATCTTTAGCTATCCAGAGGAAAATATTGAGACAGTGAACTACTTAAACATTCCAAAAGATCAGCCGGTTTTATTCAAAATCACTTCCGCTGATACAATGGCATCACTATGGATTCCTCAGCTAGGCGGGGAGAAGTATGCGATGGCTGGAATGGAGATGGAACAATACCTTCAAGCTGATCAAGTTGGCACATATCAAGGAAGAAACGCCAACTTCACAGGCGAGGGCTTTGCTCAGCAAAAATTCAAAGTCAATGCGATGACGCAGTCTGACTATGATAAATGGGTAAATAAAACAAAGAAAGAAGCACCGAAGTTAACGAAGAAAACGTATGACTACTTGATGCTTCCTGATGCTGCAGATGTGCAGACATTCTCATCAACACATTTATCCTTTGCGAAGCACGGAGAGGATTCTGAATATGCACTCCAAGCACGCAAACGTTTAGGTTACCAAGCAGTTTCTCCGCATTCCAAGACAGATCCTTTCGAGAATGTGAAGAACTATAAAAGAAAATTAGAAACAGAATAAACTGACTAAGGAAAGGAGGAGGCCGTTATGCATTTAAAATGGGATGAGTTTTTTGTAACTGGAGACCCATTAATTCTTGGTGCGCAAATTTCTATCGCTCTTACCTCCATTGCCATCGTGTTTGTTTTAACCTACTTTAAAAAGTGGAAATGGCTCTGGAAAGAATGGCTGACATCAGTTGATCATAAAAAGCTTGGAATCATGTATATCCTTGCTGCTGTGATTATGTTCTTCCGCGGTGGGGTAGACGGACTGATGATGCGCGCGCAGCTGGCGCTTCCTAATAATACGTTTTTAGATTCAAACCACTATAATGAAATCTTTACAACGCATGGTACGATCATGATTTTGTTCATGGCGATGCCATTTTTAATTGGTTTAATCAACGTCGTTGTTCCTCTTCAAATTGGTGCACGTGACGTTGCATTCCCTTATTTGAACAACCTTAGCTTCTGGACATTCATGGTCGGAGCAATGCTGTTCAACATTTCCTTCGTTATTGGAGGATCACCAAGTGCAGGCTGGACGAGTTACATGCCGCTCGCCGGAAATGATTTCTCACCAGGACCTGGACAGAACTACTACTTGCTCGGGCTCCAAATTGCAGGTATTGGTACACTTATGACAGGTATTAACTTCATGGTGACCATCTTAAAAATGCGTACAAAAGGTATGACACTTATGCGTATGCCAATGTTTACATGGACAACATTGATTACGTCTGTCATCATCGTTTTTGCATTCCCTGTACTAACAGTTGCTTTAGCACTTATGACATTTGATCGTTTATTCGGTTCTGCATTCTTTACACTCGAAGCAGGCGGTATGCCGATGCTTTGGGCGAACCTATTCTGGATTTGGGGACATCCTGAGGTATATATTGTTATCCTGCCGGCTTTCGGTATTTTCTCAGAAATTTTTGCGACGTTCTCAAGAAAGCAGTTGTTTGGTTACAAAGCGATGGTTGTCTCGATTGTGGCAATCTCTGTTCTTAGTTTCCTTGTGTGGGTTCACCACTTCTTTACAATGGGGAACAGTGCAGCGGTTAACTCATTCTTCTCGATTACAACAATGGCGATTTCTGTACCAACAGGTGTGAAAATCTTTAACTGGCTCTTTACGATGTATCGAGGCCGTATCAGCTTTACATCACCAATGCTTTGGGCACTTGGTTTCATCCCGAACTTCGTAATCGGTGGTGTAACTGGGGTTATGCTTGCGATGGCAGCTGCGGATTACCAGTACCATAACACGTACTTCCTTGTATCCCACTTCCACTATGTATTAATCGCAGGTACTGTATTTGCTTGTTTTGCTGGTCTTGTTTTCTGGTATCCAAAAATGTTTGGTTACAAGTTAAACGAAAGAATCGGCAAATGGTTCTTCTGGGTATTCATGATCGGATTTAACATCTGTTTCTTCCCGCAGTACTTCTTAGGACTGCAAGGAATGCCAAGACGTATTTATACGTATGGACCAGAAGATGGCTGGACTGCACTAAACTTTATTTCAACAATTGGTGCATTTATGATGGGTATCGGATTCATCATCCTTTGCTACAACATTTACTACAGCTGGAGACACGCAAAACGTGAAGTGTCTGGAGACAGCTGGGGAGAAGGACGTACACTTGACTGGGCGACATCTTCTGCAATTCCGCCGCATTATAACTTTGCAGCACTTCCAGAAGTGACAACACCAGATGCATTCCATCATTGGAAGCAAAACAATGTAGACGTTCATCCTGAAAAAGAATTCAAGAAAATTCACATGCCGCACAATTCAGGCAGACCGTTGATCATGTCTGCATTCTTTGGACTTGGTGCATTCGGTCTTGTATTTGAATGGTACTGGATTGGCGTTATTGGCTTAATCGGTGTATTCGCAACGATGATTTTACGTTCATTCGAATATGACGATGGCTACTATATTCCTGTTGAAGAAGTAATCGAAACAGAGAAAAAGAATAAGGAGGCGCAGAAGTAATGGGACATAATGATAGCAGCTATGCAAATGCACCGCTTGAATATCGCTCTGAAACCGGACGTTTAAACATTCTTGGTTTCTGGATATTCCTTGGCGCGGAAATCGTGTTATTCTCAACACTTTTTGCGACCTACTTTGTTCTACATGGCAGAACAGCTGGTGGCGTTTTACCAGCTGAGCTGTTTGATATGAAACTTGTATTGATCATGACATTCCTGCTATTGGTTAGTTCATTTACATGCGGGATTGCCGTTCATGAAATGCGCCGTGGAAGTACAAAAGGGGTTGTCATCTGGACGATTCTCACACTGCTTCTAGGTGCAGGCTTCGTTGGATTTGAGATTTTTGAGTTCTTCCATTATGTACATGAGGGTGCGAGCATCCATACAAGTGCGTACTGGTCTGCATTCTTTGTACTCTTAGGAACTCACGGACTACACGTATCGATCGGTATCTTCTGGATTACCGGAATCTTGTTCCAAATTAAAAAACGTGGATTAACTCCACAAACAGCAGCGAAGATTTTCATCTCAAGTCTATACTGGCATTTCCTTGATGTTGTATGGATTTTCATCTTCACAGCTGTTTACTTGATCGGATTAGGGGGGCTTTTGTGATATGGCTGGAAAAACACATTCCTCAGCAGAGCACGAACACTTCCCTTGGAAACACGTAGTTGGCTTCATTCTATCCATTGTGCTGACAATTTTAGCATTCTGGATTGCCATTGGAGCTGAAATTGGCAGTTCCGCAAAACTATGGATTATCTTTGGTTTTGCGTTCATTCAAGCATTCTTGCAGCTGTTCATGTTTATGCACATGACAGAGAGCGAGAACGGAACTGTTCAAGTCGGAAATACTTTGTTTGGTCTGTTCTGTGCGATTATCTTCGTCATCGGATCTGTTTGGATCTTTGCGGCTCACTACAGCCACGGAGAGAACAGTAAAGACGGTTATTCACCGTCTGCACCAAAGCAGTCTGAGCATTCAGAGAAATAATAAAAAAACCACTCATCTCTTAAAGGTGAGTGGTTTTTATCATAATGGTGATAACGCTTCCAATAGTTGGGCGATATCTATCTGCTGCTGAATCTTTTGCGAATGAATGGAAGTCCATAGATGAGGAACGCTGCAATGTGAGCCAAAATCACGTTAATGGCAAAGAATGCGATCATGAAGGTATGTCCTGCTGGAGATAAACTGCTTGTCATGTAAAGACCGAAGAAAATCCACATAATCATAATGGGTGGAATAGATGCTAATGCAATCTTTCTGTTTTCCAGCCATAAAAACAGGGGTGTAGCCGTTGCAATACATAGGTACGCAAAGAACATATCCATCGTATCCAACTCCTTTGTAAGTTGATGTTCAAATCAAATGAGAGGTCAGGATGCAATTGTGTCTGTTTTTAGGAGATATTGTGAACATTTTGTTACAGGTATTATACCACAATTGACTTTGAAGTAAACGTAATAATTGGAAAATGGGCCTTATTCCATACAAAATGGTTTTATTCCTCATTCCTCAGTGCAGCTATCTCATCTGATGTTTACTTGTCATATCGCCACATAGGTCATTGAATTTTCCCCTTAAAATCTGTAAAATAAACTTTTTAAAGGACTTGAGATCGGTTGAATGAAAAGTGTATAGAGGAATTTTTTCCTATTGTTAGGATGAAAAGTATTTCATTTTTTGAAAATTGAATGGAACCTTTCGGATGTATCTTCCGTCATATTTAAGGTGAGTTGATTTTGTGAAAATTTCAATCTAATATAAACAAGGGCTTTTATGTTTTGTAATAAGGGTGGTTAGTTCATGAACAAGCAGAATACATCTCCTTACTATCAAGGAGATTTGATTTTTATATTTTTAGCCTTCTTTGCCATCAGTGTCATTGCGATTTATGCTGCGGGTCAATTTGGGCAGTATGGATCTAATGCATGGACGAGGCAGATCATATACTATATGGTCGGAGTTATATGTATTGTTGCTATTAATTATTTTGACTTAGAGCAATTAGAGAAACTGAGCTTATATATATTTATAGGCGGCATTATGCTGTTAATTCTTCTTAAAGTCGCTCCTGCACAAATCGGGGGTCATGATTTTGCTCCAATCAAAAATGGTGCAAAAAGCTGGTTTGTGTTGCCAGGAATAGGGACATTTCAGCCTTCAGAGTTCATGAAAATTGGTTTGATTATGATGCTCGCATCTGTCATTGGAAAGTCTACACCTAGAGGAAAGCGGACATTAGAGGATGATATTTTCCTTCTATTAAAAATTGCCGGAGTGGCGGCTGTACCAGTTGGACTAATCTTCTTGCAGGATGCAGGGACTGCGGCTGTTTGTATGTTTATTGTTGTGGTGATGGTATTTTTATCAGGGGTCAATTGGAAACTGATCTCACTCATCGGCTCAGTGGTTGTGCTTTTAGTTGCCTCTATTTTAGCCGTAATCATCTTATTCCCTGATTTTGCGAAAACAATAGGCATTCAGCAGTACCAGATCAACCGTATTACCGCTTGGCTGCCTGATAGTTCTTCGGCAGCCAACCAAGCACAGACGCAGGATGCATCTGGATCTGATAAATATCAAGTAGAGCAGGCGATTATGGCCATTGGGGCAGGGCAGATTTTTGGGAACGGCATTAAAAACTTAAAGGTCTATGTTCCTGAAGCACAAACGGATATGATTTTCTCCATTATAGGTGAAGCCTTTGGCTTTATCGGCTGTGCGTTTGTTGTGATCATGTTCTTCTTCTTGATTTACCGGCTGGTCGTACTGATTGACCGAATACATCCTTATAGCCGATTTGCGTCATTCTTCTGCGTCGGATATACAGCCTTGATTGTGATCCATACGTTCCAGAACATTGGAATGAACATAGGCGTGATGCCTGTAACAGGGATTCCGCTCTTATTTATCAGCTTTGGAGGAAGCTCTGTCTTGTCCGTTCTGATTGGATTCGGGATCGCCTATAACGCAAGCGTTCAATTAACTAAATATCAAAGTTATTTATTTAAATAAAACGGGTAAGGGCAGTCTAATTATAGGCTGTCTTTTTTTATTGCGAGTTTTAATTTTTGAAAAGCCCTATGTCTTTGTTTTATGATAGAAGAAGTCAAGGAGGTCTTCGAGTTGAACAAAACGATAGAAACCATATTAAATCATCGATCCATTCGTTCGTTTACAGACGAGCGTTTGACAGAAGAAGAGGTGCTGACACTGATCAAAAGTGCACAGGCTGCTTCAACATCAAGCTACGTACAGGCGTATAGTATTATTGGTGTAACAGATCAGGAGAAGAAGGCCAAGCTTGCTGAACTGGCTGGGAATCAGCCTTACGTTGAGAAGAATGGGCATTTCTTTGTCTTCTGTGCAGACTTGAAACGCCATGATCATATTGCAAAAAAAGCAGGGAAGAATCATCAGGAGGCGCTTGAGAATACAGAAGCCTTTCTCATTAGCGTCATTGATGCGGCATTGGCTGCACAAAATGTCAGTGTTGCCGCAGAATCAATGGGACTTGGAATCTGCTATATTGGCGGACTGCGTAATCAGCTGAGAGAAGTCTCTGAAGTGCTTGAAACGCCATCTTATGTGCTGCCGTTATTCGGTCTAGCTGTTGGGCATCCAGCTAATCAGTCGTCTCAAAAGGAACGACTGCCAGTTGAACTCATATATCATGAAAATTCATATCAGCAAGATGAAGCGCATGTGGATCGTTATTTAAAAGAATACGACGATCGTATTTCCGCATATTATGAAACACGAACAAACGGTGAGAGAAAAGATACTTGGTCTGAGCAGATGCTGCGAGGCTTTAGCCAGCCAAAGCGTGCCTTCCTTGGAGAATTTGTGAAAGAGAAGGGCTTTAATCGAAAATAAATAAGACAACCCCCTTTCGCTTGAGAGAGGGGGATTTCTGTAAGAGGTGCAGCATGATGAAATTAAGTATACTGGATCAATCTCCTTTGATAGGAGGTGCTACGCCTGCTGAGGCTTTGAAGCAGACGGTTGAACTAGCGAAGCAGGCGGAAAAGTGGGGTTATCACCGTTTTTGGGTATCAGAGCATCATTTTTCAAATCGGCTTGCAGGATCAAGTCCAGAGGTGCTTCTCGGCCATTTATCAGCCGTTACGTCGCATATACGCATTGGCTCGGGCGGCGTCATGCTTCCCCACTATAGCGCCTATAAAGTAGCAGAGAACTTCAGGGTTCTCGAAGCGCTGGCTCCTGGCAGAATTGATCTTGGGATTGGACGTGCCCCTGGTGGTATGCCCATTTCATCTATTGCCCTTCATCATGGGGAGCGAAAGCGTTTAGGTGATCAATATCCTGAGCAAGTAGAAGAATTGAAGGTGTATTTACACGATTTAGCGGATGAATTTTACCCGCTGCCTCATTTGACTGCTTCTCCGAAGGTAGAGACCGCGCCAGAAGTTTGGATGCTCGGTTCCTCTGGAGGGAGTGCAAGGCTTGCGGCGAAAGCAGGTGCAGGCTACACGTTTGCTCTTTTTATTAATGGTGAAGGCGGAGAAGATTCTGTAGAGCAATATATCAATCGGTTTGAACCTTCAGTATTCGGTGATAAGCCACGTGTCAGTCTGGCAGTCTTTGTTTTATGTGCTGAAACAGAGGAGCAGGCAGAAAAACTAGCTGTCAGCTTAGATTTATCTTTACTTGCCAATGAACAGGGGCTGAAGCTTGAAGGCTTTCCTTCATATGAAGAGGCACAGGCGTATTCTTACAGTCCATATGAACAAAAACGAGTGGCTGCCAATCGTCAAAGGATGGTCGTTGGAACACCAGCATCTGTGAAAAAGCAGCTGACCACACTCGCCAAGGCTTATCGGACAGATGAATTGATCGCTGTGACCATCACACATCACATGCAAGACCGGCTCACATCGTATCGTTTATTAAAAGAAGCCTTTGATGCATAACGTATGTATATTTATCGTCCACGCAGCCAGTAAAAGGGGAAAAGCAGCATCATAGTGAGGAAGAAGGCGGCTGACACCAGCAGGCTGAGCGGGTAGATACAGGAAGCATAAACAGTCAGCTCGCATGCTTGATGAAAAGGACGAGGCTGCTTCGTATGTAAAAAAGTTAGTAAATAAACCAAGGTGATCGTCAGAAAAAAAGCAGTAAAAAAAGAAACGATCCATAGCCATATCAACATGAGTTTCTCTTTCCTCCATATATGATCGAAAAGCCTTGATGAGCTTATCCGCTCATACAAGGCTTTTCTTGTGATTCACATTTATTCAGGGTAAATTTCGAAAGGTTCCTTCGTTTGTACGGTATCTGATTTTCCTTTCAAACTCGCATACGCAAGCATTGTATACTCACCAGCTTCAAGCTTCTGGCCTTGATTGATTGTGCCATTCCATTTTACGCGGTGCTCTCCTTTATCAACATGTTGATAAACACCAGCTTCACCTAAATACTCTCCATCTGTTGAGTAGACAAGGAATGCAAGGTTCTCAGCACCGCCAGGCAGGTAGCTGCTGATGACATAGCTTCCAGCACGGTTGTCAGGCTCTACGGAAACAGAAGTGACGCGCGGATAATCTGGCTCTTTCACAATCAATAAAGTGGGGATTTCCGTGACCTTTCTGCCATTTTCGCGAATGGTTATGCTACCTTGGTACGTCCCTTTCTTGGTTTTTCCGTAATTCACCTGTACTGCGGAAGTAAAGGATCCAGTGGAATTCCCTTTGACGGTGATTTTTTTCGTTCCGTTTGTACTAATGCCGCTGCCATTGAATTTGTAATCAATGGTATACGTTTTCGGTGCTTTTGAAAGGTTTTCTACCTTGAATTTCTTCGTTTTGATTTGAACGCCTTTTTCCTTTAAGAAAGTGCCGTAAGAATAGCTCGCATCAGAAACGATAGAAGACGCTTGAAGTGATTCCATGATTCGAACACTGCCTGTTCCTTGTGTGTTATGAGGGAATGGGCTGCCATTTGCGTCAAACAGTTTTTCTGCTGTATTCATCAGTAATGCTTTGATTTGTCCAGTTGAGTACGATGGTTTTGCTTGTTTGATGATCGCTGCTACTCCTGCCACATGCGGAGAAGCCATACTTGTTCCTTGCTTAGAACCATATCCGTAAGGCTGAGAAGGATCATGCGTTGGGATCGTACTCACAATGCTGACGCCGGGGGCTGATAGATCAGGCTTAATCATCCACGTATCCACAACAGGTCCGCGGGACGAGAAGTCAGCGACTTGCTCACTAAGTTCTTTGACAAATTGAATGGAGAAAGCCGTTGTATTGTTTCCAGCCTCAATGGCTTTGATAAGCGCTGTTCCTTCAGCTTTTGACAGCTTAATTGTAGGGAGTGCGAGACCTGGTACATCGACTGGGATTTCTCCATCGGTATTGTTATACATCACAACGCCGATTGCACCAGCTGCTTTTGCATTGTCGACTTTATCCACAAAAGCAATGGCACCACGTTCAATCACGGCCACCTTTCCTTTAACATCGATGTCTTCAAATGCCTTTTCATCACCGATTCCAGCTTGGACGAGTGTGACTTGTTTTTGGTCAAGCGCTTTTAAATCACTCTCTTGGTAGTAGCCCATGACTTTTGCAGTTGAATAGTTCGGGAATTTCACATTGTAAAGGCTGTACGGAAGCTGAGTTGCTCCGACAGAAATAGCATCTCTTGATGTGCCAGGTGAACCGACTGTCCAGTTGTTCGGACCGCTGTTTCCATTGGATGTAACAGCGACAACGTCTTCAGACATGGCCCAATCGAGAGCGATGCTCGTTGCATAATCAGGGTTATTGACACTGTTTCCAAGAGAGAGGTTCATGACATCTGCTCCGTCAGTAACCGCCCGGTCGATGCCTGCAAGAACGTTCTCAGTTGTTCCAGATCCACCTGGTCCAAGTACACGGTATGCAAGAAGTGTGGCATCCTTTGCGACACCTTTAATTTGTCCATTTGCCGCGATCGTTCCTGCGACGTGTGTGCCGTGATCTGTGGATTCGCCTCTAGGATCTCCTTTAGGAGTCTCTTGCGGAGAATAATCATTATCAACAAAATCATAGCCTTTGTATAAACCGAAGTTTCCTTTTAAATCAGGGTGGGTATAGTCTACTCCAGTATCAATGACTGCGACTTTGACCCCTTTTCCAGAATAGCCGGCATCCCATGCTTTTGGTGCACCGATAAATGGAGCGCTCTTATCCATAAGCGGGGAGACATCTTCGTTTGGAAGCTGGATGCTTTCCTTTTTCACTTCATCGGTTTTATATGTAACATCCGGATAAACAGCTTTTACTCCATCAACTGCGAGCAGCTTCGGGATTTCGTTTGCAGGAAGTTTCATAGAGAAACCAGAGAAGACTTTTTCATATTCTTGACGAACACTCGCTTTATCTACCTCTTTGAGTGCTGCGTTCTTTACTTTTGTTCGAGTTTTTTTGAGGGAGGCTTTTGTTTGTGCTTCGCCGTCTTGCTTGGCTTCAACTAGGGATTTTTCCTTTAATTCAACAATGACGGTGGTTTGTTTTTTCGAGTTGACATTGATTTCACCGAAGATTTCTGCTTTTTCTAGTTCCACCTTTTTGTTAGATGGAGCAGCAGCAGCCTGTTGACCGGTAAAGAATGTGGATAAAATAAAAATAGTGGAGAACAATAGAACAGAAGAACGAGATATGACCTTTTTCATTAATTTTCCCCTTTCTAGCTGTGTTTTTAGGGAGATAGCCTTTCTTTTTGTGGATAAATAGGAAAGATTCACTGCCCGTTATTAAGTATTCAATATGTTGAAAACAATTCCTTTACTAAAATGGTCTTATTTTACATAGTTACAAAGAACTATTTTGTTTATAAAGTCGCACTTATTCACAAATGTCTGTTGATAACTCGATTATTAAGATACATATATGGAAAATAAAAAATTTACATACACAAAATCTAGTGAGAGGGTGTTGATATGTGGATAAACCCTGTTGATAAGGTGTGCTTAACTTTGGGATAGCGTGTGCATAAAATTTTCAATGAAACATCTAGGCACATGATGATCTTCTGCACTTTTCAACAAAACTTCTGAAAACTAGTTTGTTTTTTCACCCAGATTGTGACAAACCTCTCTTTTTTCTCGGGATATGATAGGAGCAGTTGTTTTGATAGAGTTGCTAGATTCTAAGAAAAGCGGAGGGATGTTCAGTGAAGAAATTAAAAAGCTGGTTGAGCGTATGGTTTGGTTTCATGATGAATGTGCTTGTGAACCCTGGTGTGATGATGAAGCAGCAAGGGGTTCAGGCGGCCGCGGCGGATGCCGGATTCTTTCAAGTAGTGAAAGAGAGAGAGCTGGAAAAGCTGGCAGAAGAACATAAGAAGAAACGCAGGGCAGAGAAGCGATTGACTCAAAGTCTGATGATGCTTGAAGAGAAGACGATGCGAGAGGCGCGTGCTGGTCCGCTCTTACCTTTACAGAAAAAGTGAAACAGGGTAAAATCCCACATAAGAAATGTTATCTGCTGGGAGAGGATACCCCTTGAAGATATATAAAATATTGAATAACAACGCAGTGGTTGTAAAGGAGGGCGATCAGGAGAAAATTGTGATGGGACCCGGAATTGCTTTTCAGAAGGGGAAAAATGACGTCGTTCCTCTTCAAAAAATAGAGAAAATCTTTGTTGTGCGTGAAGAAAATGAGAAATTCAAACAAATTCTTGCCACATTGCCAGAAGCGCATATTGAGGTGGCAGAGCATATCATCAGTTATGCAGAAGGTAAACTCATGATGCCGCTCAGTGATCACATCCACATATCACTGACTGATCATTTGTCCTTCGCCATTGAACGCCTTCAAAAAGGCATTGTGTTATATAATAAATTGCTTGGTGAGATCAAAGTCTTATATAAGCAGGAATATGAGATTGGAAAGTATGCCATTCGTTATGTAAAGGAGCGGCTTGGGGTCGAACTGCCGGACGATGAGGCAGGATATGTGGCACTTCATATTCATACGGCCAAAATGAATACGGAGTCCATGAAAAAGACCGTGAAATATACAACGATGATCAAAGAAATGATCGAGCATATTGAAAGCTATTTTCAGCATTCAATTGATGAGGATAGTATTTCCTATCAGCGGCTTGTGACACATTTGAGGTATGCATTAGGCAGGTTGGAATCGAATGAGGCATTTCAAATCATGGACGATGACATGCTGATTTTTATCCAAACAAAGTATGATACAGCTTACCGGTGTGCACTTGGACTCGCTGATTTGTTAAAAGATGAATATGGACTTCATCTCCCTGAATCGGAGATCGGCTACATCACGCTGCATGTCCAGCGTCTGCAGGAAGCCGAATTGGTTTAAAATGATCGTGCCTGCATGCAGGCTTTTTTTATGCACACTACTCTTATTAGTGTATATGGGTCATTGGATTTGAAAAAAGAGGTTGACGCATGTCACAGTCTTATACTATGATGAAAGCGTCATCAAAATTTGATATCGCGGGATTGTGACTGTCAGGCAGGCAAGACCTAAAATTTGCGTAACGAGGGGACGTGTATGTCCTTTGCTCGTTGGTGAATTTTAGGTCTTTTTTGCTTTAAAAAAGGAGGAGACATCATGGATTATCAAAAAACAGCCAAAGAATTAACAAGTCTGTTAGGCGGCAAGGAAAATGTCATCAGTGCCACACATTGTGCAACAAGACTCAGATTGGTGGTGAAAAATGAGGATTTGATTGACAAAGAGGCCATTGAAGAACTTGAAGGAGTGAAGGGGGCTTTCTCAAGTTCAGGGCAATTTCAGGTGATTTTTGGAACTGGATCTGTCAACAAAGTGTATGAACCATTTGCTCGTGAGACTGGTCTCGAGACAGGCGACGAGAAACAAAAGCCTGTCAGCCATGATGAAGCAGTGAAACAAAAAATGAATCCACTTGCGCGTTTTGCAAAGACGTTATCGAATATTTTTGTACCGATCATTCCAGCAATTGTGGCAAGCGGTTTATTAATGGGTCTCTTAGGTATGATGAAAGCCTTCAAATGGGCTGACCCAAGCTCTGCGGTCTTCCAAATGCTTGATATGTTCTCGAGTGCAGCCTTTATCATTTTGCCGATTTTAATTGGGGTCAGTGCAGCGAAAGAGTTTGGCGGAAATCCGTATTTAGGAGCCGTCATTGGGGGAATTATGATTCACCCGAATCTGCTTAATCCGTGGGGATTGACGGAAGCAAAACCAGAATATATGCATTTATTCAATGTTGATATTGCTCTTCTTGGTTACCAAGGGACGGTCATTCCAGTGTTATTGACCGTATATATCATGTGTCTTGTTGAGAAGAATTTAAGAAAAGTGGTTCCGAACAGTATTGATTTACTTGTGACCCCATTTGTGACGGTGATTGTAACTGGATTTGTGACGTTTATTGCAGTTGGACCGCTTGGAAGAATGCTTGGTACAGGAATTTCGAATGCGCTGACGTTTATTTATGACCATGCAGGGTTCTTAGCAGGACTCATTTTCGGCGGTGCTTACTCTTTAATTGTGCTCACAGGGGTTCACCATAGCTTCCATGCGATAGAGGCAGGATTGCTGAATGATATTGGACGTAACTATTTGCTGCCAATTTGGGCAATGTCCAATGTCGCGCAAGGCGGGGCAGGATTGGCTGTCTTTTTCTTAGCCAAGCGTGCAAAAACAAAAGAAATTGCCCTTCCTGCTGCCTTCTCTGCTTTTTTAGGAATTACCGAGCCTGTCATATTCGGTGTAAACCTCCGCTACCGTAAACCATTTATTGCGGCGATGATCGGGGGTGCATTGGGCGGGGCATTTGTCGTTTTCACGAAGGTAGCCGCCAATGCTTATGGTTTAACAGGCATTCCGATGATTGCGATTGCAGCACCATTCGGTGTTCAAAATGTGGTCAATTATGTAATTGGTATGTTAATCGCTGTTGCTGTTTCATTTATTCTCACCATCATTTTTAAAGTTAAAGAAGTCGAAAAATAATCAAGGGGTGGTCACAGACATGACAACAACTGACGCAGCACTTCGTCAAAAGATAGCAGAACGTATTCGAAACTATGAGCATTTGGTTAAAAAGGATGTGTACCGGCAGCAATTTCATTTAATGCCGCCAGTCGGTCTTTTAAATGATCCGAATGGGCTGATTCAGTGGAAAGGAATTTATCATGTTTTTTATCAGTGGCAGCCATTCAAAACGGGACATGGAGCAAAATTCTGGGGTCATTACACATCGACAGATCTAGTGAATTGGCATCACGAAGAAGCCGCTCTTGCCCCAAGTGATTGGTTTGATCAAAACGGCTGTTATTCTGGCAGTGCATTTATAGACGATGGGCAGATGCATGTGATGTACACTGGAAACGTTCGGGATGAACAAGGGAACCGTGAGACGTATCAATGTTTAGCTGTTTCAGAGGATGGCATTCACTTTCAGAAAAAAGGTGTCGTGGCAACGCTGCCGGAAGGTTTCACTGCCCATTTTAGAGATCCAAAGGTATGGAAGAGGAATGGACAGTGGTACATGGTTCTTGGTGCACAAAGTTTAGACCTGAAAGGACACCTTGTTTTGTTTACCTCTGATACGTTAGAGAAGTGGACGTTTCAAGGCACGATTGCAGGCAGTGGAAAGAATGGTTTAGACAATTTCGGCTATATGTGGGAATGTCCAGACCTGTTTGAATTAGACGGCCGGGATGTATTGATTGTGTCACCGCAAGGGCTCAAGCCAGATGGTTTAAAATATCACAATACCCATCAATCAGGTTATTTTGTTGGGAGATTGGATGATCATACCTATCAATATACGCATGGAGCGTTTGAGGAGCTGGATCGCGGCTTTGACTTCTACGCCCAGCAAACCTTTCTAGACGAATCAGGCAGACGTCTTTTAATCGGGTGGATGGGGGTGCCTGATCAAGGAGAAGAGCATCATCCGACGATTTCTTATCAATGGATACACTGCCTCACGATCCCGAGAGAGCTCCGTTTAGATGATGACGGACATCTCATTCAAAAACCAGTAAGTGAACTTCAATCCATGCGGACCAATGAACAAGAGCATGTTTTTCATATTAAACGTTCTGTTCATTCTATCCCTGTAGATGATATTACGAGCGCAGAGGTATTCATTGATCAAATTGACACACAGAAAGGGTTTGAATGCTGTATCCGTGCAGCTGCACGGATCATCTATGATAAAGAGGAAGGGAAGCTGACATTAGAACGGGATCGATTTGAAGATCGATCAAAAGAAGTTCGTGAAGCGGTCATAGAGGAATTACACGACCTGCATATCTTTATTGATGCATCGTCGATTGAGATTTTTGTAAACGGAGGCCGAGAAGTTTTTACTGCACGTTACTTTCCTTCCCCGGGAAATAAATCAATCTCCATCAGTGGAAGAAATGAAACAAAGCTGACATTGAAGACATGGCATTTACAAAAAGAAGCAGGTCGTTGATCCGAACCCTACATGTGATGATTAATATGATGTGAAATTAAAAGTAACCAAAAACAGCACGGCATATAAAAAAGGGAGATTCAGAGCCGTCTGCACGATTGATAGAAAGGTTTGATGAATACATTTCTCTATCAGATAAGCGAGGTGCGGAAAATTGGGTACCCCAATACCGCATCCTCATTTTATTCCACTGTCATAAGTGGAATTTTTATTTTCATTGTTTTTTTGCTTTTGGACCAATGGTAATCACAACGTCTATATATCCCTCGCCATCAATTCCATTATATTTTCCGGAAAACGATCGTTTCCCATTTGCTTCACTGTTCGTTTTACTTTATCTGCTGTTCTTTATAAAAAATGTTTACTTTATTAAGCATGAGTGATAACATACATTTAAATTATTGGTAATAAACATTACTTTTGTATAAAAAATAGTAATTTTTATTACATAAGATAAATCATAAAAATTTTTTTGAGGTGCGTGATAATCCTTTGGGGATAGGGGTTGCATCATTCATTATATTTTTTGAAAGCGCTATCTTATTGATTTGTGTATGGAAATGAATCTCTTAGTTGATTGTTTCTACTATCCAAAAAGAAGAGGAGTGTATGTTTGTCAGTGATTTAGCACAGTGGTTGGATGTTATCAAGGCATGTAAAAAAGATGCTATTGTTAACAATTAAATAAACGAATCTATTATATCAATATGAAGTTAAGGGGTGTATTTGCATGGGAGTATGGAATTTTAAAGGCGGTTCTATTTGGTCAGAAAAGGGATTCATCCCAAATAAGTCTACAAGAATAACAGTTACTCATGAGGATGATAGGGAGATTCATTTATCTGAATCTAGCGTAATTGTACCAGGACTAGTCGATTTTCATTGTCATTTATGGGCACCTGGAGCGGAGATTGGTGTGACAGATAAACAATATCTCTCCTCAGGAGTAACGACAGTTGGGGACGCAGGTACTTTTGGCTATGACGGATGGGAGGAAGCAAATCGTTATTGGGAAAAGAGCCCATTAACAGTTCGTTCTTGGTTATCAGCCTTACCAGAAGGGCTAACCAATCATCCCAACCCTAACCCAACCAAGCCAGAAAGTATTTCGTTGGATCGAATAGTTGAAGTTGCATCTTTAGCTGATGATCGTTTATTAGGAATTAAGATTCGCTTAGGTCAGGTGGATATAATGACTGACCGGTCTTTATTACGCTTAGCAAGAGAAGCAGCCGATCGAACTGATTTACGAATGATGGTTCATTTAACTGAAACTAAACTAGATATTGAAGAGGTAACACAATATTTTAATAAAGGGGACATTCTCACTCATCCATTTCAAGGAAGGGATGGAAACGTGTTAAATACTGCCGGGAAGGTAAAAAAAGAATTTCTAGATGCAGTAGAAAGAGGGATAGTATTAGATATCGGTCACGGTAGAAAACACTTTAATTGGAATGTTTTTTATAAATGCTTAGCTGAAGGAATTAAACCAGATACGATCAGTTCAGATTTAACAAGCGCGTCATGGAGAAAATACCCCGTTTATAACATGAGCTACATCATTTCTAAAATGATTGTAGGTGGACTGTCTCTAGATGAAGCTTTTAGAACCGTTCTGGTAACAGCTCCTAAATTGTTAGGAATTGACGATTTTACTTTTACTCCAAATAACCTTGTGGTGCTGGATTCTACTTCTACTGAGACTGCTTTTCCTGATGTAGATGGAGAAACGGTGTTAGGTAACATTAATTATCAACCGAAACACTTAATATTTAACGGTATACCAGATATTGAGAGCGTTTCTAGTTGGAAATAAACGTTTTGACACGATGAAAGAAGATATATTTCATTTTGTTCGCTGTCTTGAGGAAACAACAGAAGGGTAAATGGAGATACTCTTAGACATCTTACAGAAGCGTAAGAGTATCTCTTTATTTTTTAGATAAATGTAAGCGTTATCAAAATTTCTTTTTAAAAGGAGGAATTTGATTGGAAAATTCTCAATTGAATTTCGAAAAGAAGACGATTCGAAAGGTGACACGAAGAATTATCCCGTTACTATTTTTACTCTATATTATTTCTTATCTAGACAGGGCAAATGTGGGATATGCTGCATTGGAAATGAATGAAGCACTAGGACTAACAAGTAAAATGTTTGGTCTTGTGACAGGTATTTTTTTTATTGGTTATTTTCTGTTTGAAGTACCAAGTAATATTTTAATGCAAAAATTTGGGGCAAGAGTTTGGATTACTAGGATACTCTTTACTTGGGGAATTATTTCTATGGCAACTGGGTTTGCTCAGAATGCTACCCAGCTCTATATCATTAGATTCCTTCTTGGAATAGCAGAGGCAGGTCTATTTCCAGGTATTATTCTATACCTTACTTATTGGTTCCGAGCTAAAGAAAGAGCAAGTACAATTGCGATGTTTATGACAGCAATCGCCGTTTCTTATATTATAGGAGCTCCCGTTTCTACTTTAATTATTGATCATATTCATTGGATGAATGTGCCTGGATGGCGTTGGATGTTTATTATCGAAGGCGCCCCTGCTGTTATTTTAGGATTTGTTACATATTTCTACTTAACAGACCGGCCAGAACAAGCAAAGTGGCTAACAGCCGAAGAAAAAAATTGGTTGATTTCAGAATTAAGAAAGGACGAGGAGCTACGAGAAAAGAAAGGCCAACAAACCTCTAGTCATAAGACGGCCTTGACTGATCCTAAACTGTGGTACCTCGCCTTAATTTACTTTGTATATACTGCAGGTACACTGGGTGTTGGATATTGGATGCCCCAAATTATTAAAGGATTATCTGGCTATTTATCAAACACCCAGATCGGCTTCATTGCTACAATCCCTTACATTATTGCTTCAATCGTCATGAATTACTGGTCAAGACGCTCAGATCGCACTGGTGAAAGACGTATGCACACAGCTTTACCGTTACTCGTAGCTGGTTTAACGTTACTCAGTGTAGGAATGGTATCCAATCCATTTATTGCAATGATTTTCATCACCATATCATTGGCAGCCATGTGTTGTTTTAAAGGTCCTTTTTGGTCATTACCCACTATGATATTGAGTCCAGCCACAGTAGCTGTTGGAATTGCAGTCATTAATTCAATTGGAAGTCTAGGAGGTTTTGTTGGCCCTTATGCAGTTGGATGGTTAAAAGATGCTACAGGAAAAATGCAAGCCGGTTTGATTTTCTTAAGTATTATTTTAATAATAGCTTTCATATTAGTATTAGCTATGAAATTTGAGCAAAAAAGAACTGCCTTCAAGAGTCAGAAGGAAATAGGGGAAATCCGGCTTGAAAAATAATTTGTCTACAATCTGAGCAGATCAATGATCTGCTTTTTTCTAGTGAAATCAGCCTGTATCTTAAGGTCTATATCGTGTATATACAAGGTTGGCCTAAAGCGGTTTGATGACGTTTTACATATATGATAACAGGTGGAATTATGGTATCATTTTAAAATATATACAGCTGAGGCTGACGTTTATCCAAATGCGGTAGGACAAAAAAGGGGTTGTTTACTTGAATTCAAAACAGCAGCCGACGACTAGAAAACGCTTGGAGACAATGGCAGATCATGTTGAAGATAAACGTGAAGAATATAAAGAATTGCTCATTCAAGTTCAATCTATTCTCGGTGAACCTTCTTTAGAGCAGGAAGAAGTGAAAGAGAAGCTGTCAGATACGTATAAACAAATGAAAGAATATGCTTTATTTGTTGAATCCATCGAAGCCTTTATTCGAAAAATGGCGAAAGAGTCCGATCAGCAAAAATAGGCATTCATGTATGGATAAAAGAGTGTACTCGGTTGCGGGTATGCTTTTTTGTTTCGGTCAGATTATTCAGAAATTTAAATGAAAGCGTTGACATTCTTATTGTCATGATAAATAATAAATAAAAATTCATCTGAGCATGTACAGGAGGAACGATATGAACCATACAACCAAGAAATGCCTGATCACCTTTATGATTGTCCTATTTTCTATGAGTTTTCTTTTTCCTTCCATTTCTTCTGCCCGAAATCATACGTCGTATGCTGCATCAACTGCTTCAGTCCCGTCTGGTCAATATTATCGTTCACAAGAGGTGGCTCTGCATTCTCACGTTCAAAAAGCTTCTCTTTATTACACAACAGATGGCAGCCAGCCGACAACTCAAAGTCAGTTATACAAAAAGCCCATTCATATCGAAAAAGATACGACTTTAAAAGTAAGCGTTTACAAGAAAAACCACCGCCTTTCCACGTCTACATACAATTATAAGTTTGTCACACGAGAGGACATTGCATCATCTTTTTTATCTTTCGAATACAAAGGAATGCCTTATCGGCTGTATATTCCAAAAAATCGTAAGAGGGGTAAAGCCTATCCTCTCGTCCTGTTCTTACATGGAGGCGGTGAGAGGGGAACAGACAATCAAAAGCAGTTACTTGCGAATGATGGTGCAGTTTTATGGGCTTCCCCTGAAATCCAAAAGAAACATCCTTCGTACGTATTAGCCCCTCAAGCGCGAAATGCTGTGGATGGAGGCTTTGCATTAACAAGAAATTTGCAAAATGAAATCGATCTGACAAACGTGTTTCAATTTTCACCGGATTTACACAAAGCTTATGATGTCCTTCAGCATGTGTTAACTTCTTATCAGATTGATCAGAAAAGGATTTATGCGACGGGTTTATCACAAGGTGGATTTGGCACGTACCAGTTGAACATCACATATCCTCGTTTGTTTGCAGCGATGATTCCTATTGCGGGGGGTGCAGATCCAAGCAAGGCAGGAATTTTAGCACACAAGCCGATATGGGCATTTCATGCAGAAGATGATTCCATTATCCCTATCAGCTATGCGAGAAATACAATTCAAGCTATTCAAAAAGCAGGCGGCCAGCCGCTTTATACGGAGTACGCAAGCAAGTATGAATATGACCATGCATCATGGACGCCTGCTTATGAGACGCCAGGCTTAACCGATTGGCTGTTTGCACAGAGACGCAGCTTTCGATAAACAAAAAACCGATTCACCTAAACGGCGAATCGGTTTTTTTCTGTTTTATTTATCAAAACGATGAGCAGAATGCTTTGTTGGTCCGATGTATTCGTTTAGCTGGAAAGAGCCTTTGATAGCAGCAGTGATGAATTCTTTTGCTGCATAAATGGCTTCTTTCACGTCTGATCCATTCGCTAGTTCAGCTGTGACTGCTGCTGAGAATGTGCAGCCTGCGCCGTGTGTGTATTCTGTGTCGATTTTATCTGTTTCAAGGCGTTCGAAGGTTTGTCCATCATAAAGCAAATCGATGGCTTTGTCCTCGCTTAGCTTACCGCCTCCAGTGATGACCACATATTTTGCACCAAGTTCGTGAATGCGTTTTGCTGCTTCTTCCATTTGTTCAATCGTTTTGATCTCGCCGATTCCGCTTAATTGACCTGCTTCGAAAAGGTTAGGTGTAATAACGGTTGCCAGTGGCGTGAGCTTCTCGCGCAATGCTTCCGCGTGCTCTGGGTAAAGGACTTCGTTCGCACCCTTACAAACCATAACAGGATCAATGACGACATTTTTTAGGTCGTATGTTTTGATGGTGTCAGCTGCAAGCTCGATCACGTCGACGGTTGGGAGCATACCCGTTTTCAGTGCATCTACACCAATGCCTTCAACAATGGTAGAGAGCTGCGCGCGAATCGTCGCCGTATCAATTGGAAACACCTGATGATCCCAATGATTATGAGGGTCCATTGCAACGACAACGGTTAAAGCTGTCATCCCGTAGACGTTTTTTTCTTGAAACGTTTTTAAATCTGCTTGGATACCTGCACCGCCGCTTGAATCCGAACCTGCGATGGTGAGTGCTTTATTCATAGACATAGTTGCTGAACCTCCAATGTGATGTGTAACAGTTATTGTTCTATCCCTTATTATAATCAGCTTTTCCATTTATCACAATGAAACGGCATAAAAAAGCGTTCCTCTCTTCGGAACGCCTTTCTTTTTTACCTTTTACAAATCACCAATTTCCCTTTTTTCAGTTCGTCTAAAAGGGTTAAAGCTAACTCTTGATCGGCGCCAACTGACATCATTTTGGCCATCAGTTCATCATCCCGGGTGCGAATGACATTGGCAACTTGATCCAAAATCCCTTGATCGACCGCAGTCATGCTTTTGGCGTCTGTATACTCCGTTACGGTATCAGAGCGTTCTGGGTCGTACGCAAAAACAAATACAGCGTCCTTTGTTGAACCCGATGAATGAAAGTGGTCGATGGCCTGTTTCGCTTCTTTACTATTCTCAACCGTGATATATTCCATGATCATCACTCCTTTTCATCAAAAATTCCCATTTTTTCATCAAATCAAACCGCCTTTTATATCATGAGAAGAAAGCCAATTTATGTTTTAATGGAAAAAGACGAATCTATTAAAGGAGTAAGCTGCATATGAAGATTTCCTTATTAATTGTGACACATAACCGGCTCAGTGCACTGTGTGAGCTGCTTGAATCCATTACAAGACAAACCGTACAGCCTTTTGAAATTGTCGTCGTCAATGATGCAGGAGAGCGAGTCGACATCATACAGGAACTTTACCCTGAGCTTCCGATCCGTTTGATTCATTTAGATGAGAATGTTCAGCATGTGAATGCCAGAAATGTGGGGGTGCGGGAGCTGACAGGCGACGTCATCATGCTGAGTGACGACGATGATTACTTCACACCTTGTCATATCGAACGCATGAGCAAGGCGTTGGAAGATGCCGATTTTGTCTTTTCTGATGCAGAAATTGTGTCGTTTGAAGAAAAAGGCGCGACCCGTTTCCCGTTGTCGAGACGTTTGTTTGCTTATACAGCGGACATTGAGGATATGCGTGTCTTTTCTACATATGTTCCTTCCGGCAGTATGTACAAACGCTCTATACACGATGAGATTGGCTATTTTGATCCAGCGATGCATCATTATTGGGACTGGGACTTCTTTTTGCGTGTATCACAGCATGCCCGAGTCAAACGAGTACCAGCTGCCAGCGTGATCTATGCGTTTTTTGACGGCGGTGGAAATCAGTCTAGTGATCTTGGTGAAACAAGGAAGAACTACCTAGATGATTTAAGTGAAAAGCATGATTTAGGCGACCTGCCAACAGCGAACTTTGCTATATTATTAGAAGAACCAGCGATGAAAAAGCGAGAATCAGAGAGTGAGATTGTGTGGGATGGAAAACCGATGATCTCCAGACTAGCGCAGCAAGTAGAAGGAGGAAAACCACAATGAAGCCATTTTTAAATGATAGCTGGTGGGCTGTGATGAAAAGTGAATTTGAACAGCCGTATTATCAGGAATTACGTGAATGGATGAAGGAAGAATATCGCACGCAGACCGTTTTTCCAAAACCAGATGACGTGTATCGTGCCCTTCATTTGACGTCATATGAAAAGGTCAAAGTGGTGATTTTAGGACAAGACCCTTATCATGGCCCAGGACAGGCACATGGATTAAGCTTTTCTGTTCAGCCGGGCGTCAAACACCCGCCATCTTTGAGAAATATTTTTCAAGAGCTAAAGGATGATCTTGGCTGTCCTGTTCCAAACCACGGCTCACTTGTCAGCTGGGCAGAGCAGGGTGTGCTGCTCTTAAACACTGTGCTGACTGTGAGAAAGGGAGAGGCGAATTCGCATAAAAGCAAGGGCTGGGAACGTGTGACAGACCGCGTGATTGATGTGCTGAATGAACGTGATCAGCCCGTCGTTTTTGTGTTATGGGGAAGACATGCTCAAAACAAGAAAGAACGCATTGATCAAAACAAGCATTACATCATTGAGTCACCTCATCCAAGTCCTTTTTCTGCAAGAAACGGCTTTTTTGGCAGCCGGCCGTTTTCAAAGGTAAACACGTATTTAAAGCAAATGGGATTCGAAGAAATCAATTGGTGTATCAAGGATATTGAATGAAAATAGGACGAGGGGAGGGCCCCTTCGTCCTGTTTATTTTAAAAATTTGCGGACCAAGTCGAGTCCGTTTTTCGCATTTGGGTAACGGAAGGAAAAATCGAAGCGGTTCGTTTGGCGCAGGACGCTTTTTTCATGCGTAAAAGTAAAGAAGCTTTCCTTCCCGTGATATCGTCCCATGCCGCTTTCGCCGACGCCTCCGAATGGCAGGTAAGGGGTAGCGACATGCATAAGCGTGTCATTGATACATCCTCCGCCAAATGAGAGGTTTTCTAGAATATACGATTCTGTGTCTTTATTTGTTGTAAATAAGTAAAGCGCCAGCGGCTTTGGCCTTGCTTTGATCATATGCGCTGCCTCATGCAGAGAATCAAAGGTCATGACAGGCAGGATCGGCCCGAAAATTTCCTCCTGCATGACGGGATCCTCCCAAGTGATGTCGTCTAAAATGGTCGGAGCGATTTTAAGCTCGTGTTCATTGCGCTGTCCACCTGTGACGATCGTTCCATTTGAGAGAAATTGTGAAAGCCTGTCAAAATGACGCTGACTGACATTTTTTCCGAAGTGCGGATGCGTTTCGGGATGTTCACCATAAAAGTCACGGATACAGGCCGTCATTTCTAGCAAAAGTTTCTCTTTGATGGATTCATGAACGAGCAAATAGTCTGGTGCAATGCAAGTTTGCCCTGCATTGGTGAATTTTCCAAAGGTGATCCGCTTCGCTGCCAGCTTGATGTCGGCATCGGGCATGACGATGCAAGGACTTTTTCCGCCAAGCTCAAGTGTGACAGGGGTCAAATGCTTTGCGGCGGCTTCCATGACGACTTTGCCGACTGCCACACTTCCAGTAAAGAAGATATAATCAAAGGGCAGCTTCAGCAGCTCTGTACTGACATCGACACCGCCCTCTACGACAGCCGCATGGTCTTCTTGAAATACACGTTTCATGATAGTGCTGATCAATTGTGAGACTGCCGGGGTCAGCTCAGACGGTTTTAAAATCACGGCATTTCCCGCAGAAATCGCGCCGACTAATGGAGAAAGGGCCAATTGGAAAGGATAGTTCCAAGGGGCAATGATGAGCACACTTCCATAGGGCTCCTTGATGATCATGCTTTTCGATCCGATATGAGTCAGCGGTGTTTTCGCGCGTGTTGGCTTCGCCCATTTGTGAAGGTGTTTGATGGTATGATTGATTTCTTCATACACCATCCCGATCTCCGTTGTATAGGCTTCCTGTTCGGATTTATGTAAATCATGGGCTAAGGCCTGTAAAATATCCTTCTCATGCTGTTTGATTGCTGCTTTTAAGTCTTGAAGAATGCGGATGCGTTCTTTAACTGCCGGCTTCTGAAAGACTTTTTGTTTCTGAAATAGAGCGGTGAGCTTGTTCATGATTTAATCCTTTCATAGACGATTTTGTTTCTTTTATTATGTGTGAATAAAGGTGACGGGTCAATTAAGAGAGTCGTGAGCGCACTGCTTTGAAAAAATGAACCCATTTGGTTTGTTCATTTGGTAAAATAATGTTGAAAAGAGATTTTTTTAGATTGGAGGGTCTACCCTTGAATATTCATATATCAAGCCTGCTTCAAAAAATGGAGGAAGCGGTTCAAAAAGCAAAACAAAGTGGAAATGATGAAGAGGTGAAACGTCAAGTGGCAGCGATTTCTTCACTATGTGATGTCATTCTCGACGCACCATCACAGGCGCAAATGCCGCAGTCGCCAGTCATCTCACCACCTCCATCGATACATACACCATCAGCGCCATCTGTGTCTACAGATCAAGCCATGCTGGAGAAACTCATGGGCACAAGTGGCGCGAAGAAATTTCAGCAAAATGATGAGGGTCAAAAAGAGAAGGACGGGAACGGCGACTCTATTTTTGATTTTTAATGGTCTTGTCACGACAAAGGGAAGGTGATCGGTTTGAAACTATTTTTGGGCGCCATTCAGTGGATGGCATTTTTTATCGCAGCTTCTATTGCCGTACCAATTGCGATTGCACAAGCATTTGAATTGAACCAAGTACAATCGGCAGAGCTGATTCAAAGTACTTTCTTTTCACTTGGTCTTGTGGCGATGGTGCAGTGTTTATGCGGCCATATGCTGCCAATCAATGAAAGTCCAGCAGGGCTTTGGTGGGGTGTGTATACCCTTTATGCCGGCATGACAGGAACAATCTTTGCGACGTATCCTGAAACCTTGCAAGCATTACAAGGGGCTTTAATTTTTAGTGCTATTTTCTTTTTTATTTTTAGTCTATTTAAAATCATCAATTGGCTCGCGTCTTTATTTACGCCAGTCGTCACAGGCATTTACCTGCTGCTGCTTGTTGTGCAGCTAAGTCAGCCAATCATGAAAGGGCTGATGGGCATCGGGTATCGAGGAAATCAAGTAGACGGGCTTGTCTTTTGCTTATCGATCTTGATTATTATCCTCACCTTCATGATCAGCCGCTCAAAATGGCATTACTTGAGGCAGTTTTCTGTGTTATTCGCACTTGCAGGCGGATGGCTGTTATTCGCTCTACTCGGATTGGCGAAGCCAGTTCGAATTCCAGAGCAAATCATTGAGTTTCCGAAGCTGTTTCCATTCGGTATGCCGGTCTTTGACAGTGGATTGCTTGTCACGTCCTTTTTTATAACGATTTTACTCATTGTGAACATGCTGGCAAGTATCCGAATTGTGGAAAGCTCAGTGAAGGCATTTGGTGAACTGCGTGAGCGGAAGAGAGCACGTCCTGCCGGTTTTGTCGCAGCATTTGGTCATTTACTAAGCGGGCTGATCGGTGCGATTGCGCCTGTACCTATTTCGGGGGCAGCAGGATTTATCCAGACAACCAAAATTCCTTCGAGAAAGCCTTTTTTCATAGGAAGTCTGCTTGTTGTTCTCATTAGTTTGTTTCCACTGCTCATGAGCTTTTTCTCTGCATTGCCATCACCTGTGGGGCTTGCTGTAAACTTTGTGGTCTTCTCTTCTATGATTGGGATTGCGATGTCGGAGTTTGATCAATATGAGAAAGAAGAAATTCCGCGGATTCGCTTTGTTCTTGGGATTGCCGTTTTAGCAGGCGTAGGGGCGATGTTTGTGCCTCAGGGGGCCTTGAAAGGAATGCATCCTGTGCTCATTTCATTATTAAGCAACGGTCTTGTTCTAGGCACGCTCATTGCAATTGTTGTCGATCAGGTCTTGTTACGAAAGAAAAAGAAATCCGACAATCTCGTGTCAACGTAAAGGGAAAGTTGAATGTCGCCCTTCACCCGCGCTATGATAAACATAATTGACGAGATAAGGAGAATGACGAATGAAACTATTTTTCATTTTAGGTGCCATTAACGCCATGCTTGCTGTAGGCCTTGGAGCCTTCGGTGCGCACGGTCTGGAAGGGAAAATCCCTGAAAAATATATAGAAATATGGAATAAAGGTGTTCAATATCAGATGTTTCATGCCATTGGCTTATTTGTTGTCGCTTTTCTTGCAGATAAGCTGTCAGGTGTCTCCTTGGTTCCTGCCGCTGGCTGGGTGATGCTTGCAGGCATCCTTTTCTTCTCAGGAAGCCTTTATGTGCTGGCATTGACTCAGGTGAAGATTCTAGGTGCCATTACCCCAATTGGCGGAGTAGCATTTATCGCCTCTTGGATCATGCTTGTCATTGCAGCAGCAAAAAATTTATAAGGTAAAAAACCGATGCTCTCATAGGGGCATCGGTTTTTTTCTTAACTCCAGTAAGGAGTATAATTGGGTGGTGCTTGATAATAAGGGACGTAGTGAGAAGGAGGGACAGGGTGCGTTTGAGACTCCTCCTCCCGGTGGCAAAATGGTCCGATAAACACGCTTGGTTTCACAGGCTTAGTCGCCTGCTTCCATTGTGTTTCGTTCATGCAATAAGTATGGGCCATGATGTGAGAAGGGGTGAGGGTAAGAAGGTCTGAGCCTAGGATCACTTCAGGTGTAGATGCGTTAAAAATAGCTAACAAATGAGTTCTGTCTTGGAGAGCGACTTCATAGTGCCACCAGCCTTGAGGCACGTTTGCCACCTGTCCAGGTGTAATGGTATAGGTGTGCAGTTTTTTTGTAAATGGATTCAGCATCGATACGGCAGCAGAACCGGCTATACAATAAACAAGCTCTGCGGCATTTTGATGATAATGAGGCTCTACGACTTTGCTTTTACTCAAATATATATCCAGCAGGGACACTTGATCCAATGAGTTTAATTGTTTTTTTCCTAACACATTAATCAGGTTATGCTGATCGTATTTCACAAGGGGGCTTTGATTCAGATCGTATGAAAATTTCACATTTGGTGATGTATAATCCAGTTCAACAGTCATTGATGTCACCTCTAGGCTTTTGATAAAAACTACTAGGCATCTTATGAGCCGCGCCCCAGAGGTGTGACAAAAACCTAGACAAAAGAAAAAAGCAAGGGAACCTGAGCCTTGCTTTTGCCATGTATGTCGTTATCTCGGAGAATATGTTGACATTGAATATGGATAGTCGTACTGAATTTCTCCATCAAACGTAATGTAATCAAGATAGATTGTTAATAGTAAGTATCGTGTTCCTGTTTTGTTATCACTAATGATAATGTGGTCACGTCCTGCAGCTTCAATGACGCCTCTAAAAATCTTCGAATTCCATTCTTTACTCGCCTCAAACGTCATATAAATCGTGGCTACCTTGCCGCGGTTCAATCGTAAAATATTTTCAATATAGGACTGCTCAATAGGCAGCTGTCCGGTGACATTTTGCTGATAAATCGGTCCAGAAGGAATTTGATATGGCTGACCGCCGCCTTGCGTTCCTTGGCCTCCTTGTGAAGTGCCGGTAGACGGCATTGGTGAAAACCCCTGCTGCATTTGTCCTTGCATTTGACCCTGCGTTTGGGGAGGGACTGAATAACCCATCTGCTGCGCAGGATACGGATTTGCTCCATATTGTTGCTGGCGGAAATCTTGACCTTCGAAACCCGAACCTTGCCCAAATTGATTTTTCAATTTCATAACGTTCCTCCTCTTTCCTCATGGTGTTCTAAACAGAAGGCGTTTAGGCGCCTGTTGTTTCCATAGCATTCTTTCTCTCTTTCACACTATGAGACAGGAGGGGAGAATATGTACATTGAACGAAAAAAAGGAACTGCTGCGCAATTCCTAAGTGTGTAGACAAACCTTCGCCTTCTATCGGTACTCGTCCTTTTTACATGATCCAGTTTACAGCGTGCTGAACATCAAATAAAAGTGTCACGATGAGAAAAAACGCGGCGGGCGGTGTGATCACAATGATGAAGGCTTGCCATAATCTGAGCTTCATCACAGCGACAATGCCTAAAACAGCCATTCCAAATATCCACGTCTTTGCATATACATCCGTAAGAGTCAAAAGATCGATATAATACCATACTTCATAATGCTGATCTAAATATGGTGTGATTTTAACAAACGTATACGGACCGAGCATCCCAACAGTGGAAATCCAAGTAAGTGCAAATAAAGCAGAAGGGAAAAAGACCGTCAGTGTGCAGGCCTTGAGTATATCTCGATACGCCGTTTGACAGCCGAAAAAGAGACGCCCTAACCATTTGATGATGAGGGCACCGAAAAATAGAATCATATTGCCTGCCAAAATACCATATCCCGCTCCTTGTAACAGAATAAAAGGGAATGGAATATGATTGCCCATATACTCGCTAAAATACCCTTCGTAGATCCAGCCCGTACCGGCGATACTTGCAAGGAGCATCATCAGCCAAATTGGTATATTGGAATGTCGATATGAGCGAATAATCGTTTTTGTCGCGACGAAAATTTTAAAAAATCGAAAAAATCCTTTTACTTCCTCTTCTTGGGAGTGATCATTCTTCATAGCTTCCAATGTTCTTTACTCCTTTAATACACATAAATGATTACTTATATTACCAAAAAGTTCACGTTTTTCAAAGAAAGATCAATAAAAAAATACAATTTTATAAAAAATAGGTCACTCTACAGTCTCTTTAAGAGGAGACACATATGATAAACATAGTTTGAAAGAGACCGAGGTGATAATTTTGACAAAAGTAACTGTCATTATGACGAGCTACAACAAGGCGGCTTACGTCGGCAGATCGATTGAAGCGGTCCTGCAGCAGACGCTGTCAGACTTTGAACTTTTTATCATGGATGATGGATCAAACGAAAAAACCCTTGCTGCTATTGAACCGTTTCGCAAAGATCCCCGCGTTCACTTTATCCAAAGCGGTGTCAAAACATTGGAAGAGAGAACAGCGAAAACTCGCTATGCCGTGCTGATTAATCAAGCATTAGAACTGGCAAAGGGCGAGTATATTTCCTATGCCACAGATGACAATGTCTATGCCCCGGACCGTTTAGAGAAGCTCACTCATTATCTAGATGCCCATCCAGATAAAGATATTGTCTATTCTAGTTCTAAAGTTATCTATTTAAATAGCAAAAAAGAGCCAGTGAAGGAAATGATTCGGCCGGCGCAAACAGTGCAATGGAATGCTCCCTGCGCCATAGATCATTGCTCTGTCGTGCATCGTGCATCCATTTTATCAAAAATTCATGATGAATTTGGGTCCTACTGGGACGAGAGTCCGCATTTTTATCGAATAGGGGATGCCCGCTTCTTTTTTCGATTAAATCATTTTTATCCGTTTTATCCCTTTGATGAAATATTAGATACAAATTACATCACAGAACAGTCGATTCATTATCAGCTGGCAGCAGAAGAGAAAAGTGCCTTTATTCATGCACTTCCCGAGCAGTCTACCTGCTGGGATCTCCGCAGTATATTAAAACAAAAATATGGGAGGTGACCTGAAATGTCGCACTATATTCATCATTATTGGCAGGTGTACTTTGAGTATGTGAATCTGATGAAAGATTTGTCCTACAAGGAAATTCCTCTTGGGTTGATCAGCAATTTCTATCAATATATCAGTCCTGAAGTGAGGGAACGCATGGAAGATGAAGCATTTGGTCAAGAACTGACAACCGATTGTCCATTACCGGAAGAGATTCAGCCATTTTTTGATCAGCATAAGCAGCAGATCAAGCGTATCGCTTATCGTCCGGCGAATGGAAAGGTATTGCTTCACTTTGAACACCTGCGTTTTACTGAACAAAATTACAAGCGGTTCCATCCAAACCAAACGGTGGTGCTTGCTCGCTGGAAGAAGGCAGATTATTTCGGATTACCTGTTATCAGTAAGCCGGAATTAACCGGAGAGGTTAATAAAGAAGCCCACGCTGAATATATTGAAAAAGCAAATGCTCTCCTTAAACCTTACGCTCACCACCCTGTCTTTGGCAATGTCTTTTTTAGAGAAAAATTGCGGAAGGATATTGTGCAATTTATTGATGTCATTGACCAGATTGAAGTGCTGTTTCAAATGCAGCCGATTGCAGCTGTTATTGTTGGAACGACGGAGGATGCTTACAGCCGTGTACTCGCTTTGCAAACAGTGAAACGCCAGCTGACGAGTATCTGTCTTCAGCACGGCGCGCTTATGGGAGACGAAGCCTTTTTACCGATTTTCACGACTTGTCATGGGGTGTTTGGAAAGTATGAAAAGGACTGGTATGTAGACAAAGGCTGTCAGCCGGAACAGGTGGAAATCACAGGTCATCCGAGGTTTGATTTGGTGAAGGAGCGAACACCGCTTCAACAGGATCTCATTTTTCGTAAATTGAACTTCAGTCCGGCTAAAAAGACCGTGCTTGTGGCAACGCAGCCGTTTTCTGAAGCCTTCTATGGTGATGTTCTTAAAACGATTGCCAAACGGAAAGACATTCAGCTGATCATGAAGCCGCATCCTTGGGAAATTGCTCGAAATCGATTAAACGACTATGTGTCTATTGAACGAGCGGGAAATCATGTGAAATTGATTAAAAAAGAAATTGACCTGTATGACCTGCTGCCATATGTGGATATCGTGATTACGCTCACATCAACAGTTGGTCTTGAAGCCATGCTTTTTGAAAAGAGTGTGCTGATCGGGAAAATGACAGAAGGCAGAAGATACCCATATTACGAGTCGCTTGGCAGCTATCATATGGAAAATCCTGTAGAACTAGCTGAGAAAGCCATTCGTATTTTGTCGGATGAACAAGAGATGAAGCTGGCAAAGCAGCAAGGAGCTCAGTTCATTAAACAACACTATCCGCATGCGCGATCTACCGATGTTCTGCTTTCTCTGCTCAAAACAAAAACTGGTGTGGATTTTCAGAGATGAAGATAGGGGTGTGCAAGCGATATGGGAAAAAAGAGAGCACAATTTCTTCCTTATGCTCTGCCTTTCATTGAACAGGAAGAAATCGATGAAGTCATCGGAACATTAAAGTCCGGCTGGCTGTCAACTGGACCAAAAGTAAGACAGTTTGAAGAAGAATTTCAGCAGCTGACCGGTGCAAAACATGCGATCGCAGTCAATTCATGTACGGCTGCTTTATTTTTAGCGTTAAAGGCAAGAGGGATTGGTTCTGGGGATGAGGTGATTACAACACCTCTGACATTCTGCGCAACAGCAAATACAATCATCCATACGGGAGCAGCGCCTGTATTTGTCGATATTGATCCAGCAACACTCAATCTGGATGCAGAGAAAATAGAAGCGGCCATAACACCACATACAAAAGCAATTGTCCCTGTTCACTTTGCTGGTCAATCGTGCGATATGGACCGGATTTTAGCGATTGCCAAAAAGTATGATCTATTTGTACTTGAAGATGCTGCCCATGCTCTTTACACAACGTACCATGGTCAGCCCGTTGGATCGATTGGGGATGCGACCGCTTTTAGCTTTTATGCAACGAAAAACCTAGCGACTGGTGAAGGCGGCATGCTGACAACAAATGATGATGCGCTTGCGGCTCGAATTAGACGACTAGCGCTCCATGGGATGAGCAAGGGAGCGTGGAATCGTTATGGAGAAAAAGGAACGTGGTATTACGAGGTCGAGGAACCTGGTTATAAAATGAATATGTTTGACGTGCAGGCATCGTTAGGGCTTGTTCAGCTAAGCCGACTAGATGATATGCAGGCACGGAGAGAACAGATTGCAAAAGAATACAATCAGGCTTTTCAAAAAGAAGCGGGCCTGATCCTGCCGCCTGTGCATCAAGAAGGGAGACATGCATGGCATTTGTATGTACTGCAAGTGAATCCAAAAGAAGCATTCATCACGCGTGATGAACTGATTGATCAGCTGCAAAAGGAATATAAAATCGGCACGAGTGTTCACTTTATCCCTGTTCACCTGCACCCATACTATCAACAAACGTATCACTATTCACCAGAGGATTTCCCTGAGTCACTCGCATACTACAAGCAGACGCTCTCACTGCCGCTCTATCCAAGTATGACAGATGAAGATGTGCAGGATGTTATCACAGCGGTGCTGTCTATTTTAAAAGAACAGAAGGCATCATCATGAAGGTCGTTCATTCCATCGATGATCAGGTGCTGGCGGCTTGGCTGAAGAAATACGGACAACAAGCGGAACAAATGAACGCCTTCAAGCAGTTTGCTCTTGTTAATGGCGCCCAGCTCAAAGCGGTCCTGTTATATGAATGGTCAAAATGGGAAAGTGGCATTTTTGATCAGCATATTTTTCATGTGAAGTTTATAGAAGCGGAGTCAGCGTCAGCTTTTCAAGAATTGATGGAGCGTTTCATCAATTGGATGAGAACAGAAAAATGCGATTTTTTCTTTTTACGTCTTGAAGCGTCTGATCTTGAAAAAAACCGCATCGTCCAAAGGCTGTCACATGTGTACTATGTGGGCGGGCTCACTCGTCTTGAGGCGCCCCCTGTTCAAATGGAAATACCATCAACAGGTGAAGATGTGGTCATCAGTCTGCCGGATGAAAAGGAATACGATGAGGCGGTGTCACTTGCTCATCAGGCTTTTGGGAAAAGCCGGTATGCACTTGATCCTTTTCTTGATCAGAATGTCGTCCAGCATTTTTTTCAGGAATGGATGAGAAATAATTTGCTCGGACGTGCAGATATCAATCTCGCGGCAAAGGTGAACGGTGAAGTCATTGGATTGATTCAAGGTGTAACAAAGGGCGATGAACTGATCCTTGATTTATTGTCCATTAGACCAGATACACAAGGAAAAGGGATCGGAAAAAAGCTGGTTACGGCGATGATAAAAGCCTCGTATGAGAGAGGGCACCGGTTTATGTCTGCCGGAACTCAGATGCATAACACAACCGCGATTCAGCTGTACGAAAAGCTGGGCTTTAGAACAAAAAATGCCTTCTTGTATTACCATGTGTGGCCGAAAAAAGGAGAGAGGTAAGATGGCGCATTTCTATATCGGAGATCGCAAAGTGGGGGATGGTGCGCCTGTCTTTATCATTGCAGAGGCAGGCATTAACCATGATGGAAAGCTGGATCAGGCACTTGCTTTAATTGATGCGGCAAAAGAAGCAGGTGCCGATGCGGTGAAGTTTCAAATGTTTCAAGCTGATCGGATGTATCAAAAGGAACCGGGTTTGTATGAAACAGCCAAGGGAGAAGAGGTGTCCATTTTTTCTTTAGTAGAACAAATGGAGCTGCCGCCAGAATGGCTTCCGGTGTTATTGTCACGCTGCGCGGAAAAAGGGCTGATTTTTTTAAGCACAGTGTGTGACGAAGAATCTGCGGATCTATTGAATCAGACTGATCCGCCGGCTTTCAAACTGGCATCCTATGAAATCAATCATTTGCCGCTTATGCGTCACACGGCATCTTTTCAAAAGCCCATTATTTTCTCAACAGCCGGGGCAACCATTTCAGATGTCCATGAAGCATATGAGGCGATTACAAGCGAACAAAATCAGCAGGTCGCTATCATGCATTGCGTAGCAAAGTATCCAGCACCTAGAGCTTACACGAATCTGCGAGTGCTTCAAACATTAGCTGCGGCATTTCCCGATGCAGTCATTGGCTTTTCTGATCATAGTGAGCATCCGACTGAAGCGCCAGTGGCCGCTGTGAAGCTTGGGGCAGCAATCATTGAAAAGCATTTTACAGTGGATAAAACGTTACCTGGGGCTGATCATTCCTTTGCTCTTGATCCTGATGAATTGAAGGAAATGGTTCAGCATATTCGAGCGGCAGAAAAGCAGCGGAATCTAAAAGAAGCTGACACTCATTCAGTGCCAGAAGAGCTCCTTGGCAGTTCTTATAAAACGACAACAGCTATTGAAGGCAAGATTCGTGAATTTGCGTATCGAGGCATTTTTACGACAAAAGGCATTGCGAAGGGCGAGACATTAACCACAGAAAATCTAGCCGTGTTACGTCCAGGACAAAAAAGCCAAGGTCTGCATCCGCGTTATATGGCGATTTTACTTGGCGCAAAGGCTGTCAGAGATATCCCAGCCCATACAGGGGTTTCGTGGAAAGATGTACTCATGCAGGAGACGCCAAATGATCAATGATGTGCTCTTTGTCATACAGGCGAGAATGGGCTCAACAAGGCTGCCAAAAAAGGTGATGAAACCGATCGGCGGTATGGCGCTGATCGACCTGATTGTTGAACGGGTAAAGCAATCAGATCATTACAATCACAAAACGCAGAACCTCATGATTGCCACAACAGTTGAGGCAGAAGATGATCTGCTGGCTCATTATTGTCTCTCAAAGGGATATAAAGTATTTCGTGGCAGTGAGACAGATGTATTGCAGCGATTTGCGCAGATTGTCCGTCATTTTGAACCGCAAATCATTGTGCGTTTAACAGGAGATAACCCATTTATAGATCCGGCCCTTTTGTCGAAAATGCTTGAAAAACATAGACAAGAGAAGGCTGATTACACATATACGACTGGCACACCACTCGGTATTTCCGGGGAAATGATCGACGCACAGATTTTAAGTAAAATCGACAATTTTCCCCTTACGCAGCCAGAGCGTGAGCATGTCACGCTCTATATCAGAAAGCATCCTGAGCAATTTCATCTGCAATTATTCACACCGCCCAAAGAACTTGCATATCCTGCTTATCGATTCACGATTGATACAGAAGAAGATTATGAGTTTGCGACCCGTTTACTAGAGAAAGCTGGCGGCTCCATTAATGTGCCTACGGCTGAACTCATCACCATTTGCGAACAAGATCCCGATATTGTTCGATTGAATCAATTTGTGAAACAGAAGGATGCTGAATGAACAAGAAAATCATGATTGTTGTGTATGGCGGGTTTTTAAGAGGAATGGGGCATGTTGTCAGAATGAAACGGCTGGCAAATCAACTGCTTCAAGAAGGAAACGACTTATATTTCTATACAAATGAACAGATCTGTGTAGAAATGCTCTCAGGTCCAAATTGGCACGTTCATTTAGTGCAGGAGTCGAAGGCATTCCTTCAGATGGAAAAGGATATAAAAGAGCTGAATCCTGATCTTTTGCTGATTGATGTACTTGAATGTGACCTCCAATTTCTTCGATTGATCAAAGCGTGCTCCGGCTCTGCAAGGCTGGTTTTATTCGAAGAAAATAGAGCAGAAGCGTGTCAGCTTGCCGATGCTGTCGTGAACGGCATTTATGGCGGTCTGGACGAAAATCACATGCAAGTAGATGGGACAGCATATTTTGATGGAACACCTTATTTAATGTTAGATCAAGAGATAAGTCGGTTAAAAGACACATATGAGGTTCGAAAAGAATGCAAAAAGGTGGTCATCAGCCTTGGGGGCAGTGACCCGCGTGGATTGTCATCAAAGGCTGTATCAGCACTTCTCGAAGCTGACCACCTACACATTTTAGCGGTTACAGGAAAAGCCTCCCGCATTGAAGAACAAATAGAGGCTGAGCATATACAATTCATTCGTCATACAGATCAATTACTTGCGCGTCTCTCGGAAGCCGATCTGGCAATAGTGGCTGGCGGGATGACGTTATACGAGGCAGTTTGTATCGGAGTGCCCAGCATTGTCCTTTCACAAGTAGACCACCAAGCAGTGACAGCCGCTCGTTTTGCGCAAAAGGGAGCCTGTCACCATCTTGGATTAGGTGAACTTGTGGATGAAAAAGATATTCGGCGTGCTGTGGAAAGACTGTCCGGCAGCTATTTTCTCCGCAGAAGCATTCATCTCAATGGACGGACACTCATAGATGGAAAAGGAACTGAACGAGTGAAAAACATTCTTATACACCTCATGAATCATCACCAAAAAGAACATAAGGATGTGTAGATGTGAAGGGAGTTATTTTAGCAGGAGGAAAGGGATCACGACTGGCGCCTTTAACGAAGATTTTCAATAAACATTTATTGCCGGTTGGTCCATATCCAATGATTTATTGGTCATTGTTCAAATTGAAGGAAGCAGGGATTTTAGATGTGATGGTCATATCACAAGAAGAACAAATCCCGCTGTTTCAAAAGCTGCTTGAAAGCGATCAGGAACTGGGGATGAACATCGTATATCAGGTACAGCCTGAAGCGTCTGGAATATCAGACGGTTTATCCTATGCAAAGCCCTTTGTAGAAGGGGAGAAGTTTGTGCTGATGCTTGGTGATAATGTATTTGAGGATTCACTAAATTCTTTTGTTGAAGCCTTTCAGCAGCAAGAAAGAGGAGCCAAGGTTTTGTTGAAAGAAGTGGCAGATCCAAAGCGGTTTGGCATTGCAGAAATTGATGCCACGCGCCAACGGATTTTATCAATAGAGGAAAAACCGGAGTATCCGCGCTCATCTTACTGCGTTACGGGTATCTATTTTTATGACCAGGAAGTCTTTCAATATATTGAGAGAATCTCACCGTCAGATCGAGGCGAATTAGAGATTACAGACGTGAACAATCTGTATATCTCAAATAGTCAGCTGACCTATGATATGTTAAAAGGGTGGTGGATTGATGCAGGAACACATGAATCTCTCCACCAAGCATCTGCGAAAATGTTTGAAACGATGAAGAAAAAAGAGGGATCCGAATGACGAAGTCTTATTTAATTACAGGCGGAGCGGGTTTTATCGGACTGAATTTTGTGAAGCTGTTGCTTCAGGATACAGATGTCCGGCTCACCGTTTTTGATAAATTAACTTATGCCAGCCATCCAGAGGAGATGGATGAATTATTAAAGTTGTCTCATTTTCGTTTTATTCAAGGGGATATCACCCTTCAGCATGAGCTGGATCAAGCATTTGACGAAGTCTATGATGCCATCATTCATTTTGCGGCAGAATCGCATGTTGATCGCAGCATTGAATCAGCAGAGCCTTTTATTCAAACAAATGTCCTCGGAACGTATCGTATGCTTGAAGCGGTCTTAAAAGGAAAGGCGAAAAAGCTCATTCATATTTCAACAGACGAAGTATATGGAGATTTGGAGCCAGATGATCCTGCTTTCACAGAACAAACACCACTTTCACCGAATAATCCTTATTCAGCAAGCAAGGCGAGTTCAGACCTGCTTGTGAAATCCTATATCCACACTCACCAATTACCCGCGATGATTACACGATGCAGCAACAATTACGGACCGTATCAGCATGAGGAAAAATTAATCCCGACCATTATTAGAAAAGCAGTCAATGGAGAGAACATCCCGATTTATGGAGACGGCCAGCAAATTCGCGATTGGCTGTATGTAGAGGACCATGCGAGAGCTGTGAAGCAGGTGCTCGAAAATGGCACAACGGGGCAGGTATACAATATTGGCGGCGGCAATGAGAAAACAAATCTCGATTTGACCAAAACGATTTTATCGCAGCTCGGAATCAGTCATGATCAAATTGCGTTTATTCAAGATCGAAAAGGACATGACAGACGGTATGCCATTGATGCCAGTAAGCTAAAAGGCGAGCTCGGCTGGACGCAGGAGACGTCATTTGAAGAAGGTATCGAAAAAACGATCAATTGGTATCGAGCCAAATACGATCAGAGCGAAGAAGGGTGACGGATGAAAGTTTTAATCACCGGTGCAGGCGGCCAATTGGGGAAAGAATTGAGCAGGCAGCTCAAGGAAAAAGACATGACCGTCATTGCCTTAACGAGGAACATGCTCAATATCGCAGACCAGCAAGCAGTCAGACATGCGATGAGACACTATCAGCCTGATATTGTTGTCAGTGCAGCAGCCTATACTTCTGTTGATCAATGTGAAACAGAAACCGAAAAGGCGTATCTTGTGAATGGGATTGGCGCCTACTATACAGCATTAGAAGCAAAGCGCGCAGGGGCTGATGTGTTACATGTCAGTACAGATTATGTGTTTGACGGGCAGGCGGACACCCCTTACCAAGTCGATGCACAAGCAGATCCTCAAACCATTTATGGAAAGAGTAAAAAGCTTGGTGAGGAATTGATTCAGCTTGTATCAGACGAAGTGAAAATCATTCGTACCTCGTGGCTTTACGGACATGAGGGGCATAATTTTGTGAATACCATTCTTCGGCTTGCTGAAACGAAGGATCATTTACGCATTGTGAACGATCAGATAGGGTCTCCTACTTATACAAAGGATGTAGCCGAGGCTCTGATTCATTTGTTTGATCAGAAGGCAGGCGTGTACCATGTCAGTAACCGAGAAAGCTGTTCCTGGTTTGATTTTGCGTCAGAAATTGTGATGAAAAGCGGCTTGTCCGCCACAATTGAGCCGATTTCCACGGAAGAGTATGGCTTCCAAACGCCACGCCCGGCCTATTCTGTCTTAGATCTTCAAGCGATTGAAGCCACAGGCTGGCAGCCGAGGCATTGGAAGGATGCACTTCACGAATACTTGCAGAAAGAAGGGAGATGGCATCAGCATGATTGATGGTGTTCAAACGAAAAAACTCATGAAACATTGTGATGACCGCGGCTTTTTTGCAGAGCTCATTCGAGATGATGAACCGATGCTGAAACGCTTTGGTCAGGCGTCATGGTCGAAAAGCTTTCCAGGCGTGATCAAAGCCTTTCATTATCATGAAAAACAAGACGACGTTTGGTTCTTCCCCGCAGGTCATGCACAGGTCGTGTTATATGATTTGCGTGAGGACTCTCCCACAAAGGGGCAAACCGATGTGTATTATATGGGGGAAGACAATCCGATGCTGCTTCTCATACCAAAGGGTGTCGCGCATGGCTACCGTGTATTAGGTGAGACGCCACTGCAAATTGTGTATTTCACAACAGAATCGTATGACCCGAAAAACCCAGATGAAAAGCGAATCGCCTGGAATGACGAAATGATCGGGTTTGATTGGGAAACGACATTTAAATAGAGAACGAGGGGCCTTTCGCAGGAGAAAGGTCTTTTTTTGTTGAAATACATTCTATATGTGTCATTTTATGTATATGTACGAAGCTGATAAGAAAAGGGATGTGGATGAGTTTGTCTAAAAGAATTGCATTTGTAACAGGAGCAAGTACAGGGATTGGAAAGGCCATCGCCATTAAGCTTGCCGCTCAAGACAATGTAAAGATCATCATCAATTCTAGAAATCAATCCTCACTAGAAGAAGCGCAGCAGGACATTGGGCGTATGGCAGAAACAAAGGAGCCGGTGGCTCTTTTCTGTGGCGACATGTCAGATGAAGGGGTGCGGGCTGAGGCTTTTGAGGAAATAGAAAAAGAGTTTGGCAGACTGGATGTGTTGATTAATAACATTCCGGGGGGAAAGCCAGATACCTTTGATTCATGTGAGAGCGAGCAGATGATGGCAGCATTTTCTCAAAAAGCCATTGCGTACATTGATACGATGAAGCGTGCAGCAGCGATGATGAAACGACATGAATATGGCCGGATCATTCAAATTGTCGGGAACCTATGGAAGGAACCTGGTGACCAAATGTTTACGAACAGCATGATGAATGCAGCGATTATCAATGCTAGTAAAAATGCTGCCACACAGCTTGCACCTTCAGGGATCACAGTGAATTGTTTAAACCCGGGATTTATTGCTACAGATCGGTATGAACAATTTATCGGAAACATGATGCGTAAACAGGCATTATCGCGGGAAGAAGCTGTACAGGCTGTAGCATCAGGAATTCCAATGCAACGAGTGGGCTCAGCGAGTGAAATGGCTTCATTGGCCGCTTTTATCGCATCAGAGGAAGCCTCCTATCTTACAGGACAACAAATATCTGTCGATGGTGGAGCAATGAAAAGTATATAGCATCAAAAAACCCGCTAGATGCGGGTTTTTTGATCCAGCGTGTAGACAAACCCTCGCATTCGGTGTCAGGTCTGCGTGCCGGTGCTCACGAATGTCAAATTCGCTCCGCTCCGATACTCGTCCTTCCTAGGGCTGCAAAGGTTTTCTATCACGCTGAAAAGAAGACAAATGGCTAAAATCAAGACCCATTTTAGCCATTTGTCAAAAAAACCCGCTAGATGCGGGTTTTTTGATTAAAGCGAATCGGAAGGATGCGAAGCCGGTCGATAAACAGGGCAAGCTGTTCAATTGGAGCAACCATTGAGATGCGGACATGACGTTTTCCATGTGCTCCAAACACCCCCCCGGGCGTGACAACGACATCGGTATGTTCGAGTAAATAGTCTGCAAATGCATGAGAATGTTCAAACTCATCAGGGATTGGAGCCCATAAATAAAAGGCGCCAGCTGGACGTTCGATGGACCATCCTAGCTGCTTTTCTGCCTGACGGATGAAGAAGTGAATTCGTTCAAGGTAGACCTCTTTTAATGATTGAATGTGACGGTCATCACTTTGCAAGGCGACGGTTGCGGCTTGTTGAAATCCGCCATACATACTAACAAACACATGATCTTGGAAGGCGTTAATGGCTTGGATGATGTCCTCATTACCTACAGCAAAAGCGACTCTCCACCCTGCCATATTAAATGTTTTGGATAGAGAATATAATTCTACTCCTACACTTTTTCCAAGAGGAGCATTCAGAAAGCTTACTGGTTTTTGCTCATAATGAAATGAACCATAGGCAAAATCATGAATGACATGCAGTCCGTGAGCTGATGCAAAATCAGCAGCCTCTTCAAAAAATGCATCATTTGCCACAGCACCTGTTGGGTTATTCGGATAATTTAAGAAAAGAACCTTTGCCTTTTTGAGCACCTCCGGATCAATTGAAGAGAGATTCGGCAAATAGCCATTTTTCGTTTCAAGTTTGATGCAGTAGGGCTTTGCGTCTGCCATCAAGATCCCAGAATGATATTCTGGGTATCCTGGATCGGGGACGATGGCAATGTCCCCTGGGTCAAGCAGACACTGACTCATGACATAAAGGCCTGTTTTCCCCCCATTGAAAAGGGCCACTTCTTTCTGTGGGTCTATCTCAGTCTCGAATTCTTTTTTGTAGAAATCTGCAATGGCTTGCTTGAAAAAGTCGAAGCCTCTAAAAGGTGCATACTGCTGAAACTCTAAAGTGCCTGCTGCCTCTTGAAGCGCGCTTACGATATGTGCAGGAGTCGGAAGATCAGGATTTCCCTGCCCAAGGTTGATGATGTTCGCCCCGTTTTGTGCTTTATGCGCAATTTTCTCAAAGACGGTTCCAAATTTCTGTTCTGGCAGCCGTTCAATCACGTTAGATGGTAAGATCTTCACCACATTACCCTCTCTTTCTATCCCTTCACTAATTCATCCATTAACTGAATGGCAGCTTGCTTCTGTAAGTTGCGGATGGATGCGGCAACATCCTGTGAGGATGACCCTTTTAATTCAAGCGACACGATGCCATTAAAGGCTTCAAATAAAGAGAGATCCACAAAGGTGCCTTTAGATGGGACGGATTCACTGACGATCACAGTATCTCCAACTAAAGCATCCTGCGGAATATGGACATGATCAATGGTGATATGTGTGGCCTCTGCCGGTATGTGTCCGCTTTCTTTGAAATGCTGAGGGTATAAATGGCAGTCTGCTATATAATGCGTATGTCCAGAAAGCAGCTCTTTTGGCAGATTCGCTTTTTTTCCATCGACTAATACATCGATCAGCAGCTTGGCCATATCCACACCAAACACTTTTTTGATATTCGGAATCATATTCCAGCCAGCAAATCTAGCTGCGGATTCGATCAGTCCTGTTTCTCGATTTTTCATGAGCTTGATCTCTGTATGGGTCGCACAGTTTTCAAGTCCCAGCCCTTCATTTGCCTTCTTAGCTGCCTCAATGATGATTTGCTGTGCTTCATTGTCTAGGATCGAGGGAGTAATATGAGCCGTTTCTGTAAAACCGATTTGAGGGGTCTTGTCATGTATGACAAAAGGGATATATTCTCCCTCCACTACGAACCCTTCTACACTGACATAATCAGAATAGCCACCCTCTTGATACCAATCCTCGTAAGCCCCCTCTAAGTACGTTTCAGCGACAAATGGTGCTTCATATGTCACAGCGTTTGGGACGGGAATGGTTTGCAAATAGGACTGTACGTTTAAAAAGAGATCATCACTGCCGGCTCTGTCATGAAAAAGGGTCACGCCAATCGAGCTTGCTAAATATGTAGGCTTTAAAATAAGCGGTGTCCCGATATGTTCAATAGCTTGCTGGAAATCAGCTAAAGTGGTGACAGGCTGAGTTTTCACCGCTTTGACACCAGCAGCGTTGAATGCAGCTCTCATTTGGCTTTTATCACGCGCCATTTCAGCTGCTTTTACCCCAGCGCCGCGCAGCCCCAGCCGTTCGGCGGCTTTTGCCATTGGTGCAATGAATAATTCATTATTGGTGGTGATGGCATCAGCTTTGAAAAAGGAAGCCACACGGACTAGGTCATCCACCACCTCTTCCTCTGATTTCAAATAATCATCATGTGCCCAGTAAATAGAATCAGGGTGTTCAAAAGAAGGGTGTGTCTCAAAATAATCGCGATCTTTGATGACGGCAATGGAGTATTTTTCTATTAGCTCAGCGTGTCCCTTTGTAATGGCAAAGGGTCTCGGGATATAAGAAACGATATGATAAGGTGCCGCCACGCTTTCATAAAACATATGGGGCGGGCACCCTCCTAAGTCAGCAATGACAAGTACGGTTTTTTTACTCAATGAAAGCACTCCTTTTTATCTAGCGGTGTATCCGCCATCTGCTGTGACAACACTTCCAGTCATATAGCTGGATAGATCTGAGGCGAGAAACAGCATCACGCCCGCAATTTCTTCAGGTTTTCCGAGACGAAGCAAGGGATTCACCTTTGCTTTTTCCTTTTTGACAACCTCAAGACTTTCTGAATGATTGTCTAAAAAGGATTTTTCATTTAATGGCGTATCAATGATGCCTGGGGCGATACAATTCACCCTGATTTGATGAGCGGCATAGTCAATCGCCATCGATTTGGTGAGCTGGATGACACCGCCCTTTGTTGCGTTGTATGCAGGAATGTCAGGCCAGCCAACGAGACCTCCTACAGATCCAGTATTAATAATACTCCCGCTTTTCTTCTCAAGCATATGCGGCAATGTATGCTTACTCATGAGAAATACACCCGTCAGGTTGACCTGTAGAATGTGGTTCCAATCTTCCAGTGTCATCTCGTGAATAGGTGAGACAATTTCGATGCCTGCATTGTTAATCAACACATCAATTGTCCCGAATTGGCTCAGCACGGATTGAACGGTTTTTTGACAGTCAGCCTCATTTGTAATATCTGTTTTGAAAAACGCAGCATGTTCATGAGGCAATGATTCAACGAGTTGTTTACCGCTATCTTCATTAATATCAGCCACAGCTACTTTTGCTCCGTGTTCAAGGAAAAGCTTGACGGCGGCAAGCCCAATCCCAGACGCACCTCCTGTAATCAGGACGACTTTTCCGGCAATGTTCATTTCTTCACCTTAGACGCTTTTGGCTTTAAGCGGTTATAGCGTGGAGGGAAGAAGAGATTAATAGACTTTGATGCTTCTGGCTTTGGATTAATGGCGCCGTGATCTTCTTTTGGATCACAGAAGTAGGTCGTGCCAAATTCCATCTTCTCTGTAAAGCCTTCAATCGTCATATCGTATCCACCGCTAATGCAAATCCCAATTTGTTCATTACGGTGCTTATGAAAAGGCATTTCCCCGCCATTTCCCGGAATGTTAGCAATCATAAGCTCCATCCAGTCCTCAACAAAAAAAGTCACTTCCATGCCAGGAAGCAAATCACGCGTTTTGAAAATGTCTAAGAAATAAGTAGGAGGAGCCGTATATTCCTCGCCATCTTTTAATCTCTTAATATCAATGGCGATCACTTCTTCATCTGTCAGATTCGATGCGCCGTGAGGAACGAATGGTGGTGCAATATAGGCTGATTCTAATGGGGTGAGCACTTGGGTCGATTGGCCGACCGTCATTTGAAGCTCGCCTTTTAATACGATGCCGATTTGTGCTTCTGGATGCTCGTGAGGTTCGATGATCGTGTGAGGAGGGACGTGTGAAATTAACACTTCCGTATCGCCTCTGACAGTAGAATATTGGATGACACCATTATCCCATTCTCGTTTTTTCGCTTGAGGAAAATATAATTCTTGCACCTTTTGTTCAGTTGTCATGTTACATCTCTCCTTTTCCGAATATAGACCAGCTCATAGGAATGCTTTTAAATGTTCGAATGAAGGTGAGGCCGTATGTAGCTCTAGCCACCTCATTGGTTAAAGCGAAATCAAATTCGCCGTCTCTTACTTTTTGTGCGGCTGTACTTGTGGAATTGACAAGCTCAAATTCAGCATTTTGATGAATAAAATATTGAATCAAATTCACAGGTGCAGGATGAGAAACAATTTTTAAATGGTGAAGCATTTGTTCTTGAAAGGGGAAATCTGGTCTGACAGCCAAACCATACATGGGCGTGTCACATCTGAATATTTGTAAAAGCTGCAGGTCAGGTCTCATGTAGAAGTGTTTAATTCCTTCGTATGCGTGTGGAACGAGAGTGTATTGGAGTGCGTTAGAGAGAGTATGTTCAATGCAAGTTTCGAATGTGTCGTAAAGGGATAGTTTCGTATGAGTGCCGAGTGTAGTGGTGGAATGAGAGATGAAATGTTTTGCTGCATATTCACTGCTTGTCCCCTTAGGGCCTAATGTATTGACTGTAAACATCTTAGGTGAAACGATGGGCTCTTCTTTGAAATGAAAAACATCATTCTTTAAGATCATGTTTACCATCCAATCTTTTTCAAATTTTTACTAGATTATAAAAAATAAAATTGGTAATTGTCAACATAATTTATAAAAAATGTATTTTATAATAATATTAAAAATTGATCTAAAAAACTGCACATATCGAGATGTGCAGTGAAATGAGCTCACGTTTCAAAGGTGTTTTTATGTTTCTGCTGTAAGGTTTTTTCACGTTTATAGCTGATGAAGCTGATGAGAAAACCAACAAGCGTAATGAGTGCACATACAAGTCCTACTGTATGATAGCCGAAATGGACATAAACAGGTCCCATTAAAGCGGACCCAAGCATAACGGCTAGATTGGAAGCAAGGCTATAAAAAGCCATCACTTTGCCTCGGTGGGTTTGGGAGCAGTCGCTCAGGACGGTGCTCAAAAGCGTGACGGATAAACTTTGCATGGCACCCCAAATAAATAAAGCGAAAATGAGCAATGTCCATGAGAACGGTGCATAAGGAAGTAAGGCAAGAACGAGCGCAATCCCGCCCAGCACAAAGAAAAGAGACCGTGTTTTGCCAAACCAATCTGCTAATTTCCCGGTAAATATACTCATGGAAAAACCAACGCCATAAGCCATGATCAGAAGTCCAGCTGTTGATTGCCCTCCGGAAAACAAACTTTGCAGGTAAGCTCCTAAAAATGAGTACATGCCATAAAATCCAAGCATGTTACAAAATGTCACGGTCAAATAGGCAGGGACACGGTCGATTTTCAAAGCCCCCCATAAAGAACCTGATTTCTCCCTAGCTTGAGGTGCCTTCTTATCAGCTGTGGCGACTTGTTTTCTAGATTCAAGGATGACGAGCAGCAGGACAACGAGACTCATCATGGCGAAAATCCAAAATGTCCAGCGCCAGTTCAAACTTTGACCGATAAAAGCGCCAATGGGCACACCAAGGACAAGAGAAAGAGACCAGCTCGAGACAATGAGTCCCATCACTTTGCCGCGATATTCATATGGAACCCGGTCCCCCACAAGAGCATAGGCTGTTGGCACAAATACACCAGTCGCCAGCCCAGAAATAGCACGGCCGGTAAAAAACACGGCCAAATTTGGGGCAGCAGCACACATCACTGTTCCAATCAAAAAGAAAGACAGCCCAATTATCAAACACAGCTCTCTTGAATACCGGTCCCCTAAAGGAACGAGAAGCGGAGCTCCAACCAGCACAGCTAACCCATAAATGCTGATGGAAAGAGCGAGAACATCAAGAGAGTGCTGAAATGAGTTTGATAAATCAGGCAGCAGTGGTGAAATCACCAGTTCCTCCGATCCCGCCGCAAAAACGCCAAGTGTGAGTGCGATGGCAAGTGTGATGGGAAATGTTTTAGAAGCCTGGCTGTCTAAAGATTCTTTCATCAAGTGATCCCTCCATACTTGCTTTTTCATTCAATTCCGTTAAAATAAATTCTACCATTATTTAGTTTTATTTTACATTTCGCATCATAAGTATTATCATCAAATACTTTTCAAATGGAACGATTTTTGGATAGGAGAGGTACGAATGAAAATCACCGATGTTGATGTGCATATTTTAAATGAATTGAGAGAAGATGCCCGCTTATCCATGAGGGAATTGTCCAAACGAGTGAATTTATCAGCACCTGCGGTAGCAGAAAGAGTGCGTAAATTAGAGGACGCAGGGATTATCGAAGGGTATTCTGTTCAGGTCAATTATAAAAAATTAGGGCTTCTGATTGACTGCCTGCTGGAAGTTACGGTGTTAAATGGGGAGTATCAGCGTTTTGTGGCTTTTATGAACGAGCACCCACGCGCTTTTTTTGCTTATCGAGTGGCAGGACAGTCTTGCTTTTTCATTAAGCTGTCAGTTTCGTCTCTTGAAGAAATTGAAGCCTTTATTCAAGAAGTGTCTGGATTTACAAAAACCGTCTCCCATATTGTCTTGTCAGAGCACTCTTTTTCTCACCCTATTCAGGAACGCTTGAAACAAATAGAAGAGCCAGAAATGACCGTGATGAAATAAAAAGCTTCAGATTGTTGACAAAGGGCTAAATGATCTTTATTTTAGCCCTTTGTCTTCTTTCAGCTCAGCGTGATAGAAAGCCTTTATAGTAATAATTTGAGATTAAAGGAGTTAATTTTTTTGAAGCTTTTAAAAGTAATAGATTACGCAGCATTAATTGATATGCACAGAATAAGAAGCAAAGAAAGTCACTGTAATAATTTGCCTATTGACGTAGGTAACAGGGATCGTTTTTTTAGTGCTCAGCCAATTGATTTAGAATTTCACATTGATAACCATACAGCAAACTTAAAAAGTGGAATATTTTCTTTTAATTCAAGCATCAAATCTGGTGAAGATAAGAATGACAAGGTTTCTGGGGAAGTGTTTTTGCGAAAAGAGTCTAAGCACAAGCCCAATGTAATCTTCGTACATGGATGGCGCATGGATTCATACGGCAGAATTAAGAAGATTTATCATGATCAGATCGTTAAAAATTATGATTGGAATATGTATTACTACACGCTGCCTTATCATTTCGATAGGGAACCACAAAATTCAACATATTCTGGTGAACATATGATTAGCGCCAATATAAGTCGAACAGTGCAATCCTCCCAGCAAGCTATTGTTGAACTTAGAGGGCTGATTAAATGGATCAAGGAAAATGAAGGTGGAGAAATAATCGTAGTTGGTATTAGTTTAGGAGGGTGGCTAACAAACTTATTAGCAACAGTGGAGAAAGATGTGAATATTGTTGTATCAGCTTTTTATGCGAATAATATTGCACATTCCATCTGGAACACTCTTCCTGGGAAGTATATACGAAGAGATCTGGAGGAACATGGGGCAACGTATGAAGAACTCGACAAAGCTTGGGATATTATGAACCCAAGTAAAGCAAAACTTCTCGTAGACAAAGAAAATGTACTCTTAATATCAGGGAAATATGACATGTATATTGACATAAACGATGCTGATACTCTGTGGAATAGCTGGAATCAACCTAAAAGGCACGTATACAGTTGTGGGCATGCTGGAATTGTACTATCTAGAAATAAAATAGCAGCTGACACACTTCAATTTATTGAAAGCAGGCTAAAGAAATAAAATGATGTTCATTTAGTTTTGTTTCTTACTTATCCTGAAAATGATGTTTTTCATGATGTGATCACCTTTCTAAACAAATACATAAAAAAGCTTCGGAAAGATCCGAAGCCTTAAGAGTTTATCATACATGGAAATAAGACGCCAGCTGCTCGTTTGCTAATCGGTTTCCAACAAAGAAGGAACCGAATTCGCCATAGCGTGCACTGACTTCATCAAAGCGCATTTCATAAACCAATTTTTTAAATTGGAGCACATCATCAGAGAAAAGGGTAACGCCCCACTCATAATCATCAAAACCAACAGAACCTGTAATGATCTGTTTTACTTTTCCAGCATAGCTTCGGCCAATTAAGCCATGGCTTCTCATAAGAGATTTACGCTCATCCATGGAAAGCATGTACCAGTTGTCATTGCCAGAACGTCTTTTATCCATTGGATAGAAGCACACGTATTGAGAAGAAGGAAGCTCTGGATATAGGCGCGCACGTACATGCGGGTTCTCGTAAGGATCTCCGCCATCGCCGCCTCCTGCTAAGTAGTTACTGAGCTCAACAACTGAAACATACGAATAAGCTGGAATCGTAAACTCTGCTAGTCGTGTTTTGTTGAATTCAAGTTCAATTTCACCTAGTTCTTCCATTGTCGGACGTAAAATCATGAGCATAATATCTGCTTTTTGGCCGACAATACTATAGATTGTTTGGCTTCCAGCTTTATCTTGCTCAGCTGTTTTCCATTTTTCCAATAGACCTGTGAACTCATGAATGATGGCTTGGCGCTCATCACTTGTCAGCAGCTTCCAAGCTGTCCAGTCGATCGTTCTAAAATCATGCAGCGCATACCAGCCATCTAGTGTTTGAGCTGCTTCATTTGTTGTATGTTGTTCGCTCATTTCTTTCACTCCTATTAACAGTTTTCCATCTGTTCCAACTATAACATAGTTTGTCCAAATGGAGATGTGATCAAAACTTGAACGAAGAAAACAGCTTTTATCAAAATTGATTAAATTAGTTTGAAAAATAAGAATTTAATTTGTAAGCGCTATAATATAAGTTGGTAGTTTGAATTTAGGTAGAAGAAGAGTATGCTTAAAAGAGAACGCTTTTTTTGTAAAATCAAGGAGGGTATTGTAGTGGCAGATATTTTTTCAACAGTTCAGGAAAAGGTTGCAGGTAAAGGAGTAAAGATCGTTTTTCCTGAGGGAATGGACGAACGCATTCTAACAGCCGTTCAAAAACTAGCAGATGGCAAAGTATTACAGCCAATTGTGGTAGGTAAAAAACAAGAAGTTGAAGCAAAAGCAAAAGAATTAGGTCTTACACTTGATGGTGTTGACGTGTATGATCCTCATACATATGAAGGTTTTGAAGAGCTTGTACAAGCTTTCGTCGAAAGACGTAAAGGCAAAGCAACAGAAGAGCAAGCAAGAAAAGCATTACTAGATGAAAACTACTTCGGTACAATGCTTGTATATAAAGGTCTTGCAGACGGACTTGTGAGCGGTGCGGCACATTCAACTGCTGACACAGTGCGTCCAGCACTTCAAATCATTAAAACAAAAGAAGGCGTAAAGAAAACATCTGGCGTCTTCATTATGGCTCGCGGCGAAGAGCAGTATGTGTTTGCTGATTGTGCAATCAACATTGCTCCAGACAGCCAAGATCTAGCTGAAATTGCGATCGAAAGTGCAAACACAGCAAAAATGTTTGATATCGAACCACGTGTGGCAATGCTTAGCTTCTCTACAAAAGGCTCAGCAAAATCAGACGAAACAGAAAAAGTATCTGAAGCAGTTCGCATTGCAAAAGAAAAGGCACCTGAGCTTGTACTTGATGGAGAATTCCAATTTGATGCAGCTTTCGTTCCTTCAGTAGCAGCGAAAAAAGCGCCAGATTCCGTGATCAAAGGTGATGCTAGCGTATTTGTTTTCCCTAGCCTCGAAGCTGGAAACATCGGTTACAAAATTGCACAGCGTTTAGGTAACTTTGAAGCTGTAGGTCCTATCCTGCAAGGCTTAAACCAGCCAGTAAACGATCTTTCAAGAGGCTGTAATGCCGAAGACGTTTACAACCTTGCGCTGATCACAGCAGCTCAAGCATTATAATGATCTCGACAAAGGCAGCCAGTACGATAGATTCGTGCTGGCTGTTTTTTTGATGACAAATGTGTACAATATAGGGGAAAAGAAAAAATTTGATCGTAGATAAAGCCGATAGAATGGGCAGGTGCTATAATGAACGATTTAATACATAAGCTTCAGCATAAGGTCGCGGGATTAACAGAGGCACAAAGGAGAATTGCAGATTATATCGTGCACAATCCGATGGAGGTCGCGTTTTTAACTGTAGATAAATTGGCTTCAAAAGTAGGGACGAGTACAGCTACCATCATGAGATTCTCTGCTGCTGTAGGGTATTCCGGTTTCTCTGAGCTTCAAAAAGAGCTTCAATCAAACATGAAGCATAAAGCTGCCCCTCAAACGAGACTTGAAGCGAACCTCAAGCATTCAAATAAAAGTAAGCTTCTGCATAATCATTTAGACCTGCAATTTCAAAATATCCAGTACGCTTTAGACAATATCACGGAAGAAACCTTTCAGCATATTGTTGAAAAAATAGCCAGCTCCCGCCAGGTTCTATGTACAAGTGTCCGAAGTGGAAGACCTGTTGGCGAGTATCTGTCATTTGGAATCAATCGGCTATTGGGGAACTGTCAATATATTGATGCGGACAAAAGCGACTGGGTGGATGATCTCGTTCATTTTCAATCTGATGATTTCATTATAGCGGTCAGCTATCCTCGCTATGCAAAGCGTATAAAGGACTTGCTGGAGGCAGCGAAGTCATATGGGGTGGAAGTGCTTTTAATTACAGACAGCTACAGCTCTCCACTAACTAAGTATGCACAATATGTATTACCATGTTCCTCAGCAAGTGTGGGCTCTCATAACTCTGTCGTATCTGCTATCTTTATCGTAGATTATATTTTAAGTGCCTTAGCCATTAATGACCCTGAAAGAACAAAACCTCGTTTAGATCAAATCAATCATATGTTAACGAAAATGAGTTATCACACAACACATTAGTCGTGTGGTGACTCATTTTTTTCATTTAATTTTTATGAAAGCGCTTTACTAAATAAAATCGAGATGGTATGATCGTGTCACGAAAGTAATATATATTACTTTAATAAAGTTTAATGTAACGAATATAACTCAAAGGGGATGATGGAAACAATGAGTACTGTTCAATTCGTGTCAAATGATCTAATAGATCGGGCAAGAAAGCTTAACTCAACCTTGCTGTCAGACGTGATGGGATGCACCGGAGCGATGGATCATCAAATTAAACCTGTTGCAAGAGGCATGAATATAGTAGGGACAGCTTTTACGGTTAGCTTACGGCCAGGGGATAATTTATTTCTTCATCAAGCGATCTACTCTGCTAAAGAAGGAGATGTACTGATTGTTGATGGAAAAGACCATAAAGGTCATGCATATTTAGGGGAATTGATGGCACATTCAGCAAAGGCTGTAGGTATAGAAGGGATCGTGATAGACGGGCTTGTTCGCGACAAACTCTCTTTAGAGGAGCTGGCATTTCCGATATACAGTAAGGGGTTTATGCCAAACGGACCTTTTAAAGATGGTCCTGGGGAATTGAATCAAACCATCTCGTGCGGCGGTGTTAAAGTAGCACCAGGTGATTTAGTCATTGCTGACGATGATGGAGTCGTCATCGTTCCACAGGAAAAGGCGGAACACCTGCTCACACTAGCGGAAGAGAAACAAGCGTATGAAAATCAGAGATTAAACACGATTCAACAGTATGTGGACGAAGGAAAGCAAGACACTAGTCTCTTAGCACCTGCATGGCTGGCAGGCAAATTGAAAAAATTTCAGGAATAGGGGAGAATCGGTGATGAAAATAGGGTTTATCGGTTATGGAGAAGCAGCATATGAGCTATCAACGGGATTGAAAACAGAAGGATTAGATCAATTTTATGCGTATGATGTACTTTTACAAAATGAGAAATTGGCTGGAACGTTGAAAGAAAAAGCATCGCAGACAGGAGTTCAATTAACCAGCAGTATCAGCGAAGTCATTGAGAAATCTGATATTGTGATTGCAGCTGTGCCAGCGAATAAAACCTTAGAAGTGGCACAATCTGTAACGGGAAGTTTGAAAAAGAATCAACTATATGTAGATGTGTCAGCATCAACACCAGACATCAAAAAACAAGTGGCAAACGAAATTGAAAAGCAAAAAGCTCTATTCGTAGATGCTGCCATGCTAGGGCCTCTTCCAGTCAACAAACACAAGGTTCCGATCACGGCAAGCGGCAGTGGAACCGACCAATTCATGAAAGTAATGAATGCTTATGGCATGAATATCACAAAAATCAGTGACCAGCCAGGAGATGCTTCTGCCTTAAAGCTGATCAGAAGCGTTTATATGAAGGGGATCGTTGGTCTCATGATTGAATTTTTGGAAATTTCCAAAAAATATAATGTGGAACAACAAGTGATTTCTTCATTAAGCGATACAATGGATAGCAAAAGTTTTGAAGAGACCATGAACCGTCTTGTGACAGGGAGTGCATTACATGCAAAACGACGAGCGATCGAGCTTCTTGGCTCTATTGAAATGTTAGATGAAGCAGAGGTTGATGCCAGCATGTCTCGGGCAGCGCAACAGAAGCTAGAGAGATTAGCAGACTTTCAATTCGTTGAACGGTTTAATGGGAAAAAGCCGGCCAGCTGGGAAGAAGTCATTGACGTGATACAGCAGGGGTAATGAATTGTAAGCGTTTTATTTAACGAAGGGGAGGCGAAAAAACGATATGGGTTTTATTGCGTTGATTGTATTCATAGCTGTCATCATTGTATGGAATGTCGTCGTGAAACGGAATATGGGAGAAGCCATGCTATTGGGCTTTATTGCAACCACATTATTTGGCGGATTGGATGCATTAAGACTTTTCTGGGATGGATTAAAATTTGCATCCACATATGAGGTGCTCTATGCAGCTGTCGCATTTGTATTCATGGCTTATTTGATTGAAAAGCTGGAATTAATTCATGCACTCTTGCGAATCTTAAATTCGGTTGTAGGTAAACTTCCTGGTGGAGCGGCTTATATGAGTACGTTAGGCTCAGCAGTCTTAGGTGCTCTTTCAGGTTCAAATTCTGCAAACACAGCTGCCACTGGCTCTATCACGGCATCTTGGATGATTAAATCAGGCTGGAGCCGAACCCATACAGCGACCATTTTAGCAGGGAATGGCGGACTTGGAGCAGCACTGCCTCCGAACTCTTCCATGTTTATCATGCTGGGTTTTGCACCAATTGCAGCCCTTGTATCTGAAGGAGATTTATATATTGCGCTTCTCATAGGAGGACTGTATCAAGTCGTATACCGATTTATTTTGGTGTATATTCTGGTGAAAAAGAATAAAATTCAGGCCATGCCGCCAGATGATATTCTTCCTTTTAGGGAAGCTGTGAAACAAGGATGGAAGTCGATCTTTATTTTTTTCGGTGCCTTGATTCCTATCATTATCACAATAGGCCCGCTGGCAAACTACTTAAAAAGTAATCCAAACATTGGACCAGAGGCAATGGATCAGATTTCTTTAATTACGTGGATTCCGATTCTCATGATGTTGATTAGTTTAACAATTGGAAGGAAAAAGGCCTCTGCACTAGATTGGTCTCAGTTTTTCAAGTCGGCCATTCCTAAATTTACAACGATTGGTGCCTTGATGCTGTTTGCTGTTGCAGCAAGTCAGGTGCTTGCTGAATTAGGATTGGCAGAAGATTTGACGCAAATCACATCAGTACTTACCATTCCGAAGTGGCTCATGGTGCTCATTGTGGGAATTCTTGTCACGCTGGTGGCTGGGCCATTATCTTCAACAGCTACATTAACAGCTGTTGGACTTGTCTCATTTTCAGCTTTAGTCTCAGTCGGAGTTGATCCAGTTGTGGCTGTTGTCGCCATTCTTGCTTTTTCATCGACAGAAGGCGCTTCCCCTCCGGCATCAGGATCGATTTTCATTGCTTCTGGTCTTGCAGGAGCCAAACCTGAGAAAACCTTTATACCACTGATTCTCTACTATATGCTGCCAATCGTGGGAATTGGCTGGCTCATCGGAATGGGAATACTTCCAGTATAGAAAGGAGAAACACATGAGAGCATTAATGGAATTATTATTTAAAGTGCTGCTTGTCCTGTTCTTAACGTCAGGAGCCCTGTTGGTATTCGGTCAAATACTAGGGATTCTCTTGCAAAAGGGAGATATGATTATTGCGAGTACGAATCTATTCAAAAACCCAACACTGGTGTTAAGTGCCTTTTTTAGTCTTGTTGGTTTCTCTCTCAATTATATTCCTGAAAAGAAAGACACCTCATTTAGCGATCATCCATCAGCATCAGCGAGTGATTCGCTCAAATAAGCAATAAACAGCTGGATTCAGTAAATGAATTCAGCTTTTGTGCGCGAGAAATAGGTATTAAAACCCAATACGTACGATTCATTTTTTGGTAAATTCACTTTCAATCATATGCCTCTTGTTCTAGTAAATGGTAACATAACGGAGGACTATTTAAGGAATAGAGGTGTTTGACGATATCTGGAGCAATCATCGGTTATAAAACAGCCTTGTATTCATTAAAGGCAGATATATCTATAAAAAAAGAACAAATCATCGAACTCAACATGTGCCGCAAAGAAATCAAAGAGGCAAAATCAACCCTGTCAGATGCCAGCAAGAAAATCACTCATCCAGATCTGACATCACATACATGGTTTGGCCATTTGGCAGACACGTTTGATGACATTCGAGACGAAATGGCTTCCGCCAGTCAAGAGATAAAAAGTGTACAGCTAACCAATTTATTAAATCGAATTGATGAGAAAATCAATGACCTAACATCAGAGATCCAATCGTTAGAACATGAAATTCATTCGGTTGAAAGAAAAATAGAGAAAGAAAAGCAGAAACAACTGGAAGAAAAAAGAGGGTAGTCACATGACGAGAGAAATTAAAATAGATGCCAGTCAGGTCAAACGAGTATTACAGCAAGCAAAACAATCAGGCGCTCAAATGAATGCAGCCCTTCCAACAACCATCAAAGGAAGAAATCAGCTCCTGACAGCAGACTCATTAGAAAAGATCAATCAACAGCTGAACGAATTAAGTAATTCCTATATAGGCATCCTTCAGAAACAGCTTGTACAAACAGAACAAGCGGTGAACACCATGATTGAAACGGACAAGGCGCTTGCTTCCAGCAGTAAAAGAAAATAAAGGAGAACGCAATGAAAACCCTTGACGCCTTTGCGCTAATAAACGGAATAGATCAAACGCTGAATGCTTTAAATCAGCAGTCACAGCAAATCAGCTCCATAGAAAAACAAATTAATCACATCATCTCACTCGATGGGGCACTAAAGGGAAAGGCAGGACAAGCCATCCGCGCCTTTTATACAGAATGCCATATTCCCTTCCTGCAATTCTTTCAGGTCGTCACTGAGGAATATAGTGCTGCATTGAAAAACACAAAGCAGGCTCTTCATGCACTAGAATCAAACGAGCACGGCTTTATCTCACAAGCGTTTATCGAACATGATCTTGATCAAGGCTTAAAAAAAGCTGAACGTACGATTTCTGAAATCGTATCAGAGGTAAACCACGCCATCGGCAGAGTTGGTCATATTGTTCACTTGCCAAGTGTAGACGAATCAGCGTTTCAGCAAAACTATCAAAAGGCATGGCTTGAGACCTCAAGAACCATTGGTCTGCTTCATGCATTTGACAGGGAGCAGACAAATGCTTTACATGAAACCAAAAGCTCCCTTCAAACAATGAAGCAATACATAGATACCTTAAGTACCATGTTCACCGGCCCTAAAATCGACATTACGAGCTATCAAAAGGGGTCTATTTTCAAAGATGGAAAAGAAGAAAAAGTAAGCAGCACCATCAGTGGATTGAACGACAAAATAGACAACCCAAAAGACAATCCAATGATCATCATGCTGAAGAAACTAAAAGAGAAACAACAAGCGAATGTGGAGACGGTTGTTCGGGAAACGCCGTCTAGTAAAATCAATCAAACCACATTAACTTTAAATGGAAAAGTATACAACATAAATGAGTACAAAAAGATCAACTTCGAACATGCCAAAACGGTTGACGTCATGCGAGATGGAATGCTGTATCGGTTACGAATATCAGAAAAAAACAAAGTAACGATTGAGAGCGTTAAACCGATTTCTGATGTAAAAACAGGCGATAAACCCCAAAATATCTTAAATAAAGCGGTTGAATTTACAGGAATAAACGATGCAATTCGGGTTATTACAGGAAGAGATCCGATAACAGGTGATAAAGTCGCGGATATGGATCGTTTGATATCAGGAGTGTACATGGTTCCAAGCACCACCATTGTTAAAGTGGGGAAATATGTTTTTAAGATTATTAAAGGGGAGAAAGCAGCTAAGAAAGTTGAGAAGAAAGTAAAGGGTATTGGAAGAGGAGAACAATTATTAGATAAAGTTAAAACATATGAGCAAGCTAGAAATAAGACAGTAGACATAGTTGGAGACCTAGGACCCAATTCACAACCATATACAGGTACGCTTAAGTCGAGTGCTGGATATGGTAAAGTCGTTGGTAGACAGTCCGCTGACGGAAAAGTAAGATGGAGATTAGATTATGACCCTAAAAAGGGACCACATATAAATATTGAAGATTTTCGTAATGGTAAAGGGGCGAATGCTCGAAAGATTGCTATTCCATTTGAGGGTAATGAAAGCACTTTTAAATCTTTATTAAAACATTTGAATAGATAAGGAGATTTTAGATGAGTTTATTAGATGAGTGTATTGAGGCACTAGGTGAGGATGTACATATTTTATATGAAGATAATAGAGAGCAAATATTAAATGATTTTGAAAATTCTTTTCCATTTACTGATTGGGGTCAAATTGAATGGAGGAAGATATCTTCTTATGAGCAAGTGGATACATTCGATGAAATACGATCCTTTTTGAATCAAAAACTGAATGAGTACAGTGATATTGTTTATGTAATTTGGGATGAAGGGACGTTACCAATTATTCAATCTACTTTAGATAAAGTATTTGAAGCTATAGATGATGTTACAGCTGTCAGTTTTGATACGTGGATTTTTTCACTATCTTCTGGATATGCGATTGAAGTTTTTCATGATGGTGAAGTAAAAGTAGGGTTGAAATAGAATAGATGAACCCTCAAAAAGAATTAATTTGAGTCTCTTTGAGGGTTTTTAAATGTTTATTATTGTTAATAAAAAAGATATTCTTTCTTTTTCTACTTTATTTGATGCAATGTTAAATAATCTTTGAATGTAAGCTTGTGCTTTTTTGAAATGTTTCTGTGAAGGTCATTCTAAGTTTGATTGCTATATCTGATTTTACTTTTCTCTTTACTATCAATCCGGCCCACAGACAATCATCACTATTTGACTTATTACAAGCATTTTAACTTACTCTGTGCTGAAGAACTTTCTGAAAAGTACCAAGTTTAGGGGTAAAGACAAAGAAGTAAAAAAGGGTGATCGTATTGAAAATAAAAAAATAAACTGGATTTCACAAGAAGCTTCAGAAGCTGAAGTGATTGTAACAGATGGTGAACTGGAAATAATGTGTTTTGCTCAACCATTAAATTACCGTGAAGAAAGTGAACTATTAGAGCCTATTTATTGTTTAGATGTGTCAGACCTATTGAAAGCTGAATTGTCAGAGTATAGAATTGAAAAATTAGATGATAATTTTAGCTATAGCTTCTTAGGACAATTAATTGATAAGCATGATGAAAAAGTGAGAGTAGGCGGACTTTTATTAGAATTGGATAACAATTTACCAGGAGATATAAATGAAGGCGATTTTATAAGTTTTAATTGTCAACGACTTGATATTTATTAGTAAGAGATGATGTCTTTAAACCCTTGAAAGTCTATAAACTTTTAAGGGTTATTTGAAATATAATAATAGTTGAATCGATATACCTGCTTAAGAACGATAATGATCAGATACACTCAGGGATTGCTTGTTGAATTGACAAGAGAATAAAAAATGCAGATTCTTTAGGAGCGTTCAATGAACAAAAAACAAGAACTAACGAAACAAATCCAAACCGTCATCAACATCCTAGAAAAAGAATATTCAAAAGAGATCAATCAAGGTGTTCTCCAATTAATATACAAAAGATATAAAAATGCACAAAGGATCATTCAGAACAATGAAGATCTCCAAAAGATGTTGATCATTGGCGGGGTGAGAGCTTATTTGGATAGTTACAATGATTATTTAAACCCCTTTCTAGATGAATTACATAAAGCAGAGAGTTTGCTAAAAGAAATGCTGTAATAGATAAAATGGCTGTCTATAGTTCTAGATGAGGCTATTTTCTTTTAAAGATGTATAAAAGGGTCATGAAAAAATCAGCTGCTTAACATAGAGGAGGCTCTTAAAATGCTCAATTTAACTCAAATCCTAAATTTGCACGTGAACAAACCAGCAAGTGACATACATATCAAAGAGGCAGAATCCCAGCTAAACATGGTGCTGCCCCATGCTTATAAGGAATTGTTGAAACAGACAAATGGATGTTCTGTTGGAGGCGATGTTCTACTATACGGAACTGAGGACATAGTGGAACGCAATACAACGCGGGAAGTCCATCATTATGCCAGCAGCTATGTAGCCATTGGCGACGATGGCGGCGGGCGAGTACTTCTCATGCGGCAGGCAGAAGAGGAGAAAAAAGTGTGGATCGTCGATGCTGGTGTGATGGACCCGCAGCATGCGGAATTGGTGGCTGAAGACTTGTTGAGCTGGGTAAATGAGGGCTGTTTCATAGAAGTTTAGTCTATTAAGGAGATGATCAATTTGCCGTGGAATACATTGATCGCTGCATGCCTCGTGGTTGGGGTTCCTGTCGTTTTAATTGCAGCTTTTTATTTCATCTCGAAAAGGAAGAATAAGAAAACAAAATCATCTAACTGAAACGCTCTGTGACGCCAAATGTTATGGAGCTTTTTTGCATTCTCCCTCCATTCCTCCCATGGTATAATAAACACAGTTTATGAACGAGAGGATATGCAGGACATGAAAAATGAACCTATTGAGTTATTGACACAGCCGACATGGCGAATCATAGATCAATCGAGCCTAGGTCTCTATGTAGACCCAAAGCAATCCTTTGCGATGGATGATACGCTTTGCGCGTCGGTGGGGAAGGGCCTCTCACCAGCGACAGCCCGTTCTTGGGTGCATCACAATACGATTGTGCTTGGGATTCAGGATACAAGACTTCCTTTTCTCCAAGATGGTGTAAAGCTGCTTGAGGATGAAGGATATCGTGTGATTGTGCGCAATTCAGGCGGTCTTGCTGTGGTACTGGATGAAGGCGTACTGAATGTGTCTTTAATCTTTGCTGAACAAAAGAAGGGCATTGATATTGACCGCGGGTATGATGCGATGGTGGAATTGATCCGCCGGATGCTGTCAATGTACGAGGTGGACATTGAAGCCTATGAAATTGTCGGCTCTTACTGTCCAGGCAGCTACGATTTGAGTATCAATGGAAAGAAATTTGCCGGCATTTCTCAGCGTAGATTACGCGGAGGGGTCGCTGTGCAAATCTATTTGTGTGCAGATGGAAGCGGTCGAAAACGAGCTGATTTGATTCGCCGTTTTTATGAGGTGGCCTTAAAGGATAAACGACATGAGGTGAAAGCGGTATTCCCTGATATACAGCCGGATACGATGGCATCCCTATCAGAATTAACTGGAAAACCAATTGACTGTGCGCTTCTCATGCGTCTTTTACTAGAAGAACTCCAAAAGCTGAGCGATCAACTGACAGCTTCAGGACTGACCACCGAGGAACAGCTAGAGTTTGAGAAAAACATGACGCGGATGATTGAGCGGAATGAGAAAGTGTTCTCGTAAACACATCTTTCCATCTTAAAAAATAGGGGTGATGTAATGGAAACGAAACTTCTGAAAGCCATTGAACTTCGAGAAAGTGGACATCTTCAAGAATCCAATGACATGCTCACCCGTCTTGTAGAAGAGTATCCAGACCATGCCTCCATCCATTATCAATGTGCTTGGAGTTATGATGTGTTAGGAAAAGAAAAACAAGCTGTCTTTTTTTATGAAAGGGCCATTGAGTTAGGATTGTCTTCAGAAGAACTAGAAGACGCTTTACTAGGATTAGGAAGTACATACAGAACCTTAGGGGAATATGAAAAGTCAAAACAGATATTCCTGCATGCGATGGAAGCTTATCCGCATAATAAAGCCATTCAAACGTTTTATGCCATGACTTTGTATAATTTGAAGGAACATAGCAAAGCGATGGAAATATTACTGAACTGTTTAACTGAGACGACAAACGATCCTGCTATTTTGAGTTATCGAAAAGCCATTGATTTTTATTCGAATCAGTTAGATAGATTGTGGAAATGATTTATATAGATTTGGAGGGGCAATGTAATGGAAGAATCCCCTCCTTTGTTATGAAATTTTATATATGTGATAGTCCTTTATGACATAAGAAAGAAGGAAAATGTATTGTCATTCATCACCACGTATTACCCGCTGTTTATGCTTTGTGTTTTGTCTTTGTTGTATGTGATGTATCGTATTCAGCCGATGGCCTCTACGATTAAAAAAATCACCATTGTGCTCTGTGTGTTAACAAATGCCGCATACATTTGCTGGCGTCTCTTCTTTACACTGCCGCATGAAGGTACATTTAATATTGTGATGGGAATTTTGCTTGTTGCCTGTGAATGTATTGGATTTTTACAGCTGCTTGTGTTTTATACACTTGTTTGGAAGCCTTCAAATCGGAAACAAGTCATGATCAGTGATCTTGACAGGCTGCCAACAGTTGATATTTTCATAGCTACATATAATGAACCAATTGAAGTGTTAAAACGCACGGTTGCAGGTTGTTTGAATTTGTCTTATCCAAAAGGCAGCGTCCATATTTATTTATGTGATGATGGCAAGAGGGAGTCTGTGAAGCAGCTTGCTTTTGAGTTTGGTGTTCATTATCTGACAAGAACAGATAACAAGTTTGCTAAGGCGGGGAATTTAAACCATGCGATGTCTCAAACGAATGGGGAGTTGATTCTCACACTTGATGCTGATATGGTCCCCCTTCCTGCCTTTTTAGAAAAGACAGTGCCTTACTTTCATGATGGAGCGACTGCGTTTGTTCAAGTTCCACAAGCATTTTATAACGAAGATCCTTTCCAATATAATATGTTCTCGAAGGATCGAATTCCAAATGAGCAGGACTTTTTCATGCAAACCCTCCAAGCTGGTAAAGATCGATTCAATGCGGTCATGTATGTCGGGAGTAATACGGTATTTAGAAGAACAGCATTAGAGGAAATTGGCGGATTTGCTACTGGGGTAATTACAGAAGACATGGCGACAGGAATGCTTCTCCAAGGGAAGTTCAAATCTGTGTCTGTCGGAGAGGTATTAGCTGTCGGTCTGGCACCTGAAAGCTGGCTTGATCTGTTAAAGCAGCGAGACCGCTGGTCGAGAGGGAACATTCAGTGCGCCCGTAAGTTTAATCCATTGAAGGTTCGCGGCTTAACGCTTATGCAGCGCGTTCTTTATTTAGATGGCATTGTGTATTGGTTTAACGGTTTGTTTAAAATGATTTACATTCTTACACCGATATTGTTTTTATTATTTGGTATTCAAAGTTTCTGGGCCGATTTTCAGTCCATTTTCATGTTTTGGCTGCCGGCGTTCTTTAGTTCGTATTTAGCGTTTAAACTGGTGTCGAATCAAAAAAGAAGTATGTTTTGGAGTCATATTTACGAAAGCTCTATGGCATTCCACCTGGCTGGTGTGGCTTTAAGTGAGCTGTTTTTGAAGAAGAGGGTTGAATTTCTTGTCACACCGAAGGGAATTCAAACGGACAAGAGACATTTTCATTTGAAAACGATGATTCCTCATTTGATCTTCTTGCTCCTCTCATTGCTAGTCCTTGTGAAAATAGGATACGATATGAAGGTAAATGGGACGATGAATGCTGATCTCACGTTGATTAATATTTTTTGGGTACTTTATAACGGTGCAGGGCTGTTCATGGCACTTATTGTGGCGTTTGATCGTCCGCGTTATCGAAAATCAGAGCGGTTTGTCATTGAAAAAGAGGGGCAGCTCCGTTCTGATCATCAAGATGAGTCGATTGCTTGTTTTCTACTAGATATGAGTGATTCAGGTGCGCGTCTATCCATTCCATTGGATCAAGCTTCTTCTCTAAATCAAGGACAAATGCAATTATTCTTTTCAGAGAATGAAAGTGTGGCATGTGATGTGGTCTGGAGTCATCCGGAGGGAGACAAGCTGATGGTTGGTGTGGCTTTTACTGACACAGAAAAATCACAGTACCTATCACTGATCCGCTTCTTATTCACACAAGAGCACGTATCGATAACGGATCGTGAGAAAAAATCCTATGCTGTTCGGACATTTCTCCGCTTTGTAAGAGAAACGGAGAAAGTACCAAAGGCTATTCGGCGCAAATGGATGAGAAGACCATTGCAAGGTGTGGCAGGCACGCTAGTCTATGAGGACCGGTTAGAAGAGAAGGTGCCGGTGAACATACATGATATTAGTTTATCTGGGTGTAAAATCGAGTCTGAAGCTTCAATTGAATTACATGACAAAGTGCTAATCACCATTGATACAGAATCTCTGACAGAGCAGCCGGCGATTGTGGTCTGGACATCACAAAAACGCGGCCGCACAATAGCCGGACTCAAGTTTGTTCAGCCTGAAATCAAGCAGATAGAAGAAAGAGAGGGAGTGGTTTCTTGAAATCCAAAAATGGCGGTTACCTCTATTTACTATGGCTTCCTGTCATCATGGGAGCCGGCTACGGCATTTCGCTTTTAGTGCCATTTCTTCAGCCTGTACTAACACTTGGCATCGCAGGTCTTTATATTTTTATGTTTGGTGATTTTCAAGTAAGGCAGGTCAGGTATATTTTTATGTTCGTGTTTTTGATCAATGTCCTTTTTAGTGTAATGCTATTTTTGGGCATTTAAAAAAGTGCTTCCCGAGGCGGGGAGCACTTTTTGTTATTCTGCCATTTTTTCGAGGTTGCCGTTCCGGTCCATTTTAAAGGTTGGTGCGGCACTATCGTCTTCTTCAAACAAAACTAGTTTTCTTGCACGGTTCATGATTTTGACGAGTGTTTCATAATCTTCTTGAATCGTGAGCTGATCCTTTTCGAGCTTTTTCACTTCAGCTTCTAGCTGCGAGACTTTATGAGAAAGCTCATTGTTTTCTCGTTTTAAGCGGCTGTTTTCCATACGTAAGGCAGTGGATTGCTGACCATCGCCTTCATAACGGCGTAAGAAATCAATGATATCGTCGATGGTTAATTCTTGATGCTGCCTAAATGGATTCGCTTCCGGCTTTTTCTCTGCGGTATTTGGGGCAGGAGAAGCCTGTGACAATAAATGTGATAAACTAGCTAACTCTTCATTGTAGCTTTGATCCACAAACTGAAGCTGTTCGGCAGTTTCAGCAGCTGGTGCAAATGTTTCTTCCTTTGCTGGCTCCAATTCCTGTGAGAATTCCTCCTGAGTGACCGTTTCTTCTACTTGCGGCTGATAAAGTAATCGTTTTTTCGCAGGCTGGCCATTGCCAAGTGCGCGCATCCGTTGTTTTCGCTGTTTTTTGGCAAGTGCCAACGCTTTTTCATATTGATGCCTCACGACAGCGTTCCATCTAAATCCGCATGCTGCGGAGGTGCGGTTCAGCTTGTCTCCTACTTCTTCAAACGCATTTAGCTGCGTACTGCCCTCTCTGACGTGACGTAAGACGGTTTCTGCCAAGAGGAGATCATTTTCCTCTGACCAAGCATCTTGTCTTTGTTTTGACATGTGTTTAAACCCCCATATGATTTGATGGTATTAGATTAGCCAAGTTCATGATGGTTTATACAAGTTTGCTAAAAGGATAGTGGAAAATACTAGCTTTTATGTAAGCGCGTCATTGGGACGGCAAAGCGTCTTGCAAGTCCAGCCGCTTCGATGTACAATGTTGGGTGGTATATTAATCACGATTGGCTGTCCAACTGTTTCATATAGAATGAAGTATCATCATTGAAAGGAAGCGTAAGACCATGGCTAATGAGTTTCGCGTATGTGACGATTGTGATGCGACGAACCTAAAGACGTTATTGCCTCGACTCAAATCGGTTGACCCTGATGCAAAAATTGAGATTGGCTGTCAATCTTATTGTGGTCCAGGACGAAAAAAGGCTTTTGCGTTTGTGAACAATCGCCCATTATCCGCACCAACAGAAGATGAATTACTCGAAAAGGTTCAAAAAAAAGTCAAATAAATGTCACTGAATGTGTTCAGTCGACCTAAAAAGAGGTCCGTCCCTGTCAGGTCGGGCTTTTTACGTCCATGCAATCTTTGAGAACACATTCACCAGCAAATTCAAGGATGTTTTCGGGAAAAGTTACCCGATATAATAGAAACACGTCTTAAAAAAAGAGGGACGAAACGATGGCGTATCCAAAAGGTAAATTATCTGAGGAAAAGGTATTTAAAGATCCTGTGCACCGTTATGTTCACGTAAGGGACGCATTAATATGGGATTTAATAGGAACAAGAGAATTTCAGCGCCTGAGACGGATTAAACAGCTAGGAACCACGTATTTGACGTTTCATGGTGCAGAACACAGCCGATTCAATCATTCACTCGGTGTATACGAGATTGTGAGACGAATTGTGGATGATGTGTTTAAAGGGCGGCCGGAATGGGATGAAGGAGAGCGCGAGCTTGTACTTAGTGCAGCCTTGCTTCATGACCTCGGACATGGTCCATTTTCTCATTCCTTTGAAAAGGTCTTCCACTTAGACCATGAATCGTTTACAAGAGATATTATTTTAGGGCAGACGGAAGTCAATGAAGTGCTCCGCCGGGTGAGTGATGATTTCCCGAAGCATGTGGCTGAAGTCATTGCCAAAACGTATCAAAACAAACAGGTAGTTAGTTTGATCTCAAGTCAAATCGATGCCGACCGAATGGACTATTTGCAGCGTGATGCCTACTATACAGGCGTCAGCTACGGCCACTTTGATATGGAACGTATTTTACGTGTGATGCGCCCGAGAGAAGATCAGATTGTGATGAAGCAGAGCGGGATGCATGCGGTAGAAGATTATATTATGAGCCGTTATCAAATGTACTGGCAAGTCTATTTCCACCCAGTGACACGCAGTGCTGAAGTCATTTTAACGAAAATCCTTCATCGTGCAAAAGAGCTGCATGAAACGGGTTATATTTTTACACATGCCCCAGTTCATTTTTACTCAATCTTTGAGGGAAATGTCACCACAGAGGACTATATTAAGCTGGATGAATCTATTGTTTTATTTTATTTTCAGGCGTGGGAAGATGAAGAAGATCACGTGCTGGCCGATTTGTGCCGCCGTTTTATGAACCGCCGATTGTTCCAATATACAGAGTTTAATCCAAATGAAGAAATGACGAAATATTTCAAGCTGACCGCCTTGTTTAAGGAGGCAGGAATTGATCCTGACTACTATTTAGTGGTCGACTCGTCTTCTGACTTGCCCTATGACTTTTATAGACCAGGAGAGGAAGAAGAGAGGCTGCCAATTCACCTTTTGACGCAAAGTGGTCATATTAAAGAACTGTCGAGACAGTCAGATATTGTTGACGCCATTTCCGGTAAACGAAGAACCGATCATAAACTTTATTTCCCGATGGACTTAATTGTAGATATGTCGGAAAAAGCTGAAGAAAAGAAGGCGATCATGGAGCTGCTTGGTTTGGGATAAAGAAGTACTGAAAAAGGAGATGTCGGGAATTTGTTGAAAGAGCATGCAAAGTTGATGAAGGTATTCTCTGAATCAGGGGAAATCGTTGGACGGAAGAAGCTGCAAAAGATGATTTACATAGCAAAAAAGCTAAATTTGCCATTTTACGAGAAATACGATTTTCATTTTTATGGCCCCTATTCAGAGGAGTTGACGCTCAGAATTGAAGAGCTGTGCAACCTTGGATTCTTGGACGAAATGAAGGAAAAAAAGGGCGGATACTATCAATATCGCTATTCGCTGACGGACAATGGGAAAGAGTTTCTCGATCAATGTGAAGTGGACATGCCTGACCTCAAAGTGCTGACGCAGCAGATGAACGAGCAATCGTCCCGTTTCCTGGAGCTTGTCTCAACGATTTTATATTTTGATGACCTGCCAGAAGATGAGATAAAGGAAAAGGTCTTCACCATTAAAAGCAAGCAGCGCTATACGGACGAAGAATTTGAGGCTGCCCTTGCTTATATTGATCAGTTGAAGGAATTGAACTAACGAGAAGAACCAGTATGTGATGGCTGATGGCTAGAACAGACTGGTTTTTATTTTGCACAGAAACAAGCCGACCGCATGGATCGACTTGAATTTTATGAATGGTGATATGAGAATCTTGCTAAAAATTGTTTTGTACGTTCTTCTTTCGTCTGTTCAAAGACTTCTTCCGGCGTACCTGATTCGACGATGACCCCATCCTCCATGAAAATCACCCTGTCAGCAATATCATAGGCAAAGCTCATCTCGTGGGTGACGATGATCATGGTGACCCCGGTTTGTGCTACCTGTTTAATGACATCAAGCGTTTCTCCTACAAGTTCTGGATCTAATGCAGAGGTCGGTTCGTCGAATAAAATGACTTCTGGATTCAAAGCCAGTGCCCGTGCAATGCCGACTCGCTGCTGCTGTCCGCCGGATAATTGATGCGGATAGGCATCCTTTTTCTCTAGTAATCCGACCTTTGTGATTAATTGGAGAGCTGTGTCATAGGCTTGATCTTTTGGTTGTTTACGGGCAATGACTAAACCTTCCATGACGTTTTCAAGTGCTGTTTTATGAAGAAATAGATCGTATTGCTGAAAGACCATGGCGGTTTTTCTGCGAAGTGCGAGAATGTCTTTAGGCTTTGCTTGATTGAACTTGACGGTCGTGTGATCAATGCTGATTTCTCCTTGATCTGCACGCTCAAGAAAATTCAAGCATCGCAGAAAGGTTGATTTTCCAGAACCGCTCGGACCTAAAATGACGACCACTTCGCCTCTTTCTACCGTTAAATCAATTCCTCTCAGAATCTGATTTTTACCGAACGCTTTATGCACCTGTTTGATATCAATCATGCCAATCGTCTCCTTTTGTTTTTGTGTCCATATTTCTCATATCCGGCTGTAATGGCTTCGATTGAGGCACACAGGGCCCAGTAGATCAGGGCAACGGCGATGTATGCTTCAAGATAACGATAGTTCACATTGGCTTTAATTAAAGCGCCGTTTAAAATATCGACCACAGACACCATAGAAACGAGAGAAGAGGCTTTGATTAAACTGATCAGCATGTTGTTCAGCATTGGAAGGGAGATGGGAAAGACTTGCGGTATGATGACCCTTCTTAAGACCTGTTTGCTGGTGAAACCAACGGATAGAGCAGCATCGAATTGTCCCTTTGGAATAGATGCAAGAGAGCTTCGAAATATTTCAGATAACCCGCTTACGGCATATAAAGTAAGGGCGAAAATGGCAATCCATCGTCTGTCCAAATCACTGAAACGAATCTGAAGAGAAAGAGATGCAGCCAAATGGTCCAGTGTATCGGAAAAAAGCAGATAAGATACGAGCAAAATCAGGACAACCGGAATTGCTTTAAAAATAGCCACAAACCATTTGAACAAGGGAGACAATACAGGCACCTGATAAAAACGGATAAGGGCAATACCAAATCCAAAGACAGAGCCAAATAGTAGCGGTAGAAAGCCTAATAGCAATGTCGTTGGCAAATAATGAAGTGCGGCTATAAAGGCCTGCAGCATAAAGGCAACATCAAAATCCACTCAGATCGCTCCTTTCTTATGATGTAGTAAAGTCTCCGCCCAATATTTTCTTAGACAAGTCAGCGAGCTTGCCGTTATCGATTAGTTTTTGTAATGCTTGATCAATGTCTTTTTGAAGTTTCGTATTGTTTTTTTGATAAAGATAATACGTTTTAGATACGTTTACAGGCTCTCCAGAGGTGACTAGATTGGCATTAAATTGTTTGTTTAGCTTGTTGACGTCATACTTTGTGAGCAGGGCCGCATCGACTGTGCCATTTTGAAGGTTTTTGACGAGAATCTCGTTCCCGCCATCTCCGTAGACAATGTCAATTTTCCGATCATGCTTTTTGTTATATTGCTCAAGAAGATAAGCGAAATTACTTCCTGTAGAGGTGTGCACTTTGTGTCCAGCCAAATCGTCAAGGCTTTGAAAATCATGACCGGAGGCTTTATCAACAACCACATAGCTTGTATAATCTGTGTAGCCAACTTTTCCAAATAGATATTTCTTCTGGCGCTCATCATTGATTTCATATTGATGGGCAGCGAGATCTACTTTGCCAGCATCTAAAGCGGGCAGAATATTTTTGAATTCGAAGGATTCATATTTAAACTTATATTGTGGAAGCAGCTGATCCACTTCATCTAATACAGCCTTCTCATAGCCAGTTAATTTGCCGTTTTCATCTAAGTAAACGAAAGGCTGGTAAGCATTCCCTGTGCCAACGATGATTTCCTTCGCATCTGGATCATTATTCGCTGCTTCTGCTTTGACTTCATTCGATTGTTCTGTATTTCCGCAGGCAGCAAGCAACAATGAGCCAAGTGTAAGCAGACCGATGATGTAATGTTTTTTGAATTGTTTGTTATTTTTCATGTGAAATCCTCCTCGTTTTACTTCGCACGCTTTTCTACTGTGAAAGCCGTTTCGGGTCTTTTTAAGGAAACAAATGTCGTCTGACGCTGTTTTCTTGTTTTCGGTGTATTGATCTGTTTTTCCAATAGGTCAAACGCTTTTTCCAGCAGCAGACTTAACAAAATAAAAATGACGGCAGCAATAAAGTATCCTTCTAATACGCGATAGTATAAAGCTCCTAATGTTTGAACCTTTCCTATAATATCCATCACGCCCAATGTGAAGGCGAGGGAGGTATTTTGTAATAAGTTGACAATGGCTACGCCAATATTCGGGAGCGCGATTCTACCTGCTTGAGGAATGAGTGTCCTTCTATAAATCTGCCATTTCGTCAGCCCAATTGAGGCAGCCGCTTCATATTGAGATGCTGGGACACTTGATAAGGCTGATCGGAATATTTCTGAAAAGTAGGCAGCTGTATTGAGTCCATATGTAATATAAAGAAAGATCAATTTGTTCCACATGGAGATATCAAGACCAATTGCGGCGAGCACACCTGGCAGACCATAAAAGACAATAAACATTTGAACCAGGATAGGCGTTCCGCGAATAAATGAGACATAGACTGCACTGAGTTGGTGCAGAACAGGAATGCGCTCAATTCGAAAATAAGCAAGGATGAATCCAAGAAAGCTGCCAATCAAAGTGGCAAATAAAACAATCAGCAAGGTCGTTGGAAGGGCTGATAATACTTTAGGAAAGAGTGTGACCACGTACTCCCATTTGAAAAACTCACCCACGTTGAATCACCTCCTATGTAGAAGTCGTTTCGACTTTTTCTTCTGCGGGTGGTGTCCCTAGAATGTCTGGATCAAAGCGTTCAGGGATAAGCACTTTATACATCAAAACACCTAAATCTCCATTTTCAGCCTCGCGTTCAATATATTTTGTATATCCTTTTCGTTCGTACATCTCTAAAAGCCAAGGGTGTTTCCGGCCAGAAGTGCCCAGTGTATATGCAGGCGCTTTATATGTCTGCCGAAGCAAGGTGTTTTCTACATAATCGAGCAGCTTATTTCCAATCCCTTGACCGGCTAAATCAGGAGCTGTCGCAAACCACCAAACAAATGGATAGCCTGAGACCGGCTCAGTGCTTTCCCAAGGAAAACGTATGGTGATGGTAGATATGAGCCGGCCGTCTCGTTCTAATACAACGGCAGCGGACTGTTTAATGTTTTCTGTGACCATTTCAAGCGTGGCGTTCGTGGATGGCCAATCGATGCCCATTTCACCAAGCGGTTTAAATGCACTGGACAGCAATTCTAAAAAAGCTGGTGCATCTTCTTCGGTAGCGATGCGAAAAATATCTCGACTCATGACAAACCTCCATTCAAAATGTAATGTCAGATTAACGCTTTTCTTAAAGTCTCGATATCTGGATTCAGCAATGCTTGATACACGTGGGAATCATGGCTGATCTCAACTACAGGCACATAGCGGACACCGTATTTTGCTTCTAAAATGTTTCTGTAATCGTCATGCTCTGTGACATCAATCGTTGAAAAAGGAATCTGCTGTTCGTTGAAGTAGGATTGAATGTCCTTGCAATAACTGCATCCATTTTTGCTCCATAAAATGATTTTTTGATTGTTTGACATTAGACGTTCACCTCTTGATTGATTGGTTTTTGGTTTGTTTGTTCTTGATCAAGTGCTTCTTTTAATAAAGTAATAGACGTGATCCTTTTATCAATATCTACGATCGGTGACAGCACGATGAATTCATCGATATCGTATGACTCGGATAGCTCAGTCAGTCTGTGACGAACGGTTTCTTTTGTGCCAGCGGTGTAGCCGGTTTTTTGTACGTGAATGTTGTAGTGTTCCTTCTCCGTTTCTTTCACCAGTTTTTCTGCATCCTCTAACGATGTGACATTCAGCTTTCTTCCATCGGAAAAGGAGACCTTTACTGTTTCCTTTTGTTTGATGTGCGAGAGTGCTTGTTCGTGATCTTCAGCTACAGAAACGGTGATGGCAAGAAGGAACTGCTGGCGGGCGCCCGCTTTCTGATATGTTTGGAAGGTCTCTCTTGCTTCTTTTAATAAGGCTTCATCTCCATTAATAAAGAAGGCAAACACAAAGGAGATACCAAGTTTTGCTGCGAATTCAGCGCTCTCCGTACTACCCCCTAAAAGGAAGATGTCGGGTGATATACGCGGGATGGGCTGAGCATTCAAGTCATTTGTGTGTTCCGTCAGATAGGTGTTGAGATCCACTAATTTCTGAGAAAAATCCTTCCGTGACGCCTGATAATCTTCCTGAAGAGCTTGTGTCGATAGGTTCAGTCCTCCCGGTGCTTTCCCAACACCTAAATCGACCCTTCCAGGCGCTAATGATGCCAGGACGTGAAATGTTTCAGCCACCTTAAACGGACTGTAATGCTGAAGCATGACGCCACCAGACCCAATTCGTATGTTGTTTGTTTTTGCTAAGAGATAGCCGGCAAGTGCTTCAGGGGAAGAACCTGCTACTTGAGGGTTATTGTGATGTTCAGACACCCAAAACCTGTGATAGCCAAGCTGATCCGCTGCTTCAGCCAATCTGACAGTATGCTGAATGCCCGTCTCTGCGTTCTCGTTTTCACCAACAAGGCTTTGATCAAGAATACTAAGGGTGAACGACATTGGCTGTTCCTCCTATCAGACTTTGATATTGAGATAATGCGAGGTTTAACCTGTTTGCGGCATCTGAATCAAGTAAATAATCACCTGATTCCTGCTTTGTGACCTGTTGATCCACGACATACACGCCAGATTGAACAACCGTTGCACCAAGTTGATGAATAATCGGTTTAAGAGCATATTCAATGACGAGCAGGTGACCGTAGGTTCCTCCTAAAACGAATGGAAGGACGGGTTTTCCTTGCAACGCTTTCTGTGGAAGTAAATCTAAAAACGTTTTTAAAATACCGGAAAATGACGCTTTGTAGACAGGCGTTAATACAATGACACCGTCACTCTCATTCACAAGTTCAATCGCCTTGACAATCTCTTCGTTTGAAAAGTCCGCACGTATTAGTGCGCTGCTAGGCAGCTGGTGAACTTGAATGATATGTATATCGATTCCATTGATCGTTAAATGCTGCTGAACATGCTGCAGAATACCGGTTAATCGAGATTGGACGGAGTGTCCGCCTGCTATAATCGTTACTTTCGTCATTTCGTCTCCTCCATTTCACATAATTCCTTCTAAACAACTTGGAATGGTTGATAATATAAATTATAATAAGGCAAACCAATTGAAAAGTATAATTAGTAATCATAAATACACGATTCAGTTATTTAAAATATAGAGAAAAGAGGGGTTTTTATGGAGATTCGTGCGATCCGCACCTTTGCCACCATCGTGAAATATGGGAATTTTTTAAAAGCAGCAGAAGCACTGAATTATTCTCAGCCAACCATTACCTTGCACATCAAACATTTAGAAGAGGAAATTGGAGAGAAGCTTCTAGAGAGAGGGAAGACCTTAAAGTTAACAGCATCAGGACAGCTTTTTTATGAAAGAGCCAATTCTTTACTCAATGAATATGAGAAACTGACGAAAACGCTCCAAGATTTAGAAGTGGGCATTGCGGGATTAATTCGCATCGGTGTTTCTGAGCCTACTGCCAGTTTAGAATTCCCGGCGCTCCTTGCAGAATTCAAGGAAAGGTTTCCGAATGTAGAATTTTCTGTGCAAGTAGCAGATGCAAATACACTGAGTTCCTTGCTTTCCCATGATGAGATTGATTTTGCGATTTGCGGCGCACCAGAAGCTTCGATGGAAAATAGCTATAAGCCGCTTTTTCAAGATGATATCGTCCTGCTGGTCCCGTCTTCCCATCGATTGGCGGAAAAAGAGGCAGTGGAGGTAACAGATTTAGAAAATGAGACTATACTATTCACACCTCACAATTGCCCCATCCGTATCCAAATTGAACAACAAATCGTCGATGTCATTGGGACAAATTACAAGAAATTAGAGATTACTAGCAGCATGTCCCATAAACACTATGTTCAGGCGGGCTTAGGAGTATCTCTGTTTACACGAACGGCCCATTCTTTTACACTCCCCGGTACGAAGGTATTAGAAATAAAGGGCATTCAAGTTTCCCCGCCAGTTGGTCTATTGAGGAAAACAAATGATACGCCTGGTAGAGCTGTGCTCCAGTTCATTGATCTCATTGAAAGTCGATTGCACCAACCATCATAAAAAGAGGGGTTAGCCCATATGCTAGCCCCTCTTTCAAGTTTATTTCACTGTTTGTTTCAGAAATTGATTCTTCTTAATGGGCAGGCCTAAGTTTTCGCGAAGGGTATGAGCTGGATAATTTGGATCGTAATATCCTCTTTCGACTAATATCGGAATGACGTGTTCCGTCCATTCGGATAAACCACTAGCTAAAATCGGAGCGCCAAAAATAAATCCATCTGCGGCATCCTCTTCGATCCATTGAATTAATTTGTCAGCTACTTGTTCATAAGTGCCGAAAAAGGCACTTTTAGGCGTGGTCACTTGTAAAGCGACTTCTCTTAAGGTCAGGTTTTGTTCTTTGGCCATTTTCTTAATGGAATCTGTTGTGGATTGGAAGCTGTTTGACCCAGCGTCACCTATATCCGGAAAAGGTCCATCAAGCGGGAATTGACTGAAGTCCAAGTGGTCAAAGAATCGGCCCAGATAATGCAGAGCTTCTTCAATAGAGACTAGATGTTTAATGGCTTCATATTTTTCTTCTGCTTCTTCGACTGTTTTCCCTGTAATCGGGTGGATGCCAGGGAATATTTTAATATCAGATGGTTTTCGACCAAACGCCTCGGCTCTATTTTTCACGTCGCGGTAATAGGCTTTTGCCTTTTCGAGTGAATCGGCATTTGTAAATACAGCGTCTGCTTCTTTTGCGGCTAGATCTTTTCCAGCCTCTGAAGCGCCTGCCTGGAAAATCACGGGCTGCCCTTGTTCAGAGCGTTCAATATTTAAAGGACCTTTGACAGAAAAGTGTTTTCCATGATGGTTTAAAGTGTGCAATTTATCTCGATCGAAGAAAACCCCCGTTGAACGATCCCTTACAAAAGCATCTTCTTCCCATGAGCTCCAAAGCCCGTTCACTACATGTAAGTACTCTTCTGCAATTTCATATCGAAGTGAGTGGCTTGGGTGCGAACGGATGATGTGATTTTCAGCAGAGCCCTCTAATGGGGAAGTCACAACATTCCAGCCTGCCCGGCCTTTACTTAATTTGTCCAAGGAAGCAAATTGTCTGGCAATGGTAAAGGGCTCACTGTATGAAGTGGATACAGTACCCACAAGTCCAATCTGTTTGGTGACTGTGGCAAGCGCAGATAAGATGGTTAATGGTTCAAATCGATTCAAGAAATGAGGAATTGAATGTTCGTGGATATATAAACCATCTGCAACAAAAACAAAACGGAAACCCGCTGATTCTGCCTTTTTTGTCATCGCTTGATAATAATCAATGTTAACACTTGCATCTGCTGGAACCGATTCATCCTTCCATGCATTCATGTGACCCCCTGGGCCATGTAACATTAATCCAAATTGTATGTGCTTTTTTCCAGTCATGCCGATCGTCCCTTCTGTTTGAGGTAGCAATGTTTTATGTTCTTCATCATAAGGCAGAACCGCAGAGAAGTATAATTGGTATCAGTAAAGTGTGACTTTATCTTTTCTAATATCATTTTTTTCTTTCAGATGTGTCGTTAGGTCCATGATATGATTTCTTAAAAACATGGATGTTTACGAAGTAAATGACCCGTACCAAAAGCGCTATTTTTCGATGAAATGTGTGTCAAAATATCTGAAAAATTAGTGAAAATGACGTAATTCGACTTTTTTCTGTGCATCTAATTCCCTGTTTTTGACTGAAGAGAAGGAAAATGGTGAATTTTCAGTGAATATATAACTTTGTGAAAAACAAAGGAGGGATAGGAATGAAAAAGCGTTCAGTCTTTTTGTCATTTTTATTGGTAGGTAGTTTGTTACCGGGAGTAAGTTCAGCTTCAGCACCAGTAGCGAGTGCTGGTCATGGGCATGATCATGGTCATGCGCCGTTCGAAACCCATATTGGTGAGGGGTTGCCAAAAGCAAACAGTTTTAAAGATTTGACGGCAGCACCTCCAATTGAACGAGATGTGACAACAAAGGTATTAGATGAGTCTGGTAAGCAGGTAGGCTCAAGAACCTTTAAAGCCAATACAGGAGATTCAATTTCAACAAAAGCAAGTACAGGCAGTCAGAAGGTCACTGTCTATGCGGTTGCTGATGCGCAGTATCGTGCGAAATATAGTGACTGGCAAACACGGATTGTCAACATCATCGAACAAGCAGATGTCACGTTTAACCGTGATCATGATGTGGACTTTGTCGTACAAGCAGTAGGATCTTGGACGTCTTCGGGATCAAATTCATCACAAATTCTTTCCAACCTTGCGCGCAGCTTTGATGGCAGAGGATACGACTTTGTCACTGGATTTACAGCAAATCCAAACTTTGATGCTGGCGGAATCGCTTATGTCTACAATAGTGCACCAAGCGGAAGTGCATTCGCCGTGAACCTTGACCAAGGAACAGCGAATACAGCAAAAGCGGCTACACACGAATACGGCCATAACTTTGGCTTACCGCATGACCCTCAAGGAAGCGGCATTGTCTGCTTAATGAATTATGATTATTCCTACACAGTTGACTACTTTGATGCGGCTCATAAAAATCAAGTGAACCGTAATAAAGCTTGGTACAGATAAGAAAGAAGACAAAAGGACAAACACCTTATGGGTTTGTCCTTTTTATATGCTTACAGGTCGCTCATTCGCTTTCCTGCTACGGCATAGTGTTCTTTTTTCATTTCTTCAATAATAACAGAGACTTTTTCTGCACCTGCGCCTGTTGTTTCAACAACAGCATCAGTGACTTTCTCCACAAGCGCTCTTTTTTGCTCGTCTGTTCTTCCTTCAAGCATTTGTACGGTGACAATCGGCATGGCGAAAACCTCCTTTTTCCTTTAATGCTACGCTTCCCTTTAGTTTAAGGGACTTCTTATAGTATACTGAATGAAGTAAATCATTGTATAGAAAGAAAGAGGGATTCATGCCTTTGAACCAATTTCTTGTTTATCCATTAGAACTTATTCCATATGTCGCCATTACGCTTGTTGTTGCATTTACGATGCACGAGCTGGCACATGCATATGTTGCGTACCGTTTCGGAGACCCGACGGCTAAGAATCAAGGGAGACTGACGTTAAATCCACTGAAGCATCTCGATATTTTCGGGACGATTTTGATCTTTGTGGCCGGGTTTGGCTGGGCGAGACCTGTACCAGTGAATCGTTACCATTTTAAAAAACCGCGTTTAGCAGGGATTTGTGTCTCTATTGCTGGACCATTAAGTAACTTAGTGCTGGCGTTTTTGGGCTTTCTTGTGTATGTGCTTCTTCAGAAGTTTGGCGGGGAATGGATCATGCGTTTTGAGCCGGGAGTCGATTATTTCTTCCAGATCTTTATTAACTTAAACGTCATCTTGTTCCTATTTAACTTATTGCCGCTTCCGCCGCTTGATGGATATCGTATCATTGAGGACGTCGTCAGTCCTAGTATTCGTGCGAAAATGACGCAATTTGAACAATATGGGATCATTATTTTTCTCATATTCGTGATCACACCGCTGGGTCAGTTTGTGTTTGGTCCATTGATCGGAATGCGGGATCAAATCATATACTGGTTTAATCTTATTTTGAAGCCGCTGCTTTAGGAGGTTTAATGAATGGAAGGTAAAAAGAAGAAACCAATTGGTTTTAACATCATTAAAAAAACAGATGCAACCGACGGACATGGAGGCTTTGGGGCAGGTGCACTCAGCCTTGATAATATCTCGCCAGTCATCATTGATGTAGAGGAAAAGGAAGCTGTCATTGATATTGGTGCCATGCATGCAAGAAGTGCCGTCGAAAAAGGAATTAAATTTTTGAAAACAAAAGAAGAGGTACCGAACGGAAAGCCTTATTGGCTCGTATGGGTGACGATTGACCGCAGAGAAGAAGGGCCTTATTATGCAGGTGTGACGGCTTGTGAAATGACCGTTGACCGTTCGATTCGCCGCGGGTATAAGTCACTTCCAGAGCATGTGAATTTAATGGATAAATCGATGAAGCGAAAAATCGTCGTGAGTCATATGGATGACGTATCCAAAAAGGTGCTGGCTGATTTCTTAAAGGGTCATAATGAAGCACTATGGGACGCATCGACAGATGAATTAAAAGAAGGATTGGCTGTCCCTGAATAATTGTGAAATTTTTGTGAAGAATGGCGGATCACTACCAAATCCATCCGTTTTTTGAGTAAACTGGTGTTAAAGCTAGGACATGGAGAATCCCGAGATGCAGATCTCGGGGTTTTTCATGTCTTTTTTTAACGTTTCAGCCACTTTTCCCACCATTTCTTTGGCTTTTGATCTTGAACTGGTTCCTGCTCAGAGGCTTTGTCCTCAGCACCATAGCAGACACCTGTCGGCTCTGTTCCTTCTATAAAATAGGTGAATACCTTTGATTCACATCCTGGTCCTGCGAGATCGCCAGTTTTTGGATTGATATATACCCCTTTGACACCGTCAGGCGGCATGAAGGAGGAGGCTGGCTGCTTCGAGAGGGCTGATTCCATAAAGGAAGCCCATATTTTTTTCGCATAGGCCGTTTCTTCGACTGAGTCAATGGTGCGGCCTTTATCATAGCCAGTCCATACACCTGTGACGAGCTGGGGAGAGAAGCCGATCATCCAGCTGTCGGCTCCTGTTGTCCCGGATTTTCCTCCGTATGTTCGTGTAAGGTCCTTTATAATGGTGCGGCCAGTGACACTTGTATAGCCGTTTAATTGATCGTTGAACATTCCTGACATCATATCGGTAATGACAAAGGCTGCTTTTTCATCGAGGATTTGTTCTCGTTTTTGTTTCTCTTCAAAAAGCACATTGCCTTTTGCGTCGGTTACTTTCGTAATAAAGGTTGGTTTGACGCGTTTTCCGCCATTGACGAGCATGGCGTAAGCATTGGTCATTTCAATGGGTTTCACAGGAGACGTGCCTAGAGCAAGAGATGGTACTTGATCTAGTTTCTCCTTGAGTCCAAATGTCTTGCCAGCACGTACAAGCTGCTCCATTCCTAAAAATAGATGGGTCTTTACAGCGTAAATATTATCAGACAGCGCTAAAGCTTGTAGCATTGTAATGCCGTCATTGGCGTAATAGCCGTGATAATTGCTCGGTGAATAAGCCGCACCGCTGCCTTGATCATCCAGTTCAAACACCGTTTCCTCACTGCGCATGACGGTTGCGGGTGTAAACCCGTTTTGCAAGGCAATGTAATAAAGAAGGGGTTTCATGGTTGAACCGGGCTGCCTTTTTGCTTGTGTCACCCGGTTGAATGGACTTTTCTCATAATCTCTCCCACCTATGAGGGCAAGTACATGGCCTGTTTGAGGATGGATGGCGGCAAAGCCAATTTGGATATCTGATTTGGAATCCATCGTGTTTTTTAACGTCTTTTCTGCGATTTTCTGTAATTTTGGATTAAGGGTCGTTTGGATATGAAGTCCATAGGTTTCGATCTGTTCCTCTGTTAACCCCAAGCTTTGTTTCAACTCTCGAATCACATCGTCATAAAAATATGGGGCTTGCTTTGCTTGCAGCTGCTTCTTCTGCAAAGGGCGATAGGACAGCTTTTCTTTCGCAGCGTCATTGGCTGCTTTTTTCGTAATCATGCCATCCTCTTGCATTTGTCTCAAAATCATATTCTTTCTTGCGCCGGCTTTCTCCTCATTCACATAAGGGGAATAGAGAGAAGGCCCCTTTGGGATACCGGCAAGAAGGGCAGATTCAGCGAGGGTTAAGTTCTTTGCTTTTTTTCCGAAATACAGACGTGACGCTGCTTCCACACCGTACGCTCCGTGACCATAATAAATGGTGTTCAAGTATCCTTCTAAAATCTCATCTTTTGTATAGTTTTGCTCTAAACGAATCGTGTAAAAGGCTTCATTCCACTTCCGCTTCCACGTTTTATCATGATCTAAATACAGATTTCGTGCATATTGCTGGGTGATCGTGCTGGCACCTTGTACCTTAGCCATGGCACGAATATCGGCCACCGCAGCACCTGCCATCCGTTTCACATCAAAGCCATGATGCTCATAAAAGGTTTTATCCTCAACAGCCACAACAGCCTGTCTCATATGAGGAGACATATTCTTTAATGGCACCCAATATCTCTTTTCTCCAAAACTGGATTCTCCAAGCTTTGACCCATCAGCTGCATAAATGGTCGTGGATTGGGGAACTTGAACAGAAGGGGCACCTTGCCATTTAGCTATTAATAGAATCGTCAAAAAGACAGTGCCTGCAAATAGAAAAGCGAGCAAGCCGATAAAAAAACAGGCTCGAATCGTTTTCACGGTCATGCGGATTTTTTTATTACTCATGATTGTGTCCATGCAAAGCCCCCATTTTGACGGTTTTTTATCAGTATGGAACAAAGAAAACCGTTTTAAACAAGCGATTGCAGGAGCACTTTAAAAAATGAAGAGAACTCAAGCGGTTCTTTACAATTTGATATGAATCCACTATACTTTTTTCTTGGACAATCGATATAGTCAAAGCCGATAAAAGGCGCTAACAATAGATGTTTGTTTATTATTGGATGAGAGGAAGATGAACAATGAGCGAACTTTGGTATACAGAGAAGCAAACGAAGAATTTTGGTATTACATTGAAGGTGAACAAAACCCTTCACACAGAACAAACAGACTTTCAGCATTTAGAAATGGTGGAAACAGAAGAGTTTGGCAATATGCTGTTTTTAGACGGCATGGTGATGACATCTGAGAAAGATGAGTTTGTATACCACGAAATGGTGGCTCATGTTCCTCTTTTCACTCATCCAAACCCGGAAAATGTTCTTGTCGTAGGCGGAGGAGACGGCGGTGTTATTCGTGAAATCCTCAAACACCCAAGTGTGAAAAAAGCGACACTTGTTGATATTGACGGAAAGGTTATCGAATACTCGAAAAAATTCCTTCCTTCTATTGCTGGGAAATTAGACGATCCTCGTGTAGATGTCAAAGTCGGAGACGGTTTTATGCACATTGCTGAAGCTGACAACGAGTATGATGTGATCATGGTGGACTCAACTGAGCCGGTTGGACCAGCTGTGAACCTATTCTCTAAAGGATTTTACGCAGGAATCTCAAAGGCACTCAAAGAAGACGGTATTTTCGTTGCACAAACGGACAACCCTTGGTTCACACCTGAGCTGATTACAAATGTACAGCGTGATGTAAAAGAAATTTTTCCAATTACGAAGCTTTACACAGCGAATATTCCAACGTATCCAAGCGGTCTTTGGACATTCACCATCGGTTCTAAAAAATATGATCCACTTGCTGTAGAAGACAGCCGTTTCTTTGATATTGATACGAAATATTACACAAAAGAATTGCACAAAGCGGCATTCGTTCTGCCGAAGTTTGTGAGCGACTTAATCAAATAAATCGAGCGAAATGGAAATGCGCAAATGACGGTTTGCGCATTTTTTGAAGCGTAAAAGGAGGAATCTTGCATGAGATTCGACGAGGCTTATTCAGGAAAAGTGTTTATTGGAAGTCATCCGACATGGGAAGATGCAAAGGTCATTTTATACGGCATGCCGATGGACTGGACAGTTAGCTACCGCCCAGGTTCACGTTTCGGTCCGAACCGCATTCGTGAAGTATCGATCGGTTTAGAGGAATACAGCCCTTATTTAGATCGTGAGCTGCACGAGGTGCCATTCTTTGATGCGGGGGACATCCCACTTCCTTTTGGGAATGCACAAAAGAGCTTAGATTTAATTGAAGAGTATGTCGACAGCATTTTAGAAAAAGGGAAATTTCCATTAGGAATGGGCGGCGAGCATCTTGTGTCTTGGCCGGTTTTCCGTGCGATGTATAAGAAATACCCTGATTTGGCGATCATCCATATGGACGCACATACAGATCTTCGTGAGGAATATGAAGGTGAGCCGCTTTCACATTCAACACCAATTCGTAAAGTTGCAGGACTTATTGGAGCTGAAAATGTATTCTCTTTCGGCATCCGTTCTGGAATGAAAGAAGAATTTGAATGGGCAAAAGAAGCGGGTATGCACATTTCTAAATTTGAAGTGCTGGAGCCATTGAAGCAAGTATTGCCAAAGCTAAAAGGGCGTCCAGTATATGTGACGATCGATATTGATGTACTTGACCCAGCCCATGCACCTGGTACTGGAACGGTAGATGCTGGCGGTATTACATCAAAAGAGCTGCTTGCATCCATTCATGCGATTGCAGGATCTGACGTCCAAGTAGTCGGGGCAGACCTAGTCGAGGTAGCACCTGTATATGATCATTCTGACCAAACAGCGAATACAGCGAGTAAGCTTTTACGCGAAATGCTGCTTGGGTTTGTGAAATAATCAGTTGATAGAGGAGCTTGTCATCTCATGTGGACAAGCTCTTTTTTTACATTGGTCAAAAAATAAAGGAGGCAGCTCATGCTTTCGTCAATATTGATGGTGTCCCTCGCTTTATGCGTATTAGCGGCAGGCTTTCTCACACTGAAACGAGAGCTCGCAGCTGATCCGCCTGTTTTTGCTTCTAAAAAGGAAGCAAAGGTGGAGTTAGTTGGTTTATTTCAGGATCGGGGCTTTTTCTATCTTACGGCCATTGCGTTATTCATGCAGGTGGTATTTAAGAAGAATCAAATCGCACCAATTGATTTTTTTCAGGCATTTTTGGCAAGTTCAGGCATACAAGCTCTTTTTTATTTACTGAAAAGAAAAGACTTAGGCGTAAAGGCTGGACTTGTCGTATTGGTCAGTTGCATTTTTCTTTTTTTCTAAAGGGATGGCTGAAGATGAAAAACGAAGTTTAATCGCCGTGAAGAAGAGAAATGATGGTATGATAGGCGCTCATGATTATGGTATACTATTTTAGTTAAACGGGTCTTAGCAAAGGAAGTGCAAAATGACACAAAACCAAATTTCAATTCATGTAAAGTCAGTGATGAAACCAGAGACGGAGCCGGCTGAAACGATCGAATTCCGCACGACTGGAACGTATCAAGAGAAGAATGACAAAACGTATCTCACTTACCATGAAGAACATGAAATGGGTCAAGTAAAAACCGTTGTGAAAATGAGTGAAAAAGAAATTTTTGTCATGAGATCAGGAGCTATTCAAATGAAGCAGCGCTTTCTCATTGGAGAAACGACCGTCACACATTACACGATGCCATTCGGTACACTTCAGTTAGATGTGCACACACATGGCATTGATCTCGATGTGGACAAGGGACTGCTGCACATTACGTACGATATGCTGACAGGAGAAGATCAAAAGCATTTACATACATTATCGATTTCGTATAAGGAGGATTTACGTTCATGAATATCGCAGAACAGGTCAAAGATGCGTTAAAAGAAGAAATCATTGCGGCAGTCGTCAAAGCAGGACTTGCCGATGAAAGCCAGGTGCCAGATGTCCTTTTAGAAGTGCCGAAAGACAAAACTCACGGTGATTACTCTACCAACATGGCGATGCAGCTTGCCCGCATTGCGAAAAAAGCACCTCGTCAAATCGCAGAAGACATCGTCAATGCGTTTGATAAAGGGAAAGCTTCCATTGAAAAACTGGATATCGCAGGTCCAGGATTCATTAACTTTTATATGAACAATCAGTATTTAACAAAGCTGATTCCAGCTGTCCTTGAAGCAAAAGAAGCGTATGGCGAAACGAATACAGGCGGCGGTCAAAAGGTGCAAGTCGAATTCGTCTCAGCCAACCCAACAGGTGACCTTCACCTTGGACATGCCCGCGGAGCAGCTGTAGGAGATTCCCTTTGCAATATCCTTGATAAAGCAGGGTTCGATGTGAGCCGTGAATACTATATCAACGATGCAGGGAATCAAATCAATAATCTCGCTTTATCTGTCGAAGCACGTTATTTTGAGGCACTCGGTCTTGAAAAAGAAATGCCTGAAGACGGCTACAGAGGGGAAGACATCAAAGGCATCGGACAAAAGCTTGCGGATGAATTTGGTGACCGTTTCGTTCATGAACCAGAAGAAGAGCGGATGAAGTTCTTCCGTGAATACGGATTGAAATACGAATTAGAGAAATTACGTGTAGACCTTGAGAATTTCCGTGTGCCATTTGATGTATGGTATTCAGAAACCTCTTTATATGAAAACGGAAAAATCGAACCAGCGCTGGAAACACTTCGTGAAAAAGGCTATGTCTTTGAAGAAGACGGCGCAACATGGCTGCGTTCGACTGATTTTGGCGATGACAAGGACCGTGTGTTGATTAAAAAAGACGGCAGCTTCACTTACCTGCTTCCAGACATCGCATATCATAAAGACAAATTGGACAGAGGCTTTGACCAGCTTATTAATATTTGGGGAGCGGACCATCACGGCTATATCCCTCGAATGAAAGCGGCGATCCAAGCACTTGGATATCCAGCTGGCAAGCTTGAAGTAGAAATTATCCAGCTTGTGCATCTTTATAAAAACGGTGAAAAGATGAAGATGAGTAAGCGTACAGGAAAAGCTGTCACAATGCGTGATCTCATTGAAGAAGTCGGCTTAGATGCGACTCGTTATTTCTTTGCGATGAGAAGTGCGGCGACACATATGGACTTTGACCTAGACCTAGCCATTTCTACGTCTAACGAAAACCCTGTGTACTATGCACAATATGCGCATGCGAGAATTTGCAGCATGCTACGTCAAGGAGAAGAAAAAGGCTACGAACCAAACCTTGAAAAAGCCGATTTCTCTCACATTCAATCGGAAAAAGAATACGATCTTCTGAAAATCATTGGTAGCTTCCCAGAAGTTGTAGCAGAAGCAGCTGAAAAACGTATTCCGCACCGCGTGACGAACTATATTTACGACCTTGCATCAGCCCTTCACAGCTTCTACAATGCCGAGAAGGTCATCGATGTAGAAAACGAAACAAAAACAACAGCACGTCTTTCACTCATGAAAGCAACACAAATCACACTTGCTAATGCATTAAAACTAATTGGTGTATCGGCTCCGGAAAAGATGTAATGAAATGAAAGAAAGCCCCACTCTATTGGATGAGTGGGGCTTTTTCATATAAAAAACCCGCTATCCTCAAGAGATAGCGGGTTTTAAAAATTATCCAAGTGTATTAATAATGTTAGAAATAGAATCAAATAATTGGCTAAGTACATCAGAGAACATAGAGTGTGCCTCCCTTCGGTAAGCATGTAGTATGTGTGCGTCAAATGAAATTATCCAAGTGTGTTAATAATGTTGGAGATAGAATCGAATAATTGGCTAAGTACATCAGAAAACATATTTTTGCCTCCTCTCTTTTCTTTTTACATCTACTTAACGAAGGGAATGAAGGGGTGGATCACTTTTTCTAAAAAAATTTTAAAAAAGATGGTGGCATAGAAAAAAGCACCGCCTATTCGGGTGCTTTTTTGCCTTTAGTTATGAATGAATGCGTAGCTTTATGTCTCCATTTGTACACGCTAGTTGAACGTTTCCGCCAATTGGGAAGGTGAAGACGGGCTGTGTATGTCCGATATCGACATCGTAAATCACTGGGATGTGTTTGAGCATTGGGTGCTTATCTAGAATGAATCTCAAATGTTCCTCTGTCATCTTGGATTTCTTCTGAAATCGTCCGATGATCAATCCTTTGATTGATTGTGCATGCTGCAAGAGGGAGGTAAGGTCTCTGGCGAACATTTCAGGGAATACCAGCTCATCATCCTCGACAAATAAGATCGCATCCTTTACATTCGGCATAAACGATGTCCCTTGCAGTAAGTTCAGTGTACAAAGGTTTCCGCCATACAAGGTGCCTTCAGCTGTTCCTTCCTGATAAATCCCCCATGTTGTCGGATGAAACTGCCTGTTCGCTTGATCGAGATACCAAGCATCATCACTCCATTTTGTCGAAGGAATCACATCAAACGGTTCGCCGCCGTTCATCAAGCAAGCTTGAAACATGGCAGTCTGCTCCTCCTGCCCCTGCTCCATGTAAAAGCTGGAAAAATGGGGGCCGGAATATGTCACCATATCACATTTCGCTGTAATGGCGTTTGCAAGTGCAGTGATGTCACTATAGCCGCAGAGGACTTTAGGGTGCTGACGGATCAAGTCGTAATCAATATAAGGCAAAAGTTCATTGCAGTTGAAGCCTCCGATGGCTGTCAAAATACCATCGACATCATGATCTCTGAACGCCTCATGCAGATCAGACAAGCGGTGTTCAATAGACGATGAGGAATGAAGGTCACATTCAAACACATGCTGTCCCAAAGAGACAGTGAAGCCTAAAGCCTCTAAATGTTTTTTCGCTTGAGCAATTCCTTCTTCTGATAAAATGCTGGCACTTCGGCTTGGGGCAATAACACGTATATGGCTCCCTTTTTTAAGAGGTGAGGGGGTATGCATAAACAGATCTTCCTTTCCATCACATATTTCTCTATTATATCGGATCAAATAGCGAAAGTCTGTAAAGGCTAGGAGAAAGGAATGGGTCGTGCGTTTCATACGAGCTGTGCAAAGGGTATGGAAGAGAAAAAGACAGAATGAGGGCGGAGAATGTGAAAAAGAGAAGACTGGAATTTTTATTTTTATATTTTATGATATTTGGGGCATATGTGGTGTATTGGTGGACTGTGCCAGCGTGGAGCGTTCAGCTGTACGCAGCGATTTATATCGCCATTATTTTATTTAGTATCGTCTCACTCATGTTGGAGAATCGTACATCACAGCACACGTTATTATGGATATATGTGCTGGTTTTTTTCCCGATCATTGGCTATATGTTTTATCTGTTCTCAGGGCAGCTCTATGTAAAAGGTCATTTATTCAAATCAAAGAGAATGTATAACCGTGAAAAATTAAGAAGAATATCTGAGCTTGAGAGCAAGCCGGATGAATCACGTTTAACCGATAATCAGCGTGGTTTTTTTCAATACACAGAAAAAGCTACAGGCATGCATGTGAATACAAATAGTGATATGGACATTTTAAAGAATGGAGAGGAGACGTTTCCCCGAATTTTTGAAGAGTTAAAAAAAGCAAAATCATTCATTCATATTGAATATTACATGTTTAAATCTGATTTCCTCGGCCACCGGATGATGGAGATTTTGATTGAAAAAGTGAAAGAAGGGGTAGAGGTCCGCTTCATATATGATGCGGCGGGCAGCATTCGTTTCTCACGAAAAGATATTAAACGCTTGAAGCAGGCAGGGGTTAAGGTCGCTCCTTTTCTACCTTTAAAATATGGATTCTTTAATCAAAAATTCAATTTCCGAAATCATCGAAAAATCGTCATTATTGATGGAGAAACAGGGTTTGTCGGCGGATTAAATGTTGGCAAGGAATACGTAGGACGGGATGAAAAGATCGGCTTTTGGCGTGATACGCATGCCATGTTAAAGGGTGAGGCTGTTCAGACCCTTCACTCCGTTTTTATGCTCGACTGGGAATATGTATCAGATGAAGTATTAATTGATGATCCGAAGTATCATACGCCGCATCCTGTGACAGGAGAGGATGTCATTCAGGTTGTACCAACTGGACCTGATATGAAAGAAAGTATGAGTGATTTATATGATGCTCTCATTTCTAATGCGAAACAATTTGTCTGGATTGCCACACCTTATTTTGTACCAAACGAATCGATTCGCACTGCGCTCAAAATCGCTGCCACAAGAGGGGTGGATGTGCGGGTGATGGTACCGGAGATCAATGACGGATTTCTCACGCAATATGCCACACGTTCCTATTTTTCTGAGCTTCTAAAAGAGGGCATCAAGGTGTATCACTATCAAAAAGGGTTCATGCATCAAAAGGTGATGATCGCAGATGGAGAACTCGCCTCTGTCGGCACCGCAAATGTTGATATGAGAAGCTTTCAGCTTAATTTTGAGGTCAATGTCTTTACAGCAGCGAAAAAGCCAATTGAGCAATTGATGGCCCACTATGAGGAAGATATGAAGGAATGTGAGCAAATGGGTCCTGTTCATTTTTATAAAAGAGGCTTAAAAGAGCGGTTGAAGGAATCATTTGCCCGATTGTTTTCTGGCGTATTATGAGGGTTTCCAGTCAAAGAAATCATTTCCTGATCTAGTATTTTGCAGAGGATTCCTCTATAATTGAAAATGATTATCAATTATAGAGGAAATGAGGTCCTTTTACATATGCTAAAACGCTTTTTCGCCTATTACAGGCCCTATCGCGGTCTGTTCTTTTTAGATTTCTTTTGCGCTGTCGCAGTTGGATTAATGGAACTTGGTTTCCCGCTGATCGTGAACTACTTCATTGATACGTTATTACCAACAGGGAACTGGACAGTCATTGCCTGGACCGCACTTGCTCTGTTTATCATTTATGCCCTCAGCTCAGTGATGCAATTTATTGTGTCGTACTGGGGACACATGCTTGGCATTAATATTGAAACAGATATGAGGAAGAAGCTGTTTGATCATTTTCAGCGTCTCTCATTTAAGTTTTTTGATAACAACAAAACGGGTAAGCTTATGTCTCGGATGACAAATGACCTCATGTACATTGGTGAGGTGGCTCATCACGGACCTGAGGATTTGTTTATTGCGATTATGACGATTCTTGGCGCCTTTGCTGTTATGCTAATGATTAACTGGCAGCTTGCCATTTTAACCTTCCTGATCATGCCTGTCATCATTTGGCTTGCCCTTCATTTTAATAAAAAGATGACACAGGCGATTACACAGCTGAACAATGACATTGGAGACTTTCATGCAAGGGTTGAAAACAATATCGGCGGTATTCGTCTTGTTCAAGCCTTTGCCAACGAACATTTTGAGAAAAAGCGTTTTGCTGAAAACAACAACCGCTTTCGGAAAGCGAAGCTTCTTTCATATAAAATCATGTCGGTTAACGGCTCAATCAGTTACATTCTGACACGTCTTGTGACACTGTTTGTCCTTCTAGCAGGGACATGGTTTGTTCTGCAGGGTCAATTAACGGCAGGTGGATTTATCGCGTTTGTTCTGATTACAAACGTCTTATTCAGACCGATTGATAAGATTAACACAGTGATTGAAATGTATCCAAAAGGCATTGCGGGCTTTAAAAGCTATGTCGACTTACTTGAAACAGAGCCAGATGTGAAGGATACAGAAGGAGCTCGTGATGTATTCGGGCTGAAAGGTGAAATTGAATATCGAAACGTGACATTTGGCTACGATGAGCACAGTCATGTGTTAAAGGATATCGATTTGAAAATCAAACAAGGAGAAACCGTTGCGTTTGTCGGGCCCTCAGGAGCCGGAAAATCGACGATTTGCAGTTTGCTGCCGCGTTTTTATGATGTGGATGAAGGGGAAATTACGATTGATGGTGTGAGTACAAAATCGATGACCCTCTCTTCTTTAAGACAGCAGATCGGCATTGTGCAGCAGGATGTCTTTTTATTCTCAGGCACCATTCGAGAAAACATTGCGTACGGCAACCTAGAAGCCAGCGATGCAGAGATTTGGGAGGCTGTACGTCGTGCGCATTTAGAGGAACTCGTTCAGCGTTTCCCAGAAGGATTAAATACTGTCATAGGAGAGCGCGGCGTCAAATTGTCAGGCGGTCAAAAGCAGCGCCTGTCGATTGCGCGGATGTTCCTAAAAAATCCTTCAATTCTTATTTTAGATGAAGCCACATCAGCACTTGATACAGAAACAGAAAAAGCTATACAGGATGCACTGAGCGAACTGGCTGTCGGCAGGACGACACTCGTTATTGCCCACCGCCTGGCAACAATTAAACACGCCGATCGTATCATCGTCGTAACAGAAGAAGGCATTCAAGAACAAGGCCGCCACCAAGAACTCATCCAAATGGGCGGCGTATACAGCAGACTGCATGAAGCGCAGTTTGGTCATTGATAGTAAGGCGTAAATGAGTTCAGCTATTGAGTTGGACTCATTTTTTTACATGTGATAATAAAAAGTGGTTCGTCCTGCAAATATTTAAATCACCATTTAAATGGAATTTTGATATAATTTAAGGAAATTAGATCCAAAAGGAGAGGGTTGTTTGAGCGAAACAGCAAAAACATTCATGCTGAAAAGCATTCACTACGTGACTCTTGTTGGTTTATTTATATTGATCATTCCAGCTGGAATCAACCCAGTATTTTTTTACATTGGGATTATTCTATTTGGCATCCACCTTTTTGTAAACGTTATAGACAGTTCTTTAAGCAAAGTCAAAATATCGATAGCATTGATTATTAGTTTTACGCTCATATTACTTGGCCTTTTTAAAATATTTTTTTGAAAAGATTTTCATTCGTTCAGTAGCCCTTTTGATAAAGGGCTTTTTTTGTTAGGATAGAAAAAATGCGTGTAGGAAGGATCTGATGGAATGAAGGGGCTTCGGCGATTACAAAAGGGCGATAAGATCGGTATTTTTTCACCTTCCAGTCCTGCATCAGCGACCTCGCCTCTTAGGTATCAGCGGGCGAAGAAGTGGCTTGAGCAAAAAGGATTCATTGTGATCCCAGGATCATTAACAGGGAAAGAGGATCACTACCGTTCCGGTACAATTCAAGAACGAGCTGATGAGCTGAATGAGCTGATGGCTAGAGAGGACTTGGCGTGCATCATGTCAATGATTGGCGGGACGAATTCAAATAGCTTGCTGCCTTATCTTGATTTTGAGCTGCTGAATCAACGTCCGAAAATCATGATCGGTTATTCAGATGCGACAGCGATTCTACTGGCGGCGTATGAAAAAACGGGACTTCCTGTTTTCTACGGGCCGGCGCTTGTTCCTTCTTTTGGCGAGTTTGAACCGTTTGTCGATTATACATATCAGTCATTTGAGGACATCTTGATGTCTCCTCAAAGCATTCCTTATCAGATTGAAAAACCGCCTTTTTGGACAGATGAACGAATCAATTGGGAAGAAAAGACGCGTGACAAAAAGCAGCGTCCGAATGATTGGCTGTGCGTCATAGAGGGACAGGCAGAAGGCAGATTGATCGGAGGGAACCTGAATGCGATGTACGGCATTTGGGGAAGTGAGTTCATGCCAGCCATCCAAAACGGAGACATCCTCCTCATTGAAGATTGCATGAAAACCGCTTCTGTTGTAGAAAAGAACTTCTCTTTATTGAAAGTAAATGGAGTGTTTGAACGGGTGTCAGGGATTCTTTTAGGAAAACATGAGCTGTTTGATGATGAAGGGACGGGCAAAGAGCCTTACGAGATTTTGCTTGAGGTGCTCGGAGAGACGAAGAGACCACTCATCGCTGATTTTGACTGTGCCCATACGCACCCAATGCTTACGATGCCAATTGGGGCACAAGTGAAAATAGATGCAGCTTCTAAACAAGTTTGGTTAACAGAAGATTGGATATAAGAAAAAGAGCAGCCCGAGGCTGCTCTTTTTTATGAAACCTTTTCTTTCTCAAACGGCTGAAGAAGATCTTGCGCTTTTTTCCCTTCAACCACAATTAAGTAATCAGATTCTAAATGAGTGAGCCTGAAGGTTTCAAGCTCTACGATGTTCTTAATGCTGCACATTGTTTTTTTAGAATACACATATATACGATGCTGAGCCTGCTGGCACTTTTCATAAAGAGAAATAAGCTTATGTAAATTCAACGCTTTTGCAGCGATTCGGATTGAATAGATTTGAGACATCTTCATATCCTCCTGTTAATTACTTTTTCACAATAGCTTTGTTACCCCCATTTGCACAAAGGTAAACCTTTCTCTATGATTTCCATTCAATGGTTCCTCCGCCCGTCCGCTTATTGCCCCTAATCGCAGACAGCTCTTCGACTAGACGGAGCAGAGCCTGATCCTTTAATTTTGCTTCAATCATAAAATCTACATCACGGCCATACGGTTTTAATGCTTGAAAAAGCGGTAAGACAAAGTCCATATCTACACCATCTGCATGACTGCGTATGGCTTTTTCTGATTTAGGTGAAGACAAGTGGATTTTGGGCGGAATGCCAGTCTTTGTCCAAGTGTCGAACATTCTTGGAAGGATGTCATCGAGTGCGGCATCGTCATCTTTATTTGCCACGTGATGATGGTAATCAAAAACAAACGGAATGTCATGCTTTTCACATACACCAAGCGTTTCGAGCGACGTATATGTTTTGTCATCGTTCTCAAGTGTCATTCTCGCTTTGATATGAGCCGGAAGCTGTTTGATATTTTCATCAAAGCGTTGAAGAGCCGATTCTTTATCGCCATACGCCCCGCCTACATGAATATTCATGTAACCTTCCTTTTCGAGCTTCATCGCCTCAAGCATCTGATAATGGTACGTCATATCGATGACGGCATTTTCTGTAATTGAAAGTTTTGGGCTGGTAAACAAGGTGAATTGATTGGGGTGAAAGCTTACCCGTAAGTTGTGCCGTTTCACCAACTTGCCAATCTCAAGAAATTCTTTGTGAAAAGGTGTCACGAAGTCCCAGCGCACCTCGGGGTGGGTCGCGAGCGGGACGATCGAGCTTGAAAAACGGTACAGCGGGATATCATGAGCAATGGCGAAATAAAGCGTTCTTAATGTATTCACAAGATTGGCTTTCGTTGTTCGCAATAAAGCCTCTTTTCTTTCTTCCTTAGAGAGCTTGCTGTATCTTGCAAAGGTCAACGACTTGGCAGGAGAAGCTTCCCACAAGGTGACGGCATTGGATACATAACCAAATCGATAACGCATAGGTCATCTCCTTTATAAAAAATACGAGAACATGGCGGCAACCCACTCAAGCGGCCGTGTGAAAAGAGGGCGCTTTGACAATGTTTCTTCTGTCAGGATCTCAGATACTTCCATATGCTCCCGAATTTTTTCCTCTACGTGTGCAGTAAAGTTGGGATCATCAATGGCTACATCTACTTCTTCGTTTAAAAACAAGCTTCGTTTATCAAAATTCGCGGTACTGATCATACAGCGGCTGTGATCAATCAATATGGCTTTCGAATGATAAAACCCTTTATAAAAACGATAAACAAGACATCCAGAGGCAATGAGATCCTTCAAATAATGAAAACCAGCCTCTTTGACAAGTGGGTGATCCGCTTTCATTGGAATGATAATTTCAACTGTGACGCCCCGCTTTCGTGCATCAAGCAGCGCCTTCAGAAGATGGGCTGATGGAATAAAATAAGGCGTACAGATGATGATCTGTTTCTTTGCTTGCTCAATATCTTGGAGAAATAAAGCTTCTAAAGAAAAACCGGCAGTCGCTCGTGTTGTGCATTGTAATGTTCCCGGTTCCAATGCAGGGAAAACCTCATATTGCAGCTGATGAATGCCAGACGACCGGTACAAATCATTCAGAAACACATGCTGGAGATCTGCGACAACCTGTCCAGTCATCCGCAAATGATAATCTTTCCAAATGCCAAAGCGGCCTTTTTTCCCAACATATTCATCGCCTATATTAAATCCGCCAATATAGCCAATCTTCCCATCAATCACCGTAATTTTACGGTGATTTCTCATGTTTAACCGGTAAATCAAAAAAGGAAAACGGGGCTTATTTAAAAAGTAAAATTGAATGCCGCTTCTTTCTAGCATGTCAATCGACTTTTGATCAAACGGATAGGAGCCTAATCGGTCGGTTAGCAAAAAGACGGAAACGCCTTGCTCCGCTTTGGCTTTCAATGCTTGGAACACCCTTTGACCAATCTTGTCGTTCTTTACAATAAAGAACATCATATGAATAGAAGAAGAGGCCTGCTGTATATCCGTAAGCAGCTGATCGAAAAATGGTTCGCCATCATGATAAAAGGTGGCATCGCCGCTTGTTTGGTCAAAAGACCGTTCAAATGCATGCGTAGAAAAATATTTCTTCCCCATATAAAGGTCTAACATGACGAGCAAAACGATGGCAATGAGTACGAGTAGGATGATCAATGCGATCATGAAACTTCCTCCTTTTTTGCATATTTCAATAGTGTACCCAAACGCGTAAAAAATATTGACTGAATACTCATTCATTATTTATGATAGAGGTACAACATGGAAACGGAACAAAGTGGGTTTTGGGGAATGAAAGGGGGAGCAAGATGAATAGCCTTTTAATCATCAACTTGATCGCATTTGCGGCGGTGACCGCTTACGCTCTGTATTTGTTTGTTTATCTCATTCGAACACGAGCGGCGTATATTCGTCTTGGTAAAAAAGAAGAGTTTCAACAAGACATGAAGAAACGCTTAGAGCGTGTTTGGGTCAATGTATTTGGGCAAAAGAAGCTGTTAAAGGACAAGAAGAGCGGCATCATTCATGTGCTGTTTTTCTACGGATTTATCCTTGTACAGTTCGGAGCCCTTGATTTTATTTTGAAGGGGCTTGTTCCAGACAGCGGGCTTCCTTTAGGTCCGGTGTACGGCGTCTTTACGTTTTTCCAAGAGGTGGTCACACTTCTCATTTTAGTGGCCGTTGTATGGGCTTTCCATAGAAGATATGTGGAAAAACTTGTCCGTTTAAAACGAGGTTTTAAATCGGGTCTAGTGCTTTTATTTATTGGCGGATTAATGCTGACAGTCTTACTAGGGAACGGCATGAACATCATCTGGCATGGGCACTCTCTATCACCAACTGAGCCAATCGCTTCTGGTATTGCTTTCTTGCTGGGAGGAATTTCACCTCTTGCGGCTGCGATTGTTTTTTATGCCGCATGGTGGGTGCATCTTCTTATTTTGCTGACATTCTTAGTATACGTTCCTCAGTCAAAGCACGCCCATCTGATTGCAGGGCCTGTCAACGTATTTGTCAGCAGATTAGACCCGCCAGGCAAGCTGCAAAAAATCGATTTTGAAGATGAGACACAAGAGACCTTCGGTGTGGGGAAAATCGAAGACTTTCGTCAGTCTCAGCTGATCGATCTTTACGCCTGTGTGGAATGCGGGCGCTGCACGAATATGTGCCCGGCAACAGGGACAGGGAAGATGCTGTCTCCAATGGATTTGATTTTAAGGTTAAGAGATCATTTAACCAATAAAGGGGCCGCCATTACATCGAAAACACCTTGGGTCCCGCATCTAGCCTTCAAGCAGACAACAGGAAACCAGCTGGCACTGCAGGCGAGAGGAGCAGGTGCGGAAGAGTCGGCTGCCAGCTCTATATATCATCCTTCTCTTATTGGAGAGGTCATTACAGAAGAGGAGATCTGGGCATGTACGACATGCCGAAACTGTGAAGACCAATGCCCTGTCATGAATGAACACGTTGATAAGATTATTGATATGCGCAGATATCTTGTGCTGACCGAAGGAAAAATGGACGCAGATGCACAGCGTGCCATGACAAGCATTGAGCGCCAAGGGAACCCGTGGGGATTGAACCGGAAAGAAAGAGAAAATTGGCGTGAACTGAGAGAAGATGTGCGTGTGCCGACAGTGAAAGAGCTGAAAAAAGCAGAGCAAACCTTTGATTATTTATTCTGGGTTGGTTCAATGGGGGCATATGACAATCGAAGCCAAAAGATTGCACTTGCCTTTGCAAAACTCCTCAATGAAGCGGGGGTATCTTTTGCGATCCTAGGCAATAAAGAGAAAAACTCAGGCGATACACCAAGAAGACTCGGAAACGAATTTTTATTCCAAGAGCTTGCTGCAAAAAACATTGAAGAATTCCAGAAAAACGGCGTCACAAAGATCGTCACGATTGATCCACATGCCTACAACTTATTTAAAAATGAATATCCAGACTTCGGACTTGAGGCAGAAGTGTACCATCATACAGAATTATTGGCAGAGTTAGTGAAAGAAGGGAAAATAACGCCTGTACATGAAGTGAACGAGGTAATTACCTTCCACGACTCTTGCTACTTAGGTAGATATAACGAAGTGTACGACCCGCCAAGAGACATTTTAAAAGCCATTCCAGGTGTGACGCTGAAAGAAATGGAACGCAACCGTGAAACTGGTATGTGCTGCGGAGCAGGCGGGGGCTTAATGTGGATGGAAGAAGAGACGGGTACCCGGATTAACACTGCACGAACGGAGCAGGCGCTACAGGTCCAGCCGTCCATCATCAGCTCAGGGTGTCCTTATTGCTTAACGATGCTGGGAGATGGGACGAAGGCGAAGGAAGTAGAGGAGCAGGTAGGCACATTTGATGTCGCCGAACTTCTTGAAAAATCAGTGTTTGGCGAGCCTGGAAAACAGGTGTCGTAAAGATGACAGGCCGATGAATAGAATGTTCATCGGCTTATCCATGGCGCTGTTACATCAGCTGCCTAGATGATATGTAAGCGGTAACAATTAGGAGGGACATACATGAGTACGACGGTCATTGTATCTGGAGCAAGAACACCATTTGGAAAACTAGGCGGTGCTCTCAGTGGTTTGACTGCCGCAGAACTAGGCGGTATAGCGATCAAGGCTGCACTGGAAAGAGTTTCGGGTTCTCATGAAATAGATGAGGTCATTATGGGAAGTGTTTTACAAGCAGGGCAAGGGCAGATTCCTTCAAGGCAAGCAGCAAGATATGCTGATCTTCCTTGGTCTGTTCCAACACAAACCATCAATAAAGTCTGTGCATCGGGCATGCGAAGTGTGAGTACGGCAGATCAAATCATTCGAGCCGGAGATGCTGAGGTCATCGCGGCGGGCGGTATGGAATCCATGTCTCACGCTCCTTATCTGCTAAAAAAAGCGCGATGGGGCTACAAAATGGGAGATGGTGCAGTACAAGATGCGATGATTTTAGATGGCTTAACCTGTTCGTTTACAGGCGTTCATATGGGTGAGTATGGAAGTATGGCTGCAAAGGAGCTGGGCATCACGCGGGAAGAGCAGGATCTGTGGGCACTCAGAAGTCATGAACGGGCCATCGAAGCGCAAAAAAGTGGCTTTTTTCAATATGAAATCACCCCCGTCACCGTCAAAACAAAAACGGGAGAAAGGCTTATCACAGAAGATGAATCTCCGCGGCGTGATACGTCATATGAACGGCTGTCAAAGCTCATGCCTGTTTTTGATCAGACAGGTACCATCACCGCTGGAAATGCACCAGGTGTCAATGATGGTGCAAGTGCACTTCTTCTAATGAAAGACACGTATGCTGCACGGCATGGTGTAAAGCCTATGGCAGTCGTTCTCGGTCATACTCAGGTTGCTGTAGAGGCGAAGGATTTCCCGAAAACACCAGCCCTTGCCATCGAGAAGCTTTTAAAGAAAACAGGAAAGCGCCTAGAGGATATCGATTTGGTTGAAATCAATGAGGCCTTTTCAGCTGTGGCTCTGGCATGTGAAAAAATGACCGGGATCGACCGGCGGAAAATGAATATCAACGGAGGGGCTGTCGCACTCGGTCATCCGATTGGGGCAAGCGGAACACGTATCATATTGACATTGATTCATGCATTAAGACAAAGAGGCGGTGGCATTGGCATTGCAGCGATTTGCAGTGGAGGCGGTCAAGGAGATGCGATCATGATAAAGGTAGATGAAAAGGGGGGCGTTTTTTGATGAGTATAGAAGAGACCGTTTTGGTCGTTGGAGCCGGTCAAATGGGATCAGGCATTGCTCAAGTGTTTGCACAGTCAGGCTATACAGTCCTGCTCCATGATGCATCAGAAAAGCAGATTCATCGAGCGATTTCCTCCATGACCAAACAACTGACGAAGCGGGCAGAAAAAGGAAAACTGGCACATCAGGCCGTCCGAGATATCACGCAGCGGCTTGCCGTATCCACAGATTTAAAAGACGTCCAGCAGGCTCATTTAGTAATTGAAGCTGCTTCTGAACAAATGAGTGTCAAAAAACAAATCTTTGAAACACTTGATCAATTTGCAGAGGCGGAGGCCATATTTGCGACAAACACGTCTTCCTTGTCGATCACAGAATTAGCAGCTGTGACGAGCAGACCGGAGAAAGTGATTGGCATGCATTTTATGAATCCCGTCCCTGTCATGAAACTCGTTGAAGTCATTCGCGCGCTGCAAACGAGTGATGACACATATCAATTTGTTTATGAAACAGCGAAGACATTAAACAAAACCCCAATTGAAGTGGAAGACTTCCCAGGGTTCGTCTCAAATCGCATATTGATGCCAATGATCAATGAAGCCATTTACACCCTATATGAAGGCGTGGCAGATGCAGAAAGCATTGATGGCGTGATGACACTTGGGATGAATCATCCAATGGGGCCGCTTCGTCTAGCTGATTTCATTGGACTGGATACATGTTTATTTATTATGAATACCCTTCACGAAGGACTTGGAGACAGCAAATATCGACCTTGTCCTCTTTTAAAAAAATACGTGAATGCAGGCTGGCTGGGCAAAAAGACAAAGAGAGGTTTTTACACATACCACGACCACTCATAGGGGGAGTCAAGATGGATGTTTTGCTTACGGATAAACAGCGTCTCTGGAGAGAAAAGACAGCAGAATTTGCACGCCAGCGTATATTCCCTGAAGTAGAAGCCATGGAACAAGGCCGGTTTCCAAAAACCCTTTTAAGTGAAATGGGAAGGCAAGGCTATCTAGGGATTCCAATACCAGCTTCGTATCAAGGCTTAGGAGCAGATTTTACAACGTATATCATCGCAATCCATGAATTATCGAAAGTGAGTGCGACCATCGGTGTCATTGTGTCCGTTCATACATCTGTTGTGACGATGCCTATTTTGACTTTTGGAACGAAGGAACAAAAAGAATCCTATGTCCCGCTGCTTGCATCAGGAGAGAAGCTAGGCGCCTTTTGTCTGACTGAACCAAAGGCTGGATCAGATGCCTCCAGTATTCAATTAAGAGCAGAGCGGATGGGCGGCGATTATGTATTAAATGGAACGAAAATCTTTATCACAAGCGGCGGAGAAGCAGAGCTATATCTTGTCTTTGCGGTGACCGATCCGGCTTCTGCGAGAAAAAATATATCGGCGTTCATTGTCGAGAAAGATACGCCGGGATTTACGATTGGAAAAGATGAGAAAAAGATGGGACTGCACGGTTCAAAAACAGTCACGCTTCATTTTGATGGCGTGCGGATTCCAAAAGATCAGCTGCTTGGTGCAGAAGGAGAAGGCTTTCAAATTGCCATGTCTAGCTTAAATGCAGGGAGAATCGGAATTGCGGCTCAAAGCCTTGGCATTGGAGAAGCTGCTTTAACCGAGGCAGTCAGCTATTTAAAGCGACATCCAGCAGGTCTTGAAACGACCATTCGACTGGGCGATTTGGCGGCGAAGCTTGAGGCGGCCAAACTGCTCGTCTATCAAGCTGCTTCTTTCAAAGAGGCCAATCGTCCCGTCACAAAGGAAGCATCAATGGCAAAGCTATTTGCGTCAAAAACGGCGGTGGAGATCAGTACAGAAGTGATCCATTTGCTAGGCATGGATGGTTATACGAATCGCTATCAAGCAGAACGTTACTTTCGTGATGCAAAAATTTGTGAAATCTATGAAGGAACAAGTGAAATTCAAAGGCTGGTCATCTGTAAACAGCTAATATGAAACGAGGTGGCTCACGATGCAGTTCCAATTAAGTGACGAACATGAAATGATTCAAAAAATGGTGAGAGACTTTGCGAAAAATGAAGTGGAGCCAACAGCAGCAGAGCGAGACGAAACAGAGACATATGATCCATCTATTTTTCGCAAAATGGCGGAACTCGGTTTAACGGGTATCCCTTGGCCGGAAGACGTGGGCGGAATCGGCAGTGACTATTTAGCCTACGTTATAGCAGTTGAGGAGCTTTCAAGAGTATGCGCCTCTACAGGCGTCACCCTGTCTGCCCATACCTCTCTTGCTTCATGGCCAATCTATACATTTGGAACAGATGAACAAAAAGAGACCTATTTAAAGCCGCTTGCAGAAGGGCAGAAGATAGGAGCATATGCGCTCACAGAGAGTGGTTCAGGCTCAGATGCTGGCGGAATGAAGACAACGGCTGTCAAGGCAGGCAGTGAATATGTTCTGAACGGGGCGAAAATCTTTATTACAAATGGAGGCATTGCAGATTATTATATTGTGTTTGCCGTAACAGACCAAGGAGCTTCATCTCGAAATACAACTGCTTTTATTGTAGAAAAAGAGACACCTGGTTTTTCCGTTGGCAAAAAGGAAAGCAAACTGGGCATACGCTCATCGCCAACAACTGAAATTCGATTTGAAGATTGCCGAATCCATGAAAGGAACCGGCTCGGTCAAGAAGGAGAAGGATTCAAAATAGCCATGATGACGCTCGATGGCGGCAGAAACGGCATTGCTGCACAGGCAGTTGGGATTGCTCAAGGCGCTCTTGATGCGGCGGTTGATTATGCCAAGGAGCGTAAACAATTTGGCAAACTGATTATTCAGCAGCAAGGGATCGCCTTTAAGCTGGCTGATATGGCCACCGCGATTGAAGCATCAAGGCTGCTTACTTACCAGGCGGCATGGCTCGAAACGAAAGGCCTCCCGTATGGAAAGGAATCAGCCATGTCCAAGCTCTTTGCCGGTGATACAGCGATGAAGGTGACAACAGAAGCGGTTCAAATCTTCGGCGGGTACGGCTACACAAAGGATTACCCAGTCGAACGATACATGCGTGATGCGAAAATCACTCAAATTTATGAAGGAACACAGGAAATCCAGCGTCTGGTCATCTCAAGGAAACTGCTAGATATGTAGAAACGAAGCAAAGACCACCTGAATGTGAGGTGGTCTGTTTTGGTGGGCCATGCAGTTAGTATGTAATGTAATTTCCAATCATAATCCATAAGCATGTGGTATTATGTTAAAAATAGGAATAATATGGGGGTGTGATATTGAACTCAACATTTATGGGCATTACAGCAATCGTCACAATGGTTATCTGGATTATGGTTTCCGCAGAGCTTACAAAGTCTACAAAAAAGAAGGAAGAAAAAAACAACAGCCGCAGAAAACTAATCGTACTCATGTCAGCGGGAATGTTATTCACGATTTTTCTCGTTCTCTCATCCATTCAGAATATCCAGTTTTAAAATAGACGTGATCAACTGAAAGACAAAAAGTATGCCGTATACAAGAACCGGTCCATTTTCATACAGATGATGGACCTCTTGGCGCTACTCGTGATAAAAATCAAAAATTAACAACAATAAAGGTGGCATAAACTCCCCTAATTTGTTTATAATGAGAGGTATGGTTTGTCGTAAGAATAAGGTATAAATACTTATTATTTCACTGATAAATGGATACATACATGTAATAGAAAGGGAGTGTCTGACCTTGAGTTTGAAAGAATACTCACAGGAACAGCTCAAACAAATGTCTTTAGTTGAACTTGCTTATGAAATTTTCAGAGACAGCAAAACACCAATTACGTTTTCCGAGTTAATAGATGAAATTGTCCGTTTGCAAGGAATACAAAAATCCGATCTAGATGATCGACTTGCTCAATTTTATACAGACTTAAATATAGATGGCCGCTTTATTTCGTTAGGTGATCAGAGATGGGGACTTCGCAGCTGGTATCCAGTTGATCAAATCGAAGAAGAAGTTCAGCCAGCTGTGAAAACAAAAGCGAAAAAGAAAAAATCAAAAGCAGCTGTCGTTGAAGACGACTTCGATGAAATCGAAGAGGAAGAAGAAATCGACGAGCTTGAAGAAGACCTTGATCTTGTAGAAGACGACGATGATCTCGACCTAGACGATGATGAAGAAATCGATGAAGATCTTGAAGACTTCGACGAAGATGATGATGAAGATGATGACGGCTTAACGGAGATTGATGAAGACGATTTAGACGATGAAGAGGAAGAGAAATAACCCTCTCAAACCGGTCCTCAAAACAGGACAAAACCGTCTTGACTTTCCTGAGCGAACTATGTAGTATGTATTTTGGGCTCTCTAAAAAAGAGTACGTAAAGATACGTTCATTTACGCTCCCTTTCATTTATTTGAAAGGGAGCTTTCTTATTTTTCAAGAGATTTAGGGATACACTCTAAAAAGGATGAAGCTGTGCATGTGTAGACATGCAAGGGTAAAAAAGAGAGGAGCATACGAAATGACAAAGTATATTTTTGTAACAGGAGGAGTTGTTTCCTCACTTGGAAAAGGAATCACGGCTGCTTCGTTAGGCCGCCTTCTGAAAAATAGAGGGATGGATGTCACCATTCAAAAATTCGATCCATACATCAACGTAGACCCAGGGACAATGAGTCCATACCAGCACGGTGAGGTTTTTGTCACAGATGATGGTGCTGAAACAGATCTTGACTTAGGTCACTACGAGCGTTTCATTGATATTAACTTAAATAAGTACAGCAACGTCACAACTGGTAAAATCTACTCTACTGTTCTGAAGAAAGAGCGCCGCGGTGACTACTTAGGTGGAACAGTACAGGTCATTCCCCACATTACAAATGAAATCAAAGACCGCGTGTACCGTGCCGGAAAAGAAACGGGTGCAGATGTGGTTATTACAGAAATCGGCGGAACAGTAGGAGATATCGAATCCCTTCCTTTCCTTGAAGCCATTCGTCAAATGAAGAGTGACATCGGCCGTGAAAACGTGATGTACATTCATTGTACCCTCGTTCCTTACATCCGTGCAGCGGGTGAATTGAAAACAAAACCAACACAGCATAGTGTAAAAGAACTTCGCAGTCTTGGTATTCAGCCAAATGTCATCGTGGTCAGAACGGAAATGCCATTGGCACAAGATATGAAGGACAAAATTGCACTATTTTGTGATATTGATACAAAAGCTGTTATCGAATGTCAGGATGCAGACACGCTTTACTCCATTCCGCTTGATTTACAAAAACAAGGGCTGGACAAGCTAGTATGTGAACATATGAAACTTGACTGCCAAGATGCGGACATGACAGAGTGGACAGCACTTGTTGATAAAGTGCAAAACCTTTCAAAACAAGTCACAATTGGTCTTGTAGGGAAATATGTTGAGCTGCAAGATGCTTATATTTCTGTCGTTGAATCACTTCGTCATGCTGGTTATGCGTTTGATGCAGATGTTCAAATTAAATGGATCAATGCAGAAGAAGTGACAGCAGAGAATATCGCTGATTTCGTACAAGATGTTGACGGCATTATTGTTCCTGGAGGCTTCGGAGACCGCGGAGTAGAAGGGAAAATCATTGCTACACAATTTGCCCGTGAAAACAAAGTGCCATTCTTCGGAATCTGCTTAGGAATGCAAGTGGCATCTATCGAATACGCAAGAAACGTATTAGGCCTTGAAGGAGCTCATTCAGCGGAAATTGATCCTGAAACAGCATTCCCAATCATTGACCTTCTTCCAGAACAGAAGGATGTAGATGATCTAGGCGGAACACTTCGTCTCGGTCTATATCCTTGTAAATTAAATGAAGACTCAAAAGCATTTGCTGCATACAATGACGAAGTGGTCTACGAACGCCACCGTCATCGTTACGAATTTAATAACGAATACAGACAGCAAATGGAAGCAGCAGGCTTCGTCTTCTCTGGTACAAGCCCAGACGGACGTCTTGTTGAAATCATCGAGCTCAAGGATCACCCTTGGTTCCTTGCTTCTCAGTTCCACCCAGAATTCGTTTCAAGACCGACAAGACCACAGCCATTATTTAGAGATTTCGTTGGTGCTTCACTACAAGCATCTGAATCAAAATAAAACAAAAAACTGCCGAGAATATCACTTCTCGGCAGTTTTTTTATTCATATTCCTCCACGATCTCCTTCACAGTAAACGATAGGGCGTGGTAGACGTATAAGCAGGTCATTAAAGCAGGAAAACCAAACCTTGTCCCATCTTCAGCGGGCACAAGCGGTTTCTTGAGCTGAAAATCAATGTGGACATCACAATGCTCTTCAATCGTGGACGGCTCCTTTTGTGCCGGCCCTACACCAACAACGGGCGTACCTTGTTCGTGCAGTTCTTTAACAAGAGATTGAATTTCCTGATCTTCTGGGTCTGAATAAAATAGCAGCACCCTGTCACTTGGTTGAAGTAAGCTGCGCTCCTTTTGATCGAGCGGCAGCACTTTCGCACCGGGAAACGGCTCCTTGCTTTCAGATGCCTCTAGGGCGACAGCAGCCAGTTCATTCTTTCCGTGAAAATAAACGGCATGTCCACTGACAACAGCCTGTGCAAGAAGGCGTGCACCGTCCTCAATCGCTTCAGCCTGCTTTTCTCCAATACGTGAAAAAATACCTGATAACTGGGTCGTAAAAATTTTTAACAAGACTCATTTCCTCCTTCGGTCAGATCATTTTATAATAGAATATAAAGAGAATATTAGGAAAAATGCTCAGAAAATGTCGTAAAGTAAACTATTATAATTAAAGGAAATGTGAAAATCAAACAGAATTATTTAACAACAGCTCTTTTTATGGCGAAAAATGAAAGCAATGGGGTGTAACAGATGAATGAGAAAATTTTAATTGTCGATGATCAGTACGGTATTAGAATATTATTGAATGAAGTGTTTCATAAAGAAGGCTATCAAACCTTCCAAGCTGCCAATGGACTACAGGCATTAGATATTGTGAAAAACCATAGACCGAACCTTGTCCTGCTTGATATGAAAATCCCCGGGATGGATGGTATCGAAATTTTAAAACGGATGAAATTAATTGATGAAGATATCCGTGTCATCATTATGACAGCCTATGGCGAATTAGATATGATCCAAGAATCCAAAGAACTAGGTGCATTGACGCACTTCGCTAAGCCGTTTGATATTGATGAAATCCGAGATGCTGTCAAAGAATACTTGCCGCTTGAAACAAATGGCTAGATGGAAATGATTGAATCGAGTCATTCTGTTGCCGATTTGTCGAATAATTGGTATCCTATAAAGGAAGAAGAAAGCGATCTGACTTTGAAAGTTTACATATGGCGAGAAATTCTGGTCATGCTAGGGTGGAGAGCTTTTTTTAGCAAGCAAATTAGCTACATAGGGAGGATTTTTCATCATGCCTTTAGTTTCAATGACAGAAATGTTGAAAGACGCAAAGGAAAAAGGTTACGCTGTTGGACAGTTTAACTTAAATAACTTAGAATTCACGCAAGCGATTTTACAAGCTGCTGAAGAAGAGAAATCTCCTGTTATCTTAGGAGTATCTGAAGGAGCAGGACGCTACATGGGCGGCTTCAAAACAGTTGTCGCAATGGTTAAAGCGTTAATCGAAGAATATAATGTAACAGTTCCTGTTGCGATTCATTTAGATCACGGTTCAAGCTTTGAATCATGTGCAAAAGCGATTCATGCAGGATTTACTTCTGTCATGATCGATGCTTCTCACCACCCATTTGATGAGAATGTGGAAACAACTGCGAAAGTTGTTGAACTTGCACATTTCCATGGTGTGTCTGTTGAAGCTGAACTTGGAACTGTTGGTGGGCAAGAAGATGACGTCATCGCTGAGGGCGTTATTTATGCTGATCCAAAAGAGTGCCAAGAGCTTGTAGAACGCACTGGTATTGACTGCCTTGCACCTGCATTAGGTTCAGTACATGGTCCATACAAAGGTGAACCAAACCTTGGTTTCGCTGAAATGGAAGAAATCGGTAAAACAACTGGTCTTCCACTTGTTCTTCACGGCGGAACAGGTATCCCAACTGCTGACATCAAGCGTGCAATTTCACTTGGTACAGCAAAAATCAATGTAAACACTGAAAACCAAATTGCTTCTGCGAAAGCAGTACGCGAAACACTTGCTGCAAAAACAGAAGAGTATGATCCACGTAAATATCTTGGACCAGCTCGTGACGCAATTAAAGCGACTGTTATCGGCAAAATGCGCGAATTTGGTTCTTCTAACCAAGCATAATTTGATGAGAACCGAAAGCCGCCTGAGTCACAGGCGGTTTTCTCCATATCTCGAGAAAGCGCAATCAAATTTACATTTCAGACAATTTATTGATAGGAGAGTGGCACAGTTATGTTATTTTTCGTAGATACAGCGAATATTGAAGACATCAAAGAGGCGCACGAGCTTGGCATTTTAGCAGGCGTCACAACAAACCCTAGTTTAGTAGCGAAAGAAAAGAACGTATCATTCCACGACCGCCTTCGCGAAATCACTGACGTGGTATCAGGCTCTGTCAGTGCAGAAGTGATTTCCCTAAAAGCAGAGGAAATGATTGAAGAAGGAAAAGAGCTTGCTGCTATCGCACCAAATATCACGGTCAAAATTCCAATGACTACAGATGGCCTTAAAGCTGTTAAAGCATTAACGGACCTTGGAATTAAAACAAACGTCACATTGATTTTTAGTGCAAACCAGGCACTTCTTGCAGCTAGAGCTGGTGCGACGTATGTTTCTCCATTCCTTGGCCGCCTAGATGATATTGGCCAAAATGGTCTTGATCTCATCAGCGAAGTGAAAACTATTTTTGATGTTCATGGATTAGATACACAAATCATTGCTGCATCCATTCGTCACCCGCAGCATGTGACAGAAGCTGCGCTTAGAGGTGCTCATATCGGCACAATGCCGCTGAAAGTCATCAAGCAGCTGACGAAACACCCATTAACGGATGCAGGCATTGAGCAATTTTTAGCAGACTGGAATAAATAAATGATTGTGGCAGGCGGGGTCGTCTCTCGTTTGCCGCAGTTTTCCTTATAAACGCTAAGAAATGTTTTGTGCAAAGAAGAGAACATCACAGCCTCGCAAAGCTTCGATTATTTTTCTTCCGACAAATTTCGTTTAACCTGTATTCTTTCTCTTGATATTGGCTAAATTTTGGACAAGACCTTTTAAAGCGCGACATCCACAAACAGTATAACTCCAACAGTGATCTTCTTTAAGAAGGGAGACAAATATGGAAAAGTTAAACATTGCCGGCGGTGATCCCTTGCGCGGGACCGTACATATTAGTGGTGCGAAAAATAGTGCTGTGGCACTGATTCCTGCCACGATTCTCGCTGATTCTCCAGTAACCATTGAAGGCCTTCCGCATATATCAGATATCGACACATTGCGAGATCTGTTAGAAGAAATTGGCGGAAAGGTCACTTTTGAAAAAGGTGAAATGGTTGTTAATCCTGTTTCCATGATCAGTATGCCGCTTCCTAATGGAAAAGTGAAGAAACTGCGTGCATCCTATTATTTAATGGGGGCCATGCTGGGAAGATTCAAGCAGGCTGTCATCGGACTGCCAGGAGGATGTCACTTAGGACCAAGACCGATTGATCAGCATATTAAAGGCTTTGAAGCACTCGGAGCCGAGGTGACAAACGAGCAGGGTGCGATTTATTTGCGCGCTGAAAAATTAGTCGGAGCCCGGATTTATCTTGATGTTGTCAGTGTAGGTGCGACAATCAACATCATGCTGGCAGCCGTACTGGCTGAAGGAAAAACCGTGATTGAAAATGCTGCAAAGGAACCCGAAATTATTGATGTAGCGACACTGCTTGCAAGCATGGGTGCCAAAATCAAAGGTGCGGGGACCGATGTCATTCGAATCGAAGGTGTCGAATCTCTTCATGGCTGTAAGCATTCAATCATCCCTGACCGCATAGAAGCAGGAACATTTTTAATTGCTGGTGCAGCGATGGGAGATGAAGTTGTACTTGATAATGTGATCCCAACTCATTTAGAATCAATTACGGCGAAACTTAGAGAAATGGGGTTCACCATTGAAACGAGCAACGATCAGATGTTGATCGTTGGCAGAAACGAAGGACTCAAGCCTGTCGATATCAAAACCCTTGTGTATCCGGGCTTTCCGACTGACCTTCAGCAGCCGATGACGGCGCTGTTAACAAAAGCAAAAGGCACGAGTGTGGTTACAGATACGATCTACTCAGCCCGCTTTAAGCACATTGACGAATTGCGCCGAATGGGTGCAAACATGAAGGTCGAAGGAAGATCTGCTATTATTACCGGACAAACGCAGCTTCAAGGAGCAAAGGTCAAAGCAAGTGATCTGCGTGCAGGAGCTTGTCTTGTTGTCGCAGGGCTAATGGCAGACGGTGTGACCGAAATCACAGGGCTTGAACATATAGACAGAGGATATAGTTTGCTTGAGAAGAAGCTTGAAGGCTTGGGTGCAACCATCTGGCGTGAAAAGCTGAATGACCAAGAAATAGAAGAACTTCAAAATTCATAAGGCTTTGACTGTGAGAGGAGATTTGGACAAAAATGGAAAGAAGTTTATCGATGGAACTAGTACGGGTGACAGAAGCAGCTGCATTAAAATCTGCCCGTTGGATGGGAAGAGGATTAAAAGACGAAGCGGATGATGCTGCAACAAGTGCAATGCGTGATGTATTTGACACCATTCCGATGAAGGGAACAGTGGTGATTGGCGAAGGGGAAATGGACGAAGCACCAATGCTTTATATTGGGGAAAAGCTTGGGAACGGATATGGACCTCGCGTGGATGTCGCTGTTGATCCATTAGAAGGAACAAACATTGTGGCAAGCGGCGGCTGGAATGCCTTAGCTGTCATTGCAGTTGCAGATCATGGCAACCTGCTGAATGCACCTGATATGTACATGGATAAGATCGCAGTAGGTCCAGAAGCGGTAGGCTGCATCGATATTGAAGCGCCTGTCATTGATAATCTTCGCGCTGTTGCAAAAGCGAAAAACAAAGATATTGAAGATGTGGTTGCAACGATTTTAAACAGAGATCGACATGAAAAAATTATTGCTGAACTGAGAGAAGCAGGAGCAAGAATTAAACTGATCGATGATGGTGACGTTGCAGGAGCCATTAATACAGCATTTGATCACACAGGTGTTGATATTCTATTTGGTTCTGGCGGAGCGCCTGAGGGTGTCCTTTCTGCTGTTGCATTAAAGGCACTTGGTGGTGAAATTCATGGTAAGCTTCTTCCTCAAAGTGAAGAAGAATTAAGACGCTGTGAGAAAATGGGGCTGGATGTTGGTAAAGTCCTCAGAATGGAAGATCTCGTAAAAGGAGATGACGCCATTTTTGCAGCGACAGGTGTAACAGACGGGGAATTACTTAAAGGTGTTCAATTCAAAGGCTCTGTTGGAACAACACATAGTGTTGTCATGCGTGCGAAATCGGGTACAGTTCGTTTCGTAGACGGCAGACACAGCTTAAAGAAAAAACCGAATCTTGTCATTCGTCCGTAATCTGAAAGCGGGTATTCATTACCCGCTTTTCATATAGGTGTCAAATGTATATCATTTTCTTTTTAAAGTTGAATATTCTCTGCAAATGAGGTAAAACTAAAGAGTGCTGCGAAATTTTCTGCGAATTTACTTCTTTTAAGCTTCAACAAGTTTAAATACTGCCGCATCATGACGATATACTCATTATCCTTCTCTATGTTAAAAAAGCTCTATTTCACATTGTTCCTATCTTTCACGATAAAACGAGTGGGAGCGTTACCATCAGAGCGAGGTCATTCCAACAACAACGGAATTAAAAAGCTAATCAAATACAATGGTCATGCATTTGTAAAGAAATACATTGACTAGAAAAGTGTGGTGTCCATATTGAAAGATGTTTCGATTTCATCTTTGGAAAATATGAAATTAAAAGAGCTGTATGAGTTAGCAAAACGATACAAAATCTCTTATTACAGCAAACTAACAAAAAAAGAATTAATTTTTGCCATCTTAAAGGCGAATGCTGAGCAAGAGGATCTCTTATTTATGGAAGGGGTTCTTGAAATTATTCAGTCTGAGGGATTTGGTTTCTTAAGACCGATTAACTACTCCCCAAGTTCTGAAGACATTTATATTTCAGCTTCACAAATCAGACGCTTTGATTTACGAAATGGAGATAAAGTGTCTGGAAAGGTACGACCTCCAAAAGAGAATGAACGCTACTATGGCCTCCTTCATGTAGAAGCGGTAAATGGGGACGACCCAGAATCAGCAAAGGAACGTGTTCACTTTCCTGCACTCACACCGCTATTTCCTGACCGTCAAATGATTCTTGAAACACAGCCTAATCACCTGTCTACTAGAATTATGGACATGATGGCGCCAGTTGGATTTGGACAGCGTGGTTTAATCGTTGCACCGCCTAAGGCTGGGAAAACCATTTTGCTTAAAGAAATTGCCAACAGCATTTCTGAAAATCACCCAGAGGCAGAGCTGATTGTCCTTTTGATTGATGAACGACCAGAAGAAGTAACAGATATCGAACGTTCTGTTGCAGGGGATGTTGTTAGTTCAACCTTTGACGAAGTACCGGAAAACCACATTAAAGTAGCAGAGCTTGTCTTAGAGCGTGCGATGCGTCTTGTTGAACATAAAAAAGATGTCATCATCTTAATGGACAGCATCACAAGGCTTGCTCGTGCATACAATCTTGTGATTCCGCCAAGCGGCCGAACGCTTTCAGGTGGTATTGATCCAGCGGCTTTCCATCGTCCAAAACGCTTCTTTGGTGCTGCGCGTAACATTGAAGAAGGCGGAAGTTTGACGATTTTAGCCACTGCACTTGTTGATACAGGATCACGTATGGATGACGTGATTTATGAAGAGTTTAAAGGAACTGGAAACATGGAGCTTCATTTGGACCGTTCTTTGGCCGAAAGAAGAATTTTCCCTGCGATCGACATTCGCCGTTCTGGTACGAGAAAAGAAGAACTGCTTGTGCCAAAAGAGCATCTTGATCGTCTATGGGCAATGAGAAAATCGATGTCAGATACACCTGACTTCGCTGAGAAGTTCATGCGTAAAATGAGAAAAACAAAGACAAACCAAGAGTTTTTCGATATTTTAACGCAAGAATGGAAACAAGCGAATATGTCTGCATCAAGAAGATAGCTTCTTAAAAAATACATTTGCAATCATAGACTTACACTGTTATAATTTTATCATGTGCGTTTCAGAATTTATTTCTGAGATATTAACTCTGTTTCCGAATTGGATTCAGGGCGGAAGGAGATGACAGTAGATGAAAACAGGAATTCATCCTAACTACAAAAAAGCTACAGTCAAATGCGCTTGTGGAAATGAGTTTGAAACTGGATCAGTAAAAGAAGAGGTACGCATCGAGATTTGCTCTGAGTGCCATCCTTTCTATACAGGCCGTCAAAAATTCGCTTCTGCTGATGGACGTGTTGACCGCTTTAACAAAAAATACGGTCTTAAGTAATAATAGATACAATAAACAGGCAGGAATCCGTTCTTGCCTGTTTTTTTACGTGGATTGATGGAACTTTAAAACGGGGGAGAAGACCTTATGTATGTGATGAAACAAAGCGGTTGGCTTGAAGTCATCTGCGGTAGTATGTTTTCTGGAAAGTCGGAAGAATTGATTCGGAGAGCCAAAAGGGCCACCTTTGCCAAACAAGAAGTAAAAATATTCAAACCAGCGATTGATAACCGATATAGTACAAGCTCTGTTGTGTCACATAACGGTTCATCATTAGATGGGATTGCAGTAGCCTCACCAAAAGACATAATAACGCACATATCAGAAAGAACCGATGTCATTGGCATTGATGAGGTGCAATTTTTTGATGAGACAATCATTGACATTGTCACTCAATTGGCTGACCAAGGCTACCGAGTCATTGTTGCAGGCCTGGATCAAGACTTCAGAGGAGAGCCATTTGGTGTTGTTCCGCATTTAATGGCATGTGCAGAGCTTGTAACAAAACTTCAAGCAGTTTGTTCGGTATGCGGCTCCCCAGCGAGTAGAACACAACGCTTGATCGACGGTAAACCCGCATCCTATGATGATCCTATTATTTTAGTAGGTGCGCAGGAATCATACGAAGCACGATGCAGACATCACCATGAAGTACCAAGACTTGATGTTGGTACAACACTTGACAAATAAAAAAATAGCAAATGCCGCTGTGTTTCGTTTTTCGAGATTTTGACTGAACACCCATCATTTGTACTTAAATAAATTAAATAACACTACGATTAAATTATCTAATTTTCAACGCTTGCGTTTTGTTATAAGCAGGCATAAAATGACTAACTGTAGTGTAAAGCATTTAAACGAAAAGTTCGATTTCTTGTCATAATTTTTTTGATTAAGGATTTTTCTCCTTAATCGTTCTTTGGATTAATAGTTCACTTTATTTATATTTTAGAAAGAGGGTAGTTTTTGATGAACAACGTGAAGAAAACAAAAGAAGGGTACCTCGAAACCACTTTGACAGGTAAAGATGTATTATCGATTCCAACGTTGAACAAAGGCGTTGCTTTCTCTGAAGAAGAAAGACAAGAGCTTGGACTTGAAGGCTTACTTCCTCCAACGGTTCTCACTTTAGAACAGCAAGCAGAAAGAGCGTACAAGCAATTTCTAGCTCAGCCGGATCGTCTTCGTCAAAACGTATACTTAAGTGATTTACAAAACCGTAACGAAGTATTGTTCTACAAGCTTTTAACAGAAAAGCTTCGTGAAATGCTTCCTGTTGTGTACACACCAACTGTTGGTGAAGCGATTCAAGAATACAGCCATGAATACAGAAGACCTCATGGTGTCTATCTTTCAATCGACGACATTGACGGCATCGAGAAAGCATTTGAAAACTTGCACGCAACTGCTGGAGACATTGACCTCATCGTTGCAACTGACTCTGAGAGTATTCTTGGAATTGGTGACTGGGGTGTTGGTGGTATCAACATCGCAATCGGTAAATTAGCTGTTTACACGGCTGCAGCAGGTATTGATCCTAGCCGCGTGATTCCAGTTGTATTAGATGTTGGAACAAACAATGAAAAATTATTGAATGATCCATTATACATCGGGAACCATCACAAACGTGTACAAGGTGAAAAATACGAAGAATTCATTGATGCTTATGTAAAAGCAGCACTTAAATTCTTCCCGAAAGCATTGCTGCACTGGGAAGACCTTGGAAACAAAAATGCGCGTAACATCATGAAAAAATACAATGATAACATCTTAACGTTCAACGATGATATTCAAGGTACTGGTGCCATTACTTTAGCGGGTGTTCTTGCAGCTGTCAAGAAAACTGGTACTCAATTGAAAGATCACCGTGTTGTCATCTTCGGAGCTGGATCAGCTGGTATCGGAATCGCAGATCAAATGCGTGACACAATGGTTCTTGAAGGTTTAACAGAAGAAGAAGCAAACAATGCATTCTGGACTTTAGACTACAGAGGATTGCTAACAGACCAATTTGAAGATGAAGTGCTTGATTTCCAAAAACCATACCTGCGTTCTTCTAATGAAGTAGAAGGATGGGCACGCGATGAAAAAGGACAAATCTCATTTGCTGAAACGGTTCGCCAAGCGAAGCCAACAATTCTTATTGGTACTTCAGGTCAAGGCGGCGCATTCACTGAAGAAATCATTAAAGAAATGGCAGCTCATACAGAGCGTCCAGTGATCATGCCAATGTCTAACCCAACACCGCTTGCTGAAGCAGTGCCAGAGGATCTATTCAAATGGACTGACGGCCGTGCACTTGTTGCAACAGGAAGCCCGTTCGAAAACGTTGAGTATAACGGAATCGAACATGAAATCGGACAATCAAACAATGCGTTCGTTTTCCCTGGACTTGGTCTTGGTTCAATCGTAACAGAATCAAAAATCATCACAAAAGGCATGTTCGTTGCTTCTGCAAATGCAATTGCTGAAATGGTTGATCATGAGAAACCAGGTGCTGGTCTTCTTCCAAGTATTGATAAATTGCAAGAAGTGTCAATTCATGTGGCTGTTGAAGTAGCGAAAGCAGCAATTGAAGATGGTGTCGCAAGAAAAACGCCGGACAACATCGAACAAGCTGTGAAAGACGCAATGTGGATTCCTGAATATAAAAAAATAGTAAGAGCATAATAAAATGTGTAACGCGGCATTGCTTCGGGTAATCTAAGCAATGCCGCAATAAATAAGAAACATGTAAAGGATTTAAGGAGGAATAGTAAGATGGACTTTTTAAATATTTTGATCCTCCTAGCACCGATTTTTTTCGTTATCGCGCTGGGTTGGTTCGCAGGACACTTCGGCAGCTATGACGCTAAATCTGCAAAAGGTGTAAGTACACTTGTAACAAAGTATGCTTTACCAGCGCACTTTATCGCCAGTATTCTGTCAACACCAAAAGATAAATTCTATAGTCAAATTCCATTTTTCGTTGCATTGATTTTCGGAATCGTTGGTTTTTATATCATTATCCTTTTAGTTACGAAATTTGCTTTTAAATATGATTTAACAGACTCATCTGTTTTCTCATTAAACTCAGCACAACCGACCTTTGCATTTATGGGGATTCCGGTCTTGGGTAGTTTATTTGGGGCTCAAGAAGTTGCAATTCCGATTGCGATTACCGGAATAGTTGTAAATGCAATGCTTGATCCAATTGCAATTATTGTATCAACTGTCGGTGAAAAAACAAAAGGGAAAACCAAAGACGGCGAAAGCTTCCTAAAAATGACGACAAAAGCAATTTTGCACGGTTTATCAGAGCCGCTTGCACTTGCACCATTAGCCAGTATCATTCTTGTTCTTTTAGGATTTAAACTTCCTTCAATTGGACACGAAATGTTAGAGGAAATTGGCAGCGTTACATCAGGGGTTGCGCTATTCGCAGTCGGTGTTACTGTTGGTATCCGCAAAATTAAATTAAGCTTGCCAGCCTTCAGTATTGCATTGCTAAAAGTAGCTGTACAACCAATACTTATGTATCTTATTGCGGTTCTTATGGGTCTTTCGGCTGATGAAATTACAAAAGCTGTATTACTTGTAGCCTTCCCAGGTTCAGCTGTTGCAGCAATGATCGCAACACGATTTGAAAAACAAGAGGCGGAAACTGCATCCGCATTTGTCATCAGTGCCATCATGTCACTCATCACATTACCGATCATTATTGCTCTTACCGTATAATATAGTAAAAAGGCTGCCTCGACAGGCAGCCTTCAGCGTGTAGACAAACCCTCGCATTCGTTGTCAGTCCTGCGCTTCGGTGCTCACGAATGTCAAATTCGATCCGCTCCGATGCTCGTCCTTCCTAGACTGCAAAGGTTTTCTATCACGCTGAAAGAAGACAAAGGGCTAAAATCAAGATTATTTTAGCCCTTTGTCAAAAATCTGAAGGCTGCCTATTGAGGCAGCCTTTCTTAGCGAAATGAATGAAACAGAGGGAAGAGTACACGCTTTTTTTTGAGGTCAGGGGGTGCGATTTCCTTTTTTTCTTCTGCTTGTGACGGTTGTTTCAAGGTTGCGGCGAGGCGGTCAAATTTTGTGGATAAATCTTCAATTTCTCTGCGGTGCTGAAGCAGTTGATACGATACACCTTCATCTGCTTTTTTAGCCAATTTCCGTTCAAGTTCTTGCAGGCGGTCTTCGACATCAGTGACGTGTAATTGCTGCTGGATGAGCGCTTTCACTTGTTTTTCTAATGCTTCAATCCGCTGTATAGAGACATCAGCTTCGACAGCAGGTGCTGATTGACGAACGGTTTCCTTATGGATTGGCAGTTGAATATCTTGGAGGATCACACCTTCACTCATCTGGTGTTTGACCTCTTTGAGCAGCTGTACAATATCTTCATGAAATTCATAATGTCCAAGTTCATTCCGGGCGACAGGGATGTTGAGTTGTTTGACCCAACGCTGAATCGTCTTTGAAGAAACACCAATTTCCTTTGCAACCTCATTTGTATTCAAACCAAATGCCCTCCCTTTTTTCAATTACAAGTACCATTCTCTTTAAGGAGGACCTGTTCCTTCACGTTAGACAAAACAAGTAACCAATCGCCAAAGATCGTGTTTTCTAGCGAAAAATTGCAGAAAATCAATTGTTTTGGAAATTTTTTTGACTGTCATACCCCGCTATACTATAATTAGACTGTTACGCACAAAACAGAGGTGAAGACCATGTTAGACCGTTTAAAATCAATTGAAGAACGTTATGAAAAACTAAATGAATATTTAAGTGACCCTGAAGTGGTGAACGACACTACGAAGCTTCGTGAATATTCGAAAGAACAATCCGATATTCAAGAAACTGTTGAGGTATATAGACAATATCGTGCGGCATATGACCAGCTGAAAGATGCGAAAGCAATGCTCGAAGAGAAGCTGGATGCCGAGATGCGCGACATGGTCAAAGAAGAAATTTCAGAGCTCACTGAGGAAACGGAACGTTTAGAAGACGAGCTGAAAATCTTGTTGATTCCGAAAGATCCAAATGACAACAAGAACGTTATTGTGGAGGTTCGTGGTGCAGCAGGCGGAGAAGAGGCTGCTCTTTTTGCAGGTAACCTTTACCGTATGTATAGCCGTTATGCTGAAATGCAAGGCTGGAAAACAGAAGTCATGGAAGCAAGTGTCACTGGCACAGGCGGTTATAAAGAAATCATCTTTATGATCAGCGGGAAAGGCGCTTACTCCAAACTAAAGTTTGAAAACGGCGCACACCGTGTACAGCGTGTTCCAGAAACGGAATCAGGCGGACGGATTCATACATCAACTGCGACAGTCGCGGTATTACCTGAGGCTGAAGAAGTTGAAATTGATATCCATGAAAAAGACATCCGTGTTGATACTTTTACATCTAGCGGACCTGGCGGACAAAGTGTCAATACAACCATGTCTGCTGTTCGATTAACTCACCTTCCAACAGGTGTTGTTGTATCCTGTCAGGATGAGAAATCACAAATTAAAAACAAAGAAAAAGCCATGAAAGTACTGCGTGCGAGAATTTATGATAAATTCCAGCGTGAAGCACAGGCTGAATACGATCAAACACGTAAATCTGCGGTTGGAACAGGGGATCGTTCAGAGCGTATCCGTACGTACAACTTCCCGCAAAACCGTGTAACAGACCACCGCATCGGATTGACGATTCAAAAGCTTGATCAAATTTTAGAAGGAAAACTTGACGAGGTCATTGATGCACTAATTATGGAAGACCAAGCAAGAAAGCTTCAAGATGCAAAATAAAGAGCGAACAATCTTCGAAGCCCTTAAATGGGCTTCTTCTTTGTTAACGGAAGCTGGCAGAGACCAAAATGCAGCAGAACTCCTGTTGATGCATGTGCTCGGCTGGAGCAGAAGTGAGCTTCTTGCACGATTTCATGATGCGCTGCCTGAGGAGCAAGATCAACTGTTCAGCAAATTTGTGACGCAGCATAAGGCAGGTGTTCCTGTTCAGCATTTAACGGGTGTTGAATTCTTTTACGGACGTCCTTTCGAGGTGAATAAGCATGTTCTTATTCCTCGTCCTGAAACGGAAGAAGTTGTGTTGGCGGCGCTCAATTTGGTAGGTGACGTTTTCCCGCCCGATCAGCCGCTCAAAGCAGTTGACGTTGGCACAGGAAGCGGAGCCATTGCAATTACGCTCGCTCTTGAAAAAAAATCACTATCTGTCACAGCGACTGATATCTCACAAGAAGCACTTGCGGTAGCAAAGCGGAATCAACAAGCGCTCGGTGCAGACGTTCATTTTTTACATGGAGATTTACTTGAACCGGTTATAGCTCAAGGTATTAAAGTAGATGTATTTATTTCCAATCCACCTTATATTGCGGCGGAAGAAATGGACAGTCTGTCTGAGGTTGTGACGAAGCATGAGCCGGTGAATGCGCTGACGGACGGACGTGATGGCTTGTGGTTTTATAAACGTCTTGTTCGTGATCTTCACAGCGTGCTGAGTGAACAGGCAGTTGTTGTCTTTGAAATTGGACATACGCAAGGTCAAGATGTCACAGCGCTTCTCGTGCAGGCTTTTCCTGAAGCGCATGTCTACACCGTCAAAGATATTAATGGAAAAGATCGAGCTGTTTGCGCACACATTCAAAACGGAAAGTCCGGCTGAATATAGCCGGACTATTTTATTATGTAAAGATGAAACTTATGGTAAAAGAGAAACGTATATATAGAAGAATGAACATTCTGATCATGATTTTTTACATAAATTTGTTTTGAAGGAGCGAATGGTGTGAACAAAAGGTATGCGATGGTGTTGGTCATCGTCAGTGTACTATTGATTGTGAGTGCTTGTGGTAAACCGAGCTTTAAAAAAGAGGCAGCAGCATTTGGAGAAAGCTATAAAAAAGCACAATACACAGTGAATCGAACGGATGACCTATCTGATATGAAAGAGAAGCTGAAGGTTTATTTAACCGAACATGAATATCAAGAATATACACAAGACAGCATGTTCCCGAGCATATTAGAAGCGGCGAAGGATCAAGATTGTCAAATTAAGCTGAAGAAAATTATGTTTACGCCTTCAGATGAAAGCGATGACAGAATTGAATTTAACTATGAAATGGTGATCCAATTTATCGATCACAAAGGAAAAGTCAAAAAAGAAATCGAGAAAAAAGGGGCCATGACTGTTATTAAAACAGAATCTGGTTTAAAAATCAGCCGAGATTGGGATGGGAGACTGTACCCTTCTGACTACCAATCCTCACTCAAAAGTCGTTCTTAAAGAGAACGGCTTTTTTGTTTTGACTCATAATCTATTAAAAAATTCATATTGACTGTTTATGAAATGAGTTTCCTGGACACAATGTTTGTAGCGAAAAGAAAAAGTGGGGGGAACACTCAATGTTGAAAAGTAAAACGATGATTTGTCTTTATATGTTTCTATTATTATGCGGTGCTTTTGCAAACCTTGGCAGAGAGGAGACGGCGGCTGCTTCTGCAAATCAGCCTGTTGTTATACCAGATGAAGCGATTCGATTACGCATTTTAGCAAATAGTGATCGTTCAGCGGATCAGGATGTGAAAAGAAGTATTCGTGACGAGGTCAATGCGAATATGACGGAGTGGGTCAAAGACCTCAGATCCATTGAAGAAGCAAGACGTGTCATTCGATCAAAGCTGCCAGAAATCAATCGTATCGCCAAAGCGAAATTGAAGGAACAGCATATTGATCAATCTGTATCGGTCAGTTTTCAAAAAGCTTCATTTCCAACAAAACTCTATGGAAATTTCGTCTATCCTGCTGGGAAATACGAAGCCATTTTAATTACGCTTGGAGAAGGGGACGGAGCCAACTGGTGGTGTGTGTTATTCCCGCCGCTCTGTTTTATCGATTTTTCAAACGGAGAAGCCATCGCCTCACCAGAAGGCGATGATGATAAACAAGTGACAGCGCAGCAAACGAAAGAGTCTGTCAATGAAGTGGTGAAAGAAGAGGAAGAAGAGACAGGTGAAGTGAAGTTCTTTTTGTTCGAATGGGTCTCTAGTCTTTTCTCTTAAAAAAGGTATAAATCGGTTTTTGCCTCATAGAGTTGAAGTAAGAGATCAAAAAAGAGGTGAAAGCATGTATTATCAATTAAGAATAGCCGCAGAGGAAGATGTCCCGTCGATCAATGCTTTTCTTGAAAAGGGACAAGCAAAAGGCGGAGTAACGCTTGCAGAGCGAACGACATTTGTCGTGATGGAAGATGCGGATGGTCAGCTGGCAGGCTGCTTAGGTCTTGAACAGCTCAATGAACAAGAGGGATTGCTGCGGTCGCTTGTCATATCAGATAAGCTCGGTCAGGGGCACATTGTCTCCTTGTTCCAAAGCGTTCAAACGCTCGGAGAAAAAATAGGTGTGCATACTTTTTATGTCGTTGCAAACCATTCCTCTTCCCATGATTTTTTGGCATTAATGGGCTTTACGCCTTTAGAGGAAATCCCAGAAAGCATATGGAGTTCTGCACATGCAAAAGAGACATTGGGGAAAGAACAGGCTGTGGTCCTGCAAAAAAAAGGCAGTTAATCACAAAACGATGGACTTATACACATACTTATCCACTATAAAACAAGCGTTATCCACAAATTGTGGACAACGCTTGTTTTATTGATCATCATCTTTTATACTTTCAAAAGGATAATTGAGATATATCAACAGTTTTATCTTTTTTAAAAGGAGTTTGTATGATGTTAAATACAAAAAGGTGGTCTGTGGATTTAGAAAAGGATTTATCCACATACTATCCACAAATTAAACAGGCGGCCGATCTGCTGCAGCAAAATGAAGTGGTTGCTTTCCCGACAGAGACCGTTTACGGACTCGGGGCAAATGCGAAAGAGACAGAAGCCGTGATGAAAATTTATGAAGCGAAAGGGCGTCCGAGTGATAATCCGTTGATTGTTCACATTGCGGAAGTTCAGCAGCTTCACGAATTTGCACAAATAGAAAGCGAAAAAGCGAAGGCGCTGATGGATGCCTTTTGGCCGGGCGCCTTAACCATCGTTCTTCCGTGTAAGCCGGGCACTTTATCCAAGCAGGTTACAGCAGGTTTATCCACAGTAGGTGTGAGAATGCCTGACCATCCCATTGCGCTTGAGCTCATCCGAGCAGCTGGTCTGCCAATTGCTGCACCAAGTGCGAACCGTTCAGGGAAACCTTCACCAACACAAGCCGACCATGTAGCGAGTGATCTCGAAGGAAGAATCGCTGGAATTGTGGATGGAGGTAAAACTGGAATTGGTGTTGAGTCAACGGTTGTATCCTGTGTCGGTGAGACCCCAGTGATTTTAAGACCGGGCGGAATTACAAAAGAAGCATTAGAAGAGGTCGTGGGGACGGTGAGTGTGGATCCAGGGCTGACAAAAAAGGACGAGGCGCCAGTATCGCCAGGTATGAAATACACACACTATGCACCTGAAGCCCAGATGTATATCTTTCATGGAAGTGATGAAGACATGCAGCGGCACATTCAGAAATACAAAGCTGAAGGTCTAAAAGTCGGAGTACTGACAACAGAAGAAAAGAAATCGCTGTTTGCGGCAGATGTTGTGTACAGCTGTGGATGGAGAGAAAAACCTGAAACGGTTGCTGCAAACCTCTATCGTGTACTGAGACAATTTGATGAAACGGATGTAGACTTGATTATTTCAGAAGCCTTTCCAGAGCAAGGAGTTGGTTCTGCCATTATGAACCGTCTGCAAAAAGCCGCAGGAGGGCGTACACTCCCTTCGTTCCAATAGTTCTAACCTTTCTTGGACAAACATAGGTTAAAGGAGAATGTGTGTCCAAGGGGGATTTACATGAACGAACTAGCTGGCGAATTGCTGACGCTCAGCATCATGGCTTTTGCACTTGGAATGGATGCTTTTTCGGTTGGACTTGGTATGGGGATGATTCAGCTGAGGTTCCGCCAGATCATTTATATTGGACTTGTTATTGGGATATTTCATATGTTTATGCCGCTTTTTGGTATGCTGACAGGTCAGCTCTTATCCGGATGGCTCGGTCTTCTTGCCACCTATATTGGCGGGGCGCTGCTTTTGGTGCTGGGACTGCAAATGATCGTTGCTTCTATCCGCAAAGAGGATAAGCCCTTTATCGCACCTGTTGGGACTGGTCTCGTTCTTTTTGCTACAAGTGTCAGCCTAGACAGCTTCTCTGTTGGTTTAAGCCTCGGGATTTACGGTTCCCAGGTGTGGATGACTATATTATTGTTTGGTTTTTTTAGTATGCTTCTCACATGGCTCGGATTATTACTCGGCAAACAGGTTCGGTCATGGGTGGGTTCATATAGCGGCGCGCTTGGCGGAATCATTTTACTAGCCTTTGGTATCAAATTATTATTTCCGCTCTAGCCAGTCTCCTTACATAACATGTAGAATGAAATGCTATATAATAGAAGAAAAGGAGGGCGAAAGATGAAAATCTTATTTGTTTGTACGGGAAATACATGCAGAAGTCCAATGGCTCAAGCCCTTTTTGCTTCCATTGCAGATGAAAAAGGTTTAGAGGTCACTGTAAAATCAGCGGGCATTTTTGCCTCCGATGAAGGGAAGGCGTCTCCTCAAGCGATCGAAGCATTATTTGAGAAAAGCATTCCACTGAATCACTCATCATCAAAATTGACAGAGGAGCTTCTGCGCGAAGCTCATTACGTCTTCACGATGACTATGCAGCATAAACAGTTGATTACTGAGCAATATACGCATGCAAAAGGCAAGGTCTTCACTTTAAAGGAATTTGCGACAGGAACAGAAGGCGATGTATCCGACCCGTTTGGCGGAAGTCTTTCTGTTTATCAGGAAACTCGTGATGAACTTGAAGCTTTACTGTATCAGCTCGCTGAGAAATTGAAAAAAGATCATCATCATAGATAACCTGTAAAACCGTTGCGTCAACGGTTTTTCTGCTTTTGTTTGCAAATCACTAGGCAGAGGTTAAAATATAACTGTAAATAAAGAATGAATGTAAGATATAACAGATCAACTCACCCTTAGGAGGAATTGCCCGATGAAAGTAGCCATTGCATCCGATCACGGCGGAACGAATATTCGTGAAGAAATCAAACAACTGATGGATGAATTGAAGATTGAATACATTGATATGGGTTGTGAATGCGGATCAGGTTCTGTAGACTACCCAGATTATGCATTCCCTGTAGCCAATATGGTGGCAAACGGAGAAGTCGACCGCGGCATATTAATTTGCGGGACAGGCATCGGCATGAGCATCTCGGCAAATAAAGTAAAAGGAATTCGCTGTGCATTAGCACATGATACATTTAGTGCTAAAGCAACTAGAGAACACAATGATACGAACGTTCTTGCAATGGGAGAGCGAGTGATTGGACCAGGATTAGCACGTGAGATTGCGCACATTTGGCTGACAACAGAGTTTACAGCAGGACGCCATGCTGTGCGGATTGGCAAAATTGCTGATTACGAAGAAAAGCACCTATAAGGAGCGCTTAATATGAACATTGGTCAAGATTGGCTTGAAATGTTAAAAGAGTTTCATCAAACAGTTGAATTGCGTGCCGGGCAAATCTTAGTTATTGGCTGTAGTACGTCAGAAGTGGCTGGTGAGCATATTGGTACTGCAGGAAGTGAGCAAATTGCTGCGTCCATCTATCAAGAATTGGATCAGTTAAGACGAGAGACCGGCATTGAGCTCGCCTTTCAATGCTGTGAGCATCTAAATCGTGCCCTAGTCGTTGAAGAAGAAGTGGCTTTCCGTTTTAACTTGGAGATTGTAGCTGCAGTACCTGTCCGTAAAGCGGGTGGTTCGATGGCGGCTCACGCGTATCAGCAAATGGAACATCCTGTATTGGTCGAATCCATTGAGGCGCATGCTGGAATTGATATCGGCGATACGTTAATTGGGATGCACTTAAAGAGAGTCGCTGTACCTGTCCGTCTCAGCCGTCATCAATTAGGACATGCACATGTGACTTTTGCGAAAACACGTCCGAAGCTGATTGGCGGAGAAAGAGCGGTTTATACAAGATCATAGCTTCGATATATTTCTAATATAATGTTGAATGATGAAGACGCTTTACCACTTGAATATTCGGGTTTTCATAAAAAAGAAGTCGATTTTCCAAAAAAAACTTTTACATTTTACTCAAAAACCGTGTACAATGAGATGGTGAAAACATCGAATGGAAATAGATTGGAGAGGATTTCGCTGATGAAACATTTACCTGAGCAAGACGCACAAGTATTCAAAGCAATTCAACTAGAGCGGAAACGCCAGCAGGACAAAATCGAATTAATTGCATCAGAAAACTTCGTAAGCGAAGCAGTCATGGAAGCACAGGGCTCTGTATTAACAAATAAATACGCTGAGGGTTATCCTGGTAAACGCTACTATGGCGGCTGTGAACATGTAGACGTTGTGGAAGATATCGCACGTGACCGCGCAAAAGAAATTTTTGGCGCTGAGTATGTGAACGTACAACCTCACTCAGGTGCTCAAGCGAACATGGCTGTTTACTTTACTATTCTTGAGCATGGCGATACAGTGCTGGGCATGAACTTATCACATGGCGGACATTTAACACACGGAAGCCCTGTAAACTTTAGTGGTGTACAGTACAACTTTGTAGAATATGGTGTAGATAAAGAAACTCAGCATATCGACTATCAAGATGTACTTGAAAAAGCACGTGAACATAAGCCGAAACTAATCGTTGCGGGTGCAAGTGCATACCCACGTCAAATTGATTTCAAAAAGTTCCGTGAGATTGCTGATGAAGTCGGTGCTTACTTTATGGTCGACATGGCTCACATTGCTGGTCTTGTTGCAGCAGGTCTTCATCCAAATCCAGTTCCTTACGCAGATTTTGTGACAACGACAACTCACAAAACATTACGCGGACCTCGCGGCGGAATGATTCTTTGCCGTGAAGAGTTTGGTAAAAAGATTGACAAATCGATCTTCCCTGGTATTCAAGGTGGACCACTCATGCATGTCATCTCTGCAAAAGCTGTTTCTTTCGGTGAAGTATTGAACGGAGATTTCAAAACATATGCACAAAACGTCATTGATAATGCAAAACAACTAGCTGAAACTCTTTTATCTGAAGATATTCAGCTTGTATCTGGCGGAACAGATAACCATCTTGTTCTCATTGACTTGCGTTCTCTTGGCATCACAGGAAAAATTGCAGAAAACGTTCTTGATGAAATTGGTATTACAGTGAACAAAAATGCCATTCCTTATGATCCAGAGAAACCATTTGTCACAAGTGGTGTACGTGTAGGTACAGCAGCAGTAACAAGCCGCGGTTTCGATCAAGAAGCGATGAAAGAAGTCGGTTCCATTATTGCGCTTGCGCTAAAACATCATGAAGATGAAGCGAAATTAGAAGAGGCGAAAAAGCGTGTATCTGATCTTACTGCCCGTTTCCCTCTATATAACGAATTAGATTATTAAAAAACAGACCCATTTGCCTATTTTTGGCATGTGGGTTTTTTTTGTAGGATTTGCGAATCATATTGAAAGATGATGTCTTTTTATGTAGAATTGTAGGAAGTGTGCAAAGTTCACCGGAAGATGACAGAAAAGGAGTTGTAGCAAGCAATGGCAAAGGTTTATGTATTTGATCACCCGCTTATTCAGCACAAACTTACATATATTCGTGACGTTCATACAGGAACAAAAGAATTTAGAGAGCTAGTGGATGAAGTCGCAACATTAATGGCATTTGAAATCACAAGAGATTTACCGCTTGAAGAGGTAGATGTAGAAACACCTGTACAAGTAGCGAAATCAAACGTGATCTCAGGGAAGAAACTCGGTGTTGTGCCAATTTTAAGAGCAGGTCTTGGAATGGTAGACGGGATTTTGAAACTCATTCCAGCTGCTAAAGTGGGACATGTCGGTTTATACCGCGATCCGAAAACATTAAAGCCTGTTGAATATTATGTGAAGCTTCCATCTGATGTGGAAGAGCGTGAATTTATCGTAGTAGACCCAATGCTTGCAACTGGCGGCTCAGCAGTCGAAGCGTTAAACAGCTTGAAAAAACGCGGTGCGAAAAACATTCGCTTCATGTGTCTGATTGCTGCCCCTGAAGGTGTAGAAGAAATGCAAAAGCATCATCCAGATGTTGATATCTACATTGCAGCATTAGATGAGAAACTAAACGAAAAAGGTTACATCATTCCAGGTCTTGGTGATGCTGGTGACCGTATGTATGGAACGAAATAAGAAAGTCTTAATAAAAGCCCACATGCAAAACGTGCATGTGGGCTTTTTTGAAATATATGACAAACGGTTGATACCGTTCATAGAAAAATCATTGTATACTGAACATTGGCTGTTTTTTTCAATGAATGTCACATCTCTCCTAAAGTTTGATGAAATTGTGAACATTTTGTGTGCTCTATCACTATAGAAAAGTTTTTTAACTTTCAACGGATTGACACATCATAGACGCTATTGTATGCTAAACGAGGGTATTATGGTAAGGTTTTCATAGCCTATAGCACTCTACTAATCCTCATTGTGAACCCTTTAATAATCAGGGTTTGTATCAACGAATGAAGCAGCATCCCATAGATCTAAAGATTTCAAGTCTGATTGTGCAATTAGACCGATGGGTGATTGATTTTTTTCGAATAGGACGGCTTATCATCAGCGTCTTCTACGCAGTTTTCATCACCATTTATCACCTTTTTTACAATATTTTTCATCGGGAGTCAGATGAATGAACGATCCAAACGCGATTTTCCGCAGACAGAGTAAATACATGTTCTATCTATTGGCAATTTTTGTGTTTGGCTATGCCATGCCTGGTTTTAAACCACTGTTTCTTGGTTTCATTATCGGCACAATTTTTGCTTTCTTTAATTTATTCCTACTTATACGGAGAATGCACGCTTTTGATCGAGCGGTTAAAAAAGGAAAATCCATTCGTTCAATGGGAAGTACAGCCAGGTGGGCCAACGCGATTCTCGCAGTAGCGATTGCTTGGCGTTACCCTAATGAAGTTCATCTGGCAGGTGTTGTTATAGGATTAATGACAATATATCCTGTCATTATGATAGATTCCTTCATTCAACTTAAACGTTCTACTATGGAAGAGAGGTGAATACTCTTTGGGTCACAGTTCAAAAACTACAGAATTTTTAGGGTTAACGTTCAACTTATCCAATGTTCTCATGATTACGATTGCTAGTATCATCGTTCTTCTCATAGCGGTGCTGACTACTCGTGTTCTGTCTATTCGTCCGACTAAGGCGCAGAACTTCATGGAATGGATCGTTGATTTTGTTCGAAATATCATAGGTAGTTCGATGGACATGAAAACAGGAGCCCCATTTCTAGCGCTTGGCGTTACATTACTCATGTACATATTTGTTTCAAACATGCTTGGACTGCCATTCTCGATTACGGTCGATCACAACTTGTGGTGGAAATCACCAACTGCTGATCCTGCAATCACAATGACACTAGCAATTATGGTCATGGGTCTCACACACTACTATGGTGTCAAGGCAAAAGGAGTCAAGGAATATACGAAAGACTACTTTAGACCAATTCCGCTTTTAGTACCATTGAAACTTATTGAAGAATTTGCAAACACGCTAACACTTGGTTTGCGTCTTTACGGAAATATTTTCGCTGGAGAGATTCTTCTTGGGTTACTTGCAGGACTTGCGACCAATTTCTACACGCAAAACATTGCGCTTGGTATCGTTGGTACATTAGGTGCCATCGTACCGATGATTGTATGGCAGGCATTCAGTTTGTTTGTCGGAACAATCCAGGCATTTATCTTCACCATGCTGACAATGGTGTACATTTCCCATAAAGTCAGCGACGAACACTAAAAAATTGAGAGTCCAAAAAGGACGTTATTTTAAAGGAGGAGCTTTTTAATGAATTTAATAGCAGCAGCAATTGCAATCGGTTTAGGAGCACTAGGAGCAGGTATTGGTAACGGTCTAATCGTATCTAAAACAGTTGAAGGAATCGCTCGTCAGCCAGAAGCTGGTAGAGAACTAAGAACACTTATGTTCATCGGGGTCGCTTTAGTTGAGGCACTTCCAATTATCGCTGTCGTTATCGCATTCTTGGCATTCTTTGGTTAATATGTGAGAAGCGTTCTAATATGAATTTTAATGGCGAAGATCAGATTAGTTCGAAACTTCGCCATTCCTTTATGTTTTGTTTCTTAACATATTATTTAAAGAAGGGAGTTGCCGTACTAAATGTCTCAGTTACCAGTGGTTTTAGGAGCAGGGGGCTTAAGCTTCAACGCCGGTGATATGTTATTCCAGCTTATCGCTATGCTCATCTTGCTTGCACTTTTAAAGAAATTTGCGCTTAAACCTTTATTAGGTATTATGAAGCAGCGTGAAGATTATATAGGAAATGAAATTTCAAGTGCTGAACAAAAGCACGTTCAAGCTGAAAAGCTTCTTGAAGAACAACGTGCTTTATTGAAAGAAGCACGCGAAGAATCACATACACTCATCGAAAATGCGAAAAAGATTGGTGAGAAACAAAAAGAAGAGATCATTCAAGCAGCACGTCAAGAATCAGAGCGCTTGAAAGAGTCTGCTAGAACTGAAATCGTGAAAGAAAAAGAACAAGCTGTGGCTGCACTGCGTGAGCAGGTTGCATCACTATCTGTGCTGATTGCATCTAAAGTGATTGAAAAAGAACTTGATGAGCAGGCACAAGAGAAATTGATTCAAGAGTACCTTAAAGAGGCAGGCGAAAGCCGATGAGCGTAACTATTGTCTCTAAGCGTTACGCTTCTGCTCTTTTTGACATCGTTCTTGCTTCTTCGGCAGTAGACGAAACTGAAAAAGAGCTGAATGAGATCAAAAAAGTTCTAAAGGCTGACCAAGAACTCAATGACTTCCTTGTTCATCCAAAGATTACGGCAGACAAAAAGAAACAGTTGATTGCAGAAGCTTTCAAAGGTGTTTCTACTTATGTATTGCACACAATGTATCTACTGATTGACCGCAGACGCACAAATATTTTCTCTGAAATGACGTCTGAGTTTGTGAAACTTGCAAACCGCACGAAACAAATAGACGATGCGATCGTGTATTCAGTGAAACCGCTGAGCGGTGCTGAAATTCAATCTTTATCTGAAGTATTTGCCAAAAAAGCCGGAGTCACATCACTGCGTGTTGAAAATGTGATTGACAAGGATCTAATAGGCGGAGTGAAAATCCGTATCGGAAACCGCATTTATGACGGCAGTGTCAGCGGAAAGCTTTCCCGCATTGAACGTCAGCTTGCAGGCGAAAATCGTTAGAAGGGGTGAAACCTTAGTGAGTATCAAAGCTGAAGAGATTAGCGCGCTGATAAAGCAGCAAATCCAAAACTATCAATCAGAAATTGAAGTAAAAGATGTCGGTACAGTCATTCAAGTAGGGGACGGTATCGCGCGTGTACATGGCCTTGACAACATTATGGCAGGAGAGCTGGTTGAGTTCTCTAACGGTGTAATGGGTATGGCTCAAAACCTTGAGGAGTCTAACGTAGGTATCGTTATTTTAGGACCTTACAAAGATATCCGCGAAGGTGACGACGTAAAACGTACAGGTCGTATCATGGAGGTTCCAGTAGGTGAAGAGTTAATCGGACGTATTGTGAACCCGCTTGGTCAGCCTGTTGATGGACTAGGTCCAATCTTAACAAGCAAAACACGTCCAATCGAAAGTGAAGCACCTGGCGTTATGGATCGTAAATCTGTACATGAGCCGCTTCAAACAGGAATTAAAGCAATTGATGCCTTGATTCCAATCGGCCGCGGACAGCGTGAATTGATCATTGGTGACCGTCAAACAGGTAAAACATCTGTTGCAATCGATACGATTCTAAACCAAAAAGATCAAGACATGATCTGTATTTATGTAGCCATCGGACAAAAAGAATCAACGGTTCGTGGTGTTGTTGAAACACTTCGTAAGCATGGTGCGCTTGACTACACAATCGTTGTCACAGCTTCTGCATCACAGCCAGCTCCACTTCTTTACCTTGCTCCTTATGCAGGTGTAACGATGGGTGAGGAATTCATGTATAACGGCAAGCACGTACTTGTTGTCTATGATGACCTTTCTAAACAAGCGGCAGCTTACCGTGAGCTTTCATTATTGCTTCGTCGTCCTCCAGGTCGTGAGGCATTCCCTGGTGATGTTTTCTATCTTCACTCTCGTTTATTAGAACGTGCAGCGAAGCTTAGTGACGAAAAGGGTGGCGGTTCTATCACAGCATTGCCTTTCGTAGAAACGCAAGCTGGCGATATTTCTGCATATATCCCAACAAACGTTATTTCCATCACAGATGGACAGATTTTCTTACAATCTGACCTCTTCTTCTCAGGCGTACGTCCAGCGGTAAACGCAGGATTGTCTGTATCTCGTGTAGGTGGTTCTGCACAAATCAAAGCGATGAAAAAGGTAGCAGGTACACTTCGTCTGGATCTTGCTTCTTATCGTGAGCTTGAAGCGTTCGCTCAGTTTGGATCTGATCTAGACCAAGCGACTCAAGCGAAATTAAACCGTGGTGCAAGAACTGTTGAAGTCTTAAAACAAGACTTGAACAAACCGCTTAAAGTTGAAAAACAAGTAGCGATTCTTTACGCACTAACAAGAGGATACTTAGACGATGTTGCCATTGCTGATGTTAAACGTTTTGAAGCTGAGTTATTCATGTACATTGAAGAAAACCATAAAGGCTTGTTTGACACAATCTCTCAAACAGGAAATATGCCTGCTGATGAAGAGTGGAAGACAGCAATCGAAGGCTTTAAACGTACGTTTGCACCAAGCAACTAATTAGTAATCTTTCCGAGAGAAAAAGATTCTCTTTTTCTCTCTTTTCACGTAAATGAACACGGATTCCTGAAAAAAGGTGGTGAAATCTTTGGCCTCATTACGCGATATAAAGTCAAGGATCACGTCAACGAAAAAATCGAGTCAGATCACAAAAGCGATGCAAATGGTATCAGCTGCGAAACTGAATCGTGCTGAAAACAACGCGAAGTCTTTTGTTCCTTACATGGAGAAAATCCAGGAAGTGGTTGCTGCAATCGCAACTGGAACAAGTGCTAAGCACCCAATGCTTCTTTCAAGACCCGTCAAGAAAACAGGGTATCTCGTCATTACATCTGATCGAGGGCTTGCAGGACCTTTTAACAGCTCGATTTTGCGTGCCGCTTACCAAACCATTCAATCTCGTCATCAATCCGCAGATGAATATGCGGTGATTGTCATTGGTAAAATCGGACGCGACTTCTTCAAAAAGCGTGGTATTCCAGTTATTTCTGAAGTAACAGGGCTTGGAGACGAAGTAGCGTTTGCTGATATTAAAGAATTAGCAAGCAGCACAGTTCAAATGTTCTCTGATGAAGCGTTTGACGAACTTTACATGTTCTACAACCACTTTGTCAGTGCGATTTCACAAGAAGTAACAGAGAAGAAATTATTGCCGCTAACGGACCTTTCGGCCGCAGCGACACCAAATAAACGTTCCGCATCTTATGAGTTTGAGCCTTCTGAAGAAGAAATTCTTGAAGTTCTCCTTCCTCAATATGCAGAGAGTTTGATTTTCGGTGCGCTTCTTGACAGCAAAGCAAGTGAACATGCTGCAAGAATGACAGCAATGAAGAGTGCAACAGACAACGCAAAAGAATTGATCGACAGCCTGACACTCTCTTACAACCGTGCTCGTCAAGCAGCGATTACACAAGAGATTACAGAAATTGTCGGCGGAGCAGCTGCCTTAGAATAGAAATAATTGTCAGGAGGGAATGCAATGAAAACAGGACGCATCAGTCAGATCATGGGACCAGTCGTAGACGTTCGTTTTGAAGACGGTCACTTGCCTGAGATTTATAATGCGATCAAAGTTTCGCATAAAGCGGAAAGCGAAAGTGAAGTTGATATCGACTTAACTTTAGAAGTAGCACTACATTTAGGTGATGATACAGTGAGAACCATCGCGATGGCATCAACAGACGGTGTGAAGCGCGGTATGGAAGCTGTAGACCTTGGAAAACCAATTTCAGTACCAGTTGGTAACGTAACACTTGGACGTGTATTCAACGTACTGGGAGATAACATTGACTTAGATGAGCCACTTGGTGTGGAAGCTCAAAGAGATCCAATCCACAGACAAGCGCCTTCTTTTGATCAACTTTCTACAGAAGTTGAAATTCTTGAAACAGGTATCAAAGTTGTTGACCTGCTTGCTCCTTACATCAAAGGTGGAAAGATCGGTCTATTCGGTGGAGCCGGTGTAGGTAAAACCGTTCTGATTCAAGAATTGATCAACAACATCGCACAAGAACACGGCGGTATTTCTGTATTCGCTGGTGTTGGAGAGCGTACACGTGAAGGAAACGACCTTTACTACGAAATGAAAGATTCTGGCGTTATTGAAAAAACAGCGATGGTCTTCGGCCAAATGAACGAGCCGCCGGGTGCACGTATGCGTGTTGCCCTAACTGGTTTGACAATGGCAGAGCATTTCCGTGATGAACAAGGTCAAGACGTATTGTTCTTCATCGATAACATCTATCGTTTTACACAAGCAGGTTCTGAAGTTTCAGCCCTTCTTGGACGAATGCCTTCAGCGGTAGGTTATCAGCCGACACTTGCAACAGAAATGGGTCAGCTGCAAGAGCGTATCACGTCTACAAACGTAGGATCGGTTACATCGATTCAAGCGATCTATGTACCTGCGGATGACTATACGGATCCAGCTCCAGCAACTACGTTCGCTCACCTTGATGCAACGACAAACCTTGAGCGTAAGCTGACTGAAATGGGTATTTACCCAGCGGTTGATCCTCTTGCTTCAACATCTCGTGCACTTGCACCTGAGATCGTTGGCGAAGAGCATTATGCGATTGCGCGTGAAGTGCAGCAAACATTGCAGCGTTATAAAGAGCTGCAAGATATTATTGCCATTTTAGGTATGGATGAATTATCTGAGGACGATAAGCTTGTGGTACACAGAGCGCGTCGTGTTCAATTCTTCCTATCTCAAAACTTCCACGTAGCAGAGCAGTTCACTGGCCAAAAGGGTTCTTATGTGCCATTGAAAGAAACTGTTAAAGGCTTCAAGGAAATCTTATCTGGTAAATACGATCACCTTCCAGAAGATGCATTCCGTTTAGTTGGACGCATTGAAGAAGTGGTTGAAAAAGCCAAAGAGATGGGTGTAGAGGCCTAATCTGGTCCTTAGGAGGGTAAAAGCATGAAGACCGTTCAAGTCAATATCGTTACTCCCGACGGCCCAGTGTATCAAGCGGATGTGGAAATGGTCAGTGTAAGAGCAGAAAGCGGTGAGCTTGGTATTTTAGCTGGCCACGTTCCAATGGTTGCTCCGCTAAAAATCGGTGCAGTTCGCTTAAAACATAGTGGATCAACTGAATTGGTTGCAGTAAGTGGCGGATTTGTTGAAGTCCGCCCTGAACAAGTAACGATTCTTGCTCAGGCCGCTGAAACATCAGACAAAGTTGATGTTGATCGCGCTAAATCAGCGAAACAGCGTGCTGAAGAGCATTTGAACCACCCGAATGAAAGTGATGTACGCCGGGCGGAACTCGCATTAAAACGGGCGTTAAACCGTTTAAATGTAGCAGGGAAATAAAACAGAAAATCCTTCTTATCACTGTGATAAGAAGGATTTTTTTTAGGATGACATGAGAGATTGATACATCGACACATAAGGATGAGATGCTTGCTTTTCTAAATATAACTGCTCGCAAAATTGCGTACTGCAATGCCATGTTTTATTGTTTCTGCGTAAGCCAAGCGTATATTGGTGCGAAGAATCCATATAAGGCCGCACTACCCAGTCAGCATCTGAATGATGACGGATGACAACCTCTCCTAAATACACACTCATCATCGCTTCTAATGCATCTATTGGCATTTTCCACTCAGCGAACAGCTGCTTGGTCAATGCATCAAAGTATAGTGATTCTAACTGATACAGGCTTTCCTCAGAGTAATCCAAAGAAATGTTATGAAAATGACACAATTGTGCTAATTCTTCTAGCTGTGTCTGTCTATAATCAAAGTAGAAAGCAATGGCCTCCCATTCATGATCAAATGAGGGAACCAATTCTCCGTACAAATCAACAAAGTCAGGAAAAGAATCTTTCAATGTGTTCAGCTCCTTCCACACGCAGTATATCATCTCCTTGGCATCAGGATAAGAGGGGATTCACACTAAATGTAGCTCTTTTTTCCAAATGATTCATCTTTCCGATTTTCGAGGATATAATGAAAGGGAGTTTTCCTTTACAGAAATAAATAAAAGGAGGATTCAATTGTATGGAAGACGTAGGACAACAAGCAATCGTGGGCATTGTGATCCACCTATTTTTTATCGCGGTTACATGGTGGGCACTGCTTGCTGTAAATATTGATCCACTCATTAAAAAAGGGAAAATCGTTCAAGCAAGGCTGCTAATGATGCTCATTACCATTGCCATCGCATCTGCGGTCAGTAATTTCTTCCTTGATTACTTAAATTTCTCCAGACAAATTCCTTATATGTTCTAACATAAAAGGTTTGGTCACGGCCTTCTGCGGGAACGTAAAAAGAAGGGTCAAAAGGCGCGCCTTTTGTTGACTTTTCCACGTATGCATTGACCTCCTTGCGGCAACACTTGTAGCAAGGGGGAATGACAGGTGAAAAAGTATTTGAAAGGTTGGCCATTATTTGCGTTTATTCTTTTTTTTGTTCTGATGATTCAAGGTGTTCGTGCGGAAGAATCTTCTCCGCTCGCTCAAATAGCAGAAGGTTTGAAAAACCAGCAAATCGAAGTCGATGGATGGACCCTTCATGCCAAAACAAATGTAGATATTTCATCCGAACAATTTTCAAAAAAAGTGAAACGTTTGAAAGACGAACTACGACAGTATGAGTGGACCGAAAAAAAAGAACAACATGTCACCAAAGTCACAGGAATTTACAAAGATGAAAAAAATGATACAGAATCGAAAATTTTACTCGTGAAGACCGACACAAAATCAAATCAAAAGTCGTATTTATTATATGAGCAAAAAGGTGCTCGCCCACTGAATACCTGGGAGCATACATATGATCAGTTCGTACGTCATGCAAAAAGCATATTACAAGAGAAAATTGTAATTTTTACTTGTCTCGATGGTCATGTAAATGGTATGATGGATGTTGTTTTGCAAAAAAAAGCTGAAACGTTAGCAAATGAATTTCAAGCAAAACCAGTTGAGTATCTCGTTGAGTCTAATTTTGTGTCGCTTTCCGCTTACACAGAGAAGTGGGAACAGTTCATTATGACTTCAAATGATAAAATGAATGTTCAAATTGCCATCAGAAGTTCGGAAATGAACGAAAATCATACGATTACGGTTGGCACACCAATCGTAACGACTGAATATTAATATAGAGAATTTGGGACGCGGAGGGGAAGACCTTGGAAAAAATCATCGTCCGCGGCGGTCAAAAGTTAAACGGCACAGTTAAAGTAGAAGGCGCAAAAAATGCCGTTTTACCAGTTATCGCTGCATCTTTGTTAGCAAGTACAGAAAAAAGCGTAATTTGTGATGTACCTACGCTCTCCGATGTATATACAATCAATGAAGTGTTACGTCATTTAGGAGCAGAAGTACATTTTGAAAATAACGAAGTATCAGTTGATGCATCTCATGCACTAGAAACTGAGGCTCCGTTTGAGTATGTCCGTAAAATGCGAGCATCCGTGCTTGTCATGGGACCACTTTTAGCAAGAACAGGTCATGCAAGAGTTGCATTACCTGGAGGCTGTGCAATTGGTTCAAGACCAATTGATCAGCATTTAAAAGGCTTTGAAGCAATGGGAGCTAAAATTCAAGTAGGTAATGGTTTCATCGAGGCTGAAGTAAAAGGCCGTTTAAAAGGTGCAAAAATCTATTTGGATTTCCCAAGTGTAGGGGCAACTGAAAACATCATCATGGCAGCAGCATTAGCGGAAGGAACAACCATTTTAGAAAACGTAGCAAAAGAACCTGAAATTGTTGATTTAGCAAACTACATCAATGCCATGGGCGGTAAGGTTCGCGGTGCTGGTACTGGTACAATCAAAATCGAAGGTGTGGAAACACTTCACGGTGCAAAACACAACATCATCCCTGACAGAATTGAAGCAGGTACTTTCATGGTGGCAGCAGCCATTACAGAAGGAAATGTTCTTGTAAAAGGCGCAGTGCCAGAGCACATGACATCACTTGTTGCCAAAATGGAAGAAATGGGTATTCAGATCATTGAAGAAGAAGAAGGTTTAAGAGTCATTGGACCATCTGAGCTCAAGCCAATCGATCTAAAAACAATGCCGCATCCTGGGTTCCCAACGGATATGCAATCTCAGATGATGGCGCTATTGCTTCGTGCGAACGGAACAAGCATGATCACAGAAACAGTGTTTGAAAACCGCTTTATGCATGCTGAAGAATTCCGCCGCATGAATGGCGATATTAAAATTGAGGGTCGCTCTGTCATTATCAATGGGCCGGTTCAACTTCAAGGTGCTGAAGTGGCAGCGACTGATTTAAGAGCAGGAGCAGCACTTGTACTTGCTGGATTAGTGGCAGAAGGTCATACACGTGTCACAGAGTTGAAGCATATTGACCGTGGTTATGTGAACTTCCACCAAAAGCTTGCAGCAATCGGTGCAGATATTGAAAGAGTAAACGATGAATCAGCAGATGTGACACAAGAACAAGTTGTATCAGATCTGAACGCGTAATCATAAAGAAATCAGTGTGTCCATTGGGCATGCTGATTTTTTTTTTAGATTCATAGAATGCCTCATTTCACGAAGCTTATCATTAGTGTATCCAACCATCTTAAATTTTATTCATACAGACGAACAGTAAAATCCAATTGAAGAACAGCCTCATACCTTCATAAAAGACTTGTCCACTAAAAGAAAGAAGCTGTCATATTAGCTTGTCCCTGCCCATAGGATAAAAGAGATTCAATGACAAATGGGGGCAGCCAAATATGAAACCAATGATATGGACAATCGCAGGAATATGCATCATCATTTTAATGATTCCAACATTACTTGTGTTGCCGACATTCCAAGGGAAGCCGGCGGCCAGCCAGCACGTAGCAGCGGAACCATCAGTTAAAAAAGAAGTGAAGGGTTCAGTCAAATTGAAGCAATCACCCGTCGCTATCCCCGTCTATCGCTCTGCTCATCAGCAGGTAGAAAACATCCCCTTAGAAGAGTATGTGATCGGTGTCGTAGCATCTGAAATGCCAGCTGATTTTGAAATGGAAGCACTCAAGGCACAGGCGCTCGCAGCAAGAACGTATATCGTCAGACAAATGATCAGTGATAAGACCGTCAAATCACCTAAGGGCTCGCTTGTAGATGATACCCAAATGTTCCAGGTGTACAAAAACAAACAGGAACTCAAGAAAATTTGGGGGAAAGCGTACAATTGGAAATTAAAAAAAGTCACGGAAGCTGTTGCCAGCACACAAGGAAAAGTGCTGACTTATGACGAGAAACCAATTGATGCTTCATTCTTTTCAACAAGTAACGGAAAAACGGAAAATGCCGAAGCCTATTGGAAAAACGAAATCCCTTATTTGAAAAGTGTCTCAAGTAAATGGGACGAAAAATCGCCAAAATTTCAAAACAAGAAAACCATCTCGGTAAGTGAATTTCAGCAAAAATTAGGTGTGACGCTCACTCAGCAGGCTCAGGTCGGACAGATAGTAGAACGGACACCAGGAAACCAAGTAGCGAAAGCCGTGATCAACGGTAAAACACTGTCAGGACGAGACATTCGAGAATCACTAGGCCTTCATTCAGCGGACTTCACATGGGAACGCCAGGGCCAGCAGATTGTCATTACAACAAAAGGATATGGTCATGGTGTAGGCATGAGTCAATATGGTGCGCATTATATGGCGCAGGCTGGAAAAAAAGTAGATGCCATCGTGAAACATTATTATAAAGGAATTCAAATCGAATCAGCCGATCGTTTTCTCAACACGTATATGGCTAAAAAATAAAGCAAAGGTGCCTCAGAAATGGGGCATTTTTTTGTGTGGTCAAAGAGGTTTGAACAGAATGTGACAAATTGCGACTTAAGACGCACCGAAGGAAAACTTAAACATTTATGTCCCGATAAGAACTGATGGCCGATACAAAGCCCCTCAAAAGGAGGAGAAATCGAGAGGATAAAGGGTCTGTTAGGTGAAAATATCTAGACATCTGACAGAATTTTAGTGATTTTGATGAAAGAGAAAAAGGGACCGAGTCCTATACCATTCCAAGACAGAATATTTTACGATTAAGATGTTTCAATTAAATACATAAGGAGGAAGGAAAATTATGTTGAAAAAAGTATTCTCACTCGTAACCTTAGCTGTATTGACATTATCTATGTCAATCTCTTCACCAGTATTTGCAGAAGCATCTACAGTCAAAAAACATAATAAAGATGTAAGAGTCACAATCTTGCTTGATGCAAGTGGAAGCATGGCAAGAAAAGTTGAGGGAGAGCGCAAATTTGATCTCGCCAAACAAGAGGTATTTAAATTTGCTCAATCACTTCCAAAAGACGCTAAAATTCGTATGAGCTTGTTTGGTTCTGAAGGAAACAACAAAAATTCAGGTAAAGCTCAATCATGTGAAGTCATTAGAGGCGTTTACGGCGTACAGCCTTATGAAAAAGACAGCTTTGAAAATTCTTTAAACGGACTTGGACCAAATGGCTGGACACCAATTGCACGTGCACTTGAAAATGCAAAGCAAGCGGATGAGCAGCTTACTGAAGGAACAAAGCATATTGTGTACTTAATCACTGATGGTGAAGAAACTTGTGGCGGAGATCCAGTAAAAGTAGCAAAAGAATTGCATAACTCAAAAGGATCAACTGTTGTAAATGTGATCGGGTTAGACTTTAACGATGGCTATGAAGGTCAATTGAAGCAAGTAGCCAAAGCTGGTAAAGGCCATTACTACCAAGCAAGCACTGGTAAAGAAATGGGTTCTATCTTATCAGCAGAATCATTAAAACTACACGAATAACTTGCTGAACAAAAGGGAAACGATTGATTCATGCTTTCGTTTCTCTTTTTCTGTACAAAAGTAAAAAATGGAGGTTTTTATTGATGAAAAGAAATATCATATTAACCATTTTGGCTAGTCTTGTCCTGCTTCTTTCTTCACCAGCTCATGCTGTAACAAAACAAGAGCCGCCTGCTCATGTGGTGATATTACTCGATTTAAGCGGTAGCATGGCACAATCAGTTGAAGGTGAAAAGAAAATCGATATCGCCAAACGGTCTATTCAAAGCTTTGCGGGCATTTTATCAGAAGATACACAAGTTCTACTTCGTGTGTTTGGTCATGAAGGAACCAATAAAAATGCAGGGAAAGCCGTTTCTTGTTCAAGTTCTGAAGCCGTTTACGGATTTGGATCATATGAGCCATCAACATTTCAGCAAGCACTAAATGTGTATAAGCCAACCGGCTGGACACCACTTGCAAAAGCATTAACTGATACGAAACAAGATTTTGAAGATCACCAGGCTGAAGGGAAAAATATTGTTTATGTTGTCAGTGATGGTGAAGAAACTTGTGGTGGAAGCCCTTCACAAGCAGCAAAGGAATTACATGAAGACGGAATAGATACAATCGTCAATATCATTGGCTTCGACGTAAATGAAAAAGAAGCAAAAAGTTTAAAATCTGTTGCAAAAGCGGGTGGAGGACATTATCAACCGGCTGCAAATGCCGAAGAATTGAACCGCATTCTTCAACAAGAAGCGAGCGCTTTTGGTCGGTAGAGAGTGAATGGCAGCTGGGGAAACAACCCCAGCTGTTTTTAAGTTGACGATTAATTGAAAGTCGTTTCTAATTCATCAATTCGTTTCTCCACGTAATGCTGATCCTTTCTTGCATGGAAGGTTTCGGCTTTTTCTAATATGGCAGCCGTATTATACTCGGGAATCTGTGAGTAGCTCTCATACACACCTTTAGGAATTAAAACGTTCCCTTCCGGCCAATAAACTGCGATATTGCCACGTCTCAACTCTCCAAATTGAGCCACTCCTTGATAGGATCCATATTGATTAAAGAGAACAACTGGATCACCTTCTTGGACGTAAAGCTCCTTTGCATCTTCTTCATTCATTAGGATAGAATGACGTTTTCCACCATTAAAGGCATCCTTTTCACTGTAAATCATGGAGTTGAATTGCTTTCCTCTTCTTGTCGTAATATTGAAATGTCCTTCGGTTTTTCGATATTGAGGCAGCTGAGCAGGAAGCAGATGTCCCTTTCCGTCTGGCGTTGGACATACGCCATCTTCACAAAGCCATGCGCCTCCCCATTGAAAAACGTCTCCCTTATGACGTAAATGCTGGATGCCATCATAGTTTCGATTGGCGATCGCTATCTCACGACGAATGTCTTCAGCTGTTTCAAAATGAATCAGCTCGGCATCTTCTGGCCGGACCCTTTTCGCAAGATCAACATAAATGTCCCATTCTGCTCTGGCTTCTTCAATACGAGGTCCTTCAATTTCTGGACTGAAATATACCATGCGTTCTGTACTGGTTGATGTGCCGCCGCCTGGTTGTTCATATCTTGTCATAGCAGGCAGAACAATTACCGCCTCTTCAGCGTCTACCAGCGTAGAGGTATTCAGAATAATATCTTGGTGGACACGGAGTTCTAGTTCAGATAATGCTTTTTCAATCGCTTCTGGATTTGGCATCGTTTCTAAAAAGTTTCCACCACTCGTAAACAGCATTTTGAGTTTTTGTGGATGATCTTTTGGGAGAGCCATCTTTTCAAAGGATTGCCCAATGGTGTCACCATGCCATTTAGGAATGTCAAATCCCCATATTTGTTCGATTCTTTCAATATTCTCTTCATCAAAATCACTACCCGGCAAAACGAATGGATCAGCGCCCATTTCACCGGAACCTTGGACACCGCTATGCCCTCGAATTGGCATGACACCACAATGTTTTCTGCCAATGAATCCTCGCAGCATGGCAAGGTTGGCAACCTGTGATATATTATCAGTTGCAAAGCGGTGCTGAGTAAGGCCCATACTCCAAATAAAAACACCTGAATTAGCATTGGCAAGCAGTGTTGCAAAATCCTTCATTCTTTCTTTTGATAAACCTGATGATGCTTCTAGGTCCTCCCACTTCAACTGTGCGACATGCTGTTTTAAATCCTGTATGCCTGTTGTATGGTTTTGAATAAATTCGTGATCAAGAGCTGAATGGGGAGCATGCTGCTCCATGTCAAACCAATGCTTGATGACGCCGTTCATAAACGCAATATCTCCGCCTATATTGACTTGGTAAAAATCATCCGCAATTTTTGTCCCGAATAAAGCACTCTCTGGAATAGAAGGAACCCAGTACTTTTCCATGGCAGGCTCTTTATATGGATTGATGACGATAATTTTTGTCCCTTTCTTTTTAGCAGCGTACATATATTTAGTGGAAACAGGCTGATTGTTTGCTGCGACAGATCCCCAAAAAATTAATACATCCGTTCCAATCCAATCACTGTAATTACAGCTGGAAGCGCCGATGCCAAGGGACCGTTTAAGAGCGGTTTTACTTGGTGAATGGCAAATGCGAGAAGCATTATCAATATGATTCGTCCCTATAAATCGAGCTGCCTTTGCAGCGGTATAATAAACTTCATTTGTAATTCCTCTGGCGGTTAAATAGAAAGCAAGCTGCCGTTTATCAATTGATTGAATTTTAGCTGCGATTTGATCAAGTGCATTATCCCAAGAAATACGTGTAAAGGCATTGTCACCTTTTTTTCGGAGCAATGGATAAGGAATTCGCCCAAGCTTGCGAAGAGAGGTGCTGTCCATTTGCTTTAGCTGATGAATATCTTCAAACCATTTTGGATCAATAGCTGGCATTGTGTTAAGACGAAGTACATTTAGTCTTGTAGTGCATATATGGGGTCCTGCGAGCGTTTGATCATACAGTCCTGAGACGCCAAGGGCACAGCCGTCACAAACGCCCTGCGTTAAAATACGGTACGCGTAGGGAAGGTTATCTTTGTTTTCCCATGCCACTTTCATCGTATCTCGAATGTGTTTCGGTTTCACTTTGCCAAGCCCCATTGGTGCAAAAGAGGCCCATAGCTTTGGTGAGGGTTTTTTATTGAGTTTAACAGGCCCCTTATGTTTAGTTTTCCCCATGAGATCATCACCCTCCTATTACTTTGTAAAGCGTTTTCATATCTAAAAATTACCTTTAGATTGTGATTCTGTCAAATTCAAATTAAGGTCGGGCTGAGACAGAGGAAGCAGCAGGTGGGCTTGTTTCTCTCAGTTGCTGAATATCCTTCCGAATAAGAAGTGATATGATAAAAGCGATGAAAAATAAGCCAGAGAACACCATAAGACTCTGTGTGTAATTACCTGTTATATCTCGGATGAAGGATGAAAATAGGGGTCCTGCTAAACCCGCAGCGGCCCAAGCCGTCAGAATATAACCGTGTATGGCACCAAGCTGCTTTGTACCAAACAAATCCCCAATATAGGCTGGAATTGAAGCAAATCCTCCTCCATAGCACGTATAAATGATCGCCATGACGATTGAAAAGATGAGCGGTTCTTTTAAATAGGGGAGTAAAGGAAAAGCAATGAGCTGGATACTGAAAAAAATCGTGTACGTATTCGGTCTTCCTATATAATCTGAGAACGATGCCCAGCCAATTCGTCCTAACCCATTAAAAGCACCTAAAATGCCCACAAGAGTAGCTGCAGCACCTGCAGTGAACCCAACACTTTCTTGAGCAAGAGGTGACGCTACTGAAATAACAGAAATTCCGCATGTGATATTAATAAAAAGCATAAGCCACAAATAATAAAAACGTCTTGTCTTGATCGCTTCATTTGCAGTAAGCTGTGATAAATCTTGAGGAATTTTTCCTTGCTTTGTTTTGAATGCGTCAAATTGCTTGACGTCATCAGGTGTTGGTGGTGATAAATAAAGAGATGAGATCACCATGATGATAAAATAGGAGATTCCAAGAATATAAAAAGTATTTGCGATATTCACTTTTTCAATGAGAAATTGAATAATTGGGCTGCAAATAAGAGAAGCAAATCCAAACCCCATAATGGCTAAGCCGGTTGCAAGCCCTCTTCGATCCGGAAACCATTTGACTAGAGTTGATACAGGTGCAATATAGCCTACTCCTAAACCTATTCCAGCAAGTACACCATAAAATAAATAGAGGAGGGGCAGTGAGGACATGTGGACAGCGAATCCTGATCCAGTCATTCCGATGCCGAAGAAAATAGCTGAGAAGAGCCCCGATGCCTTTGGACCATACCTTTCAACGAAATGTCCCATGAAAGCAGCAGATAAACCTAAAAATAAAATAGCAATACTGAAGGTGAGACTTATTTCTGTTAATGACCACTGAAAGGCTTCATGTAAAGGATTCGTAAAAACACTCCAAGCATAAACAGACCCAATAGATAAATGAATTCCTACAGCACTTGTTGCAATGAGCCAGCGATTTTTCGATTTGTTCATTTTGTTCCCCCCATATAAAGCAATCAAGAAGTTTGATAAGATAGAAATATGTTACATTTTCATGACTTTTTAAAATAATATCACAATTTGATTGGATCATATAACTAAATTTGCATTGAAAGGAAGATCATACAATGAATCCTTCTGTTAAAAAGAAACGAGTCATACACCAATACCGTGAAGGCCAGTTTACATGCAAATCTGATGAAATTGTAGAAGAATTTCCTTTAACTGTGATGGTGAATGGAGAAGAATTTGTGACACTTGTTTGTTCACCAGAGCACTTGAAAGAATTGGTTATCGGCTTTTTGGCTTCAGAAGGGGTCATTCGATTTGAAAATGAGATTAAAAGGTTTACAATAGATGAAAGTATGGGTTTTGCCTATGTTGATTTAGTTCACTCAAGTGGATTTGATTCATCAGATTTTACAAAACGAGTGATTGGTTCATGCTGCGGGAAAGGAAGACACTTTTATTTTCTTCAAGATGTGAAGACGGCAAAAACAGCCATTGATCGAATTAGTATTTCTGCTGAAACCTGTATGCATCTCATGAAATGTTTGCAAGAAGAAAGTCAATTATTTCAACATACTGGCGGAGTGCATAATGCTGGACTGTGTGACACAGAGAAGCTATTCATCACTAGAACTGATATAGGAAGACATAATGCTTTAGATAAAATTTATGGATATTGTTTACTCCAGCGAATCCCACTTAGAGATAAAATTCTTGTGTTTAGCGGCCGGATATCGTCAGAAGTTCTATTGAAGGCAGCAAAACTAGGAGTCTCTATCGTCATTTCAAAATCAGCACCTACTGAGCTAGCGCTTCAAATGGCAGAAGAATTAAATATTACGACAGTTGGATTCGTCAGAGGAAAATCCTTTAATATTTACACTCATCCTCAGCGTATTACAGAATAGGAGGCAAAGTATGGACAGTATTTTAGATAAAAGACATCGACCATTGCGCGATTTAAGAATATCAGTAACTGATCGCTGTAACTTTAGATGTACGTACTGTATGCCTGCTGAAATTTTTGGACCAGATTATCCTTTCTTGAAAAAAGAAGAACTGCTTACTTTCGAAGAAATTGAACGACTTGCTACCCTTTTTGTAAAGAATCTAGGTGTGGTAAAAATACGCATCACGGGCGGGGAACCTTTAATGCGGAAGGATCTGCCTGTCTTAATAGAAAAGCTCGCAAAAATTCCAGGGATTGAAGACATTGCGATGACAACCAATGGAACGCTTTTACCTTTATATGCTGATCAGTTAAAGAGAGCTGGTCTTAATAGAGTCACCATTAGTTTAGATTCATTAAATCCCGATCGTTTTAAGCAAATGAACGGAAGGCACATTTCTATCCAAAAAGTGTTTGATGGCATTGAGGCGGCAAGAAAGGCTGGACTTGCTATCAAGATTAATATGGTTGTTCAAAAAGGTGTGAATGATCAGGATGTCTTACCAATGGCGGCTTACTTTAAAAAAGAAGGACACGTTCTCAGGTTTATCGAGTTTATGGATGTCGGTAATACGAATAAATGGAATCTAGAACATGTCATGACAAAGAATGAAATAATTGAATTAATTAATTCAACATATCCTATCAAACCAGAACCTCCTCAATATACAGGTGAAGTAGCCAACCGATTTTTTTACAAAGATGGTTCAGGAGAGATAGGCATTATTTCTTCCGTTTCAGATGCTTTTTGCGGAACATGTAACAGAGCAAGGCTATCTGCACGCGGGGAATTGTTTACATGTCTGTTTGCATCATCGGGTTTTGATCTGAAACGGATGATTCGTACGACAAAAGATAATGAAGAGTTAGCAAGCTTGTTAAAGGAACTATGGTCGAATAGACTTGATCAATATTCAGCTGAGAGAGAGCAGAAAAAAGATCAGAAAAAGGTTGAAATGTCATACATCGGTGGATAATGACAACAAAGTATCATGATCAGGTATTTTTGAAAAGAAGGAAAAATGGCGTAATCATTGTTGAAAATCCTTTTTTGCGAACAGGTTATTTTATCTTATGAACTCATTCATTATAAAAAACCAGCAGAGATTCTGCTGGTTTTTAAATGCCTATTTTGAACTTCAAAAAGCATGAGATAAGACTTGAAAATAGATTTTTCATCGTTTTGTGCCGCTTTACTTTTCCGAGTGCTGTGATAAGATCAAATCATTCTTTACCAGCTCGATTTTTTCACCCCAGGGATATGACCCTTATAGGCAAGCTCACGAAAAGCAATCCTAGACATTTTGAATTTCCTTAAGTAACCTCTTGGACGGCCGGTTAATTCACAACGGTTTTTTAAGCGGGTAGGGGAAGAGTCTCTAGGTAATTTCCGTAAAGCTTCATAGTCACCTTTTTCTTTTAACTCTTTCCTTAATTCTGCAAATTTCAATACAAGCTGCTGCCGTTTTTTTTCTTTAGCAATCTTAGATTTCTTTGCCAATTAAAACCCTCCTGGCCTAATTTTGTATTTTCCATTGAAAGGGGTCCTCAAATGTAGTCCAATCTTGATCAAATTCCTCAGGTGTGAGCAAGCATTGATCAAGAGTGCGAATAATTTCTGCTTTAGGCAAATCCACACCGATAAACACAAGTTTTGTATGACGATCACCAAACTCTGCGTCCCACTCATCTAGAAGCTCTGGTTCCTGATTTAATATCCGTGTTTTTTCTTGCTCAGACAAAGCAGCAATCCAGTATGCAATTGGTTCAATCGCAACAGATTTCCCAGCTTGTGAAATTAAAATGGTTAAATCATGATGTGTGGCAAGCCAAGTAAAACCTTTCGCACGAACGATCTGGTCAGGCATTTGATCTAACCAATTATTCAGCCTGCCTGTATGAAAAGGGAGTCTTCTTTCGTAAACAAAGGATGAAATTTGGTATTCTTCTGTTTCCGGCGTATGCTGAGCATGTCCTGCGTTGATCTCTTTGATCCATCCAGCAGAAGCACTTGATTTTTCAAAGTCAAATAAACCAGTATTCAATATGTCATCTGGCTGTACTTTACCTTGTGAGGTTCTGATGATAGATGCTTCTGGTTGTAGTTTGTTCAGCACATGCTCAAGTCGATCTAACTCTGAGGATGATACTAGATCACATTTATTGATAATGAGCACGTCACAAAATTCAATTTGATCAATGAGTAAATCTGAAATTTCTCGTTCGTCGTCATCGGAAACCGCTTCTTTACGATCTAATAAACTCTCTCCTGACTGGAAATCAGTCCAGAAGCGATTTGCATCTACTACTGTGACCATCGTATCTAGACGGCAAAAGCGGGTCAAATCTATGCCCATTTCTTCATCAATATAAGAAAACGTTTGAGCGACGGGAATTGGTTCACTAATTCCAGTTGATTCAATGACAATATAATCGATATTACCTGTCTTACAAAGGCGTTCTACTTCAATTAACAAGTCTTCTCTCAAAGTGCAGCAAATACAACCGTTAGATAATTCAACTAGTTTCTCATCTGATCGAGAAAGCTCACCGCCTTGTTTGACTAGTTCTGCATCAATATTAATTTCGCTCATGTCATTGACGATCACAGCCACTTTTAATCCTTTACGATTTTGAAGAACATGATTTAATATCGTTGTTTTTCCTGCTCCTAAAAAGCCGCTTAATACTGTAACAGGTATACGCTTATTCATTTGTTTTTGTCCTTTTGAAAACGATCATTTTGTTTTCCGCCTCACTTAAAAAGTAATCATTACGATTTATTGTCTAAAAAATTTATTTTGTTTCTCTATGAAGGGTATATTTCTTTAATCGAGGAGAATATTTTTTTAACTCCAATCGGTCGGGATTCGTTCTTTTATTTTTTGTTGTGATGTAGTTTCTGTCACCTGTTTCAGTACAGGCCAACGTAATTTTCACGCGCATAAGTAATAGGATCCTCCTTTAATTCGTAATAGTTACGATTTGTATTTTAAAATGAACAAGACTGAATGTCAAGCATAGGGGGATAATCCAAGCCAAATGATAAAAACAAAAGGGGTATCGAACGACCATTGATACCCCACTCGATTAATAAAAGTCACCGAGTTCTTGTTCGTAATCACCTTCATACTGCTGGACATCATAAGGTATTTCTTGGAGGAAGGCTAACCCGCCTAGTATAAGCATCAAAACAATGGCAATGAATGAAAGAATAACTGCGGCAATACTTGAAATGGCAAACAGTGTCTGCATTTTCATCATCTTAGCGTATTGTTCTAATAATTCTTCGTAAGAAGTATCAGGAGCCTGAATCAATTGTTCAGCTGCTTTTACAGATTTTTGTACATGGATTCCCATCATAATGAGGAAGACGCCAAGGGCTGCAGGAAGAACAAGCCAAAAACCAATAAGAATAGCCAGACCGCCTGAAATATAGAGAAAGATACTACCAACCTTTCCCCACTTTACGATTGAATGAAGAGATTGAATGATTTTCTCAGTTTGTTGCATTGGTGTTCACTCCTTTATGTATTCACTCTTTATCATACTTGAGTAAGTAGTGCTTTAGGAAGAGTGAATGTTGATTAATGAAAATGTTTCTATCTTCACCTCACTATTTATGGATAAATAAATTATTTCCAAATAAGAAAAAAGTAACATTTACTATTAAAATTATCGATAAATTATGTCATAAACAAGATTGATAGTAAAAAATAATTAGTAAATTTATCAAAATATGTTGTTAGTTGTCTTGTAATTGGTTATTATTGTGTTGTATTACCATAAAAATTGGAAGGTGGAATTCATATGTTAGATCGTTTCTTAAACAAAATGACCAATGTTCAACCTGCAGCTGCAAGATGTATTTTGCAAAAATTAGTCACTTCATGTAAATCAGCACCGACTTGTTTCCTTCAAGGTGTTGGAACTTTCCGTTACTACGTGGATCGTGACACAGGTGAGATTTGTACTAGTCAAGAACGCGTTAGATGTGGCTGCTAAATTTAAGGATCTTATTTAATAGGATGTGAACGCATGAGCATATCTTCAATTTCATTCTTAACAAATGCTATGCAGACGTCAAATAGGCGTCAAGCGGGTCAATCATCAAATTCTTTTTTAACCCAAGCGGCTCAAATTGTTCAAGGTGACCATTCTCCAGAAGAGAGAAAGGCATTATTTCAACAACTTACTTTAGTTCAGCAAGGTAAAGATTTGGAACTTCATGTTTCTAAATTAAAGGAACTAGAGAAAGAGGCTCAAAAAGAGACGTCTTCTTCGTCTGTTACTGTGAATCAGCATGGTGACCAAGTAGACATTTCAAATGAGGCACGGAGTGAGTTTGAACAAGCCGAGGAACAGGCTTCAGATGAAGCAAGAGAAGCTGCTGCAGGGGAAAAAGATCTAGATGTTCACTCAGATCCACAATAAAAAAATGAGGCATGTGTTTGATATTCTTCACATGCCTCATTTATCTTTATTTTGCAGATATCCTTGAATAAAGACCATCCGGAAAAGGTGCTGCATATGAGATGATTTCATCTTCTTCTACCATGATGTAATACGGAAATTCTTCAATTTGGAATGTGTCTATCATTTGTTCGTCCACTGTGATAATTCGCATGTTGGTTTTATTATCACGATATAATTCTTGATCCTCTTTTTGCCCATTCTTTAGCAAAATACTAAATGAAACGTCTAATTTACGCTGCTTTTTCGTTTCTAGAAATTGTTCAAGTGATGGAATGCAATGCGGACATGATGTATCAGTGAAAATAAGCAGCTGCTGCTTACTGTTGGTTTGCAGTAAATCATTCACTGGAATAGGTGATGGTTTATCAAGCAGCGGATGCACTAGTTTTTGTCCAACATGCTGTATCGGTAAAATGATCAGTTCCATTTGTTGTTTTAAATAGATGATGACTCCGATCGTTAATAATAGGCTGCAAAGAATAAGAGTGAGCTGTAAAAGTAAGATTGCATTCATCGTATATCGTCCTCTCAGAGTGAAGTTACGCAAAGCTATCATAATACAAATATCAAAAATATGTCAATTATACTAAATGGTGTAAGGTGGAGCGTTTGATGAGTACAGTGAACCATTGTCTATATGCAATCTCCTATACTTGGAAAAGAAGTCGATCTTATCTTCTTCTTACCTTATTGATCCAAGTAATCGTTGGTTTTATGCCTTTGGCTAGTGTCTGGATTATTCAAACTTTGATTAATGAAATTATTTTATTCATGACGTCTTCAGGAGACATTCAAAAGGTTTTGTGGTTATTTGGACTGCAAATGGTCATCGTGGTTTTAGGATATGGGCTTCAATTCGTTCTTCAGCTTAGCCAGCAGAAAGCGACAAATTTGATTGGTCTGCATTTGAAGGGTGAATTGCTTCAAAAGGCGATCAGGCTGCCGTTTATTACATTTGAACACCCTTCTTTTTACAATGAAAGTCAACGTGTGATGAACAGTCATCAGCATGTTCTGAGTATGGTTAGAAGTATCTTTACAATCATGAGCGCATTGATTACTGTTGTATCACTTCTTTTCTATATGATCGGTATCCATTGGGGCTTGGCAGTTATTCTGATCGTGTTTACCCTGCCTGTCTTATGGATTGAGCTTTTCTTTGGAGGAGCGCGTTATCAATTAAACCGCATGTTAACTGCCAATGACCGCAGAGAAATGTATGTGTCCGATCTTGTTGCGCAACGAGATTCATTGAAGGAAATCCGTTTATATGGAATCGGGGATTATCTTCTTCAGAAATGGAAAGGTCATTATGTAAAAAGTGCAGATGAAAAATATAAACTGCTTAAGCGGCAAGTTCGCTGGGAGATGGCGGGCGGGTTGCTTATGACATTTTCCTATGTATGCTGCGGTCTTTTTATTGTCTTTCTTATTTTTCAAAAAAAATTAGCTGCCGGGACATTTGTCGCTGTGCTGCAAGCGGTGCAAAACATCCAAAGTGGTTTTCAGGACTTAACAAGAGAATGTTCTAGTTTATATGAAACAAGTCTTTATATTGATGAAATGAGAGCTTTTCAAAAGAGAGAAGAAGAAATTCATGAGCAGGTAGAAGAGGGGGCATCGCTTCGGAAGATCGAGTCTATTCAGTCCATTACACTTGAAAATCTCTCATTTACTTATCCGAATATGAAAACACCTGCCATTGAGCATATACATTTTCATATCAATAAAGGTGAACGTATTGCATTGGTGGGGGATAACGGATCAGGTAAAACCACCTTGATCAAATGTTTGACCGGTTTATATGATCCAGATCAGCCGAATATGCAAAAAGTCAACGGTGAGTCTATTTCTACTATTCAAAAAAAGTCATATCATGCGAGAATGGCTGTTCTTTTTCAAGATTTTATGAAGTACGAGTTTACTGTGAAAGAAAACATCGGGTTTGGCCGTATTGATCATATGGACGAGGAAGAGCGGATGATCTCAGCTGCAAGGCAAGCAGGCATAGAGAAAAGAATTCATCAAATGGAAGAAAAATATGATGCACAGCTTGGCCGGTTTTTTGAAGAAGGCCATGAACTGTCTGGCGGACAATGGCAAAAGCTCGCGATGGCTAGAACCTTCTTTAGAGAGAGTGATTTTATCATTTTAGATGAACCGACTTCTGCTCTTGATCCACTCTCGGAAATTTCACTCATTCGAAAGCTATTCGATCACACGCAGGATCAGGGTGTCTTGTTTATCACACATCGAATGGGAGCGGCCCGTTTAGCAGACCGTATAATCGTAATGAAAGATGGTGCTTTCGTTGAAGAGGGGAACCATAATGAACTGATGGTGTTGAACGGAGAGTACAAAAGGCTTTACGAGGCACAATCTCAATTATTTCAACAAAAGGAGATGGCGTAAGGTGAGTGTCTTTTATTATATAGGTGTCTATTTACTAGGGATCATTTTTGCGGGTGCATGGTTTGATAAAGTGAAAAAACAGACGGCACATATGCAGCAGATGGATGCTTATCGGCTGTTGCCTCCTTCTTTCACGGCACCCATGTTTTATTTGTTTTTAACTGCTGAATTGGTTTGTACTGGTTATTTGTTCATATGGCACATGACTCTTGTACCGGCGATTGGTCTTACAGCACTTTTATGTATTTATACTGGAGCGGTGACCTTCAATTTATTGAGAGGACATCGTGATATTTCTTGCGGTTGTGGTGGACTGCTTGATAATGAACGCCTTCACTGGGGAATTGTGATTCGCAATGTGTCGATGCTGGCTCTTGTGATCGGATTGTTTTATGTGCATTCCTATGTAGAAACCATTCCATGGCAATATAACATTATTTGTTTTCTCATTGCCGTGGCTGTCTCTTTCATGATAGCGGTGGGTCAAGAAGTCTTAATGTTTAAAAGAAAATGGATCAATCAATTTGAATTATTTATAGAAGGAGACGATGTGAAATGACAGATATTCTATTGATTATTGTGTTATTCATTGTCATTGCTCAGCTGGCTGTGATATTTTTGCTCGCCCGTTTTATCGGAAAATTTATGAATAAAATTAAAACCCTTGATGGAATTGAATTAAAGGAAGCGGATGTGGGGGATCCTGCACCGTTATTTCGAAGCTATTCCCATTTAGGGAAGAAGGTCATTTTGAAGGAATATTTTCAAAGTGGGAGTGCTGTGATGCTGTTATTTGTGAATTCTACTTGTATGACGTGCAAAAGTATTTTGGCAGATCTGCAGCAGCAAATCGCTGGCGATGATACTCAATTCATTATTATTAATGGAGATGAGCAGGCGGATGATACGCCGATCCTTGAATTGCTTCCGTCCCAAGCTGTGTATACTCGTTCTTCACAAATTATGGAGCTGTATGGGGTAACGGTTGTTCCACAAGCAATTCTCATTGATGAACAAGGTATCATTCTGCAAAGAAAATCTCTTCAAAATGCGAAACAGTTTGAACAGCTGTTACATGCGTCATAAAAAAGCGTCTCTTTGTCAGGGAGACGCTCGTTTTATAATTCTTTTCCTAGGATATCTAAATCGTATCTGCTGCCGTCCATTTCTGCGATGCGTGGCAGGTGGCCCCATGTCTCAAAGCCGTGCTTTTTAAATAGTCGAATGCTGGCTTCGTTGTGCCCGAAAATAAAGGCAAGTAACGTTCGAATGCCTAATGAAGGTGCTAAATCAATGGCTTCTTGTAAGAAAAGTGAGCCTAAGCCTTTTCCTCGATAGTCTTGGTTCAAATAGATACTCATTTCAACGGTCCCGTTGTATGCAGGTCTACCGTAAAATGTTTCAAAGCTCAGCCAGCCGTAGATAATTCCATCCTCATCTGTTTTCACATAGAGAGGTCTTTTTTCGGAATGATTCAAAAACCATTGCCGGCGGTCCTCGACAGAAACTGGTTCTGTATCAGCTGTCACTTCTCTTGAAGCAATGGTTGAATTGTAGATATCAACGATCGCTTTGAGGTCATCTTCTGTTGCTATGCGGTTGAAAGTTTTCACAATTAAGTCCCCCATCTTTTTTTCATTTATCATACATATTATTGATGCGATTGCGCAAAATAAAAAGAAAAATGATTTCGTGTGTATATATTTTTTGAAAAGTGTTCAGAATGTTGCTGAGGTGATGAAAAATGAGAGAGGAAGAAAAGAAACGTACTTCCAAAATCACAAAAGTTCAGCAATTTTTCCGTAAGCGCTGGGTATTCCCTGCTATTTACTTGGTCAGCGCAGCGGTCGTGTTAACAGCCGTTCTTTGGTATCAAGCTGTATCAAAAGATGTGAAAGACCAACTATCTGATGGAAATCAAACAGGGCAAGAACAGCGCGATGATGCTGTTGAAGTTGGAAAGCCAATTGAAAATGTCGCAATGCCGGTCCAGAATTCTGATAATGTTTCTGTCGTGAAAAAGTTCTATGAAGCAGATGCTGACCAAAAAGAAAAAGAAGCAGCACTTGTAAACTATAATAACACCTATACCTTGAGCAAAGGTATTGATCTTGCAGATAAAGATGGCAAAGTGTTTGATGTCACAGCTGCTCTTAGTGGAACAGTGGTTCAAGCGAAAAAAGATCCAGTTCTTGGTCATGTCGTTGAAATTGAACATGAAGATGGATTATCAACTGTCTATCAATCGTTGTCACAAGTGAGTGTTAAAGAAGGCGATGAAGTGAAGCAGAATGATGTCATCGGTGCTTCTGGTAAAAACCTATATGGCGCTGAAAGCGGCAACCATGTGCATTTTGAAATTCGTATGGAAGGTTTAGCGCTTAATCCGCTTAGCTTCATTGACAAGCCTGTTTCTACGATTGAAAAAGCAGCGCAAGAAGTGACGGAACAAGCAAAAGAACCTGCTCAGCCAAAGACTGAGGAAAAAACGAAGGAACCTGCTGCTGAAGATAAAGCCAAAGAGCCAGCTGGAGAAAAATCGGAAGAAAAGTCTGATGAGAAGGGGAAATCCTCTGATCAAGAAAAGTCTTCTGATTCCTCTAAAGACAGCAGTCTGTCAGAAGAAACTAAACAATCTTAATGTCTTACAAGGTCCTCTGTGTATATAAAAATATGCAGAGGTTTTTTTCTGCTTAAAAAGATCCTCCGCCACTCGGCGGAGGATAAACTATAGGGCGGCAGGTCCTTCTTCACCTGTCCGAATGTTGATTGTATTCGCTATCTCATATATAAAAATTTTCCCATCCCCTGGTTCGCCTGTACGAAGTACCTTTTGAGCTGTTTCAACGACCTGTTCGACAGGTACTTTGCTTAGGACGATTTCGATCTTTAATCGTTCGTACACGTTGCTTTCTCTTTTGACACCGCGGTATAGCTCTGTATGTCCCTTTTGTAAGCCGCAGCCGTGTACATTTGAAAAGGTAATCGAGGTGACACCAATCTTTCCAAGCTCCACCTTTAATGTTTCAAAATTAGCTGGACGTGTGACAATCTCCACTTTATACATTTTGCTCATAGAGACACCCCTTTTTCTTAATCTTGATAAGCTTTTTCACCGTGCATGGTTAAATCAAGACCCACGGATTCTTCTTCTTCGGTTGCACGAATTTTGAAGAAGACATTGACCAACTTGATGATCACGTATGTCACAACGGCAACAAAAGCGTACGTGGCAACAATCGCGACCACTTGCTTCCAAAGTAAGCTGGGATCTCCGTAAAATAAGCCATTGGCTCCACCGTCATTGACAGAAGTTGTGGCGAAAAGTCCTGTTGCAATTCCTCCCCAAGTACCGCCAATTCCGTGAAGGCCGAATGCGTCTAGTGCGTCATCATAGCCAAATTTGGCCTTGAGAGAAAAGACGCCCCAGAAACAGACGATCCCGCCAATGAATCCTATTATAATAGAAGCAAACGGTGTAACAAAGCCTGCGGCAGGTGTAATGGCGACAAGACCTGCGATGGCTCCAGAGATCGCGCCGAGCATGGTTGGTTTTTTGTTGATCATCCACTCTACTAACAGCCAGCCGATGATTCCTGCAGCAGCGGCTGTATTGGTGTTAATAAAGGCAAACATGGCCACGCTGTCTAATGTAAGAGCACTCCCCACGTTAAAACCAAACCAGCCAAACCAGATGACAGCTCCGCCGAGAAGGGTGTAGATCAAGTTATGCGGAGAAGAGCTTGCTGCGTCTTTACGCTTCCCGAGCACAATCGCCACGACAAGACCTGCAACACCGGATGAGATGTGAACCACGTTTCCGCCTGCGAAGTCAAGCGCACCCATCTCGCCAATCCAACCGCCGCCCCATACCCAGTGTGCGACTGGAGCGTATACAAATGTGACCCAAAGGAGTGTAAATACAACGACTGCTGAGTAGCGAATCCTTTCAGCAAAGGCACCTGAGATGATGGCTGTTGTTAAGACGGCAAAGGTCATTTGGAACATCATGAACAATGAATGTGGAATGGTCTCGCTATAGGAACCGGGTTCAAAGCCTACGCCTTTCAGGCCAACCCAGTCTAATCCTCCGATCCATGCATTGCCTGGTGCAAAAGCTAAGGAATAACCGAATACGATCCATACGATTGAAACGATCGCTAGTGACGTTAAGCTGTGCATGGTTGTGCTTAAAACGTTTTTACTTCTCACGAGTCCTCCGTAGAATAAAGCTAAACCCGGTGTCATTAACCACACGAGTAGTGCGCAGAAGAACATAAATACTGTATCACCCATTTGCATGCTGCATTCCCCCGAATCATTCAGAATTATTGTTTTCTTAATTCTTCATTATAGAGAGAAAAGTCATATATAACATATACGTGTAAGTTTATCTAACATGGTTTTTTGGTTAAGTTCAATATAAATGGATGAAAAGTTCGTAAAAAATGAGCAAAAACGTCAGTTAAGCACTAAAAATGAAGGGCGTTTGACCTATAAAATGGAGCTGAGAAACAGTTTTGTACGTTCCTCCCTAGGAGAATCAAATAATTCCGAAGGGACGCCTTCTTCGACGATGCGGCCCTCGTGCATGTAGACGACACGGTCAGCAACTTCTTTCGCAAAGCCCATTTCATGTGTGACAATGACCATGGTCATGCCTTCTTTTGCGAGGCTTTTCATTGTTTGCAGCACCTCGCCTACAAGCTCTGGATCAAGGGCAGACGTAGGTTCGTCAAATAACATGACATCAGGCTTCATAGCGAGAGATCTGGCGATGGCTACACGCTGTTTTTGACCGCCTGATAGTTTAGAAGGATATACGTTGGCTTTATCTGCAAGTCCGACTTTATCTAACAAGGCGCTCGCTTCGGTGATGGCTTGCGCTTTCTTTGTTTTTTTCACCATAATAGGTGCTTCAATGATATTTTCAAGCACAGTTTTGTGCGGAAAAAGATTAAAATGCTGAAACACCATTCCTATTTTTTGTCTCATTTCGTTTAATTGATCGCGCTTTGGATGAACAGGACTGCCATCGATGATGATATCTCCGTCATTTTTTATTTCTAAAAAGTTCATACAGCGGAGCAAGGTGCTTTTTCCAGAACCGCTTGCGCCAATTAAGACGACCACATCATTTTCATAAACGATGAGATCGATATCTTTTAAAACATGGAGCTCTCCAAAGTATTTATTGAGTTTTTCAACACGAATGATTTCCTTTGATTCTGTCATGCTACTCCTCCTATTGGTCACTGGCTGATAATTTCTTCTCAAAGGTTTGGACAGCGAATGTTAACAGCAGGACAAGAACTAAGTAATAGACGGCTACAACAAGTAAATACGTCATATTATCAAAGCTGTTGGAGCCTTGCGTGGTGGCGATGTTAAATAGTTCATTCACACTAATAAAGGCGGCGAGTGATGAATCTTTTAAGCCGATAATGAACTGGTTGCCAAGAGGGGGGAGGGCGCGCCGCATCGCTTGCGGGAGAATGATGCGCCTCATGGTTAAAAAACGACCCATGCCAAGAGAGCGTCCTGCCTCTTTTTGCCCCTGATCGATGGATTGGATGGCGCCTCTAAATATTTCGGCTATATAGGCGCCATTATGAAAGGCGAGCGCAATGGAAGCAGCCCAGAAGTCGGGTATATTCAATTCTGTGAGACCGAAATATAGGATGAAAATTTGAACAATAAGTGGTGTTCCGCGTACAAGAAAGATATAAGCATTGGCAATATAACCGAAAACGGCTATGCGGGATATTTTCAATAAAGCAAAGAAGAGCCCGATGAACATACCGATGAAGATGCTGATCACCGTGAGCTGTAAGGTGATCAGCATTCCTTCTACGAAAATGCCTCTAGAATCAATGAGTGTCTGAAAAAAGTGTGCTAAGGTAGGCAAAACAATCATCTCCATTTGAAGAAAGTGCGCCTATAAAAAGGCGCACAATCGTGGTTTTAATCTTGTTTGACCGTGATGTCTTCATCAAAGTACTTTTCACTAATTTGTTTTAATGTTCCGTCTTTTTTTAATGCATCAATCGCATCGTTGATCTCTTCTATGAGCTGTTCATTTTCTTTTGATACAGCAATTGCCTGCTCGCTTTGTCCGAGTCTTTCCTGCGCTTCGATTTTCAATTTTTTCTTCATCGCTTCTGCACCTGTGGCGAAATCTGTCACGACTGCATCGTGTTTTCCGTTGGCTAGTGCTTCTAAGGCGACGACATCACTATCGTAATATTTTGGTTCTTGCCCGCTATGTTCCTTTGCAATATCAGCGTAGGACGATCCTTTTGATACAGCAATTTCTTTGTTTTTTAAGTCATCAGCATGTTGAATGTCTGCTCCAGGTCTTGTGAAAATTTGCGGACCAGAGTAGTAATAGGGCTTAGAAAAAAGGACGTGTTTTTTTCGTTCCTCATTGATGGTATGACTGGCAACTGCCGCATCAAATTTACCTGCTTTCACACCTTCGACGATGCCTGCGAATTTATATTTTTTCTGTATAGGTTCGAGACCTAGTTTGTCACTAATCGCATTGCCTACGTCGATATCGAAGCCAGACATCTGATTTCCATCCATGTAACTAAACGGATGAAATTCACCTGATGCTGCAAAAATAAATTTTCCATCCTCCAAAATTGGCGACCCTTTCGCTGTAGAATTACGTTTATCTCCGTTCCCATTTGTTTCGTTTGAACCACACGAAGACAGAAGTAATACTGCAACCGAGAAAAGGGCTGGGACCCAAAACCGTCTTTTTTTAATAATAAGCTTCTCCTCCTTTTCAGCCGTTCTCCCTGTAAGGAGAAAGTAGGCTTTTAAATATGAAATGAATATTACCATCTCTTCCTCATATTCTCAATTTTATATGTGCTTTTCCAAAAGCCACCCTTTTTAAAATGTATGTCTAGCTTTTCCGAGAGAGAACTCGATTTGATCAGGGTAAAAAAGGGAATTGAATCTCATAATAACGGGAGGATGGGCAAAGAACATGCCAGAAAGAGGAGTAGTGTATGCACAAGTGGACAGACAATCGAAAAGTTTTTTTAACCGCTATTGCCTTTGGAACGATGTTGAATCCGCTGAATTCATCAATGATTGCTTTAGCCTTGCATCAAATTCAGCATGAATTCGGTTTGTCGTTTACGACTGTATCTTGGCTTATTTCTTCTTTTTATTTAGCAAGTGCAGTGACGCAGCCAGTGAGTGGCCGGATTGGGGATCATGTCATGAGCCGGAGAACCTTATTTTTATTCGGTCTCGTTCTTGTCGCAGTCTCAGCCATCTGCGCGCCGTTTGCCCCAACGTTTGCGGTACTGATTGTAATCCGGCTGTTACAGGCGATTGGAAGCAGTGCCATTTATCCCTCTGGGGTCGGACTCATTCGGGATCATATTCAAGAAAGACAGGCTTCTGCGTTAGCGGTATTATCCATTTTTGCTTCAGCGATGACGGCACTTGGGCCGACGCTTGGCGGATTTTTGATGACCATTGGTGGCTGGCCGGCTATCTTTTTAGTGAATCTGCCGTTTATTTTGATCAGTTTCTTTCTCGGTCTATTGTTGTTTCCGAAGGAGCAGAAGAAGAGAAAGCTGCGCATAGGCGAAACCGTGCGAACACTCGATTTGCCAGGGATGCTTCTTTTTACTGTCTGCATTGTTCTCCTGCTTTCATTTTTATTATCACTCGGTGATGGCATTCAATATGTTCAAGGCATTCTTTGTCTCCTGAGTGCAGGCGCTTTTATTTGGTGGGAGTATCAGGTGGATGAACCGTTTATTCAAATACGGATGTTCAGAGAAGAGCAGCGGCTGTCACTTGTGTATGTGCAATTTATCATCTTAAATATCTTTTTCTATTGTCTCTTTTTTGGTTTGCCGAGTTATTTTCAAGATGAGTTAGGCTGGCGTGTGGAGATGACGGGTCTTTTTATGCTGTGTATGTCAGGAGTGAGCATTATTGTGTCGCCTCTGACAGGAAAGTGGGTAGATCGCGGGGATGAACGCCATCCAGTTTTAGCGAGTGCAGTATTGATGCTGGCTGGAGCGTCTGCAATGACTTTCTTTTTTATTCCTGCGCCATTATGGGGGAAAGGATTGGTTCTAGCGCTGCTTGGACTCAGTTATGGAATTGGGAATGTTGCGCTTCAAGCTGCGATGCTCAAAGCAAGTCCTCAGCAAATGATTGGCACGTCCTCTGGACTTTTTCAAACATGCCGCTACCTTGGTTCCATTCTGTCATCTGCTGTGCTTGGCATGCTCTTTGGGGATGAAATTGCTGGTTCTCATTTTGCGCAATTAGGCTGGACGTTGATCATCATTTCTCTTATTGGCATTGGTGTCAGTCTTTATTTTTCAAGTATGGTTAGAGGGAGACAGCCAATAAAAAAAGCGGCACGATAAGTGAGAGAAGAATCTTCATCACGTTATCGCAAAACCGCTTAAGAGTTGGACAGGTCTGAGCCCTGATCCTTTGTCTTCCTTCTGAAAATTTTCCCCACAATTGTCTCGTAAAATGTCACGATACGATCAATAGGAGAGTCAAAGAACTTCCATAATTTATTCATGATAAAGACAACCACAATCGATACGACCAAGCTGCCTAAAACATCAAATGGATAATGGTGGCCAACCCAGATGCGGGAGAATCCTGTGAGTAATCCAAAGACGAGCAAGATGTTGCCGAGCTTTTTATTACGGGATCGAATGGCTAATGAAAGAGCCAGTGCACCTGTTGTATGGTCACTTGGGAAGGAAGCGTCTGCTGAGTGCGGGATGAGTGTGTCGACTTTATGCGCCACAAACGGCCGCTCTTCATAATGAAACAATGTAATGGCAAAGTTGACGATAAGTGCTGCAATGCCTGTTACACCGGAAAAGAAGACATGCTTCTTAAATTTGTGATTCCCTAAAAACCAGCAAATCAATAAGACAAGGGCATACACAAGAATGGCCTTTTTCGTAATGAATATCATGGCCTGATCTAAAAACTCAGAATGGTGAGCCATCCCGTGTATGACTTTAAACAATTCGTAATTCAAAACATCACCTATACTTTCGCTTAATGCCAACTATTTTTCAAAAAAGCTTGTATGCTCTATTTGAAATATCCTATATTTTAGCATGTTTCCGGTGAAGTTTAAAATAGTATCCTTTTATTCTGAAAGGGAGACCTTTTGTGCTTTTGCTTCCTGTGGTTTTCGTTCGCTCCAATAAAAAACGCCCATACTCAGTAAGACCACAATACCCGCAATGAGGTACACATTTGAAAAGTCTGTGAAGCTGACAAGGAGTCCAAAGACAAATGAGCCAGCAGCAATGCCCGTATCATACAGGGTGAAGAAAGTGGCCGTCGCATATCCTGTACGGTGGGCTGGTGAGTGCTGAATCGCAAGTGTTTGTAAACATGGCACGAGTGATCCGTAGCCAAGCCCAATCACAGCGCCTGATAGAAGAAGCATTGTGGCTGAATGTGTCGCTGTCAGCATCCATAAACCAATGGCAAAAAGGGCAATCGAAGGATAGATCACAACGTGAGCTCCAACTCGGTCAAAAAGTCTGCCTGTAAATGGACGTGATCCAAGCATTGCAGCCGCAAACACAATAAAGAAATAACTGCTTGCACCCATCAAATGGAGTGAATTGGCATAAACTGAAATAAATGAAATAATCGGCGAATAACAGAAGGAAATAATGATGCCGACGGCCGCTGTTTTTAATGCGCCTTTTTCAAACAGGTGAGAAAACGTGAATCGGAAGACGATACTTCCACCGTTTTCAGGCTCTGGCTGTCTAATCAGCATCGTAAAAGCAGCTCCGATCGTTACGATAATGGAAAAGAGAAGAAATAAGGAATGAAATCCTATTTTTCCTACTTGATTCAGTGCGATAAATGGACCGATGACAACAGCGAGGTTCATGGACATCACAAAGTATCCGAGTCCTTCCCCGCGTTTATGTTTCGGGATCATATCAGCCGCAATGGCACTGGCTACTGTCGTCAAAATACTAAAAAAGATCCCTTGTACGAAACGCAGTATAAGAAGCGTTTGGAATTGATCAATTGGGATGTATAAATAAGTGAGTAAGGCAAAGGCCGTAGAAGAGAAAATCGCCATCTGTTTTTTGCCGAATTTCTCAATAATGGCGCCCGAGAAAGGTCTTGTCACAATGGCAGACAATAAGAAGACCGTCACAAGCAGGCCGCCCTGTGATTCTGTTCCATTTAGTTCATCCATTGTGTAAATGGGCAGTAATGTCAAAAGGGCATAAAAAGAGGTGAACGTAAATAAATTCACCAGGACAATCATAATAAAGTCTTTTGTCCAAATACGTTCGTTCATGATGTATGTCACTTCCTATTCAGTTGATAATTTGTGTAAAAGTGTATGGAGGAGTTGTTTTTCTTCGTAGGTAAAATCTGAAAGACATTCTTCTTCAAATTGTTCCATCGTGCGTTTGATTTCTTCAAATCGGGCTTTTGCATCATCTGTCATCACGATCAGATTCTCACGTTTGTCTTTTCCTTGTACACGTTTCACCCAGCCGTTTGCTTCTAAACGGGTGACGGTTCTGGTGATCGTCGGTGCTTCGACGTTCAAATATGTCCAGATATCTTTTTGGGTTTTCGGGCCGAATGTATCCAAACAAAAAAGCACAGTCCACTGGGACATGTACAAGTCATAAGCAGCAAGCGCTTCGTTCGCCTTTTTAGACAGCAGTCGTGCGCCTTGATGTATTTGATGTAAACACTCTCTATTTAACGTATCCATATGCTCACCTTTTTTAAATATTTAGCTAGGTAAATAAATTCACCTTTTCTATTTTACGTGCTGAATCCTTTCTTGTAAAGTGAAAATTTTCGCGCCCCGAAATGATTTTTTGTTTTGCCTTTTCTGATAAATCCCTTGTCCCATCTTCATTTTTAGCATATTCCCTATTCAATGCTAATACACTGTTACAAACCTGACAAAGAGAGTGTTTGAGGTGAGGGATCGTGTTTGGCATTTACTACCTAATGGATGAGAAATTACGACGAACAAGCGCCGCTGAAAATGGATAATCTTCATACGGATCTCATTTCACACTTCTCACATCCATTTTAGGGAGGTCGAGTGGTGTGCACGATTACATCAAAGAGCGAACAATCAAGATAGGAAAGTATATCGTGGAGACAAAGAAAACCGTTCGTGTTATTGCGAAAGAATTTGGAGTCTCTAAAAGTACTGTACACAAGGATCTAACAGAAAGACTGCCAGAAATTAATCCAGATCTGGCTAATGAAGTGAAGGAGATACTGGATTATCATAAATCAATCCGCCACTTGCGAGGAGGAGAAGCCACCAAGTTAAAGTATAAAAAAGAAGAAATTTTAGAAGGCGAGCCTGTGAAACAGTAAGCTTAGTTCTTTGTTCATAAACATGATATATATATCTTCCTCATATCGGTAGTTTCTAACCACAAATTTTGTAAAGACTTTTGTAAAGAAATATCTTTTTTTCTGCAAATTATGATAGAATATATAATTAGGGCAGAATGTGGTATTTGCTATGGAAACAGATTTTCAAGGAGGATATATATAGATGTTTGCTAGGGATATTGGAATTGATCTTGGTACTGCCAATGTACTGATTCATGTCAAAGGAAAAGGAATTGTGTTAAATGAACCATCTGTGGTAGCTCTTGACAAAAACAGCGGGAAAGTTTTGGCTGTTGGAGAAGAGGCTAGACGTATGGTTGGACGTACGCCTGGGAATATTGTTGCGATTCGTCCATTAAAAGATGGCGTAATTGCTGATTTTGAAGTAACTGAAGCGATGCTCAAGCATTTTATTAACAAATTAAATGTGAAAGGGCTATTCTCTAAGCCGCGTATGCTCATCTGCTGCCCGACAAACATTACATCTGTTGAGCAGAAGGCGATCAAAGAAGCTGCTGAAAAAAGCGGTGGTAAGCATGTATTTCTTGAAGAAGAGCCAAAAGTAGCAGCCATTGGTGCTGGTATGGATATTTTTCAGCCAAGTGGAAACATGGTCGTAGATATTGGAGGCGGAACGACAGATATCGCTGTCATCTCAATGGGTGACATTGTAACCGCCTCTTCTATTAAAATGGCTGGAGACAAATTTGATCTGGAAATTCTAAACTACATTAAAAAAGAGTACAAGCTGTTGATCGGTGAGCGCACGGCTGAGGATATTAAGATCCAAGTTGCAACGGTATTCCCAGACGCACGTCACGAAGAGATTTCAATTCGTGGACGAGACATGGTGACAGGATTACCAAGAACGATTACCGTCACAAGCAAAGAAGTAGAAGAAGCATTGCGTGAATCTGTATCTGCAATTGTTCAGGCTGCGAAACAAGTTCTTGAGAGAACACCGCCTGAATTATCAGCTGATATTATCGATCGCGGCGTCATCATTACAGGTGGCGGAGCTCTTCTAAACGGGCTTGATCAATTGCTTGCAGAAGAGCTGAAAGTACCGGTTTTCGTTGCTGAAAATCCAATGGACTGTGTAGCAGTTGGTACTGGCGTGATGCTTGATAATATGGACAAGCTGCCAAAGCGTAAACTCAGCTAATGATTTCCCTCATTCTTTTTAGAAAGAATGGGGGATTTTTATTAAAGAACCCTGCTAATTAGCCGATATATTTCATAGAAGATTGTGTTTAGGTCATGTGAAAGAATTTGAATGAGGTGAGCACGTGTTAAAAGGACTATACACCGCAACATCTGCCATGATTGCTCAAGAGCGGCGGACAGAAATGCTTTCAAATAATATCGCAAATGCGAATACGCCAGGTTATAAAGCAGATGAAGGGGCAATGCGTGCATTTCCAGAAATGCTGCTGAGCCGAATGGAATCAGGACGTTTCCAAACATCCTCAGGCAAAGGCTTTAGTGTTCCATTGCAATCGCCGATTGGTGGAATCAATACTGGGACATATATGCAGGAATTAATCCCTCAATTTACACAGGGAACTTTAAAAACAACAGATCAAACAACAGATGTAGCACTAGTTGAAAATAATGTGCCGATCAATCCTGAGACCAATCAGAAATCAGCGCTATTTTATGCGGTCAACACACCAGAAGGCGTTCGTTATACGAAAAGCAGCTCCATTACATTGAACGCACAAAATCAGTTGACCATTAATGGACGTGCTCTTCTTTCCGTGACCGGCCAGCCGATTACGGTTCAGAGTGAGAATTTCAAAGTGAATGCAGATGGTACTGTCACTGAAAATGGCCAAAATTTTGGTCAAATTGATGTACGAGTTGCGATGGATACAAGAAATCTAGCGCGTGAAGGAAATGATTTATATCGTACAGCTGATAATCAGCCCCTCCCAAGTGCAGTCAATAACGGTCAAATGTCCTATACGTTAAGCCAAGGGGTATCGGAGCTGTCGAACGTCGATGTGACAAAATCATATACAGATATGACAACAGCCTACCGAGCATTTGAAACAAACCAAAAAGTGGTTCAGGCATATGATAAAAGCTTAGAAAAAGCAGTGAATGAAATTGGAAGAGTGTACTAATCAAGAAATAAAAAGAAAGGAGGATACTTATGCTTAGAACGATGATAAACGCAGCTGTCTCGATGAATGAAGTGCAAAAGCAGCTTGACATCATCAGCAACAACATCGCGAACAGTGAGACAACAGGGTACCGCGCGAAAAACACCCGTTTCTCAGAGCTGATCAGACAGCAGTTTAATCAGGTAGATGAAAAAAATGATCAGGTGGCAAACAGTCGTCTGACACCTGCTGGGTTAAGGCTTGGTACGGGGACAATGGTCAATGCGTCCATTAACTCGCTGCAAGGCTCAATTAAAGAAACTGGACGTGATCTTGATGTTGCATTCGGAGCGCCGTCGCAGTATTTGCAGGTCAACGCCGGCGGTAATATCCGTTATACAAGAGATGGTTCACTTTACTTACAGCCGGGCAATAACCGTAACCAAGTACAGCTTGTCACGAGCGAAGGCTATCCGATTCTTGATGAAAATGGGAATGCAATCGTCTTAAATGCGAATTTCCGTGATATTTCAATCGATAAAAATGGACGGCTTACGGCGATTTCAAGAGATAATCAACCGAATCAGCAAGTGAATCTAGGCGTTGTACAAGTCAATAATTCATCAGCACTTGTCTCTGAAGGAGATAATTTGTTCTCAGTCGACGGAACCTATCAAGGCGCACTAACAGCACTAAATGGAGCAAACCGAGAGGCGATTCAGCTTCAGCAAGGTGCGCTGGAAACGTCAAATGTGGACATGTCGAAAGAATTAACAGACCTCATGACAACGCAGCGTTCCTATCAGTTGAACTCAAGATCTATTACGATGGGCGATCAGATGCTGGGATTAATTAATACAATTCGATAATCAGCAGGCTCGTATCAGCCTCTCATGATAAAAAAGGCGGCTCGCTCAAAGTCGCCCTTTTTTTTATAAAAATCTGAGACATCAGCAAGCAGATCCTCAAGATCAATCCAGGCTTCTTTTCGTTCAAGACATGTGACGAGCGTGGCGATCTGCTCATCTGCCTTTGGCGTTTGGCTGTAGAGAAGAGATAAGATTTGAAACTTCATTCTTAATATATCAAACTGCGAAGCAACGGCTTCTTTCAGCCCTTTTTGAATATACTTCATCCCTTCATCGGTTAAATTTTCTTTAAAGCAGGAACGCACAGTTTCGTATAGGCACGATACATAGGAGTGTGCTGACTTTCGGTATGCTGGGAGACGAAGCGCTTTTTTAAAGTAGTCCAGTGCTTCCTTGTGACGATTTTGTCTCGACTGAATAAAGCCAGCGTCATAATAAACGATACCGAGCAGCTCTTGATCATCAATCTTTTTCACGTAATCAATAATCTCAATGAAAATAGCTTCTGCTTCCTCATATTTTTTTTGGTCGCTATAGTTAAGAGCGAGTACAATTTTACACCGATAGATGCTGTGGATGTCTTCGTGCTTTGCAAAAATATCCATGGCTTTTTGAACATGACGAATCGATAACAACGAGTAACGGTTGTTATAATAAACACCGCTTGTACGGAAATGGAACTCTGCTTCTTCCAGCTCATCGTTAAGCAATGGCAGTCGTTCCTCTGCCTTTTCGAGATAATGAATCGCATCATTTTGGTCACTTTTTAAAGATTCATATAATCCGAGAAAGAAGTAAAAATAATATTGTAGTTCTTCGTTCATTTCATCTTTGTGTGGCAGCAGTTCGTGTTTGAGTTTTTCTAAGTCCTCTGTTTGATTCATCCAGAGCTGATGACGAAAAAGCACCAGCTGATAATGGAAATAGAGCTCCTGTTTTTTTGATAATTTACGTTTATATTTTAGTAGTGTTTTTTTGATTTCTTCAGCCTTCGAAAAATGTCGATGCTTCAGCATTGTATACCAGGAATGGAGAAGTTTTTTTATGGATTTATCGCTCATAAAATTCATTTTTACCCTCTTATTTAATCAATGATGTAATATATATTACCATATTTGTGAAAAAACAATGAGTGTAGTGTGGATTATATTTGATGACAATTGGTAATGGTAGATTCTATTTTTTACCATATACGCGAGGAGAATATTGAAAAATGCCAGCATTCATAATATACTTCTATAGGAATCAAATGAAGATCAGCGATATAGAAAAGAAGGAGAGATCAAGATATGCTTGATGCTCAGCAAATTCAAGACATTATTCCACACCGTTATCCATTCTTATTGGTCGACCGTATTTTAGAGGTTGAGGGAGAAAAAAGAGCGGTTGGGATTAAAAATGTCACAGTAAATGAAGAATTTTTTAATGGCCATTTCCCAGGATACCCAGTCATGCCGGGTGTGCTTATTGTAGAAGCACTCGCACAGGTTTTTGGTGTGATTATGTTAGGCAAGGAAGAAAACAAAGGGAAAATTGGTTTGTTTGCAGGGATTGACGCCTGCCGCTTTAAAAGACAGGTCAAGCCTGGAGACCAGCTTCGTTTAGAGGTTGAAGTGACGCGCCTCCGCGGACCGGTTGCAAAAGGAAAAGCAGTAGCGACAGTAGATGGCGAAGTTGCATGTGAAGCAGAACTGACATTTTCTATCGGTCCTAAAGTATCATGATTTTCCTGGCGGTTCATCAAGCATGAATCGCTTTTTTATTTAGAAACGTTCAGTTAGAACGGATAAGGACTTGCAATTTTGACAAAAAAACGTCATATTAGACAAAAAAAGATGAAGGTGATAAAGGATGCTGAAAGAATTTAGAGAGTTTGCCGTCAAGGGCAATGTCATTGACTTGGCTGTAGGTGTCATCATTGGGGGAGCATTTGGCAAAATTGTCACTTCTCTTGTGAATGATTTAATCATGCCGCTTGTTGGTATTATTATTGGAGGGCATGACTTTAGCGGTTTATCCATTAAAATCGGAGCTGCTCAAATTTTATATGGAAACTTTATTCAAACAGTGGTTGATTTCTTAATTATCTCGTTTTCCATTTTTATCTTTATTCGTTATTTGAATAAGTTAAAACGGAAAAAGGTCGAGGAAGAAGAGGTTGTGGAAACGCCGGATCAAACGGAAGTTTTGCTAACTGAAATTAGAGATCTATTGAAAAATCAAAGCCAGTCTAAAGATGTGCAATAGAAAAAGAGCGGCTGATCCCGCTCTCAGCGTGTAGACAAACCCTTGCATTCGGTGTCAGGTCTGCGCTCCGGTACTCACGAATGTTAAATTCGCTCCGTTCCAGTGCTCGCCCTTCCTAGACTTCAAAGGTTTTCAAACACGCTGAAAAGAAGACAAAGGGCTAAAATCAAGTTCATTTTAGCCCTTTGTCAACAATCTAAGAGCGGCTGATCCCGCTCTTTTTTTATGTGTTTTGTTTAAAAGCATCCAGTAGTTTTTCTCCTGAAAGCCCCTCTTTGACGAGGTCTTTTAATACTTCTTCAGTTTCTGTTCTGTAACGATTTGTAATCATTTTACCATCGAGTAATACAGATATGTTTTCTTCTAAGGCAACGATGTTTTTGACTTGGACAGATAGGTGAACAGGGCGGTTGTTTTCTTTAGTGATCGTTACAAGAATCTTCACTTCTGTGTGCTGCTGAAAGAGTACCTCAAACACCTGTCTATGTTTCTTTGGAATGAGTGCCTCGATCATCCAGTGATTTTCACCGTCTTCTTTATTAATGATTAAACCGTCACGAAGGGGAATGCTGGACATTTTATCTTGCTGTGGATCAAGTTCAATTTTTAAATCAATCAGCCTAAAGGTTTTCATATTTATCACCTCACAAGCGTTCATTATTCGTAAGTATTATTATAGCATACAACATCTGTATAAATGAAACCGCTGCCTGCTTAGAACTAGCTGCACATGAGTGAAAGGAGATGTTTTATGGAGTCCTATCAATTGAGAAATATTCATATTGGCGAGGAGAAGGCAAAGAGTGATATACGTGTTTATTCGTGGGGGGACATTCTTTCATTTTGTGATGTCTATATGGAAGAAGGAGAGTCACTCACGTTTCAATATGTTACTGAGGATCAAATGGACTGCTTTGAGTTTCAGCTGTCGGTTCATGATGGCCGGCTTTGTTTTTATTGGTTTGCGTGGGACGGATCTGATTATATTCACATGCCTTCTAGTAATTGGATTCATTCAGATATTTTTTATCAATTTATGAAAAATAAGTATTTCATCAAACAAAACAAGATGATGTTTTATACGCAAGCGGTAAAAAACAGAAATTAATGAGGATATAGAGAATTTGAAGGCCTATTTTGCTATTCTCACGTTTTGTCACATCAGGCCTTTCTCCGTAGACTAGGGGTAGCTGAAAGGAAAGGAGGAAAGTCCCGATCAAAAGGTAACGTCTATCATCTGACAGCCCCCCTCTAGCTAAAGCTGATAGATGCTGCCTTGTGCATATGAACACTGCGTAATAGAACCAATGCTTCTTTGTATAGGTCATGTGTCCCCTTATGAATCCCCTTTGTGTGTATCCGGTCATAATGCGTGGCCGGATACCCTTTTATTCACTGTTTAACCGATCAGCTCTTGCAAATAGTGGATACTCATTACATAATGATGATGGATTTTGTTAACGGTATATCGGTTGAAAATAAAGACAAAAAGGAGAGAACGATGACAAACATTCAATTAATCGCAACGGATTTAGATGGCACTTTATTGAACAGTGAACACAAAGTGAGTCAGGAAAACGAGCAGGCATTAAAGGAAGCAGCTGCGAATGGAATTGAGGTTGTCGTTTCAACAGGGAGAGCGTATTTTGATGTGAGGTCTATTTTTGACCAGCTTGGTATGAATACATGGGTGATTAGTGCCAATGGAGCTGTGATTCATGATCCAACTGGACAAGTGTACCATTCAGCTGCTTTACAAGAAGAAAAGGCTAAACACATATTGTCATGGCTGGAAGAACGTGATTATTATTATGAAGTCTTTACAAACGAAGCCATTTTCACACCGAATCGCGGCAGAGAGCTTCTTGCGATTGAAATGGACCGTTTAAAAAGTGCAAATCCAGAAACGGATCAAAATGTCTTAAAGCAAGCGGCAGAAGTTCAATACAGCCAGTCTGGTTTTTCTTATATTGATACATATAAAGAATTGTTTCGTGAGGATCGAAAGCTTTCATTTTACAACATTTTAGGTTTTTCTTTCTTTCAGGAAAGATTGAAAGCCGGATGGGATATGTTTGGTGATGATTTAGATTTAACATTGGTCAGTTCGGCTGATCATAATTTTGAAATTGGTTCAAAGCACGCGTCTAAAGGGCAGGCATTAACAAGGCTGGCAGAAAGACTAGGTATTCCTTTAAGTAGGGCAGCGGCTGTAGGAGACAGTTTAAATGATGAATCGATGCTTCGAGCTGCTGGTGTTGGGGTTGCGATGGGGAATGCGAGGCAGGATATAAAAGAAATCGCTGATCACGTCACGTTATCAAACGATGAACATGGAGTGGCGCATATGATCCGGCACCTTTTGAAATAGATGAATCAGATGTCGCGGTATAAATCACATAGGATGAAGCGCATTCTACAAAAGAGGAATTCGGAACCACTTCTATTTACACATGATGTGGAACATCATATAATTTAATTAAGAATATAACCCGCTTGTAAGGAAAATAAGGAGAGTAAACGAATGGCGCTGGAATCTTATAAGTCCGAAAATCTGCATTTAATCAAGGAAGCCTTGGACTATACTCAGGTTGGCCTGACGGTGACGGACCCGTCTTTACCTGATAATCCTTTAATATATGTGAACAAGGGCTTTTTAGATATGACAGGCTATCAAGAAATCGAAGTATTGGGGAGGAATTGTCGTTTCCTTCAGGGAGATGAAACTGAACAAATCGCTCTCAAACAAATTAGAACAGCCATTGAGAACAAAGAGGCTGTCACTGTTCAGCTGAAAAATTATAAAAAATCTGGACAAATGTTTTGGAACGAGTTAAGTGTCGCTCCTCTTTGGATTGACGAAAATGAAGGGAAACGTCTTTATTTCGTTGGTCTGCAAAAGGATGTCACGAAAGAGAAGGAACAGCAAGAGCTTCTTGAGCAATCAATTGATGAAGTGCTGAATATTTCTGTCCCAATCGTTCCTGTGAAAGATGGGATCTCTGTGTTACCGATCATTGGTACATTAACAGCGCCAAGATTTGATAAGATCATTTCAACGGTTTCCACCTATATCTCTCAATCCAAGGATGATTATTTTATTGTCGATCTGTCCGGATTATTAGAAGTGGATTCATTTGTGGCAGATGCGATTTTTAAGCTGAACGATTTGATTTTAATGACGGGTACTGAACTCATTGTGACAGGAATTAAACCGAATCTTGCCATGAAAATGGGAGAAATGAGAGAGGACTTCCGTGAATTAAATACGTATATGAATGTGAAATCTGCATTGAAAAAACTGAACATTTAACTTACGTTTATATCAAATGAAAAAGAGGACTTTTCATGAAACTTGAGAAAAGTCCTCTTTTTGCTGTGATTAAGATGATTGAGCGGCAGCACTTAAGGTAAATAAATCTTCTAGTTCGTTTGTCGATAGCTCTGTAATCCAGCTCTCGCTTTGGATAATTTGATCATTTAATGTTTGTTTTGTTTCGAGCATTTGATCGATTTTTTCCTCGATTGTGCCCGTTGTGATCATCTTATGGACGTGAACAAATCGTTTTTGTCCAATCCGATAAGCTCGGTCTGTCGCTTGGTTTTCCACAGCAGGATTCCACCATCTATCGTAGTGAATGACATGGTTTGCGGCGGTTAGGTTGAGTCCTGTTCCTCCTGCTTTTAAAGAAAGAATTAAAATGTTGAATTCTTTCTTCTGGAAGCGGTCCACCATTTTGTCCCGCTCCTGTTTTGAGAGGCTGCCATTTAAAAATTGGACCGGTTCTCCAAACATCTTTTCTGCCAGCTGCTTGATCATGTTGCCCATTTCAATATACTGCGTAAAGATGAGGCAGCTTTCTCCTTGCTCATGTATCGCTTTTAACAGCTCTGCGAGTTTATCCATTTTTAACGAACGTTTCAGCAGTTTCACATCTGTTCCACTCTCTTTTAAATAGAGAGCAGGGTGATCACAAATCTGTTTGAGTCTGCCAAGCATACTTAAAATAATGGCTTTTCGCTGCATCCCTGTTAATGATGCCATATGTTCAAATGTATCCTTCACGAGCTGCTCATATAAAGACGCTTGCTCAGCGGATAGCGGAATGAATTCTTTTTCTTCGAGTTTTTCAGGAAGGTTCAGGGCAACCTCTTCATCTTGTTTTGTTCGTCTTAATAAAAATGGTTTGATCAGCTGCTGCAGTTGTTCAATTCTTTTTTCTTCACGGTCTTTTTCAATCGGAAGGACGAACTTCTTATGGAAGCCGGTCAGGCTGCCGAGATATCCTTTGTTGACGAAGTCGAATATGGACCAAAGCTCTGTCAAACGGTTTTCCATTGGTGTCCCGCTGAGGGCAATGTGATGTTGCCCTTTAAGCTGTCTAATCGCTCTCGATTGTTTCGTATGGGCGTTCTTGATGTTTTGGGCTTCGTCTAAGCAAATGGTATTCCACTTTGCTGCCGTTAATTCATCACGATCAGAATGTGAGAGTCCATAAGACGTCAGAACAATATCTGTTGACTCGTATGCTTTTGTGAAGTCCTCTCCCTGTGGACGCGATGGGCCATAATGCAGGGCAACCTTCAAATGTGGTGCGAATGTTTCGAGCTCTCGCTGCCAGTTTCCTAAAACAGAGGTCGGCGCAATGATGAGAGAGGGAGTGGCATTTTGCTCCTGCTCCTTCAAATACGTGAAATATGCGATCATTTGAATCGTTTTTCCAAGGCCCATATCATCTGCTAAACAAGCCCCAAATCCATGCGATCTTAAAAATAAAAGCCAGTTCACGCCATGCTGCTGATACGGACGCAGTATGCCTTTAAAGGACTCACTCATTTCGTAGGAAGGCAGCTCGTGCGTATCATTTAATTGGTGGACAAGCCCTCTTAATTGCGATGAAAGTTCAAATTGAATATGGGCAAATGCTGAACTGTCCAATAGCTCTGGAATCGATTCAGAGGAAGCTTCTTGATCTGCCAGTTCACGTGACAAAATATCAGACATGTGAAGTCCTTCGTTTTCGGCACGCTCCATCCACTTTTTCATTTGCTGGATGAAGGTAGGATCTATTTTGATCCATTGTCCTCGAATGTTGACAAGGCGTCGTTTGCTTTGGACAAGCTCGTTGAACTCATCTTCTGTCAGTTCAATGCCGTTTGTAGCAAAGCGCCAATTAAAGTCCATTAATGCGTCCATTCCGACATGCGATTCGCCTCGCGGTGTAGAAGAGATCCTTGCTTTTAACATCATCGTGCTGTCTTTAACAATTTGCCACCACGATGGGAGCAGAATCTCAATACCCATATTAACAAGGGTTTCACTCGCTTCAGATAGGAAGAGCCACGCCTCTTCTTCTGACATGAGTGTGGTGCCAGATGTGAAAGAAAGCCAAGGGACAATTTGACTGAATCGTTCCAGCTCTCTTGAAATTTTATCTTGATACGGATGCCAAGACCTTTTCAATGAACGGATGCCTTCAAAAAAGTGAAGGTCACTGTTTTTCTTATCTCGCAAAAACAATTCGATTTTCCAATCATCTCCGTCAAAATCCGGCTCATTTAAGCGCAAGCCGACAGTGAACGGCGTCTCATCATCTATCCAGCCAATCGTCTCCAAGAAATCCTGCTCATCTAGAAAATGTCCTTGGAAGGTTGAGAGTGCAGGCGATTGTGCGTTCATGCGTTCCCATTTGTGCTGCAAGGCATCATCATACTGAATATAATCCTGTACAGCAAAGGAGAACCAATCAGCCGTATAACCATCTAATAGGCCTTCTTTGTCTTTAAACCGAAGCTCGCCTTTTGTCCACGCCTCGTAATCGGGAACGAAATCTTCGTCCTCGATAAATTCGTAAATGGTGGAGGCTGTTTTCATCAGGGGCTCCGTTTCATCCGTTAATGTCACATGACTAAACGTATTAAATGAATTTTTTCCTAGCAATTCAACGGTCATCCAAGGGCTTAACAGGAAGGCAGGTGTGCCAATAAAGCTGACATCTTCTAAGAATGTTCCGTAGAAAGAAGATTCGTGCCATTGGAAAAGCTGCCTCTTCATTTCATTAAGCGGAACAGGGTGTCCGTCCTCTGCTTGCGCTGAAATGGTGAAAGAGAAATCTTCTGTTTGTTCTGCATGAATGACAATTTGTTTATGGCGTGTCATCAATCAATTTTCCTTTCTTCATTTCCTCTTGGAACGCACGCAGCCGTTTTGTTGAATCTTGCAGCTGCTTTACATACCTTTCCCAAATCGCGTTTTTTTTCGTTTTATGATAAAGCGTGCGCAGTTTCTTCAGCATTTTCACAGACTCTCGATATGCACTTCGATTCTTTTGATCGAGAAGCAGTGAGATTTCACGGTGGTACGATGGAATGAGGGCTTCTGGCTCCTCTTTTGCAATCTGTTTGATCAGATCCTTCTCCAGTTCACTAATGGAGAAACCAACAAGGCTGTGAATCTCAATCCATTCCGCATAACGCTGCTGTGCATACAATAGCTGACTGTATTCTGTAAACGCATAGGGCATACAGATTTGGAGATAGCGTTCATATAAATGATGATCCTTCGTCTGCTTAAAATATGCATCTAAATAAAAGAAGAAATCACTGACAGCCCCCCGTAGTTCTCTGTAGGAAAGGTCGAGCTGGCAATATTCCTCTAATATATAGGTGATTTCGTGATACCAGAGCTTGAGCCGCTTCCAGTCTTTTCGGTTTGTGAGATCCTTCAGCCAATTGAGCACATTTGGGAGCATATCGGCATTGAGCAGCTGTAATTGCTGAAAGAGGCTTTCATCTTCTTTCAGTAAATAATCCATGTGCATCAGTCCGATGGTACGTTCAACCGTTTGTTCTTTTTTCTGGGCGTTCTTTAGTAATTCTGTTTCTTTTTTGACCCATTTCCCTCTATTTAATATGGTGCCCCAAATCTCCATAAAGACCGCTACTCGTTCATGCTGGAAAGGTCCATTGATTTGAAGAAGTGTACGAACGGCAGTTGGTGTGTTTTCAAGAAACGGATCGAGGGAAAAGGAAAGGGCGTATGTCTTCAAATGATCCACTGAATCGAAAATGGTGTTCATGAGCTGTTCTACATATGGATTCATGGAATAAAAGTCTTTTTCGGCATCAAGCCGGCCGAGGTCGATCAGTTCATGAAGCCTCAGCCATACATCGATTGACGTATGAATCGCATACAAGCTCTTGAATTCAGGTGAAGCAGGTGCGTGTTTTTTTAGGATCGATAAATAGCCGTAATACAAATGCTGCGGTGTTTGCTGGTGCTTTGGTGTCCGTTTCAGCCAGAGGTTAAATTCCTCTTGGAAAAAAGTCAGCCAGCTTTGGAGTGATTGTTCGTCTGGGCGCTTCACTTGGAAGTGCTGGCGAATCAGTTCTTTGCTGCGCTGTAATTCATCCTTTTCTGACCAATTTTCTGTAAATCCGGTCACACTCTCTACTTGAGCGTATAGCGAAAAGAAGACAGCGAGAATGTGTTTACAAAGTCCATCTGCTGGACATGAGCAGCTGCTTCTCACAGGAAACAGCACATGAAGGTGGACTCTTGCTGCCACGACATCATGTACATAAGCTGACCATTCGGTATCAGACTCTTGCTTGAGCCGATATACGCTGTCCTGTCTATAAGTAATCAATGCTTTTTTGATGAGTTGTTTGTTTTCATCTGTTGCAGGAAGAAGTTCTTTGATCTGTTCGGCTGTTTGTTTGATTTCTTCTTCGTTGATGTTGTGCTGAAGCATTTGATCCGCTCCTAACCAAGTAAAAGATTCCAATTCTTTTATTATAGCTCAATGGGGATTTATAAAAAAGTTTTTCATGAAAATGGTCATAAATTTCAAAAGCTGTCGAATGATGTAATAGAGTATTGCATAAACCAACCTTACAGCATATAATAATGAAATTAGTGGAATCGAAAGGATACAGACATGGATAATAAGGGTTTAAATCAAGAGGAATTTTTAAAGATTTTGATGTACGCTCATGATATTGGTGAAAATTCAAATGATGTCACAACAAAAGAAATGCTTGAAAATCTGATTGCTCATATTCGAAATGGTCTTGTTTCATAAAAGTGACCCCCTGCTAGTGATGGCAGGGGGTTTTTGTATGCTTTTAAGAATGGAATGAAAGCTCCCGGCATACGATGTCATTACAAGCATAAGGAGTATGGGGAGCTGATGGTGTCATGAATATTGCGATTGCAGGCTGTGGGTATGTGGGGCTTGTGACAGGTGTGTGTTTAGCGGAAGCAGGTCATGATGTGGCGTGTATTGATATTGACCGCCGAAAGGTCATGCAGCTGAAACAGGGAACTCCCCCAATGTATGAGCCCGGGTTAAAAGAGCTATTGAAACGCAATTTTGAGCAGGAACGAATTCATTTTCACATAAATGGAGCGGAAGCCTACACGAAGGCAGATGTATTAATGATCGCGGTCGGCACCCCGCAGCAGGCAGATGGCCAAGCTGATTTACAGTTTGTGTTTCAAGCTGCGAAAGAGATGGGGATAAAAGCAAAATCAGGTGCGATTCTTGTGGTGAAAAGTACGGTGCCTGTCGGAACGGGGGATCAAATCGATCAGCTCATCCATCAAGAATTAGGACGGAAGGAACCATTAGCGATTGCATCTAACCCAGAATTTTTACGGGAAGGCTCTGCCATTTCAGATACATTGCGGGCGGATCGGCTTGTGATTGGCGCTGAAACAAAAGCCGTATTAGACCAGTTAGAGGAGATGTATGCTGATTTCCACCTTCCATTGGTGAAAACAGACCGTAAAAGTGCTGAAATGATCAAGTATGCATCAAATGCATTTCTTGCGACAAAAATCAGCTTTATGAATGAGATTGCCTCCATTTGTGAAAAAACGGGTGCTGATGTTGAATGGGTGGCGAAGGGAATGGGGCTTGATCAGCGGATCGGTTCTTCCTTTCTAAGAGCGGGCATTGGCTACGGAGGTTCTTGTTTTCCAAAGGATACAAATGCACTTGTCCAAATTGCAGGGCATGTGTCCCATGATTTTGAGCTATTAAAGGCTGTCATCAAAGTAAATAATGAGCAGCGGGCAGGTTTTATCCGAAATATCCAGGAGCGGCTGGGAGCAGCGCTTGAAGGGAAGCGAATTGCGCTTCTTGGTCTGTCCTTTAAACCGAATACAGACGATATGAGGGAGGCACCATCTATTCCGATCGCTCATGAGCTCCATCAATTAGGTGCGGAGCTTGTGGCGTATGATCCTGTTGCTGCCCGGCGTGCAGCTCGTGAACTGCCGGATCAAGTCTTATTTGCTCAAACGATTGAAGAAGCGATCAAGGATGCCGATGCGGTCTGTCTATTAACAGAGTGGGCGGATATTCAGTCGTTTCCACTCGCGTCCTACAAAAAATGGATGAAGCAGCCGCTTATTTTCGATGGACGAAACTGTCATACACTTGAAGCGGCAGAAGAAGCAGGGGTCGAGTATCATTCGATTGGGCGCAGATCAGTTTCTCCAATTTATATGTAAAAGAAAACCGATAACATTGAATGTTATCGGTTTTTATGAATGCGGCAGAATGAATCCACCATATAAAAATGCAGCCACAATAAGAAAGGCAGGGTGCAGCTTGAATTTGGTCATCAAGAAAAAGGAGATCGCGGCAATGGCGAGAGATTGTGTCCAGCCGATGGCTTTCACTGCATCTCCGCCGATTTCCCATGTTAGTAAAAGCATCATCATCGCAATGACAGGCTGTACGGATAAGGTCATGCCTTTGACGACGGGAGATTGGCGAAAACGGTCAATGAGCTTGAGCAATAAAATGAGTCCGGCAGCGGAAGGCAGGACAGTTGCAAGCAGTGCCACGATAAAACCTGGCCAGCCCATGACGTCATAGCCGACATATGCTGCAATCTTCGTAGCGATTGGCCCCGGCAGTGCATTGGCTAAAGCCAGCATATTGGAAAATCCTTCGTTCGTCATCCAATGAAAATGATTGACGATTTCTTCATAATTGAGCGGGATGGATGCAGGGCCTCCGCCATATCCTAATAGATTAGATAAAAAGAAAGCCCAGAATAAAAAGAGAATCAGTATCATGAAGACACTCCTTTCTCTTTATTTGACCGATGCCAGCGATTTTTCAGCTTAAAATGAAAAGCGCCATAAAATAAAAAGATCATCACAATGATTCCTGGATGAATGGAGAGCACTTGCAGTCCGACAAAGGCAAGAAGGAATAGAGTGATCCCGAAGATCATGCCGAAGCCTTTCAGCGTTTTTTGTCCAAACTCATATGCCATGATGCCTAACAGAACGGCAATGACAGGGGTCACAGCACCAATCATATTTTGAATGATTTGTGAGGAGCTTAAGACGCTGACAAGTGTGACAAGGGCTACCATGGCGAGACATGTCGGTAAAATATGAGCAGCTGTTGCGACAATTGCGCCAGATACGCCCTTTAATCGATAGCCGAGGTATGCTGACATTTTTGTTGCGATTGGGCCTGGTAATGCATTGGCGATGGCGAGTGTTTCTCCAAATTCGTCATCGTTGATCCATTGATATTTCACTACCGCTTCATGGCGAATAAGCGGTATCACGGAAGGGCCTCCGCCAAAACCGAGAATCCCGGTTCGCACCATAGCGATAATGAGTTCGATATATGATTGCAAGTGGTTCAACTCCTGTCTACAATTTCATGCCCATGCGGCTTTTGTATCGTTTAATGAGCATTTGGCAGTCCACACTGACGACACCTTCTAGCGGGTATAGTTTTTTTGTCAGAAATGTCTCCATTTCCTGTTCATCTTGAAAAATGCCATGCATATGCAGCTTGCTTGGTCCTGTCATATGATAAAGACTCGTGACAGCTGTTTCCTGTTCAAGCTGAAGGGCAACCGCTTCTAAAAATTTTGGCTCTACCTCTACATTAAAGAAGACAGAGACATGAATGCCGACCTTCGCGGGGTTAATCACAGCTGTGAATCGTTCAATGACCCCTGCTTCAACGAGCTGCTGAATGCGGGCTTGCACGGCAACACGTGACAGACCGACCTGTTTGCCGAGATCTGTATAAGACATGCGCCCGTCCTCGTGTAATAGGGATAAAATTTGTTTATCTCTTTCGTCTAATGTTAAGTTCGGAATGCTATAGTCTTTTGACACCATATAACCACCTTTCTTCTGTTGATATTCTATCATATTTCATTACGTATAGAATGATTGATTTCTCATTTACTATCGAAACGAAAACGTTATGGGTGAAAAAACATCTTTATGCATTAAAAAACACCCCGAGCTCATCGGGGTGTCTTCATTTATTGATCCGGGTTGCTTTCTGCACTGGCAATTTGCTGTGCAAGGTCAGCTCGATCAATGTCGGCTTGAAAGAATTCCTGCGTATTCGGCAGGTGTAAATTCATATGACGTTTTTGAGATATGCGGATGGTGACTTGATCAACGGTGTAATCAAATACGTGTCCGCCAACACTTCGATCTTCATCAATAAAATGAAGGTGATATCCACTTACCGCAATGCCGTGTGCGTACTGCGGTGTACGGAAGCCTGCGATCGTACCTTGAATATCCTCGAAGTCGAAAATAGGCTGAGACTTGACTGCTTCTACCATCGGAACGTAAGGTTTTTCCTGTTTTTCAACCGTACGTGTTTGAACCTTTTTGAATGATCCATCAATGCGGACCGCATAAAAGATATTTTTACTTGGTAAGATGCGGTCAATTTCTTCTTCCAGTTCTTTGGACGTCATTGGTGCATCAATTCGATGAACGATATCTGTTTCAAAGAAAGCTAGAGAGCAGAATGGTGAATAATCTTGATCGGTGACTGGTGTCGCTGTTCCATCCGAGCGCAGCCGGTAGAATGCACCGTCAAAGCCGATCAGCTCCCCATCTAATTGATTAAATGTACCGATGCCGAAATCACCGTGTTCAGGAATATGTGCGAGGGAGAAATCTCCATCATATACGGCTTCAAGCAAGGAGGTCATCGTTGATACTTGATAGACCTCTTGCTGTTTGTCATGCTGTCTTGTGTCATTCTGTTGATTCATTGGGTGCATCATACCCATATCCGCTCACTCCTTTAATGTAATGTATCGAAGTCTTATCTGACGTTCGCTGTGTGTTTTTTTCGATAGACTTCTGGCCATTTTTGACTGGCGAGGTCAGGGTTATCTTGATAGTCAATCGGAATATCAATGATTACGGGTCCTTCTATGTTTATACCCTTTTGAAGGACGGTTGAAAGCTCCTCAGGTGAGTTGACCCGTAATCCAGTCGCTCCAAAGCTTTCCGCATATTTCACTAAATCGATCTGTCCGAATTCAACGCAGGATGTACGGTCATATTTCATTTCCTGCTGGAACGCAACCATGTCATATGTGCTGTCGTTCCAAACAAGGTGAACGAGGTTTGTCTTTTTGCGGACAGCTGTTTCTAACTCCATTGCGGAGAAGAGAAAACCGCCATCACCCGAAACCGAAATAATCTTTTCATCTGGATTCAATATAGAAGCCGCAATTGCCCATGGTAATGCGACGCCTAATGTTTGCATGCCGTTACTCACCAAGAATGAGTTCGGTTCATAGACGCGGAAGTGACGGGACATCCAAATCGCGTGAGATCCGATATCACATGTGACCTTTGTGTCATCAGGAATCAGGCGTCTCAATGTATGAATGACATCCAGCGGGTGAGATCGATGACTTTCTCTTTCTGGTGCCTTTTCAATGTCGCTTAATAGCTCCTGTAATTCAGTGACTAATTCTATGTTCTCTTTGCATAGAGAAAGAGGAACACTGTCATGCGCTAGATGTTTGACGGTTTCAGAAATATTGCCTACAAGTTCAAGCGCTGGCTCATAAAAATGGTCAATATCCGCCTGCATGTCATCAACATGGATGATCTGGCGCTGTTGCGGCTGAAGATTCCAATGCTTCGGATCATACTCGATTGGATCAAAGCCAATGGTCAAAAGGACATCTGCTTGTTCAATGAGAAGGTCACCCGGCTGATTACGGAATAAGCCGATTCTGCCTACATATTGAGACTCGAGCTCTCTTGAGAGAACGCCGGCTCCTTGATACGTTTCAACAAATGGGATACCAAGTGTTTTTAATAATGCTCTTGTGGCATTTGCAGCAGCTGGACGACTGGCTTTCATTCCCACAATCGCAATAGGTAAGTGTGCATTTTGAATTTTGGCGATAGCCGAACTGATGAGAGCATCCGGTGCAGGACCTAATTCTGGAGAAGGGTGAGCAGACACTGCTGTTTGTGTGGTGTGTTCTGTCACGACATCTTGTGGAAAGCTGATAAATGCTGCTCCAGCCTGCCCTTTTTGTGCCGCGCGAAAAGCATTTGTTAATGCTTCTGGTATATTATGAACGTCTTGTACTTCAACACTATATTTGGTGACTGGTTTGAATAATGCCGCATTGTCGAGTGATTGATGTGTTCGTTTCAGACGATCTGCACGAATGACGTTTCCAGCGATTGCGACAACAGGATCACCTTCTGTATTGGCTGTTAATAGACCTGTTGCTAAATTAGATGCACCAGGACCTGATGTGACGAGACAAACACCTGGTTTGCCAGTTAAACGTCCGACAGCAGCTGCCATAAAGGCTGCATTTTGTTCGTGTCTGCATAGGACAAGTTCTGGACCTCTGTCTTTTAATACATCAAATACAGCGTCAATTTTTGCACCTGGAATGGCAAAAACATGGGTCACACCTTGAGCAATCAGCGTATCGACAATCAACTCTGCTCCTCGTCTTGTTAGGGGTTGTGCTTGAGATTTCATTTACCCCGCACTCCTTTCGGCAAGTAAAATTTTTTATGAAAATATATTTTCATGATATGATTTACTATACATTTCATAAAATAAAATTTCCAATATATGTTTAACGCAGTTTTGATATGTTTCACGAATAAGTGTGTGAGGAGTGAAAGGATGGAACTGAGACATTTGCAGTATTTTGTCACAGTAGCGGAGGAGCTGCATTTCGGCAGAGCAGCCGCACGGTTGAATATGACACAGCCTCCACTTAGTCAGCAAATTAAGCAGTTTGAGGAAGAATTGGGTTTTCCTTTATTTCACCGGTCGAAACGGGTGGTGGAGCTAACAGCTGCTGGAAAGGTCTTTTTACATGAGATTCGGGGAGTGTTGCAACAGCTTGATAAAGCGGTTGATCATGCCCGTCACACAGCAAGAGGAGAGCTGGGGAAAATCATCATAGGTTTTGTTGGAACGGCGACGTATGATATTCTGCCGCCCGTTGTACGTGAATTCAGGGAGCTGTATCCCTCTGTCAGTATCGAGCTGCAGCAGCTTTCTGTTTCGCAGCAGCTAGAGGCATTGTTAAATGGTGAGATTGATATCGGTTTCTTACATCCTACAGCGCCGCATGAAGAACTAGTCAGTCGCTTGATGAAGCAAAGTGAATGTATTTTTGCGATTCCAAAAAATCATCGATTGGCTCAACAAGAGACTGTCACGATTGAAGATATCCGTCATGAACCGATTATTTCTTTATCACAGGAATCGTGGCCGTCCCTTTATCAGCACTTTGTCCTGCTATGTGAAAAGTACGGATTTTCTCCAAATATCGTGCAGGAAGCGGCGGAATATCAAATGATCATTGGCCTTGTCACAGCAGGGATCGGTATTGCGGTGATTCCGAAATCAGCCCGGCGTCTATTTAATCTGGATGTTGTTTATCGGGCCATTGAGGGTGAACAGCTTCTGGCGGAATGGACGATTTCCTATAGACGGGAAAATCATAATCCTGCTTTATTTCATCTTGTCCACCATATCCTGCATCGCACCGAGCTGGAATTAGAGGTATAGGGAACGGGTTATGGTATGATGTCGTTACATTAAAAGGAGGCGTACCTGAATTGATTACATTGCAAATGGATCAGCTGTCACGAAAAGAGGCATATAAATTATTATCTGGTTCTATCGTTCCAAGACCGATAGCGTTTATTACAAGTCTATCTAAAGAAAATGTCGTCAATGCCGCACCATTTAGTTTCTTTAATGTCATCAGTGGACACCCACCGCTCATTGCCGTTTCTATCGGTCGACGTGAAGGTCAGATGAAAGATACTGCGCAGCATATTATCGATAGGGAAGAGTTTGTCATTCATGTGAGTGATGAAGCCATAATAGAAGATATTAATGAAACAGCTGCTACGCTGCCGCAGGAAGAGAGTGAGCTGGATCGAACCGGTCTTCATCAAGTAGAGAGTCATGTCATTTCAGTGCCGGGGATCAAGGAAGCGCGCATTCGTTTTGAATGTCAGCTGGAAAAGCATCTCACCTTTCAAAATGATGAAGGGGAGATCACGGTCGATCATATCATTGGCCGGGTTGTATGTGCACATTTAGATGAGGGTGTTTATGATGTAGAAAAAGGCTATGTTTCTACTAATGAACTGAAACCAGTCGCGCGACTAGCAGGTAATGATTATGCCCATTTAGGCACGTCATTTGTGCTGAAAAGACCACAGTAATCAAAAAACCCCCGAGTGATGCTCGGGGGTTCTGTTTATTTCTTCTGTTCTAATTTCAGTGGAGCTGCGATGTTCTTTTGTACTTTTTTCCCTTTTAATACGTCGTTTGCAGCACCGACTGCCAGTTGACCGATCAGCTCTGGCTGCTGCGCAACCGTTGCAGAGAGTTTTCCTGCTTTGATTGAGCTGAGTGCATCTTCGTTCCCGTCAAAACCAACGACGAGAATGTCTTTTCCGGAGCTTTGAATTGCCTCTAGCGCGCCAAGTGCCATTTCATCATTGTGGGCAAAAACGGCTTTGATGTCAGGGTTTCCTTGAAGGAGGTTTTCCATGACATTCAGTCCTTTTGTCCGGTCGAAGTCAGCAGCTTGTTTCGCTGTCACTTTTAAGTCTTTATCTGCTATTTGATGGAATCCTTTTCCACGCTCACGTGTAGCGGAAGCGCCTGGTACGCCTTCTAATTCAGCGACTTTTGCTCCTTTGCCGAGCTTGTCGATGATAAAGTTAGCTGCCATTTCTCCGCCTTTGACGTTATCTGAGGCGACAAGTGCTTCTACCTTTCCACTTTCGGCTGAGCGGTCTAATGTGATGACAGGTATATCAGAAGCGTTCGCTGATTCGACAGCGGTTGATATGGCAGATGAATCCGCTGGGTTGATGAGCAATGCGTCGACACCTTGCTGAATTAAATCTTCTACATCACTTGTTTGTTTAGCTGAATCATTTTGTGCATCTGCAATCACGACGTCAATGCCTAGCTTTTTCGCTTCTTTTGTCACACCGTTTTTCAAAGAAACGAAGAATGGGTTATTTAATGTCGAGATTGACAGCCCAATCTTGATGTCTTTTTTCTTGCCATCTTTTGATGACTTGGCCCACTCAGGTGGTTCAAGTGAGCAGGCAGAAAGCATGAACAATGAGAGAGTCAGGATGAGAATAAGATATTTTTTCATAGCAGCTGCCTCCTTAAGCAGATTTCTTTCTGTCTAGCAGGACTGCAATCAAGATGACAATCCCTTTCACAACAGATTGATAGAATGATGAAACACCAAGTAAGTTCATACCATTGTTCAGGACACCGATAATGAGTACCCCGATGAGTGTGCCGACAATTCGTCCTCTTCCGCCGGACAGGCTTGTCCCGCCAAGTACGACGGCAGCAATGGCGTCAAGCTCATAGGACGTGCCAGCTGTTGGCTGTGCAGAATTCAGACGAGATGTTAAGATCGCACCTGCTAAGGCAGACATGAAGCCTGCTAATGAATAGATCATAATTTTCACGCGCGGTACTTTGATTCCTGAAATGAGCGCAGCTTTTTCATTCCCGCCGATCGCATATGTTCTTCTGCCGAAAGGCGTTTTATGAAGCAGTACCCAAAGGACGATAAAGGTGAGAAGCATCGTGATTGCTGGAACAGGAATGCCTAAGAAATATCCTCGCCCGAATAACTGAAAGGCATAGTTAGAGCCAAGCCCAGTAATTGGGTTTCCATCTGTATAAACGAGTGTCAAACCTCTGAAAATCGTCATCGTCGCAAGTGTTGCGATAAAAGGAGCCATTTTTCCTTTTGTGATTAATAGACCGTTAATCATCCCAAGAACGGCACCGATGATACAGCCGACGATAATGGCTAAAATCGGGTCCATGCCAGAAACGATAAAGCCGGCAGTCAGGGCACTGGATAGTGCAAGAATGGCACCAACTGATAAATCAATACCTCCAGTTAAAATCACAAACGTCATCCCAAAGGCAATGAGGGCATTAATGGAGATTTGTCTCAGTAAGTTTAAGATGTTTAAAGGTTCTAAAAAGGCCGGGTTTAAAATAGAAACAATGGCGACAAGGATGATGAGTCCTAAGAATGGCCCAAGCTTTTGCATGATGTTATCAAATCGTCCATTTGAAGTAAGTGGTTTCATGTTACTTCCCTCCTGTAGCTAGTGTCATAATTCGTTCTTGTGTTGCTTCTGTTTTGTCTAATTCTCCGCTGATGGTACCTTCATGGATGACGAGTACTCGATCGCTCATCCCGAGTATCTCTGGGAGTTCAGAGGAGACCATTAAAATGGCAACGCCCCGATCGGTCAGTTCGTTCATTAACTGATAGATTTCTCGTTTCGCTCCGACGTCGACACCTCGTGTCGGTTCATCTAAAATCAAGACCTTTGGCTGTATGCCGATCCATTTGGCGATTACGACTTTTTGCTGATTTCCACCAGACAGGCTTCGGGCAGAAATGTCAGAGGAAGCCGTTTTAATCGTCAGTCGTTTGATGAGCAGATCGACAAAATCCTGTTCATTTTTTTTATCAATCAGTCCCTTTGGAGAGAAGCTTTTTAAGTTTGGCAGACCGATGTTTTCTCGGATGGATGCATCAAGCATGAGCCCTTCATCCTTACGATCCTCCGTGATAAAGCCGATACCGAGCTTGACAGCATCACTTGGTTTTTTAATAACAGCCTTTTTTCCATGAACCCAGATTTCTCCTTGGTCAAGAGGATCAAGGCCAAAGAGTGATCGCATCATTTCGGTCCGGCCAGCCCCCATTAAGCCTGCAACACCGACGATTTCTCCAGCTTTAACTGAGAAACTGATATCTTGAAATTGTCCTTTTTTCGTTGCTTTTTTCACCTCAAGGACAATATCTCCTGTAGAAGGCGTACGCTCGGGATATCGATCTGTCAATTCACGACCGACCATTTTTTTGACGACTTCATGGAAATTCGTTTCAGGTATGGCTTTCGTATCGACCGTTTTCCCATCACGCATGATCGTAATCCGGTCACAGATTGCGAAGATTTCCTCCATACGGTGAGAAATATAGACGATAGAAACGCCTTCTTTTTTGAGAGATTCAATGACCTGGAAGAGCTTTTCAATTTCACGTTCCGTTAGAGCTGCTGTCGGCTCATCCATGATGATGACTTTCGCATCGGTCATTAATGCCTTTGCAATCTCAATCATTTGTTTTTGTCCAACAGAACAGCTTCCTGCCTCTTGATCAAGCGAGAGATTCACAGACAACCGGTCCAGCTGCTTTTGCGCGAGGACCTTCATTTTCTTTGTGTCTAGCAGCCCGAGCTTCGTATAGATTTCTTTCCCGATGAAGAGGTTCTCCAGGACGGTCATATCCGGCCATATATTGAGCTCCTGATGAATGAAGGCGATGCCGTGCTGTTCCGCTTCTTTTGGATTTTTGAAAGCGGTTTCTTTTCCGTCGATTTGTATCGTTCCTTGATCTAAAGAATAAAGACCTGTAAGCAGGTTCATTAAAGTTGATTTTCCCGCACCATTTTCACCCATGAGTGCGTGGACTTCGCCTGTGACGAGGTCAAAGGAGACCCCGGAGAGAACGGTGTTTTTTCCAAAAGCCTTATGGATGTTATGCATCTCTATGTTCATATCTGGCTCCTCCTTTTAAAAGATGACACCGGCATGAAGAATGCAGTTTGCGTATGGGGTGGCTTCACCCGTTCGAATGACTGCCTTTGCCTGTTTGGTCATGTCTTTGAACGTCTCGTGGTCTACTTCATGTAATGGTTTTGAGAACGCTTTCTTAAGAAATAAATGATCTCGTTTATTGGCCTCTTTGATTTCACTAGCCACAGTCATGTTTTCAACAGCCATTTCCTGAAGAAGGAGGGAGGTGACCTCCTGAAAGGACGGTGTGCCGATTGATAATGCCAGGTCGATTTTGACTGGACCTTCTGGAATAGGGAGACCGCAGTCTGCGATGACGATTGTATCTGTATGGCCAAGGTCAGCAAGCACCTTGGCGATATGGCTGTTTAGGATGCCGTTTTTTTTCATTTCTTTTTCTCCAATTCTTCTCTTGTTGGCATGCCGCCTTGTGCACCAAACTTTGTGACGGACATTGATGCTGCAAGGTTGGCAAAGGCAAGTGCGTCATAGAGGGATTTGCCTTCTGTTAGGGCGACAGCTAAGGCTCCGTTAAAGGTATCGCCAGCTCCTGTTGTATCGACTGCTTCGACAGGTACACCTGGAACTAACACTTCTTTCGATCCATCAAAATATCGAACCCCATTTTTTCCTTCTGTGACTAGTAATTTGTTAGGGTATTGACGCAAGGCATCTTCAATTGGCAGACCATCGAACATAAGAACAGCTTCGTGTTCATTCGGTGTAATGTAAGCAGCCTGATTTAAAACCTGCTGCGATACTTTGCGGGCTGGTGCAGGGTTTAAAATCACAGGGATTTCTTTTTCACTGCAAATGGAGCAGACCGCTTCGACCGTTTCTTCAGGTATTTCCTGCTGGATAAGAACCATCCCGATATCATCAATTGTAGAAAGAGCATCATTTACATAGTCAGGAGTGACCTCATTATTTGCCCCTTTGACCACGACAATGCTGTTATCACCTTCTGCTAAAATGATATGAGCTGTGCCGCTCTCCATTTCGGTAACCGGTTTCATATATGAGGTGCGGACACCTTGTGCTTGTAAATTACTGAGAATTTCCTGACCGTAAGCGTCATCACCAACTCGGCCGACCATATATACATCTGCACCGAGTCTGGCACTTGCGACTGCTTGATTGGCACCTTTTCCGCCTGGGACCGTTTTAAACGATTCGCCTAAAACCGTTTCCCCGGCATTTGGCCGTTTATCTGATGTGACGACTAAATCCATTGAACAGCTTCCTACTACAACAATATGACTCATTGTGAATCCACCTTTCTTGTGGTCTCTCGTTCAATAAAAGAGACGGGCATTTGAATAACTGGCTGATCTATCGGTTGTTTCTGAATCGCTTTGATTAACAGCTGTGCCGCTTCTTTCCCCATCTCATAGGCGGGCTGCCTAATGGTCGATAAGGAAGGGAAAAGCAGCTCGCTTTGCGGAATATCATCAAATCCAATGATTTGAACGTCATCTGGAATGGCTTTTCCGATACGAAGCGCTTCATGGACGACCGCTGTTGCGACGATGTCATTGCTGGCAATGATCCCATCTGTTTCAGGGTACAGCTGGAAGAGGGCTTTGGCGCTTTTTCGGGCTTCTTGAAAGGAAAAGGAAGCATTAGACATCACATGAAAGTCGACACCTGTATCCGTGAGAACATCGAGTGCGCCCTTGAATCGCTGCCGAGCTGTTTGTAGATGGGCAGGTCCTTTTAGCAGTGTGATCTGCCGGCTGCCGCGTCTAATTAATTCCATTGCGGCCATTTTCCCGCCAGCTCCAGCATCTGCAAAGACAGAAGGTGCATGCGGTACGGTTCGATCTAAAAAAACAACAGGTAAATCATCATCATTGTATATATCTGATTCAGGTTCATTTGTGACTGCGATGACACCGACCACTTGATTTTGTTTAAAGGTTTGTAAGTAGGCCATTTCCTTCTCTCGATCCTCATCACTGTTCCCGAATAATAACCGAAAACCGTGCGCATGAATCTCATCCTCAACACCTCTAGCCAGCTGAGGAAAGAAGGGGTTTGTGATATCAGGCAAGATTAAGCCGATTAAGCGTGATTCTCTTTTGAAAAGGGATCTAGCCACTTCATTGGGAAAGTAGTTCAACTCCTGCATCGCTTGTGTCACGCGGGTTTTCGTATCTGAATGGACGTATCCAGTATCATTGAGCACGCGTGAAACAGTGGCAACAGATACTTGTGCAGCTTTTGCGACATCTTTAATTGTAGCCAATGGAGAGCCTCCCTTCATGAGTGTGTAACCGTTTACACACATAGATTATCACGAAAGCATCAAAATGACAATCTAAAAAAAATAAAAAAAGAAAAGAAAGATGACTTCTTCCTTTTCTTAACTAATAATACCTGTTTGTGTAATGTTCACTTTCACTTTTGGAATGATTTTCACCTTCGGATAATCGGTGACCCAGTTCATTTTCATATACTCATCATAGTGTCTTACCCGATATTTTCTGCCAAGGCTGAGAACGTCAGAATTCGCTTCTTGCAGAGCGGCAATGACTTTTTCAGCGTCTTTTGTGAAAATAGCTGATAGCCTTTTATTTAACATTTCAATTTTTTTATCTGTATCTAAATTGTCTTTCGGGTATTCAATAACAGAGGTGGTGAATTCAAACTCAAGAGAGAAGGTTAAGTTTCGGTGATCAGGATTGACGATTTTAATGTCTCTCTTTGAATCGGTTACTTGAACGGTGATGTAATTGTTCTCTTTTAATTTCATATCACTTCTTACTTTTTTCGTGAAGTTTGCATAGCTGCCCATTTTTCCATCCATAATGGTGAGCAGAATGGCATCCTGGGCATAGAGTTCACCTTTCTTTTTCTCATTATCAAATAAGGCAACCCCCCTCACACTCGTTAACTTTTTTGACTTATCGTAGTAGAGTAAAGGCAGTGTGAAATCCTCACCGGTTTGCAGCATTTTGGACCGGATATTTTGAATGTTCTTAGGTGAAACTTGTGAGGAGCGTGATGCAGAAGTGATCAGGTTGTTTAAATAGTCGCTCACAATCAGTTTTTCCTTGAGCAGTTGATTGATTAAATCTACACAGCTCCCGCCTTGCACCACTGCCAAGTTTGCGAGTAAAGGGCTTTTGGGATCGCGGTAAAACATATCTAAGTAAGGGAGCAGCCGGTTTTGGGCAAATTCATCACCGATCAGCAGCACACGCATTTTCGACATATCGATTTTTTGGTCTACACTCCGGCTAAAGTTGCTTCTTGCTTTTCTTAAAGTAGGCGCATCGGTTGTGAGAACAGTGGTTAAATAACTGCCGGTATTCCCTTGCTGCATACTTTGAGACTGCTGCACCTTTCGATAGGTAATCGAATATCTCGCATTGTCATCCTCTCCTTGATCAACAGCTGAAGTTAAAACAAGAGAGATGTCTTTTAATAGGTTTTGATCCCAGCAGCCTGGCATGAAAATGAGGGAAACACACATAAGCAGTGTCAACATGTACTTATGATGCATGTGATTTCACCTTCTTTTTGCGGTGTTTGATCAAGATAATAACGGCCATCATGATCGGAAGTGTGTAAATAAATGAATATTGTGCAACAGTGGTAAAGTCATTAAAGCGCTGAATTCTAAAGTTATCAGTTGAAAGATAACAGCTGACAGCATAAATCAAAATGGCAAAATAGTAGACATATTTTTTGTGATTTTTTTTCTTAAGCATACTGGATACACCATTTGCACAAAAGTACAGATAATTACTCAGTGTAGCTAGAATGACAAAGACCCAAAAGCTTAGAAAAATTAAATCCGTTCGCTCAATGACACCGAACGTAACGGTTTTTAAAAGGTACAAAACAGGATTCGGGATGACATTAAGCTCAGCCGGGCTGAAAAACATAAAACAAATTAATGTAATAAATAGGTAGTAAAGTGTCGTACATATATTTGAAATGGTCATCACTTTATATCGTTCCTTAATGGAGCCTTTCATTAGTGGGGAGATGACCAGAATCATCTCAAATCCATTCATTGACAACACCACATCCTTCAATCCAATTTGGAGTTGAGAAACATCCGTTTGGAAAAAAGGCATGAGATAATCAATATTGGTTCCTTTCAATGCATAGAACATCAATAGAGAGAGCATGAGCAAAAAGGGCGTTAAGATAAAGTTGAATCTGACAATGGCTGTAATTTGCTCCTTTGCGATATAGATAATGCATATCATGAGTAATAGGTTAATGACCCAGTTTGGTGTAAGCGGGAGCACCCATATGCCAAGAATCCTTGTGAATATTGAAAGCACAACGATACAAACCGAGGCAAAGTATACCGTATAGAGCGTGACCAAGATGCGTCCAATCCATTTTCCAAAGACCTCAATCAGCACTTGGAAAAATGACGTTTCAGGATACTTGTAGATGATATAAAGAAAAATCGTATTGATGATCTGTATAAAAAAACACGCTAAAATAATCGCCATCCAGCCATCGTGTCCTATGTCTTTCATCAGCAAATGGGGGAGAGCTAAAATTCCAACACCAATTTGAGATTGGATAATAAAAAAAACAGCTTGAGGTGGAGATATTTTATTTTTCATCTTTCTTTTTCCATCCTCTCAGTTGTTCAATTTGTTTGCTCTTTTGCGGATTTAAATAAACAGGTCGATTTTTGTACATCCACATTGGGAGTCGAACCACAGTATCTTTTAAGTCCTGCCAGTTAAATGGAGCAACAGGTGATAAATATGGTACCCCTAGTGATTCTAAGCGGCATAAATTCATGAGCATAATGGCGAGCCCAAATGAAATGCCAATAAATCCAAACATTGATGCCATAAACATGAGCGGGAAACGAAGCATCCTGATGGTGGACGTCATTTCAAACGACGGAAGTACAAATGAAGCGACAGCTGTTACAGCGACTACAATCACTTGGACATTCGAAATAAGTCCTGCCTGTACAACCGCATCCCCAATAACCAAACCACCTACGATTCCAATGGTCTGCCCGATTGGTTTAGGCAGACGCACTCCAGCCTCACGTATGAGTTCAATCGTGATCTCCATCAAAATAGCCTCTATTAATGGAGGAAAGGGAATTCCGATAATAGAGTTCTTCATGGTAATGGCTAGTTCATCTGGGACAACCTCATAATGAAACGCAATAACAGCAATGTAAAAAGATGGCAATATAACTGCGATGATGCAGGCAAGATAACGCAAAATTCGAATAAACGTAGCAGGAATCCAGCGGCTGTTATAATCATCTGGTGACTGAAAGAAGCTAAAGAACGTGATAGGCAGAATGATGGCCATTGGACTACCATCCATGAGTACGACTATTCTGCCTTCAAGGATCGCAGATCTCACCTTGTCCGGACGTTCTGTATCAATCAGCTGCGGGAAAATAGAAAATGAATCCTCCTCAATTGCCTCAACGATAGAGCCAGGACTTAACAGTGTGTCTACTTTAATAGAAGAAATCCGTCTGTTGACCTCTTCGACCTTTTCTTGATTGGCAATATCAGATATATAAACCGTCGCAAGCTTTGTTTCCGATTTTGTACCGATCTTATGATATTGAATGGCGAGCTTTCGATCATTTAAATGGGAACGCAGTAAGTAGATATTGGTATCAAGACTTTCAACAAATCCATCATGTGCGCCTGCGATAATACTTTCCGAAGAAGGTTCAGAAATAGAGCGCAGCGGAGGCTGTCCAACAGCAAATAGCTTAATTTGTGAGGAGTTTTCATCTAGAAAGGCAATACTTCCTGCAATAATACTGTCTGTGATCAGCGTCAAGTCGCCTGTTTCAAGTGTGCTAAGAGATTTTGTATAATCCTGCTTTCCAGGAGGGCCTAACAAGTTGCCGATGATGAAATCATTTAGTTTTCCTTCATCTATTCTTGTTTTAATAAAAAACAGCGCAGATTTCGTTTCATTCACCACTAATTCTCGGTATTCAAAATCGCCGCTTTGCTGAAATGTTTTTTTCAGGATCCGGATTTTTTCCTCAAAGCTTCCTGATAAAAAATGCAGGCGTGTTTGCTCATTGGAGTTTGGCATCTTTAGCCTCCTCTCACAGATTTTTTAACCATAGTGTAAGCGGAGAAGCGAATTTTATTCGTCACCTTTGGGGAAAGCATGACATGAGCTGACAACTTTTAACTAAATTCATATTAAAAATGTTAAGAAATGATGAATCTTGATAAAAACAAATGAATAATGTTTCATTGTTTAGGTCATAAGGTGCGAATCTCGTAAAGAGAAGGTACACCGAAATGATCAAAGTTTTACATCTTATCCCAATTTTTCGTGACCTAAAAATAAGCAGATGACTTGATTTTTTTAGAGGTGACCTTTGTCATAGGTCAACACACAGCAATCTGACCAAGGAGAATGACTTTCTAACCTGTTCGTTCAAAATTATAAAACATTCCAAAACACGCACTATTCATTTAAAGCGCTGATATGACTGATGTTATAGAGAATAACGGTCTTTAAAACATTGATTCAAAATACATCTTAATAATTGTCGAAAAATTTAGGGAGAAAAGGACAAAAGATTTTCGGATCATTGATGTTAACGCTTTCTCATGAATTCAGCAGAAATTCAGACTGATTTTTGTCCGTCTTTTGGCCTTTTCATTTAAAGGATAGGTAGGCAAAATAGCCTTTTGATTAGAGGAATTTGGCATACGAGGAAGTGAAAGATTATGTTACATAATACCGATTGTGATTTTATGCTGAACAGATATACTGTTGATTGAATTTACATATCACACTCATAAAAAAAGGAGATGTAGATAGCGATGTGGTTAATCGTTATAGCCTGTGTCATCATGTTAGGGATTGGCTTTATTGAAAAGAAGCGTCATCAGAAAAATATCGATGCCCTGCCGGTGCGCGTCAATATTAATGGTATTCGCGGAAAGTCTACCGTCACAAGATTGACAACCGGTATCTTAATGGAGGCAGGTTATAAAACTGTCGGTAAAACAACGGGAACGGATGCAAGAATGATTTATTGGGATACGCCAGAGGAGAAACCGATTAAAAGGAAACCGCAAGGACCGAATATCGGAGAGCAGAAGGAAGTTATGAGAGAAACAGTTGAAAGAGGAGCAAATGCCATCGTCAGTGAATGTATGGCGGTAAATCCAGATTACCAAATTATCTTTCAGGAAGAGCTGCTTCAAGCAAACATTGGCGTAATCGTAAACGTTCTTGAAGATCATATGGACGTCATGGGGCCAACACTTGATGAAATAGCAGAAGCCTTTACAGCGACAATTCCTTACAATGGACACTTGGTTATTACGGATAGTGAATATACGGATTTCTTTAAAGAGATTGCGAAAAAACGCAACACAGAAGTCATTGTTGCAGATAATTCCAAGATTTCCGATGAGTTTTTGAGGAAATTTGAGTACATGGTTTTCCCAGATAATGCTTCACTGGCACTTGGTGTTGCCCAAGCATTAGGGATTGATGAAGATACGGCATTCAGAGGAATGTTAAATGCGCCACCTGATCCAGGAGCGATGAGAATTCTTCCATTAATGGACGCGAAAACACCTGGACACTTTGTAAATGGATTTGCGGCAAATGACGCATCCTCTACATTGAACATTTGGAAGCGTGTGAAAGAAATTGGATATCCAACAGATGAACCGATTATTATTATGAACTGCCGTGCGGATCGAGTAGATAGAACGATCCAGTTTGCGGAGGATGTACTTCCTTATATTGAAGCAAGTGACCTTGTTTTAATTGGTGAAACAACAGATCCAATTGTGAAGGCATATGAGGAAGGGAAAATTCCGGCTGACCACTTACACAACCTTGAATATCAATCTACAGAACAAATTATGAATATGCTTGAGAAAAAGCTTCATAATCGAGTGGTTTATGGAGTCGGCAATATCCATGGTGCCGCTGAACCGTTAATCGAAAAAATTCAAGAATACAAAATTAAGCAGCTTGTCAGCTAGGAGGAAATATAGAAAATGTTCGGATCAGATCTTTATATCTCGTTAATTTTAGGAGTTCTACTCAGTTTAATCTTTGCAGAAAAAACAGGAATCGTACCAGCTGGACTTGTTGTCCCAGGTTATCTAGCGCTCGTATTTAACCAGCCAGTCTTCATTTTAGTCGTCTTATCTGTCAGCTTGCTTACGTATGTGATCGTTCGTTTTGGCTTATCAAAATTCATGATTTTATACGGACGCAGAAAGTTTGCTGCGATGCTGATTACAGGGATTGCCTTAAAACTGATATTTGATTTCTTCTATCCAGTCGTCCCATTTGAAATAGCAGAATTCCGCGGAATTGGAATCATCGTTCCTGGATTGATTGCGAATACGATTCAAAAGCAAGGTCTTACAATTACCCTTGGAAGCACGTTACTTCTAAGTGGTGCAACATTTGCCATCATGTATGTTTACTATCTATTTTAAGATAAGGTGTGTCCAATGATGAATAAAAAATTGAGCTTTCAGGAAAAGCTGCTGAAAATCACAAAGAACCAAAAGAAAAAGACGAATAAACACGTACTCATTGCTTTACCGATTGTCATTGCTTGTACATTTCTATTTACGTTTATCGGGAAAGCACAAGTGCCAACTGTACAAAAGAATCCAGAAAACATCCTGACCGCTTCGTTTGTCGGTGACATTATGTTTGGAAGAAACGTAGAGAAAGTAACAGACCGCTATGGTAAAGAGCATCTCTTTCGCTATGCCAAGCCATATTTTGATGTGTCAGATTATGTGACAGGAAACTTTGAGCATCCAGTCGCAACAGATAAAGAACAGGCAGCCCAAAAGAACATTCATTTAAAAACAGATGAAGATTCTGTCCAAGCATTGAAGGATTTGAATTTCTCTGTCTTAAACTTTGCGAATAACCATGCGGCAGACTATGGTGAAAAAGGGCTGAACAATACAATCGATGCCTTTGAACAAACTGACATGGATTATACAGGCGCAGGTCGTAACCTCCAAGATGCGAAGCAGAACATTTCATACAAAGAAGTAAATGGTGTCAAAATTGCTACGCTTGGTTTTACAGATGTGTATGGGAAAGATTTCAAAGCAACGAATCGCCAGGCGGGTATTCTGCCAGCCGATCCATCTATCTTTATTCCGATGATTTCGCAGGCTGCTGAAAAGGCAGATATTGTCGTTGTTCATGCTCACTGGGGACAGGAGTACAACAATGAAGTAAACGACAGGCAAAGAGAATTGGCAAGAGCGATGTCTAAGGCCGGAGCTGATATCATTATCGGTGCTCACCCGCACGTCCTTGAACCAATGGAAGTCTATAACGGAACGGCGATTTTCTATAGCCTAGGCAACTTTATTTTTGACCAAGGCTGGTCAAGAACACGTGATTCTGCACTTGTTCAGTATCATCTGAATGAAGATGGAAAAGCGACATTTGAAGTTGTCCCAATGTACATCAAAGAAGCAACACCTGCTCCAGTAAAAGCAGGATCTCTTGAATCAAAAGCCATTATCCGTATGCTGACCAATGGAACGAATGCGGATTGGAAAGAAAAAGACGGACACATTTTCTTTGAAGTAGATCACGCTGATAAAGTTAAAAACTTAAAAGAAAACGGAGGGAAAGAGAAGAAATGAAATTCCTAAAAGCAAGCTGGCCGTTTGTTGCGTTAATCTTAGTCTTTGTCTTTATGTCTGCTTTTAAATTTAGTGACAGTCTGACAGATCACGAAAAACAAAAGATTTCGGTTGAAATGCAGAAAATTGAACAGCAAAAGCAGTCAAAAGCGGAAGCAGGTAAATAACCTAAATAGGAGAAAGGGCACGCACATCGCGTGTTCTTTTTTTGTCGAAAAAGGGTGTAAAATGAATGGTGTCATGCCGAAACTATAGAAGATAGGAGGGAAAGGATCATGAAATGGAAAGGAATGTTGATCGGAGGGTGTGCGCTTGTAGGGCTGATGTTCATGTCTCAACCAGCGGTATCTGCTCAAACACCATCTCTTTTGGAGCAAGCGGAAAAGCTGATTGGAACACCTTATCATAAAGGAGGAACCGATCCAAAAACGGGCTTTGATGCATCTGGGTTTATTCAATATGTGTACAAGACATCCGAAACATTTGATTTGCCGCGGAAGGTAATTGACCAATATCAGATTGGAAAAAAGGTATCATGGGATAAAGCGCAGCCCGGTGACCTTGTGTATTTCCGAAGTCTTGAAGAAACGAAGGATATCCCAACACATGTGGCGTTGTACGCGGGGAACGATCAGGTCATCCATATCACGCTTAGTCAAGGTGTGGTGAAAACGGATGTCAGCAAAAGCAAATATTGGACTGATCGATTTTATGCGGTCAAACGCTTGCCCGGCACACAAGACATTTCTGATGACCCTCTTGTGAAAGATGCGATGATCTATTTAGGTATTCCTTATGTATTTGGAGGAACCGATCCAAAGACTGGATTCGATTGCTCAGGTTTTTTACAGTATTTATTTGAAAAATCACTTGGAATTTATTTACCTCGAAGTGCTGAACAGCAGTGGGCTGTTGGAGAAAAAGTGGCATTAGACGATATTCGCCCTGGGGATTTTGTCTTTTTTAGCAACACATATAAACCCGGAATTTCTCATGTAGGTATGTATATTGGAGGCGACCGCTTTATTCATGCGAGCCGTTCTGAAAGTGTGACAATTTCTTATTTGTCTGAATCGTATTGGCGCGAAAAATGGACAGGTGCGAAACGATTAACAGATCTGGAGCTGTCGAAAGAGGATCCTATCGTATCAAAAGCCGCTACGTATATTGGCGAAGTCCCTTATGTCAAAGGCGGTACGAATCCAAAGCAAGGATTTGATACAGCAGGGTTTACGCAGTACGTGTATCAAGAAGTGCTTGGCATTGAGCTGCCTCGCTATGCATCAGGTCAAGTCAAAGCAGGTACGCCTGTGAAACGTTCTGAGCTTCAGCCGGGAGATCTTGTCTTCTTCAGCGGGACATCATTGATGCCGGCGATTTATGCAGGATCAAATCAAGTCATTCATGTGACTGTCTCAAACGGCGTTGTCTTAACCAATATGAAAACAAGTACGTACTGGAAGGACAAATATGAAACGGCTGTTAGAATCAAAAAATAAAGAAAAAGCCCGATCAATACTTGTATCGGACTTCTGAACTTCTCTATAGGCGCTGATCAGACAAGCGTCTTTTTTTCATGGAATTGATTTTGTAAAAGAAGATCAATAAAATAAGCGACACCATCTTCATGATTCCCTTTTGTGATGTAAGTGCTCTTTTCTTTAATGACATCAACCGCATTCCCCATTGCAATGCGGTGGCCTGCTTCTTCAAACATAGAAAGGTCGTTTGGGCTGTCACCAATTGCATAAATATGTGAGCGGTCTACACCATAATGGGCTGCGAGTTTTTTCAGGGCATGTCCTTTTCCAGACTCTTTTGGCAGCACCTCAATAATATGTTTTCCAGACGAGGTCAATGAAAGCTCGGGCATGTCTGCCAGAAGATTTCGTGCTTCAGTCAGTTTGTTCATATCAAACGAGAAGCAGAGTAATTTATAGGTCGGTTCATTCGACTCAAAAATCTGACGGATATCATCCACTGGTTTGATGCCAAATTGTTTAAATTGCGTCATGGCTCCCTCCCATAGATCAGCGAGATCCTCATTTGGGTTTGCGCTTTCGATCAGATCAAATTCTGCTTTCAGCTTCTCTTTTCCATCGTAAGGGGAGAGGAGAGCATCGTCTGTATAGACTTCAAAGTAAATGTTTCGTTCCACTAATGCCTTAGCAGCGCGCTTGCCCGCTTCTTGGTCCAATGTGATTCGGCTGAAGAGCTCGTATCCTTCTGTATGGACAGTCCCGCCGTTTGCCGCAATAATGGGGATGTCCAAATCGCCAAGCAGCTCCTTTACATCAAAAGTTGCCCGCCCTGTACAGATGGTCACAATATATCCAGCTTCCTTCGCACGAATCAATGCCTCTCGGTTTTGAGCGGATATTTCACTTTTTGTATTTAAAAGTGTACCGTCCAGATCAATCGCAATCATTTTTTTCATCGCTGTCAAATCCTCCTTCATTCATGCAATAGCCTCTTCAAAGTATGTACGATTTCCTTTATTCTCATAAAAAAAGGATGGTTGTTTCCTCACTATCAAGGCTAAACAAAAATGAGAGAATGATCAAGGAAATAAGAAAAAGCGCCCCAAAGGGACGCTTCTATTTATGATAATTCAAGCTGCTTTTTCAATTCAGTCTTCACTTCGTTCAGCTGGTTTTGATCCAATTGGTAATAATAAACCCCGTTTGGCTGGTAATCAGATCCTTTAAGCTGGATGGTATCAACCGATTTCAATGAAGTCAGAAGCGGGAAAAGACCGACTAACTCCTTCATAGAAAGGGTGGTTGACACATTATCACCGAGTGTATCAATGATATTATCGTATGACGGAATAGATGTTAAAGATTTTGATTTATCAAAAATGGCTTTTAACACTTCCATTTGACGCTGTCCACGCATTAAGTCACTATCTGCTTTTCTTGTTCTCACATAGGCGAGTGCTTGATCCCCATCTAGTGTATGAGTTCCAGTTTGAAGCACAACCTTGCCTTTTGTATCTTTTTTAATCTGTTTCACAAGGTAATCATCCTTGATGTTAATAGACACACCGTTTAATTCATTGACGATTTCTTTAAATGCTACAAAATTACTTTGGATGACAAAATCGACCGGAATATCTAGTAAATCTTCAACTGTACTCACTGTTAAATCTGCACCGCCAAATGCGTGTGCATGAGTAATTTTATCAAAACCGTGGCCTGGAATATTAACGTATGAGTCCCTGGGAATGCTTAATAATTTAACGGTTTTATTTGTGCGGTTAATGGTAGCCAACACCATTGCATCGCTTCGTGCTTGTTTCACTGTTTCGCCCGGTCTGCTGTCAATTCCAAGCAGCAAGACAGAAAAGCTGTCTTTTCCTGGATCGAATGCTTCAATCCGTTTCACAGATTGTGCGCCGCGATCAAGAGATACTTGAGCCTTTTTGGCAGCATTTGTTACTTTGTAGTAGGCGTAGCCAGTAACAGAAGCGGTCGTCAGTAAAAGAATACCAAATATAAAAAGAGTGACTTTCACCCATGGTTTTAAACGCTTTTTCCCTTTGCGTTTACTTCGTGATTGATCCATATATTTTAAACCCTCGCTATGATTTTATAGTAAAGATGTCCTTCTTTATGCTTACAAACTAAAACAAATATACCTTAAAACGGGATATAGTGCGACATTTTTTTCACTAACGCTTAATTGACGTATCCTTCTCGTAAAAAGTTTCAAAGATATACAAATGAAATATATTTGTCATAAAACATCGAAATGTTTGAAATGACAGGAAGTGAGGAAAATGATTTTTCATAGAGTACAGAGACAAAAGTGGGGTTATGAACATGAAAAATCGGAATGGATGGCTTTATTTCTTCGGCGCCCTTGGCGGTGCTTTATATGGCTATGATACAGGTGTCATCTCCGGCGCCATCTTATTTATGAAAGAGGATTTAGGTTTAAATGCGTTTACAGAGGGGCTTGTCGTCAGCTCGATTTTAATCGGGGCGATGCTCGGTTCCTCTCTTTCTGGAAAGCTGACAGACCAATTTGGGCGGAAAAAAGCCATCATCGCCGCAGCGATTTTGTTTATTATCGGCGGATTTGGTACAGCTCTTGCCCCGAATACGGAAGTGATGGTTTTATTCCGAATTGTACTAGGGCTCGCTGTCGGGTGCTCGACAACGATTGTTCCATTATATTTATCTGAACTTGCGCCAAAGGAATCACGGGGGGCACTATCCTCATTAAACCAACTCATGATCACATTTGGTATTCTTCTAGCCTATATTGTGAACTACGCTTTAGCGGATGCAGAGGCATGGCGCTTGATGCTTGGAATTGCGGTTGTTCCTTCTGTTCTTTTGTTATGTGGGATTTTGTTTATGCCGGAAAGTCCCCGCTGGCTGTTTGTCCACGGACAGGCTGATCGTGCGAAGGAGATATTATCTAATCTCAGAAAAAGTAAGCAAGAAGTGGAAGAAGAAATTTCGGATATTCAAAAGGCGGAAAGTGAAGAAAAAGGCGGTTTTAAGGAATTATTTGAGCCATGGGTACGCCCAGCATTGATTGCCGGTGTCGGCTTAGCCTTTCTGCAGCAGTTTATCGGTACAAATACGATCATCTACTATGCACCAAAAACATTCACAAGTGTTGGCTTTGGGAATTCTGCGGCGATTTTAGGAACTGTCGGAATTGGTGCAGTGAATGTCATCATGACGTTTGTTGCCATCAAAATCATTGACCGTGTAGGGAGGAAAGCGCTGCTCCTATTTGGGAATGCAGGAATGGTCCTTAGTTTAATTGTCCTGTCAGTGGTCAACCGATTTTTCGAAGGGTCAACAGCTGCAGGATGGACAACCGTTATTTGTTTAGGTCTCTTTATCGTCATCTTTGCTGTCAGCTGGGGGCCAGTCGTTTGGGTAATGCTTCCTGAGCTGTTCCCGGTACATGTCCGAGGAATCGGTACAGGCGTTTCAACTTTCCTTCTTCATACAGGAAATTTAATCATCTCGCTTACATTCCCAGCTTTATTAAGCGCGATTGGTATCAGTAATCTCTTCCTCATCTATGCGGTCATCGGTGTAGGCGCCTTCTTATTTGTGAGGTACTTGGTGACCGAAACGAAGGGGAAAAGTCTTGAAGAAATTGAAGAAGATTTAAAAAAGAGAAATCGTGCCGTCGCAGGTGACGAAGGGAAAACAGTGTGAACAATGACCAGCTGCCGTATGCAGCTGGTTTTTCTATGTTAAACAAACGTTTAATCAAGAAAGGACATTCCCTCATCTTCTGAACGTGCTCCATATGACATACATATGGAACAGGCGGGCGAAAGGTGGAAATGAGATGAGAGGGAAAACAAGCATTGTCATGCTGACGTACAACGAACTGCATTTAACGAAAACATGTATCCAAAGCATTAAACAGCATACGAGCAGCGACCAATATGAACTCATCATCGTTGATAATGCGTCAACTGACGGCACGAAGGAATATGTAAGAGAGCTGGATGATGTGATTTTCATTGATAATGAAAAGAATGAAGGCTTTGCAAAGGGATGTAATCAAGGGGCAAAAGAAGCTTCAGGAGACAGCATTCTCTTTTTAAATAATGACACGATCGTGACGGAAAATTGGCTTCCTCCATTAAAAGAGGCGCTATTCGCATCAGAACAGATTGGGATGGTGGGGCCAGTCTCCAATTATGTGAGCGGCCCTCAGATGGTTCAGCCGTCGTATACAGATGTGAAGGAGCTCCCAGCCTTTGCTAAGGAATATACGTCTAAGAGAAAAGGTCAGAGAACTTATGTGCACCGGCTTGTAGGGTTTTGCTTGCTCGTGAAAAGAAAGCTGATCGAGGATGTGGGGTTATTTGATGAGCGGTTTGTATATGGATCATTTGAGGATGACGATCTTTGCTTACGTTCATTACTGCAAGGGTATCAGCTGCAAATTGTGCATGATTCCTTTGTGCATCATCATGGTCATGCTACCTTCAATGCCAATCAAGAAACGAACATCTCTACACTGTTTACTGAGAACAGACTTCGATTTTTAGATAAGTGGGGCATAGATCTAAATTTGATCACCCCTCATCCGTATTTTACGGAATTGCTCCCTGAGGAAGCTGCATGTGTGCTGGATGTTGGATGCGGCGCAGGGGCAACCGGGCTTGAATTGATGAACCGGCAGTCTGTAACCATGTACGGGGTAGAGGAGGATGCATTAAAAGCAGCGGTCGCAAAGGCGTATTACGAAGAAGTGATTGAGGCAAATGCGGATGAATACCCATGGTCAGAGAAAGAGGCCTTTTTTGATGCGGTCATTTTTTCAGATGTTTTAGAGCATGTGTCAGACCCTTGGCACATCATTGAGCAAGCACACGCATCTTTAAAGCCAGGGGGTGTCATCATTTGCTGCCTGCCTAACATGATGCATGCAGAGGTGCTTCTTCCTTTGATGACAGGGGACTTTACGTATCAAGATGTAGGAATTTTAGATCGAACCCATATGCGGTTCTTCACACCAAACACCATGCGTGCGCTTTTCCCAGATCAATTGTTTGAACGCGTGATCGAGCAGCGGATCAATGTACAGATTGATCAAAACGTCCAATTGTTTTTTGATGAGGTGGCAAGAATAGGAGCATCACTTGGCTTTCAAACAAAATCGTTGTCTGATCAAGTGACTTTGTATCAGCTTCTCATTGTCGTACGTAAAAAAGGCGGCTCCCCACCGGGATAACCGCTTCAGCGTGTAGCCAAACCCTCGCATTCGGTGTCAGGTCTGCGCTCCGGTGCTCGTCCTTCCTAGGGCTGCAAAGGTTTTCTATCACGCTGAAAAGAAGACAAAGGGCTAAAATCAAGATCATTTTAGCCCTTTGTCAACAGTATGAGGGCGGCTCCCCATTGGGATAACGCCTTTTGGCATTACCATTTAAAGCTTTTTGTTGCGCCTTCTGCACCAAAGTTCAAGATGCTGACTTTGACATCGTATTCGATGGCTGCTTCTTGGAATAGCCTATCCCACTCGGTACCGTGCTGATCCCAATAGTCGGGATATTTCATACGGAACTGCTGGTTTAAAAATATGGGATCAACGCCGACTTCTTTTTGCACATGATTTACTGCTTTTTGAATGCGTTCTTTAATTTTATGAGCAAAGATACGCTCAAAACGTTTAATGTACTGCTCATCGAATGAGTTTTCAGGAGGATATTGATCCTCAGACAATTTTCCATTTGTTTGTATGCTAATTTTAAAGGATACCTTTCCGTCTTTCAGATAGGGCTTGACCTTGGTTTTTGCTTTTTTTATTTCATACGTGATCGGATAACCTTTGTAGGTGGCAGGTACAACGCCGCCAGTGATACGGCCCATTACCCAGTTTAAAGATTGGACATCTTTTGCTGGGATAAAACCAATCAGCTTTCTCGTTTTCCCATGTATGATTCCTGCCCCATCATAAATAATTTCACTGTCGATCACATCTACACTTTGTACGAGGAAGCTAACGCCCATCTGAAAGTAATCAGACGACCGGCCAATACGTGTTGGCGGTGCGATCTTCCCGTTAAAGCTTCGGTTTTTGGATGTTTCAAAGATATGCTCAACCGGTACCTTCTGTTGAGACTTTAACTTTTGATTGATGACTTTTGACGCATCTCCTCGTGACACGAGGAGATAGCTGCTGCGCCGAACCTCATCATCTCGAATAAAATGATTAAGTGTTCCTTGAATATCGTGATGCTCTGCTTGATTTCTGCCAAACAAGAAGATTTTCATGTGATCACTATAGATCGGCGGGTCTTTCAAGGCGACATTACTGACAGCCTCAAGCACATTTTTTCCCTTTGAGACAACATTCACATAGCCGGGAGAATCGGCCTCTTGTGTTCCGCTTGTTTTCGGTACAAGGTTTTGATAGGTCAGCTTAACTCCATTGTCATCATCCTCATCAATACCAACACCGCGTACAAACGATAGTTTTTCAATATCCTTTAAGTCCCAGCAGCCTGCTGATAGAAGGAAAAGGCAGCAGGAAAAAAAGAATAACAGTATACGCCTGCCTCTCATGTAGAACGACCTCCCCATTTTTTGCGTATCATCAGCAGGATAGCAGTAATAAAAGGAATGGCTAAAACCGCAAACAATGCGTAGCCGAGTAAAGTAGAGTAGTAAAAGACTTCATTGATATTTCTAGGGAAAAGTGAGAGTGCTGATGTAATCAAAAATAACAGCCATAACAGTCTCGTTATATTGGTTGTTTTAAAAACAGTGAAGCAGCCTTTAATCGCAAACTGGAAAAAGCCCAGCATACAAATGAACTGCTGGCACGTCCAGATCGTCAGTAAGAAAATATCAAATCGTTCGATAAACACTCCTTCAAGTTCAAGCGCTTGAATGAGGGAAACTGTTGGCCAAGTGAGAGATTTCGTTTCACCAACGGTCATGGAGCCAATCACTATAAAGAGTGTGAGGGAATATACAAGAGAAGTAATTCCAACCCCGATTGCAGCCGCCCATTTTGCCTTAGACCATTTGTCTTTATAAATGAGCGGGACAACAAACAAAATCACTTCAAAGCCTGTAAATTGAATAAAGGTTTGAGAGAAAAGGTTACTAAAATCTTTAAAACCATGCGCCATCACAGGGCGCAAATAATCAAAATCAAATATTTTTAAACAAAACAGCATGAGCGCTATGTAAATGACCATGGTGATCGGATAAATATAGGTCACCATTTTGACGACTGGAAAGATACCGCTTTTCAAATGATAGATCGCCACGAGTAAAAAAATCATCACAATCACGGTCATGGGAGTTGATTGCAGCAGGAAAAACTGAACCACTTCCCCAAGGACACGTGCCTCAAAGCCGACAATGCCTAGTAAATAGGCAATCAGCATTAAATTAAAGATTGTGCCAAAGAATGCGCCCGCTCCTTTTGTATTTGACTCGAAAATGGTGTCTGGTGCATTCTTTTCGGCAATCCACCCCAACAAAAAAGCAACGAAAGCAAAGATGACGCCCTGTAATAATACAATGATCCAGCCATCAGGGAATCCTGAATTGGCAGAACTGCGTGGAATGGTTAAAATTCCAGCGCCTATCATTGTAGAACTGCACAGAATGGTGACTTGTAACAATGATAGCTTTTCAGGTCTGTACATCGTTTAATCTCCTTGTCTTCTGAGGTTTTTTATTTTTGCTGTTTTTGGTCTGGATTTAAATAGCCCGATTGGTAAACGAACGTACGTATCCTTTAAATCTGAAAACGGTGAAGACAACACAGGTGTGAAATAGTCAAAACCAAAGGTCTTTAACTGCATCAAGTGACAAAGCACAAATAAATAACACATGATTAAACCGTATAATCCAAACAATGCCGAACTAAAAATGGCCATAAACCGCAAAATACGCAGTGGGAAACTAAAGTCATATGACGGTGCCGTGAAGTCAGCCAGTGCGGTCAGCGACACAATAATCACCATTAAGGCACTGACGATATTGGCTTGGACAGCTGCCTGACCAATAATAACCCCGCCAATGAGCCCAATTGTCTGTCCGATGGCTCTTGGAAGCCGTAGTCCAGCTTCCCGCAGCAGCTCTATCGTAAAAGACATGAGAATGGCTTCGACAACAGGAGGGAAGGGAACATTCTGCCGGCTGCCTGCGATGGTGAGTGCCATTCTTGTCGGTAATAAACCGGGATGATAAGAGACAAGTGCAATGTAAAGCCCGGGTAAAAAAATCGTGAGCAGCACGGCAATATAACGAAGTAAACGCAAAAGAGTCGCGCTTGTCCACCTCTGATAATAATCCTCTGGTGATTGCATCAAAGCTGTAAGTGTCATAGGTAAAATGAGGGCAAAAGGAGTCCCATCGAGCAAAATCGAGACTTTGCCTTCAAGCACAGATGCAATCACCCGGTCAGGACGTTCTGTGTTTTGAATCTGTGGGAAAATGGAGATGTGACTGTCCTCAATCAACTGTTCAATATAGCCGGTTTCAGGGATGTCATCCATTTTGATTTCGGCCATGCGTGATAGAACATCTTCTACTAGTTTAGGGTCAGCAATATCACGAACATACACAAGAGCAGCGGATTTTTTATTGCGAGTACCGATACTCACCTTTTGAATCACAAGATTTGGGTCGTTTGCCCGTTCGCGGAGTAAAGCCGTGTTTTTTTCAAGATTCTCAATAAATCCGATCCGTGGTCCTCTTACAAGAACTTCAGATTGCGGCTCTTCTACTTCCCTAAATTGAAAAAGATTTGTATGGAGTGCAAGTGCTTGAGCCGCTCCATCTACAAATAAAATAGCCCTGCCGCTATATAACTGCTCGATGGCAAGGTTCATATCATCCAGCACATCACTTTGAATGCCAAAGAACGTTTTTGAAAGGGAGGGAAATGTAGTAGAATCAACCTCAGTGAGGTCCAGTTCCTTTTGCATTGGTGAAATGATTTGCTTAGAAAGCATCTCAAATTCTGTGAGTCCTTCAATGTACACGAGACATGCAGACATAGTGGAAGGACCAAATGAAAAAGAGTGGAACACGATATCATCACTTCTTCCGGCAAAGCTTTTGACACGCTTAATGACGGACGCTATATCTTGTTCAATACGACTTTTCATAATACCTCACCCTCATCACATGTTTTTTATAGAGTGACTCGGAAGGTGGAGAATTATACAAATAGAAAAAAGAGAATCCCGGATAGGAATTCTCTCGTCTTTTTATCTTGCAAGCCAGCCGCCATCAACGGCTAAAATATGACCGTTCATATAATCAGAAGCTGGTGAGCTAAGGAATACAGCAGCACCTGCTAGATCCTCAGGTTTTCCCCAGCGCCCGGCGGGGATTCGTTTGAGAATCTCTTCATTTCGATTTTCATCGTCCCGAATGGCTTGTGTGTTATTGGTCGCAATATACCCAGGCGCAATCGCATTCACTTGAATATGCTGGCTCGCCCATTCGTTGGCAAAAGCTTTTGTCAGCCCTGCGACAGCATGCTTGCTTGCTGTATAGGCGGGGACAAAGACGCCGCCTTGAAACGATAGAAGGGAGGCGATATTGACGATTTTTCCTTGCCCGTTTTTCAGCATTTGCTGTCCAACCTTTTGCGTGAGGAAAAAAAGACTGTTGATATTCACATCCATGACCGTATGCCAATCTTCCTCTGAATAGTGAGCCGCTTGCTCTCTTTTAATCGTTCCAGCATTATTGATTAAAATATCAATCGTGTGCTTCTTTAATATGGCGTCGACAGCATGCTTTGCAGACTGAGGGTTAGAAAAGTCAACTTGAATCGCATGAAATGATCGGCCTGCCTGTTCGACAAGTGCCTTTGTTTCTTCAAGCGGTGTGTGGTGATAAGTGCCGATGATATCTGCACCTGATTGGGCAAGCGCCACGGCAATGCCTTGCCCAATGCCGGTTCCAGGACCTGTCACAAGGGCTGTTTTTCCTTCAAGGGAAAAGAGGGACGCTGCATATGATGTTGTCATCATCCTCGTTACCTCAGCTGATCCATTGGGACAAAGTCCATATCTTTGAACGTATAGTTTTCGCCCGCCATTGCCCAAATAAATGAATAATTCGCTGTCCCTGAGCCTGAATGGATGGACCAGGCAGGTGAAATGACTGCTTCCTCATTTGCCACAACAAGATGCCTTGTTTCAGAGGGCTCCCCCATAAAATGAAAGACTCGTGCATTCTCTTCGATATCAAGATATAAGTACACTTCCATCCGGCGATCGTGAATATGTGCAGGCATCGTGTTCCACGTGTTATTGGTTTCCAGCTGAGTGATGCCCATCATGAGCTGACAGCTTTGAATGCCATCTGCATGGATGACTTGATACAGGTTTCGTACATTGGAAGCAGCTGCTTCCCCTAAGTGGTTTGGTGTTAATTCAGCGATGGCTGCTTTTTGCGTAGGGTACGCTCTATGAGCCGTGGCTGAAACTAGATAGAACTTGGCCTCGTCGCCTGATGAACTAGCAAACTGTACATCTTTGTGACCAAGACCAATATATAAGAAATCTTTATGCTCCAGCACAAAGGCCTCACCATCAACAGTGACCGTTCCTTGTCCGCCGACATTCACAATCCCGATTTCACGTCTTTCAAGAAAATACTCCGTCCGTAAAAAGTCCCCAGCATCTAGTGTGATCGGCTCTGTTGCTGGCATGGCTCCGCCAATCACCACGCGATCCTCATGAGAGTAATAGAGCTTTAATTCACCACTGACAAATAGCGTAGGAATATGAAAATGACGACGAAGTTCCTCTGTTGTAAAACGTTTGACCTGTTCAGGATGTACAGCATAACGATTTTCCATTTGGATAAGCCTCCCTTTCCATCTGAAACAAATATTGATATTTATTTGGTATCGGTTTCAAGGAAAATTCTAGAGGAAAAAGAGAGCGCCGTCAACCGTTTATTTGAAATCGCTTTCTTTTTCTCTAATTAAACGAATTTTTACCATCATCAAGCAAAAAAATCTTCTGAAATGCCATCAATTATGATATGCTCTTTTTAAGTTTATTTGAAATCGGTTTCGAACCAAATGAGAAGATCAATTGTGGGAGTTTTTTGAATGAAAGAGAAAAAGCAAACGAAAGTGACCATTAACGAAGTAGCAGCTTATGCAGGGGTCTCAAAATCAACTGTATCCAGATATATCAATGGCAGAACAAATGAAATTTCTTCAGAAAAGGTAAAAAAAATCAAGAAAGCCATTGAGGAACTCCATTATCGCCCGAGTCAGCTTGCTCAAGGACTAAAAGTCAGAAAAAGCAAGGTCATTGGGTTTATTGTAGCCGACATTACGAATCCATTCTCTGTGGCAACACTTCGCGGAGTTGAAGAGATTTGTGATGAATATGGATACAGTATCATGGTGTGCAACACAGATAATCGTCCAGAAAAAGAACGGGAAATGCTCCTTAAGCTGAATGCACATTATATTGAAGGGCTCATCATCAATACGACAGGACAGAACAATGACATTCTGGAGGAGTTTAAGAAAAACGGTGTGCCGATTGTTCTTGTGGACCGGAAGCTGCCTGAACTAAAAGTCGACACAGTGACCACGAACAACCGTGATATCACAATCCGGCTGCTTCAACAAATGTATGAGAAAGGCTATGATCACATCGCATTCTTTACTGAGCCTGTCGATGGAATCAGTCCTCGTGAAGAACGAAAGGAAGCATATGAACAGACAGCTTTGAGTAAACATAAGAAGCCAATCATTGCAGAAATTGATTTAAAGCAAAAGGAACAAATGCGCGAAGAGATTGTCCGTTTTCTACAATCAAACGAACAGAAAAAAGCGATTTTAGCTGGCAATGGATTACTCATGCTGAAGCTGATTAGTGAACTTGTAGAGCTTGGGATGAAGATTCCTGATGAGTTCGGCATTGCAGGGTTTGATGATACAGAATGGTATAAGCTGATTGGACCTGGAATCACAACGGTTGCCCAGCCATCTCATGAAATGGGGAAAGCAGCCATGCAAAAAATCAAGACACGGCTTGAAGGGGATGAAAGTGCGCCCCAAACGATTCAGCTTGATGGTGAAATCATTGTAAGGAAATCTTTATAAATGATAGGCAGAGAAGAGTATACAGACGTGCATGCTCTCTCTTTTTCAACTGATTTGAAACCGGTACCGAGAAAGGGGAGAAATGAGTGAAAGCATTGGATGCGGTCACATTTGGGGAATCAATGGCGATGTTTTATGCAAAGGAAGTTGGGGAGCTTCATCAAGTGCATACATTCCAAAAGGCGCTTGCTGGTGCAGAAAGTAACGTGGCTGTCGGTTTGGCGAGGCTGGGCTTTCATGTGGGCTGGATGAGCAAAGTCGGAGCAGATTCACTTGGCACATTTATTTTAGAAGAGCTTCAAAAAGAAGGGGTCGATACAAGTGCAGTGCTCCGTTCAAATGATGGGTCTCAAACGGGCATCTTACTTAAATCAAAAGTGATTGATGGAGACCCTGACGTCACGTATTATCGGAAAGGCTCTGCTGCGAGCACAATGAGTCCAAGCGACTTTCCCGTCACTTATTTCGAACAGGCAGGCCACCTTCATATGACTGGTATTCCGCCTGCCCTATCCAGTGAAATGAGAGCGTTTTCTATTCGTGCCCTTCAAGAAATGAAAGCAGCGGGCAAAACCATTTCATTTGATCCAAATCTTCGGCTTCAGCTATGGGAAGAGGAGGAGGACATGATTCAGACGGTGAATCAAATCGCCTCGCAAGTGGATTGGTTTTTTCCAGGGCTTGCAGAAGGGCAAAGGCTCACGGGTTGTCACGAGCCAGAAGAAATTGCAGATGTTTATTTGCAAAAAGGCGTCAAGCTAGTGGTCATTAAGCTAGGTGCAGAAGGTGCCTTTTATAAAAGTGCAGCCGGACAAGGAATGGTGAATGGATTTTATGTACAGGATGTCGTAGATACAGTCGGAGCTGGTGATGGATTTGCAGTGGGGGTCATCAGCGGGTTACTTGACGGCTTATCAAATGAAAAATCCGTGATAAGAGGCAATGCAGTCGGGGCACTTGCAGTGATGTCTCCTGGCGATAAGGATGGACTGCCTACTCGGGAGGAGCTTCAAGCTTTTATGAAAGAAGCCAAACGATATCAAAGACGGGATTACATGAAAGGGGATGAGAGATATGGGAAAGTCAGCAAGTTTGAACGTTAAAAAGCAGCTCGCGTCTTGTAAATTGATCGCAGTGGTGAGAGCGGGTAGTGAAAGAGAAGGCATTGAAATGATTGAGCGTTTAAAGAAAAAAGGGGTCCGTGCCATTGAAGTGACGTATACCACGCCAAATGCTGAACGCATCATCGCATCCTTTCAGCAGGAGCAAGACCTCATTGTAGGAGCGGGAACGATTACGACACTGGAGCAGGCACAATCAGCTGTTGAGGCAGGCTCACAGTTTATCGTCAGTCCAGGATATCTTCCTATGATTGGAGAACATCTCTCATTTTACGACACACTCTATGTACCAGGGGTTCTCACCCCAAGTGAAATCATGCAGGCGAAAGCAGATGGCTACGGCTTGCTCAAGCTTTTCCCAAGCGGCTCCTTCGGTTTATCCTATATGAAAAACTTGCAAGGTCCATTTCCAGAGATTGAATTTATTCCTACGGGCGGCATTCATCCAGCTGATGTTCCGAAGTGGCTTCAAGCAGGCGCGGTGGCTGTCGGTGTCGGAAGTCAGCTTGAAAACAGTACAGCAGAGGAATTACAAGCCGTTCTTTCCTCATAAATACTTGTAAAACGAACAAACAATTGGCTGGTAGAGGCCAGTTGTTTGTTCGTTTATATGACATAACAGCAGATAACCATTCAACTCTTCACGTACAATGATCGTGAAGGAGTGATGGAAATGTACATTCTACAAGATGAACTTATGGATGGACGAATTGATCAGCTGATTACTGCACATATAGAAGAAATGAAAGAGCATTCGCCGCCCGAAAGCATTCATGCCCTTCCATTAACTGATTTAAAAAAACAAGATGTCACCGTGTGGAGTGTACGAGATGGAGAGGAGGTTCTTGGCTGCGGAGCGTTAAAGGAGCTGTCAAGTGAACATGGGGAAATCAAATCGATGAGAACTGGAGCCCTCCATATGCGGAAAGGTGTAGCGAGGTATATGCTGAATCATCTTCTCCAAGAGGCAAAACGGCGCGGGTATACACGTGTCAGCTTAGAGACAGGGGCAATGGCTTTCTTTGAACCAGCAAGAAAACTATATGAAAGCGCTGGCTTTCAGTATTGTCCGCCTTTTGGTACATATCAAGAAGATCCAAACAGTTTATTTATGACAAAGGAATTATAGAGGTCGAGAGAGTATGCTTATAAGCAGCTCTTTTTTTATGCGGAAATAGTGAAAAGGAGGAGGATACGGTGAAATTATCTAAGTGGATCGGAATGAGCGCATTTCTCACATTTTGTGTGGTATCTGTCATCTTTTTAACGTTATTAGGTCAAGATTTATTTAAAATTGAAAGCGCTTCCGATAAAACAGCGTCAACGTATCAATACCATTTTGTCCTTGTACCGGAGGAACTTGATAACGAATATTGGCAGCTTGTACAAAAAGGAGCTGCTGATGCGGCAGACGTTCATCACGTGTATCTAGAATATTTGGGCCCAAAGCAAGCGGATGTCGACGATCATCTGAAAACCATTGATATGGCGATCGCTGGGCATGTTGATGGCATTATGACGCAGGGACTTGATGCAAAAAAATACAAACCGCTTTTTCAGAAGGCGAGGGAAAAAGGAATTGATGTCGTCACCGTCGATACGGATGCAGAAGGGAGCAAGCGTCAAGTGTATGTAGGAACGGACAATTACTATTCAGGCTTTATCGCAGGGCAGGCACTCATCGCAGATACAAAAGGTGAACAGTATGTAGGAATTGTCACAGGCAGGCTGGATGCCATTCATCAAAAGCTGCGCGTCAAAGGCTTTCGAGATGCCGTCTCCGCTGAAAAACGTATTCATATTGCTGGAATAGAAGAATCAGCCATTACGAAGTCAGGTGCCTCAGGTGCCGCTTATAAACTATTAAACGATCATGCGAAGCTCACCGCATTTTATGGCACAAGTGCATTAGATGGTGCAGGCATCATTCAAGCAATCGCACAGTACCAATCATCCACTGATTTTTATGTGCTTGCATTTGACACATTGCCTGATACGATTCAGGCGCTTGATGATGGAACGATTGATGCCGTGGTCGTGCAGCATCCTTATGAAATGGGCTATCAAGCGGTGGAATCGCTTGTTCGTTTGCAAAAAGGTGAAAAAGAAGAACCGCTTCAGTACACGGGAACGAGTGTGATCCGGCGCGGGGATCTGCCTCTTCAGCAAACAGACAGAAAGCAGGGGATGCAGCCATGAGAAAGATTCGAAGTAAGCTGTTATTGGCATTTTTAATCCTTGTGCTTCTTGGCAACGTAGCCGCTTTTTTTGTCTACTGGAGCAGTTCAAAAATCACATCAGAATATAGCCGGAGCTTCCGTTCTTTTCTGCTGCTCAATGATATATCGACAGAAGCAAAAACGATGTATGAAAAAGTCAATGCCTATGCCATTGAAAAGGATCGGAAGTTTGCCAAAGAATACCTTACGTCAAAACAAAAAATGAAATCCTACGATCAAGCGCTGCGAAAGGATGCCGGGCTTCATGCTGCGATTCCATCGATTGAAAAATATCAATATATGATACGGACGCTCATCAATGAAAGTGATGCGACCATGACACATGTAAAAGAAGGGAAAATCGAAGAATATGCTGCAAGTGTGAAGGAAGTGAGAACCGTCTCCTCCTATATACAAGAGCAGACGATGACCCTGCTTGATGATGAATTATCTGAATATCAAGTACTCTATCAATCTCTTCAAAAAAGGCATCATACCTATGCGCTCTTTACCTTGTGCCTGTTTACGTTATCAATCGGGGTCGCATTATGGATGGCTTATATGATTGCTGGCGGGATATCAAGACCCATTGTTCATCTGTCCCGAAGCGTAAAAGAAGTATCAGAAGGAAATTTTGATGGAGCGAATTTGCATGTCACCTCAAAGGATGAAATTTCTGTTTTAAATGAAGCCTTTCAGCGAATGCGGCAAGAGATGAAAATGATGATTGAAGAGATCAAACAAAAGGCAGCATTGGATCAAAAAATCAAAGACATGAAGCTAAAAACACTGCAAAACCAAATGAACCCGCATTTTTTATTTAACACATTAAACATCGTTTCGCGGATGGCTTACTTAGAATCAGCGGAAGCCACATCGAGATTGATTCAATCCGTTTCTACGCTGATGCGGTATTCGCTGTCTGCTCTGAGTACATCCGTTACATTGGAACAAGAAGTGAAAGTGGTAAAAGAGTATTTTCATATACAAGAAACGAGATTTGCCGATCGTATTACCTGCAAAACATCCATCGATGAGTCGTGTTTATCTGTACATATCCCAAGTCTCACCTTACAGCCGCTTGTCGAAAATGCCTTCATTCATGGCGTCGAACCAAAGGAGGAAGAGGGACTTGTCGAGCTCTTGATCTATCAAGAAGGCGGCTATGTGATGATCCGGATTCGGGACAATGGGATGGGCATCAATGAATTGGAGAAAAGAAGATTGCTATCAGAAAAAGAAGAGGAAGATCCGAACATCCTGAGTAAAGGCCACTCGACAGGAATTGGTCTTCGAAATGTGATGTCAAGACTGCGTTTGTTTTACGGGGTGCAAAATGCCCTTCAAATTGATTCAAAGCCAAACGAAGGCACCACCATACAATTGGCTATTCCGATGAAGGAGGGACCGGCATGCTGAACGTGCTGATTGTCGATGATGAAAAAATAGAACGACTAGCGATGCGGAAGTTCTTAACCGAATGGGTTCCAGAGTGTCATATAGCAGGAGAAGCGGAAAATGGAAAGAAGGCGGTTGAATTCGTGCGATCTGAGCCCATTCATCTTGTGCTCATGGATATCCAGATGCCTGGCATGGATGGACTGGCGGCGATCAAACAGATCAAAGCAAGCAGTCCTCATACAAAATTCATTATGCTGACAGCCTACGATACATTCGATTACGCCAAGCAAGCGATGCAAGAAGGGGTGAAACAATACCTTGTCAAACCAGCTGATAAAGACGAAACCATCGCAGCCATTCGATTTGTAGCAGCAGAAATAAAGCAGGAGGCGTCTCAGCGGCAGGCGGCAGCGGCCGATCAGCAGTCAAAGTGGCTTGAAGCCCATATCATGAACGGTCAATCCTATACCTCCATGGAGTTTCAACAACTATTTTCCGAATATGAAGCAGGTCTTATCATCGCGGTGCAGCGGACGGGCGGGGATCAGCTGTTGAACGATTTACAGAAATCTGCACAATTTCATACGGTGCCGGTTCAGATGGGGGGTGAACTGTTTACATGCTTCATTTATAGTCAGCAAGGACCAGGTCAGCTTAAGGCAGAGGTGCTGCAAGCCATTCGAGCTGCCATGACAAATGGTCAGCCTTCACCTGTCGTTGGCATAGGGCACCCAGTCTCAAACCCGCTTCATCTTCAGAAAAGTGCAGCAGAGGCGAAGCTTTCCTATTATCAGCGAAAAAAGAGTGGCGGCGTTGTTCGTTATGGTTTTTACCAAACAGACATAAAGCCCGGTCCATTGATTCATCTGCCGGAGCTTGCAGACAGCATGATGCAGGCGCTCGAGGAAGGGAGAAGAGAGGATGCGCTGGCTTTATTTGATGCCTTTCAATTAGAGGGGGCGACGATTTCACAAGTAAAGGAACTGCTGATTCTCTTCAAATCACGTCTCCGTACAGATCTATCGATATTGACAATCAGCACCGCAGCTGAATGCCGTCAGTGCTGTGAACACCTATTTGACGTGTATGAAGCGAGAACCCAGACCATCAATGACATTGAGCGGGCAAAACGTTACATCAAAACGCATTATTGTGAACAGATCACACTTGAGCAAACAGCCGCTTATGTTGATTTAAGTCCAACCTATTTCACAAAACGTTTTAAAGACGAGACGGGTCTGACATTTAAAGAGTATGTGACAAACTGCCGGCTGGATAAAATCAAAAAGCTCCTCAAGGACAGCTCGCTTAGCTTAAAAGAAATTACCTATCAAGCAGGATATACAGATCCTAATTACGTCAGCCGTGTGTTTAAGAAGATGGTCGGCTGTTCACCGAAGGAATATCGAAAACAGGCCGTAAAAAAATGAAGAATTTCATAAAAAAGTGCAGAAGTTTGCCTGAAAAAAAGCAAGGATCTGCCATTATACTTATTTTGATAACGCTTACAAAATAGGGATGGGGGATCAATCATGAAGGTCAAATTAGGCTTTACACTGCTTGCACTCTGTATGCTGATCGTTACTGCCTGCAGTTCATCGACGAACTCAGAGGCAAAAAAAGAAGGCGGAACGGAAAAGCTCGAAATTTTCTCTTGGTGGACAGGAGCGGGTGAGGAAGACGGGCTAAAGGCACTCATCCAGTTGTTTGAAGAGAAGAATAAAGATATTCCAATTGAAAATGCAGCTGTCGCAGGTGGTGCTGGTACGAATGCAAAGGCTGTTCTGACTAGCCGTATGCAGGGGAATGATCCGCCTGCTACGTTTCAAGTGCATGGCGGGGCGGAGCTGAATGAGAGCTGGGTCGCGGCAGGCAAAATGGAGCCGCTGGATGATTTATATGAAAAAGAAGGCTGGAAAGACAAATTTCCAGAATCACTGATTGATCTTGTCAGCAAAGATGGAAAAATCTATTCCGTGCCAGTGAACATTCACAGGGGCAATGTGCTTTGGTATAACAAGAAGGTATTTGATGATGCAGGCTTAGAGCCGCCAGCGACATTTGATGAATTTTTCAAAACAGCAGATGCATTAAAGAAAAAAGGAATCACACCACTTGCGCTTGGAGATAAGGAGCCTTGGGCAGCGACTCATTTGTTTGAAAGTGTTTTGCTTGGTGTATTAGGGGCAGATGGTTATCAAAAACTTTGGGCTGGCGACATGAAAATGGATGACCCGAAAGTGAAGGAAGCGGCAGACATCTTTGGGCGCATGCTCGAATACGTCAATGATGATCACAGCTCACGTAACTGGCAGGATGCCTCACAGCTCGTGGCAAAAGGCGAAGCTGCAATGAATGTCATGGGCGACTGGGCGAAGGGGTACTTTGTGAATGATCTTGATTTGAAGGTCAATCAAGACTTTGGATACACGGCGACTCCTGGAACGGAAGGAAGCTTTATGGTGATCACCGATACATTCGGACTGCCAAAGGGTGTGAAACAGCCAGAAAACGTGAAGAAATTCTTATCTGTTTTAGGATCTGTGGAAGGACAGGATGCGTTTAATCCGCTAAAAGGATCGATTCCAGCACGTGTGGATGCAGACGTATCAAAATATGATGAATACGGAAAATCGGCGATGAAGGCATTTAAAGAGTCTAAGCTGGCGCCGTCTCTTGCTCATGGCTCAGCTGCTGAAGAAGGGTTTGTGACGAAAGCGAATCAAGCCGTCAATATCTTCGTGACACAAAAAGACAGCAGTCAGTTTGTATCATCTTTAAAAGATGCAATGAAATAAAGACGAAAGAGGCGGCGGCTAGGCACCGCCTCTTTTTTAAAAGGAGTGTAGCTTCATGCGCATGGACACATCGCCGATGACAAAAACATCTATGCCCAAGGTCAAACGTATGCGGAAAAAATGGAATGGAGACCAGCTGCTGGCGCTGCTCTTTTTAGCCCCGTCAGCGGTTTTATTATTCATCTTTGTTTACGGCTTTATTGGCTGGACAGGATATGTGTCATTATCAAACTGGACCACGCTTGTTCCTGATTTCTCTTTCGCAGGTCTTCGCAATTATGCCATGCTGTTTCAAGATTTCCGCTTTCAGTCAGATCTTCGAAACACGGTCTTTTTTACTCTATTTTTTATTGGGGCTGTCATTGTCTCTGGTCTTGCACTTGCGATTTTACTAGATCAGAAGATCAAGGGGGAATCTCTTTTTCGGAATTTATTCTTCTTTCCGATGGCCCTTTCCTTCGTTGTCACAGGGGTTGTATGGCAATGGATTTTAAACCCGTCAACAGGGGTGAATTTATTTTTGAAAACGCTCGGTATCCAACCTAAATGGTACACGGATACGAACATTTTGGCCGGATTTGTCTGGGGGAAAATTGAGTTTGGTGTACCTGCGGCCATGATTGCCGTCGTAATTGCAGCTGTTTGGCAAATGACAGGCTTCTCTCTGGCGATGTATTTGGCGGGTCTGCGAGGAATTCCAGAGGAAGTAAGAGAGGCTGCTAGAATGGATGGTGCATCGGAGTGGCAGATTTACTGGAAAATCATTTTTCCTCTTTTAAAACCGATTACTGCAAGTGTTGTTATCATCATGGCTCATATTTCATTAAAGATTTTCGATTTGATTTACTCGATGACAGGACCGGGTGCGAACTTTGTCACCGATGTCCCGGGCGTGTATATGTTTGAAATGACCTTTAGAGGAAACCATTATGCAGGTGGTGCCGCCATTGCGATTGTCATGCTGATCTCTGTTGCGGTCTTTATCGTGCCATACCTCCTGTCGAGCCGGAAGGGGGCTTCATCATGACAGCCAGACAGTTTGTCCGTCCAGTTCTTTATGCTTTATTGATTTTGTGCAGTCTATTTTTTTTGATGCCAGTTTATGTCATGCTCGTCACAAGCTTGAAGCCATTAGGTGAAGTCACCCTTGAACGAATGTGGTCGCTGCCATCCACAATCGATTTTTCAAGCTATCAAATCGCGTTTGAAAAGCTGGCACCCAATTTAATGAATTCTCTTTATCTAGTCATTCCTGCTACTTTATTGTCAGCTGTATTAGGTGCAATGAATGGCTATGTATTATCAAAATGGCGTTTCAAAGGATCAGAAGTCGTCTTTACGCTGATGCTCTTTGGGATGTTTATTCCATATCAAAGTATTCTAATTCCACTTATTCAATTTTTGCGTGAAGTCGGATTGTATAATTCAATTCCAGGGCTTGTGCTTGTCCATGTCGTGTATGGACTTCCGATCACAACACTCATGTTCCGAAATTTCTATGTGAGCATCCCAGATGAAATGATTGAATCGGCGAAAATGGATGGCGCAGGGTTTATCGGGATTTTCAGACATATGATTCTTCCGCTTTCGATCACAGGGTTTGTTGTGGTCGCCATTTGGCAGTTCACAAATGTGTGGAATGAATTTTTATTTGCAGTCACGATGACCACTGCGGAGCATCAGCCGGTGATGGTTGCCTTGCAAAATCTATCAGGCAGTCAAATTGTGCAGTGGAACGTCCAAATGGCAGGAGCGATATTGGCTGCGCTGCCGACACTACTCGTCTATATTCTTCTTGGAAAATACTTTGTCAAAGGGCTTCTTGCAGGCTCTGTCAAAGGGTAAAACAATTTTTGTGTTATCGTTTTCATTCGGTGTACTGAAAGGATTGACTTCTCTTTAGATAGCGTCATAATAAAAGTTGAGACTTACTAGTTTTCATCAAGCTAGGTAAGGATTATCAAAGGGTAGCAAAGGGAGGAGTCATCCTGAATGAAGCAGTCACCAATTTTTTTACTGCCTGAATTGAAGGAAAGAATATGGGGAGGTACAGCCTTAAGGGATCAATTTGGCTACGATATTCCTTCTGATCAAACGGGAGAATGCTGGGCAATTTCTGCTCATCCAAACGGACCAAGTGTCGTGCAAGACGGTCCATATAAAGGGAAAACGCTGATCGAACTTTGGGACAATCATAGAGAATTGTTCGGGGGGATAGAAGGCGATCGCTTCCCGCTGTTAACCAAAATTTTAGATGCAAACCAAGACTTGTCTGTTCAAGTACATCCAGATGATGATTATGCGGAAAGACATGAAAATGGCGAGCTTGGAAAAACAGAGTGCTGGTATATCATTGACTGCAAAGAAGGAGCGGAAATGATCTATGGGCACAATGCAAGAACAAGAACTGAGCTTGTCACCATGATGAATAGCGGAGATTGGGAAGGTCTTTTGCGGCGGGTGAAAATTAAGCCTGGTGATTTTTATTATGTGCCAAGCGGTACCATTCATGCACTTTGCGAAGGAACGCTTGTCCTTGAAACGCAGCAAAGCTCAGATACAACCTATCGCGTATATGATTATGAACGAAAAGACCAGGATGGCAACGAACGTGAACTTCATTTTGCACAAGCAATTGATGTCACGACGGTTCCTCATGTAGACGGTTATGCAGATGAATCAGTTGAAACACGCCGAGGAGTGACCATTCGTACATTTGTTGAAGCAGAATACTTCTCTGTGTATAAATGGGAAATTGATCAAAAAGTAGAGCTTTCTCAGGATTATCCGTTTTTGCTATGCAGTGTGATTGATGGAGAAGGGTCTTTAGAGCATGACGGAAACACATATCCACTGCCAAAGGGCGCTCATTTTATTCTGCCGGCTGAAACAGGAAGCTTCTCAATTGAAGGATCTTGTGAACTGATTGTGTCGCATATATAAGGCAAAGAGGACTTCAAGAGGGTCCTCTATTTTTCTATTGCATAAATGACTTGAAAGAGTACTTGTTTTTGTCGATAAAGAGATTAGTAGACTATTATGCAAAGTTAAGAGAGGGACAGGGAACGTGAAAAAAACCATCAAGATTATGTTACTCGCAGCTGCCTTTGGTATGACATTACACACGGGTAAAGAAGCGCAAGCAGCCTCCTATGTCGACCAATCCATTTATACGATGAACACCACAAAGGTATTTACAACAGAAGCAGAAGTGAAAAAAGCAGTGGAAACACTGAAGAAGGACAAAAAGTGGACAGCCACTTATCAAACCTCAGGAAATACGTCGAGCTATCAGCTCACTGCCTCAGGATATGAGTCACAAGCAGCAGCGAGTGCAAGTGCAGCTGCATTAAAAAAAGAGGTGGGCATGAGCGGTACGGTGTCTCCAGTAGGTGACCGCCTTCCTTTACAAAAGGTCGTATCTGACCCAGTTAACGATGAAAATCAGGCGAAAAAGCTCTCACTTGAGCTAACAAAAACATCTGGGCTCAATAGCTCCTATGAAGTTATCAATCAAAGTAGGCCTTCTTATCAGGTCATATCAGGAACCATTGATTCTGAAACGAAAGTGAAAAATATTCAAACCGAGTTGCAAAAGCAGGCAGGCGTCACCAGTACATACCAAACCGAAAACAAAGCTGGCACTGTATATCAGCTGATTTCAAGCGGTATTGTTGGACAAAGTAAGGCGAATACGATTCTGCAAGGTTTTCAGAAGGCATCCGGTTTAAAACCAGTGCTTCAAACGGTAACAGCGGGTAAGCCGTATTACATCGTCACATCCGCTGCACAAGCGAACCAGTCGAAAGCACAGACACTCCTTACTCAGCTGCAAAAAGAAGCAAAAATCAGCGGGAAGATTCAAAAGACAGGAGCCTTAAAAAATGTCTACAGCTTGGAATCAGGCTATTTCAAAGACAACAAACAAGCAGCTTCAGCTGCGGCTCAAATTAAGAAGCAAACCGGTGCTGCAGGTACTGTGCAGCGAGTGGGAAAAACAAAAAATTATATCGTAAAGCTCAATCAATTGAACGATACAGCTTACGCAAAAACGATAGCTTTTTTCAAGAAAAAGAAATGGCGCTACACGTCCAAAAAGATTTCTTCTACACAGCCATATCAAGTAGTGACAGGGAATCTTTTAGGAGATGACCAAGCGAAAAAAGCAGCGGCTTTCTTCCAAAAGAAAAAAGTATCTGCAACAACGAAAAAAACAGGCAAGGTATCAGACAGCACATATCGACTCGTCGTCAATCAAGCAGTGGACCAAGCGAAAGTGAATAAAGGTGCCGCATACTTAAAAACGCAGAAGGTGACAAGCAGCATCAAGACAAGCAAGGGACAGGCTGTCAGCAAAACATATAGTCTTAAGACAACACCTGTATATGAACAAACTAAAGTGAAGCAGGCTCAAGAGATCATCAAGAAAAATGGTATTGCCAGCAGTACAAAAACGCTGACAGAAGTGGTCAAGCAATACCGTATCACGACAGAGCCGACAGTGAATCAGACAAAACTGAATCAAGCACTCAGCTATTTGACGAAACAAAAAATGAAGGCTGCTGCACAAAAAACAGGCGCAGTCGATTATGCTCAATATCAGATCAAAACAGGTGCCATCTCAACAGCTGCACTGCGTGACCAAGGCATGGCATTTTTCAAAAAACGGAATGAAACCGCTGCGTATACAACAACAACGAAACCAACTTACAAAATCAACATTACGCAGCAATTTACAGGATTACCAACTGTAAATGAAGCCATTGCATTTGTGAAAAGCCAATATGGCTGGACTGCCACAGCCGTAAAAATTAAAAATGGCCCAATGGTCATGCAAACGAACTACAACCTCACTGTCAATGAGATGGTAAACAAACAAATGAAGGTGTCACCACAGACAGATGGTGCGGCCTATGTCTATGCATCATATGTAGACCAAGCAACATCGACAGTGAATACGGATGGCTTAAATGTCCGTTCTACACCTGATTCGAGCTCTGCAAGCAACATTGTGGCACAGCTGAATAAAGGAGCAAAAGTGAAACAGCTTGGAAAAGAAGGAAACTGGATCAGGATCAACCTCGGCTGGAGAAATGCAAGTGCAGCAGAGGTGCAAAAATATGTCGATCCAGCCAATATTGCAGAAGGCACGCAATCTTATTTTCAATTTCTGAAACTCTCTGAAGCTGCGAATCTCAATCCGGCAGAGGTCAATACAAAGATTTTAGCAGGCAAAGGAATTCTTGCTGGTAAAGGACAAGCCTTTATTACAGCAGCAAAAACGTATCATATCAACGAAATTTATCTTATTTCTCATGCGTTGCTTGAAACGGGTAACGGAAGTTCCATTCTAGCGAATGGTACAATGTTTAATGGAAAGAAAGTATATAACATGTATGGCATTGGTGCATATGACAGCAATCCGAATTATCTCGGTGCAAAGTATGCGTATGAACAGCAATGGTTCACACCAGAGGCTGCGATTATTGGCGGGGCAAAATTCATTGGCAACAGCTACATCAATAATGCGACATACAAACAAGATACGATTTATAAAATGCGCTGGTCTGCTACAGCAACTCATCAATATGCAACAGATATTGGCTGGGCTTCTAAGCAAGTCACTCGTATGTATAGTTTGTATAACCTGCTTGATGACTATACGCTGTATTACGATATCCCAGTGTATAACAAATAAAAAAACGTCCGTGCTTCCTATTGAGAAGCCGGACGTTTTTTTTGTAAGAGCAGCTGCTGTTCAATGAATGAAAGGAGCTGCTGACTTGATTGTCCCTTTGAATATTGGTTCCATTCCTCAGCAAAGGTTTTGATTCGTTCTTTATTGGTTGATCCGTTTAGGTGTAAAAGCTCCTGCAAGAGCATGTCCTGTGTGACGCAAGCCTTTCCAGGAATGATGTCTTCATACCGATCAACTAAGCCGCGTTTCTCCCGATAAGTGTCTAAGTCATAAGTGAAGAACAAGACAGGCTTTTCGAGCAGTGCATATTCAAACACAATCGACGAATAATCTGTCACTAGGACATCACAATCACAAAGCAATGGATAGAGCGGCTGATCGGACACATCAAATATCCATTCACCGTCTGTTTCTGCTTTCGCTAAATGTTTGACTGCAGGATGAAGCTTGACGAGCAGAATATAATCGCCATTCAGCTCAGTTTGCAATTGCTCTTTTGAAAAAGGCAGGACAAGACTGTCCATTGCAAAGTCTCGATAGGTCGGTGTATAGAGCAGGATCTTTTTCCCTTTTGGGATATCATTCAGCTTTAAGGAAGGCTGATGCTGTTCATAGTACAGATCCGTCAGTGGTACACCAGTTGGTAAAAAGCGTTCATCATTGGCTCCAAACGAGGTCTTGAAAATCTCACGCATGTGATCTGAGCCTGTTACGATATAGTCGAAAGACGCATAGACACGTTTGAAGCGCTCGATGTCACGGGGACTTCGTTCAGAATTTGAAGCATCTTCAAGCCCGAACTTTTTCAAAGCGCCATTGGCATGCCATACTTGAATACAGGTGGTAGAAGGCCGTTTTCTAAGCACACTCGTCATGAGAAAGTAATTATCCGTCACGACAACCTTGCTTTTAAACATCGTATACATACATTGAATGAGATGGAGAGGATTTTTTTCATGAAAATAGCGAAATGACAGATGAGGCCCGTCCTTTTCTATCGCAGAAGCATGCTTCGTATAGAGGACAGTAAGCTTCATTGTCATGTTCGCCTGTTGTTGATAAGTATGAATGAGAGCAGCCGCATTCTCTTGGAACGAAACAAGCAGCGTCACCTGGTTTTCACGCGGTTTCACGCCGCTCATCAGCCATCCAATGAAAGAAATAAAAGCTGCGTAACATGAAATCATCATTGAGCGTATATTCATCATTTGTCAGTCTCTTACAGCTGCTTCGTCTGATCCTTTACCTGCTCAGGATAGTAACGTTTTTTCCCTTTGCTTTCCTTCAATACGGCAAAAGCGTACTTAGGAATATTCAGCATTCGTTTCCATCTCCATGGATTCACAATCAATCTATACAGCCATTCTGTATTTGTCTTAATCATCCAGCGTGGTGCACGCTTCACCGTTCCGCTAAATACATCAAAGCTTCCGCCTAAACCGATGCAAACAGCCTGCGGGAATAAATGGCGGTATTCGTAAATAAAGTTCTCCTGGTTTGGATAACCTAATGCAACGAACACCATATCAGGTTTCGAGCGCGCGATTTGCTTCGCTACGAAACGTTTATCAGCTTGATAGCCGTCACAGCTTCCGGCAAGGACCACATTTGGATATTCCGTATCAATTCGCTGTTTCACAGCCTCAAGCACTTCTTTTTTCGCACCATATAAAAAGATTCTTTTAGACTGCTTGTTTGCTAGATCAAGCATAGACATGAAGACATCAAAGCCGGCAATTCTTGACTTAAGCGGACTTTGGGTCATGCGAGACATCAACACGACGCCTACGCCATCCGGCAGTACATAATCCGCAGATGAGACGACTTGATGGTACGCATGATCCTTCATGACGGCATAGCCTATCTCTGGATTGACAGTTGCAATCATGGCGCCTCTTTTCTGAGAAATATGATGCTGGTTCATATAGCTGATAAATTCATCTAAGTCGCCGTTTACATAAGAAAGGTTAGAGACCACTTCTGTTTGCATTGTTTAGACCTCCTTTTTAACTTGTTATCTATGAACGTTCATTGTAAATTCATTCTTCGCCTACTCATCATTTTATCACAGATGCTCCATGAAATATTAACAATAACTTTACAAACCTTTAAATTTCATGACATTTTCATCAATTCAAATGGACGATCCTCTGTGAAACATTGATTCCTCGGACTTTTCCTCCTGCGCCCAATAAATTGGAAATAGTTTGTCTTTACATTTTCTTAACCTTTTATAGGCGTTGTGATATAATGAAGTTCCGAAGAGCGAGAAAATGATCGATGATAATAGGATTACGGATAAACATTACTGCCCTAAAGCAGACGAATAAGGATGAAAGAAAGGAGTTTATGTTTGCAATGAAGAAAGTTATTACTTACGGTACATTTGATTTATTACACTGGGGGCACATTAAGCTGCTAGAACGTGCAAAGCAGCTTGGAGATTACTTAGTGGTGGCCATCTCTACAGACGAGTTTAATTTACAAAAATCAAAAAAAGCTTATCACAGTTACGAGCATAGAAAGCTGATTCTTGAAACCATTCGTTATGTAGACGAAGTTATTCCAGAAAACAGCTGGGATCAAAAAGTCCATGATGTGCAAGAGCATGATATTGATGTGTTTGTGATGGGAGATGACTGGGAAGGCAAGTTCGATTTCTTAAAAGAACATTGCGAAGTCGTTTACTTGAAGAGAACCGAAGGCATCTCGACAACCCAAATTAAAGAAGAAATTGCTGGACTTTAATAGATCAAAAAAGTACTTCTTATCTTTTGGTAAGAAGTACTTTTTCATGTAAAATACAATGAGTAAGTCAACAATATTATGAAGGAGAGCTTCCTTTGTTTCAAAATTGGATGAAGAAAAAAGTTGAAGACACATTTGATCAACCTGAACAACATGAAACAATGGCCTCAGTGGACATGCCTGATATGGACTACTACTTTATTATGGGCGATGTACCAAAACAGGATGAGAGCTTAACGAAGTCTTTAAAGGCAAGAATAGAACCATTAGTTGATCCACATAAACGTACTGCAATTTTAACTTTGAATTATGATGTAAATATGAAGGAACGTATTCACCGCATGGAAGAAATTTTTTCTCCTGAGGTTGAGATCTTGAATGTGTATGAACACTATATTCTACCGGAAAGCGGAAGTAAAAGACGTTACTCGGAATTTATTGTCGGTGAATCATCGCATTCGATCAATGAAGCCGTAATTCCAGCAGAAGAATCCAAGATTCAGGTGACGAGATATGAACGGTCTTCATCTCCCATTTGTTATATTGAACAGTATAATGAAGAGCGGCAATTGGTGAAAAGGGAAGAATATAATTGGCAGGGCGTTTTATGCAGAGTACAAAGTTTTGTTCCCCATACAGGTGCACTATACTTGGAGGAATTGATCAATGACGATGGCAGTATTTATATGGAGTTCATCTACCATGGAGATGTAAAAAAGAATCCAGTTCGGCATATTAATTGGTATAAAAAAACAGGAATTCAAACATTTACAAAAAAGACGGATATTAAACAATTATGGCTATCCAGCATTCAATCACAAAATGACCGTTTGAAATTGATGATTACAGAAGACCGGGATCAAGACCGCCACTTGTTTAAAATTGAGCAGCCTGAAACAACTTATTATGCTGCATTTGTGCATGACTCACATTATGAGGAAGAGCAGCATCAGCTGAAACCCCAATATGAAGAATTGTTTAAACAAATAAGAAAACAGCAAGTGGATGCCGTGTTCTTTGGGGATACTAAGCATAAAGAAGATGTCGAGAAGATTTTAGGAGAACAAGCCTATTTTTATATGATACCTTCTGATAAAATGTCGGTTTGGAATACAGCACTTCATCATATGCTCGAAAATCGTGAGCGTAAAGATGAACTAAGAAGGATTGTGGATTGTACAAAATGGATCTTGCGTGATCTGAGCTCTGAGAACCACGTTCTTCATCTTCAGCTTGAGTTAAAAGATGAAATGAGTCATGCGAATCATGTGCAAATCGATTTTGCAGGATATGATCGAGTGAATGGAGCTGAAATCATTTCTCAAACAATCGATGAAAACCTTTTAGTCAGCTTCCCAATTGGCCATTTTCAAACAAAGAAAAACATTGAAATCAACCAAACGAAATTTGTGGATTTTTACATTCGTTTTAAAACAGAAGAACTTCAAGAGGTGTTGCAGCGTCTAGAAATAGAAGGCGAGCTGCTTACGAATAAACCATCGTCCATCGATGGATGGTCATATCAAACGAAGCAAGGAAACTATTCTTGGAAAGTGAAATAGCCATATAACGGTAAGATTTCTGAACAGAGGAGATTAACGATTAATGATTGAAGAGGGAATTCATAAGAAGAAGAGTGTTGTTGAAGGGTTAAAAAATCACCATGAGAAACTAGAAATGCTGATTCGCATCGATGATGACATGCCATTAACAGATAGGGAATTTTATTTGTTTATGAGGGAAAGAGTATCAAAACAAGAGCTTTTCCTTCCGCTTGTTCATCAAGAAGAGAATCTATTCAAATTGGTATTGAGTGAATCATCGCTGCCGCTTGCGTTAGAGCAAGGCCAGACATATAACTTGTATGTCACGGACTATTTAAGCACAAACCAAGAAGAGGATGAGGACGAGCTTGAGGACTCAACTTATGATTCTGATTCCGAAGAAGAGGAAGAAGAAGTAAAAGAAGCAGATATCAATACAGATAATGTATCTGAAGAGAAAACGTCAAAGTATAAACGCCGTTTAAAAATGGAAGTAGAAAAGCCTGAGCTGACTTTTTTAGAAAATAAAGACGCCATGCTGTATATCATTCCATACCGCACAGACAAAGGGAATGCTTCTTTGAAAATCAAGCGTGAGCTAAAGGTTGTGAAATTCAATCAAATCGAGCTCAACAAAGGATGTATGTTATCTTTATCCGGGTATGCAGGTGTTCTAAGTGCAGAACATCCATATGAGATCAAAGAAGCAAAACTTCTATTGAAGAAAAATGGTGAAGAACCAATTGAACATCGTTTTCCGGTCAATATCACCCATATAAAAGATGAAGTGATCGAATACCGTGATGATCAACAGGTACCACAGCTTTATCAATTTTTAGCAGAAGTTCCTTTAGAGGAATTGACCTATTCCTTGAACAGACGCCTTGTATATCGCTTCTATCTTGAATTTATCTGCGATGTGAACGGAGTAGAGGAAACATTAACAACCACTTCTTTAGTACTTGGAGACCGCTCGAACAAACTCAAAGGACTTGTTCAAATTCATAAGCGAAACGATGTACCGATTCGATATGAAGTGTACCGAAAGAAAAAAAGACAAACGCTTGGCATCCGTATTAATGACTACACCATGAAAACACGTGCCAAGTATTACGTCAAAAGCAAGTGGAAGAAATTCAAAAAGAAGATCGGTAAAATCAAAAAAGTCCGTAACCGCCTTGTGACAAGAACGTTTAAAACGACCTTTAAACTGGCGAGTAAGCTGTCTGTGAAAAAGAAAACCGTTGTTTTTGAAAGCTTTAACGGAAAACAATTCAGTTGTAATCCGCGTGGTATTTATGAGTATATGAAAGAAAATCACCCTGAATATACGCTGATCTGGAGCGTTAAAAAGGGTCATGAAGCACCGTTTAAGGAAAAAGGCATCTATTATATCAATCGTCTGTCATTGAAATGGATTTTTGCGATGGCAAGAGCCGAGTACTGGGTCGTAAACAGCCGTCTGCCGCTATGGGTTCCAAAGCCAGATCACACAACATACTTGCAGACTTGGCATGGTACTCCGTTAAAACGACTGGCAATGGACATGGACGAGGTGCATATGCCTGGAACAAATACGAAGAAATACAAAAAGAATTTCACGAAAGAAGCATCGAATTGGGATTATCTCATCTCTCCTAATGCCTACTCGACTGAAATCTTTACACGTGCGTTCCAATTTCAAAAGACCATGATTGAGTCAGGATATCCGAGAAATGACTTCCTTCACAATCAAAACAATGAAGAAACGATGAGAGCACTGAAACAAAAAATGAACCTGCCGCTCGATAAAAAATTGATCTTATACGCACCGACATGGAGAGACGATCAATTTTATAAAAAAGGGCAGTACAAATTTGATTTAGACCTTGATCTGCATGAGCTGAGAGCTGCTATCGGAGATGAATATATTATCATTCTGCGTATGCACTATCTAGTTGCTGAAAACTTTGATTTAGGACCATATGAAGGCTTTGCCTATGACTTCTCTCATTACGAAGACATTAGAGACCTTTATATGATTTCAGATCTGCTCATCACAGATTACTCATCTGTGTTCTTTGATTATGCAAACCTCAAACGTCCGATGCTGTTCTATGTGCCAGACATTGAAACCTATCGAGACAAGCTCAGAGGCTTCTACTTCGACTTTGAACAAGAAGCACCTGGACCGCTTGTGAAAGAAACAGCAAGTGTTATTGACTGGATAAGAGAAACAGAACAGCCGACCTTTACACTACCAGAATCATTTGCACCGTTTTATGAGAAATTCTGTTACTTAGAGAGCGGAGAGTCATCGAAGCGGGTGGTTGAAGTAGTTTTTAATTCGGAACGCTTTTAATTGTTTTCTTATAGATAGAAAAACACCTTTGGAAGGTATCAAGTTCAATACTTGACCATTATCCAAAGGTGTTTTTAAATACATATAATTTATTCTGTATATAAGTGATTAATTAGTTTTTGTACAGACATTTTTGTAGAAGAGATCTAGCGCCTCGCTATTATACTTTTCATAATCAAAGGATTTTTGTTCCATACTATTCTGGATAAAATCAGACATACCATTAAATAGCGCAGTTTCATTATTATCAACTAATAATCCGTATCCACCCTCTAAGACGGAATGCACTCCAGTTACATCGGTAGCTATAATTGGTTTTTTTAGAATCATTGCTTCCATGAGAACCAAACCTTGTCCTTCATAATCTGATGATAAGACAAAACAATCACATTCATCTAGTAAAGAAAATGGATTTTCGAGTTGTCCAACAAAAAACACGCAATGTTCTAGATGTAATTTTTTTGTGTGATCTTTTAATTCTCTTTTTAAAGGCCCTTCACCCACTATATACAATACAGCTTTTGGGTATTGTTTGTGTAATTGTGAAAAAGCAGAAATTAATTTCTTTTGCCCTTTTTCAGGAGATAATCTTCCTATTGTTATAAAGTTGATATACTCCTTATTTGGAAGTGGTATCCCGGATAAATTAAGACCGATGGATTCGTTTTTATCATTTTGATAAGTAATTAAATATCTCTCATTATTAAATTCTATAATCTCTTTATTTTCTTTCATTTGAAGTACTTTGTTAGGCGAGATTACATTATTAACAAAAACCATTTTCTCTAAAGCATTAGGAATATAAGGGCTTAAATTCAAGTGATTTTCTATGTTAGTCGATTCGGCAACTGAAACAATTCTATCGAAGAACTTGTACAGTGAGAAAATTACTTTTAGGTTACCGCGATGTTTATATTTGTGGTTCACTTTCTTGTTATACTCTTTCATCATGTCAGCATGTAGGAAAATACTTTTGACTTTAAAATCTCCGAATGCTAAGAGAAGGGTCCAAAATTTGTTATATCCTCCAAAGTCTATTCCCACATCAAACTTCGTATTACCAATAATTCTCTTTAATTCTCTTTTGTATGAGTTTACTGGAGTGTATTTTAACATTTTGTTATTGTATATACCACGGCGGAAAATTAGATTCTGTTTATATGTTTCTATTAATGTTCTATTAACAAAACCTGGTCTATAAATAATATGAACATTAGGATGAAGTTTTTGTATGTTCATCCATTTATCCTTATGATAATTTGAGTTATCAATGACGACAACTTCATATTTGTTGTAATCAATCTGATCAAATAAATTAGTCGCTGAAACGGTTATACCATTATTGTAGAAGCCCCCACAATAAAAAAGTAATTTTTGTTTATTGCTTTCAACCTTGATTAATTCATCTTGATTTTTCCCTTTGAATATTATGTCAATGAGTCGATCAGTAGCATTTCCGTCATCATAAGAGCAGTATTCATCTAAAAACTCATTGTATTGACTTTCAAATTGTTTATTGAAGTTATTTAAACTGTTTAGTTGGCCTAGGCTGTCAATTAAATCAATTATACTTTCACAGATAGGTCCTGGAAGTTTGGTTATATCTATATAAAAACCTCTCTCTGATTCATATTCACGTAAGTCAGGCATATAGAAAAAGACAGGTCTTTTTAAAGGTAGGAAATCGAAAAAGATACTTGAATAATCTGTAATTAAAATGTCTATAGCCGATAAAAGTTCATTTGTATCAATCCAGTTTGGAACACAAAGATGTTCAAGACCGCTCTGTTTAAAAAATTTATAAGAAAAGTAATGGGATTTTAAAAGTACTAAGTAATCATCACCAAGCGCCTGCTGAATTTTCACAACTTCACTATGCAATGTATAGCAAGTATCCTCTTCGGCACCTATTGTTCCTCTCCATGTTGGAGCATAAAGAACAATTTTTTTATTAAAAGGTAAGTCTAATCTTTCTTTCACACTTTCACTGCTAGTGTTTAATGTTAAATCTACTCTAGGATAACCGATATTTGCAATTTTCCCGGCAAATATCCCAAATACATCATTTGATTTTAGTAACTTTTCATACGTAAAAGTATTCGGGCTAATAAGGTAATCACAATGAAGCAAATTTCTTTGGATATTTTTATGACCAGACATTGATCTTTTATTAAGATCCTTCCCTAAAGTTTTTAAAGGAGTTCCATGCCATGTATTAATATAAACTTGCTCGTCTCTTTTAATAAAATAAAAAGGAAATGACGTATCATTAACTAAATATTTAGAAGTTGCTAAATATTTTAGATATTCGTTACTATCAACTTTAACAAAGGAAATATTAGAAGTTTTCTGCTTTAATTCTGCAATCATTGGATCATTAAAATCATTAATGACCCAAACATGATGTAAATCTTTAAAAGTACTATCTTTCATCAAGCCTAGAAAAATTGCATAACAATTTCCAGAAATACTTTTGCCATGATAAGCTTCATATAGAATATAATTACTTCTTACTGGGTTTTTCTCTAAATAGGAGGTGTATTTACTTCTAATACGAAGTCGCGAATCTCTGGAAAATTCAATTAGTGGATCTAAAATAAATTTAATCTTTCTTGTAACGATTTTTTTGAATTGCTTGATTCTCATTAATGTTAAGCCCCTTCATGTAATATATATAATAGGAAAATGATATTTATTTTGGAAATGCAATTATCCTGATAATTATATTCTAATGGCAATTATAAAGCAATGATATAATAAGGTAATTAGTAACCTAGAATAGCTGAATATACCAGTGTTTGTTTTGATCAAATTTCCCTACTATTTAATATACTCATTCGATTTGAAAAGTGAAATATTTCTCAACATCTGTTACAATTATGAGCGGTGATTTTTTTAAAGAGGCAATCCCAAAAACTAATATCTAAGGAAGATTAGAATGAACGCATTGTTTACAATATTAAGAGAGCAGATCAGCTCACTTCCGCTGATTATGCGACTTGCTGTTTATGAAACAAAATCAAAATATCAGATGAATTATTTGGGTGTTTTATGGCAGTTTTTAAATCCATTAATGCAGATGCTGGCATACTGGTTTGTTTTCGGTATGGGTATTCGCGGAGGACAGCCAATTGCCATTGGAGACATGGAGGTTCCATTTATCATCTGGATGCTTGCCGGTTTAATCCCTTGGTTCTTCATTAGTCCGACGATTCTTGATGGATCAAACAGTGTGTTTAAACGCATTAATATGGTATCGAAAATGAATTTTCCGATTAGTGCGCTGCCTTCTGTGGTGATTATGTCCAACTTGTTCAGCTACTTTGTTATGATGGGTGTCTATCTGATTGTGCTGATTTCCTATGGCATATACCCTGACGCGCATTGGCTGCAATATATATACTATCTTATTTGTATGATCGCGTTTATGTTTTCGTTTAGTTTGTTTAATTCCACGATTAGTGTACTCGTGAGAGACTATCAATTTCTTTTACAATCTGTGACAAGATTACTTTTCTTTTTGCTGCCGATTTTTTGGAATATCTCAGAAAAGCTCACTGGAGACAAAGCGTGGATTGGGGACATATTAAGATTGAATCCTCTTTTCTACATTATTGATGGTTTTAGAAATAGTTTGTTAAAGGGAGAATGGTTCTTCCATGATGTCAAATACACACTTTATTTTTGGCTGATTACGCTTCTTCTTTTAACAGTCGGTTCATTGCTTCATATGAAATTTAGGGATAAATTTGTCGATTTTCTTTAAAAAGTAAGGAGATTATACGATGAAACTAAAGGTTTCGTTTCGAAACGTATCCAAGCAATACGTCCTATATAAAAAACAGTCGGATAAGATTAAAGGACTGTTTTTACCTAATAAAAATGAAAAAGGTTTCTTTGCTGTTCGTGATGTGTCCTTTGATGTATATGAAGGCGAGACCATTGGTTTTGTGGGGATTAACGGATCTGGGAAATCGACAATGTCGAACCTTCTAGCGAAAATCATTCCACCGACAAGTGGTGAAATTGATATGGACGGCCAGCCATCGCTAATTGCCATTGCAGCAGGGCTGAACAACCAATTAAGCGGAAAAGACAACATTCGTTTAAAGTGCTTAATGATGGGACTGACGAATAAAGAGATAGACGAACTTTATGAAAAAATCGTAGAGTTTGCGGATATTGGTGACTTTATTGACCAGCCTGTAAAGAGCTATTCAAGCGGAATGAAATCCCGTCTTGGTTTTGCCATTTCAGCACATATCGATCCAGATATCCTTATTATTGATGAAGCACTGTCTGTTGGAGACCAAACCTTCTATCAAAAATGTGTGGACCGCATTACAGAATTCAAAGAACAAGGAAAGACGATCTTTTTTGTCAGTCATTCTATTAGCCAAATCCAAAAAATTTGTGATCGGGTGGCTTGGATGCATTATGGTGAACTTCGTATGTTTGATGATACGAAAAAGGTCGTGAAAGAGTATAAGGAGTTTGTTGATTGGTTTAACAAGCTTTCCAAGAAAGAGAAACAAAAATATCAAATGGAACATAAGGAAGGCAGAAAAGGCGTACAAAAGACAGAAAAGGTGTCTCGTTATCAAGAGAACGGAAAACGGCGCTCATTGTTCGGACCCGCATTTCAAGTGACAGTTTTAGCGGCCTTAACGATTTTGCTTGCCTTATCAATGTTTTCAGATCGCCCGCTTCGTACACTTGCGACATTTGGTGTAATTTCATCAGATAAGGCAGAAGCGCCTCAGTCAAAGAACCCGCAGACGAAGGGGGCGCCCGATATGAAAAAGGTGGATCAACAGATGATTGTCACGGCTGACCCACTTAAGGTTTACAAAGACCAAGCCATGAAAAAAAAGGCTGATGTCACTTTGCCATTTGGACAAGCAGTACAGGCTGTGGCTGAAAATAAAAAAACCGTTCAAATTAAAACAGCATCAGAAAAGTATTTTGTTAAACCTGATGCGCTTCAAAATGCAGAGGATTTAAAGTCATTATCCATTGGACCAGGACAGTTTAATTCATATGTATCGCCTGCATCAGCAGGTTCATATGAGTATCTACTTTCTTTCCTTGGAAAAGAAGAATCTGTGCTAAAACAAAGAATGCAGACGCTGAGCTCGATCAAAAGTGATCAAGGAGATACGATTGAACGATTGACCACAGAGAAAACTGACTATGTCATTCAAAATGGTCAGGCAAACACCATTGTGTTTCGCGAGATTATGCCGATCTCTCCTTCCACACTTGGGTTGACAGAACAGAATGTCTGGATGAATGAGAAACAAACGAAATTCGCAGTGAAGGGCGAAAACAATCTGTTTGTCATTGATAATGAACAGCATACACTGACTATTTCAGTCATGAATTAAAAAAGCTGCCGATGTCGGCAGCTTTTTTAGTTCACTTCTTCTTTTTCGAGAAGCTGTTTCATAAATGGAATGAGTTTCTTTTTTAATTCTTCATCCTGAAGAGCAAACTCAAGCGTTGTTTCAATGAAGCCTTGCTTCTCGCCGACATCGTATCGTTTCCCTTCGAAATCATAGGCAAATACGCGCTGGATGTCATTCAGCTTTTGAATGGCATCTGTCAGCTGAATTTCTCCGCCTGCACCAATTTCTTGCTGATCGAGGTACATAAAGATCTCTGGTGTGAAAATATAGCGCCCTAAGATGGCTAGGTTCGATGGTGCTGTTCCTTGCGGCGGCTTTTCAACAAAGTTTTTGACTTGATAGCGGCGCCCTTCTTGTGTTAGAGGGTCGATGATCCCGTAGCGATGCGTATCGCTGTCTGCTACTTGCTGAACCCCGATGACAGATGAAAGGGTTTTTTCGTATTCATCCATCAGCTGGCGAAGCCCAGGTGTTTCGGCTTGAACAATGTCATCACCTAATAAAACAGCAAAAGGCTCATCACCGATAAAGTTACGTGCGCACCAAACGGCGTGACCGAGTCCTTTTGGCTCTTTTTGACGTATGTAATGGATGTCAGCAATGTTAGAGGATTTTCTCACTTTCTCTAAAAGCTCACTCTTTCCCTTTTCCTCAAGATTGCGCTCTAACTCTGGTGCAAAATCAAAATGATCCTCAATGGCTCTTTTCCCTTTTCCAGTGACGATAATAATGTCTTCGATTCCTGATTCAACAGCTTCTTCAATAATATATTGAATGGTAGGTTTATCAACGATTGGAAGCATTTCTTTAGGCATTGCTTTTGTTGCAGGGAGGAAACGTGTTCCGAGACCTGCAGCTGGTATAATGGCTTTACGTACTTTTTTCAATGAACTTTGCACCTTCCTTACATATAGAAAAAATGATTTGACTTCATTTTTCATCTTTCATAAAGTGTAACTTACAAATGATAGAAATGACAAATGATTTACGATAAATGCATGATCTGATTCAATATCTATTGTAAAGAGTTTGTGTAAATTTTTATGTTGAAAAGAGTAAAGGCGATGTAAAAATTGAAAATAGAATGATTAGGATTCGTTTCTATTCTTTTGTATAATACACTTATGATAAATGAGAAGGAAAGAGGCATCGACTATTGAAAACATTACATGTAATGACTGTATTCGGGACGAGGCCTGAAGCGATTAAAATGGCACCCCTTGTCCTTGAGCTAAAAAGACATCCGCAAATCAAATCCTCAGTCACTGTGACTGCACAGCATCGGCAAATGCTTGATCAAGTGTTGAAAGCCTTTAACATTCAACCAGATCATGATTTAAATATTATGAAAGAACGCCAGACATTATCTGAAATCACATCAAATGCACTTTTGAAACTAGATCAATTATTCCAAGAGGAAAAGCCTGATATTGTCCTTGTTCATGGAGACACCACTACAACCTTTGCAGGAAGCTTGGCCGCATTCTACCACCAAATTTCTGTCGGTCACGTTGAAGCGGGTTTAAGAACACACAATAAATACTCGCCGTTCCCTGAGGAATTGAACCGACAAATGACAGGCACGATTGCCGATATTCATTTTGCTCCAACAAATGAGGCGAAACAGAATCTTTTAATTGAAAATAAAAAAGAAGAGACGATTTGTGTGACGGGGAATACAGCGATTGATGCATTGCAAACAACGGTTACAGAGCAGTATCAACACCCTATTTTAGAGAAAATAGGAACAGATAAAATGATTTTGTTAACGGCTCATCGCAGAGAAAATCTCGGCCAGCCGATGAAAAACATGTTTAGAGCGATTAGACGTATTGTAGAAGAGTTTGAAGATGTTCAGGTTGTATATCCTGTACATTTAAACCCTGCTGTTCGTGATGCGGCTCAGACAGAATTCAGTGATCTTGATCGTGTGCACTTAATTGAGCCGCTTGAAGTTGTTGATTTCCATAACTTCGCTGCTGCCTCACACTTTATATTAACGGATTCTGGCGGTGTACAAGAGGAGGCGCCTTCTCTAGGGAAGCCAGTACTAGTGCTGCGCGATACAACAGAACGCCCTGAAGGTGTGAAAGCTGGTACGCTTAAGCTCGCGGGTACAGATGAAGAGACCATCTACAATATGGCAAAACAGCTGCTAGTCGATCAGAAAGAGTACGACAACATGTCGAAGGCGTCTAATCCATATGGTGATGGACAAGCGTCAAAACGAATTGTCGAAGAGCTTCTCCATCGTTTTGGATTAAGCGAAGAAAAACCAGTTCCATTTCAATCATAAAAAAAGAAGACTACATTTCTGTAGTCTTCTTTTTACTGCTCTAGACTTTCCTTCAATTCCTTCTTCACTTTAGCCAGACTGCTGTCATCAAGCTGGTAGTAATAAATGTTATTGATACGTGCGCCTGATCCTTTCAACTCGTGCTGCTCCACATGCTGTCTTGCATCACGATAATCATTCATCATCGTCCATATATCGTCAAATGACATGTTTGTCTTCATATTATTTTCCACGACTTTGAACATATCGCCGAATTTCGTAATAGATGAAATGTTGGCACCTTTTGCAATGATGCCTTCAATAACTTGGCGCTGTCTTTGCTGACGTCCGAAATCACCTTTTGGATCTTGCTTTCTCATTCTCGTATAGGCAAGGGCTTGATCCCCGTTCAGGTTAATCTCTCCTGTACCAAATGAGTGGCCATCATAGCTAAATGCAAACGTGCTGTTCACCGTAATGCCGCCAAGTGTATCGACAATATCCTTAAAGCTTTCCATATTGACTTTAACGAAGTAATCAACAGGTACATCAAGCAGTTCCTCTACAGTATCTGCTGCCATTTGTGTACCGCCGAATGCGTAGGAATGGTTGATTTTATCCATTGTGCCTTTTCCGACAATTTTCGTATACGTATCACGCGGGATACTCACCATCTCGGTCGTTTTCGTTTTCGGATTTACTGTCATGTATATTAATGTATCTGCACGGCCTCGGTCATTTTTTCGTTCATCGACACCCATGACTAAAATAGAAATCGGGTCTTTCTTATTTAAATCGACATCTTTGTCACGCTTATCTGACTTCTTTAAATTCTCCTGAATGCCTGCGACGGTCGATGCTGCTGTGTTCCAAAGATGATATGCGTATCCGCCAGTTGCTAATACGAATAAGCCAATAATCGATAAAACAATCCAAAGAACCTTTTTCTTCTTTCTTTTTCTTTCAGCTCTCATAATGTCCCTCACCTTTTCTATGATTCTTCCATGATTATAGGTTTACGAATCTTGATAAACAAGTTATTTTTTTACTCTGAACCTAGATATAGACGTTGTAACAAAAAAAAGGTTTCAAAAAACCTTAAATTTACCTTAAAATAATAAGTTATAAGACGATACAAAGACATGAGGTGAAAAAAATGAAGAAAATCGTCGTTTTACCGTTCTTAATACTGCTACTAGGTATCGTGCTCACTGCATGTGGAACGGCTGAGCAGTCCACAGGAGAAAACAAGACAAGCAGTTCAACTCCTCAGGTGCTGGAAGAGAAAGCTGAATTTATTGGAATGGCTGATGCACATACAGTCGAAGTGAAAAAAGTGAATACAACCTTAAGTTATGAATTTACGGATAATTTTAAAGATGTGTTAAATGAATTTAAACCAGGAGACACAGTAGAAATCTCTTACTTTATTAATGACAGTGGTCAAAAGGAAATCCAGAAGATTGAAAAACAGAAGTAAAAAAGATGGGCGGGATGAACAAAATTGAAGAAAACAGGCGTTACACTAATCGTTCTCATGATACTGACTCTACTAGTCGCACCCTTTCAGTCTGCCATGGCAAGCTCGGCAATTTCAGTGAAATTGTCTAATTATATCGGAAACAAAACAAGCATGGATATCTCAACAACTGGGGAATACAAGCTATCAGGATCAAATGTTGCTGTGACGAAAAGATATGACGGCAAAAATCGCTATGAAGTAGCCAATAGCATTGCATCTGCTGGCTGGAAAAATCCTTCAACTGTTGTCATTGTCAGTCGTGATGCATTTGATCATGCTATTTCTGTATCACCGTTAGCATACAAATTGGGCGCACCTATTTTGTATACGAATATTGAAAAACTGACGAAAACAACAGAAAACCAGCTGAAGAAAATGAAGCCGGATAACATTCTGATTGTCGGAAATACGAAAAGCATTTCAACAGCTGCTGAGAAATCTATTAAAAAGTATGGCAAAGTCAGACGTATTAGTGGAAAAGACAAGTTTGAAATCTCCCAAAAAATCGCTAAAGAAATGGGTAACTATAAGCAAGCTGTCGTTGTCGGCGGGAACTCATTTATGAATGGGATTGCCATTGCATCCTATGCATCGAGAAAGGGATACCCTATCCTGTTAACAAAAAAAGATTCCATTCCGTCTTATAGAATGCCAAGTAAAGTGATCATCATCGGCAGTACGAAAAGTACTGGACAAAAAGTTGAAAATCAAATCAAAAAAACCTCACAGGTGACAAGAATCAGCGGTGCCAATCGCTATGAATTATCTGTGAATATTATAAAGAAATTAAATATTAATGCAGATAAAGTTTATTTGGCGAAAGCTTCGAGCTATATTTATGCTATGCCGCTGTCGCAATTGGCTGCAAAATCTAACAGTACCGTTGTGTATGTGAAACCCGATTCTGTCACAGCGTCTTTAAAAGCACTGTTGAAGGAAAAAGGTACATATGCTTATCATCTTGCGGGCAGCACAAGTGCGATTAAAGATAGCTTGAAAAATTCCTTAGCCAAACAAGTTTATCTGAAAAAAAATCAAAACTACCAATTGAATATTTCTAACGGAAAAATTTCATTAAAAGGCATAAAAACGTATAGCACAGTAAGAGTTGTTCCTGAGAAATATTCAACAAAAAATGTCCTTCAAATTGCAGGAAAGCCGTATTTAGGCAGCGTAAACTTTGCAATTGAATCAGGGTATATCAGGCCGACTCTCGAAAATATTCCATTTGAAGACTATCTAAAAGGCGTAGTGCCTAATGAAATGCCTGCAAGCTGGAATGTTGAAGCGTTAAAAGCACAGGCAGTTGCCGCTAGAACGTATTCTGTGAAAAGTATTGGAAAAGTCGTCCCTGATACAACAGCCTTCCAAGTCTATGGAGGATATAACTGGTACACAAATTCGACAAAAGCTGTCGATGCCACAAAAGGAAAGGTTCTGAAATACAACAATCAACTCATTTCAGCAACCTATTACTCTAGCAATGGCGGTTATACAGAGGCAAGTGAAGAAGTATGGGGAAATGCACTGCCATACTTAGTGGCCAAAAAGGATCCAAAAGATCCAGTCAATCCATGGACACTGAAACTCTCTAAAAAACAACTGAGCACGACATTGACTGCTAGCACAGCAGCATCTCAATGGTCTAAGGCAAAAGAGACAAATGCAGCTGACCTTGCTGGCCTGAAATCATGGCTGCTTAAAAACAAAGAAACTGCTGCATCTGATATGAAAATCGCATCCATCTCAAGCCTGACGTTCTCAGGGAAAACAAAAGGCCAGCGTGCGAAGACGGTATCGATCAAACTGACATACCATCTGAAAAACAAAACAGGCACATATTCGGTGAACAAAAGCACAACGGCAAGTATGAAGATGACCGAGTTTCGATCAGTCATGGGCGCAACAAAAGTGAAAAGCACGTTTGCGTCAGTCAAAAACAACACAAATGACTTCACGATTTCAGGAAAAGGATATGGCCACGGCATTGGTATGAGCCAATACGGAGCCAAAGCGAGAGCTGAATCTGGAAACTCATATTCTTCCATACTCTCGTTCTACTATCCAGGTACAAAACTAACAAACTATTAAAGGGTAAAAGGAGGACATAGAAGATGCGCTCATTGATGAAAACAGCCATCCTCAGCCTCATCGCTATTTTCGTTATCGTTCCAACAGCTTTGGCAGACAATTCAGTCTCACGAATTGATGGCGGTAGCAGATATGCTGTAGCGGCAAACGTAGCGAAAAAAGGATGGGGAACTGCAAGTACAGTCGTTTTAGTAGGGAAAACTGCGTATGCAGATGCAACAGCAGGAATTCCACTTGCACATCAAAAAAATGGACCAGTTCTTTACACAAACAGTAAAAGCCTTTCGGGTGATACAAAGAAAGCCTTAACTTCATTAAAAACAAAAACGGTGATCGTTTTAGGCAGCACATCAAGTGTGTCAAACAACGTGGTCAATCAAGTGAAGAAAATGGGCATCTCCACACAGCGTATTTCAGGAAAAAACCGATATGAGCTATCTGCTAATATCGCGAAAAAAATGAAAAAGCCAGCAGGCGTCGTTGTCGTTGAGGGTTCTTTCTATGCACATGGGATTGCAATTGCACCTGTAGCCGCTCAAAAAGGATTCCCGATTCTATACACAGATAAAAAGGGACTTCGTTCTGAAATCGCTTCTGTTGCAAAAGCAAGCAATGTCAAACAAACCATTGTAGTCGGCGGAGAGAACTACGTCACAAAAGCAGCTTATAACCAATTGAAGTCTCCAACACGAATCAAAGGATCGACTCGTTATGATGTCGCGGCAAATATTGTGAAAAAATACAATATGAGCGTCAATAATACCTATGTAGGAAGAGGATTTGGCTATGCCACTTCATCTTCTGCTGCTGGCATTGCGGCGAAGCAAAACAAAGCATTGCTTCTAACGAATGAAAAGACGCTGCCAAAAGTAACAAGAGCAACAGTGAGCAGCAAGAAAATCACTAAATTTACTGTTGTAGGCAGTACAAATACTGTCACTCCAACTGTTGTAAACCAGCTGAAAAACCCGGCTGTTGGGAAAAAAGTATTCATTGATCCAGGTCATGGCGCGCATGATTCAGGAGCTGTAGGTTACGGATTATATGAAAAGAATTTGAATTTAGACGTAGCAAAGCGTTTAAATACGAAATTAAACAACGCTGGTGCACTTGTGACCATGTCAAGAACATCAGACACATTTGATAGTCTTCAAACACGAGTGAGCAAAGGTGCCAATGCGAAAGCGGATATCTTCATTAGTGTCCATGCGAACTCAAATGATAACAGCAGTGCAAATGGAACAGAAACATACTATGACAAAACATATGCGGCTGCAAACAGCCTGAAGCTGGCGCAAAACATCCAGCCAAAAATGGTTAGTGCACTAGGGACAAGAGACCGTGGTGTGAAAACAGCTGGCTTCTACGTCATTAAATATTCTAAGATGCCGAGTGTTCTTTTAGAAACTGGTTTTGTTTCTAGTCCAGTTGATTCAAACATCTTGAAATCTGCTACGTATAAAGATCGTTTAGCGTCAGGTATTTCAAGCGGTGTGTCAGGTTATTTTAGATAAGAAAACACAAACCTGAGGGGTGCCTCAGATACTCCTCTTAGGCTGCTCGAGTAAGAACTCGGCAGCCTTTTTTTAAAAGTCCACGAAGAAACATTGTCAAGTTAAAAATACATTTCATTTTTGGCTATGTTTGTTATAATTGAAACATAGAAGGTGAATGGTTTACGCATAAATCTTCAGCAAACCGACAAATCATGAAGAGGTGACGATCTTGAAAAAATTAATCACAATGCCGTTTCTAGTATTGCTTCTAGGAGTATTGCTCACAGCGTGCGGCACAACAAATCAATCAAGCGATAACAAAAAGGATGACAGTCAAAAAGAAACAACTGAAGCAACCGATCAAAACAAAGATAAGGCTGCAGACGAAAAATCAGAAGATGATCAATCATCAAAAAATGAAAAATCAGATGATCAAAGCAAAGAAACAGCTGCTCAAACAGAAGAACCAGCAGGTCAATCTGATGAAGAAGCAAAAGACAGCTCAAGCAAAGAAATTACAAAAGAAGAACCTGCTAAAGACCAATCAAAAACTGACTCAAAATCTGACTCTAAAACAAAGAAAGAATCAACAACTAGTAAGAAAAATGAAGTCACCAAAGAAGGCACATATGTCGGTTTGGCTGATGGACATACAATTGCTGTCAACATTGATGGAAAAGAAGTAGCGATTCAATTCGGAAATACCTTTTCTAAACAAGTGAACAGCTTAAAAGAAGAATCAAAAGTAAAAGTAACCTATACAAAAGATGCAAATGGAACACTTCGATTGAAAACGATCGAATCTGTAAAAGCAAAATAAAGAAAAGACCCGGAGACCCGCAGAATTGCGGGTCTTTTTTACGTTGAAAAGGGCATAACTTGATATAAGTGCACATTCTTAACACAGTTTTACAAGACTTAACAACCCATTTACATTTGCTTAATGTTGCTCTGCTAAACTGACTTTCATAGAACATCTCTTTACACAACAACTACTTTGAATGGTGAGGTGCAGGTCAGTGAGTGCAGAGAAAGCGATGAATCTTTACAGAGAATATGAAGTGAGACGAAATCACTCTTTTGCCTTAACAGAACATATGGTTCGTTATTTATTTGCAAAACGTTTCATAGATTTAATGTTCTCGTTCATCGGATTGATGTTGAGTACGCCAATCATTTTGCTGTTTGCTCTTTTGATTAAGCTGGAAACACCAGGGCCAGCCTTTTATATGCAGGAAAGGGTCGGGAAAGACGGTGTTTACTTTAAATTATGGAAGCTCAGATCGATGAGAACTGACGCAGAAAGCGGAGGAGCAAAATGGGCTCAAAAAAATGACCCGCGTATCACCAAAGTGGGGGCATTCATCCGTAAAACAAGAATTGATGAACTTCCGCAATTTATCAACGTGTTAAAAGGAGAAATGAGTATCGTAGGTCCTCGTCCGGAAAGACCGATGTTTACCGCAGAATTTAATCGGACGATTCCAGGCTTCACAAAAAGATTGGCAGTAAAGCCGGGGCTGACAGGTCTTGCTCAAGTAAATGGCGGATATGAAATGAGTCCAAGTGAAAAATTAACACATGACTTACAGTATATTCAAAACTTGACATTTTCTCTCGACACGAAGATTATGGTAAAAACGTTAAAAGTCATCATGACTGGTGACGGAGCCAGATAAGTAAAGTAGGGAAGAGAAATGGCAAGTATAAAAAAACGCATGCTAGGCGGGGCAAAATGGACAAGCTTGTCCGCATTGATCATCACCATCATCCAAATTGCACAGTTCGCCTTTTTAGGGAATGTGATGTCACTCAAGGAATTTGGACTCGTTGGCATGATCACAACTGTCACAATATTTACGCAGATTTTACTTGATCTAGGAATTGGGGCAGCGATCATTCAAAAGGAACAAACGACAGAACGTCAATTATCTACATTATATTGGATCAACTTGCTCACAGGGATTATCTTGTTTTGTCTGCTCATCCTGCTAAGCCCAATGATAGCCGCTTTTTATAACCGGCCAGAGCTAGAGGGTCTGCTCAAGCTATTATCGATCATGTTTCTGATTGCACCGATTGGCCAGCAGTACCAGTATATGATGCAAAAAGACTTAGCCTTTAAAACATTAAGCACCATTGAAGCTATTGCGACCATCATATCGCTGCTCGTTTTACTCGTTTTCGCCTTCTTCATGAATCCGATTATCGCCTATGTCATTTCTCAAGTGCTGCTGCAATCAGGAAAAGGTCTCATGTATGCAGCGGCTTATTGGAAGAAGTGGCGTCCAGCACCTGTTTTTGCATTAGGAGAGGTGAAGGAATTTTTCTCATTCGGTGCATTCCAGCTCGCATCCAGACTGGTCAACCGAGCAGGATCAAACATCGACATGATTTTAATCGGCCGATTTCTTGGAGCGGAGGCGTTAGGTATTTACAGCTTGGCGTATCAAATTGTGACGATACCCGTACTGAAGATAAATCCGATTGTGACGAGAGTGGCTTTCCCAGTTTTCGCAAAAAGTCAGCGTGATCACTCCATGCTGCGTGAGGGCTTCCTCAGTATGACAAATATGCTCGCATTGGTTAGTTTTCCATTATTAATCGGCCTTGCTGCCGTATCAGACAGTTTTATAGAAGTCGTGTTTGGAGAGAAATGGCTAGTAGCGGTTCCGGTTTTAAATATATTGTGCATTGTCGGCCTGCTGCGTGTGTTGATGAATCCAAACGGTTCCATACTTCTTGCAAAAGGGAGAGCGGACTTAGCCTTTTATTGGGATACGGGGATGCTCATCGTGTATGGCTACTCATTATATGCAGGTGTCATGACAGGCAGTCTGCTCACAGTAGCTTGGATTTACTCAGGTGTCAGCCTGCTCAACTTTATTGTCGGTAGATGGCTCATGGCATATGTCATTCAGCTTGATATGAAGGTGTATTTAAAATCACTTGGAAAGCCTGCTATCATGACACTGCTTATGGCGATCTGTGCGATAGCTTTACATCAAGGAATGAAGCTGACATCAGCAGATATTTCACTTCAATTACTTCTGACTGTTTGTGTCAGTGCTGCATTGTATGGCTTGTTGCTCATCAAAATGTATCCCCAGGCTGCAGGCAAATTATTGAGAAGAGGTCGTTCGTCATGAAGGTACTATGGCTGACAAGTGTATATCCTAGTGAAAAACATCCGAGTGAGGGCGTATTTCATGAAACGCAAGTCCAGGAGCTGCTCAAACAAGGAATAGAAGTGACTGTCATTTGTCCTAATCCAGAGAATCCGCCGGTTTTACGGATGCTCAAGGCATCCTATAGGCAGAAAAAAGAGCTGCCTGAACAGGAAGTGCGGAACGGAGTGACAGTTTACAGACCGTCTTATCGAGCGCTCCCTGGACAGCTGAAATGGGCACAGCCGAGTAAACGAATAGCGGCTTCCGTTCTCCGGGCAATGCAGCATCATCAGCTGTCACCAGATTTCATCCATGCGCACTTTGCCATGCCGTCTGGCGGAGCGGCGGCTGTCATTCAGAAAGAAACGCAAATCCCTTATCTTCTGACCTTACACGGCAGTGATGTGAACGTATATCCGAGCTATAGCAAAGGGGCACAGGCAGCCTTTGAAACGGCGGTGAAGCAGGCGTCTGTTGTTCTGACGGTGAGTGAGGAGCTCGCTAAAAAGACAAATGATATGACGAAGGTAGAAGCAAAATGTCTTCCGCTTGGTATACCGCTCCAATCATTTTCAAGAACGGAAGAAGATCAAAAAGGCATCAGAAAGCACTTAGGTTTACCGCTTCAAGATAAGCTCGTTGTTTTCGTCGGGCGTTTAGTGAAAGAGAAGGGCTTGCTTGAATTAGCTGATGCTGTCAGCAGCATGGATGGTGTGAAAGCAGTCTTTGTCGGAAAAGGCCCCCTTGCAAAGGAGCTCACGGAACGGGCGGGAGCATCTATCATACTTCCAGGGCAGGTGCCGAATGAGCAGGTAAGAGACTACTTAATGGCAGCTGATCTGTTTGCACTCCCTTCCTACAGTGAAGGAATGCCAACCGTCGTTCTAGAAGCGCTCGCTTTAAAAGTACCTGTCATTGCAACACGGGTTGGCGGTCTCCCATCCTTATTTTCTACCTATCAACACCTGCTCGTTGAACCACGTTCGGCGAGTCAGTTGAAAGAGGCGATTCACGCCTGCCTTTATGAAAACAGATGGAATGAGCAAGTGAAAAGCGATCTTCATGAAATGGTTCATACAGAATATTCATCAGAACATAATGCGAAGCACCTCATTCAGCAATATGAGAAGGTGCTCAATCAATCAACATCCATCGTTTAAACAAGATGAAATGTGCAAAGAATGATAGATAGATAAACAGCTTGGAACGGACAATATGCTTTTACTGAGAGGATGAAAAATGTTGAAGAAAATTGCTGTGATTGGAACAGGGTATGTCGGGTTAGTATCGGGTACTTGTTTTGCTGATATCGGAAATCGTGTCATCTGCTGTGACATCGATGAATCAAAAATCAACAGCTTAAAAAGTGGTGTCGTTCCCATTTATGAACCAGGTTTAAAGGAATTGATTGAAAAGAATACAGAAGAAGGAAGACTGTTTTTTACAACGAATATTCCTGCCGCTATTAGGGAATCAGAGATTATCTATATTGCTGTAGGGACACCGATGACACCACAAGGGGAAGCAGATTTAACGTATGTGAAAGCCGTCGCTCAAACGATCGGTGAACACCTGAATGGCTATAAAATCATCGTCAATAAAAGCACAGTGCCCGTTGGAACAGGCCGTCTCGTTCAAGCCATTGTGGAAAAGGCATCGCGCAGCAAATATCCCTTTGACGTCGTATCCAATCCAGAGTTTCTCCGAGAAGGCTCTGCAATTCAAGACACGATGAATATGGAGCGGGCGGTCATTGGTTCAACAAGCACTCATGCTTCCACTACCATCAAAAGGCTGCATGATCCGTTTCAAACAGAGGTTGTGGAGACCAACTTAGAAAGTGCTGAAATGATTAAGTATGCTGCAAATGCCATGCTTGCCACAAAAATCTCTTTCATTAATGACATTGCAAATATTTGCGAAAGGGTAGGCGCTGACGTTGAAAAAGTCAGTGAAGGAGTTGGATTAGACAGCCGCATCGGGCATAAATTTTTAAAAGCAGGCATTGGATTTGGGGGTTCTTGTTTTCCGAAAGACACAATGGCTCTTCTCAAAATTGCCGAAACATCCGGGTATCGGTTCAAGCTGATCGAATCTGTCATTGAAACGAACAACAACCAAAGAGCCCACCTTGTCAGCAAACTGATGAGTGTGTTCGGTGATATTAAAGGAAAAACCATTTCTGTCTTAGGTCTTGCATTCAAACCGAATACGAATGATATGCGTTCCGCACCTGCATTAGATATTATCCCAATGCTGAGAGAGCTAGGTGCTTTTGTAAAAGCCTATGATCCGATTGCTTATATGGAAGCTGAGCGGGAGCTTGGTCCGCAGGCGGTTTTCAGCAATGACCTGTATGAAACAGTAAAAGATACGGATGCCTGTCTCATTCTAACAGAATGGGACGACGTACAGAAGATGGATAAAGATCAGATCAAGCAGCTGCTTCGTTCGCCAATTGTAATTGATGGAAGGAATTTGTTTGATCCAGCAGAAATGAAAGAGAGAGGATTTATTTACCAGTCTATCGGCCGCCCAAGTGTATGGGAAGCAGAATTGGTATCGAAGGCACAATAACAGGGGGAGCTTGGATGAAGAAAGTATTGGTTACTGGGGGAAGCGGATTTATTGGATCACATACGGTAGAGGCTTTACTAGAAAAAGGCTATGAGCCCATCATTCTTGATAACTTTTCAACTGGATCTCGAGAAAATATTGCCCATCTTTCCGTGCAATGCATAGAGGCAGATGTCACAAAGCCAGCGACGATTGATTTGATCAAACAAATCGCGCCGGATTATATTATTCATCTTGCAGCACAAGTAAGTGTAGCCATTTCCGTTCAGGATTTCGTTTTTGACGAAGAGGTCAATGTCAAAGGATCTCTGCACGTCATGAAAGCTGCGGCTGAAGCAGGAGTGGAAAAAGTCATCTTTGCCTCATCAGCAGCTGTCTATGGAGACCCGGTGTATCTGCCAGTAGACACCGCTCACCGGCTGAAGCCTGGTTCACCTTATGGCTTAGCAAAACTGACAGTAGAGCGGTATTTAGAAATAGCAAAATCACTTTATGATGTGGACTATTGTATTCTTAGGTACAGCAATGTATATGGTCCGCGCCAAGACGCACTTGGCGAAGGCGGTGTTGTCTCTATTTTCTCTGATAAGTTTGCAAAGGATGAGGCCCCTTTTATCTTTGGAGATGGGGAACAAACAAGAGACTTTATCTATGTGGGTGATCTAGCGGCAGCGAATGTTGCGGCATTAACAGCCCAATCAAACGTTTGTTTAAATATTTCGTGTGGTCATTCCATCACTGTGAATGAACTGTTTCAAACGATGAAACGGGTAACAAGATCACAGCTTGAACCGATTTACAAACCGCAGCGTGCAGGAGATATCGTGCATAGTACATTAGCAAATGAGGAAACGAAACAAGTCTTAGCTTGGGAGCCTGTTGTGAGTTTACAGGAAGGTTTGGCTCGTACCATTTCCTACTATAAACAGGAAGTCAAGGCTTAATCCCTCAAATCGGATGGGTTGCTTAGGAGGAAAATGGGTATGAGCGTGAAACAAACAGCATGGCAAATCATGATCGGATGTATATTATTTGCAGCAGGGGTAGGACTTGTACAAATGGCGTCTGCGCAGCCCATCGGGTTAAAAAAGATCGTCGCTATTCCGGTCCTGCTTTTGATCCTGACGGCTTTTCTCGTGTTAATGAAGCTATACATGAACGGTGAGCAAGTGTTCATGTCAGCCATTTATCTTTTAATTGCAATGACCTTTCTCAACAACGCTTTCTTTTCAATTAGTGCTGGGTTCTTTAGTCTTTTTCTCTACCGTATTATGCTCATTGCTGCCTTTGCATTATTCATATGGCGGATGAGAGATAAGGGGACGTACATATCGCAGTGGCAGCAGATTCGTGTAAAAGGGATTCTTGGTTTTTTCGCTGCATGGTTTCTTTATGGGCTCATCTCACTGCTGTGGGCTCATTCGGTGACAGACGGTCTCAAATATATGTCCCTGCTTGCGATGGGGGTGGGGTTTGTCTTTCTTGTGGTCATGTACATCCAGCGAATGGATCAAGTGGTCACCTTTTATAGCATTTGGCTCGTCATGACTGTATTTGTCATGGGGATAGGGTTTTATAATCACTTTACTTTGAACCATTTACCGAATACTTCATTATATCTTGGGCCGGCGTATAAACAGCACTATCCTACAGCTGTCTTTTTTAATCAAAATGATTTTGCGACGTTTTTATCGATTAGCTTTTTCTTATATTTAGCGTGTATGCGACAAATGAAAAATGGTTATATCAAAGCATTTGGATTATTTGGCGCCATTGCAGCACTGTATCTCATTTTGTTAACAGAATCCCGCGCGAGCCTGCTTGGCATATTTGCAGGAGTCGCCATCTATGTGTGGCTGCTCATGCCGCGCTTTCTCAGAAAGTGGTCACTCATCGCAGCAGGCGGACTTGGTGTCATCTGTATCGTTGTTTTTTCAGCCAAGATTTATTCAGTCTTTTATGACTTGTTTCTCGCTTCTCAGGTCGCGCATTCTTTTAGTGAACCACTCCCATCCAACATTGCGAGAGCGAATTTGATCAAAAATGCATGGCATTTCTTTACGGATTCATACGGATTTGGTGTCGGAGCGGGGAATGTGTCTTACTACTTAGCCCACTTTTCAATCTTTGATACAGATCAAGTGGTTGAAGTGCACAATTGGCTGCTGGAAGTGATGACGAACTTTGGATTTGCGGTCATGCTGGGCTATATCTCCGTCTACGCTTATCTCATGTTCACGCTGTATAAACAATATCAATGGGCTGACACAAGATCAGCAAAAATGATCATTGAAGGTTTGTTCGCTGCCATGCTGAGCTTTCTCGTTTCAAGTATCAGTCCTAGTTCTGTCTCGAATTTATATTTCCACTGGGTCTTTTTAGGACTCGTGATCGCAGCGGTGAATATGTTGAAAAACAAACAGCGGTTTAAGACTTGGTAAACCGTGTGTGATGCTGCGCTGGTATGGCTACACTAGTGAAAAAGCAAATACGTCAATGTTGGGAGAATGAACATGTCTGGTTTCATATCTAGAATAGGGAAGCGAATCAAAAAGTATATCGTATGGCTCGTGCTGCTGCCTGTCGTATTAGGCGCTTTTGGATTCTTTTTTGCCAAAGGAACAACGCAGCAGTCTAGTTACACAGCTGCTGTTACTCTCACGCTTGGTAAATATGATGACGGAGTGTATAACAATATAGCTGAAGTGACATCTCTATTAAAAAGCGATGCATTTTTGAATGAAGCACTCAGTGACATCAAAGAAGAAGAAAGGCAGGATGTGAAAAGCCGCCTCATCCTCACCAATCAATCAGATACACAATTACAGCTGTCCTTCACAGATGCTGAGAAGGATCATGCTTTAGCTGTCGTGAAGCAGGTGTCAGATACATTTCTGAAGCAAGACAAAGCATTATTTACAAAAAGGCAGCAGGTGATTGAAAGTAGATTATCTGCTTTAAAAGACGAATCTGTCAGCAACGATTCCAAAGTAGATAAAGAACGATTCCTATATGAATTGGAGTCTACAAAGCTTGGAATGAAGCAGGCGAAGATTGTGGATCCTGCTCAAGTTCTTGATGAAGGCAATAAAGGCATGTCAGCGAAAAAACGTGCACTGCTTGGACTTGTCATTGGCTTTAGTATCTCGCTCATGTTTGTGGTCTTGCCCGAAGTGTTCAAAGAATCTTAATGATGAACTGGAGATGAGTCTTAGGTGAACAATCAACCGTTAGTATCAATCATTACACCGGCCTATAATGCGGAACGTTATTTAACGGATACAGTTCATTCCGTCCTTGCCCAAACTTATTCCAATTGGGAACTGATCATCGCAGATGATTGTTCAACAGATGGAACAAGGAAGCTGCTTGGGGACTTAAGTGAAGCAGACGACAGAATCAACGTCATTTATTTAGAGAAAAATGGGGGAGCCGCCATCGCTAGAAATACAGCCATCAAAAAGGCAAAAGGCCGCTTTATTGCTTTTTTAGACAGCGATGATAAGTGGAAAGAGACGAAGCTCGAAAAGCAGGTAGACTTCATGCTGACAAACGATTATGCCTTTACATTCACGGCATATGATATTATCGCAGAAAATGGAGAACCATTAGAAAAAACCGTCACTGCACCAGCAAGATTAACTTATGATGAAGCTTTGAAAAATACCATTATCGGCTGTTTAACGGTGATGCTTGATGTACAGAAGATCGGACATATAGAAATGCCGAACATCCGCACAAGACAGGATTTAGCAACGTGGCTGTCCATATTAAAAAGAGGATTTACAGCCTATGGTATGAGTGAACCGCTCAGTGAATACCGCATCGTTGGGAACTCGATCTCTAGTAACAAGTGGAAAGCAGCGAAAAAAACGTGGTTCGTCTACAGAGAAATTGAGCAGCTTCATTTTGTCAAAGCATCTTGGTGTTTTATGCACTATGCGACAAATGCTGTGAAGAAGCGCTTATAAAACAGAAGGGAAAAAAGGTGATAAAGGTGAAAGCAGACTCGATCATACATGTTATCGTAGCGACGGGAGAATGGGGACAGGACGGCTTGAGGTACAGACGGCATCGACTGGCGGAATTTCTAGCATCTGATCCAGAAACGAAAGAGGTCATCTGGGTATGCCCATCTGTATCCCGTCATAAAGCTCCCTTTCAGCCCATAACCGATCGAATGAAGCAATTGACCATTCCTGATGTGCTTAAGAGCAAATTTTTTCGCTTTGGCCGATATCAAGACATGTTCTATATTCATAAATTGTCCCCACTTCTTGAGCATTTGCGGCAGGAAGAAAAGAAGGGAATCGCTGTTTGCTTATGGTATACGTTTCCGGGCTTTCCGCTCTTATCTTCTTTATTTGAATGGAAACATATTGTCTATGACTGCAGTGACCTGTGGGGAGAGCCGATAAGCGGCAAAAATAATTTGCTTTCTTATATGAGGCAGCGTGTCATTGTGAAAGCAGAAAATCGAATCATCAAATACGCACACAGCATTACATGCTCTTCTCAATACTTGCACGATCAAATTAAAAAACGTCTCATGGGTGAACCGAAAGATGTCTTTACAGTGGAAAATGGCGTTGAGTACGATGTGTTTGCCAAAAGCAATCTTCCATGTAAGGAGGATGTGCTGGGAGGAAGAGAAGGAACTGTTCTTGGTTTTATTGGAGGCATCAAGCCGAAGCTGGATTTTGACATGATAGCAGAAGCTGCCCGCATGCAGCCTGATTGGACATTTTTATTTGTCGGTCCGGATGGAACAAATGGTGATCCATCTTTTCAGCATGCACTTAAACTGCCAAATGTGATTTGGACAGGTGCTGTTGCACCAGAAGAAGTGCCTGCGTATATGAAGCTGATTGATGTAGGCATGATGCCATACAAACAATCTCCTTACAATCAAGCCGTGTTCCCGCTCAAGCTATATGAATTTTTAGCCGCAGGAATACCGGTTGTCGGTTTAAATCTTCCGTCAACGGAAAGGCTAAAAGAGAATGATGTGTATGAATATTTAGAGGGCGAAGATCCTGCACTCTTCGTAGAAGCCTGCCAAAAAGTGATCAGCAAAAAAGACGATATGGATTATAGACATCTAAGACAAAGCCGTGCGAAGAAAAAAGATTGGCACGCGCTGTTCACAAACATGGTGGAACTAACGAATATTAAAGAAAACGCATAATTCATCAGGGATTGTGCGTTTTTATTTGTTTCTTCTTCACAGGGGAAGCTTGTGATCATCCTCTATTCAATTGTATAATGGAAAGAGCGGCCAATATACAAAATACAGATTTCAATTTAGAAGGAGACTGACCTATGGATTACGAACGCGCCTTATTAGCGTTTTTTGTCTCTCTGGCTACAGTTTTAATTGTGACACCAATCGTCAAAAAGTTTGCAATTAAGATTGGTGCAGTGGACCAGCCGAATAAACGAAAAGTTCATGATAAAGTAATGCCTCGAATGGGCGGTTTGGCAATTTTTATTGGGGTAGCGGCTGGAGCATTAGCAGGCGGGCTGTTTCTACATAATAAAATTACAGCAATTTCAGTTGGTGCCGTACTTATCGTCATTCTAGGTATATTTGATGATAAATATAATTTAAGTGCAAAATTCAAATTTCTCGTACAAGTTCTTGTTGCTTGTCTGATTGTAAGCACAGGCTTAAAAATGGACTTTTTCTCTGTTCCTTTCTTAACAGATCGAATTGAGTTAGGCTGGATGGCATATCCCCTAACCGTGTTATGGATTGTCGGAATCACAAATGCCATTAATTTAATTGACGGCCTTGATGGACTGGCTGCCGGTATTTCTGTCATCGGTTTATCAACCATTGCCGTGATGGCATTTTCAGCTGATAAAATTTTGATTCTTTCTTTATCCCTTGTTGTCATTGGCAGTACCATCGGCTTTCTTTTTTACAACTTTCATCCGGCGAAAATTTTTATGGGTGACACCGGTTCGCTTTTTTTAGGCTATATGATTTCGGTACTGTCACTATTAGGGCTATACAAAAGTGTCACTTTGTTTAGTGTAGTTGTCCCAGTGATCATCTTAGGTGTCCCTATTTTCGATACCACCTTTGCCATCATTAGACGAATATTAAACAAACAGCCAATCTCAGCACCTGACAAATCTCATATTCATCATAGACTGATGGCCTTTGGCTTGTCCCATCGCATGGCTGTCATCGTGATTTATATGATTGGCTTAGTCTTTAGTCTAAGTGCGATTTTGCTGACAAGCGCCACCATTTGGTTATCACTGATTATTATCTTTTTACTGGTCATGTTCATGCAAGTGATTGCAGAAGTCACAGGCTTGGTGAATGAAGAATTTAAACCATTTACGAAATTTTATAAACGAATGGTCAAAAGGCAGTAAAAAACAGCCCGTTCCTAGGAACTGGGCTGTTTTTATTATTGTCCAGGTGTGCTGGTCGATGAGTTAGTTGTATCACTTGACCCTGTTTCACCAGAGGATGGATTGGTTTGTGAATCTGTTTCAGTTGAAGATTCAGTAGGAAGCTTTAAATGCGTCCGTAATTCATTTTGGACGTTAGCTAAATTGGTCGGATCTGGCTCAAAGTAATACGTGCGATTTGGCCCTAAATAAAGGTCTGATCCCTTAATAGAAAGTGTTTCTGTGTCGTCTCCTTTAAATCCGCTGTAGATTTGCTGAAGCGCAAGACCTTCTGTGATACGGAAATTGGTCGTAATGTGATCACTGACCTCTTTAGCGATGTTATCGACGTTCGCAATGTTATTTGGCTTCGCCATTTGATCAATCATTGCACGTAAAATTTGTTTCTGACGATCGTTACGTCCGAAATCACCGCGTGGATCTTGTTTTCTCATCCGTGCGTAAGCAAGTGCTTCTTCCCCGTTTAAATGCATATTGCCTTTTTTGAAGTAAATCTTTTTCGATTTTTTAACATCACTTTTTTCATTGAAGTCAAATGGAACATCGATATCAATTCCGCCGACTTCATCAATGACATCCTTGAATCCGTCGAAATCAACGGTTGCATACTTATCAATCGGAATATGCAAGAATTGTTCGACAGTTTCGATCGTTTCGTCTTTACCACCTTTAGCAAATGCTGCATTAATCTTTTCTTTACTTCCTGTTGTATCACTTGCAAGCTGTACGCGTGTGTCACGAGGAATACTAACCATTTTCATCGTTTTGTCTTGAGGGTTAATCGTTGCGACAATGAGTGAATCTGAACGGCCATGATCACCCTTTGTGGCATAATCCTCAATTCCGACAAATAATACAGAGAAAGGTTTTTTCTTAATATCAATGACAGCATCACGAAGATTCGATTTCTCTCCACGGTTTAGTTCATCATATGTTTTGTCAGCAGCTTGAAGAGTATTGACGATTTTATATACTGCGAATCCGCCCATGCAGATGATAAGTAGCAAAAATAAGACCAGAATACGTTTGATAATTCTCTTCTTCTTACTCTTTTTCTTTCGTACACGCACTTTTACTCGTTGTGCCATTCATCTGTCTCCTTTATCGGACCAATGTCCTTTTCTAAATAAATCAATTCGCCTTCTTTTGTAACACTCTTTCCATTTGTCAGCTCAGTCATCCACTCAATGAACTGCTCTGTTTGTGTTTCTTCGACATATGTCTCAAAAATAACATCTTCTGCATAATGGATTTCTTTTAGCTGAAAAGATGAGGCTCTAAGCTCATTCTCTACCTTTCCAAGCCATGTATAATCTATTGTTGTGTGCATTGTACGCATTAAACAGCGCTCTACCATTCCAACATGGTTGATAGCTTCTGATACAGATTTTCCGTAGGCACGAATCAATCCACCGGCACCTAGCTTGATACCGCCGAAATAACGAGTGACCACAACGACTGTATCTTTCAGCTTCCGTTTTTTTAGCACTTCAAGCATTGGGACACCTGCTGTACCACTTGGTTCACCATCATCATTCGCTTTTTGAATGAGGTCATGTTCACCAATGAGATAGGCTGAACAGTTATGTGTAGCATTCCAATGTTGTTTTTTAATGGATTGTATAAATGCTTGTGCTTCTTCTTCTGAGACAGCACGCTGTATATGACAAATAAAACGTGATTTTTCAATGACGATCTCATGCTCGCCACGACTTTTTACTGTAAGATAGCGATTCAGCAAAAGACATACCCTCCTGACAAGCAAATTGTAAGACTAGTGAAAATTTGCATTGGTTTTAGAATTTTACAGCGTATTTTGTTATGATGATAGGAGCGGAAAAAGGGTCGTCATAAAAACTTCAAGATTTATACGCATTCTTTCATTATAATTCGACATAAAATGCAGATCAATGACATTTATAATAAAAAAAGATGACATCACTGTTACGGGAGGGAAAAGCCATGACAACACCCAAAATGGATCCGAAATTATTGGATTCAATCATCATGAAAATGCTAAGTACAGTTGATGGCAGCAAGGACGAAGTATTTAGAATAGGCGAACAGTCCCGTCAACAATATGAAAGCCTAGTAGAAGAGCTGAAGCAAATCAAGCAACAAGTAAACGAAGTAATTGATTTTGGGGATAAGCTGGAAGTCCATACAAGACATGCTAGAAATCGCTTATCTGAGGTCAGCAGAAACTTCAACAAATTCAGCGAAGAAGAAATACGGGAGGCCTACGAAAAAGCACATAACTTGCAGGTGGAACTCACCATGATTCAGCAGCGCGAGAAGCAGCTGAGAGAAAGAAGAGACGATCTGGAAAGACGATTACTAAGCTTGCAAGACGTCATAGAACGCTCTGAAACCCTTGTGAGTCAGATTACAGTTGTTCTCAACTATCTCAACCAGGATTTACGCCAGGTCGGCGTTTTACTTGAAGATGCTCAGGCAAAACAAGATTTTGGGCTCAGAATTATTGAAGCCCAAGAAGAAGAACGCAAAAGAGTGTCTCGGGAAATTCATGACGGCCCTGCTCAAATGCTGGCAAACGTGATGATGCGTTCCGAATTAATTGAACGGATTTTTAGAGACCGCGGTACAGAAGAAGGCTTTAAAGAAATTAGAAGTCTCAGACAAAATGTGCGAAATGCACTGTACGAAGTAAGAAGAATCATTTATGATTTAAGACCGATGGCTTTAGATGATTTGGGTCTGATTCCAACACTAAGAAAATACTTAAACACAATTGAAGAATATGATGGGAAAACCAAAATTACGTTCCAATGCCTAGGTGATACAGAAAGCGAAAGAATTGCTTCTCAATTTGAAGTAGCACTGTTTAGACTAGCCCAAGAAGCTGTCACAAATTCATTAAAGCATTCAGAAGCTGAAGAAATCTCTGTCAAAGTAGAAGTAACGAAAGACTTTGTGACCTTAATTATTAAAGACGATGGAAAAGGCTTTGATATGAAAGATGTGAAAACAAACAAAAACAAATCCTTCGGTTTACTTGGCATGAAAGAACGCGTAGACTTACTGGAAGGTAAAATGACCATAGACTCAAAAATAGGTCTAGGGACATTCATCATGATTCGCGTGCCGCTAACATTGCAAAATAAAATTGTAAAATAGAGTCAAAAGACATATTGACCATAAAGTTCAGGTGTAGAACAATAAACATGGGGAGGCGTAGCTTGTGACTAAAGTAAATATTGTAATTATTGATGACCACCAATTATTCCGTGAAGGTGTCAAACGGATTTTAGATTTTGAACCTACTTTTGAAGTAGTTGCAGAAGGAGACGACGGTGACGAAGCTGCACGTATCGTAGAACACTATCATCCGGATGTTGTCATTATGGACATTAATATGCCGAATGTAAATGGTGTTGAAGCTACAAAGCAGCTTGTTGAGCTTTATCCCGAATCAAAAGTCATTATTCTATCTATTCATGATGATGAAAACTATGTAACACATGCATTGAAAACAGGAGCGAGAGGCTACCTGTTAAAAGAAATGGATGCAGACACACTCATCGAAGCAGTGAAAGTTGTAGCTGACGGAGGCTCTTATTTACATCCGAAAGTCACTCATAATTTAGTAAATGAATTCCGACGCCTAGCAACTAGCGGCGTTTCAGCACATCCACAGCACGAGGTATATCCTGAAATTCGCAGACCACTTCATATCTTAACTAGACGTGAATGCGAAGTTCTTCAAATGTTAGCTGACGGAAAGAGCAACAGAGGAATTGGTGAATCGCTCTTTATTAGTGAGAAAACAGTCAAAAACCACGTGAGTAACATTTTGCAAAAAATGAATGTAAACGACCGTACACAAGCTGTTGTTGTAGCAATTAAAAACGGCTGGGTAGAAATGAGATAATGTTCCGGACAAGTACTCCTTTTTCGCCTGTTTTTTGTTCTCTCACATTTTAGCTGGAGGGAAATGATAGACAGGGTAAGGAGTCTTTTTCGGATATAGCGGGCTTGCCTATTGATTAGGCAGGCTTTTTTGATTACTATTATAAATCTAATGAAAAAATGATCATTCTTTTAAAATAAAAAAGAGTAACTTAACGAATAAGGAAGGTATTTAAGAATGAAAATAGCCGTTGTAACAGACAGTACTGCTTATCTACCACAAGAGCTACGTGATAAATATAATATTCATATGATCCCCCTCAACGTCATCTTTGGCAGTGAATCATACCGTGAAGAAATAGAAATGGACTGGAAGACATATTATGAAGAAATCAAAAAACACAAAGATCTTCCAACAACCTCTCAGCCTGCTTTTGGTGAATTAATAGCCTTATATGAAAAACTAAGTGAAACATACGACGCCGTGATTAGTATTCACCTTTCAAGTGGAATTAGTGGAACGTATAATAGTGCTGCCTCAGCGAATGATCTAGTTGAAGGGATTGATATTTACCCGTTTGATACAGAAACAAGCTGTATGGCACAAGGTTTTTATGTGTTAGAAGCTGCTGAAAAAATCCAAGAAGGTGCTTCTTTAGAAGAAGTGTTAGCACATCTAAATTACCTGAAAGAAAGTCAGCGGGCGTATTTTATGGTAGACGATTTAACTCATTTGCAAAGAGGCGGCAGATTAAATGGTGCACAGGCTTTTATTGGAAGCCTCTTAAAGGTAAAGCCTATTCTGCATTTTGACAACAAGCTAATTGTCCCTTTTGAGAAGATTCGCACACGTAAAAAAGCCATTTCACGTATTTTTGAATTATTTGATGAAGATGCATCACGTGGTGTTCCGATGAGAGCAACACTGATACATGGTAATAGAGAAGAAGAAGCAGAAGAATTAATTGCGCACTTATCAGAAAAATATCCTCATGTTGAATTTTATAAAAGCTACTTTGGTGCCGTGATCGGCACCCATCTAGGTGAAGGCTCTTTAGCTCTTGGCTGGGTGATTAGATAATTCCTAAAAAACCTCTTTTCTTATGGAAAAGGGGTTTTGTTTTTCTATTTTACCCGTTGGACGAAAGGTCATGTCTTTGCGCATAATAGGCAAACATCAATTGAAAGGTGTTTGGTTAAGTTGAATATGGACAAAGCAATGGAACTAATGCGGCAGCTGCATTCACGCCATTTGCTCACCGCCGAAACAAGGTGCCCACAGTACAAATTGGATTGGCTGGAGGAGAAGGGCTTAGTCAATCGAACACCTGCGATTGAGAGGAAAGCAAATGGTTTTACATGCTGCCGGTGCGGTGTATCACACAAGCGGTACTTTGCTCACTCTCCATGTGAAGTGTGTCAAAAGGATTGTGTGTACTGTAGGTCATGCATCATGATGGGAAAAGCAACTGAATGTGGGTTTCTTTATGAATGGACAGGTCCACAAAAAGTAGAAACATATCGAGCTGAATTAACATGGCAGGGAGAGCTGTCTAAAGGACAAAAAAGAGCGTCAGAAAAAATGATTGAAGCTATCAAAAGCAAATTTGATCTGCTTGTTTGGGCGGTTTGCGGGGCAGGGAAAACGGAGGTGCTTTTTCACGGAATCGAATATGCGTTAAATCAAGGAATGAGTGTCTGTATTGCGACCCCTAGAACAGATGTTGTGCTTGAACTCGAACCACGACTTAGAAAAGCATTTCAAGGGATGACAATAGCCGTACTTTATGGAGGCAGTTCTCAAAGGTTTCAGATTGCACCGCTAGTGATCGCCACAACCCATCAGCTGATGAGGTACAAAAATGCATTTGATGTGGTCATTGTAGATGAAGTCGATGCCTTTCCTTATTCAATGGATGAACGTCTCCAATTTGCTGTTCTAAAGGCGATGAGAAAGAACGGAGGGGTTAGGATTTATTTAAGTGCGACACCCTCTAAAAAAATGACGAGAGAGGTTTCTAGTGGAAAACTGGAAGCGATAAAAATTCCTCTGCGTTTTCATAAACAACCATTACCCGTACCGACCTTTCATTGGATTGGACATTGGAAAAAGAAATTAAAAAAGAATCAGCTGCCCCGTAAAGTGATGAATTGGATGCAGAGACATATTGCAAATAAAAGAAGAGTATTACTTTTTGTTCCTTCAATTGCTACCATGAAGAAGGTAACGAAAATTCTTCGAGAACACTCCTTAAACGTGGAGGGAGTGTCTGCCGATGATCCAGATAGGAAACAAAAGGTTCAGCACTTTAGAGATTACGTATACGATGTACTAGTTACAACCACTATTCTAGAAAGAGGCGTAACCATTCCAAATGTTCAAGTGGGGGTATTAGGTTCGGAATCTACTATTTTTACAGAGAGTGCACTTGTTCAGATTTCTGGAAGAGTAGGCAGACACCCGGATTATTGTACAGGAGACGTTTTCCTTTTTCATTTTGGTTTAACGAGAAGTATGAAACAAGCAAAGAAGCATATCGTTAAAATGAATGATACGGCTGCAAATGAGTTTTCTGAAAAACAGTGTGGGTTCAACTAAATCATGGTACATTATATTCACAATACACAAATGGCAGGAGAGACAAAATATGCTACTCAATGCAAAAGAAATACTACTCAAGGAAATTCTCTATCAATATCTCAACCAATTAAACATGATTTGTCATTGTGAAAAGTGTATGGAAGATGTATTAGCAATTTCACTGAATCAAGTGAAACCACAATATATAACAGACATCGATAAAATATCTTACAGTAAATCTGAGATGGTGGATAAACAGAAGAATACTGCTATGCTAGTTATTCTGACAGAAGCAGCTTCCAAGGTCTCCGCATTTCCAAGGTGTGAAAATCGTCTGCTGCTGAACAAGAAAAACAATTGAATTGCCAAATTTGTGAGGGACATTTTGTGCCGGCTTTTACCTGGAAATCATTCCTACTATTAAATGATGATCGTCTTTGTGTAGCATGTAAGAATGACTTAGTAAAGATTGAGCGTCCTATTTGTCCAACGTGTGGAAGGGCGCAGTCAAATGACCAAATGTGCCAGGACTGCGATAGATGGAATGAACGCCCTGATTCTACTAAAGTTCTTGTGAAAAATAGGTCAGTTTATACTTACAATGAGTTGATGAAAGATGTCCTTGCCCGCTTTAAATTTCGGGGTGATACGGCTTTAGTTGAGCTGTTTAAACGAGATGTACAAGCAGCATTTAAACATTCCTTCAGCATAAAAGAACCACTGCTGATTCCGATCCCTTTAAGTCATGAAAGACTAACAGAAAGAGGATTTAATCAGTCCGTCATCATCGCTTCCTTGATAGGTAAGCCAATATTGCAGCCACTCGTGAAAATACATCAAAGTAAGCAGTCCAAAAAAAAGAAAAATGAACGCCTAGATCAAAAAGGATTGTTTCAAATAAAGCATACAGATGTGATTGTTCAAAGGGATATTATATTAGTTGATGATATCTATACAACGGGAGCAACCATTTATGATGCAGCAAGAATTTTAAAAGACGCAGGTGCCAAAAGTGTTTCTTCTTTTACGTTGATACGTAGTTAAAAATCATGATAATTAACCGATAATAAGAAAAGAAAATAACGTAAGGGGTTTTGGTTATGAATCAATTGGCAAACTGTCCACAATGTAATCAGCTATTTTTAAAAACCACCATCCAAACGGTTTGTAACAAATGCTATGAAGAAGAAGAACGTTCTTTTGATATCGTATATAAATTCTTAAGAAAACAAAGTAATAGACAATCAACCATCGCTGAAATAGTAGATGCAACTGAGGTTGATGAAGAATTAATCTTGAAATTTATTCGTTTGAAAAGACTGCAAATTAGTCAATTTCCGAATATTAATTATCCTTGTGAAAGATGTGGCAAAGCGATCAGGAAAAACAAGCTATGTAGCCAATGTGAACAGGATATTCATTCGCAAATCAGCCAAATGAACCAAGAAGAAGAGCGTAAAAGGGAGATTGAATCTAGGAAAAAAGACACCTATTATGCCATTAATCCTAAAAACGACTGATTCCCTAAACTAAGTTGCAGTTTGGTCGATAAAATGGATAGAATCAAGACAGACTGTAACGGAAAGCGAGAGGAATCCCGTGAAAATTAATCGATATGGAACACAACCAGTAAATCCTTACAAGAAAACATATGAGAAACAAACGTTGCAATCGAATCAAGCGAAATCAACTGATAAAGTCGAAATTTCTAAAAAGGCAATCGAAATGCAAAAGGTGCCGAATATTATGAGAGAACGTCAAGATAAAATTGACCAAATTAAAAAAAGCATTGAAGCCGGAACATATCAAGTAGATACAAAAGGCATTGCAGATAAAATGCTGAATTTTTATAAACAACAATAACAAAAGGGAGCAGCGTGAATGTCAGTTAAAATAATTATTGAAGAACTGCATCGTCTCTATGGATTGCATGAACAGCTATTAAAGTTGTCTAAGGATAAAACAGAAATGCTGAAAAGCAATGAGATTGATGCTCTTTCAGAGGTTCTGAATTTAGAGCAAAAGTATATTCAGGCCATTTCTCAATTAGAAGAAAAACGAATTGAAGCGACCGTTCAATTTTTACAAAGTGATCAATCACCAACCATCACTGCATGTATCGAAAAGGCTGAAGGTACAGATCAAGAAGAGCTCATTTCATTATATGAGAAACTAAATGACATCATGGTGGAACTAAAAGATGTAAATGAACTGAACAAGCAGCTTATTCAGCAGTCACTTCAATTTATTTCACTGACATTCGATCTCGTTAACCCCAATAAAGAAAATATGAATTACGGACAAAATGGTCTTGAGAGTTCAAAGCCTAAACAGCAAAGGGCTTTGTTTGATTCAAAGGCGTAAACAAGGAGGATACCAATGGGTTCTACATTCATGGGACTAGAAACGGCAAAAAGAGGAATCACAGCCCAGCGTGCAGGGCTTTATGTCACATCAAACAACGTCTCCAATGCAAATACGGAAGGCTACTCAAGACAAAGAGTGACCTTTAAAGCAGAAAATCCTTATCCAGTCCTTTCTGTTTATGATGGAAAGACGTATGGTCAAATGGGGACAGGTGTACAAGTTGGAACGGTTGAAAGAATTCGAGATAGCTTTTTAGATCTACAATATAGAGATCATAACAACAACTTGTCTTACTACTCAACGAAGTCAGATGCCCTTTCACAGATGGAAGGGGTTATGAATGATTTGACGGATGAAGGCTTGAACAGAGCTTTTGATAACCTATGGAAATCATTACAGGTCTTATCAGAAACAAAAAATGCTGATACAGCTTCTGCACGTACAGTTGTTAAAACAAGTGCACAGGCTCTAGTTGACCAATTCCGTCTGCTCAATTCTTCTTTAACAACGGTACAAAAGAATTTGAAAACGGAACTCGATTCAACTGCCAAAGATGTAAACACTCTTTTATCTCAAATAGATGAAGTGAACAAACAGATTGCAGCAGTTGAGCCAAATGGATATCTTCCAAATGATCTTTATGATACACGTGATACTTTGGTAGATCAATTATCCTCACTTGTTGATATTAAGGTCAGCTACAATCCACCTGGCGGTAATGCACTTAAAATTGCTGAAGGAACTGTCAACATCGATATTATCGGTGCAAATGGACAATCTGCTGGAAACATTTTGAATGGTATTACAAATGAAAAGTCTGAACTGCAAATCTCTTACGATAATACTACGGGACTTGTTAACTCACTTCAATTCGGAACAACAACTATTGCAGCGGATCAATTACAAGTAAACGGTAAAGTAAAAGCACTTGTTGAGGCTTATGGCTACATGTCAAACGGTGCTGAAAAAGGCATGTATCCAGATATGCTTGCAGAGCTGGATGAAGTAGCAAAAGTATTCATGGATACATTTAACGATGTACATAAACAGGGGTACACGTTAACTGGTGCAAGTGGACAGGACTTTTTTGATATCGAGAATAACAATGAGTTGAATAAAGGTTTGGCAGCTCGTATTAAAGTGAGCGATGTCATTTTAGCATCAACAGATAATATTGCAGCATCTCTCAATCAAACTCAAGGTGACGGTTCGAATGCTACGAAATTAGCTAATATACAAGACTTAAAATTACCAATCGGCGGAAATACAACGACCATTCAGGATTATTACCAAAATGTTATTGCTGAGATGGGGGTACAAGGGAAAAAGAACATGACGCTTGAAAGCAGTTCAGCTGCTCTTGTCAATTCAGCCAATGAACGTAGAATGTCGACTAGCGCTGTCTCCATCGATGAAGAAATGACGAATATGATCCAATTCCAGCATGCATATAATGCGGCTGCGAGAATTATGACATTACAAGATGAAGTACTGGATAAGGTAATAAACGGCATGGGTGTCGTAGGAAGGTAGGGATAACGGATGCGAGTCACACAAGGTATGATTTCTCAAAACTCACTTCGAAATATTAGTAAAAGTTACGAAAAACTTTCTAAAATTAATGAGCAGGCACAAACAGGAAGACGTTTCACGAATACGTCTGATGATCCTGTTGCAGCAGTAAAAAGCCTTCAATATAGTACTGCCTTGTTTCGAAATGAACAGTATAAAAATAACTTAAATGAAGCACAAAACTGGATTGATACATCTGAAACAAGTGTCACTGAAATTATTGATATTATGTCAAATATACGAGATAAAGTGCTTGATGCGGCAAACGGAACAAAGCAGCCAGAAGATTTAGCAGCTATCGGAGTGGAAATTGGTCAGATGAAGAATCAAATCATCGATGCAATGAACACTCAAATGCTAGGTAAGTTCGTATTTAATGGGACAAATACAAATGTTAAACCAGTTGTTGAGAATGCAGACGGAACGTATACATTTAACTTCGAAAATTATACAGATGCGAATGCTGTTCAAGCGAATATTTCTGATGGGATTACTTTAAATGTAAACTCAAATCCAATCTCAGCGTTTGGTGGACAGGCCAACGGTCAAAATGTCATTGAAATGCTGACTGATTTAGAAAATTCATTGAAAAATGGAACATTCGCGAATTCTGATGATGCATTAGGAAGTATCGATCAGTTTAAAGAAGTGATGAGTGCTGAGCGATCTGACCTAGGAGCGCGTTCGAATCGTGTTGACTTAGTAGGAAGTCGTTTGACTTCACAATACCAAGTATTGAAAAATGCTAAATCAGATAATGAAGATGTTGAAAGTGAAAAGGCAATTCTTGATCTTCTTCAACAAGAGACGGTGAATAGAGCTGCTTTAGCGACAACAGCTAAAGTCATTCAGCCATCCCTTGTTGATTTCTTAAGATAATAAAAAGCATCCGTAGGGTGCTTTTTTGCATCATGGAGGTGAATATATGCAAATCCCTAGATTGTTAATGCAGCAAACCTATGCAAAGCTTCAAATGTCGACAACTCCTTCTAGGCAAGAAGTAGAGCAGCCACGAGCGGACCTTGAGATTCAGCAGCCGCGCGCTGTCATGGATATCAAAAGGACACCGTCGAAATTAACCATTGATCAAACCGAGGCATTTGCCGATATGGACATCAAGTCGATTTTTAGACGTTCTGAGGAATGGGCAGCTGAGGGGAAGCGGGCTGTTGGAGAAGGAATGGGCCGAAGAGCGGAAGAAGGAAGTGAACTTATCAAGATCGAGAATGGTGGAAATGCGATTGCTGAATTTGCCAAGATCAACGGCAGTCCTCCAGCAAAACAATTCACCATTGGTGTGATACCTTCATTCTTTAGTGTGAAAATTCACTATCAGCCTTCTGAGCTTCAAATTGATGTGGAGCCGCAAAAAGCTATCATAGAGGCAACACCTCATAAACCAATCGTTAACTACCAGCCAGGTAAGGTCAATATTGATATGTTACAATACCCAGAATTAAAAATAGAAGTTGACGAAACGGGCCAAAATGGTGATAAGGTATAGTTAAGAAAAACGAAAAGGTCGTGAATTATGATCATTCAAACAAAATACCATGGTGAAGTGACAATCAAAGAGGAGCAAATCATCAACTTCTCTAACGGGATACCAGGATTTCTGGATCAAAAACAGTTTGTCATTTTGCCTTTATCAGAAGAATCTCCGTTTTTAGTTCTTCAATCATTGAAAAACGCAGCATTAGGCTTTATCGTCAGCAGTCCGTTTTTATTCTTCAATCAATACGAATTTGATTTAGACGAAACGGTTGTAGACATTCTGGAAGTAGAAGATGCCAATGATGTGGAAGTAATGGTTATTTTAACAATGGAATCATCTATTGAAAAAACAACAGCTAATTTAAGAGCGCCTATTATTGTGAACCGGAAAAACATGAAAGCCAAGCAGGTGATTTTGCATGATTCAGCCTATCATACAAAACATTTGTTAGAGGTGGCATCCTCATGTTAGTGCTGTCTCGTAAATTAAACCAGTCAATTCAAATAGGCGATGATATTGAAGTCAAGATTATTTCAATCGAGGGCGATCAAGTGAAAGTCGGGATTGAGGCTCCTAAGCACATCGATATTCACAGGAAAGAAGTGTACCTGTCTATTCAAGAAGAGAACAATCGTGCTGCAAGCTTATCCTTAGATCTCCTCTCTCAATTATCCTCACAAAAAAAGTGAGGATTTTTTTATTGCATTCAGCTGTCCTTCTCCGTGTGAACGTGTTCCGATACAGATGTTCATGATCTATAGGAAACTTTAACAAATCGGTCCATCTATATTTAATTTGCAAATTCAAAGCCGATATAAAAGATAGATTAAAGCACAGGAGCTGAATAACTATGTCTGTTGGTAAGTTGACATCGCTAGAGCCAATTATCGATGCATTTCAAACCCGTGTTTCTAATAACCAGAATGACAATGTAAACTCTGACTCACAAGCAAATGGCAGGGCTGTTTCAAAAGAAGAAATTGAAAAAACGCTTCAAGGCGCAAACAAGCTGATTGAGCCTACTCAATTTCATCTTCAATTTGAATTACATGAAAAACTCAATGAATATTATGTCAAAGTCGTAGATAACCAAACAGAAGAAGTTATTAGAGAAATTCCTTCCAAGGAATGGCTTGATTTCTATGCGGCAATGACAGAAATTGTCGGTTTATTTGTAGATAAAAGAATGTAAATGAAGGGAGAACATAAACAATGGTCAATCGTATTACTGGATTTTCAAATGTGTTCGATATTGATGAAATCGTATCAAAGCTGATGAAAACGGAGCAGGCACCACTTGATAAAATGACACGCCAGAAACAAACACTTGAATGGCAAAGAGACAGCTATCGCGAGGTTAACTCGAAAATCAAAGAATTAGATGATTTGATCAACAGTTTAAACTTAACGCGTCCAAGTACATATGGCGCAAAAAAGGTAACAAGCTCTAATGAATCTGCTGTCACAGCAACTGGGTCAACAAATGCGACCTCTGGCTCTATTCATGTCACTCAACTAGCGACAGCTTCTGTCTTCAAATCCTCTGGTACATCTGGATTTACACCAGCAAATGGCACGTTTACGTTTGAAGTGACGACGCCAGATTCAACAAAACCGAAAATGGTGACGATCAATACCTCTGATTCCGATACAATCGATGACATCGTGAAAAAGCTGAACAGCGCGCAATTAGGTGTGACGGCTTACAAAGGCCAAATCTCTGATGGCACTAACTACGTGGATACAATTGCTCTTACTTCTCGGACAACTGGTGAGGGTGTCAGTATTAAAGCAGCTGATGGCAATTCAGCTTCATTTTTAACGCAATTAGGCTTCCAAGTAGATGGAGATAACAAATTAGTTGCGACCACTCAAGGACAGAAAGCGCAATACGAGATTAATGGTCTGAAAATGGAAAATAACAACAATACATTCACACAGGCTGATATTACGTACGAACTTAAAGGAACAACGGATCAGCCTGTCAGCTTAAACGTTTCAACAGATGTGGATGCAATCTATGACAAAATTAAACAATTTGTTGATAAATACAATGAGCTCGTTGAGCAGATTAATGGTAAAGTCAATGAAAAGAAAAACAGAGACTATCAACCATTAACGGCTGAAGAGAAAAAAGGGATGTCTGAAAAAGAAATAGAGCTATGGGAAACGACTGCGAAGTCTGGCTTGCTGAGAAGTGATTCCATTTTACGATCTGGTGCCTCTAAAATAAGAAGTGATTTGTATGCTAATATTACGACAAGTGATGCGAATAAAATCCAACTCACACAAATCGGTATTGAGACATCATCCAAGTATAAAGATGGCGGAAAGCTGGAATTTAGTAAAGATATAAATGGAGTAGAGAAATTAAGAAAAGCCATTGAAGAAGACCCGGAGAAAGTCAGACAAATGTTTATCTCGGGTAGTTTAAATGTGGATTCAAAAGATAAAGACAAAGCACAGCAGCAATATCAAGAACAAGGAATCATTTATCGTGTCAAAAATTCCTTAACTGCCTTCACGAAGAGCATTCAAACAAAGGCGGGAAGCACAACAATGGAATTAAAGGAATACGGACTTGGTAAGGACCTTGATTCTTTGACAAAACGAATGAGTACATTCCAAGATCGTTTAAAAATGGTTGAAGCCCGTTACTACAAAAAGTTTAACGCCATGGATAGTGCAATTCAAAAGCTAAACAACCAATCTGGCTACCTTTCTCAACTGCTTGGACAATAATTGGAGGTTTATAACATATGGCAATACAGAACCCTTATGCCGCCTATCAGAAAAATTCTATTGAGACCGCAACACCTGCCGAGTTGACGCTTATGCTTTATGAAGGCTGCTTAAAGTTCATCAGAATAGCGAAGCATGCCATTCAAAAAGAGGATGCAGAAACGAGAAACTTGAACCTGAAAAAGGCTCAAAACATCATTCAAGAATTAAATGTCACCTTAAATCGTTCCTATGACGTATCAAAGAGTATGGCAAGTATGTATGATTACATTTATCGCAGACTGATAGAAGCTAATCTTCAAAATGACGAAGAGATATTGAATGAAGTAGAAGAGTACGTAACTGATTTCCGTGATGCGTGGAAGGAAGTCATTCAAACCGATCGAAAAGGCCGTCACCACTCTATCGGGGGCTCTCTATGAGTATTGTGGACCAGCTGCGTGATCAAACATTAAAAATGGCAGCAGAAATAGCGGAAAATCCACAAAGTGAGACACTGGTTGAAGACTTTGATGCCTTTTTAATTGAGAGAGACGAATTAATGAGAGATATAAAGCATGAATTGACGGATCAAGAAAAAGAGAAAATCCGAGAAATCATACAAACAGATCAACAGATGGCGAAGCAATTAACGGTTATCCAAAATGGGATAAAAGCAGATATTCAAGCCATTCAAAAAAAGAAAACAAAACAGCTGAATTATCAAAATCCATACCAGCCCATAACAAGTGACGGCGTATATTACGATAAACGGAAATAAATAGGTGAGACCTGTGGCGTATCGTTCAAATGACTATATTTTATTAACCACATATTATGAACTTCTATACACGATAGAAGAGAGTCTAAAATATTTAGATGAAATTGAGAAGGATTTTGACAAAACAGAAGGGGATCGGATCTTTAATGATCTGATCCATGCCTTCTTTCATTTAGACACAACACACCCCCTTCTGCTTTCAATTATTGAAAATGAACACTTTGCCAAAACGATTCGTTCGTTTGATCAAATATTTTTAAGTTTTGATATACTAGCTTTCTATACATTCCCTTCAAATCACTTCCAATCATTCCTGAAATCATATTTTATACCTGAATATAGAAAGTGGATGGATGAAATACATGCCTGTATGAGGCCGTATGTCATTCATTAATTTTTGTCCAATTCAGACCATTCGGAGGAAATTATGAGACTAAAAAATCAATTTTTATTTGGGCTTATTGTCATATGTGTATTGTTTGTCAGTATGTTAGGATTCTCAAGCTTTCTCTATTACAAAACAGATCAATCCTATAAAGCGTTATTAAGCAAGGAAGTGAAGCTTTATCAGACCTCGCTGGAATTAGAGGCGCTTCTGCAAAAGCAGGAAGCACAGATCAAAACATATGTCGTCGTCCAAGATGCTGAAAATTTGCAGAAAATTGAGCAAACATATGAAGATATTAATAAGAAAACAACAGAAGCTTCAAAATTAAGTACGGTCAAACAAGCAAAAAATCTATTAGATCAAATCTCAGAAAAAAATTATCTCTACTACACCTCAACGAATCGATTATTTAATTCATTAAATATGCAAAATCAAAAAGAATTCAACACCCGCCTCACTCAAGAATTACAACCTATCGAACAAGAAATACATACCTTTACAAAAGAATTTGCTCAAAACCAGCTAAAACAACGTGATCAAAAAATCAATCAGCTCAATCAAGATAGTAATCAATTATTGCTTACACTCATTTTGGTCAGTGCAGCGATTATTGTTGGCTTTCTGGTGATCGGTGTCAGATTCGTTCATCGCATGACAAAACCAATTGTTTCTGTCACAAATGCCGCAAGAAGGATGGCAGATGGTGACCTGACCCTTGAAGAGATTGAAGTGACCTCTAAAAATGAGATTGGCCAGCTCGGTACAGCCTTTAATCAAATGACGGCTCATTTGCGTCAGCTTATTTTGCAGGTGCAAAGCGGATCAAGACAGCTTGCTGATTCTGCTGCTCAATTTGAGGAAACCATCAGTCAAACGATATCGTCTAGTGAGCAGACATCTAGCTCGATCGAACAGGTCAGCGAAGCTTCACGTGAACAATCAGATGCGGTCGGAAAAGTCGCCTCTGCCATTCAAGAAGTATCGACTGGCATGCAAAATGCAGCTGTACACACGTCCGATGTTTCGGGTCACTCAATTTCAGTGACAGAAAAGGCTGAAGAGGGTGCCGCTCTTATTCAACAATTTGTGAAACAAATGAGTTCTATTAAAGAGTCTGTGAATGAACACCATTCCACAATGGCCAATGTACAAGCGCAGTTTACAGGCATTCAAGGTCTGTTAGGTCATATCCATGCCATTGCTGACCAGACGAATTTACTTGCTTTAAACGCAGCCATAGAAGCAGCAAGAGCGGGAGAACATGGAAGAGGTTTTGCAGTTGTAGCAGATGAAGTGAGGAAGCTGGCAGAAGAATCTAGTCAACTGACAGATCAAATTAGTCAATTACTCGAGAACGTGAACAAAGATACAGAAAGGTCATCGCAATCGATGACGAAGGTTGAGCGGGATGTAGCAGAGGGTGTAAAAGTATCACAATTATCTGAACAGAGCTTCCATGAAATCCTGGAATCTATTCGTGATATTTCAATGAAAGCCGAAGAACTGTCAGCCACTGCAGAACAAATTTCTGCTAGTACAGAGGAAATTTCTCAAACGGTTGGTGTCATTGAAGAAGGTGCGAAACGGAACTCAGAAGAGACGGAGTATATGTCTGCTGCTGTTGAAGAATCATTAGCGGCCAATGAAGAGATGAAAGCCGCTGCGGAGGATTTAAAATCCTTGTCTCAATCGCTGAAAACATCGATTTCATCTTTTACCATTTAATGTGCGCTGGTCTTTTTCAAGAATCAGCCGAATATATATTCATCACCTATCAAGAAACAGTTGAAGCACCGCAAAATTCGACAAATTTCAATAAATATTCACATTTTTTTTACGTTTGAGCAGGAGAAAAGGAGGGAAAAGTAGAAATAGGTTTACATATCCTTAATTTTAAAGGAGGCGTTCTTTACATGAATTACAATGTCAGAGGAGAAAACATCGACGTAACACCTGCACTAAGAGATCATGTCGAGAAAAAAATTGGAAAGCTGGAGCGTTATTTTGAGACAGATGTTGATGCTTCAGTCAACGTGAACTTGAAGTTTTACAACGATCAAGAATCTAAAGTTGAGGTTACCATTCCAATGACTGATCTAGCACTTCGAGCTGAGGTGCATAATGAGGATATGTACAATGCAGTAGACCTAGCAGCCAGTAAATTAGAACGTCAAATTAGAAAGCACAAAACAAAAGTAAACCGTAAATTCCGCGAGCAAGGTGCCAAAAAGCACTTATTTGCTGGAGGAAATGGTACGGCTGAAGTAGCAGTTCAAGATGACGAAGAGATTGATGAAACAGAAATCGTCAGACAAAAACGTTTCAACTTAAAGCCGATGGATAGCGAAGAGGCCATTCTCCAAATGAACATGTTAGGTCATAGTTTCTTCGTTTTCACAAATGCTGAGACAAATTTGACCAATGTGGTTTATCGCCGAAATGACGGTAAATATGGACTCATTGAGCCAAACGCTTAAATATCAGTTGATGCTGATTCAAAAACAACCTAAATAAAGTAAGCCCGTTCCTTTCATAAGGGGCGGGTTTTTTGTGCGAAATTATGGCAAATTCTTTGGAAATGAAAGAAGGTATGGTATGATAAATGCAGGTAAATATGGACCTGTCAAACTTTTGGACATGCCGAAAAATTGCATGAAATAGAGGAGCGTTATTATATGCTTGGAATCTTAAACAAAGTGTTTGATCCTACGAAACGTACGATCAGCCGATATGAAAAAAAGGCAAATGAAATCGAAGCTCTCGCTCAAGATTTTGAAAAATTATCTGACGAGGCTTTACGAAATAAAACGATTGAATTTAAAGAAAAACTTGAAAAAGGACAATCCGTGGATGACCTGTTGGTTGAAGCATTTGCTACGGTTCGCGAGGCTTCCCGCCGCGTAACAGGAATGTTCCCATTTAAGGTGCAGCTTATGGGGGGGATCGCACTTCACGAAGGCAACATCGCTGAAATGAAAACAGGTGAAGGGAAAACATTGACATCCACAATGCCTGTTTACTTAAATGCTCTTTCTGGAAAAGGCGTCCACATCGTGACAGTCAACGAATATTTGGCAAGCCGTGATGCGCAGGAAATGGGCAAAATTTTTGAATTCCTTGGTTTAACGGTCGGCTTAAACTTAAACAGCTTAGACAAAGATGAAAAAAGAGAAGCGTACGCCGCTGATATCACGTATTCAACAAACAATGAACTCGGCTTTGACTATTTACGAGATAACATGGTGCTTTATAAAGAGCAGATGGTTCAGAGACCACTTCATTATGCTGTGATCGATGAGGTTGACTCCATTTTAATTGATGAAGCGAGAACACCTCTTATTATTTCTGGACAAGCTGCGAAATCAACAAAGCTTTACGTACAAGCCAATGCATTTGTCCGCACATTAAAAATCGAAGATGATTTCACGTATGATATTAAAACAAAAAGTGTGCAGCTGACTGAAAGCGGAATGACGAAGGCGGAAAAAGCATTTGGCATCGAGAACCTGTTTGATGTTAAACATGTCGCGCTGAACCATCACATCGCTCAGGCACTGAAAGCACATGTTGCGATGCAAAAAGACGTGGATTATGTGGTAGAAGAAGGCCAAGTAGTCATCGTAGACTCCTTCACAGGACGTTTAATGAAAGGACGCCGTTATAGTGAAGGTCTGCATCAAGCCATCGAAGCAAAAGAAGGTCTTGAAGTGCAGAACGAAAGCATGACACTAGCAACAATTACGTTCCAGAACTACTTCCGTATGTATGAAAAGTTATCTGGTATGACTGGTACAGCAAAAACGGAAGAAGAAGAATTCCGTAACATTTACAACATGCAGGTTGTGTCAATCCCGACCAATCAACCAGTAGTTCGTGATGACAGACCTGATTTAATTTACCGCACAATGGATGGTAAATTTAAAGCAGTGGCTGAAGATGTTGCGCAGCGCTATATGACAGGACAGCCAGTTCTTGTCGGAACAGTAGCAGTTGAGACATCTGAGCTTATTTCTAAGCTGCTTAAAAATAAAGGCATTCCTCATCAAGTGTTAAACGCGAAAAACCATGAGCGTGAAGCACAAATTATTGAAGAGGCTGGTCAAAAAGGTGCTGTGACCATTGCGACAAACATGGCAGGACGTGGTACTGACATCAAGCTTGGAGAAGGTGTAAAAGAACTTGGAGGTCTGGCTGTTATCGGGACAGAGCGTCATGAATCCCGTCGTATTGATAACCAGCTTCGCGGACGTTCTGGACGTCAAGGAGACCCAGGGATTACCCAATTCTATCTATCCATGGAAGATGAATTGATGCGCCGATTTGGTGCAGAGCGAACGATGGCGATGCTTGACCGCTTTGGCATGGATGACTCTACACCAATCCAAAGTAAAATGGTGTCTAAAGCCGTTGAATCATCTCAAAAACGTGTAGAGGGGAACAACTTTGATTCCCGTAAGCAGCTTCTGCAATATGACGATGTGCTTCGTCAACAGCGTGAAGTGATCTACAAACAGCGTTTTGAAGTCATCGATTCCGACAACTTAAAATCAATTGTCATCAATATGATCCAATCTTCAATTGAGCGTGCTGTGGGATCTTATACGCCAAAAGAAGAGCTGCCTGAAGAATGGAAACTAGATGGTCTTGTTGAATTAATCAACACGAACTATTTAGACGAAGGTGCCATCACGGTCAAAGATATCTTCGGTAAAGAAGCAGATGAAATCACAACTTTCATCATGGATCGTATTAAAGAAAAATACGATGCAAAAGAAGAAACATTTGGCGAAGAACAAATGCGTGAATTTGAAAAAGTCATCGTTCTTCGTGCGGTGGATTCGAAGTGGATGGACCATATCGATGCAATGGATCAGCTGCGTCAGGGTATTCATTTACGTGCGTATGCACAAACGAATCCGCTACGTGAATACCAAATGGAAGGATTTGCGATGTTTGAGCATATGGTTGCTTCAATTGAAGATGATGTGGCCAAGTATGTCTTGAAATCAGAAATCCAAAACAACCTAGAACGTGAAGAAGTGGTTCAAGGTCAAACAACGGCTCATCAGCCACAAGAGGGCGATGAGGAGAAGACAGTGAAGAAAAAGCCGGTACGTAAAGTCGTAGACATTGGACGAAACTCTCCATGTCACTGCGGAAGCGGCAAGAAATATAAAAATTGTCATGGGAAGACAGAATAAGTAATGGAAAGAGGTGAAAACCTCTTTCTATTCATGTCAGCCCCCATACATCTATGAGGTGAAGGATATGGAATTAGTAGAAATTAGACAAGAGCTTGAAAATATGGCTAGCAGACTAGCTGATTTTAGGGGGTCTCTTTGACTTAGAAACAAAAGAAGCCAAAATCGCAGAGCTTGAAGCGACGATGTCAGAGGCTGATTTTTGGAATGATCAGCAAAAGGCTCAAGGCGTTATCAATGAAGCCAATGCACTGAAGGATTCTGTGAATTCCTATCATGAGCTCAGTGAATCGCATGAAGAGCTGCAAATGACGCATGACTTATTAAAGGAAGATTATGACGAAGAGCTTCATGCAGAGCTTGAAAAAGAGCTGAAGAACTTAACGAAGCAATTTAACGAATTTGAGCTGCAGCTTCTCTTAAGCGAACCTTATGATAAAAACAATGCCATTCTGGAGCTTCACCCAGGTGCAGGCGGTACCGAATCACAGGACTGGGGTTCTATGCTTCTGAGAATGTACACTCGCTGGGCAGAGCGCAGAGGCTTTAAGGTCGAAACGCTTGATTACCTTCCAGGTGATGAGGCAGGAATTAAGTCGGTGACATTGCTGATCAAAGGGCATAATGCGTACGGTTATTTAAAAGCAGAAAAAGGTGTCCATCGTTTGGTCCGTATTTCTCCTTTTGATTCATCTGGCCGTAGACATACATCCTTCGTTTCATGTGATGTTATGCCGGAATTCAATGAAGAAATTGATATTGATATTCGCACAGAGGATATCAAGGTAGATACGTATCGTGCAAGCGGTGCAGGCGGACAGCACGTTAATACGACGGACTCTGCTGTTCGTATTACACACATTCCAACCAATGTCGTCGTGACGTGCCAAACAGAAAGATCACAAATCAAAAACAGAGAACGTGCGATGAAAATGTTGAAATCGAAACTTTATCAAAAACGGATCGAAGAACAGCAGGCAGAATTGGATGAAATCAGAGGAGAGCAGAAAGAAATTGGCTGGGGCAGCCAGATTCGCTCTTATGTATTCCACCCTTATTCTCTTGTGAAAGACCATCGAACCAATACGGAGATGGGAAATGTTCAAGCGGTGATGGATGGAGATTTAGATTCATTTATCGATGCATACCTACGTTCGAAATTATCATAAAAACTCGGCTTCTTGCCGGGTTTTTTTAATTGTGAGAAAATATAATGAATATAAAGGAATACTTACGACATACTGATTCTATATCCTTTGTATGATGAAATTAGCAAATAAAGGGGGAAATATTTTGGGATTAACACCATTGCAAGAAACGTGGGATTTAGATGCCTTTTTTAAAGGAGGCAGTTCTTCACCAGAATTTAAGACATACCTGCAAACCATTCAGCAGCTATTAGATGAATTACGACAAAAGGTGGATGCCTTTTCAAAAGAAGATACACACATTGAAAGCAAATTAACGTCTGTCCTTGACACGTATGAAACTACATATAAAAAATTGTCTCAAGCAGGTTCATTTGTATCCTGCCTCCAAGCTCAAAATACGAAGGATATGAAAGCAGGCAGCCTTCGAGGTACGATTGCCAAGCTAGAAGCGGATTTAGGAACCATCCTTGCACTGTTTGATCAAGCGCTTGCTGCTATTCCTGCAAACAAGTGGGAAGAACTGATGAATTCAGCAGCCTTTTCAGATGTCCGCTACATATTAAATGAGCGAAGAGACCGTGTGAAGGATCAATTACCTGTTGAACAAGAAACACTGATCCAAAAGCTGGCTGTAGATGGGTACCATGCGTGGGATGAGCTTTATTCCAGCTTAGTGAATAAAATTACCATTCCGTTTGAACAGCATGGTGAAACGCAGATGATCTCTGTAGGCCAAGCGGAAAATGCAATGGATGATTCCGATCGTGAAGTCAGAAAGGCTGTTTACCACAACCTAGAGCATGCATGGACACAGGATGAACATTTATTTGCTAGTACGCTCAACCACCTTGCTGGCTTTCGTTTGCAAGTGTATGAAGCAAGAGGCTGGGATCACATTTTAAAAGAGCCGCTTGAAATTTGCCGTATGAAACAAGAAACCCTTGATACAATGTGGTCTGTGATTGATGAACATAAGCAGCCATTCATTGATTATTTACATCGAAAAGCTGAGATGCTTGGAGTGGATAAGCTGAGCTGGTTTGATGTTGGGGCTCCTATCGGCAGTGAGACCAAAATCTATCCTTATCAAGAAGCAGCTGCTTTTATTGTGAAACACTTCGCTGGATTTGGAGAAGAGCTCGCTGCTTTTACAGAAAAAGCCTTTAACGAACGCTGGGTAGAAGCTGAGGACCGTCCAAACAAGCGGGTAGGCGGCTTTTGTACAAATTTCCCTGACAGCGGAGAATCACGCATTTTTATGACCTTCTCAGGAAGTCCATCCAATGTGGCGACACTAGCGCATGAGCTTGGTCATTCATTCCATCAGGACGTGATGCAGGATGTTCGCATTCTGAATCGCAAATACGCAATGAATGTAGCTGAAACAGCGTCTACCTTCGCAGAAATGATTGTAGCTGATGCTTCATTAAAAGAAGCGGCATATGAAGAGGAGCGTCTCAGCTTGTTAGAGGATAAGCTGCAGCGCAGTGTAGCATTCTTCATGAACATTCAATCTCGTTTCTTATTTGAACAGCGATTTTATGAAGAGCGTAAACAAGGAGAAGTGCCGGCTGACCGATTGAATGAATTGATGGTCGAAGCGCAGAAGGAAGCGTTTGGTGACTCATTAGATGAATACCATCCTCATTTCTGGGCGTCTAAGCTGCATTTCCATATCACGAATGTTCCATTTTATAATTTCCCATACACCTTTGGATACATGTTCTCGTTAGGAATTTATGCAAAAGCATTGCAGGCTGGTACATCGTTTGAAGAGAAATACATTGCATTATTAAAAGATACTGCTTCAATGACAGTGGAAGATTTAGCTAAAAAGCATCTAGGCGTTGACCTTACCCAAAAAGCATTTTGGGAAGAAGCCATTCGTTTGGCTGTAGCAGATGCTGAAGAATTTTTAGAAGTGACGAAAAAATAAAAATGAAAAGCTCCCGTTATGGGAGCTTTTTTGCTGGCTTCAGCCAATCCAGCATTGTCTGAATGAGATCATTTTGCTGCGACAGGGCTGGAATGTCCGCCGGCTGATCCCCTTTTTGTTTGCCATACATGCCAAATTGCGCATGATTCCCGCCTTTTATTTCATGATAAACGGTTTGAGACGGCAGATTTGCTTTCGATTTCTTGATTTTCTCTTGTGTTGCCAGCCCATCCTTTTCACCTGAAATAGAGAGGACTTTTAGTGACGATTGTTTCAGGTCATCTGATGCTGGATAAGATGCTAGGAAAAAGAGTCCATCTAGCTTGCTCTGATTTTTTTCTGCAAACATAGCGGCAGCTGCTCCGCCAAGTGAATGTCCGCCAATATACCAGTGTTTGATCGTTTGATGATCTTTGATGATGTCCTGCGCTTTGTTTGAATTGAAGATCGCAAAGGAAAATGGCATGTCAGGGATAAAGACAGAGTAGCCTTTTTTCATCAGCGTATCCCCAATATAGGCATACGCAAGTGGTTCCACCTTTGCCCCAGGATAGAGAATGATGCCAGTATCACTTTTTGATGCTTTAAAAGTATAAACATCGTTTTTATGTTCCACTTGCTCCATGTTCACCTGTTTTTTTAATGCTTCTGATGGTCCGTATGTAAAGCGGCTCCATATATAGAAAGCACCAAAAGCTAAGATGATCAGTGCAAGTAATGTCATACCTGTTATCTTCAGTATTTTCTTCATCGCATGCCCCTTCTTTCTCATGTACATATTAAATATACCATCATTTACTCCTATGCCAACCGGCAAGTACGCTGATCCGTCTGTGTGATAAAGTATTAATCCATTAGCACTGCATTTGGCTGTTATTTACAATCGTTTTAAGAGGGCTTAAAATAGGTGTGCATTCAGAAGTAACGGAGGAAGAAAGACATGAAGCAGGGACATTCACAATTTTGGATCGAAGTGAAAAATTATTTGTTCATTTTAATCGGATCTGCCATTGTGGCGATTGGATTTAATACGTTATTATTGCCGAATCAGATTGCAGCAGGCGGTGTGAGCGGAATTAGTACCATTATGCAGTCATTCGGCTTTGAAGCAGCGTATGTGCAATGGGGGCTCAATATTCCGTTGTTTATTGCTGGCTTTTATTTATTAGGCGGTACATTTGGAGTGAAAACACTCGTCGGCTCGATTTTTTTACCTTTCATGGTGTTTGTCACAAGACATATTGCACCTGTCACACATGAAGCGCTGCTGGCAGCTATTTTTGGCGGTGTGGTCATTGGAATCGGTATAGGGCTCGTGTTCCTTGGGAATGGATCAACAGGTGGAACGGCACTCGCTGCCAAAATCATCAATAAGTACACCGGACTCACGCTAGGCACATGCTTAGCGATGATGGATGGTTTGATTGTTCTGGCTGCAATGACAGTCTTTGGAATCGAAGAGGGGCTGTACGCGGTTATTGGTGTGTTTATTTCGAGTAAAACGATTGATGTGGTACAGGCTGGCTTCAGTCATTCGAAAATGGCGATGATCATTACAGGGCATGAAGATGAGGTCAGACAGGCGGTTTTTGATCAAATTGACCGCGGTGTGACGAAGATCTCAGCAGTCGGAGGATATACCGATCATGACCGCCCAATTTTGATGTGTGTCGTTGGGCAGTCACAATTCACAAAGTTGAAACAAGTGGTGAAAGCAATCGATGCATCAGCATTTGTCATTGTAATGGATGCAAAAGAGGTGCTTGGTGAGGGTTTTAAAAGGGCATAAACAAGGATATAATAGCGTTGACCAAATGATCGTAAGGGAGGGAAATAGATGAAAAAAAGCGGATTAACGATGCTATTTGCATCAATGCTTCTTGTTCTGGCGGCTTGTGGAGGAAATTCAAGCAGCAGCGAAAAAGAAGGCAGCAAAAGTGCTTCATCTGTGAGCAGTGGTGAGGAGATCTATCAGCAAAACTGTATTGGCTGTCATGGGAAAGACCTATCTGGCGGAGGCGGACCAAGCCTGAAAGAAGTAGGGAAGAAATATAATGAAAGCCAAATCGCAGATATTGCGCAAAACGGTAAAGGCTCTATGCCAAGCGGAATGGTAGATGAGAAGCAAGCAAAAGAAGTAGCAAAATGGCTTGCAGAGAAAAAATAAAACCTTTGTCTAATCGACAAGGTTTTTTTGTTTTTTATATGTAGAAAAAGACTTTTGGATAGTATGAAAACGCATTATATTAAATTTTTATTTAAAAAATAAGGGTATAAAGGCATGTTTTTCGGTTTTGATTGTTCTATTTACCTTTTATTTATAAGTTTTGAAATATAAATGTAATACCATTGCGTCGATTCATGACGTATAATTGGAGTTGTTGAAAATGAGACGATTCAATTTTTTCATCTTTTTGGATGAAAAGGACATAAATTGCTAGTAAGTATCGAAGGGTATGTGCGTAACCATACATAACGTTTTTTGACGAGAAGTGTCAAAACATCATGATAAGCTGTTAGTCAGCGAATAAGAAAAGATTAGGTGATTACATGATTCAAATGAAGGAAGTCTACAAGATCTATCCTAATGGCGTAAAGGCGATCAATGGAATCAATGTCTCTATCCATCCAGGAGAGTTTGTGTATGTTGTTGGTCCCAGTGGTGCTGGTAAATCCACTTTCATCAAAATGATGTATCGTGAAGAGAAGCCAACCAAAGGGCAAATCTTAATTAATAACAAAGATTTAGGTTCAATGAAGGAAAAAGAAATTCCTTACGTAAGAAGAGAAATTGGCGTAGTATTCCAAGATTTCAAGCTGCTTCCAACTCTTACAGTGTTTGAGAACGTTGCATTTGCTCTTGAAGTGATTGGTGAACAGCCTCATATCATTAAGAAAAAAGTGCTTGACGTTCTCGATCTAGTCCAGCTAAAGCACAGAGCGCGCCAATTTCCTGACCAGCTGTCCGGCGGTGAACAGCAGCGTGTATCTATCGCTCGGTCGATCGTCAATAGCCCTGAGGTCGTCATTGCAGATGAGCCGACAGGAAACCTTGATCCAGACACTTCCTGGGAAATCATGAAGACGCTCGAAGAGATTAATAACCGCGGAACAACAGTGGTTATGGCGACACACAACAAAGAAATTGTAAACACCATGAAGAAACGCGTCATCGCAATCGAAGATGGAATGATTGTGCGTGACGAAGCAAGAGGGGAGTACGGAATTTATGATTAAAACTCTCTCGCGGCATTTACGTGAGAGCTTCCGTTCACTAGGAAGAAACACGTGGATGACTTTTGCATCAATTAGTGCGGTTACTGTCACATTGATTTTAGTTGGGGTTTTCCTTGTGATTATGCTCAACTTGAATAACATGGCATCGAACGCTGAAAAAGAAGTAGAAGTAAAAGTATTAATCGAATTAACGGCGAATCAAAAGCAGCAGGATGAATTAAAAGCAGAAATTGAAAAGATTCCTGAAATCAGTAATGTGAAGTACTCATCTAAGGATGACGAACTGAAAGCTCTGATTAAAAGCTTCGGAGAAAATGGACAATCCATGGGACTTGTTGATCAAGAAAATCCATTAAACGATGCGTTCATTGTGAAAACAACAGATCCTCACGATACACCAAAAGTAGCGAAGAAATTAGAAAACCTAAAGGGTACATATAAAGTAACCTATGGGAAAGAAGAGGTCAGCCGACTCTTTAATGTAGTCGGAGTAGCGCGTAATGTCGGCATTGTGCTCATTATTGGGCTGTTATTTACAGCTATGTTCTTAATCTCCAATACGATCAAAATTACGATCTTTGCTAGACGTAAAGAAATTGAGATTATGAAGCTGGTAGGTGCAACGAACTGGTTTATCCGCTGGCCATTCTTCATTGAAGGATTATTGCTTGGTGTATTTGGCTCCATTATACCTATTGCTCTATTGCTTGGCACGTATCAATATGCAGTGGGCTGGGTCGCACCGAGAGTACAGGGCTCATTTATTTCAATGCTTCCATACAACCCATTTGTCTATCAAGTATCACTGATCCTGCTAGTGATCGGTGCAATCATTGGGGTATGGGGAAGCTTAACGTCTATCCGTAAATTCTTAAAAGTATAAATATATTTTGATGGCAGCATTCGAGGATTCTATAGAAGATGTGACCGGTTGATCCGATTCATCCGGTCGGCTCTTCATGTCGACAGTTGTCATGGGAGGGGAATATCGTTTTGAAAAGAAAGCTGATGATGGCTGGAATGGCAGCGTTTATTGGAACAACGTGGCTATACATTCCAGGGAACGAGAATCGTGCATTCGCATACGAAGACCTAGATCAAAAACGTCAACAAATCGAAGAGAAAACATCGAAGACTGAATCAAACTTGAAGAAGAAGAAGTCAGAGCTGGCAAAGCTTGAAAAGAAAGAATCAAAGCTCAAGAAAGAAATTGAACAAATTGACCAAAAGGTAAGTACTGCAACTGAAAAAGTCGCTGAAAAAGAGAAAGAAGTTAAAAAAACGAAGCAAGAGATCAAACAGCTGAAAAAAGACATTCAAGTCATCAATGAGCGAATTGAAAAAAGAAAAGCCATTTTCAAAGACCGAATTCGTTCTATGCAAAAAAGCGGCGGTACGATCAACTATTTAGATGTGCTGCTAGGTGCTCGCAGCTTTAGTGATTTTGTCGGTCGTGTTGGGGCTGTCACAACGATTGTCGAAGCAGACAAAGACATGATTACAGAACATGAAAATGATTTAAAGCTGGTGGAGCAAAAAGAAGCAGAGCTAAATAATCAGCTAAGTGGACTTGAAACATCTCTGAAAGAGTTAGAAGCACTGAAAAAAGATTTATCTAAGAAGCACAAAGAAAAAGAACACATTTTAGGTGATGTGACAGATAAAAAAAATCATGCACATGATGAACTAGGTAAGCTTGAGAATGAACAAGAAATTCTTGCGAACCAAAAAGCGGCTGTGAAGTCTGAGGAAGCACACCGTCAAAAGGAAGAAGCGGCGAAAGCAAAACAAGCAGCTGAAAAAAATGCACCTGCACCTCGTAGCGGCGGATCAGATCAAGTATCTGATACACCAGCAAGCAGCTCAGGCTTTATTAAACCAGCTGCAGGGCGTTTCTCATCTGGCTTTGGCGGACGTTCTGGCGGAAACCACTTCGGATTAGATATTGCAGCAAAAGGCACAGTTCCTGTCTATGCAGCAGCATCTGGAACCGTCACAAACTCAAGCTACTCATCGAGCTACGGAAATGTTGTGTTCATTACGCACAATATCAATGGACAGACATATCAAACTGTATACGCCCACCTGTCTACAAGAAGTGTGTCAACAGGACAGAGAGTTGAACAAGGACAATTCCTTGGCTATATGGGAAATACCGGCCAATCGCATGGTCAGCATCTTCATTTTGAAATTCATAAAGGATTATGGAATGGCGCGAAATCAAATGCAGTCAATCCAGCGCAATATATCCGCTAATCAAAAAGCCGATAACATGACGTTATCGGCTTTTTTTGTATAGATAGAATTAAAATAACAGCAGTAACCCGGCAATAATAGGTGTTAACAGAACAGCTGATTTCAATAAGAGCTTCGGTGCAAGGCGTGTGAATTTCGCGCCTATAAATGCGCCTAAGACGGTTCCAATTAATATTTGGATCAGCAAGATAAAATCAACATAGCCCTCTGAAATATATCCAATTCCACCGCCGATGGAAATCGGAATAATGACAAGCATCGTCGTGCCAACAGCTTGCCGAATCGACAGCTTCAGTAAAATCAAAAGTCCTACTTGAATAAACGGTGCAGACCCGATACCAAACATGCCTGACAGCATTCCAGACACAAGGCCTAAAATAATGCCTCTTGTCATCAGCTGGCGTGAAGAAAGCGGCTGCTGCTCAGCCTCTTCATTAAGAACAAATAGTTTGATCATCATAAAAACAGCGGATAAAAAAAGCATCCCTGCTGTTAAATAGTGCAGACTCTCTTCTGGAATAAAAGGAGCGACCTTAGCCCCGGCAAAAGAAGCAATACAAGCCAGAGCCCCGACAATCAAACCAGATTTCAACTGAATGTTCCCTTCCCTGTAGTGGCTATATGCACCTGATAGTGTCGTAAATGCCATAGCGGCTAATGACGTCCCGAGTGCTGTATGGATAGGGATATCAAAAATTAATGTAAGCAATGCGATGACAAATCCCGCCCCGCCTGCTCCTACAAAACCTAATAAAATTCCTAATAAAAGCATCGTCAAGATAATATACATAGCGAAGACTCCTTCTCAATCATAACAAAATAAAAATTACACCTAATAAAATGATTCGTCAAGCCTTCACGGGAGAATGTCTTTACATGAAATCCCTTCTTCTGGCATATAATAACTCAGGTCATCAGGAAGAGTTGAAGAAGGAGGCCAAATATGAAAAAACAAATCGCATCTATTATGGCAAGTGTCGTTCTCTTAATAAGTGCAGGTGTGATGACGCATAAAGAAGGAACTCATGCGGAGTCACCGCAAGCAGCTGCTGCAATGGCTGGACAAGCTCAATCAAGTGATAAGGCGAAAGAGAATGGGATGGAAAAGATCGAGAAAGCCTATGACCTTATTTCGAATGAATATGTAGAGGAAGTGGATCGGCAAAAGCTACTTGAAGGCGCGATCCAAGGAATGCTTTCGACGTTAAACGATCCATATTCAGTATACATGGACAAGCAAACCGCAAAGCAATTTTCTGATTCGCTTGATTCTTCCTTTGAGGGGATTGGGGCAGAAGTGGGGATGGATGAAGGAAAAATCATTATCGTCTCCGCCTTTAAAAAATCCCCTGCGGCAAAAGCGGGTCTAAAGCCGAAAGATGAAGTCATCAGCATTGACGGTGAACCGATGAAAGAAAAAAGCTTAAACGATGCTGTGCTGAAAATAAGAGGGAAAAAAGGAACTTCTGTCGCCTTAACAATCAAACGAAATGGGATTGAAAAAGAGCTAACGTTCCATATCAAACGAGAGGAAATCCCGCTTGAAACAGTGACTTCCTCTGTAAAAGAGGTCAATGGGCATAAAACAGGCTATATTGCGATCTCCAGCTTCTCTGAAGATACGGCGAAGGATTTCACGTCAAGCCTGAAACAGCTCGAGAAAAAGGGCATAGAAGGCCTTGTACTGGATGTGAGAGGAAACCCTGGCGGCTATCTGCAAAGTGTGGAAGATATTTTGAAGCATTTTATTACGAAAGATCAGCCCTATATTCAAATCGCAGAACGGAATGGCGACCGGAAACGATATTTTTCAAAACTGAAAGAACAAAAACCTTACCCAGTCAATGTCTTAATTGATAAAGGCAGTGCTTCCGCTTCGGAAATACTTGCTGGAGCCATGAAAGAAGCTGGCAAGTATGAAGTCGTCGGTGATGTCTCCTTTGGAAAAGGAACTGTGCAGCAGGCGGTTCCGATGGGAGATGGAAGTAATATTAAATTAACGCTGTATAAATGGCTCACGCCAAAAGGCAATTGGATTCACAAAAAAGGCGTCGTACCGACAATTGCAATTCATCAGCCGGATTACTTTACCGCAGGTCCGCTTCAGCTAAAAGAACCGCTTCAGCTTGATATGAACAATGAAGAAGTGAGACAAGCCCAGACGCTGTTAAAGGGATTGTCATTTGACCCTGGCAGAGTAGATGGATACTTTGATGAAGAAACGAAAAAGGCCGTACTTGCCTTCCAAAGCACATACAATCTCGATAAATCAGGTGTCATTGATTTGAAAACAGCGGAAATGATGAACAAAATGGTGGATGAAGTGAAATCATACGAAAAAAATGACCTTCAATTACAGACTGCACTAAAAGCACTATATCTTAAAAAATAAAGAGGCGAATAATAGCCTCTTTTTTTTGGTTCATAAGTGTCATGAACATGTAATAATTTATGATTAAAAATAAATTATATCGAGAAATATATTCATTTATTTTACAAAAAACATAACATTCCTTCGATTTTACCCGATAACATATGTATATAAGAGACTTTCTGTTGATTTAAACATGTCATGAAAATGAAACTTTTGAAAGTTGTATGTTACATAAATAATTCTTACAATAAAAAGTAGCACTCATTTTAAATATTTTATTTTTTGCGGATATTCAGCTTGAGCATTAAGCTGTACCGAGGTTTGCGCTTTTCTTAAAAGAACTAGTAAATGGGGGTACACAATTGAAAAGGGCAAGTATTGTGAGAGAGAAAAAATATTACGAGTTGGTAGAGGAACTTAAGAGTCGTTCGAAAGATGTGACGTTTTCCGCTACAAAGGCATTAAGTCTGCTCATGCTGTTAAGCAGGTACTTGGTCAATTACACAACGGTAGAATCAGTCGACGAAATCGATGAAGACTGTGCTGAGATATACTTCAATTATTTAATGGATAATCATAAGAGACTTGGTATAAACTTAACCGACATCAAGAGGTCGATGCAGCTGCTCGGCGGCATACTAGATGTAGATGTCAATCACTACTTAAAAGATTTTTCACTGTCGAATGTCACACTTTGGATGAATCAGGAGAAATAAACCTGATGTCAAGCATCGATTTATTTGATAGAATAAGAGAAAATGCTTGACTTGGGCGGTGAACGATAATGAGCTCGGAGTGGATGGGAGCCGGATTAAAAGCGGTCGGTCTGTTTTTAATCCATCCTCTTTTTTATTTCATGATATTAATCAGCCTATTGCATGGCTACATCCGCGTAAAGCGGGAGAGAAAAGCGTTTCAAACAAGAATAGAAGATGTATACGATGAACTTAAATTTACATATTCAAAGGGATGGATTCTAGGGATATGCCTATCCGTCATTTCAGTAGGCTTAGGGATTGCCCTCCCCCCTGGATTCATCGTGCTGATTGCAGCGATGACCATCGTTTTCTCTTTATTCTTTAAGGCGAGTGCGCTTTCGTCTGCATACACACTCGGTTTCAGTTTTATTGCGGCACTTGGACTGATGCATTTCCAAGTGAGTCATTCTTGGCTGCCGCAGCTCTCAATGATGAATGCATCAGCCGTTGTCATTCTGCTAGGACTTTTATTAATGACCGAGGGGATCCTAGCCTATCGAACGGCGCATTTACGTACATCGCCTGCTATGGTGATGAGTGCGAGAGGACTTTTAATTGGTCAGCAGCGGGCAAACCGTCTGTGGCTTTTACCGCTTGTTTTGCTGATGCCAGCAGGTGAATTCACTTCTTCTCTGCCATGGTGGCCGGTGCTTCAAGTGCATGATCAAAGCTTTTCATTTATTTTGATTCCTTATATCATCGGATTCGGTCAGAGAATTCAAGGCTCACTGCCAATTGTTAGTATTCAAATTACAGCGCGGCGTATTCTCATGCTCGGACTCGCTGTCGCCTTATTAGGTGCTGCAAGTATTTGGTTTGAACCGATTGCTTGGGGAGCTGTATTGATTGCGGTGATAGGAAGAGCCTTTCTCTCATGGAAGCAGAGGGTCAATGACAATGCTGCCCCGTTCTACTTCTCTAAGCGTAATCAAGGGCTGATGGTGCTAGGAATTATTCCAAATACACCAGCGGCTGATTTAAAGCTTGAGATCGGAGAGGTCATTACAAAAGTGAATGGAATTGAGGTAAAAACCGTTTCGGAATTTTATGAAGCCCTTCAAACCAATCGTGCTCTAACAAAGCTCGAGATCATTGGCTTAAATGGTCAGACAAGATTTGAGAAACGGGCTTCTTATGAAGGGGAGCATCATCAGCTTGGCATCCTGTTTGTAAAGGATGATCCACAGCAAGAACCAACGGCAATTTCATCTTAAAAAAAGCTGCTAGAGATGGCAGCTTTTTTCTTTTGGGCGCGCTTCTTTCCCGTAGGATTCGCCCCATTCACGCATGGCGAAGATGATAGGCTTTAAGGTATTTCCGAGAGAAGTGAGTGAATATTCGACACGAGGGGGGACCTCCTCATAGACTTCTCTATGAACAACGCCGTCTTGTTCAAGCTCACGCAATTGCAGTGTGAGGACACGCTGAGAAATTCTTGGCAGAAGCCGGCGCAATTCATTGTAGCGTTTTGGTCCGCAAGTCAAATGATAAAGGATCACTCCTTTCCATTTCCCTCCGATGACACTTGTCGTCACTGAAACGGGACAGCCATGATTAACAATACTGACTGGATTGGATGGTGCACTCATCTTAAGACTCCTTTCTAAGGCAAATTTGGTGATATACGAACAAGATGGTAACTAACGAACAAAAATGTGCGTACTTGAATCACTCGAAGCTTTTCTTATACCATAGAGATATCACATCACACATTCGGGCTGTTTGTTTTCTTATCATAACAATTTCTATATGTGAATGGAAAGAAATTGGATTGATGAAACACACCCCCTAATTGGATAATAGAAAGGATGAATACAATGCGAGACAAAGAGCAATTAAAAAAAGAAATCATTGAGGCGTATGAGTTCCGCCATGCGACAAAAGAGTTTGATCCAGCGAAAAAAATATCAGAAGATGATTTTGCGTTTATTTTAGAAACAGGAAGACTTTCCCCAAGCTCTGTAGGGTTTGAACCTTGGAAGTTCCTCGTTGTTCAAAATGAAGCATTTAGAGAAAAATTAAAAGAGTATACATGGGGAGCGCAAAAGCAGCTTCCGACTGCGAGCCATTTTGTGATCATCTTGGCAAGAACAGACGCCCGTTATGATTCAGCATATGCAGAATACATCAACAAGCAAATCAAAGGAATGACAGACGAAACGTTCGAGATGGTGAAGGGACGCTACCAAGAATTCCAAGAGAATGATCTTCATTTGTTAGAAAATGAACGTACGCTCTTTGATTGGGCTTCAAAACAAACGTATATTGCCCTTGGAAACATGATGACAGCCGCTGCGCAAATTGGTATTGATTCATGTCCAGTCGAGGGATTCAGCTACGATGAGATTCATCGCATTCTAGATGAAGAAGGGCTGCTTGAGGATGGTCAGTATGATATTTCTGTCATGGCAGCCTTTGGTTATCGTGTGACCGAGCCGAAGCGCGGCAAAACGCGCCGTCCGATGGATGAAGTAGCTGTTTGGATTCGTTAAAAGAGAATGTCTGAAAAAGGATGTTGACAATTGCGTGGTTAGTCAGTATATTTAAAAAATAAAATCTTTGATGAATATACAAATTGACTATAAACGCTTTGACTTGAGAATAGTAGATGAACATCCGTTTTTTAAGAGAGCTGCGGGTTGGTGCAACGCAGTAAAACGAATCATTGAACTCGCTCAAAGAGCGGTAAGACTGAATGAATAGTAAGTCTTTACGTGTGACCTCCGTTAACGGGTTTTAAGTTGGATTCAGCTAGGGTTGAATCAATTAGAGTGGTAACGCGGTTGCAAGGTCAGTCGTCTCTTCAGGAGATGACTGGCCTTTTTATATGCTTTTATCTTATATTTGTCTGAAGATTCAAATTTAAAGGAGCTAAAGAAAATGGAAAAGGAACATGTGCAGTTAAAACGAACAATGACGTCAAGGCATATTATGATGCTCGCACTTGGCGGTGCAATTGGTGCTGGTCTTTTTAAAGGAAGCAGCTCTGCTATTGATATCGCAGGTCCTGCTGTCATTTTGGCATATATGATTGGTGGTCTTATTTTATTATTTATTATGCAAGGACTTGCTGAAATGACGGTTGCACGACCTGGTGCAAGAACATTTCGTGATTTAATTGAACCTGTGTTAGGCAAATATCCGGCCTATTTCTTAGATTGGATATACTGGAAAATGTGGGTGCTGAACATTGCAGCAGAAGCGATCGTATCTGCGATCTTTATTCAGTACTGGTTCCCACAGGTGCCGATTTGGATACTTGTGTTAATCATTTCACTTGTTGTGACATTGATCAATGTTTGTTCCGTTAAAATGTTTGCTGAGACGGAGTACTGGTTAGCTTCTATTAAAATTGCTGTCATTATTTTATTTATTATCATTGGGTTAACCATGCTTTTTGTCTCATTTGGTCAGCATGCAGCACCGGGATTATCCAACTTAACCGGCCATGGAGGATTTTTCCCGAATGGAACGGGCGGCTTAATTGCGGCTATGCTTGTTGTGGTGTATTCATATGGCGGGACGGAAATGATTGGGGTCACATTAGCAGAAACAAAAAACCCTGAAAAAGTCATTCCAAAGGCTATTCAAAGTACATTTGTACGAATCATCGGTTTCTATGTACTGCCGTTCTTCATCATCGTCAGCTTGATTCCTTGGAATCAAGTAAACAATGAGCAAGTGAGTCCATTCGTCACCGTGTTTGCAACGATTGGCGTGCCATATGCAAGTGACATCATGAACGGTATCATTTTACTAGCGATCTTGTCTTCTATGAACTCTGGACTGTACGCATCCTCAAGGGTACTTTATACGCAAGCGATGGATGGACGTGTATGGAAGGGCTTCTCAAAGCTATCAAAACAGCAGGTGCCTGTTAGAGCAATCCTAGTGTGTACATCTACATTGTATGCCGCTGTATTGATTTCTCTTTTTGTAGGAAGTCAAACCTTTAATTATTTAATGGGATCTTTAAGCTATACGGTCTTATTCATCTGGTTTATTATTGCTGTCGGGCATTTAAAATCTCGAAGTGTAGCAGAACCAGGAGGATATCGTGTGAAGCTGTATCCTTTTACAACATGGTTTTCTGTGATTGCGATCATTGCCATTTTCATCGGCGTTGTGTCAACAACTCCGATTGTCCAAACAATGGTCACGATGGGCATTTATCTGATGATTACTCTTTCTTTCTTCATTAATAGAAAGCGGTTTGAAACAGCTGCTTAATACAAAAAGCGTGCGGGACCTTGAAAGAGGTCTCACACGCTTTTTTAATGCTGTTTGTATTGCTTGAAATGAACAGGAGGTTGAACAGGATGTGGCTTTGACTGAAGCCCGTAACTCTCTCTTACGATGTAAAGTGGTCGATCTTTTGCCTCGTCGTAGATTCGGCCGATGTATTCCCCAATCATTCCCAGCATAAAGAGGATAATGCCGCTAAAGAACAGCTGTATGACAATTAATGAACTCCATCCTGTAATGGTGCTGTTTGTAAAAATCTTTAAGTAAAGTACAAGAAACATTGAAATGAATCCGATAGCGGAAAGGGCAATTCCTGCTATACTCGCTAGCTTCAAAGGTTTATAGGAAAAGGAAGTGATTCCATCCATCGAGAGCTTAAGCATCTTTTTGAGCGGGTATTTTGTTTCTCCTGCTAGACGTTCATCTCGAACGTACTCTACTGCAATTTGTTTGAAACCTACCCAGCTGACTAGGCCGCGAACAAATGGATTTTTTTCTCGTATTTTTCTCATTTCATGGCACACTCTACGATCCATTAACCTGAAGTCGCCGGTGTCGATTGGGATATCTACTTCGGTGATTTGACGTAAAACGCGATAGAAAAGAGAAGCGGTTTGCTTTTTGAAAAAAGTTTCACCTTTTCGTTTGGTGCGCACGGCGTATACGACTTCATAGCCTTCTTTCCATTTTGCGATCATCTCTAATATCAATTCAGGCGGATCTTGTAGGTCTGCATCTATCACGATGACAGCTTCTCCCTTTGCATAATCCACCCCAGCTGTAATTGCAATTTGGTGTCCGAAGTTACGTGAGAAATCAATGAGTCTTACCTTTGGATCGTTTTGGGAATACCCTTTAATTAGTTCAGCTGTTCGATCCATACTACCGTCATTGACGAAGAGAAGCTCGTATGCTTCTCCCGTCGAATCCATGACTGTTTTCAGTCGCTGATAGGATTCATGGATCACAAGCTCTTCATTATAGACTGGGACTACAATAGAATATTGTATGTTCTTTTCCATCAGTCATCGTTCCTCCCTTTTAATAGATGAATTAATCAACGGATAGTTCATAAAGAGTGCCGCTCTCCATTCCGCCCATTCGTCCATTTGACTGATCATTTTGTTCTGATTGTTGGCTGTCTGTTTGTTGGTTCACTTTGGATGTAGAGCTGTTCTGCCATTTAGAAGCAGATACTTCTTTTCCATTTTTTTGAATCCAAGTTAGAATGTCAGAGCTGCCGCCTCTCATACCAGAAAGATAGAAGTATTTGATTTTGCCGTCTTTGACGAGCTGTTTGAATTCACTAAGAGTGAGAATGTTATCAGATCCACTAAATCCACCTAATGCCATAACAGCTTTTCCAGTTTTAATAATGTAAGGTGAAGCAGTGGTTGCATCTGTTGTTCCGAATAGGAATTCTTCTCCCGTATTGTTTTTCTCAAGATAGCTGATCAACTTTTCATTGACTTGTGAACTCATGCTGCCACTTGAAGTGGCAAGCTGAGGACCAGCCTCTGGAAGCATACTATTTCCTCCATAAAGAAGAGGTGTGCTTGCCCAGTATAGTGGTGCAACCAGCATGCCAAGGATGGCGATGAGAGACACGAATTGTTTTCGTTTTTCTTTTCCTTTTATCAAAAGCAGAGAAAGGATTGTTCCAACACCAATGATACCGACTGCAATGCTTAGTCCAAGACCGATCGTGCTTGTAAAAGTGGATAGGATAAAGATTTCAAATGCTGTTGTAACGAATATCGCAAATGGAAGCAGCCATTTTTTAAACCCAGTTCCTGTTTGAAGCAATTGTGTCATCGAAACCCATCCGGCTCCTGCTAATACAGCAATTGGTGGTGCCAGCATGATCAAATAATAATGATGGAAAAATCCTGCTACACTGAAAAATGCAGCAACAGGTATAAGCCAAGCTAACCAAAATAGAGTTTCTTTTTGTTTTGTATTGAGACGTCTTCTTTCAAAGGCAGTCGAGAAGAAGATACCAATCGCACCGAAGATTGCAAATGGAAGCAGCCAGCTGATTTGATCGGATAGTTCAGATTGGAACAGACGTAGCGGTCCCTTGGTTCCTGTACCAAACATGCCGGAGCCATTTCCCATTTTTCCGCCCACGCCATTTGGCGGCCCATCACCATTACCGCCAAATGGCATATCAGGTGGTGTTGTGCCGTTTGCACTGCTTGGTGGTCCTTGCATTGAAGGCTGTTCCTGACTGGATGATTGGTTTGAATTGTCTGAGTTGTTTTGATTTCCATTAGATGGCGGCTGAGGCATGGTGGATGAATCATTGTCATTTTGCTGATCACCCTGCTGTGAAGGTGGCTGTCCCTCACCCTGATTTGTGCCACCTCCCCCGCCAGACTGTTGACCAGTCAACCGCTGAAGACCGTTGTAACCAAAGGCTAATTCTAGTGCTGAGTTCGATTGACTTGATCCCATATAAGGGCGATTGTCTTTATAAGTGAGATCAACAGCGATAGACCAAGAAGCAGATACACCTAAAAGAACAATCATTGAAATCATCAGTGATAACAACTTTTTCTTCCATGTCGTTCGGTAGGCAATGATGTAAAAAAGAATGAGTGCTGGTACGATCATATAGGCTTGTAGCATTTTTGTATTAAAGCCGACGCCAATCATCGCAAACGAAACAATCGCCCAAAGAACCTTTTGCTGTTTTACAGCCTTGAACATCATTCCTGTTGCTAGTAAAAGTATAAAGACAAGTAAGCTGTCAATATTATTTGTTCGAGATACAGCAACCGCAATAGGTGTACACGCCATGATAAGTGCCGCTAATCTTGCCGCTGCTTGACCAAAAGTTGGTTTGACAAGACGATAGATCAGATAAACAGATCCAATGCCTGCTAAAGCTTGAGGCAAGATGACGCTCCATCCATGGAGACCAAAAATTTTGGCACTCATCGTTTGCAGCCAGAAGGTGAGCGGGGGTTTATCCACCGTGACATATCCTGCTGGATCAAATGAAGCAAAGAAGAAATTATGCCAGCTTTGCATCATACTTGTGACAGCCGCAGTATAATACGCATTCACCGTATCATCTTCCCAAATGTTATAAATGTTTAAGATGGCAGATAAGATCAATATGAAAAATAAATAAATATCAAATTTCTGAAAACGTCTGATCAAAAGCATGTCACTCCTTTTTCTTCACTTGAAAAAAGTGTAACAAGCAAATATGAATAAAATGTTAATAAAAAAAGGCCATTTTTTTATTTTTTAGAAATAAAAACAGCTCTTAATGAAAAGAGCTGTTCAAGTTGTAGAAAGTTCTATGGATACTGAATTTATCAGATAAAATAGTGATTCCAATGAGAGTAAAATATGCCAGTAGCTATAGAGTAGGTGAGCTCTCATTGAATGGAGCATTGGGAAGTTGAATGATGGCTGTTGTACCAAACCCAGGCTCAGATTGAATGTCGAATGTCCCATGATGTTTTTTGATGATTTGATAGACAATGGCTAGTCCAAGGCCAGAGCCGCCATCTTTTCTTGTTCGTGCTTTATTGACACGATAAAATCGCTCAGAAACATGTGGAAGATCTTCTTTTGGAATACCATTGCCTTCGTCAGTCACTCTCAATTGAGCAACACTTTGGTGAGCTTGTAATTCAATCGATATTGATTTCCCAGATGGCGTGTAATGAATGGCATTGTCCAGTAAATTACGTATCACTTGTTGGAGACGGTCGCTATCACCATAAACAATACAATCCTCTTCAAGCATTCGTTTGAAAGTAATGCTTTTATTGCCTGCGACGAATGCCATTTGATCAAGAACATCGTGGATCAGCTGTGCAAAGACAATTGGCTCCATCGTTAGTGGATAAGAGTCTCCTTCTAACTGTGCAAGATCTAAAAGATCGTGCACAAGACGGCTTAAACGTGCGGCCTCATCTTGGATGATTTGCATCCCTTTCTTTTGATCAATGATCCCTTCTTCAATTCCTTCTGCATAGCCTTTCATATAACTTAAAGGCGTTCTAAGTTCGTGAGAGACATTCGCAAGAAATTCTCTACGGTGCTGTTCAACTTTTTCGAGAGTTGAAGACAGTTTATTAAAGGAGCGACTAAGCTGGTTTAACTCATCTCCTTTTTTGGTTACGGCCATTCGTTTTGAGAAATCACCAGATTCCATTTCTATTGCAATTTCTTTCATTTTATTAATTGTCTGCACAATTTTATTGGAGCTCTTATATCCGATCAAGAATATCAGGAGCATAATCAATAAGATGGATATACCAAGCGTCAATCTAATTTGAACAAAGGGTTCATATACATCTGATAAGGGCATGGAGAGGAAAATAGTTCCCGATAGATCATCATTACTTGAGAAAACAGGAATGGCGATGCCAAGAATATCTTGGTGAAACTTCGGGTGTTCTCTAATTAACACAACGGTTTCACCTTGAAGGAGCTTTTGGCGTTCCTTGAACGTAATGAGATTGTCATTTGTGTCCGTATCAAAAGGAAGTCCACTTGAAAGTTCCATTGGATCATCTGTAAAAATAACGTTCGCCTGACTTGAGTCATTTGCCCATTTCATTCTGTCGGTAAAATACTTGTCTTTCCCGTGTGTGTGATAGATTTCTGCCAGCTTCTTACCTTGCAAACTTAAGGAATCGATCTGTTTATCAATATATAAATGCTGGTATAAGTAAAAAGTAAGGGCAAGCGCTGAGGCTGCAACGATTCCGATCACTGCAAGGATTAAGAAGAGTACTTTCTTTTTAATCGATAATGGCTTCATCCTTCCTCCTCAAACTTATAGCCGACACCCCAAACGGTTTTAATATATCGTTCTGCTTCCTTTAATTTCAGTCGCAGCGTTTTGATATGTGTATCGACTGTTCTTAAAGAGCCGCTCGTTGAATGTGATTCCCACAATTTTTGATAAAGGTGTTCTCTTGAAAACACTTGTCCTTGGTTGAGCAAAAGAAACATGAGTAAATCAAATTCTCTTCTTGTTAAATTAACGGGCTGTTGATGGAGGTAAACTTGTCTGCCATCTTGATCAATCTCCATGTCACCAATCTGTATTCGGCTGCGCTTTAGTGAAAGACCTCTAATTCGTCTCAGGGTTGTTTCAATTCTTGCTGCTAGCTCACGTAGACTGAAAGGTTTCATGATGTAGTCATCTGCTCCAATTTCAAGTCCTCTAATTCGGTCCTCCTCATAACTCCTTGCTGTTAAAAATAAAATTGGAATTTGAGATGTTTGTCGAATACGCTGACAGACTTCAAATCCATCCATGTCAGGCATCATGATATCTAATACAACAAGGTCAATAGATTCCTTATCAAGCTGATACAAGGCATCTTTTCCATTATTCGCAGTAGTAATGTGAAAGCCATGTCTCTTTAAAAAAGACCCGATTAACTCAAGCATATCAAGCTCATCATCTACGATTAAAATACGCATTTGTTCCTTCATTTCTTTTCCTCCAACACGATAGCATAAGGTCCTGATGGGACATTTAGTTGATTTTTCATAATAAGTGAGTGTTTATCGATGATGGATACTGAGTTGTCATCCAAGTTACTCACATAAATTGATGTCGTATCAGCGGTGATATAATTCGGATTTTGACCAGTTTCAACAGAAGCAAGCTGCTTATTTGTTTTGGTATCTACTTTGTATAGCGTATGATCTCCATGACATAGTACATATAAAGTAGAAGAATTTTTCTCTGGAAAAAATGCAACAGGCATAACGCCTAGCTTTATTTCTCGCTGTTTTTTGCCAGTTTTAGGGTCATAAGCAAGAATACTCTTATTTAAGGTACCTTGTTTACCATGGCCGCCGATCCAAATGGACTGCCCATCAAAATGAATCCCAGAAGGCCGTTCAAGTACAGAAAACGTACGTATATTTTTTTCCTTTTCAATATCTATGACTGAGACAGTATGACTTTCTGCATTTAAAACAAATAAAACACCTGATGAAGAAAGTGTCATAGAAGAAGGTAATTTTCCGGTTTTCACAGTTGATTTTATTTTTTTACTCTTCGTATCAATAAAATAAACGACATTTTTCTGCGAATTTGCAGCAATTAATGTATGAGAAGCTGCATCATATGTAAGGGAAGTCAGCCCTTTATCCAAATTCATATAATCTGTTGCTGTCCCTTTTTTTAAATTGATTTCGATAAGGGATTCTCCCTCTTTACTTGTAGCAATGATGACGTCTTTATTGATTTGAATAAGATCAGTAAGTGGGTGTTTTAAATCCACAGAAGAGAGCATTTTGTTTTTTTGTATATCAACTATTGAAAAGGAGGCTTTTTTTAATTGAGAGATGACAGCGATCGATTGAGAGCTGCCTGGCGGTGTAAATTGCTGTTCTTTTCCACAGCCTGTCAAGAATAAAAGTAGAGCTGATAAACAGATTAAAACATATTTCATGCGTTCCATTCTTCCGCTCCTTTGCGTTCTCTATTTTCAAAATCATACCACAAAAATTGTGAAAAAAAATTGAAGTTATCTATGCTGAAAAGAATGAAAAAGAGTTTTTAGGTGAAGTGAGGGGAGACAATTTGTACTTGAAGTTCCTTTTTTGTCTGGTCGTATGCCATTTTTCCTTCTTTAAAAGATGATTTTCAGGATTTGATGGATGCACTTGCTATAGCTTACAGTGATACAAATGATGAAAAACTCCCCCGCTCTAAATAGACATAGAGCAAGGGAGCCATTAGGCGGAATGTTCAGATGATGGGGAGGTTGATTTTGTTTTTACACGTTGAGATAAAAAGAAACCAAGAATGCCTGCACCCATTAATACAATAAATAAAGATTGAAAACCACTCATGACACCAATCAATGTAGACGAAATGATACTGCCAAAATATCGAAAGGTAGAGAAAATACCAGATGCTGAACCGGATAAGCTTTGATCAACAGACGTTAAAGAAGCCATCTGCATACTAGTCATTCCAATCCCTGATGAAATTCCACCTGCGATAAGTGTCACGATAAGCAGTGGTAAGGTAGGGTACTGACTGAGTGTGATTAACATGATCCCTGATAAAGTGAGGCAGATAAATGAAAAGCTAATCATTTTTTTAGCGCCTTTTTTCGGATGGAGTCTTGCCCCTAGCAAGCCGCTAATAGACATGCAAAGAGAAAATACTGATAGAATGATACCGCTTTGTGTATGAGACAGTGAAAGTTGTTGTTCCATAAACAGCGGCATAATTAGAAGGATGGCATACATGACAAAATTACTTAGCATGATCGACAGGTTAGCATTTGTAAATGAACTGTTTTTAAAAAGCGATAAATCGATGATCGGATTCTTTACTTTCCGTACATGTATAAAGAATAATGGAATGACGATCAACGCTAGAATTCCATAGATCAAGTATTCATTTAGCAAATGGCTTTTTGTGCATAGAATGAGTGTGGCAATCCCGATGGTTAAGTACAATGAACCAATGATGTCCACATTTACTTGTAAGCGTGTATGGTTTATTTTTGGAATGAGTAATACGCCGGTCACAAGTGTAAGGAACAAGAATGGGATATTTACAAAGAATATAGAGTGCCAATCAAAACTCTGAATAAGAATCGAACCAATAAAAGGTCCAAGTGCGGCACCAATACCGGCTCCAAACCCAAAGTATCCCATTGTTTTAGACAGTTTTTCGGGGGATACTGTTGCACGAATCAATGCAATGCTATTCGGTGTTAAAATAGCACCACCAGCTGCTTGAATGGAACGAAAAATGATGAGAAAAGCTAGATTAGGTGCTAAAGCACATCCGATCGAGCCAATTAAAAAGAGCATGACCCCAATTAAATACATTCGCCGGTGTCCGTATATATCTCCTAACTTACCAGCGATAGGCTGTGTGACTGCCATGACAATAAGATAAATTGTGACAACCCAAGTGATGTTTGAAAGGGATTGATCATAATACGTTGATATGGATGATAGAGCAACTGCGATCATCGTTGAGTTGACTGGAACTAGTATAGCCCCAAGCAACAAAGAATAGATGATGAGGCTCTCTTTGTTTAACTTCAATGTGTATACCACCTTTTGTAAAAAAGAAGAATTTCACCCTTTAAGCGGGAGAAATTCCTCTCATGAAAATGTGTGTGCATGTCTCAATAAAATCTTCTTTTTGTGTGAGCACGAGTTGGAAATCTTGCTCTAGTTGCTGAATGAAAAATCCATAATACGTACTAATGAAGATGTCTGCATAAATGTCTTCTTTTTCTTTTAATACATGATGCTTGGCACCCATCTTTTTGAAATATTGTATCAGCATTTCTCTCAGTTCTTGAGGATATAACTTTTCATGATTCGTTAAATCCTTAAACATATCCGGTTCTCGCATGCTGATATAAATAAATTCTTTTTTGGAAGTCAAATTTTCAAGGAAATAGGTACCGAGAAACTTTAAATCGGTGTATAAATCGCCTTTAAATTCTGCTTCTAGGGTTTTTGTCGGTAATGATTTCATCTTCATAATGGCAGCAATGACGCCGCGTTTGTTTTTAAAGTTGCGGAAAATAGTTGCTTCACTCACATTCGCTTTTGTCGCTATTTCTTTGGTTGTTGTTTTTTGATAGCCCTTTTCAGTTAATAAATCCATTGTTGCGCGAATGATTCGTTGATTTGTAGATTTTAACAAGCATACTCACCTCAGGTTATGAATGTGTTTGCAACAAAGTAAGTATACCGATAAAATCTATGACCGCCAATACGATTAGTTCATGAACGTGAATGCTGATTTAATATCTGAACGCGTCCATTGCTGCCATCTACTGTCACAAGGTCACCGGATTGGAGTGTTTCAGTTGCTATTCTAGTCCCTAAGACAGCTGGCATCATATACTCTCTAGCAATAATAGCTGAATGGGATAAAATGCCTCCAGCATCTGTGATGACTGCTTTTGCATCTCTAAATAAGCTCGTCCATAAGGGTGTAGTCGATTTGCAAACTAAAATATCATCCTTTTGAAATTGTGAGAATTCTTCAGCGCATGTAATGACTTTTACTCTTCCAGAAACAATACCACTGGATGCGCCAATTCCATGGATCACATCGTTTGTGTTGTTTTCGTTTTCTCTTAACGAACCAAGCATTCTTTCCACTTGCTGCAATTCAGCTTCAGTTGGTGTGCCGGTGTAAGCTGGGAGTTGAATGTCTTCATTTTGTTTCATTTCTATTTTTCTTTGCTGGACAACCGATTCGAATGAGGTAGACGTTGTGAGTGCTTTGTATACCTCTTCATCATAGAGATTCCATATATCATCTTGATGAGGAATTGCTCCTTTTTGTGTAAGAAGTTCACCAATTTTTAATAGATATACCCGGGCTTTAGCATCTAACATGGCATCAATGTAGAAATGGTGGTCATCTCGGATATTCGCTGCTTGAAGGGCATATTGATACAGCGTCTCAAATTTTGTTTTAAACGACTCATCCTTCACTTGACTCATAAAATGTTTATACGTCTCTTGTCTTTTGATCACTGCTTTTGCAAATTCTTCATCAAAATCACATCGGGTCTGAATGTTATTTCTAATGATATCTAATATATATTCAGGGTTCTCTATCCATGTTTCTTCCGTAAAGTCATGACTTTTAACAGATCGCCAGCCGTAAACTTGGAGAAATTCTTCTAATTTCGAAATGAAGTGTTTTCCTTTTTTCGAGTGATTGAGTGCATACAACAGCTCTGGGTTCTTTTCATGCTGAATAAATGCTTGATGAAGTTCTGGATCTTGAAGGACTTCCTTTGCTATATCCGATAGCATCTTATCTATTTCAAGAGATTTGTTCATCACGCCTATCATCATTTCGTGCAGCAAGACGACTTGTGTTTGATCACCGGTATACGTCACAAGCATGTCTTCGATTATGGATGACAGAATGACTTGTGGCATGATGATATCAAAATGATCATCATATGCTCGTATATAAAAAGCCTTTAATTCTTCAAAGCCTTCGATTGCTTTTTCAATGGTTATAGGCTCATTTATTTGGCGATCGAGTTTTTCGTAAAATGGAAAGAAGTTTTCTTCAAGAATCTTATACATCCGTTCACTTAGATGTGGAAATAACTCAAACATACTTTCATTAAAAACGGGTGCAGCTGTCTCTCCCACTTGAGACATTTCCGGTGCAGAGTATAGGTGTCCCCTGTAAAGCTTAATATCTTTGATGTTCATATCAGGTACTTGATACTTTTCTCCATTTTTCTTCATCCCGCTTTTTAAGGCTGGTATGATCAGGCTTGAGAAAAGAGGGCTTGTTGGACCAGGCATATGATCGTCCATTGAAATCCAGAAATCTTGCAGCTCTTCTGGCTGCATGAGAAAAGAAGCACCTGCTGTTTCATTTGCTGATTTTGAGAGAGCTGTCGTAATCGGCCTTGCTTGAAGTAAATAAAACGACCCATTTGCTATACCAAATTCGATATCGACTCCATGTCCGTAAAGTGCTTCTACTTGTTTTGTGATTTGTGCGATTTCTTTCAATTGATCATCGTTCAGGCAAAACTGGCCAGCCATTTCCACCGCTACTGGCTCCTCGATGACACCCTCTTGGAAAGGAACAATTTGCAGCTCTTTCGCCCCAAGTGTTTTTTCAATCGAAAAGTTCTCTTTATCTACAATAAACGTGTCTGGTGTCACAAGACCGGAGACAATTGCTTCTCCCAAGCCGTAGCTTGCGGTCAGCATCATTTCATTTGTTTTTCCAGATATGGGATTCTCACTAAAGATGACACCGGAGACGTCAGAATGGACCAATCCTTGAACGACAACGGCCATAAGCGGAATCTCTTCTTCGTTTTCATTCATCTCTTCCTTATAGTCTACGACTCTCGCTGCAAAATAAGAAGACCAGCATTCTTTGACAGCTAGTAAAAATTCTTCATTTGATTTGATATTTAAATAGGTCTCGTACTGTCCTGCAAATGAGGCCCCTTCGAGATCTTCAGCAACAGCAGAGGAGCGGACTGCAACTGAGGGATAAGTCTTCCGCAATGATTGAAAGGACGAAAGCAGCTCTGCTTCCATTTGTGAAGGAAACGATGCTTCTTTGATTTTTTGAGAAAGATTTTGTTCTGCTGGCTGCAGATTGTGATATGAAAGAAAGCTTTCAAAGCTGTTGGTTTTAATAATAAATCCATCTGGGACTGGCAGGCCGTGATTGTTTAATTTGATTAAATTTAGGCCTTTTGCCCCTGCGAGTGATGCGGATTCTTCAGCCGCATGAAATAAAACTGAATACATGGGAATGCCCCCTTATCCAAATAGCCAATGGTTTGTATGTTTCTCTATTTTTTAAAATGATAGTGCGCACTATCATTTTAATCATAGGATTGATTGGATGTTATTGTCAAAGACAGAAAGACCTATCTTTACAAAGGGGACAATCTCACTAATTTCCTTCTATTTCTAAAACAAAAGTCTACGAATATGAAGAAAAACGGCGAAATTGAAAACTGTGAATTGTTCAATATGCCAATCTTTACTATAATCAAGGAAGTAGACCATGAAGAGGGAGGGTTTTTGTGATTACAAAAGCCATATTTGCACTAGTTTTTCCTTTCCTGCTCGTTATTTTATTTTCAAAGGTTACTTATAATCATTACGTAGGCATTGCGTTAACAGCAGCGCTTTTATTTGCTTCGTATATGAAAGGCTATACAGAAACCTACTTTATTGTGGGATTAGATATTATTTCTTTAGTAGCTGGGGCTTTGTTTATGGCTAAAAAAGAAATCGAAAAGAGAGAAAAAGCTGAAAAACAACAATGATGTTATCTCAATGCTGAAAGCTGACATGTTTTAAACAAGAGCTGTGCTTACGATTTCTAGTAAGCACAGCTTTCTTTTTCTGCTCATCGAATATCTCACTCCAAAATGTTCCATACTGAAAGGAAGGTTTTCTTAAGAGGGTTATTTGCCAAGGGAGAGAGGGTATGACTGTATTGGAAATAAAAATCAAGTGAGAGCCGAACTTTAGTTCGTATTTTTGTGTTCTTTTATGATAATATATTCATTAGATAGATTTCGTAACGAAACGGAGGCTTTGATGTGAGTGACCGCTTTGAATTAGTTTCTAACTATCAGCCCCAAGGAGATCAGCCAAAGGGAATTGAAAAGCTTGTTGAGGGGATCCATCAGGGGAAACAGCATCAAACGCTGTTAGGTGCTACAGGTACGGGAAAGACCTTTACTGTCTCCAACCTGATCAAAGAAGTGAACAAACCGACTCTTGTCATTGCGCATAATAAGACACTTGCCGGTCAGTTATACAGCGAATTCAAGGAATTTTTCCCGAATAATGCTGTTGAATATTTTGTGAGTTACTATGATTATTATCAGCCAGAGGCATATGTACCTCAGACCGATACATTTATTGAGAAGGATGCCAGTATCAATGATGAGATTGATAAGCTGAGACACTCGGCTACGTCCTCGTTATTTGAGAGAAGGGATGTCATCATCATTGCCAGTGTGTCCTGTATTTATGGCTTAGGTTCGCCAGAGGAATATAGAGAGCTTGTGCTGTCTTTGCGCACTGAAATGGAGATTGAACGCAATCAGCTCCTTCGTAAGCTGGTGGATATTCAGTATTCTCGTAATGATATAGATTTTCAGCGCGGAACCTTCCGAGTCAGAGGAGACGTTGTTGAGATTTTTCCTGCTTCACGAGATGAGCATTGTATCAGAGTGGAGTTTTTCGGTGATGAAATTGAACGTATTCGTGAAGTGGATGCGTTGACTGGAGAAATACTTGGTGATCGTGATCATGTGGCCATTTTCCCAGCATCTCACTTCGTCACAAGAGAAGAAAAAATGGAAAAAGCCATTATCAATATTGAACAAGAGCTAGAAGAACAGCTCGAAAAGCTTCGCGAAAATGGAAAATTACTTGAGGCGCAACGCCTTGAGCAGCGGACAAGATATGACCTTGAGATGATGAGAGAGATGGGCTTTTGTTCAGGAATCGAGAATTATTCAAGACATCTGACCTTGCGTCCTCCTGGTTCAACACCTTACACACTGCTTGATTATTTCCCAGATGACTTTATGATTGTTGTCGATGAATCGCATGTGACGATTCCGCAAATCCGTGCCATGTACAACGGGGACCAAGCGAGAAAGCAAGTGTTGGTTGATCACGGATTCCGCCTTCCATCAGCACTTGATAACAGACCGCTCACCTTTAATGAGTTTGAAAAGCATATCAATCATATCGTGCATGTATCAGCAACGCCTGGTCCATACGAGCTTGAGAAAACGCCTGAGGTTGTGGAACAAATTATCCGTCCAACAGGATTACTTGATCCAATTATTGAAGTGCGCCCAATTGAAGGACAAATTGATGACTTAATTGGAGAAATTCATGCACGAATTGAGAAAAATGAGCGTGTGCTCGTGACCACATTGACGAAGAAAATGTCTGAGGATCTTACTGATTACTTAAAAGAAATCGGAATCAAGGTAAATTACCTGCATTCAGAAATTAAGACCCTTGAGCGGATTGAGATTATCCGTGATCTGCGTCTCGGTAAATATGATGTGCTTGTTGGAATCAACCTTCTTCGTGAAGGACTGGATATTCCAGAGGTGTCGCTCGTGGCCATTTTAGATGCGGATAAAGAAGGCTTTTTGCGCTCTGAAAGATCCCTCATCCAGACGATTGGCCGTGCAGCGAGAAATGCAGAAGGCCGGGTCATTATGTATGCAGACAATATGACGAAATCGATGGACATTGCGATTCAAGAAACGAAGCGAAGACGAGAACAGCAAGAAGCATATAACGAGAAATTTGGGATTACCCCACAAACGATCCATAAGAAAATTCGAGATGTTATTAAGGCAACAAAGATACATGAGGATTCGGAAGAATACGAAACAAAAGCAGCACCAAAGCTTTCGAAAATGAGCAAAAAAGAAAGAGAAAAAGTGATCGAAAAAGTCGAGATGGAAATGAAAGATGCAGCAAAAGCGCTTGATTTTGAAAAAGCAGCAGAATTAAGAGATCTATTGCTAGAGCTAAAAGCGGAAGGATGATTGCCTGATGGCTATGGAACGAATAGAGGTGAAAGGTGCTAGAGCCCACAACCTTAAAAATATTGATGTGAATATCCCGCGTGACCAGCTAGTGGTCATTACGGGATTATCTGGTTCAGGAAAATCGTCGCTTGCCTTTGATACCATTTATGCAGAAGGTCAGCGCAGGTACGTTGAATCTCTTTCAGCGTATGCACGCCAATTTCTTGGACAAATGGATAAACCGGATGTAGATGCCATTGAAGGTCTTTCTCCGGCGATTAGTATTGACCAGAAAACGACGAGCCGAAACCCTAGATCAACAGTTGGTACTGTCACTGAGATTTATGATTATTTGCGTCTCTTGTATGCTCGAGTCGGAAAACCGATTTGTCCTATACATGGGATTGAAATTACGTCACAAACGATTGAGCAGATGACAGATCGTATTTTAGAGTATCCTGAAAGAACGAAATTACAAGTGCTTGCCCCAGTTGTTTCCGGCCGCAAAGGAACACATGTGAAAGTACTTGATCAAATTCGGAAGCAGGGCTATGTGCGAGTGAGAGTCGATGGAGAGATGGAAGACCTTTCAGAAGATATCGAGCTTGAAAAGAACAAGAAGCATTCCATTGAAGTAGTCATTGATCGAATTGTGGTGAAGGAAGGCGTGGCTGCTCGTCTGTCTGACTCACTTGAAACCGCGCTGCGGCTGGGCGAAGGCCGAGTGATGATTGATGTGATTGGACAAGAAGAGCTGTTATTCAGCGAACATCATGCTTGTCCGCATTGCGGGTTCTCTATTGGTGAACTTGAGCCGAGAATGTTTTCATTTAATAGTCCTTTTGGTGCCTGCCCGAGCTGTGATGGGCTCGGTTCCAAACTAGAAGTCGACCCTGAGCTTGTCATTCCTAATAAGGATCTGACTTTACGTCAGCATGCCATTGCACCATGGGAGCCGCAAAGCTCGCAATACTATCCGCAGCTTCTTGAGGCCGTATGTACACATTATGGCATCGACATGGACATTCCTGTGAAAGATATCCCATCGCATTTATTTGATAAAATTTTATATGGAAGCGGATCTGAACGGATTTATTTTAAATACGAAAATGATTTTGGACAGGTACGTGAAAATGAAATTGAGTTTGAAGGTGTTCTTCGTAATATTGAACGACGCTATAAAGAAACCAGCTCTGATTATATTCGTGAGCAAATGGAAAAATATATGGCGAATCAGCCATGTCCGACATGTAAAGGATATCGTCTGAAAAAAGAAACGCTGGCGGTTCTCATCAATGGCAAGCATATCGGAGAAATCACCGATTTGTCTGTCTCTGATGCCCTTGATTTCTATGAAAAAATCGAGTTGTCTGAGAAAGATTTGCAGATTGCCCAGCTCATTTTGCGTGAAATCAAAGAGCGCTTGTCTTTCTTAAATAATGTGGGATTAGATTATCTGAATTTGAGCCGCTCAGCTGGCACACTATCAGGTGGAGAAGCGCAGCGGATTCGCCTGGCGACTCAAATCGGGTCAAGGTTGACAGGTGTTCTTTATATATTAGATGAACCATCCATTGGTCTGCATCAGCGCGATAATGACCGGTTGATTGGGACGTTGAAAAACATGCGCGACATCGGGAACACACTGATTGTCGTCGAGCATGATGAAGATACCATGCTAGCCGCTGATTATTTAATAGATATTGGACCTGGAGCAGGAGTTCATGGAGGAGAAGTGATTTCAGCTGGAACGCCAGAAGAAGTCATGAAGGACCCGAAATCATTAACAGGACAATATTTATCAGGTGAGAAATTTATTCCGCTGCCAATTGAGAGAAGAAAGCCTGACGGCCGCTATATTGAGATAAAAGGTGCAAAAGAAAACAACCTGAAAAACGTGAATGCGAAGTTTCCTCTTGGCGTCTTTACAGCTGTGACTGGAGTATCCGGCTCAGGGAAAAGTACGCTTGTGAATGAAATTCTATTAAAATCACTTTCACAAAAGTTGCACAGAGCGAAGGCGAAGCCAGGTCAGCACAAAGAAATCAAAGGAATGGATCATTTGGATAAGGTCATTGATATTGATCAATCTCCAATTGGCCGTACACCAAGATCGAACCCTGCCACGTATACAGGTGTCTTTGATGATGTGCGGGATGTGTTTGCACAAACCAACGAAGCAAAGGTAAGAGGTTATAAAAAAGGCAGATTCAGTTTTAACGTCAAAGGCGGGCGCTGTGAGGCGTGCCGCGGGGATGGCATCATTAAAATTGAAATGCACTTTTTGCCAGATGTGTATGTACCTTGTGAAGTGTGTCACGGGAAACGTTATAACCGTGAAACTCTTGAGGTCACATATAAAGGGAAGAACATTGCTGATGTGCTGGAAATGACGGTGGAGGACGCACTCCAATTTTTCGAGAATATCCCGAAAATTAAGCGGAAGCTTCAAACGATTTATGATGTGGGGCTTGGATACATTACACTTGGACAGCCTGCAACGACATTGTCCGGAGGAGAGGCGCAGCGCGTGAAATTGGCATCTGAGCTTCACCGCCGTTCAAACGGAAGGTCTCTTTACATTTTGGACGAGCCGACAACAGGTCTGCATGTGGATGATATTGCCCGTTTATTAAAAGTGCTTCAGCGTTTGGTTGAGAACGGTGATACGGTGCTGGTCATTGAGCACAACCTTGACATTATCAAGGCTGCTGATTACCTCGTTGATCTCGGACCAGAAGGCGGTGCAGGCGGCGGAACGATCATTGCCTCCGGCACTCCTGAAGACATTGCAAAAGAAGAAACATCTTACACAGGTCAATACTTGAAGCCTATTTTAGAGCGTGACCGTAAGCGTATGAAACAGCTGGTCAAAGAAACAGAAAGTGTGACTTCTTCATAAAGAAAACCCCTCGATAAGAGGGGTTTTTCTTTTATTGGACATCTTCTTTCGGCATTAAATTACTGAGGTGCGTTAAATCCTTTAAAATATGCGTGCTGCTGCTGTCGAGCAGTACCTTTAAATAACGGATATCACCATACTTTGGATGAGACGGATGAATGGTCTCAAGCTCCCTGATCATATCGCTGTTCATGCTTTTCTGTTTCTGTATAAGGTCTAAAAGCGTTTGAGCCGTATGGTTTGAATTATGATGATCTGTCAAAATAATTACCCCCTATAATGATAATCACCATCTTTTCAACATATTTTAAAGGGTAATCTGTGAAGAATCTACTCTTAGGTGCAAAAAGAAATAATTTGTGTCTAAGGTCATATGTAAATCGAATGATTTTGAAACTTTTTATACGCAATAAACGTATGAGTTAGAAAGGAATTTTCGTTATGAAGGAGCGAATATATATGAATAGAGATCAGTCGATTATTGCTTCTATTTGTTACTTTAGTGTATTTTTTATGCCGTTTATCGTACCGATCGTGGCGGTTTTTGTAGTAGACCAAAAGGAAACGAAACGGCATGCGATGCGGGCATTATGGTCACATCTTTTACCGGTCGCAGCATGCATTGTATTGGTTTTTGGGTCTATCCCGTTTTTATTGGCGACACAGGCAGGCGACTCGCTCATTCCAGTCATGACGGTGTTCATCTTGTCTTTTTTAGTAGTCATTGGCTTTTTGATCTCTGTCATTTGGAATATCATTCAAGGTATTAAAGTACTTCAATCCATCAAATCTTAGGAGGGCTTTGTATGAATGAAAAAGAACGAATTTTAAAATTAGTAGAAGACGGGGTATTATCAGCAAAAGAAGCAATTACGCTGCTAGAAAAATTAGAAGAAGGTCAGTCCGTCTCATTAGAAAAGTCTACGACTGATCACACCTTTCATGAAGAAAAAGCTGGAGCAGAGAGTAAAGGAAACGGCACCGAAAATCTTGGGGCAAAGCTGTTTGGCTGGCTAGATACTGCGGTGAAAAAGGTAAAAGACGTGGATCTTGATTTGAACTTTGGACAGTCCGTTGATGTTGAGCATATTTTTCAGTTCAAAGACGCTTCGCTCTCTCATTTAGATATTCAATTAGCGAACGGCAGCCTCAATGTGATGCCTTGGGACGATCAAGATATTCGAGCAGAGTGTCATGCGAAAATCTACCGTGCAGAGGATGGAGAGCAGGCAAGACAGCAATTTCTCAATCAATTGGACTGCGGGCTTGAAGGAGATAAATTTTTTATTCGAACCGAAAAGAAGACGATGAAAGTCAATGTTACTTTATACGTACCGCGTATCCAATACGATAAGATCAAGGTCAAGCTGTTTAATGGGCCGATTCGCGGGGAAAAGCTAAAGACAAAAGAACTTGCCGCGAAAACCACAAATGGTGTTGTCTCTTTTGCCTCGTTACAGGCAGAAAAAGTCGGAATTGAAACAGCAAACGGACAAATCAAACTGGCAGATCACGAGTGTGGTATGATTGAAGTAGAAACCATCAATGGGCTCATAGACCTGCGCGGGAAAAGTGAATCAATTGATGCCCAGAGCTTTAACGGAAATATTGCGGTTCAGCTGTCAGATGAAAAGTGCCGTTCCATCTATGCGAAAACGACAACAGGCAGTGTGGACGTTCAGATCCCGCGCGCATGTGCAGTGACCGCTGAGCTGAAAAGCAATCTCGGGTCTATCTCTCACGATTTACTTGATGCAGAGATGATTAAAGAAAAAAATGAAACATTACAAAAAGAGAAAATGATCAAAGCCAATCAACAAGCGGTGCAAAGTATATCCATTTTTGCAGAAACAAAAACAGGCTCAATACAAGTAAAGCACCAATCAGACAAGGAGTGATTCTACATGAAGAAGCTTTATCGTTCAGCAACAGATAAAAAAATAGCGGGTGTTGTTGGTGGACTTGCGGAATATTTAAGTGTTGATGCATCGCTGCTTCGCATTTTAACCGTCATCATCGGATTTTTGACAGCATTTATGCCGATCTTCCTGATCTACTTCATCTGGTATTTTGTTGTTCCGGAAGAAGGCACTAAATAAATGCTTAGATGGATCGTCAGTATTTTAGTAAATGCATTACTTTTAATCGTCATTGCTGGATATTTTGATTCAGGCATTCTGCCTGGGCTCGGGAGCGTGTATATTGAAGGGTTTGGCGCAGCCATTGTGGCAAGTATCATTTTGTCCTTGCTCAATATTTTAGTGAAGCCGTTTTTGATCATTTTAACGCTTCCAGTGACCGTCCTTTCTCTAGGATTGTTCTTATTTGTCATCAATGCCATTACACTCATGATGACATCGAGCTTTATGGGAGATAGCTTTAACATTGATGGATTCGGAACGGCCATTTGGATGGCTGTCATTTTGTCCATTTTCCATCTGTTGATACAAAAAGGAATCGTAGAGCCGTTAGCGAAAAAAAGCTAACGGTTTTTTTGTGCAAATTTGTATCGTTTCTCCGTTCCATCTGACATAAAAACCACCTTCAGGAGACACAATATCCGAAGGGAGGCGGTGCAAGATGGTGAACGTGAGCAGACAAATCATGCTTTTATGTTTTTTTATCATTCTTTTTTGTTTCAGTCAGCCTGCTTCAGCAAGGCCTTTTCTTCAAACAGAAGTGAATGTACCGGACAAGCCTTTTTCGCCTTTTATCTTTGATCAATTTCATGTGGATGTCCGCCCGGTTCAAGGAAAAAGCCATGACCTTCAGTTTCGTGCGTCCATTAGTGACCAAGAACAGATTTTGTCTGCGAACTTGTATTATAAACAAAGTGATGAACTGGGGTATCGCTTGATTCCAATGGAACGGCTGCCCGGAATGAAGCCAGAATTTACAGCGAAAATTCCGCCAGATCAATTATGGAATCCAACCGTTCATTACTATACTGAGTTCCTTACGCAAAAATCAGTGATCAAAACAGCAGAGAAATCGGTTCATTTAAATGGATTTGAAGAGGATCTTTCGCATATTCCGGACTTATTCATCACAGAAATTGTCGTTAATTCAAAAAACCGAAAAGGCAAAGATGCTTTTGAGTTTATCGAAGTGTATAACACGACACATGCGCCTATCTCACTTAAACATTATCAGCTCCGCTACCGCAATCCCACACAGGGTATCGAATTGGATGATGTATATTCCTTTCATAAAAATCCAATCACCATTTCACCTGGAAAACCTTATGTTTTTTGGCTGAGAAAAAAAGGGCAGGAGCATTTAACTGTAGCGGACTTTAATGCCATGTACAAAAGCCAATTAAAAGAGGGCGAGCATCTAACCATTATCGAGAGCAAAGGGCTGTCCAACTCTAAATCTCGTCTTGTTTCGATCACAACAAATATAGGTGAAGAGATTTCTTCTGCCGCATTTCGTTTGAAGCCATCATGGTTTAGCGAGCATAAATCCTTGCTGTTTAAGTATCCAATGGATGGTACGACGCAGACGAAGCTGATTTCGAAAATTGAGGAAGAGCCCACTCCAGGTAAAGTGCTAAAAGCACAAATTCCATCTGAGAAAAAGGAAATTTCTCAAGATATCCATAAACCTGTGATTGAAGATATGACGATAAGGAAACCGGTGAAACCAACTGAAAGCGTAGAGATTAAAGCAGATGTCCAGGATGATCAGGCCGTGAAAACCGTCAAGCTGCGTTATCGAACGAATCGAAAAGAAGCGTTCAAGGAAATACTGCTGCAAAAAGACCAAAATGACCGGTTATTTCATCATATTATTTATTCACCTGAGTTGATTGGGAAGGAACAATTGGAATATCAGCTTGAAGCGTCAGATGGCGAAAATGAAGCCAAAACGTTGAAAAAAACGGTTGATGTGGAGCAGGTTAGCAAAGCCCACGGTCTCCGATTCAATGTAGAAGAGGGAGATACGGTTTCAGGGTTATTTTCATTAAAGGCAACGTCTGATCAGAAAAAAAGCATCGAATTACGGATTGATGGAAAACGGAATCAGCAAGTATCCGCTGCCCTTGAAGCAGATCCATATATCGCATTTGATGTCAAAGGAACAAATTTATATTTTAAAAATGGGGTGTCTATAGGTAAGCGTTTACTTTCTGTTTTTGATGATTCGACAAAAGTGTACCGTACCTATACAATGCCAATACCAGAAGAAGAGATAAAAAAGGCAGGTCTCCAAACGATCTCATTCCACGCTGGCACAAAGTCTTCTCCGATAGACAGGCTCCCTGGAGAGAATCATGATGATTTTGAATTGAAAAACGTCAGGATGATCTTATCGAATGGAACACAAATTCAGCCAATCAATGCGAAGCCGCAAAAGGAATGGAGAATGGGAGACAGCGGGAACGCAAAAAAGGTTAGAACGTTTCAATTTGAGATTCCAAAAGAGGCTTATGTCTCAACCTATATAAAGTGGGATACAAAAAGGCTGAAAGAAGGGCCACACCTAATTGAGGCCAAAACCTCAGACGAGCATGCTTCAGTACGTGTGAAAGTTGATAACACTGGGCCGAGAATTAAGACCAACGTACAAGCAAAGGATCAATATAAAGGCGCCTTTACATTAAAAGCAAAAGTAACGGATCGCTGGAGTGACATAGAGGAGTTGAAGGCGTATGTAGATGGCAAACCAGTTTCTTTGCCATATCAGACGTCCTCTAGTGAATTAAAGCCTGGGAAGCACACGTTTATGATCAAAGCAAAAGACGCTGCTGGGAACATGTCGACGTTGAAAAAAGAGTTCAAGACCGTACATGAGCATCCAGAAACACCAGAACGGGTGGCAGATAAGACGAAAATGAAATCATCAAAGCAAACTGTGCTAACCAAGGATCCAACCAATGATAAGTTAGATTACTCTTTTTATCGTGCCTATCAATATACATCGCTGCATCCTTCAATGAAGATTTTTAAGTATGCAGCAGAGACAGAGCCGCCAAAGAGTTTTCTTCAAAAAGGAGAAATGATTTTTTCTGATCAAGAAAGGAACCGCATTGCATTTGTTGATGGGAAGGCAGTTGAAACGAAGGATTTACAGCGTTTTCCTTATCATCGTTTTCAAATTAAGGTTCATCATGATGTGCGCGAAAAGGATGTCGTCGAAGCTGTATGGAAAGGGAGTTCATTGTCGGGGAGAAAGGTGACAATGTACGCATGGAATCACCAGCAGGAAAAGTGGGATAAAATCACTCATCACTTTGCGAAGGATCAAAAGGAATTTTACCTAAAAGGGCTGCTGTCAGTGAGACAGTACATGAGGAATCAAACGTTTGATTTGCTAGTACAGGATGAAATCAGCAAATCGCAAAAGCCGTATAAGATGGTGTGGATGTCTGACACTCAATATTATGCAAAGAGCTATCCTCATATCTTTAAACAAATGGTCGAATGGATCAGAGATCAGAGGGAGAAATTAAACATTCAATATGTGTTCCATACAGGCGATATTGTGGATGATTCAAAGGATAAGCAATGGCACCGTGCTGATACATTTATGCGTGTATTAGATGAGAATCACATTCCCTATGGTGTTTTAGCAGGAAATCATGATGTTAGACACAAGGACGGTTTATATGCGGAATACGGGAAATATTTCGGGGAAAAACGCTTTGCTGATAAGCCTTACTATGGTGAATCCTATCGAAACAATAAAGGTCATTATGATCTCATCTCTGCCGGCGGCAATGATTATATGATGGTGTACATGGGCTGGGGGATTAAGCAAGATGAAATTGATTGGTTAAACCGCGTGATTTCTGAGCATCCAGATCGTATTGTCATTTTAAATTTCCATGAGTATTTGTTAGTGAGCGGCAACCGAAGCCCGATTGGCGATCTCATCTTCCATCAAGTGGTGAAACGCCATCCTAATATTGTGGCAGTATTTAGCGGCCACTACCATGGAGCCAGCAGGAAAGTAGATGAGCTTGATGATGACCATGATGGAAAAGCAGACAGGAAAGTATATCAAATACTCGCCGATTATCAGTCAGGACCTGAAGGTGGGCAAGGGTTTATGAGGGTCATAACAGCCGATCAAGAAAAAAATCAGCTTCATTTTACAACATATTCACCATACTTGAATAAAGAGCATTTTTACGATCCAAAAACGTATGGAGATCAAGATGAATTTTCAATCGATGTGGATTTGACACCGAAAATGAAATCTGTCAAAACCAATTATTTTGAACTCAATGTGTATACGAATGTTCTTCTAGGAGAAGCGCGAGGCGTAAAAAGCGGCAAAAAAGCGAGCTTTGAGTGGAAGGGCTTAAAGCCAAATGAAGATTATTATTGGTACACTGTAGCAAAAGATCGTTTCCAAGGAAAAGCCATTTCACCAATATGGAAAATTCATACAAAAAATGATGATGAAACAAAATTTCTTAGGAAATAAAAAAACAGTGCTCCGTGTCAGGGGCACTGTTTATCTTTCCATTGTATGAATGAGCTTGTAACGATCCCCTCTATAAACGGAAACTACATACTCAAATGGAACGTCTTGTTGAAAAAAAGTCGTTCTTGTTATGGACAGTACAGGATCGCCTGTTGAAATAGACAGCAAGTGTGCTTCTTCCTTTGAGGCAACATTGGCTTCAAGCTCCTGTTTGGCATGAGCAATGACATGACCAGTGTGAGTTTCTATATATTCATATAAAGAGCCAGTTAAATGTTCCTTTGTTAAATCTCCTGCAAATCTTTCAGGGATATAGCTCGTTTCAATCGCCATCGGTTCATCATTTGCAAGGCGTATCCGTTTTAGTTCAAAGACATCATCACTAGTTGACAGTTGTAAGGCTGTCAGCAAGTGCTCTGGACATGCGGTTTTTTTGAAGTCAATCAGCTGGCTTGATGCTTTGAGCCCTCGCTGCCGCATATCCTCTGAAAAGCTTGTTAAGCCTTGAAGCGGCTGTTCAAATTTTTTTCGGCTAACAAAGGTGCCTTTACCTTTTTGTCGATACAAATATCCTTCGTTCACAAGATTCGATAAGGCTTGTCTGACAGTCATTCGACTAATACCAAAGCGTTCGGCATATTCTCTTTCAGAAGGAATGAGTGTATCAGGTGCTAATGTTCCATCCTCAATCTGCTTTTTCAAGTTCTCCATAATCTGATGGTACATCGGAATAGGTGACTGCTTATCAATAAACATGTGAAAATCCTCTCGTTTTTAGCGTAGTGATCCAGCTTCTCGATCAATCAAAACTGTTACATCTTCATGGAGTTTCAGTGCAGATGCTGGGAAGTCTGGATGAATCTCTGCCTGTTCTAAATATTGTATCACTTTCGCTTTTGATTTTCCCGAAGCAAGAAGGAGAATCTTTTTACTTGAAAGAATGCTCGCAATTCCCATTGTGATCGCATGAGTAGGTACCTCATCAATAGAAGAAAAGTATCTTGCGTTAGCCTGTCTCGTGTTCTCATCTAATTGCACGACATGAGTCTTTGAGTTGAAAGGGGTACCAGGTTCGTTAAAACCGATATGTCCATTTTGACCAATTCCAAGGAGCTGAAGATCGATGCCACCTACATCCTCAATAAGCTGGTCATATCTTAAGCATTCCTTTTCTAAGTGAGCTGCATTGCCATTTGGAAGAAAATACTGACTCTGAGGGAGATCAATATAGTCAAATAAATGACGTTTCATATAGGTCATATAACTATTTTCGTGTTCTGGATCAAGCCCTGCATATTCATCTAAATTGATTGTTTTTGTTTGCTTGAAAGACAATTGATGTGCTTGATGAAGTTTAATTAACTCTTTGTAAGTATCAATAGGTGTACCGCCCGTTGCTAGGCCGAGTACGGCATCGGGTTTAGCAGCTATTGCATGTGCAATAATGGCGGCTGCTTCTTTTCCTAATTGCTCCTTGCTTTCAAATTCGATGATGTTCATTAGTGGTTGGCCTCCTTTTTTTCAAAGACGATTTGTCCACGGCAGATCGTCATCATCAGTTCACCAGATTCATCCCAAATCACCAAATCTGCTAGTTTTCCAATTTCGATGGAACCGAGCTGTTGATCAAGTCCCAGCTGAGCGGCTGCATTGGTTGAGGTCATCTTCGCAATCTCTGTCCACTCACAATTTGTGAGCTGTTTCATCCGTTTGACGCCATCTTTCATTCGCAAAATCGATCCTGCAAGTGTACCATCTTCCAGCAATGCTTTTTCGCCGCTGACTGTGACCGTCTGACCGCCAAATTCGTACGTTCCATTACCGAGCCCTTTTGCACGCATCGAGTCTGTGATCATGATTAAACGATCACTTCCTTTTGCCAAATACGCAAGCTTGATGGAAAGAGGATGGGAGTGAATCCCATCTGTGATCAGCTCGGTATAAAGGTTCTCATTCGTAAGAGCAGCACCTACAGCGTTCGGTTCACGATGCTGAAACGAACTCAGTGCATTATAAAGGTGCGTTACATGGCGTGCACCATGCTTAGCTGCTAAATTTATCATGTCGTGATGGGCATTCGTATGTCCAATAGAAGGGATCATGTTCTTTTCCTGTAACAGGGACAGAAAAGCAAAATGTGTGTCTTCCTCAGGCGCAAACGTGACTATTCGAATTAGCTGTTCAGCTGCATCCAGCCATTTTTTAAAAAGCGGAATATCGGGCTGTTTAATCCATTGAACAGGCTGTGCCCCTGCCTTATCTTTAGAAATAAATGGACCTTCTAGGTGGATTCCTAGACATTGTGCCTGACTTCCTGCTTGTTCTTCATTACTTTGTTTCCACTGAGCGACATTTTTAAGTGCCTGCTCAATCTCATGATGGTTTTGTGTAATGGTTGTCGCTAAAAAACTTGTCGTTCCTTCTGATGGAAGGTTGTCAGCGAGTGTATTCATCGCTTCTGCTGTCGCATCCATCATGTCTGCACCATATCCACCATGGATGTGAATATCAATCATTCCAGGGAGTAAATAAAAGTTTTCCCGGGAAATATATACTTTTTCATAATTTCCTGTCGGTGGTGATGTTGAAATATAGTCAATCTTGCCATCGCGTAAACCGACAAAACCGTTTTCAATGATCTTTGTCTTAGTCACAATATGAATATTGGAGAGCAATAAAGAACCGCTCATGTTTGAGCCCCCTTATTCGTTATCTTTCATTTAAGTTTACTCTTTTTAAGTATAGTTGTCTATACCAGTGAGGGCGGTGAAACAGGAACAGGATAAAATACTGTTTTGGGTTCATCATTGAAAGTGATAAAATAGAGCTGTATTTCTGAATCGCCTGTGATAAAAGGAGGAAGAAGCGTGCCGAAAGTTCGTACGAAGGACATAATGGAACAATTTCATCTTGAACTGGTAAGTGGGGAAGAAGGGATTAATCGTCCCATTACAATCAGTGATCTTTCCAGACCAGGTATTGAAATGGCTGGTTATTTTACATATTACCCAAAAGAAAGAGTTCAACTTTTAGGGAAAACAGAGCTTTCTTTTTTTGAACAGCTCCCAGAACGCGAACGAAAGCAGAGAATGATGTCTCTTTGTACAGATATTACCCCTGCCATTATTTTGTCTCGAGATCGTGATGTGCCGAAGGAATTAATCGAAGCATCAAATGAAAATGGTGTGCCCGTTTTACGATCTAGTCTAAAAACGACAAGACTTTCGAGTCGATTGACCAACTTTTTAGAAAGTAAGCTGGCACCAACGACTGCCATTCATGGTGTGCTCGTCGATGTATATGGTGTAGGTGTATTATTAATTGGGAAAAGCGGAGTAGGAAAAAGTGAAACAGCCTTAGAATTAGTGAAGAGGGGACATCGCCTTGTTGCAGACGATTGCGTGGAAATCCGTCAAGAGGATCAGGATACGTTAGTCGGAAGTGCACCAGAGCTGATTGAACATCTTTTAGAAATCCGCGGGTTAGGCATTATTAATGTGATGACCTTATTTGGAGCAGGCGCTGTCAGAAGCTATAAGAGAATTACGATTGTGATGAATCTGGAGCTTTGGGAACAAGGCAAACAGTATGATCGTTTAGGACTTGAAGAAGAGAAAATGAGAATTATTGATACAGATGTGCCGAAGCTGACGATCCCTGTGCGGCCAGGTCGAAACTTAGCGGTTATCATTGAAGTGGCTGCGATGAACTTCAGGCTGAAACGTATGGGGCATAATGCAGCAGAACAATTTACAAGTAAGCTTGCCGATGTCATTGAAGACAATGGCCAAGGTGAATAGGAGTTGACTATATGAACGAAGCAATTCAGCCAATTGATCCGATCGCTTTTCAGCTCGGACCTATTTCGGTTCATTGGTATGGTGTGATTATTGGGGTCGGAGCCTTGCTTGGACTCTGGCTCGCACTGAGAGAATGTGAAAAAAGAGGAATCAATAAAGATCTGTTTATTGACTTAATCTTATTTGCCATTCCAATCGCGATTATTTGTGCCCGAATTTATTATGTATCCTTCGAATGGGATTACTATCAGCAGCATCCAAACGAAATCATTAAAATCTGGAATGGTGGAATTGCGATTCACGGCGGGCTGATTGGTGCCGTGCTGACAGCCATCGTTTTTACAAAAGTGAGAAAGGTATCGTTTTGGAAAATAGCTGATGTCGCAGCACCAAGTATTTTACTAGGGCAGGCAATTGGACGCTGGGGGAACTTTATTAACCAAGAAGCGCATGGTGAGGCGGTTTCAAGAGCCTTTTTAGAAAATTTGCATCTGCCTGAGTTTATCATTAATCAAATGTATATTGATGGTACCTATTATCACCCGACGTTCTTATACGAATCATTATGGAATCTTGCCGGTGTTGTCATATTGATTTTATTACGGAGAACTTCGCTGCGCAGAGGCGAAATCTTCTTGTCTTATTTAATTTGGTATTCAATCGGCCGTTTCTTCATTGAAGGGATGAGAACAGACAGCTTAATGCTGACAGAGCATCTTAGAATCGCACAGATGATTTCGATTGCGATATTCGCAGTGGCTGTTCTACTGATTTTCTTTAGAAGAATGAAAGGGTACGCATCAATTCCGTATAAAGAGAACAATTCATCGAATTAAGCAGGGGGGATGAGAAGAGATGAGAGAAACATGGAAAAACGGCTTGAAAGCAGGGCTATCGACAACTTGGACTCTTGGCAAAGTTATCTTTCCAGTAACTATTCTCGTCAGTATCTTGCAGCATACGCCTGTCATGGATTGGATTATCCGATTCATTCAGCCATTTATGGGGCTGTTTGGTCTTTCGGGGGAAGCAGCGATTCCGCTTGTATTAGGAAACATGCTGAATTTGTATGCGGGAATTGCAGCCATTTTGACATTAGAGCTTCCTGTGAAGGAAGTGTTTATTTTGGCAGTGATGCTGTCCTTTTGCCATAACCTGATCATCGAATCGACAGTGGCGGCAAAGGTTGGACTGAGAGTATCTGTGATTTTGCTGGTTAGAATCAGTCTTGCTGTTATTTCTGCTATTGTCATTCATCTCGTTTGGCAGGGAGGCGAGGAGCCGGCGCAATATGGACTTTTGAGTGCAGCTCAGGCGGCTGATGTGCCTTCCAGCTGGTACATGATCGTTCTTCTTGCTATACAAAAAGCAGTACTCGGTGTGCTGCAGCTTGCCTGTATCGTTATACCGCTCATGATCATCATTCAATTCATGAGAGATTTAGGCTGGCTTCATACACTGTCTAAGTGGCTGTCACCTTTTACTAGAATGCTTGGGATGAAAGAAAATACGTCTATGACAATGGTGGCTGGATTAACGATTGGTCTGGCGTATGGAGCCGGCGTGATGATGAAGGCAGTGGAAGAGGACGGTGTGAGTAAAAAGGACTTAACCCTAGCTTTTATTTTCCTCGTTGCCTGCCATGCGGTGGTCGAAGATACGCTGGTTTTTATTCCACTTGGTATTCCAGTATGGCCGCTTCTTGTGATCCGCCTGATTTCTGCAATTTTATTGACAGCTGCCATTAGCTATATTTGGCGGAAGCGGGAACATGCAGCTGTTAGAAAGGAAGCCATATGAACGAATCGACGATCAACACAGTGCTATTTGATTTAGATGGCACATTAATCAATACAAATGAATTAATTATTGCTTCATTTCAGCATACGCTGGACCATTATTACCCTGGTCAGTACAGCCGTGAGGATATTCTTCATTTCATTGGTCCGTCCTTGTTTGATACATTCTCTGCGATGGATCCTGAGTTGACGGATGACATGATTCAGATGTACCGCACGTTTAATCATGAGCAGCATGATCTGCTTGTGACTGAATATGAGACCGTTTTAGACACATTGAAAGTCCTGCAGGATCGAGGATTTAAGCTCGGTATTGTCACAACGAAGATACGGGATACGGTTTTAATGGGATTGAAGCTGACCGGTTTAGAGCCGTTCTTTGAGGTTATTGTGACGCTCGATGATGTACAAAATGAGAAGCCGCATCCGGAGCCTGTTCAGCTTGCATTATCAAAGCTTGGCAGTGATCCGCATGAAGCGGTGATGGTTGGTGATAATTATCATGACATTTTGTCTGGTCAAGCGGCAGGGACAAAAACGGCAGGTGTGGCTTGGTCTATTAAAGGAGAAGAGGCCCTTTTAAAGCATCGCCCTGACTTCATGCTGAAGAAAATGAGTGATCTCCTGGCGATTGTTGGAGCTGATTAAGTTGAGAAAAACAGATCGATATCCAGTAAAAGGGGTCAATTCGCTGCGGCAAGTCTATCGGACAGTTCCCTTTTTCAAAGTGGTGAAAAATTTCATTTTTATTCAAATGGCAAGGTACACGCCGTTTATGGGAATGAAAAATTGGATATACCGAACTTTTCTTCGTATGAAGGTCGGCGAGGATACGGCGTTTGCCTTAATGGTAATGGTTGATCTGATGTTTCCTGAGAAAATCACCGTCGGACGAAATAGTGTAATCGGTTATAACACGACCATCTTATCCCATGAGTATTTGATTAAAGAGTACAGACTTGGGGAAGTCTATATTGGTGATGAAGTCTTAATTGGAGCTAATTCCACTATTTTACCTGGTGTGACCATTGGGGATGGAGCGATCGTATCGGCTGGTACACTTGTTCATAAGGATGTGCCAGCAGGCTCATTTGTTGGAGGAAATCCAATGCGCATGATTTATACGAAGGAAGAAATGGAAGCACGTCAATCTAAGTCTGCTGAGTAGCTCGGCAGACTTTTTTGTTGACAATGTGACATGGTGTAACTATAATGATTACAACAGAGGTGAGAAAACATGAAAATCAGCAGCAGATTTACTGTCGCTGTCCATATTCTGGCCTTGCTATCACTTGAAAAAGGATCTTTACAGACATCGGAGGATATCGCAGGAAGTGTGAATACAAACCCAGTGGTCATCCGCCGCATTATGAGTAAATTGAAAAAAGCAGGCCTAATCTCAACGAGTCTTGGCAAAGGTGGTTCGCAGCTGAACCGCAGTGAAGACGACATCACATTGCTCGATGTGTATAAAGCGGTTGAAGTCGTAGATGAGGGTGAATTGTTTCAAATTCATGAAAGCCCAAATCCTGACTGTCCGATCGGTGCAAATATTCAAGCGGTGCTTGAATTAATTTTATGCCGCGCTCAAAGTGCGATGGAGCAAGTACTTGCTGAGATCAAATTAAGTGAACTAACGCATGTGCTAATCAAAAAAATTGGATGATCAATTCAATTTTTTTTACCTCTGTTGTAACCGAAATAGTTACACCTTTCTTTATCAACATAAAACCATATTGTAGGAGGAGTTAACATGAAAATTGGAATTATTGGCGCAACAGGAAAAGCAGGACAAGAAATTGTGAAAGAGGCTCAATCAAGAGGACATGAAGTAACGGCAATCGTCCGAGATGCACAAAAAATGACTGATTCATCACTAGCTGTTCTTGAGAAGGATGTGTTTCACTTGCAAGCAGATGACATCAAAGGATTTGATGTGATTGTGAATGCATTTGGCGCACCCCCTGGACAGGAGCATCTTCACGTAGAAGCTGGGAAAAAGCTGATTGATATTTTAAAAGAAACACCTGAGACTCGTTTAATCGTTGTGGGCGGAGCAGGAAGTCTATTTGTAGATGAGGCGAAAACAACAAGACTTGTGGACACACCAGAATTTCCGAAGGAGTATGTGCCTACTGCTTCTCAGCAAGGAGAAAATCTAAAAGATCTTCAACAGTCAGAGGGATTAAAATGGACATTCCTCAGCCCTGCCGCATTCTTTAATCCAGCTGGCAAACGTACAGGTTCATACGTGAAAGGGAAAGACAATCTAATTGTCAATTCTAAAGGTGACAGCTATGTAAGCTATGCTGACTACGCCATTGCACTGGTTGATGAAGTGGAGCAGGCAGCCCATGTTGGAGAACGTTTTACCGTTGTATCTGAAGCTGAATAAGCAGTTTCATGGCCGCCTAAAAATGATAAATGGGGAATCTAACGTATGAACGAGCAAGAATTGTCTTTCATTTATGTATGGGATGCGTATTGTGGCTGGTGTTATGGATTTTCAAACAGTATCCGCACTTTGCATGAAAATCATCCGGAGATATCACTAACACTTGTGTCGGGTGGTTTATTTGTAGGGGAAAGGAGTCTACCGATAAAAGATTATCCACACATCCCAGAAGCAAATCAGCGTATTAGTCAGCTGACTGGTGTCGAGTTTGGTGAACGTTATCAGAAGCTGCTAGCAAACGGAACGTTTCTTTTAGACTCTGAGGCTGCGGCCATTGGTTTTTCTGCATTAAGATCCATCGCACCTGAGCGTTCATTGTACTTGGCTTCATCGATGCAAAAGGCTTTTTATCAAGACGGAAAAAGTCTGAGTGATGAGGAAACGTATCGGGAGATCGCTTTGGCGCATGATCTTGATCCTGACGCAGTCATTGAACGTATGAAAACAAAAGAAGTGTTCAATGATGCATATGCTGACTTTGCGAAGGTTCATCAACTTCATGTGAATGGCTATCCTACACTTTTATTAAAAAGAGGGGATGAATACTTCAGCTTGGGCGGAGGTGCAATGACGGCTGAAAAGCTTGAAGACCGCCTAAAGGAATTTCTAGAAAAATAAATCATTTAAAAACAACCTCTATGCGGATAGAGGTTGTTTTTTACGCTTTAATGATAATCGCCTGACTGCCCATCTGTTCCCAAGAATCTTCAAATTGATCACGGTCGACCTTTTGATTCTTTTCTCCATATGGGTTATTCAAGTAGACATGCTCCTTGTCATAGCCTGTGATGACTACGCTATGCACATTAAAGCTTACATCTATTTTGCCATTTGGTGTATTCCAAGTTTCGATGTTATCGGTTTTGTCGAAGGTGGATGTCGTAATCACCCAGACAGGATAGCCCTTTTCAAGTGACTGATAGATGGCCTTTTTAACAGGCTTTCCGGTTAAGTCGACAACTTGATCGCCCGCGTATTTTTTCGCAAGCTGATAAATCGGTTCGTGGTAAACCCCAAGACCCGGTCCATTCTCCATATCGCCTACAAATCCGTCATGAGGGTCACCTTTTAAGCCATTTTCATAATTGAGCGGAACACGTTTGATTTCATTTGCCAATGCGTTTTTCGTTACGTGCTCATAGCCGCTGTAATGAAGCAGCATCGCTAAGCTCGTGACTTCGCATCCATTATAAAGCCTTGGTGCATCCATTTGATTGTAGAGAATGACGTCCATGGCTTTTTTGCTTCCTTTTAGTGAATGATGTGTGGTTTCTGCTTTTTTTGTTGAACGAGTTTCTTCAGCCGCGAGTGCCGTATCGTTTTCTTTTTTTGCTGCTTTTTGCGGCGAAGCTGTTTTCTTGACTTGGTCGATTTGTGAAACGTATATAAAGCCGAAATAAACAAGACATGCGCACAACAAAGTTAAGATTAATGTCTGGATGAACTTCACTGTTAATCTCCTGTGTTATTCAATATTTTTAAGTATTATAGCACGTTCCTTCACCGAACATGCAGAAAAGGCACAGGTGTCACTTGAATGTAATAATTCCAGAATATGTTGATGAAAATAGAGAGAAATAAAAATGATTGATTTAATCACTTTATTTTGTTAGCATATTATCATATTAGCGAACTAAAGGATTCGGAATTTTTTGTTTTAATGTGTTGGAGGTGCGGAAGAACATGTTTATGTTTGAGAAACCATATGGTATGCGGGATTCATTACCTGGATTGTATGAGACGAAGAAAAAAGTGAGACATTCTTTAACAGATGTTATGAATGGTTGGGGTTTCCGTTTAATGGAGACACCAACGCTTGAATTTTACGATACAGTCGGTGTGCAATCGGCGATTACCGATACACAACTTTTTAAACTTCTTGATCAAAACGGGCAAACCCTTGTACTGAGACCTGATATGACAGGTCCGATTGCAAGGGTGGCGGCTTCTAAGCTTCATGAACAGGCGTATCCGCTTCGTGTCGGGTATGCAGCGAGTGTGTTTCGTGCGCAGGAAAGAGAAGGCGGAAGACCATCAGAATTTGAGCAGGTCGGAATTGAATTGATTGGTGATGGTTCGATTAGTGCAGATGCTGAAGTCATCGCACTTGCCGTATTTGCCTTAAAAAATGCCGGGCTAAGGTCCTTCAAAATCGCGATCGGGCATGTCGCTTTAGCAGAGACGTTATTTGTCGATGTACTCGGAAATACAGAGCGTGCAAACGTCCTTCGCCGCTTCTTATATGAAAAGAATTATGTAGGATACCGACAGCATGTGAAACAATTACCGCTTTCCTCCATCGATAAAATGAGGCTGTTACAGCTTTTAGAGTTAAGAGGCGGCCAAGAAGTGATAGAGCGGGCAGAGGAAATCGTCGTTTCACAAGAAGGAAAAGAGGTGCTCGCACAGCTAAAGTCGCTATGGGAGACACTTGAAGATTACGGCTGTACAGAATATATCCGTTTAGATTTAAGCATGGTGAGTCATATGAGCTATTATACGGGTATTTTGTTTGAAGTATTTGCTGATCATGTTGGATCGGTCATCGGAAGTGGCGGTAGATATGATCAATTACTTGCTCATTTTAATGCACCCGCACCAGCTACAGGGTTCGGGCTTCGACTAGACCGTCTTCTTGAAGCGCTCGATGCAAAAGAGATCAATGAGCGGCAGGAGGCTGTGATTTTTAGCAAAGAACAAAGACTTGAAGCTTTTGCTTTTGCAGAAAATGAGCGCTCAAAAGGTAAAAAGATCGTCCTGCAAGACTTAGCGGGGATTGAAAATATTGACGCGATGACCAAGGCATTTGAACAGGTGACTTATTTTATCGGCGCTAGAAAGGAAGAGCGAAATGAGTAAAGTGTTGACGATGGCAATGCCAAAGGGCCGGATATTTGAAGAAGCAGCCGGGCTGTTAAGACAGGCGGGGTACCAGCTGCCAGAGGAATTCGAGGATTCAAGAAAATTAATCATAGATGTACCAGAAGAAAACCTCCGCTTTATTTTAGCTAAGCCAATGGATGTGACCACCTACGTAGAGCACGGTGTGGCGGATGTTGGCATTGCAGGGAAGGATGTCATGCTAGAAGAAGCTCGTGATGTGTACGAAGTGCTCGATTTAAACATCAGTAAATGTCATTTAGCTGTTGCTGGTTTGCCAGGAGCGAGCTGGGGTGGTGTCGCACCGCGTGTGGCAACAAAGTACCCAAATGTCGCATCGTCCTATTTTAGAGAGCAAGGGGAGCAGGTGGAGATCATTAAGCTGAATGGTTCCATTGAATTAGCACCGCTCATTGGGCTTGCCGATCGCATTGTTGACATTGTCTCTACAGGTCAAACACTAAAGGAAAATGGACTTGTGGAAACGGAGCATATTTGTGATATCACGTCACGTTTTATTGTCAATCCTGTGAGCTACAGGATGAAGGATACGGTGATTGATGAAATGGCACAGCGTCTTGCAAGAATTATTGAAGGAGAAGAGGAGGAATCATCATGAACATCACCTGCATACAAGAAGGTGAGACAGATACTCTCTCACTCAAACGGTCTTTAGATACAGGAACAGAAGAGCAGCGTCAGGCTGTTCAGCGCATTATACAAGAAGTGAGAACAAATGGTGATGAAGCTGTACGGTCTTTTACAAAGCAATTTGACGGTGTGTTGATTGAACATCCGCTTGTCACAGAAGGTGAAATGGAAGAAGCTTACGAACGTTTGGACAAAGAGATGGTTCAAATTATTCAAACGGCTATCAAGCATATTCGCACATACCACGAGCGCCAGCTTACGTCCTCTTGGTTTTATTACCAAAAGGACGGCTCAATGCTTGGACAAAAGGTAACACCGCTTGATGCAGTAGGAGTGTATGTCCCCGGCGGAACAGCTGCCTATCCATCATCTGTATTAATGAATGTGATTCCTGCGCTAGTCGCTGGCGTTGAACGAATCGTTCTTGTGACACCTCCTGGGAAAGATGGACGTCTCTCTGACGCTGTCTTGGCTGCGGCGAAGGAGCTTGGTATTTCTGAGATGTATAAAATGGGCGGTGCACAGGCGATTGCGGCACTTGCCTATGGAACGGAAAGCATCAAGCCTGTTGATAAAATCACAGGTCCAGGGAACATTTATGTAGCGCTGGCAAAGAGGGAAGTATTTGGTCAGGTAGATATTGATATGATTGCAGGTCCAAGTGAAATTGCAGTTCTAGCAGACGAAACAGCAGTCGCACATGAGGTAGCGGCGGATTTACTTTCGCAGGCAGAGCATGATGCCCTTGCATCTAGTATTTTGGTAACACCGTCTAAGACACTTGCTGAAAGCGTGCAGGCTGAAGTCAGAAAGCAGCTTGATACTTTGCCGAGAAAATCAATCGCAGCACAATCCATTCAAGATCATGGCCATATTTACGTGACAGAATCAATTGATCGTGCAGTAGACGTCGTCAATCAATTAGCACCAGAGCACTTAGAGGTGCTGACAGCATATCCAGAATCACTTCTTGGTCAAATCAAGCATGCGGGTGCGATTTTCTTAGGACGCTATAGTCCAGAGCCGGTGGGCGATTATTTTGCAGGGCCGAATCATGTGCTGCCAACAAACGGAACAGCTCGATTCTCCAGCCCGCTTGGTGTGACTGATTTTCAAAAGAAAACGAGCATTATTTCATATAGTCAAGAGGCCTTTGAAACACACCGGGAAAGCATTGCCGCTTTTGCCAGATTAGAAGGGCTTGAAGCACATGCAAGGTCGATTGAAGCGAGAAAGCGGGAGGAATCTTAATGAGACAGGCGAAAACAGCGAGAAAAACAAATGAAACGAACATTTCATTAGCGCTAGAAATTGATGGAGAAGGAAAAGCAGATATTCAAACAGACGTCCCTTTTATGACGCACATGCTTGATTTATTTACGAAGCATGGACACTTTAATTTGACCGTCGATGCGAAAGGAGATACGGATGTTGATGATCACCACACAACAGAAGATATCGGCATTGTGCTCGGGCAAATGTTTAAGGAAGCGTTAGGCGATAAAAAGGGAATTAAGCGGTATGGTTCAAGCTTTGTTCCGATGGACGAAACTCTTGCCCAGGTCGTGGTCGATTTAAGCAATCGTCCTCATTTGGAAATGAGAGCGGCCTTTCCAAGTCAAAAGGTAGGTACCTTTGATACAGAGCTAGTACATGAGTTTCTGTGGAAATTTGCACTTGAAGCCCGGATCAACCTTCATGTCATTGTTCACTACGGAACCAATACACATCATATGATTGAAGCCATTTTTAAAGCGATGGCACGTGCCTTAGATGAAGCAACAACCATTGATCCACGTGTGAAAGGAATTCCTTCGACAAAGGGGATGCTCTAATGATCGGAGTCATTGATTACGGAATGGGAAATTTGTTCAGCGTATCAAAAGCATTGGAACGAGCAGGTGCCCGCTATATCGTTTCCTCTGATGTGGAGGAGCTGAAAAAAGCAGATGCTTATATTTTGCCCGGAGTTGGTTCGTTTCGTGATGCAATGCAGCTGTTAAAAGAGACTGGACTTGAGGCGTTTATTCATCAAGTTGTACAGGAAGGAAAGTTGTTATTCGGCATTTGCCTTGGCATGCAGCTGTTATTTGAAGAAAGCGAAGAGGCAGGCCGCACAAAAGGATTGGGGCTGTTAAAAGGGCGTGTCGTTCTTTTAAAAGATCGTGATCAGGACGGGCAAAGGCTGAAGGTACCTCATATGGGGTGGAATGAGCTCACATTTCATCAGCCCTCCCCATTGTTTGACGGTGTACCAGAAGGATTTGCATACTTTGTTCACTCTTATTATGTGAGTGATATGAATCCAGATGAGCAATTAGCAAGCGCGGACTATGGTGTTCAAGTACCAGCAATCGTTGGAAAGGGAAATGTGCTTGGTGCACAGTTTCACCCTGAAAAAAGCAGTACAACGGGAATGGCGCTGCTCAAACAATTTATTCAATTAGCAAACGAACAGAGGGTGAGCAAATGAGTGAGTTTACATTATATCCAGCGATTGATATGAGAAATGGCAAATGTGTACGTCTTGTACAAGGTGATTATGATCAAGAAACCATTTATGGAGATTCACCGCTCGACATGGCCGCGAAATTTGCGAAGGATGGAGCAGCGTGGATTCATCTTGTGGATCTAGATGGTGCAAAAGCAGGGAAACGTGTCAATCATGAGCATGTGCTGGCGATTGCATCTTCTTTAGATGTGAAGGTACAAATCGGCGGCGGTATTCGGACAGAAGAAGACGTTGCTTTTTATTTAAAGAGCGGCGTCGATAGAGTGATACTTGGCAGCTCAGCTGTATCTAACCCAGCCTTTGTGAAAAAAATGCTGGCGCAATATGGAGAGAAAATCGCAATTGGGATTGATGCGCGAAATGGCTTTGTATCGACTGAAGGGTGGCTTGAAACGTCTAAAGTGAAGGCAGAGGAGCTCGGCAGGGAATTGGCAAAGGAAGGCGCAGAGGTCTTTATTTTCACCGATATTCAAATGGATGGCATGCTGTCTGGTCCCAATGTGGAAAGCACGGTTCGCTTAGCAGAAGCAACCGGCAAACAAGTGATTGCTTCAGGCGGTGTCAGCGCGGTAGCTGATCTTCAAAAGCTGTCAGCGCAAAAAGAAACTGGTGTGTCTGGTGCGATCATTGGAAAAGCACTTTACACGAAGCAGTTTACTTTAGCGGAAGCATTTGAAGGGCTTGACCGCATATGATGACAAAACGAATCATCCCATGTCTTGATGTGAAGGAAGGGCGTGTTGTCAAAGGAGTGCAATTCCTAGGCTTAAAGGATGCTGGTGATCCGGTAGAATTAGCGCAGATCTATGATGAGGCAGGGGCGGATGAACTCGTCTTTCTTGATATTTCTGCGTCGCATGAAGGCCGGAAAACGATGGTGGATGTGGTCAAACAAGTCGCGTCCACTCTTGCCATACCATTTACGGTAGGAGGCGGGATTAACCACCTTGATGACATGAAGCGTATATTAAGAGCGGGTGCAGACAAAGTATCTGTCAATACAGCAGCTGTGTTAAGGCCAGAACTGATTTCAGAAGGTGCTGACTTTTTTGGCTCCCAGTGTATCGTTGTCGCAATTGATGCAAAATACGATGAAGAGAAAAAAGCATATATGGTCTATACACACGGAGGACGCCGTCAAACAGATTTAGAGGTTAGCGACTGGGCGAAGGAAGCTGTGCAAAGAGGTGCAGGAGAGATTTTACTGACAAGTATGGATGCCGATGGTGAAAAGACAGGCTTTGATCATCGATTGACAAAGCTTGTATCAGAGGCAGTCACTGTGCCAGTTATCGCTTCTGGCGGCGCTGGCAATGCCCAGCATATGCTGGAGGCATTTACAAAAGGAGAAGCTGATGCAGCATTAGCAGCCTCCATTTTCCATTATAAAGAAACCTCCATTCACGAGGTGAAGACATATTTGAGAGAACACGGGGTGAAGGTCAGATGAAACAGGCAAATGAATTAACTTTTAATGAAGCAGGCCTGATTCCTGCGATTGTACAGGATGCTCAAAGTAAGGAAGTACTGACGCTGGCATATATGAATCAAGAATCCTATAAAAAAACGCTGGAGACAGGTGAAACATGGTTTTATAGCCGGTCGAGAAACGAACTTTGGCACAAAGGCGCCACTTCTGGGCATACCCAGCAAGTGATTTCTATTCGATATGACTGTGACAAGGACGCTTTGCTTGTCCTTGTCGCGCCAAGCGGCCCAGCCTGTCATACTGGCAGCTATAGCTGTTTTTCGGAAGAAGGCGTAAAGCGTCAAAGCGAAGAGCAGGATCGTTTTGCGATATTAAATGAACTTGAACAGGTCATTGCAAAGCGTCAGGCGGAAATGCCTGAAGGTGCTTATACTACCTATCTATTTGAAAAAGGGGTCGATAAAATCCTGAAAAAGGTAGGGGAAGAAGCGTCTGAGGTGATCATTGCAGCGAAAAACCGGGATCAAGAAGAATTGAAATGGGAAACAGCGGACCTCCTCTATCATCTTCTTGTGCTATTACGTGAACAGCAATTACCGCTTGATGATGTATTAAAGGTATTAAAAAAGCGTCATCAAGGTGAATGAAAAGCCGGGGGATATCCCAGGCTTTTTATTTTTAAATGAAAAACAAATCCTTCCTTTCCTTTTGTTCTATGTGACGACTGGTGAAGTATGTTATACTACACACGGTACACTGTTCGAAATGGAGGGTATCGGTGAGTAAATACACTTCTCAAAATAATCACACACAAGTCGTCCAGCTTTTTCAAGATGGGCATTACTTTTTTCATAAAGGTCTTAAAGCATATAGAGAAAGAAATTTGTCTAGGGCAAGTAAGCTAATACAGCGGGCCATCGTACTTGAGCCTGAAAATGTAGAAATGCTGTCACAGCTTGCCATTATTTATACTGAAATGGGTCATTACCAGCAATCAAACGAACTGCTTGATTTCATCCTCGAACACATCGATGAAAACATGTCTGAGTGTCACTACTTTAAAGCCAATAATTATGCCAATCTCGGACTATTTCAAGAGGCATATAAATCAGCTACTGCTTATGCCGCACTGGAAGAGAACGGGGAATTTGCGGATGAAAATGACGACCTCCTGGACCTGCTCGATATGAGCGACGAAGAGGACGAAGATTTTCCTTATGATCAGGATGACCTGATTGTGAAGCAGGATCAAGCAAACCATTTGCTTGAAAGCGGCAGACTCGATGAAGCCATTGAGATGCTGGAACAGATGATTGTTGAGTATCCAGAATTTTGGTCAGCGTATAACAATCTCGCTTTGGCCTATTTTTATTCTGGCCGAATCCATCAGGCGAAAGAAATGTTGAACCGGGTCCTTCATGAAAATCCCGGTAATCTGCATGCCCTTTGCAATCAGCTAGTCTTCTACCATTATGAAAAAGAAGAAGAGAAGGTCAACAAGTTAGCGAAGCAATTAACGCACGTGTATCCAATACTAAGTGAACAGCGTTATAAGCTTGGTGCAACATTTGCCCTTGTAGGAGAATTTGAATGGGCCTTTAAATGGCTTTATTCTTTGTACAAAACAGGTTTTCAGGGAGATAGTACATTTTTATACTGGCTTGCAAGCGCAGCCTATCATACAGGCCACAAAACGCTCGCCCAAACGGTTTGGGATAAGATGGTCGAAGAAGATATCGACGCAGATGAGATCAAGCCGTGGCAGGATAAACCTGAGGAGACTGAGCCAATGGTCTCGATTGAGGAACGTCTGACTGCGTACTATGTCAGCAAACAAAAAGGAGAACGTGACGTTCTGCAGTCTGTCCTTGATGCACGTGCAGCGAAAACGGCCTTTGAACAGCAATTCATAGAACTGCTTTTGTATGAAGATGAAATGAAAGAAAAGTCTTTTTCAGAAGATGCAGTTTTTGCAAAACAGGCGGCATCCAGTTTAGAGGAAGCCGTTCAGCCTGACAGCCATATGCCTTATTTTTGGTTATTCCATATTATTCAGCAGGCACGTGCTTCTGGTATTGATAAGAAAAATGCGCCTGCCTGGGCAGCAGCATCTTATTATCTATGGATGAATGAACAAGAAGAATCAGCTGTCAGCAAAAAAGACATTGCGTCTGCTTTTCAAATCAGTGTTCAAACACTGTCAAAATACGAACGAGAAATCTGTACGTTAATTGATTAAATAGGTAAATAGATTCAGAACATCCCAGCATGGCCGAAAAGGTCATGCTTTTTTCTTGGATAAAAAGGTGGGATTTGCAAGGAATTGGCGAAGTATGACAATCACGACATGTTTTTGAAACATAAATGTAATAAAAATATTAGCTCATTTTGTCGATGTCTCATGTATAATGAAAATCGTGGATTAAAACAAAGATAGATATTTAAATATTTTACTATACATAATGAAACACCCAGTGATGAAACAATCTGGTCAACATCTGACTGAACAATCAGGAAGAAAGACATAGAGAGCACAGATTGGTCGCAGAGAATTTGCTGCTTTCTAATGTCGCTTGGGAAATTGTCAAAGGAGGAACTATTTGTGAAAAAGTTTATTACTTTCGGTTTAGCTTCGGTGATCGGAGCGAGCGGTTTATTTATTCCATTTACACATGAAGCAAACGCACAGAACTTTGAACAAAAGAAACAAGAACTAGACAGCAAGCAATCTGAGGTAAACAAGAATCTTCAAAAGAAAAAAGAAGAGCTTTCAAAGCTTGAAGCAAAACAAGAGGCACTTGCACAAAAGCTTAAAGATATTGATGAGAAAGCTTTAAAAACAAGTGATCAAATCGAAGAAAAACAAAAAGAAAATGAAAAAACAAAAAAAGAAATCAAAGCACTGAAAAAAGAAATTGCTGATACAGAAAAACGTATTGAAGAAAGAAACGAGTTCTTGAAAAAGCGTGTACGTGCCCTTCAAGAGAGCGGCGGTTCTACGAAATACATAGATGTATTACTAGGAGCAAAAAGCTTTAGCGATTTCATCAGCCGTGCAGGTGCAGTTTCTACACTGATCAACGCAGACAGTGAAATCATTAAAGAGCAGGAAAAAGACAAAGCAGAGCTTCAAAAGTCTGAAAACGAATTAAACACAAAGCTTGAAAATGTGCAAAGCACACTTGCAAAGCTTGAAACACTTCAATCAGACTTGAATAAACAGCTTGATGAAAAAGACAAGCTATTCAAGCAAGTGAAAAAACAAAAAGGAAGTGCTTTTTCTGAAATCAGCGAGTTAAACAGTGAGGCTAACAGCATTGCATCTGAAAAGGACGCAACAGTAGCTGCACAAAAACAAGCTGAAAAAGAAGCTAGAGAAGCAGCTCAAAAAGCAAAAGAAGAAAAAGCGCAAAGACAACAGCAGCAGCGTCAAGCTAGTGTTCAAGCGGAAGACAACAGCTCAAATAACGATAGCAGCCCATCTTCAAGTAACAGCGGGTCATCTAATAACAACAATAACAACAATAACAGCAACAGCAGTTCACCAAGCAAGAAGCCATCTACTGGCGGTGGATCACCTGTCAGCAGTAACGTAGGCGGAATTGAAGGTGCAATCAGCACAGGTTCTACTATTGTTGGACAATCTCCATATAAATGGGGCGGCGGCAGATCACAAGCCGATATTGACGCACGTCGTTTTGACTGTTCTTCATTCGTTCGCTGGGCATTTGCATCAGCAGGTATCAACCTTGGACCAGTTGGCGGTACAACAACAGATTCGCTTGTAGGTAAAGGAAGAGCTGTAAGTGCATCTGACATGAAACGCGGAGACCTTGTGTTCTTTGATACGTATAAAGTAAATGGACACGTTGGTATTTACTTAGGAAACGGTACATTCTTGAACGATAACAGCTCTCGCGGTGTTTCAGTTGACTCGATGAGCAACGTATACTGGAAAAAAGCATTCAAAGGCGTTGTAAGAAGAGTCGTTGAATAAATCATTACTTTTTATATAACCGTAAACAGGCTTCCTTAAACAGCAGTTTAAGGAAGCTTTTTCTTTTTTTGAAGATATGAGCAAATGATTCGCTTATTCCCCGCAGATTTAATAGGATATGGGTAAGGAATAAAAGCTAAGAGTGGAAATGATGCTCTCTGTCATGAATGGAAGCATCACCCAAGGGCATTCTAGTAAGAAATGCGAGCAGCAATTGAAGAGGGAGTGACAGTTGTGTCAGAAGAAAAAATCTACGATACGATCATCATTGGAGCGGGTCCTGCCGGAATGACAGCCGCTGTTTATACATCACGGGGAAATCTTTCAACATTAATGATTGAAAGAGGAATTCCAGGCGGACAAATGGCGAATACGGAAGATGTCGAGAACTATCCTGGCTTTGAAAGCATTTTGGGGCCGGAACTTTCAAATAAAATGTTTGAGCATGCGAAGAAATTCGGTGCAGAGTATGCATATGGTGATATCAAAGAAATCGTGAACGGTGAAGAGTACAAAATCGTCAAAGCCGGCTCAAAAGAATACAAAGGACGCTCTGTCATTATCGCGGCAGGGGCTGAATACAAAAAAATCGGTGCACCAGGTGAAAAAGAACTTGGCGGCCGCGGCGTATCATATTGTGCAGTATGTGACGGAGCATTCTTTAAAAACAAAGAGCTTGTCGTCATTGGCGGCGGAGATTCTGCTGTAGAAGAGGGTGTGTATCTCACACGCTTCGCTTCTAAAGTAACGATTATCCATAGACGCGATAAGCTTCGTGCACAAAGCATTTTACAAGCACGTGCCTTTGATAATGAAAAAATTGACTTCATGTGGAACAAAACCGTCAAACAGATCAATGAAGAAAACGGGAAAGTCGGCAGTGTGACATTGGTTGATACGGTTACTGGTGAAGAAGAAGAGTTTAAAACAGACGGCGCCTTTATCTATATCGGAATGCTGCCACTGTCTAAACCATTTGAAAATCTCGGCATTACAAATAAAGAAGGCTACATCGAGACAAACGAAAGAATGGAAACGAGAGTGGAAGGTATTTTCGCAGCGGGTGACATTCGTGAAAAAACACTTCGTCAAATTGTCACAGCAACAGGAGACGGAAGTATTGCAGCACAAAGCGCACAGCATTATGTAGAAGAGCTTGCTGAAAAACTCAAAGCAACGAAATAATTGGCTGTCGTAAATCCTTAATATAGCGTCATGGGCTTTTAACTGGAATGTAACACGGGTGAAATAATTTTCCGTTATGATAAAACTAGTAATTGACCCCCTTTTATAAGGAATACATGTTTGGCACGGATGTGAATCCGTGTCCTTTTTTTTGCCTAAAATCAGAAATTCACGAGATGTTCACAAATGACGCATGGAGAACCGTTAGATGCTGTAAAATAAAGAGTAGAGAAATGGCTCGTTACATCATTCAAACGAAAACCGGTCTGTTTTCGGGGAAGAACGGGCATGTTCATTGTGGGAGTCAGGTTGAACCTGTATAATAAGTTAAAGACATAAAAGAGTAGGTGACAGCTGATGCAACGAGTAACCAATTGTGTGCTGCATCACGAAGATCAAGTTCTCTTGCTGCAGAAGCCAAGACGGGGCTGGTGGGTAGCACCGGGCGGCAAAATGGAAAGCGGAGAATCGGTCAAGGATTCAGTCGTTCGAGAATATAGAGAAGAAACAGGTATTTATATTTTAAATCCGCAGCTGAAAGGTGTTTTTACCTTTATCATAAAAGAAGGCGATCAAATCGTTCAAGAGTGGATGATGTTCACCTTTATGGCAGATTCATTTACCGGAAAAAACGTAACAGAGTCAGAGGAAGGCATTTTAAAATGGCATGACGTAAAGAATGTGCCTCATTTGCCGATGGCTCCAGGAGATTCCCATATTCTTGATTTCATGCTCAAAGGAAAAGGACTTCTGCACGGCACTTTTACGTATACACCCGATTTTGAGCTGATTGCTTATCGGTTAGATCCTCAGGGAGAATAATACATGAACCGTTTTCATAAAGAAGGAGAGGAAGCAGGCATGAATACACACAAACAAGAAGATATTCAGCTTGTGATTATTACAGGAATGTCAGGTGCGGGGAAAACCGTAGCCATTCAAAGCTTTGAAGATTTAGGCTACTTTTGTGTTGACAACCTGCCGCCATCACTTTTACCGAAATTCCTAGAGCTCATGAAGGAATCGAATTCCAAGATGAGCAAGGTCGCTCTTGTGATGGATTTGCGCGGACGCGAATTTTTTGACAGCTTAATTGCGGCATTAGATGAAATGAGCGATCTTGACTGGATCACGCCAAGAATTCTATTTTTAGATGCAAATGATAAGGTACTTGTCTCAAGATACAAAGAAACGAGACGTTCGCATCCCCTTGCGACAACAGGTTTGCCGCTTGAAGGAATTGCAATGGAGCGCGAGCTGTTAGAGGAGTTAAAAGGCCGGTCTCAAATGATTTTTGATACATCGGATTTAAAACCAAAACAACTGCGAGAAAAAATCGTCACGCACTTTGCCACAAACCAAGGACAGGTGTTTACAGTAAACGTGATGTCTTTTGGCTTTAAATACGGTCTGCCGATTGATGCTGATCTTGTCTTTGACGTGAGATTCCTGCCGAATCCTTACTATATTGAGAGTATGCGTCCACAGACTGGAAACGATGAAGAAGTGCGCTCCTATGTGATGAAATGGAGTGAAACGCAAAAATTCACAGAGAAATTAATCGATCTTCTCAGCTTTATGCTTCCGTCGTATAAGAGGGAAGGAAAAAGCCAGCTTGTGATCGCCATCGGCTGTACAGGCGGGCAGCATCGATCTGTGACGCTGGCCAACTATTTATCGGAGTATTTTAAAAACGATTACTATACACATGTCACTCACCGGGACATTGAAAAGAGAAGCAGAAAATAGATGACGACACTACCAAAGGTGGTCATTCTTGGCGGTGGCACTGGCTTATCTGTTTTGCTCAGAGGGCTAAAAACGAAGCCAGTGGACATTACCGCTATAGTAACGGTTGCTGACGACGGAGGCAGCTCAGGCAGACTGCGGCATGATTTGAATATTCCCCCTCCAGGTGATATTCGAAATGTCCTTGCGGCTCTCTCTGATGTTGAACCGCTTGTAGAAGATTTATTTCAGCACCGTTTTAACAAAGGGAATGACTTAACAGGCCACTCACTCGGCAACCTCATTCTTGCGGCCATGACAAATATAACCGGTGATTTTTTTCATGCCGTCACTGAAATGAGCAAGGTTTTAAATGTGAGAGGAAAAGTATTGCCAGCAGCAAATTCAAGTGTTGTTCTTCATGCGGAATTAGAAAATGGGCAAATGGTGACAGGAGAATCGAAAATTCCTACCTATGGTGAGCGAATTAAACGAGTGTTCCTCACACCCGATACGATTGAACCGTTGCCAGAATCTATTCAAGTCATTCGTGAGGCGGATTTGATCGTCATTGGGCCTGGCAGTCTGTATACGAGTATTTTGCCAAACTTGCTTGTCCCGCATATTGGAGAAGAAGTGATTCGCTCAAAGGCGAAAAAAGTGTATATTTGCAATGTCATGACGCAGCCGGGGGAAACGCTTTCCTACAGTGCAGCTGATCATGTTCAGGCATTAAATGATCATATGGCTCGTCCATTTATCGATACGATTTTTGTGAACAATAAAGAAATTCCAGAAGAAATCAAAGCAAAATATGCAGAAGAACAGGCACAGCCTGTCCAATTCGACACAGATGCACTGAAAGCAATGGGACTAGAAGTGATTCCTGGAGAAATCATTACATACGACCAGCATGTCATTCGTCATGACACGCTGAAAGTAGCCTCGCTGCTTGTCGATCTGCTGCATCAGAAAAAATAGGAATGGGGGTGGCAAGGATGTCATTTGCATCCGAAACAAAAAAAGAGCTGACTAATCTGGACGTGAAGGACTGCTGCACAAAAGCAGAGCTTTCTGCCCTCATCCGTATGAACGGTTCATTATCTTTCTCTAATCGAAAATTGATTTTAGATATACAGACAGAGAACGCAGCCATTGCAAGACGTATTTATACGCTGCTCAAAAAGAAATACGATGTGACAGTCGAGCTGCTCGTCCGTAAAAAAATGAGATTGAAAAAGAATAACGTGTATATTGTCAGACTGGTAGAACGAGCGAAAACCATTTTAGAGGATTTGAAAATATTAGGTGAGCAATTTGTATTTGAGCGCAATATTTCAGAGGAGCTCGTGAAGAAAAGATGCTGCAAGCGCTCCTATATGAGAGGTGCTTTTTTAGCAGGCGGTTCTGTGAATAATCCAGAAACGTCCTCCTATCACCTTGAGATTTTTTCACTATATAAAGAACATAATGATGCCCTTTGTGAGCTGATGAATCAATTTCATCTCAATAGTAAAACACTTGAGCGCAAAAAAGGGTACATTACGTACATGAAGGAAGCAGAAAAAATCACGGAATTTTTAAGTGTTGTGGGCGCTCATAACTCACTGCTTCGCTTTGAAGATGTGCGTATCGTCCGAGACATGAGGAACTCCGTCAACCGGCTCGTCAATTGTGAAACAGCAAACTTGAATAAAACGATTGGTGCATCACTGCGTCAGGTCGAGAACATTCAATTTATTGATGAAAAAATTGGACTTGATGCCCTGCCGGATAAGCTTCGTGAAATTGCTAAACTGCGAGTCGACTATCAAGAGGTCACGCTGAAGGAACTTGGAGAAATGGTGGAAAGCGGCAAGATTAGCAAGTCAGGGATTAACCACCGTTTAAGAAAGCTAGATCAAATTGCAGAACAATTACGAAACGGACAAGCTGTTACACTCAAATAGGAGAATGAAAAAGGGAGGCAGATCATATGGTGGAAAAAACGGTCACCATCCAGCTGAAAACAGGCTTGCAGGCACGTCCAGCTGCTTTGTTTGTACAAGAAGCCAATCGCTTTGGAGCTGATATTTTTCTAGAGAAAGACGGGAAAAAAGTCAATGCGAAAAGCATTATGGGTCTCATGAGTCTTGCGATCAGCTCTGGGGTTACTGTCACACTGATTGCAGATGGTGCGGACGAACAAGAAGCCATTGAGGCGTTAACAGATTTTATCAATCAAGAAAACTGAGTCTCTTCAAAGGCTCAGTTTTTTTAGGAGGGAATGTCATGATTCAATCAGCTTTTTTACAGAAGATCGGATATGAAGGTCAGTCCATAACCTTTAATGACTTACCTGTATTATTAAAAAAAATGGCCTATACCTTTCCATTCGAAAATAGATCTGTTCTGAACAAACAATCCTACGCTTTGAATCAAGAAGGGTTGAAGCAGCATCTTCTTGAAGAAAACAGAGGAGGTCTTTGTTACGATCTCAATCCTCTCTTATACTATGTGTTAAAAGAGGCAGGGCTCTCTGTACAGCTTCTTCAAGGGACAGTGTATATCAAAGAAGCGGACACGTGGGCCATTGATGGCACGCATGTAGCCATTATGTTGAAGCATCATAACGAACGCTTTCTCATTGATGGGGGATTTGGTGTGAATTTACCTCTTCAGCCTGTGCCTTTTACAGAAGATTGGGTGGAAGGAGCGTCTATTCGGTTTCGCGTCAAAGCAGAGAAAACCGAAAAGGGGACACATCTACTCCAATTAGATAGGGGAGATGGTGCTGAAACAGGCTATGCTTTCACATTGAACGAGGTGGACGAGGCTGCATTGGTCCAATTGAGACACGAGATTTATGAAAATGAATCCTCTACTTTTAACAAAAGACCACTTGCGTCAAAGCTCACGCCAACAGGACGTGTGGTCGTTACTGAGGATCATGTCACCACACATGAACATGAAGAAGTGTCGAAAAAGCCGCTTCCGGTTCCTTTTGAGGATTACGTGAAAAAGCTTATACCGTAAACCATACTAAAAGACAGCCCCAGATGAAACAGGGCTGTCTTTTTTATTGATTATCGAATACGTGTGAAAGTCGCATAATGGTCTGTTGTTTTGTAAATGAGCCAGTCGCTTGAATACACAAGACGGTCAGCATTGCGGAAGCCTGAAACGTAGTTGATGTCTGCCTCACGCCATGTGCGGCCGCTTGCTGAAGGAAGACGTCCTTCCCGGTTTGAGAAAATATCTCCACCGATGCTTTTACCTGGCGCCACTTCTGCTAGATTTCCCTTAGATGCCACCCATCCGAGAGCACTTGCTTGTGATTTCGTAATGTAGTTATCAGGCAGTCGTTTGTAGCGAATTAAATAATCTGCTACACCATCAAACGTATTAATGACGGCAAGGGTACGTACATCTGGCGTGAGCTGAATAGAAGCATTTTCAGTTGTGGCTGTTGGTGTAAGAGGTGTTTCTGCATGAACTTGCTGCGGGATAAATCCAGAAAACAGAATAGCAGCGATCAGAGCGAACATAGTCAAAACTGAACTCAATCTTTTCATCTTCATCCTCCTATTAAGGAAATCCGATGCCGTCCTCTTGATGCTTGTCTACCTCATATTATAGCACCCGAACATGAAGGAAATGTAAAGAATCAGGATCTTTGCTAAAATGAGACTTTTCTCCTGAATCCTCTTAAAGAAATAAATAAAAAGACGCAGTTCAGTTCCCTGCGTCTTATTTGATCAAGAGGAAGCAAGCTCCTTCACAACATCAACAGGCGCCTTCCCATCTATTCCATGAATCACATTATGAATGGCTCGTTTCAGCATGAGATCCCTTGTTGTTTCAGTAGCGGAACCGATGTGAGGGGCTAGGGTGACATTGTTCATCTCTTTGAAAGGATGATCCTCTTGAAGCGGTTCCTGCTCATACACATCAAGACCAGCGCCTTTGATCCATCCCTTCTGAAGTGCTTGAATGAGGCTTTTTTCATCCACTGTTTTCCCGCGGGAAATGTTTACAAATAAAGCCGTTTGCTTCATTAACTTCAATTCTCGTTCCCCAATCATATGATACGTTTCCTCGGTCAGCGGTGTAATCAACACAATGATATCAGCTTGTTTTAAAAGATCATCAAGTGCACAATAGACAGCGCCATACGCCGATTCAGCCTTTTCATTCCGGCTTCGGTTATGATAAAGAACATTCATATCAAAACCATGTGCTGCCCGTTTGGCAACTTGTTCTCCAATACGTCCCATGCCAATAATACCGAGCGTTTGGTGATGTACATCGATGCCAAAGATCTCTTCTTCCTGTACGAATTTTGTCCATTTTCCTTCACGGATAAAACGATCAAGCTCGGCGATTCTTCGCGCAGAGGAGAGAATGAGCGAAAAGGCAAGGTCAGCCACGGTATGATCGAGCGTATAAGGGGTGTGCGTACCAATCACGCCTCTTTGCCTCATCGCTTCTATATCGAAATTGTCATAGCCGACAGAGTTATTACTCACTACCTTGAGTTTTGGTGCGTGATCTAACAGCTCTTGATCGATTTTCGTTCCAGACGTTAAAAGACCATCAGCGTGCTGCAGCTTTTCAAACAAAATGTCTCTTGGAATAGGGTCTTTGGATTGCCAAACCTCGTATGTACAATGTTCCTTTAGCATTTCCTCAAAAGAAGCAGGTAAGGGTTTGGCGACAAAAATGTGTGGTGTCACAGTCAATTCGCTCCTTTCACATGGTCATCTTACTCCTTTTATTATAAAGCAACCATTTCGGCAGAACACGTTTGAATGTTAGCAGCTCAATATTTAATATACTAAAATAACGGTAAAGAAAGACATTTTCTTAATGAAAAAGTAGATTCATATGCCATCTGTTGCATTTTTTATCTATATAAAAATAAGCGGATAGTAGAGGAGACATGTGAATTTGCAAGATTTTACGAGAGATTATCTGACAAACTGGAAAATAGATCGAGACTTTTTGATAGAAAATTTATTATATTTGAAATGTATTAAACGGGATGGTCATTTTCTACTAAACCATTTTATTGTCTTTTAGTGTGATGAGAATAATAGATTGAAAACAAACCCGCGAATCCGCTGGGATGCAGCGTAAAATAGAGAAAATAATGATATTTCTTCTCATCGTTTTCTCATTTTTTTCTTTTTTTTCTATCATTTTTCTTCTCTATTCTTGAGAACACGAGAAGGAAAAGGGGGACGGGCACGAGCTTACGTTACTTAAAAAAAGATGGGAGATGGCAAAATGGGATCAAAATTAGAACAGATTCTTCAGCACAATTCAGAGTTTGTGAATGAGAGACATTATGAGCCTTACAAAGCGGGGAAATTTCCTGAGAAAAAACTGGTCATTTTAACATGCATGGATACCCGCCTTTTGGAATTATTGCCGCAATCTATGGGGCTGCGCAACGGGGATGCAAAGATCATTAAGAATGCTGGAGCCATCGTGACACATCCGTTCGGCAGTGTGATGCGGAGTATCCTTTTAGCTATCTATGAGCTAAAGGCAGAGGAAGTATGCATTGTAGGTCATCATGAATGCGGAATGGCAGGTCTTGCGGCGGATCCTTTACTTGAAAAGGCGAAAGCACGAGGAATCGAAGAGAAATGCTTAAGCATTGTGAAAAACTCAGGTGTCGATTTAAAGGGCTGGCTGACAGGCTTTGATTCAGTTGAAGAGAGCGTGGCCCAAAGTGTGAAATTAGTGAAAGAGCATCCACTGATGCCAAGTGATGTGGCTGTTCATGGACTGGTGATTCATCCAGCAACAGGAAAGCTGGATGTCGTTGTGAAAGATAAACTGATTGACCCGCAGTATACCTAAATCATCTACACATACTTAAAGGAGGCCAACACATACCATGCGTTTTTATGGAAGATTTGAAGGGTACAATTCATCAAAGTTTAGACGCGATTTAATCGCTGGGCTTGTCGTGGGGGTTGTGGCAATTCCTTTAGGCATGGCATTTGCCATTGCATCTGGTGTCGGACCAGAATATGGATTATACACAGTCATCGTTGCCGGCATTTTGATTTCGTTGTTTGGTGGTTCAAAGTATCAGATCGGCGGGCCGACTGGGGCGTTTGTTCCAATTTTATTCGGGATCGTCAGCCAGTACGGAATTGAAAACTTGCTCATTGCCGGTTTTATGGCAGGCTGTATGCTTGTATTATTCGGAATATTCAAACTAGGAAAGCTCATGAAATTTATTCCTCGTCCGGTTATCATCGGTTTTACTGCTGGCATTGCTGTCATTATTTTTTCAGGACAGATTGCCAACTTCCTCGGATTAAAGGGTGTTGAAAAACATGAAAGCTTTTTCCTCAATATGAGAGAAATCGTGGTCCATCTCGGTACCACAAACAGTCTCGCCATCATCACAGCCGTCACCGGGCTCATTGTGATTTTGGCGGCACAAAAATACATTCCCAAAATACCTGGTGCTCTATTAGGTCTATTGGCTTCTACGTTTCTCGCCGTTCTCTTCTTTCAAGGACAAGTTGAAACGATTGGCTCTGCATATGGTGAAATCCCTCGTCAGCTGCCAACCTTCGCTTTTCCTGAATTGACGATTGAAAAAATGATATACCTCCTGCCTCCAGCAATTATCATTGCACTTTTAGGCGGCGTGGAATCGATTTTGTCCGCAATGGTTGCTGATAATATGAAAGGCTCTAAGCATGACAGCAATAAAGAGCTTGTTGGGCAAGGAATTGCCAATATGGCGGCACCGCTTTTCGGAGGAATTCCAGCGACGGGCGCTATTGCCCGCACGGCAACGAACATAAAAAATGGCGGAGCAAGTCCGATTTCTGGTGTTGTGCATGGCGTTGTCGTTTTGTTAATTTTAATGGTATTTGCGCCATATGCGTCAATGATTCCACTTGCTGCAATGGCACCAATTTTAATGTTTGTTGCTTGGAATATGAGTGAGAGAAAAGAATTTATCAATATTGTGAAAGTGAAAAATGCCGATTCGCTTGTACTTGTCGTGACCTTCCTGCTCACAGTGATCGGTGATTTGATTATTGGCGTCACCGCTGGTCTCATTTTAGCGTTTATCGCTTTTATCAAAAAAATGAGCCAGACGACCAATATCCATACAAATGTCGCTGTTCCTCAGATGGAAACAGCAGCTGCTTTAGAAAAACAGGTAGACGAGAAAGGGATCAGTATGTATTCCATCGAAGGGCCGCTCTTTTTCGGAACAACAGATTCATTGGAAAATTCGATTTTGGACCATGTTCAAACAAAACCGAAAACACTCATTCTGCTTATGAATAAAGTCAATTATATGGACACGTCGGCAGAAGCGGTTCTCATGAATATCTCCAATCGGTTAAAGCATCATAATGGAAAGCTGATGATCGTTGGGCTTCAATCACAGCCTAAGGAGCTTTTGCATCGAACAGGTCTTTTCCATCATATCGGAAAGCAGCATTTCTTTGAACGAACAGATGACATCTCACCACAGCATCTTTAAGGCTTAGAAAACACGTGACAGCTTGGTCACGTGTTTTTTACTGACTCTTTTTCTCCAGAAAACGCTTTGTGAGTTTCTGTTGATGAGCGCTGAAGACCTCTTCTACTGTGACGTCATAGAGATCCGCTAAAATGAGGAGGTTTGCTAAGACATCTCCCATTTCTTCAATGAGTTCTTTCTTCAGCTCAGATGATTCCTGTCTCTGCTCATCAGGCCGGTCTCGTCCAATTTCTATTGCTCTAACAGCACGAGCGAGTTCTCCCGTTTCTTCCATTAAGAAGCCTAACCGGATAAACGGTCCATATTCTGTCCAGTTTCTCATTTGATAAAAATCCTTGATCCACTTCTCCATTTCAGTTGTTTGCATTCTCTCTATACAGCTCCTTATATGGTGTTCACTCTTTTGATTTTACACTATATATAGAAGAAACGGCTGTTTTTTTACAAATCATTATAGTAGAATGAGTGAAGAAATCATAGAGAGAGATGGAGCTGTTTTGATGAAAACGATTTGTGTGTTTGCTGGTTCGAATCCAGGTGTAAATGATGTCTACAAACAAAAGGCTGTAGAGCTGGGGGCTTATATGGCGAAACAGGGCATTCGTCTAGTTTACGGCGGATCGCGTATTGGGTTAATGGGCGCGATTGCCGATGAGGTCATGAGACATGGCGGACAAGTGATCGGGGTCATGCCTAAGGGGCTTTTTAGAGGAGAAGTCGTGCATCAAGAGCTGACAGAGTTAATTGAGGTAACAGGCATGCATGAACGAAAAGCGAAAATGAGCGAGCTGGCCGATGGATTTATCGCGATGCCAGGTGGCTTTGGTACATATGAAGAATTATTTGAGGTGCTGTGCTGGGCACAAATCGGTATCCATCAAAAGCCGATTGGATTGTATCAAGTGAATGACTATTTCAACCCGCTTATGGACATGGTGAAGTTTAGTGTACAGGAAGGCTTTTCAAATGAATCACACCTTCAATTGTTACATGCTTCGAGCGAACCGGAGGAATTAATCACGCAGATGGCTTCTTATCAAACACCGTCTCTTCAGCAGAAATGGACGGAGCTGTCTTAAAGTATGTTTAAATGACAAAAAACCGTCTGTTCAAGGAACAGACGGTTTGTGTTGTGATCATTATTTTTGGTCTTCTGTATTACGGGTCAAGACTTTGTCAATGAGTCCGTATTGAAGTGCTTCTTCCGCTGTTTTGAAGTTGTCACGATCTGTATCGCGCTCAATGACTTCAATTGGCTGACCAGTACGTTCAGCAAGTACTTGGTTCAGTTTATCGCGTAAAGAAAGGATTCGTTTTGCCGCAATTTCAATTTCTGTTGCTTGACCTTGGGCTCCGCCTAGTGGTTGGTGAATCATGACTTCACTGTTTGGAAGAGCATAACGCTTACCTTTTTCACCAGCAGCAAGCAGGAACGCACCCATAGATGCAGCCATACCAATACAAATAGTTGATACCTTTGGTTTAATAAATTGCATCGTATCGTAAATGGCCATACCAGCTGTGATTGAACCGCCAGGGCTGTTAATGTAGATAGAAATATCTTTTTCTGGATCTTCAGCTTCTAAGAAAAGCAGCTGTGACACGATGGAGTTGGCAACATTGTCATCGATCGCAGAACCAAGCATGATAATACGGTCTTTTAAAAGACGAGAATAAATGTCGTAAGCTCTTTCCCCACGATTTGTTTGCTCAATGACTGTAGGTATTAAATTCATAATGTTCCTCCTTCACCTTTTAGGTAAGTATGTAATTCAATGATACATTTTTGGTCAATAAAGGTCAAACAAAACGCTGACCTAAATTCAAATACCCCTATCCATTTTCCCCAAAATCATTCCACTTCAAACCATCATATTAGTTTATGTATCCAAAGTAAGAAAATACATCATCATGACGAATGATTAATCATTGCTTTCTCGCAGTATTTCCCTTATAATTTGATATGCTGACGTTCAAAAAACATATCGTGCGCTCGTAGCTCAGTTGGATAGAGCGGTGGTTTCCGGTACCACGTCTGCCGGGGGTTCGAATCCCTCCGAGCGCGTACTTGACCTTGTTTACGATAGACAATGGTCTCAACGAAGCCCTCTCCTTTGGAGAGGGTTTTTTTGTTCCGCCTCATGTATGATTCACTTTTAAAACGTTTCATCTATGAATGTTTATTTATGCTATAATTAATAATCATTCTCAATTAAAGGTGGTTTTGTAAGTGAAAAAAATGATTTGGCTAGTCAGTCTGCTGGCACTGCTGTTAGTAGCATGCGGGCAGAAAGAGAATAAAGAGCAAGCAGCAAGTACGCGTACATATACAACGGAAACGGGTGAAAAGATCACGATTCCTGCCAAGCCGAAGCGGATTGTTGTGTTAACAGCGCAGCTTGGGAACTTTAAAAAGTTAGGTGTGACACCTGTTGGCATGACAGATGTTTATCCTAAATCATCCTTTTTAGATGAAACAGGTGTGAAGCGGGTGCCGATGGAAAATGTGGAGGCGATTGCAAAGCTGAAGCCTGATTTAATCATTGCTTATTCACAAAACAAACAGATTGAAAAGTATAAAAAGATTGCCAAAACGATCACGTTTACGACAAGTGAACATAGCTTCAAAGAGATGCATATTGAAATTGGAAAGATTCTTGGAAAAGAAGCGTTAGCGAAAAAACAAATACAAGAAATGGACGAGAAGCTGAAGAAAGACGGAGAAGAAGTGAAAGCGAAAATTGGTGATGACAAGACATTCTCCATTATGGATGTCCAGCCAAAGCAAGTGTACTTATTTGGTACGGACTTTGGCCGCGGCGGGGAAGTCATCTATCAAGGCTATGGATTCAGCTTACCTGAAAAGGCAGAAAAGGCACTTCCAAAGGAAGGCTATCTTGGAATTTCATTAGAAGAGATGAATGAGTATACAGGAGACTATTTACTTGTACCAACAAAGGATGGAAAAGAGCCAAATCTTGATATTACGAACAGCGCTGTATGGAAGAAAAATCAAGCGGTGAAGCAAGGGCATGTCCTGTACTATTCAATCAAGGAATTTATCTATGCAGATCCGATCTCCATTGAAAAACAGTCTGATGCATTTAAAAAAATGCTGCTCAAATCATAATGTGAAAAAGACAAAGTGCTTATTAGGAGACTTTGTCTTTTTTTCTGCCACTTTATGATGAAATACTGGACATAAGACTCATTTCTTCCCTTTTCAGGCGTATTTGTTGAGCCGGCTTGCTGTATATGATTAACATGGAAGGGAATTGACAATGAGGAGGGATTTCTTGTGGCGAAGATTTTATTGATTACGTTTCCAGCTGAAGGACATGTGAACCCTATGTTAGGAATGATCAAAACATGGGCGGATCGAGGCGATGAAGTGCATGCGGTTACAACTGTACATTATCAGGAACGAATCAAACGCTTAGGCGCTCACGTACATATACATCCAGACTATATTCGGACATTACATGTGGAAGAAGGAGATTTAGATTCCATGCAGCCGTTCTTTCATGCCATGCTGCAAACATCATATGATATTTTAGAGGTAGTGGAAACACTTTCCGATAAGCATTCATTTGATTTGGTCTACTACGATATGTTTGGGGCAGGAGAGCTTGTTCGAGATTACTTGCGCATTCCGAGCATTGGATCCAACCCATCTTTTGTGCTGCAAGAGGCGCATTTTGATACACCGCTATACAGGAAGGATGAGAAAGCTGAGCATCTGTTAGAAAAAATACAAGAGCGTTTTAGCGTTCAGCCAACGCGTTTGATGCAATTTATGAAAAACCGTGGAGAACTGAATATCGTCTATACAAGTGAATATTTCCAGCCTTCTGTTGATTCATTAAACGATTCGTTTGTCTTCATTGGACCGAGCTTTCTAAAAAGAGCCGACCAGCATGATTTCCCGCTGGAAGCACTTGAGCAAGAAAAAGTCGTTTTTATTTCCATGGGCACCGTTCTTGGGGATACAGAAGCATTTTTTAATATGTGTATAGATGCCTTCGCAGACTTTGACGGAAAAGTAATCATCGCAACAGGTGAAAAAGTAGATCGTTCTCTCTTAAAAGAGGCGCCTGCTCATTTTCTGATCGAGTCTTATGTGCCGCAGCTTGAAGTGCTCGAATTGACAGATGTGTTTGTAACGCACGGCGGAATGAACAGTGTCAATGAAGGTATTCATTACCACGTTCCGATGGTCGTCATTCCAGTCGACAAAGATCAGCCGATGGTGGCACAAAGACTGACTGAATTATCTGCTGCCTGTGCACTTGATAAAGATCATCTGACAGCAGAGCAGCTAAGAGAGACCGTTGAGACGGTTTTAGGCAGTGATACGTACCGGGCGGGGATTGAGAAAATTGAAGAAAGCTTCCAAGCAGCAGGTGGAACAGAAAAAGCATTAAGGGTGATCGATCAATTCATACAAGCGAAACAGACTCAATCATGAGTCTGTTTTTTTATGAAAAGACGTTGTATTTCCCATTTCTGTATGCTAATATTCAATTCGTAATCATTTCGATTAATAATCGTAATGATTACGATAATGTTGAATTGGAGGAAATACATATGAGTGATCAACCTGTTTACATAAAGAAGAAATATGAGAAAAAGCATCCCTATGTGACATACACCTTGATGCTGTTTTCAGTGATGGCTTGTTTTTTATTGGCCTCATGCTCTGGAAACAAAGCATCTTCCAGCATGAATGATAGAGAAGAAGATGAGCTCGTGTATGCAAGTACAAAAGATATCAGGGACATCAATCCCCATCTATACGGCGGAGAGATGGCTGCTCAAAATATGGTGTTTGAATCGCTTGTCGTCAATACAGAGAAGGGCGTTCAGCCTGCCTTAGCGAAAAGCTGGGACATTTCAAAAGATGGAAAAACCTACACCTTTCATCTTCGAAAAGGTGTGACTTTTTCAGATGGTGAGCCTTTTAATGCAAAGGCAGTGAAATTGAATATTGATGCTGTCGTCAAAAATATTGAAAAGAACGCTTGGCTTAATCTCGTATCCGAAATCAAATCCACAAAGGCGTTAGATGACGATACATTTGTTCTCACGTTGAAAGAGCCTTATTATCCTACGTTAGAAGAGCTGGGCTTAACACGCCCCTTCCGTTTTATTTCTCCAAAAAGCTTCATTGATGGAACGACTGCAAAAGGAGTCAAAAGCTATGCAGGTACAGGTCCTTATGTTCTAAAGGAACATAAGAAAAATCAATATGCCGTTTTTGAAATGAATGACCACTATTGGGGGAAAAAGCCGAAAATTTCAACCGTGAAATGGAAAGTCATGCCGGATCACCAGACCATCTTACTTGCGCTCCAAAAAGGAGAGATAGATCTTTTATTTGGAGCAGATGGTGACATGATCGATGGAGACTCATTCCAGGCTTTAAAAGAAGCAGGTCAATATGGTGTAACCGTGAGTCCTCCTGTTGGTTCAAGATCGATAGTCATTAATTCAAACCAGCCAATCACAAAAGATCCGAAAGTAAGAGAAGCGTTTCAATACGCCATTCAAAAGGACATGATCACAGAAGGCATTTTAAATGGAACGGAAAAGGTGGCACACACATTGCTTGCTCCTTCTGTCCCTTACGCAAATATTCCATTGAAAAAGAAAACTGATCAAAAGAAGAAAGCAGAGGCAATATTGGATGAGGCAGGCTGGAGGATGAAAGAAGACGGGTATCGCTATCAAAATGGCAAACTGCTGAGTGTGGCTATTTACTATAATTCCGATAATGCAGGGGAAAGAACGATCAGCGAATCAATTCAACAAGATTTCAAGCAGGTGGGGATCAAGCTGGATATTAGAGGAGAAGAAAAACAGGCATTTTTAGATCGCCAAAAAACAGGAAAGTTCGATCTGATGTACTCGCTGTCTTGGGGACTCCCATATGATCCACAAACTTATGTCTCTTCATTCCGTGTAGCATCCCATGCTGATTATCAAGCCCAATTAGGACTGAAAAAGAAAAAGTGGCTGGATGAGACGATTACGGAAGTATTAGTAGAACCAGATGAGCAAAAGCGGAAACAAATGTATCAAGAAATATTGACGTATATCCATGATGAAAATGTCTACATCCCAATCTCTTATTCTGTGACAAAGGCCGTTTATAATAAGCGCCTGAAAGGCGTAGGTTTTCATGTGTCTCAGTATGAAATCCCATTTGACCGTATGTATTTTGCGTCATAAAACGAGGTAGAGACATGACTCGCTATCTCTTAAAACGAATACTGATGCTTTTTCCGCTTATGATCTTCATCACCTTCTTTGCTTTTGTCCTGCTGACGATGCGGGCAAGTGATCCAGCTGAGGTCGCTTTGCGGGTGAATCAAGTCACACCAACAGAAGAAATGATTGAATCGATGCGTCAGGAATTAGGCTTAGACCAGCCGTTTTTCATCCGCTATGCCACATGGCTTAAAGATGGATTAACAGGTGATTTTGGTAAGAGCTATGTCACACAGGAGCCGGTTTTTAATCTTATCATGGAGGCGCTGCCTGCTACATTGCAGCTTGCAGGAGCAGCGCTCTTTTTGATCATATTGCTCAGTTTGTTGTTCGGGGTGATTTGTGCATATGCTGATCATTCCTGGGTGGACCGGATCTTGAGAGCCTTTGTGTTTATCGCCGCTTCAATGCCTAGTTTTTGGCTGGGGATATTGTTGATTTGGCTTTTTTCTGTCAAATTCAATTGGGTCAATACGAGTGGAATGGAAGGGTTCAAATCGATTCTTCTTCCAGCTGTCACATTATCATTTGGCTACTTATCGACCTATGTGAGACTGATACGCAATCAAATTCTAAAATTTCAGCACGAGCCCTTTGTTTTTTACGCAAGAGCACGTGGTTTAAAGGAACGAACCGTTCAACTGAAAGTCATGAGGCATGCCCTGCAATTAGCGGTGACAGCACTTGGCATGTCTATTCCAAAGCTCATTGCGGGAACTGTTATTATTGAGAACCTTTTTGCTTGGCCAGGGGTTGGCCGGTTGTGTGTAACAGCTATTTTCCATGCTGATTTCCCTATTATTCAAGCCTATTTATTTGTGATGGGGTTCCTGTTTGTTATGTGCAATCTCATCGCTGATGTGATCCAAATGACCATGAATCCGCAGTTGCGAAAGGAGGTCTGACAACGATGATAGGGTGGCATCAATTAAGAAAAGACCGTATGGCGATTCTTTCAATCTGGCTGTTAGCACTGGTTGCATTAGCTGGACTGTTTGCACCAGTGTTAGCACCACATGACCCAACAAATACGAACATTCTTCAAAAATATGCCGGTATCAGTCTTACTTATCCATTAGGAACGGATCATCTAGGGAGATGTGTATTGTCTCGGCTTTTATATGGCATTCGGACAACAATGCTTGCGGCCATGCTGACGATGTGTATCACGATGCTCATTGGCAGTGTACTTGGACTCATGGCAGGATTCTTTCGAGGAAAGGTGGATGGGGTTTTGATGAGGCTGTGTGATGTCATGCTTTCCTTTCCAGCAGAGGTGATGATCCTTGCGGTTGTGGGAATCCTCGGACCTGGACTATTCAATATTATTTTGGCGAATGTCCTAGCGAAATGGGCCTGGTATACAAGGATGATTCGTTCGTCTGTCCTTCAATATGCGAATGAACCTTCTGTTCAGTTTGCAAAGGTGTCTGGCGGCACACCCTTTTACATATTGAGGAGACATCTATTTCCTCGCATCTCAGGAGAAATTGCTGTTTTTGCGACACTTGATGCGGGCTGGGTAATCTTAAATATATCAGCACTGTCTTTTCTTGGGTTAGGTGTGAGTGCACCTACACCAGAATGGGGTATGATGCTCAACGAGGCGAAGAATGTCATGGTGACACATCCTGCCCATATGCTTGCGCCTGGACTTGCCATCTTGTTTGTGGTCATGGCGTTGAACTTTTTAGGAGACAGCCTTCAGCATGCCGCGAATCCTGCCATGCATCATACAAGAAAGAAAGGGGTGAGGCCATTTGCCTTTAATCGACGTAAAAAATCTGTCCGTACATGATCCACAGCAGCAAAAGAATATAGTGACGAATATCACATTTTCTTTACACCAACAACGCTGTTTAGCCGTCATTGGAGAAAGTGGCAGTGGAAAATCAACTGTCGCAAAAGCGTTAATTGACCTTGTCGCCCCTTCGCTAGAAGTGGAAGGAACGATCATTTTTGACGGCAAAACATTGACAAATCAAGAAGCGCATCAATGGCGGGGGAAACGAATAGGTTTCATCTCACAAGATGCTATGAATGCATTCAATCCCATCGAAACGATTGGTCATCAAATAATGGAAACATTTCAGCAGCATTTGGGCTTACGCGGGAAAGAAGCAAAAGCACATGCTATGGCTGGGCTTGCACGTGTTCATTTAAAAAATCCATATGATTTGATGAAAAAATATCCGTATGAACTGTCTGGAGGAATGCTTCAGCGTGTGATGATTGGCATCACGATGATGCTTTCTCCTAACGTGATCATTGCAGATGAGCCAACTGCATCGCTTGATGCCTTTAATCGGCGTGAAGTCATCAGACAATTACACAGGCTAAAGGAAGAAACCGGTGTTACCTTGATCGTCATAACGCATGATTTAGGCATCGTTCAGGCAATCGCCGATGAGTTGATGGTCATGCACCAAGGAGTAATGCTTGAGCATGGGTCAGCCAAGGAAGTGTTCACATCACCCGAGCATCCCCAAACAAAGCATTTACTGGAGACGAGGCTTCGATTATCTGCTCCTATTAAAGCACTGCGGCAGCAGAAGAGAGCGGAGGCGTTTCCATGTTGATCACAGCTATAAATCTAGTCAAACACGGTGAGAAGAAAGGTCTTTTTTCACATCAAAAGAAACAAAAAGACCGCATATCAAACGTTTCGTTTCAAATTGAAAAAGGACAATGTGCCGGATTAGTCGGTGAGAGCGGCAGTGGCAAAAGTACATTGGCACGTATCCTGCTCGGTTTAGAAAAAATAGATAGAGGCGAGGTACAGATTGATGGCATGCCAGCTGACAAGTGGCGGAGGGTGAATCGGGGAAAAATGAGTGTTGTTTTTCAGGATTATCTATCTTCTGTTCATCCCTCCTTTACGGTGAAAGAGATCGTAGCAGAACCGATGCGTTTGTTAAAGCAGAATCAGAATCTGGATCAGAAAGTTTTGTCATTACTTCAGCAAGTCAGGCTGCCCTCGTCTGTACTGAATCAATATGCTCATCAGCTAAGCGGCGGTCAGCTTCAGCGAGTGTGCATCGCACGAGCTATATCAACGCACCCATCCATTCTCATACTAGATGAAGTCCTGAGTTCACTGGATGTTTCTGTTCAAGTACAAATATTGGAGTTGCTTGAGACATTAAAACAAGAGCTAGACATGACGATCCTTCTCATTACCCATGATGTAGAAGCAGCGGTGTATCTATGTGACCGTCTTCTATTTTTACATGAAGGAAGCCTAGTGGAGGAATGCAAAAAGGACGAATTGTTTGAAGTGTCCCATCCATTTACACTCCAGTTAATCGACTCACTTATGCCTTTTCAGCTTGACAAAAAATAACCAATCTTTTATCGTATACGTAACAAACGACGGAAGGGTGACCCAATGCAATGAAGTACTAATCCTATGACCTGTAAGCAAAATGAACGAACGAAGGCAGTGAGCAAACGATCGGTTTGCCATGTTTGCTGCGTTTTCATTTTTTAGCTTCGGAATAGGATGGTACAGCTTGGGAATCAAAGAATGAGGTGATTGATACGTGGGATGTGTGTGTTCAAATTGGAACGGCACACCATACTGGATCAATCCGCTTATTTTTGTACACCATTTTGCCTCCTATTCTGAGAATGGGAGGCTTTTTCATGTCTCCTGATACGAAAGGAGAGGATTGGATGTTATTAAAAGCCAATCAGTTAAAGGTATTTCGAAAAGATCGCTTGTTATTTGATATTGAGGAACTAGCCATCCATCAAGATGATCGCATTGGTCTTGTAGGGACAAATGGCAGCGGCAAAACGACTTTATTACATGTGCTGGCGGGGCAGGAAACACCAGACAGCGGCACGGTGGCCGCCACTGCGACTTGTACCCTGCTTCCACAATTGAAACAAGGAGATGGCAGACAGAGTGGCGGTGAAATGACCCAGACTTATATTGAAAGAGCATTAAGCCGGCCGTCAGCCCTTTTATTAGCAGATGAACCGACAACTCATTTGGATACAGAGCATATTGAGTGGCTGGAAGATAAGCTGCGTCATTATCAGGGAGCTCTCATTGTTGTTTCACATGATCGTGCTTTTTTAGATGCAATTTGTACGGAGATTTGGGAGCTAGATCATGGGAAGCTTCATCATTACAAAGGCAACTACACACATTTTGCACAGCAAAAAGAGCTGGCACATCGTCAGCAGGTGGAAGCGTACGAAGCTTATACACAAAAGAAAAAACAATTAGAGCATGCACTGGAAAAGAAAAAGAAAAAGGCGGACAAAGCGACAAAGCCATCCCAAAAGGTGAAATCCTCAGGACCTAAAATTGCAAAGCCCTACTATGCAAATAAGCAAAAAAAGCTGCAAAAAACAGCCAAATCCATTGAAACCAGGATGGAGAAATTAGAAAAGGTTGAGAAAGTAAAGGACATTCAGCCGATCCAAATGACTCAGCATACGATGAAGGAAGTAGCTAGCCGTACCATTTTGCGCGTGGAAAATGTAGATGGCAAGGCGGGCGATAAAGTGCTTTGGAAGCAGGCAAATGTGGAAGTGAGGGGCGGAGACAAGGTTGCTATTATCGGAAAGAACGGGAGCGGCAAAACGACATTTCTCCGTATGTTAGTGAATGGACATCCCGGAGTTACTCGCTCAGAGGCTGTCAAGCTAGCGTACTTCCGTCAGGATCTTTCAGGACTGAAGGTAGATGAATCGATTTTACAAAATGCGCTGAAAGAGGCAGTTCAAGAAGAGACAGTGGTTCGAACGGTTTTGGCGAGACTAGGATTTAGAGGGGATGATGTGCATAAGCCTGTTGGCGTATTAAGCGGGGGAGAACGGGTGAAAACGATGCTTGCGTCCTTACTCGTCAGTGATGCCAATGTTCTCATGCTGGATGAACCGACGAACTTTTTAGATCTGGCCGCAGTTGAAGCACTTGAAGGTCTCTTGAAGGATTATCCAGGTACCGTTGTGTTTGTTTCCCACGATCGCAGGCTGATTGAGGAGGTTGCCACTCGTATTTTCCATATTCATGAGGAACGTATTGAAGGATTTGACGGCACATATGAAGCATATAAACAAAAGGAAGAAAAACCAGCTGTGACAAATAGAGAAGAGGAGCTTCTGTTAATTGATATGGAGCTGTCTGAAGTGCTCAGCCGTTTAAGTATTGAGCCGTCGCAAGAGCTTGAAGAGAGATTTCAAGCATTATTGAAGCAAAAAAAGTCTTTGGAGTCATAAAACAAAAACCCCTGTTTACTCTACAGGGGTTTGTTCATGTCGTTCTTTTTTTAATTGTTCAAGTTCACTCACTGTGACGAGCTGGTAGCCTTGTTTGGTGAGTTCACGGATGATCTTTACTGCTGCTTGAGCTGAGCTTTCATAAATATCGTGCATTAACACTGTTCTGCCATCTGCTGCATGTGAGAGAACGCGGTTTGTGATCTGCTGGCTGTTGCGGATTTTCCAATCCTCAGGATCAACATCCCACAAAGTGACCTTCATCCCAATCGCCTCATTGATGTCTTGATTTGTACCGCCATATGGCGGTCTAAAGTGCGTAGGTGTATATCCGCTTGCTTTCTCAATCAGCTGCTGGGTGTCCTTCACTTGTTTCACGGCTTCTTCTAAAGGCAGTCTTGTTAATAAAGGGTGATTGTAGGAATGGTTTCCGATCTCATTCCCGCCTTTTAGAATGTCGGCAAGCATTCCAGGATAATACTGCACCCTGCTGCCTAAGACGAAAAAGGTGGCATGTCCTTTATTTTTCTTGAGCGCATCTAAAATTTTTGATGTTGTCGCTGGATTCGGTCCATCATCAAATGTGAGTGCGATGGCTTTTTTATTCGGGTCAAGCTTTGATTTTTGCGGAAGCTTGACGGCTTTTCTTTTTGGATTCGGTTCTTTCATTTCATTTTTATTTTTGATTTTATCCATATATTCTGGCTTTAATATGTCCTTCAGCAATGTCTTTTTGATTGCGAGTGTTTGCGGACCAAGATCCTCTGCGGCTACTTGAGATGCAGGGAAATAAAATTCTACATATTTGTCTTTCAAGGCAAATTGACTGAAGTTTTGAGCATCAGGGGCTGTTCCTTTCTGAAGGAGAGGCTGATCCTTAGATAAGGTTTTGTCCTTTCGAAGCTCCGTATATGTAATATAGGATAATTTCTTTAAATAATTGGTTTTAGGCAGAAATAGATCTTTTGTGTCAAGAAAGGTTTTTTTCTGAAAATCAAAGTTAATCGTGAGATGATTGGTGGTTCCATTTTGCTGGCCAGTATACGTATAGGTCGTAAAGCGAATGGCAGCAGACTGCTTTGCATAATGCACCATTTCATAATCAATATTCAGTTCATAGCGTTTATGTTCATCGATATCCTTTGCTTCGCTGAATGTTTTTTTGAAATGCTCTAATGCTGAATTGGCATAGCTTTGAATCTTGTCATCTAGCTCTTTTTGATGAAAAAGAGGATAGTTGACTGCATATCTCATAAATTTCCCGTCATTTACGAGAGTGACAATTTCCACGTTTTTATAGTTCGTATCTTGCTTTACATTTTTCTTCTCTGTACCGCTTGCTTGTTGATTTTGAAAGAAAGCAACTGCTCCAATGACGACTGCAAGCGCAAATAGGACGATACTCCATTTTCCCTTTACTGACACAACTTTCAAATCTCCTCTCATGACGGGTCATTCTTTATTATTTTGACATCTGTTTGTAATATTTTTATAACATTTGACTTACTTTTGTAATTTTAGTGGATATTCATGCAAAATGTCAACTATTTTCCTATTAAAATATGAGAAAACATGATAGGTCGTTCTGTGAGGCAAAAAGAACCCCGCCTTTCTCTACTCCGCACATACCTTCATTAATTAAAAAATAGGGTGTACATTGATTTTTTAGAGGCTGGCGGCTATAATTTTGTTGATTATGATTCTCATTTTCAAACTGACTTTTAATGAAGAAAAGGATGACACCGATTTTGCAGGATAAGCGAAAACCTCAACAAAAGCGATCATCACATATTCTGTTCTTTTTAATATTTTTTCTCGCCGTTATTGGTTTAGCGGCTGCCATGTTTTTTGCTGTGTCATACGGTGCAAAAACATTGTCTCTGCAAACGGTTTGGACAGCTGTATTTGACTATCAGTCAAATGTCACAGAGCAGCAGATCATCCATGAATTAAGACTTCCACGTGTTTTAGGGGCAGCTCTAGTGGGAGCGGCGTTTGCCGTAGCGGGTGCTCTTATGCAGGGCATCACAAGAAATCCACTGGCAGATGCGGGGATTTTGGGTATTAATGGCGGTGCGATGTTTGTGGTCGCTCTCTGTTTTGCTTTTTTCCCAGGAATGCCTTATTCGGCACTGATGTTTTTCTCCTTTATTGGTGCTGTGCTCAGTACGCTACTGATCTTTGCGATTGGGGCGGCTGGCGGCGTATTGACACCGCTGCGTCTCACTGTAGCAGGAGCGGTTGTCGCCGCATTGCTTCATGCGCTCAGCTCTGGGATCGCGATTTATTTTGACCTGAGTCAGGATCTGGCTTTTTGGTATGCAGGCGGGGTAGCTGGTGTGAAATGGCCGCAGCTGACGATTCTTGCTCCGGTCATTCTGATTGTGATCGTATGGGCAATACTATTAGGCCGGTCACTTTCCTTACTATCGCTCGGTGAAGATACAGCGGCGAATTTAGGGGTGAAAACCCGACAAGTGCGAATACTAGGCATGACCGCTGCTGTGTTATTAGCAGGGGTTTCTGTATCAGCAGTCGGGTCGATTGGGTTTGTCGGTCTCGTCATCCCGCATATTGCACGAAAGCTTGTTGGTGTAGACTATCGTTTCGTTATTCCGATGTCAGCGATATTAGGCGCAATGCTGCTTGTCTTTGCAGACCTTGCCAGCCGTACAGTCAATCCGCCAAGAGAGCTTGCCATTGGTGTGATGGTGGCACTTGTTGGTGTTCCTTTCTTCTTATACATTGCCCGAAAAGAAGGGAGGAACCTGTCATGAGAGAGAAACAGCGTGCTCTTGCCGTGACAGTCGCTTTGATTTGCCTGAGTGCGGCTGTTGTTCTGTATAGTTTAAATACCGGTACGCTGAAACTCAGCCCTGTCATGGTCGTCAAGACGTTATTTGGCTTTGGAGATTTCCAAAGTGAAACGGTGCTGTTTGACTATCGTCTGCCTCGAATCGTGGTGACGATGTTAGCTGGTATTGGTCTTGGCATTGCTGGCGGCATTTTGCAGAGCTTATCCCGTAACCCTCTGGCCGATCCTGGAATCATTGGACTGAATGCAGGGGCAGCATTTGGCTTAATTGTGTTTGTGACATATTTTCATGCACTTGAAGGCAATCCGTCTCTTCTTATTCCGCTCTTTACGTTTGGCGGCGGACTGCTTGCGGCAGCGGTTATTGTGCTTCTTGCATATGACCGGCATGAAGGGCTTGTTCCTATCCGTCTGATCTTAGTTGGCATTGCGGTTGCTGCGGGATTTAGTGCACTCACCTTATATTTGTCATTGAAGCTGGATGAAGATACATACACGTTTGCTTCGAGATGGCTTGTGGGCAATGTATGGGGGAGAGACTGGATTCATGTACTGGCACTTCTGCCTTGGATTGTATGCCTTGTGCCGCTTACGCTGATGCAGTCAAACACGCTCAATGCATTGACATTAGGAGACGCTGTCGCCTCAAGTGTAGGTGTACGAGTCCAGCGTAAACGTCTCCTCTTGCTGACCTTAGCGGTAGGCCTCGCGAGTGCAAGTGTTTCGATGACAGGCGGTATTGGCTTTATTGGCCTCGTCGCCCCGCATTTGGCTAGACGGCTGGTCGGGTCACTGCATCAGTATTTTTTACCAGTTAGTGCGCTGCTTGGTTTGTTGATTTTGGTCAGTGCCGATACAATCGGGCGATCTATCTTTGCTCCAAATGCCATACCAGCGGGTGTGGTCGTGGCCTTTATCGGTGCCCCGTATTTTCTCTATTTATTAACTAAAACGAAATAAACATGAAAGAGGAACTCATCATGAAAAAACTACTAGTGTTTGGATTAACGCTCTGTTTCTTGCTGCTTGCCGCTTGCGGACAACAGGAAACAAAGAATACAACAAATGAAAAGACCAATGGAACACCAAAGATTGCTTCCTTGTCCATTCATTTAACGAATGACTTGTTAGCACTCGGTATCAAACCAGCGGGCTCTGTTGTAGGAGGAGACTTAAAAGATTTCCTTCCACATGCGAAAAAGCAGCTGAGTCAGACGAAGAAGCTCGGCATTGCAGCTGATCCAGATATGGAATCACTGCTTGCGTTACAACCAGATGTTATTTATGTTGATGAAGAATTAGCCGGACAAGACTTATCGAAATATAAGAAGATCGCCAAAACAGAAGTGTTTAATTTAAATGATGGCACATGGCGGGATCACTTGAAAAAAATCGCCAAACACGTCAATAAAGAAAAAGAAGCGGACCAATATATTAAGAATTACAATCAAGAAGCAAAAGAAGTCAAATCGCTCATCAAGAAAAAGATTGGAAACGGAAAAGTCATGGCGATCCGTGTGACAGCAAAGGAGCTTCGCGTATTTAGCATGAAGCGCCCAATGGGTCCTATTTTATACGATGATTTAGGCCTGACACCTGTCGATGGTGTGAAAAAGCTGGACAGCAAGCGCCCATTTGAAGTGATTTCTCAAGAGGTTCTTCCTGACTATGATGCTGATGCGATCTTTGTTGTCGTCAACCGTGATGATAAAGCGCAGCAGGCATTCAAGCAATTAGAAAAGACTCCGATTTGGAAGGGTCTAAAAGCAGTGAAGAAAAACCAAGTCTATCCGATTGCCGATCAGCCTTGGCTCGATTACTCAGCTCTAGGCAATAAAATGGCATTGGATGAAGCAAAAGAGATGTTTTCTAAATAAATAGCAAATGAAATCAGGCATCATTCCGCATATAGGAATGATGTCTCTTTTTTTGATTCGTTCTTCTATTCATTTGGCTGCTGCATACATATGAGAGAGAACGAGCAATACCGCCCGTAAGAAGAGGAAAGGGAGGGGTTACAGTTGGAGGTTCAAAAAATTAGTGCAGGTACCATTGCAAGGCTTGTGCTGCTTTTACTGGCGCTTATTAACAGTGCGTTAACTGCTGCAGGAAAAAGCCCAATTCCTATTGATGAAGAAGGCGTTCAGCAATTCATCACGCTGGCCTTTCTTGGGATTACATCACTATGGGCCTATTGGAAAAACAATGATATAACGAAAAAAGCACGAACAAAAAAAGAAGAATAAGAGAAAAAAGAGCCTTTCATGAATCAAAGGCTCTTTTTCATCGAAGCGTCAAACGCCTCTCCCCGCAATCATTCTTCCTGAAAGGCTTACGCCCGGCGTTCTCCCATGTTGTTGAGGAAAGCTTTTACTTCCTCAATGCTTAAGCCAATTGCCTTCGCTTCACTCATTAGACGCTTCCATTCTGCAATATTTGAGTCAGTCAGCTTTCTATGGGTGACATGTATCGACTTTTCTTCCTGCTCCTTTCGGTACGTTTGGAGCAGCTGATAGAGCTCTTCTTTAGGCATGCCGGCTTGGACGGCATTGACGATATGCTCCCGCCATTCGTGTTCATCACCCTCAGTGTAATGAAACATCATCGTCTCTGCATCAAACAGCTCTTGTAAATCAATCTCTAATGAAGAGGATACCTTTTTTAAGAACTGGACAGATGGATTCCTGTGGACACCACGCTCAATTTTGCTCAAATATGACTTAGAGACATGAGCATCCTCAGCCAGCTGCTGAATCGAGTATCCTTTTCTCTTTCGGTAAATGCGTATCACCTTGCCTATCATTCGATCAATGATCTCCCTTCTCCCCGGCGAATAGTTCTGCGACCTTTTCGTTCATTATAAGAAATAAATTGTTCTTTATAAAATTCAAAAACGTAAGAATCAGGAAGTAAACAAAAGAAAACGAACGATTTCGTTCTTTAAAAAGAACTATAAGACCTATTATGACATTTTTCTTTGCGGGTATTATCTTTTATAATCCAATCATTAACAAAAAGAAACCATATATAACCTTTTTATGATGAAATCGGGAGGTATCTATGAATGAGAATATAGGTTTTAAGCAGCTGTTTTCTGTCATTAAAGAGAAAATGGCCCTTCTGATCCTGATTGTCCTGATCGTAACGGGCATTTCAGCCTATTATCAGTTCTATGTCTCGACTCCTGTATATCAGGCAACCACTCAAATTCTTGTTCATAAACGCAGCAATGACGCACAAGCAGATTTAAACGATATTCAGATGAACCTTCAATATACACGTACCTTTCAAGTTTTATTAAAAAGCCCAATTGTCATTGAAAAAGTAAAAGAAACACTCCATCTCACAGAATCAGCAGAAGGACTAAAACACAAAATTGCCACAAGTACAGAAAATGAGTCTGAGGTCATCAATATTTCTGTACAAGATGAGGATCGCGCGAAGGCAGTCGCCATTGCGAATACTGCAACAGAGGTGCTGCAAGAAGAAATCAAAAAAACAATGAATATGGATCGCATTAATGTTTTGTCTGAAGCCAAGCTGTCCAACACGATTCTGATGAATTCGAGAAAATTCGTTCATATCGTTCTGGCACTAGGCGCCTCTTTATTAGGGGGAATGACACTCATTTTCTTAATGAATTTACTCGATGATACTGTAAAACGAACACATCAAATAAGAGAAGAGATCGGATTGCCGTCCCTTGGCAGTGTCTATCAGATGCAGGCAGACAGGAGGGCCAAAAAAGACAAGCAGTCCGTCATAACGGGAGGACAGAACATTGATCTTTAAGAGGAAGAAGAGAGAAAAGAGAGATTTATCCTGTATTTCTGTATTAAATCCTCACTCTGTCATTGCGGAACAATTCCGTACGATCCGAACAAACATCGAATTCACATCGATCCAAACAAGGCTGAAATCGATATTAGTGACCTCCTCCTTGCCGAAGGAAGGGAAATCATTTACGGCTGCAAACTTAGCAGCTGTTTTTGCACAGCAGAACAAGCGGGTGCTGCTCATGGACGCTGATTTGCGAAAGCCGGCCGTTCATGAATATTTTGACCTGAGTCATCACACCGGTTTGACAAATGTGCTATTAAATAATTGCAGCTTGGAAGAAGCTATTTTACCTACACCGATTGAGCATTTAGAGCTGCTTCCGAGCGGAACCATTCCGCCGAATCCAGCAGAGCTGCTCTCCTCTTCTGTGATGAAGCAGCTATTTTATGAGATTGAACAGCAATATGACATGGTGATTGTTGATTCCACGCCGCTTCTGCCAGTTGCAGATGCAAAGATCTTGGCGAACCGGACGGATGGGAGCATTCTCGTTGTCTTAAGCGGCAAAACAAAGATTGCTGCTGTGAAGAAATCAAAAGAAGTATTAGAGGGAACAACAAGTAAACTGCTTGGAGCTATGCTAAATGGCAAGAAAGAGAAAAAGGGCAGGCTGTACATGTATTAAAAAGATTGATAGGTGATGTCTCCTAATCTTTAACAATGGAGGCACTCGATCCTGCTGTGGGCACAACCGGTGCCTTAGATGCTCGTCATCAGTAGTGGGATGTGAGGACGGGTTTGATGCCCATGTTACGTAAGAATAGTGATGCTTTAAAAAGGGGGAGGAGCGTTGACTTACGCCCAAAGATTATCAATCATCGTAGCACTAGATTCATATCTCATCTTAGTTGCCGTCTTTTTTGGTTTTCAATTTGTCCAAGAGGCGGCTTTAACCGTTTATACATTTGAAATGCTCGCCATTTCTTCACTCAGTCTGCTCATTGGGCACCATCTATTTGCCTGCATATTTCATGTGTACAAGCAAGTATGGGCTTATACAGGAGTAAGAGAGTTATTTTCTTTAATGAAGACCTTTGTGTGTTCTTTTTTATTTTCGATGACGATGCTGTACCTTTTCGTGCAGACATGGCCATTTCGGTTTTTATTCATCGTGTGGCTTTTTCATATCTTATTCATCGGTGCCTCTCGGATGGCTTCCAGGCTATTTCATGACGGAGCAAAGCGGCTTCAGGCAGAAAAGGAGCGGGCATTAATCATTGGCGCCGGATCAGCGGGGACCATGCTCGTTCGTCAGCTACAGCAATCGAGTGATGTACATATTGAGCCAGTCGCCTTCATCGATGATGACAAGACGAAACATAGGCTTGAAATTATGGGTCTGCCTGTCATAGGAGGAAAAGAACAAATTCAAACAGCTGTCGTGATGATGGATATTCAGAAGATCATCATTGCCATTCCATCTAAAAGCAGCCACACCTTAAAAGGGCTGTATAAGGAATGTGTAGCGACTGGAGTCAAAACACAGATCATGCCGGAAATGGAGCAGATTTTAAAAGGAACCCATGCGCTGAATCAATTACGGGATGTACAGCCAGAGGATTTACTAGGGAGAGAACCGATTCAATTAGATACGAGCCGTCTATCTGCTCATTTAAAAGGAAAAACGATCATGGTCACAGGGGCAGGCGGATCAATTGGGTCAGAAATCTGCCGTCAAATTTGTGTGTTTGCTCCTCAAGCGATTGTACTTGTGGGACATGGAGAATTTAGCATTCATTCTATTTTACTAGAGCTGAAAGAATTATATGGAGACAGCATCAGACTCTATCCACAAATTGCGGATATTCAAGATAAACAGAAAATGAGTGAAATCGTTGGTCAGTTTCAACCGGATATGATTTATCATGCTGCGGCACATAAGCATGTTCCGCTCATGGAGATCAGTCCGAAAGAAGCTGTGAAAAACAATATTATCGGCACAAAAAATGTCGCGGAAGCCGCACACGAGCACGGCATTGAAACATTCGTCCTCATCTCATCTGACAAAGCAGTCAACCCTGCCAATGTGATGGGAGCCACTAAGCGGTTTGCTGAAATGCTGATTATGCAAATGGGGGCAAGCAGCGAAACAAAATTTGTCGCCGTTCGATTTGGAAATGTACTTGGAAGCAGAGGGAGCGTCATCCCTATTTTTAAGAAACAAATCGAGCAAGGCGGGCCGGTGACAGTCACGCACCCAGCCATGACAAGATATTTTATGACCATCCCAGAAGCATCAAGGCTTGTGATTCAGGCAGGTGCACTGGCAGAAGGAAGACAGATTTTTGTTTTAGATATGGGGGAGCCAGTGAAAATCGTAGACCTCGCAGAAAACCTCATTCACCTCTCAGGCTACACCACAGACCAGATTCCGATCACTTTCACAGGCATTCGTCCTGGGGAGAAAATGTACGAAGAACTACTGAACCAGCATGAAAAAGCACAGGAACAAATCTTCCCGAAAATTCATATCGGCCATGCGCTGGATGGTGACCCATATGTGCTGAACCGCTTTATACATGAATTTGACATGATGAGTGAAGAGCAAATGAGACAAGCATTATTTGCTGCCATTGAGTCGCATGATATGTTGTCCGAACAGATGAAACGAGAGGAGGAGCCGCTTGCCAATGAAGAAAAAAGTCTTGTTTTGCGCAACGGTTGATTATCACTTTAAGGCCTTTCATCTTCCATATTTCCGGTGGTTTCAGGAAAAAGGATGGGAAGTGCATACAGCGGCAAATGGCCAGCTGGAGCTGCCCCATGTGAATCAAGCTCACTCGATTCCGATTCAGCGCTCTCCTTTTCATGTCCGCAACCGGCTTGCGTATGTAGAACTGAAGAAGCTGTTAGCGAAAGAGCACTATGATTTCATCCATTGCCACACACCAATGGGAAGTGTCATTGGCAGGCTTGCAGCCAAAGGCGCGCGCAAAAAAGGAACGAAGGTTCTTTACACGGCACATGGCTTTCACTTTTGGCAGGGGGCGCCGCTTCAAAACTGGCTGCTCTATTATCCAATTGAGAGATTTCTTGCCCGCTATACAGACGCACTGATCACCATTAATGGGGAGGATTTTAAAAGAGCAGACCGTCTATCAAAAGAGCGGACATCTGTTTATTATGTGCCCGGTATGGGTGTGGATATGAAACGGTTCGCACCAGTTGATGAAAAAGAGAAACAGCGTCTCCGCGCAGCCTACGGCTTTTCTGCGGAAGATTTTATCGTACTGTGTGCTGGCGAATTAAACATGAATAAAAATCAAGGAATGCTCATCAAAGCATGTGCACAGCTGTCTAGGAAAATACCAAATATAAAGATCGTGTTTGCCGGGGAAGGGACAATGAGGCCAAACTATGAAAAGCTTACTCACCAGCTCCAGCTTGAAAAGCATGTTCACTTTGCTGGGTTTTGCAAACAAATGGAGGAATGGATGCATTTGAGCGATGTGTGTGTTTCCACCAGCTTGAGAGAAGGGCTCGGCATGAACCTGCTTGAAGCGATGTCGGCAGAAAAACCCGTGATTGCAACGGAGAATAGAGGGCATTGTGAGCTTGTCAAACATGGCGTCAATGGTTTTTTAGTTAAACCGCAAGATGTGAATGGTTTAGCTGATTACTTGCAGCAGCTCTATGACAAAAAGGATCAGCTGCCCCTCATGGGAAAAGCGGGACGATCTATCGCTCATGCATTTGCACAGGAGCAGACGGTCAGTGCAATGGAAGAAATTTATACAATTTATATGGATCAAGCAGAGAAGGTGATACAGCATGCGTAAACCAAAGGTGTCTATTATCATGGGTGTCTACAATTGCCAAGAGACAGTAGAAGAAAGTATTGAATCCATTCTTCATCAAACATATGAAAACTGGGAGCTCATCATATGTGATGACGCATCAACAGATGGCACTTATGAGAAAGTGCTGTCTTATACAAAACGACATCCTGAAAAAATTCGCATGATCCGTAATCAACAAAATCAAAGGCTCGCTGCCAGTCTCAATCGCTGTCTGGCTGAAGCGAGGGGAGAGTTGATTGCAAGGCAGGATGGCGATGATCTATCGGTGCCTGTTCGTTTAGAAAAACAGGTTCATTTCCTCGATACATATCCTGAATACGATGTGGTCGGTACGGCGATGACAGTTTTTGATGAAACGGGAACAAAGGGTGTACGGGCACTTGTTTCAGAGCCTGATCGGAAGGTGATGGCAAGAGGGACTCCTTTTTGTCATGGGACCATTATGATGAGGGCTTCTGCTTACAAAGCTTTAAATGGATATCGCTCTGTGAAAACAACAAGGCGGATGGAAGATATCGATCTTTGGATCCGCTTTTTTGCTGCTGGGAGGAAAGGCTTTAATTTACAAGAGCCGTTATATCTTGTGAGAGAGGATGAAGCAGCCTTTCAGCGGCGAAAGTTTCGATATTCGATGGATAATGCCTGGCTCGTTTTGAAAGCATGCTGGCTATTAAAGCTATCGCCGCTTGACTATTTATTTGCTCTAAAACCGGTGGTCCGTGCCTGCTTGTCACCGAAGGTCATGAAGCTTTATCATCGCCGGAAGCTGGCGTCGTCTATGCTGAAGAGGAGGGCTGTTCGGGATGAGTGAGCCAAAGCGCGTGCTTCATATTGTGGGCGGGATGAACCGCGGCGGAGCTGAAACGATGATTATGAACATCTATCGTGCACTCGACAGGAATGTCCTTCAATTTGATTTCATTACCCACCGGCAGGACGTCTGTGATTATGATGAGGAAATTCGCGAGCTTGGGGGACGCATCTTTTATGTCCCGAGTATTGGGGCGTCCTCTCCGGTTGCTTTTGTGAAAACATTGACAAAGACAATTAGGCAAACAGGACCCTATCAGGCCGTGCATGCACATACGGATTTTCAGACAGGCTTCTCCGCATTTGCTGCAAAACTAGCGGGTGTGAAGGTGCGCATTTGCCATTCGCATAATACAGCGTGGAAGCAGTCGCCAAACTGGCTGGATCATATGATGCTCAAAGGGTTTCGCCAGCTGATCTTTGCATTCTCTACACAGCTTGTTGCATGCGGCGAGGATGCCGGAGTCTTTTTATTTGGACAGAAAAAAATGCAGAACGGGCAAGTTGAGGTGCTGCCAAATGGGATTGATTTATCCCTTTTTTTTCAGCCTGATCCAGACGAAAAGGCGGAGATCAAAAAGCAGCTCTATCTTCGCGAAAAAAACATGATCATCGGTCATATTGGGCGGTTCCATGAGCAAAAAAATCATGTTTTTTTTATGGAGCTGGCCCAGACCTTAAAGAAGCAAGGCGTTTCATTTCAGCTTGTCCTCGTAGGAGATGGACCGCTGAAGCAAGTAGTCGAATCGTATGCGGAGAAGGCAGGCTTGATGGAGGACATTGTCTTTACAGGCGTCGTATCAGACGTTCCACAGTATATGAAAGCATTTGATGTTTTTGTGATGCCTTCCTTGTTTGAAGGTCTTCCGCTTGTATTAGTGGAAGCACAGGCATCTGGGCTGCCTTGTGTGATTTCAGATCATATTACAGAGGAAGTAGATTTAGGCTGCGGTCTTGTGAAAAGGATGTCGCTGCGAGATTCCGCGCATGAATGGATGAAGGCGGTGCTTGAAGCATATCATGCAGAACCTCCTCTTCAAGAGACCATTACCTCACAGCTTGAACAAAGAGGATTTGATGTGAAACAGAATATTACACGTGTGATGAATCTATATGGACTGTAAGGAAGGAATGGCAGATGGCGGTTTATTTGGTGAACATGATCATGGTCTATTTATGGTCGAGCTTTGCCGCATTTTACGGCAGACGTGATGATACCATTCAAAGCGGATGGCGGCCTAACAAGCTTCTTGTGTTTTTTCCGTTTTTGTTTCTTTGTATCGTGTCTGGTATTCGGTATAAAGTAGGAACCGATTTTGTCACATATGGACAGATGTATGAGTTCTCCATTAACTATGAAAAGCCTTGGCATATATTTGGATTCGGTGTGGATAAAGCCGCAACGGATCCAGGGTTTACGTTTATTTTATGGATGCTTAATCAACTGACTCATGATCCGCAAATCATGTATATCTCAGTCGGAGCCATTACTTATTTTTTTATTATCAAGACGCTTATTCAATATGGCCGTCCATTTGAGCTCAGTATGCTGCTTTTTCTTGGGACCTTTCATTATTATGCGTCATTTAATGGCATGCGTCAGTATATGGTGGCAGCGATTCTTTTTTATGCCATCCGGTTGGTGATCAATGGTCAGTGGAAATTGTATTTTCCGCTCGTCCTTGTATGTTCATTGTTTCATTCATCGGCTCTCATCATGATTCCTGTGTATTTTATTGTGAGGACAAAGGCTTGGTCTTGGATGATGCTGTTCTTATGCCTGATTTTCTTAGGCTTAACCGCGCTTTATGACCGTTTTGTCTCAGTGTTTGTCGTGATGCTGCAAGGAAGTTCATATGGTCATTACGAGGAATGGCTCACAACGAATACGAATGGAATGAATGTGACAAAAATCGGTGTCTTGATTTTGCCGCTTCTGCTCGCTTTCTTTTATCGAAAACGACTTCGTGAGCTGACACCTGAGAGTGATTACGTTGTGAATTTTTGTTTGCTTGGTTTCTTGTTTGGCATCCTTGCAACGAAAGATGTCATTTATGCAAGATTTCATATTTACTTTGGCTTGTATCAGCTCATTTTACTGCCATATTTCACACGCATTTTTGATCAGCGGTCTAATGTGTTTATGTATGTAGGGATTGCTGTTTGCTATATTCTGTACAGCATCATGCTGATGCCGTTCGATTCTTCGGTTTTGCCGTATAGAACGATATTTAATAAATAGATTTGAAGAAAGGTGGGGCATGCTGTAATGCCAGCTATCAGTCTATTGGTCGCAGTTTACAATACGAGTCAATATGTGGAGCAATGTCTTCAATCAATTGCAGATCAAAGCTTTTCCGATATAGAAGTCATTCTTATCAATGATGGATCGACCGACCGCAGCGGTGAATGGCTTGAAGCATTTGCTGAGCGTGATGAGCGTTTCCGGGTGATTCATCAATCCAATCAAGGGTTAGGCGCTGTGAGAAACAGGGGCATCGAGGAAGCGAAAGGGACGTACCTCGCCTTTGTGGATTCAGATGATATTCTCGCTCCTCATTACTGTGAAGCCATGTACGAAAAAGCCGAAATGACCGGGGCAGATCTTGTTGTGAGTGAGTATTGGATTCAATTTGAACAGTCAAAGCGAACGATACCAACGACGCTGTTAGACAAGCGGTCAGCTGAAAAAACGGATTTAATCAAAGCGTTATTACATGGAAACTTAACTGGATTCTCATGGAATAAGCTGTATCGGCGTGCCTTCATGGAAGAACATCACATTCGATTTCCGCTGCGGGGGGAGCTTGAGAACATTGAAGATCAATATGTGACGCTGCGCTGTTTTTCTTTATCACGCAGCATTGCTTTTGTTCATGAGCCCCTTTATTACTACAGGGTTCATCTGTCATCTATTGTGCAACGATATCAGAAGCAGTATTTTCATCATGGACTGACCTATTATCATGCACAGCGCTCGTTTTTAAAAGAGCATGATGACATCTCTCTATATGAGAAAGCATTAGACTTTTTTATCGTCAATCATACGCTTCATTGTATGCTCAACGAATGGAAGAGCCAAAATGACCTCTCCATTCAGGAAAAGCTTGATCACATGCGGGAAATGGTGACACACGATGCATTCCAGCATGCCGTCAAACAAGTGGAACCATCGAAGCTCACAGTTCGAAAGCGTATGATCTTATTTCTTGCTAAGTGCCGATTGATTTATCCGCTTTCTGCTGCGGCTTCTAGCTATCAAAAATGGATCGAATATCAGACAAGGAAATAGGGGTGATGGGATTGACATTGCAGCAATTGAAGGCAAACGCCGCAGAGTGGCTGCTCTTAAAGGTCAAATATCCGCTTGAGTATAGACTGAGCCGCCAAAGACTGCCAGAGCTGAGTCATCAGAAGAAAATCATTCTCACGCTGCTGCCGGGACATGATAATTTGGGGGATCATGCGATTGCCTATGCGAGTTATTGTTTTTTAAAGAAACACTTTCCAGCCTATGACATCATAGAAGTGGACATGAAAGAGATCTATCGCCTCGCTCGTCCGCTAAAGCGCAGCCGGCACCCAGAAGACATCGTTTGTATGATCGGTGGGGGCAATATGGGGGATTTATACCGATACGAAGAATGGACGAGACAATTTATCATCAAGACCTTCAAGTCCTATCCTATGATCCAGCTGCCTGCTACTGTTCATTTTACAGAAACAAAGAAAGGGAAACGGGAGGAGCGACGCGCCATACACACGTATAAGCAGCACCCAAGACTGCTCCTCATGGCAAGAGATCAAACAACCTATGAATGGATGAAGCAGCATTTTCCTGATCAAGATGTGTGGAAACAGCCTGATATGGTGCTGTCATTAGACGAATCATCAAAGGATGAAACACGTGAAGGGGTTTTGCTTTGTCTGCGTGAGGATCAAGAAGCATATCTCACAAAGGAGGAGCGCCAACAGCTACAGCAGTATATTCAAGAGACATATGATCAAGTCGGTTTAATCACAACGACAATTGGCAGACGGGTCGATCGAACAACTCGCTTAGATGAATTAACGGCTTTATGGACGGAGTTAAAACAAGCACAGGTCGTCGTGACAGATCGTCTGCATGGCATGATCTTTTGTGCGATCACTCATACACCGTGTGTTGTCCTGAGATCGTTTGATCATAAGGTAATGGAAGGATTTGAATGGGTGGCTCACCTTCCGTTTATGACCCTTTTAAAAGAACCAAATGAGGCCGCTGTGAAAGAGGCCGTTCATCAGCTGATGAAAACAAGTGGTCAAAAGGGAGAGGAAGCTGGATGAGGGCTCTTAAACGCTGCGTGAAAGCACAATGAATCGAGCGTTTCTTTATAATGCCAGTGCGAACTTAATCACATTTGTCCTGATGATGCTCATGTCTGTCTGTTTAACACCTTATATTGTTCATACACTTGGAGTGGAAGCATTCGGCTTAATCCATCTGACGCAAAATATGATCAACTATTTATCGGTCATTACCGCTTCGTTAAGTGCGGTTGTTGTGCGTTTTTTTTCTGTGGCGGCTCATAAAGGAGAGATGGAGAGGGCGCAGCGCTATCTCGCTTCCTATTTCGTCAGTTCGTTTTTACTATCTATTAGTCTCTTTTTGCTTTGTCTTTTCATATCTCATCAGCTGGTTGAGTGGCTTCATGTGCCCGATCATCTCGCAAAAGACACACAGACCGCCTTTATTTTAGGGGGTCTTTTATTTATGCTCAATTTCGTCATGTCTGGCATTGGGGCTGCACCGTTTTATGCGAATAAGCTCTATGTATCAAGTGTTGGACAGGCAATTCAAATGTTTCTGAGAGCACTGATGATTGTCATCCTGTTTACATGGACGACACCAGCCATTTGGCATATTCCACTTGCGGCCGTCATTGGAAGCTTAGCGGCTATGGGAATCGGTATCTATTATTTTAAAAAACTCATCCCTTGGTTTTCGTTTAAGTGGCGGCATGTCTCATTATCGTCTAGTCTCACTCTTGTTCGATCAGGGGTCTGGCATTCATTTGAGCAAATGGGGATTTTGTTGTTTTTACAAATTGATTTATTGATGACCAACTTGCTCATTGGAGCTGAAGCGACAGGCAAATATGCGGCGATTTTACAGTTTCCATTATTATTACGCACACTGGCAGGGACACTGGCCGTTGTGTTTGCACCAACAATCACGAAATTTTATTCGAATCACGACAAAGAGGGGCTCATTCAATATGCTGCAAACGCTATTAAGTGGAGCGGCTTATTTGTTGCGTTCCCAGCCGCGCTTTTAGGAGGTCTCGCTGGTCCGCTCATGCTTCTATGGCTTGGCCCTGCTTTTGAGGAGCTGAAATGGCTTCTCATGATTCATGCGGCTTATTTATGTTTGACCTTGATGTTTTTACCGCTCACATATGTGCCAACCGTGTTTAATCGTTTTAAAGTTCCTGCGGTTGTCACCCTTATATTAGGTGTGTCTAATGTGCTTTTTGCCTATGGATTGACTCATATGCTGCAGCTCGGTTTATATGGCATTGCATCCGCGGGGGCAATGGTTTTATTGATCAAAAATATTGTGTTTCTGCCATTTTATACGGCTAGCATCACGAATCAGAAACGCACCATCTTTTACAAGCATACGCTGGTTCCGCTTGCAGGAGCGCTATTTATTTGGGGCGTCTGCGCAGGAATTCAAGTGGTATATAACGTGACTTCATGGTGGGAGCTGTTTTGTATTGGCGGGCTTTGTTTCATTCTCTATATAGGCTACTTGTATGTGTTTGCAGGAACGAAACGAGAGCGGATGCAGCTGATGCGTAAGGTAAAACATGCGGTCTCCCGCTAATATGAAAAGGAGATGCAATGATGAAAAGAATGATCGATGTGATGGTGGCATTGACGCTGCTCATCGCAGGCAGTCTTCTTTTTCTTCTCATCTATGGACTGATTAGATGGAAAATTGGAACGCCTGTGGTGTTTCGGCAGAAGCGGCCTGGTCTGTATGGCAGGCCTTTTATGCTCTATAAATTTCGGACAATGACCGATGAACGCGACGAACATGGGGAGCTGCTGCCAGATCATCTGCGTTTAACAAAAACCGGCGCCTTGATTCGAAAGCTTAGTCTTGATGAATTGCCGCAGCTTGTCAATGTACTCAAAGGAGAGCTCAGTCTCGTCGGGCCAAGACCGCTTTTGATGGAGTATTTGCCTATGTATACAGAGGAACAAGCAAGGCGTCATCTTGTGAAGCCCGGCATAACAGGATGGGCACAGGTGAACGGCCGAAACACGCTTTCTTGGGAGGAGAAATTCACCTATGACCTTTGGTATGTCGAGCATCAATCGTTTTGGCTCGATATGAAAATTCTATGGATGACCTTGCTGAAAGTCATGAAAACAGAGGGGGTGCAGCAGCCGGATCATGCCACAGCTGAAAAATTCAAAGGAACCGATATGTAAAAAGCAAACCATTGGTTTAATTGGGGCTGGAGGACATAGCAAAGTCATCCAAGATCTCATTTTTGCACATTCCGATTACTCATTATGTGCGGTGTTAGATGATCAATTTGAAGAGGTGGTCACTCAAAGCGGGATTTTGTATGGACCGATCTCCATGAGTGAGCAGCTGAGAAAGACCATGCCACATATGAAATGGCTGATTGCAATCGGGCAAAATGAGATCAGACTGCTCATGAAGGAACGCCTCTCATTTGAAAATACAGCGTACGCCACACTCATTCATCCAGAGGCGGTCATAAGTCCGTCAGCTGTCATTGGAAGGGGGACTGTCGTGATGGCAAGGGCAGTGGTACAAGCAGATGCAGCCATCGGTGAGCATGCGATTATGAATACAGGATCTATCGTGGAGCATGACTGCATACTCGAATCGTTTGTGCACCTGTCACCAGGCGCGGTTCTGACTGGCGGTGTTTCCGTGCGGGAGGGTGCACATATTGGGGCAGGTGCCGTCGTGACACCGGGTACAACGATTGGAAGCTGGACGGTCATTGGGGCTGGAGCGGCAGTGACAAGAGATATACATGATCAGAAGGTCGCGGTAGGAATTCCTGCAATGGAAATCAAAGATCGGAAAGAAGGTGGGAAGTCATGAAAGAAAGGAAGCGAATTTACTTATCTCCTCCGCATATGAGCGGAAAAGAGGATCTCAAAATAGAGGAAGCCTTCAAGAGCAACTGGATTGCGCCGCTTGGACCGCTTGTGAATGAATTTGAGCAGACAGTAGCGGACTATGCAGGAGTGAAGTCAGGAGCGGCTTTATCCTCAGGAACAGCGGCGATTCACCTTGCTTTAAAGCTGATAGGTGTACAAAAAGGAGACATTGTCTTTTGTTCCACCCTCACGTTTGTTGCAACGGCAAATCCGATTTTATATGAACAAGCGTCGCCCGTTTTTATTGATTCTGAAAGGGAGACGTGGAATATGTGCCCGCTCGCTTTAGAGAAAGCCTTTGTTGAATCAAAACGTCTTGGTAAAAAACCTCGCGCGGTCATTGTCGTCCATTTATATGGGCAAAGTGCAAAAATGGACGAGATCATGGCTCTGTGTGAAGCATATGATGTACCCGTCATTGAGGATGCGGCTGAATCGTTAGGTGCGCTGTATAAAGGAAGAAAAAGCGGCTCAATGGGCAGGTTCGGTATCTATTCTTTTAATGGAAATAAAATCATTACAACATCAGGGGGCGGAATGCTTGTGAGTGATGATGAAGCTGCGATTGAACGATGCCGCTTTCTTGCGTCACAGGCCAGAGAACAAGCCATGCACTATGAGCATCAAGAGATGGGCTACAACTATCGCATGAGCAACCTCTTAGCAGGGGTCGGGATTGCTCAAATGGAAGTGCTGGACGAGCGTGTTGATCAAAAGCGCCGCATTTTCCAGCGTTATCAGGACGCTTTATCAGAAGCGGAGGGTCTTCATTTGATGCCAGAATATCAAGAAACGAAATCCAACCGCTGGCTGACGGCATTGACAATTGATCGTGATACAAAATTGTCTCCAGCAGATATCATTCTTGCTTTAGAAAAAGAACAAATCGAAGCAAGGCATGTATGGAAGCCGCTGCACCAGCAGCCGCTCTTTCGCCATTGCCCTTTTTATACTGCGGAAAAAGGGACGCCTGTATCCGAGCTGTTATTTGAGAGGGGGCTTTGTCTCCCGTCTGGAACGAGCATGACAGATGCAGATCAGGAGCGTATCATCCATATACTTCATGACATGCTGCGAGAAAAAACATTTACCTCTTCACAGGCTGCTCATTCGTAAGCAGCCTGCCTCTCTTTCTATCAAATTCCTCAATTTGTGGAATAATTAGGAATAAGTATTGTCATGTCGTTTCAAATATGATATTGACAAGGGCTCCCTTCCTCCTTAAAATGAAAATGATTATCAGCATCAATTAGGAGGAGCAACTTATGACTATTTGGAATAATTTTCCGAAAATTAAAATAAATACTGTGTTACCCTTCCTGCTTATTCTCTTTTTATTAGTAGGATGCTCTCAAACAAACAATGGAGCGGATGGAAACAAGGATCACCCTGACATGATCACAATGGCGTGGCCAAGAGATATTGGTGAAATGAATCCACACGTATACAACCCATCACAATTGTTTGCACAATCAATGATTTATGAGCCGTTGGTGAGCTATCAAAAGAATGGAAAGCTGAAACCAGAATTAGCGAAATCATGGGATGTTTCAAAGGATGGCAAGGTGTATACGTTCCATTTAAGAGACGGAGTAACATTCTCAGATGGCTCTGAATTTAATGCGGATATTGTTAAAAAGAACTTTGATACGATTTTAAAAAATAAAGATTTACATAGCTGGTTAGGTGTCATTAAGAAAATCAAAAAGACAGAAGCCGTTGATAAAAAGACATTTAAACTCACATTAACAGCACCATATTATCCAACTGTTCAAGAATTAGCCGTTGTTCGTCCAGTTCGTTTCTTAGGTGAAGCAGGCTTCCCTAAAAATGGAGATACGTCAAAAGGAATTGAAAAACCAGTGGGGACAGGCCCTTGGATTTTAAAAACATATAAGAAAGATGATTATGCTATTTTCGAACGAAACGATCATTATTGGGGAGAAAAACCAAAGGTAAAAGAAATCAAGGTAAAGGTTATCCCAGATGCGGAAACGAGAGTCATGGCATTTGAAAAAGGTGATGTGGATCTACTTTACGGAGAAGGAACCATTAGCCTTGATTCCTACAAACAGCTAGAGGCAAGCGGCAAGTATGAAACGAAAATGTCAGAGCCTGTTGCAACGAGACAGCTTGTCATGAACACAAAAGTGGATCAGCTGTCAGATGAGAAAGTGCGTCATGCCCTTCAATATGCCTTCAATAAAAAATCAATGGTAGAAGGGGTCACCTCTGGTTTAGAGGATGAAGCAGATCACATCTTGCCGACAAACATGCCGTATACGTCAAACATTCAGGTGAAGTCTTTCAAATATGATGTGGATAAAGCCAAAGCATTGCTGGATGAAGCGGGCTGGACACTTCCAAAAGGAAAATCCGTTCGTGAAAAAGATGGGAAAAAGCTTGAGTTCAGCATGATGTATGACTCGGCAGAATCGATTCAAAAAGCGATGGCAGAAACGCTGCAAGCCGAATGGGCAGCCGTTGGTGTCGGCGTCAAGCTTGAGGGTGTGGATTTGGCCACACAGGTTCAGCGCTTTAAAGCCAATAAGTTTGATATGAACTTCTTTAGCAACTACGGAGCGCCGTATGATCCGCATACGTTTATGAACGTTCTCTCATCAGATGGATTTGGATTCAAAGAAGCCATTTCAGCCTACCCAAATAAGGAAAAGCTGATCAAAGAAATGACGGAAATTCCATCAACAACAAATGAAAAGAAACGTAAAGCACTGTATTCGTCTGTCTTATCCTCTTTACAGGATCAAGGGGCAATTGTGCCAATCTCTTATTTTAAAAAGACAGCCGTTTATCAAAAAGCTGTGAAAGACTTTGAATTCCCTGCGAATCGTGATGAACAACCTTTCACAGGCATTAAGCTGAAGTAACAGAAGGAAGGTAAGGAAATGGGCCGCTATATCGTCAAACGATTGCTATCAATTATTCCTGTATTTTTATTAGCCACACTGCTCACAACTGGTATGATTCACCTTTCGCCAGTTGACCCGGCTGAGGCATATTTAGCAGCGGCTCATATCCAACCTACGGATGAAATATTAGCGCAAAAACGAAGTGAATTCGGCTTAGATGAGCCATTTTATATGCAGTATCTTCATACCATTGAAAAAGTCATTCATCTTGATTTCGGCCGGTCGTATATGTCCAATCAGCCTGTCGTTGATGAGGTGATGTATCGAATACCGGCAACGATTCAATTGGCACTGACCAGTCTGCTGATCGCTATTTGTGTCAGCATTCCGCTCGGCTTTTTCAGCGGCATGAGGAAAAATGGTGCCGTTGATCATGTGAGCCGGCTGATTTCTTTCTTAGGAGCATCTATCCCAACGTTTGTTTTGGGGTATTTGCTCATCTTCTTTTTTTCAGTGAAGCTAGACCTTTTACCAGTTGAAGGGGTCGGAACATGGGCGCATCTCATCCTGCCGTCGATCACACTGGCAGTCCCTTTAATTGCTACGTATACAAGGCTGTTACGTTCAAGTGTGAGTGAGGCGCTTCAAGAACCTTTCGTTCAATATGCGAGAATGAGAGGATTGAAGGAACAATCGATCATGTTCAAGCATGTGTTCAGAATTGCGATATCGCCGATGCTGACCGGACTTGGGGTGAACCTTGGCAAGCTGTTAACTGGAACCATTATTGTAGAGGCTGTTTTCTCATGGCCAGGGTTTGGCCGCTTTTTTATTGAAGCGATCTTTAACCGGGATCTGCCAGTCATTCAATTTTATGTCCTCATGTCAGCCTGTATTTTTATCTTGAGCAGCTTGATGGTTGACTTGATTCAGCTGATCATTGACCCTCGTATTTCTAGAAAGGAAGGCCGCCAGCAATGATGACAAAAGTAAAACATCTCTTCTCTCATCAAAAGATGATCTCGATCTGCGCCCTGCTGCTCGGTCTCCTGCTGATTGTCACAATATGTGCGCCATGGATCGCTCCACATGATCCGGCAGCTGTTAATCTAGCGATGAAGCTAAAGGGATCTTCGTGGGAGTATCCGCTTGGAACAGATCAATTAGGGCGGTGCAATTTATCTCGTATTTTATATGGTGCGCGTGTTTCGCTCGGCTGTGCGTTATTAATCTTTCTTTCTTCGTTATTCATTGGTTTAATTGTCGGCCTGTTTTCAGGATACAAAGGCGGCTGGATTGATCATGTTTTGATGAGAATCTGTGACGGTGTCATGGCATTTCCAAACCTGGTGCTGATCCTTGGATTAGTCGGTATCTTCGGTCCGGGACTTTCTCAAGTCGTACTAGCCTTGATGCTTGTGCAATGGGTGTATTATGCCCGCGTCTTCCGAGGGATGGTGCTCAGTTTAAAAGAACAGAACTTTATTGCAGCTGCAAAAATCAGTGGGACATCGCACTGGAATATCATGAGAAAGCATATGATTCCCAATGTCCTGCCGCCATTAGCAGTTATTGGAACACTCGAAATGGGCTGGGCGATTATGGACATTTCTGCGATGTCTTTCCTCGGATTAGGGGTTCAGCCTCCTATGCCTGAATGGGGAGCAATGATTCATGAAGGGAAGTCGTATATTCAAACGAATCCTCAGTTGATGCTGTACCCAGGTCTTGTGATCATGACTGTGGTGATTCTGTTTAATTTACTAGGAGAAGCCCTTTCAGAGAAATATGGTATCAAACGCCGTGTGTAAAGGAATGATCAATGTGCAAGAGCCCATTTTACAAATAGAGAACCTGCATGTGCATACGAAAACACCTCAAGGGACAACCCCTCTTATTCAAGAAGTATCGTTTGAAGTAGAGCGAGGTCAAATCCTTGGATTAATTGGTGAGAGCGGCTGCGGGAAAACAGTGACAAGCATGTCGATCTTACGTATGCTTGATCGAAAAACAACTGAAGTTACTGGCAGTATCACATTACAGGGACGAGAATTGATCGGTATAAGTGAAAAGAATATGCGGTCCATCCGAGGCAAAGACATCTCATATATTATGCAAAATCCAATGAACAGCTTTACGCCGGTATGGACAATCGGCCATCAGCTGGTTGAAACCATCCGCCGGCATACTGCTGTTAGTAAAAAGCAGGCACGAGCACAGGCAATAGATGCATTAGCACAAATGAATCTGCCGCAGCCAGACGAACTGTTCAACAAATACCCCTTTGAATTAAGCGGAGGGATGCTGCAGCGTGTCATGATCGCCATGGCTGCCTGTATGCACCCGCCCCTCATCATTGCAGATGAGCCGACAACTGCTTTAGATGTACACAATCAGAAACGGGTGCTTCAGCATCTGAACCAAATTCGTCATGACTATGGAACGGCCATTTTACTCATTACCCACGATCTTGGTGTCATTGCTGAAATGGCAGATCAAGTTGTCGTCATGAAACAAGGAGAAATTGTGGAAAAGGCAGGAGTTCTTGAACTTTTTGAACAACCAAAGCATGATTATACAAAAAAACTACTAGCAGCTCGTCCATCCATCCCAGCTGTTTGCCCGATTTGAGGTGAGAAGGCCCTTGCATTTATTAGAAGTGAAAGCAGTCAGTCATGCATACAACAGCCGGTCGTTTCTAATGAGAAATAAAGGCGCAGCCCCTGTCTTGAAAAGCGTCGATTTGAACATTGAAGAAGGCACATGCCTTGGGCTGCTGGGACAAAGCGGTGCAGGAAAAAGTACACTTGGCCGCATCATACTTGGTTTAGAGAAACCAAGAGCTGGACAGGTTCTTTTTGAAGGTCAGGATGTTTATCGTGCAGATCAGCAAACACGTAAGCATTTTCGCAGGCATGTGCAAGCGGTATTTCAGGATTCCTATTCGGCAGTAAATCCAAGATGGACAGTTGAACAAGTTTTATCTGAACCGCTTGAAAACTATGAAACCATGAGCCGAAAGGAACGTAAAAACGTGCTGATTCATTGGTTGGAAAGAGTCGGGCTCAGTGAAAAAGATTTGTCTAAATATCCGCACCAATTCAGCGGCGGCCAGCTGCAAAGGATCAACATTGCTAGAGCTTTATTGCTCCAGCCAAAGCTCATTGTACTTGATGAATCTGTCAGCAGCTTAGACATGGTCACACAGGCTGTCATTTTAGATTTATTAGTAGAATTAAAAAAGGAGCTGGGTGTGGCTTACGTATTTATTACACATGATATGACAGCAGCCTATCACTTAAGTGATCAATTGGCGATTCTTGATCAAGGAAAGCTTGTCGCCCAATTTCAATCAAAGGAAGAATTCTTTTCATCAGAAGAGGAAGCGGTGCGGAAAATGAGAGATGCAATGCTCGCAGACCATCCTTTGTCACGAACGATTGGCAGACCGGTTCGGTAAAGCTTTATTATCAACGCCTCTTTGAGAAGAGGCTATTTTTCATGAAAGGCAGGTGGCGTCGTGAACCATCGAGCGTATTTAGCTTTGGCCATTCCTTTAACGATTTCAACGATGACCACTCCTTTACTTGGAGCTGTTGATACAGCGGTTGTCGGTCAGCTCGCAAATCCTGCTTATATTGGAGGCGTTGCGGTCGGCAGTCTCATTTTCAGTACATTATATTGGCTGTTTGGTTTTTTGCGGGTAAGTACATCTGCTTTTGCCGCCCAGGCAAACGGGGCGCAGAATGAGGAGCAGGGTGTTCTTGCTTTTCTAAGACCTTTTTTCGTCGCTATCATCGTCGGACTTTGTTTTATTGCCCTGCAATGGCCGATTATTCAATCTGCTTTTCTAGTGATCTCTCCTGATGCTGATGTCCGTCAATTTGCTGCGGACTATTTTCATATTCGCATTTGGGGAGCGCCTTTTACTTTAATGAATTATGTCATATTGGGCTGGCTGATGGGGATGGCAAAAATGAAAGAAGCCCTTTCTTTACAAATCTTGATCAATGTCATGAATATGGCGCTTGCATTTCTGCTTGTTCATGTGTTTTCGTTTGCGGTCAAAGGAGTTGCGGCTGCGACATTGATGTCTGAATTAACCGCTTTTGTGTTAGGGGCATGGATCATCATGAAGCATTCGTCAAACGGATTCCAGATGCCTTCCATTAAGAAAATCATGGATACTCACGCAATGCAGAAAATGTTTCATGTGAATAAAGATTTGTTTATCCGGACGATCTGTCTGCTAGTGGTCATCAACATGTTTACGGCAAAAGGGGCTTCTTTTGGTACGGAGCTGCTGGCTGCTAATGCCATCTTATTTCAAATTCACTACATCATGGCTTATTTGTTCGATGGTTTTGCCAATGCTTCCAGCATCCTTGTTGGGCGGTCAGTTGGTGCAAATGACCGTTCTCTTTATGAAAAAACTTTAACCCTTTCAAGGCAGTGGGCACTTGTTATGGCATGTGTCATTGCGGCGGTTTATTTTCTATTAAAAGAGCCGATATTGAGCCTGTTTACAAATCTCCCTCAGCTGCTTGACGTGACATTACGCTATGCGGACTGGCTTGTACTTTATCCGTTTGCGGCTTGTTTCGGTTTGGTCATTTACGGCGTATTTACAGGTGCGACAGAAATTGCCCCTGTTAGAAATTCGATGCTGTTTGCAATGGTTTTGTTTATCGTCGTTCAAACCGTGGTCACGCCCATTTGGCACAATCATGGCCTATGGTTTGCCTTTATCATCTATACTGTAGGGCGGTCTGGCTTTTTAATGATGTATAAATCGAGGCTGGATCAGAAGCTTTTTGCATATGATAAACACCCTTTGTCATCTTGACAAAAGGGTGTTCTTTTTCGTTCATTCGCTTTCTTTTTTCACCTTTTGATAGGCTTCATCAAGATGCTGAATTCGCTTCAATACAACCGCATTTTTGGTCAGCTGGTCTTGAACAAGCGTTGACACCACTGAGCGGTAATAGGCATTCATCGCATGAACTTTGTCTTCATTTTGGTTCATGGTGATGTGCTGTTTCAAGTTGTCGACAAAGTATGGAACGGAAAAAAGTTCAGACATAGAAATCACTCCTATTTCGTATATACGGTCCGTCAATCTTCATGTAAAATGATGAGAGGGAGGGGAGACAATGAGCCTTAAACTGCAACAAGAACAGGTATTAAAGCAGGTGCTCACACAAGAACTCAGGCAGGCCATTACGCTGCTGCAGCTGAATTGCGCAGAGCTCGGCGAGTATCTTGACCAGTTAGCGCTTGAGAACCCTCTGATTGAGCGGAAAGACACGGACAGCTATCAACCAGTTTATCATAAAAAATCACAAGAACGAATGACAGAGCCGTATCGAACGCATCAAAAAGAAAGCCTGCAAATGTTTTTAAAAAGACAGGCGATTGATTTGAATTTAAGTGAAAAGAATCAAAAAATCTTTCATTTTATGATTGAGTCCATTGATTCCAATGGCTATCTAAATGAACCGATCGACGCAATGGCAGCTGTCTTAAAGGTGCCAGCTGAAGAAGTAGAAGCCGTCCTTCATCAGCTGCAATCACTAGAGCCTGCCGGGATTGGCGCAAGATCATTGCAGGAATGCATTCTCCTTCAGCTGAGAAGAAAAAAGGAGCGCTGGTATGAAGCCGAGCTGATCATCGAAAAGCATTTCTTTCTTTTTGCCAGAAAGGCTTGGAAGGAAATTGCGGCGAAAACAGGTGTTACAATGAAAACACTCCAAGCGGTACAAGATGAAGTGTCTCAGCTTGAACCAAGACCAGGTCTTCATTTCTCATCTGATGAAGAGCATGTGTATATCGAGCCTGATGTGACGATTACTGTGGTGCAGGATCACATCACATTTGAGCTAAATCAGCGCGCTTTTCCAGACGTTGAAATGAATGAAGGCTACTTCGCCATGATTCAAGACCAAAAGCGGCACGAAGCATACACGTATTTAAAGGAAAAAGAGCAGCAGTACAATTGGCTTGTCCAAGCGCTGAGGCAAAGAAAGCAAACGATGACTCATGTCGTTCGTGAGATTATCTCACATCAGACGGATTTTTTCCTAACAGGGAAACATAAAATGAAACCGCTTACCATGAAGCGGATCGCAGATATACTGCAAGTCCATGAGTCAACAGTCAGCCGTACTGTAAAAGGGAAAATGGTGCAAACCCCTTATGGTCTCATGGAAATGAAACAATTTTTCCAAGCAAAATTAGAAGGGCATTCGCTAGAAGAGGCGTCCAGCTACACAGTCAAAACGCATATTGCAGAGCTCATTCAAACGGAAAATAAGAAAAAGCCGTATTCAGATCAGCAAATCATGACGCTGCTTCAGCAAACCTTTGGCATCCGCGTGTCGCGCAGAACCATTGCAAAATATCGCGAACAAATGAATCTTCCAGCCTCAACGCTGAGGAAACGCTACGATTAAAAAGAAGTACTTGCCAGAACATGGCACGTGCTTCTTTTTTTGTTGAAAGCAAGGCAGCTCGAAGATTTCTTGAAAATTAAAGAGGGGAGACGTGTGATCTGAAATTTTGGGGTAAAGTATAAGATAGGGCATGAGCCGATAGGGATAGACAACAGTGATGAGGTGAGACCAATTGAAATATAAACAAATCAAAACGAAAAAAATATATGAAGAAATTGCGGATGCATTAATTGAATCCATTCGTACAGGTGAGCTTCTTCCGGGGGAAAAATTAGATTCGGTTCAAGCGCTTTCAGAAAGCTTTCAAGTCAGCCGTTCCGCTGTAAGAGAGGCACTGTCTGCTCTTAAAGCGATCGGATTAATAGAGATGAAGCAAGGGGAAGGCACGTATGTGAAGCAGTTCGATCCTGAGCAGCTCACATTTAGTCTGTCTCCTGCATTTTTAATGAAGCAGCATGATATCACGCAGCTCCTTGAATTAAGAACCATTATTGAGACGGGTGCTGTCAAAAAGGCAGCGCTTTTGCGAACGGACGATGACCTTCATCAGCTGCGTGAGGCACTCGAACAAATGAAACTAGCAGAAGCGCATAAAGAAATTGGTGAAGAGGCAGACCTCTCCTTCCATCTCGCTTTAGCCAAAGCCTCAAAGAATGATTTATTAAAGGCGTTAATGAATCAGGTCTCCACCTTGCTGGTAGAAACAATGCGGGAAACGAGAAAAGTCGTCTTGTTTTCAAGGAAAGCCTCCATTCGGCAGCTTTACAAAGAACATGAACACATTTACAAAGCTGTTATGGCAAGACAGCCAGAAGAAGCAGAAAGAGCGATGCTCACGCATTTAAAAAATGTAGAAAAACTGCTGAGTGATGTGAGTCAAGAACCGGCAGGACAGTCAGAACCACAGTAAGCTGTGCCGAATGAGGGCACAGCTCTATTATGAACGAGAAATATGCAGTTTCTTCATGCGATATTGCAGACTTTGCCTGCTCATGCCCAATATCTTTGCAGTCTGTGAAATATTATCGTCCATTTTTTCTAAGTAATGGACGATGTATTGTTTTTCGAATCGTTCCATTTGGGTTTGGAAATCAGTCGTATGTTCTGCGCTTGTATAAATAAACGTGTCAGCTGCTGCGGTATGCTGCAAAGGATTCGTCTGTAATTGCGCTGCGGGACGGCCTTCCCTATGTTTAAATCTAAAATGATATGGAAGGTGATGCATGCTTAAGTAATCCTCATCCATCATCATATTCATCCCCGCTTCAATCACATGCTCCAGTTCCCGTACATTCCCCGGCCAATCATACGCTTGAAAAAGGGCTAGTACCTCTTCATCAGCCGCCTTCACCTCCATTTGAAACAGCTCATTATATTTTTGAATAAAATGACTGACAAACGTAGGAATATCTTCTTTTCGCTCAGAAAGCGGCGGAATAAATAAGGTGACAATACCTAGCCGATAAAATAAATCCTTGCGCATGCGTCCGCCTGCGATCGCATCTACAGGGTCCTCATTCATATTGGCAATGACTCTTACATCAACGGCGATTTCTTTTGTGCTGCCTAACCTTCTCACCCGCTTCTCCTGTAATACGCGCAGCAGTTTTGCTTGAAGACCAGGATTCAATGAGTTGATCTCATCAAGCAGAAGTGTACCACCCTGCGCCTGTTCAAATAAACCGGGCTGATCAGTTGCGCCGGTAAAAGCCCCTTTTTGTGTACCAAAGAGCAGACTTTCAATGAGATTATCAGGCAGTGCCGCGCAATTCTGGGTAATAAATGGTCCAGATGACCGGCTGCTGCCGTTATGAATGCTTTGAGCAAATAGTTCTTTTCCTGTTCCTGTTTCTCCCACAATGAGCACATAGGAAGAGGTGCGTGTTGCTCGTTTTGCATGCTCAATCACCTCTAAAAACGCAGGGCTTTGTCCAATAATGGAATCAAAGGTAAAGCGCGTGCTTCCTTTTTTCTTCATATTGTGGTGAATCAGCCGCTCCAGCTTGGTCACATCATTCGAAATTTCAACCGCTCCTTGGATGAGGCCATCTCGAACGAGCGGGTATGTATGATTAATCGTTGTGATTTCTTTTCCATTGTAATTATGATACGTCTGCTTTGCATGAACGGTTTGTTTCCCAGTTCGCAGTGCTTGGACGAGCGTACTGTGCATTTCGTCTTGGAAGACGAAGAGGTCTAATACATTTTTATGGAGAACATCAGAGCGTTTCAAAGACTCAATCTCCATCATTTTTTTATTATAAAAAACAGTATTGCCATTCTCGTCAATTGCATGAACCCCGACATCTATTAAATCGAGCATTTGCTTATACAGATCAATCTCATTTGCTAGCTTTGCAGTATAAGAATCTTCTTTCATTGCGCCACCTCCAGACGTTACCTCTATTTTACATGAAAAATTTTGCGGTTTCCTCTAAAAAATTTGGCATGCGCAAAGATATTTTGCACAAATAACCTGCTCAATCATCGCCATGATGCAGGCAGAAAGTTGGCACGATCCTTGCATATCATATGTGTGTAGATGAACCTAATTTAAAAAAGGCTAGCTTATAGAAGGAGGAATAGACGATGACACAGACAAATGAATTGATTCAACAAACGGAACAATACGGTGCGGCAAACTATCATCCGCTGCCAATTGTGATTTCAGAGGCTGAAGGAGTTTGGGTGACAGACCCTGAAGGCAATCGATATATGGATATGCTGAGTGCGTATTCCGCAGTGAACCAAGGCCATCGCCATCCCCGCATTATTGAGGCGCTCAAAAAACAGGCAGACCGTGTGACACTGACCTCAAGAGCTTTTCACAATGATCAGCTTGGACCATGGTATGAGAAAATTTGTCAACTGACGAATAAAGAGATGGCACTCCCTATGAATACTGGAGCTGAGGCTGTAGAAACAGCTGTAAAAGCAGCACGACGCTGGGGCTATGACGTCAAGGGAATCGAAGACAATCGCGCAGAAATCATTGCGTGCGTCGGAAATTTCCATGGCAGAACAATGACGGCTGTTTCCCTTTCTTCTGAAGCAGAATATCAAAGAGGTTTCGGCCCAATGCTTCCAGGCATCAAACTGATTCCTTACGGAGATATTGAAGCGTTACGTGAAGCCATCACACCACAAACAGCGGCTTTTCTGATTGAGCCTATTCAAGGGGAAGCGGGAATTGTCATGCCGCCAGAGGGCTTCTTGAAGGAAGCGAAGGCGCTTTGTGAACAGGAACATGTGCTGTTCATTGCAGATGAAATTCAGGTCGGATTAGCGCGAACAGGCAAGATGTTTGCATGCGACTGGGAAGACATTGAGCCAGATATGCTGATTCTTGGGAAAGCTTTAGGCGGCGGTGTATTCCCAATCTCGTGTGTAGTAGCAAACCGCGATATATTAGGCGTGTTTAACCCTGGGTCTCACGGCTCTACCTTTGGCGGCAATCCTCTTGCGTGTGCGGTGTCGCTGGCTGCACTAGATGTCTTAATCGACGAAAACCTTGCAGCGCGTTCTATGGAGCTTGGCGAATACTTAAAAGACAAACTGTCTCGCATTCAAAGTCCTGTTATCAAGGAAGTGCGCGGCCGCGGATTATTTATCGGCATGGAGCTGACAGAGGCTGCGAGACCTTATTGTGAGAAGCTGAAACAAGCAGGACTGTTATGTAAGGAAACCCATGAGACCGTCATCCGCTTTGCACCGCCTCTCACTATTTCTAAAGAAGATTTAGACTGGGCGATTGGTCATATTGAAGCATTATTTCAAGCATAAATGTCAAAGGGGGAGAACCATCACTTTCTCCCTTTCTCTTTCCACGAACAGCGAATTTTGTCAAAGGATGATGAATAGAAGAGTGAAAGTGGGGAAGCGGATTTGAAGCAAGAACAGCATAATGAACTAGAACGTTCCATGAAAAGCAGGCATCTCTTTATGATTGCCTTAGGCGGCGTCATTGGTACTGGTCTTTTCCTTGGATCAGGACTCATTATCCATCAGGCTGGACCCGGGGGAGCCATTCTCTCCTTTATCATTGGCGGATTGTTAATGTATTTGGTGATGCTCTGTCTTGGAGAATTAGCAGTGGCGATGCCGACAGCGGGTTCCTTTCAAGAGTATGCAACCAAATATATAGGCCCGTCCACAGGCTTTATGATCGGCTGGCTTTATTGGTTTAGTTGGGCATGTACAATTGGACTGGAGTTTACGTCAGCAGGCATTTTGCTCCAAAGGTGGTTCCCAGATATCCCTGTTTGGCTGTGGTGTCTTGCATTTAGTGTGATTTTATTTGCCGTGAATGCCATCTCAGCTCGCAGCTTCGCTGAAACCGAGTTTTGGTTTTCAGCCATTAAGGTCGCTGCCATCCTATTATTTATTATCATTGGAATTGGCGCAATTTTCGGAATGATTCATCTGAAAGATGGAGAACCAGCCCCTCTATTTCGTCATTTGACGGATCATGGCGGACTATTTCCTAACGGTGTTTTTGCTATTTTATTAACCATGGTCACGGTCAATTTCTCCTTTCAAGGAACAGAACTTGTAGGGATTGCCGCAGGAGAGAGTGAAAGCCCTGAAAAAACATTGCCGCGATCTATACGAAATATTATTTGGAGAACGATGGTCTTCTTCGTTTTATCCATTGCGGTTCTGGCCGCTCTTCTTCCGTGGCAGACAGCAGGCACCGTCGACAGTCCGTTTGTCGTCGTGCTGGACAAGGTCGGCATACCATATGCTGCAGATATCATGAATTTTATCATCATCACAGCCGTCTTATCTGTAGCAAACTCTGGGTTATATGCATCATCACGTATGCTCTGGGCGCTCTCGAAAGACGGAAAAGGACCCAACTTTACGAAAAAACTGTCCAAGCGTAAAATTCCGATCAATGCATTATTGGTGACAATGGGTGTATCTGCACTATCTCTGCTTACAAGTGTTGTAGCACCAAAAACGGTGTATGTGTGGCTCATTTCGATTTCTGGTATGGTCCTTGTTGTGGTGTGGATGTCCATTTGCTTGTCTCAGTATTTCTTTAGAAAACAATTCATAAAGGAGGGCGGAGATGTAAAGGATCTCGTCTTCCGAACACCGCTCTATCCATTTGTTCCATTAGCAGGCTTTATCGCATTTGGCATCGTCCTCATCAGCTTATTTTTTATCGAGGATCAGCGGATCGGCCTTTATTGCGGAATCCCGTTCATGGCCGCCTGCTACATCATTTATTATCTTAAAATCAAACCGAAGGAAGAGGCAAAACAGTTTGGAACCATCACAAAAACATAAGCAGGTCCTGAAAAAAATGTGCATGCTGATATCACCAGCATGCACATTTTCAATCGTGTATTCATTCTATATAAAGGGAAATAAATATTTTGAAAAGAAATATCATCGCAAGAACCTTGATGACAAGCAGGCTTTCGGTGAAAATGTGTCTATTTTTTGTCTAAATGTGTTTCTAAGAGTTGAAAATGCAAGATTATCCTGTTAAAATAATTAAAGAAAGCAGGGATTGATTTTTTTTGGCTGTGGCGGGACGTTTTTTGTCACAGTGGGACGTTTTTAGTCCAACGTGAAAAGAAAGGGTCGTTAGCCATGAATCGTTTATTGGAAGCTCAAAAAAAATTATTGCCAGATCTTCTCATTGTTATGCAAAAACGCTACGACATTTTGCAGTACATCAGATTAGCTGAACCAATTGGCCGCAGAAGTCTTGCGACGAGTCTTGGTCTCAGTGAGCGCATCTTACGTGCTGAAGTTCAGTTTCTAAAAGAACAAAATCTGCTGGATGTCAAAACGAGCGGCATGATGCTGACGAGTGAGGGTCACGCTTTGCTTGAAATGCTTGAAGGAATGATGAAGGACGTTTTAGGTTTAACCTTTTTGGAAAATACACTAAAGAGAAAGTTAGGCCTGGAAGAAGTCATTATCGTTTCTGGTGACAGTGACGAATCCCCGTGGGTGAAGCAAGAAATGGGAAGAGCTGCTGTCCAATGTATGAAAAAAAGGTTTACTGGAAATAATATCGTCGCCGTCACTGGCGGAACGACGATGGAAGCCGTTGCCGAAATGATGACCCCTGATGCCAAAAACCGCGATATGATGTTTGTCCCTGCGAGAGGCGGTCTTGGGGAGAATGTAAAAAATCAGGCAAACACCATTTGTGCCCACATGGCTGAAAAAGCTTCCGGTACTTACAAACTGCTGTTTGTTCCAGGGCAGCTGTCAGAAGGTGCATACTCTTCCATTATTGAAGAGCCGTCCGTCAAAGAAGTGCTTCAAACGATTAAATCGTCCACGATGCTCATTCATGGTATTGGTGAAGCAAAAACAATGGCGATGAGACGAAATACACCAGCTGAAGATTTAAAAAAGATTGATGAGCATGACGCAGTGACAGAGGCCTTTGGCTATTACTTTAATCGTGATGGTGAGGTCGTACACAAAGTCCACTCCGTCGGCATGCAGCTAGATGATCTAGAAAGCATTCCACACATCATTGCTGTTGCAGGTGGATCATCAAAGGCGGGGGCGATTGAAGCTTATTTCAAAAAACCACGCCGAACGGTTCTCGTCACAGACGAAGGAGCCGCAAAAGAGTTATTAAGGGAGTCAATTGATCCCTCAATATAAAACATTGTGACCTATAAAAGGAGGAAACATCATGGCAGTAAAAGTCGGTATTAACGGATTTGGACGTATTGGACGTAACGTATTTCGTGCAGCATTAAATAATCCTGAAGTTGAGGTAGTAGCGGTTAACGATCTAACAGATGCTAACATGCTTGCACACCTTTTACAATATGACTCTGTTCACGGAAAACTAGATGCAGAGGTTTCTGTAGACGGTACAAACTTAGTAGTGAACGGTAAAACAATCGAAGTATCAGCTGAGCGTGACCCTGCGAAATTAAGCTGGGGTAAACAAGGCGTAGAAATCGTTGTTGAATCTACTGGATTCTTCACAAAACGTGCAGACGCTGCGAAACACTTAGAAGCTGGCGCTAAAAAAGTCATCATCTCTGCTCCTGCTAACGAAGAAGATATCACAATCGTTATGGGTGTAAACGAAGACAAATACGATGCAGCTAGCCACGATGTCATCTCTAATGCATCTTGTACGACAAACTGCTTAGCACCATTTGCAAAAGTACTTAACGATAAATTTGGTATCAAACGCGGTATGATGACAACTGTTCACTCATACACAAATGACCAGCAAATTCTTGACCTTCCGCACAAAGACTACCGTCGTGCTCGTGCAGCTGCGGAAAACATCATCCCAACTTCTACAGGTGCTGCGAAAGCTGTTTCACTTGTATTGCCTGAACTTAAAGGTAAATTAAACGGTGGCGCTATGCGTGTTCCAACACCTAACGTTTCTTTAGTTGACCTTGTTGCTGAATTAAACCAAGATGTAACTGCTGAAGACGTAAATGCAGCACTTAAAGAAGCAGCTGAAGGAGAACTTAATGGAATCCTTGGCTACAGTGAAGAGCCATTAGTATCTGGTGACTACAATGGTAATGCAAACTCTTCAACAATCGATGCTCTTTCTACAATGGTGATGGAAGGCAGCATGGTGAAAGTGATCTCTTGGTACGATAACGAGAGTGGATATTCTCACCGCGTTGTTGACCTTGCAGCTTACATTGCAAAACAAGGTCTTTAATTTCTCACACTGAAGGAACTCACTTGGTTCTTTCCTAGAGACACGATATAATGAAGACGGACAAGGGAAGGGGAAGCATCCCTTTCCCTTTTTCTCTGTTTTTATCCGTTCTGCACGATTTCTCGTTTTGATGAGGGCAAAATGGGAAAAGGATAAAGAGAGTCTTGTCCAACGCGTAAGGAAACCAGAATAAAGGAGGATCTCCTGACGAGCATGAATAAGAAATCAGTAAAAGACATTGATGTAAAAGGTAAAGTTGTGTTCTGCCGCGTAGATTTTAACGTTCCAATGAAGGACGGAGAAGTGACGGATGATACTCGTATCCGCGCAGCATTACCAACGATTGAGTATTTAACAGGACAAGGCGCAAAGGTACTGCTAGCTAGTCATTTGGGTCGTCCGAAGGGTCAAGTTACTGAAGAACTGCGTCTGACACCTGTGGCAAAACGTCTGCAAGAGCTTCTTGGAAAAGAAGTGGAAAAAGCAGATGAAGCTTACGGCGACAACGTGAAAAAGCAAATCTCTGACTTAAAAGAAGGAGATGTGCTAGTGCTTGAAAACGTTCGTTTCTATCCTGGTGAAGAAAAGAACGATCCTGAATTATCAAAAGCATTTGCTGATTTAGCCGATGTGTATGTCAATGATGCGTTCGGTGCTGCACACCGTGCACATGCATCGACAGCAGGTATTGCAGCTTATCTTCCGGCTGTTTCAGGCTTCCTCATGCAAAAAGAGCTTGAGGTGTTAGGAAAAGCCATTTCAAATCCTGATCGCCCATTTACAGCGATTATCGGCGGCGCAAAAGTAAAGGATAAAATCGGTGTGATTGAAAGTCTTCTTGATAAAGTAGACAACCTCATCATCGGCGGCGGACTTGCTTACACATTTGTGAAAGCACTTGGCCACGAGGTAGGGAAATCTCTATTAGAAGAAGACAAAGTCGATTTAGCGAAATCCTTTATGGACCGTGCAAAAGAAAAAGGCGTGAACTTCCTGATTCCAACAGATGTTCTGGTAGCCGACGACTTTTCAAATGATGCGAATACAAGCATTGTGCCAATCTCTGAAATTCCAAGTGATCTAGAAGCACTTGATATTGGAACAGAGACAAGAGAAAAGTATGCTGACGTTATTAAAAACAGCAAACTTGTTGTCTGGAACGGGCCAATGGGTGTATTTGAAATCGATGCATTCGCTAAAGGAACAAAAGCAATCGCAGAAGCACTGGCAGAAGCAAAAGATACATATTCTGTCATTGGCGGTGGAGATTCAGCAGCAGCTGTTGAGAAATTTGGTCTTGCCGATCAGATGAGCCATATTTCTACAGGCGGCGGCGCTTCACTTGAATTTATGGAAGGCAAAGAACTTCCTGGTGTTACTGCATTAAACGATAAATAAGACCAAAACTGCTATAAGGAAGTGTCAATCATGAGAAAACCAATTATAGCTGGGAACTGGAAAATGAACAAAACACTTGGCGAAGCAGTCAGCTTCGTTGAAGAAGTTAAGTCATCTATTCCATCTCCTGACAAAGTGGAATCCATTGTCTGTGCGCCAGCTCTTTTCCTTGAAAAGCTAAACAGCCTATCAAACGGAACAGACCTTAAAATTGGTGCACAAAACATGCACTTTGAAGAAAATGGTGCATTCACTGGTGAAATCAGCCCTGCTGCTCTAAAAGATCTAGGCATCGGCTATTCAGTGATTGGGCATTCAGAGCGCCGTGAATTCTTTGCTGAAACAGATGAAACAGTGAACAAAAAAGCACATGCTGCATTCAAGCATGGCATCGTTCCAATTATTTGTGTAGGTGAAACGCTTGAAGAGCGTGAAGCTGGCAAAACAAATGAACTTGTCGCTGATCAAGTGAAGAAAGCACTAGCTGGTTTAACGAAGCAGCAAGTGGCTGAATCTGTGATTGCCTATGAGCCAATCTGGGCTATTGGTACAGGAAAATCTTCTACAGCGAAAGATGCAAACGACGTTTGCGCACACATCCGCCAAACCGTTGCAAGCGAATTTGGTCAAGAAGCGGCAGACAGCCTTCGGATTCAATATGGCGGAAGCGTGAAGCCGGCAAATATTAAAGAATATATGGCAGAATCCGATATTGACGGTGCTTTGGTAGGCGGCGCAAGCTTAGAACCTCAGTCTTTCGTTCAATTATTGGAGGAAGGTCAATATGAGTAAGAAACCAGCTGCATTAATCATCTTAGACGGGTTCGGTTTAAGAGGCGAAACAGTCGGTAACGCTGTCGCACAAGCAAAAAAACCGAACTTTGACCGCTACTGGAACGAATTTCCGCATCAAACCTTAACGGCTTCAGGTGAGGCAGTAGGTCTCCCAGAAGGTCAAATGGGGAACTCTGAAGTGGGGCATTTGAACATCGGTGCAGGACGCATTGTGTATCAAAGCTTAACAAGAGTGAATGTTGCCATTCGTGATGGGGAATTTGAGAAAAACGAAACGTTCCTAGATGCAATGACTTATGCAAAAGAGAATGACAAGGCGCTTCATTTATTTGGTCTCTTGTCAGACGGCGGTGTGCACAGTCACATCCAGCATCTTTTTGCCCTGCTGAAGCTGGCGAAAAAAGAAGGCTTAACAAAGGTATACATTCATGGCTTTTTGGACGGACGTGACGTTGGTCAGAAGACAGCCAAAGTGTACTTAAAACAGCTGGAAGAACAAATCAAAGAAATCGGTGTCGGTGAAGTGGCAACACTTTCTGGACGCTATTACTCAATGGACCGTGACAAACGCTGGGATCGTGTGGAGAAAGCGTACCGCGCGATGGCGTATGGTGAAGGCCCAAGTTATCAAAACATCTATGATGTCGTTGATGACTCCTATGAAAATGGAATCTACGATGAATTCGTTATTCCATCTGTCATTACGAGAGAAAATGGTGAGCCGGTTGCCAAAGTAAACGACGGCGACTCTGTGATTTTCTATAACTTCCGTCCAGACCGTGCCATCCAAATCTCGAACACTTTCACAAATGCAGATTTCCGCTCGTTTGACCGCGGAGAAGCTCATCCGAAGAATTTACACTTCGTTTGCTTCACACACTTCAGTGAAACGGTTGACGGCTATGTTGCCTTCAAACCAGTAAATTTGGATAACACAGTAGGAGAAGTGCTTGCTCAAAACGGATTGAAACAGCTGCGGATTGCTGAAACAGAGAAATATCCTCACGTGACGTTCTTTATGAGCGGTGGCCGTGAAGAAGAATTTCCTGGTGAAGACCGCATCTTAATCAATTCACCAGATGTGGCAACCTATGACCTCAAGCCGGAAATGAGCGCTTATGAGGTAAAGGATGCACTTGTTGCAGACATCAATGCTGACAAGCATGATGCGATCATTCTGAACTTTGCTAACCCGGATATGGTTGGTCATTCAGGTATGCTTGAGCCAACAATCAAAGCCATTGAAGCAGTAGATGAGTGCTTAGGAGCTGTAGTCGACGCAATCCTGGCAAAAGGCGGACATGCCATCATCACGGCAGACCACGGTAACGCAGACGTGCTAATTACCGAAGAAGGAAAGCCGCATACTGCACATACAACGAATCCTGTGCCAGTCATCGTGACGAAAAAAGGTGCGACGCTTAGAGAAGGCGGCATTTTAGCCGATCTATCTCCAACGCTTTTAGACTTACTTGGCCTTGAAAAACCAAAAGAGATGACAGGGACATCATTGATTCAAAAATAACAAATTGATTCAAAAGGAGAGAAATTAAAAATGCCATACATTGTTGACGTATATGCACGCGAAGTATTAGACTCTCGCGGTAACCCAACAGTTGAAGTAGAAGTTTACACAGAATCTGGCGGCTTTGGCCGTGCGCTTGTTCCAAGTGGTGCTTCTACTGGTGAATATGAAGCAGTAGAACTACGTGACGGAGACAAAGACCGTTACCTTGGAAAAGGTGTTCTGACAGCTGTAAACAACGTAAACGAAATCATTGCACCAGAGCTTTTAGGCTTTGATGTAACAGAACAAGTAGCGATCGACAAAATGTTAATCGAACTTGACGGAACAGAAAACAAAGGGAAATTAGGCGCAAACGCAATCCTTGGTGTATCTATCGCTGTAGCACGTGCGGCTGCTGATTTCTTACAAATTCCACTTTATCAATACCTTGGTGGATTCAACTCCAAAACGCTTCCAGTACCGATGATGAACATCGTCAACGGTGGAGAGCATGCGGATAACAACGTAGACATTCAAGAATTCATGATTATGCCTGTAGGTGCTCCAAACTTCCGTGAAGCACTTCGCATGGGCGCTCAAATCTTCCATAGCCTGAAATCTGTATTAAGTGCAAAAGGCTTAAACACAGCTGTAGGTGACGAAGGTGGATTCGCTCCAAACCTTGGTTCTAACGAAGAAGCACTTCAAACAATCGTTGAAGCGATCGAAAAAGCTGGCTTCAAACCAGGTGAAGAAGTGAAACTTGCAATGGATGCTGCATCTTCTGAGTTCTACAACAAAGAAGACGGTAAATATCATTTATCAGGCGAAGGTGTTGTGAAAACATCTGCTGAAATGGTTGACTGGTATGAAGATATGGTATCGAAATACCCAATCATCTCTATCGAAGACGGCCTTGATGAAAACGACTGGGAAGGTCACAAACTATTAACTGAGCGCCTTGGCAGCAAGGTTCAGTTAGTAGGAGACGACTTGTTCGTTACAAATACGAAGAAGCTTTCTGAAGGAATCAAAAACGGCGTTGGTAACTCAATCCTGATCAAAGTAAACCAAATCGGTACATTAACTGAAACATTTGATGCAATCGAAATGGCAAAACGCGCAGGATACACAGCTGTTATTTCTCACCGTTCTGGTGAAACTGAAGACAGCACAATTGCAGACATCGCTGTTGCAACAAACGCTGGACAAATCAAAACAGGTGCTCCGTCTCGTACGGACCGTGTGGCGAAATACAACCAATTACTTCGCATCGAAGATCAATTGGCTGAAACAGCACAATATCACGGCATTGCAACATTCTATAACTTGAATAAATAATGTCAGCTATGCGCTGCGTTCCACTCTTTCATGAGAGCGGGACGCAGCGTTTTTTTGTTGAGCGAAATCCGCTGGCTAATTCATTTGACTTATCCTATTTCTGTAAAACCTCCTCCTTCAGTTAGAGAAAAAGTCAAAATCCCCCCCATTTATAAGCACTAAATCATGAAAATTCGTCTAAAAATATGATCTGAAATGAACTTATGCTTTCTGTAAGGGAGTGGTATCATTTTACATATATTAGGGGGTGATGAGATGCTGAATCCTTTTAGCCTTCGTTTTCCAGTAGGTGTGTATATGTATGTCCTTCACCTGTTGGCGGCATATGATGAAAGGAAGCAACGAATTCTAACTTCTAAGAATGTACAGAAAAACGCATTTTGGATTTATGTCCTTGCCGCTATATTGGGCATTATTTCACTTGGAGCATTGATTTGGGCATGCAAGACCTTTGGACGGGGCTCGAAATTTTTAGGAGAGTTCAAATTATTAGGCATGTACGTTAAAATCCAGTGTGGTTATTAACAGGGATGAGAACAGATGCAAGGTCATCTGTTCTATCTGAATCAAACGGAGGGATATGATGCTGACATTACAATTAAAAGAAAAAACATATAGCCGCACCTTCTCTCTCCGCAATATTCAAATAAGTGTCGAGAAAGGGCAGATGCTGCTGCTTTTGGGGCATAATGGTGCGGGAAAGACGACGATGATCCAATCCATGTTTGGGCTGACGCCATTTATAGGATGCGTCACTTTACATGGTAAACAGCTGAACCTTCAATCCTCAGAACATATCTCCTTGTTGAAAAAACATGTTTCCTATATTCCTGATGACCATTCGTTGTTCGATTATTTATCGCCGAGGGAATACTTTCAATTACTTCAGCTGCCAAATGAGCAAGATGTCACACGGGAAGAGACGTTCATTGATCTGTTTGAGCTGGGGTCGTATATGGATCAGCCTATCGCTCAGCTGTCTCATGGCAATCAAAAGAAAACGCAGATCATTTCACAGCTCCTCAGGCCATGTGATTATTATGTGTTTGATGAGCCAACGAACGGACTTGATCCAGATATGATGATCATCTTAAAAAAGGTGCTCATGAAGCTGAGAGAGCAAGGCGCTGGCATTCTCATTTCAACCCATCATTTGAGTTTTGGTGATACGCTTTATGACCATCTCATGATCTTGAGAAATGGTGACGTCAAGCTGGATATGTCCCGCCAAGAAACGAATCAGACATTTCCTCATCAGGCACTTGAAGAGATTTATAAAGAAGTGAATCGAGATTACTATATGCAGGTGGAGAGGTTACTCAATGATCTGGACACGACACGTTCTTCATAAAATAGAATGGGGGATGCTGACAGCAAAAGGAAAGCAGCTCGCAAAAAAGTACCCAATACAGCTTCTCGCAGCCGCGGCTTTTTTCTTGCTCATGTATGCGATATACGTCGTTATCAGCCTGCGCTTTTTCATGCAGGCAGGAGAAAGCGAGCCGGCTACTCTATACCTCCAATTGATGAAAATGACGCTTTTACTTTTAAGCGCAGGCATTGTGTTATCCCGCAATAAATTAAAGCGCCAGGAATATCAATTCTACTTTTTGAATAGTGCGATACAAAGTGTGCCATTTGTCCTTTGTGTATATTTCTTTCCGATGCTCTTTTGTTTCCTCGTGGTTGGACTGCTTTTTTTACCGATTGTATTAGGCCTTTTGATCAGCGGTGTTACGCCATCTCTTTATTGGATAACGGTTGTATGCATGACTTGCTGTGTACTGGCTCTGTTTGCACTCGCTTCTTGGATGGTGATGCGGATTGCTGTGAGCCATTTCGTATCAAAAACAAAAGAGCATTTGCTGCTGCAAACGCTCGGCTTTGCGGTGCTGAATCTATTGGTGTTTCTCCTTTTGCAAAAAGCAATGGAGATGATCCGCGTATGGCCATCAGTCTATCTCATATTTCTAATGATCCTTCTAAGCGCTGCCTGGCTATGGCTGAAGGGGTTAGCGGCTTCTTATGTCCATTGGATGTTTTTGCAGCTGAAAACAGAGGTGAAGTCGTTTTCTTATAAGAAAATCAGAACGCAATCTTCCTTTCTGACGCACCTGCGGCAGGAATTGGTCTATTTCAGCCGTTCAGCTGTTTTTAAAGAACAGGGCATTTTGTTTTTATTTCTCGTTTGTTTGACGGCGGGGCTGCCTTTTGTTTTTACACCGGTAGAAATCGGCTGGCTGTATGCCTTTATTGTTCAGTATGCGTTAAAGGAAATATTGATCATGCTTCCGCTGATGATTGGCAGAGAATATCATATGAATCAAAGGGCCATCTTTATGTTAAATACATCAAAGGGCGCTTATTTGTTGTCGAGAATTTTATTTTATTACGCTATTAATTTGTTGCTATATTTTGTGTTTATTGGGTTTGCATCTATAGTGATAGGCATTGAAAGTGAAGGCCATGTCCTTGCAAGTTTGTCCATTTTGTTGATCACTGCCATGGCGGCCTGTACCGGATTTATCGTGAAGATCAGTGAGTTTAATAAACTGTTTGTCATCGTAATGATGATTGCTGTATTCAGCTTCATCGATATGCTTTTATTGAAGTGGCTTTCAACAGATGTGTATCTTCTCACCACCGCCTATCTGCTAGGTTCACTTGCATTTTTTAGCTGTATATATGCGGTCATGTTAAAGAGGCCTGTCTTGCGATGATAGAGCTTGTGTGTAGTTTCCTATTGGTTGTGCTGATACATGAACTCGGTCATATGCTGATGATCATGGTGTGTAACAAAATCGAAAAAAGGCCGCTCTTTGATTTTGTGATAACGATTGATTGGAAGCATGTGGCGCTGGTCCATGAGAAATTTGTCCGTCCGAGCTTCAATATGATGGTGGCACTTGCAGGTCCGCTCTTTCCGGTGCTTTGTTCGATTGTGCTTTTTATGATATGGAAGCATCCGATAAGTCATCAACTGCTGTTTTTTTCTTTACTAAATACGGTGATGCTGCATCCAGCTTGCCCAGACGGGAAAAATATCACAGCCAGTTTAAAAGAGATGAAGGAGAGAAAGAGATGATTAAAGTATTTCATTCGTTTTCCAGCGGTTTAACACTTGCGATGCTGTATGTATTTGCTGTGTTTATGACCCCTGTTTTTTTACTGCTGCTAGAGGTCAATCATGTTGAATCAAGTCCATCAATGTTTGGCATGCCATTTTATATCATGAAAATTGAAGAGTATCAATTCAGTTCAGAGGCGACGCTCTTTGGATGTGTGGTCTGCTTTTTAGCTGGCGCCGTGCTCTATTTTTTCATTCAATATGTGAAGCATGTGGTGAAAAAGCGCAGAACATAAAAAAAGCAGACGGAACAAAACATCAGTCTGCTTGCAAAGTGAGTGAGAGCCGTACCATATCCATACACTGAATGCCATTTTCAAAAATCGGTTCATCATAATGCTTAAGAAAGAAATCTTGGTCAATAGATGTCATGCGGAAGCCGCACTTCTGATAAAGTGCGAGTTGCTGAATGCTCGAGTTGCCTGTGCCGATTTCAATCGTGTGAAAGCCGGCGGCTTTCGCTTCAGAAATGGCATGGCGGATCAGCTGCTTTCCAATTCCTTTTCCTTGCCATGATTCCTTCACTGCGACGTTGATTATTTCGACTGTCTGCTGAGACAGAGATAAAAGCACATAGATACCAATCACGTCCTGTTCATGATAAGCGGCATAACAAGTACCGGATTGCACATATTCAAGAACCTTTTCCTTTGAAGGATCAGCTAAGAGTAAAAGGTCCATAGGGACAGCATGATCACCTGACAATGGCCGAATGTGTATCATGTTTTTCATCCTTTCTATTCTTTAATATATCCTTGTTTCACACCCCAATCATATTGATCCTGTACCCATTGTGAGGGCGGATTGTGGGTGACATTTGGGTCTTTTTTGACAGTTGTTTTCCTTGGAGTCTGTGAAGTCTGCTTATTCGCTTGAGCAGTGGCTTTCGCTGCTGTCAGCTCTTTTTGAAGCTGGTCGATTTTTGCCTCAAGCGCTTTACGCTGTTTGACTTCTTTTTGATAGGCTTTCTTTTCTTTTTTGAGCTTTTTCGTGATGGTAGACAGTTTCTTTTTTTGATCTTCGTTTTTATGCTTCATATCTGCTTGATTTGATTTTAACTTCGAAAGCTGCTCAGTGTTTGTTTTGCTTTCTTGCTGATGTTTTTCCTCTGCTGCTTTGATGGACTGCTGCTGCCAAACAATCCAGCCGGCTGCTCCTAAAACCACAGCACATAAAAGGATGATGGTGATCGTTTTCTTCATGTGTCATTCCCCTTTCTTTAAACCTTTATTATCATCGGTTAAATATATACAGGTTTTAACATCACAAGGGAATATTCACATCAGATTGGCAGACACTAAGAAAAAAGGAGGGTGTCTGTTGATTTCCTTTATGATTCATGTCGTGGTCTCATTATTTGCTGTATCAAACCCCATTGGAAACGTGCCTCTTTTTATCACCTTAACTGAAGGATATACAGAGAAAGAACGCTCCCAAACAGCCAAAAAAGCCATTGTGGTCTCTTTCATTATTTTGGTTGCCTTTTTATTGGCAGGGAGGCTCATTTTCAAATTGTTTGGGATCGATATTCATGCACTCCGCATCGCCGGAGGTATTTTCATTTTTGGTATCGCTTACAATTTACTGAATGCAAAGGAGTCACATGTCCAAAACCCTCATTCTGAGGAAAAGGCAGAAAGCAAAGAAAAGGCTGATGTCTCCGTTACGCCGCTGGCGATTCCGATCATCGCTGGTCCCGGTACAATCGCTACAGTGATGAGCTTAACCCCGGGAAGTCAAGTGATGCTTCACATGTTTGCGATTTTAATCGGCATTGTCATCGTACTGGCGATGACCTTTTATGCCTTTCATTATTCAAGTTTCATTATGCGAAAAATGGGGAAAACAGAGATGAATGTCGTGACGCGCTTAATGGGATTAATTCTTGCTGTAGTGGCAGTTGAAATGATTGGTGCGGGCTTAAAAGGGATGTTTCCGATGTTTATGTCATAAGTGTATATAAAAAAGCTGTTTTTTTCTACAATGATGTAAAATAAAACAGCTTTTTTTAAGGTTTCGGCACATGCTTAAATACTTCTTCACTCTCAAAGAATTCAATTAAGCGGCTAATCCAATCATAGTAATCAAGACTTTCCTTGATTTCTGAAAGAAGCAGATTGATTTTATCCTCTGTCTCTTCTGGCAGGTCGTCCTGTTCAAGCAATTCCAGCAATTCCTTGCACGTTTTCTTATGTGCTTTGCGGTTTTTGCTGACAACTCGGGACCAATTGGCTGCAAACAAGGAAATAAACGTTTGGTATTGATCTTGCTCAACGTCATATAGATCTTTACGTATTCCTTTTTCATAAACCTTTTCCGCAATATTCAAATCGAGCATTTCTCGAACGACTTGACTCATTCTCGTTTTGCTCATGCCTGTCGCCTCTGATAGCTCTCCAAGCGTCATTGGTTTACGGTTCATGTGAATGATACCAAGCACTCTACCTACTGTAGAAGAAAGACCAAAGGCATTCATGTTCTCGGCAGCTTTTTCAATATAATGATCCTGTGCTTTTTGAATGGCGCCTAACGCTTGCTTGTCCACTCCCCGATTCATCCCTTCACGACTGACAATTTGTAACACAATATATCATATACCTGTTTGTTGATGAAAACAATAAATATTGAGTATTTGCTCGTAATTTGGAGGAAAAAGGAGAGATCTCTATCTAGCAGGCCGTTAACTGAAAATTTTAAATAAATGTTATGCAATACAAACACATCGTAAACTTTTTATTTTATAAAGTTTGCACTATAATAAATAAGGTGTAAATTTTCTGAAAATATTGATCCGACTAATTGGAGGTGTCTCATTTGCTGAAACTAGAGAATGTATCTAAGACGTATAAAGGCGGAAAAAAGGCTGTCAAAAATATTGATTTAGAAATAGCAAAAGGAGAATTTATTTGTTTTATTGGACCGAGTGGCTGTGGTAAGACAACAACCATGAAGATGATCAACCGACTCATCGAACCTTCCTCAGGAAACATCTTCATCGAGGGAGAAAATATTATGAAAAAAGATCCAGTTCAATTAAGAAGAGAAATTGGCTATGTGATTCAGCAAATTGGACTGTTCCCCCATATGACCATCGCACAAAACATTTCACTTGTTCCAAAGCTGTTAAAATGGCCGGAAGAAAAACGAAAAGAACGGGCACGTGAACTGCTGAAGCTTGTCGACATGGGACCAGAATATTTAGAGCGCTACCCTCATGAACTCAGCGGAGGACAGCAGCAGCGCATCGGTGTTCTTCGCGCACTAGCAGCGGAACCCCCCCTGATCCTCATGGATGAACCGTTTGGCGCACTTGATCCAATCACACGAGATTCATTGCAGGAAGAATTTAAGAAACTGCAAAAAACGTTAAATAAAACCATCGTATTCGTCACACATGACATGGACGAAGCCATTAAACTAGCTGATCGAATTGTGATTTTAAAAGATGGAGAGATTGTCCAAGTAGGTACGCCTGACGATATTCTGCGGAACCCTGCCAATGAATTCGTAGAAGAATTCATCGGCAAAGAACGACTGCTTCAATCGAACCCGAACATGGAACGTGTAGAACAAATGATGAACACGTCACCAGTTACCATTACAGTTGAAAAAACATTAACAGATGCCATCTACATCATGAGAGAAAAGCGGGTCGATTCCTTGCTTGTAGTAGATGAACATCATGTGCTAAAAGGCTATATCGATATTGAAACAATCGATGCGAACCGCAGAAAAGCAGCTTTCGTTGGTGATATTTTAAATACAGAGTTCTATACCGTACAAGAAGGCGCACTTCTAAGAGACACTGTCCGGAAAATCTTAATACGCGGCATTAAATATGTACCGGTTGTGGATGCAGAAGGGCACTTAAAAGGCATTGTGACACGTGCAAGTCTTGTAGATGTTGTGTACGACTCCATTTGGGGAGACGATACGCCGGCGGCTGTCACTGAAATGAATTAAGGGAGGTGTACACATGGATCAAATCATCGACTTTCTAGAGAAAAATGGTGGGGAACTCCTTACAAAAATGTGGGAGCATTTATATATTTCCTTAATTGCTGTTGTGCTTGGTATTATCGTTGCCGTTCCTTTAGGTGTGGTTCTCACACGAATGAAACGAGGCGCAGGTTTTATCATCGGTATCGTGAATATCTTTCAAACACTCCCTAGTTTAGCGATTCTTGCCTTTTTTATTCCTATTTTGGGGGTTGGGAAAATACCTGCAATCGTTGCTCTCTTTTTCTATTCGGTTTTACCTATTTTAAGAAATACGTATGCCGGGGTCCAAGGTGTGAACAAAAACTTGCTTGAATCCGGTAAAGGAATCGGGATGACAACATGGGAACAAATTCGTCTTGTTGAACTCCCGCTTGCTGTACCGGTCATTATGGCAGGTGTCAGAACGTCAACGATTTATTTGATTGGCTGGACAACACTTGCAGCCTTTATCGGTGGAGGCGGTCTAGGTGACTACATTTTGATTGGACTTCAGCTGTATCAGCCGGAATTTATTATTGCAGGTGCGATCCCAGTCACGATTTTAGCAGTCATCATCGACCTATCATTAATGAAGCTGGAGAAAAAAGTAACACCAGAAGGCTTAAAAGGATTGAAGGAAGTTTCATAAGGAGTTGGCTTATGTGAAGAATCGAAAAACAAAATGGATCAGTGCACTGCTTGCCGGATGCTTGCTATTGATAAGCGGCTGTTCACTTCCTGGACTAGCCGGCTCCTCAGGGGGCACGCTGCGAATCGGAGCACAAAACTTTACCGAATCAGAAATTATGGCCTATATGGTTGGCGATATGATCGAACATTACACAGATAAAAAGACAACCATTGTGAAAAACCTAGGTTCCAACACTGTGCAGCAGAAAGCAATGGAAAACGGAGACGTTGACATCTCTGCCACAAGATATTCAGGCACGGATTTAACAAGTACGCTTGGAATGGATGCAGAAAAAGACCCGGAGCGTGCGATGGAGATCGTCCAAAAAGAATTTAAGAAACGATATGATTACAAATGGTTTGATTCTTATGGATTTGATAATACGTATGCCTTTGCCGTGACGCAGAAGATGGCGAAGGAAAACAAGTTAGAAACGGTTTCTGATTTGAAAAAGAATGCGAACAATTACCGTTTTGGTGTCGATAACGTATGGCTCAAAAAGAAAGGCGACGGCTATGAAGGGTTTGTGAAAACATACGGAATTAAATTTGGCAGCACATTTCCGATGCAAATTGGTTTAGTCTATGATGCATTAAAAAATGAAAAAATGGATATTGTGCTTGCCTATTCAACAGATGGACGAATCAAGGCCTATAACCTCAAAATCTTAAAAGATGATAAACGGTTCTTCCCGCCATATGATGCATCGCCAGTAGTCCCGGAGAAAGTCTTAAAAGAAAATCCAGGACTTAATAAGGTGATCAACAGGCTGATCGGAAAAATCGATACAGAACAAATGCAAGAGCTGAACTACCAAGTCGACGGCGAGCTTCAAGAACCAGCAACCGTTGCAAAGAATTTCCTGAAAAAACACAATTACTTTGAGTAAGATGGGGAGGTGTCACGGCTGATGGACACACTGCAGCAATTATGGACGTATTATCAGCAGAACGGTTCATATGTGTTAGAAGAATTTTATCGGCATTTTCTCATGTCGGCGTACGGGGTGTTGTTTGCGGCGATTGTCGGGATTCCAGTAGGCATCTTTGTGGCGCATTACCGCAAGCTGAGCAATTGGGTCTTCGCCATTACCAACGTCATTCAAACGATACCGGCATTAGCGATGCTTTCTGTGTTGATGCTTGTATTAGGTCTTGGCGCAAATACAGTCATCCTATCACTCTTTTTATATTCGCTTCTGCCGATCATCCGAAACACGTATACAGGCATCGTCAGCATTGAACATGCCTATTTAGAATCAGGTAAAGCGATGGGCATGACGAAATGGCAAGTGCTGAGAATGGTTGAATTACCGCTTGCTTTATCAGTCATTATGGCAGGTTTAAGAACCGCACTGGTCATCGCCATCGGTATTACAGCGATTGGAACATTTGTGGGCGCGGGAGGTCTTGGTGATATCATCATCAGGGGATCAAACGCCACAAACGGAACAGCTATCATTTTAGCAGGTGCGATCCCAACGGCACTCATGGCTATCATTGCTGACCTTGTCATGGGCTGGCTCGAACGCTATTTAAGCCCGACAAACAAGAAAAAAGAAAGAAAAGCGTTAGCTGAAAAAAACATCACATCTGCTTAAGCGGTTGAAAAGACAAAACCTCCCTTACATCTGTAAGGGAGGTTGTTTTATGATGATCAGGCAGTTCACATGCATGTATTTTATGATTCAAGCGTGATCCATTCAGAGGACCACTTCGCAATTTCTTCAAAAACGGGTGCAAGTGAACGCCCCATATCTGTTAAAGAATACTCTATGCGCACGGGTGTTTCAGCAAAAACCTCCCGTTTTACAATACCTGCTGCCTCCAGCTCTTTTAATCTCTCAGATAATACTCTTCCGCTTAAATTTGTCAGAGCCGCCTCAATTTCACTAAAGCGCTGCTGACCTGAGAGAAGCTGAAAAACAATCAGTGCCACCCAGCGTTTGCTCAATAACTCAACTGCTTTTTCAAACCGCGGGCACATGTCAGATTGATTCATCTTCCTTCACTCCAATCTGAACCCATTATACCGTACATCTGTCATAAATCGGCGCAAAAAGCTTGTCAATGATGAAAACATTTATGAGGACGACCGGCTGTTTAACATAAATAACAAATAGCGGTTGAGGTCCTCTATTTCTTTTTTCGAAAGGGTCGACCATATGTCACCATCAAATATTTCGAGATCATCAAGTTCATATTTCGCTGAGGCTTCCTTTATTTTGGATAAAGCCAGATCCTCTTCCTTGATCTGATGGACAGGAGAGACTTCCTCAATATAGCCCGCAGCCTGCATCATGTCTTCATAAGGTACCTTTAACGCACCAGCTAGCTTTTTAATCGTAGGAGGTTTCGGAATGCCGCGTTTCCCGTTTTCAATACGAGAAATACCGGCAGCGCTGACCTCAGAATACATCGCTAATTGGTTCACTGAAAGCTTCTTTTCTTCACGTAATGCTCTTAAATATGCACCAAAGTTCATCAACGCAAAACCTCACATGGTTATAGATTCGATATGTCTATTCTACTTGATTTGTTGACTATTGGCAATAAGTATACCATGAAAATATTGACATTAGTTAATGGTGGATGTACATTAGGTTTATGCCCCGCTATTTGTTCGCCTTTTTTTGGTTGATGAGCGTGAGAAAGTATTCATTCAGCTGGCTGATGTCTTGTGCGGAGAGCCTTTCCCATTTGTCCCCGTCAAAAATGGGAAGATGTTCTACATCCTTTTGAAGCGCCGTTTGATAGATTTTTAACATGGACTCATATTTCGGTTTCATTTCATGAACTTGTTCCTGTTCAATATGACCGGCAAGCAGCATTAAATCCTCATAAGGCACCTTCAAGGCGTGTGCTAATTTTTTTATGGTTAAAGGCTTTGGCACACCGCGCTTTCCATTTTCAATACGAGAAATACCAGCAGCGCTTACACCTGAATACATGGCAAGTTGATTGACCGACATTTTTCTATTTTCTCTTAAAATGCGTAATTGTTCACCAAAGTGATTCATGACATCGAACCTCACATTTCAGTATATGACTTATTTTAGTATGATCATTGACCAAAGGAAATAGCAGAGGGGCAAAAGTGTTGACATAAGTTAATGAATCTGCTTGATGTGAGAGCCTTACATGTTGTACATATTGATTCCATAGGAGGTTGTAATGATGGTCGAAAAGATTCAGATCAGGCGGGCTTTTGTCATGCAGTATATGATCGAGAACGATATGTCTTTAAATCAGCTCGCTGATGAAATTGGCATCTCTCCTGCCACTCTTAGCAGGGTATTAAATGGTCACCGAAAACCAGGACAGCTTGTCATTGGCAAAATGATTCATTACTTTGATAAAAAATTTGAAGATCTATTTTACTATGAAAATGTTGACAAAAGTCAATAATTCATATCATCACCAAGGAGGAAATGTCATTGAAAAGGACTGGGATGGTCAGACAAATTGATTCTCTCGGCAGAATTGTTCTGCCCTCAGAAATGCGCAAGGTACTCAATATTAAAGAAGAGCAGCTGTTAGAAATTTTCATTGAAGATCAAACCATTATGCTGAAAAAATATGATGCAGATAAGAGCTGCCTGCTAACGGGACAAGTGACGAAGTACAACAAAAGCTATGGAAATGGAAGCGTGATGCTGAGTCCTGAAGGAGCTGAACGTTTGTTAGAAGAATTAAAACAGCTATTGAAGGAAGAAGCAACTCATTAAAAATGAGTTTTCAACCGAAAAATTGCATATAAAAATGCTGCAGCCAGCACTTTGGAACGAAATTGTATCAAAATAACGAATCAAGTCGACAATATATAGGAAATCTTTATTTTGATGTTTCGTGACATGCACCTTGTTTTCATGTAAAATAAAGTTATGTGTACCAGTTTGTCTGGAGGTGTTTTCATGCACGCATTTGTTATCACATTACTCGTAATTGTCAGTATCGCACTTATCATCGTTGTATTACTACAATCAAGTAAAAGTGCTGGACTGTCAGGCGCTATTTCAGGTGGAGCCGAGCAGCTTTTCGGTAAACAAAAAGCGAGAGGCCTTGACTTGATTCTTCACCGATTAACGGTTATTTTGTCAGTGCTTTTCTTCATCTTAACACTTGCATTGGCATATTTAGGCGTGTAAAGCGCGAGTAACAGAAGGTCTGATCTTTTTTCAGACCTTTTTTTATTATCAGCACTCTTTTGTGTTTGTTTCATACATACAAGTGGAAAATATAAACCATATCAGAAGGAAAGGAAGTCACATCATCATGAAAGTTGTTACACCAAAACCATTTACGTTTAAAGGTGGAGAAAAGGCGGTGCTTCTTCTTCACGGTTTTACTGGGAATACAGCCGATGTTCGAATGCTTGGCCGTTATTTGAACGAAAGAGGATATACATGTCATGCACCTCAATATAAAGGTCACGGTGTGCCGCCAGAAGAGCTTGTCCATACAGGCCCGGCTGACTGGTGGAAAGATGTAGAAGAAGGCTATCAATTCTTAAAAGATGAGGGCTATGAAGAGATTGCGGTTTGCGGACTATCCCTCGGAGGAGTTTTTTCATTGAAATTAGGTTACACTGTACCTGTAAAGGGAATTGTACCTATGTGTGCACCTATGTACATAAAAAGTGAAGAAGTCATGTACCAGGGTGTACTAGATTATGCCCGTAACTATAAGAAATTTGAGGGTAAGTCAGAGAATCAAATTGAACAAGAAATGGAAGCGTTCAAGAAGACACCAATGGATACTCTCAAGAGCCTGCAAGAACTGATTGCAGATGTCAGAAACAATGTCGACATGATCTATTCACCTACTTTTGTTGTGCAGGCACGTCACGATCATATGATTAATACAGACAGTGCGAATATCATTTATAACGAAGTAGAGACAGATGATAAGCATCTGAAATGGTATGAAGAATCAGGCCATGTCATCACGCTTGATAAAGAGCGGGAGAAGGTTCATCAGGATGTCTATGCATTCTTAGAATCGCTTGATTGGTCAATTTAAATATATAGGGGGTTAGAGTGTGCAAAAAGAAGAATTTATGGATGAATTACTCGCTTTTATGAAAGAAGAAGCGTATAAACCGTTAACAGTTCAAGAGCTGGAAGTCATGATGGAGATTACCAATCCTGATGATTATAAAGAGCTCGTCAAAGCACTTGTGACGCTGGAAGATCAAGGACTCATCGTTCGCACGCGCAGCGACCGTTACGGTGTACCAGAAAAAATGAATTTAGTAAAAGGAAAGCTGTCTGCTCATGCAAAAGGATTTGCATTTGTAACGCCAGAAGAGTTTGGACAGGATGATATTTTCATTCCGCCAAATGAGTTAGGCACAGCGATGAATGGCGATACCGTCATGGTTCGTGTCAGCCACAAATCAAACGGCACGAAAAAAGAAGGAACTGTCATCCGCATTCTGGAGCGCAATACTCAGACGGTTGTCGGTACCTATACTGAAACGAAAAGCTTTGGCTTTGTTATTCCTGATGATAAAAAAATCACAAACGATATCTTCATTCCGAAATCCGCTAAAAATGGAGCGGTCGAAGGTCATAAAGTCGTTGTGACGCTGACAAGCTACCCTGAAGGAAGAATGAGTGCAGAGGGTGAAGTGACTGAAATCCTTGGTCATAAAAATGACCCTGGCATTGATATTTTGTCGATCATTCATAAGCACGGTCTGCCAGGTGAGTTCCCAGAAGAAGCGCTTCAGCAGGCAGCGGACACACCGGAAACGATTGATGAAAAGGACCTTGAAGGCAGACGCGACTTGCGCAATGAAACGATTGTGACGATTGACGGTGCAGATGCGAAGGACTTAGATGATGCCGTAACTGTGCAAAAGCTGGAGGATGGCAAATATAAGCTTGGCGTTCACATTGCAGACGTTTCTCATTATGTTACAGAGAATTCCCCGATTGATCAGGAAGCTTATGAACGTGGAACGAGTGTGTATCTCGTCGACCGCGTCATTCCGATGATTCCGCATCGTTTGTCTAACGGTATTTGTTCATTGAATCCCAAGGTCGATCGTCTCACCTTGTCTTGTGAAATGGTCATTGATCGAAACGGAAAAGTCGTCAAACACGAGATTTTCCAAAGTGTGATCAAAACGACAGAGAGAATGACCTATTCCGATGTAAATAAGATTTTAGTCGACCAAGATGAAGAACTTCTAAACAAATATGAGCCGCTTGTTCCGATGTTCCAAGAGATGGAGAAGCTTGCAGAGATTCTACGTGACAAACGAATGGAGCGCGGAGCTGTAGACTTTGATTTCAAGGAAGCAAAAGTACTTGTAGATGATGAAGGAGCAGCAAAAGACGTTGTCATTCGTGAGCGTTCCGTTGCAGAGAAATTAATTGAAGAATTCATGCTTGTTGCAAACGAAACGGTTGCAGAGCATTTCCACTGGATGAATGTTCCGTTCATTTACCGAATTCACGAAGAACCAAATCCTGAGAAACTTCAGCGCTTTTTAGAGTTCGTGACGACGTTTGGTTACATTGTAAAAGGAACGTCAACGAATATTCACCCGCGCGCACTTCAAAGTGTCCTCGATGCTGTCAGGGATCAACCAGAAGAAGTCGTCATTCAAACTGTGATGCTTCGCTCTATGAAACAGGCGAAGTATGATCCAGAAAGCATTGGCCATTTTGGATTATCAACGGAATTCTATACACATTTCACATCACCGATCCGACGTTACCCGGATTTAATCGTGCATAGACTGATTAGAACCTATTTGATTCAGAAAAAGACAGATGAAGCGACCTTAGAAAAGTGGGGCCAGCTGCTGCCTGAAATCGCAGATCATGCATCTACGATGGAGCGCCGCTCAGTCGATGCAGAGCGTGAAACAGATGATCTGAAGAAGGCAGAGTTTATGCTAGATAAAATCGGTGAAGAGTTTGATGGCATGATTAGTTCCGTGACGAACTTCGGACTATTCGTTGAACTGCCAAATACGATAGAAGGTCTTGTCCATGTCAGCTACATGACTGACGACTATTATCGCTTTGATGAGCAGCACTTTGCCATGATCGGTGAACGGACAGGAAATGTCTACCGTATCGGTGATGAAATCACTGTCAAAGTCGTGAATGTCAATAAAGATGAGCACTCGATTGATTTTGAAATCGTCGGTATGAAGGGCACTCGCCGTAAATCACCAAAAGATTTCAAGTTCAAAAAACGGACAGATCCACCAGCGAAAAAAGGGCGTGGAGGTCAAAAAGCCTCTGGGGAAAAAGGCAAAGAGGATAAAAGCGGAAGTGACTGGTTCACAAGCCGTAAGAAGAAGAAAAAGAAAAAACGTGTATTTGAAAACGCACCGAAACAAAAACGGAAAAAGAAAAAGTAACGTGCCAAAAAGCAAATAGGGCATCACGCTCTATTTGCTTTTTGACCACATGGCGTCAGCATTGTCGAAAGGTGGATTGTTTGATAAAATAATCCGTACGATTTGGACCGTGTCTGTGTCAAAAGGAGGGTGTACGCCAATGCCAAAGGGAGAGGGAAAGGTTGTTTCCCAAAACAAAAAAGCAAATCATGATTACTTTATAGAAGAAACTTACGAAGCCGGCCTTGTATTACAAGGAACTGAAATCAAATCGATTCGTGCTGGAAAAGTGAATTTAAAAGATTCCTTTGCCAAAATCGAGCGAGGAGAAGTGTTTCTTCACAATATGCACGTGAGCCCATACGAACAGGGGAACCGTTATAACCATGATCCGCTGAGAACGAGAAAGCTGCTGCTTCATCGCAAGCAAATCAGCAAATTGATTGGTGCGACAAAGGAAGAAGGCTACTCACTTGTGCCTCTGAAACTATATTTGAAAAATGGCTTTGCAAAAGTGCTGATTGGAATTGGGAAAGGGAAGAAGAAATACGATAAACGTGAAGATCTGAAGAAAAAAGATGCAAAACGTGAAATCGAACGTGCCTTCCGCGATCGTCAAAAGCAATTCTAGCCTGATGCAGATGGCTTGCTGAGAGCGGAAGCATTATGCTACAATATGTTATGCAGTAAACAATCAACGCTGTTTTGACAGAAACCACCAGTTGTTTCGAACAGTGAGATTGTTATAATAGTTATATACGGAAGCAGTGAAGCTGAACTTCCATCCCGTATATCCCTTTTTACAAGGGGACGTTACGGATTCGACAGGGATGGTTCGAGCTTAGGCTGCGAGCCGAGAGGCGATCTCGTTAACACGCACTTAAATGTAACTGGCAAAACTAAAAGTTTTAACCAAAACTTAGCACTAGCTGCCTAATAAGCGCAGCGAGCTCTTCCTGACATCGCCTATGTGTCTGTGAGGAGCCCAATGAAGTAGGCTACGCTTACGTTTCCGTCTGAGGACGTAAGAAGAGATCCATCAGACTAGCTCTCCAAGCGCCCGTCAGCAGGCATGAGGATGAGTGAACACAAAATATGTTGACTACGCTCGTAGACGCTTAAGTAATCGATGTCTCTGGACGTGGGTTCGACTCCCACCGTCTCCATCAAAACTTTTAGAATGCAGTCGTATCAAGGGTTTGAAAGCTCTTGATGCGGGACTGGCAACATGAAAATTGAGATTAAATACAAGAAGACGCTATTGATAGCGTCTTTTTTTTATGCTTTTTATAATTTTTTAACAGAAAAGCCAAATGAGGATCTATTTACTAATAAATTGAATGAATAGCTAAATATAACTACTATTTAACCGATGAAATGTAGGAATGTTACACCATATACAAGTGGCAATTTCATTAAATTTAAAGCTTGAAAATAACAGCAGGAATGCAGAAGGAGTTTATCTTAGTGAACAAAGTAAAGACTAAATCACTATTCGCAACGATGATCATGCTTGCTGTGCTGATGGTATTCGGTACAGCGTGCAGCAACCAAAAAGCAGAAAAAGAATATGCCGAGTGGTATGAGAACTACAGAAGTGATATCGAAGACACAATGCTCGTGTTTGCTAAAAAGATGGTGGCCATTGATGCAGGTAATGATGAATGGCTTGGATCTGTCGAGAAGTCACTTTTTGATGTACAAAAAGTCATTGATGAGGGTAATGAAAAGAAAAACGTTCCTGGTGCTTATAAAAAAGCACATGAGTATTTGCTAAAAGCAAACAAAGGATATCAATATGCCGTAGAAGAAACACCGAAAGCACTTGAAAATCTTGATCTTGAATCATTGGATAACATTTCGAAAAGTCTCGACAAAGCATACGATCAAACAGCCAAAGCCGATGACGAAGTAGAAAAAGTCTCAAAGGATAAGGAGTAATTCACACATGAAGACAAATAAAAGGACAATGATTTCAGTATTTCTTCTAGTATTTACATTGATGATGAGCACAGCATGCGGTAAAAATGAAGCAGCAAACGGTTCATCGTCAAATAAAACGCCGGCAAAACAAGAAAAAATTGAAAAGATGACCGATAAAGAATATGCTGCATGGTATAAGGGGTATTTAAAACGTTTTGAAGATAGAATTATGCCTTTCTTTTTTTCATTAGTTCCAATGGATAATGTTTATGATAAAGAATGGGCTAGTGAACTTGAGAAGAAAATTGATAGCCTGCGAGAATTACTTAGCGAAGCCAAAGAAAACGAAAACAAAGTTCCTGATACGTATAAAAAAGTAAATAGTTACTTAGTAAAAACAGATGACAAATTAGAACCGATCTTCAAAGATATCATAAAGGTTACAAAGCAAGATAAGGTCGTTGATGATGATTTGAATTTCATAGATTCTAGAATGAAGAAAGCATTAGAAGAGATGGTTCTTGCAAAAACAGAAGTTAGTAAAATTGAAGATGAGAAAGCTAAAGATACACCAAAGGACAAATCAAAATCTTGATTTTAAAAAATGATGCTGGAACTTTTTAAGGGAGATACACCGAACTTGGATCACAACAGAAAAAGAGATGCCACATCTGGCATCTCTTTTCTTATGTACGGTTTCTCATAGAAGACACCAACAACCGAACAAACAAAGGAAAAACGACAACCACCGCAAACATCATCAAAAATTCATCTGACACAAGTTCCACAAATGTAGTCTGAATCACATAAATCGCAATCAGCAGCAAGTAACTGATCAAAAATAATAATCCAGAACTTCTCTTTTCAAACGGTTTTTCCAAAAGAATCAGCATAAACAGCCCCATCATGATGATCCAAAAAGTCATATTCCTTTCGAGTCTCCTCTCCATTGATCCCCACATTGTACATATATTTTTCTGGGCGCAACATACTTCTCCCTCAAATTAAGCAAAAAGTAGTGAAAATATAAGGGGGCACGAACAGGTAACGCCTGAAATTTTACAAAAAACCTCCAACCAATTCAAAATCACATCTTCCCATTTGTGACGTCCTCATATATAGTAAGATTAGACTAGTTCTAAATGACTGAAATTGGGGCGTTTACATGGATTCGATTGTTTTACATTTTATTGTGATCATGAGTGTTTCTGGCATTCTGTCCGTGATATTATCAATCATTGCTCATGCAAACCGCCATCGGTATATTGGCTGTCAATTGTTTATGTACATGTCTGGAGCAACTGCGATTTATATCTTTGGGCATACGTTTGAATTATTGGCTCGTACCCCTGGAGAAATCATGTTCTGGGTTTGTTTTCAATACATAGGTCTTCCGTTTATCGCACCGCTCAGTCTGCTGATTGTGCTGCAATTTACGGGATTCCATCAATATTTCACAAAGCGCCGCGTGCTTCTCATCTTATTGATTCCAACTCTCACAACCATTTTGGTGTTCACCAACTCTTTACATTCGCTCTTTTATCGAGACATCACGATAAATCCAGTAGATGGTTTTTTATTGGCTGATTTTACGATTGGCTATTGGTATATCATCCATGGCGTTTATACGTTTGGCTGTTCGATGCTCGCTATTTTTATGCTGGTTTGGTTTTTACGTGTCACAAAAAAAGAATATTTAAAGCAGATTCTGATACTGTTAGTGGGAATGTTATTACCCATTATGACTTCTTTTATCTATTTATTAGGCGTCACTCCTTTTCATATTGATCCGGTCCCTGTGGTGATGTTTCTGACTAACGCACTCTATTTATGGGCGATTATGTCGTTCCAGCTCTTTAAAATCTCTCCCATTGCAATGGAGCGTGTGTTTGAGCATATGTCTGAAGGGGTTCTGATTTTAGATCGATATCGGACACTCATTGATTACAACCCCGCTGCAGCATCGATCATTCCGACACTTGCGAATAAAAAGGGAATTGGCTATAAAGTCGACGATATTTTCTCTGGAATCATCAAAGATTCAGCGTTCATTCAGTGGCTGCGCTCTCCGCAGGATCATTCGCAATATGATCTAATGTGGAAAAAGGAAAAAGACCAGTCCTGCTATTATCATCTGACCGCTTCGTCTCTATTTAATAAAAGAGGAGAGATCGAGGGCAGGCAAATAGTGATCAGTGATGTAACAGAGCAGCGTTTGCTGCAGGAAGAGCTGGAGCGTCGTGCGTATATCGATGGTTTGACGAATATTTTCAATCGTTCTTCTTTCATCGAACGAACGCAGCTGATTTTGGAAGAGGATGCGCAGGATACGGCGGTTATGCTGTTTGATATTGATTTCTTTAAACAAATTAATGACACACACGGACATCATATTGGAGATGAAGCACTGCGTCATGTTGTCTCTATTTGTCAGGAGCATTTACAAATGGATGATTTATTTGGACGATATGGGGGAGAAGAGTTTGCCATTTGTCTGCCGCATCAGTCATTTAAAGAGGCATGTCATATCGCGGAACAAATAAGACATTCGTTTGAAGCGAGTTTCTTTACGAATGATGAGGAAAAAGTGCGAGTGACAGCGAGCTTTGGAATTGCTCATACAGCCAATGATCCTTGTGTATTAGAAACACTTCTATTTGAAGCGGATCAGGCCTTGTATATGTCAAAACGCCAAGGACGGAACCGGATTTATGCATCAACTGGTAAGGGCCATGTGCTGTATCATGAGCAGGACCTCCCGAATTGACTGTTGTCCCGACATTCGATATGATAAACATAACATTTGAACGGTTTCCTAAAAGGGGAGTAGCTTTTACGGTCTGGTCGTCATTACAGAAACATTCGTTGTTTCTCGGTCATTCCGGCATGAACAATGTTAGCCAGACCTTTGCCTATCACACATGAGGCAAAGGTCTGGCTATTTTTAAGGTCTTTTTGCATCTGTGTGATATAGAGGGAAGCGGAACAAATGATGCTTTTAATCCTACAGATGAAAGGATGATCGATCTTGAAAAAATATGTGATGGCTTTCCTATTTTCCGGAACGCTTGTATTAAGCGGGTGCTCCGGCTTGCTTGATCAGGTCAACGATACAACGACATATGTCACTGAGGCAAATGACTATGTGACAGACATTCAGCAATTTACAGAGGACTTTCCAAAACTCGCTGAAGAAGCTGTGCAAAATGCCGCCAAAAAAGCAGAATTAACGCAGCAGCTTGAATCATTGAAGGCAGATATTCAAGATTTTAATGAAGTCACAGCGCCAAAAATGGCAAAAGACCTGCATGCACAAATCATTGAAAAAAATAAAGTGCTGTCAGAGGAAATCCAAACGTATTTACAGCAATTGGAAGCAGGCGATATCGATGCTGCCTCCATACTGGAGGATCAGCAGGGATTGATGAAACAGCTTCAACAATCCGTCAATCTTTTGCAGGATATCGAACAATTAACAAATTAGGACCAACATAGCTTTATATGCGATGCTCAGCATATCTTTGCCTTTTCCGGTGGAGATATGCTTTAATTTAGGTAATGAAAAGTCATAATAGAAAAAGGTGATCACACATGACAGAACATGAAGAACGACATATGGCTTCGCCAAGAGCCGAGAAGGAAAAAGACCAATTGATCAATCGCTTGAAACGAGTGGAAGGACAAGTTCGCGGGATTCAGCAAATGATTGAAAACGATCGTTACTGTATAGATGTTGTGAATCAAATTTCCGCAGTCAATGCGGCTTTGAAAAAAGTCAGTCTGCATTTGATGGAAAAGCATACACATCATTGCGTAGCAGATGCTATCAAGAGCGGCAATGGGGATGAAGCCATTGAAGAGTTAATGACGGTCTTTACGAAACTGACAAAATCGTAGCATTTATGTTTACATTGATACCCTACTAGGGTATAGTAAGTTATAGAAAATGATTGATGGAGGCGATGAGAAGTGGAACAAGCAACACTTCAAGTGCAGGGCATGTCTTGCGGACATTGCGTGAAAGCAGTCGAAGGAAATGTAGGAGAATTAGCAGGTGTGGAATCTGTGAAAGTCCATTTAGACAAAGGACAGGTGGAGGTTTCATTTCACCCGGATCAAGTCACATTACACCGTATCTCTGATGTGATTGAAGAACAGGGATATGATGTCGTATAAATGAACATACGTGCTGCATGACAGCACGTCTTTTTTTCAAAATATAATACCCCCATGGAGTATGTGGAGAGGTGAGATCAATGAAAAAGGAAATTGACTTTCAAATTACGGGGATGACCTGTGCTGCCTGTGCAGGCCGCATCGAAAAGGGATTGAACAGGCTGGAAGGTGTGGAGGATGCCAGTGTGAATTTGGCGCTTGAAACTTCCCATATCATCTACGAATCAGAGCAGTTAACACCAGATGATTTGAAGCGAAAAGTCCAATCTCTTGGTTACGATGTGGTGATAGAGAAAGCAGAATTTGATATAGAGGGAATGACTTGTGCGGCTTGTGCAAACCGAATCGAGAAAAAAATTAACCGAATGGACGGTGTCGATCACGGGTCTGTAAACTTTGCGCTAGAGACACTTCAGGTCACATATCATCCGGGCCAAACGTCTACAAATGATATAAAAGATGCAGTGCAGTCTATAGGGTATTCTTTAATTGAACCAGACGTAGATCAAGCAGAGGGAGGAAAAAAAGATCACCGCCAAGCAGCAATAGAGAAGCAGACGGCACGCTTTTTATTCTCAATGATTTTGTCACTGCCGCTTCTTTGGGCAATGGTCAGCCATTTTTCTTTCACATCCTTTATATGGCTGCCTGAAGCGTTCATGAATCCATGGGTTCAGCTGGCGTTAGCAGCGCCTGTGCAGTTTATTGTCGGCTGGCCATTTTATGTAGGCGCGTATAAGGCTTTAAGAAATAAAAGCGCCAATATGGATGTTCTTGTCGCACTTGGGACATCTGCCGCGTTTTTCTATAGTTTATATGAAAGCATCGAGTCAGCGATTCGAGGCACACATGAGGCAGCCCTCTATTATGAAACAAGTGCTGTCCTCATTACATTGATCGTGCTCGGAAAATTAATGGAAGCAAGAGCAAAAGGAAGATCATCAGAAGCGATTCAAAAGCTGATGGGCTTACAAGCGAAAGAAGCGGTTATCGAACGAGATGGCAAACAGATGACTGTGCCTATTTCTGACGTGAAAGTGAATGATCTTGTGTTTGTCAAACCGGGTGAAAAAGTGCCGGTAGATGGAGAGATCATAGAGGGGACAACCGCAATAGATGAGTCCATGATTACAGGAGAAAGCCTGCCTGTTGATAAAACAGCAGGAGATATGGTCATCGGAGCAACGATCAATAAAAATGGATTCATCAAAATAAAAGCGACAAAAGTCGGAAAAGAGACGGCGCTTTCCCAGATTATCCGAGTCGTAGAACAAGCGCAGGGCTCAAAAGCACCGATTCAAAGAATGGCAGATCAAATATCAGGGATATTTGTGCCCATCGTTGTAGGAATTGCTGTGCTCACATTCCTCATATGGTTTTTCTTTGTCGACCCTGGGAATGTGACGTCAGCACTTGAAACCTTTATAGCCGTCATTGTTATCGCATGTCCATGTGCGCTCGGACTTGCTACACCTACCTCTATTATGGCTGGCAGCGGCCGTGCGGCTGAATCAGGCATTCTGTTTAAAGGCGGAGAGCATTTAGAAGTGACTCAATCACTCGACACGGTGGTGTTAGATAAAACAGGAACTGTGACAAAAGGGGAGCCGAGTCTGACAGATGTGTTGGCATACGCGAATTGGACAGAAGATGCGGTGCTGCAACTAGCAGGATCGGCAGAACAGCAGTCGGAACACCCGCTTGCCCGAGCGATCACAGATGGAATGAAGGAACAAGGTCTTGAAGCAGTCGGAGTTGAAGCCTTCCAAGCAGATCCAGGTCATGGAATTGAAGCAAATGCCGCAGGACACAAGCTTTTAATTGGAACGCGTAAGCTATTACAGAAACATCATATCCCATATGATCAAGTCGAATCATCCGTCACAACGCTGGAGGAGCAAGGAAAAACGGCTATGCTTGTCGCGATTGACGGCGAAGTCGCTGGCATTGTCGCGGTCGCAGATACGATCAAATCATCCTCTCATCAAGCCATCGCTCGTCTGAAAGAGCAGGGGATTCACGTTGTGATGATGACAGGTGATAATAAACTAACAGCAGAGGCGATTGCGAAACAGGCAGGCATTGATCATGTCATTGCTGAAGTGCTGCCTGAAGAAAAAGCGGCTCATATTGCAGCGCTTCAGAAACAAGGAAAAAAAGTCGCCATGGTCGGAGACGGTATCAATGATGCCCCAGCTCTTGCAACAGCGAATATTGGGATGGCTGTGGGAACAGGGACAGACGTTGCCATGGAAGCAGCAGATATTACGCTCATGACAGGAGATCTCCATGCGATTGCAGATGCGCTGGAATTTAGTCAAAAAACAATGAGAAACATTAAGCAAAATTTATTTTGGGCGCTTGCCTATAACTGTATTGGGATACCGATCGCTGCATTTGGTTTCCTTGCGCCATGGCTTGCAGGAGCGGCAATGGCCTTTAGCTCCGTGTCCGTTGTGCTGAATGCGCTCAGATTGCAGCGATTGAAGCCAGTCAGAGAAGGAGTGGCAGAATGAAGATGAATGTCAAATGGGTTTGGACGATTAGTGCATTGTTCTACGTTGTTCTTGTCCTCATTGGATATGCGATGTACGATAGATTTTCTACACAACAAGATACACCAAGTGAACAAATGCAAAATCATTAAGACTTCGCCAAAAGCGAAGTCTTTTTTTAACAATATTGTGGAAAAACCCACCTTTTTAAAGATTTTTCATAAAAAATTCACTTCTTTTTGTTCCTTTTTGTCGTTTTTTGTAGGTTCGTCGTTAAGATGCGATTAAGCAACAAAGAAAGCGTTATCAAAAAAAGGGGGTTCACGTATGAAAAAGTTAGGGTTAGCTTCTCAAATACTCATTGCACTTGTTCTGGGTGTTGTCGTGGGAGCGCTGTTTTATCAAAATGAAACCGTTATTAATGTGTTAACGCCGATTGGCGATATATTCATCCATTTAATTAAAATGATCGTTCTTCCAATTGTTATTGCTGCATTGATTGTAGCAGTTGCAGGTGTAGGCGATATGAAAACGATCGGAAGACTCGGCGGAAAAACAATTCTTTACTTCGAGATTGTGACAACGATTGCATTAGCAGTTGGACTGCTTGCAGCAAACGTCTTCCATCCTGGTACAGGAATTGATATGAGCAACATGGAGAAAGGCGATATCTCTAAATATGAAGAGACATCTAAGGCTTCTTCTGAAAAAGCGACTTTCTCTGAAACGTTGGTTCATCTTGTACCAACAAACGTTTTCCAATCTATTGCAGAAGGTGATCTATTACCAACCATCTTCTTTACAGTCTTATTCGGATTAGGAATTGCCGCAGTAGGAGATAAAGGAAAACCAGTATTAGGATTCTTTGAGGGTATACTCGAAGCCATGTTCTGGGTGACCAATAAAGTGATGAAGTTTGCACCATTTGGTGTATTCGCGCTCATCAGTGTGACGGTGATCAAATTCGGGGTCGGAGCGCTTCTCCCGCTAGGTAAACTGGTACTTGTCGTTTACGGTACAATGGCATTCTTCGTCATTGTTGTACTTGGCATTATTGCTAAAATGGCTGGAACAAGCGTCTTTACACTATTTAGAGTATTAAAAGAAGAAATCATTCTTGCATTCTCAACAGCAAGTTCAGAAGCTGTACTGCCTAGATTAATGGACAAAATGGAGAAGTTCGGCTGCCCGAAAGCGATCACGTCGTTCGTTATTCCAACAGGCTATACCTTTAACCTAGATGGAAGTGCCATCTATCAATCCATTGCTGCGATATTTGTTGCACAAATGTACGGCATGCCGCTTTCCATCTATGAGCAAATTACGTTACTATTAATTTTAATGCTGACATCTAAAGGAATGGCTGGTGTACCAGGTGCATCGATCGTTGTTGTCATCACAACTCTTGGTGCTATGGGACTGCCGCTTGAAGGACTTGCCTTCATCGTTGGGATCGACCGACTTCTTGACATGGTTCGTACAACAGTGAACGTATTTGGTAACTCACTTGCTGCCATTGTCATGTCTAAGTGGGAAAAAGTATTTGATCAAGAGAAATCGAAGAAGTATATTGAGGAATTGAAACAACAAACAAAAGCAGCGTAAAAAAGGAGATCTTTTCAAATGACGAAGCTACAGGACAAGCAAGTTCGAATCGAACGAGACTTTCTAGGTGAAAAGGAAGTAGACACTCAAGCATATTATGGAATTCAAACATTACGTGCAGTGGAGAACTTTCCAATTACAGGCTACCGTATTCACGAGGAACTCATCAAAGCATTAGGGATTGTCAAAAAGGCAGCCGCACTTGCAAATATGGATACACAGCGACTATATTCTGGCCTTGGAGAAAAAATTGTTGAAGCGGCAGATGAGGTCATCGAAGGAAAATGGAACAATCAATTTATTGTCGATCCAATTCAAGGCGGGGCTGGCACTTCAATGAATATGAATGCCAATGAAGTCATTGCAAACAGAGCGCTTGAACTACTAGGAAAGGAAAAAGGCGCTTATACTGAGCTAAGTCCAAACACGCATGTGAACATGTCGCAGTCAACAAACGACGTTTTCCCAACAGCGATTCATATTTCAACATTGAATATGATTGAAAAACTACTTTATACGATGGAAAACATGCATCAAGTCATGACTGAAAAAGCGCAGGAATTCGATCATGTCATCAAAATGGGACGTACGCATCTTCAGGACGCTGTTCCAATCAGACTTGGACAAGAGTTTAGTGCGTATGCAAAAGTTCTTGCTCGTGATATTAAACGTATCAAGCAGTCTAGACAGCATTTATATGAAGTCAATATGGGTGCAACAGCAGTCGGAACTGGATTGAATGCAGATCCTAAATATATTCGCCAAGTGGTTGGCTATCTATCTGACATTAGCGGATTACCGTTAGTTGGTGCTGAAGATTTAGTTGATGCAACGCAAAATACAGATGCTTATACAGAAGTATCTGCTGCGCTTAAAGTATGTATGATGAACATGTCCAAAATGGCGAACGATATTCGTCTGATGGCTTCTGGTCCAAGAGCAGGCTTTGGTGAGCTGCACTTGCCGCCGAGACAGCCAGGTTCATCTATCATGCCAGGGAAAGTCAATCCAGTTATGCCTGAGGTCATGAACCAAGTGGCTTTCCAAGTCATTGGGAACGATCACACAATCTGTCTTGCATCAGAGGCTGGCCAGCTTGAACTGAACGTTATGGAACCAGTGTTGGTGTTCAACCTGCTTCAATCTCTCAGCATGATGAAAAATGTATTCGAGTCCTTCGTGGACAACTGCTTGCGTGACCTAAAAGCAGATGAATCTAGATTAAAAGAATATGTAGAAAAGAGTGCCGGTGTCATGACGGCGGTGAACCCGCATATTGGTTATGAAGCGGCTGCACGAATTGCAAGAGAAGCCATTCTTACAGGCGCATCTGTACGTGAGCTTTGTCTGCAAAATGATGTGTTAACAGAGGAAGAGCTTGATGTCATCTTAAATCCTTTTGAAATGACAAAACCAGGTATTGCTGGCGCATCACTTTTAGAAAAAGATCGTTTAGAAGATTAAGCGGCATCATGAGAAGCGCACACCGGCAAAGTTCCGGTGTGCGCTTTTTCATGAAGGTTTGTTTTTCTTTAGCTCACATAGTATACTATCGTCAATTATTAGGGATGTGACTGCGTTTGAATCTACTAAAAAAATGGCTGAATACAGAGCCTTATTTAATTGTGCTGCTCATTGTACTGACGCCGATTGGCGGAGAGTTTAAATTTTATCCATTTGAGGACAGCTTTCGGGTCAGCTTTGGAACCGTTGTCTTTTTCTTTATCCTGCTTCAAATGAAAAGATTTCCTGCATGGGCAAGCGGCATCATCGCTGGGATATCTGTTTTTGCGTTTCGCGTGCTGCTTGATACAGCAGTGACAGGGCATCTTCCTCTGGAAGAGGCGGTTTCATTAAGATTTCCTTCCCTACTTTATTATGTCGTCTATGGCACACTCTTTTATTTATTGAAGGTCAGACGTTTCCGTGATCAGCCTTGGCTGATTGGAGCAACAGGCATCATCATGGAGCTGTGCGCAAGCGTTGTTGAGATCATTGCACTTCGAGGCACCATGGATGAAATTTTAACGGGGCGGACGCTGTTTCAATTATTTGTTTTGGCGATTTTCAGAAGCTTTTTCGTGTTAGCTTGTTATACAATGATTCGCTTATATGAAGAGCAGGCGAGAGAGCGTCAGATGAAAAAGGAAAAGGAACATCTGCTGATGCTCCTGTCCAACCTTTACACGGAATCTACATATTTTCATAAAACACTCGCACATGCTGAGCACATTACGGCTACATCCTATCAATTGTATCAATCTCTTCACCATGCAAAGGACGCGGAATCATTGGATTTGAAAAAGCTCGGTAAAACCGCCTTGCAAATTGCAGGAGAGGTGCATGAAATCAAAAAGGATAACCAGCGGATTTTTTCTGCCTTATCAAAGCTGATTCATGAGGAAAATTTCCAGGCTTATGAGAGTCCTTCTCATATCGCTGGGCTTGTCATTCGCATTCATGAAAATTATGCTGAAGCTCTTAAAAAAAACATCGTCTTTCATTATGATGAAGATGGGCAGCACCCCGCCTATCACGTGTATACCATTCTATCTTTGTTAAATAACATCGTATCCAACGCTGTTGAAGCCATTCCTGTAGAAGGAGAGGTGTCACTTTCTATTTCACAGAAAGAAAACCAGGTGATTTTTCAAATCAGCGACAACGGGCCTGGCATTAAAGAACGAAATCATCATGTTATTTTTAAACCAGGCTTCACTTTAAAATACGACCAGGTTGGGAATCCATCGAGCGGTATCGGGCTTGCGTATGTAAAGGATACAGCGGAGAAGCTTGGTGGGAGTGTTGAGATGAAGAGTATCCCAAATAAACAAACGATTTTCACATTAACGATACCAGTAGATCAAGTCAGTAGAAAAGAGGGGATTGGGAGATGAGATTTTTTATTGTTGATGATGATGAAGCCGTTCGTTCTTCACTGGCTCAGCTCATTGAAGATGAAGAGCTTGGTATTGTGGCCGGAGAAGCAGAGGATGGCGCAGAGTTAACAGCCAGCTACTTAAATGATTTGCACATTGATATTTTATGTATTGATCTATTGATGCCGGAAAGAGACGGGCTTGAAACGATTCGAGCAATCAAGGATGAGTTTCACGGGAAATATTTAATGCTGTCACAGGTTGAAACAAAGGAATTAATCGGACAGGCGTATACGCTTGGCGTCGAGTATTATGTGACAAAGCCGATCAATCGTGTAGAGGTCTTAAGCGTCCTCCATCTCATGATTGAACGTCTTCATTTAGAGCATTCAATTGAAAATATTCAGCACTCGCTTAAATCGGTCATGCAATTTCAGCAGCGCGGTCAGACGAAAACGAAGCAGCGGGGGAAAAGTCTTGCAGAGGCAGGGCAGTTTTTGCTGGCGGAGCTTGGTATTGTTGGTGAGAAGGGGTCTAAAGATTTATTAGATATGATTCTGTTTACAGACCAGTATTTAGCGCTGCATGCTGATCATCATGATTCCTTTCCTTCTTTAAAGATCATTTTCACTGGGATTACGGAGGATAAATTAAGTGAGCCCTACACATCGGCAGACATCGCAAGAGAAGCAAAGGCAGCCGAGCAGCGGGTAAGACGTGCGATCAACCAATCATTGAAACATATCGCATCACTTGGGCTAACCGATTTTTCCCATCCAACATTTGAAAATTACGCATCAAAATTTTTCGATTTCACCATCGTGCGAAAGAAAATGAGTGAATTGACGAAAGAGATGAGCGGAAGAGAAGAACACACCCGTATCAATGTGAAGAAATTTGTGCAGGTGCTTTACTACGAAGCAAAACGTATTTTTATGGAAGATTAAAAAAGACATGCTCTCTAATTAGGGAGACATGTCTTTTTTTGTGATGGATTGCAGGTGCATCTGAAGCACGGAGCGTATGAGCTGAGGCGGTAACCGATGAGGCTGTACAATTCCATTCAATGCAAGCCCATTGATAAGCGCATAAAGCCGCTCAGTTTCTAATAAAAGATCGATATCATCTAGCAGCAGCCCATCCTCTTTCAATTTCATTAAACAATATTGGGCGGTTTGGAAAAGTTCGTCATACATCTTTGCATTGAGCGGCTGTAGATCTGGTTCAGTCAGTGCCTTGACTGAAAAAGCCTGCCACACCTCCATTTCAAATTTTCGTTCTTCATCAAGTGGAAGAACCTGCTCCAATAAAGTGATGACATTTTCCTCCGTTGAACCGTTTAATGGAAGCCCTGTAATCCGCTCCTTGACTCTTTCCTGAATTAAATTCATGGAGAATAAAAACAACTCTTGCTGTGTGGAAAAATAATGACGCATAGAGCCGGCTGAAATTCCAGCTTCTACTGCTATTTTTCGTACAGAAGCGCTTTCCAAACCTTCTTGTTTAATCACTCTCATTGCAGCTTGAGCGACCTTTTGTTTTTGTTTATGGTGATCAACGATTTTTGGCATACATTGATTTTAGCATAGCTGTTGTTTTTTTAACACATCTGTGTTATTTTTTATTTAATACAATTGTGTTAAAAAGGATGTGGGGAAATTGGTCGGGTTACTGATTGTGGCATGTGAAATTGGTTTTTGGCTGTTTATTTTAATGGGTTTAACGCTTCGTTATGTGTTTAAACAGAAAAAGTGGGGTGCTTTCTTTCTTGTCTGTACGCCGGTTTTAGATCTCATCCTTCTTGCGGCTACTTATATAGATTTAAGACAGGGGGCTGTGGCGACTGTCATCCACGGGCTTGCGGCTGTTTATATTGGTGTGAGTCTGGCCTTTGGACATCAAATGGTGAAATGGGCAGATGCTAAGTTTGCTTATCGTTTTGCAGGTGGCCCTAAGCCAAAGGGAAAACCAAAGTACGGTAAAGAGCGGTCTATGTATGAAATGGTCGGCTGGGCTCGGCATGTCATTTCTTATGTCATCGGAGCGGGGCTGTTATATGGTTTGACCTATCTCATCCAAGCACCAGAGCGGACGGAAGCGCTGATGCAGCTTGTCAATACATGGGGAATGATCCTAGCCATTGATTTTGTCATTAGCATCAGCTACGTCATTTGGCCGAAAAAACATCCGGAAAATATAGCAGGCTGACAAATAAGACAGGCGGATTCACTCCACCTGTCTTTCCTTATGATGACAACCCTTTGTAAATGGTGTCAATATTCCATTTCATCATCTTATAGTAGCTGTCTCCATCTTCACCTTTTTTTCCAATAGAGTCAGTGAAGACTTTTCCTTTGATTGGAACCCCGGTTTCCTCAGAGAGGCTTTCAAGGCTTCGTTTATCAACGCTTGTTTCAAGAAAGAGAGCAGGAACTTGATGATCTTTGACAAAATGAATGATGCGCTTCATTTGTCCTGGTGTTCCTTCACTTTCTGTGTTGATCTCCCAAATGTAGCCGGCTTTCAGTCCATACGCCTCTGCAAAATACTTGAATGCTCCTTCACTTGTGACTAGGAGCTTTTTGTCTTTTGGCAGCTGATCAAACTTGTCTTTTGCTTCATCGTGAAGCGCTTGAAGCTTTTTGATATAGGCTTCTGCATTTTTTTCGTAATCCTCTTTATGCTCAGGGTCCGCTTGAATAAGCGCATCTCGGGCATTTTGGGCATAAAGGATCCCATTTTCAACATTCAGCCATGCGTGGGGGTCCTGCTGGCTTTCGAGCCCTTTTGAAGACAAATGCTTCACTTTGACGCCTTTACTCAGCTCGGCTACAGGTGCATCATCCCCGTCCTTGCCGCTCGATTCAAGCAGCTTTTGAAACCAGCCGTTTCCTGTTTCAAGGTTCAAGCCATTATATAGAACAAGGTCTGCATCCGTCGTATATTGAACATCCTTTGGCAGTGGGTCAAATTCGTGTGGGTCTGTACCAATGGGAACAATGCTGTGAATAGAGACATGCTGCCCGCCTACTTCCTTCACAATGTCATAAAGAATGGAGTAGGTCGTGACAACTTTTAATGTGCCGTCATCTTTACCGGAATTACTTTGCTGGGTCGAACAGCCTGCGATGATCATAAGGGCAATGAATACTGCGGTCAAACGGATTGCAAATACCTTCTTCATATATGTCCTCCTTTTACATAGACGCTTCCTTTTTTAAGTGCGTTCGTTTTCGTTTAGATTTTAATGATCTCCATAGAATGCCTTGCTTTGGTGAAAAGATAAAGGCACTGCCGAATAAAATGGTGGCGACCAGCACGATGGAAGCACCAGACGATAAGTTATACGTAAAGCTAAGCCCTAGGCCTACGACAGCAGATACAGCACCGAAAAAAGCAGATAAATAAATCATGATCCAGAGCCGGTCTGTCAAGAGATAAGCGGTGGCTGCCGGCGTGATCAGCATGGCAACGACAAGAATAATCCCAACGGTTTGCAGTGATGCAACGGTTACAAGGGTCAATAAGGTCATGAGAAAATAATGAATCATACGATTCGGCAAACCGTAAACCGAAGAAATCACCGGATCAAATGAACTAATGAGCAGTTCCTTGTAGAAAACGATGACGGCTAGCAAAATAAAAATGCCGATGCCAAGTGTAATCCACATATCAGCTGATCGAACAGCTAGTACGTTTCCAAATAGAATATGATATAGATCACTCGAACTTTTCAAAAATGTGATCAAAATAATCCCGATTGAGAAAAAGGCTGTAAAGACAATGCCGATGGCTGAATCATTTTTTATGCGGCTGTTTTGACTCACGTAACCGATTCCAATCGCTGTTAACACGCCAGTTAAAACGGCACCGAAGAAAAAGTTAATTCCAAGCATATAAGAAATGGCGACACCTGGCAGTACGGCGTGTGAAATGGCGTCTCCCATCAAGGCCATGCCGCGTAAAATGATAAAGCAGCCGATAACGCCGCAAATGATGCCTACCATAACGGATGTAAATAGCGCTTTTTGTAAAAAAGCATATTCAAAGAGTCCGGTTAAAAATTCCATTACACGTCTCCTCCTGCTGATTTTAAGAATGGCAGCTGTGTTTCATATGCTTCCAGCATGATCTCTGGGCGAAGGATGTCGTGTACAGACCCTGCTTTGATGAGTTTTTTATTTAACAGAACAAGATGGCTGAAATAATCATCTGCCTTACTCAAATCGTGATGGACAACCAAAATGGTTTTTCCTTCATCTCGTAATTCCTTCAAAATGCGCACCATCGTTTCTTCACTTGCCATATCAATCCCGACAAACGGTTCATCCAAACAGAAGAGCTGTGCGTTTTGAGCAAGAGCCCTTGCAAGGAAGACACGCTGCTGCTGCCCGCCGGATAACTCACCGATTTGTCTTTTGGCAAAGTCTTGCATTCCGACTTTTTCTAAACAGTGATACGCATATGCCCGGTCTTCTTTTTTTGGACGTTTCATTAGTCCGAGCTTCGGATATGTTCCAAGTAGTACGGTATCCAGTACATGAATGGGAAACGTCCAATCTAAATCATTTCTCTGCGGTACATAGGCGATCTGTTTTCTCACTTGTTTAAAGGGCTGTTCAAAAAAACGAATATCCCCTTGATCTTTTTCAATTAAATCCAAACATGCCTTGAGTAACGTCGATTTACCAGCACCATTTGGACCGATGATTCCTGTCATTGTCCCTTCCTGTATGGAAAGAGAGACGTTCTCTAATGCATCTTGTCCGTGATATGAGACATGAAGACGGTCGATTGTTAAAGCATTTGACATCTCTTGCGGCCCCTTTCAATCATGATTGCACTTCCTAAAGATATATGCATAAAATAAATAATTTTGACTAAAGGATGAAATGATTCTCTAATGCTAATTTGTTTCCTTAGGGAAACTTTTATTTTATTCTAAGCGTCTGTCCTTCTTTTGTAAAGAGAAAAACTGAAAACGATCGTTTTTATGTTATGCGGGGAGCAGGGGACATGAGCTTGATTTATTGAAAATCCGTATGACAGAATCGGACACAAAAAAACCAATTATTTCTTCATAAATGATTGACAGAAGACAAGAACTCCTCATATAATAAAGGTAATCCAATATATGAATATATGCTCATATATAAAGTTTTTGATTTTTAATAGGTTTAATCGATCCAGGGAACGTTACTTATCATATAGAAAAAAGGTGAGAACATGAAAAAAATGAAGGATGAATACGTATTAAACGGTCTTGATTGTGGAAACTGTGCACGTAAAATTGAAACAGGTGTCAGCAAAATGGATGGCGTTGAAGCTTGTTCCGTTAATTTTGCGACAGGGACATTGACTGTCACACATGCAGATAAGCAAGAAACGATGTCAAAGCGTATTGAAAAAACGGTTCAGTCCATCGAACCTCATGTGAGTGTATCACCAAAAGAAGAAGGCCATCATCACGATCATGATCATGGGACAAAGAATTTAAAAGCGATTGTGCTGAAATTAATTGGCGGTGCAGTCATTGGAACAGCGGCTTATTTCATACCAGAAGATGGCTTACTAAAATTCATCACGTTTTTCGCAGCCTATTTACTAGTCGGCGGTGATGTTGTTTTTAAAGCGCTGAAAAATATCGTGCGCGGCCAAGTATTTGATGAGAACTTCTTAATGACCATTGCAACAGCTGGCGCTTTTGTGATTCAGCAATATCCAGAGGCACTGGCAGTGATGCTGTTTTACCAAATTGGAGAGCTGTTCCAAGGGGCAGCAGTGAATCGTTCAAGACGATCCATTAGTGAATTAATGAATATTCGCCCTGAATATGCGAATCTCAAAGTAGGAAATGAAACGAAAAAAGTGAAGCCGGAAGAAGTAAAAGTCGGTGACCGTATCGTCGTGAAACCAGGCGAAAAAATTCCACTTGATGGCCTCGTCATTGAAGGCTTTTCACTCGTGGATACCTCCGCATTAACAGGGGAGTCTGTGCCGCGGGATGTAGAAGCAGGGAAGGAAGTTCTTGCAGGGTTTGTGAATCAAAACGGGATTCTTGAAATTGAAGTGCAAAAAGGACTTAGCGAATCGGCAGTGACGAAAATTTTAGACTTGGTTGAGAATGCGAGCAGCCGAAAAGCGCAGACAGAAAACTTTATTACAAAGTTTGCAAAATACTACACACCGGCTGTTGTTGTATTGGCATTACTGCTTGCCTTTGTGCCGCCGCTTCTCATTCCATCAGCACAATTGTCTGACTGGGTTTACCGGGCACTCGTTTTCCTTGTTATTTCATGTCCGTGTGCGCTTGTCGTGTCCATCCCATTAGGATTCTTCGGGGGAATTGGGGCAGCTTCTAAACGAGGCATCCTTGTAAAAGGCAGTAACTATTTAGAAGCACTGAACTCTGTGAGCTATGCTGTATTTGATAAGACGGGCACACTCACAAAAGGAAACTTTACGGTGACCAATATCGTGACAGCTAGCGAAAAGTGGTCAGAAGAGGAGCTGCTTTCTTTTGCAGCTTTAGCAGAAGCTCATTCTTCACATCCGATTGCTGAATCAATTAAAGCGGCATATGGTTCTCCGCTTGATGAAAGCCAGATCGAAGCATATGAGGATATTGCAGGACATGGAATTAAAGCGACCATCAGTGGTTCACAAGTCTTGGCGGGAAATCATCGCTTGATGGAACGAGAAGGCATTTCATATGAAAAAGAAAAACGAAGCGGAACGGTTGTGTACATGGCGATTAACGGTGAGTTTGCCGGATCGATCTTGATTGCAGATGAATTAAAGGATGATGCAATTGAAGCTGTCTCCGCTCTAAAAGCGTCTGGCATTCAAACTGTCATGCTGACTGGTGATGCCAAACAAGTCGGAACAGCGGTCGCCCAGCAAATTGGCATAGATGAAGTACATGCAGAATTATTACCGCAGGATAAAGTAACAAAATTAGAAGAAATTGATCAGAAAAAAGCGCCTCAAGAAAAATTATTATTTGTTGGGGATGGCATTAATGATACACCGGTATTAGCAAGAGCAGACATAGGTATTGCGATGGGCGGACTTGGTTCAGATGCAGCGGTAGAAGCGGCTGATATCGTCATTATGACAGACCAACCGTCAAAAGTTGCAGAAGCCATCGCTGTCGCTAAACGAACAAGAAGGATTGTCTGGCAGAACATTGCATTTGCTCTTGGGGTTAAAGGGGTTTTCCTATTACTCGGTGCATTTGGTATTGCGACCATGTGGGAAGCCGTCTTCTCGGATGTCGGTGTGACCGTACTCGCTGTTTTAAATGCCATGAGGGTGATGAAATAAAATTGTAAGGAAAAATTCATGAATACCATCTTTCATAATGAATCCCCTCTTGTTAAAATAGAAGAAGTTGGATAATGGCATTATTCTAAGCTATTATCCTTTTTCTTTTGAAGGAATGAAAAAGATAAGGTAGGTGCTTTTGTGAGTAAAAAAAATAATCAATCTTCATCCATTAAATTTGCTGTTATTTTAACCATTATCGCAGCTCTTCTCATCGGATTATTCGTCGTCATTGGGAACAACAACAGCAAAGAAGCACAAACGGTTGACAGTAAGCCTTCTATTAAAGGACAGCCTGTCATGGGAGATAAAAACGCAGCCGTGCAAATTGTCGAGTTTGGGGATTATAAATGTCCTTCATGTAAATCATTTGAAACAGACATTTTCCCAAAACTGAAAGCGGACTACATAGATAAAGGCGATGTATCATTTTCGTTTATTAACTTGCCACTTCCTGTTCATGGAGATGGCGCTGTATTAGCAGCACTAGCTTCTGAAGAAGTGTGGAAGGAAGATCCGAAAAACTTTTGGGCATTTCATGAAGCTGTCTATCAAGCACAGCCAGATAGTGAAGCAGAATGGGTCACGCCTGCTAAGCTGACGGAGCTAGCGAAAAAGACAACAAAAGTAGATACGGACAAGCTTAAAGATAACCTATCGAAGAAAACATATCAGCCGCAGCTGAACACAGACGATCAGCTTGTGAACCAATATAAAGTGAATGCAACACCAACTCTTTTCATTAACAATAAACAAGTCCAAAACTTTTATGACTATGATGAAATCAAAGAATTAATTGATCAAGAGCTCAAAGGGAAAAAATCATGAAGAATAAGCTTGTTTACTTATACAGTGCTTGGATCGTCTCTATCGTTGCGACGATGAGCAGCCTGTATTTAAGTGAAGTAAAAAAGTTTATCCCATGCGATATGTGCTGGTTTCAGCGCATTTTCATGTACCCGCTTGTGCTTTTACTTGGAATTGCGACATTCAGAGGCGATGTCAAAATAAAATATTATGTCCTGCCTTTGGCTGTGATTGGCGCTTGTTTTTCTATCTATCATTATATGGAACAAAAGATACCTGGCTTTGCATCGATTCGCCCTTGCCTGAGCGGTATTCCTTGTTCTGTTGATTATTTGAACTGGTTTGGTTTTATCACCATTCCACTACTAGCCCTTATTGCATTTATTCTCATCATCATTAGTATGCTGCTGTTAAATGCAAAAGAAGATTGAAGGAGATAGCCTGCTTATAAGCGGGCTATCAGCGTGTAGACAAACCCTCGCATTCGTTGTCAGTCCTGCGCGCTGGTGCTCACGAATGTCAAATTCGCTCCGCTCCAGTACTCGTCCTTCCTAGACTTCAAAGGTTTTCTATCACGCTGAAAAGAAGACAAAGAGCTAAAATAAAGATCATTTTAGCCCTTTGTCAACAATCTGTAGTCTGCTTATAAGCGGGCTATTTTTTATTTTTGCAAAAAGATAAAATTTAAAGAAAATTTGTATTGCTTTTCGCCTGTGTCAGATATACATTAAGGGAGTAGTATTAGATGATTAGATAATGGTAAGGAGATAAGCGGAAAATGGCATGGGAAGTCTTAAGTATCATTGGCATTGTCGCATTCGCCATTAGTGGTGCGATTGTGGCAATGGAGGAAGAGTACGATATTCTTGGTGTGTACATTTTAGGGATTGTGACAGCATTTGGCGGTGGAGCGATTCGGAATCTATTAATTGGTCTTCCGGTGTCTGCTTTATGGTCACAGGGCAAAATGTTTACCATTGCCCTTGTATCTATTACGATTGTGTTTCTTTTTCCAAAGCTTTTGCTTAAGCACTGGAGCACATGGGGAAATTTCTCGGATGCGATCGGTTTAGCAGCGTTTGCGATTCAAGGCGCACTATTTGCTGTGCAAAGAGAACTTCCGCTCAGTGCGGTCATTGTGGCAGCCGTTTTGACTGGAAGCGGCGGCGGAATTGTGCGTGATTTATTAGCAGGACGAAAGCCGCTTGTGCTAAAAGCAGAAATTTACGCCGTATGGGCAGCACTTGGCGGCTTATTCGTCGGACTCGGCTTAGCGCAAGGCGAGCTTGCTTTATATCTGCTGTTTGTCATCCTCGTCGTATGCAGGGTTTGTTCCTACTTATTCAAATGGCGTCTTCCCGCCAGGTCTTATTTTTTAAATAAAGGGTGAAACGAAAAAAGGGCGATTCCGCTCTTTTTTTTTGTTTATTAAGAGCTCAATGTCAGCAGATGTTGGAGTTTTCGTGTAAAATAAAAAAAGGTCTATTGTTCATCATTTGAACAATACATATGATGAAAATTTTGTCAGCAGGCTGAATATCTGGATTCAGCCTTTTTTTGCCTAGATGGATTGTTATGTGTTGGTTTCACTTTTTGCGGAATACTAAAGAAGCACTTCTGATCGGACGGATGGATGAAATGAACACATCTTTGCATGTAAGCAAAACTTGACGAAAAATATACAGAGGAGGGACATGTACTAGTGGAGATTTTTTTGGCAGTGCTCGTACTACTGGCACTCATTGCAGCATCTAATATTATCAATCGTTTTGTCCCCTTTATTCCTGTTCCGTTAATTCAAGTGGGCTTAGGAATATTGGTGGCAGCTTTTCCTTCAGGTTTACATATTTCTTTAAATCCTGAACTCTTCTTCGTTCTATTTATTGCGCCGCTGTTATTTAATGACGGGAAGCGTACCCCAAGGGACGAGCTATGGAAATTAAGAGCACCTATTCTTCTTTTAGCGCTCGGTTTAGTGTTTGCGACTGTCGTTGTAGCGGGATATACCATTCATTGGATGATTCCAAGCATACCGCTTCCAGCCGCATTTGCGCTTGCAGCGATTTTATCACCGACAGATGTGGTGGCAGTAAGTGCTTTATCCAGCCGTGTGAATATGCCAAAGGGCATCATGAGACTGCTGGAAGGCGAAGGGCTGATGAACGATGCATCAGGACTTGTCGCCTTTAAATTTGCCATTGCCGCAACAGTGACGGGAGCCTTTTCAATTGCTCAGGCATCCTTTAGCTTTGTACTCATTGCCGCAGGTGGTTTATTAACTGGATTTATTCTATCCTTCTTTATCATTCGTTTTCGCTATTTTCTCCGCCGTTTAGGAATGGACGATGTCACGATGCATATCATCCTGCAAATCCTTACACCATTTGTGATTTATTTAGCAGCAGAAGAAATTGGTGTATCCGGAATTTTAGCCGTTGTGGCCGGTGGTGTGACGCATGCTATTGAGCAAGATCGAATGGAAGCGAATTTAGCCAAACTGCAAATTGCTTCATCAAACACATGGAATATTATTTTATTTATTTTAAACGGACTTGTTTTCGTCTTACTTGGGTTGCAGATTCCGGATGTTTCTACAGTCATTTTCCAAGATGAATCCTTTAACAACATGCAGGTGATTGGCTACATCTTAATTATTACACTATGTCTCATGGTGCTGCGGTTCTTATGGGTATGGCTGTTCTGGGCAGGAAAATGGAGTGCAACAAAAAAGCAAAATGTGAAAAAGCCGAAGTTTCGCGCCTCGATGCTGATGACATTCTCTGGTGTCCGCGGGGCTGTGACATTAGCCGGTGCCTTCTCTATCCCATTTACGCTTGCGGACGGATCACCATTTCCAGAGCGGCACTTGATTATTTTCCTCGCAGCAGGCGTGATCTTATGTACACTCATTTTAGCTAGTGTGTTACTGCCTCTTTTATCTGAGAAAAAAGACAAGCAGGTCGACGTGGACTTGGATACAAAGATTCAGCATGCAAAACGGAAGCTGCTCAGAAGTGCTATTAAAACGTTAAAAGAAGGGATGAATGAGGACAACAGGGAAGTATCCCTTGCACTCATCAATGATTACCGAATGAAGCTGAGAAATATCCAGCGTGAACCATACCAATTCGGGATGAGAAGACAAGAGAAAAAAATCAGACTGCATGGTATCAAAGCAGAACAGATGAAACTTCAACAATTAATTGATGATGAGAAAATTGACAAGGAAGAAGCTTATGAGCTGCAAGAGAGATTTCATGAGCTGGAAATGCTGTACTCAAACTCATTCAAAATTCGTTTTTCAAAGGTGAAGTTTCTCCGCTTGCTTCAATGGCTGCAATTATGGCGGCCGAATCAGCACATTTCAAACGGTATTTTAGAAAAAGAGGACTCGTATAAACAAATCCGTAAGAAAACGGCTGAGGCTGCGGTAGACTCGATCAAACAGCATATGACAGATGAAAACCAGCAAACGTGCCACCAAGTCATTGGTTTTTACAACCAAGTCATTTTCCGCTGTGAACACGGTCCAAGCTTCTTCCAGCAAAAAGACCGTTCATTTGACCGAAAGAAAAAAGAGCTTAACTTCCAAGCTGTACAGACGATTCGAAATGAAATACAAACCTTATATGAAGATGGTGAGATCAATCGTGATATTGCCCATCATTTAAGAGAGTATATTAATGACATGGAAGCTGTTCTGCTCACCAATACGTGATGTTGTCATCTTCTCCCCCATGTTTTATGATGAAGAAAGAGAACGAGCAGGGGGAGATCAATGATGGCCTATTATGGAGCAATTGAAGCTGGTGGTACAAAATTTTGTTGTGCAATCGGTAATGAGCATGGAGACATCTTAGAGGAAATGACGATTCCAACAGAGCACCCGGATCAAACAATACAAAAGCTCATTCCATTTTTCAAGCAGCATGACATTGCAGCATTAGGGGTTGGCTCCTTTGGACCCATTTGTGTTCAACAGGACGATCCTTCATACGGTTATATCATGAACACACCGAAAGTGGAGTGGAAGCAATACCCGTTCATTCCTGAGCTTGAGAAGCAATTAGGTGTCCCCGTATCTTTTACAACTGATGTCAATGCCGCAGCACTAGGTGAATTAACAAAAGGGGCAGCCAAAGGGCTAAGCAGCTGTTTGTATATCACGGTCGGTACAGGCATTGGTGCGGGGGCTGTTGTGAAAAATGAGCTTCTACACGGTCATTCACATCCTGAGATGGGGCATATCCTTGTCAGGCAGCATGAATCTGATCCATTTGCAGGTGTCTGCCCGACACATGGAAATTGCTTAGAAGGACTGGCAGCTGGACCAGCGATTGAGAAAAGGTGGGGGAAACCTGCCAAAGAGCTGACGCAGGATGAAGCGGTTTGGGCACTTGAAGCGGATTATTTAGCGCAAGCGCTTATGCAATACTCGCTCATTTTAAGCCCAGAGCGCATCATCATGGGCGGAGGTGTCATGAAGCAAAAGCAACTATTCCCACTCATTCGAGAGAAGCTAGCTGCTTATGTCAATGATTATGTGGACCTGCCGCCGCTTGATACATACATTGTCTCCCCTAAACTTGAGGACAAGGCTGGCATGACTGGTGCGCTGCTCTTAGCCATCGAAGCGAAGAGAAACGCCTGATAATAGAGTTTTGAAGCACAACATGAGATAATGAAAGAGATGGAATCTATAAAAAAGGTGGTTGTTAAAATGGTCAAAAGCTTGAATGATACCGTAACACTGAATAACGGAGTAGAAATGCCTTGGTTTGGTTTAGGTGTATTCAAAGTGGAGGACGGCAATCAAGTGGTAGATGCCGTAAAAGCAGCCATACGGAACGGATATCGCAGCATTGATACGGCAGCTGTTTATAAAAATGAGACAGGCGTAGGAAAAGCGATTAAAGAATCTGGTGTGAAACGAGAAGATTTATTTATTACGTCTAAAGTATGGAACACAGATCAAGGCTATGATAAAGCGCTTGAGGCGTTTGACGCAAGCTTAAACCGATTAGGTCTTGATTACTTAGACCTCTATTTGATTCATTGGCCTGGACCAAATGCAGATACATTTAAAGACACTTGGCGTGCACTTGAGAAGCTTTATAAAGACGGGAAAGTCAGAGCCATTGGAGTCAGCAACTTCTATATTCAGCATTTAGAAGAGCTGTTAAAAGATGCTGAGGTTGTTCCAGCTGTGAACCAAGTGGAGTTTCACCCGAAACTGACACTTGTTGAACTGCGTCAATATGCAAAGGAAAAAGGCATTCAAATTGAAGCATGGTCTCCGCTGATGCAAGGGAAGCTATTAGATCATGACGTTTTGAAAGACATTGCTGCACGCTACAACAAATCTGTTGCTCAAGTCATCTTGCGCTGGGATCTACAAAGCGGTGTCGTGACAATTCCTAAATCAATCAATGAAGAACGTATTAAACAAAATGCAGACATCTTTGACTTCGAGCTTTCTAAAGAAGACATGGAAAAAATCGATGCATTAAACAATAACGAACGCGTCGGCTCGAATCCAGAGACGATGACGGTTGGGTTTGAATAATAAAGAAATTGAATAATTATAGAACACCTTTCGATAGGCGTAGAAGTGATACACTTCCATGACTAATGAATAGGTGTTTTTTCTATGAATAAAAGACATTGAAGACATTCTATGCTACTAAGTTATCTTGAAAAACGAGAAGAATTCCTTAAATCTAGCTTAAATATCATGAAATTTATGGAACTATAATGAATTTTATGGTAAATTACTAATTGTAAATAAAAGGAGGTTTATTATATGAAAAAAGTCATACTAGGCTTGTCGTTAACTTTGGGTGCTACGATCCTACCTACGACATTTGCCGGAGCAACAAATGTTGATTTGAGTAATGAGCAAAAAGTAATTCAAGAAGATTATTCTAGTAGTACCATGTATGTACAAACAATAAAGGAAACGAATAAAGGTGAGATGTCTACAAGTGCTTCGAAAGTGTATGCGAAAAGGTTAACCACATCTAGAGGGAGCTTTATGGCGTGGTCAAAATCATATGTTGATTGGAAATATTCTTCGGGTAAAGTTAAATCGAGTTCTGGTTCTCAAGATGCGGGTTACGTCTTCCCTAACAAAGTGGTGAAAAATGGTTCTAAAAGATACTATAAGGGAGCCAATCTTCATAAATGGGCACATAAAACAACCCTTAAATTTGGAACACCTACTCCGTGGGGAGATGTTACCTTTGTGAGTAACTCTTTTACAGATCGAGTTTGGGTTAATGGAAAAGGAAAACATGGTTGGGATTAATAGTATAGATTAATAGAAAAGGCGCTACTTAAGATCTATTTACAAATCATAGTAGCGCTGTTTAAATATTATAAATAATCTCAAAAAATAGTAAGAGGAGTTTTTGGAAAATGATCCAAGTAAAAGGATTGACAAAAACATATCGACAGCAGCCTGTATTTGAAGATTTACATATTCAAATACAACATCAAAAAATAAATTTCATCATGGGGAAAAATGGATCTGGCAAAACAACTTTTATGAAATGTTTACTTCAGTTAGAACAGTATGAAGGGGAGATCTTGTATAATCATCAGCCAATTGATCAAGTAAGGAATGAAATTCAGGTAATGTACGATGATTCACCACTCTATTTGAATCTAAACGGTTATCAAAATATACGATTATTGTTAAATAGCCCTTTTGACCAAAAAAGATGTGATACACTGGCAAAGGAATATCTACCACATGAGATCCTCAAGAAGAAGGTCAAACATTACTCTTATGGCCAAAAAAAGAAATTGAGTTTCATATTGATTGCATTAACAAAACCAACTTATTTGTTCTTAGATGAGATATCAAATGGTTTAGATTATGGAACAATGATGGAATTAAAAGCAATGATTAAGAAGTGGTCTAAAGACATGACCATTATAGCTACAGGTCATCAGTTTGAATTTTATTCATCAATTGTTGATGAATTGTTTATTTTAAAAGACAAATCAATGATTCAAATCCATGACTTTCAGGAAAAAGGAGAGGATTTGGGTGACATTTATCAAGCATATCTTTAAGTTAGTGAAAAAAGAGTTTTTATATCAATATTATGCTAAAACATTTCTTATCTTGTTTATTCCATTGATGCTGATTTCGTTATGGAATGTATATTCTCAATATGAAACGACAAAATCAAACTATGCCCAATATGTAAAAACAGAAAGTGAATATAAGGAGCTAGGTATTGATATAAAAAAGGCTTTGACGATGCCAGTTAACATAGAAGAAGGAGAATTATCAGGTGCTGAAGGAGAAGTCGTAGAAAATGTCTTAAAATATGATTACGAGAAGTTTATTCAATCACTTCATTTGATGGAGCCAACTCAAGCCATTTCAACTAATTTAGAATGGATGGGTTTTATCTTTTATCCACTTGTATTTGGTTTATATGCGATCTATTTAGCGACATATGATGTGAAATATAAAACGATGAAAATTAAAGCGGTTCAATATCGGTGGAACGATATTATGTTTTCAAAGCAACTGTCTCTTTATGTAATCATTCTATGTTTAATTCCTATTCTTTCTCTTATTTCATACATGGCTAGTCATATCTTTTATTATGTCATATCAAAAGATATATCTGTTCAATTGTTTACATATAAAGATAGTACCGAACATTCTATACTGCTTCAATTAATGTTTGTTGTATGTACAAGCTGGTTATTTAGTACACTTGTTTTTTATTTAGGTAGTATATGTCGAAGTTTTATTTTATCTTTGGTTATCTATATGGTCTATTTTTTATTGATCCCTAACTTAGGTGCATTTGATTTAAAAAATATGATTGCCAACTTAGCTTTGCACCTGTTTTCTTTTAAAGGGAACTATCAATTATTTATGCCTATTTCCATGAATATAACCACAATTCTGATCTGCATTTCATTGCTTATCTGTTTGTCGTCCTTGCTGACTTATACTATAGCAAAACGGCAAAGTAAATATGTAGTATAAATCCCCCTATTCTCACATAGAGGGATTTTTTACGTACTGCTTCGGCGTACAGCCAACAGCATGATAAAAGATAGAATCACAATACAAATCGTCCAAGCCCAAGCAAGCTCCATTCGTCCGGAATCAATCGCCACATAGATAGCGGTTGGGAGTGTTTGCGTTTTTCCTGGGATGTTGCCGGCAAACATTAAGGTCGCCCCAAATTCTCCAAGGGCTCTTGCAAAGCTGAGGATGCTGCCTGATAAGAGGGAAGGCAGGGCAAGTGGTACTGTAATATAGGCGAAGACTTGGAATGAATGAGCACCATCTACTTTTGCAGCCCCTTCAATGTCTGACTCAATCGTAGAAAATCCAGCCTTTGCAGATTGATACATAAGCGGGAATGCCACAACTGTTGATGCAATAACTGCCGCCCACCAAGTGAAAATGACCGGCTGGTGAAAGATCCATTCAATCGCGCCCCCGATCATGCTATGCCTTCCGAATATGACGAGCAATAAAAAACCTACAACCGTTGGCGGAAGGACAAGCGGCATCATCAAGAGCGTTTCTACGATCATTTTTCCCTTAAATGATGTTCGCGCCATCCAATAGCCAATCAATGTACCAAAAACAGTTGCCAGCAGCCCGCTTACAACGGCAACCTGCACGGACAGCCAAATGGGAGATAGGAATTCTTCAGTCATCATAGGCATTAATTCACTTGAAAGCCGTACTTTTTAAAAATTGATTTGGCTGTTTCTGATTGAAGAAATTGAAAAAAGGACTTGGCTTCCTCTACATGTTCTGTCCCTTTAACGATTCCTACTGGGTAAATGATTGGGGAGTGCATGTCCTGATTGGCTTCAGCCGCAATTTTTACTTTTTTGGAAACGAGGGCGTCTGTCTTATACACAACACCAGCCTCCACATTTCCTGTTTCTACGTAGCTTAAAACTTGCCGCACATCCTTGCCGTATACAGCGTTCTTTTTCACTTGATCCCAGATGTTCAGCTTTGTGAAAATCTCTTTGCCGTATGTACCAGCAGGAACGGATTCTGGTGTGCCAAGAGCAATCTTCCCTTTTATGTCCTGGGCGTCTTGAAAGCTTTTAATAGAGGAAGAATGATCATTTGGCACAATGAGTACAAGCTCATTTCGGATGGCATCCTTGATAAAATGTTGATCGATATCTCCAGATTGCACAAGCTCATCAAAGGGCGCTTCAGCTGCTGAGAAAAAGAGATCTGCTTTTGCCCCTTGTGCGATTTGCTGCTTCAATGCGCCGGATGACCCGAAATTATTTGTTAATGTCACATTCGGGTGCTCATCATTAAAGGCGGATTCAATTTCCTTTAGTGCATCCTGAAGACTTGCCGCTGCTGAAATGACAAGCTCTGTTTTTTTGCTTGTATCCGATGACTTCATCTCTGTTTGACACCCGCTCAGGAGCAAGCAGATGGCGATGAAGGGGAAGAACGCATACTTCATGTTCACACCTCTTATTATTCAATATCATATGTATTCTTTATTATAAGCAAACTTATTTGACCATTCATAGGCTTTCAGTAAAAAGAGAAAAGAAAAAGCCGCCAGATGGCGACTTTTTAATGCTGATAAAAACGCAGCAAATTCCCATTGATCACTTTGTCTGATAAGGAAAGTTCTTTATTGGCTTTTTCGATATAAGGCTGACACACCTCATCCTGTTCAACAGGTTCTTTTGTTTTTTGATCATAGCAGGTGTTCTTTGTATAGAGATAATCATCTGTAATAAAGTTCCCGTTTCTCAAAACAGCAAAAGGCGTCCGTTCGTTTGAAAATAAGTCATTGCCAAATTGAATGGCATCCTTCGTTTCAATACCGAGTAAGTGCAGGAGTGTCGGTTTCACGTCGATTTGCCCAGCTGTTTCAGAAATTGTCTGCGGTGCTTGATCTGTGACCCCCGGAATGTAAATTAAAAAGGGCACCCGCTGCAATTTCACAGCATCAAACGGTGTGATTTCATCTTTTTTGAGCAGCTCTGCCATTGCCTGATGATGTGCCTCGGAGATACCATAGTGATCCCCCATGAGGACAAACATTGTATTTTCATACAGTCCTTCTTCTTTCATGCGGTCAAAAAATGTCTTAATGGCTTCATCCTGATAGCGGACGGTCGTCACATAGCGGTTTAAAATGGCGCTGGACGAATCATATTCATCAATCAATTGATCCTTTGGATCGATTTCAAATGGAAAGTGATTGGTCAAGGTAATAAACGTGCTGTAATAAGGCGCCTTCAACTTTTTTAAATAATCAATGGATTGGTCAAAGAAGTCAATATCCTTTAAGCCCCAGCCAGTTGAATTCTGTTCATTGACCTGATACGAATCGACATCATAAAAGCGGTCAATCCCAAACGACTCATACATCACATCACGATTCCAAAACGTTTTATTATTCGCATGAAATTGGACGGATTGATAGTTCTCTTTTTTCAACTGCTTGTATAACGTGTCGTATTCGTTGTCACTCGCTGTGAAAAAGACAGCGCCGCTGCTAGATGGGTAGAGGGAATTTGCGACAATAAACTCTGAATCCGATGTCTTTCCTTGCTCAGTCTGCTGATAAAATTCATCAAAATAAAAACTCTTTTTAGCGAGTTGATTTAAAAAGGGGGTGATGTATTGTCCATTCACCTTTTGATCAACGACAAATTGCTGTGTTGATTCGAGTGAAATGAACACAACGTTCTTACCTTTAGCAAGTCCAAAGTACTCTTCGTTTGGTGCACTGTAATCAGCCTTTGTGTAGTTTGCTACGGTTGAAAGTGTATCTTCATCTGCAAAGGCTTTTTGTCCAATACGCGCTGTTTGGGCAGCGCCGTCATACAGGTGGAACTGGAACAGCCCAAGGTTTCGTACAATCACTTCTCGATCATAAGAGCTTGTCAGAAAGCGAGGGTGATCCATCATGGCTGAACTGACATGAAACAATAGAAAGCTACAGCACACCGCATAATATGTTTTGATTGTTTTAAAGGAGGCTTTTGGCGGTAAAGGTTTGCGCTTTAAAAGCCACGCCAGCACCACGAAATCAATGAGCATCAGTAAAAACAGCGGGTGAAATAATTCTGTCATACTGCTGCCCATATCTCCCATGTTTTTCGCTTGGAATAAGACAGGGATTGTAATGAAATCAATATAAAATCCATAAAAGATCGTATTCGATATGAGAATCGCTGTCAAAATCAAATTTGCGGTTAATAAAAATACCTTTTGCTTCGTTTCATTTAAAAAAAGAGCAATCCCAAACAAAGGAAGCAAAAAGCTAAGTGGATTGATCAAAAGCAGCCATTCATGAAACAGATTGGCCGTTCGTATGTGAAATCCGAATTGATAAATGATGTATGTTTTCATCCACATGAAGAGGATGGAGTACACTAAAAACCAGTGATTTTTGAAAAACGCTTTCATTTATGTAGCTCCTCACCATTCTGTATTCAGCTGCAAGGCAAAAACACTTATCTTAAACCTACTAAAAAAATGAGGAATGATCAATTCATATCCTGTGTTTTTCGGAAAACTCTTTCTGATTCATTAGAATGGGATGGAGATGCCGCAGAGGACAGCGATGTAATAGCAGGTAACGACGGTGAGAGCAGCTAGTACGACTTGTTCTCCTGTGCTGCCTGTTTTGACATAGAAGGGAAGACGCACTTTAATGGAAGCCGGAAATAAAAATTTAATCCCATTCACTGTTCCTGCATCCAGAATGAGATGGCTTGCCATCCCGACTAGTAAACCGATACTTAGGCTGTCATTTGGAATGTATGTTGTTGCTAGAAAATAAATGATCAGCAAAAATAATAAACTGTGTGTAAACGTGCGATGACCGAACACACTGCTGATCAGTGTCGAGAGCAGCGGGAATTTTCTGCCGATTTTACTTTTTGTATGGCAAAGATCAGGGATCAGAGCACCTGCTGATCCAGCAGCAGCCATCGTCACTGGGTCGAATCCATAATAGTAGGCAACGGCTGTGGAGGCGGCAATTCCGCCCATGATGTGTGTTTTTCCTGTCATGATGCGTACTCCTGTTCTATCTTTAGTTCAAGTACTCACTATATCAAGGGAGGATTCATTCAGCAAGGCTTATTTCTAAAGAAAAAGAGGCCAAAAGGGTTGGCTGAATGGAAAAACATTCTATAATAAGGGGGAAGTCATGTTGATACTAACGATAAGGATGCGATTCGGATGGGTAATGCAGACATTTTAAAAGAAATTGTTCTTGTACATTATGAAGTCAGCCGTAAATTAAACCGCAAGTTACTTGAGTTAGAGAAAGACATCACGCCCCCACAGATATATGCTCTTTCTATTTTGATACAAGGCAAAGTATCACATGCCGAAGAGCTGAAGCAAAGACTCTCTTTAAACCCTGGTGCAGCCTCTATTGCACTCAATAAATTATGTGAGCAGGGTTATATTCAAAGAGAACGGGACAAGGACGATTCATCACTTGTCCGTTTAGAAGTCACGGAAAAAGGGATGGCCATTTATGAAAAGCATACACGTCTTTTCGGAAAGGTAATTCAGCATATGATGTCAGACTTCACAAAGGATGATTTAAAAACCTTTCTGACGTACTTGCAAAAAATGAGACAGACCTTTCATGATGATTGAGCCTCTTCCCTTGTATAATGCTGAGCGCTGTAGCACAAATTAAACAGGCAACCGCATTATATGAAAAGGGAGGAAACAGCGATGTCATTTTTCCAAAAGGATAAAAAGGCGAAAAGTGAGAAAAACCATCAGCAGGTAGATCAGCTGTTAGAGGAAGCAAGTAAAGAGCTAGCAGGCGATCCGCTTCAGGAAGCTGTACAAAAGAAGAAAAACAACGATCAATAAGCAAGGTATAGGGCAGAGAAACAGTTCTCTGCCTTTTTTCTATGTTTTTCCCTTTGACAGATGTGAGAATGTTTGATAACCTTCGTGTAGTAAAAATGAATAGAAATCCTCACGCTATGTCTCAGTGAGGTAGAGGTTGCGCGGATGATGAGTCACTCATAGGAGAGATGGAATCGTAGATCATGAGAAAAAAGGCATCAGCGCCGAAGTGTAGAGAGAGCTCCAACTTTCTTTATGCTGGGTCTGCATTGAATAAATGCAGGACTGCCACGTCTTTGAAGCGTGGAGGGCTATCCGGAGATCAAGGTGTATGTTTTGAAAAGCATGGACTTTTGTTCAGGCTTTTTTTTATGTTCTGAGTCACAAAAATAAGGGTATGCTGTTAAAAAGTAATCCATTATGAACATAAAGAATGCAAGTCATTGCTTCACAAATATATCAATGAAGATACTGCCGGGTCTGGTCCAAAGTGAATAAAACGGAGGTACGGAAATGGAACAGACAAAAAAATGGGGTTTTTGGTTATTGACGGCTTTTGTCGTCGGAAATATGGTAGGTTCAGGCATCTTTATGCTGCCAAGTACGCTTGCCCAGCATGCAAGTCCTTTAGGTGTGACGATGGCATGGCTTGTCACAGGCGGCGGTGTGCTTATGATTGCGCTTGTATTTGGGCATTTGTCCATTCATAAGCCGCAGCTGACGGCTGGACCACAAAGTTATGCAAGGGCGCTTTTTAAAGATCCGAAAAAAGGGAAAGCGGCTGGATTTACAATGGTTTGGGGATATTGGGTGGCAAGCTGGATTAGTAATGTCGCAATTATTACAAGTCTTGCTGGTTATTTAACGACTTTTTTCCCGATTCTCACAGTGAAGACTGAAGTTTTTACCTTTGGAAAAGAAGCGGTCACGCTTGGTCAGCTCATGACGTTTATCGTATGTACCCTTCTTCTATGGGGAACACATACCATTTTAATTACAAGCTTAAGTGCTGCAAGTAAATTGAATTTTATTACGACCTTTTCAAAGGTGCTTGGATTCGTCCTTTTTATTGTTGCGGGATTATTTGCATTTCAAACGGCATTATTTGAACATTACTACTTCCCGGTTGAAACAGGCAGCGAAGGAGTGCTTGGCCTTGGAGGTCAAATTCATCATGCGGCTATTTCCACACTATGGGCATTTATTGGAATTGAATCAGCTGTCATTTTATCAGGAAGAGCATCCTCACAGCGTGATGTGAAACGTGCGACCATTACAGGTCTTTTAATCGCACTTTCGATCTACATGATTATCACATTGATTACGATGGGCGTTCTGCCGCACGATCAATTGCAAGGCTCTGACAAACCATTCGTAGATGTGCTTCAGCTTATTATTGGGCCAGCTGGTGGAATTGTCATGGCTCTGCTGGCGATTATTTGCTTGTTTGGTTCGATGCTTGGCTGGATTTTACTTGGTTCAGAAGTGCCGTATCAAGCAGCAAAGGCTGGTGATTTTCCAGCAGTATTTGCAAAAACAAACAAAAAAGGAAGCCCTGCTTTCGCTTTGACTGTTACAAATATTATGTCACAGCTGTTTATCTTCTCTGTGATGTCACGTACGATTAATGAAGCTTTTACCTTTTTAACTACATCAGCGACACTTGCGTATCTTATTCCGTATATTGTGTCTTCCATCTACAGCTTTAAGGTCATTATGCAAGGTGACACGTATGAACTTCAAAAAGGAAATCGAACGAGAGATGGCATCATTGCACTTGTTGCGATGGGGTATTCAGCTTGGGTCATTATTTCAGGAACAGCAGACTTGAAAACCTTTGGTCTTGGAATCGGTCTATTCTTAGTAGGTATTTTGCTTTATCCATTCATGTCAAAAGGATTTGCCAAAGGAACGGTATAAGGAAGACGTTTCTCCATTTCTGGAGAAACGTTTTTTTATGATGCAGATGTCAATCGATCCACAATAAACTCTAGCTGACCTTCTAGTGACACTGGGTCATTAAAGAAGAAACCGACTGGATCTATTTCGAATACATGTTTATTTTTGACGGCAGGAAGTGATGTCCAAATGCTGCTTTGATACACTTGGTCACCTTTACTTTTTGAGCCGCTCCATGGACCTGTGAAAATATAGTCGCCTGCGAATTCTGGCAACTTCTCAAGAGAAATATTCGCATAGCCAACACCGCTGTCGATCGCTTCTTTTTTGACAGCCTTCGGTGCTTTTAATTTCAGCTCGTCATAAATGATTTCGCCCCCGCGGGCAAAGGTGTTTCCGAAGATATAAATGCCTTTATCAAATGGCGATACGATCGAGACCGTTTTGCTGCCAACAGCTTTGGTTACCTTTGGTTTCACCTCAGCAATTTTGGTATCCCATTTTGTGATCCATTCTGTTGCTTTTTTTGGTGTACCTGTCATTTTACCGAATTCTTTTAGCTGGTCTTTGAAAGAATATTGATTGTATTTTACCGCTACAGTTGGGGCGATTTTTTTGTATTGATCAAACTTCTCATCTTCCCCCCAAGCAATAATCATATCTGGCTTCGAAGCGGCTACTTTTTCGACCGATGGGGTCCTTCCGAGATTTTCCACTCCATCTGTTTTCCCTTTATAAAAAGGGTTTTTAAAGATGGGTGATGTTGTAGCAACCGGAGTTTTGCCGAGTGTGACGAGGTCCCCGTAATAGCTTTCTGCAAGAAGCACTATTCGTTTCGGATTTTTCGGAAGCTTCACTTCACCTTTTGCATCCTGATATGTCATCATGTCATTCTTTTTCGCTGCAGATTGTTTATTTGAAGTGCTGCCGCAAGCGGCTGTAAAGATCATAAGAATCGATAAAGAAATCAAAAGAAATCCAGTTCGTTTTTTCACAAAAGTTCTCTCCTATTCATTTTTCCTTGATAATGATTCTCAATTTCATTTTTTATCGTAACATGATAGGAACAAAAATGCATTGGCTAATTTAGGCCTAAAGAAAAATGATGAAATTCTCACAGTTTTTTGATGAAAATAAAGAAATTTATCAGAACAATGATTTCAAAAAGAAAAGAAAGTGATATACTAGACTTCGAGATTGATAATCATTATCACTAATAAAGAATAAACATGAACGGAAAGGAAGAGACTGGTTTTGGGCTCACAATCGAATAAACAGCTGCCAGCCAGCGATGATACGATCGATATTGTCACGAAGCCTTTTGGAACAGCAGCTGTTATCATCATAGGAATCATCGCTTTATCATTTGGTCTTTTTTTATCGGTATCATTAGGAGCGGCAAACATTCATCTACAGACTGTATGGGAAGCCGTTTTTCATTTTGATCCACAAGAAACTTCACATCAAATCATTCGGGAATTGAGGCTGCCGCGCACAGTTGGAGCCGCGCTCGTCGGTGCCTTTTTAGCCGTATCAGGTGCCATTATGCAAGGAATGACAAGAAATGCGCTGGCGTCACCGGAGATTATGGGTGTGACAAATGGCTCCGCATTTGCGATTGCCATTGCATTAGCATTTTTCCCTGGCCAATCTTCTTTCACATTAATTCTTTGGTCATTTGTTGGAGCCGCACTCGGTGCCTCTATTGTATTTGGTGTCGGTACTATGTCAAAAGGGGGACTGACTCCGGTTAAACTCGCACTAGCTGGTACAGCGGTTGGAGCACTTTTGAGCTCAATTTCTTCAGCCATTGCCATTCGTTTTGACGTCGCTCAAGATATGAGCTTTTGGTATGCTGGCGGAGTGGCAGGTGTGAATTGGAGCAACATTCATATCATCATTCCAGTTGCCATTGCAGGACTAATCATTGCAATGATCCTTGCCCGTTCGATCACGGTTCTGAGCTTAGGTGAAGAATTGGCGAAAGGACTTGGACAGTATACGAAAACGGTCAAGGTGCTTGGCGTATTGGTTGTTATTCTTTTAACGGGTGCTGCCGTGTCGGTAGCGGGCTCTATTGGTTTTATCGGGCTTGTGATCCCTCATGTCACTCGATTCTTGGTTGGAGTGGACTACCGCTGGATTATCCCATGCTCCGCTATTTTAGGGGCCACTTTGTTAATTTATGCAGACATTGCTGCGAGGCTGGTCAACGCTCCGTTTGAAACGCCAGTCGGTGCCATCACGGCGATTATAGGCGTTCCTTTCTTCTTATATTTAGCTAGACGTGAAAGGAGCGGAATCTAAATGGAAATGGTGCAGCAAGCAAAGAAAAAGAAATATCAACGAACGATGCTCATGATCTTTTTCGCGATCGTAGCTGTGTTCCTTATTAGTTTAAATACCGGAGAAATTCGGATCTCTCCGATGGATACATTGAAAACACTTTTTGGATTCGGAAGTGAGATGGATGAGCTCGTATTATTCGAATTCCGACTTCCAAGAATGGTCATCGCTTTACTTGTCGGTGCTTCTATCGCTGTATCAGGCGCGATTTGGCAAGGCGTTTCTCAAAATGGTTTAGCTGACCCAGGTATTCTCGGCGTCAATGCCGGCGCTGGCTTTGCCGTTGTGCTATTTATTTTTGCATTTCAAGGCACGATGGCGAATTTAGGTGACTTTACGATTTTTGTACTGCCGCTTTTCGCGTTCGTAGGTGCAGGCTTTGCTGCATTTCTTATCTATGTGTTAGCGTGGAAAAAAGGCATCACACCTGTCCGATTGATTTTAACTGGTATTGGTGTGAATGCTGCATTTTCAGCAGCGATTGTGGTCATTCAGTTAAAAATGAGCCCAAATGATTTTAACCAAGCCATCGTGTGGTTATCTGGAAGTATTTATGGCTCGAGCTGGACGTATGTCCTGTCTGTTCTACCATGGATGGTGATTTTCCTTATATTCGCGATTGTCAGATCACGCTATTTAAATATCATGAATTTGGGTGATCAGCTATCCTATGGATTGGGCATTTCAGTTCATAAAGAAAGAAGCTTGTTCATGCTGATTGCCGTTGCATTAGCTGGTGCGAGTGTTGCTGTTGCAGGGAGTATTTCTTTCCTAGGGTTAGCCGCACCGCACTTGGCGAGAAAGCTTGTTGGGCCAAAGCATCAAGGAATGATACCGGCCTCCGCGTTAATTGGGGCGCTGTTATTATTATTGGCGGATACACTTGGCCGCGTCATACTTGCACCATCAGAAGTGCCAGTTGGCCTTGTCGTTTCTGCTTTAGGCGCACCTTACTTCATTTACTTATTGATGAAATCGAACTAATGAGGAAGGAGAGACAACATATGAAATCGCTCGAAACAGAAAAGCTTTGTATCGGTTATCAAGACCGTTTGATTGTAGAAGATTTGAATGTCAGTATCCCAAAAGGCAAGGTGACAACACTGATTGGACCGAATGGCTGCGGGAAATCAACCATTTTAAAAACGATGTCTCGTATTATGAAGGCCAATCGAGGAGCTGTTTATTTAAATGGCCAGGCTATCCATGAGACGCCGACAAAAGAAATTTCAAAACAAATGGCGATCTTACCGCAAACACCCGAAGCACCTAGTGGACTGACAGTGTATGAGCTTGTGTCATATGGACGTTTCCCACATCAAAATGGGTTTGGTCGCTTATCAAATGAAGATAAACGAATCATCAGATGGGCACTTGAGGAAACGGGAATGATCGCTTTTCATGATCGACCAATTGAAGCACTTTCCGGCGGACAGCGCCAGCGAGTATGGATTGCGATGGCACTTGCCCAGGAAACAGAGCTGCTCCTATTGGATGAACCTACGACGTATTTGGATCTTGCACATCAGCTCGAGATTCTTCAGCTGTTAGAACGCTTAAATAGAGAGCAGGGGCGAACTGTGTTGATGGTCATCCATGATTTGAATCATGCGGCGCGTTTTTCACATTACATGATTGCCCTCAATCAAGGGAAAGTCATAAAAGACGGTACGCCTCATGAGGTCATGACCAAAGAGGTACTCAGTCAGGTATTCCATATTGATGCAGAAATTGTGCTTGATCCTAGAACGAATAAGCCGATTTGTTTAACATATGATTTAATGAATCATGAACGAAAGCTAGAAGCTGTAAATGGATAATAGATGTAAAGGAACTCGGTGCAGATGCCGGGTTTTTTTGCGTGTTTGAAACTTCCTAGTGCTACTATTTTTTCCAGTTGATTTTTTTCGCTTTTATGCAGAAAAGAGGTACTTTTTTACTTTAGACAATGGTAATATACGGTTAGAGATCATAGCTAGAAAGGAAAGAGATGCGTGGAAACAGCAAAAATATTGATTGCAGATGACGAAGAAGCAATTGTGAAAATGGTTGAACGCGTATTAAAAAAAGAAGGATTCAAGCATATTTATAAAGCCTACCATGCAGATGAAGCATTAGATGTTGTCAAAAACGAGGACATCCACCTCTTACTTCTAGATGTGATGATGCCCGGTAAATCTGGCTTTGACGTTCTGCCTGAAATCAGAAAAGTAACGAAAGCGCCTATTTTTTATTTAACTGCAAGAACGTCTGATGTCGATAAACTGACGGGCTTTGCGCAGGGGGCAGACGATTATATCACGAAGCCATTTAATCCGCTTGAGCTAGTGGCTAGAATTAAGGCTCATCTAAACCGAACATATATCTCCTTACAGGAGGAACAAGAAGACACTCAAAGCCAATATCAATATGCCCATTTCTCCTATCATCCTCATGCAGCCGAATTGAAAGTAAGAGGAGAGGTGACGGCATGCTCTGCTCAGCTTCTTTCTTTGCTGAAGTACTTTTGTGATCATCCGAATGTGGTTCTTTCAAAAGATCAAATTTATGAGAAAGTATGGGGCGTCCCGTCATATGGTGATAACAACACTGTCATGGTTCATATTCGAAAGTTGAGAGAAAAGATCGAGTTAGATCCGAGTCAGCCCGAATATATTGTGACGATCCGTGGTATGGGATATAAATTTATACCACACCCTGCAAAGGTTCTTCAATAGTTTATGAATTTACGAGCAAAACTTTTCTTTCACTTTGTCGGACAAATGTTTATTGTCATTGCCATTTTGATGATTGGGAATACGTTCTCTGATAACTTATATTATAAAAAATACTATGAGAACATGGCTGAAACCGGTTTAACAAAAGCTGATGGAGATACACTCATGAGCTGGCTTTATTTTAACGAGGATGGAAAAATGGAAGCCGACGATCAGCTCAAGCAAGCAGTGAAAAAACGAGACGGCTGGCTACAAGTAATCGATTCGAAAAAGAAAAACGTTTATAGTTATCATCGCCCTAAAACCATTCCAACATCCTATCAAAAGGATGAAATGATCAAGATTTTTGAAAAGAGACAATTTAAAGATTATAAGATGTACTTCTGGCCAATTGAGATTGATCAAAAAAGCTTTATCGTGTTATATGGGTTCAAAACGAACAGCACAAAAGTAGCCAATTATCTGAAGCAGCACGAGAAGAATTTGGCTGCACTATCTCAATATTCGGTTGAAACAAAAGAATTCTTGAAGAGAATGAATGGATCGGTGCATTTGTTCAATGACGAAGGAAAATATTTAAAAGGCATTCGAGCCAACACCGATTTGAAACATAACGTAACAGATGTTGAACTGCTCAAGTATCAATCGAAACCTTGGGAGTTTAGAAGTGATCTGTCTTATATGAAAGTGAATAAAAACCTGTATATTATTGTTTCTGTACCAAATAAAGTATACAGCCCAGACGAACTTTACGATAAAGAGACAGACGCTTTAAATCAATATACAACTATCTTAAATGCAGGTCTTGCACTCACCATTATTATTATTATGACATTATGGTATTCGTACCGCTATGGGCTGCCAATTTATCACATTATTCGCTGGCTGATTTTCTTATCAAAAAATAAATTGCAGGAACCAACAAATAGAAAGGGAATTCCATTCAGTAAAAATAAAAAAGGCCGTATTAAGCGGGAATACCGATTATTTGAGGATATCCTAAAAACAATGGATCAGCTCACGCTTACATTAAAAGAGAATGAAGCAAACCGAAGAAAAATTCAAACCACAAGGGAAGAATGGATTGCAGGATTGTCTCATGATTTGAAAACGCCTCTAAGTACGATTTACGGCTATGGACTCATGCTTGAATCCGATCAATATCAATGGTCCAAAGAAGAAGTCATGGAAATGGGACAGGTGATTCGTGAGAAATCAGAATACATGTCGACACTGATTGAGGATTTAAACCTCACGTACCGATTGAAGAATGGTGCCCTGCCTATTAATCGTAAACCGGTTGAACTCAGTGAATTTTTAGCTTCCATTATGGATGAGTTCTCAAGAAGCTCCTCATCTGAGGATTATCCATGCTCCTTTGAAGATCAAACAGATGGTGTCATATTTGAGATCGATAAAGCCTGGTTCAGACGAGTGATTGAGAACCTGCTGGCGAATGCAGTGAAGCATAACGAAAAAGGCACTCATATTACAGCTGTTTTATCTGAAACAGATGAAGAAGTTCGGATCGAAATGAAAGACAATGGCCGCGGAATGGCACAGGAAACGGTGGATCACCTATTTAACCGCTACTACAGAGGGACAAATACAAATGATCCAACGAACGGAACTGGTCTCGGGCTTGCGATAGCAAAAGAGCTCGTCTTGCTGCATGACGGTGATATTCAAGTTGAAAGTGAACTAGGCTCTGGAACAACTATTGCGATTATCCTAAAAAAATCATCACCTGTAAAATAGCAAAAAAACGATTTTCTTTTCTAAAGGAGATCGTTTTTTCCTGTTTTAGGATTGAAATCAATTTTGTAAACGATTACAATGAAATTGTTAACGTGAACAAATCATTTTTATTTATAAGAGAGATGGGGGAGTTTGATGAAAGCCTTTTTAGATGATCAGTTTTTACTCAACAGTCAAACGGCGGAAAAGCTATACCATGAGTTTGCTAAGGACCTTCCAATTATAGATTACCATTGTCATTTAAGCCCCAAAGAAATCTATGAAAATAAAACCTTCCATAATATCACCGAAGCATGGCTTTACGGAGATCATTACAAATGGCGTGCCATGAGAGCAAACGGCATACCAGAATCACACGTCACAGGGGATGCCTCAGACTATGAGAAATTTCTGGCGTGGGCGAAGACTGTTCCCATGACCCTTGGAAACCCGCTCTATCACTGGACTCATTTAGAACTGAGACGATATTTTGGAGTTGAGGAACTTTTAAACGAAAAAACCGCACACATCATCTGGCAAAAAGTAAATGAAAAGCTGCAAGGAGAGGGTTTTGGTGCAAGAGACTTCATTGTGAAATCGAACGTTGAAACAGTCGTGACGACAGATGATCCAGTCGATTCGCTTTGCTATCATCAAAAACTGCGGGAAGAAGGATTCACTGTGCAAGTACTGCCCGGATTTCGGCCTGATAAGGCCCTTGATATAACAAATCACCTATTTACAGCGTATGTTCACGAACTGGCAGAGGCTTCATCTACTCCAATCCAATCCTATCAAGACTTTTTAACAGCACTCCGTGCAAGAATTGATTTTTTCCATGAACAGGGCTGCCTGATCTCAGATCATGCCATTAACGAAATGACGTTTGAAGAAACGACGGAAGAAGAAGTGGAAACCATCTTTCATAAAAGAATGTCTGGGCATGCATTGACGGAAAAAGAGAAGACTAAATTTAAAACACAAACATTCATTAAGCTTGGTCAGGCTTACTATGAGCGGGGCTGGGCGATGCAGCTTCATATCAATGCGCTTAGGAACAACAATACGAAAATGTTTGAGCGGCTTGGGCCAGATACAGGGTATGATGCGATGAATGATGCAGACATTGCCAAGCCGCTTTGCCGAATATTGGATCGTTTAGAACAAGAACAGGCACTGCCAAAAACCATTTTATATTCCTTGAATCCAAGGGATAATGTTGTGATTTCCACATTGGCTGGAAGCTTTCAAGACGGAACGGCTCCTGGGAAGATTCAGCACGGTACAGCTTGGTGGTTTAATGATACGAAACAAGGGATGACAGAGCAGATGATGGCTCTATCCAGTATTGGACTGATCAGCCGTTTCATTGGGATGCTGACAGATTCAAGAAGCTTTTTGTCGTATACAAGGCATGAATATTTTCGAAGACTGCTTTGCGATATCATCGGAGATTGGGTAGAAAAAGGGGAAGCTCCATATGATCTTGATCTGTTAGGGGGAATCGTGAAAGGAATCAGCTATGAAAATGCCAGACAGTATTTCCAATTTGACCGGACGAAGCAGCTCCAGCATCCGAACAAAATGACATGAAGAAAATGAAAGCGATTTTATGATAAGATGGTAAAAAATCATAAAAGGCGGAATAGCATGACAGTCACAATTAAAGACATAGCAAAATTGGCAAACGTCTCTCATACCACGGTATCAAGGGCTTTGAATAACAGTCCTTTTATTAAAGAGAAGACAAAACAAAAGATTTTGTCGATTGCAAAACAGCTGAATTATTCACCGAATGTCCATGCGAGAGGCCTTGTATCACAAAAATCATTTACAATCGGTCTGTTTTTTACGAGTTTAACAGAGGGTACATCTTCAAGCTTCTTTGTGGATGCGTTAAAAGGTGTCAATAGCGTCATGACAGAGTATTATAATCTCTTTGTCAGAGGAATTGATGACTTTCACGATTATACAACCATTCATAAACAACGCTATGATGGCATTTTGCTCATGAGTCAAAGCGAGCACGATGAGGCGTTTATCCATCATGTGAAGAAACAGGGCATTCCCATCATTGTGCTGAATCGCCGTGTAGAAAGTCATGAAGTCATGAATATATTAGCAGATGATAGTCAAGGAGCTTACCAGGCTGCACACCATTTCATTCAGCAAGGTCATGAACAAATCGCCATCATTGAAGGGAAAGAAGGCTTTAAATCAACTCAAGAAAGAACAGCTGGTTTCCTGCAAGCGTTAATTGATCACCAAATGCCTATGAAGAAAGAATATATGATGAAAGGCGATTATCACATGAAAAGCGGCTATGAATCAATGGAATCGCTGCTGGCCCTTGATGAACCGCCAACAGCGCTCTTTTGCTCAAATGATGACATGGCGATCGGTGCAATGAATGCTTTATTTGCAAAAGGCAAAACGTGTCCAAATGATATTTCTATTATCGGTTTTGATGATATTGCATTTTCATCCTATACCACACCTGCATTGACAACGGTGAAAAAGCCGATTGAAAAAATGTGTGCACTTGGAGCAGAAGCTATCCTTTCAGTAATAAACGGTGAAGAGCAAGAAGAAGATCATATGGAAAAAGTGTATGTTCACACAGAGCTGATGATCAGAGATTCAGTTAAAAAGGTGCAGTAATCAGCACCTTTTCAGAAAAATGTTCACGTGTGCATATTACTTGGAGAGGGGAATCCATTTGAAACGATTATCAAAAGCCATTTACCCGGCACCTGAGTATCCGGAAACGATTTTGCAGATTGGTGAAGGAAATTTTATGCGAGGATTTATCAATTGGCACATCCAGAAGCTGAACGACTGCACAGATTTTAAAGGAAGAGCGGTTGTTGTCCCTCCTCGAAAAGGATCAGTGGCAGCCTTAAATGAACAAGATGGCTTGTACACATTATGTATTCAGGGATATCATGACCGGCAAGAAATGAATGAACGTATAATCATCCAATCGATTAGCAGAGGAATTAGTACGTATACGGATTACGAGGAGTTTTTACACGTAGCGGAAAACCCGGATCTCCGCTTTGTCTTCTCAAACACGACGGAGGCAGGACTTGTGCTCAAAAAGGAGGATCGTTTGGAGGATCGGCCACAAGCCAGTTTTCCAGGAAAGCTGACAGCGTTCTTGTATCACCGGTTTAAAGCTTTTGCTGGAGATGAGCGGAAAGGTCTGATCATTCTACCTTGTGAATTGGTTGAACAAAATGGTGATCGATTGAAGGAATATGTGATCAGTATGGCAGCTGAGTGGGAATTGTCGCCTGCGTTTATGACATGGATAAAAGAGGCCAACACGTTTTGTAATACGCTTGTGGACCGGATTGTCCCTGGATTCTCTAAGGAAGCGGCTGAAATCGTAGAAAAGGAAGAAGGGTATATTGACGAATTGCTTGTCACGGCAGAATATTATCATCTTTTTGTCATTGAAGCACCTGCCTTCGTACAAAAGGAGCTCCCCTTTCAAGAAGCAGGGTTAAATGTTCTTTTTGTAGAGGATATTTCGCCTTATCGTATGAGCAAGGTACGAATTTTAAATGGTGCACATACAGCGATGGTGCCGATTGCTTACTCATGCGGTATAGAAACTGTAAAAGAAGCTGTGGATGATGAGCATGTTGGTCCGTTCATCCGGCGTATGCTGGAGGAGGAAGTACTTCCAGGACTTGAACTTCCTCAAGATGAGCTTCTTCTTTATACACAATCCGTTTGGGATCGTTTTTGCAATCCATTTGTAAAGCATCAATTGCTGGATATTGCACTGAATGGGGTATCCAAATTCCGAACCCGTAATCTTCCGTCATTGCTTGATTATGTCGAGCAAAAGAAACAGCTGCCAATGAAACTTGTGTTTTCACTTAGCAGTCTCATTTATTTCTACAGAGCACATGCAGGAAGGGTAAAGGATGATGAAACTGTGCTCACGCTCATGAAGGAAGCATGGGAAAACCGTTCCAATGAAGCGGTTGCAGCGAGTATCCTTTCATACGAATCATTATGGGGCAGAGATTTAACGGATGTAAATGGATTGAGTCAAGCTGTAGCTGATCAGCTTACCCTCATACAGAAGCACGGGATGAGTGCGGCTGTTCACCAAATGATGCGTCTTCAATATGAAAATCAGGGGGAGAAGGCATGAAAGACTTTATTTTAATCAACCCTTCAGATAATGTCGGTATTGCTTTAAAAGGATTGGAACAAGGGGAAGAGCTGCAGCATCAAGGACATACGATTATCTTAAAAGAGACCGTTGGCAAAGGTCATAAGTTTGCATTGGCTGATATCAAGCAAAGAGAGAATATTATCAAATATGGCTATCCCATTGGTCATGCAGTGACTGCCATTTCTGCTGGGGAATGGGTGCATACGCATAATATTAAAACCAATCTATCTGGCAAGCTAGAATACGAATACCAGCCTTCATTATCAGAAAACCCCTATGAAAAAACGAATCTTACATTTAAAGGATATAAACGAAAAAATGGCGAAAGCGGAATCCGCAATGAGCTTTGGATTGTTCCTACCGTTGGATGTGTGAATGGCATCGCCGATCAAATGATCCAAATATTCACCGCTGAAATGGGTGGAAACATCCATCCTTTTGAAACAGCCCTCGTATTAAAGCACAATTATGGATGCTCCCAGCTTGGGGACGATCATGAAAATACGAAAACCATTTTACAAAATGCGGTGAAGCATCCTAACGCTGGAGGAGTACTTGTTCTTGGACTTGGGTGTGAAAACAATGACATTGAGGATTTTCAGTCCACATTAGGTGAATATGACCGTACGAGAGTGAAATTTTTAAGAAGCCAAGAAGTAGGAGATGAGATTGAGACGGGAGTCGCTTTACTCAAGGAAATTTATGATGCGGCGAAAGAAGATCATCGTGAAGACATTCCGTTATCTGAGCTGAAAATTGGCTTGAAGTGCGGAGGATCAGATGGATTTTCCGGTATTACTGCAAATCCGCTTTTAGGCAGGCTATCCGATTTTATTGTCGCACAAGGCGGAACGACGGTGCTGACAGAAGTGCCCGAAATGTTTGGTGCTGAAACGATTTTAATGGAGAGAGCAGCATCAGAAGCGACTTTCGACAATATTGTGCAAATGATCAATGACTTTAAACAATACTTCTTGGATCATCGACAGCCGGTATATGAAAATCCTTCCCCGGGAAATAAAGCTGGTGGAATTTCGACATTAGAGGATAAGTCTCTCGGCTGTACACAAAAAGCAGGCACTTCTGATATTAAAGATGTATTGAAATATGGGGAGCTGCTGAAACAAAAGGGATTGAACTTATTAAGTGCACCTGGTAATGATTTGGTTGCTTCATCTGCTCTTGCTGCTTCCGGTTGTCAAATGGTGCTTTTTACAACAGGCAGGGGGACACCATTTGGTACGTTTGTGCCAACAATGAAGATCTCGACCAACACAGCTTTATATGAAACAAAAAAGCACTGGATTGACTTTAATGCCGGAGAACTGCTTGAAGATGTACCGGAAGATGTTGTGTTAGAAAAATTCATTTCAACGGTTATTGATGTGGCGAGTGGGAAGCTGTTAAATCATGAAAAAAACAATTTTAGAGAGCTGGCTATTTTCAAAACAGGTGTCACACTTTAAGGCGACTGGGGGATGAGAAAGTGTCTAAAAAACGGAATTTGATGTATATCACAGCAGGAACGGTACTAACTGGAGTCGGAATTGCTCGTTTAGCAAAGCAAGGGAAGAAAGATAAAAAAGCAAACGGGATCGATCAAGTGTTAAAGCAGATAAAAGCGCCGCATTTCCCAGATCGTGAATTGAATGTGGTTCATTATGGAGCAGATGCGGAAGGGAAAGAGTTATCTACAAATGCCATTCAGTCTGCCATCGATGAAGCACATCGGTTGAAAGGAGGAAGGGTGCTGATCCCAAGAGGGACGTTTGTGACAGGTGCTTTAGAATTGAAAAGCAATGTAGAACTTCATCTGCAGGAGAAAGCCTATGTGACATTCAGTCAAGACCCAAAGGATTATCTGCCTCTTGTACTGACAAGATATGAGGGGATTGAGCTTTATAATTATTCACCTCTCATTTATGCACACCATGCAGAAAATATCGCTATTACTGGAGCCGGAACGCTTGATGGCAGAGGGGATGAGCATCATTGGTGGCCTTGGAAGTATGGGACAAATGGCCAGCCCTCTCAAGATCAGGATCGTCAGCTCTTGTTTGAAATGGCGGAAAAGAGAATACCGGTAGAAGAAAGGGTATTTGGAGAAGGCCATTATTTAAGATCGAGCTTTATTCAGCCATACCAATGTCAGCAAGTTCTAATCGAAGGAGTGACAGTGAAGGATTCACCAATGTGGCAAATTCATCCTGTATTAAGTAGTCACGTCATCGTCCGCGGCGTTAAAATCATTGGGCATGGACCAAACACAGATGGTGTCAATCCGGAGTCTTGCCGGAATGTGCTCATTGAAGATTGTTACTTTGATAACGGAGATGATTGTATTGCCATCAAATCGGGCAGAAACGAGGATGGACGGAGAATAGGGGTTCCATCTGAAAACATCGTCATTCGTAGAAATGAGATGAGGGATGGACACGGCGGTGTGACGATCGGGAGCGAGATTTCTGGCGGGGTAAAGTTTGTTTATGCAGAAGATAACGTAATGGACAGTCCGAACCTTGATCGGGCACTGCGTATTAAAACCAACTCTGTCAGAGGCGGTACGATTGAACATATTTATTTTAAAAACAATACAGTCAAAAGTCTAAAGCATGAAGTGATCTGTATCGACATGATGTATGAGGAAGGAGATGCTGGTCCGCATCGTCCTGTTGTACGTCATATTGAAGTAGAAGGACTCAAAAGCAACGGCGGACGATATGGTGTGAAAATAGCCGCATACGCACATTCTCCTGTTACTCATTTTAAAATGAAAGATTGTGTCATAGATGAAGTGGCGTATCCCTTATCTTTAGAGCATGCAGTTTCTCCTGATTTTCAGAAAGTCGTTATCAATGGAGAACCAATCAATCAATAGAAGAGTGAAAAACAGTCTTTTTAGAGGCTGTTTTTTTGTTTTATGAACAGAAAAGACGCTTTTAGAAATCACATATACAACCTATCTGCACTGTAGTATAATATTCCCGAAATTAGAAAAGAATTGACGAAAGAGATTTCGTTAAGCAGTACATAAACCAGGGGGTTCGCTCATGAAAAAGTTAACAGCTATTTGGCTATCGTTATTGCTTGTGATGGGTGTTTTAGCAGGATGTGCAGGCGCTGAGACAGATCATAAAGCAACAGGGTCACAAAATAAAGAAACGGCCACTGCGGCATTTCCAGTATCGATTAAAGATGCAGCTGGAAAAACGGTCGAAATCAAAGAACAGCCTAAACGAATTGTTTCGTTAATTCCAAGTAATACAGAAGTTGCCTATGCACTCGGCCTTGGAGATAAAATGGTTGGACGATCAGACTTTGATAATTATCCAAAGGAAGTCGAAAAGGTAGAGAAGATTGGCGGACTTGAATTCAATGTCGAGAAGGTCATTTCATTAAAGCCAGATCTTGTGTTAGCACATGCATCTCAAATGGGATCAAAAGAAGGATTTAAACAGCTTGAAGATGCAGGGATAAAAGTTCTGACTGTAAATGATGCAACCTCCTTTAAGGATGTGTACAAATCAATCGATATGATCGGTGAAGCAGCTGGCGTGAAAGAAGCATCAACAAAACTTGTAGACGAGATGAAAACAAAATTGAATGACTTCAAGAAACAAGCAGAGACGATTTCAAAAGACAAACAAAAAACTGTCTTTGTCGAAGTGTCAGGTGCGCCTGAAATCTATACAACTGGTAAAAATACATTTATGGATGAAATGCTTTCTGTTATCCATGCCAAAAATGCTGCTGGCGATCAAACTGGCTGGGTGCAAATGACAGAAGAATCGATCATCAAACGAAATCCTGATGTCATCGTGACAATTGATGGTTCCAGCTTAGCTGATTTGAAAAAAAGAGACGGCTGGAATGCAATGAAAGCAGTGAAAGAAAAACAAGTCTTTCAATTGAATACGGATCTCGCATCAAGACCGGGACCGCGATTGGTTGAAGGAGTCGAGGCTCTTGCGAAAAGCGTCTATCCTGACACGTTCAAATAAATTGATCATCGCATATACACTAAGTGCTTTACTTCTTGTGATGAGCATTGGAATGGGAATCTCCTTTGGAAGCTTAGGGATTCCCATTCCTTCTATTCTTCGTATATTTATTCATGAACTATTCGGAATACAGTTTGGAACCATTGATTCCATCGATCGCAATATTATGATGAACATTCGGCTGCCAAGAGTCATATTAGCGGCATTAGTCGGAGCAGCACTGGCGTTATCTGGTGCAGCTTTTCAAGGTTTATTAAAAAATCCTCTCGCTGACCCTTATACGCTGGGGGTATCTCAAGGGGCATCAGTTGGAGCCGTAGCGACTCTGTTTTTTAGCTTGCAGCTCCCGCTTGTTGGCAGTTTCACATTGCCATTATTCAGTATGACAACGGCGCTTGTGACCCTGTGTCTCGTTCTCTTTTTTGCGCGTCTTGTTCATCGGGGGATGAGCATTTCTTCTTTAATTTTAACAGGAGTGATTTTTAGCTCTTTTTTGGGTGCGCTCATTTCATTGATGATTGCTTTAACAGGTGATGATCTAAAAGAGATCATTCATTGGCTGCTTGGCAGTGTGTCCATGAGAGGCTGGCGTTATATTGCGCTTTTTCTTCCTTTCTTTCTTATTGGGACCTTTACGTTAATGTTGATGGGGCGAGATTTGAATGTCATGACATATGGCGAGGAGAAGGCAAAGCTATTAGGTGTCCATGTGAAAAGGAGCAAATATATTGTGCTGCTGGCGGGCTCGATTCTGACCGGAAGTGCAGTAGCGGTATCAGGGACGATCGGTTTTGTAGGACTTGTGATTCCGCATTTTATCCGCCTCTTAACTATCACGGATCATCGGCATCTGCTGCCTTTGTCTATGTTGAACGGTGCTTCCTTTCTCGTATTAGCAGATGTGTTATCCCGTACCATCATTGAGCCGACTGAATTACCGATTGGCATCATTACTGCGTTAATTGGTGCACCTGTATTTGGCATCATCCTCATTCGTCAATATAGAGGGGGGACGCACGTATGATTCAAGTGAAGGAAATCAGAGGTGGCTATGGAGAGAAAGAGATCATTCGTGGCATTAGCCTTGAAGTAAAGCAAGGAGAATTTCTCGGTATACTCGGCCCAAACGGGAGCGGGAAGACGACCCTGCTTAAAATGATGGCAGGAATTTTAGCCCCTGAGAGCGGTGAAGTGCGCCTCGGCGGTCACCTTGTTCAATCCTATCAGCCAAAGGCGCTTGCGCAAAAGATGGCAGTTCTGCCGCAGAAAACGGATCAAGTTTTTTCATTTACGGTGGAAGAAACCGTCCAATTCGGCCGTTATCCATATCAAAAAGGGTGGCTGCAATCTGCCACGCAAGAAGATGTGCAGGTCGTCAGAAAAGTAATGGAACAAACGGGTGTTGCACAGTTTAAGGATCAACCCATCCATGAGTTAAGTGGCGGTGAACAGCAGCGTGTGTATTTGGCACAGGCATTGGCGCAGCAGCCTGAATATTTATTGCTGGATGAACCAACCAGCTTCCTTGACTTAGCCTATCAAAAAGATTTGCTTGATTTAATTAAAGAAGAAACGACTTCCTCTAGGTTAACGGTCATTGGCGTATTCCATGATGTGAACATTGCTAGTTTATATTGTGATCGGCTGCTGCTGCTTCATGAAGGAAAGACTGACATGTTAGGACTGCCGCATCACGTTTTGACCACCGAACGAATCAACCGTGTGTATGAAACAAATGTGACACCGCTCCAGCATCCAATTAGGGCAAACCCTCAGCTGATGGTTGAACCTTCCGCCCCTTCTAAAACATCAATTGTAAACATAGCGGATGGCTGGAGGACATATGGCTCAGAAGGAATGACATTTTCCATTAATCAGCCTCTTCGCATCCTTACCTCACATAAGGAAAACGGCGGGTTCTTTTGGAAAAGGTCGATTGGAACGGGAACGAAGACGCTTCATCATCAGTTAGAGCCAACTGAAGATATGCTGTTTTTCGAGCAAGCTAAAGGATTAGCGAAATACGCTGCAGAAGACGCCGAAGACGATATGATCCTTTACAGCATGCTTCAGCAGGAAAAGTTGAACATTTGGCTTATCCTGAAACGATCTTTATCAGACGGCGCAGCTGTTCAGCTCATAGGTCAGCTTATGCACATCATAAAGCAAGAAACAAGCATTCCAATCCATCATCTTTGTATTGCTGCACCCAATACGCAGGAAACGGAAGATGTTGACCTTCTACACGAAAGATTAGGACAAAAGGTGTATGGGCTTCTTCATAAGTTGAAAGTCATTCAAAAGTGAACGTACAGTTATATTTAGGTTAGTTGAGTAAAACAGTTGATATTGTAATGACTACACATATCTAAAATGTGTAGTCATTACAATTGTTCTTAAGAAAAAAAGCTGCCACAATGACAACCAGTTCTAATTTTATATCTAAGACGGTTGAATTCTAATTAGATGAAATGCCCTTTCCGCCTTGTGTTATTAAAGTATTGATTCTATCAATACCAGTAATAATTGGTTTCGCACGACTTATTAATGTTTGGGTAGCTTCATGACCTAGAGATGCTTGATGGGCATCTTCGTTTGCCCACACTTCATAAACATAAACAGAATTTGGTTCATTCTCGGAAATATTCACAAGATATATTTCACATTCATCCAAATTCTTCATTGATTCTGCTGCTTCTAACAGAATATCAACCATTTTTTCTTTTTCGCCTTCTTGTACCATAAACTTGTTAAATAAACTAAATTTACTCATACCATCCTCCTTCATTTTGTCTTAATCACATTTTAGACACTATAAACTATATCTTCAATCATTATTTTATAAGGAAATAAAAGGGGTGGTTGGCCTTCATAATGGACAAATGGTTCACTTTTCTGTTTCATTAATGACATTCATTCACCATGTTTTAGTAAAACAACTACATCCTATTTAGTTCGGGTTATACTAAAAGGACAAAGCAGTAGAAAAGGGGGAATACCGTTGAAACTTTATACGAAAACCGGGGATCAGGGACAAACAGGCTTGATCGGAGGAAGAGCCGATAAAGATGACGTGAGAGTTGAAGCTTACGGCACATTAGATGAGGCGAATAGCTTCATTGGACTTGCGCATGCAAATTTACGGCAGCATGGCGAATTGTTTCAGGACCTTTTGTCAGAGCTGATCGTTATACAGCATGAGCTGTTTGACTGCGGCGGTGATTTGGCAGCAGTGAAACCACCTAAAGAGGGCAAATTAACAGAAGCCTCTGTGGCAGTCCTTGAGGAAAGAATGGATGTCTATGTAGAAGAAGCTGCGCCGCTCACCAAGTTTATTTTACCGGGCGGTCAGGAAGGTGCTGCTCTTTTACATGTGGCGCGGACAGTCGTTAGAAGAGCAGAGCGGCATATTGTGACGCTTGCGAAACAGGAGGAGATTCCAACCGTTGCGCTCACATATGTAAACCGTCTATCCGATTATTTATTTGCTGCTGCCCGAATCGTGAATCATCGGCTTGGTGAAGCTGATGTTGAATATGAACGAAGTGCCGACGTGTTTCGTTCTAAATAAGGAAAGCACTCTTCGAATGAGAAGAGTGCTAAACGTCTTCGTTCTGTAAGCACAGAAGGGATTCCAAGTCTTGCTTGTGCAATGAACACTTTATTTCGTATACAAATGCTTCATCAGCTCTTTGTTTTTTTGAATAAATATGTCATTGTGCGAAGAAACCATTCCACGAGCGCTTGCATCAGGCATTACGTATTGCTTCGCTTGGTTTACCGCATTCGCAGCATCCTGGAAAGCCCCAGCAATCAAATGTAATTTTCCTTCATGATGCAAAATATCGCCTGCTGCATAAATGCCCCGGACTGACGTCTCACTCAGTGGAGTTCCTGCAATCCAGTAATCCTTCTGCTCTAGTTTAATGGTACTATTCGCAAGTAATTCTTTGTCTCGTTCGTATCCATGATTGATAATGACTTCATCTATGGCTAGCTTAAATAAAGTATCGTCCTGATTATTTTTGAGGACAACCGTTTCAATCCGTTCATGATCGTCTGCTGCGATGAGCTTTTCAATCGAGGTATGAAGCAGACATTGGACAGAGCTGTTATTAAGTCTTGATATTTCGGCTTCATGTCCTTTTAAAGCATCTTTCCGGTAGGTTAAATACACTTGCTTGGCAATCGGCTCCAGCTCATTCGCCCAGTCAATGGCTGAATTACCACCTCCTGAGATCAACACGGTTTTATCTTTAAAACGTGCAAGGGATTTGACCGTATAATGCAAATTTTGAACCTCAAATCGTTCTGCACCCTCAATATCCAATTTAATCGGCTTGAGGATACCTCCTCCAACAGCTAAAATGACGGTTTTGGAGTAATGTTTTTGATTGGACGCGGTGTGGAGAACAAAGTGACCTGTTTCGTCTTGAGAAATAGAGGTCACCTTTTCTCCGAGTACGACCTTTGGATCAAAGGTCAGTCCTTGAGTAACAATTTGTTCAATCAGCTGCGAGCCTGGAACTGGCGTTAATCCTCCTATATCCCAGATCATCTTTTCTGGATAAACATGCACCTTTCCTCCAAGGAAAGGCTGGAATTCAATCAGTTTCGTTTTCATTTCACGCAATCCACTATAAAAGGCGGAAAACAATCCAGCAGGTCCGCCGCCAATAATGGTTACATCATAAACTTCCATATCCTGCATCGTACAATTCTCCCCACTTCTTTTGCTTCATTTATTTTTAAAAATGACCATAGTCATGATTTCATAGCTGATTCATGCAGTCTCATTTATTTTCTAATTGCTGCTGCAAGGCTTCTAAAAACTGGATGCGGCTATAAGCAGGTCCTCCTTCAAGGAGTGGATGTACCACATTGATATAAACCTGATCCTTTTTAAAGGCCGTCATATTTCGAATAACAGGATTCTTTTTCATGTCATCAAATGCCTGGCTTGCCTCTTGATTTTCATCCGTAGAAAATTGTACAAATAGATAATCCGGATTCATTTCTCCTAGCTGCTCGACAGAGATTGCTTCTTGTGTCTTTGCCAAACTAATCGGCTGAGGAACGGCGAGACCCAATTCGTTATACAAGACAGGATTGAAATAAACATCTTCTGGATATACGAAGGCTTGTGCTCCCCGAATGCGAATGATGGCTACTTTTTTATCCTTGAGCTTTTCCTTTAACGAAGCTTTTGCGTCTTTGACATCTGTTTTGTATTGAGTGAGGATTTTCTCTGCTTTCGTTTGTTTTCCTGTTAATTCGGCCATTAGCTCTAAATTAGCCTCCCAATTTGTCGCGATATGGGAGATTGGAATGGTCGGCGCAATTTTCTCTAACTTGTTCAGTACGACTTGTTGAAATTTAGAGGAGCCTAAAATAACATCAGGTTTCAAACTTAATATTTTCTCAAAATTTGGCTGCTGTTTTTCACCGATTGATTCGGAATCGCTTGTGATTGAAGCAAATATTTTCGGAAACTTTCCTCCTACTGATATTGCCCCTGCCGGATGAACATCAAGTACAACGGCATCTTCCATCGCTTCCATTGCCCCAGTAATGACGATTTTTTCGGCTTTTTTCGGGATGGTATACTTTTTCCCAAGATACTCTATTGTTTTCGTAGCAGCATCACCTGAATTTTCAATTCCGGCATTTTTGCTTCCGGAGGCAGTAGTTGATTGCTTAGGCTTGTCTCCTCCGCCGCATGCCGCCATGATCAGCATCAATAAGGAAATGAAGCCGATGATCATTAATTTCTTATTCATCTTTTCAAAACTCCTCTCAAACTGTCTATTGTAGTCGTGCTTTATTTCATCCCCAGATGCTCACGTAAGGTGGATCCTATATATTCACTTCTAAATAAGCCATGTTGGACGAGTAAGGGGACCAATTCGTCAAAAAATAATTCTAGTGATTGTACTGAGCCCGGAAGAGCAATGAAACCGTCTAAAGCGCCTGCTTCAAACCATCTGGTTATTTCTCTCTGTGCATCCTCAGCTGTTCCCACGATGACCCAGTGTGCCGATCCAATGACCTCTGGTCTGGAGAGTAGTTCTCTTACGGTAGGCTGCGTTTGTACAATCAACCTGCGCAGCAAATCAGCATGAGTCTGACTGCGTACCTGCTCATCCAATCCTTGCAGCATATCGGCAGGAACGGGTTGATCTAAGGGAAGGTGACGAATATCGAGACCTAGAATCGATTGTATCGCTGCATAACCTTGTGCAGTGCTTAAATGGGAATGAGCCTCTCGATACATTTCATGCGCCTCATCACGTGTTTTTCCTATAAAAAAGTACAAGCCAGGCAGCACACGGATCTCATCCGGCTGGCGGCCATGCTTGCATGCTCTTCTCCTCATGTCTTTCCGTAATTCAATGCCTGAGGCCATATCAGGGGTTGCTGCAAACATCGCATCTGCAGTTGAAGCGGCAAAATCCCGCCCCGTTTCCGAAGCACCTGCCTGAAACAAAGGAATGGTTCCTGACGGATGAGCTGGCACATTAAGCGGCCCCTTAATTTGAAAGAAATGCCCTTCATGTTGAATAGAATAAATTCTCTCCTTGTCAGCAAACTGTCCTGTCGCTCGATTGATGAGCAGCGCCTCATTTGGATAGCTCTCCCAAAGCTTGCGTACAACATCCGTAAATTCCATCGCCTTCTTATATCGTTCTTCTGAGGTTGGCATGGGTGAATGGCTAAAATTATCGGCTCCGTCGATCGAAGTGACAATATTCCAGCCGGCACGTCCATTGCTGATCGAGTGCAAGGACTGAAGCTGTCTCGCCACTACATAGGGAGGGTTGAACGTAGTCGAGGCAGTTGAAACAAGTCCGATTCGATCCGTCTCATGAGCAATCGAAGCAAGCAGAACCGTTGGATCAAGACCGCCAAAGCCAGGGGAGTGATCCAATGACTCTATGTGGAGTGTCAGTGCATCCGGCTTAAAAAGAAAGTCAAGCTTGGCCATCTCTGCTCTCTTTGCAAGCTCAACGTAAAAGTTGGTTGAAAATAAGTGTTCTACCATGCTGCTCGGATGCTGCCAGCCTTTTCCCTTCAACCAGGTCGCTGACAAGGACAATCCGATACAAAGCTGCCTTTTTTTGTTCACATCATCTGCCTCCCTGTCGTTGCTGATTATTAGTCAGTAATAATCGATATTGATAATCATTATCATTTAATAGTATAGCAAGGACCTCGTGAAATGCGAATACACAAATAGCGAATATCATATGCATTATTATCTAATCTGGACTGACAGAAGAGCGATGATCTTGATCGACTTCAATTTATGAGGCAGTTAGGCTGGTTATTTCATAGAGAGCTGTGGAATTCCTTTAAGGAATGAGGCTGGTGTCTATCGTTTTGAGAAGAAATACGACAGATTTATTTAGCGATATATGCGCTAGGCGGCACTCCGAATTTCTTTTTAAATAGTCTGCTAAAATATAGCGGATTGGGATAGCCGACAGTCATAGCAACGTCACGAATCGAAATATTGCCTGCCTTTAGTATTTCAAGCGCTCTTTCCATACGATACTGGATGACATAGTCAATTGGGTGAAGTCCGGTATATTTATGGAAAAAGTATGAGAAGCTTTTAGGATTCATATCGAACAGTTCAGCGAGATCCTGAAGTGTTAATGGAATCATATATTGTCCTCTAATATAAGCGATGGCTTCCTCAATGACCCTTTCATGAGGAGAGCTCTCTTCCTGCTTACAGCCCATTAGTATTTGATATAGGATGCGTAAAAATAATTCTTTGACTCGAAGTTTCCCCATTCCGCCAGGTGTATGGACATTCTGATGGAGCATGGTGAGTAATTCAATGATTCTCGGATTTGCTCCCGTTTCCAGCTTGAAAACAGTGTCACAGTCAGATTCTTTATCACAATTCAAATGATAGAAAAGTGAATGGTACTCGTATTCTGATTGACTGATCACCTGCAGGGCAAGCTGGCATCCTGGTGTTACATGGATGACGGACCCTGGCTGCAAATCGTAGCTCTTTCCATTAACATTCAGCCTAGCTTCCCCGCGAATACTGAAAAGAAAGCAAGCACTTTCTGTCTTAAACTCCCTTAATGTACTATGGGGCTGGATGACTAAACGATAGATTTCTTTTATGTGAAAAGGATGACTAGCAAATAGATCAGCTAGTTGATCTCTATTTATCAATATACGACACCTGCCTCTTACTTGATTTAGATACAACTTATTCTGTGATTCTACCATACGTTTAACAACACTCTTCTTTTCGATGAGTGTTTTTTGTTTGATTCAACCGTTCAGTCTGAGCATTGTTACGACTCTAGTCGCAATCAAAGATCAATCTGTAACACGTTTTGCCGGCTTTCTTTTTTGACTATAGTTAAAGCAAGGAGCAAGAAAGGAGGCATGAAGATGAAAATAACAAGTAAAACCATTATCGGTTCAATTTTATTGTTTGTCGGTTTATCCATCTTCTTTGGTGGTTCATTAGGTGGACTGATTCCGGTTTTGATTGGGGCATGGCTCATCTATGTAGGTGTTAAAAAATATGAAAAAGGCAGTAAAACCTCAGGGATCATTCTAGCAGTCATTGGTGTACTGATCGTCGTGCAATTCCTGCCGTTTTTACTCGGCATCGCATTTGCAGGGGTACTTCTTTATTTTGGCTGGTCGATGATTAATGGTGAATCTACCAAAAAATCATCAAGCAGAGCCTATATGGAGCCAAACACGGCACCCAATACGGAAGAACCGATTCACACGTCATTTGATCAAGAATGGGAAGACTTTTTAAAGAAAAAATAAAAGGAGGAACATCAAATGGTATTAAGAAGAGTAAGAGATATGTTTGTTGCAACTGTCAATGAAGGGTTAGATAAATTGGAGAATCCGCGTGTCATGCTGAATCAATACGTTCGTGATATGGAGGATGATGTTGCGAAAGCGAAACATGCCATCATCAAACAGCAAACGATTCAGCAAGGCTTCCTGCGAAAAGCAGAAGAGACGGAAGCATTTGCTGAAAAGCGAAAGAAACAGGCAGAGATGGCATATCATGCGGGAGAAGAGGAGCTTGCACGAAAAGCGCTCACAGAAATGAAGTATTTTGAAGAAAAGCACAACGAATATCAGGAAGCGTACCAGCAGTCTGTGAAACAATTGAAAGAGCTGAAAGAGCAATTACAGCACTTAGAAACGAAGCTGCGTGATATAAAAGACAAGAAACAGGCACTGATTGCAAGAGCCAATGCCGCACAGGCAAAGCAGCATATGAATGATTCCATCAATAAAGTAGACAGTGAAAGTGCATATAAAGAATTTCTTCGAATGGAGAACCGTATTGAAGAAATGGAAACAAAAGCAGGCAGCTATGCAAAATTTGCGGATCAAGGGGCATATGCTCATTTAGACTATGCCGATGAGGTTGAAAAAGAATGGCAGAAACTGAAGCTTGAGAAAAAGCCTGAACAGCAGCAAGCAAACGTATAGAGATCACATCGGAAGAAAAGCAGGCTTTTTCTTCCGATATTTGATTTCTTTCTGTTTCGCTTTTCCTTATAATGAAAAGGTCAGAAGATAAAGGGATGGTATGAATGAAGCGATTAATCGGTCTAATTTGTATACTTGTAGGTATCTTTTTAATGATTGGCATGCTTTTCAAAAATGAAGGTCTCTTTCATTTAAGTTTTTCCCGTGAAAAACCAGTGACAACAGCTTCAGCAAAAACAGAGGAGATTGATCAATTAGATATTTCTCTTTCTGGGTTTCGCGTGAAGGTAAAACCTGAAAATCGTTCCGATATTTCCGTGACTGCTGTCAATGGAAAAGGGAAAATGTATGCGGAGCAAACAGGTGGTACCTTCAAAATTCGTGCTGAAAATAAAAGCTTCTTGTTTTTCACTCAATTTGAAAAAGGAGAGCTTTTAGTTAAAATTCCAACAGATTATCATAAAAATGTGAAGATTACAGGTGGAAGTGGCGTCAGTGAGATTGACGGAGGAGGAAAACTGTCCCTTCAAGATGTGATGCTCAAATCAACGAGTGGAAACCTCACAGCCGAGAATTTTTCAGCAAAAAATGTAGAAATCAAAGCAACCTCTGGCAGGATGGCAGTGTCGCATATCGATGCGAAGGATAGTGATATTGGGGCAACTTCAGGGCGTGCCGATATTAATGATGTAAAAGGCAAACTGCAATTGGGCATGACAAGCGGCCGAATGACGGCAAGTTTTGATACAATTGAGTCACCTGTCTCCTTTCAGATGACATCAGGGAGCGCGAAATTTAATTTGCCAGACGACGGAGATTTCAACGTTCAGGTGAAAAAAACAAGTGGAAGCGTCGATCACTCGTATGATTTTGATCAAGTGGAGAATGAAGGTCGAGGCTTTAAAGGTACGCGGGGAAAAGGGACACATTTAGTCGATATTGAAATGACAAGTGGTAACCTCAAGCTGCGTTAATGAATGAAAGAAAGGAAGGAGGCGAGTCAACTGCGTTTTACAAGGAATCAAATATTAGGCATCATTGTGGTGATTTTTGGTATTAATTTATTTCTCAAAATTATTGGGATCGGAGCAGATCTGTTTTGGCCTGTGTTTTTTGCGCTGGCGGGTTATTGGCTGCACTCACGATCCAAACGTTGGCTCGGTTCAGTTTCCTATATTTTTGCCGGCTTTCTCTTCTTAAAATTTCTGCTCAATATTACATTTAGTTTAACAGGGTACTTATTTGCGGCTTTTTTGATTTATGCGGGCTATCGTTTATTGAAAAATAAACCTGTTTTTGATGTCGATAAAAAGGAAACATCAGACGATGGGAAGCCTTCACTGAAAGTCAATCTTGAAAAAGAGGGCGATCAGAAGAAAACAAAAAGCCAGACAAAGCCGCGCAAAGAGCATGACTTTTTTATCGGTGAAGTCAGGCTGATGAAAAAGCCTTTTCAACTAAGTGATTTGACGATTTCAGGTTTTATTGGCGATGTTAAAATCGATTTATCAAAGGCGATCATTGCAGAAGAAGAGAGCACAATCGTGATTAGCGGACTGATCGGCGATGTGGATATTTACGTACCGCAGGATATTGAAGTATGTGTGAGTGCTTCAGCCGCGATTGGTGATATGAAAATCATAGATGAAAAAAGAAGCGGCTTCGGCAGTAAAGTGTATGTGATGACCAACGATTATGATGAGAGCAAACGAAAAGTGAAAATCTCCATCTCTCTACTGATCGGAGATGTGGATGTGAGATACTTATGAGGAAATTGCATTTAGGTATCCAGTGGCAATCTGTTCGTCTTGGAGTCGGCGTCTCGCTCGGTGTTGTAACGATGACGACACTGCTGATGTTTTTTTATTATCAGCTTGATCCAATGATCCTGCTTTCTACCCGCTGGTTTGGCATACCGTTTTTTTGTATTTTACTCATCGTTAGTCTTGCGATTGGGATTTCTGCCGCGAGTGTATTTGGCTATCAGCATAAGAAGAGGCTCGACCAGCTTGTAGAGTCGATTTTGAAGTTCGAAAATGGAAACTTTGCATACAGACTGCCGTCGCTTGGCGATGATGAAATTGGCTTAGCCGCCGATCAATTAAACGAAATGGCGAAGCGGGTGGAAGGGCAAGTAGCCTCTTTGCAAAAGCTTTCGAATGAACGGGCTGAATGGCAGGCTCAAATGAAGAAATCGGTTGTCTCAGAAGAGCGTCAGCGGCTGGCACGAGAGCTCCATGATGCGGTCAGCCAGCAGTTATTTGCGATTTCGATGATGACCTCAGCTATTCTTGAAGGCATGAAGGAAAAGGACGAAAAGATTTTAAAACAAATGCAGCTTGTCGAACGAATGTCTGGCGATGCACAAAATGAGATGCGTGCTCTTCTGCTTCATTTGAGACCGATCACTCTAGAAGGAAAAGACCTGAAAAAAGGCTTAATTGAGCTGCTAAATGAATTTCAAGCAAAGCAGCCGATTGATATTGATTGGGAAATCGAAGATGATGTTCCGTTATCTAAAGGAGTAGAGGACCACCTCTTCCGAATTGTGCAAGAAGCACTGTCGAATGTGTTTAGGCATGCAAAGGCGACAAAAGTGACAGTGCGTCTGCTCATAAGAAACCGTCAAGTGCAGCTAAAGATTATTGATAATGGTATTGGCTTTCAAACAGACCATGTGAAGACGGCCTCCTACGGACTGGAATCGATTCGAGAAAGAACAAGTGAGGTAGGCGGTGTCGCAGAGATTATGTCATTTGAGGGAAAAGGCACACAAATTGATGTGAAGGTTCCCATTTTTGATGAAGGAAAAGGAGAGAACGTTCGATGATTCGAGTGCTTTTAATCGACGATCACGAAATGGTGAGAATGGGGCTTGCGGCCTTTTTAGAGGCGCAGGCTGATATTGAAGTCATTGGTGAAGCGTCAGATGGACAAAAAGGTGTAGAGCTAGCCGTTGAATTAAGGCCAGATGTGATTTTAATGGATCTCGTCATGGAAGGGATGGATGGCATAGAAGCAACGAAAAGAATTTGTCAGGAAATTGAAGATGCCAAGATCATTGTTCTGACGAGCTTTATTGACGATGATAAAGTCTATCCTGTGATTGAGGCGGGTGCTTTAAGCTATTTATTAAAAACATCCAAGGCAGGAGAAATTGCGGATGCCATCAGATCTGCAAGCATCGGCGAACCAAGACTTGAATCGAAAGTGGCAGGAAAGGTCATGAATAAACTCCGTCATTCATCAAATGGGTCTATCCTTCACGATTCATTAACAGCAAGAGAAATGGAGATCTTGAAGCTGATTGCGGATGGGAAATCGAATAAGGTCATTGCCGAGGAATTATTTATTACAATTAAAACGGTGAAGACCCATATTACCAACATTCTTTCCAAACTTGATGTGGAAGATCGAACGCAAGCGGCTGTGTATGCCCACCGCCATAAGCTGATTCAATAAAAAAACAGCTTTCAAGTGAAAGCTGCTAGAACATGCGTAAAATTAGTCCTTCTGTCCTGTGATCGGACGTTCGGATAGTTGATGGAGCTCAGGAACTGGAAAAGCCTCCTGCTCCTTGGCCGATTTTTCTTCCAGGGTTTTCTTCATTTCGGATAAAAGCTTTACGCTCTCCTTTGCTGCTGCCGCTTTTTTTTCCTGCAAATCAATGATCTGTGAAAGTCCGACGAATAATCCGCCTCCCAACAGAAGGAGCGCAGGGGTTTGTCCATAATAAACCACGATCAAAAATGTGCTTGAAAAGCTGTCGGCTTCAATGAAGAAATCTTCTTTTGATTGCATGAATACAACGATTAACAGAAGTATCCCTAGAATCAAAAATAGAATGCCGGCCGAAAGTAAAGCTCGTTTCATGATTGACACCCTTTTTTTCTTACCATTTTAACATACTCTATAAAGATTGTGTTGCGCCCTTAGTCCCGAAGTCACGGATTTTCACATTTGCCTTGTAACGAATGTCCGATTCACTAAAAATCTCATCCCAATGCTTCGCTTCTTTTCGAAAGTCCTTCGGATACGCAATACTCGCTTTTTGAGAAAACCCGCAAATATCTGCTTTGATCTCATGCTGTAATTCCCCAATGAAATCTTTTACAGTTTTCTTTAATTGACGCTCCACTGCACCCTCAATCTCTTGAAGATACTTCTCATTAAATGCATTCTCACGCTCATTCCAATCCTCAGATAATCTTCCATCAAGTTCTACGGATACATCAAATTGATATCTTCCGCTGGCTGTTTTCTTCGTTTCAATGTTGTGTTTCAGTTTAAATATTTCATAAGAATAGATGCTGTGGTCATATTCAAATTCAATGACTCCGCCTTTTCCTTCCCCTGTCAACAGGTTGTATGACTGCACGGCTAACGGAGAGATGTCGGTGAGAAATCGTTTGTTTTTAATAATAGAGGCACCGTCGAGTATTAATTTCCCTTGATCCACACTGACTTTTGGAACAGCAAAAGATACGTTGTTTTGCATAGCAGTAGAAATATCTCCTAATGAAACAGGCTTTAACATACGGATGGTCGATTTTGTATTCCCCGAAATATCATATAATGTAGAAGAAGCAGGCTGCCCATCATCATTGATTTTCAGCAAGTCTCCAGGCTTTTCAGCGGTCATAAAGACAAGGCTTCCTCTCCGCGTTTCATTGTCGCGAATAAATTGATTGATGACGAGGTCGAAATTATTTTCATTGATAAGCTCCTCAGAAAATAAATACACCCTCAGCTGCTGGGCGAAAATCCGATGGCTTTTGAGAGTCGTTGTTCGGAATATTTGATGCACGGAATCACCGCTAGTTTCAATAATCTTTGTTGGGTCTTTTACGCTGGATTCCTGTTCAATTTTTTGAGGAACAAGGACTTGCATAGATATTTTCAGCTTATGACCGTTATCTCCTTTATCTAAGCCATAACCAATCGCCATGTTGAGCTCCTCAATATTGGTACTATCCCAGCATCCACTTAATAGAACAAGGGCGAGTAATGCAAAGACCTTCTTCTTTTTCATGCTGTTTTCCGCCTCCTTTTCAAAAACACGATGATAAATAAGAGAAACGGGAGGATACCGAATAAAAGGAAAAATAAATGGTTTACATACGTTAAATAATTGCGCACTGTATCAACATCCTTTGGGAAAATGGCGGCAAAGTAGATGACAATTCCCATCAGCGCGAGCACGATCTTTTTAGGGAATTTTGTGAGTTTTGATAACCCCATTGCAGCAAAAAACGTATATCCTACAAAGCTCGTATAAAGTTGAACAAGCCAAACGATGAGCAAAAAGGATTCGATTCGCTCAATAAAGATTCCTTGTATATCAAACGATTGAAATAAGGCAATCGTCGGCCAAGTCAAAGTCGCTGTTTCTTTCACCGTGAACGCACCAACGACAAGAATATAGGTGAAAATATAGATGATCGCAGGAATCAAAAAGCCGACTGCGCCATAAGCAAAGGTGTGTTTTTGCGTTTTCATATAGACAGGCATAAACAGTATCATTTCAATGCCAACAAACGAAATGGCTGATGCGTTAAGGGATTTGAAGACAGGGGAGAATCCCTCTCCTAAAACAGGCCGGAGGTTATCTAACTTAAATTCTTGAACACTGAGTCCGTATGCAACAAATAAGATAATCAAGGTGACAATGAGGAAAAAGGGGCACAGTCTGGCAAAATCACCAATCCCACCGACTACGAGATAAAGGCCAACCAAAATAAAGCTGATCATTGTCACTGCTACAGGTGTGTTTTGAAGCAAAAAAAACTTCACCATTTCCGACATCGCTCGTACTTCATAGCTGGCAACGCCAAGAAAATAAATAATAATCAATATGTTAGCAAGAGCACCAATCCACTTTCCAAGCCCCTCATTTGTATAATCATAGTAAGAGGAGAAAGGAACTTTTTTCATCATAAGGACATTCGCAAAAATAAATATAATGTAAATGGCACTCATGAGTAAGAGCGCAATCCAGCCGTCAGGTGTAGCTGCAGCTTGAGCCATTGCTCTTGGCAGAATCATCATACTGGCACCTAATGTTGTATTGGCAATAATGGCACTTGCCTGATAGCTGGTGATCGACTCTTTATGATTGACCATATCGTTCTCCTTTCTTTTGATTTTTCAAAGGCAATCGAATGATGGAATTGTCTTCATTTTTATAGCTGAACACAAAATCTGGTGAAAAATAAGGCGTACCAAAACTTTTTTGCCGTGTTAAATGAGTAAGGAGAACGAGCATGAACAGCACAATCCCATATAAACCCAAAGTAGCTGCCGTAAACATAGACACAAAGCGGAGCACGCGGAACGACATGCCCATCCCGTATTGAGGAACAGTAAAGGACGCAAGGGCAATCACGCTGACGATAATCACCATGATTGAGCTCACAATATGAGCCTGAACGGCCGCCTGTCCGATGACAACTCCACCTACAAGTCCAATCGTTTGACCGAGCGGATTTGGCAGCCTTAAACCCGCTTCCCGCAGCAGTTCAATCGTTATTTCCATAATGAGTGCCTCCACAATAGGCGGAAATGGGACATTTTCTCTTGTACTTGAGATCGAAATAGCCAGTGTTGTTGGTAACAGTCCTTGATGGAAGGACACAAGCGCAATATAAATAGCTGATAAAAATAATGTCAGAAAGATAGAGGTAAACCGCAGCATCCGAATGAGAGAGGCGGCGATCCACCTTTCATAATAATCATCAGGTGATTGCATAATCGTCGCGAGAGAAGCAGGTACAATTAACACAAAAGGAGAATGATCAACAAAAATGGCGACACGTCCATTATTTAAAGCAGACGCCACTTTATCCGGTCGTTCTGTGTTTTGGATTTGCGGAAAAGGAGAGTACACATTGTCTTCAATCAGTTCCTCAAGAACCCCAGAGTCTTGTATATCATCAATGGTGACTTGCTTGAGTCGTTTTTTCACTTCTTTTAAAACAGACGATTGAGCCATGCCATCTATGTACATGATGGTCACTTGGGTGTACTTCTTTTGTCCAATCTTCATATCAACCGTTTTGAGATCGGGGTTTTTCAAGCGCTGTCTTACAAGAGCTAAGTTCGTATCTAAATCTTCAATAAAGCCAATTTTCGGTCCTCTCACAACTGTTTCAGAGGTAGCATCCCCTATACTGCGTTTCTTCGTTCCATGCGTTTCTAAAATGTACGCATGCTGAAAACCGTTAATCAGTACCACGCAATGCCCATCAAAAATCGCAGCGACCAATTCCTCAGAAGTCTTCACCGAACGGGTGGTCATCATCGATAAATTGGATTCCAGCTTCTCTTTTGTGAGAGACGTATGATCTTGGAGAAGCAGCTTTAAAAAGGTTTGAATCTCCATCGTTTCGTTCATTTCTTTTATGTATAAATAGTAAACAACCTGTCCGTGAGGCAACGTTTTTTTCTCATGAACCAAGTCGTCCATTTCTTTTAATTGTGGAAGGATGACGGAGAGGTTATCGTATAAGTGCTCTTTTAATGGAGTTTGATTCATTCGGATCACCCGCCTCAAATCTTTTTCTTAGCATTACCTGCTTGAAAAAACAATATTCTGTGTTACATTATTTTGTGGTAAAAGAAAGAATGAGGGTTTTGGAGGAAACAAGATGGCACAGATTCGTTTAGCAGGAACAAAAGAGGAGATCGACCGTATTCTACAGTCGTTTGACAAGCATTATGAGGTGACATATACATCAAAGGACTACGGAAAAACGAACCCAAAATACAAATATTCGAAGGATGTTCGCGTTTATATTGAACTAAAATTAAAATAAAGATAAAATTTTAATTGAAAACGCTTAAAGGATTTTCGTTTTTTGTATAGAATAGAGTTGAGTGATGAGAAGCTATGGAGGGATACATAATGACGGAATTTAGAATCGAAAAAGATACAATGGGCGAAATCAAAGTGCCGAAGGACAAGTTCTGGGGTGCACAAACACAACGAAGCAAAGAAAATTTCAAAATCGGTTCTGAGAAAATGCCAAAGGAAGTTGTGAATGCGTTTGCAATTTTGAAACGTAGCACAGCGATTGCCAACGAGCGTCTTGGCAACCTTGAAAGCGAAAAAGCAGAAGCAATTGCTGCTGTATGTGATGACATCATCAGCGGAAAGTATGACGAGCATTTCCCGCTTGTTGTTTGGCAGACAGGTAGTGGAACACAAAGTAACATGAACATGAACGAAGTCGTTGCAAATAGAGCAACTGCTTATTTGAAAGATAAAAATAGTGAGTTCAGCATTCACCCGAATGATGACGTTAACCGCAGCCAAAGCTCAAACGATACATTCCCAACGGCTATGCACGTGGCAGCTGTTTTAGCTGTGTACAAAAAGTTGCTGCCTGCTATTGACCAGTTAAGAACAACTCTTGATGAGAAAGCAAAAGCGTATCAAGAGATTGTGAAAATCGGCCGTACGCACTTGCAGGATGCAACACCGCTGACAGTTGGTCAAGAAATTAGCGGCTGGGTATACATGCTGGACCGTTCAAAAGAAATGATTCTAGAATCAACTGAAAAAATGAGAGAATTAGCCATTGGCGGAACTGCTGTTGGTACAGGCATTAACGCACATCCTGAGTTCGGTCAATATGTTGCTGAGGAAATCAGCCAGCTGACAGGTCAAACATTCAATTCTTCACCAAACAAATTCCATGCGCTGACAAGCCATGATGAAATTACGTATGCACACGGTGCCTTAAAAGCACTTGCAGCTGATTTAATGAAAATTGCCAATGATGTCAGATGGCTTGCAAGTGGCCCACGCTGTGGAATTGGCGAATTGATTATTCCTGAAAATGAGCCGGGAAGCTCTATTATGCCAGGAAAAGTCAACCCAACTCAAAGTGAAGCTTTAACTATGATTGCAGCACAAATCATGGGGAATGATGCCACAATCGGTTTTGCGGCAAGCCAAGGAAACTTTGAGCTGAACGTATTTAAGCCAGTCATCATTTATAACTTCCTGCAATCAGTTGAACTACTTGCTGACGGCATGAACTCATTCCATGACAAGTGTGCAGTTGGAATCGAACCAAACCTAGAAACAATTGAGAAAAACTTGAACAATTCATTGATGCTTGTGACGGCACTTAACCCGCACATCGGATATGAAAATGCAGCGAAAATTGCGAAGCTTGCTCACAAAGAAGGATTAACATTAAAAGAAGCAGCACTTCAATTAGAGCTGCTAACAGAGGAGCAGTTCGAGCAATTTGTGAAACCAGAAGAAATGGTGACACCAAAAGCGAAATAAGAAACCAGGGGCGGCTGCCCCTGGTTTTTTTCATTAAAAGTGATGCGTTTACAAATGATCCTCTTTCAAAATACGCAAAAGTGAATCAGAGTTGCTTTGCAGCGGTGCGTATAATTTTAATTGGTACAGCATGCCTTTCACGATGACTTGTCTTGGTTTTTGTTTGTTTAATTCATTTTCTAGTATGCCAAGCGCTTCAAATAATTCAGGTTCGTTCTTCACTTCATAGTGTGATTCAGCAATCTCTCTTAACTCCTTTAAAAGAGATTCTGTGAGCGGATCGAATGACCGTTCATAAATCGGACCAAACCAATCGCTCGCTTGATCTACAGAAATGAGAGGAAGGTCATTTCGCTTCATCATACCGCCCATCAAATCATCGATACGATGAATCATGGTTGTGGCAAGTTCTTCTGCTTCCAGCTGAAAATCATATAAAATCGCCAGCTCGAAATAAACGTGGCTCATGCCCTCAATCGTCAAACATAAATCAGCCATATAAGGAATAGCAGCATCTCCATATACTTGTTTAATGTTATCAATGTGAAGCTGGACGGTCGCAAGCCTAATTTGTTTTGCGAGCTGCTGCGTTTCTTCATTCAGTGGAAGCGCCCTGTCGCTCAGCTGCATTTTAATAAAATCCTTTTGCTGCAAAATATTATCATAATAGACAGTGAGCTGTTTTCGGTAGGCTTCTTTTGGTGTGCCGCCCTCTGTTTGAACCTCATGAATCCGGGTAAATACCTTATCGTAATAGTAATGAAGGATTGAAATGAGCAGTGCTTCCTTTGATTTAAAATAAAGATAAAAAGCACCCTTTGACATGTGGCATTCATCCGCAATTTCCTGAACAGACGTTGTGTTGTAGCCTTTGCTGGCAAATAATTTCATGCCAGCCTCAATGATCATTTTTTCTTTCTTTTTCAATATGAATGTCATCCTTTCTTACCGAGAGACAAATGTCTTAGGAAACGTGCGCAAAGAGATATGACTTATCGGTCATAAACGACGAAAGTTTTCAAAAATTAATCAGATTGTAACTTGTTTTTTACAGTGTAATTCTTTATATTATAAAGTAAGGTGACCAACTGGTCAAAATATGTGAAAGGATGATGTTCCATGAGAGAAATCGATGATATGATTAGACGCTTGCGAACAAAAGGGATTCAAGTAGAAAAAGTCAAAATGCCAAAAGAGACAACCATTGAAAAGAAATGGATGTATCAAGCTGGCAAAAAGATCAAAGCCACATACCGTGATTTCAATGGGTATTCATTCATCTAAAAAAGACTGCGGTCAAAAACCTACAGTCTCTTCTTTGGAACTATGATTGTATAACGTACACCTAGATCATCATTTTCAATAGATATGGACGCTTGATGCATTGAAAGAATTCTTTTGACAATGCTTAATCCAATACCGAATTCGCCCTTTTTTCCCTTACTAAAAGGTTCGTATAGGTTGGACAGCATATGTTCTTCAATTGGAGGACCGTCATTTCGAATAACAATGCGGATTTGCTCCTCTTCCTGTTTCATCTGAATATCAATCTTGCTTTTTGCGTATCGAAGTTGATTTTCTAGTACATTCTCAAATAATTTGCTCCATTGTTCTGGATCGCCTTCAAGAGCAGCCTCATCATCTAAGTCCACGTTCCACTGCAATTCATTTTTCGACCAGCGTATTCGGTCGACCACTTCCAGCATCGTATTACTGATTAGGAAGGAAGAATGTGCGGGATGTTGTTTTGATAAATAATCAAGCTTTGTTAAGTACAGCAGATCCTTGATTTTCTTCTCAAGCTTTTCCGCTTCACCTTCAATGACTTCCACCGTTTGTTCAAGATCTCCCTTAGGAAAAATACCATCTTTAATGGACTGCGTGTAGCCGCGGATGACCATGACAGGTGTTTTTAAGTCATGTGAAATATTCTGCAAAAGTGTCCGTTCTGTTTCATCCTTTTGAATGAGTTTTTGTCTCATTTCCTCAATGGTATGACCAAGCTTGCCAATTTCATCTTGCCGGTCAACGATGACAGGATCGTCCCAGTCCTCTTGTGCAATCCGTTTGACGTGTTTTTCAAACGCAACGATTGGTCGGGATAAATAGCGGGCAAGCCATATCGATGGAATCCAGCTTAGTAAAATAACGGTGCCTAAGATAAAGATCAGCTGTTTAAACAGCGTAAAGGACAGGTCGTCTCGATAAGAATCTGGTGCATAGGACAGAAGAATATATGGTGTATTGCCTGATGATACCTTTTTGATGACAAAAAAGATATGCTGGCCGTTCACCTCTTCAGAATAACGTTTCGTTGCGCTTTTTTGTTTTTTCACAAACGATTGGATTTTCTCAATAAAGGCATGCGGAAAAAACTGCGCCATTTGATCTAATTCATTTGACGGAATCAAAATGTGCTGCACGGAGCGGTTTTCCGGTGTCGACTTTGGCGAGCCGTCTCGGTTTAATGGATATTCTGTCAGCACTTGCTGTTCATTTTCAATATTTTTATAAATTTCATTTGTGAAGAAGTCACGTAATGTATTAGAAAATAGAATGATCAGGACAATGGAAATGGTGAGCAAAATGCCAGAGATCACAACCCAAATTTGAAAAGCGAGCGGTTTGTTCTTCATCCTTTCAGCATCCTATAACCGAATCCATAGATGGTCTCGACCTTTAAGTCGGGCATTTTTTTGCGCAGCCGTCTAACAAGGTCATCGACTACACGATCTGTCCCGAAGTAATCGTGTCCCCAAATTTTGACGAGGATATCTTCACGAGAAAAAGCATGTCCTTGGTGATGTGTAAATAAAAGCAGCAAGTCAAATTCCTTAGAAGTTAAGTTAATGAGCTGACCCTCTTCATACACCTCTCTTACATCCTCATGAATGACATAAGAAGAAACGGTTGTGACGCTTTGCTGCTGCGGAGTATCATTGTTTTTATACACAAGCTCCAGCAGCTTTTGTACCCGAATGATCAGCTCACGCGGAAGAAACGGCTTCGCAATATAATCACTGCTTCCCAGCTCTAAGCCGAGGACACGGTCGATATCGGCATCACGTGCTGAAATGAAAATGACCGGTACGTCAGGTGATGCGGCTTTGATTTCTTTAATGAGGGTGTAGCCGTCTGTATCAGGCAGCATGATATCTAAAATCCATAGATGCGGCGGCTTGTTCATTGCCTCGCGTGCCGCTTCTCCGGTTAAAAAAGAGGAGACATTCCAATCCTCACTCTCTAAATATTTGGTTAACAGTTCATTTAAGTTTTGTTCATCTTCAACTAAATAAATGGTGTACGACAAAGTCTTCCACATCCTCTCAACGTCATTATAACGGGATACAAAGGCGGCATGTCAACAATCACACGCTTTTTTCACAATTTCACATATTCTTCTCATCATTATCCCATAATGTTTGATTATGATAAGGTCAAGGGAAAAAAGGGCATAGACAAAAGGCGGATGAATAGGTGCTTTTCATCAATGTGCGCACCTTGCTTTTTTTCTATGAATAAGTATTATATAATTTGACATATTGCCATAAAGTATTTTTCAATGATCTTTCCATTAAGAGGACCTGAGTCCTATCTAGACATATGAAATGAAACATGATGTAAAGGAGTGCAAGCGATGGATTTCCGAAGAGAAGATGAAGAGAATAAGATGAATCATCCAGAAAACACGAATCAAGACAATGAAATGAACCATCAAGAAGATACCCATCAAGAGAATGAGAAACAAATAGACGCACCAGAAAAAGAGAAGGAACTCGTTTTACACCAGCATGAAAACGAAGCATCTGCCGCGCAGGAGAGTGTGACGAATCATTCTCCTCAAATGGTGGATGACCGTGCGTCAAAAAAGGAGAAAAAGCGGAAGGCGGCATGGCTCAGCCCGATTCTTGGAGGAATTATTGGCGGGGGTCTTGTACTTGGCATTACACCGCTTTTGCCGCAGTCACAGGATACAGCTGCCAACACGCAAACGCAGACCGCATCAAGTGAGCCGGCAGCCTCAGATAATTTCTCGACAAAACAAATCACCAATGCCACAAATGTTGCTGATATGGTAGAAGATTTAGAGCCCACCATTGTAGGTGTCTCAAACTATCAATCTACACAAAATTCGTTTGGCTTGAGCGGTGATCAAACAGAAGCTGAAGCTGGAACAGGCTCTGGTGTCATTTTCAAAAAAGATGGCAAAAAAGCGTACATTATTACAAATAACCACGTTGTCGAAGGGGCCAATAAATTAAAGGTCACACTTTACGATGGGAAAACAAAAGACGCGAAGCTTGTCGGCAGTGATGTCATGACAGATTTAGCCGTTGTTGAAATCAATGCTGACGGCATTGATAAAGTGGCGAGCTTTGGTGATTCTTCTAAGCTGCGTGCTGGAGATAAAGTAATCGCCATTGGGAACCCGCTCGGTGCACAGTTCTCAGGTACTGTGACAGAAGGAATTATTAGTGGTCTTGATCGTACTGTTGAAGCAAATACGTCATCTGGTACAGTGGAGATGAATGTACTGCAAACAGATGCAGCCATTAACCCAGGAAACAGCGGGGGGCCACTGATCAATACAGATGGTCAAGTCATTGGTATTAACAGCTTGAAAATCAGCGAAAGCGGTGTGGAATCACTCGGATTTGCCATCCCAAGTAACGATGTCAAACCGATTGTAGATGAGCTGTTGAAAAATGGAAAAGTTGAACGTCCATACCTTGGCGTACAAATGATTGACCTTGAGCAAGTGCCTGAGACGTATCAGGAAAATACGCTCGGCTTATTTGATAAACAAATCGGCAAAGGCATTTACGTAAAGGATGTTTCAAAAGGTTCACCTGCTCAAAAAGCAGGCTTAAAATCTGGAGATGTCATCATCAAGTTCAAAGGGAAAGACGTAGTGAACAGCTCTCAGCTGAAAGAAATTCTTTACAAAGAAACAAAAGTCGGCGATAAAACCACAATGACTGTCATCCGTGAAGGAAAGAACAAAAATCTAGATATTACCCTTGGGCAGTCAGAGAGCGAATAAATGAAAAAAACAGGTGGATGTCAACATATCCACCTGTTTTTTTGTGCTTATTTTTTTGAAGAGAGTGTACGCAGTATGAGGTGTTCCCACATGTTCCACGGCAGAAGCTGTTTTGCTGTGAATGAAAGTCGTACGCCTTTTCCAACAAGATATCTCAGCCGTTTCAGCCGCTTCTTCTCTGCTAACCGAACAACAAGCTCTGCCACTTCACGAGGATCTCCATAGTTGGATTTCTGGGTATCAATATGGGCCATCATCTTTTGATAGAGTTTTATGTATTTCGATCCCTCTGCTGGCTGAATCATTTGCTCGTTCATGGAGGTATTCCAAATATTTGTTTGGAAAGAGCCCGGCTCAATTAAGGCCGCCTGGATACCGAACGAAGCTAGTTCAATCCGTAGGCTTTCTGTATAGCCTTCCAACGCAAACTTAGACGATACATATGGAGAAAGTGCAGGCATTCCCATTAATCCGCTGATACTGCTCATATTGAAAATCTTTGCGCCGCTCGTCATAAACGGCAGGACTGCTTGGGTCATTTCCATCACACCGAAGACATTCACTTCAAATTGCTGGCGGTACGTGTCAACAGGAATCTCTTCCGCAAAACCAGCAAAGGCTGTTCCCGCATTGTTCACAAGCAGGGTAATGGGTGCATAGGCATGAAGTTTCTTCTGAAATGCTTGGATCGACTGCGTATCCGTCACATCTAACGCTTCAATATGTATCATGCCGGATAAAGAGGCTTGCTCGATTTCTTCAGCGAGCTTTTTTGCATTGGTTTTCTGTCTGACGCTGGCAATCACTGTATAGCCCTGCTTGGCGAGACGCATCGTGATGAGCTTGCCAAAGCCGCTATTGGCACCAGTTACAATGGCTGTTTTTTTCATCATCCGGTTCTCCTTTTTGTTTAAATTTATCATAGTGAGATGTTTTATTGAATAACAAAAAGGAGCCTGGAGAAGAATAAAAAGCGATGCTATGAAATAGGAGGAAACACATGATGTGTTGGAAGAAGGCGGGACAAATAGGAGTGCTGCTCTTTATGCTGTCCGGCTGTCAATCAATTGAACCATTACAACAAACACATGAAGCAGAGGCAGAAAGTCTGTCAGCTGTTCAAATGAAGGAACTGCCATTTCAGCATCTGCATCTGCATGTACAATATGGACAGAAAAACGAATTATACGAAGCGACCTACCGTCAGGCAAGAGGCAAAGAGGAGGCAATCATTCGTGATCATATGAATGGGGTCCGCTATGAAGGGGAAGAAGCCTTGCGCGAGATGAAGATGAAGCTGAATGATATGTCGATTCCTAGTGCAAAGATCAATGAAGCGTATGTAAATGAACTATTAGCTGCTTTTAATTTAGATGATGATTATCAGCGGATTCAGATCGATCTGAAGCTCGAGGATGGGACCAAACGGACATTCCAAAGGAAGAAATAAACGAGACTTTCTCATTTTTTAATTGAAAATGATTTTCAAGATCACTTAAATCTGATACACTAAATTGAGATAAGTGATCTTTTACGTCTGTACATAGACGATATTTCATATAAAAATTTGGATGAGAAAAGGAGCGTTTGAGCGGAATGAGTGCCATTTCTACTGAAGGTTTAAGCTTAGGCTACGGAGAAACAATGATCATCGATGAACTAAATGTATCAATCCCTAAGGGTGAAATCACAGTATTTATTGGCAGTAATGGATGCGGTAAATCCACGCTACTTCGCTCTTTGGCCCGTCTCATGAAGCCAATGGGTGGTTCTGTCCTGCTTGAAGGTCATTCCATTGCAAAATTACCAACAAAAGAAGTAGCGAAACAGCTCGCTATTCTTCCACAAGGACCAGAAGCGCCAGAAGGATTAACTGTGCATCAGTTAGTGAAGCAAGGCAGATATCCTTATCAAAATTGGCTGAAGCAGTGGTCGAAGCAAGATGAAGAAGCAGTGAATCGCGCATTGAAGTCAACAAAGATGGAAGACCTTGCTGATCGGACCGTTGATTCATTATCAGGTGGACAAAGGCAGCGTGCATGGATTGCGATGACGCTGGCCCAAGAGACCGATATTATTTTGTTAGATGAGCCGACGACATATTTAGACATGACGCATCAAATCGAAATTTTGGACCTTCTGTTTGATTTAAATGAGAAAGAGCAGCGCACGATTGTGATGGTTCTTCATGATCTCAATCTCGCATGCAGATATGCTCATCATCTTGTCGCGATTAAAGACAAGTCAATTTATGCAGAAGGCAGACCAGAAACAGTGATTAATTGTGATCTCGTGAAAAATGTCTTTGATATGAATTGCCAAGTGACAACAGATCCTCTATTTGGAACACCATTATGTATTCCGCACGGTAGAGGACGCTGTATTGTGCAGCAAGCGCAAGCTGAAACATTTCTTGCTGCAAGATAATCGTATGTCAAAAGCCTGACATCTGTGTCTCACAGAGTCAGGCTTTTTTCTGAAAAAGGAGCGGAATATCAATGGGAAATGAATTAGATGAAAAGCTGGAAGGCTTGCTTGATAAATATACAGAGCTGCTGCTCGGTGAATCAACAGACGAGCTGAAACAAGATGTGAAACAATGGGTGATCTACTCTCATATTGCCAAAAGCATGCCGCCGCTAGCAAAGCATTTCAATGAAACGTATCCGGAAGCAAAAGAAGAAATCAAACACACGATTCAACGAATCAAACAGTTGAACGAAGCTCATCGCGCCAATAAAGACCGTTAAAAAACTGCCAGCATCAGACTGGCAGTTTTTTTCTTATGACATTTGTGATGATCCGTACGGAGATTGATCTGTCAGTGTTTGCTGGAATTTCTGGTGTGTCTGCTGGAGCTTTTGCTGATCAGCCGCTTCAACAGAATACCAGCCATATCGGAACATGACATCATATAAATGTCTTTGTGTTTTCTGTGTTTCCAGCGCAATTCGCTGAATATCCTGGTAAAGAGATTCATGACTGAATTCATTGAGCGCTGTGTTGTATCCACTTGTCATGTATTTTTCAGTCGACAAGAGATCTGTAACGAAATCACGATCGTTCATGTTTGTAGTTGTGGGAACCGGGGTTTGTGGATTCCCGATTTTTTGTTGGTTTTGCTGTTCCATGTTTTTTCCTCCTATTGCATAAAGCCAGTAGACTGGCCTTGCCCTGAGCTGCCTAAATGCTGAAGAATTTGTGTGTAATGCTGATGATGCATTTGGCCAACTTGATTTAATTCTTGTTTCAATGTTTGATCCTGGCAATGCTCGGCCATAAAATGAGCCTTTTTCATGGCGATCAAGTTCCAGTTGAGCATATCCTCTAAGTACAAGGAATCCTTCACTGAAATGACTTCTGGGGGCATATTCATTGGCTGATTGTTCAACATGTGTTCCTCCTTACGATTTTGTTTCCTTACTGATTCTTTTTATATTGCTGATTTTGACTGGTTTTTTTCCCGCCTAGGTCTGCTTCCTGTGATGGACCTGCGTTTCCTTTTACACTTGCAGCACTTACGCCTGCTTTCGATGGGTTTTTCTTCAAACGAGACATGTGGACATCACCTCCATTCTTACAATTCCCTTTGATCTTTAATTCATACACCGCAAAATAAGGCACATGAGAATGTGTAAATTTTTGAAATCCGCTATTGAACTGTTTCGGAAAATCTTTTAAGATAAAGAAAGAGGCATTGCTTTTTTTTGGACAAAAAATGAATGACTGTTCATTCAAAATGTTTAGGGGGATATTTATGGGCAAACATATTCGCAAGGCGGCTGTCATTGGTTCAGGTGTCATGGGCTCAGGCATTGCTGCGCATCTAGCCAATATCGGGATACCAGTAACACTGCTAGATATTGTGCCAAATGAACTGACAAAAGAAGAAACGGCGAAAAAGCGAACGCTTGATCACCCTAGTGTTCGGAATCGATTAAGTCAAGAAGCGATGAAAAAATTGTTAAAGCAAAAGCCAGCACCTCTTACTTCAGCAAAAAACCTATCATACATCACACCGGGAAATCTCACAGACCACCTTTCCTTATTACACGATGCTGACTGGATCATTGAAGTCGTCACTGAAAAGCTCAGCATAAAACAACACGTATTCTCTCTCATCGACGAACACCGCAAAGAAGGAAGCATCGTTTCGAGCAATACATCTGGTATTTCGGTTGAAAAAATGGCAGAAGGCCGATCAGATGATTTTAAACGCCACTTTTTAGGCACACATTTTTTTAACCCAGCTCGTTATTTAAAGCTCTTAGAAATCATTCCTATTCAAGAAACAGATCCAGAAGTACTGTCATTTATGAAAACGTTTGGCGAGGATGTACTCGGCAAAGGTGTGGTTGAAGCAAAAGACACACCGAACTTTATTGCAAACCGCATTGGCACGTATGGGCTTCTTGTCACAGTGCGTGAAATGCTTGAGAACAAATACACCATTGGAGAAGTGGATTCAGTCACAGGACCCCTCATTGGAAGACCGAAAAGTGCGACCTTCCGTACACTCGATGTAGTGGGGCTTGACACATTTTCTCATGTGGCACGAAACGTCTATGAACAGGTAGAAGGAAAGGAAAAAGAGATTTTCCAGCTGCCTGAGTTTATTGAAAGAATGCTTGAAAAAGGATGGATTGGCAGCAAGGCAGGACAAGGATTTTATCAAAAAAATGGCAAGGTCATTTTAGAGCTTGACCCAGTGACGCTCACATATGGAGAGCGCACAAAGCTCAAAGATCCAGGCATTGAGATGGCGAAACAGCAAAAGGGAACAAAAGCAAAGTTGAAAGCGCTTATTTATCAAGATGGCCGTGCAGGGCAATTGCTTTGGAATATGACAGCGCCCGTACTTCTTTATTCAGCGCATCTAAAAGGCGAAATTGCGGATGATATTCAGTCCATCGATAACGCAATGAAATGGGGATTCGGCTGGCAGCACGGCCCATTTGAGCTGTGGGATGCAATAGGCGTCAAAAAAGCCGCCGAGCGCATGGAAGCAGAAGGCCACAGCATCCCAGCATGGGTGCAAGACATGCTGTCAAAAGGACACGACACATTCTATCAAGAGAATGCTGATGGAGAGCGTGCGTTTTATCAGGATGGGGCTTACGTACAGGAAAAAGGGAACGACAAACATATTTCTTTAGCTAGATTGAAAAAGAAACAGGACGTCATCTTCAAAAATTCTGGTGCGAGCCTGATTGATATTGGTGATGATGTCGCCTTGCTCGAATTTCACTCTAAAAGCAATGCCATTGGACTAGATGTCATTGATATGATCAATCGCGCTGTTGATGAGACGGAAAAGAATTACAAAGGGCTTGTCATCGGAAACCAAGGGAAGAACTTCTGTGTTGGCGCCAACCTTGCCCTGATTTTAATGGAAGCACAGGACGACAATTTCTTTGAAATTGACTTTGTGATCAGGCGCTTCCAGCAGGCGATGATGAAGGTGAAATATAGCGACCGCCCAGTTGTAGCCGCACCGTTTGGGATGACATTAGGAGGCGGTACGGAGGTTTGTCTGCCGGCAGCGGCTATACAGGCGTCCAGCGAAACTTACATGGGACTTGTGGAAGCGGGAGTTGGACTGATTCCAGGGGGCGGTGGAAATAAAGAATTATATCTTCGTCACCTGCAAGGATCAGCGAAGCCGTCGCAGACGGCTATACAGGATGCCACGCTAAAAACATTTGAAACAATTGCAATGGCAAAAGTATCAACTTCAGCTGAGGAAGCGCGGGATATGAACATGCTCCGCGTGAGCGACCGAATTAGTATGAACGGGGATCACCTGATCTATGATGCAAAACAACTGGTGCTCTCTCTTGATGAAGCCGGTTATCGCGCGCCGCTCAAGCAAAAGGTGCCGGTCATGGGAGAAACAGGCTATGCAGCGATGATTTTGGCTGCTGAAAATATGAGACTGTCTGGATACATTTCAGAGCATGACATGACCATTGTAAAAAAATTAGCTCATGTCATTTCCGGCGGGAAACTGCCATTTGGAACAGAGGTAGAGGAGCAATACTTATTAGAGCTTGAAAGAGAAGCCTTTTTAAGTCTTGTAGGAGAAGCGAAATCACAGGCACGTATGCAGCACATGCTCGTCAAAGGAAAACCTTTACGTAACTAAGGGGGAGTCAAAATGAGAGAAGCAGTCATTGTCGCTGGCGCAAGAACACCAGTAGGGAAGGCGAAAAAAGGATCGTTAAAACATGTCCGGCCTGATGATATGGGCGCATTATGTGTAAAAGAAACGTTAAAGCGTGCCGGTGAATACGACGGTCAAATAGATGATTTGATCATTGGCTGTGCAACGCCAGAAGCAGAGCAGGGGTTAAATGTGGCCCGGAATATTGGAGCATTAGCGGGACTGCCTTATACGGTACCTGCCATCACCATAAACCGCTACTGCTCGTCTGGTCTTCAGTCTATCGCTTATGCGGGTGAACGAATTATGCTCGGGCAGGCAGACACGATTTTAGCCGGAGGAGTCGAATCGATGTCGCAGGTGCCGATGATGGGGCATTCCATTCGTCCGAATGCTCTCTTGGCAGAGCAAGCACCTGAATACTACATGAGCATGGGGCACACGGCAGAGCAAGTGGCGCAAAAGTATCAGGTCACACGTCAAGATCAGGACGCCTTTGCGGTGAGGAGTCATCAAAAGGCAGCAAAGGCACTTCAAGAAGGGAAGTTTTCTGATGAAATTGTGCCCGTTGATGTAACAGACCGGCGGATAGGAGAACAATATCAATTAGAAGAGCATCAATTCACGTTCTCACAGGATGAAGGTGTGAGAGCAGGTACAACGGAAGAGATTCTTTCCACTTTGCGTCCAGCCTTTTCGACAAAAGGTACGGTGACTGCAGGGAACTCGTCTCAAACAAGTGACGGGGCTGCGTGTGTGATGATGATGGACCGCGAGAAAGCATCCTCACTTTCTCTTCAGCCGCTCGCTAAATTCAGAGCATTTGCTGTTGGCGGTGTACCGCCTGAGGTGATGGGAATCGGTCCGGTTGAAGCCATACCGCGTGCGCTGAAAATCGCTGGACTTGAGCTGAAGGATATTGGTCTGTTTGAATTAAACGAAGCGTTTGCCTCTCAGGCAATTCAAGTCATTCGCCATTTAGGAATTGATGAAGAAAAAGTGAATGTCAACGGCGGGGCAATTGCGCTTGGACATCCGCTCGGCTGTACAGGAACGAAACTAACGCTGTCACTTATTCATGAAATGAAACGGCGAAACGAGCAATTTGGCATTGTCACAATGTGTATCGGCGGGGGCATGGGAGCAGCAGGCATTTTTGAATTGATCTAAAGGGGGAAATCAGGATGAAAGCATTGGAAGATGTAAAAAAGGGTGGAAGCTTTTTAATTGATGAGACGAATTATGAGCATATCTTTACACCGGAGGATTTCTCTGATGAACATCAAATGATTGGAAAGACAACAGAGGATTATATTTTACAAGATGTGGTTCCGCATATAGATCAAATTGAAAACCATGAGTTCGAGCATTCGGTCAGGCTTCTCAAAAAGGCTGGTGAGCTTGGCCTTCTAGGAGCCGATGTACCTGAAGAATTCGGCGGGCTTGGATTGGATAAAATCAGTTCAGCAATCATTACTGAAAAATTCGCTAGAGCAGGCAGTTTCTCACTTTCCTATGGCGCTCATGTCGGTATTGGTTCTCTGCCGATCGTGCTCTTCGGAAATCAAGCGCAAAAGGAAACGTACCTGCCAGGACTCGCCTCTGGTGAAACCATTGCGGCGTACGCACTCACTGAGCCAGGATCAGGCTCTGACGCTCTTGGAGCAAAAACAACTGCGGTTCTGAATGAAGCAGGTACCCATTATGTCCTCAATGGAGAAAAGCAGTGGATCACAAACTCCGCATTTGCCGATGTCTTTGTTGTGTATGCGAAGATTGATGGTGAACACTTCTCTGCTTTTATTGTCGAAAAGGATTTTCCAGGTGTCAAAACGGGACCTGAAGAGAAAAAGATGGGCATTAAAGGGTCATCGACAAGAACATTAATTCTTGAAGATGCCCAAGTACCGAAGGAGAATTTGCTTGGTGAAGCCGGCAGAGGACATGTGATTGCCTTTAACATTTTAAATATCGGACGCTATAAGCTTGCAGTCGGCACAATCGGTGCATCAAAGCGCGTCATTCAATTGTCGGCCGAATATGCGAACCAGCGTAAGCAGTTCAAAACACCAATTTCTCAATTCAGCTTAATTGGTGAAAAAGCAGCCAATATGTCAGCAAAGCTCTATGCGATGGAAAGTGCTGTTTACCGTACGGTTGGATTATTTGAACAGCGGATGGGTCTATTAAGTGACGAAGAGCAAAAAGACGGCAAACAAATTGCTCAATCCATTGCGGAATATGCGATTGAATGTTCTCTCTGTAAAGTCCTTGGCTCTGAAACGTTAGATTATATTGTGGATGAAGGCGTGCAGATTCACGGCGGATATGGATTCATGCAAGAATACGAGGTCGAAAGAGCCTATCGTGACTCACGAATTAACCGGATCTTTGAAGGGACAAACGAAATCAACCGTTTGCTTGTACCAGGTACATTCTTGAAGAAAGCGATGAAAGGAGAGCTTCCGCTGCTTCAAAAAGCGCAGACCTTACAGGAAGAGCTGATGATGATGATGCCGGAAGAGCCAGGCGATCAGCCGCTCGATCAAGAAAAATATTTGCTCACCCATGCGAAAAAGGTCGCCTTAATGGTGGCTGGTATGGCAGCAATGAAATACGGGAAAGCCTTAGACAAAGAGCAAGAAATTCTTGTGAACATAGCCGATATAGTCAATGAAATATTTGCTGCTGAATCAGCAATTCTGCGTACGGAAAAGGCAGTCGCTGCATCAGGCGCAGAAAAGAACGCTCAAAAGCTGGCTTACACACAAATTTTCACGCAGGAGGCTTTCTTAAAGATTGAAGCCCATGCAAAAGAATCCTTGATTGCGATGGAGGAAGGAGATTCACTCCGCATGAGCCTGTCAGCCCTTCGCAAGCTGACAAGATTTACTCCAATCAATGTCATCGCCAAAAAGCGTGAAGTGGCAAAACGAATCTTTGAAGCAGAGAAATATATCGTATAAGGATGGCTTAAAAGGTGCGGATATCACTCCGCACCTTTTTGTAAGCATACATTTAGGTTTTTAAAATATTTTGTGATAAAATGTTGTCACAATTTGCAGGAGGTGAAAATGGTGGCTTTAGATTTTTACGAATACCCATCTTGCGGTACATGCCGAAAAGCAAAAAAGTGGCTTGAAGCACACAATAAAGACATCAACAGCATACATATCGTCGAAGAGACGCCTGATAAAGAAACATTAAAAGCCCTTTACGAAAAAAGCGGTTTAGAGCTGAAGAAATTCTTTAATACAAGCGGACAAAAATACCGGGAGCTGCAGCTGAAAGATCAACTTCCTGCAATGTCAGAGGACGAGCAGCTAGAATTACTCGCGTCTAACGGAATGCTGATCAAGCGCCCGATTACAACAGACGGTAAACGAGTAACAGTTGGATTTAACGAAGATACATTTAAAAGCGTCTGGAAATGATGTAACTTTCATTCAGATTGTGGTATCTTCAATATAGATTGTAAGAAAAGACTGGAGGGGTATTGAATGAGCACACCAAAAGATTTACGTTATTCAGAAGAACATGAATGGGTCAAAGTAGAAGGAGATAAGGTGCGTATCGGTATTACGCATTTTGCTCAATCTGAGCTTGGCGATATCGTGTTCGTTGAGCTTCCTGAAGTAGGAGACAAAATCACAGCGGACGAGCCTTTCGGAAGTGTAGAATCAGTGAAAACAGTTTCTGAACTTTATGCACCGATCAATGGCACAATCGTCGAAGTGAACGATGAGCTGGATGACAGCCCAGAATTCGTCAACGACTCTCCATATGAAAAAGCATGGATGATCGTTGTAGAACCAGCTGATGCATCTGAAATCGAGAACTTAATGACTGCTGAGCAATATGAAGAAATGACAAAAGAAGACTAATTCATGTGAAATTGGACACTCTACCTTTATGGGGGGTGTCCAATTTGTCTTTTCAAAAAGAACAGGTGGATATAACAGAGCATGTCACTGGACGATTCAAAGAAAGCGGCATGGTGCTTTATCATCAAAATGAAGAGATTGGCACAATGATTAGTGAAAACCAATATGAGCTGAAATCGGGATATTCCTATGATCAAAATCGTTTTTATCGTCTAACGGATACATTGACCGATGGGACAGAAAAATATGTAGACTGTGACGATGAAAATGGGTGGTGCTAATCACAGAGGAGACTGCAGTGAACAAAAACTGCAGTCTTTTTGATGACGAGGCGCCCAATCTTTACAACCTGAATGAAAGATTGTAATCTAAGGAAGAAGTGAATCAACGTCAAAAGGGCCGGGTGATCGTGATGAATGTCGAGATAGAAAAGGTCATCATTGTAGAAGGTAAAACAGACAAACAAAAGCTGAAAGAAGTCATAAGTGAACCTGTTACCATCATTTGCACCAATGGCACGATCAGTACATCGAAGCTGGACCAGCTTGTGGACGATTTAGTGGGGAAAGACGTTTACATATTAGCAGACAGTGACGATGCAGGCGACAAACTGCGGAAGCAATTTCGAAAAGAATTCCCTGAAGCACTTCATCTTTTTGTCGATAGAACGTACCGCGAAGTGGCCGCTTCACCGTCAGCCCACATTGCATCTATCCTATTAGCTGCAAACATTGATGTTCATTCGAAATATTTATGAGGGTGGACGTATTATGAAAGAGATTGAAGAACACGAATTCAAAGAGATAGAGGACGATTTATTTCTTTTATACTTATATACACCGTTTTGCGGAACATGCCAGCTGGCAAAGAAAATGCTGGCAGTCGTAGACGCCATGCAGCCGGATGTACCATTTTACGAAAACAATTTAAACTACTCACCAGGCTTTGCAAAAGCATTTGAGATCGAGAGTGTTCCTTGCTTTCTACTGTTTAAAAAAGGAGAATTGGTGCAAAAAGGCTATGCCTTTCACTCAGTTCCATATCTTCATGAAATGATTGAAACCGCTAAATAAAGCGGTTTTTTGTCATATTTCAAGAAATTCATTTGAAAATTTGTCGAGTTATTTATAAAGGACAAGAAGATGTTTGTAGAGAAATGTTATGTATAACCAAATGACAGGGAGGTTATACATGTGGAAAATGTGAAAGCCCATGGTAACACAGGGCAGCGTTTACTATTAAAACCGCTGCTCTCATCATCATCCTTGAAGATTACATTTGAGGCGGAAACTGACTCTTGTACATTGATTGTGGATGAACGTGGTGAAGTGAAGAAACTACCTGCAATTGAGTTATCGGATCTCATCTTTTATGGTGAGAGGAAAGAGATTCTACAATTATTAGATGGAGATATGTCCTTACAGCAGTTAATCAGCAGAGGACAAGTCAAAGTCAAAGGGTCATTCCGTGCGCTCCTTAGACTAGAGGCAGTGCTTTGGCTGACGAACGGTTTTTTTCGAAAAATGATAACGTAGTTGTTTACTTGGAAATTAGCGATTTACAGCGTTGACATATCTGAGATAGCATGATATTCTACGTTAGTAAAAACATGAACATCACATAAAACAACATATTTTCTCTTATTAAGAGAGGTGGAGGGACGTGCCCTATGAAACCCGGCAACCGTCAGCATAGCTGAAATTGGTGCCAATTCACTCAAAGCCGCAGCGCTTTGAAAGATGAGAGAAAGGCGTAATTGACATAAAAGGCCTTTCTGCTTGCGTTGCAGTTAGGTCTTTTTTACTGACCTGACGTCAGGCTAGAGTCATGACAGAAAGAAGAATAAATAACGTATGTGATGGAAACCTATAGATTCAGCAAGAAAGCAGGTGATCAGACTGTGATTCATTTACAGAATGTATCAAAAACGTATCATTCAAAAAGCGGAAATGTTGATGCCGTGAAAGACGTCAACTTGGATATTGATAAAGGTGAAATATTCGGAATTATCGGGTATAGCGGTGCAGGAAAAAGCTCGCTTATTCGCCTATTAAACGGTCTGGAGCTGCCAACAGAAGGAATTGTTGAAGTGGCAGGCAACCGGATCAATGAAGTATCGAATGCGAAACTTCGGAAAGCAAGACAAGAAATCAGCATGATCTTCCAGCACTTTAATTTACTTTGGTCAAGAACGGTGAGACAAAACATTATGTTCCCGCTTGAGATCGCAGGTGTACCGACATCGAAACGGAGAGAGCGTGCGAATGAACTGATTAAATTGGTCGGTTTAGAAGGAAAAGAAAATGCGTATCCGTCTCAGCTTAGCGGCGGGCAAAAACAGCGTGTCGGCATTGCGAGAGCATTAGCGAATGATCCAAAGGTTCTTCTATGTGACGAAGCGACATCTGCGCTAGATCCGCAAACGACCGATTCAATCCTTGAGCTTTTGGCCGATATTAATAAACGACTAGGGCTCACGATTGTGCTCATTACACACGAAATGCACGTCATTCGCAAAATTTGTCATCGCGTCGCAGTCATGGAAAATGGACGTATTGTTGAAGAAGGCGAAGTATTACGCGTCTTCAGACAGCCAAAGGAAGAAATGACGAAGCGATTTGTGAAACAGCTTGCGGAACCAGAGGAAGCGAAAGAAACAATCGAGCACGTCCTAGAGCGAGTAAAAGAAGGTCAGGTCGTACGGTTGTCCTTTATCGGTGATTCTGCCGAGCAGCCACTGATCACAGAAATCATTCGATCGTTTCATGTTGATGTGAACATCCTTCAAGGGAAGATTTCTCAAACGCAGGAAGGCGCGTTTGGAACACTCTTTATCCACATTAATGGAGAAGAGACTGAGGTAGAAAAAGCCATCGCCTATATCCAAAGCAAACAGGTTGAAATCGAGGTGATGACACATGTTTGAGAAATGGTTTCCGAACGTTGATTTAGACGTCATCTGGAGTGCAACAGGTGAAACGGTGTATATGACACTGATTTCATTGGCATTTGCCTTTGTCATCGGGATTATCCTAGGGCTCCTGCTCTTCCTTACAGGAAAAGGCGGTCTTTGGGAAAATAAACCGATTAATGCTGTCATCGGCGCTGTCGTCAACATTTTCAGATCGATTCCTTTTATCATTTTAATTATTCTTTTACTAGGGTTCACGAAATTCTTAATGCATACGATTCTTGGTCCAAATGCAGCACTCCCTGCCCTTGTCATAGGGTCAGCTCCATTCTATGCACGTCTTGTCGAAATTGCACTGCGTGAGGTAGACAAAGGAGTCATTGAAGCAGCACGATCAATGGGAGCGAAAACGTCGACAATCATTTTCAAAGTATTGCTGCCAGAATCATTGCCAGCCCTTATTTCAGGTATTACCGTAACAGCGATTGCTCTAATTGGCTCTACTGCGATTGCAGGTGCAATTGGAGCAGGCGGACTTGGTGACCTCGCCTATGTGGAAGGGTACCAATCTGGTAATACAGATGTCACACTTGTAGCCACTGTGTTTATTCTGATCATCGTCTTTATTATTCAAATAATCGGTGATTTGATTACAAATAAAATTGATAAACGTTAAGGGAGGATTTATTCATGAAGAAATTGATTCTAAGTGCACTATTTCTAGCATTTGCAGGTATTTTAGCTGCGTGCGGTTCATCTAATAACGCAAGTGAAAGCAAAACCATTACGGTTGCCGCATCAAAAACGCCGCATGCCGAAATTCTTGAAGAAGCAAAACCACTTCTAAAAGAAAAAGGCTACGATTTAAAAGTGAAAGTGCTTAGCGATTATAAAATGTACAACAAAGCGTTAGCTGAAAAAGAAGTGGATGCGAACTTTTTCCAACATATCCCTTACTTAAACGAAGAAAATAAATCAAACAAAGATTATAACCTAGTGAGTGCTGGTGCGGTTCACCTTGAGCCTTTCGGTATCTACTCTAAGAAATACAAATCAGTAAAAGATATTCCAAACGGCGGCACAATCATCATGACAAACAACGTAGCTGAACAAGGCCGTATGCTTGCCCTTCTGCAAAATGCTGGTGTCATCAAGCTTGATCCAAAGGTTGATACAATCAACGCAACAGTAAAGAACATTAAAGAAAACCCAAAGAACCTAAAATTCAAAAAAATCGCGCCTGAATTAACTGCGAAAGCTTATGAAAACAGTGAAGGCGATGCTGTATTTATCAACGTCAACTATGCGATCCAAAATAAATTGAATCCGAAAAAAGATTCAATCGAACTTGAGCAAACAAAGAACAACCCATATGCAAACATCGTTGCGGTTCGCAAAGGTGACGAAAAATCAGATAAGATCAAGGCATTAATGGAAGTTCTTCACTCTGATAAAATCAAAGAATTCATCGACAAAAAATATGACGGTGCAGTATTGCCTGTATCTGAATAACAACATTTCGACCTCGCTTCTTTCAAAGCGAGGTTTCAGCATGTAGACAAACCCTCGCATTCTTTGTCAGTTCTGCGCTCCGGTGCTCACGAATGTCAAATTCGCTCTGCTCCGGTACTCGCCCTTCCTAGAATGCAAAGGTTTTCTATCACGCTGAAAGGAAGACAAAGGGCTAAAATAAAGATCATTTTAGCCCTTTGTCAACAATCTGCAACCTCGCTTCTTTCAAAGCGAGGTTTTTTGTGTATTTTTTCAAATCTCGCTCATAATAAAAACGTACAAATGACCTGAAGGGATGGAATCAAAATGAATGAACAGCATATGAGCGGATCCATGCAGCAATCACTGACTGATTATAAAACCGCAATGGGTGAATTCCAGAAGAAAATGCCGGTGTTTGGAAAGAAATTTAATGAATTTACGGAGCAGTGCTTTCAAAGCGATTCATTAACGCAAAAGGAAAAACAAATGATTGCCCTCGGCATCAGTATTCATGCGCAGGATGAATACTGCATGATTTATCATACAAAGGGAGCGCTCGATCAAGGGGCGACAGAAGAGAATCTGCTAGAGGTTGTGAGCGTGGCGGCAGCTTTTGGCGGCGGGGCAGCACTAAGCCAAGGAATCACTGTCGTTCAGCAATGTATTGATGAATTTGGAGGACAGACGCATTAAAAGAAGGAAAACAAGGTATTTTTCCATATCAAGGAGTTGAGTACTTCTCATCCGAATGTGTGAGAAAATATGCCGTCATAGAGCGTCATATCCCTTTTGAGTGAAGCCGCATACGTTTGCTACAATAAAGCTACACTCAAGGAAGGGAATGGTTTATTATTTGTTCGGACCATAGTACACTGGGATTGGATTATACCGCCGAGATGGAAAAGGCCATGCATCAAGCTCATGGCATGAGCTATGCAGAGTACGAAAGAGACCATGACTTAAGGATGAAAGTGGAATATAAACGAGAGCAGTCCTATCGAGATGAGAAAAGACAGCTCGCAAAAATGAATATAAGAGGCTAATAATAGCTGAGGGGCGGGGAGAACAGTTTCCCGCCCTTTCTTTATGAAAACAGTCTTTTCGACATAAATCCTTTTATCTACCTGCTTTTTTTGTTAGAATTTTGAGAGCATCCTCTCACGCTTATCGTGAATGTGTTGTATTCAGTTTTAATTTGTTATAAAATTAGAATGAGAATAAATTGAGAATAATGATTATTTTGGAGGTATCGATATATGACTGCTTCGACATTAACAATTAAGGACTTGCACGTTGAGATTGAAGGGAAAGAAATCTTAAAGGGTGTAAACCTCGAGATAAAAGGTGGAGAATTCCACGCAGTAATGGGACCAAACGGAACAGGTAAATCTACTTTATCTGCTGCAATTATGGGTCACCCTAAATATGAAGTAACAAAAGGCAGCATCTTGCTTGATGGCGAAGATGTCCTTGAAATGGAAGTAGATGAGCGCGCTCAAGCTGGTCTTTTCCTTGCGATGCAATACCCATCTGAAATCAGCGGTGTCACAAATGCTGACTTCCTTCGTTCTGCTATTAACGCACGCAGAGAAGAAGGCGATGAAATCTCTCTTATGAAATTCATCCGCAAAATGGACGAAAACATGGAGTTCCTTGAAATGGACCCAGATATGGCACAGCGCTACTTAAACGAAGGTTTCTCAGGCGGGGAGAAAAAACGCAACGAAATTCTTCAATTAATGATGATTGAACCAAAGATCGCCATCCTTGACGAAATCGATTCTGGTCTTGATATCGATGCCCTGAAAGTTGTTTCTAAAGGAATTAACAAAATGCGCGGCGAAAGCTTTGGCTGCTTAATGATCACTCACTATCAGCGTCTACTGAACTACATCACACCAGATCACGTTCATGTTATGATGCAAGGTCGTATCGTGAAATCTGGCGGACCAGAACTCGCGCAGCGTCTAGAAGCAGAAGGCTATGATTGGATTAAAAAAGAGTTAGGAATTGAAGACGAAACTGTTGGTCAAGAAGCGTAAGCGTTAGGAGGATTATTGATGACATTAGAAACGAAATTATCAGTAGATCAAGATTATGTCAAAAGCTTCTCCGAGAAGCATCAGGAACCGGCATGGATGAGCTCCCTTCGCTTACAGGCTCTTGAAAAAGCAGAAGACCTCCCAATGCCAAAGCCTGACAAAACGAATATTTCAAAATGGAATTTAACGAATTTCAAACAGCATACAGTCGAAAGTGCACCATTTGGATCATTAGAAGAGCTTCCAGAAGAAGTGAAATCTCTTATTGATTTAGAGGACACAGATAAGACAGTTTACATTCAGCGTGATCAAACGCCGGCCTATTTGTCTCTTTCAGCTGAAGCGAAAGACAAAGGTGTAATCTTCACTGATCTTCATACAGCGATTCGTGAGCATGGAGATTTAGTGAAACAATACTTCATGACAGATGCAGTGAAAGTGGATGAGCATAAACTAACAGCTTTACACGCTGCTTTAGTCAATGGCGGAGCTTTCCTGTATGTTCCGAAAAACGTTGAGCTTGAAGCACCAATTCAAGCTGTTTATCTTCATGAAAATGACGAAACGACATTGTTCAACCATGTCATCGTCGTAGCAGACGATCATAGTGCTGTGACATATGTAGAAAACTACATCAGTACAGCAAAACCAGAAGAAGCAATCTTCAATATCGTTTCTGAAGTATTCACAGGCGCAAACGCCCGCGTCACATACGGCGCTGTAGATAACCTTGCAGAAGGTGTCACAGTATATGTGAACAGACGCGGTATGGCAAATGGCCGTGACAGTAAAATCGAATGGGCGCTTGGCCTGATGAATGATGGAGATGTCGTGTCTGAAAACATCACAAAACTGATGGGCGACGGTACATTCGGTGATACGAAATCAGTTGTTGTCGGCCGAGGAAACCAAACTGAAAACTTCACAACAAGCATCATCCACTTTGGTAAAAACTCTGAAGGGTATATCTTGAAGCATGGTGTGATGAAGGATCAAGCATCCTCTATCTTTAACGGAATTGGTAAAATCGAGCATGGCGCAACAAAGTCAAATGCAGAGCAGGAATCACGTGTCCTCATGCTGAGTGAGAAAGCACGCGGTGACGCAAACCCAATTCTATTAATTGATGAAGATGATGTGACAGCAGGGCACGCTGCTTCTGTTGGACGTGTCGATCCAATTCAATTGTACTACCTCATGAGCCGCGGAATTTCCAAAGAAGATGCAGAAAGACTTGTGATTTACGGCTTCTTAAATCCAGTTGTGAAAGAACTGCCGATTGAAGGAGTTAAAAAGCAGCTGATTTCTGTAATTGAAAGGAAAGTAAAATAATGAATATCAAAGACGTTCGTGAGCAATTTCCAATCCTTCATCAGCAAGTGAACGGACATGATTTGGTGTATTTGGACAGTGCAGCGACTTCTCAAAAACCAAGAGTGGTCATTGATGCAATGAATGAGTATTACCGGTCTTACAACTCGAACGTCCACCGGGGTGTTCATACCCTTGGCACAAGAGCAACGGACGCATACGAGGGTGCGAGAGAGAAAGTTCGTGCATTCATCCGTGCTTCATCTGTCCAGGAGATTATTTTTACTAGAGGTACAACAACTGCACTAAACACAGTGGCGATCAGCTATGCTAGAGCCAACCTCAAAGAAGGCGATGAGATTGTCATTACGCATATGGAGCATCATGCGAATATCATCCCTTGGCAGCAAGCAGCGAAAGCAACTGGCGCCACATTGAAATACATTCCGTTACAGGAAGACGGCACGCTATCGCTTGAAGATGTGAAGCAAACGATCACACATCAAACGAAAATCGTCGCTGTCACACATGTCTCAAACGTATTAGGAACCATCAACCCGATTAAAGAAATCGCCAAAATTGCCCACGAACATGGGGCAATCATTGTCGTCGACGGTGCACAAAGCACTCCGCACATGCAAATTGATGTTCAGGATCTAGATTGTGACTTTTTCGCATTCTCTGGGCATAAAATGTGTGGACCGACTGGCATCGGTGTGCTTTACGGGAAGAAGGACCTGTTGAATAATATGGAGCCTGCTGAGTTTGGCGGTGAAATGATCGACTTTGTGGATCTATATGATTCCACATGGAAAGAGCTGCCGTGGAAATTTGAAGCGGGAACACCGATTATTGCTGGAGCAGTTGGACTAGGAAAAGCAATTGACTTCTTAAATGACATTGGTATGGAGGAAGTCAGCCGTTACGAGCATCAGCTTGCGACTTACGCGCTTGAGCGCTTTAAGGAGCTTGACGGTGCGACTGTTTATGGACCGCAGCACCGAGCTGGGCTTGTGACATTTAACTTAGACGACGTCCATCCGCATGATGCGTCAACTGTTCTAGATACGGAAGGTGTCGCCATTCGTGCTGGACACCACTGTGCACAGCCGCTTATGAAATGGCTTGGTGTATCAGCGACTGCAAGAGCAAGCTTCTACCTGTATAATACAGAAGAAGAGATTGATCTACTCATTGCAGCGCTCCGTAAGACAAAGGAGTATTTTACGAATGTCTTTTAATGTAAACTTAGACACACTGTACAGACAAGTGATTATGGATCATTATAAAAATCCGAGAAACAAAGGTGTGTTAAACGACAGCATTGTCGTCGATATGAACAACCCAACGTGTGGTGACCGTATTCGTCTTACGATGAAAATTGAAGACGAAAAAGTCACTGATGCGAAATTTGAAGGAGAAGGATGCTCGATTTCGATGGCATCTGCCTCAATGATGACGCAGGCGATTAAAGGGAAAGATATTGAAACTGCTTTGAAAATGTCTCGGATTTTCTCCGATATGATGCAAGGAAAAGAATACGACGATTCCATTGATCTTGGTGACATTGAAGCGCTGCAGGGAGTGGCAAAATTCCCAGCCCGCATCAAATGTGCAACATTATCCTGGAAGGCGCTTGAAAAAGGCGCATCTGCCGAAGATAACGGCAAATCATAAGATTGGAGTGAAAATGGATGGCTAAAAAAATGCCAGATGTTGGTGAATATAAATACGGCTTTTCTGATAAAGACGTTTCCATTTTCCGTTCAGAGCGCGGACTGACAAAAGAGATCGTTGAAGAAATTTCTCGTATGAAAGAAGAGCCTCAGTGGATGCTCGACTTCCGTTTGAAATCTCTTGAGCACTTTTACAACATGCCGATGCCACAATGGGGCGGAGATTTAAATGCATTAAACTTTGATGAAATTACGTACTACGTAAAGCCATCAGAGCGCTCTGAGCGTTCTTGGGATGAAGTACCAGAAGAAATCAAACAAACCTTTGATAAGCTTGGTATCCCAGAAGCAGAGCAAAAATATTTAGCAGGTGTATCTGCTCAGTATGAATCTGAAGTTGTGTATCACAACATGAAACAAGATCTTGAAGATCTAGGAATTGTGTTTAAAGATACAGACAGCGCATTAAAAGAGAACGAAGACATCTTCCGTGAGCACTGGGCAAAAGTCATTCCTCCGACTGACAACAAATTTGCTGCGCTTAACTCGGCTGTATGGTCTGGTGGGTCATTTATCTACGTACCAAAAGGCGTAAAAGTAGATACTCCACTTCAAGCATACTTCCGTATCAACTCTGAAAACATGGGTCAGTTTGAGCGTACACTGATCATCGTTGACGAAGGCGCACATGTGCATTACGTAGAAGGCTGTACGGCTCCAGTTTACACAACAAACTCACTTCACAGTGCGGTTGTTGAAATCATCGTCAAAAAAGGCGGCTACTGCCGTTATACAACGATTCAAAACTGGGCAAACAACGTCTTCAACCTTGTGACAAAACGTACGATTTGTGAAGAGAATGCAACAATGGAATGGATTGATGGAAACATCGGTTCTAAGCTGACAATGAAATACCCAGCAGTCATCCTAAAAGGTGAAGGCGCTCGTGGTATGACATTAAGTATTGCCCTTGCAGGTAAAGGTCAGCACCAAGATGCAGGTGCGAAAATGATTCACCTTGCACCAAACACATCTTCAACGATCGTATCAAAATCAATTTCGAAACAAGGCGGTAAAGTAACGTACCGCGGAATCGTTCACTTCGGACGCAAAGCAGAAGGTGCACGCTCAAACATCGAGTGTGACACACTCATCATGGATAACAAATCAACATCTGATACGATCCCTTACAATGAAATCTTAAACGACAACATTTCATTAGAGCACGAAGCGAAGGTATCGAAAGTATCAGAAGAACAGCTATTCTACTTGATGAGCCGCGGAATTTCTGAAGAAGAAGCAACAGAAATGATCGTCATGGGCTTCATCGAGCCATTCACAAAAGAACTGCCAATGGAATACGCCGTTGAAATGAACCGTTTGATTAAGTTTGAAATGGAAGGCTCTATTGGTTAATAAAGAATATTGATGCACAACGCTTTTTGAAGGCATTTAATTTCGAGTGATACCACTTGTTAATTAAGCCTTCATGGCGTTGTGTTTTTTTATGTGAATGTGGAGAGATATACAGTGTTCATCCTCAACAAATGGCTCTTATTCACATTCATGATGAAACGACAGATGTATTTAGTTCGTGAAGTCAGATCCATCCCTCCAATATCATCATCATTAAAGCCATCATATTTTTCTGTGGAATCAAACTTATTTCTAAATGAACATAAATACTTGCAACATTTAAATTAGTACTGTATAGTTCTAATTATGACAAAAGTAAAATTAATGAATCAAAAACGTGTGCTTGAAGTAGCTGCAACATTATTTTTAGAAAAAGGGTTTGCTTATACAAGTATGGATGAATTGGTACGTGTAAGCAAAGTGTCAAAGTCTAATGTGTATTATCACTTTTCTAATAAGGAGGAATTATTAGCAGGGGTCGTTGATTATTGGATTGACATGTATCAAGCTGCAATAGACGACGTAATTTCTCAGACCCAATTTTCAGTTGAAGATCGTATCCAACTGTTTTTAAAGCAATTATCACAAGGCGTTCAGTCGAGAGAGTATAAGGGCGGCTGTCCATTTATTACTCTTTATATTCAAAGTCCTGCACAGGCCACGCAAATAAAAGAAAAAATAGGTCTTTTTTTCACAGGATTACAAAAGAAAGTTTCTCTATTACTGAAACAAGGTGTAGAGAGCGGGGAATTCCGAAATACGATTCATATTGATGAGGTGGCATCACTTTTTATTACAAATCTTGAAGGAGCGTTATTTATTTCAGAAACATTGAAGGATGCCACTGTCATCACAAAAACAGCAGATCATTTATTTAACTTGCTTCGATAAAGAAGCATTTTTTTTACATCAAATTAGTACTAAGTAGTACTAAAAAGGAGACTTTATATGAAAACAGTATTTTTAACAGGTGGAACAGGCTTTATTGGAAAGCAATTAGTCGAAGAATTAGCCAAAGAGGATGTGAACATTCTTCTTTTAGTGAGGTCGAAAAGTAAAGCAACACGTATTTTTCAAGAAAGAGGCATTTTAAAACAGGAAGTGATGCACTTTATTGAAGGTGATTTAACGAAAGTAGATTTAGGTCTAAGTGCTAAAGATATGGAGATGGTGTTGAAAACGGATGTGCTGATTCACGCAGGAGGCCCCATGGATATTCAAGCGACAAGTAACGAGGCAGCTTCCGTCTTTTTAAATGGCGCCAAATATATTGGTGAATTAGCTAAAAGTATTCATCAATTGAAGGGCTTGCAGCATTTTATTCATGTTGTCGGTTATATGAGTCCCTTTGATGATGAAAATAGCAGGATTGCCATTGATGTGTTTAAAGAAGGAAACAATTATTTGAAAATCAAAAATCCATATGAGAGAACAAAATTTTTAGCAGACCTTTATATCCGTCAACAGGCCACAGCACTAGGTTATCCGCTGTCTGTCATTAATCCGCCAACTATAGTCGGCAGTAGTAAAACAGGGAGTACAGAGCAGATAGCAGGATTAGGTTTGCTTGTGACGAGTATACGAAGAGGGCTCATGCCGGTGATTCCTGGAGGTAAGGGATATAGGCTGCCACTGATTTCAAACGATGAGTTTGCAAAATTTATTGTGCAGGTTCTCAGGATCGAACAGCCGGCTATTCAAACATATACACTTGTTGAAGACAAAGAGAACGATCCGAACATTGCTGAATTATTAAGTGTGATGTCGGAAAGTATGAATATGAGGGCACCCAAAATCTCTGTCCCAATGCCGCTTATGAAAACAATAATGAAAAGTGGAGTAAGTAAAATAACAAACATTCCTTCTGATGGACTCAATTTTATGACTAAACGAACATTTTCAAATGCTTCAGTGAAAAACATAATGGGAGGGGATTGGTTTAAGAAGACGAGTGTCATGAACTTTATCCCTGCCGTAGTAGCTGATCTGGATTATCGAATGATGGATCAACATGGTGAGCATTATCATGTATTTGAGCGAACATTATGCGATAACAACACCCTTTACCAATTACAAGGAGAAGGGAAACCGTTTATTTTATTACATGGTTTATTGAGTGATGGAGAGGATTTATTTCCTTTAGCGCAAGAGCTTCATGAAAAAACGGGTCAACCTGTATGGATCTTGGATCTTCCTGGCTTGGGACGATCTCCTTTTAAACGAGAGAAAAACCTTCTAGATATCTACTTGAATGTAGTGAAAAAGTTATTTGAGAAAGCGACAAATGGTGCACATCTCATTGGTCATTCATTCGGTGCATTTATCTTACTTGAAGCATTGGGACAAGGGTACATAGATAAGAAGTATTCAATCACTTTACTTCAGCCGCCTGTTGCTAAAGAAAATGCTAAATCGCTAAATGTTCCACAATGGATGAACAAATGGACATTAAAATTAGCAACTTCTAAAATGATAGAGCGTTATTTATTAAGTAATGGTTTGTTTGAAAGGACGGAGAGCATCCCTGAACATTATATTGAAAAAATCAGAAACAGCTTTACTTCTCCTAGAATTTTAAATACGACGGTTCAGCTTAGCCATTTACTATTGAAAAACGATCACGGTGATTTCAATGAAGCAACAAAGCATAATCTTCACATGATTTGGGGGGAGTATGACAAAGGCTATTCTGCTCCATCGCATCTTGGTAAGGTTGATTTAGTTCCGTATGGCCATCATTTTCCTCTTAGCCATCCGCGTGAAACGGCAGTATTGGTTATAAATAATAGTCTTACTAGCAGTTGAGAATGTGGCATAAATAAAGTATGTCGTAATTGAAATGAAGTCGCAGTGCTTGGGGTCTCGCCGATGTACATCAACTGAAAGATTTTATAGCACCCTAAAACGAAAAAGGTGATTTTTATCAAAAAATGCACGATTTTTCGTTTTGGGTCTTTTTGATTAAATAGAAGTTAACTAGGTGCATAAAACTCCTCTAAGGTTTTCGTCATATCATCAGATGCGGATTGTAAGATGGCATCTTGCTCTAAAATCGCTGTTCCTTGTGCTCGGACAATATGAAATTGTTGAAAGCCCATCAAGTTTTGGAATATTTCTTTTAGGTAATGATGTGAAAATTCCAGAGGTGTATATCGATCGTTATTTGTGAAAATTGAGCCGCTTGCTTGAAGTAAAAGTACACGATAATCGTCAGTCATCAGACCAACAGAACCACTTTCTGTATATTTGAACGTTTCTCTCGCAATAAAGATATTATCTATATAATCTTTCATTCGTGAAGTCACATTGAAATTATGAACAGGTGACACGATCACAATTCGATGATGTGCTTTGAATTGAGCCAATAAAGCAGATGAAGCAGCGGCGATTTTTTCCTCGGCAGCCGTTAATGCTTGTTTGGATGCTTGCTTATCCCAAATTCCTAGCAGCTGTTCTTTTTCGATACGAGGGATTTCAGTTCCATATAAATGTAAAATGGTTGGTTCTTCATGAGGAAACCTTTCTTTAAATTGTGTTAAAAATAGTGTTTGCAGTTTGTTTGAATAACTTTCTCGATGAGTGAAATCTGGGTGCGCGTTAATGATTAATGTTTGCATGTACATGCTCCTTTTCTTTTGATAAGCTGAGTATAAATGATAAAGGTGACAAAAGAAGTCACCTTTTTAAGAGGGAAACAAATGAAAAAATCAGAACGATTAAACCAAGAACTTATTTTTTTAAGTGATAAACACTCTTTTCAGTTAAAGGAGTTACAATCCGAATTTGGCATTTCTAAAAGGACGGCTTTAAGGGATATAGAAGAGCTAGAGTCAATGGGCTTAGCTTTTTACGTTGAAAATGGCAGACACGGAGGATATCGATTGGTTAATCAATCTCCATTGGTTCCTATTTATTTCAATATAGAAGAAGTCCAAGCTATTTTTTTCGCTCTTAAAGCGCTAGACCTGGTGTCAGCAACACCATTTAAAAAATCCTACTCACAAATTCGGCAAAAGCTGTTTGCCACAATGTCTGATGAGAGAAAGCAAATGATTACGGAGACTTTGGATGTGATTCATTACTATAATGTCGCACCAGTTAGTGAACAAAATCATTTGGAATTGATTTTACAGGCAATGATGGAAGATCAAATAGTGAAGATGACGTACACTCAATATGAAAATAAATGGATCAGGCTGCAATTTCTTGAGTTGTTTTATCGAAATGGCATTTGGTTTACTCAAGCATATGATGTTCAAAATAAAAAGTGGGGTATCTATAGATGTGACTTTATGAAGGACATGATGATTGAAGAAGAAATCAGAGATACATTTACAAAGGAAGAATTAAAAGAACTGCAGCTCGAATATGAAAAAACTTATCATGATATCTCATTTAAATGTCGATTAACGGAACAAGGAAAAGAAAAGTTTTTGAAGCATCATTACCCAAATATGAGATTGGAGATCATTGATCATATTCCTTATATTGTGGGTGGGTACAATCAAGAAGAATTATCGTATATGACACACTATTTGATGTCATTTGGGAAACATGTGAAAATTGAATACCCAGATGAATTGAAAGAAAGTTATTTGAATCAATTGAGAGAAGTGATTGACCAGTATTGAATCACAAAAAACCAATATACTACAGAAAAGGCGAACCACTAAAGTTCGCCTTTTCTCACTCTTTTTAACTACTATGATGTCAGTTACTTCGCCACATGCATTGTGCTTGTTTTCGATTTATCATCAACCTTCCCATATGTCAGCTGACGCCAAATAAACTCCATCGGACCATATTTAAACCGCTTTAACCATAGTGTACTGAAGAGCACTAGGAAGACATAAACCCCCAGCCCAATCATGAACGTGCCAGCTGGCTGAAGATGATTGGCAAGTCCGGCTCCATATTTCAGAAATAGCATTGTGCCAATGATGGAGTGAAACAAATAACAGGTCAGTGACATGCGTCCGACTTTGGTAAAGACCATCAAAGCACCTCGCAGCTGAGGAACGTGCAGAAACAGCATCGCAAGTGTACTCATATAAAACATACTGCCAGTGAATCCCCCGTTTTGTTCCAGAGCAGTGGCAATGTTCACCCAGAGCGTACTTTCAAAAGGATTGACCGCTGCTATGATCGTGCTGCTCTGTGTAATCAGAAATGCGATTGTGAAAATGATCCAAATGCGATTCCAAATCGCTTTTTTCGCCTCCATGTTTTTGAAAAACTCCATTTTCACAAAATACACACCAAGTAAAAACATGAAGAACATAGAATAGACGGTGGAAAAAGAACTGGAAGCCATTGTGACCATGTCTGTCCACCGATCACTAATTGATGTTAAATAAGTCATACTGTTGTGGCTGGTCAGCTCGAAATCAGCAAAATCCGGCTTGCCTGATGATGTTGTGTCCATGGTATTGAACAGCATCGTAAAAAAAGGTGTGAGCAATTGAATCACAAAGAGTGTGATGAGCCAGTATAGGATGGTTTTGGCTGTGCGTTTGTAAAAGAAAAGCAATAAAAAGCCAGCGACTGCATAATAGGCCAAAATGTCACCAATCCAAACAAAGGTCAAATGCAGAAGGCCAAATCCTAAGAGAATGGTTAATCTGCGGGCAAACAGCTTGTTCGGACTGTCTACCTTCTGAGCAGCTCGGTCCATAAAAATCATAAAACCAACCCCGAATAGAAAGGAAAACAGTGTAATGAATTTCCCCGAGGCAAACCAATTCACCACATTGTGAAAGACATCATTTGACTGCATGTCAAATCCCTTGGCCGAATCCACGATCAAAAAGTAATTGACTAGAATAATCCCCATTAAGGCGAATCCTCGTACGATGTCCAAGAAATGAACCCTTTCTCGCAGACTCATCGGTTGTCCGTGTGCTACTTTGTTTGCATTCATATCCATGCTCCTTTTCTTGTTATGATAAATGTCATTCGGATCAATTCATTGATCCTTACAATGAATCAATATACGGCTCAATTCTTAACAATTTATGAAGATCCAATTTTTTGAAAATAAATGTGACAAATTGATGGCGTATGCTCAACTTCATAAACTGTTAAGGTTTATGCTGTATCTTTTCACATAGCTAGATGATATATAGTAAAGACATAAAAGAAAGAGCATCACATTACATGAGGTGAGAGACATGACCCATCGAATATTAGTCGTAGAAGATGATCAGGATATTGGTGACCTTCTGCAGGAATCCCTTTCACGTGCAGGATATGAGGTGCTAAGAGCGATGAATGGCGAGCAAGCATTGAAGTTTGTGGATGATTCGCTCGATTTGGTGATTTTAGATGTGATGATGCCTGGGCTCTCAGGCATCGAAACGTGCCAGCACATAAGAGCCTCATCTAACGTTCCGATTCTATTTCTGACAGCCAAGTCGAGCACATTCGATAAAACTGAAGGATTACTTGCCGGTGGGGATGATTATATGACAAAGCCCTTCTCAGAAGAGGAGCTTCATGCTAGAGTCATTGCACAATTACGCAGGTATACCGTCTATCAGGAAAAAAAGGAGCAGGAAGAGACCTTTCTTGTTGGGGGCAAGCTGAAGGTAAGTGAAGAATTTAATGAAGTATGGAAAGAAAACCAGCAAATTAAGCTGTCTGATCTAGAATATCGGATGTTAAAGCTGCTCATGAGCAGGCGAAACAAAATATTTTCTGCTCAAAATATTTATGAAAGCGTGTGGGGGCAGCCCTATTTCTATTGTTCCAATAATACGGTGATGGTGCATATTCGAAAGCTTCGTGCCAAAATTGAAGATGATCCTGCACGTCCTGAATATATCAAAACTGAATGGGGAAGAGGATATCGATTTGGCACATCCACATCGTAAATATACACTGGCCAAAAAGCTGGCACTGTTGATTTTGGCGGCTGCAATCGTAAGTGGTATTGTCTTTTTGACACTGCAAAAGATCACCAATGATTTGATCGATGGATATTTGAGTTCAGACGAGTATTACGAGCAGGAGTCAGCCAAGTATATACAAAAATTCAGCCGCTACGTGTCTGAGAATGAGCTGTCTTCAACGGATCGAAAAGCGTTTGGTGAGTGGGTGAAAAAAGAGAATTACATTAATTTGACCATTTTCAAGGATCAAGTGCTGCAATATGACTCTATTTATTCCGCTGCCGATGAATCGGCGTACGGAAAAGAAAGGATGACCCAGTACGCTGAACACCATTCGTATCGGGTTCAGTTTAGCGACGGTAATGGCCGCGTCATGGTGGATGGTTTCTATTCATCTCGTTACCACGATCTTGCCTTTACACTCGAGCTGCTCGGGGCGACGCTTATATTTCTCCTCATAGTTCTTCTTGGCATTCGCAAAAGTCTGCGCTACCTGCAAACGATTCATCAAGAGATTCACATTCTTGAAGGCGGAGAGCTGGACTATGAGATGACGGTAAAAGGGCATGATGAATTAGCGATGATTGCCAAAAGTATTGAGGATCTGCGAAAAGCCTTTTTGGACAAGCTTCAAGCCATTGATGACCTGCAAGAAGAGAGCCGCAGCTTGGTCACCGAAATGTCCCATGATATGAGGACACCGCTGACGTCGTTGATGATGAATCTGGAGTTTGCGAAAAAAGAAGAGACTGGAGCGGATACCCAAAAAGATCAATATATAGCGAGTGCCTACGGGAAAGCACTGCAATTAAAAAATCTGTCTGACAATCTGTTTGCCTATTTTCTGCTGGATAAAGAACATGAATCTGAGCTTGAGACCGTTGCAGTCAAAGAGGTGATTTACGATCTCCTGTCAGATCAAGTGGCCATTCTGCATCAAGAGAACTTTAAGGTTCATCTTTTAGGAGAGCTGCCTGACAGCTATATCAATGTGAATGTCGAGCTGCTTGGCCGAGTATTTGATAATGTGATGTCCAATTTAAGGAAATACGCAGATCCTAAAAAGGATATCAACCTCACGTTTTTATCCGATCAAGAAATCTTTGAGATCCATATCAGCAATGCGATAAACGAGACAAATGACACGCAGGAAAGTACTGGACTTGGTGAACGAAGCATCAAACGAATGATGTCCCGCATGCACGGGCAGTTTGAAAGTATAGAAAGGAACGATGTTTACTACATCGTGCTGCGATTTTGGAACATCAAAATGTAGAAAACAAATGAATATACTGGAATGGAGAGACAACTCAATGAAACGATTCAACAACTTCCAAAAGATACCTGATCTCTTACAAGGCCTTCTCAATATCTGTCTGTTCTTTTTGGCCATCGCTTTAAGTGTTCTCTTAATCAGTGAAACATGGTACATTGTCCAATTTGTTTATAAGACACTGTTCAATAAAGGAGAAAGCTATTATGGAATGCTTGGGGAACTGCTGATCTTCTTTATGTACTTTGAGTTTATTGCCTTAATTATTAAATACTTTAAATCCAACTTTCATTTTCCGCTTCGCTATTTTATTTATATAGGGATCACAGCAGTCATCCGTTTAATTATCATTGATCATGAAGAGGCGGTATCGACCTTCTGGTGGGCGCTGGCCATTCTTGCTATGACCTGTGCACTCTATATCGCGAGCAAAAGAGATGCTGCTCAAGAGCATGAGGAAGTGAAGTAAGGAAAGAAGACGAACGATGGACGTTCGTCTTTTGTGCATTCATAAAGAGATGTACAGTATGATGAAAGGCGTTTGACAAAGCACCGACTTCATTGACATGTTCTTATGGTATGCTTTAGAAAAAGTAAGGCCTTCCCTCTGCAAGATATGAATGAATAGGATGCAGAGGAGGATGACTAATTCGGTTTAGTCATTCTCATTTCTGGCTAAAGGAGCGAAATCAATTGACACACACCAAGACAGAAGCATTCTCGTTTACAAGTATGCAGCAGGCAGCCCCTGTACATATTCCAGAAAGACAATTCATTTCATCACATGATGGTACAAGCCTTGCGTATTATCCATTTTTATCAGAAAAGAACACGCAGGCCAATGTGATCTTGATTCATGGCGGTGGTGCTCATAGTTTGGCTGGTTATGAGCATATCGCTTACACACTGCAACATGATTTTCACGTAAATGTATTTTTACTTGATCTAAGAGGCCATGGCCATTCACAAGGAAAAAAAGGGGATACACCTAGTGTCACGGATGTATGGCAAGATATGTCGCAGGTTGTGGATGCCATTAAACAGGATCATAAAGGTGCCATCTACCTTTGTGGTCATTCTTCGGGAGCGGGCCTGCTGCTTAACTACTTGTCTTGGCCAAAAAAAAGAGAAGTAGACGGTTACTTTTTCATCGCACCTGAATTTGGCTATAAGTCAGGTACTGCAAGGGCTGATCAAATTCCTTTTGCCACCGTTCAAGTATGGAAGTTCATTCTGTCTGCGATGACAAAAGGGAGTCTGATGAGTCATTCTGAAGCGGTTCGTTTTCGTTATCCTGCATGGGCAATTGAGCAGGATCCGCTTCTGTTGACGGCTATCACCGTCAATTTATCTCTTGCCTTAACCCCATCTGCACCTAAAAAACAATTTGCGAAGATGGATCGGCCGTATGGCATGTTTGTAGGCAGCAAGGATGAGCTGTATGACGTCGAGACATTTCTTCCCTATCATGAGCTGCCGAAAGAACCAATCAAAAAACAATCAGTCTATCAAGTGCTGGAGGGACATACCCATTTGTCGATTTTATTAGAAGCGGGAAAACAGATTGGCAGGACGATCCAAATGTGGAATCATCCTATTTCATAAGAACAACTAGTCAATACTCTCCCATTTTATTAAAAATTTACATTGACACCATCCTTTTCTATGATAAAATCATAATGTGATAATGAGAATCGTTATCAAACGATATGACTACATATAGAATGGATAGGTGAGGTACATGTTCAAAAAATCTTTTTGGTCGCTATTAGTTGTGCTCTCCATCGTTTTACTTGCAGCTTGCGGCAGCAATAGCAGTGACGGCAAGTCAGGTAATAAAGAGAAAACAAGGACTGTTGAAAGCGCTATCGGTTCAACTGACAATATTAAGGATAAACCAAAGCGTATTGTGACGCTGTACCAAGGAGCAACGGATGCAGCAGTCGCTATGGGCATTAAACCAGTGGGTGTTGTTGAATCATGGCTTGAAGCACCTACGTATAAATATTTAAGAGATGACTTAAAGGATGTTAAAATTGTTGGGCAGGAAACACAGCCAAATTTAGAGGAAATTGAAAAGCTCAATCCTGATTTGATCATTGCATCAAAAATCCGCCACGAGCAAATTTTTGATCAGTTGCAAGAGATCGCTCCAACTGTTGCAACAGAAACAGTGTTCACCTTTAAAGATACAGTGAAGTTGATGGGTGAAGCGTTAAATCAGGAAGACAAATCAAAAGAATTGCTGACGAAGTGGGATGACCGTGTCGCTGACTTCAAAGAAAAAGCGAAAAAAGACATCAAAAACTGGCCAATGAGTGTGTCTGTGGTCAACTTCCGTGCAGACCATGCTAGAATCTATCAAACTGGTTTCGCAGGGTCGATTTTAACAGAGCTAGGCTTTGAAGGACCTAAGAATGTCAAAGATAAAAAGCAAGACATTATTACACTGACAGACAAAGAGAGCATTCCGCAAATGGATGCAGATGTGATCTATTACTTCATGGATGATCAAGATAAGGCGGTTGAGAAAGCATATAAAGAGTGGACGAGTCATCCTTTATGGAAGCAGCTTGACGCAGTGAAAGCGAAACAAGTGCATAAAGTAGATGAAATCACTTGGAACATGGGCGGCGGTATTATCGCTGCAAACATGATGCTTGATGATATTTACGATCGTCTAGGAATTGATAAATAAGTCATAACAGAGGAGAAAATGTGAACATACCATTTTCTCCTTTTTTCCATAACAGATTGAAAGCGGGAATTAGATGAGAAGTTTATTAAAAAAGGATTCAAGCAAGGCACTGCTTTTTGCTGGATTCATTGTGTTGATGTTGGTCTTTTTTATGCTCAGTATTTCCCTTGGGCAAACCTCAATTTCCCTCAAAGCCACCATCCATGCTTTTCTTCAATTTGATGAATCGGATCCAAACAGTGTCATTGTCATGACATCCAGATTATCAAGAGCTTTAATCGCAACGGTCGTTGGATCTAGCCTGGCGATTTCAGGTGCACTCATGCAGGCATTGACGAGAAATCCGCTTGCGGCGCCTGATTTATTAGGAATTAATGCAGGTGGACTCTTTTTTATCGTGATTTCGATTGTTTTCTTTTCAACAGAGTCGTTAACAGGCTATATGTGGACAGCCTTTCTAGGCGCAGCGATTGCAGGGATGCTCGTTTTTCTATTGGGTTCCATTGGAAGAGATGGATTGACGCCGGTCAAAATTGTCCTTGCAGGAGCGGCGATATCTGCACTGTTTGCGTCTTTTACACAAGGTCTTTTAATCGTGAATGAGCAGTCGATTCAAAGTATTTTGTTCTGGATGGCGGGTTCAGTGTCTGGAAGAAGCATTGATATGTTAATCCCTGTTTTGCCTTATATTTTAGGTGCGACGATTGTGGCGCTGCTTCTAGGACGTTCTATTAATGTTCTTTTGTCAGGAGATGATATTGCCAAAGGACTTGGCCAGCGTACACTGCTGCTGAAAATCACGATGGGTGTACTCGTCGTCTTTTTAGCAGGTGGTTCGGTCGCTGTTGCCGGTTCAATTGGTTTTGTTGGTTTTCTTGTGCCGCATATTGTGAAAAAGCTTGTCGGACCTGACCACCGCTGGGTACTGCCGTATTGTGCCGTTGTGGGGGCGTCGCTTTTACTTGCCGCGGATCTGGCGGCTCGTTTTCTGATCATGCCGCAGGAAGTGCCGATTGGTGTCATGACGGCGGTAGCAGGAGCGCCTCTATTTGTTTATCTCGTGCGCAAGGGGTTGAAGACAGGTGGCTAAAACATATACAGTGCGTTCTAAAGGCGGGCGCATTTCATTTCAATTTTCAAAGCGAACATTTTTGATTTTACTTTTATTGACGGCCATTGCCTTTGGTTTATTTATTCTCAGTCTCAGTATGGGAAGCCGGTTCATTCAGCCGGTGGATGTGCTGCTTCATTTAATCGGTCAGGGAGAGGGCAATTCCTTTGTGTTAAATACGCTGAGGATTCCACGAACGCTGCTGGCTGTCTTAGTCGGAGCCTCCCTTGCGGTATCAGGGCTTATTTTGCAAGGATTGATCCGCAACCCGCTGGCATCTCCTGACATCATTGGGATTACGAGTGGTGCTTCGTTTGGTGCGATTATGTTCATCGTCTTTTGGATGGGCACTGTGCCTATTGCTTATCAATCCTTATGGGCGATTGCCGGTGCTTTTGCGGTATCGTGCCTAATCTATTTGCTGTCATGGAAAAAAGGGGTCAAACCGATCACACTTGTCCTAATGGGAATTGGGATTTCTGCCATTATGAAGGCATGTGTGACGTTTACGCTTGTTCTTAGTGATACGATGACAACGACAAAGTCATATATCTGGCTGACGGGCAGCTTATATGGTTCTACGATGAAAGACGTCACGGCGATGCTTCCTTGGGTGATGATTATTTTACCGATTGTCATGGTGTTAGCAAGAACGATGAATGTAAAAGAACTTGGAGATGATCTTGCAACAGGTCTCGGGGTAAAAGTGCAGGCGAAACGATTATTCTTTCTCCTGATGAGTGTGACATTGGCTGGTGTTGCAGTCGCATTTGCAGGCGGCATTGAATTTGTTGGACTCATGGCGCCGCACGTTGCACGGATGATCATTGGACGTTCATTCATAGCACTTGTCCCAGCATCTGCGCTTGTTGGAAGTATTCTCGTGATGCTGGCTGATCTTGTGGCTAGAACCGCATTTCTACCGTTAGATGTCCCAGCAGGTGTATTTACGGCAGCTATTGGTGCACCGTTCTTTATTTATTTGTTATATCAACAGCGCAATCGATAAACAGAAGAAGGGGGTTTTGATATGAGGCCAGAGTGGGTTGAGAGAGAATTACTTGATTTCGGGGTACACATCACAAATGGACCAATGACATCTGATCGCACACTTGCTGCGCTTTTTTCAGAAGAAGCCGTCATACGTTTATTAGAAGCTGAAAAGAAAGCGATGCATGCACCCAATCTTGCGGTAGCAGCTTCTATGTTTTCAAAGCGGTATGCCTATTTAGCCGTCAGTTCCTCTTTATATTTGATGACGCTGTATGACGGTGTCTATCAGTTTTCACCAGCAGCATGTGCATTTAGAGAGGATCGGAAAATTGAAGTGGATGAGGCGGCGTGTTCGTTTGTTCCACTAGAAGGAGATCGGCATGAGTGGAGAGAGAAGGTCGTACGTGCGCTGTTTACGGAGTGTGTCACACCTATTTTAGACGTGCTGAACCGCACATCAAAACTCTCTTCTCGTATTTTATGGGAAAATGTAGCGGTTCGAATCAACTCTCTTTATCGAAGCATGATGCGGGAAGCGGAAGAACCTGCGGTGAAGCAGCGCGTGCGGGAGGATTATCTGTTCCTGAAGCAGGCGGCTGGTGATGTATTTGGAGCTCAGCAAAATCCATTTCAGCACAGTTTAAACCTAGACGACAGCTTACTTGAAACATCCAACCGGAAAACCTGCTGTATGTATTATAAGCTTGAGAAAAAATCAGAGAGTCTTGATTATTGTCTTGTTTGTCCTCTTGAACAAAAGAAAGGCACTGCTTGCTCGTAGCATAGCAGTGCCTTTTTTTATTCCCAAATCCCACTTGCCCATTCAGGATGATCAATAAAAGGATTGCGGTTGTGCTGATACGTTTGATATATGATCTCATTGCGGTTCCGTTCGATTTGATCGACTGGGTCCTGCTTGTGCCATTTGAGAAGCACAGACATTTTGCCGTGAAGAGGCGAGCTTCCATTATTCACTTTGTCATTTAATTCTAAATCTGGAAAGCGGTCATCACCTTCGTAGCGAACCGCCATATAAAAGAGCATTCTCGCAACATCTCCTTTGACCCGGCTGTGAGGTTCGAAGGAGTCGCTATCGTAGAAATTGCCCGGCGCCCCTTTGTATTCATTACCGCCTGTATCAAAATCTAAATTTCCACGTGTGCTGTTCGTTTGCACATCTGTCGCACGAAGGTGGTGGAGATCTGTCCCAGGCCCCTGGCTTGTCCCAAAATTGCCATGAGACTTGGCCCAGACATGCTCTCTGTTCCACTGGCCGACATTCCCGCCATTCGCTTGCTTTGAGCGGGAGGCACCACTATAAAGCAGCAGCACATTGTTTGGGTTATTGGGGTCTTCATCTGTTTTCTTTAATGCATCCCAAACCTGGCTGTAGGATAGCTGCGTATGATCATCAATGATATCGTGTAAAGCTTTTTTAAGAGTGGGTCCTGATTTGCCAGTAGCAGATTGGTAATAGGAATCGATTTGACTTGTGGCGGCAGTTTGCGTTTGTTGTGCAGATGTTTCGTTTTGAAGCTGTAACGGGGAAAAGGTGATCGTTTGACTAGGTTCATTCAGATTGAAACCTTGAGCGTTTGCAGCTGGAGGCAGCGGGGCGGCGAATGTGCCGAATATCATGATTCCGGCGGCCACAGTTCCAAATAAAGTTCTTTTCATTCGATTTCCTCCTTGATAGGGAATGTATTCTCTTTATTTCTATCATATTGTGATGAAGAAATAAATGGATTTCTCGTAAATTTTATGTAATGAGTTCGTAGGAAAAGAGATTGCTATTTTAGGAGCATTCCTGTATAAGTGGGCTTATAAGGATGGACAGCAAGGGAGAGGATGGATAACGTGAAAGAACTGCAAACACCTTCGAGAACGATAATGACACCGGGGCCCGTAGAAGTAGACCCGAGAGTGCTCCGTGTGATGAGCACCCCTATTCTTGGTCAATTTGATCCAGCATTTACACACATAATGAACGAAACAATGACCTTATTGCGGTCACTTTTTCAAACAGAAAACAAATGGGCTTATCCAATTGACGGTACGTCCCGTTCAGGGCTTGAAGCTGTGCTCGCCAGTGTGATTGAGCCGGGAGATTCGATGCTTGTGCCTGTCTTTGGACGCTTCGGTCACTTGCTCATTGAAATAGGGCAGCGCTACGGTGCTGAAGTACATACTATGGAATGTGAATGGGGGACGGTTTTTGATCCTGCCGACATCATCCAAGAAATAAAGCAGGTCAAGCCTAAAATCGTTGCCATGGTTCATGGTGAAACATCCACCGGACGATTGCAGCCGCTCAAGCAAATTGGTGAAGCATGCCGGGTTCTTGATGCACTGTTCATTGTAGACGCTGTGGCAACCATTGGCGGTGTCGAGGTAAAAGTGGACGAATGGAAAATAGATGCGGCGATTGGCGGCACGCAGAAATGTTTATCTGTACCATCAGGCATGTCACCTATTACATATAATGACCGAGTCGCAGCTGTCATTGAATCGAGAAAGAAAGTAGAAAAAGGGATTGCGACACAGGATGAATTACAAAAACAGATCGATATTTCTCCAATCAAAAGCAATTATTTTGATTTAAGCCAGCTTCAGGATTATTGGAGCCCAAGACGATTAAATCATCATACAGAAGCGACAACGATGCTCTATGCACTGCGAGAAGGGGTTCGTCTTGTGCTGGAAGAAGGGCTATCTGAACGTTTTCAAAGACACGCGTATCATGAAAAAGCCTTGATGAAAGGTCTTGAAGCGATGGGGCTTGAATTGTTTGGTGATCCAGATTGTAAAATGCCGGTTGTGACCTGTGTTGTCATTCCAAAGGGTATTGACGGAGAAGCGGTCCGTTTCGACCTGCTTCATCATTTTGGAATTGAGATTGCAAGCTCCTTTGGTCCGCTTGCCGGCCGTATATGGAGAATTGGGACAATGGGCTACAGCTGCCGAAAGGAAAATGTGCTGTTTGTGTTAGCGGGGCTGGAAGCGATTCTCATCAAACACGGTGCATCTATCCATTGCGGAGCAGGGCTTCAGGCGGCTCTTTCTATCTATGAACAAGCTGAATAACGAGCTCCAACATACTCGCCACTGGCGGGTATTTTTTTATTTGGAAAAGAACGCTAATTTTTGAAAAACTAGACTTATAGATAAGGTTATCGCTATACTGGAGAAGTTCTCATCCTTTTTGTCATCATTTTCATTTATTTTGCAGAAAGAGGTTTTTTGTATGAAGAAGATGGGCAGATTATACATTTTGATGCTCAATATTTTTATTGCCATGCTTGGCTTTGGCCTCATTGTACCTGTTATGCCGAGTTACATCGAAGCCTTTGGCGCAACAGGAAAAACACTCGGTTTTCTTGTCGCTGCAACAGGCCTCACACAATTCGCTTTATCGCCGATCGCCGGCGCACTGACCGATCGATTTGGACGAAGAAAATTGATCATTGCCGGGATTGCCGGCTTTACGATTGCTCAGTTTATTTTTGCTTTTGCTGATCAGCTTTGGATGCTGTTTGTGTCTCGCTTTTTAGGCGGTGCTGCCGGGGCTTTGCTCATGCCGGCCATGTTTGCATACATCGCTGATATCACAAGTGAAAAGGACCGAGGGAAAGGAATGGGTCTATTCAGTGCAGCGATGACACTAGGTTTTGTCATTGGGCCGGGCGTAGGCGGCTATTTGGTTGAGTACGGGATCGCTTTTCCATTTCTCATTGCCGGTTCCTTTGCCGCCCTTTCTACTTTGTTATCCATCCTATTCTTACCTGAAACATTAACAAAGGAAAAGCAGGAAGAGGCGCGGCTCAACAAGGACATTCATTTCAATCCTTTTGTACAAATGATCGAGGCCCTAAAGACATCGTACGGCTTTTTGTTTATATTGGCCTTTGTCCTCAATTTCGGGATCATTCACTTTGAATCGATTTTCGGCTTATATGTAGACCAAAAACACGGATTTTCACCGAAGGATATTGCGTTTGTGATTACGGTTGCGGGTCTCGCTGGGGTGCTTGTCCAAGGTGCGTTAGTGAATGCCTGTGTGAAACGATTTGGAGAGATGAGAGTCGTGCGTTATGCGCTGTTAGGTGCGGCTTTCATGCTGATCGCCTGCCGTTTTGCGCCGTCCTTTTGGTTGATCTTTACAGGTTCGATTTTATTTTTATCGGCTACGTCATTTGTCCGTCCAGCCCTCAATACATTGCTGTCCAAGATGGCAGGCAATCAGCAAGGGGTGGCAGGCGGTCTCAATACATCCTTTATGAGCCTTGCCAATATCGTCGGACCGAGTCTTGCTGGTATATTATTTGATGTGAATATTGAGTTTCCTTTTATGTTTGGAACACTGGTGCTTTGCGTCAGTTTCGCTGCATCCATCGTGTGGGGGAAAAAAGTGCAGCATGCTCATGCAGCGCAAGGAAGATTGTAGTTGATCTACAATCTTTTTTTATTGAATGAAATACATCTAGAAAAATTCCAATTAGAAATAGTATATGTTTTATATTTTATCTAAATGAATAGTATAGTTTATCAATATTTACACCTTTTACTGAGATGAAATCCATAAATTTAGGTCTTTGAGATTAATAAAACCTTGTTAATAAAATACTAAAACATACATTTTGTGTAAAAAGTGATTGATTGGCTTTTTCCACAATGGTAACATCAATCTCGACAGCATGAGGTAACTGAGATAATCAAGAGAAAAGGGGATAGAAAATGAAGAAGTTTATGTTTGCCATTATATTTTTTATCGTCACCATGTTTAGTACAGCAGTGCCATCAGCAGTTCATGCGGCAGAAATTGATCATGACAAGGTAGTTGGTTTTAGAGAAGTCAATCCAACAACTGTTACACAAAAAGCAGCGAAAAAATTTCAGCCTTATTTGAAAGTATGGCATGGATGTGTACCATTCCCAGCTGTAGATGCTACTGGAAACACAAGCAGAGGGTTAAAAACGAGCGGTTCACATAATGGTGGATGCAGCAGTAATATCGGTCAAGTATATTCACGTTCAGATTGGTACAATGGCAGCTGGGCAATTATGTATGCTTGGTATTTCCCAAAAGATAATCCTTCACCGGGCTTTGGTCATCGTCATGACTGGGAATCCATTGTCGTTTGGATTGACAACCCAGCTGTAGCGAGCCCGCGTGTTCAATCGATTGCTTACTCAGGTCATGGGCAATATAAGAAAGCAGCACCGAGTGCCGCAAGTATTTTAGGAACAAATCCTTTGGTTGGTTATGATAGCAATTGGCCATTGAACCACGAGCTGGATGTAAGCGGCAATGTGAGCGGTAAAGGGATGCAGCCTTTAATTGGCTGGGATGATCTAACGCCGGCAGCAAGACATGCATTGAATACAACAGACTTTGGTAGTGCCAACGTACCATTCAAGGACAGTAACTTTAAAAACAATTTAGCAAAAGCTTGGTATCGATAAGAGTTAACCATGATAAAACCGATCATCTAAAAAATGATCGGTTTTTTATCAATAAAATCGCATCATCTCTCATATTTCACGACAGGTGATTTTTCTTTATGAAGCGCACGAATCATTGCATCATCTACGTGTAAATGCTCTTTCACTAATTGAGGCGGAGTTAAGGCCATCCACTGATTCAACGAAATATCTGCAAATCGGTCACTTTTAAAAATTTCTAAAAACCAAAGGCTCGTTTGGCCGATATTTTGGATGTAATGCCCCATACCAAAAGGAACATATCCAACATCACCTGCTCTGTAATTAAAGGTGCGGGCAGTACCTCCTGCTCCAAAGACCGTCATTTTGGCCGTGCCGGTTAAATAGTATTGCCACTCATCATTATTAGGGTGCCAGTGCATTTCTCTCATGCCGCCAGGTTTTACTTCGACAAGTGCAGCGGCAATCGTTTTTGAAATCGGGAAATTCTGTGAGTCGACAATTCGGACGGTTCCGCCTGAGGTCGTTAGCGGCTTTTGACGAAGAAGCTGGTGCGTAAATGGCGGCTTAATGCTCCCGTATGGATCAGATACCATTTGGCTTTCTAAAGATGCCGGCGGTGAGCCTTGAAACATATAGCGCTGCTTATTCGGAATACGGTCAAACAATTTCTTAGGAACACCAAAATTGGCGGATAGAATCTCTTTTGGTGTATGGGCAAACCAGTCTGTGATCGTGAATGTATCAAATTCAGAAAAATCGCCATCATCAAATACAAGAAGGAACTCACATCCATCCTCAAGTCCTTGGATGGAGTGCGGGATACCAGGTGGAAAATACCACAAATCACCTTCTTCTATATCAGCGATCATATTTCGCCCTTCTTCATCTACAGATGTGATGCGGGCTTTGCCTAAAATCATATACGCCCATTCCGCCTGTTTATGCCAATGAAGCTCACGAACACCTCCGCGTGTGAGCCGCATGTTGACACCTGCAATCGTTGTTGAAACAGGCAGCTCCCGCTTCGTAATTTCCCTCGACCAGCCGCCGTGATTCAAATGCATGTGTGTATCAGAAAATGAAAATTTCAAATTAGGAATGGTTCCGGCATCGGTTTTAGGGGGAACGAGCATATCTGGGTTCTCTATATCTCGAAGGACATCACGCGGGCCTAAGTCGGTGGCACCCGCGCCATCCTTTCGAATGGGCTGCGGGATGTGACGGAGCTCATCATCCATTTGTCATCCCTCCTCGAGACTCATTTTTCTCTTCCAAACTATATGAAGCTTCGGAAGAAAAAATTCAATCAGGATGGGATGTGAGAAACCTTTGAATACGGAAGGCTAAGCGCAGCCGCAATGTTGCGTCAGGATCTTTTAAGCTGATTCGAAGCAATTCTTCACACTTCTCAAGGCGATAAATGACCGTGTTGCGATGAATAGACAATCGTTTGGCTGTTTCTGAAATGTGGCAATGGGTTTCTAAATAGACAGACAAGGTGTGAAGAAGACTTTGATCGACTTGTGATGGTTCAGATAACGGGTGTAGGTGCAGCTGGTGAAACGTGATCATATCCTTTCTTGGAATAAGCCTTAGTAAATCTGGTACATCCTTCGCCTGATAGAATTGAATATAATCAGTTCGCGATGAGAGATGTCCGGTTTGAAGAGCCTCTAATGCTTCATTGTAGCCCTCAGACAGATGGTGGATTAGGCAGGCGGTCAAACTCACCCCAAAAGAAATGGTGTGATTCAATTGCAGTTTAACAAGCAGCTGCAATTGTTTTAAAAAAGAGATGAGACTGCCGCTAACCTCCGGCCAACTGCCAGTCTCCTCCATCAATACAACACCCATATCACCTTTGACAAACAGAAAGGCAGGAAATGGGCAGTTTAGAAGTGCGCTTTCGAGCAGATCAATCACATGATCTAAAACCATTTGCTGCTTCATAAAACATGTGGTATCACTACGCTGGTCAAGCTGACAGATCATACATAGATAGCGGCATTCGGCGCTTAATCCAAACGATTGAGCGAAATGTAAATGATCATGCTGGGAAGACGATGCCCTCTCTATCCATCTGCGAAAACCCTCATTTCTAGCACGCTTGGCCATTTGCAGGGCGGCATATTGTCTCATACGAGCAATCGACATTTCGTTCACTGCTTTTGCAATCATCCCATGCAATGCTTTATTCTGCGGGTGAATGAAAGAAAGGATGACCAGGTAATCACATGTTTGTTCGTTTAAATCAATCGGAAAGATGGAAAAGGTTTGTTTAGCATGTATCATCGAAAAAGACTGAGTTGTCCTGCTTCGAAAAAAGGGGAGAATGTGCATCCATTCTGGGCTCGTCATCATGGAGTTCGAGGTATACAGTATACGTCCATACTGGTTAAACAAATAGACAGGCTCGTGAATATTTCTGGCTATTTTTTGTAATATGTCAAACTGGTTATCGTCTATGTTCATATCCACTCAATCTCCTTTATTGGTGAAGATGAATAAAAAAATGGACAATCACTGTCAACATCTCTGATATGCATTTTATGTTATCAGCTAAAATCATTTTAGATAGAAAGTTGTTAATTAATATGACAAACAAACAGAGCGTCAGGATAAAATCACGTGCCGCCAGTCATCTTCATTCAGAATTACGAGCAAATATGATATGTTGTAGACAGAAGAATTTCTTTCAGAAATATGGGTATCACAAGGAACAAAGGCTTTGATGTGAGGAAGCCGTCTATACATGAGAGTGGCAAGAGGTGAGAAACATGATTTATATCGGATTAACTGGCTGGGGAGATCATGACAGTCTTTATCCGCCGAAAATTGGCAGCGCGCAAAAGCTGTTTCACTACGCATCAACGTTTCCCATTGTGGAACTAGATGCCAGCTTTTATGCGGTTCAGCCTGAGCGTAATCATGAAAAATGGATAAAGGATACTCCGGATGACTTTCAGTTTGTTGTGAAAGCATACCAAGGGATGACTGGACATCAAAGGGGGGAGATTCCGTTTGCTTCGAAGGAGGACATGTTTGATGCATTTATTCTTTCGCTGACTCCGCTCATTCGTGAAGGGAAACTCGCCATGGTGCTCTTTCAATTTCCACCTTGGTTTGATTGCAAAAAAGAGCACGTCCACTATTTAAGATGGTGTAAGGAGAAGATGGGTGATATTCCTTGTGCTCTCGAATTCCGAAACCGTACATGGTTTTCAGAGGAATTTTATGAGCAGACTTTATCCTTTATGGAAAAGGAAGGATGGATTCATTCCGTCTGTGATGAACCGCAAGTCGGAGAAGGCTCCATTCCGCCAGTCATACAAGCTACACACCGTGATAAAACATTGGTCCGATTTCACGGGAGGAATAAACAGGGCTGGCTTCACCCGGCAGACCATGAGAATTGGCGTGAAGTGAGATACTTATATTTATATAATGAAGCTGAATTAAAAGAGTGGAAAAAGAATCTCGACATCCTGCATCAGCAATCGAAAGATGTCTATGTCGTGTTTAATAATAACTCCGGCGGAGATGCAGCGGCAAATGGACAGCAGATGATTGATTTGCTGGATATCACGTATTCAAGCCTGTCTCCGAAGCAGTTAGATTTATTTAGTTAACCGAGAGCTGACTGAAGCTTTCAACCTGAATGAGACGGTCAGTGACAACTTGAGGGAGAGATCAACATGCTGCAGAAGCTATGGTTATATCATACAAACGACTTGCACAGCCACTTTGAGAACTGGCCAAAAATTGCAGCTTATATTGAAGAAAAGCGTCAAGTTCACGATCAGATGCTCTTGTTTGATATTGGCGACCATATGGATCGAGTGAACCTCGTATCCGAAGCTGATTATGGAAAGGTAAATGTCAAGCTCCTCAATCAGCTTGGCTATGATGGAGTTACGATCGGGAATAATGAAGGCATTACGCTGCCTCATGATCAGCTGGATCACCTATATGAGAATGCACAATTTCCTGTGGTCCTGTCTAATCTATTTGAGAAAGGCAAAAGGCCATCATGGGCAAAGCCCTATCATATGATCACAATGGAAAACGGACTGAGAATATGTCTCTTAGGCGTGACCATTGCGTATACACCTGTTTATGAAAAGCTGGGCTGGAACATTACTGATCCATTTGACAGCATACGGGACATGTTGCAGGAAGTGAAGGGACAGGCAGATGTCATTGTGCTCTTATCCCATCTCGGTATTATCCATGATCGAGAGGTCGCCCGTGACTTCCCTGAAATCGACATCATCCTAGGCTCGCACACGCATCATCTGTTAGAACAAGGTGAAATGGACAATGGGGTGCTTCTTGCATGCGCTGAAAAGTATGGGCATTATATTGGCTGCGTCGAGCTGACAATCGATACAGCACGCAAAGAGCTGATAGAGAAAAAGGCGACAGTGCAGTCAGTGGATCAGCTCATCAGTGAATCAGATGAAGCCATCACCACCTTACAGCAGGCAGAAAGAAGAGCGAAAGCACTCATGCAGGAAAAAGTCACAACAATTGAGTCGAAGCTAGAAACGAAGTGGTTCGACGAATCTCCGCTTCCGCAGCTCTTAACAGATGCCATTAAAGATTGGGGCGAGGCAGATATTGGCATGATGAATGCGGGTATGGTGCTTGATTCATTAGAGGCAGGGATCGTCACAAGAGAAGAAATCCACCGGATATGTCCGCATCCTATTAATCCCATTCGGGTGACGCTTACCGGTCAACAGCTCATCGAAACGGTTCGGCGGGGCTGTGAAGAAAAAATGGAACAGCTGCGCATTAAAGGCTTCGGCTTTAGAGGTGAGCTGATGGGGAAAATGCTATATAGCGGACTCAGCTATACGTTAGAAGAAGGCGAGGCCAAACGGGTGAAGGATGTCTTTGTACATGGTCAATTGATCAAAAAAGACGCCTCCTATACAGTTGGCACAGTCGATATGTATACATTAGGCTCTCTTTTTCCTCATATCCGTGATCACGATCACATTGAATATTTCATGCCTGAATTTCTACGTGATGTTCTGACATGGCGCTTGAAGGAAGCCACATGAAATCCGCTTCAGCCTAACAACACGCGCCCTCTTTTCACATAGATTGTGATGAGAGGAGTGAAGGGATTTGGTGAATTTAACACCTATTACAATTGATGGCCATTCCTTTACAGCGGTCACCGTCAAACTGCCGAAGACAAATTTCATGGCAGTAACAAATGAACACGGGTATATCATGTGCGGTGCACTTGATGTCGGGCTCTTGAATGAAAAGCTTGCAGATAGAGGAATTATTGCAGGAAGAGCAGTTGGGGTAAGAACCATTGAGCAATTGCTCGATGCTCCTTTAGAATCTGTGACATACGCCGCAGAAGCACTGGGTATCTCTGCTGGAACAATTGGAAGAGATGCATTATTAAAAATGGTGAAATAAAATAGAGAGATGATTCCTATCCCCCCGCCTGTCTGCATACACATGTAATGGAGAAGGGGGGATTTTTTATTGAGAATGAACCGCCGTTATCGCCCCTACAAGAAGGGCCCTTTGCCATTTCGTTACGTCATGCTGCTTGCCATCGTATTCTTTGTGCTTTCAACCGTGATTAGTTTATTTTTTATCAACCGATCCATTAAACCAACCCTTATTCACATTGCTGAACTAGAAACAGAGCGCATTGCCAATCACCTCATACAATATTCAGTTCAAGACTTTGCAGACGATCAGGAGAATATGAAGGATATGGTGGTCATGAATACAAGTGAGAACGGAAAAGTGACGACCATCGATTTTAATGCGCAAGCAACATCGAAAGCCATGGCTGACCTATCACGTCATCTTCAGAAAAATTTAGAGGACATTGAAAAGGGGAACTTTCAAAAAGAGGCAAAAGAAGCGTTAAAGGATCAAGCAGATGGACATGACGGCATTATATATAACATTCCGCTCGGTCAGGCATCCGGAAATGCACTCATCGCCAACCTCGGACCAAAAGTACCTGTACGCTTTAGTGTGATTGGTGATCCGCACACGGACGTTGAGAAAAACATTAAGCCTTATGGCATCAACAATGCCTTGATTGATATTAGTGTTCTGATCGAGGTTAAGGTAAGAGTCATTATCCCATTTGCTTCTGAAACAATCGTAGTCAAAAACTCTGTTCCTGTCTCCATACAAGCCGTTCAAGGAGACGTACCAGATTATTATAATGGCAGCGGAACAAATTCAGGTGCTCCACCAATTGTTCTCCCAGAGAAAAAGGAGAAAAAGGAATAACAGCCCAACAATGATTGGGCTGTTTTTTTACGATTTTCGTTTCCGTTCAGCTCTTTCCCACGCCCTCAAATGAGGGTATGGGTCAAATGACCATTCCGTTCTGCCGTTGTCTTTGTACATGCCATAGTGAAGATGCGGCGGAAATTTTCCTGCGGTGCCTGGAGGGCCGTAACCGGAGCTTCCGACAGATCCAATCACCTGACCTGGTTCAACTATTTGACCTGTCTTAAGTCCTTTCGCAAAGCCATTTAAGTGAGCGAAGTAATGATAATGATTATGAATATCTCGAATGCCTATCCGCCAGCCGCCAAAGCGGTTCCATCCTTTCATTTCAATCACGCCATACGATGTCGCACGAACGGGAAGTCCATAATGGGCAAATAAATCGGTTCCCTCATGAATTCTTCTTCCTCCAAATCCTCTCGCATCTCCCCATGTACTTCGGTAGCTGTAGTCAGCTCCAACTGGTAGAGGAAAAGCATGCTTTCCAAGATCAAGATGGCCGTAGTGCTTATATAGCTTCATAAAAGATGAAATGATTCCAACGGTTTGATCACGTCCATAATAGTCCCATAAGCCAATTTTTAATTGATCAATGCTGCTGCCGTAGTGAAGCAAGTATTGAGCAAACGTGAATAATACATCCTCATCGTCATCGCTGCTTGCTTTGCCATCCCCATTCCCATCAAGCCCAATTCCATCAAACACTTTAATGCTTAAAGGAGAGGTATCCTGTTTATTCGGGTTTTCTGGTCCAATCCACATTTCCCGGGGAATGTAGATGCCAATGACGCCTTTTTGTTTCGGTAAATCTCTTCTGCTTTTTCGAATATTGTGTTCATACTGATCAACTGCAGCAAGTACATACCATGGAACCTGTGTTGTGATGGAGACTTTTTCATATAGGGCCATTCTCTGCTTCAATTCATCTGGCTGTTTGCCGGTCCCTTCTGCATGAACAGGTAAAGGGAGCATTGAAAGAGCAATCATGATGGCTAAAACCACTTTCACAAACGTCCATCTCCTTTCATCGAGCATCGTCTTCTACCGTTTAGTGTGGTTAGATCACTCTATTTCATAAGAAGAAAATGTTAGTAATTTTCTTCGGTTTTTTTAGGAGGCTTTTGGGTATTTTTGCAGCTCATTCCCTTGTTGTTCAATCTGTACTATGTTAAAGTGTCTAAAGAAAAGGCTTTAGGCCGAGGATTCAATTTTTTGCAGCTTCTTGGCTGCATCCATCGTATATAGCAGGAAGATTTTTGTAGATGCACCTTTAACGAATTCATATGGAGATGATGGAATTGGCAAAGAAGGAAGAGCACGTAAGAAAACCGGACTGGCTTAAAATTAAGCTGAATACGAATGAAAACTATACCGGTTTGAAGAAAATGATGCGGGAAAACAACCTGCATACCGTTTGTGAGGAAGCAAAATGTCCGAATATTCATGAATGCTGGGCAGTGAGAAGAACCGCTACATTTATGATCCTTGGATCTGTTTGTACGCGCGCATGCCGTTTCTGTGCGGTGAAAACTGGACTTCCAACTGAGCTTGACCTACAAGAGCCAGAACGCGTGGCAGATTCAGTAGCATTAATGAACTTAAAGCATGCTGTCATCACAGCGGTTGCAAGGGATGATCAAAAGGATGGCGGAGCAGGTGTATTCGCTGAAACCGTTCGTGCGATTAGAAGAAAAAGCCCATTCACGACAATTGAAGTTCTCCCTTCAGACATGGGCGGTAATTATGATAACTTGAAGACGTTAATGGACACTCGTCCTGACATTTTAAATCACAACATTGAAACAGTGCGCAGATTAACGCCAAGAGTTCGTGCGCGTGCTACATATGATCGTTCATTAGAATTCTTGCGTCGTGCAAAAGAAATGCAGCCCGACATTCCAACAAAATCAAGCATTATGATTGGACTCGGTGAAACGAAGGAAGAAATCATTGAAGTCATGGATGATCTTCTTGCCAATAACGTGGATATTATGGCGATTGGTCAGTACTTACAGCCTTCGAAAAAGCATTTGAAAGTTCAAAAATACTATCATCCGGATGAGTTTGCAGAGCTGAAGGAAATTGCGATGTCAAAAGGCTTTAGCCACTGTGAAGCTGGGCCGCTTGTGCGCTCTTCCTACCATGCAGATGAACAAGTAAACGAAGCGTCTAAAAAGCGTCAGGCGCAAGCATAACAAAGAAAACGCCAGAGCTCTCTGGCGTTTTTTCTCATATTAATTTTGGCCATAAGGGGCGTTTCTTCTCATCGTACGGTCGGAATTCGTCATCCCATTTGCATCTTCTTTCGTTGAAATATCTCCACCTTGAGGGGAGTACTTCATTTGCTGAATTGTTTTAGTTAAAATCTGGTCAAAATCACGTGAATTGGTTTGAAGACGTGAAAAATTGGCAATGGATTGAAAGTGCTCTGGATTATCAGAGACGTATACATGATAATAACGAGGGAGAACAGAAACCGCCGTTTTCTTTACTTGATCGGCAGATTCATCACGGTTTTTGTTTCCTGTTCGATACACGATGAGTGCATCCTCATCTGTCACAAGTGTCGCAGCATCTTTGATGTTTGGCAGCTGCACCGTTAAACTTGTAATCACGTGGGCAAGATGCTCACGATTTAAAGCAGGGGTTCTTTCTTTCTGATCCGTTACTTGCTGGCGCTGATAACGAACATATCCTGCTTTGTTTGTGTCTGCTTCTGGCATGTTGGAATTATTTCCTTCATGACGATCCGACAGACGGATGGTTTTACTTGAAGAATCTTCATCCACTTGCCGGTTCATACCTGATTGAAAGCCGCACCCGCCTAAAAGCATGCTGAGGAGAATCGCGGCTGTCAGTTGTTTCTTCATAAATGTGACCTCCTTTTTCCTTTAGCTTCGGCTAAATCGGAAAAAACATGCTTTAGCAATTGATGGAGTTCTTCCAATGAATTATCATTAAAGATGGATCGTTTAAAAAGAGGTGAGAAGATGATCGTCATTCAGAATGCTACCTTTGATCTTGTAAGAGATATCAAAGACGGCTTTAATGAAGAAGCGTTTAAAGCAAGGTACTCAGATATTTTAAATAAGTATGATTATATTGTGGGGGACTGGGGCTATAATCAGCTCAGGCTGAAAGGGTTCTTTGATGACCAAAACCAAAAGGCCACATTTGATACTAAAATCAGCACACTCGATGAATACATTTATGAATACTGTAATTTTGGCTGTGCCTATTTTGTCTTAAAACGAATCAGAAAATAACGCAAAGGGGAGCGTCATAATGTATTTCGTAGACAGAAAAAAGATTGAAGAGACATTACGTTTTTTCGAGGAGCAATATGAGTTGATGCAGAGTCATCAAACATGGACAAGTCCTCTAGAAAAAAAAGCGCTGGAACGAATTGTTCATTTGCTCGTCGAATGTATTCTTGATACTGGAAATGACATGATTGATGGCTTTATTATGCGTGATCCAGGAAGCTATGATGACATCATGGATATCCTTGTTGATGAAAAGGTCGTACCAGAAGGTGAAGGCAGTCAGTTGAAAAAGCTTGTCTCATCCCGCAAAACACTTGTGCAGCAATATCAGGAAGTGGATCATCATGACTTATTGCAGGTGATCAGCGAAGTAGAGCAGGCGCTAGAGGTCTTTCCAAGCCGCATCCGTACCTACTTGGAGCAGGAGCTTGGCCCAGTATCAGCGTTTAAATAAACCATTGGAGTTGTGAGCATCATGAAATACAAAGGCTATTTAATTGATTTAGACGGGACAATGTATAAAGGAACAGAAAAGATCGAAGAAGCAGGTCAATTTGTTCAGAAGTTAAATGAGTTGAACATCCCTTACTTGTTTGTCACGAATAACTCATCACGCACGCCAAAGCAGGTAGCGGAAAAACTAGTTTCCTTCGATATTCCAGCCACAGAAGATCAAGTTTTTACAACAAGTATGGCGACGGCCAATTATATTGCTGAGCAAAAGAAAGATGCGTCAGTTTACGTAATCGGTGAAGAAGGAATCAAGCAGGCGATTGAAGAAAAAGGGCTGACGTTTGGTCAGGAAGACGCAGATTTTGTTGTTGTTGGAATTGATCGGGGCATTACATATGAAAAATTAGCAGTAGGTGCGATTGCCATCCGTCAAGGCGCACAATTTGTTTCAACAAATGGAGATATTGCCATCCCAACAGAAAGAGGGCTTTTGCCAGGGAATGGCTCGTTAACATCTGTACTGACTGTGACGACAACAGTTCAGCCGACATTTATCGGAAAGCCAGAATCCATTATTATGGAACAAGCGATGCGTGTGCTTGGAACAGATGTGTCTGAGACGCTCATGGTGGGTGATAACTATGATACGGATATTATGGCAGGAATGAATGCAGGCATGGACACATTACTCGTCCATACAGGTGTGACAACAAAAGAGCTGCTTCAGCAGTATGAAAAGCAGCCAACCTATGTCATTGATTCATTATCCGAGTGGATTGAGCGATTATCATAAAAAAAGAGGACAAGCGTTACGCGCGCGTCCTCTTTTTCTTTATTCCGCATTTTTCGCACTATGTGCCAGCCTGCTTGATGCGGCAGCAGCAATAGCGCCGACGATGTCATCTAAAAAGGTGTGGCATTCGCCTGTGGATTTATCGTTGAGTTTTCCGAGAATTCCCGGTTTTTCTTTATCGATATATCCGTAATTCGTAAAGCCGATCGAACCATATATATTGACGATAGCAAAGGATAAAATTTCATCAACGCCATACAGGCTTTCGTCCGTTTCAAGTATTGATTGAAGCGGCTCAGTCAGCTTCTTTTGCTCGGCGAGTACGTCTAGTTCAACGCCCGTTAAAATCGCATTTTGGACTTCACGTTTTGCGATGACACGCTCCACATTGTGGATGCACTCTGTCATGTCTAAGCCAGGATGATATTTTTCCTGTAAAAAGTAGACAAGGTCTGCTATATCTTGAATGGTTACGCCTCGTTCTTGTAAACGGCGTCTTGCTGTTTTTTCTACTTCGTTCATCTCATGATGATGCGGCATGTATTCCTCACCCAATCCTCTTAATTTGTCCACAACGTGTAAAAAGCTTCGGATAGTAAATAGTATTCATAAATCCCTCAACCTGCGACTACGATATGATAAGAGATTGATCATAGGAACGCAGGTGAAAACATGAAAGAAACCATTTATCACACATTTGGTATTGATGTTCGTCAGTTTATGCCATATGGCAGTTATCAGAGCTTTCAAACGGCGGAGGCTCTCTTCCTCATTGTTCCTGTGTCTCATTTGCGAGAAGAAGAACTCGCAGAGATGTATCATATCAGTCAGTATTTACTGAATGCTGGAGACCCATACGTCGCTGTGTTTGAATTAACAAATGAAGAAAAGCCCACCTTTACTCATGGGAAGGAGCAGTACGCCTTATTAAAAGCAGCGCCTCCGATCTCAAGCCGCTCGTTTCAGCAAGCGTCAGAGCTGGCCGCCTTTCATGTTAGGGGAAGAGGCTTTCCATATGAAGTATCCGAAACAAAACGTGTCGGTGCCTGGAAGGAATTATGGGCAAAACGATTAGATCAGCTTGAAGGCTTTTGGATGCAGCAAATGCATCAAAAACCGCTGGAACGGTTTGAACAAAAATTCATTGAATCGTTTCCGTATTATCTTGGATTAACGGAGAATGCCATTCAATATTTAGTCGATACTGAGCTTGATGATGAACCGAAAGAAGGTGACTCAGGCACTGTCTGTCACCAGCGCTTTTCACGTATGACATGGCCGCATGAGCAGCCGATTCGTATACCTGTGGATTGGGTCTTTGATCATCCAACCCGTGATATTGCAGAATATTTAAGAGAAACCTTTGTCCAGCATAAGGAAGATTTAGTGGAAGAAGGCTTTTCCTTTCTTCAGCAATATGAACAGGTGACACCTCTTTCCTCCTTTTCAAAGCGTTTATTATACAGCCGTCTGCTGTTCCCGCTTCATTATTTTGAAATTGTGGAAGGCTACTACATGTCGGGAGAAAATGAAAAAGCATATTATGAAGAGCGGTTAGATTACGTTTTAAATGATGCCAATCGCTATGAATACTTTCTAAAGGTTTTTCAAGAAATGAGCGCCATGCGAAGCGGTGGGAGCCCCATTCCGGCTATTGGCTGGATTCAGCCTGCAGCTGATTTGAAGTTTCAGTGAACAGACGAAACGTCTCTTTTCTCTTGAGGCGTTTTTCGATATGCTTAAAGAAATCGATTAAAGGAGTGTTCTTCTTGACGAAACCTTATGTCTATATCACAAGAAAGCTTGATGAAGCATCACTTACACCATTAAAAGAAGTCGCTCATGTTGAGATGTGGCCGAGCGAGGATGAGCCGTGTCCAAGAGAAGAGCTAGAAACACAAGCAGCTAAAGCGGATGCGCTTCTCACCATGCTGTCAGATCAAATAGATGAGCCCCTCTTATCAAAGGCTCCGAATATCAAGGTGGTCGCAAACCTTGCTGTTGGCTATGACAATATTGATGTTGAAGCAGCCAAAAAGCGCGGAATCACTGTATGTCATACACCAGACGTCTTAACAGAATCGACGGCTGATTTAGCCTTTGCCCTTCTGATGGCGTCAGCTAGACGCATTGTCGAGGCGAGTGATTGGATTAAGGATGGAAATTGGACAGGCTGGGGGCCGCTTCTTCTTGCCGGTGCGGATGTTCATCACAAAACGCTCGGGATTGTCGGAATGGGCAGCATTGGAACAGCACTTGCCAAGCGGGCCAAAGGCTTTAATATGAATGTCCTTTATCATAATCGTTCCAGAAAACCCGAGGCAGAAGCGCAGCTTGGTGTGACATATGCGGATTTTGAGGAACTGCTCAAACAGTCTGATTTCATCGTCTGTCTGACGCCGTTAACCCCGGAAACGAAAGACATGTTTAATGAACAAGCATTTGATCTGATGAAGAACTCTGCTTATTTCATTAACGTATCAAGAGGACAGACAGTGGATGAGGATGCTTTATACGAGGCTGTCACGACAGGAAAAATTGCCGGCGCAGGTCTAGATGTATTTAGACAAGAGCCTGTCAGTCCATCTCATCCATTAACGACATTACCTAACGTCACGGTCCTCCCTCATATTGGAAGTGCTAGTGTCGAAACGAGAAAAACGATGATGCGTTTATGTGCAGAGAATATTGCGCTTGTCTTACAAGACGAGCCAGCCAAAACGCCGGTTCGTTCATAATATAAAGCTTCCCGGTGTTCGGGAGCTTTTCTGACAAAAATATTTTGAAAATATAGAATCTTGATATAAATAGCTGTTAAGCGGTTTCATTCTGACAATCTCTTATTTTATTACCTTGTCAAAATGAGGATACCCCTTTATAATGTGTGTACATTGAATGTCTGTGTAAGGTTAACAAATGTCTTTTTAGAGAGGACATTTATGGAGAAAGGTGGAATTTCAGGTGAAGGCAATTCGAGTTGGGCTATTAGGATTAGGAACAGTGGGGAGCGGTGTCGTAAAAATTATTCAAGATCATCAGGATAAATTAATGCACCAAATCGGCTGTCCGGTATTAATACAAAAAGTGCTTGTGAGCAATCCCGATAAAAAAAGAGATGTGGATGTCGCAAGAGAGGTCTTCACAACTGAAGTATACGATGTGATTAGAGATCCAGAGGTCGACGTCATCATTGAAGTGATGGGCGGCATTGAAGAGACAAAACAATATTTAATAGATGCGTTGAATGAGAAGAAGCATGTCATTACAGCGAATAAAGATTTAATGGCACTTTACGGTACGGAGCTTTTACATGTAGCGAAAGAAAATGGCTGTGATCTTTATTATGAAGCAAGTGTTGCCGGAGGAATTCCGATTTTACGTACGCTGGAGGAAGGATTGGCCTCTGACCGAATCACCAAGATGATGGGGATTGTGAACGGTACAACGAATTTTATTTTAACGAAAATGAATGTCGATAAAAGTGCATATGAGGATGTCTTAAAAGAAGCACAGGATCTTGGCTTTGCAGAAGCAGATCCAACAGCTGATGTAGAAGGACTGGATGCAGCAAGGAAAATGGCGATTCTTGCAAGACTCGGCTTTTCCATGAATGTAGATTTAGAGGACGTCAAGGTGAAAGGTATTTCAGATATCTCTGATGAGGATATTAATTTCAGTAAGCGGTTTGGCTATACAATGAAGCTGATTGGAATTGCTCAGCGGGACGGAGAGAAAGTAGAGGTCAGCGTTCAGCCAACCTTACTTCCTGATCATCATCCATTATCATCCGTTAACAATGAATTTAATGCGGTGTATGTCTACGGAAGTGCTGTAGGAGAAACGATGTTTTACGGACCTGGAGCAGGAAGTCTGCCAACGGCAACAGCTGTTGTATCAGACTTAGTCGCAGTAATGAAAAACATGCGCCTTGGCGTGAACGGAAGCGGATTTATCGCACCGCAGTTTGAAAAGAAGATCAAATCATCATCAGAAGTATTTGCTCAGCAATTCTTAAGAATTCATGTCAGAGATCAAGTCGGGGCATTCTCCCGCATTACATCTATTTTTTCTGAAAGAGGCATCAGCTTTGAAAAGATCCTTCAGCTTCCTGTGAAAGGACACGATGAGCTGGCTGAAATTGTGATTATTACACATCAGACCTCAGAAGAAGATTTCTCAAATATCCTGCAAAAATTAAACGACCTCGACGTGGTGGTTCAAGTGAAGAGCACGTACCGAGTAGAAGGGAACGGTTTAAGCTGATGAAATGGAATGGACTCATTGAAGAATTTCAAGAATTCTTACCAGTAAACGAATCTACACCTAAACTAACATTAAATGAAGGGAATACACCGCTGATCCATCTCGCCAAGCTTTCAGAAAAGCTGGGAATTGAGCTTCATGTGAAAACAGAAGGCGTGAATCCAACAGGTTCTTTCAAGGATCGAGGAATGGTCATGGCCGTTGCAAAGGCTAAAGAAGAAGGCAATGATACAATCATGTGCGCTTCAACAGGGAATACCTCTGCAGCAGCAGCGGCATATGCAGCCCGTGCTGATATGAAATGTATTGTCATCATTCCAGACGGGAAAATTGCCTTCGGTAAGCTTGCACAGGCTGTCATGTACGGAGCAGAGATCATTGCCATTGACGGCAACTTTGATGATGCACTGAAAATCGTCCGCAGCATCTGTGAAAAAGCGCCGATTGCTCTTGTTAACTCGGTCAATCCTTATCGAATTGAAGGACAAAAGACAGCAGCATTTGAAATCTGTGAGCAGCTAGGCTCAGCCCCGGATGTACTAGCGATTCCTGTTGGAAATGCCGGGAACATCACAGCCTACTGGAAAGGCTTCAAGGAATATCATGAGAAAAAAGGAACTGGACTGCCTGTCATGCGTGGTTTTGAAGCAGAAGGTGCAGCGGCAATCGTTCGAAATGAAGTGATTGAGCAGCCAGAAACAGTGGCAACAGCTATCCGTATCGGAAATCCAGCGAGCTGGAAACAAGCTGTGGCAGCCGCAGATGAATCAAACGGAAAGATTGATGAAGTGACTGATGAGGAAATTCTTCATGCGTATCAATTGATTGCACGTGAAGAAGGTGTGTTTGCAGAACCGGGCTCATGTGCATCGATTGCGGGCGTGTTAAAGCAGGTGAAATCTGGTGAAATCAAGCCAGGCAGTAAAGTTGTTGCGGTACTAACAGGTAACGGACTGAAAGATCCAAATGCGGCTATTGATATTTCACAAATCAAGCCGGTTACACTCGATGCAGATGAAGATCAAATTCTTGAACACTTAGAAAAGGCCGCACGCGTATGAGTGAAGCCTCCATGCTTTTTTCAATCACAGTACCGGGAAGCACTGCCAATTTAGGACCAGGCTTTGATTCAGTTGGAATGGCACTCAGCCGCTATTTAAAGCTATCGGTCTATGACCATGATAGCTGGCTGTTTGAAGCAGAAACAGATGTCGTGTCTGGGATTCCATCAGGCACCGACAACCTGATTTATCAAACAGCCAAAAAGGTCGCAGATGACTTTGGAAAAACACTCCCGCCTGTTCATGTCAAAGTGTGGAGTGATATTCCATTGGCACGGGGGCTTGGCAGCAGTGCTGCTGCCATCGTGGCCGCCATTGAACTCGCCAATCAGCTTCTTGAATTAAACATGACAGATGATCAGAAGCTCTTTTATGCAAGTGAGGTAGAAGGTCATCCAGATAATGCGGGTGCCTCTTTATTCGGTGGTTTACTGATTGGTCTTCATGAAGAAGACAAAACCCATGCCGTTAAAGTGCAGCATGTGGATGTAGATGTCGTCGTGGTGATTCCTTTTTATGAAGTGCTCACAAAGGATGCCCGTGATGTCCTGCCAGAGGATTTTTCCTATAAGCATGCTGTTAGTGCGAGTGCTGTAAGCAACGTACTTGTTGCCGCCTTAATGACACAAAACTGGCCGCTTGTTGGAGAAATGATGAATAAGGATTTATTTCATCAGCCTTACCGCACAATGCTCGTTCCAGAGCTGTCGAAGGTAGAGCATGTCGCTTCGCTCAAAGGAGCGTATGGAACGGCTTTGAGCGGTGCTGGACCGACGATCCTCACATTAGTGGAAAAAGGGAAGGGAGAAGCACTGAAAGAACAGCTTGCCCAAAACTTCCCGCATTGCGAAGTCGACTTGCTGACGGTACCTGTAGAAGGTGTTGTCGTGCAGCATTATCCTGTTAATCAAGTAAAGAACGTGCTGTGAATCTGCACGTTCCCAGCGTGTAGACAAACCCTCGCATTCTTTGTCAGTCCTGCGCGCTGGTGCTCACGAATGTTCAATTCGCTCCGCGCCAGTGCTCGTTCTTCCTAGACTTCAAGGGTTTTCAATCACGCTGAAAAGAAGAAAAAGAGCTAAAATAAAGATCATTTTAGCCCTTTTTCAGCAATCTGAGAACGTGCTGTGAATCTGCACGTTCTTTTTTATGCTTGTTTTTATGGGAAGAAGCAGGGATTATTATTTAGAGGATCGAACTATTTTTTATGCATATAAGGGGGAGATACATTCATGAAGAAATTGATGACGGCAGAAGATTTAACGAAGATTGTTTCCGTTTCTCATCCGGTTTATTCACCAGATGGAAAAAAGGCAGTCTTTACAAAAGTCACTGTGAATGAGAAAAAGGACGATTACAACATCCACTTATGGGTTCGAGATGAAGAGACAGAGGAGCTGGCACAATGGACATTTGAGGATGGAAAGCATCATCAGCCAGTTTGGTCAAAGGACGGCAGGCAGCTTGCTTTTATTTTGCAAAAGCCAAAGGAAGTCCCTCAGCTCGCACTCATAAAGAGCGAAGGAGGCGGCGTACGTACTTTAACGAAGATTCCATACGGAGTATCTCACCCTGTCTTTTCTCCCGACGGAGCATTCATTTATGCGGCTGTGTCATTGAAACAATCAGAATCTGTTCATGATGAAAAAAAGGAAGAGCAAGATGAATTTGCTCCAGCGGTATATGATGATTTGACCTATAAAGCAGATGGAAGAGGCTTTCTAGATGGGCGTGTCACACAGATCGTGAAAGTGGATATCCGTTCAGGAGAGGTAGAGCCTGTCACGAGCGAGCAGGTTCATCATATGAATCATACCGTTTCCCCGTGTGGAAAATGGCTTGCCTTTATTCAATTAAATCCACAGATACCTTACATAAGTGACGTGTGTCTTCTGTCATTAGAAGATGGTCAGACAAAAAAGATCACACAAGCAAACGGCGCTTATTCCACCGTATCTTTTTCTCCAAATGGAGAGAGTCTTTTGTATATTGGACATGAGCGTGAATTTCAAAATGCCACCTTCCCATCATTATGGCTGTATGATCTGAAAGAAGACAAGGCGGTTCAGCTGTCAGAAATGCTCGATATGTATGTTGGAAACTGTATGGCAGGAGATAGCGTGATGGGAGAGGCCTATCAGGTTCCACAGTGGACAAAAGACAGCCAAGGATTTTATACGCTTGTTTCTGATCAAGGTAGTACAGGGATTTATTATTTCTCTATAGAAGGTTTAGCCTATCCAGTTCGACTAGAGGCGGAACATATCACCAATTTCAGCCTTCATCCAGATGAAACCAAACTGCTGCTCAGCCAGCTTTCACCTGTTTCACCAAGTGAGCTGTATGAGCTGACATTAGGGGAGACAGAACTAAAACAAATCACGTTTGAGCATCATGATTTTCTAAAGGAGTATGTCGTATCCGAACCTGAACCATTTTCTTTTCAGTCAAAAGATGGCGACGAGGTGCATGGCTGGTTTATGAAGCCTTCCAAGATGGAAGAGGGGGAGAAATATCCACTCATTCTAGAGGTTCATGGCGGACCGCATGCGATGTATGGTTATACGTATTTTCATGAATTTCAAATGCTTACTTCTGAAGGCTATGCCATCGTGTATATCAATCCGCACGGAAGTCATGGATACGGACAGATGTTTACCGACCGTGTGAGAGGAAGTTATGGTGACGTTGATTATGACGATGTTATGCAGGCTGTTGATCATGTGCTCAAAGCCTATGATTTCCTTGATGAAACAAGACTCGGCGTGACTGGCGGGAGCTATGGCGGTTTTATGACCAACTGGATTGTCGGTCAGACCGACCGCTTCCGCGCAGCTGTCACACAGCGCTCCATTTCAAACTGGATTAGCTTTTATGGCATTAGTGATATCGGTTATTTCTTTACAAGGTGGCAGATTGATGGGGATATTTATGATTCTGTCGATAAGCTATGGGATCGTTCTCCGCTAAAATATGTGAAGCAGATGAATACGCCGCTTCTCATCCTGCACAGCGATGAAGATTATCGCTGCCCAGTTGATCAAGCAGAACAGCTTTTTGTGGCATTGAAGGAGCTTGGGAAAGATACAAGATTGGTCAAATTCCCGAAGGCATCTCATGATTTATCCAGAAACGGCCACCCGGGGCAGCGTATTCAAAGACTGACCTTTATAAAGGAATGGTTTAGAGAAAAGCTAGCCTAATAAAAAACGACCCTTCAGCGTGCTGACAAACCCTCGCATTCGGTGTCAGTCCTGCGTGCTGGTGCTCACGAATAGAAAATTCGCTCCGCGCCAGTACTCGTCCTTTTCTTATCATGCTGAAAAGAAGACAAAGGGCTAAAGCCTTTGTCAATCATGAAAAAAACGACCCTAATTGGGTCGTTTTCATGTCATATATGAATTAGAAAACCTGTTCAACTTCTACAACGCCAGGCACTTCTTCTAATAATGCGCGCTCAATACCGGCTTTCAATGTAATGGTTGAACTTGGGCAGCTGCCGCATGCACCAAGAAGACGTAATTTCACAATGCCATCTTCAATGTCTACAAGCTCACAGTCTCCACCATCACGTAATAGAAATGGACGAAGTTTGTCCAGTACTTCCTGTACTTGGTCTTTCATTTCGACTTCAGTCATTAGATATAATCGCTCCTTTCACAACATATCACCATTATATTCATCTGGACGATAAAAATCTATTGATTGGTTTCAAAGTTTCCTTCTCATTATAGCACAATCTCATCTTGAAACAAAAAGTGATTTTGACTTTTTTCATCCAGAAAATTCAGCTAAAATGAAGAAAGAATAGGGGGCTTGTCAAATGAACAAAACTGTCGATCTTTATGTATATGGAAGAGATGTACTGTGCGCTAGCTGTGTGAATCTGCCTTCTTCAAAAGATACATTTGAATGGTTAGATGCAGCATTAAAACGAAAATATCCGAATCAGCCATTTCGCATCACATATATTGATATTGAGCACCCGCCAGAAAACGAACAACAAAAGGAATTGTCTGAACGAATTCTTGATGATGAATTCTTTTATCCACTTGTCTTAGTAGAGGATCAAATCGTTGGAGAGGGCAATCCGAAATTAAAAGACATTTATCAAGAAATGGAGAAATACGGGTACAAGGAGAGCAGTGAATAAGCTGTTCTTTTTTTGAAGAATAAAACGAACAAACGTTCCTTTTTTGTATTGAAAAAGAACATTTGTTCGTTTATAATGAAATGAAAGGAGCGTGAGCATCATGAATTATTTACTGAAACAATCTCTTCATCAGCAAGTACCGATTGAGATGATTTATATGAAGAAAAACGGAGAGTGCACAAAGAGAAAAATCATTGTACACCGTCAAACGGATCAGCTTATCCAAGCGTATTGTTTATCGAAGAAGACGATGAGAACTTTTCGTAAAGACTGCATTCTTGCCCTTGCTCCGATCAAATGGACCAACTCATCGGCACATGCCGTTTCATAGAAAAAAGCTCCCTCGTCACGAAGGAGCTTTGAGAAAAAATTCACATGATTTTAGCCGTTGTGATGCTTGTACATCCAAAGGAGTCCAGATTTCAGGAGTCTTGGCACCCGACCAACAAGTGGACGATCAGCCACTAAGCCAAAGCCGGCTTTTTTCCCTAAAGAACCTAAAACACCTTTTAGCTTAAACTGTGGATAAGCCTCAGGAAGCGGCTCATTTTTCCAGCGTTTTTGCAGAGATTGGACAATTTGTTCTGCCTGCGCCTCAGCAAGCTGTGCACTTGGGGCATGAGGCAGACTTGCGCAGTCACCTACGACATATACATGCTCATCCCCTGGAAGATTATGATGAGGAGTTAATACGACGCGGCCTTGTGCGTCTTTTTCAACATCCATCTCTCGTACCACTTTGCTTGGCTGTATTCCTGCTGTCCATACGATGACATCTGCTTCAATCGCGTCATCATGGTTGTAAACGACACCTTCTTCAACCTTTGTAATATTGGCACAGTTAATGATCTTTACGTCATTTTCTTCAAACCACTTTTGCACATACAAACTTAATCTTTTTGGGAAGCTTGATAGAATCAACTCTCCGCGGTCAAAAAGAATAATGTTTAAATCAGCACGGCTTTCTCTTAGTTCACTGGCCAGCTCTACCCCGCTAAGTCCAGCACCGACGATGCCAACCGTTGCACCTGCGCTCAAATTGTTTAATTTGTTATACGCATGTCTTGACTGATCAATGGTTTGAATGCTGTATGTATGTTCTTTTGCACCAGGGACATTATGATACTTGTCCTCACAGCCGAGTCCAATCACCGTATCATCATACGGAATCGGTTCACGGTCGCTGAATAAGATCTGTTTGTTTTCAATATCAATTTTTTCTACTTCCCCGTATTGAATATCCAGCTTCGGATGCTCTGGAAAAGATACTCGAATGTGATGATCAGAGATCGTTCCAGCAGCAAGTGCATAATATTCTGTTTTTAAACAGTGGTAAGGATTTCGATCAATTAATGTGATAGTGACATCATCAGGTAATTGATTTGGCAATAAGCGGTGGAGAACCCGCATATTCCCGTAACCTCCGCCGATCAAGACTAAATTTTTCATGACGATTCTCCTTTTCCCCGTAGACATTGAAAAACACTTATACTAAAAAACTTTAAGTTAAAATACCAAATAAAATTATATCGAATTTACTGTGAAACCACAATAATTGTTTCAAAATAACCTACATATTCATCAGTTAGTCCTAAATAGTAAAACATTTTACGAGGAATAGGCGTAACGATACAGATGAAGCTCATATTTTGACTAATACAAGGAATTTCGGTAGGATGGTAAGGCAATGTGAGGTGAAGCACAGTGTTTCCACTGATCGAATTTTGTGTAAGTAATCTTGCACAAGGGTCTCAAGAAGCAAAAGAGAAGCTTGAAAAAGACCCAAACCTAGACGTAATGGAATACGGCTGTTTAAGCTATTGCGGCAAATGTATGGACTCCCCATTTGCACTTGTGAATGGAGAATTTGTTTCAGGAGAAAATGCAGAGCAGCTAGTCGAGCGTATTTATGCTTTTATAGAGGAAAACGACATGTTTTAAATGCACCACATAGGTCATGAGGTGCATTTTTTTCACTCTTCCACCTTCCATTTTTAAGGAGAATGAATAGAAAGCGCATCCAATATGTTATGCTAATAAAATATCATCAATATGAAGCATCACACGAGAGAAAAAGAGGCATATGCATAATAAAAGCCCTTTGCCATGGCAGCAAAGAGCTTCTATGTATGAAAAACGGGGGATGATAAGATTGTCTCCTGAATCGACTCCTTTTATACTATAAAGAAACAACATTTTTGGAGGAAGCTCATGACATCATTTCAATTCACGAAAATGCACGGATTAGGAAATAATTATATTTACGTTAATCAGATGAAGGAACAGCTTCCAGAAGAGCAGTTATCAGAGATAGCGATCCGCGTTTCTTCTGTTTATACAGGAATCGGTTCTGACGGGATGATCCTGATTTGCCCATCAGATGTTGCACCTGTGAAGATGCGCATTTTCAACAATGATGGATCAGAGGGCAAAAACTGTGGTAACGGGCTGCGCTGCGTTGCAAAGTATGTGTATGAGCATGAAATTGTGACGGACACAACGTTCCAGATTGAGACATTGTCAGGACTCGTTGAAGCTACCGTTCACGCTCAGGATGGTCATGTTCAGCTAGTCACAGTAGATATGGGAAAACCACGTTTTGAAAAAGAAGCGATGCCGATGCTTGGTGAACCGGCCAGCACAACAATTAATGAGCCGCTTGATTTCGGCACTGCGAATTTAAATGGAACAGCCGTTTCAATGGGAAATCCGCACATCGTTTTTTATTTAGAAGACATTGAAAAAGCGCCTCTTCATACACTTGGACCGATCATCGAAAAACATGACATGTTCCCAGAAGGCGTCAATGTAGAATTTGTCGAAGTTGTCAGTGAAACCGAACTGCATTTTCGTGTGTGGGAAAGAGGCTCAGGCATTACACAGGCCTGCGGAACAGGGGCTTGTGCTGCGGCTGTATCCACAATTGTGAATGGGCAGGCGAAAAAAGAAACAGACATGACAGTTCATTTAGCAGGCGGAGACCTCATCATTCGCTGGAAAGACAATGACCACGTGCTTATGACAGGACCTGCGGAGACCATTTGTGACGGGATATTTTATCTCTAAACCATTTATTTGAGAAAAGGCATCATCATGTTTATAATTGAAAAAGAAACATCCAGTCAAAAGGAGGGATGATCATGAGTACACCAGTAACCATTACAGAAGCTGCTGCACTGCAGATTAAAGATATGATGAAAGAACATGAAGAAGAAAATGCGTTCCTGCGAGTGGGCGTAAAAGGCGGCGGCTGCAGCGGTCTTTCGTACGGCATGGGCTTTGACCATGAAGTCTCAGAGAAAGACACGCAGTTCGAGCAGCACGGCATCAATGTCCTTGTCGACTCCGAAAGCCTTGATATCATGAACGGAACCATCATTGATTTCAAACAATCACTAATGGGCGGCGGTTTCACGATTGACAATCCAAACGCCATCGCATCATGCGGGTGCGGTTCTTCTTTCAGAACAGCAACGAATACCGGTACGCCTGAAGAGTGTTAAGAGTTAAAGCGATTCATTCTGTAAAACCATTTGTATAATGAAGACCTCCTCATATTAATCATTTTCTTGAGGAGGTTTTTTGTGTTGTTTTTAAAGATGCAAAAAAAGGACATGACTTCAATCACTCAGCACGTCCTCTTTATAAAGATATTTAATTAGAAAAAAGCTCGCAGTTTCTTAGTATTTCCTCTGTTCATCTTTCACATCTTTTCAAAAGGTTTCATCATGGTGTGTCGGAAAAAATGTTCTTTGTTGTGTTTCGTTGAGAATAACGTTTCGTATTAATCGATTGTATTCTCAATCATCATTTTCAAAGCTGTTCCCTCTTTTATGAAGAGTAGTAAAGACTTTCATCGCTTCGCTCATAAATGATGCCAAGCCCTCACCATAACGATCTATATTCTTTGTGAAACGTTCATCTTGAATATAGAGTTGGCCTAAACCGTAAAAAGCATCAAGAGAGTAATAACGAAAGTTTTCGTTTAAAAAGTCGTACCATTGTTTGATGACGATTTGCACCTCTTTGGATTTAGGGGAATGGCTGCGAAGAGAGGCTAGTTTATTCAATATGCTATCCCAGCTATCAGATAATTCAATTTGTTCATCTTTAGACAAATGATTTAGTTTTGAGCTGACTTCATCAACAGCTTGATTTCCCCAACGGTGACGAGCTTCTTCTTCATATTGACTAAATTTCATATTCATATTCTCAAACCTCTCTTTATATGTGTATTGAGTTTCTCCCGTTAAATGTTGTAGCGTCTTATCAATATTTCCGATCATTTTATTGAGATTATCTCGTTTCTCTATTAACATTTTTCTTTGTAGCATAAATGCTTCTTTCTTATTAAATGAAGAATTGTGCATCATCTTTTGGATTTCCTTCAATGGAAATCCAAGTTCCCTGAAAAATAGTATTTGCTGTAATGTTTCAAGGTTTTCTTCTGAATAGAGCCGATAACGATTATCTGTGACTTCACTTGGAGTCAATAAACCAATCTTGTCGTAATGATGAAGTGTACGAATGCTAATACCAAATAATTCAGCTACTTCTTTCACTTTCATTTCAATTCACCTCTCTTGATATCCACTATAAAATATGACGTTGCGTTAGGGTCAATCATCTTTTTAAAAATTTATATCATTGTTGATCTTGTTTGTGTTTTTTTCGAAAATCGCTCAATTTTGTTACAGCTGGCCCGAACAACTGGCTATTTCCACTCGAAAAGAGTATCATGAAAACCAAACATAAACTGTAGTGAGAAAAGAGGTTGCTGAGGTTTGAGTGAACAAATCAATTGCAGGAACTGTCATGAACTGATTCCGTATCGTTCCAAAACGTGTCCAGCTTGCGGGATTGAGAAGCCGCTTCCGAAAAAGGAACGTGTGAAGGATCGGGTGATTTTGGTTGTGGCAGGGATTGTTGTGGTGCTGCTTGCTGCAATGGTACTTGGAATGGCAAATGCCTATATTGGGGTTTTTAAATAAACGAAAAAGGAGTTCCGCGAGTGGGAACTCCTTTTTTGATCCGTTCTTATTTGTTTTCAAATAAGCTTGTGGAATGGAGAGGCTGTACACGGGCTTTCGGGTCCATGTAGGCTTTCGCATTGTTGACAGCAGTTGGTGCTTCACCAAATCCGCTTGCAATCAATTTGACTTTTCCTTCATACGTGCAGATATCTCCTGCCGCATAGAAGCCTTCGATGTTTGTTTCCATTGTAGATTTCACTACGATGGAGTTCTTTTCGATTTCAAGGCCCCATTGTTTGATTGGTCCAAGGGAGGAAACGAAACCGAAGTTGACGATCACATCGTCCACATCAAGCACTTGTTTTTTGTCGCCTTTGACTTCTTCTAGCACGATCTGTTCAATGCGGTCTTCACCAATGAGCTCAGTTGGCACAAATGGAGTCAGCACATTGACTTTCGAGTTGTGCAGGTTTTCTACACTGTGCTCATGTGCGCGGAATTTATCGCGGCGGTGAATGATGGATACTTCTTTTGCGATTGGTTCAAGCATAAGTGCCCAATCCACCGCAGAGTCTCCGCCGCCAAGAACGGCCACGCGTCTGCCGGCAAATTGGTTCAGGTCATTAATGAAGTAGTGCAGATTGCTTCCTTCAAATGATTCTGCTGTATCCAATTCAAGCTTTCTCGGTTGAAATGCACCGTTACCAGCTGTGATGATGATCGTTTTAGAGTAATGAACCTCTTGATTTGTGACAAGTTTAAAGATCCCATCTGCTTGCTTTTCAACTGTTTCAACTGCCTGCTCTAAGCAAATGGTTTGATCAAATTTATCCATTTGTTCCTTTAAGTTATCAACTAATTCTTGTGCGCGGATTTTTGGGAAACCAGCCACATCATAAATATATTTTTCAGGGTAAAGAGCGGATAGTTGACCGCCGAGCTGAGGAAGGCTTTCAATGATTTTCACACTTGCCTGTCTCATGCCTCCGTAAAACGCAGTAAACAATCCAACTGGGCCGCCCCCGATAACGGTAATGTCATATACCTTAGAATCTTCTTGCATTCCTTTAATCCTCCCAAATGAAAATTGTTATCACTATATCATATCATACCACATATCGTCGTTTGACTTGTTTTGAAAAACTTGTCGTTTTTTGATGCTGAAGCTTTGAAAAGGAGGAAAAAGTGAGAAAGACCGTTTATCATAAGGATTTTCAGTTTAAAGCCTTGAAAATTGGAGCAGAACTCGCTATTATTGTTAAGGGAACTAAATATTAATTTTTTATGAATTTTTGTCGGATACGGTCAAATGCTTTCGTTTTATGTAGGTGAAAGTTCAGATTTTCACATACTTATTTTTTGTTTAAATTTCATAAAATGCCGCAAAGCGGTTGAGAATAACGATATGTAATTCTTTATCCGTTTTACAGCAAATTTAAAAAAGGTGGATGTGATTCCAGTGAATAAACCGAAAATCGTTGTATTAGGTGCAGGTTATGGCGGATTAATGACTGTAACAAGATTAACAAAACAGCTTGGCACAAATGATGCGGATATTACTCTTGTGAACAAGCATAATTATCATTACGAAACAACATGGTTACATGAAGCAAGTGCAGGTACACTTCATCATGACCGCTGTCGTTATCAAATCAAAGATGTGATTAACAGTTCCCGTGTCAACTTTGTACAAGCAACAGTTGAAAGCATTGATAAGGAAGCGAAGAAAGTTGTGACATCAGATGGCGAACTTTCTTATGATTACCTTGTTGTTGCACTTGGTGCTGTTCCTGAAACATTTGGTATTGCAGGACTGAAAGAATACGCATTCTCAATCTCTAACATCAACTCTGCTCGTCAGCTTCGTGAGCACATCGAGCTTCAATTTGCTACGTATAATACGGATGCTGAAAAACGTCCAGAGCGTTTGACGATCGTTGTCGGAGGCGCTGGATTCACAGGTATTGAGTTCCTTGGTGAGCTTGGAAACCGTGTGCCTGAGCTTTGCAAAGAGTATGACATTGATCAAAAAGACGTGCGTATCATTTGTGTAGAAGCTGCGCCAACAGCTCTTCCTGGATTCGATCCAGAATTGATCGACTATGCGATGAACTACCTTCAAGGTAAAGGTGTTGAGTTCAAAATCGGTACAGCGATCAAAGAATGTACGCCTGAAGGTATCATTGTTGGAAAAGACGATGATACAGAAGAAATCAAAGCTGCAACTGTTGTTTGGGCTGCAGGTGTACGCGGTAACCCAATCGTTGAAGAAGCTGGTTTTGAAAACATGCGCGGCCGCGTAAAAGTTTCTCCAGATCTTCGTGTACCAGAAAATGATGATGTCTTCATCATTGGTGACTGTTCATTGATTATCAATGAAGAAATCAACCGTCCATACCCACCAACTGCACAAATCGCTATGCAGCAAGGTGAAACAGTAGCGAAAAACCTTGCAGCACTAGTAAAAGGCGGTTCTCTTGAAAGCTTTAAGCCAGACATCAAAGGAACAGTTGCTTCTCTTGGTGAACACGACGCTGTAGGTGTTGCGTTTGGTAAAAAACTTCAAGGAACAAAAGCTTCTGCAATGAAAAAAATCATCGACAACCGTTCATTATTCATGGTTGGCGGACCAGGACTTGTTCTGAAAAAAGGAAAATTCAAGTTCTTCTAAACCGATATAGACAAAAACGTGTATCCCTGTGGTACACGTTTTTTCATGTTTGACGGAATATTTTCTCACTTGGTACTGGACAGAAAAATATGTTATGATGAATTATCAGAAAATTTAGATTAAGGAGTGAGCAATATGAATGCACAAACAAAGGAAAAAACATCAGCCTGTCAATATTGTTCAGGAAAAGGGTATTTTCAGCTATTGCTCGGCGGATCTGAAACGTGTGAGGAATGTAAAGGGACAGGAAAGAAGCGTTAATCGTTCTGCTTTTTCCATTGATTGACTTCATCTCTATTTCCAAGTTAAACTAATGATGGGATATTTGGGGGTGGAGATGAAGTGATCAGTTTACCAGTCGTTATCATTTCAGTTATTTTATTTTTCGTGTTATTCTTTGGCATTGGTTTTTTGCTCAATATGCTGCTGAGAATGTCATGGATTATGGCTATTTTATATCCAATTGTATGCCTTTTCATTATTAACAATCAAAAGATGATCGCTTATGTAAGAGAGCCTGGCACTGCTTTTTCAGGAATAGGAGACCGGATCGTCTCACTCGCTGCGGCAGATATCATCATCTTATTAAGCGGCCTGATTGGTGCGATCGCATCAGGTTTTGTCATTAATGCACTTCGAAAAAGAGGGTATCAAATGTTTTAACTCACTTGTGGACACGCAAGTGGGTTTTTTTGTTTCTCCTTTGCATAGTTTCCATTTTGTTTGGAAACAAATAGATGGGTAGAGGAGTGACAAATAGAGATGAAAACATGGATGAAACGATTGTTCATGACAGCGCTATTCATGATTGCACTTTTGACAAGCTTTACGGGCATATCTGGAGTCGAACCAAGTGATTTAGCTGCGTGGGTGAAAGAGACCGATGCGGGCAAGCAAGTATCTTCTTTTTTTCAGCAGCCAAAAAGGGAAACGATGGCACTCAAAAGTGAAGACATGCGATCTGTTTCTCTCGAAGAGGCGTTTAATTGGAACGATTACCCGAAGCAGAAGGTTGTGGCAACCGGCTATACAGCAGGTGTGGAATCAACAGGCAAAACGAAGGAACATCATGCATATGGCATTACATATTCAGGCGTCAAAGTGAAACGTGATTTATATTCAACAGTGGCAGCCGACCCATCCGTTTTTCCGATTGGAACGGTGCTGTTTATCCCAAACTATGGCTACGGTGTCGTTGCAGATACCGGGAAAGCGATTAAAGGTCATAAGCTTGATTTATACTATGAAACCGTTGATGATGTGTATAGAGAATGGGGTAAAAAAGTGCTCGATGTGTATATCATCAAAAAGGGTGAAGGGACGTTAACGGAAAAAGACTTAAATCAGCTCAATGAAGCAGAATCGATGCAAGTATTCCGTCAGCAGTTTCAAGCCAATAAAGAATAAAAAAGCTTTGGGCCATTTAAGGTCCAAAGCTTTTTCGCTTCTACATGAAGTAATAATCTAAGATGAGTGTCAGCAAGATCCCTGTTAAACCGCCGAAGAAGACTTCAATCGGCTTATGACCAAGAAGCTCTTTTAATTTCTTTTGCTTTTCTTTTTCTTCCGCATTTGGGAAATTCTTTGCTTCGGAAACAAATCGGTTAAAATCTGTTACGAGCTTGTTGAGAACAGTCGCCTGTTCTCCTGCCTGTCTGCGAACGCCTGTCGCATCAAACATAGTAATAATGGCAAAGATGGCGGAAATGGCAAAGATAGATGTATCTAGCCCGTGCTCTAAAGCCACTGCTGTGGAGAGTGCTGTTACTGCTGCGGAGTGTGAACTTGGCATTCCGCCTGTGCTTGTAATGAGCGACCAATCTAGTCGTCTAGAAATAATAAATTGAATCGGTACTTTTACAAATTGTGCAAAAAAGATGGCTGCTAGGCTGGCAAGCAGCGGAAAATTCGTCAGTACGCTCATGAACAAGAAACATCCTCTCTTTAAGAAAAAATATCGTGCGAAATGATGAACTAAAAATCCTAGTATGATGAAAAAATGATAGCAGTAAAAAATGCTGCCAAGTCCATGTTCATTATAACATTAAAGAAACTAGATGTGGAACGAGGAGAACACGGACAGGCTGCTTAGGTTTTCGGTGCTTTTTCATGATGCCCTTCCACGTGTGAAAATATAAATGTTCATCAAGTAAAGACAGACTGGCAATGATCGTATAGGCACGCAAATTTTGATATAATAGAAGTTCCAATGTGAAAAATGGAGTTCATTAAGGAGCGTGTGATAAATATGTTTTTCTCGACAAATGAATTGCAGCATAAAGATACACTGGCGATCGGACTTTTTCAAAAGAGCCAATTATCAGGAAAAGCAAAAGAAATGGATGAATTACTTGAAGGAAGAATCACTGAATTATTAAAAGAAGGCGATATTTCATCCAAACGAAATCAGCTTTCGAAGTTTTTCCCATCCCCTGAAACAGGCATCAAACGCATTTATTTTGTCGGGCTTGGGAAGGAATCAGATTACACGTTTGAAGAGGCAAAAGAAGTGTTTGCCCATTTATTTAAAAAGCTTCATCAAGATAAAAAGCAAGCGGTTTCTGTCTTGCTGGATACGTTTGTTGGAAAGGATCTGCCTGCTCAAGATGCAGCCCATGCCCTTTCTGAAAGCTGCCTTTTAGCTACATATGAATTACAGGATTTTAAACATAAAACAAATGAACCAGATCGCTTTATCGAGTTTGTTTATGCAACGACGGAGCATGATCAAGCTGAAATTCAAGCGAGTCTGAAAGTCGGGGAAGTATACGGACAGTCAGTCAATTCGGCCCGTACCCTTGTGAATATGCCGCCGAACATGCTCACATCCTCTGATCTCGCTTCGTATGCGGCAGAGCTTGCATATAAATATGAATTTGAGATTGAAATTTTAGATAAAGAACAAATGGAAGAGCTCGGAATGGGCGGTATTTTAGCCGTCAATAGAGGCTCAACAGAACCGCCAAAACTCATCGTGCTGAAATACCAAGGCAAGGAAGAATGGACAGACGTCATCGGCCTTGTTGGTAAAGGCATCACGTATGATACCGGCGGCTACTCTTTAAAGCCAAGAGCGAGTATGGTTGGCATGAAAACAGATATGGGCGGCTCAGCCTCTGTTCTAGGCGCAATGGAAATCATCGGAGAACTTCGCCCAGAGCAAAATGTCATTGCGGTCATCGCCTCAACGGATAATATGATTTCCGCAGACGCTATGAAGCCGGATGACGTCATTGTGTCACTAAGCGGTAAAACAATCGAAGTGCTCAATACAGATGCAGAAGGCCGTCTTGTTTTAGCAGATGGGGTGACATATGCGAAGCAGCACGGTGCCTCTATCCTTATAGACGTGGCAACATTAACAGGCGGTGTCATTGTGGCGCTTGGAAATGAGACAACAGGTGTGATGACTAATAACGATAAGTTGTACGCTCAGTTTAAAGAAGCATCAGAAGAATGCGGTGAAATGATTTGGCAGCTGCCAATCACGGAAAAAGATAAGAAACGAGTTCGAAACAGCAAAATGGCTGACCTCAATAACTCACCAGGCCGTGATGGTCATGCGATCATGGCAGGGGCTTTCATTGGTGAATTCGCAGAGGATACGCCTTGGGTTCACTTAGATATTGCAGGAACTGCAACAACAGAAAAACCTTCATGCTTTGGGCCAACAGGGGCAACAGGTGTGATGGTAAGATCACTTGCTACATTTGTGGAACGATTTGAAGGAACAAAATAAAGGATAGGGCTCTGCCGGATGGCAGAGCTTTTTTTATGTAGGACATACGCCATTTGACGAAGTTTTTTTTCTATGGTAACATACGTTGGTACTTTAATTATCTACTACATTAGTAAACTAAAGGATTTCGGGGGTTTCACCATGAATGCAGTTGTTTTAGCGGTTGTTTTAATGTTGATATTAAGCTTGCTGCGGGTCAATGTCGTGATTGCGCTGGCAATAGGCGCTTTAGCTGGCGGACTTGCAGGTGGATTAGGCTTGGGAGGAACAGTGAACGCCTTTACGGACGGACTCGGAGGAAATGCAACCGTGGCGATTAGTTATGCGTTATTAGGGGCATTTGCTGCGGCACTGACGAAAACAGGTCTACCAGATGCTATGGTTGAAGGAGCAGTGAAGCTTCTAGGAAAAGAAGGGGATTCAAGACGGAAAACACTATCAAAAGTGCTCATCGTTCTTGTCATTTTGATCGTGTCCTGTTTTTCACAGAACGTCGTTCCTGTTCACATTGCCTTTATCCCAGTCTTAATTCCGCCGTTATTAAAGGTGTTTAACGAGCTTCAGATTGACCGCAGACTGCTAGCGTGTGTCATTACCTTCGGACTCACTGCACCATATATATTACTTCCAGTCGGTTTTGGACAGATTTTCCACGGAATGCTTCGTGACAATATGAAGGAAGCGGGTCTGACCGTAAACCTTGCAGATATTCCGTATGCGATGCTGATTCCTGTAGCAGGAATGGTTCTTGGCTTGATTGTTTCCATTTTTGTCTATCGAAAGCCGAAGGAATATGAGAATCGTGAAATTACAGATGTAGAGAAATCGGCTTATACGAAAAAAAGCTTATTCTTTGCCGGTCTTGCTATTCTCGTTTCGTTGATTGTCCAGCTTTATCTATCGCAAAGCCTTGGTGTGGAAGGAATGATCTTCGGTGCACTCGCAGGACTGCTTGTCTTGTTTGTGACTGGAATGATGAAACGCGATGAAGCAGATGAACTCATTACATCTGGAATGAATATGATGGCATTTATCGGTTTTGTTATGCTTGTTGCCGCTGGGTTTGCCAACGTTTTAACAAAAACAGGAGACATTGAATCTCTTGTCAAAGCATCTTCCCAATTTATCGGCAACAGCCAGAGCCTTGCAGCGATTTTAATGCTGCTTGTCGGCCTGCTTGTGACAATGGGGATCGGATCATCATTTGCAACGATTCCGATTATTACAACCATCTTTGTTCCACTTTGCTTACACTTAGGATTTAGTCCAATGGCCACCATTGCCATTATTGGCTCTGCTGCGGCTGTTGGAGATGCAGGTTCACCTGCAAGTGACAGTACGCTTGGACCAACATCTGGATTGAATATGGATGGACAGCATCACCACATTTGGGGAACTTGTGTCCCGACTTTTATCTATTATAATATTCCGCTTGTTCTGTTCGGCTGGCTGGCGGCGATTATTCTGTAAAATGAAAAGCTTGTAGAGAAAACGATGATGTTTTTTCTATAAGCTTTTTTGTTGTTCGCAGATGAAAAAATAATTAGGACAAAAGTATGAATTAAATGAATCTTTCTTCCTCTATCTTACGTATATATGCTGATAAAAATGAAAAGGGGAAGATGGGATATGTCATTTTTTAAAAAGCTAGCGGCAAGTGCTGGGATTGGTGCAGCGAAAGTAGATACCATTTTGGAGAAAAACGCTTATTATCCAGGACAAGAAGTAAAGGGAACTGTCCATGTAAAGGGCGGGAAAATTGCTCAGGACATCCGCTATATCAATGTCAAGATTCAAACACAGTATGTGATTGTGAAAGATGATGAAGAGCAAAGAAAATATGCGAATATCTTTACTTTACGGGTGACGGATTCTTTTACCATCCAGCCTGGAGAAAAGCATGAATTTCCGTTTTCATTTATTCTTCCTATCGATACCCCGATGACGATCGGAAAAGTAGAAATTGCAGTAATGACAGACCTTGATATCCAAGGCGGAATCGATAAATCTGACTATGACCGCATTTTCGTTGAAGCACACCCTTGGGTGAGAAATGTACTGGAGGCCACTAGAAATCTTGGCTTCCACCTAAATGAAGCAGACTGTGAGCAAGCACCTTACTTTCAGCGGCGCCTGCCATTCGTCCAAGAATTCGAGTTCATTCCGACATCAGACTACTATCGCTATATGCTTGATGAGCTAGAGCTGATTTTTCTGATAGATGAAGGCGGCTTAGACATTGTTTTTGAAGTCGACCGCAGAGCAAGAGGCCTGAGAGGATGGCTCGAAGAGATGTATAATGAAGGAGAACAGCTTGCGCGCTACCGCTTCAGTCCATCAGATCTTGAAAATGTAGAAGTGCTTGAAGGAATGCTAGAACAAATCATAGATCAATACGCTGAGTAATGATGAAAAAAGAGCCTGAATGATGACAGGCTCTTTTTTCTATGATACAGCTTCTTGTTTTCGAAAGGATGTGGCTTTGGATACAGAGCGATAAATTTTAGGTGCCAGCATCGCAAGTAATATAGTCAATGCGTAGTCTTTTACCATAAACCAGATCATAAAGAACCATGTGGTTTGATAGGAAATCGGTGCATTGAGCCATACATTTAATGCGAGGTATGTATAGGTCGTTCCAATCACATACATCACGGTCGTACCAGCAATGGCTGCAAGCAAAAAGCGACCAAAGCCAGGGTTTTTTCTTTTTTCCAGAATGAATCCGGCAAGCCAGGCAGCAGGGATGTATGATAATACAAAGCCGCCGCTTTTGCCTAAAATGACCCCAAAGCCCGCAGAGAACTGAGCAAATACTGGTGCACCAGCAATTCCAATCAAGGCATAGACAATCATAGCTAATGCCCCGAGCCGTCTGCCGAGTAAGAGACCGGCAAGCACACAAAAAAACGGCTGCATCGTAAGTGGAATTCCGCCGACCTGTAAAAACGGCACAATGGATGTAATATTGGCCCCGATAGCCATGAGTGCAGCAAACATTCCGACTAGCACAAAGTCAGCAGTTCGTGTCTTCTTTTGCATGATGTTTCCCCCTGTCTTATCTGTACAAATAGATTAAGGGGAAGAAGAAATTTTGTCAACTTGTTTTTATTTAAGGTTAACAATAAAACCCGCCCATCAAGAGGGCGGGGAGTAGATTAAGCTTCGGTCATAAAAGTGGCATCGATGGCTTTGCTGACAGGTACGTAATCATAGCCGAGATCACGAGCAACCGCTTCGTACGTGATATGTCCGTTCATGACATTGACACCTTCTGCGATGGCTTTGTTTTCTCTAATAGCTTTTGCAGCGCCTTTATTCGCAATTTGCAGTGCATATGGAACAGTGACATTCGTTAACGCAACAGTTGATGTCCGCGGAACCGCACCTGGCATGTTGGCGACAGCATAATGCAATATGCCGTGTTTTTCATAAGTAGGTTGGTCATGGGTTGTGATATGATCAATGGTTTCGACAATGCCGCCTTGATCAATCGCTACATCTACAATGACAGAACCAGGTTTCATTTGTTTCACCATTTCTTCTGTCACAAGTGTCGGTGCTTTGGCACCAGGAATCAGCACAGCACAAATGAGAAGATCTGCTTCACTGACTGAATCTGCAATGTTGACAGGGTTGGACATTAACGTTTTCATTTGATGGCCAAATTGGTCGTCCAGCTGACGCAGGCGTTCTGCATTTACATCAATCAGGGTGACATCTGCGCCAAGTCCGATTGCCATTTTCGCTGCGTTTGTTCCAACAACTCCGCCGCCAATAATGGTGACCTTTCCTCTTGATACCCCTGGTACACCTGCAAGTAAAATACCCTTTCCGCCTTTTGGCTTTTCTAAAAATTGTGCACCAATTTGAGCGGCCATTCTGCCTGCTACTTCAGACATAGGTGTGAGAAGAGGGAGTGATTTTCCGTCCGTTACGGTTTCATAAGCAATGGCTGTAACGCCTTTTTGTTTTAATGCTTCAGCCAAGGAGGGCTCTGCGGCTAGATGCAGGTACGTAAATAAGATGAGTCCTTCTCTGAAATAAGGATATTCCTCAGGTAATGGTTCTTTTACTTTCATGATCATATCAGAAGATGCCCATACATCTTTCGCCTGATCAAGAATCTCTGCACCAACAGATACATAATCGTCATCAGTGAATCCGCTTCCAAAACCAGCGTTTGTTTCAATTAAAATCTGATGTCCAGCTGAAAGCAATTGAGAAGCTGCTCCTGGTGTTAATGCCACTCGGTTTTCATTGTTCTTAATTTCTTTCGGAATGCCGATGATCATGTTTATTCCTCCTATGCTTATCTATTGATATTGTATGTCTAGTGTATCCTGAAAGTTTAGAAAATTCTTCGGTTGAAATAAAAAATAAAAAAACGCCTCTTTGTGAAATTTCACAAATGGACGTTTTTTAGCTTCATATCAAGGTATATGGTCATTTTCTCATTCATGTTTTTTAAATCAATTTCTGCGATGTCTGTAATCCGTTTTAATCGATAATTTAAGGTATTGATGTGGATATTTAATTGCTTTGCGGCAATATTGGCATTGCTGTCACAGTCAATAAACCGTTCAAGTGTTTCGACGAGGTTGGAATGATGCCTCAGGTCGTAATCCTCCAGCTTCGATAAAGAGTAACTGGAGTAAGAAGAGCCCTTTCGCTTCTCAGCAAGCACATCAAGGTATTGATAAATGCCTAGTTCAGAAAAGCTGTTTAAACGTTCTGTTTCAACTGGAAAGCGTTCTTTCGTTTTTAATACAGCCAGTGCTTCTTTATAGGAAGGCTGAATTTGAGATATGTTATCGTAAATTCCTCCAATTGCTGCCTGAACATGCTGAATATGATACCGGTCCGCAAGCTGCTGCAGCATGCCGCTTGTGAATTGTTTAATATCTTGAAGTGGATGTTCTGTTTTTGGTGAGACAAGAATAATGAATTCGTGAAAATCAACAGTCGTTAACAATACCTGTACTTGCTGTGTTGTTTCAAGCAGATAGGACAGCTTTTTTTCTGTCTCCTCTGTGAGTTCGTCACGAAGACGGAAGATGATGATGGCATATGTGTCTGGACATCTGATGCCAAGTCTTAAAAAAAGGTCAAGCATCTCATCCTTTTCATGAATATGACCCGTGAGCATTTTCCAGAAAAGCTCCTGATTGCGTTCCTCTGTTTTCGTTTTTCGAATTTGTAAATTGAGTAATTTGTTTTTCACGGCATGTGCTGCCATTTTGAGAAGGTCCATTTCTTCTTCTGAAAATGGCTGCGTAGATTCAATCGCCCAAATAAATCCGAGCACTTCTTTATCCTTCCAGATGGATATGGCGACCCTGCTAGATAAACCCACCTCTGCAATTTGAGGGACACGAAGCGGTTCGTCTGTTTTAAGGAGTGTAGGAATGATGCCGTCCTTCCAAAGCCGATTGATGACTTTTTCCGGTACCCGGCGGGAGATAATGGTTGAAGTTCTGGCGGGATCAGTAAAATCATTGTGTGTACTATATGCCAATAATCGATGATGAGTATCTTCTATAGTAATAGGGCAATTGAGCACATCACTTATTTGGTCTGCCACATCCTCTAAACGATCAAGACTATACTTAAACGGATCTGTCTTTTTTGTCATAAAAAACCCCTGCTTTTTCGAATATTTCACGTACTTACATTATGAAGAGAATGAGGTACGTAAATCAACAAAAAACTGCCATAAACTTAAAAAAACAAAAAGTTGTGAGAAGCAAGCAAGTGGATGTTGAAGCACGATGAAAAAGAAATAGTACAATAATAACGTAGTAAAAAATCAATAGGCGGAAAGGTCCACCGAAGTCGGTGGATACTTATTAAGAATATATGACCAAAAAACTGTTAAATACTAGATAAAAAGCGAAAAACCAGTAATTCTATAGACTCATTTTGTAAAATAAAAACAGATTTGTTTGACTGTGTATCATTTCTGTTTTTATAATAATAACGTCAAAAAATAAGTGGATTAGCCCATTATATGGCGGCTATGCACGGGAGGTAATGAGGAATATGTCAGGAATTATTCGCGTAACCCCAGAAGAACTAAGAGCGACCGCTAAGCAATATGGTGTTGAAAGTCAAGAAGTGTTAAACCAAGTTGATCGTCTAAATAGAATGATCTCTGATTTAAAAGGAATGTGGGAAGGTGCTTCTAGTGAAGCATTTGCTGATCAATACGAACAGCTTAAGCCTTCATTTATCAAAATGTCTGATCTATTAACAGATGTCAGCAATCAGCTTGATCAAACGGCAAATACACTTGAAAGCACTGACCAAGACATCGCAAGCCAAATCCGCGGCTAATCAAGGGGATTTCCTTTCTAAGTGTGAAAAGCAGAAACAGCGCCGAGTCTGTCAATGGATGCCGGCGCTCTTTCTATTTTGTGAGGTGGAAATTTGTGTATATCGATATTACCATCGACTTAAAAAATTATGATGGCAGTGTGTTTGATTTGAGACTATCAAATTATTTACATATTAAACAAGTCATCCATATCGCCTGGCAGGCAAAACAAATCTCGCTTCCAAAGCGGGAAGGCGGATGGGTGCGAGTAGTCAATAAGAAAGCTGTGTTTTCAGGCGAATATAAGCTGTCAGACTGCGGGATTACCACAGGAGACAGGCTGGAAATACTATGAAAGGACTTTTGTAAATGGCAGATAAAAAGAGTTCCTATTTAGAAGAACAATTAGAAGCAGTCATGAAAAAAGAGGGAGGCACCTATACCTTTATTTTTCAAAAAGAGACAATTAAACTCTTAGACGGTTTAGAAGCGGCACCGATCAAAGACATCAACCCTTCATTTCAGAAAGAGATTCAATTAACTGAAGATGAGGTCATCATTTCTATTCAACCGCCTCCTGCCTATCAGGAATTTCGTTTCATCCATGCAAAGGATGAAAAAAGCAAATGGATTTTTTCGTACCAGCTTGTCGATGCAGTTCTTAAACACGACGTGAAACGGCTGCATCCTATTGTTTCTCCTGAAAACATTGTTTTTCATCAAGGCTTAGCTCCTGCATTTTTGCATTATGGAGTCAAAGAAAGCATCCCGCCATATGAAACTGATGAACATCGCCTGTTAAAAGAGGTCAAGGCCGTCGTTCTTCGAGTGGTTGACCATGAATATCAATTTCAAGAATATGTGGCTTACAATGAAACGTTGAAATTATCTGAGCTGGCAAAAGAAATTAGTGAAACGAAGTCGCTGGAAGAATTGTCAGCTTTGATTGAGCAAAAGATCAAAGCAATCGATACGAAAGAAAAAACGCTATTAACCATCCCTAAAAAGAAATGGAAGATTGAGCGATACATCGGACTAGGTCTGCTTGTCCTATTAATCCCTGCATTGGTGTACACCATTTACACCTTCTTTTTTGCCATGCCAAAACAAGAAGCATACGTCGAGGCAAACAAATATTATCTCAACAAGCAGTACAGTCAAGTGGTGGATACGTTAGAGAAATATCCAGCCAATAAAATGCCAGTCTCTCTTCAATATGAACTGGCCATTTCGTATGTACAAACGAATCAAGGCAGCCTCTTACTTGATCAGCATAAAAAAGAAATCACAGAAACGTACACATTACAGACAGATCCGCAATACTTCCTATTCTGGATTCATATTGGACAAGGCAATAGCAAGGAAGCACTTGATATTGCACGGGTGCTTGGAGACGACAGGTACATATTCACGGCACTCGTCGCCTACCGCAATGAAATTCAAAACGATGACAGCCTTTCTGCTGATGAAAAACAAAAACAACTAGATCCAATCATTAAAGAAATGGCGAAATATGAAGAAAAAGAAACAACCGAGACAAGCACAAGTGACTCCTCGGGCGCAAGCCAAACAGATGAAACAGCTGAACAAAAAGAGCAGTCAAAAGCCGATCAAGAGAAAAAAGAGAAAGAATCTGAAGCGAAAAAGAAAACCTCTCAGACAAAAAAAGATGAGAAAAAATAATTCTTTCGATACAACTGACAGTTGGTGCTGTCCGATGAGGAGGTGGAGCGTTTGAGTCTTCTTTGGGTTTTTTATGAGGAGGATTATCAAACCGTCCGTTTAGATGAGCAGTTCAATCGAGAAGCTCTGATTGGACCTGAAATAGAGCATACGGTGACAATCCCTTCACTTTCATTTGATGAAGGGACAATTCGTTTATCTCCTGATGAACCGAATGATGGTTTTACTATTTATCAGGGGAATGAGAAGAAAGGCAAATTACTTCCACATGAACCATATCAGCTTGGTTCACTCACATTTATTTTAATGGATGCACATCATGATCAGCATATTTATTACCTAGGAAATAGAGTTGAGCTATCTTTTTCACGTGATGAGAAAGATGAGGTCGATGTGTGGAAAGAACAAGCTCATTCCATGTTTCAAGATGCCAGCCAGTTCACTTTAGAGAAAATCGAAGGAACATGGTATGTCATGCCTCAGGACGAGACGATTTACGTGAACGGAAAGAAAATCAACGGTCCAGAGAAGGTTTATGCCGGAGATGAGCTGTTCTGGAACTTTCTGACGGTGACATTTATAGATGATGATTTATTACAGGTGACAGCTTACGAACCTTTTCAAACACGCTTGGAAAAAACAAGACCGCCAAGCACAGAAACAAAACAAAAATACCCTTCATACAGACGTACACCGCGTTTGATTTATGATTTACCAGATGACCGGGTATCCTTTAGCTTTCCTTCGCAGGAGAGTGAAAATAACAGCAGAGGGCTTTGGCTTGTTGTCCTTCCGCCGCTTGTCATGCTCCTTGTGATGGGGATTGTCGCCCTTATCCAGCCGCGCGGAATCTTTATTGTCGTGTCGATGGCGATGTTTATCATGACGTTAATTACATCGTCCGTTCAATACTTTAAAGAAAAATCACAGCGCAAAAGACGAGAAGAGAAGCGGCAGCGAGTCTATTCTCTTTATTTAGAAAATAAGCGGAAAGAGCTGCAGGAGCTGTATGACCGCCAGCAATATATTTTGACGTATCATTATCCGTCATTTGAACAAATGAAATATTTAACATCAGAAATCAGCGGCCGCATTTGGGAAAAGACGCTTGTGAGTGACGACTTCTTGCATCTGCGTCTTGGAACGGGCGCAGTTCCATCAAGCTATGAATTATCGATGAGCGGCGGCGATATGGCCAACCGGGATGTTGATGACTTAATGGAACAAACGCAGCACATGCAAAAAGTATATCGTGAAGTGAAGAATGTCCCGATTACATTCGGTCTTGCGGATGGTCCAACAGGATTAATTGGGAAGCCTGCGATTGTGAAAAATGAGCTTCATCAGCTTGTCGGGCAGCTTGCTTTCTCGCACAGCTATCACGATTTGAGATTTGTCTTTATCTTTCATGAGCAGGAGTATGAGAACTGGGAATGGATGAAATGGCTTCCGCACTTCCAGCTGCCTCATACATATGGCAAAGGGTTTATTTACAACGAACAAACACGCGATCAGCTGTTGTCCTCAATCTATGAAATTTTACGTGAGCGTGATTTAGAAGAAGAAAAAGAGAAGAAAATCTTTACGCCTCATTTTGTGTTCATCGTGACAAATCATGAGCTCATTGCCGAGCATGTGATTTTAGAATACTTAGAAGGCAGCCGGACAGATCTTGGCATTTCCATCATCTTTGCAGCAGAAACAAAGGAAAGTTTAGCTGAAAATATTTCGACGCTTGTCCGTTATATTAACGAAGAAGAAGGAGATATTCTCATTCAGCACAAGAAGGCAGTAAGAATTCCGTTTCAGCTTGATACACATCAGCGCGGGGACAATGAACTGTTTGCCAGAACCCTGAGAACATTAGATCATCAAGTCGGTATGACCAATTCGATTCCTGAGACGGTCTCATTCCTTGATCTTTTCCATGCCAAACAGGTAGATGACATTGGCATTCGTGAAAAATGGCTGACTTCAGAAACGGCCAAATCATTATCAGTGCCAATCGGTTATAAAGGGAAAAACGACATTGTCGATCTGAACTTGCATGAAAAAGCACACGGCCCGCACGGACTATTGGCGGGAACAACGGGATCAGGGAAAAGTGAATTTTTACAGACGTATATTTTATCGCTCGCTGTACATTTTCACCCGCACGAAGTTGCTTTCCTGTTGATTGACTACAAAGGAGGCGGAATGGCGCAGCCGTTCCGAAATATTCCTCATTTACTTGGAACGATCACCAATATTGAAGGCAGTAAGAACTTTAGTGAAAGAGCGCTTGCCTCAATTAAAAGTGAATTGAAGAAAAGACAGCGGCTGTTTGATCATTATCATGTGAATCACATCAATGATTATACGAAGCTCTATAAGGAGAAAAAGGCTGAGCAGGCAATGCCTCACTTGTTCTTAATCTCTGATGAGTTTGCTGAATTAAAAAGTGAAGAGCCAGACTTTATTAGGGAGCTTGTCAGTGCTGCACGTATCGGCCGAAGCCTCGGGGTCCATCTTATCTTAGCTACCCAAAAGCCAGGCGGGGTCATTGATGACCAGATTTGGAGTAACTCCCGCTTTAAGGTCGCACTCAAAGTGCAAGATGCGTCAGACAGTAAGGAAATTTTGAAAAATAGTGATGCAGCGTCCATTACCGTCACAGGCCGCGGCTATTTACAAGTGGGCAATAATGAAATTTATGAATTGTTCCAATCAGCTTGGAGCGGTGCACCATATATGGAAGATGGCTACGGGTCAGAAGATGATATTGCCATTGTGACTGATACTGGTCTTATTCCGTTATCAGGAGTAAGCACAGAGCCAGCAGTGAAAAAAGAGACAGTGACGGAAATTTCTGCTGTTGTGGATGAAATTGAACGTATGCAGCAAGAGCTTGGAATTGAGAAGCTGCCAAGTCCATGGCTTCCACCGCTTGAAGAGCGGATTCCAAAAACACGGTATGCGTCGAGTGAAGAGCATGTCTTCCATTTTGCGCTTGTCGATGAACCAGATCAGCAAAGCCAGCATCCACTTTCTTATCAAATGATGGAAGATGGGAACATTGGCATCTTTGGTTCCTCCGGCTACGGCAAATCACTTGCTGCTACAACACTATTGATGAGCTTTGCGGAGAGGTATTCACCTGAAGAATGGCACGCATATATTTATGATTTCGGAAACGGAACATTGCTTCCGTTAGCCAAACTGCCACATACGGCGGATTATTTCTTAATGGATCAGATGAGAAAGATTCAAAAATCAATGAAGCGTCTGCGGGAAGAGGTTGAATATCGCAAGCGGTTATTCAGACAGCAAGAAATGAGTCATATCAAAATGTACAATGCCTTAAATGAGAAAAAGCTTCCGTTCATTTTTATCGTGATTGATAACTTTGACATTGTCAAAGACGAAATGCATGATCTCGAATCTGAATTTATTCAGCTGAGCCGTGACGGACAATCACTAGGTATATACTTCTTGATTACAGCTACTCGGGTAAATGCAGTGCGTCAATCGCTGATGAACAATCTGAAAACTAAGATTGTCCATTACTTAATGGATCAAGGAGAGGCGTACTCGATTATTGGCAGACCGAAATTCAGTTTAGAGCCGATCCCAGGACGAGTGATTATCAACAAAGAAGAGCTTTATTTTGCGCAAATGTTTCTGCCAGTTGAAGGAGAGAACGATCTAGAATTGTTTGAGCATCTGAAACAAGAGATACAGCTTCTTCATGACCGCTTTGAAGCAGCCGAAAAACCAAAGCCTGTGCCGATGCTTCCTGATAAGCTGACAGTTTGGGAGCTTGAGAGTCGTTTAGATGAACAAAAACCGCCTTATGACATTCCAGTCGGATTAGATGAGGAATCTGTGGCACCTGTTTATTTTGACTTGAAAAAGAATAAACATTGCCTCATCATCGGTCAAACGCAGCGCGGGAAAACAAATGTGACAAAGCTAATGCTTGATCAGCTTTTAGTGGCAAAGCCTGAAAAACTGGCTGTCTTTGATTCGATTGATCGAGGTCTATCCCATTATGCAAAAGAAGAGAACATTGATTACCTTGAAACAAAGGATGATATCACGGAATGGGCAGAAGAAATGGACCGCTTATTCAAGGTGCGGGAAGAGATGTATGTCGAAGCTGTACGCCGAGGGGAGACCGATCAGCTGTCATTTCCTCAAATTGTGCTTGTGATTGATGGCATTACGCGTTTTCAGCAGACGATCGATCCGCGTCTTCAAGATCAATTGGCTGATTTCATGAAGTCATATGCGCACTTAGGCTTCAGCCTGATTGCATCAGGGAATCATACCGAGTTCAGTAAGGGTTATGATGCACTCACAAACGAAATCAAACAAGTTCGTCATGCCATGTTACTCATGAAAAAATCAGAGCAAAACATCATACCGCTTCCGTATGCAAGACAAGAACCAGACATTCAGCCAGGCTTCGGCTATTTGGTTGAAAACGGGAAAGAGAAGAAAATCCAGGTTCCTTTATGTGCGGTAGAAAGGAAGAGTGTTCAATGACAGAGCAGCAAAAAAGCTCCATCAAAATCATATCCACCATGATATTAATTCTTGTGCTGCCGGTTTTATTTTTCCACCTGATTGGAGATGATCCGGCAAAACAGAAGAAGAATGCCACACGAAATATTGCGGTGGTCAATGAGGATATGGGGGCGAGTGAAAGTGAAAACACGGCTCGTTTCGGACAGGATGTTGTGGCAGCATTGTCAGAGCGTCCTGATTATACATGGACTGTAGTGAATCGCAGCGCGGCGGAAAATGGACTGAAAAACAGAAAGTATGACGCTGTCCTTTATATTCCGTCTGACTTCTCTAAAAATGTGCTGAGCTATGATAAAGACCATCCGGAAAAGGCATCCATTCAATTTTCGATTCAAGATCAGCTCAATGCAGTCAATAAAGAGAAAGTGCAAAGAGAGCTGGAAAATGCGCAAAAGAAAATGAATGAACAGATGTCAACGCTATACTGGAGTTTTGTATCACAGGAAATTGGCAATGTGAGAGAAGAGTTTGAGCATATTGTCGGCAAAGAAGTCGAATTCCAAAATACGATGTACAACTTCTATAAACCGAACTCGAACAAATTATCAGATGCCGTACAGCAGCAGAAGAAACAAATAGAAGAATTAAAAAATGCAATGGCCGATTCACAGAAACAATATAAAGACGGCTTGAGTACAACAGAAGAAGCAAAGAACCAGTTAAAGGACTTTGTGAAAGTAGTCGATCAATACCAGCAGTATCAAGACAAACAAAAGGATCTCTTGATCAAAGCGCAATCAACAAACCAAAAGCAAATTCAGCAAGGGCTTAAGCAGCTCGCTGACATTCAAAACCAAAATGCCCGCAGCTTTAGTGATCAAATGGGCGGACTCAAAACAGACATCAACGGGGTACAAAGTCAGCTGAAAACAACTGACAGCGCTATCCAATCTGTTCAAAAGTCGAGAGAAGAGGCTATTCCTAAGCAATCAACGGGATTAACGGAACTTGTGAAGACGTCTCAGGAAGAACTGATTAAAAAGTATGAAGAGCGTTACTTAGAAGATTATCGAAATAAAATATCAGCCCTGCAGACAAAGCTATTAGCAAAAAGGCAAGAGTTAATGGACGAGTCGGAACCGCCAGTTGATTCTGATGATGACGGGCCATCAGACCAAGATAATGAAAACCCAGAAGAGATTGGGATTAACTTAGATGAAGAAACAAATGAACTCTCACAAATTTCAATAGAGATGAATGAGCTTGCGGATCAATTAGGAGAACCGGAAACACCGCCTTCGACTGAAGATGGGGAACAAGGTGAAAGCGGTGAAAATCCTGCTCAGCCAGATACCAGTAGTAAGAATTCATCGCAGGATGACCTAAAAGCACTCTCAACTCGCTTAGATGAAGTGAAAGAGAAAATTCAAGAAAAAGCTGCTGCTCATAATGACGAATTGAAAGATAAAGTGAGTCAAATGAGTAAAGAGCTTGAGAGTCTGACGAAAAAAGTAGATAAACTTGAAAAGATGATTCTATCGTTACAAGATCGATATAATGTCATTCCAAATGAAATCAAAAATCAGGAATCATCCATTGTCAGCAAAGTAAAAGAGCTGAAGCGCAGAAATTCACCGATTAGTAATGTCTTTAGCGATAATCTTTTTGAGAAAAAATTTGAAACGAAATCAACAAGAACTAAAAAATTAATGGACTATTCAAATCAACTCTCTCAGCTAGAGCTGATGATTGCAAATGTCTATCAACCATCTAATAACTCTTCTCTATATGACACTAAAGGAGAAGAAATCCAATCCATCCTCTCCATCAAAAAAGAAGAAACAGAAAACTGGGATAAGCTCAAAAACCAGATGCTGACATCAAACGATGATGTGTCTACTTTTATTGATGAGATGCAGAAGTTTTCAGATGGTTATGCAGAGTACATCACGACTCAGCAGGCAAGCATGGAACAGGAATTACAGACAATTGCTGAAAGTGCGGACAATGTAGCTGAGCAAATGGCTGATCAAGGAGATGCGGTATATACAGCAGACCTTGCAGGCAGTTCAATTGTTGTCAGTGCACAGGATTCAATTGGTCAGGAAGTGCTTCGTCTTTCTGAAAATATGAGTTCGTTAACCGACCGCCAAAAAGGGGTGGCGGATTATACGAATAACATTGAAGAGAGTGTCACAACAGTACAAGAAAAAGCAGATACGCTGAATGAAAACTGGAGCAAGAATGTCGACTCTACAAAACTTGTTCAGCAAGATTTAAAGGGTATTTTAGGAAATACATTAAGTGATCAAGGCAACAGCAACTATGTGTATAACCATTTAGCCAATCCGCTGAAAATCAGCGGCGATGTGCCGGAAGAAAAAACGCAGACTGTACCGCCGGTCGTCATTTTGGTCATTGTGATGATCAGCAGTTTGTTAATTGGCTTTTTCAGCTCGTATTATGCGTCAGCTCCGATGCTGGTCAAAGGTGCACTGTTTGGCATCTTGAATCTATTAGTCGGACTCATGATCAGTTTGTTTGGACTGAACATTTACAAACTTGCAGATGATCAAGCCATTCAATGGTCGATCTTCACCATTTTGTTATTAGTGGCGTGCTCTGCCTTTATTCGCACGGCCTTCCTTTTCGGTTCCATTGCCGGATGGATGGCAGCAACGGCGCTTATTTTCTTCTTTGTCGCACCGTTAATTGATTTGGTGATGCCGAATTTCCACTTTACCAATCCAGTGACAGACGTGTACCTGTCGATCCAATATGGAAATGGAGACACCTTTGGAATGGGCGTCATAGGGTTAGTGATTTTAACTGTCCTTTTCATGGTCGTACCGCTTGTGAAAAAGCTATGGAAAGATAAAACAGAGGAACGTGATGTGACTCATGAAGCTTAATCTATTCGTGAAAGGGGCGGCACTCGCTGCCGTTTCCCTTTTTCTGCTCATCCCTGCCGCTTTTGCTGCTGGTGAAGATACGGATACGAATGTCAAGCCGAATGAATATCAGGAAAAGGAGCTCAATATTAACTCGAGTATATTGAGGGATCAAACGAAATATGAACAAAGTAAAACAACGTCAAAGGTCAAAACAGACATTCATTTTGCTGAACCGCCTAAAGCCCCGGGTGGATCTCTTTCTCCGCAGCTTTTCAGTGATCTAAAAGAGAACCCACCCAAAACACCAGCTCACATGATGAAAGAGAAGAATATCTCTTTTAGTGATTCGGCTGTATCAGCACCTTCTGAGGATGAACATGAGAAGCAGACATCAGCACTGCTTCCGATTATCTTTGGTTTCTTGATAGCCCTTGGTCTCGTCGTGATGATTATCCTGATTCCAAAGGTGAATGCGAAGGCTGAAAAGAAATAGTCTGTCTCTTTTAAAAGAGGCAGGCTTTTCTTTATGCAGATTGCTTGATGTCCCACCGTTTCACTACGTAAAATAGTGATATCAAGGGAGGAGATTGTCATTCGAATTTCAATCGTTACAGGCGGATCAAAAGGTTTTGGCCTAGCACTTGTGAACAGGCTGCTTTCACGCGGGGATCATGTGTACACAGCAGCAAGAAGTGCATCGCCGATATCCCATCCAAAGCTCACACATACTCAGGTCGATCTGACGGATGAAGAAGCAGCGGCCAAATGGCTTCAACATAGTCTCATGCCGCAAACTCTGGTAGATGCTGATGACATCTTATTCGTCAATAACGCAGGAATGGTTACACCTATCAAACGCGTTGGACAAGGCGGACAGGATACGCTTCATCAGCATTACAAGTTGAATCTTGTCATTCCTGTTTTGCTGAGCCATGTGTTTGCCAAACAGACTCAATCTTTTAACGGAAAGAAAACGATCGTTCATCTCTCTTCTGGAGCGGCGAAAAACCCATACAAAGGCTGGAGTGCGTATTGCAGTTCAAAGGCAGGACTCGATATGTTTATGAGGACTTTTCATGAGGAACAGCAGGACGAGGCGCATCCGATCAACACGTTTTCCTTTTCACCCGGCACGATTGATACAGATATGCAGGGGGAAATTCGGAAGTCATCAAAACAAGACTTTGAACAAATAGACCGTTTTCAGCAATTATATGAAACAGGCACACTGAAGAGTCCAGATGAAGTCGCAGGTATTTTGCTCGATCTTTTAGGAGATGATCCAACTGGCGGATGTGTCTACGATGCACGTGAGTATGTGAAAAAGCAGTCATAACGACTGCTTTTTTCGTATTGTACAAGCAAAAACAGCTCATTTGACATAAGCTATTTTTGAGACTCATAGAAAATATAACAGAACATTTGAGTTTCTTTTCAGAATATGTTAGGATGCTAAAAATATAGATAAGGAGGGGTTTCCATGAGAAAGGTTACATTAATGGATGTTTACACCCATCCAGTCGCTCAAAAATATTTAAATCGTTCAGGTAAAGCCCATGCGATTGCTTGTGCTTATCACGCATTCAAACTGGCGGTGCAGGCTGGGATTAATCCAGATCTCGCTGTGAAAGCAGCCCTCTTGCATGACATCGGCCACTATGAATGGTATACAGCTGGCGGAGAATGGGATTACGAGACATATAGACGGAATGATATTCATGCCATTAAAGGTGCAGAGCGTGCTCACAAACTGCTCATACGCCTCGGTGAGGAACCAAAGGCAGCCAAAGATATTGCGCTTGCAATTCTGCTTCATACGGATTCATATTTGCCAGAGGGCGACCTTCATAAGGACACACTCCAGCAAATCGTTAAGAAAGCAGATGAAATGGATGAAGAGCCTGGCGGGCATCACCATTACAGACAAATAGACGAATCACTTGCAATGAAAAAAATCACGGAATTGGATCAGAAAGTGCAACAGGCACTTCAGCCCATGAAACGCTCTGTTTAGTATGGAATGTCACCATGAATATTTCCATGCTGATCGACATACAATGTGCGAATAACGGTACGGTTAAATGCTGATGTACCTGATGCAGTGAGTCCAGTGTAATGAACCGTGACAGAATAAGCACCTTCTTTTTTCAATTGAACAGCTGATGAAGCAGTTGTTTTGAGAGGATGATCTTTTTGGGCATCCTTAAAGTAAAAGGTTTCTACTTTCTTGCTTAATCGTTTAATCAGACCGCTTGAATGGGTTGATGCATCATCCCCTGATTTCGCTGCTTCTGCTTTGATTTCTTCATTTAGTGGTGAATCAAAGGATACGAGCAGCAAATAAGGAGTCATTTTTTCTGAATTTGATCGAATTGTCCATTTTCCAGGAACGGGTTTATTGATTTGCACATGGTGCGAAAATGCGCCTTCATATGGGAAAGATGCTTCCGATGTCTTCAGATTTGTTAAGACGTCTCCATTTGGGGCGATGATTTCCGGCCGCGCCTCCTGCCTTTCATTTAACCACTGAATCGATAAGCCATTCGTTCCTTCCTCTACATAGAACGCTTCTGTTTTATCCTTTTCACTTTCTCCGCCTTTCACATAAACATCTGTATTCAGCTCAGTAGAGTTCGGGCTCTCTATATTTTCACTTCCAGTGCTTGCGGCATTTGCCAGCAGCTGATGCTGGAACACAGGGAACATGCTTGTGCCGTTTTTAATGGAGTTGTGATCCCATTTCCCTGTTAAAATATTGTTTGCATATGATAGTCTTGTGCTGCTTACCGTGACGGCGCCATCGTTTGCACCAAAGCTCTTTAAATACATGCCGCCTAAGTACAGCACCCCGCCAAATGTGCCCCATTCCGATCCCGAATAAGTGATGTATTTTTGAGGAAACTTCTCCAGCTTGTCGGTTTCACTTCGAAAAGCCGCCATGAGCCCCGTTTGCAAAGAATAGAGCGCATCGCTTTTTTGTCCAAGAATTTCCGCGAGCCAGCTTCCGCCCTTGCTATACGCTAAATCTGCAAGCGGCGTCCCGTAATGAGGGGAGCCAAGTGTGATGACCTTCTCTACATATGGATGGGCATTGTGATACACGAGTGCGGACTGTGTATCCACCCCGCCTTTACTATGACCAATCACAATGAGTTTTCGACCGAACACATCATAGATTTCTTTTAGCTTTTCTGCTAATAGTTTGCCATTCTTTTTCGTATCCTGATCTGGATACAAATCTATGAATGCGCTTTCGTATCCGTTCAGAACAGCTTGCTTTGCCATGTCGTTTCGGTCGAACCATGTGGAGGAGGAGCTGTTAATGCCGTGAACAAAAACAAGTGGCGGTTTTGACTCGTCTTTTTGAACTGGCGCTTCTCCTTTAAACCACTTCCCCGGTGTCCCAGGTTCATCTCCAATTGATCCTGCATACGCATAACTTGCAAAGGAAAAAAAGAGCATGACAGCAGCGAGACAGATGAGTTTTTTCAAGATCATTCACCTCTTCAAATGATTTAAGTTGTTGGCAGCACCAATCTATTATACTTCCAAAAGATGTAAAATAACATAAAATGTTAAAATATGGTATTTATGTTGTAGGTTTGCCCTGAGTGACATTCACATGGGTCATTGCATACGCTGTGGGTAAATACACAAGTAAAGGGGCAGGTAGGATGGCACAACAAGGAAGTCCACAGCTTGTTTCATTAGTTGATCCATATGTTTATCAAACATTGCAGAAAGTAATCGGTATGAGATTAATTGTTCAAACAGTGAAAGATACGGTGCGTGGAAAATTAAAAGAAGTCATGCCGGATCATATTGTCATTGAGGCGGGGGCGAAATCAGTTTTTTATGTGCGGATCCAGCAAATTGTATCGGTGATGCCTGATCACAGTGAAAGAGTGTAGCAAGCAGACGCAAAGGTGTCTGCTTTTTTCATGCTTACAGAATGTATATCTGGAAAAAGTGCATGATATACCAATTGTTCTTTTTTTTACAAAAAATAAGGTTCTAAAACAAGAAGCAGTTGACAGAAGGTGGGTTGAATAGTAGTTTTTTAATAAGATCAATACGTAACAGGAGGAGCATCTTTGTTAAAATCTAAAGTTCATTTCTGGACATTCCAAATATTACTTGTTTTACTCATTGTTTATGTATCAACAAAGGTTTCGTTTTTATTTCAGCCGATTATTTTATTTGCTTCAACCTTGTTTGTTCCCATCTTACTGGCTGGAATTCTCTTTTTCATCTTTAATCCAATTGTTCGATTTTTGTCCAAGAAAATTCCTAGGACACTGGCTATCCTGATCATTTATCTTTTGTTCATCGGACTCATCACGTTCATTGTGAATGCTGCGGGACCGATTATTGTCACGCAGGTCGGTGGACTTGTCAAAAGCTTCCCTGGTTATGTGACGGATATGCAGAAATTTATGAATGACTTCTCGCATTCTAAAACATTTACTTGGATGATGAACCAAGATTATGTCTCCGTCTCGAAGTTTGAACAGACAATTGTTTCGACATTAAAAGATTTGCCGGAAAATATTGCTTCAAGTATGTCTGCTGTGTTTGGCGTGATTGCCAATATTGCTTTAGCTGTAATCACAGTTCCGTTCATTTTGTTTTATATGTTGAAAGACGGACATAAGTTTCCGGACAAGCTTGTTCAATTTTTGCCAATGCCTTACCGTAAAGAAGGATTGAAAATCTTTAAAGAATTAAACGATACGCTTGCGGCTTACATACAAGGGCAGATTGTTGTCTGTTTATTTGTTGGAGTGGCTTGTTTTATCGGGTACTTATTAATTGGTGTGAAATATGCGCTCATTCTCGGTATTATCATTGCGGTCACAAATGTGATTCCTTACCTTGGGCCATATCTTGGCGCGGCACCAGCTGTGCTTATTGCGTTTCTTGATTCGCCTGGAAAAGCGGTGGTGACAGTCATTGTCATTCTTGTCGTTCAGCAAATTGATGGAAATGTTATTTCTCCATTGATTATTGGGAAACGCCTCAACACACATCCTTTGACCATTATCCTTTTATTAATTGGGGCAGGAAGCTTTGGCGGGATCCTTGGTATGATCTTTGCGGTTCCTGTTTATGCACTGCTCAAAGCCATCACCTTGAATATTGTCAGATTGGTGCAGCTGCGTCAGCGATCTCGTAAGGAACAGCATTTAAACGTCTAGGACAGATGCACACCTTTTCCCTTTTTGCATAAGATGATTGAGATAAGCAGATAGGGGGAGATTCTGATGCCTGCAATCGTTGGACCTATTCATATCGAGTCATTAGGAGGAAACGGTGCAGCTACTTTCGGTGATGTCCTGGCCATTGCCCCTTTGGCTGTAGACCACTCTACTGGCGGAGCGGGAGCCTTTAATTCAGGTGATTATATGTCACTTACAAGTGATCCGAATGCGACAATGCTTTGGGACTTCACATTGTTTGGCCAGCCTCAATCATTTAACGCATAGAAAGACAGCTGATGATTACAGATCAGCTGTCTTTTTTATTTTTCATACACGTATTTTTAGGCTGGGCATATGATGAGGAAAGAAAAGGTGGTGGAAAGATGCCAGCGATTGTTGGGCCTATTCATATTGATCGTGTGTACGGAAATGGGGCAGCACATTTCGGTGATGTTTTTGCCATTTCGCCAAAAAGTGTCGATCACTCTGCCGGTGGTTCAGGGACTTATAATGCAGGAGATCTTGTCCAATTTTTTAACAGTCCAAATGTCACTTTTGTGTGGGATATAGACCTGATCAGCCAGCAAAAAAGCTTTAATGCGTAGCCAGCTTTGAAAGGGAATTCCTTTTCAGAAGCTGTCTTTTTTTATGGTACAATGGATATGGATGTAAGAAAAAAAAGAGGTGTGAACAGAGTCAAATGAAAATTAGAAAAGCACACATCACAAGCGGACAACCAAAGACCTACAATGTATATTTACATGAAAATAAAAAAGAATATAAAACGCTTGTAGCCGTACCTGACATTGAATGGAGTATTTCCATTGCGTATGAGGACGAAAAAGAGCAGCTCATCCATACGCTTGAACAATCTTTAATGGAAAGAGTAGAAACAGACGAAGCCCGTGACCTCGCACTCAAGATTGTGCACTGGGTCACAGAAATGTAAATTTAGAAACCAGGAGTGAAAACAGCGATGAAAGAAGAATCCGTAGACTTTTATTTGCAGCAGGGGATATTTGGACATGCTGAAACAAAACCCGATGAACGAAGGATGTTTCTTGGTTCATTAAGGGAACGAGCGCTTCTCGCCCTGACAAAGGGACAGGTATCAAGAAATAAACCGTATCATGAGGTGGAGCAAGTATTGAAGGCCAATCGCCAGGCCACAGTTCTTTTAAATGGTGAATTGTCCTATGCTTCCTATTCTCAATATGTCAAAATGGCAAATGCCGCTGGATGTTCGTTTAAAGTGGTGAATCATCATGAAGCGCACTCTCCATTTGGTCTTGTCATAGAGATGCCAAGTGCGGTCAATCAAGAGCACATCTATCTAAAAGATGAGCTGTTTCAAAAAGCTTTTTCTCACGAATCTGTTGAATAGGTTTCCCTAGTGAAATGAATAAGCTATAATGATTCAAAAGAGCATATGGGAGAGATGCGGATGGGCAAAGCGTTGATTTGTATTGATTATACAGTTGATTTTGTTGCAGACGATGGAAAACTGACATGCGGAAAGCCTGGACAGGCGATTGAGTCTAAGATCACAGAGATCACTTCTTCATTTATTGATGAAGGCCACTTTGTCGTCTTTGCTGTCGATCATCATGAAGAAGAGGACCCTTATCATCCAGAGACAAAGTTATTTCCGCCCCATAATATTCGCGGAACAGAGGGTATTGAACTTTATGGACAACTAAGTTCACTATTTCACACGTCAAAACATTTAAAACATGTCTACTATATGGAAAAAACAAGATACTCTGCTTTTGCAGGCACTCAATTAGAAATGAAACTGCGCGAGCGCGGCATCACGGAACTTCACTTAGCCGGCGTATGTACCGATATTTGTGTACTTCATACAGCTGTTGATGCGTACAATAAAGGCTTTGAACTTGTGATTCACCAAAATGCTGTGGCGAGTTTTAATGAAGCGGGGCACGAGTGGGCACTTTCTCACTTTGAGCAGTCGCTTGGTGCGAAAGTGGTTAAGTAAGGGAAGGAGAATGGAAGTTGGAGCATCGGTTTAATGACGACAGTTTATCACTACATACAGATCTTTATCAAATTAACATGGCAGAAACGTATTGGAGAGACGGCATACATGAGAAGAAGGCAGTCTTTGAACTCTTCTTTAGAAAGCTTCCATTTGACAATGGCTTCGCTGTATTTGCTGGCTTAGAGAAAGCGATTGAATATTTATCGGACTTTTCCTTCACTGAAAGCGATCTCGCGTATTTAAAAGATGAACTTGGTTATAAAAGCGATTTCATTGACTATTTAAGCGGATTGTCCTTTACAGGTACACTTCATTCAATGCGAGAAGGGGAAATTGTCTTTGCGAATGAACCGATTATGCGCATCGAGGCAACGCTTGTTGAAGCCCAGTTAATTGAAACAGCATTGCTTAATATCGTGAATTTCCAGACGCTGATTGCAACAAAAGCGGCTCGGATTAAAGGAATCATTGAAGATGAGACAGCATTAGAATTCGGAACAAGACGGGCACATGAAATGGATGCGGCGATGTGGGGAGCAAGAGCGGCACTCATCGGCGGCTTCCAGGCAACAAGTAATGTTCGTGCTGGGAAACGCTTTAACATCCCTGTATCAGGAACACATGCTCACGCACTTGTACAAGCATACCGCGATGAATATACAGCATTTAAAAAATATGCTGAAACACATACAGACTGTGTCTTTTTAGTCGATACGTATGATACTGTCAGATCAGGTATTCCGAATGCGATTAAGGTAGCGAAAGAATTTGGAGACAAAATCAACTTCATCGGTGTCAGACTTGATAGCGGGGACCTTGCATACTTGTCTAAAAAAGCTAGAACAATGCTGGATGAAGCAGGATTCCATGATGCAAAAGTCATTGCATCAAGCGATCTTGATGAACACACCATTATGAATTTAAAGGCACAGGGCGCCAAAATTGATGTGTGGGGTGTTGGGACAAAACTGATCACAGCATTCGATCAGCCAGCTCTCGGTGCAGTGTATAAGCTGGTGTCCATTGAAGAAAACGGTAAAATGAATGATACCATCAAAATTTCATCCAACCCAGAGAAAGTGACAACACCTGGCCGTAAACGGGTGTACCGCATTATCAATCAATTGAATCATCATTCTGAAGGTGACTACATTGCGCTTGAAGAGGAAGATGTTCATAGTGAGGATAAACTAAAAATGTTCCATCCCGTGCATACATTTATTAGTAAATTCGTGACAAACTTTGTGGCGAAAGATCTTCACGTACCGATTTTTGAACAAGGTAAACTTGTCTATGACAATCCAGATATTCAAACGATTCAAGCCTACGTGCAGGACAGTCTTGGACTCTTCTGGGAGGAATACAAACGAATCAGCAAACCAGAAGAATATCCAGTCGATTTGAGTCAAAAATGCTGGGATAATAAAATGCAGTTTATCCATGATGTGAAAAATAAAATCAAAAAAGAGCTTTATGAAAGCGAATGATTAGAAGAAAGGGAGATCATCAAGCCAGATGGTCTCTTTTTTTAATTTTGACCGATTGAAAATGAACTAAAAGCGCAATCATTTGGTATACTGAAAGCACATCTTGTTTGTCATGGCATAAAGGAGGATTGGAGCAGTTGAGGGTGTTTGTTGCGAGACAGCCTATTTTTAACAGAAAAGAACAAGTCGTATCATATGAGCTGCTTTATAGAGATAGTGAAACCAATACATATAGCGCTGAAGACGGTGATCAAGCGACAACGGACCTCATTATCAACAGTTTTCTAAATATCGGCATCGAAACACTGACAGAAGGAAAACGATGCTACATTAATTTCACCGAAAGCTTGCTTTCATCTGATCTGCTCACCTATTTTGATCCGCATCAGCTTGTGATCGAGATATTAGAAAATGTACCGATTACCCCGGCACTTATTATGAGATGTAAGCAGTTAAAAAAATGGGGATATACGATTGCACTCGATGATTTCTTCCTAAACGGAACACATTATAGTGACAAGCTGCTTGAGGAACTCCTCTATTGCATTGATATTTTAAAAATTGACTTTCTGAAAACAACAACGCAAGAACGAAGAGCTATTCTGAATACGTATAAAAAGTATCGCCTTCGATTTCTAGCAGAAAAAGTAGAAACGAGAAGAGAATATGAAGAAGCGCTAGAAGCGGGTTTTCACCTGTTTCAAGGGTATTTCTTTAGTGAGCCGCATGTGATATCAGGACGAGCATTATCGACCAGCTTCCATGCGTACCATCAGCTTTTAAATGAGTTAAGCAAGGACCAGCCGAATATCCAGACCGTGACCCATTTTATTGAAAGTGACCTTTCGCTATCATATCAATTATTAAAAATGCTGAATTCAGGCGGCATGAGACGTCTATATCAAATTAAGAGTATCCGGCAGGCGATTATCCTGCTTGGATTTAATGAAATTCGGCGCTGGATCTTTATCCTTTCATTTAAAGAACTGAATGTCCAAGCTAACTCAAGCCAAAAAGAAATTATCAAAATGTCATTCATTCGTGCCAAAACGTGTGAACTGATTGCTTATCGGACTGAACGAGAGCACCCTGCCTCTTATATGCTGACAGGCATGTTTTCTCTCATTGATACACTTGTCAGGGCAGATATCACAGAACTTGTGAAGGAGCTGCCGCTTTCTGATGAAGTTGGCGAGGCACTGCTTGGCTATGAAAATGATTATTCTTTTGTGCTAGGTGTGGCCAAACGTATTGAACGAAACGAATGGGATGATGAAATGTTTGATGGAAATCTCCCGAAACAGGAAGCCTATGGCTGTTATATAGAAGCCATTGAATGGTGCCATAAAATGTTTGAATCTTAAGAAAAGCCGCTCGTGTGAGAGCGGCTTTTTCTTTGTCATGCCCACTGTAAAAGAAGGAAAAGTCTGCTGGAGGCAAGAGACAAGTAGATTCGAATGCCTTCTGGACTAAAGCGGATATCAATACCGCTTTTTACCCCGATTTGCTTCAGCATTCGGATGACACTTGTCGAATCAGATCGCTCAGCAGCCTCCATGATGCGCTGCGCAAACGGAAGAGAGCTGGAAATTTGCTGCGTGATGAGTGAAGCATCAGCAACGAGACGGGCTGATTCCTTTGCGGCTCGTTGAAATGAGTGGGCATCAACTGGAGGAAAAGTCATTGGCGTGCGCGGCGGGTATGCGTTGCTCATTGCGGGAACCTGCAAAGCAGGATAAGGTACATAGTAAAACACATGGTCACCTCTTCTCTCATTGGCGTGAAATTGGACGGATATCTGTTCTAAATGTATGTAGAAAATCAGAATAAAGAATCAAAATGATCTTTCTATCTTTGTAATTCCAGCATAAAAATAGGTACTTTTGCGGTCAATTTCGGTGAATGTCGCCAAAAAATTGCGGTGTCCACAATAGCGTCTGTCGTCTGACCTATGACACGCAAAACCGAAGATATAGAGGGGATCGTACGTTCTGTTGGGAGGGAAGTGTGACGAATGATGCCTATTCCTGTCGCAAAAATGACGCAATTCCTTTGAAATTGAGATAAAAGTATGATTTGAAAAGTCAGAAAATGATGAAAAAAGACCTATTGAATTTTGCGGTATCGCGCACACGTTTTGTGCATACTTTTCGGTGAAAAAATACTCAATTACATTTACACTGTTAGTAACAGATCAAATACTTATGACCCAATCACCATACACAAATACATTGATCTTCCAAAAAAGGAGAGTGGAATCGATGGAAAAGTATGAAATCGAAGAGCTTAAACAATTATTATGGAAACTTGAAAACGAAATCAGAGAAACAACGGCTTCTCTTCATAACATTAACAAAAGCATTGATCAATACGACAAATATGAATATGTGAAAATTTCTTAAAGACTTGATAATCATCAAGTCTTTTTTTTTATCCAAATACATACAAAAAAAGGATATATTATTATATAATTGTTAAATAGCGATGTCAGTGGACATTTGCTCATGTCTTTTTAGTAAAATAAAAGACGAAAGGGTGAGGTACAAGATCGAGTATGCTAAACTATCTAGAGAATACAAAAATCAAGCAGAATATGTCTGATTTTATTCAACATGCAGTCAGGCAGAATGATTTACAAAAGCTGCTTCTGAAATTTACAGATAGAAAAAAAGAATTTCCTCTTGGTCAATTGGCTTACCAGCATTATGAGGCATTTGGCGGACAAGACAAGCAAGCGATTTCAAAACTGGCAGCAGGGATTGAACTTCTCATTTTATCTGCCGATATATTAGATGATATTGAAGATCAGGACAATGATTCGTATCCTTGGATGAACGTCGACCAAGGAGTGGCCATCAATGCATCTACGTATTTGTATACGGTGAGTATCCAATTCATCACATCAATATGTGAAAATAATTCTCAACTAATAGAGAAATTGTTCCATTTCATCAAAATGTCAATGGAAGGGCAGCACGAGGATTTGCGTCATTTGCATGGAACAGAAGAAGAGTGTGTAGAGGTTTTAAGGAGAAAATCAGGTTCTTTAACAGCTCTTTCTAGCGTACTGGGTGTTTATTTAGCGACAGGAAAAATAAACGCCACTGTGGAATCTTATTCGATATATTATGGTGTTGCTGAACAGATCAGTAACGATTTTTTTGCGTTATTTTCAAAATCAAACGGAGATTTTCAAAAAAAACAAACGCTGGCATTCAGTTATTTACAAAGACGTTTTAACGATGCCAGTCAAGAGCTTCTTTCCTTCTTTTCTAACCGGCTGGATGAGTCAGAGCAAAAGCCGTTTCAACTGAAGCAGAAATTACTTGAAGCTGGTTTGACTCAGTACATGGTATCGATGAGAGAGATTATGCTGTTAAAAATGAAGCGAGGAATTGAACAACTTGATTTACCTAAAACGAAGAAGGAACAATTATATGCATTTATGACAAAGGAGGGCAATGATTGAACATTCAAAATATCATTGCACATCTAATGAAGAACCCAGTTGTGATCGATGAATTGAAATCTGGAAATGCAAGTTTAATTCATGCAGATGCACAAACAACCGCAGCCATTATAAAAGGTGTAGAAAAAGGATACATGAGTGCGAAATACATCTGGGAGTATTAATTTTAAGATCCAACCTGTATGATTATTTAATGATCTTTTCTTAAGGATGTTTTAAACATGAAGCTTACCTATACAAAATTGTCCACATTTCTTGTGTTTTTGTCTTTTTTATTTGTGATCTATATTTCATATATCTATGTATTTGATATTTTTAATGGTGCACGTGTAGAAAAGAATGAAAATGGTCAAACGGAAGTTGTTGACGTTGAATATCTTTCTTTAGCTTATTCGTCAGGGTTAAAAGAAGGAGATATTATTTTAAAAATAAACGGACAATCTAATTTAATTCAAGATCATATGATTAATGGTAAGCTTAGAAATGTACAAAGAATTGATATTCAAAGAGGAAACCAAATTATATCACTTAAAAATAAAACATTGATTGGTCGAGAAAGCTTATTTATCTATTTAATCCCTCTTCTTCTATATTCAATATGCTTATTCTGTATCTTTTTTATTATTAAAATCAACAAAGAGCCGCAACGAAAATCTGCATTTTTATTAATTTTATTCTTATTGTCAATTTGTGTTGGATATCTGAGTGCAGGTACTTCAGGAATTGGTGATAGATTTAGCCATTATGTTCTCTTATTGTGTTTATCGAGTGTATCCATCTTATATATTCATTTTATCTATCAATACTTCAAAGAATTTGATGTGCACTTAACGAACCCAAAACTAATCAGGTGCTTATACTTAATACCTATTTTTAATCTTGCAGTACATAGTGGAGTTTCGGTGTCATCTGAATTGAGAAAATATGTTCCAAGCATCAGTTTGCTGTTTTTTTTCGGAACAGTTTTAGTAGCACTTTATTTAATAGTCAGAGGCATGAAGAGATATAAAAAAACAGCACATGGTTCAGTTTTAAAGTTTTTTGCTATTATAAATGTTTTGTCGTTCAGTCCATTTATTTTATTTTTCGTTATTCCCTATGTATTTTTTGATAAGTATTTGATTGATCCTTTTATCCTGACGTCTATCGTTTTGTTAATTCCTTTTTCACTCGTGTACCAATTTATGACGAACAAACTTTACAATATGGATTTTCTAATTAGTAGACTGAGATACTATGGCTTTCTAGCCATTACACCAACCATTTTCGTTGTAGTCACGTTTTACATTCTGCAAAAACCAGAAGATTTGAAGTACACACTGAAGCTCGCATTAATCACTTATACTCTCATGCTGGCTGTTTTTTATTTCAAAGAAATTCTAGATTTCCGTTTTCGATTGAAGCGTTTTTCAGAGAAGCATAATTATCAGGATAGTGTATTTAAATTTACACAGCTCATTCGTGAGGCGTCATCACTCCATCAAGTATTGTATCATTTAAAATACACCATCTTAGAAGTACTTGTTGTGAACAAAGCCTTTGTGCTTGAAGTGAAGGCAGATGGACAAATTGTTGAAATTGATGAATCAATAGAAGAAAGCCAGCTATGGAAAGAGTATGTGGATCAATTTCAAGATATTTTAGGTGAAGTTGGAAAAATCATTGCGCTTGATAAAGGATTCATGATGAAAATTGGTGAGCGGGGCGGTCACTCTTTTGTGATTTGCTGTTTATCTAATTTACGGACACCGAAATTGTCGCGTGATGAGATTTCTTGGCTGAAAACATTGGCCTTTTATACAAGTGTCAGTTTAGAAAATGTCGTCAAGATCGAAGAGTTGATGGAGCATCTTGACGATTTGAAACAGCGCGAGGCCAATCCTGCCTGGCTGAAGAAAATCATGTTTGCTATGGAAGAAAAGCAGCGTTCAGATTTAGCGAGAGATCTTCATGATTCCGTGCTGCAGGACTTGATATCACTAAAAAGGCAGTCGGAAATGTTTTTAACGAATTTCCAAAATAACCAATGCCCGACATCTATTGAAAATTCGCTTATCTCATGGAATGATCAAATGTCCAAAGTGATTCAAACGACGAGAGAAACGTGTCATGAGCTTCGGCCTCAGCTGCTGTATGATTTAGGTTTAGTAAAGGCGATATCGAAGCTGACTTCTCAAATTCAGGAGGAAGCACCGTTTCATATTAGGCTGAATACGACACGCTTTGATAAAGAATTGGACATTGATATTGATTCACAGCTGAATATTTACCGAATTGTTCAGGAGTTGTTATCCAACGCCCTGAAGCACTCTAAAGCCACTCAAGTGTTAGTGATGCTGATTTGTATTAAAGATCAGGTTGTTCTTCACTATGAGGATGATGGAGTCGGTTTTGATGCAAGTCATCTTGATCAGCACACAATGAGCATGGGGCTTTCGGGAATTAGAGAACGAGTCAAAGCATTAAATGGAAAGCTTCAAATTCACACAGCCCCGGGGAAAGGGCTTAAGGTGAAAATTGAAATGGAATTGTAACCATTTATTAAGGATTAAGACTTGGCATCAGCCAAGTCTTTTATATAAAATGGAAGTGAGTGATTTAAAGGGAGGAAGACATGAAGAAGATATTGGTCATTGATGATCATCCGGCTGTCATGGAAGGGACAAAAAGCATATTAGAATCAGACCAGCAGCTATCAGTCGATTGTTTAAGTCCTGATGCAGAAGCCGCCTTTTTAAAGACGCATGACTTTTCCATCTATGATGTGATTTTAATGGATTTAAATCTCGGGGATATCAATGGAATGGACATAGCGAAACAAATTTTAGAAACCAACCATCAAGTGAAAATTATCATTTATACAGGGTATGAAGTAGATGATTATTTTGAAGAGGCTATTCGGGCTGGATTACACGGTGCAATTAGTAAAACAGAGACGAAAGACAAAATTATTGAATACATACACCGGACATTGCAAGGAGAAGTTGTCATTCAGCTGTCCTATTTAAAGAAATTGATTTCACAGCAGCAAGAAAAGCCAGAACAAGCGCAGCAGACTGACCACGATCTCTTAACGGAACGGGAGTGTTTGATCCTTAGAGAAGTGGAAAAAGGATACACGAACCAGGAGATTGCCGATGTGCTTCATTTGAGCAAACGGTCAATTGAGTACAGTTTGACATCCATCTTTAATAAGCTGAATGTTGGATCTCGTACAGAAGCGGTGTTAATTGCCAAGTCTGAAAGTGTGCTGTAAACGTGTGAAGGGAGAGGGCCTTAATGAATGTGAGCGGATCAAATACACTGCTTGAGGCACTAGGCATTGAGATTGTAGAGTGCAATGAATCACGATGCGTTGCAACAATGCCAGTCGATCACAGAACAAAACAGCCATTTGGACTGCTGCATGGAGGAGCATCTGCTGCTCTAGCAGAAACAGTGGCGAGCATGGGGGCTGCGGCTCATTTAGACTTAACGCAGCAAGTTTGCTCAGGTATTGAAATTAATGCCAATCATTTAAAATCTGTACGCGATGGAGTTGTGACAGCGACAGCTGTTCCTGTGCATATAGGACGGCGTACAATGGTATTTCAAATCGATATAAAAGATGATCGAGACCGGCACATCTGTACGTCCAGATGCACACTTGCTGTCATTGATCGCATATAAAAAAGCTCCCGGTGCAGCGGAAGCTTTTTTTATATGCACGTTGAGCGATAAAAAAAGAATGGCCCAACATATCAGGCCATTCTTTTTTCGCTTTTTATAAATAAGAATCTTCTTTTCGTTTAATTACAAAGTTACGGAAACCGCCATAATCATCTTGTACACTGCGTTTATCGAGCTTAACACCAGTATTGTAGGCGGCTCTTCCGATTAAGTGTGCGCCGACTGGTGCTGTCAGGAAGATGAATACGATGCCGAGAAGGATTTTTGCAGAAATAACGCCTGCAAGAAACCATTCATGAAAAAACACACCTACTAAAATCAGAACAACGCCAAGTGTCGATGCTTTTGATGCAGCATGCATACGTGTGTAAACATCCGGCAGTCGAAGGACACCAATAGCTGAAATCAAACAGAGGATAGCGCCTAGCAGGATAAAGAAAATGACGATGGCTTTAGCGATGACGATCATTTTCAATCACTTCCCCTTTCTCAAGAAATTTGGAAAAAGCGACAGTACCGATAAAGGCAAGGATACCGAGCAGTAAAATAATCTCAAAGAATGCAGTGGTTTTCAGTAAAATTGAAACGATGGCTGTCATCCCAATTAAATTGATTCCTATCGCATCAAGCGCACTCACACGATCAGGAATAGAGGGACCTTTGATCACTCGTATCACAAAAAGCAAGGTAGACAGCGCAAGAATGCCAAGTGAAATTTGCAAAATGAGTTCCATTACTTACCGCTCACCTCCTGAATCGCTTTCTCAAATGAAACCCGGATATCGTGAATGGCTTTTTCAGCATCTTCAATATCCATCGCATGAATGTATAAAATGGAACGATCGTCGGAAATATCAATCACTAGTGTACCTGGTGTCAATGTAATCATATTGGCCAGTATGGTGATTTCCCAATCTGTTTTCAAATCCGTACGAAAGGCGAAAATTCCGGGTTTAATCGTGAGCTTTGGAGATAATACGGTCTTTAATACACTTAAATTGGCAAGAAGCAGCTCGCGAATAAAAATGATGATAAGCTTGAAAATCGCATAAAGGGCATAGCCGTAAAAACGCTGCGGGAAAAATCGCCGCAGCATAAAAATGGCGATCATCCCTAATGCAAACCCTGATACAAAGTCTGCAGCTCTGTATGTATCATTCATAAACATCCATGTAAAGGCGAGGAGAGCGTTTAATAATATTTGAAAGGCCATGTTCATCTACTCCTTCAGCACAGCTTGAATATATTTTTCTGGTGTAGAGAGCATTTCCGCTGCTTGATTGATATAAGGGGCAATGAACTCTGTCCCTAACCCAATGGCAAGCGATAAGACGACAAGCAGTACGCCAGGATACACCATTCCTTTAATTGACGGCTTTCTTCTTCGCATATCCTGTTCCTCGCCCCAAAATGCGGACATGAAAATCTTCATAATAGAGTAGAGGACAAGGAGACTGGACAGTAAGACCAGGATAGAAAACGTCATGTGTCCAGCAGAAAATCCACCTTCCACAATTTTTAGTTTTCCAACAAAGCCACTCAGCGGCGGAATTCCTGCAAGCGATAAAGCCGATATGAAAAACATCCATCCTAATAGAGGCTGGGATTGAATCAGTCCGCCCATTTTTTTCAGTTGGTTTGTGCCAGCGTACACAAAGAGGGCACCTGCCAGCATAAATAAAGCCCCTTTGATCACCATGTCGTGAATGAGATAATAAATGGCTCCTTGGAGTGATGCAGGTGTGTTGGCTGCAAATCCAAACAAAATGACCCCAACTGCTGTGACAATGTTATAAATCACGATCTTCTGCACATCAGAATAGGCGATTGAGCCAATCACACCGAATATCACCGTCAGTGCGGCAAGCCACGCCATGAGTGTATGGGTGAAGCCTGTATCATGTATAAAAATTAATGTAAAGACTCTGGCAATCGCATATAAGCCAACCTTTGTGAGCAAAGCCCCAAAAAGAGCTGAAATCGCTGCTGGCGGCGCATGATACGATCCTGGCAGCCAGAAATAAAGCGGGAAGATCCCAGCTTTTAAGCCGAATACAATGAGGAACAGGATGGAAATAACAGTGATTAACCCTGTTTGCCCTGATTCAGCTATTTTCACACTTAAATCAGCCATATTGAGCGTACCCGTCACTGCATATAAACAGGCAACTCCGACAATAAATAATGCCGACGAGATGATATTAAACACAATATATTTGAGTGATTCACGAAGCTGAGGCTTTGACCCGCCTAATACAATGAGCATATAAGATGCCATCAGCAGTAATTCAAAGAAGACAAACAGGTTGAATATATCTCCCGTTAAAAAGGCTCCGCTCACGCCAGCTAACAAAAACTGCACACCAGAATAATAGAAGAGCCGCTCTCTTTCTTTCCCAATCGTTTGAAAGGAGAAGAGGACTGTCACAAGCCCGACAACGGAAGCGGTCAGCACAAGGAGTGCAGCAAATTGATCGGCCACAAGGGCAATCCCAAATGGCGCTTTCCAGCCGCCTAAATAAAGGGTTTGTATCCCATTTGTGAAAATCGTTTGAACCAAATATGCATTACATATAATGGCTGAGAGAGATGCCAAGACACTAAAAACTCTTGACAGCATGATGTTTTTATTCATAAAGATCAATAGTGTAGCAGCTAGTAATGGAATTAAAATAGGCAGGATCACGAGATTATTCATGCTGATCATTTCCTCTCATTTGATCCATGTCATCTGTTCGCAGCTCTTGGAAGGCTCGGAAGGCCATGACAAGTAATAAGGATGTCACACCAAAAGCAATGACAATGGCTGTTAAAATTAATGCTTGCGGCAATGGATCTACATAGGATGTGAGCCCCTCTTTTAGAACGGGAGGCGCTCCCTTTTTTAAGCCGCCCATTGTTAAAAGAAGCAAGTGGACGCCGTGACTCAAAACAGCAGTACCGACGATGACCCGCAGAAGGCTTTTTGACAGCATCAAATAGGTCGCCGCCATAAAAATAATTCCGACGATAATAGACATTAGAAATTCCATTATTCCTTCTCTCCAATCATTTGAATAATGGTCATGGTGACACCAACAACGACCAAATACACACCGATATCAAACAGGACGGCTGTTGCCAGTTCTGTTTTTCCTAAAAACGGTAATTGGAAATAATCAAATGCATGTGATAGAAAAGGTGCACCGAATAGAAAGGATCCCATACCTGTCAGGATCGCAACGAGCAAACCGGCTCCAGCTACATAAATAAAGTCAAAGGGTAAAATGCGTCTTACTGTTTTCAGATCATAGGCTAAAAGCAGAAGAACGACAGCCGCAGAACTCATCAGGCCGCCGATGAATCCGCCGCCAGGATTGTTATGCCCCGCAAGAAATAGGTGAAGGGAGAAGAGCAAGATGATGAATGCTGTGATTTTTGTTGTGACTTGCAAAAGCATATCATTCGTATCAATCTTTCTCATCGCCGCACACCTCTCTTCCGTTTTGCTTGTGTTTTTAATAACCCATAAATACCAAGTGCCGCAATGGCGAGCACAGTGATTTCAAAAAGGGTATCAAAGCCCCTGAAATCGACAAGAATGACATTGACAATATTGTCACCGCCAGCAAGTTTGTAGCTGTTTTCAATAAAGTAAGTTGAGATAGTGTCAAGTGACTGCTGACTTGTGGAAGCGAAAGCTAGACAAGTGACAACAACCCCAACACCTAATGAAATGATGAAATTGGTCATTTTGAATCTTCTCGTTTTTTGCTTTAAGCTCAGCTTCGGCAAATGATAGAAGCAAAGCAAAAACAGTGCGACAGAAATCGTTTCAATAATCAGCTGCGTCAGCGCAAGGTCAGGTGCTCTGAAAATCACGAAGAATAATGACAGCGTGTAGCCCATGACACCTAGAGCAATAATAGCTGTTAATCGTGAGCTTGCGAAGACTGTTGCAATCGTCGCCGCCACCATCACAAGTGAAAGAATCACCTCATACGTGCCAATTGAGGCAGCCTGATCTGTTTGAAATGAAAAGGCCTGCTGATAAAACATGACGCCGCCAATGACGATAATCATGAACCCAAACACATAGACAAGATAGTCACGAAGAAAACCAGTCATATAACTGTTGGTCAGGCGGTATGACCCTTTTTCCAAACCGATAAGAGAGCGGTCGTATAAAGCGTTAAATGACCATTTTTCCTTAAAGATGTTGTACATTGGACGCCATTTTGAAAGCGTCAAGTAGCCGATTGTGCCGAGTACAACAACACCTATTGTCATATAGAGCTCTGGCTGGAAGCCATGCCATGCTTCAATCTTCACAGAAAAACGGCTTCCTGTTTCAATCGCTTCAGGAATGATCGCCGCAATTGCGGGTTCGATGACAGAATAGGCAAGAATATTAGGGAAAAAGAAGAAGGTGACCACAAGTGCAGCGAGAATGATTGGCGGAATGAGCATGCCGATCGGTGCTTCATGCGGTTTTTTCTCCAATTGGTCTATATTCAGACGGCCTCTAAAAGTTTTAAAGAGGAGCATCATACTATAAATGAACGTAAAGACACTAGCGAGCCAAGCAAGTGCTGGGATGATAGCACCCCATGTTGAAACGTCCGTAAAACTGATGTCAGAAATTCGTATCATACTTGTGAAAAATAGCTCTTTACTTAAGAAACCGTTAAATGGCGGTAATCCGGCCATTGAAAATGTACCGATTAACGTAATTGTGAAGGTAATCGGCATGATCGTCATTAATCCGCCTAATTTTCGAATGTCACGAGTTCCTGTTTCATGATCGATAATACCAGCTGCCATAAAGAGACTTCCTTTAAACGTAGCATGGTTAATGAGGTGAAAAATAGCTGCAAGAATGGCTGCGCCAAAAAAGGCAGGATTGTTTTCATGAATCGCAGCTGCGCCGACGCCAAGCATGAGCATAATCATGCCGAGCTGACTCACTGTCGAATAGGCCAGAATGGCTTTCAAATCGTTTTGCCGGACGGCGTGGAATGATCCCCAGAATAATGTGACAAGTCCAACGATGGAAATGGTCCAGAACCATACCTCTGATATAGCAAAGATTGGACTGAAGCGGGCAACAAGATAAATACCGGCTTTCACCATCGTAGCAGAATGCAGATAACTGCTCACAGGGGTCGGTGCTTCCATTGCATCAGGCAGCCAGATATAGAATGGGAACTGCGCTGATTTCGTAAAGGCACCTAATAAGATTAGGATCATGGCAGGGATAAAGTAAGGTGATGCCATAATGAGCTGAAGCTGATTGACTGCTTCACGAATACTGAATGAATCAGTAATCAGGTAAATGAGGATGAAGCCACCAAGCATAGCTAATCCGCCAAAAACAGTAATAAGCAGTGATTTCGTTGCCCCATACCTAGAGCGCTCCCGCTTATACCAATACCCAATTAAGAGGAAGGAAGAGATACTCGTTAACTCCCAAAACAAGTATAGAACCACCATGTTGTCAGAAAGAACGACACCCAGCATCGCGGTCATAAACATGAGCAAATACGTGTAGAAAGAGCCAAGCTGTTCTTTTTCCTTTGATAAGTAGAAAATACTGTACAGCACCACAAGTGCGCCGATACCTGTAATTAATAAAGCAAATAACAGGCTGAGACCATCGACATACACAGTGAAATTCATCCCTAAAGATGGAATCCATTCAGCCTGTGAGAAAAGCGTTCGTCCATTCGAAGTGATATGTAACATTTGGATGAAATAGGTAAATAAAAGAATCGGCAAGATGAGAACAAACCATCCTGTATGTATACGCTTCACATATTTGTAAAGGAAAGGTACAACAAAAGCGAGTAAAAAAGGTGATAGGATGGCGAAGTGAATAAGCTGCAAGAAAATGAACCTCCTTTGATCAATATAAATTCACGTTCTAAAGAACTGGTAATTAAAATTATAGCGTAAATACAGCCATAGTGCATTGGTTTGAAACGATTTCAAGCAAACTATATTTGTTTTAGGTTCTTTTGACCACAAAAATAATTTTATCAAAAATGACACTCATTGTATATTGTTTTGTTTTTCGTACATGCTTTTCTTAAAGGAGCTGATCAAATGAAACGAAAGATCGCCATCAGCTTAAGCCTATTCTGCACGATTTTAGGAGGAGCATTCTTGATTGACCGAAATGATCAAAAAAGGTGGCAGGCCGGGAGTGAATGGCCGCTATTTTCTGAGCATCTTCTTCACATGAGCTATCAAGAAACCAAGCTGTATCCTTTTCAGCCCAGGGAATATTTACGAATTGTATTAGCTGATGAATAAGAGATCCTATAGGAGAAAAGAAATATAAAAAAAGCATGGGCCCATGTGAGAGCTCATGCTTTTTATGTGTGGTAGTTTAACTAAACATTCTGAGTAAGATCGTTGCACAGATAACAGTTGCTGCTCCGCCAAGTCGTGTAGATACTTGTGCGAAAGGCATAAGACCCATTCTTCCAGAAGCTGAAAGAATGGCAACATCACCAGTACCGCCAAGTCCACTGTGACAGCCAGTGACAATAGCAGATTCGACTGGATACATGTTCATTAGTTTTCCAACGAAGTAACCAGAACCAACCATTGCGAGTACAACAGCGATACATACGCATACGAATGGAATTGAGATGACAGTTGCTACATCATCAAGTGGAATGTATAGAATACCAAGACCAACCATTAGCGGCCATGTAAAACTTCTTGATACAAACTTGTAGAACTGCTGTGAGCCATTTTGAAGATGCTGAGGCATCACGTTTAAGTATTTGATTAAAGCAGCAAGAACAATCATTAAGATTGGACCTGGAATATGAACAAAGCTTTCTAACAAACCACCAAAGATGAAGGTTGTACAAGCAACGAGTACACCAGCACCCATTAACCCGAAATCAACTTTTGCATCCATATCTGGCTGTTCGAAAATTTCGTTTGCTTCTTTAGATTTCACAAGACGGCCATTCCCATTCAGTTCAGGACGTTTCTCACCAAGCTTCTTCATTGCGCCAGCACAGATAATGGCAATGACGTTCCCAATGACAGCCGCAGGAATTAATTGAGAAATTAATGACTCTGCTGATACACCAAGAATTTGTGAATAAGCGATAGATAATGGCAAAATCCCTTCTCCAACACCACCGGCAATAATCGGTACAATAATAAAGAAGAATGAATGATGCGGTGTGTAACCAACTAAAAGGCCAACAAGGATACCAGCACTCACAGCTGCAATTGTACCTGCAACTAGAGGGACAAACATACGAATAAGGCCTTGTACTAAAACAGTTCGCTGCATGCCAAGAATACTTCCTACTACAAGAGCAGAAATATAGAAGTAAAGGAAGTTCGACGTTTTCATCAGAGACGTAACCGCTTCCAATGAGTTCGGATTTAGAACATTAAAAAAGACCAGGAACGATGGTACGAATAAAGAAAGAATCGCCGGTCCACCAATATCTTTTAAGATTGGAATACGTTGTCCTACATCTCCAAGGAAAATCCCCAAAATCATAATAACAGCGAAACCACCAAGCATATTTGCTGGAATTTTATTAAAATAAGCGGCAGTTAAAATAATCGCTGCAAGTACTAAATACACAGGTAGATCAATAACACCAATTTTCCAAGACATGATCTTACGGAAAACGCTTTTATTATTGTCAGAATCGTCTGTAATCGATTTCAATTGTTGTGCATTAGCCACATAAACACCCCCAAATGCTATTTGTCTCAATTGTAGAAGATTCTGTGACACTCATCTATTTATTAAACTAAAATAAGTGTAATAAAAGTAAAATAAACAGGAGTTTTTGAGTTTTTTATCATACAAAAATCCCCTGAAGGTAGTTTGTCCTTCAGGGGATTGATCATACATCGTATTTATCGTTTTCCTTTTAAATAAGGTGTACCAAGTGCTTTCGGTGCATCGGCACGTCCGATGAAGCCAGTAAGTGCTAAAATGGTGAGCACATATGGTGCTATGAGCATATACACATTCGGTATATCTTGGAACAGCGGCAGGAGAGAACCAATGATGCTTAAACTTTGAGCAAATCCAAAGAATAAAGCAGCTCCCATTGCGCCGAATGGATGCCATTTACCGAATACAAGCGCAGCTAGTGCGATAAAGCCTTGTCCAGTAATGGTGGCATGGGAGAAATCAAGCGCGATCGTTGAGGCATAAACAGCCCCGCCAAGACCGCCAAACAGTCCACTAATGAAGACAGCGATATAACGCATCCGGTACACTTTGATTCCCATTGTATCTGCTGCCATTGGATGCTCTCCAACTGCACGAAGACGAAGACCAAATGGCATTTTAAATAAAACAAACCATGCAACCACCGCAAGGGCTAAAGCAAGTATGGACGTATAATAAACATCTTTAAAGAAAATATCACCAATGATCGGAATGTCACTTAAAAGGGGAATATCTCCTTTATAGAAAGGTTCTGTAATTTTATCAGTTTGTGCTTTTCCGTAAATCAGTTTTACGACAAACAATGTAGCGCCAAGTGCCAGCATGTTAATGGCCACACCACTGACCGTTTGATCAGCTCGGAAGGTAATGGTCGCGACTGCATGAATCAGTGAGAACAATCCGCCAACGGCCATTCCAACGAGAAGCCCAAGCCACGGGGTCAAGGCTCCAAACGTATCAGCAAAAAATAAGTTAAAGATAATACTGGAAAATGCTCCGACGACCATCAAACCTTCAAGACCGATATTGACAACACCTGATCTTTCTGAAAAGACGCCTCCAAGAGCGGTTAAAATAAGTGGTGCAGCATAAACAAGTGTAGCTGGGACGATGATTTCAAGTATTTGCAGAAATCCCACTTATTTTCCCCCCTTTTTCTTCATTTGTTGAATCACAAGACGAATAATATAGCTTGAGGCGACGAAAAGAATGATGATCGCAATGACAATATCAACAACCTCAGTCGGTACGCCTGATTCAAGCGGCATATTTAATGCACCGACCTTCAATCCACCAAGCAATAATGCAGCAAGGACAACACCAACAGCCGTATTTCCACCTAATAAAGCGACAGCAATTCCATCAAAACCTACGCCAGTAAACGAGCCTTTAATAGAGGCATATTCAAATGTACCAAGACCTTCCATAGCGCCTGCAAGACCTGCAAAAGCACCTGAAATGAGCATCGCATAAATGATATTGCGGCGAACGTTCATGCCAGCATATTGTGATGCCTGCTGATTCATTCCAACAGCCCGTAACTCAAACCCTTTAGAAGTTTTTTGAATAATGACCCACATCACGACCGCCGCAATAATGGCAACAAAAATACCGTTATGCATCCGGGAGAAATCAGTGATCTGCTCAAAAAATCCAGAGCGAAGAGAGGCAGTGGCATCGATTTTATCTGTTTTATCTTTATTATCTGTTAAGACATTTGAGATTAAATAGTTTGTGACATGAAGGGCAATGTAGTTCATCATGATGGTGACAATGACCTCATGCACATAAAAACGAGCTTTTAAAAATCCGGGAATAAAGCCCCATAAAGCACCTGCAGCAGCTGCGGTGATGAGTGCAAGCGGCAGATGAATATACATAGGTGCATGGACAGTTGTTCCAATCCATACAGCAGCTACCCAGCCAACAAGCATTTGACCTTCGACACCGATATTAAACAGGCCTGTCCGAAATGCAAAGGCAACAGCAAGACCTGATAAAATATAAGGTGTCACTTGCCTGATGGTTTCTCCCATATAATAGGTTTCACCGAAAACGCCATTCCAAAGGGCGCCATAGCCTTCGATGACACTATAACCGCTTGCCAGCATAATAATGGCCCCAACCAAAAGACCAAGTACAATGGCTATAAGCGGAATCAGCAGATTTGTTAAGCGATTAGACATTTGCTTCTTTCCCCACTTCCTGTTGCGTACTTCCAGCCATTAATAGGCCAAGCTCTTGCTCTGTTGTTTCTTTTGGATCAACAATGGCCACAATGCTGCCTTCGAAAATGACAGCGATCTTATCACTAACATTGATAATTTCATCAAGCTCAAAGGAGATGAGCAAAACGGCTTTGCCAGAGTCTCTTTGCTCAATGAGACGTTTATGAACAAATTCAATCGCACCAACATCAAGTCCTCGTGTCGGCTGAGCGGCAATTAATAAATCAGGATTGCGGTCCACTTCACGGCCGATAATGGCTTTTTGCTGGTTACCGCCTGACAGGGCGCGCGCTTCTGTATATTCACTCGGTGTTCTGACGTCATACTCCGCAATGATTCGTTTTGCCTTTTGATAAATATTCTTCATATTCAATAAGCCGAATTTTGAATAAGGACGCTGATAATACGTTTGTAAGGAAATGTTTTCTCCAATTGAAAAATCGAGTACAAGTCCATGTTTATGACGGTCCTGAGGAATATGTCCAATCCCAGATTCGGTCACTTTACGAGGCGGGAGATTTTGAATGGCTTTCCCGTTTAGCATGATCGTGCCAGATTCTGATTTTTTTAGACCGGTAATGGCTTCAATTAATTCAGACTGGCCATTGCCGTCTACCCCAGCAATTCCAACAATTTCGCCAGCCTTTACTGAGAGGTTTAACTGTTTGACCGCTTCAATTCCTCTGGCGTCTTTTACTGTGAGGTCTTGAATTTGAAGAACTTCCTCAGCAGGAGAAGCAGCTTTTTTGTCTGTTTTAAATGACACTTCACGACCAACCATGAGGCTTGCAAGTTCGTCTTTATTTGTGCTTTCCACATCAAGTGTACGAATACCTTGACCTTTTCGGATAATGGTCACGCGATGACAGGCATCCATAATTTCTTTCAGCTTATGGGTGATTAAAATAATGGATTTGCCTTCATTGATTAAGTTTTTCATGATTTGTATGAGTTCTTTGATTTCTTGAGGTGTTAAAACGGCCGTTGGTTCGTCGAAGATCAAAATGTCAGCGCCGCGGTAAAGTGTTTTTAAGATTTCTGCACGTTGCTGCATACCGACAGAGATGTCAGATACTTTTGCGGCAGGATCTATTTTCAAACCATAGCGGTCAGAAAGTTCTTGTACTTGCTGTATGGCTTGCTCTTTGTCAATCTTTCCAAACTTCTTTGGCTCTTTACCTAAAATGATGTTTTCAGCGACAGTGAAGGTATCGACAAGCATAAAGTGCTGATGCACCATTCCGATGCCTAAATCACTAGCATCATTTGGACTAGAGATGGTCACGGGTTTTCCGTGTACCTTGATTTCACCTTTTTCAGGCTGGTACAGTCCGAAAAGCACGTTCATGAGCGTTGATTTTCCAGCGCCGTTTTCACCAAGCAGCGCATGAATTTCGCCCTTTTTTAGCTGCAGCGTAATGTTGTCGTTTGCTACAATGCCAGGGAATTCTTTGCGTATATTCAACATTTCAATGACATAATCCACAGGTTTAACCGCTCCTTTTTTAGGGTGCTGATGAAGATAAAAACTAGCAAAAGAAAAGCTGCAAAACGAGGCTGCAGCTTTTCTTTTACCACCTTTTACGAATAAAGAGGAGGTAAAGGAGAGGCAAGGGGATAAGGCGCGCTTATCCCGATGCTCAAATTAAGCTTTAAAATCTTTTAATTCATCACGTGTTGCAGGAATTTTGATTTCGCCCTTGATGATTTTTTGTTTCCATTCTTCCACTTTCTTTAATACATCTTTATCAAGGTTTTCCTTAGATGGAGAGATGTCAAGAGCGCCTTCTTTCAGACCGTATGTGATCACTTCGCCGCCAGGGAACTTACCATCTTTTGCTTTCGTTGTTAAGTCTTGTACCGCTGTGTCTACTTTCTTAACCATAGAAGTAAGAGTGACACTTTGTTTTGTTCCAGGTACTTTTCCTTCGTCATACTGGTCTTTATCTACACCGATGACCCAAACTTTACGGTTAGGATCCGCTTTTTTCAGGTTTTTCGCTTCTGTGAAGACACCAGTTCCAGTGCCGCCAGCAGCATGATAGATGATGTCGACGCCAGATTTGTACATGCTTTCAGCTGTTGCTTTACCGATGTCAGCCTTATCGAATGCACCAGCATATTTCACTTCAACTTTTGCTTTCGGGTTAGCAGCTTCAACACCTGCACGGAAACCGACTTCGAATTTTCTGACTAATTCAGAATCAACGCCGCCGACAAAACCAATTTTGTTTGATTTTGTTGTAAGAGCAGCCGCAACACCCACAAGGAATGATCCTTCGTTTTCGTTAAACACGATGCTGGCCACGTTGTCTTTTTTCACGACTGCATCAACGATAGCAAAGTGGTTTTTCTTACGTTGATCCGCAATTTCAGATATAGCATCTTCCATTAAGAAACCAATTCCGTAAATGAGATCGAATTTCTCACGAGCAAGTGTGTTTAAGTTTGTTGTATAGTCAGCATCTGATTTAGATTGTAAGTAATCAAAGCCGTTTTTACCTTTTTTTAGATTGTTGTCTTTCCCAAATGCTTGTAAACCTTCCCAAGCTGATTGGTTAAACGATTTGTCATCGACACCACCGACATCAGTTACCATTGCAACAGTGAATTGATCTTTATCTTTTTTGCTTTCACCGCTGTTTGAGCCAGAGTTGCCGCATGCTCCAAGGATGGTTCCTGCTGCTACGACTAAGGACAATGCTAGTCCAATTTTGCGCTTCTTCAAAACATAACCCCCTATAAAATTTAAAAGTTTCAGAAAAGTCTCGCGAAAAAAGACCGATCTATCTTCTTCTCACCCTAAAGAGGGTATTTTATCCTGCTTTCTCATGAAACTTATGGAGGACAGGAGAGAAGATGTAAGACATCAGACTTATATCTCGTTGAACTAATCAATCATAATTTATCATTTCCCATCGAATAAATAAATAGAAATTTGTTTTATTTTTAAAAAAATGTTAAATGGCTTTATTTGATGTCTTTTTATCTGCTGAAATATGATATAATGCCGCTTTTGTGATGTGCTCTATTACAGTAGAATCACTGATATCAAGGGGTTTGTTACATCGTATGCCATAAAAAAACATCTGGCCTTTCGTGAAGGTCAGATGTAACAGTTTAAAGATATTGCTGAATCAAATTCATATTGCTCGTGTTCAGTTTATATTGGAAAACAGGACGTCCAATTGTCCCATAAGCCATTTCAACATCCACCACTTCGATGTCCTCAAGGAATTTCAAATATTTTCTAATGGAGACTTGAGAGATTTCTGTATGATTGGCTAGGTCTTCGGTCGTGAAAGCCTGCTGACCAAATGATTGAATGCTTGTCCATATGAGTTTGAGTGTGCTTTTGGTCAGGCCTTTTGGCAGGAGGACTTTTTCCGCCTCTGCTTTTTTATGAAAAAGCTTCGCGTCTAAATCATTTTGCGAAATGCTGTTCATGGATTGATACAGGGCGTGTTTCCGTTTATACTCTGCCAGTGCTGATTGGAATCGTTCGAACTCAAAAGGTTTGATTAAATAATCAACCGCTCCGTTTCGCATCGTTTGCTGAACAACGTCCACTTCATTTGCAGCCGAAATGACAATGACATCAACGGCATGATTTTGCTGGCGAATTTCTGTTAGTAATGCCAGCCCATTTTGACCTGGCATATAAATATCGAGCAGTACGAGGTGAATGACTTCTGTTTTTAACACTTCAAGCGCCTGCTGAAAAGAGGTGGCAATCCCCTTTAACTCAAAGCCATCGATTTGGGTCAGGTAGCGTTTGTTCAGCTCCCCAACCATTGGATCATCTTCTACTATTAACACATTAATCATGTGAATCCTCCTTTTGTTTATACGGAATGCGGAGACTAAAGGTCGTTCCTTCTCCTTTTTCACTCGTGACAATCATATGTCCATTCAATTTCTTGATGCTTTGGTCAACGAAGTAGAGTCCGAAACCTCGGTCTTCTCCTTTAGTTGAAAAGCCTTGATCAAACATGATGTCTTGTTCTTCTTTTGTGAGACCAACACCTGTGTCCGTGATTTCAATGTGAAGCTGTTCCTGAACGTATCTGAAGGAGATCGAGATGTTTTTCGTCTCAGTATGTGAAACCGCATCGAGGGCATTATTTAACAGGTTGCCAATCACGGTAATGAGGTCATGCGTCACTGCTGGGTCCTCCGTATTTGGCACTTGTGTGCTGCAAATAACCTCTAAGGAAGCGCCTTGTTCCCTGATATAGCTTTGTTTTCCTAGTAAAAATCCTGCTAAAACAGAGTTTTTCACATGGTTGATGATTTCATTTGTTTCCGTTTGCTGATAAATGGCAATATCTTTGATGTAAGTGCCAAGGTCATCGTAGTTTTTGAGCTGGACCAAACCTAAAATGACATGAAGCTTGTTCATAAATTCATGTGACTGGGCACGGAGGGCATTCGCATACATTTTGACCCCGCTAAGCTGCTCAGCCAGGTGTTTGACTTCTGTTTTGTCACGGAAGGTGGCGATGGCCCCGACAATCTCATCATTTACTGTAATTGGTACTTCATTAAAAACGAGCTCCAGTCCATTCATTCTCACGTCACGATCAAGCAGCGGCTTGCGTGTTTCAATGACCTGTTTTAAGCCGCTTGAAGGGAGGAGAGTTTGAACATCTTGTTCTCTAGGATCAACCATAATGCCCATATTATGAAAGAGTCGTTTTGCCTCTGCATTGGCCAGCTTAATTTTACCGTGCTGATCGACGGCAAGAATCCCTTCTTTTGTTGATTCTAGCATGGCACTTCGTTCTTTTAGCAATGTGGCAATCTCATCCGGCTCAAGTCCAAACATAATCTTCTTCACTTTTCTTGCCACAATGAGTGCCCCGATGATGCCAGATAGGAGGCTGAGTGATGTGACGAAGTAGAGTGGAAGTAAGCTTTGATGAATAATCAAGTCAATTTCCTTTAACGTAATCCCTACGGCCACAGCCCCGAGCTGCTTACCATTTTGATCATAAACAGGAACAAAAGCACGCATGGATCTGCCGAGTGTTCCAGAAGCCGTACTAATATGTTCTTTTCCCTGTAATGCTGCTTTTTCATCACCGCCAGCAAACCGTTTCCCAATCTTCTGCGGATTCGGGTGTGTTTTGCGGATACCTTTCATATCCATGACGACAACGAATTCGGTTTTGGTGATTTGTTGAACATTTGTTGTATATTTTCGTAATGCTGAATATGAATGATCTTCTAATGATTGTGCTGTGATCGGTGCCTCTGCGACCATTTTGGCAGTAGAGAGAGCAATGTCACGCTCCTGCTGATGAATGTTCTTGGCTGTTTCCGACCATATCGTAAAGAATGTGATACAAAGGGAGATCAGGACAACGATACACACAAAGATCGTCAGCCGTGTTTGCAGTCTTAAAGTTTTTTTCACGAGTATACCCCTAACATTTTTTCGTAACAGTAATACTTTAACGGGAAAATGTAAGTTTGTGAAGGAATGTACGTGCAAAATCATAAATTTGATTTTGCTGTCAGTTTACTTTGAAAGCATCTTGTCAATCCGTTTTAAGTGAGCCATAATAAATGTGAGCTTATGAGAAAGGAACTATTTATGAAAAATACATATTTGACTGGATATTTTCCGCTGATTTCAATCTTACTATTCAGCTCTGCTTTTTCGATTTTTACAGTAGGTATCACAACTGATTTCTTGACTCAAGCAGGTATTTTAAAAGGAATGCTGGAATTTTTCTCAGAACAGGGCATCCGTCTTGCTCTTTTTGCCGCTTTTGCACTTGTTTATTTTATGATCTTATCTGCCTTAAAACTGATTGCAGATACGGTATTAGAGCTGGCGTTACTCTTTTTCGCTAAGGACCCTGAAGGGGAGAACTTAAAAAAAATTCGGATTGCATCCGTTGTTTATTTATTTGCCAGCTTGCTTGCATTTCTGTTGACGCAGCAGCTCATTCTGCTAGTCGGACTTTTTGCATTAGCAAGTCTTGTCTATTTTATCTGGGTTGTGGTTCGCATTTATCAATCGCTTAATATGCTGAATTTGATTGGATTTATGATGTTTATTCTGCTGTTTTGGGCGACGTTTTTGATCGGTATTTTGTACTTATTTATTAAGCTTTATAACAGTGTGATGGCAAGTCTGCCTTCGTAAGCAGACAAAGAAAGCATCCTCCTATCATTGGAGGATGCTTTTTTTTATGAAAGAAACCGCTTTTGAATATCTGGTGTAGGCATCATACAAGATGTTTTTTGACCAAACCATTTGTAGCGATTTTTTGCAATCAGCTCATAAAACCAATCACGGATTGGGCGAGGTATGGCAAGGAGTAAAAAGCTCCATCTGTAGATCCCTTTTAAATGCCGCGCGGCTTTTAAGATGCCTGTTGACTTCGTATAAAGGGTCCCTTTTTCAATATAAATGAATGAATTGAACTCTTCTAAAGGCAAACCGTTTTCCTTTAAGATACGTTGTCCTGTATCTGATTGTAATGAAGCGAACATCATCCGTTCTTTCGGATCGCGCTTAATCACAAATTGAACAGCGCCGCTGCACACGTTGCAGACACCGTCAAATAAAATTAAATGGGATGGATGTGTTGAATGCATCGCAATCAAACCTCCTGTTTATCTGGCGTATTGCATCGTATTTTTCCAAATACGTAAGTGCGGGCTTGAACGATAAATCGATTCAACCGTTCCTCTATCTCTTCCGACCCAGACACCCATTGTGTACTGATCTGTCAGTCCCACAAACCAAATATCTTTGTAGTCATTGGATGTCCCTGTTTTACCACCGATATAAGGGGCATTGAAATTCGCTTTTTTCCCTGTTCCACTTTTTACAACGGAGGAAAGCAGCTTACGCATCGTTTCATTTGTCCGCTGAGAATATACTTGCTTTGGCGACTCTTTCCACTTGTAAAGGGTCTTGCCGTTTAAGTCTGTCACTTTTGTGATCGAATGACTTTGTGTGTAGGCTCCTTGGTTGCCAAAAACGGTGTACGCATCTGTTATTTCTAGCGGTGAGAAGCCTTTCGTAAATCCGCCAAGTGCAGAAGGAAGGCGGTAATCATCTGCTACGATATGCTCGAATGAGAACTTCTCTAAATAGCTGAAGCCTTTTTTGACACCTACTGTATCCAGCATTCGGATCGCAGGGGTATTGTAAGAATTTTTAAAGGCTGTTTCAAGTGTGACTGTTCCATACGTTTTATGATTATAGTTCTGCGGGCAGTATCCGCTGCTGCAAAACTTGCCGGCACTGATAGTGCTTGAAGCCGTTGCACCGGTTTGATCAATATAAGGCGCATAGTCTAAAAGCGGCTTAATCGCAGAACCAGGCTGTCTTTGCGCTTGATAAGCATAGTTAAAATCAAATTTCTTATAATTTTTCCCGCCAGCAAGTGCAACAATTTGATGCGTTTCATGATTAATGACGGCTGATCCACCTTCGACCCCTTGGTAAGGCAATTGAGCATTGAGCTGATAGACAGCTCTTTGCTGTAAGGAAGGGTCAAGCGCCGTATAAATCTTCACGCCATCCTGGAGCAGAGCACTGACCTTTTCAGATAATTCTTTTTGAATTGCCTTTTTTGCTTCAGCCGTTTTGGCCTTCTTCAATCGTTTTGTAAAGCCCTCCTGATCAGACACAAGATCGGTAAACTCTTCATTGGCATATGTCACATAGTCAGGGTAAAGGTTTTTCTTTTCACTTAAGGATAGACTGATTTTTTCTTTGACGGCTTTTTTGTATTGCTTTTTGGTGATGACGCCATCTTTCTTCAAAATACCAAGCAGTCGTTCTTGGCGTTTCTTTGTGTGCTTGAACTGTTTTAATGGGTCATACAGTGTTGGGTTGTTTGGAATAGCAGAGATAAATGCCATTTGTGCGAGTGTTAAAGAACTAAGCGGCTTATCAAAATAGTAATTAGCCGCAGAACCGACACCGTAAACACCATTACTGAAATAAATCGTATTTAAATAGCTTTCGAGAATTTCATCTTTCGAGAATTTCCGCTCAAGTTCATAGGAATAGAGCAGCTCTGTAAACTTTCGGCTGAACGAACGTTCATGGCTTAAATATAAGTTACGGGACAGCTGCTGTGTGATCGTACTCGCTCCTTGGCTGATGCCATGGTTTTTGACGTTTGCAGCAAGGGCACGAACCACCCCCATAAAGTCAATGCCTTTATGGTCATAGAAGTTGCGGTCCTCTGATCGGAGGAACAGCTCCTTCACAGGTTCAGGAATTTTATCGTATTTCACGAACACTCGGTTCTCATCGTTTGAGACGATCTCGGAGATGAGAGAACCATCCCGGTCATACATATAACTGTTTTGGGAAAAATCTATCTTTTCCAGCTTGATTTTTTGATCAAGCACTTCGTTAACAGGCTTTACACTTGCAGCTTCTTCCTTTGATAGATAAAAAGTCAGAGCAAATAATGGGATGAGGGCAGCAAGTAATAACCAACCAATGATTGCACGAAACATGAGGTCACTCACTTTCTTCAATTTTCTAGCCATATCGTACCATTCTTTTGCGAATACGAGAAGGTTATTTTTAGAAAAGAATGGGCGTGAAGTCTAGTGAATAAGGCTTTTCTGAAAGAAAAAAAGAGTGTCTGAAGATGATCAGACACTCCTTTCCTTTGTCTTCGCATGCGAGCGGACCACCCATAAAAATAAAGCGCCAAACAGAAAAATGCCGGCAGTGACATAAAAGACAGCTGGAATCCCGTAATGACTCGCCACAATGCCGCCGATTACCGGACCGACGACATTCCCAAGAAAGCGGAAGCTGACATTGTATCCGAGCACTTCCCCTTGCATAGAAGTAGGTGCTTTGATCCGAATATACGCCGTCGTACACGGAATAATGCCGCCAAGTGCCATGCCGTATAGGAAACGGAAAATGACTAACATCACGTACGAATCCGCCATCGCTTGCGGGATGAATAAAATAGAGGAGAGGATGAGAAGGGCAAGCAGCACCTTGTCATGACCAATTCGATCTCCGAGATCTCCCCATTTTCGCGTAAACAGCAAATTGCCAAGTCCAGTTGCAGAAAATGCAAGCCCCGCATAAAAAGCGAGATTGACAGGACCATGTAAATCATGAATGTATAAAGCCAAAAGCGGCTGAATGCTAAAGTTCCCTACTTGTGTAATAAACGTTAAAAGCATCGTGACTATAAGTAAAGGCTGTTTGAAAATGTGAAAGAGTACATCCTTCCGTGAGTAAGAAACACGCTTTGCTTCTTTTGACCGGATCGGCTGTTCCTTCACTCCGAAGATAATCACAATAGCTGACACATAAATGACAGCCGCTGTGAGGAAAAACGTATAAATAAATCCGACGCTGTCTGCCATGAATCCGCCCATTAATGGACCAAACAATCCTCCGGCGACATTACTCATCTGCATCGTTCCAAGGGTTTTACCGGCAGTTGCCTTTTCGGTCTGTGCAGAAATCAGTGCCATGGAAGTCGAGATAAAGCCTGTGACAAGCCCCATGAAGAGCCTTAATGCGAATAGCTGATACACGGTGTGCACAAGCCCCATTAATAGAATACTTGTGGCGATGCCAATACCGTTAATTAATAATATCTTTTTATAGCCATGCCGGTCGCCAATCCGCCCCCAAATTGGAGAGATCAGGAAGGCCGTTAAAAACGTGACCCCAAAGACATAGCCGCTCCATCTTTGAACAAATTCATTTGAATAGCTGCTATCAAGAGATTCTATGTAAAGTGATAAAAAAGGGACGATCATTGTAATGCTCGCAGATACAAAAAAGTTCACAAACCACATGATGTACAAGTTTTTCTTCCTGTTTGTGATAGAGACCACCTTCTTTATTTATTTCGTGTTCCTTAATAATTATAAAGGAAAATAAACGATCTTTCATCAGATGAATAGGTTGGGCGTAGTGAATCTGCATTATTTTCACGAAAATGAAGTGATTTCAAGGTCCACCTTAATATAATGGTATGAGAATGAAAACTGACGAAAAAGTGAGGTGAAACTGGTGGAACAGAAGACGGTGCTTGTGGTCGATTTTGAATTTACGATGCCTGATGGAAAATATCATCCACAAAACTTTTTTCCTGAAATTATTGAAGCTGGGGTAGTGAAAGCAGCAGATGAAACGATCATAGACACATTCTCCAGCTACGTCAAACCGAAAAAGTTCCCAAAGCTGACGAAGCGCTGTAAATCATTCCTCGGAATTACGCAGGAGGATGTAGAGAGCGGGATTTCATTTGAGGTGTTTATCGAGAAGCTCGTGTCACTTGATGGGGGAGAGAATTGTGAGATTATTACGTGGGGCAACATGGACATGAAGGTATTGAAGCAAAATTGTATGCTTAATCATATTAGCTTTCCTTTTAAGGGGAAACTGAGGGATCTTGCCTTTGAATATAAAACCTTTTTTGGTGACCGCACACTGACAGGGCTTCGAAAAGCGGCAAAGGAATATGGCAGTGAAGGAGCTGGTAAGCATCATAAAGCACTCGATGATGCCATGACGACTTATCAGCTGTTAACCCTTTTTGAAAAAGACAGAGCCTATGTGGAAAATCCGCAAACGACCAAAATTGGTGAGCTGATCGATTTCTCACATTTTTTTGATTCGGCTGATTAGCGGACGTCTTCTGGAAAATAATCTTTCTCAAGAGAAGATAGGCACGCTCTTGATTTTTCAGCCCATTTGGAATCATCCGCATGGAGTGCTTGTTTCAATTTATCTACAGCTTCTTTCAGTGACTCTTCATAATCAGGTATATCGCCATCAAAAGGTTTCACCATATGATGAGGGATATTGGTCTGTTCTCTATAGGCCAAAGCCCGCCTCTCCTGGAAAAAAGGCACGTCTGCTTCTTTCGGATGATGCAGGTCGCCTTGAGTGGGATGTGTCAGAATGGCTTTTACTTGAACGAGATAGGTCGATGGTTTCACTGCTGTCACTTCCCCAACGTATACACCTGTTTTATAAAAACCTTTCACAACTTGTCCAATTTGAATGTCTGTCATGTGAAATTCCTCCATTTCCTTCTCATAGGAAGGTATTTCATTTCTTTTAGCCAATATAGTGAAGTAAACGAGCAAAAGGGGGAATGGCGAGATGTCATTCATCGTACTTTTTCTACTATATTTTCCTGAAGATAAAAGGGAGTACATCCCGGCGGCGATCACCACGGTGATGTTCTTTATTGCTGCGTTTATTTGTTTTCGTCTCATCGTGCGTGCGTCTAAGAAGCAGGAGCGGATAGATGAAAAAAGAACAAAAAAAATGGATTAATCATTTTCTTCTTGTATCTTCAGGAAATTTTACGGTGACGGTTGTTCCAGACTGCAGCGAGCTTTTGAAACGTATGGTTCCATGGTGATTTTCAATAATTGAAAAAGTCACTGTCAGCCCAAGCCCTGTCCCTTTGTTTTTCAAGGTGTAATACGGTTCGCCAAGCTTTTTCATTTGGCTTTCTGTCATACCTACACCATTATCAACGAAATAAAGGCAGATTTTATGATTTTCTTTCGAAGCAAAAAGTTCAACCTTTCCTTCATGTTCGGGAGCTGCTTCTATCGCATTTTTGATTAAATTAATCATGACTTGCTTGATCTTCGTTACGTCACCTTGAATGTATAAGTCAGGTTCAATGGATTGATGAATCGTGACCGATTTAAAATTCGCATAGGATGTCATCAGTGATGCACATTCCTCAAGTAATTTAGATAGATTGAGTGATTCAATTTGATAATAGTTTTGTTTTGCGATGTCAAGATAACTCGTGATAATGTCCTGCGCCCGGTCTAATTCGGATAGAACAAGATTTTTATAATCTTTATTGGCAGGCGGCTCTTTTGTATGATCACTCGAAAAGAGCAATTGAATAAATCCTCTCACAACTGTCAGCGGATTGCGTACTTCATGGGCGACACTTGCAGCAAGTTCACTTACAATGGTCAGTTTTTCTGACTGGACAAGCTGTGTTCTCATTTCCGCATTTTCTTTAACGAATTCAATGGAATAGATACTGAGCACAAGAAAGAATATGTAGTAAAGAGTTGAGAAAAATAACTCAAGGAGCTTTTGCTGCATAATAAAAGCTGGGCTGTATTCCAGTAAGCTGACCGCAAGCAGTCCAATGTAAATAAAGAATCCTTTGGATAAACCGATAAGCACTCCGTAAAAAAGCTTATTTGGCTTCGAATATTGATGCCATTTTCGGTAGAACAGGAACGGGATGAAAAAGTAAATTGGGACAACAATGAGTCCAATCCATAAGAAAGAGCCATACATCACGAATTTGACAATGATGCTTATCAAGATGGCAACGCTCCCCGCCATGTATCCTCCGTATAAAATAGCAAGTACAAGGGGAATGGATTGAAGCCCAGTCTGCAAATCTAAAATCGAACCAACTGGATACATAATACATAGTGCTGAAGAGATGGATGCGAATACTGTGATGAGCAGTTTATTCGTTTTTGGGAAATGAGCAGGGGTCCGGCTTAGCCATAGCGCATGATATAAAAAGATTGGAAATAGAATAAAAGATACATGGAGCAGAAAATCCTTGAACATTTCCATTTAAATGCTCTCCTCGTAAATAATAGTAATTCCTCTCATTATATCATTTCATGTACAAAGTAGATATGATAAAAGGAGGGTTTTTTTCTTTAAAAAGAACACCCGTTAGGATGTTCTTTCTACCGTATAGATCTTATTCAGCTGATAGCGTGAACGCTTGATGAAGACGTTTCAGTCCTTCTTTGACTGTTGAAGCAGGACAGCCGAGATTCATCCGAATAAAGCCGTCTCCTTCGTGTCCGTACACGTGGCCAAGCTCTAGGATCACTTTCCCTTTCTTTAGCAGATTCCGCTTTAATTCCGCTTGACTGAATTGATAATCCCGAATGTCCAGCCACAATAAATAAGAAGCATCTGGTTTCATATAACGCATATTTGGAAGATTTTCGTCAATATAGTCCATCGCCATCTTCATATTGCCTTCGAGATAAAGAACAAGGGCATCAAGCCACTCATCCCCGTGGCGGTATGCTGCTTCCATCGCTGGAATCGCAAATGCATTCAGTTTGGACAGTCCGTTTCTTTGCAATTCATTGGTGAAAAGGGTTCTTTTTTCTTCATCTGAAATGATAATAGCAGATGCCTGGAGCCCCGCTAGATTAAAGGTTTTACTCGGCGCAATACACGTTACTGTAATATGTGCAATGTCGTCAGAAAGGCTGGCAAAGGGCACATGCTGCTTCCCGTAAAGCATCAAATCAGAATGAATCTCATCTGAAACGACTGTGACTCCATGCTTCACACAGAGGTCTCCAACTCGCTTTAATTCCTCTTTTGACCACGCTCTTCCAGACGGATTATGCGGGTGACATAGGAACATGAGCTTTGCTTGTGGTCTGCTCAGTTTTTTCTCTAAATCATCAAAATCCATCATATAACGGTTGTTTTCTATTTTTAAAGGATTGGTTGAGACTGTACGTCCATTTCGCTCAATCATTTGATAAAAAGGTGTATACACTGGTGACTGTATAACTACTTCGTCATGCGGTGCTGTAAAGGCTTGAACAGCAAAACTAAGTGCCGTTACGATGCCTGGTGTAAAAGTGACCGCTTCTGTCTGAATGGTCCATCCGTGTCTTCTTTTGAGCCATCCAGCTACTGCCTGCTGCGTATCCTGATCTTGAAATGCATAGCCAAATACACCATGGTCTAATCGCTCTTTCAATGCATCAAGGACGACCTGCGGCGCTTTAAAATCCATATCGGCCACCCACATCGGGAGGGCATCTGTTGTCAGGAACAAAGACTCTGCTTGATCCCATTTCACTGATTTTGAACCTTTACGTATGATCTGTTCGTCGAAATTCATGAAACCCACCTCTAGCTGTTTTTCAACCATTCTTGGTTGTGCTAAAATAAACATCACAAAATTTATTATAAGCGGTGATACCGATGAAAGATAGTCAAGCTGTAGAAGAGATGATTCAATTCATTAAGGCATGGGACCCTTTTCATTATGGAGAGGATTTTTATGAAACGGAGCCTGCTGACGTCATCAGTGCATTATACGACGCAGAAGACCCGTTATCTTTAGCAAAAGAGATTCAAGCCATCTACCATCACTCATTTGAACAGCTTCTTCCGATAGAGAGCTGTCAGCATATAGCAAATCAGCTTTTTGTCTTGCGAGACAGCAGCTCCTGTTCACGCTAAGACAGGCTGAAATGTCCGATTTGATCAGACACAAAGACCGGATTTTCCTCAGGAATGAGGTGCCCGGTTTTTTTTAATGCATGTAAGGTCGAATTCGGCAGATCTTTGTGCAGTCTTTCGCCTATTTGAATGGGAACGATTCGATCTTCCTCGCCCCAAATAAGCAGCACGGGTGTTTCCATTTTCTTTAAAACGTCCGAGGTTAAATCTCCTTCCCGGTGCCGAATCAAACGAAATATTCCCCGAAAGATTTGATCATCTGAAAACGGTTTTAAATATCCGTCGACCATCTCTTGATCAATGATGGAGTGATCATGCACAACGGCAGTTAAATTTTTCATAATGCCCTGCTTTAAAAGCTTTCTTTTTAGATACAGATAAAAATAAGGAATATATGTGCTGTAAACAAGTGATCTTTTTGACTTATTCAAATATCCAGAGCTGCATAAAAGAACCGCCTTTTCAAATAGGTCCGGCCGCTCAGTGGCAGCGTATAAGGCAATCTGTCCTCCCATTGAATGGCCTACTAGAATCGCATGCTGAATCTGTAAATAACCAGCTAGCTCAATAATAATTTTTCCCATGTTGCGATAGCTGTAAATAAACGTATTCGACTTCTCGGACTGTCCAAATGGCGGCAGATCTATCGCAATTAAATTGAAGTCCTGCTTTAGAAGCGGAATGAGTTTTCGATAGCTGAAGGTAGAAGAGAAGAGACCGTGAATTAAGATCAATGTCTTCTTGCCCTCATTTGGATAGTGCTCGTAATAGATGTCTAAACCGAATGTACTTTTCATATAAGCTGGCTGAACAATGTCCACATTCTTCACTCCGATACTTGATACTCTCTCTGTTAGGTGACTGTATTGTACCCTAAAAAGTGGATTTTAAGCTATCATTAGAATCTTTTCCCTGCTTAGCATAATGGGAAAAACGTGCTATAATGTTCAGAAGATTTTTTAAAACTAGCTTTTATAATCTGAGGTGTGAAATCAAATGAAACTAACAGAAAAAGAAACTGAAATATTAGAGATTTTAGATGAAAACAGCCGCGCCGATTTAAATACAATAGCAAAAATGGCAGGCGTGACAACAGAAGAAGCCGAAGCCATCATTCAAAAACTTGAAGATCAAAAAGTTATTATTGATTATTCAACTATGATTGACTGGCGAAAAGTGGATGGCCATGAAGGCGTTACAGCAATGATTGATGTAAAAGTGACACCAAAAAGAGGCGTCGGATTTGATGAAATTGCTGAACGGATTTATCGGTTTCAGGAAGTGGAGTCTGTCTATCTCATGTCAGGTGTTTATGATCTTTCCGTTGTGATCCGCGGAAGATCAATGTCTGATATTGCCCGCTTCGTATCTGAAAAATTATCGACACTTGATTCCGTTGTTTCAACAACTACCCACTTTATTTTGAAAAGATATAAACATGATGGGAAAGTGTTTGAAACAGGAGACGATGACAAAAGAATCGTGGTGTCTCCTTAAATGAAAAAGTCTTATTTATCTGAAACGGTACAAAGCATTCAGCCGTCAGGTATTCGGAAATTCTTTGATTTGGCTGCCACAATGGAAGGGGTTATCTCCCTTGGTGTCGGTGAGCCGGATTTTGTGACAGCTTGGAATGTCAGAGAAGCAAGTATTATGTCATTAGAACAAGGACTGACCTCCTATACGGCGAATGCAGGTTTAATCTCTTTGCGAAAAGAACTGAGCCACTATTTATATAAGCGGTTTCACATTGACTACAGTCCAGAAGAAGAACTCATTATCACAGTTGGCGGAAGCCAGGCACTTGATTTGGCCTTTCGTGCGATTTTAAACAGCGGAGATGAAGTGATCATTCCAGAGCCTTGTTTCGTAGCATACGGGGCGCTTACGACACTAGCAGGCGGAGTGCCTGTCTATTTAAGTACATCCGCTGAAAAAGATTTCAAAGCGGATTCTGCTGATCTTCGCACAAAGCTGACGCCGAAGACAAAAGCCATTTTGCTTTGCTCGCCATCAAATCCAACGGGGTCTGTTTATTCAAAGGAAGAGCTTGAAGATATTGCTCAATTTGCGAAAGAGCATGACCTGCTCATTATTACGGATGAGATTTATGCAGAGCTGACATACGATGAAGCTTTTACAAGCGTGGCGGCTATTCAGGATATGAAAGAAAGAACGATCTTGATTTCAGGCTTTTCTAAAGGGTTTGCCATGACGGGCTGGCGCTTAGGATATGTGGCAGCACCACCTGTACTGCGCGATGCCATGCTGAAAATACATCAATATTCTATGATGTGCGCGCCGGCGATGGCACAATATGCGGCAGAAGAAGCATTAAAAAATGGGCTTGAAGATGTAGAGAAAATGAAGAAAAGCTATAGAAGACGCCGTAATTTGTTTGTCGGCTCCCTGAATGAACTAGGACTCACATGCCATCAGCCAAACGGAGCGTTTTACGCGTTCCCATCGATTAAAAGCACAGGCATGACATCAGAACAATTTGCTGAGGAGCTGCTCCTAAGTGAAAAAGTCGCTGTTGTTCCTGGGAATGTATTCGGACCGAGCGGTGAGGGTCATATTCGCTGTTCATATGCTTCATCACTTGATCATCTTCAGGAATCACTTTCAAGAATTCAGCGCTTTTTGCAGGCTCGACAAGTGAAGGAAGAAGCATCAGCCATCTTAAAATAAAAAAAGGCATCAATCCAAATGGACTCATGCCTCACAAATTAGGGGGGAATACTAGAAAGCATTCTTGTTTTCAGGTATTCCCCCTTTTAATCTAATCTAAACCCATATAAAAAATATTTTGCGTAACTGCCCGTTCTGTGATATAGTTTTTAATTGCGTATAAACGAATATTAAAACATTTATTTAGGAGTTGTTATCATGGCGACAAAGTTTGAAGTAGGCAGTGTTTACACTGGTAAAGTAACAGGATTACAAGCGTATGGTGCGTTTGTTGCATTAGATGAAGAAACTCAAGGACTTGTGCATATTTCTGAAGTAACACATGGCTTTGTAAAAGACATCAATGAGCACCTTTCAATTGGTGACGAAGTACAAGTAAAAGTTCTTTCTGTTGATGAAAATGCAGGTAAAATCAGCCTTTCTATCCGTGCGACACAAGAAGCACCTGAAAGAAAAGAAAGCAAACCAAAGAAACAAAGACCACAGCAAGTGAAAGAAGAAGCTGCTGCACCACAAGGTTTCAATACGCTTAAAGATAAACTTGAAGAGTGGATTGAGCAATCAAACCGTAAAGACCTTATTAAGAAATAATAAAAAGCACCGCTTCAAACGGTGCCTTAGGCTGCCTCATGTAGGCAGCCTTTTTTATGTCCTTTTATTTAACGAACCTCTGGATTCGGCTCGTCACGGCGAACAGCTTCTTCGCTTGGCTTGAACAACAGACCAAGGTTGACAAGACCTGCAATTCCAACAAGACCATAAATAATACGTGATAATGCAGAACCTTGTCCGCCAAAGATCGCTGCTACTAAGTCAAATTGAAAAAAGCCGATTAGTCCCCAGTTAATAGCACCGATAATCGTGAGCACGAGGGCAATACGCTGAATAGCACTCATCGTGATTCCTCCTTTCGCTACAGCATCAATACATTTATATTTTGCAGATTTTTAGCCAAACTATGCGTAAGAAAATGGATGAAAGCAAATTACTTTACTTTTGGAATGAATGAGGCGCATAATGTAGCGCGAGGAGGAGATCACATGGATCGATTTACTTATTGGAACCCAACGAAATTAATTTTTGGAAAGGGAGAAGTATCAGCCCTTTCAGATGAACTCAAACACTACGGAAAAAACGTATTACTTGTATATGGTGGAGGCAGTATTAAACGAAACGGCCTTTATGACCAAGTTGTCAGTATTCTAAAAGAATCAGGAGCTGCCATCACTGAACTTGCTGGCGTAGAGCCAAACCCGCGCTTAACAACAGTAAGAAAAGGGGTCGAGCTTTGCAAAGAGAACGATATTGATTTTATTTTGGCAGTTGGCGGCGGCAGTGTCATTGATGCGACAAAAGCCATCGCAGCTGGTGCGAAGTACGATGGAGATGCTTGGGATATCGTGACACGTAAGCACGTTCCTATGGAAGCTATTCCGTTCGGTACTGTGTTGACACTTGCCGCAACAGGCTCTGAAATGAACTCTGGATCAGTTATCACAAACTGGGAAACAAATGAGAAGTATGGCTGGGGAAGTCCAGCAGTTTTCCCGAAATTCTCTATTCTGGATCCAGTCAACACATTCACTGTGCCTAAAAACCATACGATTTATGGCATGGTTGACATGATGTCACATGTGTTCGAACAATATTTCCATCACACAGAAAATACACCTTATCAAGATCGTATGTGTGAAGGACTTCTTCGCACTGTCATTGAAACGGCACCGAAGTTGATCAATGATTTAGAGAACTACGAGCTGCGTGAAACCATTTTATTCACTGGCACAATTGCGCTTAATGGAATGCTTTCAATGGGGGCACGTGGTGACTGGGCATCTCATAACATTGAGCACGCAGTATCTGCTGTCTATGATATTCCTCATGCAGGCGGACTTGCGATCTTGTTCCCGAACTGGATGAAACATGTCATTCAAGAAAACCCAGGCCGTTTTAAACAATTAGCGGTGCGTGTATTTGATGTAGATCCTGCGGGCAAAACAGATGAAGAAGTCGGCTTAGAAGGAATCGACAAGCTGTCAGCTTTCTGGACAAGTCTTGGTGCGCCAAGCCGTTTAGCGGATTATGATATCAACGATGAGAAAATTGATTTAATTGCAGACCGTGCAATGGCACGCGGTGAATTTGGTCAATTTAAAAAGCTAAACAAAGAAGATGTTTTAGCCATTCTGAACGCTTCTTTATAATTGAACAACAAAAGATAGCTGCTTGCGGGCAGTTATCTTTTTTTGAGTTCATCGTGTACATATGTTACAGTAGTCTTTCATGTTTTTGGATATATTCGTTGTAAGGAGATGTTTCAACAGATGGAGAATTTTATTTACTACAATCCAACAAAATTGATGTTTGGAAAAGGACAACTAGAAGGACTCAAAAGCGAACTCGCTCGTTATGGAAAACGAGTGTTACTTGTATATGGCGGCGGCAGCATTAAGAAAAATGGTCTTTATGACAATGTCATCCGTGCGTTAAATGAAGCAGATGCCGAAGTGTTTGAGCTGTCTGGCGTTGAACCAAACCCGCGCCTCACAACAGTGAAAAAGGGAATCGATATCTGCCAAAAAGAGAACATTGATTTCTTATTAGCCGTTGGCGGCGGGAGTGTGATCGACTGTACAAAAGCAATTGCAGCCGGAGCAGAGTATGACGGTGATGTGTGGGATATTATTTCAAAGAAAACAACCGCTCAAAAAGCTTTGCCGTTTGGCACAGTGCTGACACTTGCGGCAACTGGTTCAGAAATGAACCCGGACTCTGTCATCACAAACTGGGAAACGAATGAAAAATATGTGTGGGGCAGCTCAGTCACTCACCCTGCTTTTTCGATTCTAGACCCTGAGCATACGTATTCTGTGCCAGAAAACCAGACAGTGTATGGTATGGTCGATATGATGAGCCACGTTTTTGAGCAATACTTCCATAATGTAAAAAACACGCCTTTACAGGATCGGATGTGTTTTGCTGTTCTTCAAACGGTCATCGAGACAGCACCAAAACTGCTGGAGGACTTACAAAACTATGAGCATCGTGAAACCATTCTTTATGCAGGAACAATTGCTTTAAATGGCACGCTGCAAATGGGTTACTTTGGCGACTGGGCGTCCCATACGATTGAGCATGCTGTATCGGCTGTCTATGACATTCCGCATGCAGGCGGGCTTGCTATCCTCTTCCCAAACTGGATGCGCCACACACTCGATCATAATGTCGAACGCTTTAAAAACCTTATGCTGAACATGTTTGATATCGAAACAGAAGGAAAGTCAGATCGTGACATCGCATTAGAAGGAATCGACAAACTGTCAGCGTTCTGGACAAGCCTTGGTGCACCAAGCCGTTTAGCTGATTATGACATTGGTGAGGATCAGCTGGACAAAATTGCTGACATTGCAGCAAAAGAAATGGAATATGGTGGTTTTGGAAACTTTATGAAACTTAACCGTGATGACATTCTATCGATTTTGAAAGCTTCTTTATAATTCAGATTGCCGCTTCTCCGAATGAGAAGCGGCTTTTTGTTATGCAAGTGACGATCACTTGATTTCAAAAGCTAGTTCCGCTAAAGTGAAAGGGACAGAACTAACGTAATGGAGGGCTTACAAGCGATGACACATATTCAATTTGACTACTCGAAAGCGTTACCTTTCTTTCAAGAACATGAGCTTACATATTTAAAAGATTTTGTGAAGGTGGCCCATCATAATATTCATGAACAAACGGGTGCAGGCAGTGACTATTTAGGCTGGGTGGACTTGCCGAAGCAATATGACCGCGAAGAATTTGCCCGCATTAAAAAAAGTGCAGATAAAATTAAGTCTGACTCTGACGTCCTGCTTGTTGTCGGAATCGGCGGGTCATATCTAGGTGCACGTGCGGCGATTGAGTTTTTGAACCATTCTTTCTATAACACTTTGCCAAAAGGCAAGCGCAAGACACCACAAATCATTTTTATTGGAAATAACATCAGTTCTTCTTATTTAACAGATGTGATGGATCTATTGGAAGATGCAGATTTCTCCATTAATGTGATTTCAAAATCTGGTACAACAACAGAGCCAGCCATTGCGTTCCGCATCTTTAAAAAGCTCCTCATTGAAAAATACGGTGCTGAAGAAGCGAAAAAACGTATTTATGCGACAACTGACAAGGCACGCGGTGCACTGAAAACATTAGCAACTGAAGAAGGCTACGAATCATTTATCATCCCTGATGATGTTGGTGGACGCTATTCTGTATTAACAGCAGTCGGTCTTTTGCCAATCGCTGTGAGCGGTGCAGACATTGATCAGATGATGGAAGGTGCGGCAAAAGCAAGCGAAGACTTCGCTTCATCTGAGCTTTCTGAAAATGCGGCTTACCAATATGCTGTCGTCCGCAATGTCCTTTACAATAAAGGCAGAACGATCGAAATGCTGATTAACTATGAGCCAGGCCTGCAATATTTCGCAGAATGGTGGAAGCAATTATTCGGTGAAAGTGAAGGCAAAGATGAAAAAGGAATCTATCCTTCATCTGCTAACTTCTCAACAGATCTTCATTCACTTGGCCAATATGTTCAAGAAGGAAGAAGAGACTTGTTCGAAACAATCGTCAATGTAGACAAGCCTCGACATGAGCTTGTGATTGAAGCAGAAGAACAAGACCTTGATGGCTTGAACTATCTAGCAGGAAAAACGGTTGATTTCGTCAATAAAAAAGCATTTGAAGGAACGATGCTTGCCCATACAGATGGAAAAGTACCGAACCTTATCGTGACAATTCCTGAGATGGATGCTTATACATTCGGATACCTTGTGTACTTCTTTGAGAAAGCATGTGCGATGTCTGGATATTTACTAGGCGTCAATCCATTCGATCAGCCTGGAGTAGAAGCTTATAAAGTGAATATGTTTGCTTTACTAGGCAAACCGGGCTTCGAAGAGAAAAAAGCAGAGCTTGAAAGCCGTTTAAAACAATCATAAGGCGAAAAAGCACACCTTTTCATAAAGGTGTGCCTTTTTTGTTTTCTTCAGGTTCCTGTGCAAGCTTTCCTATGTTCTGTACATAGAATAATAAATGGAGGAGGGTGAAAAATGAGGACGAATCATGTCTATATTCATGATATTTCTGGCCAGGCAATCGTGAACTTTGGCAATGTCGGACGCATTTGTTCTAAGAGTGCTACGAAGGAAACAGCAGGTTCCGGCAGCGATAACGAGACGAATCAATCAACCAATCAAAGCTTATTTGATGCCGCGTTTACAAACAATGTACAAATCGCGAGAGGAAATGTATGAATTCCTCTCTTTAACGAACCCTAATAAAAAAGGAGGGTTTCGTATGATTCATGTACCATCCAGGCTGCCTGGTGAAAGCTTTTCACTTTACCATTTAGAAGAAACGATGAAGCCGCTCGGTTATGTCATTAATGGGAACTGGGATTATGATCACGGATATTTTGATTATAAAATTGATAACCGTGATGGCTATACCTTTCTCAGAGTTCCATTTACAGCCGAGAAAGGCCAGCTGGATCAGCCAGGGGTTGTGGTGAAAATGGGACATCCATTTCTCTTAAAGCATGTATATCAAGACAAGTTAGATGATCATGCGATGGTTGGAAATGTGGGCGCATCCTTTAACCAATTCCAAGAACCAAAAGAGAAAGATGGAGATGTATCAAAGGCTTATGCTGAGATTGGCTTTTCGCTCGTCAAGGAATTAGAAGACGCACTGCTTTAAAGGCTGATCAGTTCATCCTCTGGATGAAGCTCATAGCCAAAGGGAGGATTCATCATGGGTCCTTCTTTTTTTTGTACGCCAACGATGATCACATGATGCTCTAAAAAGTGATGGAGCGCTGTTAAGAAGGTTTCTCCAGCCAATGAAGCTGGTACAGGTATGATCGTGACGTTTTTATGCAAGGTCATTTGTCGTTTTTTTGTTAACGCCGTAAGCTGTTCCTTTATTAGAAAATGTTCAACCATTAAATGATTGACAGCATCAGAGGTATGAATGACTTGGTTGGCACCAGCACGTTCGGCATTTTTCACGTAACGATCTGTTAAGATTTCGATTAAACAATATAGCGAAGGGTTTAAGCCTTTTGCTGCAAGTAAGGTTAAGACACTCTGCATATCGGCTGTCACTTCATTTTCATGCTGATCTGCGGTAATCATCAGTGCATCTGCACCGGTAATATTGGCTTTACGGAGTGTGCCGTCTTCGGTCCCATGTCCTTTAATAAAATGAACATTTTCCAAAAGAGGCCCCTCTTTCAAGGAGTCATCAATCAGCACAATCGGCATGGCTGGATCAATCGTTTGAAACGACTGAAGTAGTTTGTTCGTCTTCTCATTCCAGCCGACGATAATCAGGTGTCCTTTCCCTTTAAAGGCTACCTTGCCCTCAACATAATGGTGCTGCTTGCTGAACACAGCGGCGGCAAGTGTGGCGAAATAAGCGGTGACAAAGCTGGCTCCGATAAAAATGAGTGCCATACCCGCCACCTGCCCTGGCATGGTTTGCGGCACAAAATCACCGTAGCCAACCGTAGAGACTGTAATGAGCGCCCACCAGATCCCATCAAAGATCGTATGATACTGCTTCGGTTCTAGTAAAACGATTAATTGTCCAAAAAAAAGAAGCAAGAAACAAATGATAATAGCAATTCGAAGATAAAGCGGCCACCTTAGCCAAGCGATAAAGATACGATTTGATTTCATCGGACTCTTCCTTTCAGGAGAATGCTAATGTCAGTATGCCCGATTGAGGAAAGATTTTTTCATCTTCGTCATGTATTGAAATAGAACCCATATCTTAAAATAAGGGAGAAGAAGGAGGGAATTCGAATGTCGTTCGTTCAAAAGACCGTACTTCTTTTTATTGGTGTGCACTTTTTATCATCAGCTGTCATCTTACTCGTGTTTGATTTAAATGCTGTGAATCATTTTATGAGTGATTTTTCATGGCTTCACTTTTTTCAAGACCTTTATGGTACAGTGACCTTTTATACAGCTTGCTTAGGTGTGTTCTTCTTTTTCATTGGTGCGGTCATTCCCCTGAAAAAGACCTAGTGCTTTTTGCTGTACATGGTACATAAAAGTCATTAAAATTGTAAATAAATATATAAAATAAAAAGGAAGCTGATGAGCATGCTGTTTTTTTATTTTTTAACATTTGCCGCATTGGGATTATCATTTTGGGCACAATTTAAAGTGAAGAATAATTTTGAAAAGTATTCAAAGGTGGAAGCATCCAGTATGAAAACAGGTGCTGAAACCGCTCGATATATTTTAGATCGCAACGGGTTATACGATGTGCCCGTTGAACCGGTAAGAGGAACTTTGACTGATCATTACGACCCGACGCAGCGTGTGGTTCGTTTATCTGAACCTGTGTACTACGGCCACTCCATTTCGGCCATTTCAGTCGCATCACACGAGGTTGGACATGCCTTGCAGCATCAGGAATCCTATGGTGCGCTTGTTTTGAGACATAAGATCTTTCCTGTCGTGAACTTTGCATCTGGTGTTGCTCCGCTTCTTTTCCTTGGTGGAATTTTGCTCAGCAGCCTTAACTTAATCGGGCTTGGGATCATTTTGTTCTCAGCAGCTGTATTCTTTCAGCTTGTGACATTGCCTGTCGAGTTTAATGCAAGTTCTCGTGCAAAAGATATCATTGTTTCAGAAGGAATCATTAGAAGCAGTGAAGAAAGAGGCGTGAACAAGGTGTTAAATGCTGCAGCTCTTACGTATGTAGCAGCGGCCCTTGTCTCCCTGTTTGAATTGCTCCGTTTTGTAATGATCTTCCTAAATGGCCGTAATGATTAATTGATGCCAGAGGAGGTGAGCCCTTACCAGTGTTAGGTAAGGGTTTTTTTGTACATTTTAAACGTATTTTTAGTCATATTACTCATTGCTGCGACAGCATTTTTTGTTGTCACTGAATTTGCGATTGTGAAAATTAGAGGCTCTAAAATTAACCAGCTGATTGAAAGCGGTGATAAAAGGGCCATTCATGTTCAAAAGCTGATATCAAATCTAGACGAATATTTGTCCGCCTGCCAACTAGGAATTACCATCACAGCTTTAGGCTTAGGATGGCTGGGTGAGCCGACGGTGGAGCATTTTCTGCATCCGCTTTTTGAAAAAATCGGGCTTCATTCCGCATTAACTGACATCCTTTCGTTTATCATCGCATTTGTGATCATTACGTTTTTACATGTTGTTGTTGGAGAACTCGCGCCTAAAACAATTGCCATTCAAAAGGCAGAGGCCGTCAGCCTTGTGACAGCAAAACCACTCATCTTTTTCTATAAAGTCATGTACCCGTTTATTAAAGCATTAAATGGGGCTGCACGAAGCATCGTGAAATTATTTGGTTATCATTCTGTCAAAGAACATGAAGTGGCGATCAGTGAGGAAGAATTGCGACTCATTTTATCTGAAAGCTATGAGAAGGGTGAGATTAACCAATCTGAGTACAAATATGTGAATAAAATCTTTGAATTTGATAACCGAGTGGCGAGAGAGATCATGATCCCACGTACAGAAATTTCAGCTATAGAGATTGAACAGACCTTAGAAGATGTGACCCATTATATGCTGAACGAAAGGTACACACGCTACCCTGTTATTAAAGAGGACAAAGATCATGTGATTGGAGTTATCAATAGCAAAGATGTATTTAAAGCGAGCTTCCTAAATCAAGATGTATCTATTGAAGACTTAATGCGTCCGGTGATCCGGGTCATTGAAAGCACCCCTGTTCAGGAATTGCTCATTTTGATGCAAAAGGAACGAATCCATATGTCAGTGCTCGTAGACGAATACGGAGGTACAGCGGGACTTGTCACAGTAGAGGACATATTAGAAGAAATTGTCGGAGAGATTCGAGATGAATATGATCAGGATGAAACACCTCACATCGTGAAAAAAGGTGATTTCCATTATGTGATGGATGGGAAAGCATTGATTGATGAAGTAAATGATTTATTGGATTTAGCCATTGAGAATGATGATGTTGATACAATTGCAGGCTGGATGATGACGCATAAATTTGATTTTGACATTGGAGATACGATTGAAGCAGAAGGCTGTGAATTTACGATCATTGATGCTGAAGACCACCATATTCGAACCATTGAAGTCAAAAAGGTTCATTTCTCTTAAAAACCTCGTACTGCTTGACGAGGTTTTTTTGCTTGGTAAACTTTAGGTAAGAAGATTTGTTTCACATAAAAAGGGTATGAATTTATAGAAACGTCAAAAAGGGGCAGCTCATATGAAAAAAATCAATGTACAAACAGACAGACGCGATGACATGATCGACGTCACACACGAGGTTCTCCAATATGTCAGGGAAACAGGCATACAACACGGAACTGTCATCGTCTATTGTCCACATACGACAGCAGGGATTACCATTAATGAAAATGCGGATCCAGATGTGAAACGGGATATGCTTCGCCGGCTTGATGAAGTCTTCCCGTGGGAACATCCAAAGGACCGCCATATGGAAGGGAATACGGCAGCGCATATGAAAGCGAGTTATATGGGGGCGTCTCAGCATGTTCTCATTCATGATGGAGATCTTGTACTTGGCACGTGGCAGGGAATCTATTTCTGTGAGTTTGACGGGCCGAGACATCGTCATTTTTATGTACAAGTATCGTCAAACGAGTAAGAGATGGGGGAAGTAAATGGGGGATATCAAAAAGTTACTGCAGATTGAACATGGAATCATCCAAGCGCCAATGGCAGGAGGAGCTGTGACACCGCAGCTGGCAGCCGCAGTTTCGGAATACGGAGGGCTTGGCAGCCTGGCAAGTGGATATGTGCAGCCTGACCATTTAAGACAGCAGATTAGACAGGTCAAACACCTGACATCTCGCCTGTTTCAGGTCAATGTGTTTGTACCAGAGCCAATTCCAGAAGTGAAAAAAGAGGATGTGGCATTTTGGGAAAAGAGACTGCCTGCACGCCCGTCAGCAGATAGGATGCCAAGCGAAGAAGAATTGTGGGATGATTTTGAACAAAAAATCAACATTCTTCTGGAAGAAGACGTTCCGATTGTTTCCTTTACATTTGCCTGTCCAAAAGAACAAACGATTCACCGCTTAAAACAAAAGGGAATCTTTTTAATCGGAACGGCCACAACAAAAGAGGAAGCACTGCTTTTAGAGGAAAAAGGAATGGATGCTATTGTTCTGCAAGGAAGTGAAGCAGGGGGGCATCGCGGCACATTTTTACGGGCAAAAGGAGACGCACTGCTGGGACTGATCAGTCTGATCTCTGATGTCAAACCGCTCTGCCGCGTGCCATTGATTGCTGCCGGAGGTATCACGGACCGAGCAGGTGTGAAAGCAGTGCTGGCGCTTGGAGCAGATGCGGTTCAAATCGGCACAAGGTTTTTAGCCAGCCAGGAAAGTGCTGCGGCAGAGGTATACAAGAAGGCCATTTTACAGGCAGAAGGCAGTGAAACAAGGGTGACAAGGCTTTTTTCTGGGAAAAGAGCGAGAGGCATTGTGAATCAGTGGATGGAGGATGAAAGCCTGCATGAAGATAGGGTTCTTCCTTATCCGGTTCAGCATGTATGGACAACACCGATGCGAAAAGCAGCTGCTGCCGGCGGTAACCCTGAACAAATGGCTTTGTGGGCAGGACAGGGCGTTGGGCGTATTCGCTCGATTTTAACCGTTGAAGACATCATGCACGAACTGACGCAGATAAAATCATGACGGGTGGTGTGACAGGATGGACATCTTAAAACATTCCTACCGAAAAAAAGGTCAGATTGAATTCTGGTTTGATGATTTTCCTCATTCTCCTGCCGTCCTTACGCCCATTCGTCACTACTATTTTGTTCGATACGTGAAGTGGAGCAGGCACGATCCACCGGTCACAAGAAAAGATTTAGAAGAAATGGAGATCCTTGCGAACACGTTGCTTGGCACACTCCAAAATTATCGTAAGCGCAAGGCATACAAAAGCCCCTTGTCATAACCAATAGACAAGAGGCTTTTTTTAGCTGCCAAACATTTGCCTGAGATAAATCACATCCATCCGGGTAGTCTGCGGTAATAAATAAGCGGATTGAACTGCACCTGGCCGTCTTCTCTTATTCAGTTTGTCGATAATTTCTGCTGCTGTTAAAATTCCAAGCCCATGACCGTAATATTGATCTTCTCCTAAGTAAATCACATTTTCCCCGCGCCATTGCGACTGCTGATAGCTAAACTCTGGATTTTCGAAATATAAACAATCCCCATAGATAAAATCATTTCCGCGCTCTGTATAAATTGACAAAGTATCATAGTGCCAGTCATACAGTGTTAAACTGCGAAGTCTTCGGTTAAACTTCTCCTCTCCTACTGTTTGCAAGACTCCCATATAAAACACAATGACAATCGCCGTTGCACATTCAAATGCATATTTTGAACCATTTTCAAAAATGTCTTTAATGCCTCTAGATGGCTCCACTTGATAGCGCAGCTCTAATGCTCCTGCTTCCGATACACGCCAAAACGCATCATTTGCACGCGATCTTTGAAAGATGGCAAATGAGGCACCGCTTTTATTCAAATCTCTTGCAGCATTCATAATGTTTGATCTTAAAGTGACCTCAAATAACAAATCAGATGCTTGCCTATAGCGGAACGTACCATTCGAGGCCTGTAACTGCATCAAAATGATCCGCTTTTGTCCTTCTAGCTGAAACGATGCCAGCTGCTCATTAGTCACTGGCTGTCCTGAAAGGATAATCATATGAAAAGCGCCCCCTTTAGTATTAGCGTATGCAGGGTGCTTGGGCAAGGAATCAATTTGTGAAAATAAACAAAAAGTCATCCTTTTTATTTGAAAAACATGAAAATAATATCAAGCCGTCCGATATATAAAATAACGTTTAAAAGGAGGAAAAACATGAAAAGTGTCATAAAATGGTTGGAAAAACCATCGATTTCTAAAAGATTGATTATTTCATTCACACTTGTTCTCGTCTTGCCCATTATTACACTCAGTACGATTTCATATCAGATTGCCAAAGAAGAACTAGATCATGAAATCATGTACGGAGCAAATGCAAGAGTCAATGAACTGAATGACATGATCGAGCAAAAGCTTTCGAATAAGGAAAAAGCGGTGAAACTCTTTGCTGAAACATCTACTGCTGCAGACTTTAAAAAGAAAAACCAGGACGAACTGTATGAGCATTTTGAGATATACAGCAAAATCAATGAAGATGATGTAGTAGGTTTTTATGCAGCAAGTAAAAATCGTGATTTCATTCAGTTTCCTAAAGTAGACATACCAAAAGGCTATGATCCAACAACACGTGATTGGTATCAACTAGCGATGCAGGATGAAAAAGGTGAGCCTGTTGTCTCCAATCCATACATTTCTGCCACAACAAACGGAAAGGGCTCTTCCAAAACAAACGGCATGGTTGTCACGATTGCTCAGCGACTGAAGGATGGGTCGGGAGTCATCGGAATCGATATTGATGTGCAAGACATTGTAAATAAAATAAAAGATATTAAAATTGGACGAGAAGGATATCCAATTATTGCAAATAAAAACAAACAAATTGTAGCCCATCCAGAAGAAAAATCAGGATCTAAGGTCACAGAAAATATTTCATCTATCCTTTACAGCGGCAAAGAAGGAACATCAACTTATGAGAATAAAGGAGAACAAAAACGCCTCGTTTTTGTAACAAATGATTTAACAGGTTGGAAAATTGCTGGAACGATGTTTGTCTCAGAAACAGAAGAAGCAGCACAGCCAGTTTGGAATTCTGCCATTATTCTTTTAATTTCTTCATTTATCCTTGGTGGTGTCGCTATCTTCTTCATCGTTCGCTCGATCACAATTGGACTGAGAAGGCTTGTTGATTTCTCAGAAAAAGTGAGTGAAGGGGATTTAACAGAAACCCTCGAAACGAAATCGAAGGATGAAATAGGAGATCTCACAAGAAGTTTCAGCAAGATGAGTGAATCTCTTCGTGACGTCATTCGTGCTGTACAGCAATCTGTCGACAATGTGGCTTCGGCTTCAGAGGAGCTGACGGCAAGTGCCAGTCAAACGAGTCAAGCAACAGAGCATATCACGATGTCGATTGAACAATTTTCAAATGGAAATGAAGCACAAAACGAGAAAGTAGAATCTAGTACGAATCAGCTTGTGGCAATGAACGAAGGATTACAAGATATGTCACAAACCTCATCTGAAGTAGCTGCTGTCTCACTTCAATCAACAGAGGCGGCTGGTCAAGGCGGGCGAATTGTTGAAAGCACAGCGAGCCAAATGAAACATATTGATACATCCGTACAAGAAGCAGAACAGGTCATGAAAGAATTAGAATACAAGTCTAAAGATATTACGAGTATTTTAAATGTCATTAACGGCATTGCGGATCAAACAAACTTACTTGCGCTTAATGCAGCAATCGAAGCAGCAAGAGCAGGTGAATCAGGACGCGGCTTCTCCGTCGTTGCCGAAGAAGTGCGAAAACTAGCTGTCCAATCCGCAGATTCAGCGAAAGAAATTGAGAAGCTTATCCAAGAAATTGTGTTAGAAATTGCTAAATCTCAAGATATGTTCAAAGCAGTCAATCGAGAAGTAAACGCAGGGCTCGGTATGACAGAAGAAGCTAAAGAAAGCTTCCAGCACATTTATGAGGCGGCAGAAGGAATGTCGAAAAAACTGTCACAATTAAACGATACAGCCATTGACCTATCGAGCGGTTCAAAGCTTGTTTCACAAGCGATGCAGGAGATGCGCCAAGTCTCAAGAGAAAGCGCAGCAAACATTCAGGACATTGCGGCTTCAGCAGAAGAGCAGCTAGCATCTATGGAAGAAATCACGTCTTCTTCTGTAACACTTGCCAACATGGCAGAGGAGCTAAAAGAGCTCACAAGTCAATTTAAAATTAATTAAATAATGATGAAAAAATATCCAGAATTGTCTGGGTATTTTTTTTATTTTTAAACGTCATTTCCAGTCTCTAAAAATACACCTTTCATCCGATATTAACTTTAGAGAAGTAAAGGGGGAAAGTTAAAATGGGAAAAATGATCCAATGGTTCAAAAAACCATCCATTTCAAAAAAATTAATCATTGCCTTCTTGGTAGTTCTTATCCTGCCAACCGTGGCACTGACAATTAGTGCGTTTTTTACATCAAAGACAGAGCTAGACAAACAGATTATGGGCAGTGCGATGAGTCAGGTCAATGCATTTGATACCTTAATCAATGAGAATATTGGAAACAAATCAGATGCTGTGACACTGTTCTCAGATTCACTCAAAGCGTCTAATCTTCAAGAAAAAAATAGAAATGCAACCATTAAAGAATTACAGCAATTTGGAAAAATTAATGAAAAAGATGTTTCTGCGATCTATGCAGGCTCTGAAAAGGGATTGTTTATGCAATACCCAGTCCAAAAGATGCCGGATGGCTACGATCCAAGAGAACGTCCTTGGTATCAAGAGGCATTGAAAGCAGAAAACGGCAAACAAGTCATCACAAAACCATATGTAGCAGCATCCACAGGCAAAATGGTGATCACAATTGCCCAAAAAACGAAAGATGGTTCAGGTGTCATTGGTCTTGATATGGAAATTGACAGCCTGCTCCAAAAACTAAAAGAAATCAAAATTGGGCAAAAAGGCTATGCTTTCATGATGGAGAAAGATCAAACGGTTTTAGCAGATCCAACCCAAAAGTCAGGAAGTCAGGTCAATGAAAATCTGGCCAGTATTATTTATAAAAACAAAGAAGGAAGCGGCAGCTATACCCTCAAAGGAACAGATAAAAAGGTTGCATATGTCACCAATGAATTAACCGGCTGGAAAATTGGTGGAACGATGCTCGTATCTGAAGTAGAAGAAGCGGCAAAGCCCGTTTTCAATACTGCCATTATCGTATTCAGTGTCACACTCATTGTAGCAGGAACCCTTATTTTCTTTATCGTCCGCTCTATTTCAAAAAGATTATCCAATCTTGCCCGTTTCTCGAAAAAAGTCAGCGATGGTGATTTGCGCGATAAGCTTCAGATCCAGTCAGATGACGAAATTGGACAAGTTGGTAAAGGCTTTAATACGATGATTGATTCATTGAGATCCCTCATTGGAGCCGTTCAAACTTCAGTCGAAAATGTCGCATCTTCATCAGAAGAACTGACTGCCAGTGCAGGACAGACAAGTAAAGCAACTGAGCATATTACACTAGCCATTGAACAATTCTCCAGCGGAAATGAAAGCCAAAATGATAAAGTCGAATTGAGCTCAGTCGAGTTAGAGGAAATGAACCGTGGTCTTCAAAATATGAATGAATCAGCTGAGTCTATTACGGCTTCATCGATCAAATCAACAGATATCGCAGGAGAAGGCGGACAGCTTGTTGAAAAAACGGCCTCTCAAATGAATGTTATTGATCAGTCCGTGAAAAAAGCAGAGAACGTCATCAGGGCGCTTGAAAATAAATCTAAAAACATTACCCAAATTCTCGGTGTCATCAATGGAATTGCCGATCAAACGAATTTACTTGCACTAAATGCAGCAATTGAGGCAGCAAGAGCTGGTGAATCTGGCAGAGGATTCTCCGTTGTAGCAGAAGAAGTAAGAAAACTTGCGGTTCAATCTGCTAACTCGGCAAAAGAAATTGAGAATTTGATCAATGAAATCGTGCAAGACATCGACGTATCCCAGGAAGTATTCACTGCGGTGAATCGAGAAGTTCAATCAGGCCTAAGCTTCACTGAACAAACGAAAGTAAGCTTCCACAATATTTTCGACATGACAAAAGAAATTTCTAACCAGCTTCAAACAATGAATCAAACCGTTGTCCAGCTTTCAAAAGGCTCTGCACATGTGTCAGAGGCTGTTCGTGAGATCGCAGACGTATCACGTGAAAGCTCAGCAAATATTCAAGACATTGCTGCTTCAGCAGAAGAACAACTGGCATCAATGGAAGAAATCAGCTCATCCTCTGCCACACTCTCTTCGATGGCAGAAGAATTACGCGATTTAATTAGCAAGTTTAAAGTTGAATAGACATGAAGAAAAGAGCCTCCAACTAGAGGCTCTTTTTATTTATTGAATAAAAAGAAATAGGTAATTGTACTTATTTTTTGGTTTTTTTGAACATTATTCCTTGAAAAATAATTCATATTACCTAAGAATAGAAGAGAAAGACCACAAATCATAAATCAAAAGGAGTAGAGTTATGAAAAAAATCAACTTTTTTAAGCACTTTACGATGTCGAAGAAATTAATTACTGCATTTTTAGCGATTCTCCTAGTGCCAATTCTCGTATTGGCCGCATTTTCTTATGAAGTGGCATCAAAGTCTCTCAATGATGAGATTATGTCTAGCGCTGCAAATGGTGTTCAACAATTAAATGAACTCATTAATAAAGATATACAGCCTAAAATTGACATTGTTTCATACTTATCCAAATCGGTCAAAAAGAGTGAATTGGCTGCTAAAAACAAAGATTTACTCAAAGTGAAATTAGAGCAATTATCGGAAACAGATGACGATGTAGTAGAAGTATTTGTTGCAGATCAAAATGGTAAACTAACTGAATATTCCGAGATACACAAAGATAATGCAAAGAGCGCAAAAAATGAACCATGGTTTCAGCAATCGATGGGAGATAAGAAACTCATTATTTCAGATCCTTTTACAAGTAAGTCATCTGATGACCTGCTCATCACAATATCAGAACAATTAGCAGATGGATCTGGTGTGATCGGGGTAAATGTACGATTAAATACGGTTATAAAAGATACAAACAGCATCAAAATTGGCCAAGAAGGCTATGCGTTTATCGCCACCTCAGATCAGCGTTATGTTGCCCATAAAACCGATAAGGCTGGGACAAAGCTGACTGGTGACTTTATCTCGAAATTGTATGATAAAAAACAAGGCAGCTTTGAATATGAATACAATGGCCAGCCGAAGCAAATGTTTTTTGACACAAATGAAGCAACAGGCTGGAAGCTTGCTGGAACGATGTATGTGAATGAAGTAAAAAAAGCCGCTCAGCCAGTGCTCGACTTAACAATGATCATCCTTGCGGCTGCGATTGTCATTGGCGGAATCGCGGTTTATTTTATTATTAAATCGATTCGAAAGCCACTGATAGAGCTCTCTGAATCGGCTGAGAAAATCAGTCAAGGTGATTTGACCCAGCATATTGAAGTTCGTACGCACGATGAAATAGGTAAACTTGCGCAAAGCTTTAACGACATGTCAGCAAAGCTGAAACAAGTCATTCAAGCTGTTCAAAATTCGATTGAAAATGTGGCTGCTTCGTCTGAAGAATTAACGGCAAGTGCAGGACAGACAGCTCAAGCGACCGAGCATATCACATCCTCTATTGAACAGTTCTCAAACAGCACTGAACATCAAAATGATATGATCGAAAAAAGCTCAGTTCAGTTAAACGAAATGGATCGCAGCCTATCGCATATGGTCGACACGACCTCTCATATGATGGAATCGTCGATCGAATCGAGCAAAACCGCTCAGGCTGGAGGAGAACTCGTTCAAAAAACAGCAGGTCAAATGCAAACCATTGAGCAGGCAGTAAAAGAAGCAGAGCTTGTCATTGCAGGTTTAGAGCAGAAATCAAAGGATATTACAAATATTCTGGGGGTCATCAACGGTATTGCGGATCAAACGAATCTCCTTGCTTTAAATGCTGCGATCGAAGCTGCACGAGCAGGTGAAGCTGGCAGAGGCTTCTCTGTTGTCGCAGAAGAAGTCCGCAAGCTGGCAGAGCAATCAGGAAGCTCTTCAAAAGAAATTGAAAGCCTGACGAACGAAATTGTGGAGGAAATAGAAAAATCGCAGAAAATGTTTAAACAAGTAGCAGGGGAAGTACAGTCTGGATTAAACATTACAGATGAAACAAAAGTGAGCTTTGAGAAAATCACTGATAAAACATCAGAAATGACAGAACAAATGAAACAAATGAACGGATCAGCCAAAGAGTTATCACATGGCTCAAATGATATTTCTCATGCGGTGAATCAAATCAAAGAGCTCTCAAGAGAAAGCTCAGCAGGCTTCCAAGATATCGCAGCTTCAGCAGAAGAGCAGCTTGCATCTATGGAAGAGATCAGTTCTTCCTCTGCCACTTTATCTCAGATGGCAGAAGAACTAAGAGAGCTCATTAAACAATTTAAAATGTAAGAGAGTAGCGAAACACCTGACGCCAAAACGTCAGGTGTTTCAGCGTGTAGACAAACCCTCGCATTCGGTGTCAGGTCTGCGCTCCGGTGCTCACGAATGTCAAATTCGCTCCGCTCCTGTGCTCGTCCTTCCTAGGACTGCAAAGGTTTTCTATCACACTGAAAAGAAGACAAGGGCTAAAATCAAGAACATTTTAGCCCTTTGTCAACAATCTTAAGCACCTGACGCCAAAACGTCAGGTGTTTTTCCATTCAATGCATATAAATTGGGTAATTTGGACTTATTTAGACTTTAATAAGTTAAAAAAGTAAAGAACCTAGTAGTACTTCCGATATATATACTATCTTACTAAAAGGAGTTTTCTTTTTTATGAAATTCATACAGTATTTCAGAAAGCCATCTATATCAAAAAAGCTCGTATTCTCTTTCTTATTTATTCTTTTATGCCCAATCATCGTATTGGCATTCTCTTCATATCATACGGCAAGCACCTCCTTAAATGATCAAATTATGCAAAGCGCAAAGGAAAATGTAGAGCAGCTAGATAAAAATATTACGAAGGTTGTAAAAGTGAAAACAGACGCAGCCGATTTCTTTAGCAAATGGATCACGGAGAAAAAGCTCAAGCAAAAAGGCACGACCGATATTCAAGGACGCTTTGAGCAGTTCATGAGTATGAATGATGACACAGAAGGTATTTTTGTCGCTTCAAGTGACGGCAAAGTGTTTTCAAGATATCCTAATCAAAAAATGCCTGCCGATTATGTCGCAACTGAGCGGGATTGGTATAAAGACGGCTGGGCGAAAAACGGTGAGCTGTCTATTTCAGCTCCATATGCAACGGCATCAACCGGTACGCTGGTGGTAACGATTTCTAAAAAACTAGAGGATGGATCAGGCGTCATCGCGATGAACCTAGACATTGCGAATCTAGTAAAAGAGTCCAATAGCATTAACATTGGGAAACAAGGCTATGCCTTTATTGGAAGTCCGGACCGCACATATGTGGCACATCCAAAGAAAAAAGCAGGAACGAAATTATCTGGTGAATGGTTAGAAAAAATGTACTCACAAGATAACGGATCTATGAGTTATATGTTTGAAGGGAAAGAAAAGCAAATGGAGTTCACGACAAACAAGGCAACTGGCTGGAAGATTGTCGGGACGATGTTTGTCAGTGAAGTAGAAGAAGCTGCACAGCCAGTTTTTAATATGGCCGCCATCATTTTAGCCGGCGCGCTTATCATTGGCGGGATTCTGATCTTCTTTATCATCCGTTCCATTACAAAACCACTTTCCACTCTTGTCTCTTCTTCGAAGAAGATCAGTCAGGGAGATTTGACAGAAAAAATTGATGTCCACTCAAAAGATGAAATTGGACAGCTTGGCACAAGCTTTAATGAAATGAGTGAGTCTCTAAGAGATGTCATTCAAGCTGTACAAACATCTGTTGAGAATGTCGCTTCATCATCTGAAGAACTGACGGCAAGTGCAGGTCAAACAACAAAAGCAACCGAACATATTACATCGTCTATTGAAACATTCTCAAACGGCAATGAAAATCAAAGCGAAATGGTGGAGCAAAGCGCAGTTCATTTAAAACAAATGAATGAAGGACTGAACGAAGTTGCTGAAACGTCTGATGTCATCACAGCGTCATCTGTTCAATCAAAAACAGTCGCAGAAACAGGCGGCCAGCTTGTGGAGCGAACTGTCGGCCAAATGAAGACGATTGACCATTCAGTGAAAGAAGCTGAAGGCGTGATTAACGGACTAGAGCATAAATCAAAAGATATCACAAACATCCTAGGCGTGATTAACGGCATAGCGGATCAAACGAATTTACTTGCACTAAATGCCGCTATTGAAGCAGCACGCGCAGGCGAGTCAGGCAGAGGCTTCTCTGTTGTTGCGGAAGAAGTGCGTAAACTAGCGGTTCAATCATCAGATTCAGCAAAAGAGATTGAAAAGCTTGTGAATGAAATCGTCTCTGAAATTGAAACATCTCAAAATATGTTCAAAGCAGTGAATGAAGAAGTAAAGAACGGTCTTACTATTACAGATCAAACGAAAGAAAGCTTCTCACAAATAAATGAGCAAACAGCGGAAATCGCAGCAAGAATGAACGAAATGAATACAACGGTGCGCGAGCTGTCGAAAGGATCTGAGCAAATTTCTAAAGCAGTGAATGAAATTGCGGATGTATCGAGAGAGAGTTCAGCAAGCATCCAAGATATCGCAGCTTCAGCAGAAGAACAGCTTGCTTCGATGGAAGAGATTAGTTCTTCATCCACGACTCTTTCCCAAATGGCGGAAGAATTACGCGATTTAATTAAAAAATTCAAGATCAGCGAATAAGGTCAAGTGGTTCTCCTCGAGGGGAACCGCTTTTCTTTTTAAGAGGACATCTCGTACAATAGAGGAAATCGAAAGAAGAGGAGAGATAGAATGCGTTTATCAGATAAGAAGGTCATTGCGTTTGTCAGTGATGATTTTGAAGATTTAGAGCTGTGGTATCCAGTTCTGCGTTTAAGAGAAGAAGGGGCGACTGTCCATCTTGTAGGTGAAAAAGCAAATCATGAGTACATCGGGAAGTATGGTGTGCCGGCGGTATCTGATGCAGATTTTTATTCCATTCAAGCTGATGATTATGATGCTGTGCTTGTCCCTGGCGGATGGGCGCCTGATAAACTGCGCCGTTATCCAGAAGTATTAGACATCGTCCGTACATTTGATGCGAAGGCAAAACCAATCGGGCAGATTTGCCATGCCGGCTGGGTGCTGATTTCAGCAGGAATCCTGAAAGGCAGACAAGTGACAAGTACACCTGGTATTAAAGATGATATGACAAATGCCGGTGCGGATTGGTTTGATGAGGCGGTCGTCACAGATGGCCACCTCATCTCCAGCAGACGTCCGCCGGACCTTCCGCCGTATGTAAAAGCATTTGCGGATGTGTTAGCGGCAAAATAAGCGACTGACACGAAACGTAAAAAACAAAGGGCGAACCAAAAATAATTCGCCCTTTGTTCATCATTTTATGCCCTATACATTTTGTCTGTCGGCAGGATACATCACGCCCATTTGTCTTCTTGCTTCGTCCATGACGGACATGGTTTGAACAGATAACGCAAATGTATTGACCGGAGACTGCCCCATTCCCTGCTGAATACACTCAATAAAATGATTGATTTCATAAGACATAGCTGGCTGATCATCTTTGAGCGAGATGTCAGTTTGATGTCCATCACGGTCATGTATCGTGATTCGTGAAGGCCGGTGGAATTGATCAATCACCATCGTGGCATCCTCGCCTTGAATTTCAGCGGATAAATGAGACGTTGAAATTTTAGAATGAAAAAGAAGTGCTTGATGCCCGTCATACTGTAAAAGGACTGAACCATTTCCATCCACACCAGAAGAAAGCTTATAGCCTCTCGCGGTGATTTGATTCGGCAGACCAAATAAGGATATGACTGGGTAAACGAGGTACACCCCGATATCCATTAACGAACCATTGGATAACTCCGGTTTAAAGGCATTTGGAAGCTCGCCGTTTCGATAGGCATCGTATCTTGAGGAATATTTACAGTAATGCGCGACCACTTGCCTGATAGGTCCAAGCTGATCAAGGTGCTGTTTGATTTGCAGAAAGTTTGGCAGAAATGTCGTTTTCATCGCTTCCATCAAACACACTTGATGTTTTTTTGCTGCGGCAATCATTTCTTCCACTTCTTTTCGATGAGAGGCGAATGGTTTTTCGCATAAAACATGCTTTTGATGCTCCATCATCAACATGGCTTGCTCTTTATGAAGGGCATTTGGACTCGCAATATACACGGCATCGAACGTATCACTTTCCGCCATTTGTTGTAAGTTCGTAAAAACCGTCTCAATCCCGTATTTTTCGGCAAAGGCCTGTCCTTTTTCAGCGGATCGTGAATAGACGGCTGTACATGTAAAGTCAGCGATTCCTTCACCAGCTTGTAAGAACCGATCTGTAATCCAGTTCGTTCCGATGACAGCAAATCGAATCATGTGATTCCCTCCTTCTGCTTTCCTCTGATTATACATGCTTTGAAAGCGTTTGTATGAAAGAATATTCTTTTTATTGAAAAGCGGATGAAACCTTTATATAGGCTGATGCGTCTTACATAAAGGATATAAATGTACGAAAAGTGGGTAGTTTCTTCCTTCTTCGGGTAATACTCAGGATAGAAGGGAGAGGAGGAAACATGAAGCGCGTCCTGCATATAGGAAGTACATACACCTTTGCGCTTTTATTCATAGTTGCTGGTATTTTTCATGTAATAGAGCCGGGCGGCTTTGCTCGCATGATGCCAGGCTGGCCATTTCCATATGTAATGGTCTATGTGACTGCATGTCTTGAATGGCTGCTGGCCGTGCTGCTGCTTTTGCCGAATTCTAGGATTGCAGCGGCAAAATTCATTGCTGTCTATCTTGTACTCATTTTCCCGGCAAACTTATTTGCTGCACGTGAGGGAATACCATTTCCAGGTCAAGAAAATACAGAACAAGCTTTGCTATGGATAAGACTTATTGGACAGCCGATTCTCATTATATGGGCGATGTCTATTGCAAAATGGGAAAAAAAGCTGAAACAATGATCACCATATCATGATCAAGTAGTGTACAATTTACTCATAAAATAGCCCGTGTTTGGAGGAACGATATGAATTCTATGCAAATGTGGAGCAGTCGATTTAGAAAATTTTTTCTTGATAACAAGTTTGTTCTCTTTTTACTCGTCCTGCTATTAATCGGATTGAATATCCTTGTTTTCATGAAAACATCATTTATTTTCACACCGCTCATTGTACTCGTCAAAACCATTGCCTTACCGATTATTTTAACGGGGGTCGTGTATTATTTATTAAATCCAATTGTCAACTTGTTAGAGAAAGCAAGAATCAAGCGGATCTATTCCATTTTGCTTTTATATCTTGTCATTATTGGGATTATTACAGTGACCATCGTGTCTATTATTCCTTTTTTACAAGCTCAAACCATGAGTCTATTTCATAATCTTCCGAAATACGTCGATACAGTAGAAGAACAAATTAGACAATTAACGGGAAGTAACTTTATTAATCAAGTGCAAAAAACGATGAACTTTAATGTGTCTGAATTGGTAAGTAAAGCATCTAGTCAAGCGACGAAGATTTTGGAAAGCACCTTTACCGGTGTAGGAACATTCTTAGGGGCGCTCACAGAAGTTATCATCTCGATCGTGACGGTGCCGTTCATTCTGTTTTATCTATTAAAAGACGGCAAAAAGCTGCCTGACTATTTCTTGAAATTCATTCCAAATAAAATGAGAGAACATACACATATCGTGCTTCACGAAATGAACCACCGGCTGAGCTCGTATATTCGCGGACAGATTATTGTCAGCTTCTGTATCGGTGTTCTTCTGTTAATCGGTTATATGATCATTGGACTTGACTATGCGCTGCTGCTTGCTATCATTGCGGCATGTACAAGCGTAGTACCTTACCTTGGTCCAACAATTGCGATTACACCAGCGATTGTGATTGCACTTGTGACGTCACCAGTGATGCTTTTAAAACTTATTATTGTCTGGACAGTGGTTCAGCTCATTGAAGGTAAATTTATTTCGCCTCAGGTGATGGGGAAAAACCTTCATATTCACCCAATTACGATTATTTTTGTTCTATTAACAGCTGGTAAATTGTTCAGCGTCATCGGCATCATTGTCGCTATTCCGACGTATGCCGTTCTGAAGGTTATCACAACCCACCTGTTTGATTGGTTTAAAATGCGGTCCAATTTGTATAAAGAAGAAAAGGTTTGATGTCATAATCTTTTTTTGAAAAAAATATAGTATCATAAAGACGAGCTTTCGATAAAGGAAGCTTGTCTTTATGTGGACATAGATGTTTGGCGTGTTCAAAAGATCAGAATTGAAAGGAAAGAAAATCATGAATCTATGGGATTTATTCGTGGCACTGGTTTTAGGAATTGTCGAAGGATTAACAGAGTACGCACCTGTTTCATCTACAGGTCACATGATCATTGTCGATGATCTTTGGCTAAAATCAAAGGAAATTATTACGCCAGAAGCGGCTAATACATTTAAAGTCGTGATTCAGTTAGGCTCTATTTTAGCTGTCATGATCGTGTTTAAAGATCGTATTTTAAACTTATTGGGCTTAAAGAAAAATATCACCGAAGAACAAAAGCGCAGCGGGCATAAGCTGACCATCGCCCAAATTGCTGTTGGACTTGTTCCAGCCGTCATTTTAGGATTCTTATTTGAAGATTATATTGATAAATACTTATTTGACGTCAGAACGGTCGCTGTCGGTTTGATTTTAGGGGCAGTGCTGATGCTTGTCGCTGACTGGATCAATAAACGGAAAACAGAAACAAGCTCTGTCGATAACATGACGTACAGACAGGCGCTTTATATTGGACTGTTTCAATGTTTGGCATTATGGCCAGGCTTCTCGCGCTCAGGTTCGACGATCGCAGGCGGGGTTATTCTTGGTTTGAATCACCGTGCTGCGGCAGACTTTACATTTATCATGGCGATGCCAATTATGGCGGGAGCAAGCTTGTTAACCCTTGTGAAAAATGCTGAATATTTAACAACAGACATGCTGCCATTCTTTATCGTCGGCTTTGTGAGTGCGTTTGTTGTGGCTCTCTTTGTTGTTCGATTCTTCCTAAAACTGATCAATAAAATCAAACTGGTGCCTTTTGCGATATACCGAATTATCCTAGGTGTGATTTTATTTATCCTGTTCATGTAATATGTAAACTACTCTTTATAAAAGAGTAGTTTTTTTGTTATTTCGCCTAATTAAACAGTAAAAACACCCTCTTAATTGGTAGAATAAGAATTTTTTTCATAAATTAGTGTTTAAGAGACAGAGAAAGGGGTAGTACATAAACATACCAATTAAAGGAGGAGTTAGAAAATATGAGAAAAACAAGTAAAATGTTTGTTGGTTCTGTCATCGCCACGTCAATGATTGCTGCCCCTCTATCTCTTACGACTTTTGGTCAAACGGCTGAAGCTGCTACAACAACAGGTGTTGATGGAAGTGTCTCAATTGATCCAGTAGCCATTGCCGATAAAATTGAACAAGCAGTAAAATCATCTCAAAATCGTGATGGATTCGTAAAAAACGCGGCATACAGTGCGTTCTATGAAGCAGGTCAAAACTACAACGTAGTTGTCCAAAATTTAAGCCAAGATCACGACTTTAGCGGTCTGAACAATGTTGTCTACTATGATAGTGTTGAATATGACGGTATTACGTTTGGTATTTGGGTATTTGAAGATGGTACGTTTGTCAACAATGGTGACGGTGGATATATTAACTGGACGTTTGTTGGCAGCTTTGACCGAGAAGATGGAAGCGGAACTGTCGATTTTCATAAAAGATTCTAATCTTAGAAGTCTGCCGGTGAATCGGCAGACTTTTTTATAACGCACATTCTTCTATTTCAAACCCTAAATCTTCAATGATGTGATGATCCGTTTGAACTTGCTGGCCTTTTGTTGTTAAATAATCACCAACGAAAATCGAATTTGCCGCATAAAGTGCGAGTGGCTGGAGTGTCCGTAAATTAAACTCTCTGCCTCCGGATACCCGAATTTCCTTTGTTGGATTGACAAATCTCATCATTGCCAGCACTTTCAATGCTTTGATCGGATGTGTCCGTTCTTGATGCTCAAGCGGTGTTCCTTCAATGGCATGAAGAAAGTTGACTGGAATTGAATCCGCATCAAGTGCTCTAAGCGCAAAAGCCATTTCAACGATTTGCTGATTGGTTTCACCCATTCCAATAATGACCCCTGAGCAAGGTGACATGCCAGACTGTTTGACCTGCTCAATGGTCGACACGCGGTCATCGTATGTATGAGTTGTCGTAATGTGATCATGATGATCGTGATGTGTATTGATATTGTGATTATACCGATGAACACCCGCTTCCTTCAGCCGCTTCGCTTTGTCTTCATTTAATAACCCAAGACAGGCACACACCTTCAAAGGCATCGTTTCAGTGATTTCCTTTACTGCTGCTGTAACTTCATCTAATTCCCTATGAGAAGGCGCTCTCCCGCTTGCCACAATACAATAAGTCCCGGCTTTTCTTTTGAGAGCCTCACGCGCCCCTGCCACAATGGTTTTTTGATCAAGCATTGTATATCTTTCAACCGGTGCTTTTGAAATCATCGACTGTGAACAATATCCACAGTTCTCAGGGCAATATCCACTTTTTGCGTTGAAAATCATATTTAATTTCACCTTTTTTTGAAAAAAATGAAATCGTACTTGATAGGCTGCATGCATAATAGGTAACAATTCACTATCGTCAGCTTCAAGAATGTCTAAAGCCTCTTGCACCGTAATCGGTTCATTTTTCATGGCCTTCTCCGCTATCGCTTCCCAAGATAAAGACAGTTGCTCTTTCATCATTAATGCCTCCCTTATTATGTTAACTTATTTTTATTAAAAGTTAACATAATGGAGAGGTGTTGGCAATCACGAATCAAATGAAACCAACTTTAAACATCAAAAGGCGATGACTCCATGTCATCGCCTTCAGATATGTAAAGCTAGATTGCTTATCGAACCGTAATATAGTTAATGACAAGCTCGCCTTGTGAATTATAGTAAGAAACGGTTACTGAACCGCGTTGTACGGCACGAATCCAAGTGAAGTTTGGAGCCGTTTGATCTAATTGAATCGCATACGTTGCACCCGACACAGAAATTTGGCTTGCTGGAAGAGAGACGGCGATTGAAGAACCTACAGAAAGCGTACGGTTCACTGTAATTACTTTATTCATAATAGGAGCTTTTGCTATGACTGGTTCTTTTGGCTGTGCAGCTGCATGAGCACCTTCAGTTTGGGAGAACGTAAGAGCACCTAAAGCAGCTAAAGACAATGTACAGACTTTCATGAATTTTTTCATCGGTAACACTCCTTTTTTTGGTATATACATATATTAATATTAATAGAATTATATGTCAATTGAAATGTGTGAAAAAAGAGTAATTATGGTGAAAATTGTCACATATTATGTCGGGAAAGACATATATTTAAAAAAACACATGATTTTTTATTCATATGCTCTTTCTTTTTTAAGGGAAAAAAGAGGTATAAAAAAAGCTGGGTTCATCCCAGCAACGTAAAGCAGATGAAAGAGTGATTACTGGTCGTCTCGCTGTTTTGGCTGACGGCCTTTTTGCTTCTCTTTCTCTCTAATGTAGTTAATAAAATCGATGGTTTGTCTTCGTGCTTCTTCGGAAAAATCTGAGGCGGCTTTAAACGCAATTTGCAAATCAGGATCGTCTGCAAGATCGTCATCGTGTCTGCCTTTGTCCTTACCTGTGAGAAGATAATCGGTTGAGACCCCATATAACTCAGCAATTTTCACAATCATTTCACCGTCGGGCTTTCTCAAGCCATATTCCCAGTTTGCATAAGTGGACATCGCCTTTAATCCGAGTTTTTTAGCAACTGTTGACTTGCTCCATCCATGCTTCTCTCTTAATTCAGTTAAAATCTTCCCAGTCAAATTATCCATCAGAAACACCTTTTTTCATGTTATGAGTAAATTTTATCATGAATTACACGGAAAAGATAAATAAATACACAAAAAGAATAAAAATATGGTTGACTTACTCGTTTTGTGTATATTATCATAATGAATATAACTTACACATATTGAGTAAGAGGTGGAAAGATGAAACTTGAAAATTTACGAGAAGAGCGCATATTGCAAGGAAAAACACAAACCTATATGGCGAAAAAATTAGGTTATAAGTACACAAGCGGCTATGCGAATATAGAGATGGGCAGAACGAAGCCAAGCTTAGAAATAGCAAAGCATATTGCAGATCTGCTAAATACCGGTGTTCAAGAGCTTTTTTTTGGTCAGAAGTTACACAAAAAGAGTAATTCTCTAGAAGAAGATCAGTTCTTAGAAAAGGAGAGAAGAGCAGAATGAATATTGAACATCCAATGGTGACACAGATGAGTGACTTTGGTTATCCAAAAAGCTACTGGTCATATGACATGAAACGATATGGATACCAAACAGAAATTGATGACAGTTTGGAGGGATCTGAAGAAGATGAGACATCAGCTGATGTTTGATGCTAGAAAAGAAGCGCAGCTTTGTTTAGACCAAGCTGGCGGCTGGATCGCCTTTTTTCAACAGAAACCGATGTTTGTTTTTGCCACAGCAGAAGAGAAAGAGACATATATGACCCTCCTGAAAGCTAAGTCGATGACAATAAAGGAGGAATCAGGGCGACGTGAAACGATGGAAGCAAATCATGACATTTTTGAAATGCTTGCTCAAAGCGAGTAAAAACGAACAAGACATCCGCCAGTGGGCAGAGGATGACGGGAGATCATAACATGGTCATCCATTTAATCATTGAACATGAACATTTGTTAACAAAAGAGACATTGATGAAAAGAATACGATCAGCTGCAAAAGTACAATGCCCGCAAAAATTAGAAGGCGCACTATCACTTGAAATTCGTTTATTTGATCACATGCCGCTTAACATTGCTGACTGCCAAAAAAAGCGTACATACGCAGAAAAAGGGTTGATACGCCCGATACACGTCAGCATCTTACAGCCAAGTCTACAGCATATTCAAGAAGCACTTCATTCTATAGCTGATCAAGTCCCTCTGCAGATTGTCGATTTAAGAGTTTCCCAGTTTTATAGTATGTGTGAAAGAGTTGAAATCATTATCAATACGGTAGGTAGTGGCACGAGGCCATCACCAAAAAAGGAGACAAGCATATGAACGAGCCAAAACAACTATTCATTCAAGATAACCAAACATTTGTCGGTGAGATGGAAAAAGGAAAAATTCAAGTCATCGTGTTAGATGGAAATGTAGGAACGGCTTATCAAATGGATGTACCTGAACATGGAAAAACCATTATTCAAACGGCAAAAGGTCATTTTGCAAGAGTAGATCACGAGATTGGTTTTAAAATCAGCTAACTGACTAAACACATCAAATCATAATACGTCCAAGACGGAAAGCCTGCGGACACTGATCAAGACCCTGTTAAAAGGGGACCTGATTGGTGTCCGTTTTTTATTTTCTTAAAAAAGGGAGAGAGCGAATATGCAAGATTTACTCATTGAATATAAAAGAGCCTTAAAGAATGCTAGAAAACAATATGAACCATTTAAAGAAAAAGAAGAACATCAGCTGTCCGTTCAAGACAAGCATGATAAAAAAATGATCGCCAGTATGGTGAGCGATCTAGAATACGTAGTAGAATGGCTACAAATCGGAAGAGAGCCAGGTGCGCGCAGAGGGTTAGACAGACGTTCAGTCTATCAGCGAACCATTCTTGCAAATCCAGAAGTGTTAGAGGCTTTATCACATGAATATACCCTTATTCAAGAGAAAGAAAGAGAAGTCAGTGAGAGAGACAAAAAACGAATTGATGAAGCTTTGTCTGTTTTAACAGATCGAGAAAAGGATGTATTCTTTATGCACACAACACAAGGATTATCGTTTAGCGAGATTGCGGTCATGCTGGATGTCAAAAAAGGAACTGTGCAAAAACATATGGAAAGAGCGCGGACGAAGATGTCCAAAAAAGTACAAGAACGCCTATTCAGAGCTGCTGAATAGGCGTTTTTTCTATCCAAAATAAATCAGCTAAAGCTTGTCTTACAGTTGCCACCTATAGTTAGAAAGACCAAACGAATGTTTGCTAGCCCTACACAAATGATTCCTTCAAAGGGAATCATTCGAATTAAAAGGAGGCGGCAGGTGAATGTAAATGAAAGATAAACGGATAGAGGCCAAGCAGGATTATATGAAGGGGATGACGTACCAGCAAATTGCTGATCATTACAATGTCTCGATCCATACCGTCAAATCGTGGAAAAGGCGATACGGATGGCAAAGACAAAAAACTTCGTCAAAGCAAGCACACTCAATCTTCAATCAATTTCTTTCAGATGAAACGATTGAAATCATGGAGAAAATGGATGGACGCACATCGCTTGATTTAATCTGGGATCAAATTCAAATTCAATATGCAGCCATTATTCGGGCGCAGCGAATCATGTATGTAGCAGATCAAGAGGACATGATCAAAGAGTTGAAAAAGGCGGCATACATGCCTTCTTCATTAGAAGAAACAGGAGAAGGCATTCAGCCAGAACTAGACATCACCTCAGAAGAATATTCGTTTCAATTTTCATGGGATCGGCATGCGACGTTTCTAAATGCACAATCCCGTGCAATGGGTGAACTCAGGCGTTTAATAAAACAGTTTGAAGAGCTCGCACATGCGAAGGATGAACGAAGATTAAGGCTGAAACAAATTGAACTGACGATCGAAAAAACAAAAAAAGCAGTGCGTGAAGAAAAAGAGGAAGATCTTCAAATCATGATCAAGCGAAAAGAGGACGACTCATGACGCCATTGATTGAAAAAGAAGTCAATCCTCACTTTGAACACTTTCTATTCGATTGGAATCAAAAGTTTCAATTTTTAGTTGGAGGCTATGGCTCCTCTAAAAGCTATCACATTGCTTTAAAGCTCGTCTTAAAGCTGCTGGAAGAAAAGCGGACAGCACTTGTCATTCGAGACGTGTATGATACGCACCGCGAATCAACCTTTTCTTTATTACAAGAGATCGTCAGCGACCTCGGCATCGACCATGTGGTGAAGTGCCGAAGTTCGCCGCTTGCACTGACGTTTCGAAACGGCAGCAGCATCTTATTTAAAGGGCTGGACAAACCTGAAAAATTGAAATCAATCAACAACATCTCGATCATTTGGATTGAGGAATGTTCAGAGGTTTCTTATGAAGGATTTAAAGAGCTGCTTGGAAGGCTAAGGCATCCATCCTTACCGCTTTATATGATGTTATCGACCAATCCTGTTGGTCAGGATAATTGGACGTATAGACATTTTTTTCGAGATGAACAGCTGAAGCGTTTTGTTTTAGATGATGAAACCTTATACAAAAAGCGAACCGTTGTTATCAAGGATACGTATTACCATCACTCCACGGCAGAAGATAATCTATTCCTTCCTAAAAGCTACGTGAAGCAGCTGGATGAGCTGAAAGAGTATGATCCAGACCTCTATCGCATTGCGAGGAAGGGATATTTCGGGATCAATGGCACAAAGGTTTTTCCTCAGTTTGAGGTGAGAAGCCATTCTGATGTATTAGAAGCCATTCAGCAGATTGACAGACCGCTGAAACGAGCAGGCATGGATTTTGGATTTGTTGAATCATACAATGCGCTCATTCGGCTAGCTGTCGATCATGAAAAAAAGTACTTATATATTTATTGGGAATATTACGACCGCGGGAAAACAGATGATGAAACAGCCCTTGACTTGAAAGAGTTCATTGAATCAAAAGAACTGATTAAAGCCGATGCAGCCGAACCTAAAACCATTCACTATTTTCGGCAGCGCGGCTTTCAAATGGTGGCGGCACATAAGTTCCAAGGCTCACGTTTACAGTATACAAAAAAGATCAAACGGTTTAAGAAAATTATTTGTTCTGATGCATGTCCATATACCATCTATGAACTTCAATCACTAACCTATAAGGCAGATAAGGATGGACGTCTAGAGGAAGATGAGTTTCAAATCGATCCACACACATTATCAGCCATCTGGTATGCGCTGGATGATTATGAAGTGACAGATTTGAAACAGACTGCCTCGGAGCGTGTCCGTCCAAACAGAGAGAGGAGGTCCATACAATGAAACAATTGAAAGCAACCATTATGAAGGCAAACATGTCTGATCATACAAAACAAATGTATGCAGATGAATTTTCCTACGAAAAGGATGACATTGTTCCCCCGCCTTACAATATCAATGAATTAAAAAGCATGGCAGAATATTCAACCATTCTTCAGCAATGTATTGATGCGTATAAGACCAATATTTTAGGCTTTGGTTTTGGTGTAGAATATGCCTTTGACTTTAATGCAGAAGGCGTGAAACCGGCAAAAAAGAAGGCAGCAGAGAAGGAATGGACAAGACTTGAAGAGTTTACGAAATACATGAACTATGATGAGTCTGCTGATGTGGTGCTTGGCTATGTCATCGAAGACCGGGAGAAAACAGGGAATGGTTTTTTAGAAGTTCTCCGAGATGGCCAGGGAAAGCCGGCAGGAATCGAGTATTTAGATGCGCTCCATATCCGCATTTGCAAGCTGAGTGAGCCAGTCGACGTCGAGTTTCGGTATACAGAAAACGGCGAATTGAAAACAATGAATCGAAAGAAGCGATTCCGTAAATATGTGCAGGTGATCAATGAAAAGAAAGTCTTCTTCAAGGAGTATGGTGATCCCCGCATTTTACATTGTGAAACAGGCAAATACGATGACACCACCCCAGAGCCGCTGCGTGCAACAGAAGTGATTCATTTTAAAATCGGCAGTGGAACGTATGGGATTCCCCGCTGGATTGGCAACATCGTCAATATGTATGGGGCACGCAAGGCAGAAGAACTGAACTACCTTTATTTTAAACAAGGGCGGCACGTACCTGGTGCCATCATTGTCGAAAATGGAATGCTGTCTGAGTCATCCTATCAGCAGCTTCAAGATTATATGGACGATATTGAAGGCTCTGATCATGCACATAAGTTTCTATTGCTTGAAGTCGAAGGTCTCCCGACGGAAAAAGGGTTAACTGGAGAAGAAGATGTTTCAAATGTCAAAGTGAACTTCAAATCCTTAGCAGAGATCTTGCAAGAAGATGCACTCTTTTTAGAATACGATGAAAAAACAAGAAACAAAATCCGCTCTGCTTTTCGACTGCCGCCTATTTATACAGGTGAGTCTCAAGACTATAACAAAGCGACAGCCGATACGGCGCGGAAAACAACAGAAGAACAGGTATTTCAGCCTGAACGGCACCTCATCACAGGGAAACTCAATACCCTTTTCCTGCCGGATCTTGATATTTGGCATGTCCGTTTCCTATTAAATGGTCCTGACTTTAGAGACCCATTAGAGATTGCCAAGGTTCTGACACCATTTATTCAGGCTGGGGCAGTGTCACCAAACGATTTGCGAGATCTGGCGGGACGTATCCTTGGGAAAACGTTAGAGGAATGGCCGGAGGATCTCTATCACAGACCTTTAGAAAGCCGCATGACATCAGCTGAACAACAGCCTCAACGAGAGCCAGATCAGTTGAAAGAATAAACCGAAGCGCGTGCGCTTTTTTGAAAGGGGGTGAACATATGCCAAGAGAATTAAAAAACGCAAAAATTACGCATGTTTCCTACGTGGACAGAGCCGCAAACAAAAAGAAATTCTTTTTGATGAAGGCAAAGAAAAGCCAGCCTGACTTTCAAAAAGAGGTGAGTGTGCTGACAAAGGCAGAAGATGCTCATCGCCTTGTGTATGGTGTCGTGTATGAACCGAATACACCTGATGCACACCAAGACTTTATGTCTGCCAAAGAAATTGAAAGAGCAGCACATGGTTTTATGAAGGATGCCCGCCACATTGATAAGCAACATGATTTTCAACATGGTGTTGGAGAAGTGGTTGAATCATACATTGCACCAGCTGATTTTGAAGTAGGCGGTGAGCTGATTCGAAAAGGATCTTGGGTGCTTGTAACAAAGGCTTCTCAAGAGATTTGGGATCAAATTCAGAAAGGCCACATTACAGGATATTCAATGGCAGGAACGGCGGACATCGTAGCAATTGAAGAACAAGATCAGCTCCTATCTCAAAGCACGAATGAGAGAGGGCTTTTTTCTTTGCTGAAAAATTTCTTTTTGAAAGAGGAAGGTGCAAACATGTCACAACAATTTTGGAGCGTTTTAGACCACCTGCTGGAAACCTTACAGTCAAGTGATGGTGATGAGGCGGGTGTAAGATCAGCGCTTGAGCAATTGCTGCCAATCGTGCAGGAGATTTTGAAGACAGAAGATGTGCTTCAAACGATTGGTGAAAGGCCAGCCTCCGTACAAAAACAAGACGCCGCTTTGACGACGGAGCAAGTACGAGAGCTTGAAAAAGCAAAAATGGCCATCGAAAACGTCTTACAGCATGCTGAACAGCAGGAAACAGATCAAACTGGAGAAGAACCTGTCCAAAAGGTGCTTGAGCAAGCCGTAGCACCAATTCGTCATCAGCTTTCTTCTTTAGAGAAATCAGCCAGCAGAGAAAAAGCTGCGCTTGAGCAAGTGCTTCAGCAGCAGCTTTTGCCTATTTCAGAGCGGATTCACATGCTTGAAAAAGCGCGCGGCATGTCAAAACAAACAATCCACGATACACAAAACGACAGTACAAAGCCCATATGGGATGGCTTACTATAAGCCTAAATAAGGAGGAAACAGTGTGAGAAATCAAGAGTTGATTCGCAAGGCCGAAATGACACTTGCCAGCTTAAAAACCGGCGGTCTCATGAACGCAACCCAATCCAACGCATTCATTAGAATGATGCAAAATACACCAACCGTTTTAAATGATGCACGTATCATTCCGATGGAAAGTGATTCACAAAAAATCGAAAAAATCGGCTTTGGCCAGCGTATTTTGCGCCCAGCAGAAGAAGGCAAAGCGCTTGATGCGAAAGACCGTGTTGTCCCAGCGACAAGCACTGTCCAGCTAAATGCGAAAGAGGTTATCGCAGAGATCCACATGACCTACGACAGCATTGAAAACAATATTGAGAAAGACGGCATTCAGCAGACGATTATGCAAATGCTCGCTGAACGAGCAGCCGTTGACATTGAAGAGCTCATCGTCAATGGCGATACGACTTCAGCAGATCCATTTCTAGCTCAAATAGATGGCGTGAGAAAACAAGCAGTATCTCATATCGTAGATGCAAATGGAGCGGAAATCAGCCGCCAAATGTTTAAGCAAGCTTATAAAGCGATGCCGTCAAAATATTTACGTGTTCCTCAGGATTTCCGTTTCTACACATCCCCAAGCTTAGAAGTTGAATGGAAGGATCAAGTAGCAAACCGTCAGACGGGCCTTGGAGATGCGGCCATTCAAGGCGGACTTTCTTCTGCATTCGGTGTGCCGGTCAAAGGTCTTGCCAATATGCAGCCATATGACGAAGCGGGAACAGATGTATCAGATATTTTGCTGACACATCCTAAAAATATTATCGTAGGTTTCTCTCGAAATATTCGAATTGAAGTAGAAAAAGATATTCGCAGCCGTAAATTTATTATTGTCCTCACAGCGAAGCTAGACAGCAAATTTGAGGAAGAGGATGCTGTAGCAAAAGTGATGAAAGTGAAAGAGTAGGTGACGGCAGACCATGATCATTTCTGCTGAAGAACTGCAGGCCTATTCTGTATTTGATCGTGTGAAAAATCGATCTGTAGAAAGACTGACAGCAGATATTATCGAAGCAGAAGCTGCGGTATTTCAGATCGTAGGTCACGATTTCTCAAGCGAAAAATATCAGCCTCTCCCTGAAAAAGCAAGAATCGCATTATTAAAAATGGCCCAATATTTTGCCATGCTGAATGATGACGAATCTATGATGAAAGGCTTTACGTCAGAGAAAATGGGCGATTATTCATATGCAAAGGCAGCTGATCAAGTGAAAGGCAGACCCTATGTATATGCCTTGCTAGTAGATTACATTGAACCAACATTAACTGCCGGCAGTGCCAAACTAAAGGTGAGATCATTATGAGCTATCAATCTCTATTAACAGATCGCTGTGATCTTTTTCACCTTGAACATAAGGAGTCTGCCCGCGGGAAATTTGGAATTCCAGCTGATGATTTACAAATGACACTTTCCTATCCCGACGCTCCCAGCCTGACCGATCTAGCTTGTTATGTCATAGAAAAAAACCAGTCACTTGTGCAAGAAGAGCCGAATACAGTCATTTATCAATCCTATCTTGTCCATTTTCCTTTAGGAAGTGATATTCGCTTGCATGACAAAATGGTGTGGAATGGCGTGTCACTGAAATTACAGCAGCCTAAAAAAGTGAAAAATCATCACATCGAAGTGATGGCAGTCAGGAAGGAAAATCTATGAAAATTGATGGACTTGACCGGCTGATTTCACAACTGCAGACAGCGTGTGGTGGCGGTTTAAAGGCAGAATATCAAGATTGGTTGGAGGACATGGGCCTGCAGTTTTTAGACATCATTCAGGATGAATTAATCAAGGAGAATGCTGTTGATACAGGACGGCTTCTAAGATCCTTTACACAAGGCGACAAGGAGAATCTTTTTTTCCTTTCAAAAGGCGGTCTCACACTTGAAGTGGGAACGCAGCTTGAATATGCCTCCTATGTCAATGACGGACATGCCACTTCTTCAAGTGGAGAGCGAAGATGGGTGCCTGGCAGATGGACTGGCAGCCGCTTTGAATATGATCCGAATGCAAGTACAGGAATGATGCTTGCCTCTCAATGGATTGAAGGCAATGGCTACTGGGATCATGCTGTCATGCTCTATGAGCAAATGTTTGAACAGTCGCTGGATCGAAAGCTGCAAAGCTGGTTCGATCGACATTTTGGGAGGTGATGGAATGAATCAAGAAGTCGGGGCAATCATGCATTATATCTACACACACTTTCCTGTGACAATGTATGATCGTCTTTTGCCAGAACGCTTTCAAGTGCCATCTGTTTATGTGCCGCCTGTGACAGTGATCAGTGGTCCAGATACGGTTTCTACCTTTATGAAATCTTATTCGCTACAAGTGAAAGTCTTTCATATTGATACAGAAAAAGCACATGATGCGGCAGAAACAATCGTTGATGCATTGCTTGCTGATCGTCAAATCATTCAGATGATGAGTGAAGACGGAGAGGTGCTTGATGATTATGTCCGCATAAAAAGAGTGGAAACAAGAATGATAGATCAAGGCGTAGCAGCGATTGTCCTGACATGGGATAGCAGCTATTGGTACAACCGGGACAAACAGGCAAGCCTTGAAGATATCAACTTTTCAGATGGGGTGATCAAACGTGAGCAAGACTAAAAATGCACAGCCCGCTCAAACAGCCGGCGAAGAAAAAGAATTTGGCTTTTCATTTGAAGCCTTAAAGGAGCACAGCAAGGATCTTTTTGGGGTCAAACCAGAAATCCTTGAAGGCGCTCTTTTTTATATCAAAGATCAACCAATTACAAAAACAGAAGCAAAAAAGCACATTGATGCTTTTTTGTCCAAGGAGGTTTAAAGGATGAACGGAGGCACTTTTACACCAGGTACAGAGAAAAAGCGTCCTGGCATTTACTTTAATTTTAAAACAACAGCAGAGCAGCGAATTACTTTAGGTGACCGAGGTACGGTGGCACTTCCTCTTGTGATGAGCTGGGGAGAACCAAAAACCTTTATTTCCGTTTCAAATATGGAAGACTTAAATAAGAAGGTTGGACTTAACATTGATGATAAGTCACTTCTTCTTTTCCGTGAAGCAAAGAAAAAAGCGCAAACGGTCTTGCTTTACCGCTTAAATGAAGGGGAGCCGGCTAAAGCTGAAATTGCTGAAAACTTTGTGGTCACAGCAAATTATGGCGGCCTAAAAGGAAATGAGATCACAGTACAAGTGGCAGAAAATGTACTTGATAGCACAAAGCGCGATGTTATCACTTATCTTGGAACAGATATTGTGGACAAACAGGTTGTCACTGATGTCAAAGATCTTGTGAAAAACAAGTACGTTCAATTTTCTGGTGAAGGTGAAGCAGTCATCACAGCTGGTGTGGCACTAAGCGGCGGGAAAAACGGCGTGGCAAGTGTTGCAGATTATACAGCTTTCCTAGAAGCAGCAGAAACAGAATACTTCGATGTCATTGCCCTTCCAGTCGATAATAGTGAGCAATTAAAAGCAACCTTCGCTTCATTTATCGAGCGTTTACGTGATAAGCAAGGACGTAAGGTGCAAGGGGTTGTGGCTAATTACGCAGCTGACCAAGAAGGAATCATCAATGTGACAAGCGGTGTTGTACTCGAAGATGGAACAGAACTAACACCTGCTCAAACAACAGCATGGGTCGCAGGTGCAAGTGCCGGAGCAAACTTCAATCAGTCACTCACCTTTGTTGAATACGAAGGAGCAGTCGATACATTAGAACGCCTTGACAATGATCAAGTAGAATACCGATTATCACAAGGGGAGTTCATTTTCACCTTTGATGCGAGAGATCGCACCGTGAGTGTTGAAAAAGATATTAACTCTTTGACAAGCTTCACAGCTGAAAAGAACCAGCAAATGGCGAAAAACAAAATCATTCGTGTGCTTGATGCGATCAACAATGATTTAACTTTCGAATTAAAAAATCTGATTAAATTACGCAAAGCCAATGGCAATGACATTCCAGCATCAGATGATGGTGTGCAGCTTGTGAAAACACTGATTACCCAGTATCTCACACAGCTTCAAGATGGCAGCGGCATTACAGGCTTTAACTCAGAAACAGATATCGTGATCGGCCTCAATGAAGATCGTGATGGATTTATCATCGATTTAGCGGTTCAACCAGTAGATGCAGCAGAAAAATTCTATTTCAATGTGGAGGTGAAGTAAGATGGCTTTTAAAGCGCAAAATACAATTTCAGGTAAAGAAGGTCGTCTTTTCTTAGAAGGTGAGGAGCTTGCATTTATCAAAACCTTCGAAGCAAACGTGGAGAAAAACAAATCAGAAGTGAACGTCATGGGCCGCCGAATGACTGGTCATAAAACAACGGGAGCAAACGGAACAGGAACGGCAACCTTTTATAAAGTTACATCTCGTTTCGTTCAATTGATGCTCAATTACGTGAAAAAAGGAGAAGATCCATATTTCACTCTTCAAGCTGTCATTGACGATAAATCATCAGGCCGTGGCACTGAGCGTGTGACATTATTTGATGTCAACTTTGATTCAGCTAAAATCGCTGGATTGGATGTTGATTCAGAGGCGCTTGAAGAAGAAGTTCCTTTCACGTTTGAAGACTTTGATCTTCCTGAGAAGCTGAAGAATACTTTCTAAGAAAAGTGGAGGAAATCAGCTAATTAATTAGCAAATTAAAAACTGAATATGCTATAATGCAGTTGTAATACAGCCGTCTTGAAGCCGTCTAAATTTCGTCTGGCAGCGTCTTGTATTCGATTCATTAAAATATGTTTACATGCAAAGCTATTTGCATACAATAAAAAAGCCAGGATGCTCTAACATCCCGGCAATGTACAATGAGGCCCTCAAAGGGGCTGGCTAATCAATTTAGATAGTTTCTAGGATAGACTTCCCCTTCAACCGTCCAAAGCTCAAGGGGAGTCTATTTTTTGTTTATATAAGTCAACAAAGTAAGGATAAACATCCCGAATAAAAACATGAGGGAAATCGCTTCAAATGTTGACATATGCATCACCCCCTTCCTATCGGGGATGAGCCAGACGCCCTTGAGCAAGCCATTCAATTGTACAATTAAAATTATACATGAAAAGATTGGAAAGCACATTCAAAAAATGGATGTGCTTTTTTGCATTCAAAAAAACATAACAAAGGGAGTTTTTAAACATGAGTGAAAAACAAACATTTGATCTTTCATTTTTTATGCCAGGACAAACAGTAGAAGCGGAAGAAGTCAAAGTACCGATTTCTAAGCGTTTTGTTGATAAAAAAGGGAATGTCATTCCTTTTGTCTTTAAAGCTATTACAACTGAACGTATTGATGAACTGGAAAAAGAAAACACAACCTTCAAAAATGTCAAAGGCAGAGGACGTGTAAAAGACTTAGACAGCCAGCGCTTCTACGCACGTATTGCAATTGAATCGACGATTTACCCAGATTTCCGTTCAAAGGAATTAAGAGAAGCCTACAGCACACAAGATCCAGTTGAAGTAGCAAAACGTGTCCTGTCAGTTGGCGGTGAATATGCGAACTGGTTAAACAAAGCGATCGAAATCAACGGATTCGAAGATGAAATTGAAGATTTAGAAGAAGCAGCAAAAAACTAATAAAAGATGGGGATAAAGAAGCCGTGTTTTTATATTACGCGATGCACGAACTTCACTACTCCCCATCTGAACTCCTTGATTTATACGAATCACCAAGACCATTCAAAGCATTCCTTTTCGGACTGATCAGTTACAAACTAGACATGCTAGAAAAAGAAGCAAAGAAAGGAGGTAAGTAAATGGCGAAACTTACAGCGCGATTTGAATTAGAAGACCGGGTGTCGAAAAAGCTATTACGCATTCAAAAACGGTTTCAAACGTTTGAGAAGCAGCTCAAACCATTTAGAAAACCGGTGAAAATAAGCCTAGAAATGGATGAAAAGAAGCTGAGAAATCTCACTTTATCTCTCCGGAAAATTTCAGCTGTTTCCATGACACTGGATCAGGGAATCTATCGTGATCTAAAATCATTAAAAAATCAGTTAAATATGTTACCGAATCATATGGTCATATCCATTCAAGCAAAGGGACTGGATGTCATTAAAACCAGCATAGATCGTTTGAGACAAGTGGGGACAAGTCCCATGATGATGACGTTTAAATTGAACGATCAATTATCAGGTAAAATATCATCAATCAAAAAATCAATCCTTCAGCTCATCAACAGAACGTACTATATGAGATTAAACATGGTTGATCAAGCCACCGCAGCAATTCAACGAATCAAAAAGACACTCAAAAGCTTGACGATGTCCAAACACGAAATCAGAGTGTCTGTTCAAGACAATGCAAAAAGTAAGCTAAAAAAACGAGATCAGGCAGAGTCTGTTGTGAAAGAGAAGAAAGTAAAAAAGCAACCTAATGCAACTGCTGCTACAAAAACGAATGAAAACAAACAGAGCTGGTTGGGGAATTTGGGAAATAAGGCATTAAAAGAAATTGAAAAATATGCAGGTGACGTCTCAGATAAATTGAAAGAAAAATTGAGTCCTAGAAATTTTTGGGATAATAATGCACTCCCTTGGATTGAAACGAAAATCGACGCATACAAGCAAGAAGTGATCGGACGAATTAGTGAGAAGATTAAAATTAATCCTGAGGAGTATTTAGATAAATGGTTTAACAAAGGCTTAGATTTGATCCTTGGCCCGAAAAATCCATCAAGCGAGAACAACAGTAACTCTTCAGCTCAAAGTCAAACGACTGAAGCATCAACAAATCCAACTCCTAATACGCAGCCAAATAAACAAAAAGGAAAAGGTTTGTTTCGTAATAGCTGTTGCCCTTGTTGTGCTCGAGGTTTAAGCAGGCGTGGTTCTAATAGAACTAGAAATAGAAATGGCCGTGCTCAAAGGCAGCCCACAAATCCTACCGCCACTTCTAGAGCTGAAAGAAATAGAAGACCTCCAGGTAGACTAGGAAAACTGAAAACAAATGCAGGTAAGATTTTTGAAAAAATCCCTAGTGGATTGAAGAAAACTACAGGCATCGTAGCCTCCGTTGCGGGACTTGCTGGACTGATGAAAGGTAGCGGCGGGTTAAGTAGTTTAGGCGATTCATTAAAAAATATAGGTAGAGGAAGTAGTAAGTTATTAAAAAGAGTGCCTGTATTGGGGAACTTATTAAGTGCAACAGATTTAATAGGAACAACCAAAGAAAACGTTGGGGAAAAAGTAGGTGGTTTCTCTGGAGGTCTTGCAGGAGGAGTTAGTGGAGCTGCAATTGGTCAAGCTCTAATTCCAATACCATTTGTAGGAGCTGCAATTGGTGGCGTTGCTGGAGGCATGGCTGGCACTTATGGAGGATCAAAATTAGGGGAGATATTTGATACTTCAAAACTTAAAGAGGATATTTCAAACACTTTATTTAATGGCGAATGGTGGAGTGAAAAGTGGGGGAGTGTTAAAACTTCTGCAGAAACATCTTTAGGGAACCTAAGTGAAAAATGGGAAGATATAAAAACTACAGCATCGAATACACTGTTCAATTCAGAATGGTGGGCAGAACAAGCTGGATACGTTACAGGAGTTTTAGAATCTACTGTCTTTAATGGAGAATGGTGGAGTGAAAAATGGGATGCTATTAAGGACTGGACTCAAGAAAAGTGGGATAGTGCGGTCGAAATATGGGATTCTATTAAGGGTAAACTTAGTGAGACCGTTTTTAACGGAGATTGGTGGGGAGAGAAATGGGATAATGTAAAGGACTGGACTCAAGAAAAATGGGATGGTGCAGTCGAAATATGGGATTCTATTAAGGGTAAACTTAGTGAGACTGTTTTTAACGGAGATTGGTGGGGAGAGAAGTGGGATAATGTAAAAAAATGGACCAGAGAAAAATGGGATGGCGCAGTCGACATATGGAATTCGATTAAAAGAAAAGTTCGTGAAACGGTCTTTAACAAAGATTGGTGGGGGGAGAAGTGGGATAACGTAAAAAGTTGGTCAAAAAGTAAATGGGAACAATCAAAAACAATTTGGTCAACTGCAAAAGCAACTATTTCTTCAACTCTATTTAATAAAGACTGGTGGTCAAGAAAGTGGAGTAATGTTCAATCTTGGGGTAAAAATATTTTAGGAGATTCATGGGATTTAATCAAAAGTGAAGGCGCAAAATTCGTTGGTAGGCATATTGTGAAATTTGAAAAAGGTAGAGAAAAAGGGAAAAAGGATTTTAAACCTGATCAAAAAGCCACAGGCGGCTATATCACTCAGCCAACCTTATCATGGGTCGGTGAAGCAGGTAACGAATTTGTCATTCCAACTCAAAATAACCGAGGACGCGGAAAGATGCTGCTGGCACAGGCAGCTTCTCAACTTGGAATGTCTGTTGTACCAAGCGGAGCGGCAGGAAATTCAGTGTCAAGCTCTCCAGCTCCTACAGCAGTAGCTGCATCATCTTCTGTCGGTTCAATAGACGGATCGGTCTCGGTGACGGGGGACATTCAAGCCTCCAGCATTGGCGAGCAATTTAATAACGATTTTGAACAGGGGTTAAATCGTAAAGTAATCTCCCTTGATCAATGGAAACAAAAGAATATTCAGCAGCCGTTTGGTCAATTGACATCAGACTCAGGAAAGTATGGTCAACAAACGGTTTCAGCTTTTGCAAATGGTCAGCAGATGACACCAACAGGTACAGCCAGCTTCTTGCAAAGTCGTGTAAAAACACCATACCAACAAGTCATGACCGCATCACCAACTTGGGGTTCTGGAACGGTTAGTGGTTTTGCAGCAGGCCAAAATGCCACATCAATTGGCACGAGCCAATACGTAGATCAACACATCAAACAACCATTCCTGCAAGCAAAACAAGAATCACCAAGCTGGGGTTCAGGAATGATTGACGCCTTTAATAACGGCATGCGTTCCAAAGGAAGCGAAGTCACGCAAGCGGCCAAAGAAATGGCGAAGAAAGTAGAACAGGCGTTTAGAGAGGAATTAGACATTCATTCCCCTTCACGCGTCATGATGAGTCTTGGGAAATTTGCATCAATTGGTGTCGTCAAAGGGCTCGACTCAGTTGATGTGAAAAAGTTTGCTGAAAATCAAGCTGGTTCATTAATCGGTGCCTTCAGCGGTATGGGAGCTTCAGGGCTTAATATTAAACAATGGCTCATGGCGGCCATCATGGCAACTGGCACATCTATGAGCTGGCTTCCAGGTCTGATGACCATCGCGCAGCATGAGTCACGTGGAAATCCGAGAGCGATCAACTTATGGGATTCCAATGCCAAAAAGGGAACACCTTCTAAAGGTTTAATGCAAACCATTGGAACGACGTTTAACGCCAATAAAGGCAAGGGCATGAATGACATTTGGAACCCAATTCATAATGCCGTAGCAGCCATTAACTACATTAAGGGCAGATATGGAACAGTCTTCAACACGCCGGGATTACGAAGTATGAGAAGAGGCGGCCCTTATAAAGGCTACGCAAATGGCGGATTGATTACTCAAGAGCAGGTGGCTAGAGTCGGTGAAGGAAACAAACGTGAATGGATTATTCCCGAGGAAAGAGGCATTCGCGGAAGGTATTTATTGACGCAGGCAGCTAAGGCACTTGGGATGCAAGTATATGATCCATCAAATGCATCTGCTCCTTTACCAGAAGCACAGATGCATCAGGTCACCTCAGCTCAGTCTACGGGTAGTACAACATCATCGTCAGGTAATAAACAAATCACGATTCAATTCAATGGAGATCAGCATTTCCATAATGGACAAGATCAGCAATCGCTAGTCGAAAAAATTAAACAAATGCTTGTAGATGAACTGGAAGTAGAGCTTCATACAGGAACGAAGGGGGTCGTGATCGATGGGTAAATCAGTATATCAATTGTGGATTTCCCAAGGAAAGGACAAGTTGCGATTCCCTGTCCTTCCATCCGAACTCGAAATCACAAATAACGTACAAAATGAAACAGTGAAGGTTGCCTCTTTTGGAGAACTGACTTTTATTGACGTACCATCGGCTAAACAAGTATCATTCACCTCATTATTTCCTAAGAAATATTCGCCGATTGCTGAATATAAAGGCATTCCATCACCAGAGAATGCAATTGCGAAAATTGAACGAATGATGCGTTCTAAGAAATCCGTGCGATTGATTGTAACTGGGACAAAAATCAACATGACGTGCAGCATTGAAAGCTTCACCCACAAGGAAGGGTCATATGATATTGGAGATCGTGAATTTACGATCGAGTTAAAGGAATATAAAACTGCATCGCCTAGGAAAATCAAACGAAAGAAAAAAGCAAAACAAACGAAAAAGAAACGGCCTTCAAAAACACCACCAAAAATGTACACCGTCAAAAAAGGAGATACGCTATGGGCCATTTCTGGCAGGTTTTATGGCGACAGTACAAAATGGCGGCGTATTTGGAATGCCAATAAGTTAGCGATGATTAAACGTAGCAGACGTAATATTAAGCAGCCGGGGCATTGGATTTTCCCTGGACAAAGGTTAAAAATACCACAATAGGGGGGCTGGCATTGATCGAGCTTTTTGCCATCAGAAGCGGCACCATGTATGAGCTTGTCACAGAGAGTGTGACACTTCAGGGGCAAAGGTATCAAGCCCCTCGCTCAATTCAGGCAAATATTATCACAAAGCAAGGCAGTCAAACTTATTACCGTGTCTCGGAAGGGGACACGGTTCTTTTTAAATGGAAAGGAAAAGAGCTTTTTAGAGGCATCGTTTTTTCCCGGACACCTGTTGAAGGGAAGATGACTTTTACCGCATACGATATGCTTCAATATTTGGTGAAAAACCAAGATGTCTATGTTTTTTCAAATCAAAGAGCAGATCAAATCTTAAGGCGGATTGGAGCTGACTTTCAAATTCCAATGACCTCAATCGCCAATACAGGACATGTCATCAAATCACTAGTCTTTAAAAATGATACGAGCCTGTATGACATGATATTGAAAGCATTGAAAGAAACGAAGCGGCAGACGGGAAGAAACTATCAAATCTATTCTGCTAAAGGCAAGATGGGGCTGAGAGCCTGGCCTGATCCAGAGGACGTATGGGTCATTGAATCAGGCGTCAATCTCATCAGCTATCAATACAGCACCTCGATTGAAGAGACAGCCACTCGTGTTAAGATGCGTACGTCTGCTGATGAACAGGGGAAAAATAAGAAAAAAGGCAGTAAATCCGAGATTGTGGTGATCGAACAGGATAAAGCCGGTCAGAATAAATACGGTATTTTACAGCATGTTGAGACAGTCACGGGGCAAATTAACCAGCCGCAGCTGCAAAAGAGAGCCAAAGTACGGCTGGCAGAGAAAAAAGGCGTCAAACAAGAAGTCAAAAGCATCCAAGCGCTAGGAATTCCTGAGCTGCAAAGCGGTCTCCCAATCTATTTGAAAATTCCTGAAATCAACGTAAAAAAAACTTACTGGATCGATCAAGACAAACATGAATTCAGTGGGGTGAAACACACCATGACCATTGATGTTGTTGAGAAAAATTCCATGCCAAAGGGTGATCAAGCGTGAGATTAAGTGAAGCGATTAAACGATTGGCAGTGAATGCAGTAGACGCAGAATCTCCAATCGATCTTGTCATTGGAGAAGTCACGGCAGTTTCCCCGCTGAGCATCCGATTAAATGAAAATCATAAGCTGATCATTCCAGAAGAATTACTGATTTGGCCGAAGCGCTTAAATAAGGGTGAGGATGATGAGCTGAAAAGAGGAGACAGTATTATGGTGCTTGCAATGGCAGGAGGACAGTCCTTTTACATCATCGACAAATTGTAAGGGAGGTGATGAACGTGGCACTTTCACCAGAGGAAGAAATCGAGGAAGTAGAAGAAGACGAAGAGGTTGAAACCTCGGCGACGTATCGAATAGATTTTGAAACTGGCAGACTGACAGGCGAAACCATCTCAGGTATTGAAGCAATCCGGCAATTTATTTATATGACACTTAGGACAGAGCGGTATGCACATCCTATCTACAGTCACGACATTGGCACTGAAATTCAGGAGCTGTTGACGGATACAGAAGCCACGGATGAATACAAAGAAATGGAGATTCCAAGGCTGCTAGAGGAGGCACTGCTCGTTGACGAGCGGATTGATCATATTGAAGAGTTAGAGGTCACAAAGCAAAATGACTCGTTTCATGTCAAATTAGCTATTGTCACAGATGAGGGAACATTAGAAATAGAGGAGGTGATGGAGGGCGATGTTTGAGGAACAGACGTACGAAGCATTAATGGAAAGAATGCTGGACAGACTGCCAGATGATATAGATAAAAGAGAAAACAGCGTGATTTGGAATGCCTTGGCACCTGCTGCCGCTGAACTGGCCCAATCCTATATTTGGCTTGATCAAGTGTTTGAGCTGGTCTTTGCAGATACAGCACAAGGAGAGTTTCTAGATCGGCGGGCTGCTGAAGTAGGAATTGAAAGAAAACCAGCCACTAAAGCGGTTTGGTCAGCGGCCATTCAGCCAGAAAATATCAATATTCCAGCTGGCTCACGTTTTTTTATTGAAGACGTTTATTTCCAATATTCGAAGGATGGCACGCTAGAATGCGAGACACCTGGTAAAGCAGGCAATGTTCAATTAACAGATCAGCCGCTGCTGTCACTTGATACAATTCCAGGACTTGAATCGATTACGATGAAAGAACTGGTCATACCTGGTCAAGAGGAGGAAGATGACGCTTCATTATACGATCGATATTTAATACGTGCGAGGCGAGAGGCTGTCAGTGCCAACAGGGCGCATTATAAAAAATGGGCTGAGGAAGTAGCTGGTGTTGGCAGAGCGAAAGTGTTCCCGCTTTGGAACGGAGAAGGGACGGTCAAAATCGTCATCACAGATGGCAATCTAGATGTTGCATCAGACCTTCTTGTCAAAAGGGTACAGGAATATATCGACCCAGTGCCAGGTGAAGGAGAAGGACAAGCGCCTATCGGTTCAAAAGCAACCGTTGAAAGCGCCAAATGGCTGGATATCGACATAGAAGTGGCTGTCGAACTTCAAATGGACTGGACCCTTGAAGGAGCTCAGAAAGAAATAGAAGAAAAGGTCAAGACGTTGTTGAAATCAATCGCATTTGAAAAGAGTACCATTCGAATGTCCGCCTTAAATGATATTTTGTATCATTCAGAAAGTGTGTCAGATTATGCAGATGTGTTATTGAATGGCGAGTCGAAAAACTTAGTATTACAGGACATTGAGATTCCGCGTCTTAGGCAGGTGAAGGTTATTGAGCAAACAGGATGAAATGAAAAACTATTTGCCGCCATATTTTACAGAAATTTATGAAGTGGATCACCTGCTCAAGACAGAGGCACCGGAATTTGAGCAATTGGACGAATCCATTTTCGACTTAACGGATCAGTTCTTTCCTTTAACAGCGACATGGGGATTGAATAGATGGGAAAGGATGCTGAAGGTGCAGCGGGAATCAGATGATTCAATTGAACTGCGCAGGGCACGCTTACTCAATATGATGTCTAATATTCCGCCAATCACGTATCTTTCATTAGAGAAATCAGTGAATCGCTTTCTCAAGAATCCAAGTGCTGTCATCCGTCTCACAACCAATCGTTATCACTTCGCCTTACGTGTGAACCTTGATGATCTGCAAAACACGAGATATATTGTAGAAATTCTTGAAACGTTAAAGCCTGCTCACTTGGCTTATACGTTCACGGCTTTTCATCATACCGACGTACATGAAAAAAATGATCATCACGTGAGGCTCACACTGCGCAGCAGGGTGGGTTTTTTCGATCATATCCCGATTTTACTCAATGGTGAATTTGTCTTAAATGGTACGTTTTATCTCAGTGGAACACGAGGTACAACGGATGTGCCTGCTCGTTTTAGACATTCATTAAACATGAGAATGCGGCTTCAACATCAGTCAGAAACAGCACATCGCATGAACTATGTCATGACTGGAGCGGTACATGAAACGAAGCAAGAAGCGGCATTGACTTTACGCACAAAAAATCAGCTTCAGCATCAAACCAAAAAGAAGATGACATTCCGCCTGCCAGTACATGTCCAAACTGAGCAGGGTGGCAGCTTACTAATCAAGGACCATTACTGGATTCTTGATGGATCTGTTCCGCTGGACGGATCAAAAATGCTAGCAGCAACTTCTAAAAAAATAGATTTATAAGGAGGATCACAATGGCTGATCAATTAACCGTAACAACACTGTATGCACGTCAACAAATGGCAAAGGCAAGAGCAGAAGGAACAAAACTCACAAAAGTCGTCAAAATGGCATTTGGAAATGGGGGAACGAAGGATGGAAAACCGATCTCTCTCGACGGTACCGAACAAGCACTTAAAAAGGAACTAGTCCAAAAAAATATTGATTCATTTACCTTCATGGAACCAGCAAAAATTCGCTACACCTGCACAATCGCCGAAGGAGAACTGGCAGGAGAAGTGATCAACGAACTAGCACTTGTCGACGAAGACGGCAAATTCACCGCCATCCGCACCATGACAGACAAACAAAAAGACGGCGACATTGAATTTGTTTTTGAGATTGATGATATTTATTAATGGAGGGAAAATGAAGTGGACATAAAATCACCTTTACCGTTTGAAACCACTGACAAAGCCCATGCCAACTTGTTTAACCAGATGGTCGACACACTTGTAGAGAACGATCATGCACTCAGTAGACAGATAGAAGGAATCACAAATGAAAGTTTGTTCATCTTAACAGGTGATCATGCCATTCAAGATGCATCAGTCAGCGGTGAGCAATATCCAAATGGGATTACGTTCATGGCTATAGCCAATGATACTGGATATCCTACAAAATTAGGTTTTGTGAAGAACGAAAAAATGAATGAGTATCGTTTTGTACAATATTATTATGGCAACGGTAATGAAACAAATAGTTATTTTACTAGTACTGGTATTTGGTTTAGACAATGGTATATCGCTTCTGGGTGGACTGAGTGGCACAAAATCTCTGGTTTTCTTCATACGAACATTGGTACAACTGGGAAGCAGCTGCTTAATAATGCTGAGCGACAAAAAATCCTTTTTAATCGAAAAATCAAAGATAGTCACAATAATTTTGATATAAAAAATAGTCGTTTTATTTGTCCGGAAAACGGAATGTACCTAGTAAACGCTGGAGTTTATATTGAGACGTTTCAAATGTATGCAAACTTTGAGCTGTCTATCTTTTTAAATGGTAAAAATTATAAAAATATATCTCATTATAGACATCTCCCTGCCACACCCTCTGAAACAGCAAAACTTGATATAGGTTTATATGGAGCTGCGAATGTTCCAGCGAATAAAGGAGATTACATTGAAATCTACATGTATATAGGCTATGCGGGAAATTCCGATCGTTATATATCTGATAATTCAGGTTGGTACAACTATTTCGATATTACAGAATTAGGTGGCCGTAATTTCCCGAGAGTGTAGGAGGGTTCTGATGATTTTATATGAAGCCATTAAGTATAAATACCCTAGTGCGGACCCGCAAAAGGATTTTGAACTAAGAAATGACGGCGACGGTTCGTATATAAATGAGTGGTATCTAGATGTGCCAAAGCCAACGGTAGAAGAGTTGAAAAAATGGTGGGAGGAATCTCAAACCATTCTGAGGTATCAACCCCCTCTTCCACTAGATTATCTAGCGCAAGAAGTAGCAAAAGAAAAGTTGATGAGGAAACAACTTGAACACAAATGTGATCTTCTAACAAACGAACTAAAAGCGCTAAAAAATGAGATCCTTTTCAGTAAAGGAGAGGGTGAAACATGAATTATTGGGTCATGGCATTATATTTCCAATGGGTGACACCTGAATTGGTCAAAGAAGCAGTTGAATTAGGTGATTGTTCTATGGAAGATCTAAATGCAGGATATGAGCAAAGGATGCTCACTTTAGAGCAGCTGAAAGAAATAGAACCAAGCATAGATTTGAAAGGAGAATGATCATGGAGATTAAGACACCACGCACTTTTAAAACAACTGATAAAGCCCATGCTGATCTATTTAATGACATGGTTGAGGCCTTTCTTGACAATGATGTGGGTCTATTAGAAGCAATCAATCAACATATGAAAGATATAAATCCACATGCATCTGAAGCAGAAAAGAAGAAATGGAACGATTCTCAGAGCTATAAGATTACAGCGGATAATGGAAGTCAGTTAATTAATGTGCCAGCTGATACTAAGATTTTTGATGCGATAAAAGGGAAAGGAACGTGTACTTTTTACGCAGCTTCTGGAGTAGAAGATTCCCCAGCAAATATTTCATTGAGAGGATTACAGACAGTAGGTCAAGATAACATTGGTACTGGCTTTGCTGTAGATATTGCTGGTAATGCTTATAGTTTTTACTATAATGCTGCAGATACCGCTATTAACTGGACAAAGCTCCCTTCAAATGCTGAAAGAAATAAATGGAATGATGGACAATTATCTAAGATCACCTCAGATAATGGAGGGGTGATTCTATCTGTTTCTGATGGTGAAGATTTACTCGAAAAGGTTGTTTCTTTAGGCCCGAAGCATGGTACATTTTATGCCACAGGTAAAGCATTAAACAGCCCAACAATAAGATCTTGTCGTGGTATGTTTCATTTTACTTCTCAAGATAGTAATGGAAAAGGTACATTTGGATGGGTCATAGCAATAGATTATAACAATTACATGTATACAAACTATCTTGATTTAAATTTGGGGTGGCAAGGCTGGAAACGTGTTTTAACAAAGGAGGATATGGATAATACTTCTTTTGTTGATACGTATGATCTCGATAATTCTTCTGTATCAGCCGTTGAAAACGTTCCAACAAAACTGAATTTTGGTGATACAAGATCAGACGATTTAGGAGAGTATAATCGTTCGCGCGCTGAAATTACACTGAAAAACAATGGTCTGTATTTAATTAGGCTTTATCTTAATAGCAATAACATTCCTGTTGGATCAGATAGCATTTTGTCATGTTATGTGAATGGTACAGAATTTCAACGATTAGGTAATTGGAATCCTGTTATCTCATCAAGTATATGTGTATTGTACCTTCAACAAAAGTTTAAAGCAGGAGACAAATTAACATTTTATATTACACCCAAAAACACTGGGAGAACAATTACGGTAAATAGAGCTTATGTTACCTTGTCACAGCTAAGATAGGATTGAAAGTGTGTGAACAAATCGGAGGTAGCTGTCGTTCAAAACTTAATGACACAAGGTCCACTGGATTCTGTTTTATGTGCATAATACAACAAAGGAACGAGAACATAAGTTCAATGCATAACATCGTCTAAATAATAATAGTTTTTTGAAAGGAGAAAAAGATCATAAAAACACCTCAACCTTTTAGGACGAGCGATAAGGCTCATGCAGATCTCTTTAACAATCTAGTGAATATTTTGATTGAAAATGATCAGGAACTATTAGAACAATTCAACCTTCATACGGGAGATACAAACCCTCACGTCTCTGGTTCAGAAAAGAAGAAATGGAATGAATCACAGCTATATAAACTAACAAATGATAACGGGTCCCAATTGATTAATATCCCTGCTGGTGGCAGTATCTATGAGGAAATTAAAGCGCTAGGTGCTTGCTCATTCTATGCCCCAGGAGGTTCTGGAGTAGTTGATTCTCCTGCTGTTGGAAATGCGGCATTAAGAGGCTTTCAATTTGTAGGCCAAAATAATATTGGAGTAGGAATTGCAATTGACACATCAGGCAACTCATTTTGTTTTTCCTATCATGTAAAAGACATTGGAATCAACTGGGTGCAAATGCCGACTCAAAATGAAAAAAACAAATGGGATGCGGGACAATTATCTAAAATCACTGCTGATGATGGAAAAGCTTTTGAAAGAATTAATGCAGATGATCCTAGTATTTTAGATAAATTGATAAAATTGCCTGGAGTTCACTCATGGTACATCCATGAAGCACATCCAGATCTTCCGACAAGAAGTTCCATGAGGGCTTTGTCTGTTTTTAGTGAAAATACCTACGGCTGGGTCATCGGTGCAAACAATACAGGAGATGTCTATATTAACCGTTCTACAACTGATGTAACAGGTACCCAACAAGAGTGGAGCGGTTGGAAACGTCTCAATGACCATAACCTATTAAACTCAAAGGGATTAAGACTTTCAATGCCAATAGGTACCGATATTTTAACGCTGCCATCCGGATTTTACTTTGCTGTTGGATCTAATGTTTTAAATATGCCTGTCGATAATGATTCTTCTTGGTTTAATATCGATATCTTAGAAACTGTAAATGGTAGAAAGACTATTCATATCATTAGAAGTTATGACAACACTCATTGGTTTGGTACTGTTCATACTGACGGTGTTTTCAAAGGATGGAAAAAAATAGTAACTGATGCTGATTTTGAAAGTGTCAAGTGGCTAGATGTCACATTAGATAATGGTTCTTCTATTGGTGACAGACCAGTTCAATATGTTAAATGGGGAAACTTATTATTGTTGAGAGGTCATCTAGTAGCGAATAGAGAAGTTATTTGTGGTAAAATTCCAATTAATGGATTACCTGATAAAGGCATAGTAGTATCAGTACCAGTATCGGGTACAACCGGTCATAGTAAATTATATATATATAAGACAGGAGAGCTAAAATTAACCGGTTTACATGCAGTGAATAACAGTGCAGTAACTGGATACTATTTAGACACAGTCGTCCCATTAAATTAAGGAAGTGATAAAGATGATACAAGCCTATGAATACAATCATCAAAATGAATTGGTCAGACCTATCGAAGTGTTCGAAAGGGATGATGAAGGTAATTATGTCATTCCAGATCAATGCACAACAATTGCTCCACCCAATAATCCTTCTTTTTATAAAGCTGCTTTTGATGTGGAAAAACAACAATGGTATGAATCAGCGACACAGGAGTATATAGATAGCCTAAAACCAGCCCCTCTCCCGCCAAATGATATAGAGCTTTTGAAAAAACAAAATGCTTTGTTATCAAAACAATTAACGCAGCTATTTGCTATTTTTAAAGGAGCTGAATCAGAATGATGTTTCCGACTGTAGCAGATATCAAACAATTTTGGGACTGGCAATGTTACGGCCCAGAGGACATTGCATTTTATGTAAGCATTGGCTGGATTTCGGCAGATGACTATCAAGACATAACAGGAGACAAATACGAAGCCTAATGGCTTTATTTTTTTGCCGGAAAAAAGGTGATTCCGATGGCGTTAAAAAACTAATAAATCATAAATTATTCTCAATCTCATTGAAACAAAGGAGAGAACAAATTGGATATAAAAACTCCTCGTTCTTTTGAAACGAGTGATAAAGCTCATGCTGATCTATTCAACGATATGTTGAAAACATTGCTTTATAACGACACTGGTATATCAGAACAATTAACTCTTCATATCGATGATTCTAGCCAACACTCTTCAGAAGTAGAAAAAAAGAAATGGAATGAGTCGCAGCTGTATAAAATTACAGGAGATAATGGAGTACAACTTTTAAATATTCCTGCCGGCACAAAAATTTATGACTCAATTAAAGACAAAGGGACATGTACATTTTATGCGCCCAGTGGAATAGAGGATAGCCCTTCACAATTCGCTATTAGAGGGATACAGACAGTGGGACAAAATAACATTGGAACAGGCTTTGCGATAGATACATCAGGCAATGCATATTACTTCTACTATAATTCTAGCCATTTATCTATCACTTGGACTCAGATTCCGACAGCAGCTGAAAAAGATAAATGGAACAACAGTCAGCTTCATAAAATTACAAGGGATAACGGTCAACCCTTTTATAAAGGTACAAGTGAGACCACCGACTATAACGAAATTACGGAAACAGGAATGTATCTCGTTTATAATGCAGGTCTAAATGGTCCAAAAGAGATCAAAAGGGCGTTTATGATTGTTATCAGTTATGGGAATACCCTGCTACAAGCTATCTATGATGCAGTCAATGGTCTGAACTCTTTTTATAGAATCAGGAAGACTGACTATACATGGACTGAATGGGAAAGGCAGCTCACAGTTAAAGATTTAAATGCTATTCAAGCATTTCCTATTACCAATCCAGATGGTTTTGGAAAATTTCACATAATCAATTCTGTTGATTTTCATGACATACTACCTCGTTATAAAGGTTTTGTTCATTTCACCTCAGACACATCAGCTATTAACGGACCAGGTGTTGCTTTACGAGGGGTTTGGGTATGTAATAGTGCAGGAAACTACGGTTCTATTATTGCTTTTGATAATCTCGGCCGAACATGGCGAAAAACAGTTGTAAATAGCGTATGGTCAAAATGGGAACGTTTGTTAACCAGCGCAGAGCAAATAGAATGGAAATCCCCGACAACAATAATAAACGGATGGAAACAATACGGCACTCAAAAAGTGCAATTTTATAAGAATCCATTTGGAGAGGTAGAGTTAATTGGTTCTATTACAGGGGGGACTATCGGTTTTGAAGTACCTGTTTTTACATTGCCAAGTGGTTATCGTCCTATACAGGGAATGCATTTCATAGGGGTAGCATCTAGTATTGGTGCTGGTTCAACACCACAAACACACAGAACACATATTGATACTGATGGTAATGTGTATATACAAAGTGTCTCCAATTCAACAAACCCAAATGAATTTATTACTTTCGGCTTTAAATTCATGGCGGCACAGGAGGGATGAAATGAACTGGATATATAAATACGACGAAAAATTCAATTACCTTCCAGGGGAAGAAATAGAAATTGAAGAGGATGCAGACATCCCAAAAGGATATACAGATGTAAGACCTCAAGATGGTTTGTACAAAGGTAAATACAATGAAACGAAAAGAGCATGGTATGAGTCGGCAACACAGGAATACATTGATAGCTTGCAGCCAAAACCGCTGCCACCATCAGAAATTGATCTATTAAAACAGCAAAATGCTGATCTGCTTCAGCAGCTGTCAGAGTCAGAAAAGAGAGTAGAAGAACAATCAAAAACAATATCAGAACTTATCATGTTGCTGAATGAAAAGGGGGTCATTTAATTGGATTGGTTCCGTAGTATTTCATTGTTCTATCAATGGAAGTGTTATGAAAATGAAGATGTAGCAAAATTTGTTCGTTTCGAGAAGATTACGCCGGAACAATACAAAGAAATAACAAAAGAAGAATATCCAACAAACGCTGAATAGGCGTTTTTATTTTGCCTTCTTTAAAGACGCGCAAAGTGAGGGAGTAGGTGAGTGCAGTGGAAATGGATTTGACTCAATATTTAATGACACAAGGACCGTTTGCAGTGTTGTTTTGTTGGGTGCTGTTTTACGTATTAAACACAACAAAGGAACGAGAAAACAAGCTCAATGAGCAAATCGAGGCGCAAAATGATGTGTTAGCAAAGTTTAGTGAAAAGTATGACGTCGTGATCGACAAACTCGACAAAATAGAACGAAATTTAAAATAGGAGGAAAGATCATGAAAACATTCGACAAAGGCACTGTGATTCGCACAGTGCTTCTTTTTATTGCTCTGATCAATCAAACGCTTGTCATGTTTGGACAGACGGTGCTGCCGATTAGTGAGGAGCAAGTACAAACCGCAGGTGAGGCACTTTATGTGGCAGGTTCTACAATTTTTACTATGGTCACAGCGGTTATCGCTTGGTTTAAAAATAATTATGTGACCTACAAAGGACAATTACAAAAAGATGCTCTGAAACAAAGAGGGCTAACAAAATAATACTTGAAGGAGAAACGACATGGTGAAAATCATTCAAGCATTGATCCCAAAACAACATCGCAACAGACCAGGAAACACGATGAAGCCGCTCTATATTACAGTGCATAATACGTCAAATAGTGCAAAAGGTGCTAATGCGGCCAGTCATGCAGCGTTTGTTGCACGTTCAAGTACCGGTGTCAGTTGGCATTACACTGTTGATGATCAGGTGATTTATCAGCATTTACCGTTAAACGAAAACGGCTGGCATGCAGGGGATGGCAGAGGCACCGGCAATATGAAGTCAATTGGAATTGAAATTTGTGAAAATGCAGACGGTAACTTTGAACAAGCAGTCGAAAATGCCCAATGGCTCATTCGCAAGCTGATAGGAGATTTGGGGATTCCTTTATCAAATGTAGTGCCTCATAAACATTGGAGCGGGAAAGAGTGTCCAAGGAAACTTCTCGGACGATGGGATCAGTTTAAAGCTGGCATAGCCACAGCGCATACCGGCAGCAAAAGCACAAGAAAACCAGTTCAGGCAGAAAGCTTGAGCCACAAAGCACCCGCTTCCAAACAGAAATCGTCAAACCTGCCATCTGGCATTTTAAAAGTAACCAAGCCCTTAACAAAAGGCCCTCAAGTCACTGCTGTGCAAAAAGCCTTATCATCCCTCTATTTTTACCCAGACAAAGGGGCAAAAAACAACGGGATTGACGGCTATTATGGACCGAAAACAGCGAATGCAGTCAAGCGGTTTCAGCTCATGAACGGCTTAGCGGCAGACGGAATTTACGGACCGAAGACGAAGAACAAAATCGAACAATTGCTGAAGAAGTGACGATCTATAAAAAGTGCTATCAGCAAGTGAGGAAATGCTTCCTTGCTGATAGCTAACAAAAAATGACATCATGTGTGATATAATCAACCAAATCACTATCATGAGAGGAGAGAAAAATGAAAAAAGAACTGTTCCAAATCATCATGCTGTCAGCGTTACTCATCTATTTCATTTATCACGGAATGACGAGCGATTTTCCTGTGTCCTATACAATCATTCTCATCCTAACTTATCTTTCTGTGATTACATACCGCATCATAAATTGATTAAGAATACGAAAAAACAAAGAACAAGCATAAGAGATATGTACATAAAAAAACCATCCTTGATTTCTCAAGAATGGTTTTTCGTATGGAGCATAGCGGGATCGAACCGCTGACCTCTACGCTGCCAGCGTAGCGCTCTCCCAGCTGAGCTAATGCCCCGAGGTATGACGACATAATTTATTATAATCAATCCTCCTGTGAAATTCAAGCTGTAAAACGTAAACACATCGCCTATTTTTCCTTCTGCTCAATTGGAATATAGTCAAAGATTTCGCCAGAATGAACAGAATGGGCTAATCGTCTCAACCAGTCATAATAGGCTTTTGAGCTCTCAAGCTGCTCAATGAGCTGCTGCGCTTCCTCTCTTACATGTTCCTCCAGCTGATCATCATGCGCCACCTCTTGAAGCTGCTCTTGCGCTTCTTCAATTGCTGTTAAATTGACCTCGACCTCTCGTTCCCATTTTTGCGGAAAAAAGTTAGTGAAAAACTTAAAAAAGTCTTTTTCAGCAACAAAGCTGTGTTTTCTTCGGCCCCGGTGAAACGTTTTTTTGACAATATTCATGTCTTGCAGCTTTTTCACACCTGTACTCATACTCGGCTTACTCATTTGCAGCTCTTCACGCATTTCATCCAGTGTCATTTCCTCATTTAAATACATCGTCCCATATAGAATACCTGCACTTCGTGTAATGCCATAGAGATCCATCGTTTCAGCTATGGAATCAATGACTAGATCTTTAGCAGCTAAAACACGATCTTCTGCTTGCGGCTGTTCCTGCTTTTTCATTTTGTCCCTGCTTTCTATTAAGAGAATTCAATCCGTTCAAAAAAATCTTTATGGACTATATGTTAACGAAAGAATACAAAAAGTCAAAATAAATGAAGCATATCTCCCCTTTGACAGAAAAATTTGAACATGATAAGTTAATTATATTCAAAACGTTAAATTTTTATTTAACAAACTTATCAAAAAGAATCAGAGGAGGTTCCTTCTATGAGTCAAACACTATTTATAGACGGACAATGGGTTGGCGCTAAAAGTAGCGACACACGGGATATTATCAATCCGTTCAATCAAGAAGTGATCGCGACAGTCAGCGAAGGATCTAGAAATGACGCGCAGCTAGCCATTAAAGCAGCGAGAAAAGCCTTCGATCAAGGGGAATGGGCAAACATGCCTGGACTTGAAAGAGGAAATATTGTGTTTAAGATAGCTGAATTGATTAGACGTGATCTTGATGAACTAGCCAAATTGGAATCACTTGATACAGGCAAAACTTTAGAGGAAAGTAAGGCAGATATGGATGATATTGCAAACGTGTTCCAATATTACGCAGGATTGGCTGATAAAGATGGCGGGGAAATCATTGCATCGCCAATTCCAAACTCGAAAAGTGAATTAATCAGAGAGCCTGTCGGTGTATGCGGACAAATCACTCCTTGGAACTATCCATTGCTTCAAGCAAGCTGGAAAATCGCGCCGGCTCTTGCGGCGGGAAATACAATCGTTCTAAAGCCAAGTGAAATCACACCACTCACCACGATAAAAGTATTTAAACTCATGGAAGAAGCGGGCGTTCCGGCAGGCGTTGCAAATCTAGTGCTTGGACCTGGGGCAACGGTTGGAGATGAGCTTGCTGTGAATGATCAAGTAGATCTGATTTCATTTACAGGCGGTATTGATACAGGGAAGAAAATTATGCAGGGAGCCAGCGGTAATGTGAAAAAAATAGCCCTTGAGCTTGGCGGAAAGAATCCAAATATTGTGTTTCAAGATGCTGATTTAGACGTAGCGGTTGACCAGGCAATGAATGCTGTGTTTTTCCATGCAGGGCAAGTGTGTTCAGCAGGGTCACGTTTGCTGGTGGAAGAATCCATTCATGATGAATTTTTAGAAGAACTGGTGAAGCGTACGAAAAAAATCAAGCTAGGCAACGGCTTTGATGAAGACACCCAGAGCGGGCCGCTCATCTCAGCTGAGCATCGAGAAAAAGTAGAAAAATACGTCAGCTTCGGTTTAGAAGAAGGCGCTAAGTTAGAGACAGGTGGAAAAAGACCTGACGCAGAGGAGCTGCAAAATGGGTTCTTCTACTTGCCGACCATTTTCTCAGGCTGCACGTCAGATATGCGGATTGTGCAAGAAGAAGTCTTTGGACCTGTCCTGACAGTCGAATCCTTCCATACAGAGGAAGAAGTCATCAAGCTGGCAAATGATACGATTTATGGATTAGCAGGAGCTGTGTGGTCTTCTGATATCAGCAAAGCCGAAAGAGTGGCTCGGCAATTAAGATTAGGCACGGTTTGGATCAATGATTTCCATCCTTATTTTGCTCAAGCACCGTGGGGTGGCTACAAGCAATCAGGCATTGGGCGTGAATTAGGACGCACGGGACTTGAGGAATATACCGAGCTGAAGCATTTATATCGAAATACAAAACCTGAAGCAGTTCATTGGTTTAAATAAAAATTACGCATTTGGAGGAGATTCTATATGACACTAAATATGAAAATTGAAAGCATGCAGAAATTCCATACATTTGAAATTCCGACTGTCATCAAACACGGCATTGGTGCAGTGAAACATGTCGGGGAAGAAGTAAAAGCATACGGCGTTTCAAAGGTATTGCTTGTAACAGACCCCGGCATTTATCAAGCGGGCGTGGTGTACCCCGTAATTGCTTCATTAAAAGAAGCGCAAATTGATGTTGTTCTATTTAATAAAGTAGAGCCAAATCCGCCAGTCCGTCTAGTGAACGAAGGATCTGCTTTATATGAAAAAGAAGGCTGTAATGGATTAGTCGCAGTAGGCGGCGGCAGCTCAATGGATACAGCCAAGGCAATTGGAGTAGAGGCGACTCATGAAGGCTCAGTTCTTGATTACGAAGCGGCAGAGGGGAAAAAACCGCTTGAAAACAGAATCCCGCCTTTAACCACTATTCCGACAACAGCTGGTACAGGTTCAGAAGTGACGCAATGGGCAGTCATTACTGATGAAGAAAGAGAATTCAAATTCAATACAGGTGGTCCTCTTATTGCAGCTCATCTTACAGTGATTGACCCAGAGCTTCATGTATCCATGCCGCCTCATGTGACAGCAATGACTGGAATTGACGCGCTTGCTCACGCGATTGAATGCTATACGATGAAATTTGCTCAGCCGATTACAGATGCGGTAGCACTCATGGCCATTGAATATGCAGCTCATTATATTCGCCGTGCCTTTGCTGATGGTGAGGACTTGGAAGCCAGATATGGAATGGCACAAGCTGCGATGCTTGCCGGGCTTTCTTATGGAAGTGAATCAGCTGGCGCTGCACATGCGATGAGCCAAACACTCGGAGGCATTATTCCTGTCGCGCACGGTCAGTGTGTTGCAGCGATGATGGGACCAGTGATGGAATATAACTGGAAAGGGTATCCGGAAAAATTCGCACGAATTGCGCAAGCGTTTGGGGTTGATACAAGCAGAATGACAACAGAGGAAGCAGCCAAAGCAGCCGTGAACTGGATGTATGATTTAGTAGAAGATTTAGAAATTCCTTCATTAGAAGAACAAGGTGTATCAAAAGATATGATTGACCGTTTATCTAAAGAAGCGATGAAAGATCCGCAAACAGTTGGAAACCCAAGAGATCTAAACGAAAAAGCGTACAAATGGATTTATGCGCGCTGCTTTGAGTTAACACCTAAAACAGTGTAACAATGAAAAAAGGCTCCCTAAAGGGAGTCCTTTTTATGTTTTATAGTTGTTCTTTAATTTCTTTGATTTGATGAATATGGCGTTTTTCATGTGCGCCGATAAAATCAAGATATTGCTTAAGGGATAGCTCTTTAAACACAGGGTGTGCAATGACGCGTTTGAAATCTTCCTCAGTAAATGTTGATAAAATTTGATTGAGCTGCTCACGAGCTGTATCGAGCTCATCCTTTAAATGTGTAGGTGTCACATGCTTGTGCTCAGGCGCAACAATACTAGGCGCAGTGGCTTTTTTCGAACGATCCTCTGCCATTTCCACCGGCTTTGGTTCATATTCTTTGATCGGTGCTTTTTTCCCCTCAGCAGCTAGATGTTTTGCTGCAACTAGGTCCATTTTCTTTAAATGATCTGCTACCTCTTGAATACTCCAAGTATCATCAGATAATTTTTGGTTCAATTGTTCTTCGCTCAAACCTTGCAGCTCGTGCCACAATTCTTGTCTTGCTTCATGTAATAAACTCATTTTCTTCATCACCTCAAGATCAAATTTTAACATAAGGGTACATGACAATCATTCTTGAGCTATCCGAAAATCCCTTTGAAGAATTGTGATGAAATATGAAACCTTTACAAAAGTGGTTCGTATTACCTGTTACAAGGAATACATTGGAGGTGAGTATGATCTAAATGAAACAACAGATGTTCATTTCATGAAGAAAGGGTGAGGAAGATGGATGTGTTTGGGCTGCCTCTTCAGACGCTGTATTTATACATATTGATGATATCAGGAATCCTGACACTTGTTTTCGTCTTTTTCGGCGATGTATTTGATGGATGGTTTGAAGCGATCCCTGTTCCATTCCTTCAACCAACATTGATCCTCGCATTTCTTACCTTTTTCTCGGCTGGAGGGTTTATCTCTGAAAAAACAGCAATTGTAGGAAGTGGACTTGGCGCACTATTATCTGCCATCCTCGCAGTGATCCTTGTGACCTGTTTGAATGTATTTGTATTAGTCCCGCTTTCCTCTGCTGAAGAATCTCTCTCTTATACGGAGGCCGATTTAAAAGGAAGAACTGGGGAGATCATTGTATCTGTTCCAAAAGACGGGTTTGGAGAAGTGCTGTTAATCAGTAACAGCGGGAAAATCTCAAAGCCAGCTGTCAGCTTCGACCAAGAGGAGATTCCATATGGAACCCGTGTGCTAGTTGTCGAAGTGAACAAAGGCGTCTTATCTGTTATACCAAATGAAGAAATCTAGGAGGGAATGCTATGCCAGGAACAACTATTTTAGTGATCATTGGAATTGTGCTTGTCATTCTTATTGCACTTATTGGTGTATTTGTTTCTAAATATCGGACAGCAGGTCCAGATGAAGCATTAATCGTGACAGGAAGTTATCTAGGAAGTAAAAATGTCCACGTGGACGAAGGTGGAAACAAGATTAAGATTGTAAGAGGCGGCGGTACCTTTGTTCTTCCAGTCTTTCAACAAGCAGAGCCGCTCAGCTTACTATCTAGCAAGCTAGATGTTTCAACCCCTGAAGTCTATACCGAACAAGGTGTACCGGTCATGGCGGATGGAACGGCCATCATAAAAATTGGTGGATCGATTGAAGAAATTGCTACTGCTGCAGAGCAATTTTTAGGTAAAACAAAAGAAGATCGTGAAAACGAAGCGAGAGAAGTATTAGAAGGTCACCTCCGTTCCATCTTAGGGTCAATGACAGTTGAAGAGATTTATAAAAACAGAGAAAAATTTTCACAAGAAGTACAACGCGTTGCTTCTCAAGATTTAGCGAAAATGGGTCTAGTCATTGTCTCGTTTACGATCAAAGATGTTCGTGATAAAAATGGCTACTTAGAATCTCTAGGTAAACCAAGAATTGCCCAAGTAAAACGCGATGCAGATATTGCAACAGCTGAAGCAGATAAAGAAACACGGATCAAACGTGCCGAAGCAGATAAAGATGCGAAGAAATCTGAGCTTGAGCGTGCTACTGAAATCGCTGAAGCAGAAAAGATTAATGAACTGAAAAGAGCAGAATTCAGACGTGAACAGGATACAGCGAAAGCAAGTGCTGACCAAGCGTACGATTTAGAAACCGCTCGTAACCGTCAGCACGTAACTGAACAAGAAATGCAAGTCAAAATCATTGAGCGTCAGAAACAAATTGAATTAGAAGAAAAAGAGATTCAGCGTCGTGAACGTCAATACGATTCTGAAGTGAAAAAGAAAGCAGATGCGGACCGTTATGCTGTTGAGCAGTCGGCTGCGGCAGAAAAAGCGAAACGTCTCGCAGAAGCAGATGCGAAGAAATATAGCATTGAAGCAATGGCCAAAGCAGAAGCTGAGAAAGTTCGTATAGACGGGCTTGCCAAAGCGGAAGCGGATCGTGCGAAAGGGGAAACAGAAGCAGAAGTCATTAGACTAAAAGGACTTGCAGAAGCCGAAGCGAAAGAGAAAATTGCGGAAGCATTCGAACAGTATGGTCAGGCAGCGATCCTTGATATGATTGTCAAGATGCTTCCTGAATATGCGAAGCAAGTATCTGCACCACTTTCTAACATTGATAAAATTACTGTTGTGGATACAGGCGGTAACGGTGAAGGCAGCGGTGCCAATAAAGTTACAGGCTATGCCACAAATCTCATGTCTAGTCTTCAAGAGAGTCTGAAAGCATCCTCTGGAATTGATGTGAAAGAAATTATTGAGAATTTTTCTGGCAAAGGCAATGTGAAGCAAAGCATTCAAGAACTAACAAATGAAATCAAACAACCAAGAAAAATCGAAAAAGCTGATCATCAAATAGAACAATAAAATCAAATGACACCTTCCACCAGAAGGTGTCACTTTTTTATAGAAGAAGGTTTAACCATTGAAAGATGTGCTGACAAAACGCTAGTCATTGAATTCTATGTAATAGAAATTTATCATAATGAAGATAAGGTGGAAAAAGCTAAAAGGAGTGGAGCGGATGAAGGTGAGACATGCTGTACATCAAGATATTCCAAAAATCGCCGAGATTCATGTGAAAAGCTGGCAGACGACTTATCAAGGGATTATTTCGCAGGAGTATTTAGATGGTTTAACCATTGAAGATCGGGAAGAGAGCTGGAGAAAAAGATCGCTTGAAGGCACGTTTGTCGCAGAAGATGAGGATGGCGTATTTGGTTTTGCCACTTTCGGAAAACAACGTGACGAACGCTATTCTACATATGATGGAGAGCTATATGCCATCTATTTATTCCAACAGAAACAGAAATCAGGGGCGGGTATTGCTCTAATGGAAAAAGGAGTGGAATATTTAATAGAAAAGGGTTATCAGAATATGCTGCTATGGGTGTTTGAACAGAATTCGGCGAAACAATTTTATCAAAAGCTTCAACCTAGTTTTGTCGTTACCAGCCAGTTCGAGCTGGCTGGCGAGAACCATAATGAAATAGGGTATGGATGGGAGTTGTCTAGATTGAATAACCATGTAAAACGAATTAAATCGTCAGCTTCCAGTAATAATGAGAGAAAAAAGTGAAAAGTACAGCAAGCAACATGTAAGAAATAAACGGTGAAGCTTCTACTTTTCCTTTCACGCCTGCTATTTTTAAAGCTTCATAGAAGCCTGCCAAAAAATAAGCAAGACTGAGAATATAACAGCAAAGCATAATGGAGTAAGGGCTCATTGTCGTACCTCCAGCATGAAATCTTCTATTATTAATAGATTCCATAGAGCAGCAAATTATGCATAAAAAAATAACCAGCTGTCATCAGCCGGTTATTTTTGATGAGGAAAAACCAAACGGGATGCACTTGGAATGAGTATACAAAGAACAATACTGCAAATAATAAATGAAGGAACCATATATGTGCTGTTATAAATTAAAGAGTAGACCCATCCTGGTGTTCCTTTCGGTGCATATTGAGAAAAGAAAACGACGCCAGAAATAAAGAACGTCAGCAGCCTGAAGAAACTAGCAACAAAAACAGCTAAGGTAATATAGAAAAATTGCTGCTTTCGCTTTTGATCCTGAATGGCTTTTTTGATCAATCCAGAAAACAAGCCGCTTAAAGAAATAACAACAGATGCAACGAAGTAATCGAGGAATCCTTGAACAGGTGTAGCGATGATCGGGCTATTCATCAGCTGAAGACCTGCGATTAACACACCGATGATAAATCCGGTAGATATCCCCCATCTAATAGACATGAGAATAACGGGAATCATAATCAGAGCAAGAGATCCGCCATTCGGCATTCTTAAAAAGAGACCTGATAAGTAATCTAATACAAGTGCAAGTGAAGTCATAATCGCGATTTCCATCAGTCGTACCAATTGATTTGATTGCTGCATAAAAAAATCTCCTTTTTCATGAATTGAGCAAGGAGAGACCGTGTAAGGATGAGTATGTTATTCATAGAAAAACATATCGATTTGAATACACCATATGTATCCAAGTGATTCCACATTCCTACTTCAGTATTAACTGACAGGTTCAAAGGGTCAGAACAACGAATGTTCACTCTCAGCACAAAGCTCCCCCTGCGGTTATTTAGTTTCAATCTAATATAAATATACTAAAGACCTGCAGGATCAACAATAGACAATTCCCGAGATGAGCAGCATTTGTATCGATATATAGGAAGAGATAAGGAAAAATAAATTATTTAGAAAAAATACTTGTTTCTTCTTTCAAAAGGTGTTATATTTGTATTCGCCGCTGAAACAGCGCGGTTGATAAATAACATTAAGAAAAAAGTTGTTGACTTTATCTTGATAGAATGTTATATTAATAAAGTCGCCTCTGAGAGACGGCGAAGATGATCTTTGAAAACTAAACAAGACAAAACGTACCTGTTAATTCGAGTTTTTATAAAAAAATCCTATGATACTTCATAGGTAGTCAGTCAAACGCTGACGAGGCAGGAAATGATTACATGCTAAGTTCACTACATCGTGTAGTAGCAACGCATGTGTGATATGCATCCTGCATACCTCGGAGAGTTTGATCCTGGCTCAGGACGAACGCTGGCGGCGTGCCTAATACATGCAAGTCGAGCGGACAGAAGGGAGCTTGCTCCCGGATGTTAGCGGCGGACGGGTGAGTAACACGTGGGTAACCTGCCTGTAAGACTGGGATAACTCCGGGAAACCGGAGCTAATACCGGATAGTTCCTTGAACCGCATGGTTCAAGGATGAAAGACGGTTTCGGCTGTCACTTACAGATGGACCCGCGGCGCATTAGCTAGTTGGTGGGGTAATGGCTCACCAAGGCGACGATGCGTAGCCGACCTGAGAGGGTGATCGGCCACACTGGGACTGAGACACGGCCCAGACTCCTACGGGAGGCAGCAGTAGGGAATCTTCCGCAATGGACGAAAGTCTGACGGAGCAACGCCGCGTGAGTGATGAAGGTTTTCGGATCGTAAAGCTCTGTTGTTAGGGAAGAACAAGTGCGAGAGTAACTGCTCGCACCTTGACGGTACCTAACCAGAAAGCCACGGCTAACTACGTGCCAGCAGCCGCGGTAATACGTAGGTGGCAAGCGTTGTCCGGAATTATTGGGCGTAAAGGGCTCGCAGGCGGTTTCTTAAGTCTGATGTGAAAGCCCCCGGCTCAACCGGGGAGGGTCATTGGAAACTGGGAAACTTGAGTGCAGAAGAGGAGAGTGGAATTCCACGTGTAGCGGTGAAATGCGTAGAGATGTGGAGGAACACCAGTGGCGAAGGCGACTCTCTGGTCTGTAACTGACGCTGAGGAGCGAAAGCGTGGGGAGCGAACAGGATTAGATACCCTGGTAGTCCACGCCGTAAACGATGAGTGCTAAGTGTTAGGGGGTTTCCGCCCCTTAGTGCTGCAGCTAACGCATTAAGCACTCCGCCTGGGGAGTACGGTCGCAAGACTGAAACTCAAAGGAATTGACGGGGGCCCGCACAAGCGGTGGAGCATGTGGTTTAATTCGAAGCAACGCGAAGAACCTTACCAGGTCTTGACATCCTCTGACAACCCTAGAGATAGGGCTTTCCCTTCGGGGACAGAGTGACAGGTGGTGCATGGTTGTCGTCAGCTCGTGTCGTGAGATGTTGGGTTAAGTCCCGCAACGAGCGCAACCCTTGATCTTAGTTGCCAGCATTCAGTTGGGCACTCTAAGGTGACTGCCGGTGACAAACCGGAGGAAGGTGGGGATGACGTCAAATCATCATGCCCCTTATGACCTGGGCTACACACGTGCTACAATGGACAGAACAAAGGGCTGCAAGACCGCAAGGTTTAGCCAATCCCATAAATCTGTTCTCAGTTCGGATCGCAGTCTGCAACTCGACTGCGTGAAGCTGGAATCGCTAGTAATCGCGGATCAGCATGCCGCGGTGAATACGTTCCCGGGCCTTGTACACACCGCCCGTCACACCACGAGAGTTTGCAACACCCGAAGTCGGTGAGGTAACCTTTATGGAGCCAGCCGCCGAAGGTGGGGCAGATGATTGGGGTGAAGTCGTAACAAGGTAGCCGTATCGGAAGGTGCGGCTGGATCACCTCCTTTCTAAGGATATATGGAGCAGCGTACGTTTTCGTCTTGTTTAGTTTTGAAGGATCATTCCTTCAAAACATGTCTCTAGCGAGACAGGATTGTTCTTTGAAAACTAGATAACAATAAGTAATACATTCACATTGAATGCAATGCAAAGTTCATCACACATAGTGATTCTTTCTAAAGTAAGAAATGGTTAAGTTAGAAAGGGCGCACGGTGGATGCCTTGGCACTAGGAGCCGATGAAGGACGGGACGAACACCGATATGCTTCGGGGAGCTGTAAGCAAGCTTTGATCCGGAGATTTCCGAATGGGGAAACCCACTGCTCGTAATGGAGTAGTATCCATACTTGAATACATAGAGTATGAGAAGGCATACCCGGGGAACTGAAACATCTAAGTACCCGGAGGAAGAGAAAGCAAATGCGATTCCCTGAGTAGCGGCGAGCGAAACGGGAACAGCCCAAACCAAGAGGCTTGCCTCTTGGGGTTGTAGGACACTCTATACGGAGTTACAAAGGAACGATATAAGCGAAGAGGTCTGGAAAGGCCCGCCAAAGAAGGTAACAGCCCTGTAACTGAAATGTTGTTCTCTCCAGAGTGGATCCTGAGTACGGCGGAACACGTGAAATTCCGTCGGAATCCGGGAGGACCATCTCCCAAGGCTAAATACTCCCTAGTGACCGATAGTGAACCAGTACCGTGAGGGAAAGGTGAAAAGCACCCCGGAAGGGGAGTGAAATAGATCCTGAAACCGTGTGCCTACAAGTAGTCAGAGCCCGTTAACGGGTGATGGCGTGCCTTTTGTAGAATGAACCGGCGAGTTACGATCCCGTGCAAGGTTAAGCAGAAGATGCGGAGCCGCAGCGAAAGCGAGTCTGAATAGGGCGCATGAGTACGTGGTCGTAGACCCGAAACCAGGTGATCTACCCATGTCCAGGGTGAAGTTCAGGTAACACTGAATGGAGGCCCGAACCCACGCACGTTGAAAAGTGCGGGGATGAGGTGTGGGTAGGGGTGAAATGCCAATCGAACCTGGAGATAGCTGGTTCTCTCCGAAATAGCTTTAGGGCTAGCCTCAAGGTAAGAGTCTCGGAGGTAGAGCACTGATTGGACTAGGGGCCCCTACCGGGTTACCGAATTCAGTCAAACTCCGAATGCCGATGACTTATCCTTGGGAGTCAGACTGCGAGTGATAAGATCCGTAGTCGAAAGGGAAACAGCCCAGACCGCCAGCTAAGGTCCCAAAGTATACGTTAAGTGGAAAAGGATGTGGAGTTGCTTAGACAACCAGGATGTTGGCTTAGAAGCAGCCACCATTTAAAGAGTGCGTAATAGCTCACTGGTCGAGTGACTCTGCGCCGAAAATGTACCGGGGCTAAACGTATCACCGAAGCTGCGGACTGTTCTTACGAACAGTGGTAGGAGAGCGTTCTAAGGGCTGTGAAGCCAGACCGGAAGGACTGGTGGAGCGCTTAGAAGTGAGAATGCCGGTATGAGTAGCGAAAGACGGGTGAGAATCCCGTCCACCGAATGCCTAAGGTTTCCTGAGGAAGGCTCGTCCGCTCAGGGTTAGTCGGGACCTAAGCCGAGGCCGAAAGGCGTAGGCGATGGACAACAGGTTGATATTCCTGTACCACCTCCTCACCATTTGAGCAATGGGGGGACGCAGGAGGATAGGGTAAGCGCGGTATTGGATATCCGCGTCCAAGCAGTTAGGCTGGGAAATAGGCAAATCCGTTTCCCATAAAGGCTGAGCTGTGATGGCGAGCGAAATTTAGTAGCGAAGTTCCTGATTCCACACTGCCAAGAAAAGCCTCTAGCGAGGTGAGAGGTGCCCGTACCGCAAACCGACACAGGTAGGCGAGGAGAGAATCCTAAGGTGATCGAGAGAACTCTCGTTAAGGAACTCGGCAAAATGACCCCGTAACTTCGGGAGAAGGGGTGCTTCTTAGGGTGTTAAAGCCCCGAGAAGCCGCAGTGAATAGGCCCAGGCGACTGTTTAGCAAAAACACAGGTCTCTGCGAAGCCGTAAGGCGAAGTATAGGGGCTGACGCCTGCCCGGTGCTGGAAGGTTAAGAGGAGCGCTTAGCGTAAGCGAAGGTGCGAATTGAAGCCCCAGTAAACGGCGGCCGTAACTATAACGGTCCTAAGGTAGCGAAATTCCTTGTCGGGTAAGTTCCGACCCGCACGAAAGGCGCAACGATCTGGGCACTGTCTCAACGAGAGACTCGGTGAAATTATAGTACCTGTGAAGATGCAGGTTACCCGCGACAGGACGGAAAGACCCCGTGGAGCTTTACTGCAGCCTGATATTGAATGTTGGTACAGCTTGTACAGGATAGGTAGGAGCCTTGGAAACCGGAGCGCTAGCTTCGGTGGAGGCATCGGTGGGATACTACCCTGGCTGTATTGACCTTCTAACCCGCTGCCCTTATCGGGCAGGGAGACAGTGTCAGGTGGGCAGTTTGACTGGGGCGGTCGCCTCCTAAAATGTAACGGAGGCGCCCAAAGGTTCCCTCAGAATGGTTGGAAATCATTCGCAGAGTGTAAAGGCACAAGGGAGCTTGACTGCGAGACCTACAAGTCGAGCAGGGACGAAAGTCGGGCTTAGTGATCCGGTGGTTCCGCATGGAAGGGCCATCGCTCAACGGATAAAAGCTACCCCGGGGATAACAGGCTTATCTCCCCCAAGAGTCCACATCGACGGGGAGGTTTGGCACCTCGATGTCGGCTCATCGCATCCTGGGGCTGTAGTCGGTCCCAAGGGTTGGGCTGTTCGCCCATTAAAGCGGTACGCGAGCTGGGTTCAGAACGTCGTGAGACAGTTCGGTCCCTATCCGTCGCGGGCGCAGGAAATTTGAGAGGAGCTGTCCTTAGTACGAGAGGACCGGGATGGACGCACCGCTGGTGTACCAGTTGTTCTGCCAAGGGCATCGCTGGGTAGCTATGTGCGGACGGGATAAGTGCTGAAAGCATCTAAGCATGAAGCCCCCCTCAAGATGAGATTTCCCATTCCGCAAGGAAGTAAGATCCCTGAAAGATGATCAGGTTGATAGGTCTGAGGTGGAAGCGTGGTGACACGTGGAGCTGACAGATACTAATAGATCGAGGACTTAACCTATATTCATTTGTGAAGCATGAACATTGTTATCTAGTTTTGAGAGAACATTCTCTCCATCAGGTTTGGTGGCGATAGCGAAGAGGTCACACCCGTTCCCATACCGAACACGGAAGTTAAGCTCTTCAGCGCCGATGGTAGTTGGGGGTTTCCCCCTGTGAGAGTAGGACGCCGCCAAGCTTCTATCAGGACCAGTTCCATTTGGAACTGGTCTTTTTTGTGCAGATTGAGGTTCATGCATCATACTTTATCTAATTCCATTTGTTTGATGAAAGATCGTTGCACCTTCTTATGTCCAAGCGTAGCATGTGAAACACTTGAACCTAAAGATGTTCATGGCATAAAACCTTATCTATACAAAACAATAGAGAGACAGAGTATGAGCTTATATAGGGGCACTCCATATATCTTTAATTAAATTTAAGATGTGTAAGTCTATTCGACTTCTATAAATGCTTTACGTCTAAAGAGATACCTATATCATTAAAGTATAAAAATGAGAGACTGCTAATATTTCTGAAGGAATTGAACGTTTTGAAAGAGAATATAGAGGAGAGAAAAGTTCAGCTGTTGAACGTTGAACAGCAGCTGTATGAATAGGTGATATGACGATCTTTTGTTAAAAAATAACGCAATGAAAATTGAAATAAAATTTTTTTAATATAGCCTTTACAAATGATTAAAACCTGTATATAATAATCTTTGTCGGATCGAGAGATTCTTACATAGTGGAGGATTAGCTCAGCTGGGAGAGCATCTGCCTTACAAGCAGAGGGTCGGCGGTTCGAGCCCGTCATCCTCCACCATATTTATTCTTACATAATGTTAGGATAGATAAAGCCGGTGTAGCTCAACTGGTAGAGCAACTGACTTGTAATCAGTAGGTTGGGGGTTCAAGTCCTCTTGCCGGCACCACTTTCATATGGTAAGATAGACAAGTCGCTTTTAAAGCGAGCCATTAGCTCAGTTGGTAGAGCATCTGACTTTTAATCAGAGGGTCGAAGGTTCGAGTCCTTCATGGCTCACCATGTTTCATGCGGGTGTGGCGGAATTGGCAGACGCGCTAGACTTAGGATCTAGTGTCTTTATGACGTGGGGGTTCAAGTCCCTTCACCCGCATTGCCAAATAAAATAAAGAAATCCTGTAATGCGGAAGTAGTTCAGTGGTAGAACACCACCTTGCCAAGGTGGGGGTCGCGGGTTCGAATCCCGTCTTCCGCTTATACCATCCACGCCGGGGTGGTGGAATTGGCAGACACACAGGACTTAAAATCCTGCGGTAGGTGACTACCGTGCCGGTTCAAGTCCGGCCCTCGGCATTATAAATAAGCGCCCGTAGCTCAATTGGATAGAGCGTTTGACTACGGATCAAAAGGTTAGGGGTTCGACTCCTCTCGGGCGCGCCATTAAGATCGGGAAGTAGCTCAGCTTGGTAGAGCACTTGGTTTGGGACCAAGGGGTCGCAGGTTCGAATCCTGTCTTCCCGACCATCTTTTATGGGGCCTTAGCTCAGCTGGGAGAGCGCCTGCCTTGCACGCAGGAGGTCAGCGGTTCGATCCCGCTAGGCTCCACTTTTTAAAAGATTATTTTGATCATGGCGGTGTAGCTCAGCTGGCTAGAGCGTACGGTTCATACCCGTGAGGTCGGGGGTTCGATCCCCTCCGCCGCTATAAAGGACCTTTAGCTCAGTTGGTTAGAGCAGACGGCTCATAACCGTCCGGTCGTAGGTTCGAGTCCTACAAGGTCCACCATCTATACGGAGGAATACCCAAGTCCGGCTGAAGGGATCGGTCTTGAAAACCGACAGGGGTGTCAAAGCCCGCGGGGGTTCGAATCCCTCTTCCTCCGCCATATTTTTTTAAAACCCATATCATCGCGGGGTGGAGCAGTTCGGTAGCTCGTCGGGCTCATAACCCGAAGGTCGCAGGTTCAAATCCTGCCCCCGCAACCAAAATGGTCCGGTAGTTCAGTTGGTTAGAATGCCTGCCTGTCACGCAGGAGGTCGCGGGTTCGAGTCCCGTCCGGACCGCCATTTTTCAAAAGAATACTTGGCTCGGTAGCTCAGTTGGTAGAGCAACGGACTGAAAATCCGTGTGTCGGCGGTTCGATTCCGTCCCGAGCCACTTTTATAAAAATATTCATAGTATGGCGGTTGTGGCGAAGTGGTTAACGCACCAGATTGTGGCTCTGGCACTCGTGGGTTCGATTCCCATCAATCGCCCCATACATATTTTTGCGGGTGTAGTTTAGTGGTAAAACCTCAGCCTTCCAAGCTGATGTCGTGGGTTCGATTCCCATCACCCGCTCCATTTGTATATCTGTTCATGGGCCTGTAGCTCAGCTGGTTAGAGCGCACGCCTGATAAGCGTGAGGTCGGTGGTTCGAGTCCACTCAGGCCCACCATGATCTTCCGCAGTAGCTCAGTGGTAGAGCTATCGGCTGTTAACCGATCGGTCGTAGGTTCGAATCCTACCTGCGGAGCCAAATGGAGAAGTACTCAAGTGGCTGAAGAGGCGCCCCTGCTAAGGGTGTAGGTCGCGTAAGCGGCGCGAGGGTTCAAATCCCTCCTTCTCCGCCATTGATCTGGCCCGTTGGTCAAGCGGTTAAGACACCGCCCTTTCACGGCGGTAACACGGGTTCGAATCCCGTACGGGTCATTTTTAAAAGAGATCTTGTCAAAGATCTCTTTTTTGTTTTCTTCAAAACGAAAGACCGCTATCATGGCGGTCTTTTTTTACATATTCATGGAATAGATCGTATAAGACAAGTATGTCGCAAAGAAGCCCCATAAGACATAAGGGATCAGTAAAATTGGAACGACTTTGCTTAGTTTACGTGAGACGATGACAAGTGCAAGTGCTGTCAGTGCAACGAGCAGGCAGTCGATCGTAGCCACAAACAAATCCTTTTGTGTAAATTGAAAAAAACTAAAGGCTTGATTGAATACGTAATTTAAAAGGAAAAGAATCCAAAATGGTAAAGTGATTTTTTGGAATCCATATTTTCCATAAATGATCGCTGCGGACAATGAGATGAGTGCAAATAAGACAGCCCACACAGCACCAATCACACCGCCACCAGGTGTCCATTCTGGTTTATTTAATGCGTCATACCATTCTCTGTCGATGGGGAACAAAAATCCGGCAATAGAGAATAGTGCGTATGTAATAAAGAAGACGACAATCGCCCAAATGATACTTTTTCTAGCCATCAAGAATCTCCTCCAATCAAATTCACTCTTAAAGTGATTTCCCAATCATTACATGATATAAACATAAAGCCCCCAATATGAGGGGACTAATGATTTTCTTCTGTATAAGGTTCTTCCTCGTACGGTTTCAAGTCACCAAATACCGTCATGACACCTTCTTCGTCTAATGCTTCTTCATAGGCCTCGTGTGCTTTGTTCGGATACACCTTGCTTGCTTTTCCTTCAATATCAGCAGCTGCGAATCCTTCGTAGTCCTCCACATAATCTTCATCTTCTGATTGTGTATACACATCATCGTATGTCAAAGGTGGGAATTCCATATCAGACGGGGTATCAGAGTTTCCGTAGCGTTCTACGTCTTGGTAGGCATCCTCTCCGTCGTACGCAGCACTTTCTTCATTTTCAAATTGTCCAGCTGGCGGACTTAATAAATCCTCTTCAATCGGACGGTTTTGTGAAACGGTCTGTTCTTTTGAGTGCTCTGTGCATGTGACGGCAGTAGGCAAGGCTTCTAAGCGTTCCTTTGGAATAGGGGCCTTACAGACCTTGCAAAGTCCATAAGAGCCGTCTGCAATGGCTTGAAGTGCTTCATCGATATCTAACATATGTTCATGTTCCAAGCTGTTTAAAGCAATATCTTTCCCACGCTCGAACAGCTCTGTCCCTTGATCGCCCGGGTGGTTATCATAGGCAGACAGTTCTCCGACTGAATCGTAAGGAAAGGATACTTTCTGTTCATCGTCATGGCTTTTGGCTTCAAGTTCTTTCTTTTCATCAAGAAGGCGCTGCTTCAAATGATGTAATTCGTCTTTTGACAACAAAGCGATCATCCTTTCATATCAAACATATTGTTAGTATGAGCAATTTTGTATGTAAGACTAGTTCCAATTTGAAGCAATTCCTAATTAAAAAAACGCCTGCGGCTGCAGGCGTTCTTTGTTACGCGATATAGTATTGTAAGATCAAAGCGATCGTCAGCAGAAAACCAAAAAATGTATTGGTTTGAGCTGTAGATTTCATGGCATTCATTAATTCAATCGGTTTTTCTTTTTGCTTAAACTCTTTAATGGCTGTATAGGCTTTTGGCACACTGAGTAAAACAAGAAGACTCCAAAGACCGACGATATCTGTGAAGATATAAACAAAAATGAGTACGTATGATACCAAAAACATGGAAAGTAAAATGTTCACTGCAGCTTTACGTCCAGCAAGGATGGCAAGTGTTTTTCGTCCATTTTCCTTATCCCCGTCTAAATCACGGATATTGTTCGACAGTAAGATGGCACCAACTAAAATAGAAATTGGTAGTGAAATGAGAACCGCTTTAGACGTCAGTGTGCCTGTTTGGATATAGAAACTAATCAGGATGATCCCTAATCCCATAAAAGCACCTGAAACAAGTTCTCCAAACGGTGTATATGCAATTGGTACAGGGCCGCCAGTATAGAAATAGCCTGCTGCCATACAAATAAGTCCTATTAATGCAATCCACCAACTAGACATCATGCAAATATAGACCCCAAGTAATAAAGAAAGTGCAAATAGTGCATAAGCGAGGCTGAGGACTGTCTTTGGCTTCACACCGTTTCTTACAATGGCTCCGCCGATGCCGACAGATTTCTCGTTGTCCAGCCCGCGAACATAATCAAAGTACTCATTAAACATGTTTGTTGCGATTTGGATAAACATAGATGCAAACAGCATGGCTAAAAATAGCCCAACATGTATTTGACCACTTGGAAGTGCTAAAACAGTTCCTAAAGTAACGGGAATAAATGCCGCTGTTAGTGTATGCGGTCGTAGTAAATTCCACCAAATTCGCCAGTTTTTATCAGGCTTTATTGGTGAAAGCTGATCTGATATCGATTGATGCTGCATAAAATATACTCCTTTAAATAAAAAAATACGTACACGTCCAAATTCCAGTTTAGCAAAGTTCAAAAAGGTGTCAATATATTGATGCGATGAATCGGGAAAAAGATGTTTGCTAATCGTTGCCATATCGAAGGAAAGCTTGATTTTAGAACGGTCCTGCCATTTTGCTTTAGATGCTCTCGTTTCAATAAGCAAGAGCGAAAAAATCTTGAAAGCGTGATATAATAAGGATTCGAGGATTTAGAAGCTGTTTTCTTTACTAAGTTCATCTATTAAGGTTTATAATAGAAAAGCAGGTCATTCGACATATTCGAATGTTCATGTATTTTTTCATTATGTTTTTATTTTTTATGTAATTCATGGATTTTGGAGGAATGTATCATGGTGACAACAGTGCAAAGTACTTTCCGGCAGGAAGCGCTTGCGACATTAGAAGAAGCGAATAACGTCAACCATGCTGTTTTGATAAGCTACTCCAGAAGAGTTGACGATCTGGATCCTCTTGCCTTTTTCCAAAGCGGCGAAGCGGATTTTTTAGGCGAGCGGTTTTTTTGGTCTGATCCAGAAAGCCAAATGATATTTTCTGGACTTGGCAGAGCGGCCGTCATTAAATCATCTAAGCAAGGCAAGGAACGATTCGATATAGTCCATCAAGAATGGGAACAGCTCAAGCAGCACATGTTCCATTTTCATGATGAAAAGGAGTTAAAGCAAGCGGCTGTTGGTCCGCTTTTATTTGGAGGATTCTCGTTTGATCCGTATGAAGAAAAGGCGCGTCATTGGGAAGCATTTGGCGAGGCTCATTTTTTTGTGCCATCGATCATGCTGACTGTCTCAAAAGAAGGCAGTTTTCTTACGATCAATGAGTGGAAGCAGGTGGACGGGAATGTTCATCAGCTTATTCAGGAATTAGAACAAAAAGCCTCTCGTTTCGAGACATTGCCAGTACGGACTGGTGGACAAGCTGAACTTGTTCATGTGGAAGAGCTGGATGTGAAGGAATGGATGAAGGCGATCGAAGAAGCGACAGACCACATTCGTGCAAATGAATATGAAAAGGTTGTTTTAGCAAGAGAAGTCTTGCTTCAATATAAAAATCAAATTGAACTCGCTCCACTATTAGCGGAATTATTAAAGCATCAAACAACGAGTTATGTATTTGCGGTTGAACAGGGAAGACAAGCATTTGTCGGAGCCACGCCGGAACGCTTAGTGAAAAAAAGCGGCGGAGAGGTCTTTTCCTCCTGTTTAGCAGGCTCCATTGTTCGCGGAAAAGATGAAGCGGAGGATCACGCATTAGGCGAGGAACTGCTGCATGATGAGAAGAATTTGATTGAACATCAAATTGTTGTCAATATGATTGAGCAAGCATTTGAAGCGAATTGCCTTCACGTGCATAAACCAAATCAACCAAGTCTTTATAAAACAAAAAACATTCAGCATTTGTTTACACCGATTGTGGGAGAAATTAAAAGCAGCTGTTCCCTCTTTTCATTAATTGAGCAGCTCCATCCTACGCCGGCACTAGGCGGATATCCAAAGGAAATGGCGGTTGAAGTGATTCGTGAAATCGAACCGCTCAAGCGCGGCTGGTATGCAGCGCCCGTAGGCTGGATTGATTCTCAGGATAATGGAGAATTTGCTGTAGCCATTCGGTCAGGTCTTATTGAGGAAGACCGAGTTCGTTTGTTCGCTGGCTGCGGAATTGTAGAGGATTCCCTTGCAAAGCAGGAGTATGAAGAAACACAAGTGAAGTTAAGACCAATGCTGTCTGCTCTTGGAGGTCATCCTATTGAATAATCACATCATGACAACATATATAGGCAGATTGATGGATGAATTCGTCCAAGGTGGTGTGAAAGAGGCAGTTGTCTGTCCTGGTTCTCGTTCAACTCCGCTTGCGATGCTGGCCCTTGCTCATCAAGACATCCATGTTCATGTTTTAGTGGACGAACGGTCTGCTGCTTTTTATGCGCTTGGTCTTGCAAAAGCAAGTCAATCACCAGTGCTGCTTATTTGTACATCAGGTACGGCAGCTGCTAACTTTTACCCAGCCATTGTAGAGGCGCATTATTCTCGTGTACCTCTTATTGTTTTAACTGCTGATCGGCCGCACGAATTGAGGGAAGTTGGGGCACCTCAAGCGATTGATCAGCAATTCTTATTCGGTAAGTTTGTTAAATGGTTCACAGACTTAGCATTGCCGGAGGACAGTCAAACGATGCTGCGTTATGTTCAGACGGCAGCTGCGAGAGCAAATCACATGTCGATGCAGGAGCCAAAGGGGCCTGTTCAGGTCAATGTACCTCTGAGAGAGCCATTGCTTCCTGATCTGTCTATTGATCCTTTCGCGCGAGAAAAAGAGGATACGAAAAAGGTATTAGCATCAGGTCAGGCTTTCCCTAATGATCGGGTGATGTCTGAAATCGTAACCGTCATGAACCAATCCAAAAAGGGATTGATTGTGGCTGGTGAACTTCATACACAGGAAGAAAAAGAGGCGGTTTTACGCCTTTCGAAAGCCCTGCATTTACCTATTTTAGCTGACCCACTTTCTCTTTTGCGCAACGGGCATGAAAATGAAGATCTCATTATCGATGCGTATGATTCTTTATTAAAAGATGAAGCATTACAGCAGCATCTATTGCCGGATATGGTCATTCGTTTTGGACCGATGCCTGTATCTAAGCCTTTATTCAAGTGGCTGGAAAAACATGCGGAAGTGAAGCAGATTGTTGTAGATGCTGCCGGAGGTTTCCGTGATCCAGGGTTAAGTGCTTCATACGTTATAGAAAGTCATGTGGCTGCTTTTGTAGAAGCAGTATTAAAGCAAGCAGTACAGCGTAAAGAGACAAGTTTCTTAAACCGATGGCAGAATGCTAATTCTTCATTCAGAACGAATGCAGCCAGCTATTCAGATGAGGATTTGTCCTTTGAAGGGAATGTGTACCGTCAGCTTCAGCACCTCTTGCCAAAGGAGAGCGTCCTTTTTATCGGAAATAGTATGCCGATTCGTGATGTAGATACATTTTTTGAAACTCAGTCCAAGCCTTTTCGAATGATGGCGAATCGCGGAGCAAATGGCATTGACGGCGTTGTGTCTACAGCACTTGGCACGTATGCAGCTTTGAAGCAGCCTGTCACTTTGGTCATTGGAGATTTATCATTTTACCATGATATGAACGGTCTGCTTGCAGCTAAGCTGATGGACATTCCTTTGACAGTTGTTTTGATAAACAATGATGGGGGAGGTATCTTTTCTTTCCTTCCGCAGGCGTCTGATGAACCGTATTATGAAAAGCTCTTTGGAACGCCGACAGGACTGAATTTTGAGTATGCATCGAGGTTATATGGGGGAACCTATTCGAAACCCGCAACGAAACAAGAGTTGCATGATGTGTATATGGCGCATATCGATGAACCTGGGCTTCATTTAATTGAAATTGAAACAGATCGTCATTCCCGTGTAGACAAGCATCGTCAAATGATGGATGACATATTGGAAGAAGTGAAAAAAGAATGCCTTCTCTCATCATAAGAATGCGTGATGGGGTTGCGTACGAAGTGGTGGATCAGAACCCATCGGCAGCAAATGCCACATTATGCTTACACGGCTTCACTGGAAGTGCAGCGTCTTGGACGTTCTTGAATGCTAATTTGGAGAATACAAGACTGATTCAGGTCAGCTTGCTCGGACATGGGCGTACGGACTCGCCAGAAAGTGTGAGAAGATATGCGATGTCTCAGCAGCTGGCAGATCTTGCAGAGATTTTAAACCAATTAAAGCTTCACAAAGTGAATATTCTCGGATATTCTATGGGAGGGCGTATTGCTTTATCATTTGCCACTCGTTATCCAGATCGTGTCAATAAATTGATCCTTGAGAGTACGTCTCCAGGGCTTCGCACTTTTAAAGAGCGGATGGCAAGACTGAAGCATGATCATCAGCTCGCCCAAAAAATCAGGCATGAAGGCTTAGTGAAGTTTGTGGATTTTTGGGAGAGCATTCCTTTGTTTGCTTCGCAGAAAGCTTTATCAGCGGAAAAGCAGGCTCAACTGAGAGAGGGAAGACTCAAAGCGAATCCTCTTGGGCTTGCTCGCAGCTTAGAAGGAATTGGAACAGGTTCACAGCCCTCTGTTTGGAAGGCATTAAAGCATATTCATTTGCCTGTTTTGCTCATTTGCGGAACGCTTGATGAAAAGTTCTGCCATATCGGCAAACGTATGCAGCAGGAGCTGAAAGGAAGTCAATTCATTTTGGCTGAGCATGCTGGGCATACAGTTCATGTGGAACAACCACATTTTTTTGGTAAAATAGTAAGTGAGTTTATTTTAGCGCAAGATTAGAGGAGGAAATATTGATGGCTATTGAATGGCAAACTGAGCGTCAGTATGACGAAATTTTATATGAAACGTATAATGGGATCGCAAAGATTACGATTAATCGTCCACACGTACATAACGCGTTTACCCCAAAGACTGTAAGTGAATTAATTGATGCATTTTCACGAGCTCGTGATAATTCAGAAGTTGGTGTGATCGTACTTGCAGGTGCTGGCGGAAAAGCATTCTGTTCTGGTGGAGACCAAAAAGTCCGCGGCCATGGCGGTTATGTAGGAGACGATCAAATTCCACGTCTAAATGTATTAGACTTACAGCGTTTGATTCGTGTGATTCCAAAACCGGTTGTTGCGATGGTTGCAGGTTATGCAATCGGAGGCGGACACGTTCTCCACATAGTATGTGATCTGACAATTGCAGCAGATAATGCGATTTTTGGACAAACAGGTCCAAAAGTAGGCAGCTTTGATGCCGGTTACGGTTCAGGCTACCTTGCACGTATTGTAGGTCATAAGAAAGCAAGAGAAATTTGGTACTTATGCCGTCAATACAATGCACAAGAAGCGCTTGATATGGGACTTGTTAACACAGTTGTCCCATTAGATCAGCTTGAAGAGGAAACAGTAAAGTGGTGTGAGGAAATGCTAGAAAAGAGCCCGACTGCTTTACGATTCTTGAAGGCTGCATTTAACGCAGATACGGATGGATTAGCTGGAATTCAGCAATTTGCAGGAGATGCGACACTTCTTTATTACACAACAGATGAAGCAAAAGAAGGACGCGATTCCTTTAAGGAAAAACGCAAGCCGGACTTCGGTCAGTTCCCGCGTTTCCCTTGATTCAATGATATTAATGAACAACAGCTTAGTGCATCAGACTAAGCTGTTTTCTTTTACGAAAAGGAGGTGTCTCATGATGAAGCAACCTAATTGGCTGCTGCACCGTGCCTATTTAACACCAGATCGAGTCGCACTTATTTATCAAGAGAAAGAGTGGACATTTCACGAATTAGCTCAAGAAGCGGACGAGCTTTCAAATAGACTTGCACAGGCATCATTGAAAAGAGGGGAAACAGTTGCGCTTTTGATGAACAATCATCCTCACATGGTGATGCTTGTACATGCGTGTTTTTTATTAGGATTAAAAATCGTGCTATTGAATAATAAGCTGACAAAAGCTGAAAGGCGCTATCAGCTAGAAGATGCAAAAGCAGCGGCGTTATTAACGGAATCTATTTATGCAAGCGATCATAAGGGTGATTTACCCGTTTATACAATGGAAACTTTACCTCAACCAGGGAAAGGCCATGAAAAAAAGATCGAGAGCGAATTTGATTTGAATGAAACAGCAACCATCATGTATACATCTGGGACAACAGGACGTCCAAAAGGTGTAGAGCAAACGTTTGGCAATCATTTTCATAGTGCTGTTTCCTCTGCATTGAATTTGGGTCTCAGAGAGGATGACCGCTGGCTCATTGCCCTGCCTCTTTTTCATATTAGCGGTTTATCTGCCTTATTTAAGTCTGTAATCTATGGAATGACAGTCGTGCTTCATCAGAAGTTTGACGTTGATGAAGTAAAGGGTTCTATTGAACGGCATCGTGTTACGATGATTTCTGTTGTGCAGACGATGTTATCTCGGTTATTAAGCAGACTAGAAGAATGTCCGTCTTCTTTGCGTTGTCTTTTATTAGGCGGAGGACCTGCGCCATATGCGATGCTTCAAGAAAGCAAAGAGAAGGGCTTTCCTGTTTTTCAATCGTACGGTATGACGGAAACCTGTTCACAAATTGTGACGCTTGCGCCTGAATTTAGTGTAGAGAAGCTTGGGTCAGCGGGAAAACCTCTTTTTGGGTGTGAGCTGAAAATTCAAGATGGTGATCGCATTTGTCGTCCTTTTGAGCATGGCGAAATTATGGTGAAAGGTGCAAATGTGATGAAAGGATACCTTTACCGTGAAGAAGCGACCGCGGCTGCCTTACATGAGGGCTGGCTGAAAACGGGTGATATAGGCTATGTGGATGAGGAAGGGTTCTTATTTGTGCTTGACCGTCGTTCAGATTTGATTATTTCTGGCGGAGAAAATATTTATCCTGCGGAAATTGAAGCGGTGCTGCTAACACATTCGCATGTAAAGGAAGCCGGAGTAACGGGTATGTATGATGATAGATGGGGAGAGGTACCGGCTGCTTTCCTTGTAACAGATGATAAGATACCGGAGAATGAGCTCTATGCTTTATGTGAGTCGCATTTAGCCAAATATAAATGGCCCGCCGCTTTTCACTTTGTGGATGAGCTCCCAAGAAATGCGTCGAATAAATTGCAAAGGCACAGACTCAGATCAAAGGGGTTTTCAAATGATTCAAATTGAACGAGTAATTTTATATCATGTCACGATGAAGCTTAAACAACCATTTACAACAAGTCTTGGAACCATTTCAGAGCGTGAGTTTATTATTGTTGAAGTAAAAGATCAAACAGGATTGACTGGATGGGGAGAGGTATCTGCTTTTTCTTCTCCGTGGTATACAGAAGAAACAATTGAGACTTGCTATCATATGCTGAGGGCTTTCTTTATCCCGAACGTGCTGACACGCACCTTTACACATCCTTCAGAAATACCTGACAGTCTGTATCAATTTAAAGGCAATAGGATGGCCAAAGCAGGCATTGAAGCGGCTGTTTGGGATATTTATGCGAAGCGTGAGAATAAGTCTTTACGCGATGTATTAGGCGGCACAAAAGATAGAATACCATCTGGTGTTGTGGCGGGGTTAGGCCCTATTGACGATATGCTTGAGCAAATTCAGCAATTTGTTGATCAAGGCTATCAGCGGGTGAAGGTGAAAATTAAACCAGGACAAGATATTGGACTTCTTCAAAAGATCAGAGAGTCTTTTCCTGATCTGCCATTAATGGCAGATGCAAACTCTGCTTATGAATTAAAAGATATTAGCAAGCTTAAACAGCTCGATGATATTCGCTTATTAATGATTGAACAGCCTCTAGCTGCAGATGATATTGTGGACCATCGCCATTTGCAAAAGCATTTAAAAACGCCGATTTGTTTAGATGAAAGTATTTGTTCTTTAGATGATGCCAGAAAAGCTGTAGAGCTTGGCAGCTGTCAAATTATTAATGTGAAGCCTTCACGAGTTGGCGGACTGACAGAGGCTCTTAAAATTCATACGTTCAGTAAGGAGCATAAAATTCCGTTATGGTGCGGGGGGATGATTGAAACAGGTATTTCCCGCGCGCAGAACGTGGCACTTGCTTCACTTCCTCAATTTACAATTCCCGGTGATATTTCAGCTTCGTCAAAATTTTGGGAGCAGGATATCATTTTTCCTGAAATTAAGGTTGAAAATGGATTTATTGAGGTGCCTCGCTCGCCAGGAATGGGCGTGGAAGTTGATTACCAAGCGCTCCGTTCGTTTTCAGATAAAATCGACGTGTTTACAAAACATGATTTTGTGAGATAAAAACGAAGAAATCACCTTTTGCTTATCCAATAGAATGGATGTATAGTGAGGGAAAGTTTTTCCTTCCTGTCTGAACAAAAAGAAAGAGCGGTGAACCGCTCTTTCTTACTCTTCTACCAGCTCGCTGTCATAAGCAAGCTGTCCGATATACTGATGCATTTCATTGGGCATGTTTGCTGCATGTCCATATTCATAATCCCAAAGGTTTAAAAAGGAGTGAGCGGCTTGATGGAATGCGGCTTCATCCGCGTCATGAATTTCGTCAAAAAACGTTTGAAGCAGCCGATCGTGTTTCAAATTGAAGCGCCTCCTTTAATGAGACTTAAAGATCTTGTGGTTTAAACGTTTTACAATCCGTTTCTTCACTTTTCTCAGCCGTATTTCCTGTGTGGCTGACGACATAGATTGCATCTGCACCACAGCGGTTTCCAGTATTCCAATAGGAACAGTTATTGACTTCACAAAGGATTTTTTGACTCATACAGATGACCTCCTTTTGAGTATGTCTTTCATCTATAATGTAACCGAAATGAAGCTCGTCCATTCATGTTAATCTTCCTGACGAATATAGCGCTTATCCTTCATAAATAATTTCCAGAAGAAATAGAACCCAGGAAATAAGATGATAAAACCTACAATATAGGTGATAAATAATGCCCTAAATGTGACAGGGTCTGTAAATCCAGACATAATTGTAATATCTGGATAGGCCATGTAAGGCAAGTGAGCACGCCCGTACACATAGCTTGCTAAGAAATATTGAATGGTAATCGCAATGACGGCAAGGCGTGGTCTCCCTTTCCGATGCTTAAAACGGCTGTTTGGTAAAAATAGAGCTAGTCCTGCTAGCAGGAACATTAGGAGAGATACAAGAAGAATAGGGATGTTCTGCATCATTTTTGTGAACAGCCAATTCGCCTCGCTTCGTAATGTCAGCATGATAAAAAAGGCCATCATGAGTGAAAGTGGACCTGTAATGAGCGCCCCTCTTCTATAAATGCTGTAAGCTTCATCTTCATTAGCTACATTAGAGAAATCAGCTAAAAGCAAGGACGAAAGAAAAAGGGTACTGAAGATGGCAAAGCCGACAAAAGAATAAACATTTGCACTTGTAAAAACCAGTCCAAGATCTAAAGAGTAGACGTTGTTCTCCTGAAAGATAAATCCACCATGGGTAATTGGGAGAACCATGATCAGGATGGACGGAATGATAAAGCCGCTGATCCCTGAAATATAAGTCACCGCTTTTCGGTATTTCTTAGGCAGTGAATGAGAAAACACGAGAAACCCGCTTCGTAGTGCAAGAAGCAATAAGATGATGCTGCCGGGTATTAATAAAACGGTACCAAGTACAAAGGTCGCACCTGGAAACAGGCTGAACAATGCGACAACGATGGCCACAATAAAAACGTTTGTCACTTCCCAAGTTGGAGAAAGATACTTATTCGCGATATTAGCTGCCTTTGTTTGTTCTCTATTCATATAAATCATCGACCAAAATCCTGCGCCGAAATCCATTGATGCCATCACTGCATAGATAAAAACGAATCCCCATAAGATGGTGATTGCAATGAGCGCATCAGTTGTAACATCCATTTGCATCAAGATCGCTCCCTTTTTAAGATTCTGTTAACCGTAGGTCTTCTTCAATCGTATGTTTCCTAAAGTAGTACGTCAGCACAATAACGGTTGCTATGCCTAAGATGAGATAGACAATGGCAAAAAGGATAAAAAGTGTCCCGATCGAGCCAGATGATGTGACAACCTCGGAGGTTTTGAGCATTCGATAAATGACCCATGGCTGACGGCCTGTACAAGCAAAGATCCAGCCAAATTCAATAGCCAAAAGGCTAAGAGGCCCGCCGAATAAGTAAAGAAAAAGAAGCCACTTCGGAAATTTTTCACGTTTTAAAATTTTACGGTAAAGCAGTGCCAATACCGCAAATAGAATGAGCACCGATCCAATAATGACCATGCCGTTAAATAATGTGTGTATAAATAAAGGCGGCCACTCGTCACGGGGAAAATCATTTAACCCTTTGACCACCGTATCGAAGCTATTTCCTGCAAGAAAACTAAGCGCCCAAGGAATTTCGATCGCACCTTTAATTTCCTGCGCATCAGCATCCGTAAAACCACCTATTGCAAGAGGCGCATGTGATTGAGTTTCAAATAAACCTTCAGCTCCAGCCAGCTTTTCAGGCTGATATTCATACAGAAGCTGAGCAGATTCGTGGCCATTTAAGGCTGTGAGAAAAGAGAAAAGTCCTCCTACAATGAGTCCAAGAAAAAGGGCTTTTCGATGAAATGAATAGAGCTTCTCGTTTTTTTTAGTTTTGAGCATTTTAAAAGCTGCAACGGAAGCAATGACAAAAGCACCTGTTGTAAAAGCAGACAGCACAACATGTGTAGCAGTCACAGCAAAGCTCGGATTGAAAAAGGCCTTCCAAGGCTCGATATTTGTGATTTCACCATTCACCATCTGAAAGCCAGCAGGTGTCCCTTCAAAAGCATGTACGTTTGTAATCAGAATCGCTGATGCAGCTGCACCAATGACGATAAAAATAACCGTAATGATGCGCATTGCATTTGATAGGCGATCCGCTGCGTACACATAAATAGACATAAATAATGCTTCTATAAAGAACGCATAGATTTCAATCTGGAATGGCAGTGACATGACTTTTCCGATAACCTCCATAAAACCTGGCCATAAAAGGGCAAGCTGCGTACCAGCAATAGTACCTGTTGGGATGGCGACCCCTAATAGAACAGCTTGTGCTTTTGTCCATCGCTTGGCCATGATGGCATAATGCGGGTCCTTCGTTTTTTGAAAGATGAGTTCAGCTAACAAAATCATTAGCGGGATGCCAACGCCAAGCGAGGCATAAATAATATGAAAGCCCATGGTTGTGCCGAACAGGCTTCTAGCTAAAACGAGATCAGTCAATTTTTTCTCCGCCTTTCTTATCGCTTCTCTTTTTCATGATGCTTATTATTCTCCACCATTTTTAGATTATTCTTCCTGACTAAGAAAGCTTGTTTTTTGACAAGTTGTATAAGAGGGAGTAGAATATAATTATAAAACGTAATCATTACGTTTTGATAACGAAAGGAGTTTTGACATTGAAAAGAGATATTCATCCAACCTCACATGAAGTTGTATTTATGGACGTAAACAGCGGTTACCGCTTCTTGAGTAAATCAACAAAGACATCAAATGAGACAGTAGAGTGGGAAGATGGGAAAACGTATCCTGTCATTAAAGTAGAAACAAGCTCTGATACGCATCCTTTTTATACAGGACGCCAAAAATTCGGAGAAAAAGGCGGAAGAGCCGAGCTGTTTAAGAAAAAATATCAAATGTAATCAAAAAAGCACGCCTGATAACGGTGTGCTTTTTTACAGCAAAAAACCCCGGCTGATAAAGCCCGGGGTTCAAAACATTAATCATTTAAAGCGGTGTTTAAGGTCTTTAAGTTTTGTTTCATTAAGCTGACGTAGCTTTCGCCATTTTTGGCATCATCTTCAGTAATGGATTCTAGATTTTTAAGGGTTAAGCTTTTTGCCCCAATTTCACTGCGGATCGTATCTGATACTTTGCTGCTGACGTTGTTTTCAAAAATAACGTATTGAATGTGATGCTTTTCCGCTTTTTGTACAATGTTTTCGAGCTGCTTTTGTGAAGGCTCTTCGGAAGCAGATAATCCTAAAACGCTGATTTGCTCAATGCCATAGCGCTTTTCCCAATAACCATAAGCTGCGTGGGAAACAAGAATTTCTTTATGTTTGGCTTTAGATAACGTTGTTTTGAATTCTTGATCTAGGGATTGTAAATCTTTTTTTAGATTTTCATAGTTTTTTGTGTATTCTTTTTTATGATCTGGATCTAATGAGACGAGTGTGTCTTTAATGTTTTTCGCCATTTGCTGCGCATAAACTGGGTCTAACCATGCATGAGGGTCTTTATCTCCGTGATCGTGCCCGTCATGGTCGTGGTCTTCACCTTCATGATCGTGATCTTCGCCTTCTTCATGTGCATGTTCTTCATTTGTCGATAACAATTTGATGCCTTCGGCTGCTTTGACTGTTTTCACACCTTGGTCTTTTAATGTGGCAGCAGTTTTGTCTGCGAATGCTTCAGCCCCTGTGCCGCTGTAGATAAAGGCATCACCTTCAGCCATTTCAACCATCGTTTTCGAACTTGGTTCAAAACTGTGTGCATCTGCATTGGCAGGATACACGCTCTGAGCATGAACGTGAGAGCCGCCTATCTTTTCAGTGAAATCTTGAATTGGGAAGATCGTGGTGTAAATGATTAGTTTCCCGTCTGCCTTTCCTTTTGAAGCATTAGTGCCCGCACTGCTTGAGCACGCGGCAAGGCCGATCGCGAATAAAGCAGCTGTTAAAATAAAAAAGATTTTTTTCATGTAGTAAATGTCTCCTCTCAATCTAATAGATAGAAATGATTACGATTTAATGTCCTGAGTTATTGTATCGTAATAATTACGATTTGAAAAGGGGAAAATAAAAAATTTTCGTCAGCAGATGTTTCCTCTAAAAAAATAAGCTGCAAAACGTGACGAAATTTCTTACATTGTGCTATATTTATTTTTAAAAAAAGATAAAGGAATGGACAAACGTATGAAACTTTTAGATGAAATCATCGAATATAATCAACAATTTATTGAAGAAAAGAAATACGAAGAATTTACAACAACAAAGTTTCCACAGAAAAAAGCTGTCATTCTATCGTGTATGGATACAAGACTTGTTGAACTGCTTCCGCGTGCAATGAACATGAAAAATGGCGATATTAAGATTGTCAAAAGTGCTGGAGCGCTTGTTTCTCATCCATTTGGAAGTATTATGCGAAGCATTTTAGTTGCTGTGTATGAATTAAATGCTGACGAGGTATATGTCATTGGGCATCATGATTGCGGGATGAGCAAAATTGACAGCCAGACACTTTTAAATAAAGCCGTTGAGCGTGGTATTCCAGAAAAGCGTATTGAAGTACTGGAATACTCAGGAATTGATTTTAAACAGTGGCTCAAAAGCTTTAGTTCAGTTGAAGAGAGCGTGAGGGACAGTGTGTCTGTAGTGAAAAATCACCCGCTTCTTCCATCAGATGTACCTGTACATGGGCTTGTCATTGACCCTGGAACAGGGAAGCTTGACTTAGTTGTCAACGGATATGAAGAAAAGTAAGTTACTTTTCCTTTTTAGGCGGAACAGGATCGATGCCGCCGGGGTGAAGCGGATGACATTTTAAAATCCGTTTTATGGTGAGCCAGCCGCCCTTGATCGCGCCATGCGTTTTGATCGCCTCTAGTCCATAGTTTGAGCATGTTGGATAAAACCGGCAGCTTGGCGGTGTAAGAGGGGAAATACATTTTTGATAAAAGCGTATCATGCCGATAAAAATTTGTTTCATAGAGGTTCCTCCTTGTCTGTCTTCCACAGTATAAGAAAAAAGGACAAGGAAGGAAAGTTTTATAAACTAAACTGGTCGGAGAAATATGTTATAATATAGGAAATTGCAATTATAGGAGTGGTGATTATGCCTTCAGTTGAAAGCTTTGAACTTGATCATAATGCTGTAAAAGCGCCATACGTTCGTCATTGCGGCGTTCATAAAGTGGGATCAGATGGGGAAGTAAATAAATTTGATATTCGTTTTTGTCAGCCCAACAAGCAGGCGATGAAACCTGATACGATTCATACATTAGAGCATTTGCTTGCGTTTAATATTAGAACACACTCAGAGAAATATGATCATTTTGATATCATTGATATTTCTCCAATGGGCTGCCAGACAGGCTACTATTTAGTTGTCAGTGGTGCACCAACTCCAAAAGAAATCGTTGAACTTCTTGATGCAACATTCAAGGATGCAGTTGAAGTAACTGAAATTCCTGCTGCAAACGAAGAGCAATGCGGCCAAGCGAAGCTTCATGATCTTGAAGGAGCAAAACGTTTAATGCGTTTCTGGCTTTCTCAGGATCAAGAAGAGCTTTTAAAAGTATTTGGTTAATAGAATGATGAACCGGACATTTAGATGTCCGGTTTTTTATTTGAATTCCATCATTGATGTCAAAATAGGGGATATTTGTTAAAATGGACATGTCAGTAAAAGAAGGGGGAAACGCACGATGCGAAAAATGTTGGGAATAATTCTGATGCTCACGTTATTAAGTGCATGTGGAAACTCTGCAGCAAACAGCGGAAAAGGGGAAGTGCCTGAGTTATTAGAAGTAAAGCTTACAGGACCTGAGCAAGTGGAGAAAAATGAAAGCGTTATAGTAAAAGCAGCTGTCACATACGGTGATACGCCTGTTGATGATGCAGATGATGTTCAATTTGAAGTGTGGAAAGATGGCGACAAGGATAACAGCAAGATGATTCAGCCAAAGAAAGAAAACAAAGGTGTATACGAATTGCACACAGCCTTCAAAAAAGATGGCCTTTATATCATACAAGTCCATGTGACAGCTAAACAGCAGCATAATATGCCGAAAACGAACATCCACGTAGGTGAGGTGAAAAAAGAGAGTTCATCTTCTGAAGATGAAGAAACCTCACATCATTAAAAGCGGTTTCATTTTGGATTAGGACGTTGGTTTGGTTCAGTATCTTGTGGTGAATCGACTTTATGCTTATATTCATAAGCCTTCGATGTCGTCCATAATGATAAAAAGACAACGATTGAGATAATGATAAAGCTGATAATCCCAAGTAACAGCATCTAACTCCCTCCTTATTTCCATATTAACATATATTTCATGCAGTCAAAATAGAAGAAATTGACGGCAGGTTTCAGTATAATAAGAAAAGGGTATTCTCATACTAAACGCAATTACATAAGGAGGAATAAACATGTCTGAAAATTTATTAAACGTTGTCAATAAACAAGTAGCTGATTGGACTGTGCTTTACGTGAAATTACATAACTATCATTGGTATGTAAAGGGGAAAGATTTCTTTACACTCCATGAGAAATTTGAGGAACTATATACAGAAACAGCTACATATATTGATGATTTGGCTGAGCGTATGCTTGCTTTAAATGGACAGCCTGTTGCGACAATGAAAGAGTGCTTAGAAATTTCCAGCATTCAAGAAGCAGAAGGCAAAGAATCAGCGGAGCAAATGGTGAAAAATCTATATGATGATTTCTCCAATATCGCTGAGGAATTAAAGAAAGGAATGGAGCTGGCTGCAGAGGTTGGCGATGAAACAACAGGTGATATGCTGCTTGCGATTCATCAATCCATTGAAAAACACAACTGGATGCTTAAAGCATATTTAGGATAATACACGTATAGGAAAAGAATGTCGGTCATATATCGATCGACATTCTTTTTTTATTGGAATCGGGACAGACAGCCCATTGAAATCATAGGGCTTTCAGCCGAAGAGAAAAGAGAAGGGAGGGGAGAAGATGTCTTCTATTGCAGGAATGATGAGTCAGCAAGTAGCGAGCATTCAAAAGACACTCAATATTAGTTTGTTGAATTCACAGCTTGCTACGAATACAGCACAAGCTATGGTGATGCTGGATCAAGTGCAGCAGCAGCCTCAAGCTGTTCAGCCAAAGGATTCAGATGCTTCATTTATTGATGTTAGAGTCTAAAAAAGAGAAGCCGCCTCATGGGGCGGCTTTTTTGGTCTCATTCGTATCCCTGCGTACATAACAGCGCCTTTATTTTTTGTCGTCCAAGCTATTGCGAAAATCCTGCATATACTATTGAGGTAAGGAGTTCCACTTTGAAAGGATGTTGATGCCAAGTGAGCAAGGATTTAGGCATCTTTTCGTTGGTTACAGTGAGTTTGTCGGCGATGGGCTTTCTGTTTGGTGGAGCAGGATATTTACTGATGATTTTAGTGACGTTGATGGCTATTGAATTAATTTGTTCAAGCCTAAGAGAATCTTTGACTGGACAGCTCACAATGAAGCGGTTTTTTACAAGGTTTGTTCGAAAGATCGTGACAGTCTCCTTAATATCGATGGCACATTTCTTTGATGTCATGCTGAAGACAAATGGGACGATTAAGGATTTAGCGCTCATCTTTTATATTATTTATGAATCTTACCAAATCGTCTCGACAGCCAGAGCCCTTGGAGTTCCCATTCCACAGTTGTTTATTGATGTATTGGACATGTTGAAAAATAAATTGCGCAAAAAGCCGTAATTTCCTCATATCTGGTCATACTAAAGGAAAAAGGATGATTCAGATGGCGAGACACACCTACTATGTATCCGTACAAGATGGATCGATATCGCAGCATAGAGACGCAGCGGCTTGGCAATTTCAAATAGAAGCAGATGATGATCAAATTTTGCAGCTGAGAGACTATTTCGATGAACAGTATATGACAGATTGGAAAGGCTTCTTTCGGGCACATGTTCCTTTTCTTGAATATCATTATGATAGTCCAAATGATGAAATGGATAGAAAAAGAAAAGAGATTTACACAATGATTTATGAGCTCGGCAATGAAGAGACAAGGAGCTTTATTGAGACAAATGGTTTGATGAATTGAAAAAGCATGTAGAGAATCTCTACATGCTTTATTTTCGCGGTTGTAAAATGCCTCCGATCAGATCAGTGATCCCGCCGCCTCTATTTTCTTGCTGTGAATTGGTGAATTCATGAGAGGAGCTTTGGCTCTGAGGCTTGTAGCGATTATCATCTAATCCAACCCGTAAGCCAGATGTGCGCTCAGATGGCTGGATAATGACGATTTGATCTTGTTCCTGGAACTCAAATAAATAGGATTCACCAGATGTTTGTCCAATGAAAGTTTTCCAGTTCACATCTAATTTGACCTTTGGTGCTTTGCCTGTCCAAGCGACAATTGCGTCAGGGTCTACGCGGCAGGGGGCTTTTAAAATGAGCGGATTTCCATTCGTTTTGATGGCGACCTGCGCTCCGTGCCCTTGATAAGAGAGTTTTGATGTAAACAGTCCTTTCTGCGATAAAATACCAACGCCTACTGGTGTGACACCGTAATGGCATTCCTCAGTAAAGGCAAGTAAATCTTCACTTTCTACACTTACGTGCTGCCAAGGACCGCTTGGCTCAAGATTAATCACTGTTACATGCTCGCTTGAATCAGCCAGATAGCAAGTACCTTGTCCACTCACTTCCATCATCTCAAGGTTTTCACCTGTGAATTTCCTGCTGATATGGTTAAATACTTGGCTGACCATATTTCCTTTATTCGTTCCAAGTAATCGCTTGCGGTATTGGAAACTTCCTTGATCGGCAATCATTGCGCCCTTTTTGGCAAAAAAGATTCCGCTGCCTTCTGCTTGTAAGGTAAGTTCTTCTATTGTGATGAAATGAAATCCCATGGGTGCCGGCTCCTTTCCTGCGTCAAGATGTGAATCCATAGATGCGGCATAAATCATGTAAATCTAGAGTAGTCCCTTGCCCGGTCGCAGTGATTTTCCATTCCTCCTGATCTCTCGTGAGTTCTGCGCATATAATGGATGTACAATACGAATAATCTTCTGTTAACTGAAAGGTACAAATCTCTTGCTGCGAGATTTGATCAGTAAGGCGCACATAGGCATTAGTGACTTGTCCAAAATGATGCTGGCGTTCGTGTGCATCATGTATTGTGGCTGTGACGACAATTTTATGAATATCAGGTGAGACTCTGCTTAATTGCATAATAATCATTTCATTGTCTCGATACCCTCCGCCAACTTGATGATCGCCAAGATGACGAACAGCTCCGTCTAAGCTTTGCTGCTGGTGATAATAGATCAGATGCTTAGGAGACAACAGTTTGTCCTCTTTATTTAAAAGAAACACTTGCGTATCTAAATCAATTGGCTGACCGGCCAGGTCCCAGCCAAGCCCGATATGAATTTGGTCGACCGCTGGATTGTCTTTTGTTAAATCTAACTTTTGCCCTTTCAGAAGGTGTTTCTTGATCACCTCATGGGGTGCGTCTTGTTTTGACCCATTTTTTATACTCATGCTGATTTCCTCCTCGTTGTCATAGGACAAACACTGATTCATTTACGTCATATAGGGATAAAAGGTTTCATGATTAAAATTGGGTGAAGTTGGAGATGATAAAAAGGTTTTAGCAACAATACCTCATTTTAGATACAGACGAGTTGGAACCACTCGTTTGTTTCACTTTTGATAAAAATTCTTCAGATAAATGTGATCTGTGGTATGATGTTTTACAAGAAGCAAGGACAGGATATGAGGGATTTCACATGCATGTATTTAAAGACTATTATCATAATACGGTCAAGCTCTCTTTTGAGGGGAAGCCTTTTTCAAGTCATCCTAAGCATGTTTGGGCCATCTGCCGCTACCAAGGGAAGTGGCTGCTCACTGAACATGAGGATCGGGGCTATGAGTTTCCAGGAGGGAAAGTTGAGCCGGATGAAGAAGCAGACCAAGCCGCTATACGGGAGATTCAAGAAGAGACGGGTGCTGTTGTTCGTGAATTAACGTATATTGGTCAATATCAGGTACTGGGCAGAGAAAAGGTCATTGTCAAGAATATTTATTTCGCTGATATTGAAAAGCTAGTGAAGCAAGACACGTATTTTGAAACGAAAGGACCCGTTCTTTTCGCAGACTTGCCAAGATCCATCGCAAAAAATAAGAATTTCAGTTTTATTATGAAAGATGATGTGTTAAGACAAAGTCTTGCTTATTTAGAAAAAAACGGTTTGATTCGTTAAAAAAAGCGCAGGGAGACATTCCCTGTGCTTTTTTATTTTTGAAGAAAACGGCGTTCGAGCCATTCCACAAGCTGGTACATGATAGTCGCAAACACGGCAATAATGAAAAGACTTAAGAACACGAGTGTAAAGTTGAAGACTTGAAAGCCGTAAATGATCATGTAGCCGAGCCCTTTTGAGGAAACAAGAAATTCCCCTACAATAACCCCAACCCAAGAAAGGCCGACATTGACTTTGATCGCAGAAATCATCGTTGGAATACTAGCTGGCAAAATGACCTCGCGAAAGACGACGCTTTTTTTCGCACCAAAGGTTTTCATCACCTTTAAATAATTCTCATCGACCTCTTGAAAGGCTGTATAAATGACGATCGTCGTAATGATCACACTAATGATTGCGCCCATGGCAACGATGCTGATCATGCCAGGCCCAAGGGCAACAATTAAAATCGGGGCGAGGGCAACTTTTGGCATGGCATTTAAAATGACTAAATAAGGATCAAGAACGTTTGCCAGGCGGGTGGACCACCATAAGGCGGCAGCAAGCAAAATACCGCAAAAGGTACCAAGTAGAAATCCGAGCACCGTTTCAAATAATGTAATACTCATATGATTCACTAAAGACCCATCGGATATTTTTTGTACAAACAATTGGCAGACCGCAGATGGTGAACTAAATATCAGTGGATCGATGAGACGAAAATGACTGGCAAGCTCCCAAAGCGAAAAGAAGCTGGCGAAAATAATGAACTGATAGATTCTGGTCATGCGTTTTTCCATTCGGTATTTTTTGCGATAGGCTTCATGTAAAAGATCACTGTGTTTCAACGGTTTTCAGCTCCTTCCAAATCGTTTGAAAGAGCTCTTGGAAACTCTGGGTCTGTCTTGCTTCAAAAGGAGAAAGAGTCCTCAGATCCTCTGGAACGGTAAAAATCCGCTGAATCGAGCCAGGATGCTTAGAGAATAAGAAAATGCGGTCACTCATCGCAATGGCTTCGCCAATGTCATGTGTCACAAGGACCGCTGTTTTTTGATAGTCTTTGAGTGTATGAAAGACGAGATCCTCTAATGTTAGTTTGGTTTGGTAGTCTAGAGCTGAAAAGGGTTCGTCTAGTAAAAGCAGACCGGGATTCACTGCAAGCGTTCGGGCGAGAGCCGCACGCTGCCTCATACCGCCTGACAGCTCTTTCGGGTATTTTTCCTCTACATCATGAAGGCCAAGCGTAGGCAGTAAGCCAAGAGCGGCGGAGGTGGCTTCATGTGAATCTTGTTTGGTAATTTTCAACCCGAGAATGATATTTTCCTTGATGGTTTTCCAAGGGAACAAATAATCCTGCTGGAGCATGTAGCCGATTTGATGCTCCTTTTGATTCGGTTCTTTTCCTTCGATTAAAATTCGGCCTTCAGAGGGTGGCGTTATTCCTGCAATGATAGACAGCAGGGTGGTTTTTCCGCACCCGCTGGGACCAATAAATGAAATAAATTCTCCTTGGTCTATCTCCATATTGATGTGCTGTATGGCCGTTGTTTTTTCTTTTAAAGAGAAGTACGTGTGGGTCACATGGTCAATTTGAAGGAAAGACATGTGCTACCTCCTATTCTATTTATGTTCTGTGACCTTCTTTGCAATGGATGAATCGACAAGTTGTTTGTACGGGATAAATTTCGGCAATTCATCGCTCTCCTTCATAATTTCCTGCAATTTGTTCCATTCCTCTTCATTCAGAAGGGGGTCTGTTGCATAGGATTCCTGCTGTTTGTAGCGTTTAATGGCTGTTGATAAGACATCAAGTGCTGTGTCAGGAAAATGAGATTGAATAGTTTTGGCAATCTCCTCCGGCTGCTTGGCTTCCACCCATTTCTGCGCTTTGTAAATGGCACGAGTGAAGGCTTCAGCTGTCTCTTTGTTTTCCTCTAAGTAACTTTTCTTTGCCATGAAGGTGGTATAAGGCACCTTTCCGGAAGCCTCTCCAAAGGAGGCGGTGATGTACCCTTTGCCTTCTTTTTCAATTAAGGATGCTGTCGGTTCGAATAACTGCACAAAATCGCCAGTTCCAGAGGAGAAAGCACCTGAAATGTTGGCAAAATCAATATTTTGAATCATACGGAGATCCTTTTTTACATCAATGCCTTCCTTTTTCAGGACATATTCACCGACCATTTGCGGCATGCCGCCTTTCCGCTGTCCAAGAAAGTCTTTTCCTTTTAATTGATCCCAAGAGAATTCGCTCACTTTCTCCCTTGAAACAAGAAATGTACCGTCTGTTTGTGTCAGCTGTGCAAAGTTGATGACAGAGTCTTTTGAGTCTTGAGCCTCTACATAGATAGAGGATTCAGAACCGGTCAGGGCAATATCTGTACCACCGGATAAGAGAGCTGTCATCGTTTTATCGCCGCCCCAAGTCGTTTTTAATTCAACCTCTAGCCCTTCTTCTTTGAAGAAGTCCTCAGATAAGGCAACATATAGCGGAGCATAAAAAACCGAATGGGTCACCTCGGCTACTTGTACGGTCTGCTCTTGTTCTTTTTTACAGGCGACAAATGGAATAAAGAGCAGGACAACGACGATGAATGCCAGTCTGACTTTGATGGAACGATTCAAGAGTAATTCGCCTCCTTTGTTCTAGATCACTAATTAAAGTATGTCAAAAGGGATTTTTGGTGAGTGCCTAGATGAAAATAAGAAGCGCATTGTTTATTTATAGAACGTGTCTTTTTTTTTATACTAGAAGCATGAATACTTTCTTGAATTTGGAAGAAATAAAGGGGCGGTTTCGTGTATAGAGTGAGTTGGGTATTTCTTGGGTGGTATTTGATAGGGCTCATATTAATGGTCTTTTTTGAGGTGCCAGCATGGCTTCAATTTGCAAATGGCATTTTCCTTGTGCTGTATGCCTGCTGTGTGATAGAGATTGGGCGAAATATTTATGAATCATGGGGAATGGTGATCAAACGGGCAGCCATTGTCGGCGTGCTGACATTTACGGTTGAATGGATTGGGATCACAACCGGGTTTCCTTTCGGGGCTTATGACTATTATCCGGCATTAGGTTTTCTAGTGGCAGGGGTGCCTTTAACCATTGCTTTTGCATGGGTTGGAGTATTTTTAAACAGTCTTTTTTTATCTAGTCAGCAGTCGAAGTGGAAACGAGCGATCGAAACGGGGATATGGATTGTCTTGCTTGACCTCATATTAGACCCAGTAGCAGCTGAACGGAAATTTTGGGTGTGGTATGACGGCGGTGGTTTTTATGGTATTCCTTTTGAGAATTTTGTGAGCTGGGGTATGATTGGAGCAGGACTTTCCTTTCTCTTCCCGCTTGTTCAGATTGATCAAAAGGCTCTGAGCTGGACGAGCCGTATTTATCAGGCAATGGTGTTCTTTTTTGGTGTGCTGGCATTAAAGGGCGGGCTCGAGGTTATTTTTTATTTAGCACTGATCATTGTTATTTTGTGTGAAGGAAGGGTTCAATTTGAAAGAAAGCAACAAAAGCCGATCGTTTAGACGTATATTTTCTCTTTATCTTGAGCGGTATTTACTTCATAAACATTTCCGCTGCGTGATGATGAAAGGTGCTGTGGACCCATACGAGAAGCTGCCTGTTCTTTATCTCGCCAATCATAGCTCATGGTGGGATGGACTCATCCTCTTTCTTTTAACAGAAAAAGCGTCCGAACTCGATCACTATATGATGATGGAAGAGAAGCAGCTGAAGCAATATGCCTTTTTTCGTAAGCTTGGTGCTTTTCCGGTTCAGAAAGAGAATCTGAAAAGTGTGAAGCAAGCATTAATGACGGCAAAAAAGAACATGCAGGCTGGCGGGGCTGTATGGCTTTTTCCACAGGGGAAAATCATGCATCAGGACATACGGCCGCTTGAATTAGAGGGCGGGGCTTCATTTTTAGTGAGACAATTTGAGCAAGTCGTGGTGAAGCCTGTGACCTTGCATTATACATTTAATCAATTTCAAAAGCCGACAGTATCTGCTTTGTTTGGGGAAGATACCTTAGTATCTGGCGGGGCACTTCGAAGCAAGGACGTGACGCATCTGCTCAGAGATCTGCTTGAAACGCAGTTAAACGCACATCAAGCACAGGTCATCGCAGATCCTGATTTTTCAAACAATCAAGAATTTAGACAGATGACAAGGACAAGTCAGTCAACAAGTGATGCGTTTGATTCCTTTAAAAAGTGGGTGAAAACATGGCGGTCTTCCTAACTGTGATCAGTGTACTCTTGCTCTGTCAGTTTATTTTCACCATATGGAATATGAGGCAGCTTCCTGTTTTAAAGCCAGCATCCTTTCCGCTGGGTGAACCGATTTCGTTATCAATTCTGATTCCAGCGCGAAATGAGGAAAATCGGATCGAAGCCTGTCTTCAGTCGATCGTTGATCAACGTCTTTACCCGAAAGAGCTCATCGTCCTTGATGATCACTCGACAGATCAGACAAGAGCGATGGTGGAACGCTTTGCAGAAAGATATCCGTGGATCCGTGTCCAGTCAGGTCAACCATTAAAGCGCGGCTGGCTTGGTAAATCATATGCCTGTTCTCAGCTCGCGGAAGCTGCTGCTTCTGACTGGCTGCTATTTTTAGATGCGGATGTCCGGTTAAAAAAAGGGGCAGTTGAATCAGTGTACAAGCAGTTATGCATGCAAAAAACGGGCATGCTGTCAGGTTTTCCAGAACAGAAAACAGGTACATTTTTTGAGCATCTTGTGGTTCCTATGATGATGTTTACCATTGGCTGTCATCTGCCAGTGAAATGGGTAAGAAAATCTAAGAACCCCGCTTTTGCCGCAGCACATGGCGGTTTTATTGCCATTGAAAAGAATTGTTATCACGACATTGGCGGGCATGCAGCGATCAAGGATTCACTAGTTGATGATATGGCCTTGGCTAGACGGGTGAAGGAAAAAGGCTTTCCGTTCACACTTGCAAGCATTCATCCATTTGTGTATATGAGAATGTATGAGAGTGGGCAGGAGGTTTGGGAAGGTTACCGGAAAAATTTATTCCCAGGTGTGAATCGAAGCATTGCTTTGTTAAGCAGTGTCTTTTGTTTATACACCCTCCTTTATTTGGTTCCTGTCATTTGTTTCATGATCGCATTGTTTCAGCTGGATGTTTTGAGCATATGCTTAGCGATCCTTTGCTATGGGCTGGGTGTGTCGATTAAAGCGGCAATAGATACTGAAAATGGTCGGACATCTGCGATGGCTTTTATATTGCCGATCAGTATATTAAGCTTGATCGCCATTGGCTTTGCTTCTATGAAAATCGGTCTGAAAAAAGAAGGGTATGAATGGAAAGGGAGAAGGTACGAATGAAAAAAGTGATCATCATCGGCGGCGGACTTGGCGGATTATCAGCCGCGATCCGTCTCCAATCACGCGGGGTTCAGGTCACCATTTTAGAAAAAGAAGCGGCTTTAGGCGGGAAATTGCAGCGCCATCAAGAGGAAGGCTACTCTTTTGATTTAGGACCGAGTACTATTACAATGAAGGCATATTTTGAAGAAGTGTTTACGGCCTGTCATAGACGGATGGAGGATTATGTGACCTTTTATCCGATTTCTCCGCTGACCAAAAATATTTTTTCAGATGGCCATACGGTCGAGTTTACGCCGAATATTGAGCAAATGGAGTCACAAATTGCTGCATTCAGTCCTGAAGATGCGAAGCAATACCGCGCATTTTTACAGGAATCAAAGACGCTTTTTCAAAAGGCAGAGGAGCAGTTTTTAAATCGTTTGTTATTGAGCTGGAAGGATAAGGCGGATTTAAAGCTGATGAAAGCACTTCTCGCTGTCAAACCGTTCACATCCGTTCAGCGCCTGCTGCGTCAATATTTCCGTCATCCCCATACATTGGCGATGTTTGGACGGTATGCCACTTATATCGGCTCTTCTCCCTACGAAGCGCCGGCTATTTTTAACATGATGGCATATTTAGAAGGGGAGAAAGGGATTTATGGAATACAAGGCGGTACGTATCGTTTAGTTGAGGCATTTGAGACACTGGCAAAAGAATTAGGCGTTCAGATTCACCTCAATGAACAAGTAAACAAGATTCATGTGAAGGGTCGGCGGATCAAAGGAGTGGAGACGGATCAGCAGATGTATGAGGCAGATCAAGTCATTGCAGGAGCAGATGCGCTGACTGTATACCGTCATCTTATAGATGAAAAAGACCGTCCTCGTTTTTTAAATCAAAAACTGGCTGGTATTGAACCGTCGTTGTCTGGCTTTGTTCTTTTATTAGGTGTACCTAAAGTCTATGAGCAGCTGGCTCATCACAATGTGTTTTTCCCTGAGGATTATGAGCAAGAATTCAAGGATATTTTTCAGAAAAAACAACTGCCTCAAGACCCGACGCTTTACATATGCTATTCGGGTCATTCAGAACCAGCTTTAAGCGGAGGACCGGAAAGAAGCAACCTGTTTGTACTGGCCAATGCACCTTATGTGACAAAAGAGCAAGATTGGGACATGCTAAAGGAGACATATCGTCAGCATGTAAAAAACAAATTAATGGACAAAGGTCTTTTTGGTTTGGATGAGCTGATCGAATATGAAGCGGTTCAAACCCCGCTCGATCTGCAGCAGAAAACGGGGGCATATCGTGGAGCCATTTATGGCATGTCTTCAAACTCGTTCAAACAGGCGTTCTTTCGCATCAATAATCAGTCAAAGGACATTGAAGGACTTTGGTTTGTTGGGGGAACAAGTCATCCAGGCGGCGGCACGCCAATGGTGACAAAATCAGGCCAGCTTGTCGCAGAAGCGATGCTGAAGCAATGGACGTAAACAGAGATGAAAAGGAGAGAAATCGAGTGATTGTGGAAAAAAGAAGGTTTCCGTCGCCCCATCCGCATATTCACTTATATACAGTGACCTATGAGGCAGATGGACTTCGGATGAAAGGGCTGCTCGCTGAGCCGGCCGGAGAAGGTCTCTACGACGGCTTTTTGTACTTACGAGGCGGCATTAAAAATGTGGGGATGGTCAGACCTGGCCGGATTGTGCAATTTGCCGCGCAGGGTTTTGTCGTCTTTGCTCCCTTTTACCGGGGAAACCAAGGAGGCGAAGGGAACGAAGATTTTGCCGGAGAAGATCGAAAAGATGCTTTTGCTGCCTTTCAGCTGTTAAAGCAGCACAAAAAAGTGAAGAAGGATCGCATTCATATCTTTGGTTTTTCGCGAGGCGGTATTATGGGCATCTGGACCGCTGTAGAAATGAAACAGGAGGCGGCTTCCTTTGTCACATGGGGAGGCGTCAGTGACATGAAACTTACTTATGAAGAGCGTGTGGATATGAGACGGATGATGAAGCGTGTGATTGGTGGTCCGCCGCATAAGGTGCCAGAGGCATATGAGAACAGAACCCCTTTAAATGATGTGGATAAAATTGAAGCACCTGTCCTGATCATCCACGGAGAAGAAGATCAAAATGTATCGATTGAGCATGCGTATTTGTTAGAAGATGCGCTGCGCCAGCACGGGAAGTCCGTGGAGACATGGTATTTCCACGGATACAACCACTACTTTCCGCCGCAGCATAATCGAGAAATTGTGAGAAGGCTGACCACATGGATGCACAGCCGAAAAAGCGGAAATGTGTTAAAATAAGCATTATAACGAAATATAGAAAGTAGGGGGATTTTCATTATGGGAATGCCTGTTGAATTTAATACAATGATTGTCACAAAGGGAAAAGAGACAAGAATTGAAGAAAATGTATTTGAACTCATGAAGGATGGATACCGCATTTATCCGTTAAATATTCCACTTGAGGTGCGCAAAACGAAAGACGGAGAAAAAACTGGGACAGCACATGTTGAAAAGCTGGAGCTGACAGACAATGTCACGAAGGTGACGTACCGTCTTGTGTCATTGCATTCAACAAACTAAAAAGCTGAGGGATTGAATCTCCTCAGCTTTTTTCATTTGGTTATACGAGTGGTCCGCCTTTGGCTTCAATGTCACTTGCCGCGTGGCTGAATTTTTGGAAGTTCTTTTTAAATTCATTGGCAAGGAAGTGTGCTTTTTCTTGATAAGCCTTTTGGTCATCCCATGTTTTAGCAGGTTGAAGCACTTCATCTGGTACACCAGGAATATGAAGCGGGATGTGTAATCCGAAGATGTCATCAGTAATCATTTCAGCATTGTCAAGGTCACCTTCAATCGCTGCCTGAACCATTGCTCTTGTATGAGCGAGATTCATTCGTTTGCCTGTGCCATAGCCTCCGCCAGTCCAGCCTGTATTCACAAGGAATACTTTAGCACCGTGCTCATCGATCTTTTTGCCGAGCATTTCAGCATAGACGTGAGCTGGAAGCGGGAGGAATGGTGAACCGAAGCACGTAGAGAATGTCGTTTCTGGTGATGTGACACCGCGCTCAGTTCCCGCTAATTTACTTGTGTACCCGCTCAAGAAATGGTACATTGCCTGTTCTTTTGTTAAACGGCTGATTGGAGGTAAGACGCCAAACGCATCAGCTGTTAAGAAGACAATGGCAGATGGATGTCCTGCGATACTTGGTTTCACGATGTTATCAATCATTTCGATTGGGTAAGCAGCGCGTGTATTTTCAGTAAAGAATGTATCATCGTAATCCGCTTCACGTGTTTCTTCATCAAGCACAACGTTTTCAAGAACTGATCCGAAGCTGATCGCTTTGTAGATCTGTGGTTCTTTTTCTTCACTTAAGTTCACACATTTCGCATAGCATCCGCCCTCGATATTAAAGACCCCTGTGCCAGACCAGCCGTGTTCATCGTCTCCGATCAGCTTGCGGCTTGCGCTTGCAGAAAGCGTCGTTTTCCCAGTACCTGAAAGTCCAAAGAATAAGGCTACATCGCCTTCTTGACCTACGTTTGCTGAGCAGTGCATGGATAAAATATCTTGCTCAGGAAGCAAGTAGTTCATCACAGAGAAAATGGACTTTTTCATTTCTCCTGCATATTCTGTTCCACCGATAAGAATCGTGCGTTTTTCAAAAGAAACGATGATAAACGTTTCAGAGTTTGTGCCATCTGTTGCAGGATCTGCTTTGAAGTGCGGTGCAGATAAGATGGTGAAAGGTTTTTCGTTTGAAGAAGGTGTTGACCCGTCAGGTCTGATAAATAGCTGCTTGGCAAAAAGATTGTGCCATGCGAATTCGTTTACAACTGTAATCGGCATACGATATCTTTCATCAGCGCCTGCAAACCCTTCAAAGACGAATAGTTCATCACGTTCTTTTAAGTATGACACAACCTTTGTATATAAACGGTCAAATGCTTCTTTGGAGATCGGCTGGTTGACTTGACCCCAATCGATTTTATGCTCAGAGCTTTCTTCTTTGACGATAAATTTATCTTTAGGTGAACGTCCTGTGTAGGCTCCAGTTGTCGCGCGGACAGCTCCTGTTGATGTTAAAACGCCTTCATTACGTGCCAAAATCTTTTCAACAAGTTTCGGAACAGATAAATTTTGGTGCGTATTTTCTAATGAGAGCAATGACTGCAAATCTTCTTTTAAATCCACTGAGTTCATAAAAAAACCCTTCCTTTACCGTTGAATTTGTTTGTTTCGATTAGTATAACACATTAATAATAATAGTCTATACTATTTAAAAATTTTTGTGTGTGTTTTTTCATTTCTGCTATGAAAATATGCTTTTTGGTGATGCTAATGATGAGGAGAAAAAAGAGGGAGATAATTCTTATGAAGCATTGACATGACGCAAGGGTTTAAGATAAGATATCTTATTGAACGGATACTCTTATCCCGAGTTGGTGGAGGGACAGGCCCGATGAAGCCCAGCAACCGGTTTCTTATGAAAAAGGCATGAACATGCTGAGAAACCAAGGTGCTAACCTGATGCAAGGTACAAGAACACCTTGAGCGATAAGAGTGAAAGGCATGCGATCTCAGACCCTTTCCTCGCAATGAAGGAAATGGTTTTTTTATTTTTGGGATATCATATGAACAAATTGCCAATAACATCTCTAATATAAACGTTATTAAATATAAGAGGGAACGAGTTCCGTATCATATTGGAGGCCTCATCTTGGGATGATGTGGTCTTGTACAGGAGGAAATAGCCATTATGAGTCAAAATCGTCGTTTATTTACTTCAGAATCAGTGACAGAAGGACATCCGGATAAAATCTGTGATCAAATTTCAGACAGCATTTTGGATGAAATTTTAAAGAAAGATCCAAATGCACGTGTTGCCTGTGAAACTTCTGTTACAACCGGTCTCGTATTAGTAAGCGGTGAAATTACAACGTCTACTTATGTCGATATTCCAAAGACGGTGCGTGACACAATTAAGGAAATTGGCTACACACGTGCGAAATATGGTTTTGATGCGGAAACATGTGCGGTCCTTACATCAATTGATGAACAGTCTGCTGATATTGCGCAAGGTGTTGACAAAGCGCTTGAAGCACGTGAAGGAACAATGACTGAAGAAGAAATTGATGCGATTGGTGCAGGTGACCAAGGATTGATGTTTGGTTTTGCCAACAACGAAACCGAAGAGCTCATGCCGCTGCCGATTTCCCTAGCGCATAAATTATCTCGCCGTTTAACAGAAGTACGTAAGAATGAGACACTTGCATACCTTCGTCCAGACGGAAAAACACAAGTCACAGTTGAATATGATGAGCAAAACAAACCAGTTCGTATTGACACAGTGGTTATTTCTACGCAGCATGCACCAGAAGTGACGCTTGAACAAATCCAAAGTGACTTAAAAGAGCATGTCATCAGCCCTGTCGTTCCAAGTGAACTGATTGATGAACAGACAAAATACTTTATTAACCCAACTGGCCGTTTCGTGATCGGTGGACCTCAAGGGGATGCTGGTTTAACTGGACGTAAAATCATCGTTGATACGTATGGCGGATATGCTCGTCATGGCGGCGGTGCTTTCTCAGGTAAGGATGCAACGAAGGTTGACCGTTCTGCGGCTTATGCTGCTCGTTACGTAGCGAAAAACATCGTAGCTGCCGGCCTTGCAGATTCTTGTGAAGTACAGCTTGCTTATGCAATTGGTGTTGCACAGCCTGTATCGATTTCAATTGATACATTCGGAACAGGAAAAGCTTCTGAAGAAAAATTAATTGAAGTGGTTCGTGCAAACTTTGATCTTCGTCCAGCTGGCATTATTAAAATGCTTGACCTGCGCCGTCCGATCTACAAACAAACAGCTGCATACGGACATTTCGGCCGTCACGACTTAGATCTTCCGTGGGAAAAAACGGATAAAGCCGAAACACTTCGTAAAGAAGCATTGGGACAATAACAACATAGAAAACCGCTTATTTTAAGCGGTTTTCCTTTTGATTAAAAAAAAATCTGCAAAAAGCGAAAAAATGTGAAACAAAATCGGACAAAATACTGTCTAATTATAGGTCTACTTTTAAGAAATAACATAACGTGGAGGCAATAATATGTGTGGGTTTGTTGGTGTATTTAATCACCGTCCATTGTCCGAAACTACTGAACAGGAAGAGCTAATTAAACAAATGAATCGTCTCATCGTTCATCGCGGTCCGGATGATGAGGGTTACTTTCATGATGAGCATGTAGGATTTGGATTTAGACGTTTAAGTATTATAGATGTTGAGCACGGAAAGCAGCCGCTTTCTTATGAAGATGAAAAGTACTGGATTATTTTCAACGGAGAAATTTATAACTATGTGGAGCTGAAGGAAGAGCTTGTGAAAAAAGGCTATTCATTCAGCACAGATTCAGATACGGAAGTACTTCTTGCCACATACCGTCATTATAAAGAAGAAGCGGCTTCAAAGCTTCGCGGCATGTTTGCATTTTTAATTTGGGATAAAGAAGCGCAATTATTATATGGCGCAAGAGATCCTTTTGGCATCAAACCGCTTTATTTTACACAAATGGATGAGCAAGTGTACTTTGCGTCTGAACGCAAAAGCTTGATGGCAGTGAACGAGAACATTTTATTTGATGAGACATCCTTACAGCAATACATGTCATTCCAGTTCGTACCTGAGCCAAATACACTTGATCAAAAGGTGCACAAAGTTGAGCCTGGTCATCAGTTTACTTTACGCCCAGGACAGGAGATTGAATTTAAGACTTACTGGAAAGTTCAATTCAAGCCTGAACAAACACAAGAACAAAAGCTGATTGAAGAAGTCCGCGATGCAATCTATGATTCTGTGAAAATTCACATGAGAAGTGATGTTCCTGTTGGTTCATTCCTATCAGGTGGTATCGATTCTTCTTTCATCGTATCTGTCGCAAAGGAATTTCATCCTGAGCTGAAGACGTTTTCTGTTGGTTTCCAGCAGGATGGCTTTAGTGAAGTTGATGTGGCGAAGGAAACGGCTGATAAGCTGGGCTTACAAAACTTCAGCGCTGTGATTTCTCCTGAGGAATATATGAATGAGCTTCCAAAAATTGTTTGGCATTTAGATGATCCTTTAGCTGATCCGGCGGCGATTCCATTGTACTTCGTGGCAAAGGAAGCGAAGAAACAAGTGACGGTTGTTCTTTCTGGTGAGGGAGCAGACGAGCTGTTCGGTGGATATAATATTTACCGTGAGCCGCTTTCTCTTAAACCATTTGAATCTGTTCCATCTATGCTGAAAAAGCTTCTTCTTCGTCTGGCGCGCTTAATGCCAGAAGGAATGAAAGGAAAAAGCTTTATCGTCCGCGGCTGTACACCATTAGAGGAGCGTTATATCGGTAATGCGAAAATCTTTGAAGAGCCAGTAAAGAAAAATCTCTTAAAGCAGTATGATCCGAACATTACATATCGTGATGTGACGAAGACATACTTCGAGGAAAGTGCAGGCTACAGTGATATTAACAAAATGCAATATGTTGATATTCATACGTGGATGCGCGGTGACATCTTATTGAAAGCAGATAAGATGACAATGGCGAATTCTCTTGAGCTTCGTGTTCCATTCCTTGATAAGGTCGTATTTGAAGCGGCTTCTAAAATTCCAGAAGAGCTGAAAACAAAAGATGGCACAACGAAATATTTATTGCGTAAAGCAGCAGAAGGCATTGTGCCTGATCACGTGTTAAACCGCAAGAAGCTGGGCTTCCCTGTTCCAATTCGTCATTGGCTGAAAAATGAGATGAACGCTTGGGCGAAAGACATCATTAAAAACAGTCAAACGGACGAATATATTAACAAAGCGTATGTGCTTGATTTATTAAATGAACATTGTGCTGGTAAGGCAGATCATAGCCGTAAGATTTGGACCGTTCTGATCTTTATGATTTGGCACAGCATTTATGTGGAGCGCAGTATTGATCCAGAGCAATTGAATCATCAACCAAAAGAAGTCATCTTCAGTTAATGAAAAAAGGTTTTCAGCTTTGTGCTGAAAACCTTTTTTGTCATGATAGAAAGCGGTGGAAAAGGGTAAAATAACAAGCGGTTCATAGTTATTGCTTAATATCCTGAAAAAAACATGATAAAGTGAAGATACACGTATGATGTTAACGAGATAAAAGGGAACGATAGTATTGTCCTTTTTCTACATATTCTCTGCGGATTCGGTCCATGTCTTGAATATCTTCATCTGTTAAGAGCCGAACGACTTTGGCTGGACGGCCAAAAGCGAGTGATCCTTTTGGGATGACCTTTCCTTGAGGGACAAGACTTCCTGCACCGATAAAGGCGCCTTCGCCGATCTCCGCACCATCGAGAATGATGGACCCCATGCCAATGAGGGCATTTTTTCGAATGATTGAGCTATGTAATGTGACTTGGTGTCCAATGGTAGCACCATCTTCAATAAGAAGTGTTTTTCCAGGACTTTGATGCAGGCACGATAAATCTTGAATGTTGACGTTCTTTCCAATTCTCACAGGTGCGACATCGCCTCTGATGACAGTTTGGAACCACACGCTCGAACATTCTCCAATTATGACATCACCGGTAATGGTGGCGTTATCTGCGACAAAGACCGATTCATGAATCTCAGGTGTAAACTGATGATATGGATAAATCACTTTTTCGACTTCCTTTCTTAATACAACATTTGTGGGGTGTTTACTTTGTGGACTTGGCATGCTGAAAGACCAGTTGGTACAATTGTGATAGTACATGGTGCGAGTGAATATCACGGCCGATATAAATGGTTAATTGAAATGTGGCGGAATGCAGGCTATCACGTCGTCATGGGTGACTTGCCTGGGCAAGGCACATCGACACGTGCGCGAGGCCACATTCGTTCGTTTCAAGAATACATTGATACAGTCGATGAATGGATCGAACATGCGAAATCATTCAGGCTTCCTACATTTTTACTTGGACACAGTATGGGTGGACTCATTTCAATTGAGTGGATGAAGCAGTATACCCATACGAAGTTGAATGGCCTTATTTTATCATCACCTTGTTTAGGTCTGCAATTTAAACCGAAGAAGCTGATGGATTTTGCGTCAAAAGGTCTAAATGTGCTGGCACCGTCTTTTAAAGTGGAGTCAGGGCTGTCGATTGAACTAGCGACACGAAATCAAGCGGTCATTGAGGCAGACTCGAATGATTCTCTTTACGTGACAAAGGTGTCGGTTCGCTGGTATCGAGAGCTGATCAAAAATATCGATGCGGCGATGCAGCCGACGAATGTCTTTAAATCGATCCCGCTCCTTTTAATGCAGGCGGGTGATGATAAGATCGTCGATAAAACAAGGGTGATCAAATGGTTCAATGGCATAGAATCAACCAATAAATCATACCGTGAATGGGAAGAGCTGTATCACGAAATTTTTAATGAACCGGAAAGAGAAGATGTATTTAAGGCGGCAAGAGCCTTTACCGATCAATATATTTGATTGCGAGCTTTAAGTTGGGGGTGGAGTGATTTGTCAGTACCAGAGCGTCCTTTTGCACTGATGACAAAGGTGTATAAAGATATTTTTCCGCTTGTTCATCAGGAGCTGAAAAAGTGGCGGGCTCATGCAGAAATGATTGAAAATGAAGAACTGAGAACGCAGGCACTAGCGAGCATATCTAGTAAAACGTTTCACTGTGAAGGCGGAGGTATTTTATCTCTTCTAGCAGGTGAAGAGAAAGAAACGTGTATTGAATTCATCGTGGCATATCAAACCATCAGTGATTACTTAGATAACCTATGTGACCGCAGCACGTCACTTGATCCAAAGGATTTTCATATGCTGCATCAAGCGATGAGAGATGCGCTTGATATTCATGCTGAGCTCAAGCCATACTATCAATTCCGTGAGGATCAAGAGGATCATGGATACTTACATGCGCTTGTCCGCACATGTCAAGACGTGCTTACGCGCGTTGAGCATTATCCAATCATTCAGCCATATTTACATACGCTGTGTGATTACTATAGTGATCTGCAAGTACATAAGCACGTTGTTCCTCATGAGCGAGTGCCAAGGCTAGAGTCGTGGTTCCGCCAATATGAAAAAGATTTGCCGAAGATGGAATGGTATGAGTTTTCAGCTTGTGCGGGATCAACGTTAGGGATATTCTGTCTTGTGGCGTATGCGCTGCAGCCCGATTTTACAGAAAAGCAGGCGAAGCAAATTTACGAAAGCTATTTCCCTTATATTCAAGGTCTGCACATATTACTCGATTATTTAATTGATCAAGAAGAGGACCGGCTTGGGGGAGATCTGAACTTTTGCTCATACTACGATTCTCATCATGAGATGATGGATAGACTACAGCATTTTATCGAAAAAGCGGATGAGCAGCTGAAAGGCATTCCGCATGAGAACTTTCACAAATTGATTAACAGAGGATTACTGGCGGTCTATTTGTCCGATGAAAAAGTGACAGCCCAAAAAGAGATGAACAAGCTGGCAAAAAGGCTGATCAAATCAAGCGGGAAAACATCGTTCTTTTTCTATATTAACGGAAGAGCCTATCGGACCTATCAGAAAATGCCTTGGATGAAATCATCATAAAAAAGCTCAAATCCATTAGATTTGAGCTTCAGCGTGTAGACAAACCATCGCGTTCGGTGTCAGGTCTGCAAAGGTTTTCTATCATGTTGAAAAGAAAAAAGCTAAAATGCACATCATTTTAGCTTTTTTCAATGGCGACCACAAAAGGCGGGTCGTTTTGAATATTCATGTATTGATATGATAAAACTTGTACTTCTTCATGAGACAGTGATCTGCAATAGTCGAGAAGCACTTCTTTTTCTCTTTTACCTTCGGGATGTCCATGGTAGATCACAAGGACGATCAGTCCTCCGGGTTTGAGCCATTCGAGGAGTTGTTTAATCGCTTCAATGGTTGTATGCGCCTGAGTGGTAACGGCTTTATCGCCTCCGGGCAGATACCCAAGGTTAAACACTGCACCAGATATATGTCCATAAACATCCTTCGGCAGATGATCCGCCAGTTTTTCATGTCCATCATGGATCAGGTGAACGTAAGGATATTGATCGCCAAGCCTTTTGCTTGTCTGCTGCAAGGCTTCCTCTTGCACGTCGAATGCAAACACTTGACCATCAGTTCCTACAAGGTCAGCTAAATAGAGTGTATCGTGGCCGTTTCCCATTGTTGCATCTATGACGATGTCGCCTTTTTGACACGCGCGTTCTAACAGCTCTTTACTAAAAGGAAGCATGCGTTTCAAAATCATTTTGCTGCTTCTTCCAATCTGACGAAACGTTTCCCTTGGTAGCTGTTACGTCTTTCAAGCTCAGCATTAATGGCATTTAGTACTTCCCACTTATTTACACTCCACATTGGACCAACCATTAATTCAATTGGGCCGTCTCCTGTAATACGATGAATAATCATTTCTGGCGGAAGAATCTCCAGCTGATCACAAACAAGCTGAACATATTCCTCCTGGCTTAAAAACTCAAGCTTTCCTTTTTCATATTGCTTGACCATTGGGGTCCCTTTTAAAAGGTGAAGCAAATGAATTTTAATTCCTTGCACATCTAAATCCGCAACAGCTTTTGCTGTTTCCATCATCATGTCCCGGTTTTCAAGAGGCAATCCGTTGATAATATGCGAGCAGACACGAATTCCGTGTTTTCTCAGCTTTTCTACACCTTCAACGTAGCATTCATAATCATGAGCACGGTTAATGAGCATCGCTGTCCGTTCGTGTACCGTTTGAAGACCGAGCTCTACCCATAGGTAAGTGCGTTCGTTTAATTCGGCTAAATACTCCACTACGTCATCCGGCAGACAGTCAGGTCTTGTTGCAATGGATAGACCTACGACACCATCCAGGTTCATGACGGTTTCATATTTTTCTTTTAGGACAGGAAGCGGCGCGTGTGTGTTTGTATACGCCTGAAAATACGCCATGTATTTTCCGTCTTTCCATTTTGTATGCATCCGGTCTTTGATCTCATTAAATTGAGTGATGAGATCATCAGCCCGGTTTCCTGCAAAATCACCAGAACCAGCGGCACTGCAAAATGTACAGCCGCCGTGGGCTACGGTACCATCACGGTTTGGGCAGTCAAAGCCGCCGTCTAAGGCTACTTTAAATACTTTATGACCAAAGTGTTCACGCAAATGGTAGTTCCATGTGTGATAACGTTTTTCGCTGTTTGAATATAAAAAAGGGTTATGCTGATCCAAGTCAGTAACCTCCTTGCGTAATAATAGGCATCCTTAAAGTTTAACAAAAATCACGAAGGAGGACAATTGAATCTGTCCAACATTTTCTTTAGTGAAAAAGCTTTACATGGGCAAAATAGGCGGGAGCGATGATGAAATGGAGGGAATGTAAGATGGCAACAAGGCAGTCGATCGATGAATTTATCCAAAAAAGTACTGAAACCCTTGAGTTTGCAAGTGAGCAATTTGATTTGAGCTCACGACAGGAACATTATAATGAGGAAGAATTTTCTAAAGCACAGCTCATGCTTGAGAATACGGTCAACGAATTAGAAAAATTAAAAGATGTCGCCAATGACCAGCAAAGAGAACGGTTAGACAGGGCGCGTGTTCAAATTCAGAGCTTGCAAAACCAAATGATATTAGGAATTTCTTACGATAATGTTTGATGAACAGATCCTTCTTAAAGGGTCTGTTTTATTTTTTGGATGTTTTCGCAAAGATTGTTGTTTTTGGATATATATTTGTAATTGGTTTTTACTCTGTTAAAATATGTTATATAAAGAAATTGCAAATATCTTTAATCAAGGGGGTAGAAAAAATGTTGGAGACCCTTCCTAATTGGTTTTGGGCATTATATTACTTGTTTTTCTTAGCAACATTTGGAACTGCAATATTCAGTGTTGTGAAAAATAAACATAGGGGATTGTCCATTCTAACCATTGTATTTACTGTTACAATTCCGATTATTAGCCTGATAAATAGCATTGGTAGAGTAGAAGGAATGAATGAATTTGAACACTTATTTAGTCAATTGCAACAGGGGGCAGTTTGGTCTATCTATACAGTTATAGGCTATATATTTTTATTAGTATGGTGGGTGCTAATCCTGTTCAAAAGCAAGTCCAAAAACCAAGTAATAGTATCTAATTAAAACCTTGTAGAGACCTTAATATTGGGGTCTTTTATTATTGCACTTCTCAACATCTCAACTGTACTATAATTAGATTTTTGACACGCTAAAACAAGCCTTTGCTCTACTCGTTTTTCAAATGCTAAATTCTTTTCCTTATCAAGCCATCGGAACCAGTAGAGGTAGTTGTCCAAATATTTTGTTGCAACTCCTTGAGAACGCTCCATCCACTTTTACAGGCGATTATGAAAAATTATTAACGTGTTAAATGTGGTAAATCCACTTCTTTACACGCTGTTTTTGACGCTCATTGACTGTTCATGTTGTAATCCTGTTATCTTTGCGAACTTTTTATAATTTGTTGCTGTTTCAGTGCATAGCAAAGCAGAAGGGTGAATATACTCACCCTTCTGCTTTAACACGATCTGTTCCTGCCTTGCAATTACACTTCCATTACGGTCTTGTGCTACGACAACAGCATTTTAAGGTTAGAAATACCTCTCTTTTCGTCCTTTTCTCCACGCTTTTTGGCTTTTCTATGGGTGATTTCTCGCCCCTTCATAGACTCACGAAAGAAAGTTTCATCACTTTCAACGATACCTTAAAGTTGATTAAATCCGAAACTGCCTGATGCGTTCAAGATTTTATGTCTCCAATAAAATGCGGCGGAAATGTGTATTTTAAGGCGTTCAGCAATTTTGGGTACAACCATAAACCAGAAGCAAATCTGGCTTCACGAATGCTTTTAAGTAGTTTTGTCATTTTATCTGGTTCGTCTGGAAACAAGTCTTGTTTCATTACGTTAAACAAGGCTAATTGCTCTGATTTGGTTAAATTGCTGAACTCTTCATAAACATTTTCCCACATACTTAAACGCCTCCCGAATGCCCACTGTAACAACCTTTTAACAGTATAATCAAGAGAGCAACAATCTTTACGAAAACAGCCTATTTTTTTCTAGAGTCTCTTGACTTTTCAATTAAGTGTCTATATTGTATTAAGTGTACTACATCAACTAATACACTACAGACACTTAAAAAGTGAAGAAAGGTGTTCAACCATGAAAAAAGAAAAAAAGCCAATCAATTTGAAGTGGATGGTGCTGGCTGTTGCGTTAGCATGTACATTTTTTTTCGTTCTCGTTTTCATTGGTTTTGAAGTTCAAAAAGATTTGATACCCAATTCGGTCCCTTTAATGCAAGGACATGAACAAGCGATAGGACTGCAAAAGCATGAATGAGGAAAGAGGGAGCCATCATGATCCAAATAGATCCAAGAAGCGCTGCGCCAATATATGAACAAATCATTGAGCAGCTCAAAATTTTATGTTTAAAAGGCGTGATGAAGCCAGGTGACAAACTGCCCTCTGTCAGAGAGCTCGCCACCATTATTATTGCCAACCCAAACACCGTCAGCAAAGCGTATAAAGAACTTGAACGGGAAGGGATTATTGAAACGCTAAGAGGCCGTGGTACGTATGTAACAGAAGGTGCTCAGTTAAAGCTGAATGAAGGGAAGGTGCTCGAGATGAAAGAACAGTTAAGACAACTCATCATAGAAGCTCATTATGCCGGTATTGATATTCATCAACTGAAGGAATGGCTAGAAGAGATCGGCTCAAGTCTTAAAGGAGGAAAACAAGTTGATTGAGGTCAGAAATGTATCAAAAACTTTAAATGGACGCCAAGTCCTCAGTGACGTTTCCTTCAAAATAGGAAAAGGTGAGATCTTCGGTCTGTTAGGGCGGAATGGCTCTGGAAAAACAACGCTTCTCCGATTGATACAGCAAATTCTTCTTCCGGATGAAGGAGAGATTTATTTCAAAGACGTGCTGGTGAAAGACCACCCGCTAGTCAAGCAAAATATTGTATATATGCCGGTCGTAAATCCTTACTTTGACAGGTACAATTATGGACAGCTTGTAAAGCTTTTAAAACAACTGTATCCAAAGTTTGACGTGACATATGCCAATGAGCTTGTGAACCGGTATGAGATCCCGGAAAAAGTGAAATATCGTGAATTGTCGACAGGATTAAAGAAACAGCTGTCGCTCATTTTAAGCTTTGCGATCAAACCAGCGGTCATTTTATTGGATGAGCCGACTGATGGAATCGACGCTGTGACAAGAAATGATGTGCTTCAGCTCATGATCGACGAAGTGGCAGAACGTGAAACATCGATTCTCATTACATCTCACCGTTTAGAAGACATTGAGCGTATGTGTAATCGAATCGGATTTTTAGAAGGAAATGAACTCACAAGTGTCATGGATTTAGATGAATTAAAGGATGACTATGTCAAAATCCAAATGGCCTTTGAAGAAGATATGAACTTAAGTATTCGTAAAAATGGCGTTGCGATTTTGGATCAAGCGGGCGTTTTCTATACAGCGCTTGTTCTTAAAACCGACGTGGAGGCTAAAGAGTACTTGAAGTCACTAAAGCCAAAAGTATGGCATGAACTGCCTGTGAATTTAGAAGAAGTATTCATTGCGAAGTTTGGAGGGAAACGCAGATGGTAAAGCGGCAATTATTATATAAGGAGTGGAAGCAGTCTGAGCTGACATTCATTTTAGTGATGCTCGTTGCTACGCTTGCGACACCCTTCGCATTCTTAATGGAATATTCTTCTTTTCAAACGTGTCTAAACGATACAGAGTGTATTGTCGATTCACCGCGTTTTTCATATTTCTTTAATACAGATGCTTTCCTCTCCCTTTCTTGGTTAATGGGGCTCTTCTTTGCTGTCATTCAGCTGGGATTTGAGAGAAATAAAGGGCACATGGACTTTACCTTATCTTTACCGTTTAGCAGAAGTGCAATTTATCACACAAAGTTTTTCTTAGGTGCTGGAATCATTGCAGTCGTTCATGCCGTTTCTTTTATTCTTACCTATTTACTTATTTTAGGACTTAATCCGTTGGAAACATCTGGTTTTCATAACGGTTATGTCATTTCGCTTGTCACCTCCTTGATGTTTTATAGTTTATTTTTTGCAGCGGGTACTTTAACTGGAAGTTCCATTTCACAAGCAATTGTTGGGTTTAGCACAGCTACTTTACCCTTTTTAGTGATCGGATTACCGCTTCTTCATTTAGATATTATCATCAAGACAAGTGGTAGTTGGGTAGATAAGAGCTTCACGTATTTGTTAGTGCCTATGTCTCCAATTACTTATATTACAACGCACCCTTTCCAACCCGATTATCCTTATTGGTTCACGGGTGAAGAATTCATTATACCTATTGTCATGATGGTTCTGTTCTATCTAATTGGCTTAATTAGCTTTATAAAACATCCAATTGAAAGAAATGGCCGCTTCTTCCTTTACTCAAATATGGATAGACCGATTCAGATTATGGTCATTGTCTTCGGTGTTCTAGGGTTTGGGTGGTTTGGATTTGCTTCAGATAATTCCATATTTGGTTATATTGCTGGCATGCTCATCGGTGGAGCTGTGGGCGCACTAACGAGTTATTTCTTAATCTATCGAAAAAGATAAACAGAGAGCAGGGGAGTAGAGATGATTCAGATTCAAGCATTAGATCATGTATTTAAAATTGGTAAAAAAGGCAGGGAAAATGAAATTCCTGTACTAAAAGGGATTGACCTGTCCATTAAAAGAGGCGATATTGCTTGTATTGTTGGACGAAGTGGTTCAGGGAAATCGACTTTGTTGAACTTAATATCAGGTTATATTACGCCAACGAGTGGACAAATTACCATTGATGGCACCAATGTCACTGGCTTTAATGAAAAAGAATGGGCAGACTTTCGCTTAGACCACTTTGGCTTTATCTTTCAAAGCTTTCAGTTGATTGGGAGCTTAACAACGTATGAGAATGTTGAACTTCCGCTCACTTTAAAAGGTGTGAAGCCGTCTGAACGAAAAGAGAAAGTAAAAGAAATGCTGAAACGAGTAGGTCTTGAACATCACGCAGGACATTACCCAAATGAGCTGTCAGGCGGACAGCAGCAGCGTGTGAGTATTGCAAGAGCCTTGATTTTAAATCCATCTATTATTTTAGCGGATGAACCAACAGGGAGTCTCGATTCAGAAACTGAAGGAGAAATTCTAGCCTTTATCCAGCAGCTCAATCGTGAAAAAGGAATTACATTCGTCATCATTACACATGACGATGAAGTCGCTTCAATCGCAGACACAACGTTCCAGCTTCACGATGGTGTATTAAAGAAAGGGGAACAATCCATTGAAATTTAGAGATCAGGTCAAATTCATAAGAAGAAACATGAAGAAAAATAGATTGCGTGTGTTTATGACCATTCTTGCGACGACAATGGCATGCTCTTTCTTAATCGTTTTAGCGTCTGTCGGTTTTGGTTTGCAAAAATCAGCTCAAGATGAAATTATGAAGCAGCAAATCATCACAGAAATTAAAGTGTTAGGAAAAGAAAAAGGAGACGTCAAGATTGATGATTTAAAGAAATATGATCATGTAAAATCTGTTGTCTCAAGAACATCGATCATTCCATCGGTTAACGTCGAGCTCGATAACCGTTCAAGTGAAACGCAGGCTGCTTTGACCGATATGAAAGAAGAAAAAGAAGCAGGGCTTGAACTAGACCGAGGAAAAGTCCCAACGTCAGCGAACGAAATTGTGGTTGGGTATCATATGGCGCAGCACCTGTGGACAAAAAAAGAACGCGAAGCCTATGAAAAAGAATTAAATCAGACGTCAAATGGTGAAGAAACACCGAAGGAGCCTAAAGGCTACACGAAGGATATTTTAAATAAAGTGATTCAAATCAAAGTGCCAAAACTAAATGAAGAAAATGAAGTCGTCAAAGAAAAAACATTTGATTTCCGTGTAGTAGGTGTTTTGAAAAAGCCGAATTTGGAGTGGCAGGAGGATCATAAAATTCTGATTCCGAATGCTTATGAAAAAGAATTTGGCCAAATACTCGACCTGTCTCCTGAAGCAGGAAATGTCGAGAAAATGACCTCTGTTTATGCAGATAAATTCGACAATGTCGGTGCACTCACGGATAAACTAACAGATGAAGGCTACCAAGTCATCTCTGTGACGAATCAGCTAGAAGGAATGGCTATGTTCTTTACAGTCTTCAAAATTGGACTTATTTTTGTCGGATGTATTGCAGTCATTATTTCTGCCATCGGTATTTTCAATACGATGACCATGGCGGTAACAGAGCGAACACAAGAGATTGGGATTATGAAAGCCATTGGCGCGAATCCATCCATTATCAAGCGAATGTTCTTAATGGAAAGTGCTTATATTGGAGTCATCGGATCAATCATCGGTATTATCATCTCATATTTGATTAGTTTCGCCGTTAATTTAATCATCCCAGCCATTTTGTCGTCCATGTCTGAGGGAGGATCAAGCGATCAATTCTCGATTACTTTTTCCTATATTCCGCTTAGCCTTGTGATTACAGCAACAGTGATCAGCGCAGGGGTAGCGATCATCTCAGGGCTGAACCCGGCACGTAAGGCAACAAAAACGAATGTATTATCAGCTTTAAGAAGAGAAATTTAAAAAAGAACCTCCTGAAAACCCGATTGGGCGCTCAGGAGGTTCTTTTTAATCTTAATTAAACATCGCTATTGCTTAGGTGCCCTGTATCCGGCACGCTCAGCCTCTTCTACGGAGCAGAACATTTTGGTTACATTCTTTGTTCTAGAGTAGTATCTGCTGCTTGGTGTGTGATAAATACCGTTGACACTCCCTTTAATGTTACAGGCAGCTGATTCTTTTTTTGTTTCCTTTTGTGATTCATGACCGCCTGTGCTTTTTCCTTCATCTTTAGGAGCAGATCGCTGGACGGTGGAAGATTTCGTATCGCTGCTACTATTCTTGTTTTCTTGTTTAAGTGTTTCATTGCTGGAGGTAAGCTTGTCTATTTTCTCTTCAAGCGATTGAATGGTCTTTTCTTGCTGTTTGACCGTTTCTTTTTCTGAGGTGATCGTTTCTAGCTTTTTTTCCAGCTTTTCTTTTTCCTTCTCCGCGTCTTCTAAAGAGGAGGTAAGCGACTCTTTATCAGCTTTTAAGCTCGAAATGTCAGCTGAGAGCTCCTTTTGATCCTTTAAAAGCTGTTCGGAAGATGGATCGGCTTGTGCTTTTGGTGAATTTGCAGCAGCAAGCGGTAATGACATAATGGAAAAGAAGAGACCAATGATCAAAAAAGGATAGAATAGTTTCTTTGAAAAAATCAGCTCGTTCTTGCGTTTGAGTAAGAAGAAATTGACGGCATATCCGATGGCAAAACAGACACATAAAAGACCTATGATGAGTAACAACATATCTAACAGCCCCCCTAAATTGCTATTTACACCTATCATACCTCATTTTTCCATTTTGGGAAGCGGTTCAACTAAAAAAACCCTGTTTACACAGGGTTTTCAGCTAATGGTAATCCTTTTATGGCTTCTTTTACTGTCAAATAAGTGATCGTATTCTGGAAATCTGTATCGAGGTCTTTCATTTTCATCGCAAGCTGCGGTTTGATTCCAGTGATGATTAGTTCGGTTCCCGTTAGATTGAGAAGATGATGCAGTTTGAAAATGCGTGCTGCGACGGAATCATCGACTTCTATTAAACCAGAAAGGTCGACAATTAAATAATCATCCTTTGAATCATCTAATATACAGGTTAACTTAGCGACAATGGCATCAAAGCGCTCTTCAGATAATTTCCCGATAAGCGGAAGGGCAGATACACCATTTTTGATTGGGACGATTGGCGTCGAAAGAGAGGTGACTTCCTGTAAGGAATCTTCTAGGAGCTGTTCATATTCTTTCTGTTTCGTAATATCCTTTTGAAAACCAATGAAAAATGTTTTGTCATCTTGTTCAATGTATAGAGGATCTATATTGAGTTCATTCCAAAAAAAAGTGCCGTCTTTTTTATAATTTTTTAGCTGTGTGGTAATAGGTGTTTTGTTTTGAATTCCATGACGAATTAAAGCAAGCTGCTTTTGATCCGTGTCTTTTCCTTGAAGGAATCGACAATTACGCCCAAGAATCTCATCTGGTTTGTATCCAGTCATTTGTGTAAAGCCATGATTCACATAAACGATAGGGTTATCCTCTAAGGAAGGGTCTGTAATGACAACACCGATGCGCGCATGATCCAGCGCTTTTTTGATGAGTTCAAGCTGTTTTTGCAAGCCGAAAATGTTCGAGCTGACCATATTACCCTCCTTTGCTGCTATAAGACATATCAAATGGTTGTCTTTTCAACCAAATGAATCCTTATAAACGTAACATAACATATGTTCTGTTTCAACGATTGCAAACGCTTTGTTAAATTTGTCATCATAGTTTGTCCTCCATTAGAATAGAGTAAGTAAGGAGACTTTTCATTAGAAAAAGAAGGAATCAATTACTCAACATTCATAAAATGACAAAAATAGTTAATATGGATTAGGTAAAAATGATTCCAATGCATCAAGATTGTTTTTAGGTCATTCACATATAATGGAAGAAACAAGCTTTTTTTCTTCGTTAGAGAGAATAGACCTTTTACATGGATTATGACGGAACAGCAGAATGGCATTACAGGGGGCTGGACAGCCTGAAGTCGCTTTACTATTCTAAGGGCTTTAGGAAGGTGATGAAAATGCTGCAACAAGTCATTATTGCTTGCGCCATTGGAGGGGTCATGGGCATTCTCGGTCACGTAAAGAAAAAAGGCAGGCTAGAGAAGCCCAGAATGACAAAAAAGTTTATTTACTTAGGGTTTATTGAAGATTGGCTCGTTGGGATGATTGCCGCTACACTGCTTGTCTTATCCTCAAATCCCGAATCTAGTCTGCACTTGATCATCTTATCAATTATTTCAGGTTACGGAGGAGAAGCAGTTCTGCGAAGCTTTGATTTTGTAAGAGATCAGCGTTCACAGGATGCAGACTCCAGCCGTCATAACCGATCTCCACACGAATAATATCCTCTACTTTACCCTAGTCTAGGGTACATTCCCATTGTATACAAACCTGCTTGCACTTATGATCATAATTCTATAAAATACTACTTAGATGACGGTTACGATAAGAACAGTGAAGAGGAGTAGTAGGAAAGCAGTATTTGTCTTTAGAGAATTGACGGCTGGTGAAAGTCAATCAAATCTGCTTCTGAACTCGCCTCAGAGTTGCAGTTGCGTTAAAGCTTCTGTCGCATGTCTGCGTTAAAGATATTAAGTGAGCGTACGAACAGCATGTTACGCTAACAAGGGTGGTACCGCGGGAACCAAAAAATCTCTCGTCCCTTTCCAGGGATGAGGGTTTTTTGTTGATTTTAGAAAAATCTGAATTCTTGCAGTGGTCATCTAAGCAGATAAAGCCGTACATATTAAAGGAGGTTTTCACATTGAGTTTTCAGCATCGGGAAATTGAAAAGAAGTGGCAGGATTATTGGCTGACACATAAAACATTCGCCACATCTGACTCGGAAGATAAACCGAAGTTTTATGCGCTTGATATGTTTCCATATCCATCAGGAGCAGGGCTTCATGTCGGGCACCCTGAGGGCTATACAGCAACGGATATTTTATCACGCATGAAACGTATGCAGGGATATGATGTTCTTCATCCAATGGGATGGGACGCATTTGGTCTCCCGGCAGAACAGTATGCACTTGATACAGGGAATGACCCGGCGGCCTTTACAGAAGAGAACATCAATAACTTCCGCCGCCAAATTCAATCACTAGGGTTCTCGTATGATTGGGATCGAGAAATCAACACGACAGATCCGAATTACTACAAATGGACACAATGGATTTTCTTAAAATTGTACGAAAAAGGATTGGCCTATATCGATGAAGTACCAGTGAACTGGTGCCCAGCGCTTGGCACAGTGCTTGCAAACGAAGAAGTCATTGATGGAAAAAGTGAACGCGGAGGCCATCCTGTTGAAAGACGTCCTATGAAGCAGTGGATGCTAAAGATTACAGCATATGCGGACAGGCTGTTAGAAGATTTAGAGGACATTGATTGGCCTGAAAGCATCAAAGATATGCAGCGTAACTGGATCGGACGCTCTGAAGGTGCGCACGTTCATTTTGAAGTAGAAGGGCATAACGAACAGTTTACGGTTTTTACAACGCGTCCTGATACACTATTTGGTGCAACTTATGCGGTGCTTGCTCCAGAACATGCACTAGTTGAAAAAATTACATCAGCTACTCAAAAAGAAGCAGTCGAAGCATATATCAAAGAAATTCAATCGAAGAGTGATTTAGAGCGGACAGATCTTGCCAAAACGAAAACGGGTATTTTCACAGGGGCATATGCTATCAATCCGTTAAATGGTGAAAAAATGCCGATCTGGATTGCAGATTACGTGTTAGCCACTTATGGAACAGGGGCGATTATGGCCGTACCTGCTCATGATGAACGTGATTATGAATTCGCCAAAACCTTTGATCTTCCAATCAAAGAAGTTGTAGAAGGCGGAGACATCGAAAAAGAAGCCTACACAGGTGATGGAAAGCACATTAACTCTGATTTCCTAAATGGCTTAGGAAAAGAAGAGGCGATTGAAAAAGCGATTGCATGGCTTGAAGAACATCAAAAGGGTGAAAAGAAAGTCACATATCGTTTAAGAGACTGGCTATTTAGCCGCCAGCGCTACTGGGGTGAACCGATTCCAATCATTCATTGGGAGGACGGAACATCTTCAGCTGTTTCAGAGGAAGAGCTTCCACTGATCTTGCCTAAGACGACTGAGATTAAGCCAAGTGGTACAGGTGAATCACCATTAGCCAATATTAAAGACTGGGTTGAGGTTGTAGATCCTGTAACAGGTAAGAAAGGCCGCCGTGAAACGAATACAATGCCGCAATGGGCAGGAAGCTGCTGGTATTTCTTACGTTATATTGATCCTCATAACTCTGAAGAGCTTGCATCTCCTGAGAAGCTGAAGAAATGGCTTCCAGTTGATGTGTATATCGGCGGAGCAGAACACGCTGTACTGCATCTTCTATATGCACGCTTCTGGCATAAATTCTTGTATGATATCGGTGTTGTTCCAACAAAAGAACCTTTCATGAAATTGTTCAACCAAGGCATGATTCTTGGGGAAAACAATGAAAAAATGAGTAAATCAAAAGGAAATGTGGTCAACCCGGATGATATCGTAGAATCTCATGGTGCAGATACATTACGACTTTATGAAATGTTCATGGGACCTTTAGATGCGTCAATTGCTTGGTCTGAAACAGGACTTGATGGTGCTCGTCGTTTCCTTGATCGTGTATGGCGTCTATTTACAAATGAAGATGGCTCACTCAGTGATAAAGTGACAGAGCAATCTGGCGGCGCATTAGAACGCAGCTATCATGAAACCGTCATGAAGGTAACTGATCATTATGAAGGCTTGCGTTTCAATACAGGCATTTCACAATTAATGGTGTTTATCAACGATGCCTATAAGGCTGATACACTGCCGAAAGAATATGCAGAAGGCTTTGTAAAGCTTCTTTCTCCAATTGCACCGCATCTTGCAGAAGAGCTTTGGAATAAACTTGGTCATGAAGGGTCTATTTCTTATGAAGCATGGCCTCAATATGATGAGTCAAAGCTTGTCGACGATGAAGTAGAAATTGTCGTACAGCTTAACGGTAAAGTGAAAGCAAAATTAACCGTTCCTGCTGATGCAACAAGGGAGCAGTTAGAAGAGCTTGCGAAAAATGATGCACGAGTAAAAGAACAGCTGGAAGGGAAAACCATTCGTAAAGTGATTGCGGTTCCTGGGAAGCTTGTCAATATTGTTGCGAACTAATGATGACACCCATCGGTATTTAACCGGTGGGTGTTCTTTATTTCCCGGGACATAATTTTGTCGAAAACAAGGTGATTCCTGCATCGGTCTCGTATTTTAACAGGTGATCAAGAAAATGAGGAGTGACGTCAATGGAAAAGGAAAACAAACGTGAACAACTGCTCAGTCTGTTAGGAGAAATGCCAGAACGTCATCGCGTGGAGGCTTATACGTTAAAAATGGAGGAACGTGAATCATATGTAGTGGAAACACTCATTCTCTCCATAAATGGCGTAGAGGAAGTCCCTGCTTATTTCGTGAAACCGAAGGATACGGTGAAAAAAAGACCCGTAGTACTGTTTCAGCACTCTCATGGCGGTAATTATGTCAACGGGAAGGAAGAGCTGTTAGAGGGTGCTCATTATTTGCAAACGCCTTCATATGCAAAAGAGTTTACGTCAAAAGGATATAGTGTACTGGCCATTGATCATGCAGGGTTTGGTGAGAGAAGGGGAAGAACAGAAAGTGAAATTTTTAAGGAAATGCTTTTAACAGGAAAAGTGATGTGGGGCATGATGCTGTATGAAAGCATGTGTGCGATTGATTATTTGCTATCTCGATCTGATGTACTGGCGGACCGGTTAGCTGTCTTTGGGATGTCAATGGGCGGTCTCCTTTCCTGGTGGACGGCTGCACTTGATGAGAGGGTAAGTGTGTGTATTGATCTTTGCGCACAGGTGGATCATCATACATTAATTGAAACGAACAATTTGGATAGGCATGGCTTTTATTACTATGTACCGAGATTAGCAAAGTATTTTACAGCAGCGGACATTCAAGAAATGATTTTTCCAAGACCGCATTTAAGCTTAGTTGGAAAACTTGATCAGCTCACGCCTGCTGAAGGCGTTGGAAGGATTCAAAAGGTATTGAGTCAAACCTATCAAGCTGCTTCATTGAAAGAACGATATCAGCTTGCCCATCTTCATGCAGGTCATTTTGAAACAGCCGCTATGCGTCACGAGGCGACACGATTTTTGAAAAAGTGGCTGTAATCAAGAAAACGCTTGGACATACTACGTCAAAAGAAAGGAGGAGACAGATGAAAAAAATCACCATCATTGGCGGGTGCGGTGTAATTGGACGCCTTTTAACAAAAGCGCTCTCTACTGAATACAGTGTCACGATTATTGATCTGACGAGCTGTGTAGAAGGAGTCATTTTAGCCGATGCAGCGAATGAACAGAATGTATATGAGGCAATTCCGCGGGATACAGATGTCATCTTGCATCTTCTAAACATTGACATGACGCATGATGTGATGGATCATGAAGAATTTGCAAAAATGACTGATATTTTTTGGAGGAGTACCTATTATATGTTTCGGTCAGCCGCGCGGCTTGGCATACAAAAAGTCATTTTTGCAAGCAGCAACCATGTGACTGATCGTTATGAAGAGGATGGACGCTCCTTACTTGGACGGCAGATTACAACTGACGATGTGCCTGCGACTAAAAATGTCTATGGCATTTTAAAATTTGCTTCCGAACAGTTGGGGCGTTTGTTCCACGATCAAACGGGAATGTCTGTCATCAACTTACGGATTGGAACAGTTGTGACAGATGAGATGAAGGCATTATACAAAAAGCAAAGAACAAAAAGAACACTGCTGTCACATGAGGATCTTGCAGGTATGACAAAGGCAGCGATTGAATCGGATATTCCCTTTGGGACCTATTATGCTGTATCAGAGAATGAAGGAAAGCCATGGTCTACTGAGAAAACGAAGCAGGAGTTAGGCTACAAACCAGATGTCAATACGGCGGAACTCCTTGGAGAAAATGATCAGACATAGGGCATAATCATGTCATGAGCTAATGATCCTATTCTTTTGTTTCATGAGCATAAAAGCACGGCTGACATGATCTTTCCAGTTGGACTGTCAAGATGATTATAGACGCTTTCTTCCCTCGTTTGTTACATTTTAATCACGATATCGTCACAGGCTGCAGCTTACTTTCAGTTGAAATGATAACGCTTTCAAAGAAAGGGCGTGATGAACATAGATCGTTCTATTAAAGGCCGATTGTTCAATTTATTTAATTACTCTTTTCTACTCATGTTCGCATTAATATGTGTGCTTCCGTTCATCCATGTCATTGCCGCCTCTTTTGCAACAGTAGAAGAGGTCATCACGAAGAAGTTTATCCTGTTCCCAACGACGTTTTCTTTAGAGGCATATCGATACATTTTTTCTACAGATATTGTGTATCGCAGCCTCATTGTGTCCATTCTTGTGACGCTCGTTGGAACAGCTGTCAGCATGTTTTTGTCCTCGCTTATGGCATACGGGCTGTCTCGCCAGGAGCTAAAAGGCCGGAGAACACTGATGTTTCTCGTTGTCTTCACGATGCTGTTTAGCGGAGGTATGATTCCGACGTTTATTGTGGTGAAAACACTTGGTCTGCTTGATACGTATTGGTCACTTATTTTACCGGTTGCAATCAATGCGTTCAATTTAATCATTTTGAAAAACTTTTTTCAAAACATACCGGCAAGTCTTGAGGAATCAGCGAAGATGGACGGCTGTAACGATTTAGGGATTTTCTTTAAAATTGTGCTGCCACTTTCTTTGCCAGCCATTGCAACCATTTCACTTTTTTATGCCGTGACGTATTGGAATACGTATATGACCGCCATTCTGTATTTAAATGATTCAGTGAAATGGCCGATTCAGGTGCTGCTGAGACAGATTGTCATTGTCTCAAGCGGAATGCAGGGAGATATGTCGGATATGGGCTCATCCACACCACCGCCAGACCAAACGATTAAAATGGCTGTCATTGTTGTGGCGACCATTCCGGTTCTGCTTGTCTATCCATTTATTCAAAAGCATTTCAACAAAGGGGCATTACTAGGTTCTGTAAAGGGTTAAAAAGATGGAACAACGGAGGGATCTTATGGGGAGAAAGAAATTATGGCTGATTGCGTTTGTCCTGTTATTTGCAGCAAGCGGTATTTTGTCAGCATGTTCAAGTAAAGGGGCAAACTCATCAGATGAGAAGGTTGATTTAGACAAAAAGGTAAAGCTGACATGGATGGCGATTTTATATCATCAGCAGCCGCCGAAGGATTCCGTTTTAAAAGAGATTGAGAAGCTCACAAATACAGAGCTTGATATTACATGGGTGCCTGATGCTGTGAAGGAAGATCGGTTAAATTCCGCACTTGCAGCAGGGAATTTGCCGCAAATTGTGACGATTCAAGACATTAAAAATTCGTCTGCGATTAATGCGTTCAGATCAGGCATGTTCTGGGAAGTCGGTCCGTATTTAAAGGATTATCCAAATTTAAGTAAGATGAACGAACTGATTAATAAAAACGCCTCTATAGACGGCAAGCTTTATGGCATCTATAGAGAAAGACCACTTTCAAGACAAGGGATTGTCATTCGAAAGGATTGGCTTGAAAATTTAAATTTGGATACACCAAAAACATTGGATGATCTATATGAAGTAGCCAAAGCCTTTACTGAAAAAGACCCGAATCAAAACGGAAAAGCGGATACAATTGGCTTTACGGATCGGAACGATTTAATTTATGGAGCATTTAAAACACTTGGTTCATATGAAGGTATGCCTACAGACTGGAAAGAAGAAAACGGGAAATTCACGCCAGACTTTATGACAGATGAATATATGAATACAATGAAATACATGAAAAAGCTGCGTGATAATGGCTATATCAACAAAGACTTCCCAGTGACAAGCAAAACACAGCAGCAGGAATTATTCTCACAAGGAAAAGCAGGCATCTATGTTGGAAATATGGTAGATGCCGTGAACCTGCGAGATGATGCGACAGATAAAAACATGAAAGTAGATATTATCAACCGAATCAAAGGCCCAGATGGCAAAGAACGTGTGTGGGCATCAGGTGGTCATAATGGCATCTTCGCATTCCCTAAAACAAGCGTGAAATCAGAGGCAGAATTAAAGCGGATTTTGGCCTTCTTTGACCGCATTGCCGAAGAAGATGTATATGGTCTCATGACGTACGGTATCGATGGCCAGCATTATAAGAAAGAAGAAGGGAATACATTTGTCAGGGAAGAAAGCCAAGTGAAAGGCTGGCAGACAGATGTACAGCCGCTTGTCAGTCTTGTAGGAATTGATAAACGTTACTTGAAAAATAAAGGGGATGCAGTTCGTTCTAAATATGAAGAGCTAGAAGAAGACAATAAAAACATCATCGTTGCCAATCCTGCTGAAAGCCTGTATTCAGAAACAGCATCAGAGCGTGGAAACGAATTGAAGAAAATCATCGATGATGCGACGTATAAGTTCATTCTTGGAGACATCAGTGAAGATCAATTTCAGAAAGATGTAGAGAAATGGAAATCAAATGGTGGGAATAAAATCATAGAAGAATATGAGGCTTCCTTTAAAAAATCAAAATGATTAATAGGAACACCCCCGCAAAGCAAAAAAGCGGGGGTGTTTTGATTAAAAGTCGAAGTTGTCTGGATCTGGACCGATACGTTTGTTTTCATTTAAGTCAGAAAGACGTTTCATATCCTCATCAGTTAAGACAAAATCAAATATATCAGCGTTCTCTTTTAAACGATGTGCTTTCGTTGATTTTGGGATGGTGATGACACCTTTTTGTACATCCCAGCGCAATATAATCTGAGCAGGTGTTTTACTGTATGTGTCTGCGAGCTCTGTGATCAGCGGGTGATGCAGTAGTTCACCCTGCATCAGCGGTGACCAAGCTTCCATTTGAATGCCATGAGAGTTCAAATACGTATAGAGTGTTTCCTGCGTTAGCTTTGGATGAAATTCTACTTGATTGATAGCTGGTTTGATCTCTGCATCTTTTAATAGCTCGTCTAAGTGATGCGGCTGGAAGTTGCTCACTCCGATGGCTCTGACCTTTCCTTCACGATACAAGGTTTCCAGCGCACGCCAAGCTTCTTTGTATTTTCCTTCAACCGGCCAATGGATTAAATACAGATCAAGGTAGTCAAGCTGAAGTTTTTTCAAGCTTTCTTCGTATGCATGAAGGGTTGATTCATATCCTAAATCGGCATTCCACACTTTTGATGTGACAAAAATGTCCTCGCGGCGCAGTCCTGTTTCTGCTAAACCAAGCTGTATGCCTCGTCCAACACCTTCTTCATTTCCATAAATAGCTGCTGTATCAATACTGCGATAGCCTAATTGAATGGCTGTTTTGACAGCATCAACTAATTCTGCTCCATCTTCTACTTTGAATACACCAAGGCCGAAGCCTGGCATGCGGACTCCATTGTTTAATGTTTTTGTACTTTGTAAATGTTCCATAATAAAAACTCCTTTAGATGGTTTGTATTTGTTCTTTTTGTTCCATTTGATAACTAATCATCGTAAGAAAGGCTGCGATGAGGACCATGATGCCGCCGACCCAGCCTGTATGCACAAGACCAAGTGAATCTGTTACGATGCCGCCTAAAAATGAGCCAATGGCAATACCGGCATTAAAGGCAGCGATATTCATAGCAGATGCGACGTCGACTGCTCCAGGGGTGTATCTTTCGGCAAAATCAACGACGGCTACTTGCAGTCCAGGTACATTCATGAAAGCAAACAGCCCCATCAGCATGACGGTTCCAATGCCTAATACTGTGAATCCTGCAGTGAAGCTAAGGATAAACAAGATGATGCTTTGGATAATAAACATATAGATCAGTGCTTTCATTGGCTGTTCATTAGCAGCTTTTCCGCCAATGACATTTCCGGCTGCGATCGTGATTCCGTATAAAAGCAGGATCAACGCCACAGCCCCAGGCGCAAGACCTGTGACATGCTGCAAGAGAGGAGATAAATATGTGAAGACGACAAAGGTTCCTCCATACCCTGTGGCTGTAATGACAAATAAAAGCAAGATTCTTTTTGTTTTTAATAGGACAGCTTGATCTTTAAAAGATGTTTTCACACCCTGCTTTAGTTGAGACGGAACAAGAAAATAGTTGGATATCAGTGCGATCAGACCAATGATCACAATTACACCAAATGATGTCCGCCAGCCGAACTCGTGACCAAGAAATGTCCCGAATGGCACACCTGTCACAGTCGCTACTGTTAAACCAGTGAACATAAAGGCAATGGCGCTTGCCCGTTTTTCTTTCACGACAAGGCTTGCAGCAATCGTAGAGCCAATGGACATGAAGATTCCATGGGACAAGGCTGAAATCACCCGGCCGATTAACAGCACTGAAAAAGTCGGGGCAATGGTGGCAAGTGTATTACCAATCAAAAAGACGAGCATAATGAGCAAAAGTAATGTCTTTCTTTTCATCGTGGAAGTAAGGGAAGTCAATATAGGCGCTCCAAATGTCACACCAAGTGCATATAAAGAGACAGTCCAGCCCGCCTGACTGACGCTCACTCCAAAGTCCTCTGAGATCATTGGCAAAAGACCGACACTAATGAACTCAGTTGTTCCTATAGCAAAAGCACTAATCGCTAGTGCGAGCAGAGCAAAATGGTTTTGCTTGTTCTTCATCAGTAAGTTCACATCCTTCTGTGATGACATTTTGATAGACGAAGCCGATCGGCAAGAGTTATTATCTAACATAGATGACGAAAAAAAAAGTACGTACTTTTTTGTAATATAGGTACTAAAAAGTGCCTGTTCGTACAAAGAGGAGTGAATATTCGATGGAAAAGAAAAAATATAATATCTCTGTGGAAGCAACGCTTGATGTCATAGGCGGGAAGTGGAAGTGTGTGATTTTATGTCATTTGACACACGGGAAAAAACGTACGAGCGAATTGAAGCGGCTTATGCCAAACATCACACAAAAAATGCTAACGCAGCAGCTGAGAGAGCTTGAAAGTGATGGCGTCATTAACCGGATTGTCTATGAACAGGTGCCGCCTAAAGTGGAATATGAATTAAGTGAATACGGACAGTCACTCGAAAGAATTCTCAATGCGCTATGCGATTGGGGAGCAGCTCATATTGAACGTGTGTATGGAGAGCCGCTTTCAGTGCTGGAAGACAGCATCTTAAATGAACAGTTTAAATAAAAGAGCCCCGCTTTCGTGTGAGAGCGGGACTCTTTGTCTTACGTGCCTTTTTTCTGGTCGCGGTATTTACCAGGAGTTGTGCCTTCCAGCTTTTTAAAGGATCGGATGAAATTTTGCGGGTTTTTATATTTCAGTTTTTCCGAAATTTCTTTGACGGACATATCGGTTTCTACAAGCCAGTTTTTAGCGACATGGTGTCTGTAGGAAGAGAGATATTCACTAAAGGAGATATCCATTTCCTTTCTGAAAATACTGCTTAAATAATTGGGATTGTAGTGCAGGCGTGTGGCGATTTCATCCAAGGTGAGATCTGAGTCGAATTCTTGATGAATAATATGAATGATTTTTTCTGAGATGTTTTTGTATTGTGAGTCTTCACGTGCAGCAAGCTGGTCAATAATTGGCCGGATGATCTCATGTTTCAGCCATGCTTCTGTATCTTCAAAGGTTTTAAATTCAAAAATCGTATCATAGAGCATTTTGTTGTCTTCTACCTCAAATAATTCAATACCCAGCAAATGCATCAGCTCAATTAAATTGTTTAAAAAACGAGCGAGGGCGATCTGGTATTCGTGCGGTCCTGCATTTTTAGAGAAAATGGATTGCAGGAGCACATGTAAATAGTGATCCGCTTTGCCTTGATCGCCAGCTTTCACCGCATCAAATAAATCATGCTGCAGCTGCTTTGGAAAATGGGTTTTGAACGTCTTTCCTTGCTGGATATGCTCATATAAGATAATGGATTTTTTCTCTGCTTTGAGTCTGTATTTTAAGGCTTCTTTTCCTTCAATGTAAGCGTGTTTTGCCATCGTAAGCTCCTTAAACTGGCGGCTGATCCCAATGCTGATCGATAAACCGAGCTCTTCTTCGATACGCTGCTGAATGGTTTCTGCTAATTGATTTAAATATTCAGTAAACTCTTCGTCTAATTTTGAGTGGTTAAGGATAATCGTTGTTTGATGTTCATTGACAACGGTTGGCTGAAGGTGTTCCTCTTGCGGAATAATCTGCTCGATCAGTCCATTGATCGCAAATAAAAGCAAATCAGCATCTTTTTTTTCATAAGGTGTTCCTTTTAACGTATCGATTTGAGTCACAAGCATGGACAAATGAGACCAGCCCTGGGGAAAGCCTAAGCTTTGGAACCGGTTGTTTACTTCTTCATCTGTCAGCTTTCCAAGCAGCAGCCGTACCATAAAGTATTGCTGTAAGTGTGTCACTTGCTGCTCAATCCGTTCCTCTAAATCATTGTTTTGATCTTTCATTTGTTTAATACTTGATTCAATTAACTCAAATTCATTTTGAAAAGGCTGTTTTTGCAAAAATGATTCATTGCGTGCAAATGACTCGTATAATAAGCGGATTGGTTTATAAAAGTGTCTGGAACCAAACCATGAAAATAGTAATGAAAGCGCTAACAAAATAGTGCAGATAATAAAGGTAATCCACCCGATTGATTTCGTTTGCTGCTTAAGTTCTGGAATAGAAACAAAGGATAGGTACGTCCATTCATTATAATCAGATTTTTGAAATGTGATTTGATAGTTGAGTTCGTCGATCTTCATATCAAATTGTCCTGATCGTTTTTCAAGTGAGAGCACATGCTTGACGAAATCTTGATATTTCAGCGATTCACCAATTTGTTCTTTGCGATTATGTAGCAGCACTTTTCCGTTTGTATCGATGACAAACATGCTATCTGATTGAGAGAAGTCAGGCATGTTATCAGCAATCACGCAGCTTGGAATGCTGGCGACAGCGATTCCCTTTTTTTGAACGCTGTTCATAGGCAGTTGTTTGATTAAATTCACATTGTACTTGCAAAAGGATGCTTTACCTTCTTTAGTCGCAACAAGTGGATTATTCTCTTCAAGTGCCCAGCTGGAGTGACTTGGTATATTGAGGTAAGAGGTCAGCGCTTTTTCTTGGTCTTCGCTTGTGACATGATAAAGCCCCGAATTGTTCATGTACCAGTCTTCCATTTTACTGACGAGTGTAATATTGGAAAGGTCGGTGTCAAAGGTTTGCAGGTAGTTCAGTTCCTGCTGTACTTGATTATAAAGCTGGAATTGGTCTGGATTTAAAGGTTCTGCCAGTGTTTGAAGGAGAGGTGTCGAACTGACATAGTGAGTGAGAGAATGATCAACCGTTTTTAAAATATGCTCAATATTGGATTGCGTTTGTTTGACGCTGTCGAGCTTTTCATTTGAGATATTTTCAAGTGCTGTTTTTTGCGAATGCTGATAAGAAAAAATACCGACAATGATAACAGGAATCGTACTAAGTATGAAAAAAAACGTCACAAGCTTGTAATAAAATTTATACTGCCTTCTTTTCATAAAACCCCCCATTTCAAACGAAACAATCTTTTCCCCTTAATTTATTAATCCAAAAATCTGGTAGGTTTGTCAATAATCATTTTCTGAGATTAGGATCATTTTCTTATGTTTTATGTAACGTTTTGAGTAGCTTCACCTATGAAAATATGATCTGTTGATATGATTGTAGACGGATTTTTCATCCTTAAGATACAGTTAACACATGCATCAGCATGAGGGGAGGCTTTATCAATGAAAACAGAGGATGTCACTGCCAAGGGTGTGCCTGCGGCAGCTTTGAAAAACGAAAAAAGAAAGCGCTTACTTAATCAACTGCTTAGTCAAAAGTTTTTGTATTTAATGATTTTGCCGGGGCTCATTTATTTTCTTGTTTTTAAATATGTGCCAATGTGGGGGCTCATCATTGCCTTTCAAGATTACCAGCCGTTTCTCGGTATTCTTGGCAGTGAGTGGGTTGGCTTCAAACACTTTATTCGCTTGTTTACAGAACCAACATTTTTCATCTTATTAAAAAATACGCTGATTTTATTTGCCATGAATGTTGTGATTTTCTTTCCAATTCCGATCTTATTAGCCCTTCTTTTAAATGAAGTGAGATTGGCATTGTTTAAGAAATTTGTACAGACGATGATTTATATCCCTCACTTCATGTCATGGGTCATTGTTGTGTCCTTATCTTTTGTTTTGTTAACAGTAGATGGCGGGTTAATTAATGAATTGATTGCTTTCTTTGGAGGGGAAAAGATTAACTTCCTTCTTAGTCAGGAATGGTTTAGACCAATGTACATTTTACAGGTGATTTGGCGGGAAGCAGGCTGGTCGACGATTATTTACCTTGCGGCGATTACAGCTGTAGATCCGCAGCTATATGAAGCAGCAAAAATGGATGGTGCTGGGAGATTGAGACAAATGTGGCACATCACACTTCCTGCCATCAAAAGTGTCATTGTCGTTCTGCTTATTTTGAAAATTGGTGATACGCTTGAGCTTGGCTTTGAGCATGTCTATTTATTACTGAACGCAACGAACCGGGAAGTAGCGGAGATTTTTGATACGTATGTCTATACAGCAGGTCTTAAGCAAGGACAATTCAGCTATAGTACTGCTGTTGGTTTATTTAAAGCAGCCGTTGGACTTATTTTGGTCATGCTGGCAAACCGTTTAGCGAAGAAATTCGGGGAAGAAGGTATTTATTAAAAAGGGAGATGAGGAAGAATGACTTTATCGATTGAAAAGGGATCACCGCTTGAGCATGCAGAGAAATTAGCACAAACCATTATGAAAGCGTATACACCGATTGAGCTGCCGCCAGCTGGAAGATGGCATTATCATCAAGGGGTTTTCCTTTGCGGCGTCATGAAGCTATATGAGGCAACAGGGAACGAGGCGTATTTCGATTATGTGAAAAACTATGCAGACTCACTTATTGATGAGTACGGTAATCTGTTATTTCGCAGGGATGAGCTTGATGCCATACAAGCAGGACTTATTTTATTCCCTCTTTACGAACGAACGAGAGAGAAGCGGTATGTGCTCGCTGCGGAGAAGCTGCGCGGACTTTATCGTACGCTAAACCGCACGTCTGAGGGCGGATTTTGGCATAAAGATAATTATGCTTATCAAATGTGGCTCGATGGTCTCTACATGGGCGGTCCTTTTGCCTTAAAGTATGCTCAGCTTAAAGGTGAAGAGTCACTTGTGGAAATGGTCATCCATCAAGAGCATCTCATGAGAAAGCATACGAAAGATGAACAAACAGGTCTATATTATCACGCGTGGGATGAACGAAAAACGATGCCATGGGCTGATCAAAAGACCGGCTGTTCCCCAGAGTTTTGGGCAAGATCGTTTGGCTGGTATGTCCTTGCATTAGCAGATATGATCGAAGACCTGCCCGAGCAACATGAAAGGCGGAAAGTGTGGAAGGAAACACTGACAGACATGCTGGAAAGTGTGGCAAAGTACCAGGATCAAACGACAGGTCTCTGGCATCAAATCATTGATAAAGGAGATCACAGTGACAATTGGCTTGAAAGCTCGGGATCGTGTTTATTCATGTACGCCATGGCAAAGGCGATGAATGAAGGGTATGTAGGTCTCCATTATGTTGATCATGTGGTCAAAGCATATCAAGGCTTGATTCAGCATAAGACGGCTGAGAAAGAAAATGGTGATTTTACCATCAACGATATCTGTATTGGAACATCTGCGGGATTTTATGATTATTACGTTGGAAGAGAGCGGAGCACAAATGACTTGCACGGGGCAGGCGCTTTTATTATGGCGTTAACTGAACTAGAAAAGCTGTCTGTTTTTCAAAAGGCATGAGAAGGCAAAAAAGTGCCGTCGTATGGCTTATCAGTTTCATCGCTGCCTTTTGTTTATCTGCCTGTCAGGGGAAAACAAACGGTATCAATGTCCTGATTTTTTCTGATATGTCAAAGGGAATGAAGGATCAATTAGTGGAGAAGGCTTTTCAGCCGGAACAAGAGACTTATAGCGTCCACATCTTTCCGGCGGTTCCTGAAAAGCTTCTTGTTGAAATTACCTCAAAAGAGGGGGACGTGATGCTTGTCCCAGAAGAAATGTTTAGAACATATGATGATCCTGAAAGCTTTCAGCTGCTGGAAGAGATGGAAATAGGCGATCAAGCAGCAGGACCATATACGGTCGAGGACAAAAAGACAGGGAAAACGGTCGATTATGCGGTACAAATCAATAAAGGAAAGAAAAAACTCAACGGTTATACCTTTCAATTACATCGAGATATGGTCGCTTTTATTCCCGTGTATGCTGACAAGACGAAAGAGGCGCTGTCTCTCATGAAACAGCTTCGTGAAAACCAATAGAAAATGGGGTGAGGAATGTGAAACGGGTCGTGATTTGCGGGCTGAGTCATCGTGCGTTCAATATGTTTATTCGACCGCTTACAGAGGATTTCATTGAGCAGTATAAGATTACAGGGCTCCTAGATATAGATCATCAGCGGTATACACTTTGTCAGGAGCGTTTTCCATCACTCCGAGGCGTTTCGTTTTTTCATGAAGATGCATTTGATCAGATGGTCAAGAAAGCAAAACCAGATATCGTCATTGTGGCAGGCAGGGATGATACACATGTCACGTATATCATGCAGGCACTTGACCATGATCTAGATGTCATCACCGAAAAGCCGATGGTGACAACAGCAAAAGACGCCAAAAAAGTGATGGAAAAAGAGGCGGAAAGTAAAGGAAAGGTCACGGTCACCTTTAATTATCGCTACAATCCCTTCCATCGAAAGATAAAAGAACTGATTCTAGACGGGAAAATTGGAAGGGTCACATCCGTTGAACTGAGCTGGCTGATTGATACGTATCATGGTGCTAGTTATTTCAAAAGGTGGAACCGTACACGTCAATTTTCTGGCGGACTGTCTATTCATAAGTCGACGCATCATTTTGATCTGGTCAACTGGTGGATTGATCAAAAGCCGAAGCAAGTATTTGCCTACGGGGCGCTGAACTATTACGGCAGCGAAAGCCCCTGGAATCCCTTGCACGGGGAGGAAAATAGATTTTGCGGAACATGTCATGTGAAGGATATTTGTCATTATGAAGCAAGGTGGAATCCGCGGGTTGAGCGCTCAAAGGTGGAGGACGACCATATTGAATCCGGTCAGGAGCAAACGCAGCAGTACTCAAATTATCGCCCGGATGCGTGCATTTTTGATCAGGAAATTGATATTGAGGATACATATGTGGCGTCAGTCGCTTATGATCAAGGGGCTCTGCTCAGCTATTCGATTCAATTCTCCGCCCCATATGAAGGCTATCGTCTGGCTATTAATGGGACGAAGGGGCGTATTGAAACGAATGAGTTTCATGTGCCATCAAGAATTCCTTTTCAATTCCCAGAACAAACAATTTCTTATTACCCGATGTTTGGATCAAAGGAGACAATTGAAGTCGTCAAGCAGCCAGGTGGACATGGAGGAGGAGATCCTCTGCTTTTGGCTGATTTATTTATAGGAAAAGATCCATTGATTCACTACGACATTTTAGCAGGTGCAGAGGCTGGTGCTTATTCGATTGCTCTTGGGGAAGGCATGTGGCGATCTGCCGCAGAAAAACGCCCAATTGAAATTGATGAATTGTTTCATAAAGAGAAGGTGTAAAGAGAAAGAGAGGAGGGGAAAGAGATGGATCATGATGGTTCAATGAGCAGAATGCTGAGGATGTGTGAGTGGGTGATGAGACTCGCCTATACGAATTTGTTATGGCTTTTGTTCACTATCCTAGGGCTTGGGATCTTTGGCTTGATGCCTGCGACCACTGCGTTATTTTCCGTGATGAGAAAGTGGATTCAAGGGCATGAGCAGGTCAATGTATTCCGCACTTTTTGGAAGGTATACCGGGAGGAGTTTGTCCGCTCTAACATGATTGGAGTGGTGCTGTTCATCATTGGAACGATTATTTATGTCGACCTTGCTTATATTTATCCGACGAGCTGGTCCCTACATGTGCTTCGCTTTGCTATATATATTTTTGGTTTTCTGTTTATTGTGAGCTTATTTTATATTTTTCCGCTGCTTGCTCATTATGATTGGAAAAAACGTCTCTATCTGAAATTCTCTCTTCTGCTGGGTGTGTCATATTTGCAATATACACTCTCTATGCTTGTTTTCTCGGCTGTGCTGTTTGTTCTGTTTGCTTATTTACCGGGAATCGTGCCATTTTTTAGTGTGAGCATACTTGCCTACGGTCATATGTGGCTGGCCTATCAAGTCTTTAAAAAGGTAGAGTTTGAAAGTGAGCACGAGACAGCCGAAGTGAAGAAGCTGCTGCCGTCTTTCCTTCAATCGAAGCGGGTGAATACGCAGTGAAGTGAACCATCTGCTATAATGGTGTCACCGTGATGAAAAGGAGAGATGAGACTCGTGTCAGTGAAAGAAATTTCAATAGAAGAATTAAAACAAAAGCTTGAGCAGGAAGACGCCATTCAGCTTGTCGATGTACGTGAGGATGAAGAGGTAGCAGAAGGGATGATCCCGGAAGCGATCCACATTCGAATGGGAGATATCCCTGAGAAGCTGGATGCATTCGATCAAACGCAGGAATATTATATTATTTGCCGCTCTGGTAAACGTAGTGAAAATGTCTGCTATTACCTAGAAGATCAAGGCTACCAAGCGACCAATGTTGTTGGTGGGATGCTTGCTTGGACAGGAGAAACAAAACCGAAGCTGTAAACAGAAGGCCTTTCATCGATAGGATGAAAGGTTTTTTTGTTCATATGCCTCTCTCTATGTGCATAAAGATAGAGTAGCGAGAGAAGGGAGAGTGGCATAGGTGCTAAAGGTAGCTGTATTTGATGAAGAGCATGAGAAAGATTTGCAGAGTGAAATCAATCATTTTTTAAAAGGAATGGATGACGACCAAATCATTGACATCAAGTACAATGTAGCGGTGATCTGTGAGCAGGGAGGGGAACAGCTCTACTGTTTTTCTGCACTCATTTTATATAAAAAATAGACGGTTTCAAAAAAAGGACCTGCTTGAAGGGTCCTTTTTCTTTGGTTAGCTGGCGTCAATATATAAACGGTGCTTGTTGCAGTGAACACATTGGAAGAGGTAGCCCTGTAAGTCTCCTCCGTTGACGAGCCATTGCTTTAGGTTCTCTTTCGTTAATCCTTCGCCGCTGCAAATGTCTTCGATATCCTCGGCGAGTTCTTCCTCTAGATGTTCAATCTCTTTCCAGCCGACATACTGGACGATTGCGCAAAAATCTCCGCAATGACTTAACCAATATTCCTGCTGCCATCCGCGATAGCCTGGCGTTCTGAAGATCAGCTCATCGATATATTCCTCTTGATCGACGTCATCACAGCTCGCATCGTCTTGAAAGGTTCCATTGTATTTTTTAGCCGCTGATCCATCTTTAATGCACCAAGGACAAATTCCCTCCACATCTTCAACAGCATAAAAAGGGCCATGGTACACATAATCTCTTTCTTTCTCACAAACAGGACATGTCGTATGCTCTTTTTTAATCACGTTTAACAAAACTGGGTCTGGGTTGTACTTGAACGTAGGTAACGTCATATAAACCTCCATTATGTAGAAAGTGATAATTCAATACTATTTTAAAGGAATCCTCAAGCTCCAGACAATCTTAAATTGTGTATATAGAAAAAAGCCGTTCGGATGAGGAACGGCTTTTTTCTTGCTTGCGATTATGCTTTTTTTACTCTTGGACTTCTTGGTTTATTGACTTGATTGGCTTGTTTGATGATTCTTCGTTCATCATTTAGTGATTTATACAGCGAGACAATCATCAATATGATGACAACGGAGAACGGCAAGGCTGCGAGCTTGGCTGTATTTTGCAAGGCTTCGAGTCCCCCTGAAAATAAAAGCACAGCAGCAACAGCAGATTGGATAATACCCCAGCTGACTTTGACACTGCCAGAAGGATTCAATGATCCGTAGGTTGTCTGCATTCCAAGCACAAATGTAGCTGAATCAGCCGATGTAATAAAGAATACGGCGATTAATATGAGTGCTAGTATCGATGTAATCATCGCCAGCGGATATTCATTAAGCACACCGAAGAGCATCGTTTCAGTTGATAGACCTGCAACATCGACAATATTCTTTTGCTGTAAGTCCATTGCAGATACACCGAAAATCGAGAACCATAGGAATACTAGGATAGAAGGAGCGACTAAGACACCCACTAAAAATTCGCGAATCGTTCGCCCACGTGACACTCTAGCGATAAAGATCCCGACAAATGGTGCCCAAGAAATCCACCATGCCCAATAAAAGATCGTCCATCCATTAATCCATTCTCTCTTTTCAGGATCATTAGGAGATAGACGGAAGCTCATTTGAACGATATTGGATAAGTATTGTCCAATCGAGTCAGTAAATGAATTTAAGATAAAAACAGTTGGACCTACCAAAAGTAAGAAAAACATCAGAACAGCTGCTAATACCATGTTGATATTACTTAAGTATTTAATGCCTTTTCCAATTCCGCTCAAAGCAGATGCAAGGAAAAGCACCGTCACAATGATAATAATGATCAATTGTGTGCTAAAGGCAATTGGAATATGAAAAAGATAATTCAACCCACCGTTTATTTGTGCTGCACCTAATCCTAGGCTTGTCGCAACACCAACTACAGTTGCAAATACCGCAATACAATCGATGGTTTTTCCGATCCATCCATTCGTTTTATTTCCTAAAACAGGCTGCAGCGTTGCACTGATTAAGCCAGGTGCATCTTTTCTAAATTTAAAGTAAGCAATGCAAAGTGCAACAATGGCATAAATAGCCCATGCATGAAGCCCCCAGTGGAAAAATGTATAGCGAAGGGAATCGCGGAAGGCCTGTGCAGTTTCAGTCTCCCCTGTTGGTGACTGAATAGCATAGTGGCTGATCGGTTCAGCTGCTCCGTAAAAAACAAGACCAATTCCCATACCGGCACTAAATAGCATAGCAAACCAAGAAAATAGACCAAATTCAGGCTCTTCCCCCGGTTTTCCTAGCGTAATCTTACCGATTGGGCTAAAGATAAAGAATAGACAAAAGCCGACAAGCAGTGATACCACTAACAAGTAATACCAGCCAAAGTCATTTGTAATGTATGTTTGAATTTGATCTGTGACATTTTGCAATGTGTCTGGAGAAAACGCTCCCCACATCACGGCAACAAATGTGATCGCAATCACAATCCAAAATACACTTGATACGTTTTTCACACCATCTCACTCTCCTGTTGTTCTACACGTTTAAGCAGAGGACTTAGCTTAATATCCCCTAACTCAACTTATTTCAAACAAAAAGAGGCGAGCTTCTCACTCGACCTCTACTTTACCGTAACATGTTTTGCTTCCATTTATCAACTATCGATATGGGAAGACGATTTTTCCTCAATTCGTTTGCGAAGACGGTAGACATATTCTTTTAAACATACAGCGAAAATGGTAAACACCAAAACAATAGCGATTTTTAACGGGGAAATCGACAGCTTCAAGAAAACAGCGGCTGTCAAACTAATAACGACCGCAAGAACAATCGGTAGTGCACGTCTGATCATTGAACTCTCTCCTTTGCTTCTAGTGCAGCATTCATGCCGGCAAGCCTGCCTGTCACAAGTGCTGACGTGATATTGTAGCCGCCTGTATAGCCATGGATGTCTAGAATTTCTCCGCAGAAATAAAGACCGGGCATTTTTTTAGACGCCATTTTCTTCGGTTCAATTTCCTTCACAGAAACGCCGCCTCCTGTCACGAACGCTTTGTCCAAGGATAGGGTACCATTTGCATGCACAATAAAATGTTTGCAATCATGGGCAAATGCACGCAGTTTATCCTTGGCTAGACCAGAGAATGTGTCTTGTGGATCAATACCGTTCCGTTCTAATAGAAACAATAAATAGCGTTCTTGCATCCAAGACTTGAGGACATTTTTAATGGCTTTCTTCGGTTCATCTTTTAGGTCACGATGAAGCTTTTGGAACAGCTCCTCGTCATTCAGCTTCGGATATAAGTCAATTTGCAGGCGGACTGCCGGCTGCTTTTTCAATTCTTTCACAACAAATCCGCTGCATCTAAGAACAGCTGGACCCGATAAACCAAAGTGAGTAAAGATCATATCCATGACATGTGTGACGACGGGTTTCCCTTTTTTATTTAAAACACTGACAGCCACACTTCTTAAAGAAAGACCTTGAAGCACTTTTTCTTTAATAAATCGTTCATCTGATGTGACCGGTACCTCTGTTGGGAAAAGCTCTGTAATGGTATGACCGGCTGCTTCTGCCCATGCATAGCCGTCACCAGTAGAGCCGGTATGCGGCACACTTTTTCCGCCGACAGCAATGACGACAGCCTTACTTGAAATTTTTTCATCATTATTTGTAACAATTCCAGCTGCTTGTCCGTCTTGATACAGAACCGTTTTAATCTTTTCGTTCGTTCGAATGGTGACATTGAGGGCGCGGAGCCTGTCTAGAAGGGCATCCACAACAGATTGTGCTTTGTTTGATACAGGGAACATACGTCCATGGTCTTCTTCTTTTAGTTCAATGCCAAGGTTTTCAAAAAACGAAATAATATCCTCGTTGTTGAACTCAGAAAATGCACTATATAGAAAACGGCCGTTTCCGGGAATATGCTTGATGATTTCTTCTACTGGAAGGCGATTAGTGACGTTACACCGTCCGCCGCCAGAAATGGCCAGCTTTCTGCCAAGTTTGTTTCCTTTGTCAATTAACAGAACAGTAGCGCCATGCTCTGCTGATGCAATCGCGGCCATCAGTCCAGAAGGTCCGCCGCCAATGACAATGACATCATAATGTTTCATGTTACATTCCTCTTTCTACTTTCAGTCATTTTTCTATTATAACGAAGATTAGGGAAGGCTGAAATATGAATTGATTGGTTTTGTGACTTCAGTATTGGATTTGTTACCTGTGTGTTGAATTGATGTGGTAAAATAGTTAAGTTGAATATTCATTAGAAAAATGGTGGTTAAGCGCATGTCTAATAAATTGCTTCGTGGTACGTTGGTTTTAACGATAGGGACGTATCTCTCTCGTATTCTTGGTATGATTTATTTAATTCCATTTAGCGCAATGGTTGGAGCAACTGGTGGTGCGCTATTTCAATATGGATACAATCAGTTTACGATTTTCATTAGCATTGCTACTCTGGGTTTTCCAGCAGCAGTGTCTAAATTTGTTTCAAAATATAATGCGATTGGTGACTTTGAGACAACACGAAAAATGTTTAGAGCCGGCATGTCTGTCATGCTTGTTTCAGGTATCATTGCTTTTAGTATTTTATATTTATCAGCCCCAATTTTTGCTGAGATACAGCTCGGTGGATCAACCGAAACTGGTGGACTAACGGTTGACCAAGTGACATATGTAATTAGAATGGTGAGTTTGGCTCTCTTAGTTGTCCCGATTATGGGTCTTATACGTGGGTTTTTCCAAGGGCATCAAATGATGGGTCCAACAGCAGTTTCACAAGTTGTTGAACAGATAGTCCGAATTATCTTCTTGTTGACGGCAACTTATGTCATTTTAAAGGTGCTTAACGGGGGGCTTGTCATCGCAGTAGGATATGCTACTTTTGCTGCTCTGATTGGTTCTTTTGGAGGTTTATTCACGTTATATGTATATTGGATCAAGCGGAAAGATAAATTACTTGCGATGCAGCCTAATTCTGGGCCAAATTTAGGCCTTGGATATAAAAAAATATTTATTGAGCTATTTAGTTATGCTGCTCCATATGTTTTTGTTGGATTAGCTATTCCTCTATATTCTTACATTGATACTAATACTATTAATAAAGCAATGATTAATGCTGGTTTTAAAGATATAAGTACTGCAGTACTTTCTATAGTTACTTTATATTTACCTAAGCTTGTAATGATTCCAGTATCATTAGCGACGGCATTTGGTTTAACATTAATTCCAACTATCACAGAATCTTTTACATCACGAAATTATAAATTATTAAACCGACAAATTGACCAAACGATGCAAGGCGTTCTATTTTTCGTGCTGCCTGCATCATTTGGTATCTCGGCATTGGCTGGACCGGTTTATTGGTTCTTCTATCCATCGGTTCACCCTGAGATTGGGATCTCCATTTTGTTCTGGTATGCACCTGTTGCATTATTGTTTTCTTTATTCACCATTAATGCAGCGATTCTGCAAGGGATTAACAAACAAAAATTTGCTATCGTTAGTCTTTTGTTAGGGATCATTATTAAAACGGTTCTAAACATCCCGCTGATCAGCTGGCTGCAAGGAAATGGTTCTGTACTGGCAACAGCATTAGGCTACAGTGCGTCTATCTTGTATATGTTTATCATGATTAAACGACATGCCGGCTATTCGTTCCGCAGAATTTTCAAACGTTTTATTCTGATTGGCATTTTAACAGCGATCATGGGTGTGGTGGCATTTATGACAAGTCAGCTTGTGAACCAAGTGATTTCTTATGAAGGCGGAATTGTACAAGCGGGTATCGTCATTTTGATTTCCATGATCACTGGCGGCGGTGTGTATATGTTCTTATCTTATAAGGTGGGATTACTAGAGCGTGTACTTGGCAGCCGTATGCCGAAATTTTTAAGAAAAAAGAGTTAAGAAGAGGTAGATATTCATGAGGCTTGATAAATTACTTGCTAACAGCGGCTTTGGTTCAAGAAAAGATGTGAAAAAGCTTGTCAAGGCCCGGGCGGTCACAGTGAATGGAGAAGTGGCGAAGCAGGTGAAAGATCATGTTGATCCATCAAATGATGAAGTGCTCGTACACGGAGATCGTGTAGAATATAAAGAATTCATTTACTTAATGATGAACAAACCGGACGGGGTGATTTCAGCAACTGAAGATCTGCGGGATGAAACGGTTGTGGATTTACTCGAGCCGGAGGATATCGCAAGGGAGCCATTTCCTGTGGGGAGACTGGATAAGGATACGGTCGGTCTCCTTCTCCTCACAAATGATGGACAGCTTGCTCATCAATTACTTTCTCCAAAAAAGCATGTGCCAAAAACGTATGAAGTTCATTTGAAATATCCTTTAGGTGATCAAGACATTAAGCGTCTTGAAGAGGGTGTTGTTATCTTAGATGATTATCACACGAAGCCGGCGAAGGTCGAAGTCGATGCGAATGAAGAGGAAGATACACGCATCCGATTGACGATTACTGAAGGGAAGTACCATCAAGTGAAGCTGATGGCCCAAGCGGTGGGAAATGAAGTGATCTTTTTAAAAAGGCTCACAATGGGGGCTGTCTCATTAGATGAAGATCTAGCACCTGGAGAGTACCGTGAATTGACGGATGAAGAATTAGACAGCTTAATGAATCGTGAATAACATAAGAACAAAAGAAAAGAAACGGCATATCGCCGGTTCTTCAGCGTGTAGACAAACCCTCGCATTCTTTGTCAGTCCTGCGCGCTGGTGCTCACGAATGTTAAATTCGCTCCGCTCCAGTACTCGTCCTTCCTAGACTTCAAAGGTTTTCTATCACGCTGAAAAGAAGACAAAGAGCTAAAATAAAAATCATTTTAGCTCTTTGTCAACAATCTGCAAAAGAAAAGAACCGGCATATCGCCGGTTCTTTTTGTTATATGGACAATTCATTATACGCTTAAGATGATATTTTTACTTTTTTTCTCGTTGTTTCCCATTTGCCTCTGCTTGGACTATGAACAAGATCGTTATAGGCAAGCACGTTTAAGTCTCTTTGAATGGTTCTAGGTGTGATCCCGAATTCATCAACCAGCTCTTGTGTCGTCACAAGACCTTTCTCTTGAATGAACATATAAACTGATTTAATTCGAGTCATCATACGGTTTGTTGAAGGTTTCAAAAAACCACTCCCTATCAATAAGATCGGATGGACTTGACTAACCACAACTTACTACACTAAAACTGCGAAATAAGGACATGCAACAATGGTAAATGTTCGTGTTTCTTAATGTTTTATTCTATTATACACGTTATTATGCATCTAGTTCCACCAAAAAGTCAACTTTACGTGTTTTTAAACTTGTCTTCATGAAATGAAATATGGTATATATCATGATTTGAATCCGGTTACAACCCAATAATGATAAGGGATACGATAGAAGCTGCCACGTTCAAACGTTCGAAAAATAAACTCAGAAAATTTACAAAATAAAAAATTCAGTGAAGGCCAAAAAAGGCACATTCCATGTAAGGATGTGCCTTTTCTGTTTCTGTTATCCTTCTAAGAAAAAGAGCTGAATGAAAAATAACACCGCAAAGATGAGAACAAGCACATGTACTTCTCTCCATTTCCCTTTCGCCAATTTCACAAGCGGATATGAAATAAATCCAAGTGAAATTCCTGTAGAGATACTAGAAGTCAGCGGCATCGAAAGAATGACAAGAAAAGCAGGGAATGCCTCGTCTAGTTCGTTCCAGCGAATGCGTGACACCGAGTTCATCATCAAGCAGCCAACAATGATTAAAACAGGTGATGTGATGGATGGTAAAGACGAAATCGCTTGAACGAGCGGGCCAAAAAATAATGCCACAATAAACAGTGCAGCGACCGTTAAAGAAGTCAGCCCAGTTCTTCCGCCAGCAGCAACGCCTGATGATGACTCAATATAAGCAGTGGTTGGGCTTGTACCAAACATAGAACCAACCGTCGTTGCAGCAGAGTCAGCGAGCAGGGCTCTGCGCACTTTTGGCAGCTGGCCGTTTTTCATTAATCCGGCTTGTTCGGCAACGCCGATCATAGTGCCTGTTGTATCAAAAATCGTCACCAGTAAGAAGGAGAAGACGACAGCATATAAATGATGAGAGAACACATCACCAAAGGCAGCGATTGGATTGGTAATCAGCATGCCTTCAGGCAGTGCAGGGACGTCCATCAGCATTTTAGGGAAATGAAGCTGGCCTGTTGCGAGCGCAATCAATGTAGTCGCTAACATGCCGATAAACAGTGCTCCATTTATTTGCAGAACCATTAATATAACCGAAATCATTAAGCCGACAAGCGTTAAAACGACAACAGGCGAGCTTAAATTGCCAAGCTTCACAAGGTTTTCTGGATCAGCAGCAATGATTCCAGACTGACGGAGGCCGATGAACGCAATGAAAAGGCCGATTCCTGCTGTAATACCGTACTTTAAATTATCTGGAATGGCTTGAATGAGTTGTTTTCTAAGGGATGTTAACGATAAAATAATAAAGAGTATACCAGCAACAAATACCGCACTAAACGCTGTTTGATAGCTGATGCCGCCACCGCCGACAACGGTAAAGGTGAAATAAACATTCAGCCCCATGCCTGGTGCAATGGCAATCGGATAATTTGCAAATAGTGCCATCCAGAGCGTACCGACGACAGCAGCGATGATTGTTGCAGTAAAGACTTGGTCAAAAGGAATACCTGCTTTTGAAAGAATTCCTGGGTTGACGGCAACAATATAGACCATGGTAAAGAATGTCGTCATACCAGCGATGATTTCTTTCTTTATGTTGGTTTGATTTTCTTTTAACTGAAACATAAAATCCTCCATTTACGAACATTATTACAAAACAATTAATATAATATTCGTTTTAAGGGTGGATTGCAACCTTTTTTCAAGGAGGAATGGAAAAAATGAATTGGGAAGCTGAAGTAATACGAAAAAAAGATGACTTGATCAAGGACACACAATCTTTCTTACAAATTGAAAGTGTCCTTGATGAAGAAGGCGGCAAAGAAGGAAAGCCATTTGGTGAAAAAGTTGATGATGCCCTCAAGTATATGCTGAAAAAAGGGGAAGACGAAGGCTTCACAGTCAAGAATGTCGACGGCTATGCAGGTCATATTGAATACGGGGAAGGCGAAGACATCGTAGGTGTGCTGTGCCATGTGGACGTGGTGCCTGCTGGCGACGGCTGGACAACCCCGCCATTTTCAGCGGACATCAGAGAAAATAAAATCTTTGCACGCGGGGCTATTGATGACAAAGGCCCAACCATGGCATCGTTCTATGCGCTGAAGATCTTAAAAGATTCTGGTCTGCAGCTGTCGAAAAAAATCAGAATGATTATTGGAACAGATGAAGAAAGCGATTGGCGCTGTGTGGACCATTATTTCAAGCATGAGGAAATGCCGCAAATTGGATTTGCACCAGACGCCGATTTTCCGATTATTCATGCGGAAAAAGGGATTATTGATGCCATCCTGTCATTTACATATCAACAACCATCGAATCAAAAGCGCTATACGCTTAAGCAATTTACATCGGGTATGAGGCTCAATATGGTGCCAGATGAGGCAGCTGCTACTGTGACTGCTGCACAGGAACACGATGCTGAATCATTAAAAACGGCCTTCGAAGCCTATCTTGCTGATCATCAATTATCTGGTGAGGTAAAAAGCACAGCGGATGGACTGCATTTTACATTAAAAGGGGTATCCGTTCATGCCATGGAGCCGGCGCATGGGACAAATGCGGGCATTCATATGGCGAATTTCTTATGCGGACATGAATTTGATGAGCAGGGACTTTCCTTTACTTCCCAAATCAACGCTTTATTTGATCAGGATACAAGAGGGAAAAAGCTGGGGATTGCTTGCGAAGATGATATTAGTGGAGATTTGACATTGAATGTTGGAACAATCCGCTATAAACAGAATGAGGAAGCAAAGCTAGGGTTAAATGTCCGCTATCCAGTAACTGCAGACGGCAAGGACGTCAAAAAAGGAATTGAAAGCATCAAAGGGGCGTCCCTTCTAAAATTCGAAGACAGCCCTCCGCATCACGTCTCAAAAGATCATCCGCTTGTGAAAACCTTGCAGCGGGTATATGAGGAGCAAACGGGAGATCCTGCAACCCTTATTGCCATTGGGGGAGGAACGTATGCGAGATCTTTAGAAGCTGGCGTTGCCTTCGGACCTCTATTTCCTGGCAGACCAGACTGCGCCCATCAAAGGGATGAATATATTGAAATTGATGACTTACTAAGAGCAGCAGCTCTTTATGCACAAGCTATGTATGAATTAGCAAAATAGAAATTGGAAAAGAGAAGAGGGGATTCATAGTGAAAAAAATGTTCTTAAGTTCTTCATTCAAAGACAGCTATTCTCTCTTGTCTGACTTTGCAGGTGAATCATTAAAAGGAAAGCGCGTGACTTTCTTTCCAACGGCAAGTGCTGTAGAAGAAGTCACGCACTATGTGGATGCAGCGAAGGAAGCCTTTCAGAAATTAGGCATGCAGCTTGAGACTGTGCAGATAGATGAACAGTCCGTAGAAGAGATCACACAGATGATCAAACAAAATGATGTGATCTATGTTTCAGGAGGCAACACTTTTTATTTATTGCAGGAGTTAAGAAAGCAGCGTCTCGATGACGTGTTGAAAGAAGAAATCAACAAAGGCAAGCTGTACATCGGAGAGTCTGCGGGGAGTATCATTATGGCGCCGAGCATTGAATATATCTCCATGATGGATGAGCAGGAGAAGGCGCCGGAGCTTTCATCATTTCAAGGTTTCAATGAAATAAGCCGCTATCCAGTACCGCATATGCACAATGCCTATTTAGGCGAGGCTGCGGAGCAAATCATAGAGAAGTATCAGGAGACACTTGATTTATGTCCGCTTACTGATGAACAGGCTTTACTCGTCACAGGGGAGCAGGCTGAGGTGAAATCTATCTAAGCATCTTAACCGTGAAAGAAGAAAAAGGAACAGGGATTCATCGCCCTGTTCCTTTTTTAATCTTGAAAAACATCACTTGATAAGTATCGTTCACCCGTATCTGCTGTCATACAGATCACGATTTGATCTGCCGGCAATTGCTTCGCTGTTTCAATGGCTGCATAGCAAGCCGCCCCAGAGGATGGGCCTACTAAAATTCCTTCAAGCATAGCAAGCTCCCGTGTGATGTGGTACGCATCTTCGTCGCTTACTTGCACGATCTCATCATAGACATCCTCGTTTAAGATGTGGGGGATAAATCCTGGGCTTGTGCCAACGAGCTTATGTTTGCCAGGTTCCCCGCCAGATAAGACTGGAGATCCCTCAGGTTCTGCTACACGGATGGTTAAATGAGGGAATGCCTTTTTTAATTCCTCTCCAGTTCCTGTAATAGTACCGCCAGTTCCAGCTGTTGCGACAAAGGCGCCAAGGGGCTGTCCAAGTTGTTTCACAGCTTCCATGATTTCGACCGCTGTTGTTCCTCTATGTGCATCTGGGTTTGCTCTATTGTCAAATTGCATCGGAATAAAGCTGTGAGGAATTTGAGCAGCCAGTTCTTCCGCCTTGCGGATGCAGCCTGGCATTTTTTCTTCTCCTGGGGTTAAGACGACCTGCGCCCCGTATGCCTTCAAAATATTGATTCTTTCCTTTGTCATCGTATCAGGCATGACAAGGATAGCTTTGTAGCCTCTTGCGGCAGCATTCATGGCTAAACCAATCCCTGTATTCCCGCTCGTAGGTTCAATAATGGTTGCTCCTTTTGTGAGTTTCCCTTGTTTTTCTGCCTCAACGATCATATTGTAAGCCGCGCGGTCTTTGACACTTCCGCTAGGATTAAATGATTCCAGCTTTAAGTAAACAGCCGCCGCATTTTCTGGCTGGAGCCGCTGTAATTTGACAAGCGGTGTATCGCCAATCAGCTCAGCTATATTTTGTGCAACTTTCATCAGATGACACCCTTTCTTCTCATTCCGCATTTCTTTAGTTATACTATCATCAATGGGGATTCGTAAAGTTTGTTAAAAAAGGACAGGTGATATTGTGTCAGAAAACCGTCATTATTTTATAGGGATTCACATCCCTGAACAACTTGCGCATCAAATCAAACAAGACATTGATCAAAGGAGCGGACTGTTCTATCAAAAATGGACAGCACCACATGATTATCATGTAACCCTTGTCTTTTTAGGCGCCATTCCAGAAGAGCGTTTAAAAAAGATCATCCAGCTGCTTGACCTCCTTTCAAATGAAGCATCTGCATTTCCACTAGAGCTGAATGAGGTAGGGCAGTTTGGTGTGAAGGAACGCCCGAGAGTCTTTTTTGCAAAGCCTCATGAAAGTGAGCCGCTCATGCATTTAAGAGAAAAGGTAAAGGAGGCTGTCTTGTCAGCAGGACACCCTGTTGAAAAGAGACCGTTTCATCCGCATATGACGATTGCACGCAAATGGAATGCGGATGACCCTTATGAAGAACAAGCGCCTTTACGCAAAGAGCCATATGTGATGGAGGTTTCGCGTATCACTTTATTTGAAATACGTCCGAAGGAAACCCCTCGTTATCACGCAATCAAACAATTTACATTACATAAATGATTCTAGAAGTTGGAGTGAGCAGCAGATGGCGCAAATTATCAAAATTCAAGATTATATATCACGATATGAACAAGACCCGCATCACTACATCAATCAATTCAATCGGTTGAAAAAACAAAGATGGGACGAGTTGAAAAAGGCTTCAAAAGAGGAGGCGCAGCAACCATTTGACCAAATTCCTCAACAAGCGCCTGAACAGGAGGAAGAAAAGAGAAAGAAATTCTCCTTAAAGAGAAAGCAAAAAGAAGCCGATATGAAAAAGGAACGGGACCTAAGTCTTTTTAACGAGCCGACAGATATAGAGCAAGGGGTTTTCAGAAACGTCCCTACCGATGAAACGAAGCTGATTCACTTTTTTAAGGATCATCTCTTTGAAGTGCAATTAAAATGGGCGAGCTCAACGATTTCACATATTTCAACCGTCTCCCATCATATTCGATATGATGAAAAGCTGCGAATGCTGGCGAGGCAGCTTCCAGATTCTTATTTTGTGATGTACAAGCCGGTGCTGCTCATTCAAAAAGCTGAGATGGAATTATGTCCAATACTCATAACGCCGCTCGAAGTAATCTGTTTATCCTTCTTAGAGGCCGAGCCAGACAGCGTCTATATCGGAACGAAGGAACGTTTTTGGGAAAAACGGGCGACTGGGAAAGCTGTTCAGTCCGTCTTAAATCCTTGTGCAAGCCTTCTGCGTTCTGGCACCGTTGTGTCAAAGATCTTACAGCAAAGTGGTGTAGACCTTCCTGTGAAAAAAATTCTCATCAGCCGAACCTCTTATATTGATTTACCTGAAGTTCCATATGGGATGGAGGTTATCGATAAGAAGAAGGCAGAAGAGTGGTTTGAAAAGCAGCGGAAAAATACGGCGCCGACAAAGCATCAGCAATTTAAGGCGACAAAGGTGTTGCTTGCTTATGGTGAAACAGACAGCAAAAGAAGGCAGGAATGGCTCGATTAAAGGCATGATGGAAGGTCACGAAAAATGAGACCCGAGTGGAGCTAATATATGAATGAATGGTACTTTATCGTTAATCCAGAAGCAGGACATGGAAAAGGACTCCGCACATGGAGGAGCATAGAGAAAGAATTACAAAAGGTGGAGGTCTCTTATCGATCGTTCCTCACCCAGCATGAAGGCCATGCCGAAGTTTTGGCAAGACAAATCAGTGCCATGCAGGATGACAGGCTGAAGCGATTGATTGTTATTGGCGGTGACGGAACGATTCATGAAGTGCTGAATGGCTTAAAGGAAATCGATCATGTGCAGCTTAGTTTTGTCCCTGCTGGTCATTGGAATGATGCTGCGAAGGGTCTCGGTATCCATCGTCATGATGTCCTAAAAGAAGTGAGAAAGCAAAAAAGAATGCTCACCAAAACATTTTCTCTCGGCTCCTTTCAAGATCATGCCGAAAGTCCGCAATCTGTTCTTTTTCTCAATCATATCGGTGTGGGGTTTGATGCACATGTGCTGAGGAAAACGGTGCATTTTAGAGGAAAAAAGTGGCTGAAACGGCTGGGGCTTGGCTTTATCATCTACCCGCTGTCATTTCTCCATTCTCTATGGTCGTTTAAGCCATTTGATCTTGCGTTATTTATTGAAAATGAGAAGAAAGTCTTTCGACAAGTGTGGTTTGTGATCGTATGCAATCACCCGTATTACGGGGGAGGGCTGGAAGCAGCACCGGAAGTGAGTGCAAGGCAGCCAGGTTTTCAAACGATGGTTGTCACAGATTTGAATCCATTCAAAGTCCTCTTGTTTCTAAGTGCAATGGTGTTTCGAAAGCACCTTGGGATGAAGGGGGTTACCCTGTTTCAGCATGAGGAAGCGTACTTAGAAGCAGATGAAAAAATCTTATTTCACGCAGATGGAGAAGTGATCGGTGCAACGCCTGTCTTTGTGAAGGCAAGTGAACGATCCTTAAAATTACGTGCTTAAATAACTTGCGTTATGTCCGCAGTCAAAGAACCATGAAAAAAGGCTTCTTTTTCGTAAGGTTCTTGTCCTGATTTTTTAGTTTTGCTTGACGAGTATAAGAAGGTAACGATAAAATCTATAGGACGGCTATTGTTTAGCATCTCATTCTCAATAGCTGTCCTTTTTGTTTTTATGATCATATAAATAAAAAAAAGAAACAGCCAATTGATCCTCAATCGGCTGAATTTTGTCGACTAAAAAAGCAAGATTTAAAATATTTTAAGAAATGATGGGTTGAAAATTGATATGAACTGGTTGGGACAAATATTAGGTAGCGAATGGCACATCTCTCCGGCTGGAGGCGCTACGGGAGATGCGTACTTCGCAACACACAATGACCAAAAGCTATTTTTAAAACGCAATACGTCACCGTTTCTTGCGGTTTTGTCAGCTGAAGGCATTGTGCCGAAGCTTGTCTGGACAAAACGGATGGAAAATGGAGATGTAATTACTGCACAGCACTGGCTGAGCGGTAGAGAGCTGAAGCCAAAGGACATGAATGATCGTCCTGTAGCAGAGCAGCTAAGAAAAATTCATACATCAAAAGAATTGCTCGATATGCTGAAACGATTAGAGAAGCACTCTCTAGATCCAGAATCCATTCTGATGCATCTAAAACAGTCCATTTTAAACGAGCAAATTGTTTCACAAGACATCACGCTTGCCATTCAGTATTTAGAGAAGCATGTGGAGGCTGTCCATTTTGAGGACAAGGTCGTCTGTCATTGTGATCTCAATCATAATAATTGGCTGCTGACAGATGAAAACCAGCTCTATTTGATCGATTGGGATGGGGCGATGATTGCAGACCCAGCGATTGATCTTGGACCGCTTTTATACCATTATGTTGAGGAAGAGAACTGGGAAAGCTGGCTCTCTATGTACGGCGCCCCGCTGACGGATAATTTGCGAAAGCGCATGGCGTGGTACGTGCTCGCTGAAACCGTATCGTTTGTCGTTTGGCATAAACGAAAAGGGAATGAAAAGGCCCAAAAAGAAGTGCAAGCGGAGCTAAATGCACTCTTAAAAAGGTTAAACATCCATTAAGACAGTGGAATGTTTTCGACCCACTCAGACAGATGTGATTGATGCTCCTCGATATGTGCATCAATTGAACTGACAGAGGTGCCCTTTTGGCTGTAATCATAAATATCTGTTAACAGCTGACGAATGTCGGGATCCAGATCTTCTTTTGCCAGCATTAATTGAATTACGCGTCCCACCTGTTCATATTCTGCAACAGTCCCGCAGCAATCCAGCTGGTGATCGGTTAAAATATCTTTGATTAATTGAAGCTGATGTTGACGGTTTAAACCCATACAAATGCTCCTTTCCTGCGTGTCATTTATGAGGTTAAACTGTGCAATCAGCGCCCAATTTATACATGCGGCAGACCAGCTCAAGCGAAGGGCTGGTCTTTTTATATGGACATAGAAGATGCTGTCTTGCGGGTCTTTATGTTTCATGGTATCTTGATAAAATGTAAAGAAAATAGAGGTGTATCAAATTGAGAATGCGACATAAACCATGGGCTGATGATTACTTAGCTGAGAATGCTCATATTGCTTTAGCAAGTCCCGAGCAATATAAAGGGAAATGGCATGAGCTGTTTGGAAATGATCATCCAATCCATATCGAAGTTGGGACAGGAAAAGGGAGCTTTATTGCTGGAATGGGCAAGCTTCATCCTGATATCAACTATATTGGCATTGAATTATTTAAAAGTGTCATTGTGACGGCAGTAGATAAAATCAAAGAGACAGATGTTGAAAATGTAAAGCTTTTGAACATTAATGCTGAGACGCTGACAGATGTGTTTGCGGAAAATGAGATTGACCGGGTGTATTTGAATTTCTCTGATCCGTGGCCAAAAGCAAGACACGAAAAGCGCAGATTGACGTTTAAAACCTTTTTAGAGCGATATGAACATATTCTTCGTCCAGGCGGTGAATTACATTTCAAAACTGATAACCGCGGGTTATTTGAATATTCCTTAAAAAGTTTTTCTGCCTATGGCCTTCTTTTAACGTATGTCAGCCTAGATTTACATGAGGACGGCTTAGAAGGAAACGTGATGACTGAATATGAAGAGAAATTCTCATCTATGGGACAACCCATCTATCGATCAGAAGTCAAATTCCCAGAATAACAAGTGACACCAAGCTGGCTACAAAAAAAATTGCAGTCAGCTTTTTTTATGAAAAGATTGGTGCATGCGATTTTTGGCTGTATTTGCTACGATAGAAAAAGGAGGGATGACAGCAATGGAGACAATGAAAATAGGTGAAATGGAACTGTTTTGGTTAAACGGGGGAGATACGCACATGGACGGCGGTGCAATGTTCGGTGTCGTGCCAAAGCCTTTATGGTCAAAAAAATACCCGGTTAATGAACGCAATCAAATTGAATTACGATGTGATCCAATCCTCATTCAGTGGAAGGGACTGCATCTGTTAGTGGATTCCGGTATCGGGTCAGGGAAGCTGACAGATAAACAAAAACGCAATTACGGCGTGACAGAGGAAACCAAATTGGAAGAATCTCTAGCGGCCCTTGGTCTGCGCCCATCAGATATAGATTACGTATTAATGACACACCTGCACTTTGATCATGCCAGCGGATTAACAAAACGTGAAGGCGATAAGTTCGTGTCTGTTTTTCAGCAGGCAAAAATCATCACATCGAAAATCGAATGGGATGAAATGAGAGCGCCGAACATTCGCTCAAGAAATACATATTGGAAAGAAAACTGGGAGCCTGTGGCAGATCAAGTGGTCACATTTGAAGAAAGTATTGAAGTGATAGAAGGCATCGAGCTCCACCATACAGGCGGCCATAGCAATGGTCATAGTATTTTAACGCTCACAAGTGAGGGCGAAACAGCGATTCATTTAGCTGATATCATGCCTACACACGCTCATAAAAATCCACTCTGGGTTTTGGCATATGATGATTACCCAATGACGTCGATTCCAGCCAAGCAAAAGTGGCAGGCATTTGCAGAAGAAAAAAATGCGTGGTATTTGTTTTATCATGATGCCATTTATCGTGCTGTAAAATGGGACGAAGACGGGCAGATTACACACGAAATCAAAAGAGAAACAGGAAGATAAAAGATCATCTGTATGTTTTTTTCGCCTTTCACACAAAATAACGACAAAATGAACTTGTGAAAGGAAGAGTGCAGGTGAACCAATTTTATCGTGTACATGGTGATGTGATCGAAACACCATTAAGAGGGATGGAAGTCATGTCAGTCCCTTATTTAAACAAAGGGGTTGCATTTACAAAGGAAGAGCGGAAGGAGCTCGGGTTAAAGGGATTTCTTCCGCCTAAGGTTTTAACTTTAGAGGATCAAGCAAAGCGTGCATATGAGCAGTTCAAGGCACAGCCGGATGAGCTAGGGAAAAATGTGTATTTAACATCACTTCATGATAGAAACGAAGTGCTTTTTTACAAATTACTTAATGAGCACTTGGCGGAAATGCTTCCGATTGTCTACACGCCGACTGTAGGAACGGCTATTCAGCGTTATAGCCATGAGTATCGAAAGCCGAGAGGGCTTTATTTATCGATTGATGATCTAGAAGGCATGGAAGAAATTTTTGCTTCTTATGGTGTTGATGAATCAATTGATTTAATCGTTGCAACTGATGCAGAAGGCATTTTAGGCATCGGAGACTGGGGCGTTGGCGGGATTGCCATTTCAGTCGGGAAACTTGCTGTTTATACAGCTGCAGCAGGCATTGATCCTAGCCGCGTGCTGGCGGTAGTGCTTGATGCCGGGACGAACCAGGAAAGTCTCTTAAATGATCCGCTTTATGTTGGAAATCAGCACTCCCGCGTTCGAGGAGAGCGCTATGATCAGTTCATTGATCAATATGTCGAGCTTGCCCGTGCTACTTTCCCAAATGCACTTCTTCACTGGGAAGATTTTGGTACAAAGAATGCCCGTGCGATATTGGAAAAATATAAGGACCGCATTTGTACATTTAACGATGACATTCAAGGAACTGGCGCCGTTTCACTTGCTGCAGTTATGGCATGTGCAAAAGCTTCGAAGGTCCCGCTGAAAGATCACCGTATCGTCATTTTTGGAGCGGGTACGGCAGGTATTGGCATAGCCGAGCAAATCCGTGATGCGATCGTCAGAGACGGAGTCAAAGAAGAGGAGTCCTATGATCATTTCTGGTGTATTGATAAAACGGGGCTGCTCACAGATGATTCACCTGACATTCAGCCATTTCAAAAGCCGTATGCAAGACGTTCTGACGAAGTAAAGGATTATGCCCGTAATGGTCCAAAGCATTCGATTGATCTATTAGAGGTCGTCAAACAGGCGAAACCTACAATCTTAATTGGCACCTCGACGGTCGGAGGAGCATTTACAGAGGAAATTGTAAAAGAAATGGCGTCACACGTGGAGCGCCCTGCGATTTTACCGATGTCGAATCCGACACCTCTTTCAGAAGCAAAGCCGCAAGATCTGATTGAATGGACTGAAGGACGCGCACTTGTGACAACGGGAAGCCCATTTGATCCTGTTGAATATGGAGGCGTCACATATGAAATTGGACAAGCGAATAATGCCCTTGTCTTCCCAGGTCTTGGTCTAGGCACGATTGTGTCAAAAGCCAGGTTGATGACAGACAGTATGTTTGTTGCGAGTGCTGAAGCCATTGCAAGCATGGTCAATGTGGGGAAGCCGGGTGCAGCGATGCTGCCAAGTGTCGATCAGCTTCGAACCGTTTCAGCAACAGTGGCCGTCCGTGTGGCGCAGGCAGCAATTGATGAAGGAATAGCAGAAGAAACGCCTGATGACCTCATTCAGGCTGTGCAGGACGCGATGTGGCATCCTGTGTACAAAAAAATCAAAGCCATATAAAAAAAGCTTCGCAAGGACATGTCTTTGCGAAGCTTTCTTGATCAAGCAACAGAATCAATTACATCAACGATCATGCCTGTTTTGGCATCAATCATCACTTCATACTGTTCAAGCTCGCCAAAGGCAGAGCGGGTAATGCCAGATTTGTACACATCAATCGTTTCACCATTTACGGTATACGGTTCTGGTACAGTATAAATCCAAGAGCCATCAATCGGGCCGCGCTGTTTAAAAGCAGATTTCACAATTTTTAATGCTTTTTCAGATGAGATATACGTAGGGAAAAATACTTTCTTTGCAACAATTGCAGCGGCTACTCCAATACTCGCACCAATCAAAATATGTTTTAACTTCAACGTGCTGCACCTCCGTATTGCTGTTTTTTCCATTATACAAAACTTGTCCATTGATGTTAAGGAATCCGAATAATTGAAAGCATATTCAAAATTTCTAGAGAGATACTTGGAAAACCGAAAGAATTCTTATAGTATAAAGTGAGTGTTATTTTTATAGGAATATATATGGTCATTACATAGAAACGAGGTAAACTGTAGAATGAACGAAGAAACATTGTCGCTTTTCCGAAATTTAACAGAATTACAGGGAACACCAGGAAATGAGCACCATGTGCGTGCTTTTATGAAAAAGGAACTTGAGAAATATTCTGATGAACTCATTCAAGACCGTCTTGGCGGAGTGTTTGGCGTACGCAAAGGGCCGGAAAACGCACCGAAAATTATGGTAGCTGGTCATATGGATGAAGTCGGATTCATGGTCTCATCGATCACGAAAAACGGAATGATTCGTTTTCAAACACTTGGCGGCTGGTGGAGTCAAGTCATGCTGGCGCAGCGTGTGGACGTTCATACCGATCACGGGCCAATTCCTGGTGTCGTCTCGAGTACACCTCCTCATCTTCTGACGCCAGAACAAAAAAGCAAACCTGTGAAGCCGTCAGATATGCTTATTGATATTGGTGCAGACAGTGAAGAAGAGGCAAAAGAGCTTGGCGTTCGCCCAGGGCAGCAAATCGTTCCTGCAACGGTATTTACCCCAATGGCGAATCCAAAAAAGATTTTGGCAAAGGCTTGGGATAACCGTTATGGCTGCGGCCTTGCAATTGAATTATTAAAAGAATTAAAAGATGAATCACTTTCATGCCAGTTGTATTCAGGAGCAACTGTTCAAGAGGAAGTAGGGCTTAGAGGAGCTGAGGTAGCTGCAAACATGATTCAGCCAGATCTTTTCTTCGCTTTAGATGCAAGTCCTGCAAACGATGTGACAGGTGATAAAACACAGTTCGGCCAGCTTGGAAAAGGTACACTTCTGCGTATTTTTGACCGCACAATGATTACGCACCGCGGAATGAGAGACTTTGTACTCGATACTGCTGAGACAAACAACATTCCATATCAATATTTCGTATCACCGGGTGGTACGGACGCTGGACGTGTTCATATTTCAAACCAAGGTGTGCCTTCTGCTGTCATTGGGGTATGCGCACGCTACATTCATACAAGTCATTCTGTGTTACATGTGGATGATTACGCAGCGGCAAAAGAGTTAATTGTCCGCCTAGTGAAAAATTGTGATCAAAGTACAGTGGATTCTATTTATCAACAAGTATAAATAGAATAGAAAAAGGCTGCTTCTTCAATGAGAGCAGCTTCAGCGTGTAGACAAACCCTCGCATTCTTTGTCAGTCCTGCGTGCCGGTGCTCACGAATGTACAATTCGCTCCGCTCCGGTACTCGTCCTTCCTAGGGCTGCAAAGGTTTTCTATCACGCTGAAAAGAAGACAAAGGGCTAAAATAAAGATCATTTTAGCCCTTTGTCAACAATCTGAGGCTGCTTCTTCAATAAGAGCAGCCTTTTTTCTTATTGCTGTTCAAACACGTAAGATAACGCCTTGATCGCTTGGTTTACAGTTTCCACAGTGATATTTGCTTTGTTTGAGAGTTCTTTTAGCGGATGGTGCAGCTCTTTTGGACGGATTAAAATCAGAGGTTTCCCTTTTGCAATTGCAGCAGACGCATCCATGGCTGTGTTCCACTGTTTATATTTCTCACCAAAGCGTGCAATGACGACATCTGCTTTGTTTAATAAAATTTCAGTACGAAAATTGTTCAAATCAGACGCTGCATCATCTTTGAAAATGGCATTCGGCTGCTCACCTAAAATATCCTCACCGATGTTATCTGAGCGGTCATGATTCTCCATTGGACCGACAAATGTCACCGGAAGCTTCAAAGATTGGCTTTTTTCCTTGATTTCATCACGCCACTGGCTATGAATTTCTCCAGCTAAATAAACAGTTAATTGCATAACGAACTCCTCCTTTTGTACAAACTTAGTAAAGGTTTGTCCTGTTTCTTTTCATGTTACACAAGAAGTGCTTGATAAAGCAAAAAAAATATGATTATGATATTCATGGTAGAGACAATTTTTCATCGTAAGAATACTACATATAATGGGAAGGACAGGCCTCTTCGTCTTTCCTATGAGAAAGCAGGAAGACGACGTTGATGACTTATTTGAAAAGAAAGGGGATCTCCCTTTCGCCAAAGGTGTATTTCATTGATGCACTTTCTTATATGGCTTTAGGTCTATTTGCTACATTAGTGGTAGGTCTGATTTTAAAAACAGCAGGTGGTCTGTTATCACTTTCTCTCATTGTGAAAATGGGTACGCTTGCTATGGGTCTGATGGGACCGGCAATTGGTGTAGCAGTTGCTTATCGCTTAAATGCTTCTCCATTAATCATTTTTGCAAGTGTTGTCTCAGGTGCCGCTGGAGCAGAGCTTGGGGGACCAGCCGGAAGCTTCGTGGCTGCTCTAATTGGGGTGGAACTCGGCAAACTGGTTAGTGGTGAGACAAGAATTGATATTATTTTAACGCCGCTTGTCACCATTATCACTGGCTTTTTCACTGCTGCTTTCATCGGTCCTGGCATTCAGGCGATGATGACAGGGCTTGGCAGACTTATCATGTGGGGGACAGACCAAAGCCCGCTGATCATGGGCATGCTAGTAGCGACCATTGTTGGACTTGCTCTAAGTTCTCCGATTTCAAGTGCTGCACTTGCGCTCATGCTTGACTTAAGCGGAACAGCTGCTGGTGCTGCAACGATTGGCTGCTGTGCCCAAATGGTTGGCTTTGCTGCTGCAGGTTTTAGAGAAAATCGCTTTGGCGGGCTTGCGGCTGTCGGCATTGGGACGTCAAAGTTGCAGCTTTCGAACATTGTGAAAAACCCCCTCATCCTGATTCCGCCGACGATTGCTGGTCTGATTCTCGCGCCAATTGGTATTATTGGCTTTGGGATGGTCAATAATGCGGCAGGAGCGGGAATGGGAACGAGCGGGCTTGTTGGACAGCTCATGACCCTCACTGTCATGGGGTTTCATCCATCTGTATTTCTGGCGATAGCTCTCTTGCATATCGTTGGCCCGGCAGTGATTAGTTTGGTAGTATCAGAATGGATGAGAAAGAAAGGCTATATACAATTCGGAGATTTAACCATACAAACTGGAGGAATGAAACATGAAAAAAATTGAATCTAACGAAGAATTACAAAAAGTGATTCAAGAAGACTTAACGGTATTGCTATTTTCAGCTGACTGGTGCCCGGACTGCACATTTATTGAGCCATTCTTGCCAGAGCTTGAAGCAAACTACCCAGAATTTGAGTACTTCTATGTCGATAGAGACAAGTTCATTGACACTTGTGCAGAGTGGGAAATTTACGGCATTCCAAGCTTTTTAGTCTTTAAAAACGGACAAGAGATTAACCGCTTTGTTAGCAAAGATCGTAAGACAAAGGAAGAGATAGAAGCATTTTTAACAGATTCTCTTTCTAAATAACGAAAGGAGAGTCTAAAACGATGGCAAAAATGACATCAAGACAGCTTGCGAATGAACTCAAAAGCCGTCTGACGAACGACAGCTGGTCACACCAGTTTGATCGGGAAAAAGATACGCTTCGTATTGAAGATAAACAAACAGGCAAAGGCATCACACTAGAGCTCCCGCCAATTATTGCAAAGTGGGAAGTAAAGCCTGATGAAACAATTGATGAGATTGTTTATTATGTGAAAGAAGCGCTGAGTGCCATGAAAGGCGAAGCGCAGCACATTTCAGGAAAAGAAAAGCATATCTATCCGGTCATTCGTTCCACTTCCTTTCCTGAGGCATCAAGTGATGGAATTCCGCTCGTATTTGATGAGCATACAGCTGAAACGAGAATCTACTATGCACTTGACCTTGGAAGCACCTACCGATTAATTGATGAAAAGATGCTTCAAAAGGAAAACTGGACAAAAGAGCGAATCAGAGAAACTGCAAGCTTCAACGTTCGTTCACTAGAAACTGTAGTGAAAATGGATGAAGTGGCAGGCAACCTGTTTTATTTCTTCCGTGCAAATGACGGATATGACGCCAGCAGACTTTTAAATGAGTCGTTATTACAAGAATACGCGCAAAAAATAGAAGGACAAATGGCGATTTCTGTTCCTCATCAAGATGTATTCATCATTGCAGATGTTCGCAATGATTCAGGCTATGATATTTTAGGACAGATGTCGATGAGCTTCTTCGCCAGCGGTACGGTTCCGATTACCGCATTGTCATTTTTATATGATGAGGGTAAGCTTGAACCGATCTTTATACTTGCAAAAAGCAGACCAAAACAGCAGTAGAAGGGAATTTTGAAGAATGAATGTTTTTTATAATGCAGAAGGTGTAGGCGACACACTCCTTATTTCATTGAAAGATGTGACGAGAGAAGAAGTAGGACATGAGACGTTTGGAGATGTTGTACGAATCTTCAATCAAGAAACAAAAGAAACAACAGGCTTTAATATCTTCAATGCATCTACTTACATGAAAATTGAAGAAAACGGATCTGTCCCGCTTTCTGAAACCATTGTTCAAGATATCAATGAAATTTTAAACCGCAACGGTGTCAGTGAAACGTTGACTGTGGATCTATCACCAAAATTTGTTGTCGGCTATGTAAAGGAAAAAGAAAAGCATCCGAATGCAGATAAATTAAACATTTGCCAAGTTGATGTGGGCGATGAAACCTTACAAATCGTGTGCGGTGCACCAAACGTTGACCAAGGCCAATATGTCGTGGTGGCGAAGGTCGGCGCAGTGATGCCAAGCGGTATGGTCATCAAAGATGCTGAGCTAAGAGGGGTTCCATCAAGCGGCATGATTTGTTCAGCAAAAGAGTTAGATCTTCCAGACGCACCTGCTGAAAAAGGGATACTTGTTTTAGATGGTAGCCATCAAGCTGGCGAACCCTTTAAAGCATAACCTCCCATAAACGGGCACATAGGAGCGAAGAATGTGTTATACCAAAAGTCACTAAGTACGTACTTAGTGACTTTTTTTCATCTACAGACAGCATGAACAGCATAAACCGGCACTTTTCTCGCTTTTCTGCATGAAAAAGCAATGGTATACTAAAAATCGCCCAAGAAAACGTAAGGGGAGTTAAAGTGAGTGATAAATGATGAGTTGGTTAGATAAATTTTTTAGTGTATTTTTAGGAGAAGAAAAGAAAGAAGAAAAAGCTGTAAGACCTGAAGAAGATCTAGCTGCACCAAAGCAGCCAGCTTTTGAACAGCATAAAGAATATAAAAAAATCGAAGATACGAAAGTGTATTATGAATATCCAAAAGGCAACTTTCGGTTTCCGCTCGTTCCAGATGAACCTCTGCGTGACGGAGTGAAGCCGGAGAGAAAACACGCCAAACCAAGACAGTCAAAGACTAGACAGACAACCTATCAGCCTAAACAAACGCTTCAGCCTGATATGAATAAAAAGCCATTCAAGCCAGAGCAAATTCCATCACCGATCTATGGCTATCATCAGGATATGCGTCCAAAAAAGGCAGAAGCAAAAGAGGAAGTAGGTTCAGTTCAAAGGAAAGCAGCAGAAGAAACGGCGCAGCGTGTCACATTGTTATCAGAAGAGGCAGAGCGTGAACGGAATGTCAGGCAGCAAATGAACATCCCATCTATTCAGAAAGAAAAACGTATCGAGGAAATGGTTTCAGCATCAGCAAAAGAGAGAGCGGATAAGGAGCCAGAAGTAACCCCGCATACATTGGAAGAGGAACTCGCTTATCAAGATCATGTTCAATCGACGATGGAACGTTTAACTGACGAGCCTTTCCAGCTAGAAGAAAACGAGCCAGAAGATTATCATGAAGCTGATTTACATAAGCAGCAAGCCGAAGTCTATCAGGATCAGGTGGTACAGTCCGAGCCGGAACAGGCTGCCACCAGCGATGAAGAAGAAATAAAAGACGAGCCTGTTCATCAGTTTGAAGATCATACTGTGGAAATAGACATGTTGACCTTCGAAACACCGGAACCTTCGCAGCCAGCGATTGAAATGGAAGCAGACATTCTAGCAGAAGAAGAAGCGGCGTTAACAGAAAATATGTCAGCAGAACCAGTGGAAGAAGTAGAAGCTGATCCAATAGAAGACAAACAAGAAGAAGCGCCCGCGGCAGCATATGAAGAAGCTGATCCAGTCCAACATGACCTGCAGGAAGATCAGCTGGTTCAAGAAGCTGAATTTGAAGAAGAACAAGTGATGCCAGTAGAACAAGTAACAGAGGAACAAACTGCATCTGAACCTGCAGAAACGGTCATAGAACAGACAGAGCAGCAAGAACAAACGCACGAAGTCAAGAAAGAAGAACCAAAACAGACATCTCCGCAGCCACCACGCGCAAGCGGTCAAACCACTACGGTTCCGTTTAATGTCATGATGTTAAAAAGTGATCAGCGCGTGCAAGGGCAAAAGAAAGCAGCCGATACACAAGGGTATGTTTTTCCAAGTCTCGCCCTTTTAGACGTACCGCCAGCTCAAAAAGAAGAGGACGGAACATGGGTGAAAGAGCGGGCAGAGCTGCTTAATGCGACGCTTAAAAATTTCAATGTAAGAGCAAGTGTTGTTCATGTCACACAGGGCCCTTCTGTGACAAGGTTTGAAGTACATCCAGAACCAGGTGTCAAAGTGAACAAAATCACGAACCTGTCAGATGATATTAAACTTAGTTTGTCCGCAAAGGATATTCGAATTGAAGCACCGATTCCAGGGAAGAACACGATCGGGATCGAAGTGCCAAACCTGCACAGTAAAATGGTGTTCTTAAGAGAAATGATCAGAAGCAGTGCTTTTAGAGATAATCCATCTCCTTTAACAGCAGCACTTGGATTAGATATCTCAGGCCAGCCTGTCGTGGTTGATCTGCAAAAAATGCCGCACGGCTTAATTGCTGGAGCAACTGGTTCAGGAAAAAGTGTCTGCATTAATACGATTTTAGTGAGCTTAATGTTTAAAGCATCACCAGATGAAGTGAAAATGCTCTTAATTGACCCTAAAATGGTTGAATTAGCGCCGTATAATCACATTCCGCATCTTGTGAGTCCTGTCATTACCGATGCCAAGACAGCAACAGCTGCTCTGAAATGGGTAGTGGATGAAATGGAAAGACGCTATGAACTATTTGCACACTCTGGCGTGAGAGAAATTAAACGATTCAATGAGCTTGTAAAAGAAAAACAAATGGGTGAAAAACTGCCTTATCTCGTCGTGGTGATCGATGAGCTGGCTGATTTAATGATGGTCGCACCAAATGAAGTCGAAGAAAGCATCTGCCGAATTGCTCAAAAAGCAAGAGCATGCGGCATTCACTTATTGATTGCGACACAAAGACCTTCTGTTGATGTCATCACAGGTCTCATTAAAGCCAATATCCCAACAAGAATTGCGTTTTCTGTTTCAAGTCAGGTTGATTCAAGAACGATCATTGACATGGCCGGTGCTGAAAAGCTTCTTGGAAAAGGAGACATGCTCTTCTTAGAAAATGGCTCCGGCAAGCCGACAAGGCTGCAAGGGAACTTTGTATCAGACCGTGAGATTGATCAAGTGGTGGCACATGTGAGAAAGCAGCGCAAGCCAGTGTTCCTTTTTGAACAGGAGGAACTAATGCTTCAAGGCTCTGCGATTACAGACGAAGATGAATTGTTTATGGATGCCTGCCGTTTTGCCATCGAGCAGAATAGCGCTAGTACATCAAGTTTGCAGCGAAGATTTAGAATTGGCTACAATCGTGCAGCTAGACTGATTGACATGATGGAGCGTGAGGGCATGATTTCTGGTGCGAAAGGCAGTAAGCCAAGAGAAGTGCTCATGACGCTGAGTGACTTAGAACAGTTGATCTAAACAAACCACTTCATTTTTTTTATAAACATGGTATGATAGCACATAGGTGCAATTTTGTAATTGGACGCTTTTCGCATGTCTGCCAGAACGCTTTTTTATGTAAAATAAGCGGAAACAGGTGTTAGAAATGGGAAAGTTGTCGGATACTAATCATAGTTAATATTGATTAGAATAGGAAGATCGGAAAATCTTTATTTGGAGCTGCGATCTGTGATCAGCTAGAGGCAAAAATCACAAGTTGCAAATTGAAATGAGCGTCATATACTGTAAGTCAGATAGACGTTTGTTGGAGGTACAATTATGACTGTTTATCATTTTGTTGGAATAAAAGGGACAGGTATGAGTCCACTGGCCCAAATTCTTCATGATACTGGGTATACTGTCCAAGGATCGGATATCGAAAAACATATCTTTACACAAAAAGCATTAGAAGAACGAAATATTAAAATTCTACCATTTGACCCAGATAATATTCAGCCAGGGATGACGGTCATCGCAGGAAATGCATTCCCTGATACACACCCTGAGATTGAACGTGCCCTTTCTGAAGGGATTCCTGTCATTCGTTACCATAAATTCCTTGGAGAATACATGGATTCATTCACAAACGTTGCGATTACTGGTGCTCATGGCAAAACATCGACAACAGGACTGCTTGCTCACGTCATGCAGGCAGCAAAACCTACTTCGTACTTAATCGGTGATGGATCTGGAATGGGGAAAGAAAACAGCGAGTATTTTGTCTTTGAAGCATGCGAATACCGCAGACACTTCCTCAGCTATCATCCAGATTATGCGATCATGACCAATATTGATTTTGATCACCCTGATTATTTCTCAGATATTGATGACGTATTTGATGCGTTTCAAAACATGGCGCTTCAAGTGAAAAAAGCGATTATTGCTTGCGGTGATGATGAGCACTTGCCAAAAATTCAAGCGAAGGTACCTGTTGTGTACTACGGTTTCAACGAAGAAAATGATTTCCAAGCTCGCAATGTTGTGAAAAATACGGAAGGTACTACATTTGATGTATTTGTACGCAATACGTTTTATGATACCTTCTACATTCCTGCCTACGGAAATCATAATGTCCTCAACTCGTTAGCTGTTATCGCATTATGTCACTATGAGTCCATTGATGTAGAGCTTATCAAAGGCGCATTAAAGACATTTGGCGGTGTGAAACGACGCTTTAATGAAAAAGTGGTCGGTGAGCAGGTCTTAATTGATGATTATGCACATCATCCAACTGAAATTGAAGTCACAATTGAAGCAGCTCGCCAAAAATATCCGGACCGTGATATTGTGGCTGTCTTCCAGCCGCATACCTTCACACGTACACAGCAATTCTTAAGTGAATTTGCTGATAGTCTAAAGAAAGCCGACTATGTCTACCTTTGTGATATTTTCGGTTCAGCCCGCGAAAATATTGGGAAGCTGAGCATTGAAGATTTAAGAGAAAAAATCCCGCAGGCCCAATTGATTGAGGAAGAAGATACATCTGTGCTGAAAGCGCACGAAGATGCAATTCTGATCTTTATGGGAGCAGGAGACATTCAAAAATATTTGCGTGCTTATGAAAAAGTCGCTGTATAAATGCTAAACGAAAAGTGCCGTGTAAAACGGCACTTTTTTTATTTTGAATAAAATGTGACAAAAGAGCTAAATGTGTCAACATGTGCCGCTTTTTTTCGTTCGCTGTGGACAGGAATTAGCGAATAAGTGTAGAATTATTATTCAATCGGTCATTCTAGGCGATGTTTGAATGATACAACGAGAGGGTAATGAATTGAATATGCCCGCAGCAAAGGAGGTATCAGATGATTATTATTCTATATCTAAGCGTTGCACTGATCGCAATTGCTTTCCTCATTCTTGTCATCTATTTGTCCAAAACATTAAAATCCTTACAGCTGACATTAAAGAATGTTGCATCAACTTTAGAAGGTCTTGAAGGTCAGATGCAAGGTATCACCACAGAGACAGCACAGTTGCTACATAAGACGAATCAGCTTGCTGAAGATATTCAAGACAAATCGGCAAAACTTAACACAGTTGTGGATGCGGTGCAGGGAATTGGTGGCTCGATCAACCAATTTAATACAAGCATAAAGCAGGCAGCTGGTGCGGTTTCTTCATCCGTTGAAAGAAATCAAGAAAAAGTGACGGATGTGGTTAGCTGGAGTAACGCAGCACTTGAAATTTATAAAAAATGGAAACAGCGTAAACACCAAAAATAAACCATATTCGCATAGGAGGAATAATCATGAGCAAAGACGGAATCAATAGCAAAGACTTTTTGATCGGAACACTTATTGGTGGAATTGTTGGTGCAACAACAGCATTATTTTTAGCACCGAAGTCAGGGAAAGAGCTTCGCGATGATTTGAACACCCAAGCGAATGTTTTAAAAGAAAAAACAGATCGACTCGCAACAGATGCAAAAGAAAGAGGCACTGAATATGTGACGATTGCGAAAGATAAAACGTCTGAATTGTCTCAGCTTGTAGCAGAGCAGTCAAATCAGATTTTAGACAAAGTGAAAGACATAAAAGACCGTGCAGCTGGTAAAGCTAATCATGTGAAAAGTGAAGCAGAAGATGCGGCAGCTGATTTAGCAAGCGAAGCATCAGATGTAGCTGATGAAGCAAAAGTACGAGCACAAGAAGCAAAATCAGAAATTGAAGACGGCATCAAAGATATCAAAGAAAAAGTAGAACAATCTACTAAAGGCTAACCCTCACAGCTCGAAGTGAAGAAGGAGAACATCATGTCAAAACAACTCATTGAAACAGAAGAACAGTTTGATCAACTAACTAATCAAGATGGGACGTTTGTCTTTTTTAAACACAGTTTGACATGTCCGATCAGCCAAGCGGCTTTTCATGAGTTTGAAGCATTTGCGTCTGCACACGAAGACGTGCCAACGTATTTCTTGCAAATTCAAAATACGAGAGAGCTTTCATCCTACGTGGCTGAAAAATCGGGTGTAAAGCACGAAAGTCCTCAAGCACTCGTCTTTAGTGGTGGAAAAGTGAAGTGGCATGCATCCCACTCAAGCATTACAAAAGAAGCGCTTGAACATAATCTGTAAAAGAAAGAAACGTCAGCAGCGGCTGACGTTTTTTTTATAAAAAAAGGTTTACTTGAACGAAAAGTATGCTATAATCTTACATACAATACTTTACCGCTTAAAAGCGTTTGGGTAATAAAGAAAATTTTCGTGACAATTCCGAAATCTTTGTTTATAATAAACCCTATCATGCAAGAATGAAAAAATAAAAAGCGAGAACAGGCAGAGGAAAGGATGACAAAAATGAGCAACAATGAACTAGAAAAATTGAGGCAGCAAGCAGATGAACTAAATCTTCAAATCTTAAAACTGATCAATGAAAGAGGAAACATTGTAAAAGAAATTGGAAAAGCGAAAGAAGCGCAAGGTGTCAACCGTTATGATCCTGTCAGAGAGCGCACAATGCTGAACCAAATTCTTGAAGAAAATGATGGACCATTTGAAAACTCAACCATTCAGCATATTTTCAAAGAGATTTTCAAAGCAGGTCTAGAGCTTCAAGAAGATGACCATAGCAAAGCACTTCTTGTTTCTCGTAAGAAAAAACCAGAAAACACAATCGTGAACATCAATGGGGAAGCGATCGGTGATGGAAAGCAGCGCTTCATCGTTGGACCATGTGCTGTTGAAAGCTACGAGCAAGTTGCAGAAGTAGCTGCAGCAGCGAAACAACAAGGGTTAAAACTACTACGCGGAGGCGCATTTAAACCTCGTACAAGTCCATACGATTTCCAAGGACTTGGTGTAGATGGTCTTAAGATTCTAAAGCGTGTAGCGGATGAATACGGTCTTGCTGTCATTAGTGAAATTGTTAATCCTGCTCATATTGAAGAAGCGATTGAGCATATTGATGTCATCCAAATTGGGGCACGTAACATGCAAAACTTTGAACTGTTAAAAGAAGCCGGTTCCGTGAAGAAACCAGTTCTTTTAAAACGCGGCCTTGCAGCGACCATTTCAGAATTCATCAATGCCGCTGAATACATCATCGCCCAAGGAAATGATCAAATCATCCTTTGCGAGCGCGGTATCCGCACATACGAAACAGCAACAAGAAATACACTAGATATCTCGGCAGTGCCAATCTTGAAACAAGAGACACATTTACCAGTCTTCGTTGATGTGACACATTCAACTGGACGTAGAGATCTTCTCCTTCCAACAGCAAAAGCAGCTCTTGCGATTGGAGCAGACGGTGTTATGGCAGAAGTACATCCAGATCCATCTGTTGCTCTATCTGATTCAGCGCAGCAAATGGACATTCCACAATTCGAAAAATGGTTAGATGCGTTAAGACCACTTGTCAACATTCACGCGTAATCATAGATAGAAATCGCCGCCGGAGACTGCCCGGCGGTTTTTTTATGGAATAAATACGATGAAGTTTGGGAATGAAAGGAAGAAAGCACATTGCAAGTTCAAAAAGAGCTTGTTCACAATGTTTTCATTTTTAAAAATCGATAGAATCTGTTAAGATCATTGTCATAGCTGGCGTTCTCGATGGTTTTTTATGAAATATGATTCAAATTACAGGTAACAAGCTGTTTAAAGTTTGTTTAATTTAGTTATAAAAAGAAAGGGAACGTTTTCATATGACAAAAAAACGTGTATAATTTCATAAAAGAATGTCATTTTGATGTAGATTGAAAAATTATGTGTCTCTTTTCATCGTTTTAATGACAAATAGGATATTATTTTCCTCGTATCTGACATGTCTCTATCCAATTGGTGAATGCTATAGATATGAAGTGTATTTGAAGGAGTGATTTATGTGAATAATGTTACAATATATGATGTAGCAAGAGAAGCAAATGTAAGTATGGCAACGGTATCACGCGTAGTAAATGGTAATCCAAACGTAAAACCAACAACAAGAAAAAAGGTGCTTGAAGCGATTGATCGCCTTGGCTATCGTCCGAATGCAGTGGCACGAGGCCTAGCAAGTAAAAAAACAACGACAGTTGGGGTCATCATCCCTGATATTTCTAGTATCTTCTATTCTGAATTAGCACGCGGTATTGAAGATATCGCCACGATGTACAAATACAACATCATTTTGAGCAACTCAGATCAAAATACTGATAAAGAGCTTCATTTGTTAAATACGATGCTCGGTAAACAAGTAGACGGAATTGTCTTTATGGGCGGAAACATCACAGACGTGCATGTGGAAGAATTTAAGCGCTCTCCTGTACCGATTGTTCTTGCAGCATCTGTGGAAGAGCAAGCTCAAACACCATCTGTCAATATCAACTATGAGCAGGCCATTTATGATTCCGTTCAGCTGTTAGTTGAAAAAGGACATAAACGAATTGCGTTTGTTTCTGGTCCAATGTCAGAACCAATTAATTCCGTGAGAAAACTTGCAGGTTATAAGCGTGCGCTTGAAGAAGCGGGCATCGCGTTTGACGATGCACTCGTCGCTGAAGGCGATTACTCTTATGATTCTGGAATTGAAGCACTCGCTCATCTGCTCGAGCAGTCTGACAAGCCGACAGCTGTTATCGCAGCTACAGATGAAATGGCGCTAGGTGTCATTCACGGAGCACAAGACAGAGGGGTATCCATTCCTGAAGATTTAGAAGTGATTGGCTTCGATAACACAAGACTTTCTCTCATGGTGCGTCCTCAGCTGACAACAGTCGTTCAGCCGACATATGATATTGGTGCTGTTGCCATGAGACTGCTCACAAAGCTGATGAACAAAGAACAAGTGGACGATCAAATTGTTGAGCTTCCGCACAGAATTGAAGAAAGACAATCAACGAAATAAAACAAAAAAAGCAGGCTTACCTTATGAGGGAAAGCCTGCTTTTCTTATGCCTTTTTCTTTTCTCTTCTAACAGGCATGAGTGCTTTTTCTACTGTTTGAGCATTCTTTTCTGTGATTTCAGCTTTTCTTGGGATCGGTGGATATAAATCGTCAGGGTCTCTCCACGTAGGTGGAAGGGTAACAGGCGATTGCTTATTCCAGGCTTGAATCCAATCCCGAGGGAGTTCATCTGGCGGTGTAATGCCTTTCATCTCAAGCCAAATACGGCTCCACGCTCTTGGGACGACACGCCAAATATCATATCCCCCTCCGCCAACAGCGATCCATTTGCCATCACAATATTGATGCGCAAGCTCATGGGCAATTCTAGGAATTTCCTCATATATTTTCATGGTGGCAGATAAATGAGTTAACGGATCATAGTAGTGTGCATCGGCCCCGTTTTGCGTCAAAATCACATCTGGTTTAAAAAAAGCAGCAATCTCAGTCACTGCTGTTCGGTATGCTTCGAGGAACGATTCATCTTCCGTAAATGCATCTAGCGGAATATTATAGGCGTAGCCATAGCCTTTATCGTGGCCTCTTTCCTGTACTTGTCCGGTTCCAGGGAACAAGTAGCGTCCCGTTTCATGAATGGAGACTGTACATACCTCTGGGTCGTCATAGAAGCTGAACTGGACACCATCGCCGTGATGAGCATCCGTATCAATATATAAAATTCTAGCGCCATACGTCTTTTGAATATATTGAATCGCCACTGAGCTGTCATTATAAATACAAAAGCCAGATGCACGCCCTTTGAACCCGTGGTGAAGCCCGCCGCCAAGATTGAGTGCATGCTGGGAATGACCGAGCATCACTTGATCAACTGCTGTTAACGTTCCGCCAACAAGGAGAGATGCCGCCTCATGCATGCCTGCGAACATCGGTGTATCCTCTGTGCCAAGACCGTAGCGTTCCCCCTCTGCTGTAGACAGCTTTCCTTCACTTGCCCGTTGCACGGCCTGGATATAATCTGCTGTATGGACGAGCTTTAATTCCTCCAGAGTAGCCATACGCGGTGCGACGATTTCATCCTCTGTTAACGCCTTCATTTTTTGAAGAAGATCATACGTTAAGTAGACACGAAGCTGATTGAAGGGATGATCTTGGTTAAATTGGTACGTTTGAAAAGATGGTGAAAAAACAAAGGTCGCTTCCTTCATTTGATCGTCTGCTCCATAGGCCAGAGCACTTTATAGCCTTTTGCGCGAATCAGCTTCGTCACATGATCTGCATGAATGGTTTGAAGGCGGAATACGAGCACTTTAGAAGCCTCATTGGCATGAGGATACACAAGCACACTCAGCAATTGAATATGCTGCTCCTTTAAAATGGCTGTAATGTCTGCGAGGCCTTCAGTCATCTGCTCCACTTCAACCTCTAAGTGTGATCCAGGCTGATCTGCACCTGTCAGTCTTACAAACGTACGAAGCAGATCTGTTTTTGTGATAATGCCTACAAGCTTGCCGCGTCTCACCACTGGAAGACAGCCAATTCCGTGCTCAAAAAAAACACTTGATATCTCCTCAACGAAATCAAGCGGGTGAGCAGTGATCGTTTCTAATACCATGATCTCTTCGACTGGCCGCTGAATAAAGAGCTTTCTTTTCTCTGTTTCAAAAATACTTGGACTGGCATTTTTAATATCCCGATCTGTCACCATCCCAATGACAGATCCTTGATCAGATACGATCGGAATATGCCGGATGTGATGTGCACTCATTTTTTGAATGGCTTCTTCAATCGTATCGGTTTTTCGCAGCGTGATCACATCACGCTCCATAATTTGTTCAATCATCATTGTTTACCAATCCCCTTTGCCAAAAAAACGAATTGAACGTTAATACATAAAGCGCTGATGGAAGCGAAGACGATCGAAACGCTCGATCGAATCAGGACTCACATGTTTCCCAATTCTGGCCATTAAACAATTGGCTGGATGTGAGCTAATCTCTGGCTCGTCTGTTGCAAACCAGACAAGACCGCCTGCGTTCATCATTTTCTCCATCATTTTGCGGTACTCCCAAACGTTTTTCTTTGTCCCCTTTAAATCCCAATGCCAGTAATATTCAGTTGTAATGATGATGTAATTCTCCATTTGCTCATCCATCATGCTCACATCAAGCAAATGCTTGCCAAGTGAGCACCCTCTATATGGAGGAGCGACCTCAATTGCGCCAAGCTCAATTAAATTCTCCATTTTGCCCTCTGACCAGCGCTCAAGTGGATCAGGATACAAATACGTGACATAGCCTACGACAAGCTCATTCACTCTTGCAATGATAATACGTCCTTCTGGAAGATCTGCTATTTCAACAAGTGCTTGCTTCTGTTCCTCAGGCGTGCGAAATGCCGTTAGTCCTTCATGAAACGTATAGTTCGCAAGCGCTGATGCAGGTACCGGTCCTTCAATCAGGATGGAACCTGTTTCTCGCTCAATGGTTTTTGAATAATAAGTTTTAGGATGCTCCACGTATCCACCGCCCCTAATTCTAGTGAGTCGTCTCTATTCTATCTTAAATCTTGTAAGAATTAAAACGGTTTCATCAGAAGTTTTTTAAAAATTGAGAAAAAAAGTCATCTATACTATAATGGTCATTGTAAACGTATGCAAAGGGGGACTGTTTGATGAAATTGGAAACGCTACCATCAGTAAAAGGGGATTATCATTTAAATGATTATGAGCAGGCATACAAAGATTTTTCATGGGAGGAAGCTAGAAAAAACTTCTCCTGGTATGAAACAGGAAAAATAAATGCAGCCTATGAAGCGATTGACAGACATGCGGACTCGTTTCGTCAGAACAAGGTGGCGCTTCACTACAAAGATTCACAGCGGGATGAAAAGTATACGTTCAGGGATATGAAAATCAACACAAACAAAGCGGGAAATCTATTCAAAGAAAAGGCACATGTGGAAAAAGGGGATCGCGTGTTTATCTTTATGCCAAGATCACCTGAGCTCTATTTTCTTCTGCTAGGCGCAGTGAAAATTGGGACGATCGTTGGCCCGTTATTTGAGGCATTTATGGAAGGTGCCGTCAAAGACCGTTTAGAAAATAGTGAAGCAAAGGTGATCGTGACAACACCCGATCTACTTGAACGAATTCCATTTGCAGAGCTTCCAAAGCTTGAATCTGTCATCATTGTCGGCGGTGAAAATGAAGACGTCGATGGCGTTCGGACAATTCACTATGAAGAGGCGTTTGAGGAGGCAGCAAAGGAGCTTGAAATTGAATGGATGGATGAAAAAGACGGCTTCCTGCTTCATTACACATCAGGATCTACTGGTACGCCAAAGGGTGTGCTTCATGTCCATGGTGCAATGGTGCAGCAAGGTCAGACTGGTAAATGGGTGCTTGACTTGAAAGAAGATGACGTTTACTGGTGTACAGCTGATCCAGGCTGGGTTACAGGCACAGTGTACGGTATTTTTTCACCGTGGTTTAATGGGGCGACGAATGTGATTTTAGGCGGCCGGTTTAATCCTGATACGTGGTATGAAACCATTGAATCACTCGGTGTAACCGTTTGGTACAGTGCCCCGACAGCCTTTAGAATGCTCATGGGGGCAGGGGATGACCTCATTCAAAAATATGACCTCAGCTCGCTCCGTCATGTCTTAAGTGTGGGAGAGCCTCTTAATCCAGAAGTCATCCGCTGGGGAGATGCTGTTTTTGGCAAACGAATTCACGACACTTGGTGGATGACAGAAACGGGAGCACAGCTGATTTGTAATTATCCATGCATGGACATCAAGCCAGGCTCAATGGGAAAACCAATTCCAGGCGTAGAAGCGGCGATTGTGGATAATGCAGGAAATGAACTTCCGCCATACCGGATGGGCAACCTTGCGATTAAAAAAGGCTGGCCTTCTATGATGCATACGATCTGGAACAATCCTGAAAAATATGAATCTTACTTTATGCCGGGAGATTGGTATGTTTCAGGAGATTCAGCTTATATGGACGAAGACGGATACTTTTGGTTCCAGGGACGTGTCGATGATGTCATCATGACGTCAGGAGAGCGGGTCGGTCCATTTGAGGTGGAAAGTAAACTGGTCGAACATCCAGCCATTGCAGAGGCTGGTGTCATTGGAAAGCCAGATCCGGTCCGCGGTGAGATTATTAAAGCATTTATTGCGCTCAGAAGCGGATATGAGCCGACAGATGAGCTGAAAGAAGAGATTCGTACGTTTGTGAAAAAAGGACTCGCAGCACATGCGGCACCGCGAGAAATTGAGTTTAAAGACAAACTGCCAAAAACGAGAAGCGGAAAAATTATGAGACGTGTGCTAAAGGCGTGGGAGCTGAATTTACCTGCTGGCGACCTTTCGACAATGGAAGATTAATTTTTTCATCAGTTGACTTGATATCAAAAGTGTGTTAAAAATGACATTAGTTGAATATGAAAAGGTTTTGACTGAGATTCAGTAGAATGATCTTTCCCTGTTTTAGAGAGCTGACGGCTGGTGCAAGTCAGTACAAAGAGATATTCGAATTACCCTCACGAACCGCTTTTACGAAAAGGAGCATGCCCTGATTAGTGAAAGAACGGATCTGTCCGTTATCAGTGTAAGTGAAAAGACAAGATTTTTTGTCTTTTAAGCAGGGTGGTACCGCGATATATATCGTCCCTTCGTTCATTCGAAGGGGCGTTTTTTATGTTCATTTTAAACAAAGGAGATTTGGATATGAGTCAATTGATGGAAGAGCTATCGTTTAGAGGATTAATTCAGCAGCAAACAGATGAAGAAGGTTTAACAAAATTATTAGCAGAAGAGAAAATCAAGCTATACTCCGGCTTTGATCCGACAGCTGACAGCTTACACATTGGTCATCTATTGCCAATTTTAACATTACGCAGATTCCAAGAAGCAGGTCATCACCCGATTGCTCTTGTTGGCGGTGCGACTGGACTCATTGGCGATCCTAGTTTCAAAAAAGCAGAACGTTCACTCAACCCAGCAGAAATCGTCGAACAGTGGTCAGATAAAATCAAAGGACAGCTGTCTCAATTTCTTGATTTTGAAGCAGGCGAGAACCCAGCCGTCATCGTGAATAACTACGACTGGATCAGCCAAATGAATGTTATCACGTTCCTTCGTGATATTGGAAAGAACTTCGGTGTAAACTTTATGCTGGCAAAAGATATCGTGAGCTCACGTATCGAAACAGGGATTTCTTACACAGAATTCAGCTACGTCATCCTGCAGTCTTTAGACTTCTTAAACCTTTACAGAAATGAAAATTGTAAGCTGCAAATCGGCGGAAGTGACCAGTGGGGAAATATCACATCTGGACTTGAGCTGATCCGTAAGTCTGAAGCAGAAGGAGCAAAAGCATTCGGTCTGACGATGCCGCTTGTCACAAAAGCAGACGGCACAAAGTTTGGTAAAACAGAAGGCGGCGCTATCTGGTTAGATAAAGAAAAAACGTCTCCATATGAGTTCTACCAATTCTGGATTAACACAGATGACCGTGATGTCGTGAAATACTTAAAATACTTTACGTTCTTATCAAAAGAAGAGATCGCATCGTACGAAGAAAAAGTGCAAACAGCACCTGAAAAGCGTGAAGCGCAGCGCCGTCTAGCAGAGGAAGTGACAACACTTGTACATGGCCGTGAATCACTAGAACAGGCAGTCAACATCTCAAATGCACTATTTAAGGGCGAGATCAAATCTCTTACAGCTGAAGAAGTGAAAGTAGGCTTTAAGGATGTTCCATCAATGGAGAAAAGCAGCACAGAAGAATTAACACTAGTTGATATTCTTGTGGAATCAAAGCTGTCTCCATCAAAGCGTCAAGCACGTGAAGATATCACAAATGGTGCTGTCTCCATCAACGGAGAGAGACAAACAGATAAAGACTATGTTCTCTCAGCTGACGACCGAATTGAAACCCAATTTACCGTTTTAAGAAGAGGGAAAAAGAAATACTTCCTTGTGACGTATAAATAAATCTCTATGAAACAGTAAACATCATGGAAAAGCACCTCAAATGTTCGTGTACATTGAGGTGCTTTTCTTTTTTATGTAGAAGTTGCTCATTCGTCTGCTTCTTGTTCAAGGAGTGAATCTTTGTTTGTATAAGCATGTTCTACCTTACAAATTCGGGTAGTATAGGATTCATACCAATCCTTTTTCCCCTTTTTTTGAACACGCTGATGTGCTGTATGTGCTTTCCATTCTTTGATGGCTGCTAATGAATCCCAGTAAGATACAGTGATCCCAACACCACGTTCATCTCGTACACTTTCTATTCCAAGAAACCCATCTAGATCTTTCGCTAATTCTTCCATTTTTTGAGCAGCCGCAGCGTATTCTTTCTGCTCAACATTTGTTCGTTTTGATGTGAAAATCACGGCATAGTAGGGTGGAGCAGGGGTTTGCGTAAATAGCATCTAGTAGAACCTCCTTTTTCTATTGATATTATATATGAAAGAAAGAAGGTCTCGTAGTCTTTTTGTTTGAATTTAAAAAAGTCCAAGGTGCTTTTTGATTATTTATATTTCTGTAAAATCATCTCATAAACATTACCTTGTTCACTTTTCTGACATATTTTTCTTTTATAAAATAGAGTCGTATAAGATGAATAAGGGGGAATGAAAGTGATTTTTGTTAAGAAAAGGAGTTTGCAAATTCTCGTTGCGCTTGCATTGGTGATTGGTTCAATGGCTTTTATCCAGCCAAAAGAGGTGAAGGCGGCTGAGCATAATCCGGTTGTGATGGTACATGGTATTGGTGGTGCCTCTTATAACTTTTTTTCTATTAAAAGTTATTTGGTTGGACAAGGCTGGGATCGAAACCAATTATATGCTATCGATTTCATAGACAAAACAGGAAATAACCGCAACAATGGTCCGCGTCTATCTAAATTCGTCCAAGATGTGTTAAACAAAACGGGTGCCAAAAAAGTAGATATTGTGGCTCATAGTATGGGCGGGGCGAACACGTTATACTATATTAAAAATCTTGATGGCGGAGATAAAATTGAAAACGTTGTCACGATTGGTGGAGCAAATGGACTCGTTTCAAACAGAGCATTACCTGGCACAGATCCAAATCAAAAAATTCTTTACACATCTGTCTATAGTTCAGCCGATCTCATCGTCGTCAACAGCCTCTCTCGCTTAATTGGCGCAAAAAACGTCCTGATTCACGGCGTTGGACATATCGGTCTATTAACCTCAAGCCAAGTGAAAGGCTATATTAAAGAAGGACTGAACGGCGGAGGACAGAATACGAATTAAAAAACGAAAAAAGACAGCGGTATATGCTGTCTTTTTTGATGTCAATTGGCATATGGCAGCTGTTAGATGAAAGAGACCTTGAAAAGAAGCATAACGATGACGCAAAACAAAGCATCGTACATAGCCGAATAAAAACATGTACAAAACGATCACCATTCCTTACACTACATGTAGTGAATAAGAATCTTCGGAGGTGGGCGTTTGTGAAAACGAATCAAAAGGCTTTCATCATTGTAGATGTACAAAAAGCGTTCGAGCATGAAAAATGGGGAGAACGCAATAACCTAAAGGCAGAGGAAAATATTAGCCGGCTATTGACGTTTTGGAGAGAGAAAAGCTGGAAAGTGATTCATATTCAGCATACATCCGACAATCCGGAATCTGTCTTTCATCCAGCAAATGAAGGGCACCTTTTTAAAGATATTGCTAAACCGCTAGAGGAAGAAACGGTGATACAAAAGAAAGTCAACAGCAGCTTTATTGGTACTAACTTAGAGGAACATCTAAGATCAAACCAGATTGACACGGTCGTCATCGCAGGATTAACAACCCCTCACTGCGTTTCAACGACCACAAGAATGAGCGGAAATCTTGGCTTTGATACGTACTTGATCTCAGATGCAACAGCTGCCTTTGGATTAACGGATCAAAATGGTACATATTTTGACCCAGAAACGATCCACCGGCTCTCACTTGCAACCCTGCATGATGAATTTGCGACTGTTATGACAACAGAGCAGCTCATCGCAAAATGGACAAGTCCAGAATGAACGTTTGAAAGCTCCTAGAAAGAGATCTAGGAGCTTTTATCATGCTAATGATATGTGTCCAGCGATTGTTTTCGTTGTTTCATACGTGAGTAAAAGAGATCAATCTCAATAAATAAAAAACTGACAAAGAATGATAAAATTAATACACCGGAATCCCCTATCGATACATTCATTAAATTTAAGTAAAGGACATACTTGATGGAGAGATGTAAAACGATCCAAGAACTCACCCATTCCAAAGTATAAGTGAGCCATACAGGAAGTTTAAGGAGATAAGCCAGTCCTTTTCCTATGAATAGAAGGAAAGGTGACCAAAAAACAACGATAACACTCACGAACAAAGAGAAAGAGATCAAAGAAAAAAACGAATCATACGTGATGGTTTCTCCAAAAAGAAAATTCACGCCTAAAACGGTGATGTATAGCAATACACTAGGAATCGCGATCACAAAGCAGATAGAAAAAAAGAGCAGGAAGATAAACAGACTTGCAGCAAATCTATTGGGCGGTTCATCTATGATTTGTTTTTTTCTTAAAAGAGAATAGGCGATCACTGATAAGATTAAAAGTAAGAATAGAATGATTGTGATACTAAACATGGAACTCCTCCATCTAAGTACTATAGAAGACCATACGACTGATACGTCATCTATCATTATTGTACCAATAGAAAAAAGGCATTTCAATGAAATATTTCCTATATTTGTATATAAAAATAGAGACAGGTTTGATTGAAGTAAGAATGGAGCAGGCAACCGGGGAAAATAAGTGTTGAAAATGGAAGATGACTTCAAATGATTTCATGTATAATTGAGAACATACAAAAAACCCTAGAAAACCTTGAACAATCAAGGGATCTAGGGTTTGTTTGCTCTCTCTTAGAGAAGTAATGAAATTAACGAGAGTAGAACTCAACGATAAGTTGTTCGCTGATTTCAGGCGCTAATTCAGAACGCTCTGGAAGACGAGTGAAAGTTCCTTCAAGCTTTTCAGCATCGAAAGAAAGGTATTCAGGAACGAAGTTGTTTACTTCAACTGATTCTTTCACTACTGCAAGGTTTTGAGATTTCTCACGAAGAGCAATCGTTTGACCTGGTTTCACAGAGAAAGATGGGATGTCTACACGGCTTCCATCAACAAGGATGTGACCATGGTTTACTAGCTGACGAGCTTGGCGGCGAGTACGAGCAAGGCCAAGACGGTATACTAGGTTGTCAAGGCGAGTTTCAAGAAGGATCATGAAGTTTTCACCTTGTTTACCAGGAAGTTTAGCAGCTCTGTCATATAGTGTACGGAATTGACGTTCGTTGACACCGTACATGTGACGAAGCTTTTGCTTCTCTTGTAATTGTAAACCGTATTCAGATAGTTTTTTGCGTTGTCCTGGACCATGTGGGCCTGGAGCGTAAGGGCGTTTTTCAAGTTCCTTACCTGTTCCGCTTAATGAAATGCCTAAACGGCGGGAAATCTTCCAACTTGGACCTGTATAGCGAGCCATAATGTGACTCCTCCTTATTGTTTTTATTTGTGAAAAATAAAAACCGTCTGTTCTTCCTCTTCTTCGTCATTATGTTTTCATGCATCCTCGCTCCAGCAGCAGGGAGTTACAAGATGCACCTTCAAATAGAAGGAACAAAATGATACAAAAAAGCCGAACAAAAAGGCTGCCATATTTCACACAAACTCTATTATATGACGCTGGGTATGAGAAGTCAACCTATTTAGAGGCAAAGGTGACGTTCCCCATTATATAAAGAAACATAAAAAAGCAGACAATGTGCCTGCTTTTTCTGCATGATTACGCATCCGTAGAGACAGATAACGCCTGTTGAAGAATCTCTGTAAATTGAATAAGGTAGGTCTCATCTACTTCACTGAAGCGGTCTTTCACAGGACTGTCAATATCGAGCACCCCAATGATCTGTCCATTGACTTTTAGCGGAATGACTATTTCAGATTGCGATGCGGCGTCACAAGCAATATGTCCAGGGAATGCATGGACATCAGCGATACGCTGCACTTCACCTGTCGCAAACGCTGTACCGCAAACGCCTTTTCCAGAAGGGATGCGCACACATGCAGGCAGTCCGTTAAATGGTCCAAGCACAAGCTCGCCGCCCTTTGCTAAATAAAACCCCGCCCAATTGACTTCAGGAAGTGAGTGATAGAGTAATGCAGCTGCATTTGCCAAGTTGGCAATCAGATCAGGTTCACCATCTGTAATGGCTTCTACCTGTTTGACAAGCAATTGATAGTCTTTTGAAGGATCGCCAGACTGTTTTTCGACATGAAACATGAAAATCTCCTACTTTCTATCTTAAAAATACATAACTTGCGTTTCGCATGTGGGATTTGTCGAGCAATTGTAAAAGGAACTTCTGCCTTCATCTTGAAGTATGTACACATGAAGAGGGGTGAGCGGATGAAAACATCAACAACCGTGCAAACAAAAGACCGTATTATGGATGCTGCCATCAGACTTTTTAACCAAAAAGGATTTTCTGGAACCTCTGTCCGTGAGATTGCGAAGGAAGCAAGCGTCAACGTTGCCCACATTTCTTATTACTTTCAAGGAAAAGGAGGGCTGCTTGAGCAGCTCGTATCCGATTTTTATGAAGGTTACATTCACATGATTGAATCACATCTTCATCACATGGAAACCCGTCACGCAAAAGAATGCTTACTACATGTGGTTTTTGATATTTTATCTTATCAGCACAAGCACCGTCAATTAACCCGTTTCGTTTATCGGGAGGTGACGATTGATTCGACACTCATCAGAGAAATCATGTCGACATATTTAACAAAAGAAAAGTATTTGTTTCAGCTTATCATTGAAAAAGGAAAAAGCACCCATGTTATTTGTGAGCAGCTGTCACTCGCATCCTTTATGATTCAGCTGAAATCACTTCTCATGATGCCATATTTACAGCCGCAATATTTAACAGAGGTGCTTTATTTGAACCCAAGTGAGCCGTATTTCTATCAAATGTACTTTAAAGAGCTGAGCCGCTCGCTTCATCATCTGTTAGAACCAAAAGAGCCGGCATTAGATTCTCATCTGAACCTCATGATGTCCTCGAATTGATCATACGCATATCCGAGATCTTCCGCTTGATGGGCATCAGAGCCGAATATGAGCGGAATTTTTTTCTTTTTGGCAAGGTCAATCATCCATGGATCTAAATAGATACTTCTGGCATATGTTTTACGAAGACCTGATGTATTAAAATCTAAGGACATGCCTTTTTTTGCCGTTTCTTCAAGGCAAAGGGTGACCTTTTGACAAAGTTCAGATGACATTTCATATGGAAAAAGCTGTTTGAATTTCTGGACAAGGGTGATATGACCGATTCTCTTTGGCTTATATTGGCCTAAAGATGATAGAATAGAAGAATGAATTTGGTCATAGTAGCTTTGGTAGACCTGTTCGATGCTGCCATAGATGCTTATTAGCTGCTGGAAGGCATGCTCGTCAAAATCAAGGCAAATATAATCATCGCCAGCAGGAAGAAAGTGTACAGATAAAATGGAGTCGTCTAGCTCTGGACCGTAGCAGTCTAAAAAGGTTCTAGTTTCCTCTTCATACTCTTTGATAAAGTCAACCTCAAGCCCAGTTTTTACTATTAATTGTCCTTTGTATTCTTGTTTCAGCTGAGCCAGTTTCGTGATATACGCTTCAAGGTCTTGGAGCTTCATGGCACTATCCTGCTCAGGTGTTGGATCTTGAAACGATGGAGGCAGCGGGGCATGCTCGGTAAAGGTTATGGAATCAAATCCCTTTTTGATGGCTTTTTCAATATAAGAATGAAAAGAATCAAGCGAACCGTGCGGGCAAAACGGTGTATGTAGATGTGCATCTTGTTTCAGCATGTCGTCACCTCTTGTCGATATTTTGAAAAACGTAATGTTTATCAGCGAAAATAATGAAAAATCATGACCAAAAATGCTGGTTACATGGTATCATAATAACAATGAAAACGACAGCTTCCGCATACATAAAAGCAGGTCACATTGATACGTGTGATCAAATGATAGAAAGCGCACAAATACTTTCTTGAAAAAACATACATAAAACCGTGAATGGATGGTATTGGAAAACATACGATCCTGCTTATAAAAACAAATGCAAAGCGGACACGAAAGGGTTCTCAGGTCTACTCGGGACACTTTTACCCTGACATCACTTAGATCACAACAAGGGGGCTCATTATGGAGTTAATCATCGGTTTAATTGTCATTTTGCTTGCTTTGTTTTCAGTCGGTTATTTCCTGCGAAAAAATATATATAAAGAGATTGACCGATTGGAAGCATGGAAAATTGAAATTTTAAACAGATCAATTGTAGAAGAAATTTCAAAAATCAAACATTTAAAAATGACCGGAGAAACAGAGCAATTTTTTGAAAGATGGCGTGCAGAGTGGGACGATATCGTCACAGCCCATCTTCCAAAGGTTGAGGAGCTATTATATGATGCAGAAGAGTATTCTGATAAATATCGATTCTCCAAAGCCAAGCAGGTTCTTACGCACATTGAGGACTTGCTGAGTGCTGCTGATTCGAACATTGAAGACATTTTAAAAGAGATTGCAGACCTTGTCACAAGCGAGGAGCAAAATCGCAAGGACATTGAAAAGGTCAAAGAACAATATCAAACAGTTCGAAAAAATCTGCTTGCGTACAGCCATTTATACGGCACCCTTTATGACAAAATGGAGCAGGACTTAGATGAGGCCTGGGAAGGGATCAAGCAGTACGAGGAAGAGACAGAAAACGGAAACTATATGAAAGCAAGAAAGATTTTGCTTGAGCAAGACCGCAGACTCGATCAGCTTCAGCTGTATATCAATGATGTACCGAAGCTCATTGCAGACTGCAAACAAACCGTACCAGGCCAGCTGACGAAGCTGAAAGACGGATATAAAGAAATGACAGACAAAGGCTACAAGCTTGAGCACATCCAGATCACTAAAGAGCTTGAGAACTTAAACAAACAGCTGACCCGTGCGGAAAAACTGCTGATTGATGAACTCAATCTGGATGAAGCATCAAGCATTCTCCAAATGATTGATGATGCAATTCAGACGCTGTATGATCAGCTTGAAGCGGAAGTAGAAGCAGGGCAGGAAATCAAAAGCAAAATGCCTGAGCTGACGGAAGCATTTGAAAAGCTCGAGCAGGATCACACGCAAACAAAGGCAGAAACAGCTCTTGTAAAAGAAAGCTACAAACTGACAGCCGGAGAGCTTGATCAACAGAAGGCGTTCGAAAAACGCTTAGAAGAAATTGAAAAGCTCATGAAACAAATTCGAGAGAAGCTTGATCGTGATCATGTCGCATATTCATTATTAATGGATGAAATCAATCAGCTCGAAACCTTTATCGATGATGCAAAAGCATTGCATGATACGTTTAAAGATCACCTTCAATCATTAAGAAAAGAAGAGCTGCAAGCGAGAGAAACACTGGCTGAGCTCAAAACGATGCTGACAGATACAGTGCGTCAGCTGCAAAAAAGTAATATTCCAGGTGTACCTGCTGACATGAAAGAGCAGGCTGAAAAAGCGCAGGAGATGATTCAGCAAGTGCACGAGCAGCTTGAGAACCTGCCGCTCAACATGCCAGCCGTGAATGAGCAATTAAAAGAAGCCTCTGACACAGTGAGACATGTTGTGGATGAGACGGAAGAAATGCTCACTAAAGTGGATCAAATTGAACGAATCATTCAATACGGTAATCGTTTTAGAAGCCAAAATCATATTCTTTCTGAACAATTAAAAGAGGCAGAGCGAAGATTTTATGCATACGATTATAACGGTTCATTTGATGTAGCAGCGGCAGCTGTTGAAAAAGCATCACCTGGATCTGTCCAAAAGCTTTTAGCTCAGCAGGAAAAAGAATATCAGCATCAATAAAAAAAGCTGAAGTCCATTGATAGGACTTCAGCTTTTTTGTATTATGACGCCTGTTTTTGGCGTTCTTCTGAAGCAGAAGAAGTGAAAAGTGAGATCAGGAATCCAATGGCGACTCCAAGTATCGCAGGGACAAGCCAGCCAATGCCAAGGTCATAAAAAGGCAACACTGTTTGGAAGATGTCTTTTACTGGACCGATTGGAAGCTTTGCTGCTGCTAATCCGTCAAATAAGCTGACGCACCCTGTTAAAATTAACGAGAGGACATATACTGGTCTTCTATGTCCAAGCCATTTATCAGCAAGTGATAGAACGATGATCACAATTGCCAGAGGATAAATCGCTGTTAAGACTGGAACAGAGAAAGCAACGATATGAGCAAGTCCAAAGTTAGAAATGATGAAACTAAATAATGTAACAAGTGTCACGACCATTTTATAAGAAAGTTTAGGAAGTAACTTTGAGAAATACTCTCCGCATGATGTGACAAGACCGATACTTGTTGTTAAACAAGCGACTGTAATGGCAGCACCTAATACAATATTTCCAAGACTTCCGAAAAGGAACTGAGAAGACTGAGCTAAGATTTTGCTTCCATCTCCCACGAATCCAATGGCATGTGTACTAGAAGCACCTAGATACGCAAGTGACAGGTAAACGAAGGTTAATCCAGCAGCTGCAATCAAACCTGCTTTGATACAAGCAGAAGCCAGTGCCTTTTTACTTGTCACACCGCGTCCTTTAATCGCGTTGATGACAACAATTCCAAATACAATAGAAGCAAGAGCATCCATCGTTTTATAGCCCTCTAAAAATCCTTTGAAAAACGATCCGTTGCTATAAGATACATCTGGTGTACCAATCACGCCCATTGGCGTCAAAATGGCTTTGACAATGATAATAAAAATGATCGTAAATTTAATCGGTGTTAATATTTTCCCTACACGATCCACGATTTTCGTTGGATTTAAAGCAAGGTAATACGTAATACCGAAAAAGACGAGTGTAAATAAAAGAAGGGACAGCCAAGCTGGTACACTTGATAAAAATGGTAATGCGCCAATCTCATACGAAACTGTTCCTGTACGCGGAATAGCGAAAAGCGGCCCAATGGATAAATATAAAATGACGGTGAATGCTGTTCCAAACACTGGATGAGCCTTATCCGCAAGTCCTTTTGCATCACGTCCTGTTAAAGCGATCGCAATAATACCTAGTAGAGGTAAACCGACACCTGTTAATAAAAATCCGCCCATTGCTCTCCATACATTTGTTCCAGCATATTGCCCAAGCTCTGGTGGATAAATCATATTTCCGGCGCCGAAGAATAAAGCAAATAACATAAAACCTATAATAACCGTATCTTTCGTCGACAATGTTGCCTTCATTGAATATAAAGCCTCCAATATTATGTTGAAATATTCTGTTAATTAGTTGTTAAAACCGTTCTTCATTAACATTCACTAATTATAAAGGATGTACGCCTGATGTCAACATGTGTTTTCATACAAAAGTCATGAATTTTTCTATTTTAGTATATGAAGAACATAAAAAAACATCCCCTTCTCCTATGGAAAGGGATGTTTTTTGTTTTGATGCTTGATTAAGCAAGCTGTTTAGGTGGACTCGTGAATAAAGAAATAAGAAGTCCAATAATAGCTCCAAGAACGGCAGGGATTGCCCAGCCGATCCCAAGTTTATATAAAGGAACAACAGCTTCTAAAAATTCAGGTAATCCGCCAAGAGGGATTTTCGCTGCCACGAGCCCATCAATCACAGCAAAGACACCTGTGAAAAGGAGTGAAGCGATATAAATGATTCGTCTTCCATTGATCCATCGATCAATAAAAGATAAGAGAATGATCACGATGGCTAACGGATAAATCGCAACAAGCACTGGAACAGAGAGCGAAATAATTTGTGCCAGTCCCAGGTTTGCTACAAATGTACTGAATAAAGATACAACTAAAACAACTGTACGATAAGAAAAGCGTGGAAATAGCGTAGAAAAATATTCTCCGCAGGATGAAACAAGTCCAATACTTGTGGTCAAACAAGCAAATAAAATCGCAGCCCCTAACACAATATTTCCAGCAGAACCAAATAAAAAGTTTGCCGCAAGCGAAAGGAGTTTTCCCCCATCATTTGCTCCGACCATACCTGTAGCCTCAGGACTTGATGCTCCGACATAAGCGAGTGATATGTACACAAGAGCTAGTCCAGCAGCTGCGACAAGCCCCGCTTTAATACAGGCTGCTGCAATCGATTTACGTTCTGTAATACCACGCTCTTTCACAGCCGTGACAACGACAATTCCGAAAACGATTGAAGCAAGAGCATCCATCGTTTTGTAGCCTTCTAAAAAGCCGGTAAACAGCGGGCTTCCTTCATAGGTTGGATGTGGACTGCCAATTCCACCCATTGGTGTTGCGATTGCTTTGATCACAATTAAAGCAATGACAGCGAGTAAAATTGGTGTTAAAATTTTACCGATTCGGTCAACAAGCTTCGATGGATTTAAAGCAAGAGCATAGGTAATGCCGAAAAAAGCAATTGAAAACAAGAATAATGGAATCCATGATTCAGACTGCGCTTCAGACAGAAACGGCGCCAGCCCAATCTCATAAGAAACAGTCCCAGTACGAGGGATTGCAAAGAAAGGTCCAATGGATAAATATAAAATGACGGTGAAAATGGTACCGAATGTAGGATGAGCTTTATCAGCAAGCCCTTTTGCACCTGTTCCTGTCAAGGCAACGGCAATGATGCCTAGCAGCGGAAGTCCCACGCCTGTCAGTAAAAATCCACCGATCGCAAGCCATACGTTTTCACCTGCGTACTGTCCAAGTACAGGAGGGAATATCATATTGCCTGCGCCAAAAAAGAGTGCAAACAACATTAAGCCGATGGCTAATGTGTCTGTTTGACTTAACTTATTTTTCATAAGGTTATCCCCCTATTATTTTATTTTTCCGCCATGTTTAAATATTCTGTTAATTTAGGAAAAAATATGACAATGGCACTATGCATGATATAGTGAATTGATGAGGTTGTCAATATACCGCTTTATATTGAAATAAAAGGAATTCGGATCATATTAGTTAAACGCAAGAGGATAAGGAGTTTCGCAATGATGTATCTTGATAATAGTGCAACCACAAAACCGTACCCTGAGGTTTTACAAGTATATCAGCAAGTGAGTGAGCGTTATTTTGGAAATCCATCTTCGCTTCATCAGCTCGGAATAGATGCAAGCCGGCTGTTAAATGAAACGAGAAAACAAATGCTTCACTACACGGGCTTAAAACAATATGAGATTATTTTTACTTCTGGTGCTACAGAAGCGAATAACATTGCCATTAAAGGAGCAGCACTTGCCAAAATGAATCGGGGCAAGCACATTGTGACGACAGCAATTGAGCATCCTTCTGTCATTGAATCGTTTGAACAGCTAAAGGCGTTATTTGGCTTTGACATCTCCTATATTCAAGTAAATGAGCAAGGCCATGCAGATATGACGCATTTAAAAGAAGTGCTTCGCCCTGATACAGTGCTTGTCAGCATGATGCACGTCAATAACGAAACGGGTGCCATCCAGCCGATTGAAGAAGCTGCTGGCATCATTCGTGAGCATACCGAAAACGCGCTTTTTCATGTCGACGGGGTGCAGGGAATGTGCAAAGTAGCACTTAATAAACAGCTGGATGTAGATCTTTTGACGATGTCAGGTCATAAAATTCATGGCTTAAAAGGCACAGGCGCACTCTTTTTAAAGAAAGATGTCATTCTCGCCCCTTTCATTACAGGCGGAGAGCAGGAATTAGGGCTTCGTTCAGGTACTGAAAACCCTGCTGGAGCTGTCAGCTTGGCAAAAGCCATGAAACAATCATATGAACAGCTTGACAAGCATCACGATGAGATGCTGAACTTAAAAACGCAGCTGCAAAAACAGCTTGGAGACATAGAAGGTATTGTGATGAACACACCGAGGGCGCAAAGTGCGCCGCACATTGTGAATTTTTCAGTGCCGGGTATTCAAATTGAAGTCCTCCTCCATATGCTTGAAAAAGAAGGCATATATGTTTCTACAACCTCTGCCTGCTCAGCCAAGAAAAAAGAGCCAAGCCGTGTACTGCTGGCGATGGGAAAATCAGAGGAAGTGGCCAAAAGCAGTATGAGAATCAGCTTGACGTATGGACAAGGACCAGAGCTTGCATCGCAAATCATCACATCGATCACACAAAGTGTGAAAAAATTAAAAGGAATGAGATAACAGCATGAAATATGATCATATTTTAGTCCGTTTTGGTGAGATCTCAACAAAAGGGAAGAATAGAAAGAAATTCATTGAAAAACTAAGACAGCACATTCGGTTCGTCTTAAAGGATTTTGAAGCATTGAAGTATGCTTCTGATAGAGACCGTATCACGATTATGCTGAACGGAGAAGACCCTGAACCGATTTCAGAACAGCTCAAAAGTGTATTTGGCATTCAGAGCTTTAGTCTTGCGGTTAAATGTGAGACAAATCTAGATGCGATTAAAGATGCGGCACTAACAGCGGTACAGGAAGTGTATGAACAAGGGAATACATTTAAAGTGTCAACGAAACGTTCTTATAAACAATTTGAACTTGATTCAAATGAAATGAATCGCGAAATTGGCGGACATGTTCTAAGAAATACGGAAAACTTAACAGTCAATGTGAAACAGCCAGATGTGCATTTACGCATCGAAATCAGAGAGCAAGCCACGTACATTACATTTAAAGATGTCAAAGGTGCAGGCGGCCTGCCGGTTGGTTCTAGCGGAAGAGCGATGCTCATGCTTTCAGGCGGCTTTGACAGCCCAGTTGCCGGCTATCAAGCAATGAAACGCGGAATTCAAATTGAAGCTGTGCATTTCTTTAGCCCTCCGTATACAAGTGAACGTGCGAAACAAAAGGTGATTGATCTTGCAGAATGCCTAGCAGCATATGGAGGCGAAGTGAAGCTTCATATCGTACCTTTTACAAAAATTCAAGAGCTGATCCACAAACAAGTACCTGAAAACTATACGATGACATCAACAAGAAGAATGATGCTGAAAATAGCTGACAAAATAAGAGAAAAGCGTGATGCCCTTGCGATTATTACTGGTGAAAGCCTTGGGCAAGTGGCAAGTCAGACACTTGAAAGCATGTATGCCATTAATCATGTGACTAATACACCAATCATCCGCCCGCTCATAGCTGTCGATAAAAATGACATTATTGATGAAGCAAGAAGAATTGGCACATACGATACAAGCATTCAGCCTTTCGAGGATTGCTGTACGATCTTTACGCCGCCGTCCCCTAAAACAAAACCAAAGCTTGAGAAGGTAGAACGCTACGAAAGCTTTGCTGATTTCGAGCCGATGCTGGACGAGGCAGTAGAGCAAATTGAAACGATTATTGTGACAAATGAAAAGAAAACGGCAGATGAATTCGCTGATTTATTCTAAAACGAAAATTTCATAATAATTACCATAAAATCAATCGCATGAAGTCATGTGTTTCTACACATTCTATATTCACAAGGAGGTGAGAACACATGGCTCAACAAAACAGACAAAGCAGTTCTAACCAATTACTAGTACCAGGCGCTGCACAAGCTATCGACCAAATGAAGTACGAAATCGCTTCTGAATTTGGTGTAAACCTTGGTGCAGAAACTACATCTCGCGCTAACGGATCAGTTGGTGGAGAAATCACTAAGCGTCTTGTATCTTACGCTCAACAACATATGGGTGGCGGATCTTTCTAAGACACACAATTTAAAAGCTATGGCTTATGAGCGGGATGATTCCCGCTCTTTTCTTTTTGTACATATAAATAGTTAGAATATTTTTAAAAAAGAAGACGGATTTAAAAAATTATGGCATAATACTAGGAGTAGGTCCTAATTCAAGCATTTTTCAGTTATGAGTGTTAGAATAGGTAAATTGAAACATGTTTCGTTTCATAAGAAAGAGGCTAAAAGGAGCTGTACCATGAAAAGAGAAGACTTAATTGCACCAGAACAATATAACTTAGTCAGTGAGATTGAAGCGTTCAGTCATGACAAGGAGAAAATGGCCCTGCACTGGCAGGACGGTAATGGGCACGAAGCGCATGTAACATATGCAGCATTAGTAGAAGAGGCAAATAAAATTGGACATGTTTTATTAAATGCAGGCTTCAAAAAAGGCGATAAAATCATTGTGATGGTGCCGCGCATGCTCGAGGCATACAGCATTTATTTAGCGATTTTGAAAACAGGAATGGTCGTGATTCCTTGTTCTGAAATGCTGCGTGCGAAAGATTTAGATTACCGAATTGAACACGCAGAAGCAAAGGGAGCGATCGTTTACTCTTCATTCATTCAATCGTTCGACGGAACTAAAAAGCCGAACGATTTTAAAACATTCTCAATCGGTGAAAACGATCATGGCTGGACAAACATTCTAGCGCAAAAGGAAGAGCAATCAAACGAACTTGAATTGGCAGATACAAAACGCACAGACATGGCGTTTTTATCCTATACATCAGGTACAACAGGGAACCCAAAAGGGGTTGTTCATACACACGGATGGGCGTATGCACATTTACGCACAGCTGCCAAAGCATGGCTCTCCATTAATGAAGGAGATAAAGTATGGGCGACAGCAGGACCAGGCTGGCAAAAATGGGTGTGGAGCCCCCTCTTATCTGTGTTAGGAAGTGGAGCAGAAGGCTTTGTGTATGGAGGGAAATTCAATCCAAATACATACTTAGAGCTGCTTCAAAAAAATGAAATCAATGTCTTATGCTGTACACCGACAGAATATCGCTTTATGGCAAAAGTAGATGATTTGAGTCAGTACGCGCTGCCGAAGCTGCATAGTGCTGTTTCTGCGGGAGAGCCATTGAACCGTGAAGTCATTGATACATTCAAAAAGCATTTCGATATAGAAGTACGAGACGGCTATGGCCAAACTGAAAGCACACTGCTTGTAGGGGTGCTAAAAGGAATGGATATCAAGCCAGGAAGTATGGGAAAACCAACCCCTGGCAACGAAGTAGATATCATTGATGAGGATGGAAACGTCTGCGCACCTGGAGAAATTGGTGACATTGCGGTCCATCTCGAAACACCGGCTCTATTTAAGGAATATTACAAAGATGAAGAGCGTACAAAGGCGCAGCGCCGAGGAAATTACTTCATTACGGGTGACCGCGCGAAAAAAGACGAAGATGGGTACTTCTGGTTTGAAAGCCGCAGAGATGACATCATTGTCAGCTCAGGCTATACGATTGGACCGTTTGAAGTAGAAGATGCGCTGATCAAGCATTCAGCAGTGAAGGAATGTGCAGTTGTGGCGAGCCCAGATGAAATCAGAGGATCAATCGTGAAAGCATACGTCGTCCTTCGTGATGGAGTGGCGCAAAGTGATGAACTGATCAAAGAGTTGCAAACACATGTGAAAAACACAACAGCACCATACAAATACCCAAGAGAAATCGAATTCATTGACGAACTGCCAAAAACACCGTCAGCGAAAATTCGCCGTGTAGAGCTGAGAGAAAGAGAGCTTGCACGAAAAAGTAAATAATGAAAAAATGAGAAGCGTTTGGATGGAAGCATCCAGCGCTTTTTTTGTACGGAAAATGAAATTTGTTGAAAGCAGGCAAGGTGCTTTATGTTAAAATATGTAGGAATTTCTGAAAAAGGAGAATGTTAGTAGATGTCGATTGCGATCATTCATGGAATTGTACTTGCCTTTGGTCTCATTTTACCTTTGGGCGCACAAAATGTATTTGTATTTCAACAAGGAGCGCTGCAGCCTCGATTATATCGAGCAATGCCTGTCGTCATCACGGCTGCTCTTTGTGACACACTTTTAATTGCTTTAGCTGTCATAGGTGTTTCTGTTGTGGTGTTTACCATTCCAGTACTGCAAATTGGTCTTTATATCATTGGTTTTTGTTTTTTAGTTTATATGGGATGGTCCGTATGGAACACAAGCTCATCATCAGGTGATCAAGAGAAGCAGAAATTAATGCCTGCAAGAAAACAAATTGTATTTGCTTGTTCCGTTTCTCTTTTAAATCCCCACGCGATTCTCGATACGATTGGTGTCATTGGGACAAATTCGCTGCAATATAGCGGCGCAGAAAAGCTGGCATTCACACTTGCCTGTATCATCGTGTCCTGGTTATGGTTTATTGGTCTCGCCCTTTTAGGGAAGATGTTAGGGAAGTTAGATACAAACGGCATATGGATGAACCGTATCAATAAAGCTTCCGCGGTCATGATCTGGCTGGTTGCGTTATACATTGCGTATCAATTGATTGTGTAAAGGTACATAGAGAATAAAACAAAGAAGCGTTTGGACGTAATGATCCAGCGCTTTTTTGTGTATCGATAAGGCTTTTCAGCCAGTGTCATCATGATTCAGGGAGGAAGATCAGATTCAATTGCCTAGAGGAAATGATAAAGAATAGGTTATATGCTACATTATCACTAGTGGATTTTATTGGTAAAATTTTTTCCTTAAAAGGTTATGATTTTTATTAACTTTACTAAAGGAGTCTGTATGATGAAGATAAGAAAAATGTTTTGTATGTTTTTGTTCATATCACTTTTATTCGGACAATATCCTGTAGGTAACGCTGTTACCATAAAAGAGGACGAGCCTTTTGAAAAGATACAAAATGATAAAACAGCAGAAAAACTCATAAAAAAAGCAAAAAAAAGCTCTCAATTTTTACAGGCAAAAGAATTAGCCCAAAAGAAAGGTTATCTATTAAATGGAGAAAGTGCGGCGGTTCATATACACGCTGCTAAAACAGATGTTGTTTATTTTTATCTGAAAAAGAAGAAGTCAGATAATCAGCTGCTTAACAATGTTTCCTTCATTTCAGTTTCACTGAGTCAAATAAAAGCTCACTATATTCAACTTGCAGAATACGATGGGAAAGGGAATTTGCACTCATATTTTTTTCAAAATGGAAAATTGAAAAATAAGTTTCATATCAACCAAAAAGGGGAGTTTTTAAAAGGATCTTTTACCTATGGTGAAAATGGTGTAAAGCAAGATATGATGGAATTAAATAGAAAAATTGTTCAAATAGATGATTCGGAAATTCAAACGAGTTTTAATTGGAACAAGTTTTGGGACTGCTTAAAAAAGAAAAGCGGCCCTAATGAATCTCTTCCGTTACGTTCAATGGTTCTAGGAGCGTGTTATTATATTTGTTTTACTGGACCTGCTAGCTGTATTGCATGCGCAGTGATTAATGGAGGTATATCAGCGGGATTGGCCGGTTATTGTGTGAAAAAAGTTTGGTGAATAGGGGGGTTTTTAAAATGGCTCATAAAGAACAGCGTAAAGGAGTAGTTCTTGCTGTTTTAGATACGTTAACATTTGGTATACCAGTATTGCTATGGAATTTATATAAGAATACGAATACAACATTGAAATTAATGATCCCGATCATTCCGATTGTTGGTTTCATAACGTATCTTTTAGCATCCCTTCATTAATAAGATACAAAATCCTTAGCATGAGCGTAGCGCTCATGCTTTTTTCATTGGGTCATTTTTTAAAAATCGTTTGATTTAATAGACGGAGAGCTTGTACGATATCATCCATTTGTTCTATATCTGAGGAAGATAGGCTGTCTATTAGCATCCTTTCGATATGCTGAAAGGCCTCGTTCATACAGGTACGGCCTTTGTCAGAAAGCATAATGATATGCTTTCGTTTGTCAACACGGTCTTCTTCTCTATCAATGAATTGTTTTTCGTGCAGTTTTTTCAGTTCTCTGCTGACATTTGGAAGAGACATATGCTGACAGTCTGCGATGTCACTAGGGGTAAGCGGTTCGCTGACCGCTAGCTGCTCTAAAATTAAATATTGTAAGGCTGTTAATTCTGGTGGTTTGACTTTGCTCATCAGATCATGTTTTAGCTCTGAAAAAGTAGAAGCAAATGCGACGAATTCCTTGAAGAAATGTGGATGTTGCATGATGATCACCTCCTATGTAACATATCAAATTTATTATCAAAAAACAATTATCATTTGACAACTAATCGATTGGGGTATATCCTTTTATTATCAAATGATAACTAAAGGAGAAAAAGATGAATGTACTCATTATTTATACTCACCCTCATCACAATAGTTTAAATGGTGCTTTTTTTAAAGAAATTGTTAGAGGCAGCGAAGAAAATCCAATCGTTCAAGAAGTGAAAATCATCGATTTATATCAAGAAAAATTTGATCCTGTACTTGTTTTTAATGAAGAGAAAAAGAGACGTGATATGCATAAAGATCCTGACATTCGCGAGTATCAGGATAAGATCATGTGGGCGGATAAAATCGTGTTCGTTTATCCCATTTGGTGGGGGCGGCCGCCAGCTATGCTGCTTGGCTTTATTGACCGCATGTTTGCTGCGAATTTCGCTTATCGTCAAACAGGCGGTCTGCTGCCAGAAGGATTATTAAAAGGGAAAAGTGCCGTTTGTGTATCGACAATGCAAGGACCAACCAACTACCCTTTGTTCTTTTTACAAAATGCGCACAAGATGTTAATGAAACGAGCTCTCTTGCAATATGTCGGAATCAAACCTGTGAAGTTCTTTGAGTTTGGGATGATGGAAAGTCCAAAAGGGAAGCATGACATCAAATTAAAACGCACATACAACTATTTCAGAAACATCAGCTCTTAATATATTTTGATAAGCCACTTTTCTTCTAATTTGATCCTGTTCTGTTTTAAAATGACATTGAGGCGGGGTCACTTATCCTCGTCATTTGAAAAGGGGGATATGGATGAAGAAAACATTGTTTAAAGATGCAGCACTCTTAACACTTGATCCATCTTTAGGTTTTCTTGAAAAGGGAGATTTATTAATTGAAGGGAAACACATTTTAGAAGTTGGACCTCCAATTGAAGTAAGTGATGCAGACATTGTTGATGCATCTGATATGGTCATTATGCCAGGTCTTGTAGATACACATCGGCATGTGTGGCAGTCTGTCATCCGGGGCATAGGGACAGATTGGTCTTTGCAGACATATTTAAGCAAAATCTATTATGGCAACTATGGAGCAATGAGACGCCCATCCGACGATCGAATCGCCAATTATTTAGGGGCATTAGAGGCTTTAGATGCAGGTGTGACCACGTTTTTAGATTGGACGATGATCAATTCAATGGATCATACAGAAGAGCTCATTGGAGGATTAAAAGATGCGGGTATACGAGCTGTTTTTGCTTTTGGTTCCTCTGGAGATGCTGAATATTGGGATAGAGAGAGTACGCTCACCAATATGGAGGACGCAGCACGTGTGAAAAAAGCGCATTTTCAATCATCAGATCAGCTTTTAACAATGGGACTTGCGATTCGTGGTCCAGAGTTTTCTTCATGGGAGACGTCGGTATTTGAAATTGAAACAGCCCGGTCTCTAGATGCTCTATGTAGTATGCACATCGGCTTTGGAAATTGGGGAGCGGAGGATCGATCGATTGAGCGGCTTCACAAAGCAGGGCTGCTCGGACCTGATTTGAACATGGTGCATATTAACGCAATCGATGCGGATCAAATGAAGATGCTGGCAGACAGCGGAAGCTCCATCTCCATTACCCCTGAAATTGAAATGATGATGGGTCACGGTTATCCTGTCACAGGACTTGCGATTGAACAAGGTGTTCTTCCAACGCTCGGTGTAGACGTAGTTACAGCGACAGGTGGAGATTTGTTTGCTCAAATGAAATTCGGGCTTCAGGCAGAGCGCGCGATCCAAAATCAATCGTTGTTAATGGATGGGATCATGCCGGGACCTGAACTTGGGCTGTCAGCTCATCAAATGCTTGAGGCTGCGACGATCAATGGCGCTCGTGCATTACAGCTTGATCATAAAATTGGGTCGCTTACACCTGGGAAAGAAGCGGATTTTATTTTGATCGATCGGACAAGCATGAATCTTCTTCCGATGACAGATCCGGCTGGAGCGGTTGTCCAAACGGCACATCCTTCAAATGTTGATTCTGTTTATGTTGCTGGAAAAGCAGTGAAACAAAACGGAAAGCTAGTCGGTGTGAACCTAGAAGAGGTCAAACGAAAAGCTTATGAGGCAAGAGACCATATTTTATCACACAAGTTTGAATCAACACCTTCATAAATAAAATAACCCCATAGGCGTTGCCTATGGGGAATTGATTACAAGGAATCCTTAATGACCTTTTTATAATATTGGACAGATAGGAATCCGAAGATAGAATAGAGGACAGTGTAAATCGACATAACGATGAGCATTGGAGTCCACAATTCTCCGCCGAATAAAAACCAGCCTGATTGTACAGCAAAGTAGCTGTGCAGCAATCCGACGATGAGCGGAATCCCAAAGTTAAACAGCTGTTTAAGCCGGATGCCTTTTAATAGGTCCTTCTCAGTAAAACCAAGCTTACGCAAGATCGTATAGGAGCTTTGTTCCTCTTCACTTTCATTCATTTGTTTAAAGTATAAAATACAGCCAGATGTGACAAGGAAGCTAAGGCCTAAAAACCCGACCACAAACATCATCAGTCCTATTGTTTGTTTTTGCTGCTGAGCTGAAGCTAATTGAGACATGCTGTTGTCACTTAGTTTTAAAGATGTAAACACGCTATTTGCTTGTTCAAGATTTTTATCATCTTTTATATTGACTGAGATATATTGGCTATTTTCAAGCTGTAGCTTTGGATCTTTTTGTTGATCGAGCTGCTCAAAAACATCTTGACTCACGACGGCAACAGGTAGACCGCCAAAAGTGAAGTTGTAAGAAATGAGATAATCTTTCTTCATATCTATGACTTTCAAATCAAGCGGTTTCTTAATGAGAAGCTTCACATCGCCTGAGCTTTGAATCGGCATGAATTTCTTTAATAGATCACTGTAGCCGCTTAAAATAACTTCGTTGTTCTCCACATGAAAATTTGGTGCATTTTTTTCACTGATCACAGGCAGTGTCAATACGCCTGGATCATTCTTCATATTTTTCACCTCTGAATCCACTATTTTTTTCGCATCAAATTTCGCTTGAATCACTTTGAACTGCTTTTGATCATAAGCAATATGTTTGTCAGAAAGTGCACGAGTGAAGGTTGCTGCTTCTTTTTCTGAGCCCATGGCGAAATGAGCTGGAATTATCTGCTCAGCGGTTTTTTCTGCTGAGTAATAGGAAATGTAGCTAAGAGCCAGCAAACCGATGGCAAGTGCAGATACGGTTGTAATAATCGTTAAAAGCAGTGCATTTGATTTTAGCCGGAACATAATGGATGACAGAGATAATACTTCATGAATGGCGAGATAGCCATTTTTTCTTTTACGTACGATATTGGCAATGAAAGAAACAGAGCCTTTGTAAAAAAGAAAGGTACCGATGATAACAGAGGCTAGAATATAAATCATGGCTAAAAGTAACTCAATCATGGACGTATATGAGCCTGTAAAAAGCTTAGAAGAAATATAATAGCCTGAGCTGATCAAGACAATACCGAAAACTCCAATGATGATTTCAACCACAGAGATCTTTTTCACACGCTGTTCTGTCGAAGACGTTGTTCTAAACAAAGATAAAATCGTTTGTTTATTAATAAAACGTCTATTTCTCAGCATAATCAATCCATAGATAATAAAAAAGACAATGAGTGTTTGCAGAAGGGCCATGCCTGAAAAATGCAGATTGGCGATGGCATTAACACCAGTCACTTTAAATAACACCATCAGCATCAGTTTTGAACCGATAAAGCCTGCAATGATGCCGATAGTCATGGCTGTCACGTATAGAATAAAGTTCTCTGCATTGAGCAGTCTGGAAATTTTTTGTTTCGTCATACCAATGAGCTGCAGGAGACCTATTTCTTTTCCTCTGCGCTTAATAAAAATGCTATTCGCATATAGCAGGAAAATACCGACGATGGCTATAAGCAGAACCGAAGCGGCTTTAATCGAAGCACCGCCTTTAATGGAGCCTTTTACATCATCAAGTGCTGGTGAGTATTGCAAGGTGACAAAGGAAAAATAGAGCGCCACACTAAACACGAGAGCAAACACATATAAATAGTAATTCTTCAAATTTTTCTTCAGGTTACGAAAGATGAGCTGATTAATGTTCATGCTTCACACCGCCTAAGACACCTTGCGTTTTCATAATATCCTCGAAAAACATTTTTCTTTCTAAAGCGCCTTTATTCAACTGTGTATAAATCTGTCCATCCTTGATAAAAATGACGCGGCTTGAATAGCTGGCTGCGACAGGATCATGTGTCACCATCACAATGGTCGCTTTTCGTTTGCGATTGAAATCTTGCAGTTTGTTGAGCAGGTCAGATGCCGATTTGGAATCAAGTGCCCCTGTAGGTTCATCAGCGAAAATAAGACTTGGTTCATGAATGAAGGCACGAACCGCCGATGTCCGCTGCTTTTGTCCGCCAGAGAGTTCGTTCGGGTATTTGTCTCTTAGTTCATAAATCCCCATGTCTTCTGCAAGCTGTTGAAAACGTTCAAAAGCTTCTTTTTTTGGCGTTTTGGAGATGGACAAAGGCAAAAGGATGTTTTCTTTGACCGTGAGTGTATCAAGTAAGTTATAATCCTGAAAAACAAAGCCAAGCTGCTTTTTTCTAAATTCAGCAAGCTGCTGGTCCTTCATTTGTGTCATCTCAGCATCTGCAATACGAATTGATCCACTGGACACATGATCGATAGAGGACAATACGTTCAGAAGGGTTGTTTTCCCCGAGCCTGATGGCCCCATAATACTGACAAATTCCCCGGCTTCAATGGTCAAATCAATACCACTCAGCACCTCTTGTTTGTTGAATTTATTTCCATAGCTTTTATAAATTTTGCGAGCTTCTAAAATGTTCATTTGCTGAACCCCTTTTTCTTTTAATTGATATCTCTAGTATAAAAAGAAGCCTGTCAGACGTCCTGCGATTTGGCGAACAAAACAGACGAGCATGTGACATTGTTGTCACATGCTTGTTTTTTAAACAAATTGTATGTAAATCAGTTTCTTATTAGGGTGAGTTTTCTTTCCCCATTTATTTTATCTGTTTTTCACTCTTATGTATCAATCTTCTCTGATTTTTCATGTCAGGGTGGTGTTTTGAAGCTTTACATGGCCATTTTATTCATGTATGATATGCATATTAAATAAATGCATAGTAAATCTATGTATTGGAGGTAACTAAGAATGAAAGTGAGTAAAGAGCTTCTAAAGGGAAGTACAGCTACCCTTATTTTAAGCTTATTAAATGAAAGACCGATGTATGGATATGAAATGATTAAAGAATTAGAGACGAAATCGGAAGGGATTTTCAGCTTTAAAGAAGGAACAATCTATCCTATTTTGCACAATTTGGAGGGGAAAGAATTCATTGTCTCTTATTGGGGCGAAGGGAATGGCAATCGGAAAAGAAAGTATTACAAAATAAATGAACAAGGGAAAGCATTGATACAGGAAAAGAAAGAAGAATGGAACGTATTCAAACAAGCAGTTGATGGCGTTTTGAACGGAGAGAAAATCGCATGGGATTAGATAAAAAGTTCGAGAAATATGTCAAAAGTGTATGTAAACGAATTAAAAATAAAGATGTTCATTCGAGTGTAAAGCTTGAGCTGATGGATCATCTATACACGCTAAAAGAGGAAGCAATGAATGCTGGGATGTCTGAAGAAGAGGCGGTAGAGCAAGCGTTGGACCAAATTGGTGATGCGGAAATTCTCGGAACGCAGCTTCACGAAACACATAAAGTCCAAATCGATTTTAAGATGATTCTTCTAGTGCTAGCCACTTGTTCTTGCGGGCTGCTTGTGATGTACTTTTTACAGTTTCATTCAGATTTTACAAATCTTCAAAACATGAACATTTTTTATAAAAGCCTTGCCTTTTATCTGGTAGGTTTAGTGCTTATGTTTGGTTTGTTTTCCTTCGATTATCGGCGCTTATTGAAATACTCTTGGCATTTATACATTGGGACACTCGGAATGCTGATTTTTTCGATGATGTTCGGGTCAAGAGTGAACGGTATTCTTTTTTTAAGAATACGTGATGTATCAATAAATTTGACTGAGATTATGCCTTTTCTTCTAGCTATTTCTTTAGCAGGTATCTTTCACAATTGGAATTGGGAGAATGCGTACAGAGCTTGGCTTGGAGTAGGGATGATGGCTTTACCGATTATTTTAATCAGTACGATTGGTTTTCTTCCTGCGACCGTTATCTGTCTGGTCATGTGCTTAACCGTGATGTATGTGTCTAGCGCAAATTATAAGCAAATCATTCTGCTGACGGCAACAGGCGTGTTATATCTAATGTTTGAAGTGTTTTCTCTTTTTCAAGCAGATAGACACCGTTCCTTTTTCAAAGTTCATGAATTCAGCTCAAACGGGCTTCAGATCACACCTTATGCCATGTCTGAGGTTCACACGGATTGGATGTTTACATATATCATTTATTCATTTGGCTGGTTGGCAGGGCTCATTGCGCTCCTGTTGTTTGTCATCTTTATTCACAGAGTATTTCGTACAGCAAAACGAGTGAAAATGGCTTATGGCAAAATGGTCATGACAGGTTTAGCGGCTGTGTTTGCAGCAAAATATCTGTTAAGCATTTTCACAAACTTTGGCTTGCTGCCATTACCTGGAGTGTCTATACCTTTCATGAGCTATGGAGGTTCACATATTCTCCTAGAAATGATGGCTGTTGGGCTGATCTTAAGTATTTATAGACGGAGACAGATGGGAAATGTTTTTCGCAAAGAAGCGGGAAGTATTTCCTAAGTAAGCCACCTCAATCTCTTCGCGCAAGTTTTGACAGCCGCGAAGAGATTGCGATTGCTTTTTACATGCTCGCAATATGAACAAAATCATTCTTTTTCGGAAAGGTGAAGGTGAAGGTTGTACCTTGATCTATCGTGGAGCTGACCTCGATCGTGATATGAAGAGCGTCTGCTCCTTTTTTCGTTAAATAGAGCCCCATTCCTGTTGAGGCGGTGTCATTGTGATGTCTTGTCGAGGTAAAGCCTTTTTCAAAAATACGAGAGATGTCTCTTGAATCAATTCCTCTGCCTTGATCTGTGATCGTCAGCATGACTTGGTCATTAATTTGCTTGCTTTCAATGACAATATCGGATGAATGGCTGTATTTGACTGCATTTGTGAGTACCTGTCTGATCATAAAGGATAACCATTTTATATCACTTAATACGGTCCGTTCCCCCAGCGCCAGCTCAAAGCCGATTCCTTTTTGCATGCACCATGATTGGAGCGCTTTGATTTCCTTTGCGATGATGCTTTGCAGGTCCAGCTTTTCAATGAATAAATCATTTTCGATATGACGTACTCTGCTTTGGTGCAGCTGGGCATCAAGTAATAAATGTATTCTGAGCCACTCGTATGTCATATTGGATTTCAGCTGCTGATCTGTTAAGCGGTCAATCATTAAGCGCATCGCTGTAAGGGGGGTTTTGACCTCATGTATCCAAGAGAGCAATTCATCTTTTTCTTCTTCAAGAGCGATTTTCTGCTCTGCTGCCATTCGCCGGTAGCGTGCAATTTGCTCTGACGTCGCATCATGGATGAGCTGTTCAAATGGGGAAGAGGGGGTTAGCCGCATTTGATGTCCAATGTCATCATCCCATTCTTTCAACCTCTCATAATAAGCCGTTTCTTTTCGGTATCGAAAAAAGAGAAAGACAATCATGAGAAACGTAGATAATAGCACAATATAGAAAAGAGAAGCGATGGGAATGGTCGTATCCAAATAAGCAACAAATAGAATGAGGAGCTGCAAACTAAGAAAGAAAAGAATCCAGCTTCTTCGTTCTTTTAGAAATGCCTGCAGCATCATTGATCATCCTTTTCTTTTGCAAGATAGCCTTGACCCACTTTTGTCTCAATGAAGGCGCCAAGGGAGATCTCGTCTAGTTTTTTTCTGAGCCGGTTGACGTTTACAGTCAGTGTATTGTCACTGACAAACCGTTCATCCTCCCACAATGCTTGAATGAGTGATTCCCGGCTGACGATATGATTTTTATGCTGAATCAATTCCTTGAGAATAAATAACTCATTTTTTGTTAATTCAACCTCACCGTGATCATTTGTAACGGTGTTTTTTTCTAGGTCAATGGCAGCGCCGCACCACACCTTTAGGCTGGCCGGCTCTGCATTATAATCATGCACGCGGCGAAGAACAGCATTAATTTTGGCAATGAGCACGTCAAAGTGGAAGGGCTTTTGCACAAAATCATCGGCTCCGAGCTGCATCGACATGACCATATCAGCAGGGTGGTCTCTTGAGGAGAGGAAAATAATTGGAACATTTGAATGATGGCGAATCATCCGGCACCAGTGAAAGCCATCGTATTTTGGCAGCTGTATATCAATAATGACGAGATCAGGGTGGACAGATGTGAATTCCTGCAGCACGTGATGAAAATCTTGAATCCCATAAACATCATAGGACCAGTTGACTAGACGTTCTTTGATTTCTTGGAAGAGGGTTGTATCATCTTCAATTAGTAAAATCTTAAACAAAATCAGCACCACACTTTTTGTATTCGCTTGTTGTCATTGTAGCGGAAAAAGGACCATGCCGCTAGAAGTAGACAAGAAAAAAGCAAGGGAAGAGATCCCTTGCTTCAGCTTATTTACCTAAAAAGTGCTTTTTAAAGAATGAGAGTTGGTATTCAAGTGTGATCGGGTCATTAAAATAGAATTCTTCTGCATTGGCCTCATACACACGATGTTTTTTGACAGCTGGGATGGACTTGTAAATTTTACTGTTTTGATAGGAATTGTCCATTTCGCTGTTTTTACTAATGATCATATAATCTCCAGCAAATTCAGGAATGACCTCCTGTGAAACTGCATAGTAGCCGGCTTTTAATGCTTTTTCTTTCACTTTCTCAGGCATTTTCAGTTTCATTTCCTGGTAGAGGATTTCTGTTCCGCGGCCCCATGCATCTCCAAAGACGTAGAGCTCTTTTGTGCCACTTTCAAAGACAGAAACTGTTGCATCTTTACCGATTTTTGCTTTAATTTCTTTTCCAGCTTCATCTGCACGTTTTTTGAAATCTTTTACCCAAGCTTTGGCTTCTTTTTCTTTGTTTAATACTTTTCCAATTTCAATGTGCTGCTGAAGGTAATCGACTTTGTTATACGTAAACAAAACGGTTGGTGCGATTTTTTTGAGTTTTTCTACATTTTTAGTATTGCTTAAGCCAATGATGACATCAGGCTTTAGCTTCATAATTTTCTCTACATTGGCATCCGATACTTCTTCCACATTTTTTAATTCCTTTTGGAAGCGCGGATTCTTTTTTGACCAAGAGTCAACGCCAACGATGTTCACACCAAGTGACATGACACTACCTGCGTAAGAACCTAGAACAACAACACGTTTTGGATGCGCTGGCAGCTTCACAGGGCCATTTTCAGATTGATATGTAATTTTGTCTGATGATGTTGATTGATTTCCTTTATTTGAGGAAGAGCTGTTGCTATTGCCACATGCGCTCAATGCAAGTACAAAGATGAGCATCAGAGGGAACAATATTTTCTTCATGAATGTAGACTCCTTTGAAATCGGCACATAGCCGTATATTTGGTTGAATTAGTGATAATGATAATTATTATCACTCGGATATCATATCATAGGACTGTGGGCTGTTGTCAATGACATTTTGATAGCTGGTGATAAAAAATAAAGAAGAGATTTTTTATCAAAAAAAAGATCAAGGCAGCGTGTGTCCTGATCTTTTTTCTTATTTAAACCAGCCTTTTTCTTTTGAGCGGGTAATGGCCTCGATGCGGTTCTTCACTTCTAACTTATCTAAAATAATGGAAATGTAGTTCCGGACAGTGCCACTTTTAATGCTGAGTTCTTTTGCAATTTCTTTTGTGTTTTTACCGTCTGCGACGAGTTCAAGGACCGATTTCTCTCGCTCCGTTAAAGGATTTTCATCACTATATAAGTCTTCCATCAATTCAGGGGCATACACCTTTTTCCCTTTCATCACACTGCGAATCGCACTTGCCAGCTCCTCGCTTGGACTGTCTTTCAGCATATAGCCGCTGACGCCAGCTTTTAACGCTCTTTGGAAATAACCAGAGCGGGCAAAGGTCGTCAAAATGATGATTTTCACATCTGATCCTTTGAGCTCTTCCGCTGCATCAAGTCCAGATTTTCCCGGCATTTCAATATCCATTAAGCAAATATCAACAGGGTGTTTTTTGGCAAAATCGATGGCATCTTGACCATTCGTCCCTTTCCCAACCACCGTCATATCGTCTTCTAAATCGAGAAGTGAACCGAGTGCACCAAGCAGCATTTGCTGATCTTCTGCGATAAAGATGTTGATCATTTCATCCCCTCCTTTTCTTTTGCAGCTGAATCATTTGGAATGATCATAATGAGCTTTGTCCCATCCTTTGTCTCAATACGCAGGCGGCCATTTGCAAATTCCAATCTTTCTCTTATTCCTAAAAGGCCGTGACCCTTCGATTGAGTGGGCGGATAGTCGCCTTTAAATGTTCCATCGTCCTCAACGGTGATGATCGCTTCCTTTGATTTTTGGTGAATGGTGATTTTACAAACCGTCGCGTCACTATGTTTGACGACATTCGTCACCGCCTCTTTGATGCACATGCTCACAATGTTTTCGTTCAGAAGTGAGATATGTTTCGGTGCTTCCTTTTCATCATAGACCAATTCAATTCCGGCTGCTTCGAGAATTTGCTCGATGTTCGACATTTCATCTTTAATTCGAATGCCTTTCATAGAGGAAACAATCTTTCGCACCTCATTGAGAGACGTTCTGGCAGTCTGCTGGACGCTTTTGAGTTCGGCACGAGCCTGTTCAGGGTCTTTATACACGAGTTTACGGGCAAGATCACTTTTTAAACCGATCAAAGAAAGCTTTTGTCCAAGGGTGTCATGCAGGTCGCGAGCAATGCGCTGCCTTTCTTCAAGTTTCACAAGATCAGCAATCCGTTCATTGGCATATTCTAATTTCTCCTCAAGCCGTTCACGTTCCTTCCTGCTTCGAATGCTAAGTGGAAGAAGAATGGCACTAATCAGGGTAATGACGACAAAAGGAATTTGTGTGAGAAACCAGCCCTTTTTTAAGATCAAACTAAAGTTCACTGCCACGGCGGCGCTCGCCAGATGGATATAGTACAAGATATAAAAGGGGACTTTTCGTTTGATATGTCCGTTAAAATAGGCGATGCAAAAAGCGAAATAAATATAGCTGTAGAGCATCACATAACCAGTTGAAATACCGATCAATAAAAGACCGAAGACATATAAAGACCAGCCTTTTGCGACAAAGGCAAAACGATACACAGCGAAAAAGACGACGTTCAAAATAATGCCGATCACAATGCCTAAAGTCGAAGGTGTCTTAAAGATAAAATAGAAAGGCAGGATGAAAAAAATGGCCCATATATAAGGGGAAATCCCATGCAATTTTTGAATCTTAAACTGTTTTTTCATCCGTGTGCCACCTTTTTCATTCTTTTTCCTTACTTTATCAAATTCAACATGCGGCTGCATCCTGTAAATGATAACAAGCTCCTTCTAGTGTAAGAAAGAGCTTGAACCAATTATGCATTTTTCTTCAGAATGTCTCCTTTGATAACAGGGACGTTCATCTTCTTAGATTGCCTTGCCTCTTTGAAGGTAACAAATGCTTTCGTTTCTTCATCCCACAATCTAAATTTCATGGATTCAATACTTGTTTTCAATGTAATAGTTGGGACATTTTGCAACGGTTCACTTTGCTCATGAGCATGCTCTAAATGATAATTCGGTACTCTTGGGCTTAAATGATGAACATGATGGTAACCGATATTACCTGTTAACCATTGAAGAAGCTTTGGCAATTTGTAAAAAGAACTGCCTTCTACAGCTGCCTGCACATAGTTCCAATGTTCATCTGCTTCAAAGTAAGAGTCCTCAAACGTATGCTGTACATAAAACAACCATACACCGATAGATCCTGAGATTAGGAAGATCGGACCTTGAACAAGCAGGAATTCCTGCCAGCCAAAAAGAAGACATGTTACGGCTGCTAACGCAATGATGCTCACGTTTGTGAAATACGTGTTCCAACGCTCTTTTTTACGAGCATTTTTGACGTTGAAACGGTTTTTTAAGAGAAAGACAAAGATCGGTCCTAAAATAAACATCACAAACGGGTTACGATAAAATCTGTAGCGAAATTTCGTCCATGCTGATGCTTCTTGATATTCTTTGACTGTTAGGAGCCAAATGTCGCCAGTACCTCGTTTGTCTAAATTACTGCTTGTGGCATGGTGAATTGAATGATCTCGTTGCCATTGAAGATAAGGGAAAAGGGTGAGTACGCCCGTTAAAAAACCGAACAGGTGATTTAGCGGCTTCTGTTTAAAAAAGGATTGGTGGCAGCAGTCGTGAAAAATAATAAAGACACGTACTAAAAACCCAGCTGCAATAACCGCAAAGAAGAGGGTTAAAAGGTAGGAGATATTCAGGCTATAATAGGCAAGAAACCAAAGCCCTAAAAATGGAATGAATGTATTAAAGAGTTGAATGATACTTTTTTTCGAATCAGCACCAGAGAATTGACCCACTTGTTTTCTTAAAGTGGCTTGCTGCTTTGTGTTTGTTGAAGTCGTCATGAACGTTCAAGTCCTTTCCGTTTCTTTCTACTTCAAAGTATAGAAGGGAAGGTGTCATGCTCATAGTAGCACCCATCATGTATTCAATATGACATTTGTCATGTTTGTCATCAAAAAGGCTAATGGGATCAACGTTTGTGCGCTTATTACATCATCAATAAAAAAATAAAGGCGCTGGGCCTTTACTTTTTATGAACGTGCTTCATGTACTTTTAACTGCTTGCCTTTAATGGTTGTGTGACGCATGGCATTCAGCACAAGAGGGCCTTTGCCGTTTAAAATATCTACATATGTTTTCGTGTCTTGAATCGTAATAATCCCAATGTCATCGAATGCAACGCCTTCTATTTTGGCAATAGTCCCAACAAAATCAACAGCTCGCAGCTTCTTTTTCTTTCCACCGTTAAAATAAAGCTTCATAATATCCTTCTCAACGCCTGCCTGTTTATTTTCCTTTTGAATAGGCGTTTCAATTTTCTCTTCAAATCTTTCTACATGCTTTTCTGCTTCTTCCTTCGTTGGATAAGGCTGAGTTTGAAAATCTATGCCGGCATCCTGCTTTAATTCATCAATAAGCGGCTTAGCATTCTTTGTCATAAACGCAATCGTTTTTCCGCTTTTTCCCGCTCTGCCTGTTCTACCAGTTCGGTGAATATAGCGCTCTTTTTCATAAGGAAGATCATAATGAATGACATGTGTCATATCACTGACATCAATTCCCCGGGCTGCTATATCTGTTGCGATCAGATAACGGAATTCACCTTTTTTAAATTCATCCATCACATCAAAGCGGTCTTCCTGTCTCATGCCGCCGTGAATTTTGTCACAGGGCACATCCCATTCATCCAGCTTCATCGTGAGTTCATTCACCCGTTCCTGTGTATTACAGAAAATAATGCAGCTATCTGGATTTTCAATGACGATCGTCCGCTGAAGAAGGGAGAATTTCGATTCCTCTTCTGTTTCAATTACGGTATGGGTGATTTGCTGTACAGACGTTTCTTCACGTGCGATCTCAATGATTTTCGGTGATTGTAAAAATTGTTCGCTCAATTTCTTCATATCTTCAGACATTGTCGCTGAAAATAGCATCGACATGCGCTTTGGCGGCAGATACTGAATAATAGAAGAAACCTGATCGATAAATCCCATGTTCAGCATTTCATCCGCTTCATCTAACACGAAAAATTTGAGATTTTCTAAAGAAAGGGTGCCTTTCTCAAGGTGATCCAAAATGCGGCCTGGTGTCCCGCACACAATATGATTTTTCTGTGAAAGCTCTACTTTCTGCGCTTGAAAAGAGGCTTTTCCAAAAATGGCTGCGGCTTTGATTCGTTTGAATCGTCCAAGGCTTGTGAGGTCTTGTTTGACCTGCATGGCGAGTTCTCGTGTCGGAACAAGGATAAGGGCTTGAGGCTTATTTTCAGCCCAATCAACCATTTCACAAATCGGCAGACCATATGCAGCAGTCTTGCCGCTGCCAGTCTGAGATTTGACAATTAAATCCTGCTTTGAAAAAGCAACAGATAATGTCTCGTGCTGAACGGGTGTAGGTGTATGGAAGTGAAGCGCTTCTAACGCTTGTTTCAATTCATCACTTAGTGGATATTGATCAAAATGTTGTAATGTCATCGTGTTCTCCTTTTAGTACATTCATACTTGTGACATCATACCATAACCATGACCGTGAATGAAAAGACATAAAAAAAAGCCCCATAAAGGAGCTTTAAACCCTCAATAATCTGAAAGATTAAAGGAATCTGCGTTTTACTTTTTCCCAGTAAGAGTTGTCTTTTAATTTCACCGTTTTAATCACTTTTCCTGAAAGGCCAATGTCAATTTGTTTGACGTGCTTTGTGCCGAGCGCTTCGTTATCAAGCCCGATAATTGGATGATCGTTTCCATCCTGCACCACCTTCAGCGTCAGCTTACGGTCACTGCTTAAGATGAAAGGAGCACCTAATGTACGATACGAGTTGTTATTCAGCGATGCAAGCTCTGTGACTTGCATACATGGAAGCATCGGATCAACCACTGCGCCGCTCACGGATTTATTGTAAGCCGTTGAGCCAGTCGGAGTGGAAATAATCATGCCGTCGCCTCTAAAAGTTTCAAAGTGGAAATCATCTATATACACATCGATCACAAATGTTTTAATAATGCTGGAGCGGATCGACAGTTCATTTAAGCAATGGAACTGATTTGTACTGTCAACGCTTACATCGATGATCGGATATTTTCTCACTTCAAGCTGTTCAGTGTTCATGGCATCAATCATTTTATCAAAATGCTCTAACGAAAAATCACAGTATAGGTGCGTATTCTCTGATTTTGATACCCCTACATACAAGCAGTCATCCCGGAAGTTCGTTTTGCGGACTGCTTGAAGAAATGTGCCATCCCCACCAATTGAAGCAATAATATGGGCATCCTCTGCACGCTTGACGACGTGAAAGCCTTGATCGGTAGCGAGCTTCTCGAGAGAAGAAATGTGTCCATCCAATTCATGATCTTTTTTGTAAAAGAAAAATACATTGCGTCGATTGTCTGTCATTGACGTTCTCCCCTTTGCTGTCAAAAATAATTTCCAATGATAAAGGGCTTACATGAAAACCCTTGCTCACATTTTACACTTTTTTCATATGAAAGTAAAAACATTAGAGAGAACATCTAATGATCAGATTTGCATGATGAGAAATGAGTCGATGTGAGTGATTCAAAATGGCTGGATCCTGAGCATAATTGAATAGCCGTTTTCTCATGAAAGAATGGTTTAGGTGTTTCGTTGCGGTGAAGATCTAGCCTATTAGGTGCAGAGAGAGGATAAAAAAGCCAATTTTTCGTCATGCGCTTGTCTACGTAGACGATGTAAAGTTGATCGTTATTTAAGAGAGGTGCTATCATATGCCTACATGAAATGTAAAAAAACCACAATTCCTGTGAAACATTTCATGTGGGCATTCGTATGAATGAAGTGAGATCAAAAGGAGGAGAAAAAGATGAATGCGAAAAGATGGGTAGCGCTAATTATTGCACTTGGTGTTTTCGGATTTTCAATTGTAATCAGTGTCACGATGGCCTTGTTCGATAGCTTCAATGACAATAAAATGAGCTATCAATTCGGGGATGAAATAGAAGAGAAGGTACTAGAGAATGGCAGCGGTGCAGGCAAGATTGCTGTTCTTGAGATTAATGGAACGATTCAAGATAATGGAGGTGCCTCGAGCCTATTAGGCGGAGAAGGGTATGATCATCGTGCATTCCTCAAGGAACTAGATAAAGCGAAAGAGGATGCTTCGGTAAAAGGCGTACTGCTGCGCGTTAACTCTCCTGGCGGCGGTGTCTATGAAAGTGCTGAAATACATAAAAAATTAGAAGAAGTGAAAAAAGCAAAGAAGCCGATTTACGTATCTATGGGCTCAATGGCAGCTTCTGGCGGCTACTACGTGTCAACTCCAGCGAAGAAAATCTTTGCTTCACCTGAAACATTAACAGGATCGCTAGGTGTTATTATGCAAAGCTTGAATTATTCAAAGCTGGCAGATAATTTGGGCATTAAATATGAAACGATTAAGAGCGGGAAGTTCAAAGACATCATGTCTCCTAACCGTGATATGACAAAAGATGAGCGCAACATCATGCAAAGCATGGTCGATAACTCTTACGAAGGATTTGTCAAAGTGATCTCTGAAGGACGAGGCATGTCAAAAAAGGAAGTCAAGAAAATTGCTGACGGCCGAGTATATGACGGGACACAGGCAAAATCGAACGGATTAGTCGATGAGCTTGGGTATTATGAAGATGCATTAAAAGCGATGAAGAAAAATGAAAAAGGCTTAAAAGGAGCAACAGTGGTCAGCTATTCTCAAAGCTTTGGCTGGAACTCTCTCTTCAACATGAGTGCAAGCAAGCTCTTTAAAAGCGAAATTGATTTTCTGAATTTAAAAGAAACACTGGCTGGCTCAAATGGGTCTAAACCGATGTATCTCTATTCAAAATAAAGGAGGGATCATAGATGGATTCTACATTCGATGAAGTAAGCGAAAGCCGCAGCCAAGAGGAAGAATCGAAGCCGGCCTTTGTGAAGCGCGCTTCAATTGAAGCACAGGCGTTTGCAGGTTTTTGGATTAGATTTTGGGCGTTTATTCTTGATTGGCTCGTCGTCTGGGGTGTCAACCATTTGACGGTTTCTCCAATCTTTAGTCTGTTTGGCTGGTCCAAAGGAGGGGGATGGTTTTCTCCATTTTCCGTCACAACGACGATTGTATTCCTCCTTTATTTCGCCATCATGACGAAAATCTTTCAACAAACACTTGGCAAAATGGTGTTTGGGATTAAAGTGGTCTCACTTCAGCCTGAGAAGAAGCTGGCATGGGATGTTATTTTCTTTAGAGAGATTGTGGGACGCTACATTAATACGATCTTTGTTCTCTATGCAATCGTTGGGTTCTCGCCGAAAAAGCAAGGGGTTCATGATTACTTTGCTGATACGGTGGTCGTCCATGAACATTTATATGAAAAAACAGAATCAAACGTATAATCAGAGGAGTTTGGCCGCGTACCGGTCAAACTCTTTTTTTGTTGATTGGGTATAAAATCCAGAATGAGAGCCATAATCGTAGGGGAAGCATCATTTGTTATGGAGGAAGTGAGCACAGTGCTTTACGTTTGGATCGCAGCGTTGTTGTTTCTTGTGATCTTGTTGATTTTCATGAAAGTAACCATTTCGCTGGACTATTCGCATACAAACGACAATGACCATATTGCACTGAAGGTCATCACCTTATATGGATTGGTCAGACTCAAAAAAGAGATTCCGATGGTGAGGGTCAATCCAGAAGACCAAACGATTGATATTCGTGAAAAGAAAATGGAAAGCGCCAAAACCCCTGATCACGAAAAAGAATCGATGCATAAAAAAGTAGGAAAACGTGATATGAAGCAAATCCTTCATCAAATGGAACGCATCACAAAAGAGATTGTCGATTTAAACCGGATCATGCGCAAGTTCTTCATTCACATAAGGGTTGTCTCATTTCACTGGTCGACATGGATCGGCTTTCATGACGCCGCTTTAACAGGTGTAGCAGCTGGCGGTGTGTGGTCAGTTAAAGGAGCGCTGCTTGCCTTTATGCAGGAGCATCTCAACTTTAAACATAAACCAGTATATGAAGTCATTCCGGCCTTTCAGCACAACGTATCGCAGACTCAGTTTACATGTATAGCTTATTTTCGTCTTGGACATGCTATGCTTGCAGCCATTCGTTTACTTGTTCATTGGTTAAAAGGGAGAAAGGCGAGAAAAAGTGCCTCTCTTCAAGCAACGAAGAATGAATCATCTGTTTAAGGAGGAACCCGAAAATGGCAGATCATCCAATCCAAGGTCTCATGAAGACAGCGATGGAAAACTTAAAAGAAATGATAGATGTGAATACAATCATCGGCGATCCAGTCGAAACCCCTGACGGCAGTGTCATTCTCACTGTGTCAAAGGTTGGTTTTGGATTTGCAGCCGGCGGCAGTGAATTTAACGGGAACCAAAAGAAGGAAAAGCGTTCTGATGATCAAGAACGAAAAGAACCGAGACTCCCATTTGGCGGCGGAAGCGGCGGCGGGGTGTCGATTACACCAATTGCCTTCTTAATTGTAGGAACAAACGGAGTTCGAATGCTTCATTTGGATGAACACACACATCTGCTCGATAAAATATTGGATTCTGCTCCTCAAGCAATTGAACGTCTTCAGCACATGTTTAAGAAGGATGAGCGGGAGCACCGTCATAAAGAACGAAAACTAGATGACATAGACCTTTAAAAAGTTAGCTGCGCTGCAGTTAACTTTTTTTTCAAAATGGACGATTAGGCTTTGCAGTTTTTTGCTTTCTCTACTATGATAGAACCATACATTTGAAAAGGGAGGAATTGTTTTGGCATCGATCACATTTAAAGGAAGTCCTGTCACGCTTGTAGGTAATGAAGTAAAAGTAGGCGAGCAGGCTCCTGATTTTACGGTTTTAACGAACTCACTTGGAGAAGTTTCACTTTCTGATTTAGCAGGAAAAGTGACGATCATCTCAGTGATTCCTTCTATTGATACAGGTGTGTGTGACGCACAAACAAGACGTTTCAATGAAGAGGCAGCCGGTTTAGGTCCGGTCAATATTTATACGATTAGTGCAGACCTTCCATTTGCACAAGCACGCTGGTGCGGAGCAAACGGAATTGAAAATGTCGAAACATTATCTGATCACAGAGATATGTCATTTGGTGAAGCATTCGGAGTGTATATGAAAGAATTGCGTTTATTGGCGCGCGCAGTCTTTGTATTAGACCCTAACGGAAAAGTGGTTTACACTGAATACGTAAGTGAAGCAACGAATCACCCAAATTATGAAAAAGCCATTGAAGCTGCAAAATCACTGTTATAAAAGCAGCATCGACAAGAGCTCCGGCTTCAACCTGGGGCTCTTTTCAATGAGAACATATAGCTTTTAACAAAGCGAGGAGAGAAAAGCATTGCAGAAAGATCAAGTAAGTACTATTTTTGAACTGCTCGATACAGCTTCTATTCGATTGAAAAAGGAACAGAGCATTTCCTATATTGAGGCATTGGCAGAAGCAGGAGAAGCCTTTTTCCAAGCAAATGATCGAAACGGTTTATTAAAGGATTTAATAGAGAAAGCAGATTTTGCTTCTTATGATCATGAGCAGATTCGTAAAGCGTTTCAGCTCGCCGTATTGAAAGGTCAAAAGGATATTTCTCATCCAAATCGCCAGATGACGCCAGATACGATTGGACTGTTTGTCAGCTATTTGGTGAATAAATTTTTAGAAGGTCAAAAAGAACTTGTTGTCTTTGATCCAGCAGCGGGAACAGGAAACTTACTTCTTGCGGTTTTAAACAATCTCACTGCAGAAACAAAGTGCGGCTTTGCGTCTGAAATTGATGATGTGCTCATTAAAATTGCTTGGGCCCAGGCGAATTTAGAGGAGAAGGAAGTCGAGCTTTTCCACCAGGATAGTCTTGAACCGCTTCTAATCTCACCGGCAGATGTCACTGTATGCAGCCTGCCAGTCGGCTATTATCCAAATGATGAGCGTGCAGCAGACTTTACATTAAAGGCAAAAGAAGGACATGCCTTTGCCCATTATTTATTCATTGAACAAAGCCTCCGCTACACAAAAGAAGGCGGCTTTTTATTCTTCATCATTCCAAACGACTTGTTTGAAGGAAAAGAGAGCGTACAATTAAAGGATTTCATTAAAGACCATGCGTATATGAATGCGTTAATTCAGCTGCCAGTGTCCATGTTTAAGGATAAAAAACACGCCAAAAGCTTATTTGTGATGCAAAAGAAAAAAGAAGGGCTGGAAGCACCAAAACGAATGCTGTTTGCCAATCTTCCATCTTTCTCACAAAAGGAAGCAATGGTCGGTGTGATGCGAAAACTAGACCAGTGGTTTATAGAAGAAAAAGAAACGAAAGAATAGCCAGAGTGATTTCTGGCTATTTTACTATTCAGAAAATAATGACTTATTGATGTAAGCGATAACAGTTTGAAGGTGCACTTGAAATGCAAAGTTTTCAATGTTTAAATGAAAAAGTCAGATATTTTTCGGACTTATCGTTAAACTATAAAAGACCCGTCAAACAGGTTGAATATAGCACCGGAAAAAACGTGAAACCTTATATAACAACTGAGTAAAAGGAGCGACAGTAATGTCCAAAATTATTGCAATCAACGCAGGAAGCTCATCTCTTAAATTCCAATTGTTCGACATGCCAGAAGAAACCGTTTTAACAAAAGGGCTTGTTGAAAGAATCGGAATGGACAACAGTATCTTCACGATTTCTGTAGATGGAGAAAAGAAAACAGAAGTGACAGATATTCCAGATCACGCAGTAGCGGTCAAAATGCTGCTTGAAAAACTAACTGAATTTCACATCATCAAAGACTTTAATGAAATTGATGGCGTAGGACACCGTGTTGTTCACGGCGGAGAGAAATTCAGCGATTCTGTACTTTTAACTGATGAAGTGATTAACGACATTGATCAGCTTTCAGAGCTTGCACCACTTCACAACCCTGCAAACGTTGTAGGAATCAAAGCATTCAAACAAATTCTGCCTGACGTACCAGCGATTGCTGTGTTCGATACAGCGTTCCACCAAACTATGCCAGAGCAGTCTTACCTATACAGCCTTCCGTACGACTACTACAAAAACTTTGGTATTCGTAAATACGGATTCCACGGGACAAGCCACAAGTTCGTTACAGAGCGTGCAGCAGAGCTATTAGGCCGTCCACTAGAAGAGCTTCGTTTGATTTCTTGCCACCTTGGAAATGGTGCGAGTATCGCAGCAGTTGAAGGCGGAAAATCAATCGATACATCTATGGGCTTTACACCACTTGCTGGTGTTGCAATGGGTACACGTTCAGGTAACATTGACCCTGCTCTTATTCCATTCATTATGGAAAAAACAGGACATACTGCTGAAGAAGTGCTTTCTACTTTGAATAAGAAGAGTGGTCTTTTAGGTGTGTCTGGTCTGTCAAGTGACCTTCGTGATATCGAAGAAGCAACAGAAGAAGGAAACGACCGTGCAGAAGTTGCTCTTGATATTTTTGCGAGCCGTATTCATAAATACATCGGTTCTTATGCAGCAAGAATGAATGGCGTAGATGCGATCATCTTCACAGCTGGAATCGGTGAAAACAGTTCAGAAGTAAGAGCACGTGTACTTCGTGGTCTAGAATTCATGGGCGTTTACTGGGATCCTTCCCTAAACAACATGAGAGGCGAAGAAGCATTCATCAGCTACCCGCACTCTCCTGTAAAAGTGATTGTCATCCCAACAAACGAAGAAGTAATGATTGCAAGAGACGTCATGCGTTTAGCGTAATCATCTTTGAAAAGCTCTTTTCCAATAAGGAAAAGAGCTTTTTTCTGTTAAAAGCAGCATGCTATAATGTTGTCCAATATGAAGCAAAAGGGAGCGGTGCGGAAAATGAGCGTGACAGAACATAAACGAGAGGCGAAAGAAAGGCTTTATGTGAAGGTCATTACGGTCAGTGATACAAGAACGAAGGAAACAGATAAAAGCGGGCGCCTGATGATTGATTTGCTCAAAGAACAGGGACATCTTGTTCTTGCATACGATATTGTAAAAGATGATATTGGATTGATTCAAGACGCTGTGCTAGAAGGAACAAGCGAACCGAAAATAGATGCCGTCTTGTTAAATGGCGGAACAGGAATTGCTGCAAGGGATGTGACCATTGAAGCGATTACCCCTCTTTTTTCCAAGGAGCTGCCTGGCTTTGGTGAAATCTTCCGAATGCTCAGCTATACAGAAGACATAGGTTCAGCTGCTATCTTGTCCCGGGCAGCGGCAGGGGTCGTCAATCAAAAGGCTGTCTTTGCCACGCCGGGATCTACCGGAGCCGTTCGTTTAGCCATGACAAAACTCGTGATTCCCGAGCTTCCTCACGTCTTACGAGAGCTTGAAAAAGATCAAAAATAGCCCAAAATGACTCTGCCAAGAAAATTTGGCAGAGTTTTTTTCATAAAGGGGTTGAAAAAACAATTTTTCCTTGTTACAGTGTATACATACTAAATGCATGTTTATAAATTAAAACTTATTTTTATGCAAAAAACATTCACAGAATCAAAACAAGCGAGAGGAGCTTTTCAATCATGTCACAAAATAAAAAAGTTGTATTAGCATATTCCGGAGGTCTTGATACCTCTGTTGCAGTTAAATGGTTACAAGAGCAAGGATACGAAGTTGTTGCTTGCTGCCTTGACGTAGGTGAAGGAAAAGACTTGGCATTCGTTCAACAAAAAGCGCTTCAAGTCGGAGCGGTTCAATCATACATGATTGACGCAAAAGAAGAATTTGCTGAAGAGTTTGCACTCACTGCATTACAAGCACACACAATGTATGAAGGAAAATACCCACTAGTATCTGCACTATCCCGTCCGCTTATTGCAAAAAAATTAGTGGAAGTAGCAGAAAAAGAAAATGCAGTAGCTGTTGCTCATGGATGTACTGGAAAAGGGAACGACCAAGTTCGTTTTGAAGTATCCATTAAAGCATTGAATCCAGATCTAGAAGTTCTTGCGCCAGTGCGTGAATGGAAATGGTCTCGTGATGAGGAAATCGATTATGCACAAAAACATGGTATTCCAATTCCGATTAACTTAGACAGCCCATATTCAATCGACCAAAACCTTTGGGGCAGAAGTAACGAATGTGGCATTTTAGAAGATCCTTGGGCTGCGCCGCCAGAAGGTGCATATGATCTGACAAATCCACTTGAAAAAACACCTGACACACCAGAAATCATTGAAATCACGTTTGAAAAAGGAAAACCGACAGCGATTGACGGAATCCAGTATTCATTATCTGACCTTATCCTTCATTTAAATGAAGTCGCTGGTCAGCATGGTGTTGGCAGAATCGATCACGTTGAAAACCGTCTTGTTGGGATCAAATCTCGTGAAGTGTACGAGTGCCCAGGTGCAGTCACACTTCTTAAAGCACATAAAGAGCTTGAAGACTTAACGCTTGTTAAAGAAGTCGCACACTTTAAACCAATCGTGGAACAAAAAATGGCTGAATTAATATACAACGGCTTATGGTTCTCACCGCTTAAAGAAGCACTAGATGCATTCTTACAAGAAACACAGCAAAACGTAACAGGTGTTGTACGTGTGAAACTATTTAAAGGCCATGCCATTGTAGAAGGACGTAAATCACCATATTCACTTTATGATGAAAATCTCGCAACTTATACAAAAGCAGATGAATTTGATCATGATGCAGCTGTAGGATTTATTAACCTTTGGGGCTTACCGACAAAAGTAAACAGCATCGTGAATAAAAAGGAGCAGGTTAAAGCATGAAAAAGCTTTGGGGAGGCCGATTTCAAAAAACACCAGAAAAATGGGTCGATGAGTTTGGCGCGTCCATTCATTTCGACAAACAATTAGTGAAAGAAGATCTGACCGGCTCCCTTGCTCATGCAAGTATGCTGAATAAATGCGGTATCCTCGGTGATGAGGAGGCCGCTGTCATCAAAGACGGACTAAATACGCTCATGAAAAAGGCAGAGGCGGATGAACTGGAATTTTCAGTAGATTATGAGGACATTCATTTAAACCTTGAAAAAATGCTCATTGATGAGATTGGTCCGCTTGGCGGCAAATTGCACACAGCGAGAAGCCGGAATGATCAGGTCGCAACTGATATGCACCTATATTTGAATAACCAAGTCGAGCATATCATTGAACTGATCTCTTCCTTTCAAACGGTGCTTGTAGAAAAGGCAGAACAGCACGTTGAAACGATTTTCCCAGGATATACGCACCTGCAGCGTGCACAGCCTATTTCGTTTGCCCATCATATGCTCGCCTATTTTTGGATGCTTGAGCGTGACAAAGCGCGCTTTCAAGATTCATTGAAGCGAATTAACGTATCTCCGCTTGGATGCGGAGCGTTAGCAGGAACGACATTCCCGATTGATCGTGAATATACTGCAGAGCAGCTTGGCTTTGATCACATTTACGAAAACAGCCTTGATGGTGTGAGTGATCGGGACTTCATTTTAGAGTTTTTGTCTAATAGCAGTCTTGTGATGATGCACCTCTCACGTTTTTGTGAAGAAATCATTTTATGGTGCTCGCAAGAATTCAAATTCATTGAACTCGATGATACGTATGCAACAGGCAGCAGCATGATGCCGCAGAAGAAAAACCCCGATATGGCTGAATTAATCCGCGGGAAAACAGGCCGTGTGTATGGCAACCTGATGGGGCTTCTCACGATTATGAAAGGCTTGCCGCTTACGTATAACAAAGATCTGCAAGAAGATAAAGAAGGCATGTTTGATACAGTGAAAACCATCACTGGCAGCCTGCAAATCTTCACAGGTATGATTCAAACGATGTCAGTCAACGAAGATGTCATGAAAAAGGCAACAAAAGAAGATTTCTCAAATGCGACAGAAGTGGCAGACTACCTTGCGAAAAAAGGCATGCCATTCCGTGAAGCACACGAAATCGTTGGCAAGCTTGTGTATACATGTATTCAAAAAGGCATCTACCTAAGTGATCTTCCTTTTGAAACTTTTACAGAAGCAAGCGAGCTTTTTGAACAAGACATTTACACTGTTCTTGATCCGTATGTGGCGGTTGAAAAAAGAACAAGTGCAGGTGGAACTGGATTCAAACAAATCCAGCTCGCTTTAGAAAAAGCAAAAGCCTGTCTGGCATAACACGCAAAAAACCATTCGTATGATACGGATGGTTTTTTTGTCATGGAAAAAGGAGTTTGATGACCATTGGAGAAAATGAAAGCATACTAGCGTCAAGCAGAAAAGGGAGTGACAGCAGATCATGAAGAAAACGCTTGAGGCTTTGTTTCATCAACCGATCGTATCAGTGAAAACGTTAGGAGAACAATATGACGGACGGGTCAATGATGTTTGGCTGATCTCCTTACAAGATAAAACGGAGTATGTGATCAAATCTCCTAAAACTGTAAGAGAAGAAAGTGAATTTGTGACTGGGATCAATATGATCTATGGAGTAGATGCTCATACTACACAAAAGTATATCGATCAAATTAATCAAAAACTGTCTCATACGAATTCCTTTCAGATTCCAGAAGTTGTTCGTAAAGTGAAGAAGGCAGGGAGACATTTTTATGTAATGGAGAAAGTAGAAGGAACACCTTTCACATCTTTCGATGGACGTTCATCAAACTTTTATAAGGATTATGGGAGGAAACTAGCACATCTTCATTCATATCGAACTGACTTTTTTGGTGCAGTATACGGAGCTGAAAAGAAACATTTGAGAGAATTTCATGCGGTGTTAAAAAAGGCTGTACCCAAACTCATAGAGCGTTATTACGCAGATCAGCCTGAATTTCATTGTTATACAGAAATTGTGTTGCAAAAGATTGGAAAGCTGAAGCCTCCTGATTCAGCCAGTCTTATTTTAATTGATTTAGATCCGTCTCAATATATTGAAAAAGATGATCAAGTAACGAGTTTAGTTGATACAGAATATGTCGTATATGGACCAGCTGCGTTTGATTTTATTGCATTGGAATACCTTTTGACGAAAGAAGCTGCCCGCGATGTCCAATTGGGGTATGAAGAGATTTGTCCGCTTCCTCGCGAGCTTCAAGAGGTGAGAGAATGCTATCGTTTTGTTTCGCTGCTTCTCGATATCCATGGCTCATGGGATCTGAAAAAGTGGATGAATCACCCTATACTGTTTTACTCCTATTGATAAAGGGTTCATAAGTGCGCCAGCTGCCGGTTTATAGTAAAGTAAAAGATAAGATAAGAAACACGTGAACTTGCAACCTTTGCTTTAGGAGGAGATTGTGTGCGACACGCATTAATAACAGCGGGTTCTAAAGGACTTGGCCGGAAAGTTACCGAGTCTTTACTGAATATGGGGTATTCTGTGACAGTGAATTATCGAAGTGATGATGAAGCTGTCCGGCAGATGAGAGAAGAATTACAGCAGTACGAAGATAAGCTTCAATTTGTCCAAGGTGATGTGACAAAAAAAGAAGATCTAAAAAACATGGTAGAGCTGGCAATAGAGCGATTTGGGCGGATTGATGCCTTGATTAACAATGCTGGTCCTTATATTTTTGAACGAAAAAAACTGGCGGATTACTCTGAAGATGAATGGTATCAAATGATAGAAGGCAACTTATCAGCAGTATTCCATTTGTTCCGCATGGTCATCCCAATGATGAGAAAACAAAGCTTTGGCCGCATTATCACTTATGGCTTCCAAGGTGCAGACCATGCGCCAGGCTGGATGCACAGATCAGCCTTTGGAGCGGCAAAAGTGGGCCTTGCGTCATTGACGAAAACCATTGCGATTGAAGAAGCCGAAAACGGCATCACCGCCAATATGGTTTGTCCAGGCAAAATCGTTGGAGACATGAAAGAATCGACAATAGAGGAAGCCCGCCAAATCAAAGACGAAGAAACGCCAATAGGCAGGTCTGGTACTGGAGAGGATATAGGACGTATCATCTCATTTCTATGTGATGACCGTTCAGACCTCATTACAGGCACCGTCATTGAAGCAACAGGTGGTCTTAACGTCATTCACAGGCATTAAGTTTTTTAGCTTTTTATAGAGGGAATAAATGATATGAGATCAAAATTGAAAGGTGGATATACTACATGAAAGCTACATATCATGGACATTCAGTCGTACACATTGAAACAAACGGATATCATATTTGGATTGACCCATTTTTAAATGGAAATAAGCACACAGATATCAATCCGCAAGATGTGAAAGCAGATGTCATTTTACTGACACATGGACATGGAGATCACATCGGTGACACCATTGAAATCGCTAAAAACAATGATGCACTTGTTGTCGCGCCTTTCGAGCTTGCCACATATTTAAGCTGGCAAGGGGTGAAAACGCACCCGCTTTCTATTGGAGGCAGCCGTGAGTTTGAATTTGGTAAAGTGAAGCTCACGCAAGCGTTCCATGGTTCTGCTGTCATTGATGAAGAGGCACAGACAATTACGTATACAGGGATGCCATCAGGTATTTTATTTACCGCAGAGGGCAAAACAATTTATCATGCTGGAGACACTGCACTCTTTTCAGATATGAAGCTGATTGGTGAGCTGAATCATATTGAGCTCGCATTCCTACCAATTGGTGATAACTTCACGATGGGGCCGGAGGATGCAAGAATTGCAGCAGAATGGCTGCGGGCAAAACAGGTCGTTCCGATTCACTACAGCACATTCCCGCCAATTGAACAGGATCCGCATGCATTTGCAGACAGCCTGCATGGCGGCGTCGGTCATGTGTTAAATAGCGGGGAATCAATCGAGATTTAATCCCCATACGAAAAAAGCTGGCACACAAATGCCGGCTTTTTTGTTTACCTTCATCTGCTGAAAGAAAAGACAAATTGCTATTAAAAGCCTCCTGCCCTTATAATGAAACATAGATGAAAACGCTGAAAACAAAAAGGGTGAACGGGATTGGCGACAAAGCATGAGCAAATTTTATCGTATATTGATTCATTAGATGTCGGGGAGAAAATTTCTGTCCGGCGCATAGCGAAAGAAATGAAAGTGAGTGAAGGCACCGCTTACCGGGCCATCAAAGATGCTGAAAATAAAGGATTCGTCAGTACCATTGAACGAGTCGGCACCATTCGAATTGAACAGAAGAAAAAAGAAAATATTGAAAAACTGACATATGCAGAAGTGGTTAATGTCATTGATGGACAGGTGCTTGGAGGACGAGCAGGCTTACATAAAACGTTAAATAAATTTGTCATCGGAGCGATGGAGCTGGATGCGATGATGCGCTATACGGCAGCTGGCAACCTTCTCATCGTCGGAAACCGGATCAATGCCCATAAGCAGGCATTAGAGGCAGGGGCGGCTGTGCTGGTCACCGGCGGATTCTCAACAGATGATGAAATCATTCAGCTCGCAGATGAGCTAGAGCTGCCAATTTTATCAACAAGCTACGATACATTTACCGTAGCGGCTCTCATTAACAGAGCCATTTATGACCAATTAATTAAAAAAGAGATTGTGCTTGTAGAAGATATTTTAACGCCGATTGAACGCACTGTGTATTTATCACCAGAGGATAAGCTTGAAAAATGGTATGAAAAGAATTATGAAACTGGCCACGGCCGTTTCCCGGTCGCAGATGATCAAATGAAGATTCACGGCATCCTCACCTCAAAGGATATTGCGGGGCATGACCGCTCCACACCGATTGAAAAGGTGATGACGAAAAATCCGCTGACGGTCATTGGCAAAACATCTGTCGCCTCAGCTGCCCAAATGATGGTGTGGGAAGGCATTGAGGTGCTGCCAGTTGTGGATGATCATGCGAAGCTGATCGGGATGATCAGCCGTCAGGATGTGCTCAAGGCGCTCCAAATGATTCAAAAACAGCCGCAGGTCGGAGAAAAGCTGGATGATGTTGTCTCAAGAGGGTTTAAAGAAACTGATACAGAAAAACCAAAAGCAGATGCGGTTTATCAATATGAGGTCACCCCGCAAATGACGAACCAGCTTGGAAACATTTCATATGGGGTGTTCACACAAATTTTAATCGAATCAGCCAACCGCTTCTTAAAATCTCATAAAAAGGGCGAGCTGATCGTCGAGAGTCTCTCTGTCTACTTCTTAAAACCGGTCCAAATGGAATCCACAATCCAGATCAAGCCGAATATTTTAGAAGTAGGACGCAAGTTTGGGAAGCTGGAAGTCGAGGTGTACCATCAATCGAATATCGTAGGAAAAGCGATGCTGATGGTGCAGCTGATGGAGAGGGGATAATGATAAAAAGGGCGAACCCATGTCGCCCCTTTCCTTATTACGCGTGATCCTTTTCGCCTTCTTTTAAAAAGAGCGGAAGGTAATGCTTGTAGGCTTTATACCCAGCCCACGTACTGCCGATACCGACAGCAACAAAAATAAATCCGATGACAAATGCGAGTGACGAGCGGTTTAAAAATAATTGATTCACACCGAAAAGCAGGACAAAGCAGCCAAGGGCCATACTGGATTTCGCCGACCAGAATTTTTTCTCAACTGGCCGGTTCGTACGGACATTTTTCGCTTTGTAGTATAAATAAAACATGGCAGAACAAATAATAAACACAATCAAAACAAGCATGTGCCAAGCCTCCATTGTAAGTGGTTACAACCCTATTTTAAACGTAAATAGGCTTGCTTACTAGAATAAATTGTCTATTCCTCACTTTTCCGTCACGATAGATTATGATTTAATAATAAAAAGAGTATCGCATGAGAAGGAGTTTTTATGAAAAAAGAACTGATTAGAACCATATCATTATATGACACCATCATCATTCATAGACATGTAAGACCAGATCCTGACGCGTATGGATCGCAGTGCGGCCTTACGGAAATCTTGCGTGCCACCTATCCAGAAAAAAATATTTATGCGACAGGAACCCCTGAGCCATCCCTTTCATTTTTATATGAACTCGATGAGATACCAGACGACGTGTATAAAGGGGCCCTTGTCATTGTCTGTGATACGGCCAATCAAGCAAGAATTGATGATCAGCGCTATTTAATGGGCGATAAGCTGATGAAAATCGACCATCACCCGAATGAAGATCCTTATGGTGATTTGCTTTGGGTAGATACAGAGGCAAGCTCTGTGAGCGAGATGATTTATGAATTGTACTTAGAGGGGAAAGAAGAAGGATATCAGCTGAATACAAAGGCGGCTGAATTGATCTATGCCGGCATTGTAGGAGACACTGGCCGCTTCCTTTTCCCAAACACAACGAAAAAGACACTCAAATATGCAGGGGAACTCATCGAATATCCGTTTTCATCTTCAGATCTTTTCAATCAATTGTATGAGACAGATTTGAATGTCGTGAAATTAAATGGTTATATTTTTCAACATATTTCTTTGTCAGAGAACGGGGTTGCATCTGTGTTCATTAAGCGTGAAATTTTGGAATCGTTCCAAACAACAGCGCAGCAGGCCTCACAGCTTGTTGGGACACTGGGAAATATTGCAGGCATTAAGGCATGGGTCTTTTTTGTGGAAGAAAACGATCAGATTCGTGTCAGATTCCGCTCTAAAGGTGTCGTCATTAACACCATTGCGAAAAAATATCATGGCGGCGGCCACCCGCTTGCAGCCGGTGCGTCCATTTTTGATTGGGCCGTAGCAGATGAGATTTTGCGAGATTTAGAAGAAGTATGTAAATCATCATCATAAGAGAGGAGGGATATGAAGTCCCTTCTCTCTTTTTTTGTCATGGAGAAAAGGGTTACTTGCATACAGGGATAAACCAGCAGCCGATGTCTGTTGAATCTTCATAGGCTTGGAGATTTTGATGCTTTAATTCTTTTTTAATTAAATGAGCCATCATTTCTGTCTCAGCATAAGCACACATGCCGTCTTTGATCCGGCTTGCTTTGTCTCGTGCCATTTGACGATAGCTGTAAACCTCCATTGTCCTCACCTCTTTCTATTTAAGATCTCGTTCTACTTTTAGTGTATAAAAATGAAGCGTGAAAAGCGATCATTGAGGGCAGAAATTCATAAAAATTCCACAACCTGTTTATTCAGCAAATGAAATACGTACTTCAAGTGAAAGCTTCGTATAAATTGTCAGCTCTGTCACTTTCGCTCGGTATGCCTTTTCCCGAATGGTATATTCTTTATTTTCCACTGTCCGTTTTAGTAATTCCTTTGTTTTATAGACACTTTCAATATCCTTTGTAATGACTTCTGAGATATCCTCCTTGACCTGGTCTTCAAACTTTAGCGTATCTGGCTCTGGGATTTTATATTGCTCACGATTCACGAGATGAACATCTACGCTTTGGATCAGCAACCGCTTCTTATTATCCTCATTTAACTTATGCAAATCTTCCCGATAGAGTGTGATTTGTTCCTTCAAACTGTCCATATGATGCTGCTGGCTTCTCAGCAGTGTTACTTGCTTTTCCTGAAAGGTTCCGTATGTAAAGAGAAAAATGAGCCAGCTTACAATCGCACCAAACATCATTCCTGCAAAAAAACGCTGCCAGCCTGGGCGTTTATACAGCTCCGGCACCCTCATGATGACACATGCTCCTGGGTGAGCCACGTAATAATGAGATACCCTGTTTGTGCGCCGCCCATGGCAGAGATAATTAATAAAATCTGCTTGAAAATATCACGCGTGTTTCCTTCGAAAATGCCTCGTTCAAAGCTATAAACAGCATCAAATGTTCCGCCGATAGCGGCGACAAGCGCCCAAATCTTTAAACGGTTGGCAAGACTAGTAATAATGGATAAAGGCGGCTGACCAGATAAATACGCACCAACACCGCCTATGATAGCACCACCCAAAATGACCCCAAGGGCGATAAAATAACAGCTGATAAAATTCGGAATAAAAGCTTCCTTCACATCCATTTTGTCCACCTCACTCTATTCAATATATGGTGTGTGCTGGACAAGTATGAACGGACAGAAAAGAAAGAACATTTGTTTCTCATCGCATCGCGTTTTATAATGAAAGAATGACTTTAGACGAAAGGAGTGGATTTAGCATGTCTTATGTTCATCTTCAGGTCCACAGTGGATACAGCTTGTTAAGCAGTGCAGCTAAAGTAAAGGAGCTTGTACTGAAAGCAAAAGAACTTGGCTGCAAGGCGCTCGCTCTTACCGATGACCATGTGATGTATGGAACGGTTGAATTTTATAAGGAATGTAAAAAACATGGCATCAAGCCGGTTATCGGTTTAACAGCTTCTGTCTTCATAGATGAACAAGAGACAGAGGCTTATCCCTTGGTACTCCTTGCAAAAAACAACGAAGGCTATCAAAACCTGATCAAAATCAGCAGTGTGCTGAAATCAAAATCAAAAGCCGGACTGAAAGAAAAATGGCTCAAAAGCTATCATCGCGGGCTCATTGCGATCACACCAGGCGCATCTGGGTATATTGAAACGCTTTTGCAGCATGATCAGATAGAAGAGGCACGTGAAGCCACCAAACAATTAAAGCATATATTCGGTGAGGGCCACGTGTACATCGCACTTCAGCCATTTCAGCAGGACGAATCGCTCACCAGCAAACTGCGGGACGTCTCACAAAGTGTGGACATACCTCTTGTTGCGACGGGGGATGTTCACTACATCAATCGAGAGGATAAAATGGCTTATACGTGTTTAAAGGCTATTAAAGCAGGAGAGCAGCTTTCAGAGATAGAGGAAGACCGAGGAGAAAAGCATTTCAGATCCTTTGAAGAAATGTTGGAATGGTATAGAGATGATCGAGAGCTGCTGACAAGAACGGTGGAGATTGCAGACCGCTGCGAGGTCGATTTAAATCTTGGGCAGACAAAACTTCCATCCTATCCAACTCCTGATCAATCAACAGCAGATCAGTTTTTACGCAGAGTGTGCGCAGAAGGGATGAAGCAAAGAAAGATTGCTTCACATGACATGTATGTCAAAAGACTTGAATATGAACTGAGCATTATCCAAAAAATGAATTTCAGTGATTATTTTCTCATTGTGTGGGATTTTATGAAGTATGCGCATGACAGAGGGATTGTCACAGGCCCTGGACGGGGATCAGCAGCGGGTTCACTTGTTGCATATGTTCTGTTTATTACGGATGTCGACCCGATCCGTCACGGTCTTTTATTTGAGCGCTTCTTAAATCCAGAGCGAATCAGTATGCCAGATATTGATATTGATTTCCCCGACACGAGAAGAGACGAAATCATTTCTTATGTAAAAGACAAATACGGAGACATGCATGTGGCGCAAATTGTCACGTTTGGAACACTTGCAGCAAAGGCTGCTTTAAGGGATGTTGGACGTGTGATGGGAATCGATTCAAAGGCAGCGGACCGTCTTGCCAAGCTGATTCCATCAAAGCCAGGAACGACGCTGAAAGAAGCGGTGACTGCATCTCCTGAATTAAAAACGATGCTTCAGCAATCTGAAGAGCTTCGAAAGGTCTTCCAAACTGCTTTAAAGGTAGAAGGCTTACCGAGACACACCTCGACACATGCAGCTGGCGTTGTGCTGAGCGAAGAGCCGCTGACAGAGGTCGTTCCGATTCAAGACGGCCATGAAGGTGTGTATTTAACGCAGTATGCCATGAATTATTTAGAAGATCTCGGACTTTTAAAGATGGACTTCTTAGGGCTCAGAAACTTAACATTAATTGAATCCATTAAAAACCAGATTGAAAGACAGGAAAACGTCCACATTAACTTTAGTGACATTTCATATGAGGATCAGAAAACGTTTGAATTGTTATCTGCGGGCGATACAACTGGAATATTCCAGCTTGAATCACAGGGAATGCGTCAGGTGCTGAGACGCCTGAAGCCGTCTAGTTTAGAAGATATCGTAGCGGTCAATGCCCTCTATCGTCCAGGTCCAATGGAAAATATCCCGCTTTTTATCGACCGAAAGCATGGCAGAGTCAAGGTCTCCTACCCTCATCCTGATTTGTATGACATATTAAAGGATACATATGGGGTCATCGTCTATCAGGAGCAAATCATGCTGATTGCAGCGAAGATGGCTGGTTTTCAGCTGGGCGAGGCTGATCTATTAAGAAGAGCTGTTTCGAAGAAGGATAAAAAGGTCCTTGATGAAGAGCGAAGCCATTTTGTTGAAGGATGCCTAAAAAAGGAGTATCCTGTTAACATTGCAAATGACGTTTATGACTTAATCGTCAAATTTGCAAACTATGGTTTTAATAGAAGCCATGCTGTTGCATATAGCATGATTGGCTTTCAGCTTGCTTATTTAAAAGCGCATTATCCGTTATATTTTATGTGCGGTCTTTTAACGAGTGTAATTGGAAATGAAGACAAAATTGCTCAATATTTCTATGAGGCGAAGGAAAAAGGGATATCTGTGTTGAAGCCTTCTATTAATAAGAGTGAGTTTCCATTTACGGTTGAAAAAGGGGAGATCCGCTACAGCTTAAGAGCGATTAAAAATGTCGGAGTGTCAGCTGTAAAGGATATATACAGAGCAAGACAGGAAAAGCCGTTTGAAGATTTATTTGATTTTTGCGCAAGAGTATCACCAAAGAGTGTCAACCGAAAAACGATTGAAGCGCTCATTTTTTCAGGAGCGATGGATGAGTTTTATCCCAATCGTGCTTCGTTATTAGCATCGATAGATATTGCGTTAGACCACGTGTCATTTTTAAATCCAGAGGATCAGCTGGACTTTCTTGGGGATACAACCTTCTCCATTAAGCCAAAATATGCGGAGATAGAAGAAATGCCGCTTGTTGATCTCCTGCAATTTGAAAAAGAGGCACTCGGGTTATATTTATCAAATCACCCAGTACAAGCATACCGAGACCGCTTAAGAGAGAATGGCGCAGTGGAAATCATCAGACTTTCTTCCTATATTAAGCGGAAGATTTCAATGGGTGGTCTTTTGACAAAAGTGAAATCGATTCGGACAAAAAATGGACAATCGATGGCATTTGTTACATTTGGGGATGAAACGGGAGAAATGGAAGGCGTCGTCTTTCCAGAGCAATTTAGAAAGCTGTCCCCCTTACTTGAGGAGGGCACCATGCTTTATGTGGAAGGCAGAGTAGAAGTCAGAAATGACAGCAGTCAAATCATCGTGCAAGAAGCTGCTTTGCTTGAAGAGATGGACGTAAAAAGAAAAGAGTCTGTCTACATTCGGGTGAAAGAAGAGAATCATACGCAGGAGCTGCTAGAGCAAGTAAAACGAGTCCTCTCGATGCACAGCGGAGAAGCAGATGTCTATTTGTATTATGAGAAGCAAAAAAAGACGATGAGACTTCCAGATGCATACAAAGTTCATGCAGATCATGCTGTGATTTTCCAGTTAAAAGAGCTGCTCGGTGAACAAAACGTTGTGATTAAATGATGACAAATCGCCTGAATATGTTTTACAAATTCACCTATTGTGTTATCATTTTAAAGATTCTGTGTATTTAAAACTGCCAGTATGTGCTTATCAATTTAGCAAATCATTAAATCATTTTCCACTTGAAGGAGTGTTCATCACATGTCATTAAGAGAAGAAGCATTACATATGCACAAAGAGAATCAAGGCAAACTCGAATCAAAATCAAAAGTACAAGTGAAAAATGCAAAAGACTTGAGCTTGGCTTATTCACCTGGTGTTGCAGAACCATGTAAAGATATTTATGACGACACAAGCAAAGTGTATGATTATACAATGAAAGGCAATATGGTCGCTGTTGTCACAGACGGAAGCGCTGTTTTAGGGCTTGGAAATATTGGTGCAGAAGCATCTCTTCCAGTAATGGAAGGGAAAGCCGTATTATTCAAAAGCTTTGCAGGCGTAGATGCCTTCCCAATCGCGCTTGCGACGAACGATGTAGACAAAATCGTTGAAACAGTGAAGCTTCTTGAGCCGACTTTTGGCGGTGTGAACCTTGAAGATATTGCAGCTCCTAACTGCTTTATCATCGAAGAGCGCTTGAAAAAAGAGACAAACATTCCAGTTTTCCACGATGATCAGCACGGAACAGCCATTGTGACAGTAGCAGGACTTGTGAATGCACTGAAGCTATCTGGAAAATCTATGTCTTCAATCAAAGTAGTGGCAAACGGCGCCGGGGCAGCAGGAATTGCGATTATCAAACTTCTTTATCATTTCGGTGTACGTGATATCATTATGTGTGATACGAAAGGTGCCATTTACGAAGGCCGCCCGAATGGTATGAATGCAGTGAAAAACGAAGTAGCTAAATTCACGAACCAAGACCGCAAAGAAGGTTCATTAGAAGAAGTCATTGAAGGCGCAGACGTCTTTATCGGGGTTTCTGTAGCAGGCGCTTTAACAAAAGAAATGGTTGGAAAAATGGCAAAAGATCCTGTCATCTTTGCTATGGCTAATCCAAATCCAGAGATTATGCCAGAAGATGCACATGCAGCAGGTGCAAGTGTTGTAGGAACTGGCCGTTCTGACTTCCCGAACCAAGTGAACAACGTACTGGCATTCCCAGGAATTTTCCGCGGAGCATTAGATGTACGTGCAACTCACATTAACGAAGAAATGAAAATCGCAGCTGTTGAAGCGATAGCGTCTCTTGTTTCAGATGAGGAATTGTCAGCTGAATATGTCATCCCTGCACCATTTGATGCACGCGTGGCACCAGCGGTAGCAAAAGCTGTGGCAAAAGCAGCAATGGAAACTGGCGTTGCAAGAATCAAAGTCGACCCAGAAGCGGTCGCTGAAAAAACAAGAAAATTAACGATTATCGGCGAATAATCAACTGGAAAAGTGTGCACGTTTTTTCTGAAATTGGAGGAAAAACGTGCAACATTTCCTCTCTTACGCGAAAAATTTTTCATCCGGAATGAGATTTTTTTGTAGACGTTCACAATTCAAACATATCAACTGCTCAGCGCCCCAAACACCTACTCATTTCTCATCAATTCCCCACTGAAAAAATTGAATGAAGGATGACAGCGTTTGACAAAAAAAGTACAATAGTTTCGGTACAGTTATGACATGTCCTATAATAGTGGATGTGCGTGTAAAGAAAAAACCCTTCAAAAAGGGAGGTAGTCATTTGTCAATCAAGAATATTTTCAGTAAAAAGAAAAAATATGCATCTGTACCCTCTGAACAGGCAAGCCAAGATGTGCCTGAAGGCATCATGACCAAATGTCCGCAATGTAAAAAAATAATGCTCACCAAAGAACTAGATAAAAATTTACGTGTTTGCATGAATTGCGGCAGACATTTGCAAATGAATGCAAAACAGCGTATCGAAAGCCTTGTAGATGAAGGCACATTTGAAGAATTTAACGGGCACCTCATTTCAGCAAACCCGCTCGGTTTCCCAGGCTACGAAGAAAAGCTTGAGAAAGACAGAGAAAAAACATCTTTGAATGAAGCCATTGTCACAGGTAAAGGTGAGATTGAAGGCCAAAGTACTGTCATTGCTGTCATGGATGCCACGTTCCGTATGGGCAGCATGGGATCGGTTGTTGGTGAAAAGATCACACTGGCGATCGAGAAAGCAAAAGCGGACAAGGTGCCGTTTATTATCTTTACTGCATCTGGTGGAGCGAGAATGCAAGAGGGAATTCTCAGTCTGATGCAGATGGCAAAAACAAGTTCAGCATTAAAACTGTTCAGCGAAGATCAAGGGTTGATTATCTCTGTGATGACGAACCCAACAACTGGCGGTGTATCAGCTAGTTTTGCGTCTCTCGGTGATTACAACTTTGCAGAACCGGGTGCTTTAATTGGTTTTGCAGGCCGCAGAATCATTGAACAAACGATTCGTGAAGACCTGCCAGAGGACTTCCAAACGGCTGAATTTTTAATGAAGCATGGACAGCTTGATGCTGTCATCCATCGTGCAGAAATGAAAGAAACTCTAGGCCGAATCTTAGCGCTACACAGCACAGGAGGTGAACGAGAGTGGCTGGAGAACTAGAATTTGAAAAACCTGTCATTGAACTTCGAGCGAAAATTGATGAACTGAAAAAGTTCACACAAAACTCAGAAATGGATTTAAGTGCAGAAATTGAGCGCCTTGAAACACGTCTGAGCAAGCTTGAAGCAGACATTTATACAAATTTAAAGCCGTGGGACAGAGTGCAGATTGCTCGGCATGCGATGCGCCCAACAACTCTCGATTACATTCAAGAGCTGTTTGACAATTTTTTCGAATGTCACGGCGACCGTTTTTATGGTGATGATGAAGCGATCGTTGGAGGAATTGCCACGTTTAAAGGGCTTCCTGTCACTGTTATTGGCCATCAGCGCGGTAAAGATACAAAAGAAAACTTGCGCCGTAATTTCGGAATGCCTCATCCAGAAGGCTACCGTAAAGCGCTGCGTTTGATGAAACAAGCAGATAAATTTAATCGCCCGATCATTTGCTTTATTGATACAAAAGGAGCTTATCCTGGTAAAGCAGCTGAAGAGCGCGGACAAAGTGAAGCAATTGCGAAAAACCTATTCGAAATGGCAGGACTTCGTGTACCGGTTGTCTGTATTGTCATTGGAGAAGGCGGAAGCGGCGGCGCACTAGGCCTAGGCGTAGGAAACCACCTATTCATGCTAGAAAACTCAACGTATTCAGTGATTTCACCTGAAGGTGCAGCAGCACTGCTCTGGAAGGACTCATCACTTGCGAAAAAAGCTGCAGAATCAATGAAAATTACCGCTCCAGACCTAAAAGAATTAGATATTATAGATGATGTTATTAAAGAAGTGCAAGGTGGAGCACATCGAGACGTGAAACAACAAGCAGCCTACATGGAAAATGTATTAAAACAATCACTTACATCTTTGCTCAAACTAACACCTGAAGAACTAGTCGAACAAAGATATGAAAAATACAAAGCAATCGGGAAAGTATCGATTGAAAATCAATATATTGGGGTAAACTAAATAAACGTACAGCCTTTTTGGCTGGCGTTTATTTTTTTCATCTTTTTTCATGAAAACCGACCTCATGTAAGCGCTATTTGAAAATAATTTTCTTTTGTTTTCATAAAATTTGAAACGTCTGAAAACCTTGATATGATAAGGTTTATAGCACTTGCCTTTACAGATTTCAGAGAGATTTGCTTTCACGACGTTCTTAACTTTTGTTTAAAAACGGTTTATTTAATTGTATAATAAGTACGGTTTTAGAAATTCGTATTGAAAACATCCAAATTTGCTCATGATTGTTTTCAAGCAGTGGAAATGGTATGTTTAATTCATATATGGTCTCTGAGGTGAAAAAGATGAAGCGTATAGGAGTTTTAACAAGCGGTGGGGATTCCCCAGGAATGAATGCAGCTGTGCGCGCAGTTGTAAGGAAAGCAATTTACCATAATGTTGAAGTTTACGGTATTTATAATGGATACTCAGGTCTAATTAACGGTAAAATTGAGAAACTCGAAATAGGTTCGGTAGGCGATATCATTCATCGTGGAGGAACAAAACTTTACACTGCAAGATGTCCTGAATTCAAGACAGTTGAAGGTCGTGAAAAGGGAATTGAAAACTTAAAAAAATTCGGTATTGAAGGACTTGTAGTCATTGGTGGAGACGGGTCATTTATGGGAGCGAAGAAATTAACAGAGCTCGGTTTTCCATGTGTAGGTGTCCCTGGCACGATTGACAACGATATTCCAGGTACTGATTTCACTATTGGCTTTGATACAGCACTGAATACTGTCATTGATGCCATTGATAAAATTCGTGATACAGCCACATCTCATGAACGTACATACGTAGTGGAAGTAATGGGAAGACATGCTGGTGATATTGCCCTTTGGTCAGGTCTTGCGGGCGGAGCCGAATCTATTTTGATTCCTGAAGCAGACTATGACATGGACGAAATTATTGCTAGGTTAAGAAGAGGTCACGAGCGCGGCAAGAAGCATAGTATTATTATCGTTGCAGAAGGCGTAGGCAGCGGTGTTGAATTTGGTAAGCGGATTGAAGAGGAGACAAGCCTTGAAACACGTGTATCTGTCTTAGGACATATTCAGCGCGGAGGTTCTCCGAGTGCATTTGACCGTGTACTGGCAAGCCGTTTAGGAGCATACGCAGTCGAGCTTCTCCTTGAAGGACAAGGAGGACGCTGTGTAGGCATTCAAAGCAATGAACTTGTCCATCATGATATTTTAGAAATCTTAGATAAAAAACATACAGTCGATAAAAATATGTACCGACTTTCACAAGAGCTCTCTATATAAAACGAGAAGACCTTAGGAGGAACAGTAATGAGAAAGACAAAAATCGTTTGTACAATCGGTCCAGCAAGTGAAAGCATTGAAAAGCTGACTGAATTGATTGAAGCAGGAATGAATGTAGCCAGACTAAACTTCTCCCACGGAGATTTTGAAGAGCATGGTGCACGCATTGAAAACATACGTAAAGCAGGTAAAACATTAGGCAAGGACATTGCGATCCTTCTAGATACAAAAGGTCCAGAGATCCGTACACGTACAGTTGAAAACGGCTCAATTGAGCTAGTCGCTGGTGCTGATCTTATCGTGAGTATGGAAGACATTGTTGGAAATACGGAAAAAATTAGTGTGACATACGAAGATTTAATTCATGATGTAGAAGTAGGTTCAACGATTCTATTAGATGATGGTCTGATTGGTTTAGAAGTAAAAGAAATTAACAAGGACCGCAAAGAAATCGTCACTAAAGTCATGAATACAGGCACACTCAAAAACAAAAAAGGCGTCAACATACCTGGCGTCAGTGTGAACCTGCCAGGTATTACAGAAAAGGATGCTAATGATATTCTGTTTGGAATTGAACAAGGCGTCGATTTCATCGCAGCTTCTTTTGTTAGACGAGCTTCTGATGTTCTTGAAATTCGTGAGCTTCTTGAAAAGAACAATGCGACTGATATTCAAATCATTCCTAAGATTGAAAACCAAGAGGGTGTTGATAACATCGACGAAATCCTTGAGGTATCTGACGGTTTAATGGTTGCGCGTGGAGATCTTGGTGTAGAGATCCCGGCAGAAGAAGTACCGCTTGTTCAAAAAATGCTGATCAAAAAATGCAATCGTTTAGGCAAGCCTGTCATCACAGCGACTCAAATGCTGGACAGCATGCAGCGTAACCCTCGTCCAACCCGCGCGGAAGCAAGTGACGTGGCCAATGCTATTTTTGACGGTACAGATGCGATTATGCTTTCTGGTGAAACAGCAGCAGGAACATATCCAGTAGAAGCTGTACAAACGATGCATAACATTGCATCACGTTCAGAAGAAGCACTAAACTATAAAGCAATTCTTTCCCGCAGAAGCGAAGAAGTAGAAGTCAGCATTACAGATGCGATCGGTCAATCTGTTGCACATACAGCAATGAAGCTTGATGTGGCAGCCATTGTGACGCCTACGGAAAGCGGACATACAGCCAGAATGATTTCAAAATATAGACCAAAAGCACCAATCGTAGCAGTTACAGCAAACGAATCAGTGGCAAGAAAGCTTTCACTCGTATTCGGTGTATTTGCAAAGAGCGGATCAAAAACGACGTCTACTGATGAAATGCTTGAGAATGCAGTAGAAAAGTCTATTGAAACAGGCTATGTAAGACACGGCGATTTAATCGTCATTACAGCAGGTGTGCCAGTTGGTGAAACAGGTACGACGAACTTAATGAAAGTATATGTTGTCGGTGACATCATTGCGAAAGGTCAAGGTATTGGCCGTAAATCTGCATTTGGACCGGTTGTCATTGCACAAAGCGGAAAAGAAGCAGAAGAAAAAATGTACGACGGTGCGATCCTAGTCGCAAACTGCACAGATCGTGATATGATGGGAGCTTTAGAAAAAGCATCTGCCCTTATCACAGAAGAAGGCGGTTTAACAAGCCATGCAGCTGTTGTTGGATTAAGCCTTGGCATTCCAGTAATTGTTGGTCTTGACGGCGCAACAACACTATTAAAAGAAGGCGAAGAGATTACAGTAGATCCAGCACGCGGAGCGATCTACAAAGGCCGTGCAAGCGTCCTTTAAATCATCCAAGAGAGGAGTTGTCTGACTCCTCTCTTTTTTTATGTTACACTAAAAAAAGTAAACAGCTTTCGATGAAAGATACCCCATGAGGTGATATGGTTGAAGAAATATTTTCTACTATTATTAATTCTGTTCCCTGCGGTGGAAATTAGTTTATTTTTAATCTCAAGTAAAATCATTGGCATTTTGCCAACGATGCTGCTCATCGTGCTGACAAGTGCATTAGGTGCTTATTTCGCAAGAAAACAAGGAATAGAAGCCTTCCAAAAAGTGCAGCGAGATTTACAATATGGCAAGATGCCAGGGGGAGCGATTGTCGATGGTTTTTGTATTCTGATTGGCGGTCTGTTGCTGCTCATTCCAGGCTTCTTATCAGATCTCATTGGGGCTTTGCTGCTCATTCCGGTGACGAGAAAGGGAATCAAGCCGCTCTTTGAACGCTGGCTTAGAAACTTGTCTAATCGCAACCGCTATACAATCATTCGCTAAAGAGACCTTCAGCCTAGGTCTCTTTTATTTTTGCATGCCATACCGAATGTACTCAAAAATATCTCTGAAAACTCCTGCATTACGGAATGCCTGCCACACGACAAGGGAAGCAGGGCCAATCACAAGTCCAAGAAAACCAAACCATTTTAACCCGACAAATAGCGCCACAAGCGTTGCTAGAGGATTAAGTCCGATGGATTTGCTTAAGACTTTTGGCTCTGATATTTGTCTTTGAATGAGGACAACAATATACAAAATGCCCAGTCCAATGGCGAGTGAAAGATTTCCTGTCATAGCAGAATAAATGATCCACGGTAGGAAAACAGTACCGCTCCCGATATATGGAAGTAAATCGACAAATCCAATACATAAAGCAATTACAAGGGCATGCTCGACTTTTAAAACGATGAGTCCAATCAATACAATACCAATCGTCATGGCCACAAGCAGAAGCTGAGCCTTCATAAAACCGGTAATGGCTTTTTTGATTTCAGATAAAATGGCGCGTGTATGCTGCATCCATTTTGCGGGAAAGATACGTGAGCCATATGTTTTTAATGTAAACCAATCTTTCGTGATAAAAAAAGTTGCCAGAGCAGAAAATAACAATGTTGCTGCTGCATCAGGCAAAAGGCCTAAAAAAGCCGGAATAAGCTCAAGTGTTTTTGAAAGAAAAGTCCCGATTTTTGCGGCAGCTTCATCACCGAGTGCTTGAATTTGTCCCAAAATCGATTCCTTTTGACCTGCTTGAAGCGTATTAAATTGGGCTGTGACATCATGATATAAAGGCAGAATTTTATCTGTGAAAAATTGCTCTACAATACCAATCAATTGATCAAGATGGCTAGGCAGCACCTTTGCCAAATAAGCACTACCTGAAATGATTTCAGCAACTAAAAGCGTCATGAAGCCGGCGGCTGCGACTAAAAAGAGCAACAGTACAATGACCACAACAAGTCCTCTTGGCATCCCGGTGATCTCTTCGATTTTGCAGACGGCAGGGTGAATCAAACAAGACACAATAAGGGCGATCCAAAAAGGATATAAAAACGGAAAAGACTGATATAAAAAGACAACAGCAAAAACAGCAATGCTGATCATCATCAAACTTCGCAGAAAAATGGCCACATAGGCGTGATTCACACAATCCCCTCCAAAAAACAAGCATGTCCGATACTTCATTTTATTCAAAAAGATTAGTAATATGAAAAGGTCGCAATAAAAAGAAAGAAAGGAGCGGCGTATGTTTACTCAAGCAAATTTATTTTTGGTACTTTTACTCGTTATTGCACTTATTGCAAAAAACAATTCGTTAATTTTAGCGGTCTCTGTACTGATCGCAATTAAGCTGGTTGGTCTGGATCAAAAAATTTTCCCAGTTCTCCAATCTAAAGGCATTAATTGGGGAGTGACCGTTATTACCATTGCTGTGCTAGTCCCGATTGCAACAGGTGACATTGGATTTAAGCAGCTTGGAGAAGCGATGAAATCTTCCTATGCTTGGATAGCTCTTGGAGCGGGTATATTAGTAGCATTAATTGCAAAAAACGGGATTGTGCTACTCGAAAATGATCCGCATATTACGGCAGCGCTTGTGTTCGGTACCATTTTGGCAGTCAGCTTATTTAAAGGGGTGGCTGTTGGACCGCTCATCGGGGCAGGAATTGCTTATTTGGCGATGCAGGCTGTGAAATTTTTCAGCGGGTGAAAAGAGAGTGGTTCCTGCCACTTTCATTTTTTAATTTTTTCTTGCGTGAGCTTTTGCAAAAAAACATAATTAAATATATTAAAAGAAGCAAATTCCCTTTATTCCATGCCTGATATGGGAGACTGGAAAAAAAAATATCAAAAAAAATTATAGTTAAACATTTAACAAATGTCTGATTATTGTTTATAATGGGAATAGGCTTAATTTTGAACTCATTGATCACACAAGAGATATGAGGCTAAAAGCGCTCTAACCGTATAGGTAAATGTAAGCATTTTCTTTTCAGAACCTGCCATCTTATTCGGATTGGATAGCGCTTTCAAAAAGTGAGAATTCTGCAACGAAGGGGAATCTTTTTAAAAAGGGGAGATTGAACATGACAGCAACAAGAGGTCTTGAAGGTATCGTGGCAACAACTTCATCCGTAAGCTCAATTATTGATGATACTCTTACTTATGTAGGGTACAATATCGATGATTTAACTGAAAAAGCTACATTCGAAGAAATTGTCTACCTGTTATGGCACTTAAAGCTGCCGAATGAGCAGGAGCTGAGTGAATTAAAACAACAGCTCAATGAAAATGCTCAGATTCCGCAAGAAATCATTGAGCATTTTAAATCTTATTCGCGCAATGGGGTTCATCCAATGTCTGCGATTCGTACAGCAGTATCCTTACTAGGTTTACTAGATGACGAATCAGAGATTATGGACAAAGAAGCGAATTACAGAAAGGCAATTCGCTTACAGGCGAAAATTTCTGGACTAGTCGCTGCGTTTTCTCGCATTCGCAAAGGACTTGAGCCTGTACAGCCAAAAGAAGAATACAGCTATGCTGCAAACTTCTTGTATATGCTAAATGGCGAAGAGCCGTCACCAGTAGAAATTGAAGCCATTGATAAGGCGCTTATTCTACATGCGGATCATGAATTAAACGCATCGACATTTACAGCACGTGTATGTGTTGCTACACTATCAGATATCTACTCTGGTGTGACAGCGGCTATCGGTGCGCTGAAAGGACCGCTTCATGGCGGCGCTAATGAAGGCGTGATGAAGATGCTTTCAGAAATTGGCGAAGTTGAAAACGTAGATTCCTATATTCATGGTAAGCTAGAGAAGAAAGAAAAAATTATGGGCTTTGGCCACCGCGTATATCGTCAAGGTGACCCGCGTGCAAAGCATCTAAAAGAAATGAGCCAGCGTTTAACAAACCTCACTGGCGAGCCGAAATGGTATGAAATGTCTGTTCGCGCAGAGGAAATCGTGACATCAGAGAAAAATCTTCCACCAAATGTTGATTTTTATTCTGCATCTGTATATCACAGTCTTGGCATTGATCATGACTTGTTTACACCAATTTTCGTGATCAGCCGATTCTCTGGATGGATTGCTCATATTCTAGAGCAATATGACAACAACCGACTCATCCGTCCAAGAGCTGATTACATTGGACCTGATCTTCAAACCTTTGTTCCGATCAGTGAAAGAGACTAATGTTTATAGAATAAGCGGGGGCTGATTTCAAAAGGCTAATCAGCCTCCATATCAACATCAACAAAAAACGAATCACGTGAAAAACTTTTTTGCTTGCAGAAATCAAGCCAAGAAGTTTCAAATATTCACTACATAACCTGGGAGGTAATATCATTGTCACAAGGCGAAAAAATTACAGTTACTGGCGGCGTATTGAATGTACCAAATAATCCAATCATCCCGTTTATCGAAGGGGACGGAATCGGTCCTGACATTTGGAAAGCAGCATCAAGAGTACTTGAAGCAGCTGTAGAAAAAGCATATAAAGGTGAAAAGCAAATCACTTGGAAAGAAGTATATGCAGGTGAGAAAGCTTACAATAAAACTGGAGAGTGGCTTCCTGAGCAAACGCTTGAAGACATTCGTGAATACTTAATTGCGATTAAAGGACCACTAACAACACCAATTGGCGGAGGAATCCGTTCATTAAACGTGGCACTTAGACAAGAGCTTGATTTATTCACATGCTTACGTCCAGTTCGCTGGTTCAAAGGCGTACCTTCTCCTGTTAAACGTCCAGAAGACACAGACATGGTGATCTTCCGTGAGAACACAGAAGATATCTATGCTGGTATTGAGTATGCAAAAGGTTCAGACGAAGTGAAGAAGTTAATTGACTTCTTGAAAAACGAATTAGGTGTGAACAAAATCCGTTTCCCAGAAACGTCAGGTATCGGAATCAAGCCAGTTTCTGAAGAGGGAACATCCCGTCTTGTCAGAGCGGCTATCCAATATGCAATTGACCAAGGCCGTAAATCTGTGACGCTTGTTCACAAAGGAAACATCATGAAATTTACAGAAGGTGCCTTCAAAAACTGGGGCTACGAAGTGGCTGAAAAAGAGTTTGGCGACAAAGTCTTTACATGGGCACAATATGATCGTATTGTAGAACAAGATGGAAAAGATGCGGCAAACAAAGCGCAAAGTGAAGCAGAAGCTGCTGGCAAAATCATTGTCAAAGACAGCATTGCAGATATTTTCCTTCAACAAATCCTAACTCGTCCAGCTGAGTTCGATGTTGTGGCTACAATGAACTTAAATGGAGATTACATCTCTGATGCACTTGCAGCACAAGTTGGTGGAATTGGTATCGCACCAGGAGCGAACATCAACTACGAAACAGGACACGCTATTTTTGAAGCGACTCACGGAACAGCACCAAAATATGCTGGTCTTGATAAAGTGAATCCATCTTCTGTTCTTCTATCAGGCGTGCTGTTACTTGAGCACCTTGGCTGGCAGGAAGCAGCTGATCTAGTGATTCAATCTGTTGAAAAAACAATTGCATCTAAAGTCGTCACTTACGATTTTGCTAGATTAATGGATGGCGCAACAGAAGTAAAATGTTCTGAGTTTGCTGACGAGCTCATCAAAAACTTGTCTTGATTCTTAAACTTTAAAGTTAAAGGGGAAAAAGGAAATGGCAAACAAGCGTAAAAAAGTATCTGTCATCGGAGCAGGTTTTACTGGAGCAACTACAGCATTTTTAACAGCTCAAAAAGAATTAGCGGATGTCGTCTTAGTTGATATCCCGCAGCTTGAGAACCCAACAAAAGGGAAAGCTCTTGATATGCTGGAAGCAAGCCCTGTTCAAGGCTTCGATGCGAACATTACAGGCACTTCTAACTACGAAGATACAGCCGGTTCTGATGTCGTGGTCATTACGGCAGGAATTGCAAGAAAGCCGGGAATGAGCCGTGACGATCTCGTGTCAACAAATGAAAAAATCATGCGCAGCGTGACACGCGAAATCGTTAAATATTCTCCAGAAGCCATTATTGTTGTGTTAACAAACCCTGTTGATGCAATGACATATGCAGTTTATAAAGAATCAGGATTACCAAAAGAAAAAGTCATTGGACAATCGGGTATTCTTGATACAGCACGTTTCCGTACGTTTGTTGCTCAAGAATTAAACCTATCTGTCAAAGATGTGACGGGCTTTGTCCTTGGTGGACATGGTGATGACATGGTTCCGCTTGTTCGTTACTCTTATGCAGGCGGTATCCCGCTTGAAACATTGATTCCAAAAGATCGAATTGATGCGATTGTTGAAAGAACAAGAAAAGGCGGCGGCGAAATCGTGAACCTATTAGGTAACGGTAGTGCCTATTATGCACCTGCTGCTTCACTTGTAGAAATGGTTGAGGCGATTCTAAAAGATCAGCGCCGCGTAATCCCAACGATTGCTTACCTTGAAGGTGAATATGGCTACGAAGGCATTTACCTTGGTGTACCAACAATCGTAGGTGGAAACGGCCTTGAGCAGATCATTGAGCTTGAGCTGACAGAAGAAGAAAGAAGTCAGCTTGACCGTTCTGTTGAATCTGTTAAGAACGTCATGAAAGTATTGTCTTAATATGAAAAAGGAAGGCTTCTCTTATGAGGGGCCTTCTTTTTGTTTACAAAACAAATCTTGTCGAAATTTTAAATTGTCCTCTTGTTAAGCTTTCGTTAAAATGAAAGAGAAAGCGTGACTTCTCGCTTTTCACATAAGATACAAAAAAACGGATGCAGGGGAAATCACTAATTGGAGGCACAACATGAATAAAAAAATATTAGTTGTGGATGATGAAGAATCGATTGTAACACTTCTAAGCTATAACCTTGAAAGGGCGGGCTATGATGTCGTCACAGCAAGAGATGGGGAAGAAGCGCTTGAAAAAGCAGCAAGTGAACAGCCTGATCTCATTGTATTAGATTTAATGCTTCCGAAAATGGACGGCATTGAAGTGTGCAAACAACTGAGAATTCAAAAAATGATGTTCCCTATTTTAATGCTGACAGCAAAGGACGATGAATTTGATAAGGTGCTCGGCCTTGAACTTGGAGCCGATGATTACATGACAAAGCCATTCAGTCCTAGAGAAGTGGGTGCTCGGGTAAAAGCCATCTTAAGAAGAGCGCAGCAATCTCAGCCTGCCCCCACGCAAGAGGACAAGGAAGAGGTCATTGCAGACCAAATCAAAATTGGTGAACTGCGCATTTTACCAGAACACTACGAAGTCTACTTCCAAGAAGAACGTCTAGAGCTTACGCCGAAGGAATTTGAACTGCTGCTTTATTTGGCCAAGCATAAAGGACGTGTCCTCACACGTGATCTGCTGCTAAGTGCCGTTTGGAATTATGACTTTGCAGGAGACACTCGTATTGTGGATGTACACATCAGCCACTTGCGGGACAAAATTGAAAAGAATACGAAAAAACCAACATACATTAAAACCATTCGCGGCTTAGGCTACAAATTGGAGGAGCCAAAGCCAAATGAGTAAAATAAGAACCCGCCTGTTTTCGGGACTTATTTTTCTCCTTTTTATTGTGTTTGTCGCACTTGGCCTTTTTCTGGATCACATGTTCCATGTTTTTTATGAAACAAAATTAACGGAACGAATGGAAAATGAATCGAGCTTTCTTCTTTCTTCCATGGATGGTGATGATCTGCAGGCGAAGCAAAACAAGGAGATCCTCAATCAGGCAAAGCAGCATCTCGACATGAATGCGTCAATTGTGAATCTGAAGGGGAATATCATACATACAACGGGTCAAGCGGAGCAAAGGGGCATCATTCAAAACACACTGAACAATGAACGGCTTCAAACAAAAGGCGTCGTCATTGAGGATGAGAAGGATGCGCTGTTTCATTACGCAGTCCCTATTCTGAAACAAAACGAACCGGCAGGCTATTTATTTCTCCATGCGTCATTCCAGCCTTTAAACGAAATTGATGGCCAGCTTTGGCTCGCATTAGCCGTTTGTCTTGGCTCGGCGATTATTATCATCGTTTTCTTTGGATACCGCATGTCGATGAAATATGTAAAACCGATAGATTATGCCACAAAGGTAGCCAAACAGCTGGAACGTGGGAACTATGATACCAATCATTATGAAGAGCTCATCATTGAAACTAGTGAGCTTAATACATCAATGAAGCGTCTGGCAGAAAGCCTTCAAGAAATGACAAGCACTGGGGAAATGCAGCGGGACCGTCTGCAAACAGTCATTGAAAACATCGGTGCAGGAATTATTTTGATTGATAAGATGGGGTATATCAACCTAGTCAATCGAACCTTCCGCAAGCAGTTTAAGGTGCAAAAGCACATTTACATGCACAAGCTGTATCATGAAGCATTTACACATGACGAAATTATTGAGCTGATTGATGAAATTTTTATGACAGAAACGAAGGTGCGAAAGTTTTTACGTCTAGCCGTTGACATTGAACGGCGCTACTTCCAAGTGGATGGTGTCCCGATTTTAAGTACAGACGATGAATGGAAAGGAATTGTCCTTGTGTTTCATGACGTGACAGAAACAAAGCAGCTCGAGCAGATGCGAAAAGATTTTGTCGCCAATGTGTCTCACGAATTAAAGACGCCGATTACGTCGATTAAAGGATTCTCCGAAACCCTTCTTGATGGAGCGATTGATGACAAAGAAGCGCTGACACAATTCCTTTCCATCATTTTAAAAGAGAGTGTCCGACTCGAAACTCTCATTCAAGATTTACTCGATCTTTCCAAAATCGAGCAGCAGCATTTCAAATTAAATATTCAAGACGCCAATGCGTCAGAAATCATTCAAGAGATTGAAGTCCTTTTAAAACAAAAGGCTGCGGAAAAAGGTATTCAATTACAAGTGCGTATCCCGAAAGAGCCTGTCTATGTGATGGCAGATCCGCTGAGATTAAAGCAAATCTTCCTCAATCTCGTCAACAATGCTCTTACCTATACACCAGAGGGAGGGAGTGTCACCATTTCGGCAAGACCGCGGAAAGGCGCCTATGAATTTGATGTAGCAGATACAGGAATCGGCATGAAGAAAAGAGAGATTCCAAGAATATTTGAGAGATTTTATCGAATTGATAAAGATAGAAGTAGAAATTCAGGCGGAACAGGACTTGGTCTTGCGATTGTCAAACACCTTGTGGAGGCGCATGAAGGGACGATTTCAGTCCATAGCAAACAAGGCAAAGGAACGACTTTTACAGTGAGCCTGAAATCAAAATAGGGAAAAAAGGAATGTCACGTTAAAATTTACATGATCTTTACAATGGATTCATGTTTAGTTAAACAATCATTGGTAGGATGAATAGGAACCCCTTCATCCAAGGAGCCAATTTTGTAAGGACGAAAACACTTGTTGTTTTCGTCCCTTTTTTTATGCAGGTTCGACTATTTTCTTTTCAAAATAAACTTTGATAAAATGATGATACAATGTGTGAAAGAGACGGCTGAAATGGCTCAGCCGATGGAGGATTAAAACATGACAGACAAAAAGAAATTAGTACTAGTGGATGGAAACAGTCTCGCTTATCGAGCTTTTTTTGCTTTGCCGCTATTATCAAATGATAAAGGCGTCCATACAAATGCCATTTATGGCTTTGCAATGATCTTAATGAAGATGCTCGAGGACGAGAAGCCAACCCATATGCTCGTCGCATTTGATGCGGGGAAAACAACGTTCCGCCACGAGACATTTAAAGAATATAAAGGCGGAAGACAAAAAACGCCGCCAGAGCTATCAGAACAAATGCCGTTTATCCGTGAACTATTAGATGCCTATCAGGTGAAAAGGTACGAGCTTCCTCAATACGAGGCTGACGATATTATCGGGACATTGGCTGTGGAGGCAGAAAAAGACGGCTTTGAAGTGAAAATTTTCTCAGGAGATAAGGACTTAACGCAGCTCTCAACAGACCATACGACGGTAGCAATTACGAAAAAAGGCATTACAGAAGTAGAATATTACACACCGGCTCATATTGAAGAAAAATATGGTCTGCGCCCAGATCAAATCATCGACATGAAAGGCTTGATGGGAGATTCCTCAGATAATATCCCAGGGGTGCCCGGTGTAGGGGAAAAAACAGCGATAAAATTGTTAAAGCAGTTTGAAACGGTAGAAAACCTGCTTGAACATATTGACGAAGTCAGTGGTAAAAAACTCAAAGAAAAGCTTGAAGAATATAAAGAGCAAGCGGTGATGAGTAAACAACTCGCAACGATTCTTGTAGAAGCGCCAATTGATGTATCAAGCAAGGATCTCGCATATGAAGGTCCTCATATGGATCAAGTGATCTCTCTTTATAAAGAACTAGGCTTTCAAACGCTGCTAGAGCGTCTAGGAGAAGCACCAGAAACAGGTGAACAGGTCGAAGTTGAAGCATTAGAAGTGAAAAAAATGACTGATGTAACGGATGAAATGCTGACAGATCACGCCGCCCTTGTGGTAGAACAGCTTGGAGATAATTATCATGAAGCGGATTTGATCGGTTTTGCGATCCATAATGAAAACGGTGCGTTTTTTATCACGAAAGAAGATGCACTTCAATCAGATGCATTTAAACAATGGGTACAGGATGAAACGAAGAAGAAATGGGTCTTCGATTCAAAAAGAGCAGTTGTCGCCCTCAGATGGCACGATGTCGATCTAAAAGGTGTCGATAACGATGTCCTGCTCGCTTCCTATGTCGTCAATCCTCAGAAATCCTATGAGGACGTCGCAAGTGTAGCGAAGGAATACGGTCTTAACATCGCATTTTCTGATGAAAAAGTGTACGGAAAAGGAGCAAAGCAGGCGATCCCACCTGAAGATGAACTGAAGGAACATCTTGGACGAAAAGCAGCGGCGATCTCTGCTCTGCATGATTTAACACTTGAAGCACTAGAAAAAAATGATCAACATGAACTGTATGAAGACTTAGAGCTGCCGCTTGCCCTCATCTTAGGTGAAATGGAATCACTTGGCGTAAAGGTAGATATTGAGCGCCTAGAGAAGATGGGTGAAGAGTTAGCGAAAAAGCTGAAAGAATATGAGGAAACCATTCACCGCTTAGCAGGTGAAACGTTTAACATCAATTCTCCTAAACAGCTTGGCGTGATTCTTTTTGAAAAATTAGGTCTGCCGATTATTAAAAAGACAAAAACAGGCTACTCGACATCTGCGGATGTTCTTGAAAAGCTTGAAGATAAGCACGAAATCATTCGGTCTATTCTGCATTACCGCCAAATTGGAAAGCTCCAATCGACCTATGTGGAAGGCTTAATGAAGGTAACGCGCAAGGATACACATAAAGTGCATACACGATTTAATCAAGCGCTCACGCAAACAGGAAGACTAAGCTCAACAGATCCCAACTTGCAAAACATCCCAATTCGTTTAGAGGAAGGACGGAAGATTCGTCAAGCATTCGTTCCATCAAAAGAAGGCTGGCTTATGTTTGCTGCTGACTATTCACAAATTGAGCTGCGTGTACTCGCTCATATTTCTCAGGATGAGAATTTGATCGAAGCGTTTACGCAAGATATGGATATTCACACGAAAACAGCGATGGACGTGTTCCATGTCTCAGAAGAAGAAGTGACTTCCTCTATGAGAAGACAAGCCAAGGCTGTCAACTTCGGAATTGTATATGGAATCAGTGACTATGGATTATCTCAAAATCTTGGGATCACAAGAAAAGAAGCGGCTGCCTTTATCGAACGCTATTTAACAAGCTTTAAAGGCGTGAAAACCTATATGGAAGAGATTGTGCAGGAAGCGAAACAAAAAGGATATGTCACGACACTTCTCAAACGCAGACGGTATATCCCGGATATCACCAGCCGTAATTTTAATATCAAAAGCTTTGCGGAAAGAACAGCCATGAACACACCGATCCAAGGAAGTGCAGCTGATATTATTAAAAAAGCCATGATTGATATGGCGCGTAAGTTAAAAGAAGAAAACTTGCAGGCAAATCTTTTATTACAGGTGCACGATGAATTGATCTTCGAAGCGCCGAAAGAAGAAATTGCCATACTCGAAAAAATTGTCCCTGAAGTCATGGAAAATGCACTTCAGCTAGATGTGCCGCTAAAAGTTGATTTTGCTTCAGGCCCATCTTGGTACGACGCAAAATAATAGAGAGAGAAAAAGGAGCGAGGAGCATGCCGGAATTACCAGAAGTTGAAACCGTCCGGCGCACACTCAAGCGGTTAGTCGAAGGAAAAACGATTGAAACGGTCGATATCAAATGGCCAAATATCATCAAACGTCCTGGGGAGCCGGAAGAGTTCGCAAGAAGGATGGTAGGAGAAACGATACAAACCATTGAAAGAAGAGGAAAGTTCCTGCTCTTTCATTTAGACCACTACGTAATGGTCTCCCATTTAAGGATGGAAGGGAAATACCGTGTACATGAAGCGCATGAGCCATACGATAAACATGTACACGTCGTCTTTACTTTTACAGATGGTACTGAGCTTCGGTATCATGATGTGCGTAAATTTGGCACAATGCATTTATTTCAGCCGGGGGAAGAGGAAAAGGAACTCCCGCTCTCACAGCTGGGGTATGAGCCTTTTGATGATCAATTCACTCCGGAATATTTATGGGAGCAATTGAAAAAAACATCTCGTGTGGTCAAAACAGCGCTGCTTGATCAAAAGATTGTCGTGGGACTAGGTAATATTTATGTAGATGAGGTTTTGTTTAAAGCAGGCATTCATCCAGAAACAAAAGCGAATCAGCTCAGCCTTGAATCGTGTAAAGTGCTTCACAGGCATATTATCGATACACTTCAAGTAGCGGTAGATGCAGGAGGAAGCACGATTCGCTCATATATCAATTCACAAGGTGATATTGGAACATTTCAGCTGCAGCTTCTTGTGTATGACCGGCGGGGAGAGCCTTGTCAAACATGCGGAAGCATCATTGAGAAAACAGTAGTCGGAGGGCGCGGCACACATTTTTGTGTAACCTGCCAAAAACGTCCTCAATAAAAATCAGCCATCAGCATGCTTCCTTTTTGCTGTGCATACGATAAAAAACATTCATTTTTCAGCAAGGTGTAGACTGACACACAGCCCACCTGCTCTTCATATAGTGAAGAAGAGTCTAAGGACGCCTAGAGACTCTTGATCATCGTTGCATGAACAGAAAGGAAGAGTTCAGGTATGATTTCGATTTCGCTCCTGTTTTTAGCTATTGCAGTCAGCATTGACAGCTTTTCTGTAGGCTTTACGTATGGACTTCGTAAAATGAAGATTCCATTTAAAGCGATTGTCATTATTGCATGCTGTTCAGGGATTGTGCTGCTCATTTCTATGCTGATTGGCAGCCTGCTGACGACATTCCTCCCTGTCTCAGTGACAGATAAACTTGGTGGAGGCATTTTGATCGCCATTGGACTTTGGGTCCTTTATCAATTTTACAAACCAGCGAAAGAGCGTGACTTGCTACTTCATGAAAAGACATTGCTTAATGTGGAAGTGCAATCACTTGGTCTTGTCATTCAAATTTTGCGCAAACCGACAAGTGCAGATATTGACCGTTCTGGGACGATTAATGGAATAGAAGCGGTGCTTCTTGGGATTGCTTTATCCATTGATGCATTTGGCGCAGGGATTGGCGCTGCGATTCTAGGCTTTTCACCAATTGTCATGAGTATCACTGTGGCCGTGATGAGCTCACTCTTTGTATGTATCGGGCTTCGTTCTGGTCATTACTTGGCAAAATGGCGCTGGATCGATAAGCTTGCATGCTTACCAGGGCTTCTGCTCATTTTAATTGGGGTGTGGAAGCTGTAAAGGAGGAAATCAATTGACGCTTGTCATTGGATTAACAGGCGGGATTGCTAGTGGAAAAAGCACCGTCTCGCAAATGATAAAAGAGCAGGGCATCCGGGTCGTGGACGCAGATGTCATTGCAAAAGAAGCGGTTGCCAAAGGTACACCAGCTCTTCAACAAATCGTTCAAACCTTTGGCGAGGATGTTCTCCTGCCAAATGGGGAGCTGAACCGGCAGCAGCTTGGAGCCATCATTTTTTCTGATGAAGAGAAAAGAAAGCAGCTGAATGCGATTGTTCATCCTGAAGTGAGAAAGGAAATGCTCAAACAGCGAGATGAAGGGGTTAGTCAGCAAGAAACCTTCGTTGTCCTCGATATCCCGCTTTTATTTGAAAGTCAGCTGGAAAGCCTTGTCGACCGCATCATTGTGGTGTATACAACGCCTGAATTGCAGCTGTCGCGGCTCATGAATCGAAATGACCTCAGTGAGGAAGAAGCGCTGAATCGTATTCACTCTCAGCAGTCTCTTGAGGAGAAATGTAAAAAAGCAGACCGCGTGATAGAGAACACACAAGATCTCGCGTTTATCAGAAAGCAATTGCAGAACATATTAAATGAATGGGAACATACAGATAAGTAAGAGTACATACACGTACTCTTCTCTTTTTATGCTTTATTCTTATTTCCTTTGAAAAGAACAGCCCTTTTTAGAAAATATACGTTTATATACTGGCAATTACATTCTAATGTGATATACTAATTTCATAAATAAATTTATTGAGTATAACACATAATAGAGGAGTGACCTGTTCATGAAGGTAAAAGCAGCGATCAATGGGTTTGGCAGAATTGGACGCATGGTCTTCAGAAAAGCAATGCTTGATGATCAAATTCAAATTGTAGCGGTGAACGCAAGCTATCCTGCCGAAACGCTAGCACATTTAATTAAATATGACACAAATCATGGACGTTACGAATGTGATGTGACAGCAGAAGATGACGCCTTGATTGTAAATGGCAAAAGAGTGCTTTTGCTTAATAATAGAGACCCAAAGCAGCTTCCATGGGGAGAGCTTGGGATTGATATCGTCATTGAAGCAACAGGTAAATTTAATTCAAAAGATCAAGCGATGGGCCATATAGATGCTGGAGCGAAAAAAGTCGTTCTAACAGCTCCAGGTAAAAATGAAGACATTACGATTGTGATGGGTGTCAATGAGGATGATCTTGATCCTGAAAAGCACGTCATTATTTCAAACGCATCTTGTACAACAAACTGTTTAGCACCAGTTGTGAAACTGTTAGATGATGAATTTGGCATCGACAACGGGTTAATGACAACGGTTCATGCTTATACAAATGATCAAAAAAATATCGATAACCCGCATAAGGATCTGCGCCGGGCAAGAGCATGTGCTCAGTCCATTATTCCAACTACGACAGGTGCCGCTAAAGCGCTTTCTTTAGTGCTTCCGCACATGAAAGGGAAATTGCATGGGCTTGCACTCCGCGTGCCAGTTTCCAATGTGTCGATGGTTGACCTTGTTGTAGACTTAAAAAAAGATGTCACAGCAGAAGAAGTCAATGCAGCCTTCTCAAATGCATCTAAAACATCTCTTGCTGGTATTTTAGATTACACAGATGAGCCGCTTGTCTCTACGGACTTTAACACGAACCCTTACTCAGCAGTCGTTGATGGATTGACAACGATGGTAATGGAAGGGAGAAAAGTAAAAGTTCTTGCATGGTATGACAATGAATGGGGTTATTCATGCCGAGTGGTTGACCTTGTGAAATTTGTCGGCGCACAGATGAAAGAGCTTTCTGCTGTTTGAAATGAAGAAGACGATCGTCCCTTTTCAAGAAATGAGAGAAAATCCCACTAAAAACACAGCTTGCAAAATGGGTCTAAACAAAGTATACTATTTTTCGTGAACTTCTTGTTCGCAGACTCATTCGGGTATACTTAAAGGGTTAGGACCTCTTAGGACTAACTTTCCCCCGTGGTATATGTCCGGTCCGGCTGCTTAGAACTTCACTCTTTCATTCTTGTTTAAAGGGGGGTCCATGATGGAAACAATCGGACGTCACGTTATCTCCGAGCTATGGGGATGCGACTGTGATAAACTGAACGACATGGATTTTATTGAAAAAACGTTTGTAAATGCAGCTTTGAAATCAGGAGCTGAGGTAAGAGAGGTTGCTTTTCACAAATTTGCACCTCAAGGAGTAAGTGGAGTTGTCATTATTTCTGAATCTCATCTGACAATTCACAGCTTTCCTGAACATGGTTATGCGAGCATAGATGTTTATACTTGCGGCGACCTAGATCCGAATATTGCAGCAGATCATATCGGAGATGAATTAGGTGCTGAAACAAGAGAAAACATCGAAATTCCTCGAGGCATGGGACCTGTACAAGTAAAACAGGCACAAGCCAAAGCACTGTAAACATAAAAAAGATTGCAATGGGAGCTGGCCAAAAGCATTAAATGCCTTTGTGTTATGCTCCTTTTTATATTTATTTGAGAAAAAATCCAACATTCCCCAGCTTGTCTATACTTTTGTTCTAGGAAAACAAAGGTTTTTTTTATAAAATAAAGAAAGAGGCATTATGGCAAAGGGGATACGTGTATGATTTTAAGACAAAATTTTAAACGGTTCATGTCAAACCATACAGAAACATCTGACGAGCATCCAGTGTCAGAACTGAAAAGCCATTACTACAAATCGACGAATGCACAAGTTTTTCAAGCGGTGGAAGCCATTCTTTCCCGAAACGATTCCTATCAAGTGACATCTGTTTCAGCAGAACGAGGTGAAATCAGCGCAAACATACGATTGCCGAAAAAAGCCTTTCTCGTGGCGACTGTCATTTCAATTCGTCCTTTTGAAACAGCTGTCGATTTTAATGTGACAACAGAAACGGCCCTGCCAACAGATTTCGGCTATAGTCAGAAGACCGTTCTGTCCCTTTATGATGAACTAGACAAACAACTTCCAAGAATAGATCGGAGCTGATGATATGAAATGTCCCACATGTCAGCACCTTGGCACAAGGGTGCTTGATTCAAGACCAGTAGATGAAGGGAAATCCATCCGTCGTAGAAGAGAGTGCGAAAGCTGCCAATATCGCTTTACGACGTTTGAAAAATTAGAAGAATTACCGCTGATTGTGGTGAAAAAAGAAGGAATTCGAGAAGAATTCAGCCGCGAAAAAATGCTGAGAGGACTTATCAAAGCGTGTGAAAAGCGTCCTGTCGCTTTAAAGCAGCTGGAGGATGTCTGCTTTAATATCGAAAAAGAACTGCGCAATCAAGGCATGTCAGAAGTGAAAAGCGAGCTTGTAGGTGAAATGGTGATGGACGAGCTGGCGAAAATTGATGAAGTGTCTTACGTTAGGTTTGCCTCGGTTTACCGGCAGTTTAAAGACATCAATGTCTTTATTGATGAATTAAAAGATCTATTAAAGAAAGAACGCTAAAAAGAGCTGGAGATTCTTCATGCTCTTTTTCCTGCGTAAAGCGTAAAACGCAAAAAGAGTGTACAATGGAAACAATCGCAATTCATGGGGAGGATCAGCATATGACAGAGCATTGGAAGGAAGTGCTAGCCGTCGATCCGTATGTCGTCAAAAGCGCTTCATTGCTCGGTGACATCGATAGACAGCTCATCACTCTTTTATATCAGCCGCTTATTGGCATGTCCGCTTTCAGCTTATACATGACGCTGTGGGGAGAGCTGGAACAAAATCGTATGTGGGGAAAACCTGCACCTCACCGGCAGCTCATGGTCATGCTGCAGACGAATTTAAATGATATTTTTGAGGAACGTTTAAAGCTTGAAGCAATCGGCTTACTCCGCACATATGAACAGGAAACGGAAGAAGGCAGACTGTTTACATATGAGCTTGTACCGCCGCTAAGACCGGATGAATTTTTCCAAGATGGTATGCTGAATGTCCTGCTGTACCATCGTGTAGAGAAAGCAAAATATATGCAGCTTCGTGATTATTTCTCTTATCCAGGTGTTCCTGCAGAAGCAAAGAACATTTCACGGTCGTTTGAAGAAGTCTTTCACGTATTGCAGCCAGGCGAACGCAAGATGACAGAAGAGATTCATCAGGCGACATCGCTTGATCAAGGCTATGAATATGTGACTGTTGGATCGAGTCAGCCGGCACCGCTCTCAGACGAATCCTTCGATTTCGATCTATTGTTAGCGGGTATGTCTGACATGATGATTCCAAGAAAGGCTTTGACAAAGCAGGTAAAAGAAACAATTAAGAAGTTAGCTGTTGTATACGGCATCACCCCGCTTCAAATGCAAAATATTGTAGCAGGTGCATGCGGTTCGGATCAAATGATCTCAACAGAAGAGCTGAGAAAAGCAGCAAGAGACTGGTACCAAATTGAATACAGAGGCGAACAGCCAAAGCTGATTGATCAAAAACAGCCAAGACACTTGCGGCAAGATGCTTCAAAGACGCCGGCAGCGGATACTCCAGATGCAAAATTGATTGAAAAGCTGGATCATATTTCGCCTAGAGAGCTGCTAAAAGACATGGCAGATGGCATTGAGCCGACGTATGCCGACTTAAGAATTGTCGAAGATATCATGCTCGAGCAGCAGCTAGAGCCAGGTGTCATGAATGTTCTCATCTACTATACCTTACTCAAAACAGATATGAAGCTGTCGAAAACATACATGCAAAAAATCGCCGCTCATTGGGTAAGAAAGAAAATCAAAACCGTTGCCGCGGCCATGAAAATTGCCAAAGAAGAGAACAGACAAATGACAGAGTGGGCGCAGCAGAAAAAGCAGCGCAGCACATACGGTTCAGGAAAAGTCGTCAGGGAAGAGAAACTGCCTGACTGGATGAAAGAAACCGAAACGAAAGAACAGCCGGCAAAAGAGCAAACGGACAATCTGTCTACAGAAGACCTCGAACGAGAAAAAGAAAAACTGTTAGATCAGTTTAAAAATATGAAAAAGTACAATGCACATTAAGGTGAGGTGAGATGGGATGAAACCGATCGGTCGTTCATTTGAACAGCTAAAAGGACGAGTAGATTTTCGTGTGAGATACAATCAGATTAAAGAAAGTGTGTTATCTGATGAAGATGTGAAGGCCTTTTTACAGAAGCATCAAGAAGAGATACATGAAGACATGATCAATCGCAGCTTGAACAGGCTCTTTGAATATGTGCAGCAGTCGAAGGGCTGCTCTTACTGCTTAGATGACGAAAACGTCAATGCCATTTTAGATGGGTATCACCCGAAGCTTGTGATCAAAGGTCAGAGTATTGATATTGAATATTCCCCTTGTCCAGTCAAGCTGCGGCTCGATAGACAGAAAAAACAGCAAGAGCTGATGAAAAGCATGTATATTCCGCAAAATGTCCTTCAAGCGACGTTCGCTGATCTGAACGTTGTGGGAAGACAAGAGGTCATCCAAAAAGTAGGTCAATTCCTCCAAAGCTATGATGAGACTGGAAAAGGAAAAGGCTTGTATTTACACGGAAAATTTGGAGTAGGAAAAACGTATATTCTGGCAGCCATTGCGCAGCAGCTAGCGGAGAAAGAATACCCATCTCTCCTTGTTTACGTGCCTGAATTTGTGAGAGAGTTAAAAAATTCGTTAGCTGATCATACGCTAGAAGAAAAGCTGAATATGGTTAAATCCACCCCGATTTTAATGCTTGATGATATTGGAGCAGAATCGATGACAAGCTGGGTGCGGGATGAGCTGCTCGGTACGATCTTACAATACCGTATGGCAGAGCAGCTGCCGACGTTTTTCTCTTCTAATTTCTCACCAAATGAGCTGAAGCATCACTTTACGTACTCACAGCGCGGGGAAAAAGAAGAGGTCAAAGCCGCTCGTTTAATGGAACGGATTCTCTATTTAGCAGAGCCGGTCTTGCTCGAAGGAGAAAATCGCCGTCATTTATAAAAACGTATGTCACCTGAAGGAGGAGCAAATGAAATGAACAAAAGAAAATGGCTGCTTTTTCTTGTGATTGGCATTCTTGCTGCTGCGTTGTGGTGGCTGAATAAACAGCATCTTCAGCTCGCGCCGAAAGATGTGAAGAATTGGGTGCTTCAATTTGGGATACTGGCTCCCTTTGTTTTTCTTTTCTTATCTCTTTTCCGCCCGTTTGTTCTCGTCCCGATTACAGTCTTTTCTTTGGCGGCAGGTTTGGCATTCGGCAGTGTCCTTGGGACGATTTATGCCCTCATTGGGGCTACAGCCGGGGCAACAGGCTCCTTCATGATTGCTTCAACCTTTCGTGCAAAAAAGAAGGAAACGGAATCAAACAGCCGAAAGCTGAAAGCGGTGACGTCCCGCATTCAGGAGCATGGATTTCTTTATATTTTGTTATTGCGTATTGCACCGATTCATTTTGATTTCGTCAGCTATGCGGCAGCTGCTTCACGTGCAAATTATCGTGCATTTGTGGCAGCCACCTTTTTAGGCTTAATACCGGGTACAATTGCGTTAAATGTTCTCGGCTCAAGCTTTGTCAGCGGCAATTATGCCGCCTTAGTGGTTGTTTGTTTGATTTATTTGATCTTTATCTCCGTTCCACTCATTTTAAAAAGAAAGATGCCTGATTTATTTTAGGCGTCTATTTTTTATGTTTCCCCCATATATATGTAACAGATGTCGTTAGGGGGGACAAACATGCTTGAAATAATCTTTGAAGATGAATATGATACCGCCGCTTTTTTACATCTTGCTGAACACTTGGACAGTCGGCATCACATGTCAATTCAACAAGGGAAAGACCGGCTTCTCATAGAGGCGAAGGAATCAGAAGAAGCACTTGAGCACATTGTGCGGCCATTATTGGTTCACTTTTTTTTGGAATGCAAAGAAAATGAGCGCATGCGCAGCATCCTTGAAAACACCTATTTATTTAAAGATCCCGAAGAGCAGCACCAAATTCTTTCCATCGCTCACAGTATCATGAACGGGGACTTAGATGATATTCCCGGCATTCAGCAAGAGCCGTCAAGAGAAGCCCTTTTAAAAAAGGAGCTTGAGGCAATTTCTTTACAGCAAGGTGTTTTTTCAATTGGTTCATTTATGACATTTAGGCTGTCAGAGTATGATCGAAGGCTGAAGAACTATGTTGAAGTGTCCATTGAAGAATACAAAATGGAGCAAGAGTATCAAAACTTCATTCAATCGCTTCGAGACTATGTGATGGCAAGAGAGCCTAGGCTCGAAAAAGTACATGTTGTGCATCAGGACCGCCTGGTGATTTGGGAATTTCGCTACGCTTCTGAGCGTGATCAAAAACAATACATAGACAGACAGTTTGTAAGAGAGCATCCAATGTATATTGATTCGCAGCTGATTGCACCGCTTGTCTCCATTGCACCGCAAAAAATTGACCTATTTACAAATGATACAGGTCACTCGATGGTGCAAACGATTCAAAATATTTTTCAAGAAAGGGTCGAGGTGTTCCCATCTCATTCATTCCAAGAGCACAATGTTCAATTTGTACATGACCATTTCGACAAGAAAAGTGAAAAGCTTTCTTGATTTTCACGAAAAAACGTTTTATAATACGGTGTAACTTCATACAGAGACCGTATTGATAAGGACATGAACAAATGAACACCCGCTTAAAGAGAGGGAAGCCGCGGCTGAAAGCTTCCTAGCAGAGGACCATTTGCTTTACCACCTTTGAACATCAGCTGTGAACTTTTTAGTAATGGCTGACGGGAATTCCCGTTATCGAACCGCAAGCCGTATTTGCTTATGAAAAGCAAGCTGCAAGTACGGGAAAAAGGGTGGAACCACGATTCCGTTTATTCAACCTCGTCCCTTTCCAGGGGGCGGGGTTTTTATATTGCCAAAAAAAGGAGTGACCAGAGATGTCAGAACAAATTCAACTTACATTTCCAGATGGAGCAGTCAAGGAGTTTGACAAAACAGCTACAACAGAAGACATCGCGGCATCAATTAGCCCGGGCCTAAAGAAAAAAGCACTTGCCGGTAAATTGAACGGTAAAGAAATAGATCTGCGTACGCCGCTATTAGAAAGTGGAACAATCGAGATCATCACAGACAAAAGTGAAGAAGCACTCGACATTATGCGCCACAGCACAGCCCATTTGCTAGCGCAGGCGATCAAACGCCTGTATGGAAAAGAACATCACGTTCAGTTTGGCGTAGGTCCTGTCATCGAAAATGGCTTCTACTATGATGTGGACATCGATGTAGCCATCACACCTGAAGACTTGCCAAAGATTGAAAAAGAAATGAAGAAAATCATTAACAGCAATCTGCCAATTGAGCGAATTGAAGTATCAAGAGAAGAAGCGAAAAAGCGCTTTGAAGCGATTGGTGATGAGTTGAAGCTTGAGCTGTTAGAGGCGATTCCAGAAGGTGAAGCTGTGACGATTTATGAGCAGGGTGAATTCTTTGACCTCTGCCGCGGGATTCACTTGCCGTCTACAGGGAAAATCAAAGAGTTTAAACTGTTAAGCCTTGCAGGTGCATACTGGAGAGGTGACAGTAACAACCAAATGCTTCAGCGTATTTACGGAACAGCTTTCTTCAGCAAAGAAGATTTAAATGAGCATTTACGTCTGCTTGAAGAAGCGAAAGAACGCGATCACCGTAAGCTTGGAAAAGAGCTGAAGCTGTTTGCAAATTCCCAAAAAGTTGGTCAAGGACTTCCGCTTTGGCTGCCAAAAGGCGCAACGATCCGCCGCGTCATCGAGCGTTACATTGTCGATAAAGAAGTGCGTCTTGGCTATGAGCATGTGTACACACCAGTTCTTGCGAATGTTGAGTTGTATAAAACATCAGGACACTGGGCGCATTATCAAGAAGACATGTTCCCCGTGATGGAAATGGACAACGAAGATCTTGTTCTTCGTCCGATGAACTGTCCGCACCATATGATGATTTACAAAAACGAGCCGCACAGCTATCGCGAATTGCCAATTCGTATTGCAGAGCTTGGTACAATGCACCGCTATGAAATGTCAGGTGCCTTATCCGGCCTTCAGCGTGTCCGCGGTATGACATTAAACGATGCACACATCTTTGTTCGTCCAGATCAAATCAAAGACGAGTTCATCCGTACAGTTCGCTTAATTGAAGAAGTGTATCAAGACTTTGGCTTGAATGACTACACATTCCGCTTATCTTACCGTGATCCAGAAGATACTGAGAAGTATTTCGATGACGATGCGATGTGGAATAAAGCACAATCGATGCTGAAGGATGCAATGGACGAGCTTGGCCACGATTATTATGAAGCAGAAGGCGAAGCAGCATTTTATGGTCCGAAGCTTGATGTACAAGTGAAGACAGCTCTTGGAAAAGAAGAGACATTATCCACTGTACAGCTTGATTTCTTACTTCCAGAACGCTTCGATCTCACATATATCGGAGAAGATGGAAAGCACCATCGTCCAGTCGTCATTCATAGAGGCGTTGTTTCTACAATGGAACGCTTCGTTGCCTTCTTAATTGAAGAATATAAAGGAGCGCTGCCAACATGGCTGGCACCTGTACAATTCCAAGTCATCCCGGTTTCACCGTCTGTTCATTTAGACTATGCGAAAAAAGTGCAAGAACGTTTACAGCTTGAAGGTCTTCGTGTAGAGCTTGACAGCCGTGATGAAAAGATCGGATACAAAATTAGAGAAGCGCAAATGCAAAAGATTCCGTACATGCTTGTTGTCGGAGATCAAGAAGCAGAAAATGGCGCTGTCAATGTTAGAAAATATGGGGAACAAGATTCAGAAACAATGGATCTTGAAGCCTTTGTGAAACATGCAGTAGCAGAAGCGAAAAAATAATGAAGCAGCCAGTGATTCTTTTTAGATCACTGGCTTTTTTCTTTTTGGAAAACTTTCTCCAATAGTGATCCAATTCCTAAAAAGAGACGTTTAGATAGTACAAAAGTAAGGGTAAGTATGTACTATTGGTTTGAGACAAATTGGGGGAATGAAATCGATGAAGCAAACAACAAACACTTTATCGTCACAAGTATTGGAGCAATCAGCTGTTCTTCGTGCTTTAGAGCACTCGCTGGCAATGATTGAATTTAATGTGGCAGGTGAAGTTCTATGGGTGAACGATATTTTTGCAAAAGCCATGGGATATTCTAAAGAAGAGATGATCGGTCTTAAACATAGACAGTTTTGTCCTCCACATATTACAGAACACACAAGCTATCATATGTTTTGGAAGAGTTTGAGAGAAGGTCAAGTCTTTCAGGAAAAAGTGCAGCGGGTCACAAAAGACGGCAGCAGCTTATGGCTTGAAGCGACATATTCACCTGTTCGAGATGAAGAAGGAACTGTAGTGGGTGTTGTGAAAGTGGCGACAGATATTACGGAGAGAGAACTCTCGATGAAACAGGTTGTAGAAGACTTAAAGGAGATGTCTGCGAAATTAATGGAACGAGCAGAAGTTGGCATTCAGCATAGTCAAAGTGTCAATGCCTCCTTTAATCATATAGCAAACGAAACCGATCAAAATATGAGCTTGCTAAAAGGATTAACAGAGCAGGTAGAGTCCATCAGCTCTATTGCGGCAACCATTAATAGTATTTCTTCGCAAACCCAGCTACTCGCCTTAAATGCGGCAATAGAAGCGGCACATGCGGGTTCCTATGGAAATGGCTTTAGTGTAGTGGCAGCAGAAATTCGAAAGCTTGCGACAAATTCAAAAGAAGCGATCGTCAAGGTAGATCAATATGTGAAGGCGATCCATGCAGAAGTAGAGAAGGTCAGCAGCGGAACAAGCCGGGCAAAGACAACCGTGTTTACAAACCGGGATCTTGTAAAGCTGGCAAGCGAAGAATTCATCATTGTAGGAGAAGCAGCACGCGGCTTAGACCGGCAAGCGCAAAGTCTAGCAGCAATCATTTAGCTCTGTGAATAAAAAACACCCAATCTCGTCAGGAGAAGGGTGTTTTTTTGTTTTATTTTAATATATCAAACAATTCATGTAAGTCTTTGATTTCGTAATCAGGTGTCACATCTGTTTCATTTTTCTTGCCATGGCGATTGATCCAAACGGTTTGGATGCCAACGCGAGATGCGCCGAGAATATCTGTTTTTGGATTATCCCCAACCATAATCACTTCGTCTTTTGTTAAGTTTAACAGCTGAAGGCAGTGCTCAAAGATACCTGGATCAGGCTTGCCTTTCCCATAATCCCCTGAAATCACAATCTCGTTAAAATAAGGAGCAAGCTCAGGAACACCCGCAAGTTTTTCCTTTTGAAGGCTAGGATCTCCGTTTGTTAAAAGGAGCAATTCGTAGCTGCCTTTCAGGCGGTTTAAAACAGGGTATGTTTCTTCATAGACATATGGGCGTTTCCTACGCTCTGCTGCAAAGAAATCAGCCAAATATTGTCCAAATGCCTCATCGTCAATTCCCGCTGCCCTTAAGCCATTGGTCCAAGCGTTTTTGCGATATTCTGGTGCAATGGCGTTCAGCTTTTGAAAGCCTTCGCTAATCGGTTCACTAAAATTGGACCACAGTCCTTCGAAAGGATTAATGCCGATCATGACAGTATAATCATATGTTTCATAGGAAGAGTACAGCTTTCTTGCTTCTTCACGTACAATCTGTTCAAACGATTCTGGATCGAGTCCATATTTTTTTTCCGCTTCCCGGCAAGTTTCCTGAAAAGTTGTGTGAATGCTTTTTTCGTCCCAAAGCAAAGTATCATCTAAATCGAAAAATACGGCTTTCATGATCTTCTCCCTTGTTATGTATGTGTTACCTTCAATTGCAAGTGACAGGCTCATGTTCATTTTACAATAGAAGAAGAGGCCAATAAAGAAAAGATTTGAGAGATCTTTGATCATTGACCGCACATGATAGAATAGAAAGACAGTAGAGAAGACATACATCAATTGAGGTGGCCGGTTTGCTTCATTTAATTATCATGATGATCGAGCGTGTAGGGATCATCGTTATTCTAGGATTTGTGCTTGCTCATGTGAAGGGCTTTCGCAATCTATTGCTACATAATCAAGGATTTCGGAAAAAGGCAATCCTTGTCTTCATTTTTGCTTCTTTTAGCATTATCAGCAATTACACAGGAATTGAAATCCAGCAGCAAATTGTCATGAATCATGAGTTTTCTTATCATCTCGGCTCGTCAAGCTCTATCGCCAATACGAGAATTATGGGGATCGAAATGGGCGGTTTGATCGGGGGGCCGTTTGTAGGGATTGGTGCAGGGCTTTTAGCTGGAATTCATCGCTATTCCCTTGGAGGAAGCACCGCGCTCAGCTGTGCGATTTCTTCCATTTTAGCCGGTGTCATTGCAGGTTATGTCGGCAGCAGGTTTAAGCGGAGGAATCGAATGGTGACACCTCGCCAAGCAGCTTTTTTTGGTGTGGCGATGGAATCATTACAGATGATCATTATCCTTCTGTTTGCAAGGCCATTCGCCGATGCATGGGGGCTAGTCAGTATCATTGCCCTGCCGATGATTTTTGTGAATGGAATCGGTAGCTTTATCTTTTTATCTATTTTACAGTCAGTCATTCGGCAAGAAGAGCAGGCAAAGGCGATGCAGACGCATCGTGTATTTTTGATCGCCGATCAAACACTGCCTTTTTTCCGCCAAGGGTTAAATGAACAGTCTTGTAAAAGTGTGGCGGAGATCATTCATCGGTTGACTGAAACAGATGCGGTCTCTTTAACAGATACAGAAAAGATTTTAGCGCATGTCGGAGATGGAACAGATCATCATATTCCATCTAAAAGCCTGATTACGGGGCTGTCGAAACAAGTCTTGATGAGCGGCAAGATTATGAAGGCACATTCGAAGGGCGAAATCAATTGTTCCGTCGCTCATTGCCCTCTTGAAGCCGCAATCGTGCTGCCGCTCACTTCTAACGGTCAAACGATCGGGACGTTAAAAATGTATTTCAATTCTCCGGTCGGATTAAGCAGGGTGGAAGAGGAGCTTGCAGAAGGTTTGGCGATGCTGTTTTCCACACAGCTTGAGCTTGGAGAGGCGGAAACCCAAAGCCGCCTGCTAAAAGATGCAGAGATCAAAGCCCTTCAAGCACAAGTGAACCCGCACTTTTTATTTAACGCCATTAATACCATCTCTGTTTTGTGCAGAACCAATGTGGAGATGGCAAGGAAGCTGCTGTTGCAGCTAAGTATTTATTTTCGCTCAAATATGCAAGGTGCCCGCCAGCTGCTGATTCCGATGCATAAAGAGATTCAGCATGTGGAGGCATATTTGTCACTTGAACAAGCAAGATTTCCAAATAAGTACCATGTGACCTTTCAAATTGAAAAGGAGCTGGAGCAGGTGATGATTCCGCCCTTTGTGATTCAGGTGCTTGTTGAAAACGCTGTGAGACATGCTTTTCCTAAACATCAAACAAATTGTGAAGTCATCGTATCCGCTTTGATGAAAGATGGGCATGTTTATATGAAAGTAACAGATAATGGGCAGGGAATTGAAGATGATAAGATGGCTCAACTATTAAAAGCGCCTGTCGAATCACTAGAAGGAACAGGGACAGCCCTTTTTAATTTAGATCAGCGGTTAAGAGGGATTTTTGGCAGACAAGCTGCTTTATCGATTCATAGTGACCAAGGCACTGACATCTCATTTCGCATTCCAATGGATTATGTAAAAAAGGATGATTCTCATTGATGAAGGTATTAATTGTAGATGATGAAGTGTTAGCAAGAGATGAATTAAAATACTTATTACGAAGAACGAAAGAGGAAGTTCAAATAGAGGAAGCAGAAAATATAGAATCTGCTTTTGATCGGATGGTTGATCAGAAGCCGGATCTGCTCTTTTTAGACATTGATTTATCTGGTGAGAATGGATTTGATATTGCCAAAAGGCTCAACCGGATGTCTGATCCGCCAGCGGTTGTATTTGCGACAGCCTTTGATCAATATGCGCTGAAGGCGTTTGAGGTAAGTGCGCTTGATTACTTAACAAAACCATTCGATGAAGAGCGTTTGCTCCAGACCATTCAAAAGTTTAAAAAATGGAAATCTGTTGAAACGCAAGAGCACCAGCTGTTAGATGAGAAAATACCCCATCAGCAAAAATTAGCGATATCAGTTGATGACTCTATTGTGATCCTGCAAGTTGAAGAGATCATGTATGTAGGACTAAGCGAGGGGAAAAAGGTTGTGAAAACAAAGGATCACATGTATGAGGTCACAGAACCGCTGGTGGTCATTGAAAAGAAACTCCCTGAGGCTTATTTTATGAGGGTCCATCGCAGCTATATCGTGAATACCTCTCATATGAAAGAAGTACAGCCGTGGTTTAATTCGACGTACAATCTGCATATGACAGACGGGTCCATCATTCCTGTCAGCCGCACATATGCCAAAGAATTAAAGAAGTCACTCCTGCTAGAGTAGGAGGGCTTTTTTTGTTTGTATTTCAATACTCGTTTTTTGCATTTCAGTCATTGAATCTGGTGAGTTTTATTGTAAACGCTTTATTCATTTATTTCATGCCGTATACTGAGGGCAGTCGAAGAAAGAGGTGAAGGGGCATGAGTGCCACTAAAGTATATGGATTTTTATCTCAAGCATTTATTTTTGCAACCGTAATGTTCGTTTCTAATCTCATTTCAATGTATTTACCGATTCCGATGCCCGCATCCGTGATTGGTTTGGTTCTATTATTTGTTTTGTTAACAACGAAAATTGTCAAACTGGAGCAGGTGGAGCAATTAGGTACATCATTGACAGGACTCATTAGCTTTCTATTTGTTCCCTCTGGGATCTCAGTTATTCAATCACTAGGTGTCATGCAAGAAGTAGGTGTGCAAGTAGTCGGTGTCATTATCATTGCAACCATTATGTTACTTGCAGCGACAGGGCTGTTTTCACAGCTTCTCATGCAATTATCAGAAAGACCGCAGAAACGTAAAGAGACAAAGGAGAGTAAATCTGCTCCTTCTCATTCAAATAAACCAGCTTCAAGTACGCATTAAAGGAGAGATGCAAAATGGGTACAAGTACAATGAGTCCTTATTTTGGCATTGTCGTCTCATTAGTCGCTTTTGGAATAGGGACATTTTTATTTAAAAAATCAAAAGGTTTCTTCTTGTTCACCCCGCTGTTTGTGGCGATGGTACTGGGCATTTTATTTTTGAAAGTTGGCGGTTTTTCCTACGCAGATTATAATGAGGGCGGCAAGATTATCAAATTTTTCTTAGAGCCTGCCACGATTGCTTTCGCTATCCCGCTTTATAAGCAGAGAGCCTTGCTTAAAAAATATTGGTGGCAAATTTTATCCGCTATTTTTGTAGGTTCACTTTGTTCCATTACGATCGTATATCTCGTCGCAAAAGGAATTCATTTAGATGCGGCTGTGATGAAAAGCATGCTTCCACAAGCAGCGACAACAGCGATTGCTCTCCCGATTGCAAAGGATATTGGCGGAATCGCAGATATCACAGCCTTTGCGGTCATATTTAATGCCGTCATTGTCTATGCACTAGGTGCCTTCTTCTTAAAATTGTTCCGCATTAAAAACCCAGTGGCAAAAGGTCTTGCACTTGGTACATCAGGACATGCGCTTGGGGTTTCTGTTGGAATTGAGATGGGAGAAGTAGAAGCAGCTATGGCAAGTATCGCCGTTGTGGTCGTAGGAGTTGTGACCGTTATCGTCATCCCAATCTTTATGCAATTGATTCTTTGATGGCGTCATTGTGTGAAAAAGTCTTGCCCAATTCGTCTCATCATGTTACACTGAAAAAGTTGTTTCAAGAGTTCGGTTACTTGACGGACAAATGAAAATTGTGTAGAATAGTTAACGAATTGAATAGATATCACAAGCAGAAGCACCCGCTTCTCACCTGATTGACACATGTTTGTAGTTGACAGGTTGACCGTACATTTATTTTTTCATGCAAATGTTCGCAGTGTGGGTGTTTTATATGCCCACACTTTTTGTTTGCCTGTAAAACATACAACGAAATGGTCAAAATGAATTGTGAACTCAATTCAAAATCTCATGGAGGTGGCTCACTATTAGCAAAGATCAATTAGTTAATGAAGGTATTCGTGCGCGTGAAGTTCGTTTGATCGGACAAAATGGCGATCAGCTTGGGATTAAAACCCGCCAGGAAGCTCTGGAAATTGCTGCTAAAGCTAATCTTGACCTTGTGTTAGTTGCTGCAAATGCAAAACCACCTGTTTGCCGAATCATGGACTATGGTAAGTTCCGATTCGAACAGCAGAAGAAGGAAAAAGAGGCACGTAAGAATCAAAAAATCATTAGCTTAAAAGAAGTTCGGTTGAGCCCGACAATCGATGAACATGATTTTAACACGAAGCTCCGTAATGCAATCAAATTCCTTGAAAAGGGAGATAAAGTGAAAGCTTCTATCCGCTTTAAAGGCCGTGCGATTACGCATAAAGAAATCGGACAGCGCGTGTTAGACCGTTTCTCTGAAGCTTGCGCTGAAGTAGCAACAGTAGAAACAAAACCTAAGATGGACGGACGCAGCATGTTCCTCATGCTTGCACCAAAAGTCGAAAAGTAAAGTAACAGAGGGAGGAAACATCCAATGCCAAAAATGAAAACTCACCGCGGATCTGCTAAACGTTTCAAAAAAACAGGTTCTGGTAAACTTAAACGTTCTCATGCGTACACAAGTCACTTGTTCGCTAACAAATCTACAAAGCAAAAACGTAAATTGCGTAAGAGCGCAATCGTAAGTGCTGGAGATTTCAAACGTATCAAACAACAACTTGCAAACATCAAGTAATTTGGAATAGGAATCATAGGAGGGAATTACAATGCCAAGAGTAAAAGGCGGAACTGTGTCGCGTCAGCGTCGTAAAAAGGTTCTTAAATTAGCAAAAGGTTATTTCGGTTCAAAACATAGATTATACAAAGTAGCAAACCAACAGGTGATGAAATCTGGAAACTACGCTTTCCGTGACCGTCGTCAGAAAAAACGTGACTTCCGTAAACTATGGATCACTCGTATCAACGCTGCAGCTCGTATGAACGGTCTTTCTTACAGCCGTTTAATGCATGGCTTAAAGCTTTCTGGTATCGAAGTAAACCGCAAAATGCTTGCTGACCTTGCTGTGAATGACCTAAATGCATTCAATCAGCTTGCTGATGCTGCAAAAGCACAACTAGACAAGTAAGTTTTATAAAAGATCATTCCTTTGAGGGGTGATCTTTTTTTCTCATCATGTGAGGTGAAATGAATGAATATGGCTTTGATCCTGCTGCTTATTTTAGTGAATGGCTACGGCTTTTTTCTCATGGGTGAGGACAAACGCCGAGCCAAAGCACATAAATGGAGAATTTCAGAGGCGCATTTATGGAGTGCTGCGGTGCTTTTTGGCGCCGCTGGATCGTATCTGGGAATGCAGTATTTCCGGCATAAAACAAAGCATCCTGCCTTTCAAATCGGCATGCCTGTATTAATGATTTTGCAGTTGATTCTATTGGGCTATATCCAAGTTACTTGAAAAAGGAGCAGACGCCATCAGGACGGCGTGTCTGCTCCTTTTTTTTGTTTGATTTTTTTAATGGGCTGATCCCAATCAATTTTGGTTTGAGGATAACGCTCGATAATGTTTTCCTCTAGTTTTTCAAAGTCTTCTAATGTAAATTCACTCAGCTTCTCAGGTGACTCCGTCCAAACGTAAATGGAGTGGACAAACAGAGGATGATCCTTAGAAGGAACATGCTTCTCCCCTTCAAACAAGACACCTTTATAGACGAAATTAAAGTTTTTGCGCGCGTTTTGCTGTTCGTCCATAAAATAAAAGCCTTCTTTTAATTGTGCTTGTTTCAGCTTTCTTCTCGGATTTGAGAAGAATTTTACCGCCATGTAGAAGATGTAGACAAGCAGTGCAACAAGAGCTAGTCTCATGAGGATTACAAACATGACAGGATGCACCTCCAATACCGTTATCTGATGTACTACGAATGAAAACGCCAAAAGGTTTCAACTTTTTTTAAAAAAATATTTCGTAAAACGAAAAAATATTCATAAAAAGATCGTATTGAACGAAAGAGGTTTTGTATAATAAGAATGCACCATGAAGATAAAGGAGGATAAATGGAATGACAAAGCTAGATCAAACATTAACTATGCTGAAAGACCTAACGGATGCAAAAGGGATCCCAGGAAATGAACGTGATGTCAAAAAAGTCATGCAGACATACATAGAATCATATGCAGATGAAGTCTCTACAGACCGCCTTGGCAGCTTGATTGCTAAAAAGGAAGGAAACGCAAACGGGCCTAAAATTATGCTCGCAGGTCACTTAGATGAAGTAGGGTTCATGGTGACAAAAATTGATGACAAAGGCTACATTCGTTTTCAAACAGTCGGCGGCTGGTGGTCACAGGTCATGCTCGCTCAGCGTGTCACCATTGTAACGAAAAAGGGAGAGATTACAGGGGTCATTGGTTCTAAACCACCACACGTCTTGTCACCTGAAGCTCGCAAAAAGTCAATTGAGATTACGGATATGTTTATTGATATTGGGGCGTCAAGCAAAGAACAGGCAATGGAGTGGGGCGTACTGCCTGGAGATCAAATCGTTCCTTACTTTGAGTTTACAGTCATGAATGATGAAAAAATGCTCCTTGCAAAAGCATGGGACAACCGCATTGGCTGTGCGGTGGCCATTGATGTTATGAAAAACTTACACAATGCTGAGCATGAGAATATTGCTTACAGCGTCGCAACTGTCCAAGAGGAAGTAGGCCTGCGCGGAGCTAAAACAGCAGCGGCTACGATTCAGCCTGATATTGGATTTGCCATTGATGTAGGTGTGGCAGGAGATACACCAGGCATCACTGAGAAAGAAGCAACAAGCAAACTTGGCAAAGGCCCAACGATTGTTGTATTTGATGCTTCAATGGTCTCTCATAAAGGACTTCGTGATTTTGTTGTCCAAACAGCGGATGAGCTGAACATTCCTTATCAATATGACTCAATGCCTGGCGGCGGGACAGATGCTGGCGGTATTCATTTAACGGGGCATGGTGTTCCATCACTATCTATCGGGATTCCGAGCAGATATATTCATACCCATGCTGCAATGATTCACCGAGATGATTATGAAAATGCAGTGAAGCTTTTAACAGAAGTGATCAAAAGACTTGATCAAAAAACCGTCGAACAAATTACGTACGGTTCATAAGTAAGGAAGCCTTTCCTCAGCAGGGGAAAGGCTTTTTTTATTGAATTTCCCAGGAAATGAACGGTGTTTTTTTAAGATGCACCAAAAGAACTGTTTTTGGCAAAAGAAGAGAACATTTCCTAGTGAATAAGGCACATGTGATCAAGCGTTTATTTTTGTAAGATGAAAGCAATAAAAAGGACAGAGCCATAGAATGCCCTGCCAAAAGAGAGTTTATGGAAGTAGGTGAAGCTACCTTAAGAATAAACACATTATTCTTATTTGTCAACTTGGTTTTAAAAGAAAGAAAAATCAATCAATTTATGTTATATTTGTAACAAATTGTTTATACAAAGGGGATGGTTAAATGAATGCGGTTACAATTGTAATAGGATCTATGTGTATTTTAGCGATTGCCTATCGTCTTTATGGCACATTTATGATGGTCAAGGTATTAAAGGTGACAGATGATCATCCTACACCGGCTCACCTACTAGAGGACGGGAAAGATTATGTGCCGACAAACAAATGGGTCACATTTGGGCATCACTTTGCTGCGATTGCAGCTGCTGGTCCGTTAGTGGGTCCGATATTAGCCGCTCAATTTGGGTATTTACCTGGTCTCCTTTGGCTTTTAATTGGTGCCGTCATAGGTGGAGCTGTACATGATCTAGTCGTCTTATTTGCGTCGATGCGTAAAAAGGGGAAATCATTATCAGAGGTAGCGAAGGAAGAGCTGGGACCTGTTGCTGGTTTTTGTACAGGGCTTGCGATGCTGTTTATTATTACAATCACAATGGCAGGTTTGTCTATGGTTGTGCTTCATGCTCTTGAACGAAACCCTTGGGGGACATTTGCAGTTGGAATTACGATTCCGATTGCGATGGGGGTTGGTCTGTATTATAAAAAAACAGGCAATTTAAAGCTGGCGACATCTGCGGGATTTATTTTGCTGATGTTTGGTGTATTCCTTGGTCCAAATATTCAAGGAACGGCACTAGGTGATTTTTTAACACTTGATACAAAAACGCTTGCTCTTGCCCTGCCGATCTATGCCTTTTTTGCTGCGGCTCTGCCAGTTTGGCTGCTGCTTGCACCGAGGGACTATTTAAGTAGTTTTATGAAAATTGGTGTATTCATTGCGCTGATTGCCGGCATCTTTGTGGTGAATCCGTCCATTCAATTCCCGGCGTTTACAGAGTTTGTGAACGGAGGAGGACCTGTATTAGCTGGTCCTGTCTGGCCATTTATTTCGATTACCATTGCTTGCGGTGCTATTTCTGGTTTCCACGCATTTGTTGGTTCAGGGACAACACCTAAGATGCTGGACCGCTGGAGTGATATGAAGCCTGTTGCGTTTGGCGCAATGCTGGTCGAATGCTTAGTTGGGATTATGGCTTTAATTGCGGCTACGGCCCTGCATCCAGGAGATTATTTTGCGATAAACAGTACGCCAGAAGTGTTCCGGACACTTGGTATGAGCGTTGAAAACCTTCCGCAGCTGAGTAAGGAAATCGGCCTTGATTTAGAAGGAAGAACGGGTGGTGCCGTAACATTAGCGGTAGGGATGGCGTATATCTTTACGGGAATTCCGTTCTTTAGTCATTTGGCTTCTTACTTCTTCCAGTTCGTCATTATGTTTGAGGCTGTTTTTATTTTAACCGCTATTGATGCGGGGACACGTGTGGCACGCTATTTGATTCAAGACTTCTTAGGTGAAGCATATAAACCGCTTAAACGAACTGACTGGGTACTAGGTTCGGTGTTTGCAAGTGCGCTTGCTTGTTTTATGTGGGGATACTTACTTTACTCAGGTGACATCGGGTCTATTTGGGCGCTGTTTGGGGTTTCAAACCAGTTAATGGCTTCGGTTGGGTTGATCATTGGGGCAACGGTTGTATTAAAAATTGCAGATAAAAGACGTTATATGCTGACTTGTTTAATTCCGCTTGCTTACTTATATGTGACGGTGAATTATGCAGGCTATTGGATGGTAGCGAATGTATATCTCAATCCTGAAGCATCCGGCTATAGTGTGCTAAATGCGGTGCTTTCGATCATCATGCTGATCTTAGGGTTTGTGATTATTGTGTTTGCAATTAAAAAATGGGTTGAAATCTGGCGTGATCCAGCGCTTCGAATGGAAACGCCTATCACTGGCTAAATGAAAAAGGCCGGCTTGCTTTTATAAGCAAACCGGCTTCTTTTATTGCTGCTGAGGCTTTAAGCCTTGCTCTAATGTTTCAAGGATCTCATTTTTTTCGTTTTCTGATGCTTCTTGCCATAGCACCTCAAACAACACGCCAAGACCTGGCAGCATTTTTTCCTCGCCGCTTTGAATAGCATCTAAAATCGTATGTTCAAGCTGCTCTTGATTATGGCCAGTAATGTTTTGAATGACTGCGCCTCTTAAATTAAAATCCATTGCCCACACTCCTTTTTTGATGGTAATAGCCCTATTCTGTCTCAAAGACAGGTTTATTATGTAGTGTGCATGAGATATAATAAATTCATGATAATTAAAGGAGTTAACGTCGCTTGAAATATATAGAATCAGCTAAAAACACAAACATTAAACAGTGGAAAAAGCTCCATACGAAAAAAGAACGAACGAAAACGGGGCTGTTTCTCGTTGAGGGAATACACTTAGTCGAAGAAGCATTAAAGAGCGGGATTGTGAAGGAATTAATGGTCACTTCGCCCGATAGGCTTCCTTCTCATATCCAGCCTGACATTGAGCTTTATGAACTGAGCGAAGAGGCCTTTTCTGCCATGACAGAAACAGAAACGCCTCAGCACATTGCCGCGGTCTGTACAGTTCCTGTTTTTGAAGAAAAGAAGGTTGAACGGCTTCTTTTATTAGACGCAGTGCAGGACCCGGGGAATTTAGGCACACTCATTCGAACAGCAGATGCCGCTGGTCTTGATGCTGTGATCTTAGGAGAAGGAACAGTTGATGCGTTTAACGGAAAAACGCTCCGTTCCGCACAAGGGTCTCATTTCCATCTGCCCATCTTAAAGCAATCCCTTCAACAGGCAATAATCGAACTGAAAGAACGAGGCTTACCTGTATACGGCAGTGCTTTAAAAGATGCGAAAGAGTATAAAAGCGTAACGGCAGAAGGCCCATTTGCATTAATTGTTGGAAATGAGGGAGCTGGTATTGATCCAGAGATTCTGCAAATGACAGACCAAAATTTATATGTACCAATGTATGGGCAGGCAGAATCATTAAATGTAGCTGTTGCAGCAGCTGTTCTTGTCTATCATTTACGTGGATAATGTTGCAACATGCGTTCATTTTCACTATAATAAAACTAATATTTTAAAAACCATGATAGAGGAAGATTGTTTCAAGAAGCAGCCTTATAGGGAGAATGCATCGTAGACTGAAAGTGCATTTAAGGAAAGCTGAAACAGGAATTCACCTCTGGAGTTGTCACCGGGACCGCAGGCATTGCTTTGCGTAAAGGTGAACCGGATTCGTTTGATTCCGTTATGTCAATGAAGCTTATTCGCACATGCATTTGTGCTTAACAAGGGTGGTACCGCGACCACAACTCGTCCCTTCTTTTATGGAGGGACGGGTTTTTTTATTGTCTTCAAACGATCAAACAGCCGTTTATCCGAGCGGTTTTGTATATCAAAAGGAGGATTACACTCATGCAAGAAACGTTAAAACAGCTTGAAACAGAGGCGATAGCGAAGGTTGAAGCAGCTAGCTCGCTCAAAGAGGTCAATGACATTCGGGTTCAATATTTAGGGAAAAAAGGACCGATTACAGAAGTACTTCGCGGAATGGGCAAGCTCTCCGCGGAAGAAAGACCAAAAATGGGTGCACTCGCAAACGAAGTAAGAGAGCAGATTGCTGGTGCCATTGCTGAAAAAAATGAACAGCTTGAAGCAGAAGAAGTAAAGAAAAAACTTGCTTCTCAAACGATCGATGTTACTTTGCCGGCAAGTCCAATCAAAATAGGGGCAAGACATCCATTAACGATAGTTGTCGAAGACATTGAAGATTTATTTATCGGAATGGGCTATACCGTTGAGGAAGGTCCTGAAGTGGAAACGGATTACTATAACTTTGAAGCATTGAATCTTCCAAAGGAGCATCCGGCACGTGATATGCAGGACAGCTTCTATATTACGGAAGATACACTGATGAGAACACAAACATCACCAGTTCAAGCACGTACACTTGAGAAATATAAAGGACAAGGTCCTGTGAAGATCATCTGTCCTGGGAAAGTATATAGACGTGACAGTGATGACGCGACTCATTCACATCAATTTATGCAAATTGAAGGGCTTGTCGTCGATCACAATATTAGCATGAGTGATCTAAAAGGAACGCTGGAGACAGTCGCAAGAAAAATGTTTGGAGAAGATCGTGAAATTAGACTGCGTCCAAGCTTTTTCCCATTCACAGAACCGTCTGTTGAAGTTGATGTGTCTTGCTTTAAATGCGGCGGGAAGGGCTGCTCTGTATGTAAAGGAACAGGCTGGATCGAGATTTTAGGTGCAGGAATGGTTCATCCGAATGTCCTGAAAATGAGCGGATTTGATCCAGAAACTTACCAAGGCTTTGCTTTTGGAATGGGTGTGGAACGGATTGCGATGCTGAAATACGGCATTGATGATATTCGCCATTTCTACACAAATGACATTAGATTCACAAAGCAATTCAAGCAGGACTAAGAGGAGGAAATCAACATGTTTGTTTCATATAAATGGTTAGAAGACTATGTCGATTTAGAAGGCATCAAGCCGGATGAATTAGCAGAAAAAATCACAAGAAGCGGAATTGAAGTGGAAGCCGTTGAATATAAAGGTGAAGGCATCAAAGGGGTTGTCGTTGGACACGTCATTGAACGTGAACAGCATCCGAATGCAGATAAATTAAACAAATGTCTTGTTGATATCGGCGAAGACGCACCGGTGCAAATTATTTGCGGGGCTCCGAATGTGGAGAAAGGACAGCATGTGGCCGTCGCAACAGTTGGTGCAGTCCTTCCTGGCAACTTCAAAATTAAAAAAGCAAAATTGCGCGGTGAAGAGTCTCATGGCATGATTTGTTCTCTGCAAGAATTAGGTGTAGAGAGCAAGCTCGTACCAAAAGAATATGCAGAAGGTATTTTTGTTTTCCCGAATGACGTGAAACCAGGGGATGATGCCCTTCAAGCACTTCAATTAGATGATGCGGTACTTGAGCTTGGCTTAACACCAAACCGTGCCGATGCCCTGAATATGCTAGGTGTCGCTTATGAGGTTGCGGCCATTTTAGGAAGAGACATCAAGCTTCCTGATACAGCACATGACACTTCTTCCGAAAAAGCAGCAGACTATATTTCTGTTAAAATTGAGGATCAAGAAGCGAATCCACTTTATGCAGCAAAGATCATTAAAAATGTAAAGGTTGGACCAGCACCGCTTTGGATGCAAACAAGATTGATGAATGCAGGCATTCGTCCAATTAACAACGTCGTGGATATTACAAATTTTGTACTGCTTGAATACGGCCAGCCGCTTCATGCCTTTGATTATGACCGCTTTGGTTCAAAACAGGTGGTCGTTCGTAAAGCAACTGATAGCGAAATCATTCAAACACTCGATGAACAAGAGCGTACATTGTCATCAAAGCATCTTGTCATTACGAATGGAACGAAAGCGCACGCGGTAGCAGGCGTCATGGGCGGCTTTGAATCAGAGGTGCGTGATGAGACGACGACGATTCTTTTAGAAGCGGCATATTTCAACGGTCAAACAGTCCGTCAAGCATCTAGAGACTTAGGACTTCGCAGTGAATCAAGCACACGATTTGAAAAAGGACTCGATCCGCAGCGTACGAAGCCGGCAGCAGAAAGAGCAGCTCAATTGATCAGCATGTATGCAGGCGGTGAAGTGCTAAGCGGTACAGTTGAGGAAAATCATCTTGAAGCAAGTATGAATGTCATCCACGTATCAACTGAGCGTGTGAACAAGGTGCTTGGAATGAACATTTCAAAAGAAGATATGATTCAGATTTTCAACAAACTAGGCTTCACAGTGGGCGAATCAAATGATGTTCTTGTCGTAACAGTTCCTTCCCGCAGAATGGATATTACGATTGAAGAAGACCTCATTGAAGAAGTCGCAAGATTATACGGCTACGATAATATTCCATCTACACTGCCTGCGACAGCTGGCACGGTTGGCGGTCTCACGCCATACCAAGTGAAGCGCAGAAAGGTAAGACGTTTCTTAGAGGGCGCAGGACTTTCTCAAGCGATTACGTATTCATTGACGAATCAGCATAAGTCCACAGCTTTTGCCCTTCATCCAGCTTATGAAACGAGGCTTTCTCTGCCAATGAGTGAGGAACGCAGTGTGCTGAGACAAAGCCTTTTGCCAAACTTACTTGATTCTGTTGCATATAACTTGGCAAGACAAGCCGATTCATTTGGATTTTATGAAACGGGATCTGTTTTCTTAGCAGAAGCTGAAGGAGCAAAACCAGTGGAAAAAGAACATGTCGCTGGTGCGCTGACAGGCTTATGGCATAAAAATCTTTGGCAGGGTGAGAAAAAAGCCGTCGATTTTTATGTAGCGAAAGGAATTGCTGAAGGATTGTTCGAAAAGCTTGGTGTGTCAGACCAAATCACATATGTTCAAGCAGAGCGTGAGGGTCTTCACCCAGGTCGAACAGCAGATGTTCACTTAAATGGTAAAGTCATTGGCTTTGTTGCCGCACTGCATCCAGTTGTTGAAAAAGAATTGGATTTAAAAGAAACGTATGTGTTCGAGTTTGATTTAACAGATGTGATGACATCTGAAACGAAGGATATGAAATATACAGCGATTCCGAGATTCCCTGCTGTGACAAGAGATATCGCACTTGTTGTCGATCAGCATATCTCAAGCGGACAGCTGGAGCGAGTCATCTATGAAGCAGGTGGTCATCTACTCACAGACCTCTCTGTATTTGATGTGTACGAAGGGGAACATATGGAAGAAGGCAAAAAATCTGTTGCATTCTCTCTTCAATATTTAAACCCTGAACAAACGTTGACTGAGGAAGAAGTCACAGCTGTTCATACAAAAGTATTGAAAGCACTAGAAGATACGTATCAAGCCATCTTACGCGGTTAAAGAAAAAAAGCTAAGGCCTCATGGGCCCTAGCTTTTTTTATAGCATTTTTTTCGCTTTTTGTGTGTTGGCAAAATGCAGCTTTGTAAATTGACGTAAAGCATCTTCACCATGCAGCTTGATGAGCTTGGCGGCGGCCTTGTCTACATGAGGGCCGGCTCCTTTTGGGATGTCAAAGCCTGCAGCCTTTGATAATTTGTCCATTTCAATTAAAAAGGCGTACCTTGCGATAATGGAAGCCGCAGCGACTGACAAATGGATGCCTTCTGCTTTTGTACTAAAATACGTCCGCTCCCGAATGATTTTTTTCCCAGCCAGATGCCTGAAATAAATGCCTGGTTCTGCAAACTGGTCAATCAAAATAGCCTCAGGCTGCTGTCCGCCCAGTTTTTCTAGCACAGAGGTGATGACTTGATTATGAAGCAGTGCCTTCATTTTTCCTTGACTCATGCCCTTTTCCTGCATCGTATTGTACTTTTCATTTCGGAGGACGAGAAGGCTGAACGGAATGGTTTTGATGAGATCCTTGGCAATGTTGATAATTTGCGGGTCCTTTAATCCTTTTGAGTCTTTTACGCCAAGCTCTTTCATTAAAGCAAGCTGGCTGGCATCAACATAGGCCGCACAGACTGTGATCGGTCCGAAATAATCTCCTGTACCTACTTCATCTGAACCGATGACCGACATGGAAGCAATGCCGGGCGGCGGACTGTATTTTGTGACAGCAGGTGCTTTTTGACTTTTCGTATCAGCTGCTTGTAAATGGCTGAATTGACTGGCTTCAGCTTCTGCCCTTTGTCCTTGAAAGAGCACTTTCCCAGATCGATAGGCTGTAATCGTACAGCCAGGGACTTTTGCTTGAAAGAGGGCACCTGGCGGCAAAGTGTCTGTTAAATGGTGCGCATACGCGCTCTTCATCTTTTTGAGGTCTTCTGATGTTGCTTTTAAAACGGATTGGGGCACAGTGGATAACTCCTTTTTACCTTGATATCATTGATTTCTAAAGTGTACCATAACAGGGAAGGGCTCGTCTTTCCATTCAATGTCTAAACATGTTATGATAGAGACTAGGATTCTCGTGGAATGGAGGAGAAACGTTGTCTGACGGCGGTAAAACGAAAACAACAGTTGAGATTTACGGACAGTCCTATACGATCATCGGACAAGAAACGAAGATGCATATGCGACATGTTGCGTCAATTGTTGATGATAAAATGAGAGAAATAAATGAAAAAAATCCATACCTTGATATAAACAAATTAGCTGTACTGACAGCAGTCAATGTCGTCCACGACTACTTGAAATTAAAAGAGCAATACGAAAAATTAGAGATTCAGCTAAAAGAAAAGGAATGAAATTACCGTGATCGATATCATCATTTTGTTTTTGCTTCTTATGGGAACGCTTGTCGGTCTAAAACGCGGGTTTATTCTTCAATTTATTAAATTGATCAGCTTTGTTGTTTCTATCTTAGTGGCTTCCATGTTTTATCAGTCACTTGCACCACAGCTTACGTGGATTCCAGCACCTAATTTTAGCGGCGGTCAACCGCAGCTTGCTTTCTTTAGTGGAAATCTAGAAACAGCTTATTATAATACCATTGCGTTTATCATTCTGTTTATCTTGACCAAAATCCTGCTCGCCATCATTGGCGGATTGCTCACAACCATTGCAAGTATACCTGTGATTAAACAGGTGAACAAACTGCTTGGCGGTGTTTTAGGATTTCTTGAAACCTATTTATTTGTGTTTATTCTATTGTTTGTCGCTGCATTACTACCAGTAGATGCACTGCAGACAATGATGAGCAAATCAATGTTAGCAGATGTGATCGTAAACAACACCCCTTACCTGTCCGGTCTTGTCAAAGACCTATGGTCGACGTATGGAGTTTAAAAACTTCTCCTTTCCTGGAGAAGTTTTTTCTCATTCCATGACAGAAAGTTGTAGGATGAAGGGAAAGTTTGTATATTTATATAGGAAGATGCCAAAGCGGCTGGAGGATGAGAGATGAATAAAAAAGATATTATCAAACTTCTTGAAACAATTGCAGTATATATGGAGCTAAAAGGAGATAACCCTTTTAAAATTTCTGCCTTTCGTAAAGCAGCGGCGGCACTGGAACAAGACGACCGCAGCCTTTCGCAAATAGATGATCTATTAGCATTACCCGGCATTGGAAAAGGAACCTTTGCTGTGATCACAGAGTATATCGAAAAAGGACAATCAGAAACACTCGAACAATTAAAAAAGGAAGTGCCTGAAGGACTTGTTCCGCTCTTAAAATTGCAAGGACTTGGCGGGAAGAAGATTGCTAAGCTTTACCAAGAGCTTGGTGTCCATGATGCACAATCATTAAAAGAAGCATGCGAAGCGGAAAAAGTACAAGCGCTTGCAGGCTTCGGTAAAAAAACCGAAGAAAAGATACTCGCCGCTCTTGAGGAGGCTGGAAAACAGCCAGAACGACTGCCAATTGGCTTTGCATTAGATGTGGCAGAGCGGATTGATCATGCGCTTGAACAGATGAAGGGGATTCTTCGTTTTTCAAGAGCTGGCAGTTTAAGACGTGCACGGGAAACAGTCAAAGATTTAGATTATATCATCGCGACTGACAATCCTGAACAAGTCAGAGAGCAGCTCGTTGCACTTCAAGATGTCAAAGACGTCATCGCAAGCGGTGATACGAAGGTATCTGTCATTCTTGCCCTTGATTTTGAGATCAGTGTAGATTTCCGGCTTGTGACAACAGACCAATTTGCAACAACGCTGCATCATTTCACTGGCTCAAAAGACCACAATATTCGAATGCGTCAGCTGGCGAAGGAACGCGGAGAGCGTATTAGTGAATATGGTGTGGAAACAATTGAAACTGGAGAAGTAAAAACGTTCGAAGACGAGGCCGCTTTTTATGCGCATTTTCAACTTCCGCTCATTCCGCCAGAAATTCGTGAAACCGGAGCGGAGATTGATACGTATAAAGAAAGTATGCAATTTGTCGAGCTAAAAGATATTAAAGGCGACCTTCATATGCACTCAACTTGGAGTGACGGCGCATTTTCTATTCGTGAAATGGCAGAGGCATGTATCGCAAAAGGCTATGAATACATGGCGATTACAGATCACTCGCAATATTTAAAAGTAGCAAACGGTTTAACAAAAGAACGTTTACGTCTGCAAGCAAAAGAAATTGACAAGCTCAATCAAGAATTCGAGCATTTTCACATTTTCAAAGGGGTCGAAATAGATATTCTCCCGGATGGATCATTAGATTATGATGATGACTTTTTAGCAGACATGGATTTTGTGATTGCGTCTATCCATTCTAGCTTTTCTCAGCCGGAGGAAGTCATCATGGAGCGCCTTGAAAATGCCCTGCGGAATCAGCATGTAGATTTAATTGCACATCCAACAGGCCGTTTGATCGGCAGACGAGACGGCTATGCCTTAAATATAGATCAGCTCATAGAGCTTGCGAAGAAAACGGGAACTGCACTAGAGCTCAACAGCAACCCGTCAAGACTTGATTTGAAAACAGAGCATTTAATGAAAGCAAACGAAGCAGGTGTGAACATCATGATCAATACAGATGCGCACAATATCACCATGCTGGATCATATGGAAGTTGGTGTAACAGCTGCAAGAAAAGGCTGGACACCAAAAGCAAATGTCGTGAATACTTTTTCTCTAAACGAGATCAAAAAGTTTTTAACGCGTGACAGGTAGTCGTTAGGAGGCTGGACCATGCTGCAACAAAAAGTGTTAGCATCATTAGAATTTCATAAAGTAAAAGAAAAAGTCATGTCCTATACCGCATCCTCATTAGGAAAAGAAAGAGCGCAGGATTTAACGCCGCTGACGGATATAGAAACCATTCAGCATTTGCTTGAAGAGGTAGCAGAAGCACAGGATGTCATCCGTTTAAAGGGATCTGCGCCATTTGGCGGGCTGACGGATATTAGACGCGGGGTCAAACGGGCAGAAATCGGCAGTACATTAAGCCCATCTGAGCTCATGGAAATTGCAGCGCTATTATACACTGCGAAAAATATGAAGCACTTTCTCACGTCCCTGTATGAAGATGGTGTAGATATACCGCGCCTTCATACATATGCAGAGACGCTGATATTACTGCCTGAAGTCAGAAAAGAAATCGAAAGCTGTATCGGTGATAATGGAGAAGTGCTTGATCATGCAACTCCGGCGCTACGAACAATACGTACGCAATTACGTTCATTAGAATCAAAAGTTCGAGATAAATTAGAATCCATGATTCGTTCACAATCTGCTTCAAAAATGCTGTCAGACACGATTGTTACCATTCGTAATGACCGGTTTGTGATTCCGGTAAAGCAGGAGTACCGCTCGAATTACGGCGGAATTGTTCACGATCAGTCATCATCTGGGGCAACCCTTTTTATCGAGCCGCAAGTGGTCGTGGATTTAAATAACACTTTGCAGCAAACCCGTTTAAAAGAAAAACAAGAGGTCGAAAAGATCCTGCAAATGCTGACAGCGAGCGTGTCAGAACACATTGAAGAACTGCTTCACAATGTAAAGGAGCTTCAAACGCTAGATTTTATTTTTGCTAAAGCCAAGTATGCAAAGGCAGAAAAAGCCACAAAGCCTGCTGTGAACGATCAAGGGGAGATTTATTTAAAACGGGCAAGACATCCTTTATTGCCTCGTGATCAGGTTGTGGCAAATGACATTGAACTCGGCAAAGATTTTTCAACCATCGTCATTACTGGTCCAAATACAGGGGGTAAGACCGTTACCTTGAAAACGCTTGGTCTTTTGACGCTGATGACGCAGGCAGGCCTTCATATTCCAGTTGAAGAAGGCTCGGAAGTAGCTGTATTCGACCAAGTCTTTGCTGATATTGGAGATGAACAGTCCATTGAGCAAAGCTTGAGTACGTTCTCATCTCATATGGTCAATATTGTGGATATCTTAAAGAATTTGACATCTAACTCACTCGTGTTATTTGATGAATTAGGGGCAGGAACAGACCCTGCTGAAGGTGCCGCGCTGGCCATGAGTATCTTAGACGAGGTGCATCAAACAAATGCACGCGTCATCGCAACAACTCACTATCCTGAGCTGAAGGCTTACGGATATAACCGAGAAGGTGTCACAAATGCGAGCGTGGAGTTTGACATTGAAACCTTATCACCAACGTACCGATTGCTCATCGGTGTGCCTGGACGAAGTAATGCATTTGAAATTTCTAAACGTCTTGGTTTGCCAGATCACCTCATTGACCGGGCAAAAGCGGATATGCATGCTGAGCATAATGAAGTAGACCAAATGATTGCTTCATTAGAAGACAGCAAGAAACAAGCAGAAGAAGAGCTGCATGAGACAGAAGTCTATAGAAAAGAAGCAGAAAAACTTCATAAAGAATTGCAGAGACAAATTCTTGAATGGAATGAGCAAAAGGACAAACTGCTTGAAGAAGCTGAACAAAAAGCGGCAGAAAAAATTGAACAAGCCTCAAAAGAAGCAGAAGACATCATTCAAGAGCTTCGTTCGATAAAAAATGAGCATCGCTCATTCAAAGAGCATGAACTCATCGATGCGAGAAAGCGTCTTGAAGATGCAGTGCCTGAGTTTGACCGGAAGAAAAAGCCAGAGCCGGTGAAAAAAGCAGCAAGACAGCTAAAATCAGGCGACGAAGTGAAAGTGCTCACATTCGGGCAAAAAGGAACGCTGCTTGAACAAACAGGTGACAAAGAATGGAGTGTCCAAATGGGCATTCTGAAAATGAAAGTAAAAGAAAAAGACATGGAATTTATCAAATCGGCACCTGAATTTAAGCAGGAGAAAGCCATTACGGCAGTCAAAGGAAAAGATTATCATGTATCGCTTGAGCTCGACTTAAGGGGAGAGCGTTATGAAAATGCCTTAAGCAGAGTCGAGAAATATTTAGATGATGCTGTCTTAGCTGGTTATCCGCGTGTGTCGATCATTCACGGAAAAGGAACTGGCGCCCTTAGAAAAGGGGTTCAGGAATTACTGAAACAGCACCGAAGTGTGAAAAATGCTCGTTTTGGGGAACAAGGCGAGGGAGGATCAGGCGTTACCATCGTCGAATTAAAGTAAAAAGGAGAAAACGCATGAAAGCCTTTTGGGAAAATGAACTTGTGGAAATTGCCGCCTATTACAGCGTGGCCGTTCTATGTCTTGTCTTATTTCTAACCATTTTTGAACTCGTCACCTCCTATAAAAACTGGGAAGAGATTCAGCGTGGGAACTTAGCTGTTGCCATGGCAACAGGTGGAAAGATCTTTGGGATTGCGAATGTGTTTCAGCATTCTATTGCACAGCACAATTCCCTTCTGCAAATGATTGGATGGGGCGTATACGGCTTTGTGATGCTGCTTGTCAGCTATTTCATTTTTGAATTTTTAACACCACGATTTAAAGTAGACAAAGAGATTGAGAATGATAATAGAGCGGTCGGGTTTATTTCACTCATTATTTCAGTTGGGCTGTCTTACGTAGTAGCAGCCGGCATTTAAGGAGACGACATGGAAAAGCTAGCAAAAGTTTTAATCGTAGTTGCCTGCACTTTTGCGGTCATTGGTGCCGTTTACATGTTCCTGTGAAATGAAGAAGACAAAGTGAGAAAGCTGTCAGGGGTCCCTTGGCAGCTTTTATCTCACCCGAAGGCGGCGAATCATATGAAGCAAATTCTGCAAAAAGACGAAATCATAAAGCGCATTGATACATGTCTCCAAATGACATCCCTGCCAAGAGACATATATGAACCGTATATTGCACGCCCATTTCAAACGACTGGATTTTTTGATGATTTGAGTCCTTATGTTCAAATCGATCCGAGCGGCTATATTCTCATTCAATATGAACGAGGAATCCAAATGCTGCATAAAAGAACAGAAGAGGCGGATGAAGTCATTTACTGGATTTTAGAAGACACGATTTTTCTCACAGTCTACATCGACATGATGAGGCAGTATCAAGTCGACAACATCCAGACGCATTTACCTAATGATCCGAGTATCCATCAACAGATCGTGGAGAGAGTAAATGAGTCATTCCGTGCAATCGGTGGATTATATGAACAGTGGCATCATGAAGGAAAAAGAGCATCGATCGAAACACCAGCGAAGAAATAAAGAGGTCATGGAACCAAGCTCTATTTGAAAAAAGCAAACTGCCTTAAGGAAAAGTTTGCTATAATAAAATAGTACGAAAGTTCAGGAAGGAGGGTTTTTATGCAGTCAGATAAACGTTGGCTTCTGCATTACCCGAATCAAATTCCCCACGAACTCACCATCCCAAATGAGACGTTACAATCTTACTTATTCAGCTCCGCAGAGGCTGCACCTGAGCATACAGCCATTCATTTTCTAGGAAAAAACATCACCTATGAGCAGCTCCAAGAAGACGCATTGAAACTAGCTGGTCATCTGATGGAAATTGGCGTGAAAAAAGGCGACAGAGTAGCGATTATGCTGCCAAACTGTCCTCAATCGGTCATTTCTTATTATGCTGTTTTAATTGCAGGCGGCATCGTCGTTCAAACGAACCCGCTTTATACGGAGAAAGAATTGGCATATCAAATGGAGGACAGCGGCTCCAAAGTGCTGATTACATTGGATTTATTGTATCCAAAGGCCTATAAAATGAAAGCGCTGACAAGTATGGAACACTTGATCATCACCAAACTACAGGATTATTTACCATTTCCAAAAAACATTCTGTTTCCTATCGTTCAAAAAAGAAAAAATAAAATAGTCATCCAAGTCGAGAAAAGTGATACCATTCATCACTTCTCACAAATCATAAAAGAATCATCAGGAGAACAAATCCCGCAGCTTGCCTTTGAACCGAAAGAGGATGTCGCTGTTTTGCAATATACAGGTGGAACGACCGGTTTACCAAAAGGGGTCATGCTGACGCATGAAAACATTTTAGCGAATACTGAAATGTGCGCTTCTTGGATGTATAAAACGACAAGAGGAAAAGAACGAATCCTCGGCATTATTCCGTTTTTTCATGTATACGGAATGACGACCGTATTAAATCTTGCTGTCAAAGAAGGGCATTCAATGATTCTCCTTCCTCGATTTGACGCAGCTGATACCCTCAAAACGATTGAAAAACAGAAACCGACACTCTTTCCAGGTGCACCAACCATGTATATCGCCTTGCTGCATCATCCGAACATTGAAAAGTATGACCTGTCGTCCATCACTGCATGTTTAAGCGGCTCGGCGGCTCTTCCTGTTGAAGTCAAACAGAACTTTGAGAAATTAACAGGAGGGCGTTTAGTGGAGGGGTATGGTCTATCCGAAACCTCACCAGTGACCCATTCTAACTTTTTATGGGGAGCGAACAAAACAGGCAGCATTGGCTGTCCGTGGCCTGGTACAGACGCAGGTATTTATTGTGAGGAAACGGGTGGCCTCAAAGAGCCATATGAGCACGGAGAAATTATCGTCAAAGGACCGCAGGTTATGAAAGGATATTGGAATCAGCCAGAGGAGACAGCAGCTGTATTAAGGGATGGATGGTTTTTCACCGGAGATATTGGGTATATGGATGAGGACGGTTTTTTCTATATCGTTGACCGGAAAAAGGATGTCATTATTGCGAGCGGTTATAATATTTACCCAAGAGAGGTCGAAGAAGCCCTTTATGAGCATGAGCTTGTCCAAGAAGTTGTTGTCGCAGGTATACCAGACCCTTATAGAGGAGAAACAGTAAAAGCATTTGTTGTGCCGAAAAAGGATGCTTATTTAACAGAGGATGAACTCGATCGCTTTGTGAGAACGAGAATTGCTTCATTTAAAGTACCGCGCGTGTATGAATTTAAAGAGTCACTGCCTAAAACGGCCGTCGGAAAAATTTTGCGCAGAGTTTTAATTGAAGAAGAAAAAAGAAAGCACGCTTCATCATCTGAAACAGCTGTTGATCAGTTAAAGAAATAACGACCTTTATCATCCGGTCGAGCGGCCGGATGATTTGAATGATAACAGCCTGCTCTGGTATGATAAAGGTTGAAAAGAAAGAAGAAGATCTCTTGACAAATCACCCGTTTCTTTTTAACATAAAGTTATGAATGAATGCTCATTCAATTTAGAAAGGGACGAAGCACATTGAAGCAGAAAAGACCGAAGTACATGCAAATTATTGATGCAGCAGTTGTGGTGATTGCAGAGAATGGCTATCATCAATCACAAGTTTCAAAGATTGCGAAACAAGCAGGGGTCGCAGACGGAACCATTTATCTTTATTTCAAAAACAAAGAGGATATTCTCATCTCATTGTTCAAAGAAAAAATGGGACAATTCATCGAACGGATGGAAACAGATATTCAAAAGAAGCCGTCTGCCAAAGAAAAGCTTCTACTGTTGATTGAGGAGCATTTTCGCATGCTGGCGCAAAATCATCATTTGGCTCTTGTGACACAGCTTGAACTCAGGCAGTCAAACCTTGAGCTGCGGCAAAAAATCAATGAAGTGCTAAAAGGGTATTTAAATATGCTCGAGTCAATTTTAACAGAAGGAAAGAAAACAGGAGAATTCAGACAAAATTTAGATGTCCGCTTAGCGAGACAAATGGTATTTGGGACGATTGATGAAACCGCAACAACATGGGTCATGAATGATCAAAAGTATGATCTGCCTGCACTCGCAGAAAATGTACATGATCTGCTGTTAAGCGGAATACATCAATCCTAAAGACAATGTGAAAAAGGATGATTGACATGGAAAAGATACTCAGCTTACATCATGAAGGACAGACAGCGCTCATCACGATTCAGAACCCACCTGCAAATGCCTTATCCTCTCAGCTGCTCACTGAGCTTAATGACATGTTCGATGAGCTGGAACAGAATGAAGAAGTAAGAGCGATTGTGATTCACGGAGAAGGCAGATTCTTCTCAGCAGGTGCTGATATTAAAGAATTTACCACTTTACAGGAAGAGTCTGATTATGCAAGCCTCGCAGATAGAGGACAGCAAGTTTTTGAACGGATTGAACAATGTCCAAAACCAGTCATTGCCTCGATTCACGGAGCAGCATTAGGCGGAGGCCTTGAGCTTGCCATGTCTTGTGATATCCGAATCGCAACAAAAGATGCGAAGCTTGGACTTCCAGAACTAAACCTCGGCATTATTCCAGGATTCGGTGGCACGCAGCGCCTCCCGCGCTACGTTGGTTCTGCTAAAGCGCTTGAAATGATGGGAACAGCTGAACCGATTACAGGTGAAGAAGCATTTGCCTGCGGACTTGTTACAAAGCTGGCAGAAACAGAGGAAGAAGCGCTCACAGCGGCCAAAACACTTGCGGGGAAATTTGCAGCGAAAAGCCCAAAATCACTTGAATATGTGCTTGATTTATTGAACGCAACAAAACTGTATTCGTATGACGGCGGAATGAAGCTGGAAGCCAAAAAGTTTGGTGAGGTTTTCCAATCAAATGACGCCAAAGAAGGCATCCAGGCCTTTATCGAAAAGCGCAAACCGAACTTTAAAGGGGAATAAGGGATAAGCACGACACAAGGGGGAGAAATAAATGAATATATTTGTTTTGATGAAGCGTACGTTTGACACGGAAGAGAAAATTTCTATTCAGTCTGGTGCAATTCAAGAAGATGGAGCAGAGTTCATTATTAATCCTTATGACGAGTATGCCATTGAAGAAGCCATTCAGCTTCGTGATGAGCACGGGGGAGAAGTGACCGTTGTGACAGTTGGCGGTGAAGATGCGGAGAAACAGCTTAGAACAGCGCTTGCAATGGGCTGTGACAGGGCCGTCTTATTAAACGTGGAAGATGATTTAGAAGAGTGGGACCAATATTCAGCTTCTACCATTCTTTATCACTATTTAAAAGACAAAGAAGCTTCCTTGATCTTAGCAGGGAATGTAGCAATTGACGGCGGCTCTGGACAGGTAGCTCCGCGTCTTGCTGAATTACTCGGCTTTTCATATGTGACAACGATAACAAGTATTCAAATTGACGGCGGCTCTGCATCGATTGAACGAGATGCAGAGGGTGATGTGGAAGTCATTTCTACCGAACTCCCGCTAGTCGTCACAGCTCAGCAAGGACTCAATGAGCCTCGCTATCCATCCTTACCAGGCATTATGAAGGCAAAGAAAAAGCCTTTAGAAGAATTGGAACTTGATGATTTAGATCTGGACGAAGACGATGTACCATATAAAATCAAAACAATTGAACGTTACTTACCGGAGAAAAAAGAGGGTGGCAAGGTGCTGAGCGGCGAGCTTCAGGATCAAGTCAAAGAACTGACAGATCTACTCAGAAATGAAGCAAAAGTCATCTAAACATCCACTTTACGATATCACGAGAACAAGGGGGAGCTTGAAGATGAGTAAAAAAGTTGTTGTACTTGGAGAAAGTCGTGACGGTAAATTAAGAAATGTGACATTTGAAGCCATTGCTGCCGCTCACAAAGTGGCAGATGGTGGTGAGGTCATTGGCGTGTTAATAGGGGATGACGTCAAAGGCCTAGCGGATGAACTGCTTTACTATGGAGCGGATCATGTCATGATTGTGGAGCATCCGCACCTTTCATATTATACGTCAGATGGTTTTGCGCAGGCGCTTCAAGCCATATTAGATCAGGTCGATCCAGATGCTGTGCTCTTTGGCCATACGTCTATTGGAAAAGACTTGTCACCGAAAATAGCCGCACGTCTCCAGACTGGCTTGATTTCAGATGCGATCGATGTAAGCGTTACCGGCGAACATCTTGTTTTCACTAGACCGATTTACTCTGGAAAAGCCTTCGAAAAAGTCATTTCCACAGACCGCCTGTTACTAGCGACCATCCGGCCAAACAACGTGGCGCCATTTGAGCGGGATACGTCACGAGGCGGAGAAGTCACACCAGTTTCAGTCGATATTCAAAACCTTCGGACGATCGTGAAGGAAGTCATTAAAAAAACGTCAGAAGGTGTAGATTTATCGGAAGCAAAGGTCATTGTTGCCGGAGGGCGCGGGGTTAAGAGCAAGGAAGGCTTTGAACCGCTGAATGAACTCGCTGAGACGCTCGGGGCAGCAGTCGGAGCCTCGCGTGGCGCCTGTGACGCCGATTACTGTGATTATGCCCTGCAAATTGGTCAAACGGGAAAAGTCGTCACACCTGATCTTTATATTGCATGCGGGATATCAGGAGCGATTCAGCATTTAGCGGGAATGTCTAACAGTAAAGTCATTGTGGCGATCAACAAAGACCCAGAAGCAGAAATCTTCAAAATCGCCGATTACGGAATCGTCGGTGACTTGTTTGAAGTGGTACCGCTTTTAAATGAAGAGTTAAAAAAGATGAATATCCACTCGTAACGCTCATACACTCAGAATGCCTAGGTATTCTGGGTTTTTTTGTATGTAATCAAGAAGAAAAGGAGCGGTTGACAAGTGAAGGGGACAGTAAAAGTCAATGACGTGATCGGACGCATTTCTAAACACATTTATGGGCACTTTCAGGAGCATTTAGGAAGAGGGATTTATGACGGGATTTGGGTAGGAAAAGACTCAGAGATTGACCATATTGACGGGATTCGTACCGATGTGCTGAAGGCGCTTCAAGCATTACATATTCCGGTGCTGAGGTGGCCGGGGGGCTGTTTCGCAGACGAGTATCACTGGGCAAATGGTGTAGGTGATCTCAGTGAACGAAAGCCGATGGTAAATACCCATTGGGGTGGTACAGTTGAATCTAATGCATTTGGTACGCATGAATTTATGGCATTGTGTGAGCTGCTTGAATGTGAGCCATACATTTGTGGCAATGTGGGAAGCGGGTCTGTTCAAGAATTAGCCGATTGGGTCGAATACATGACATTTCCAAAAGGGACACCTATGTCCGACTGGCGCATTCAAAATGGAAAACAAGAACCTTGGCAGCTGACCTATGTTGGTGTAGGCAATGAAAGCTGGGGCTGCGGCGGGAATATGACGCCTGAATACTATGCAGATTTATATAAACGCTATCAAACGTACGTAAGAGAATTCGCCGGGCAGCGTATTTATAAAATCGCCTGCGGCGCGAACTCTAATGACGTGAATTGGACGAAAGTATTGATGGAGCGGGCTGCACCGTGGATGGATGGGCTCAGTTTACATTATTACACTGTACCTGGTACATGGGAGAAGAAAGGGTCAGCGACTGAATTTGATGAGGATGAATGGTTTATCACGCTGAAAAAAGCCTATGAGATGGAACGGCTTGTCGAGGACCATGGAGAAATCATGGATCGTTATGACCCAGACAAGCGAATTGGGATGATTATTGATGAATGGGGGACATGGTATGACCCAGAGCCAGGGACAAATCCTGGGTTTTTATATCAGCAAAACACACTAAGAGATGCCCTTGTGTCCGCCCTCCATTTTCATATTTTTCATCGCCATTGCGAGCGGATTCATATGGCAAATATTGCTCAGACGGTCAATGTGTTGCAAGCGATGGTATTAACAAAGGACGAAAAGATGCTTCTGACGCCTACGTATCATGTATTTCACATGTTTCAAGTACATCAAGAGGAAGAAGCTCTTGAGGTTGAGTTCGTTTCACCGCCGTATGAACGGAGAGGTGAAAAAATTCCTCAGGTTAGTGTGTCAGCCTCGCGTTCATCAAGTAAGATGCATATTAGCTACTGTCACCTGAATCCGCATGAACAAAAAGAGGTATCCCTTGCCATTGAAGGGGTTGATGCACAAACGAAAGTCACTGGACGTGTGCTGACGGCTGATCGCATGAATGCGCATAATACATTTGATGATCCTCATTCTGTTCAGCCAAAAGACTTTCAACAAATGACTGTAAATCCCGGGGAATTAACGGTAGAGCTGCCGCCAATGTCAGTGGTCATGATAACTGTCGACCTCACTTGATTGCATATTTCGATGTTTGATGAGAAGAATGTTGGGGCATCATACATTGTAAATGAAGCGGAAAGGGTGTCATGTCATATGCTTAGAACCATTCTAATGATCATCGGTGCGATTGTTGTTATTGGTGCGATTATACGGTTTGTTTTTTAATTCATTTCCTAAAAAATGATTCGTAAGCATTTCATTCGCAAGTCACATTGGTAGATGCTATACTAAAAAGCATAATTTACATTGGAGGAATGAATAATGGCAATCGTAAAAGCTACTGACGCAACATTTTCACAAGAAACTGCAGAAGGTGTTGTTCTTGCAGACTTTTGGGCACCATGGTGTGGACCTTGTAAAATGATTGCTCCAGTTCTTGAAGAACTTGATCAAGAAATGGGCGACAAAATGAAAATTGTAAAAATTGATGTAGACGATAACCAAGAAACTGCTGGTAAATACGGCGTTATGAGTATCCCAACACTTCTTGTTTTAAAAGACGGTGAAGTTGTAGAAACTTCTGTTGGTTTCAAACCAAAAGAAGCACTTGCTGAGCTTGTCAACAAACATCTATAAACCGATCTATGTCCAAGCGGCATAATCATATTGAAGCGGTTCTCGTAAAGACGAGAGCCGCTTTTCTTTCAACATGGTATAAAACAAATGTTCGTGATACACTAGAAGGAGTGAAAGAGGAAAACAAGGACGGATGAAAATATGAACAAACTAATCAAAGAAAAACTGTCAGTCCTGCCGGATCAACCAGGCTGTTACTTAATGAAAGATAGACAAAATACGATCATTTACGTGGGAAAGGCAAAGGTTTTAAAAAACAGGGTGCGCTCTTATTTCACTGGATCACATGACGCCAAAACGCAGCGGCTTGTCAGTGAAATTGAAGACTTTGAATACATTGTCACCTCTTCTAATATCGAGGCGCTCATTTTAGAGCTGAATTTAATCAAAAAATATGACCCAAAATACAATGTCATGCTCAAGGATGACAAGACGTATCCATTTATAAAAATTACGAATGAACGCCACCCTAAGCTGATCGTCACCCGCAATGTAAAAAAGGACAAAGGGAAATATTTCGGTCCATACCCAAACGTACAAGCAGCACGAGAAACGAAAAAGCTGCTCGACCGCTTATATCCACTGAGAAAATGCGCCACTCTTCCTGACCGTGTCTGCCTTTATTATCATCTTGGGCAATGTCTTGCACCATGTGTGTATGACATTTCCGAGGAAACGAATAAGCAGCTCGTGGACGAAATCACAAGGTTTCTAAACGGAGGACATCAGCAAATCAAAAAAGAACTGACCGAAAAGATGCAGGAAGCTGCTGAAAATTTAGAGTTTGAACGGGCAAAAGAACTGAGAGACCAAATCGCTTATATCGACTCAACGATGGAAAAACAGAAAATGACGATGAGTGATTTATCAGATCGAGATGTCTTCGCCTATGCCTATGATAAAGGCTGGATGTGTGTCCAAGTTTTCTTTATCAGACAGGGGAAATTGATTGAACGTGATGTCAGCCTGTTCCCTATGTATCAGGACCCTGAGGAAGAGTTCCTTACGTTTATGGGGCAATTTTATGAAAAGAACAACCATTTTCTGCCGAAGGAAATTTTGGTACCGGACAGTGTCGATCAAGAGATGATTGAGCAATTACTTGAGACAAACGTTCACCAGCCGAAAAAAGGAAAGAAAAAGGATTTACTTTTACTTGCCCATCAAAATGCCAAAATCGCCTTAAAAGAAAAGTTTTCGCTCATTGAGCGTGATGAAGAGCGGACAATTGGTGCGGTGAAGCAGCTTGGGGATGCGCTTAATATTTATATGCCGTACAGAATTGAGGCGTTTGATAACTCCAATATTCAAGGAGCAGACCCGGTTTCTGCCATGGTTGTCTTTCAGGACGGGAAGCCATATAAAAAGGAATACCGAAAATACAAAATTAAAACCGTCTCAGGACCAGATGATTATGCATCCATGCGTGAAGTCATTAGAAGACGATATACCCGCGTGTTAAAGGATGAACTGCCGCTGCCAGATTTAATTTTAATTGACGGAGGAAAAGGACAGATCAACGCAGCCATCGATGTGCTTGAAAATGAATTGAATCTGTCTGTCCCAGTCGCAGGTCTTGTAAAAGATGAAAAACACCGGACTTCAAATCTCATGATGGGAGATACACTTGAAATTGTTGCGCTGGAGCGAAATAGCCAGGCCTTTTACTTGTTGCAGCGCATTCAAGATGAAGTGCACCGGTTCGCCATTAGCTTTCACCGGCAGCTGCGCGGAAAAAATGCATTCCAGTCTATTTTAGACGATGTACCAGGTATCGGAGAGAAGCGTAAAAAGCAGCTCCTCAAACATTTTGGCTCTGTGAAAAAGATGAAAGAAGCCTCTATCCAAGACTTTCAGGAGGCGGGCATTCCAAAACAGACGGCTGAACTTTTAATGGAAGCATTAAAAAAATAGATTGTACTTTTTCCAAAAGTCTGTTAAGATGTGACTAATTTAATAAATGAACGTGTTGTTTGTTGAAGATAGAGGTGCGAACTTCAAGAGTAAGCCTTCGGAGATCGATGGGATCTAAGAAGAGGGCTGAAAGGGGAGCGTCGCCGAAGTGAATAAAATCCACTCATTTTATTCGCTGGCTGTACATTGAAGAAATGTAGGGCTGTCAAGAATTCATTTCTTGGAGGGCTATCTCATTGTTTGCATCGTTTAATGATGATTTTAAAGCAATGGGAGATTTGTTCTCTCATTGCTTTTTTATTTGCAGTGAGCGGACAGTCTCCAAAGCAACCTCTTCTCTCACACGTGAACTTTTGAAAAAGGGTGGTAGACATGGGACTAATTGTACAAAAATTTGGCGGAACTTCCGTTGGGTCAACAGAAAAAATTCGCAATGCCGCAGAGAGAGTGATCGCTGAACGCGAGGCAGGACATGATGTGGTTGTGGTTGTATCAGCGATGGGTAAATCAACAGATGTTCTAGTAGACCTAGCGAAAGAACTTACAGACGATCCAAGCAAAAGAGAAATGGATATGCTGCTCGCAACTGGTGAACAGGTGACTATTTCATTATTAACGATGGCGCTCCAAGCAAGAGGCTATGATGCCATTTCCTTTACAGGCTGGCAGGCTGGTATGAAAACAGAGCATGTACACGGAAATGCAAGAATCGTGGACATTGATGAAGCAAGAATAAAAGAGGAATTAAGTGCGGGGAAAGTCGTTGTTGTGGCAGGCTTCCAAGGAATTGCAGATGACTTACATATCACAACACTTGGACGCGGAGGATCAGATACGACTGCTGTGGCACTGGCTGCCGCCCTAAAAGCTGATAAATGTGATATTTACACAGATGTACCAGGTGTGTTTACGACAGATCCGCGTTATGTACCATCCGCGCGGAAACTTGCAGGTATTGCATACGATGAGATGCTTGAGCTGGCTAATTTAGGAGCTGGGGTCCTTCATCCAAGAGCTGTTGAATTTGCAAAAAATTATCAAGTCCCGCTAGAAGTCCGTTCTAGTATTGAAAACGAATCGGGTACGTTAATTGAGGAGGAATCATCCATGGAACAAAATTTAGTCGTCAGAGGCATTGCGTTTGAAGATCAGATTACACGTGTGACAGTATGCGGGCTTTCAAGCGGTCTCACAACATTATCGACCATTTTTACAACGCTTGCGAAACAGAATATCAATGTTGATATCATCATTCAGTCTGTCACAAGCACCAACCAGACGTCGATCTCTTTCTCTGTGAAAACGGATGATTTGTCCAAAACAGTTGAAGTATTAGAAGAATATAAAGGGGCGCTTGGCTACGAGCAGATTGAGACAGAAAGCAAATTAGCGAAAGTATCCATTGTGGGATCTGGAATGGTCTCAAATCCAGGCGTAGCTGCTGAAATGTTCGCTGTGTTAGCGCAAAAAGATATTCAAGTGAAAATGGTCAGTACGTCTGAAATCAAAGTCTCAACGGTGGTCGGCCGTGATGATATGGTCAAAGCGGTAGAAGCGCTGCATGATGCGTTTGATTTATCAAAGGTGAGCGCAGCTGCTCACTCTTAAAAAGGTAAAGAGGTGACCTCATGAAAGAGGATCGCCTCTTTTTTCTATATGGAATCGGCTGAAACGGACGTAAACCCATTCATTAAGTATGCTATGATAGATGTAGACATATAAAAAAGGCGTGACCTGAAGTCCGCGCCCTTTTATCAAGAGGATTAGCTAGGGTCTCTTAAATCCCATTTAACGGTTAAAATGACTTTCTCAGCACGCTTTTTCACTTGTTCATAGGATTCAGCCACGTGCTCATTTAGAAGCTGAATTTGTTCAGCAATAAAACCCGCTTCCATCTGAAAGCATGGCTCCTTTTGATAGGTGAGTCGATTGGATACTAGTGGACCTTCGAGCTCAAACTCAATTTCCTGTTTTTTCGAATGGACCATTGTGAGAGTCCCCCATCCGGCATCATGGAAAAATTCGGGGATCTTTTCCCATGACTCTTGAGGAAATTTACGAGCAAGCAGTTTACCCGCAAAATACATCATAGATGAATGGTCCTGACCAAGAATATCAGGCAGCAGAACTTCGCGTATCAGCTCGTAGGCAAATCCATTGACTTCAATTTCTTTTAGCTGTTCTAAGTTAGATTCGAATTTATTCATTGTACGGCTCCCCTCTTTCAACAATTTATTATAGCTTATGTGGGCATATGATGACAGAGTTTTTCCCTGAAGTCTAAGAAATTCTTATTGTAGTAAAACGAATTTTGATTTAAAACTTTTAAATTTCGGAAAATTTTAATTTATGTACGCGGTTTCTTGACGCTTTTTTGACATAGGAGTAAAATGAAATTGTCAATAAATTTGAATAAAGTGCTTACAATTGAAAGAAGCGGGGGTAAGACAATTTTCAAGCAATTGCACTTTTTTTACTAGGGGGTAAAGTAATGTCGGGGAACAAAGAATTTTTTTATCGGAGATTGCATTCTTTGCTTGGCGTCATTCCGGTCGGTCTATTTTTAGTACAGCACTTAGTGATTAACCACTTTGCGACGGATGGACCAGAGGCGTTTAACAAAGCTGCACACTTTATGGAACAGCTGCCATTCAGGTACGCACTTGAGCTGTTCGTGATTTTCTTACCACTGATCTATCATGCTGTTTATGGGGTGTACATAGCCTTTACGGCACAAAACAACACGTCTCGCTTCAGTTACTTAAGAAACTGGCTGTTCAGACTGCAAAGGGTTTCAGGTATCATCACATTGATTTTTATCACTTGGCACGTATGGGAAACACGCATTCAAGCTCAACTTGGAGCTGAAGTCAACTACGACATGATGGCGAATATTTTAAGCTCTCCATTTATGCTAGGCTTCTATATTGTCGGCGTTTTATCTACTATTTTCCACTTTGCTAATGGCTTGTGGTCATTTGCTGTCAGCTGGGGAATTACGGTTTCACCACGCTCACAAAGAATCTCCACATTTGTGACATTAGGTATATTTATAGCGCTTTCATATGTAGGGCTAAGAGCAATTTTCGCTTTTGTTTAAGAGGAAATAGATTAGTAGAAGAGGGAGAGGGGCTACAATGAGTAATTCTAGCATCATCGTTGTCGGAGGCGGCTTAGCTGGTCTCATGGCAACTATTAAAGCAGCAGAAGCGGGAACAGCTGTTCAACTATTTTCAATCGTACCTGTGAAACGTTCGCATTCTGTATGTGCACAGGGCGGAATCAACGGAGCGGTCAATACAAAAGGTGAAGGGGATTCACCTTATGAGCATTTTGATGACACGGTATACGGCGGAGATTTCTTAGCCAACCAGCCGCCAGTAAAGGCAATGTGTGAAGCAGCGCCGTCCATTATCCACTTACTTGATCGTATGGGTGTTATGTTTAATAGAACACCAGAGGGATTATTGGACTTCCGCCGCTTCGGGGGAACACAGCACCACCGTACAGCGTTTGCTGGAGCTACAACAGGCCAGCAGCTATTATACGCACTGGATGAGCAGGTTCGCCGCTATGAAGTAGCAGGACTTGTCACAAAATATGAAGGCTGGGAATTCCTTGGCGCTGTTTTAGATGACGAGGAAGTATGCCGCGGGATTGTCGCGCAGAACTTAACGACAATGGAAATCCAATCCTTCCGTTCAGATGCGGTCATCATGGCAACAGGCGGCCCTGGAATCGTGTTCGGTAAATCAACAAACTCCATGATTAACACTGGGTCTGCTGCATCTATCGTTTATCAGCAAGGTGCGCATTATGCAAATGGAGAATTCATTCAAATTCACCCAACAGCGATTCCAGGAGATGACAAGCTTCGTCTCATGAGTGAATCAGCTCGTGGTGAGGGCGGACGTGTTTGGACATATAAAGACGGGAAGCCTTGGTACTTCCTTGAAGAAAAATACCCAGCATACGGGAACCTTGTACCGCGTGACATCGCAACGCGTGAAATCTTTGACGTATGTGTCGAGCAAAAGCTTGGCATCAACGGAGAGAACATGGTATATCTCGATCTTTCTCATAAAGATCCTAAAGAGCTTGATATTAAGCTTGGCGGAATCATTGAAATCTATGAAAAATTCATGGGTGATGACCCGCGTAAGCTTCCGATGAAAATCTTCCCAGCTGTTCATTACTCAATGGGCGGATTATGGGTCGATTATGATCAAATGACGAATATCAAAGGTCTGTTCGCTGCCGGAGAATGTGATTACTCGATGCACGGCGGAAACAGACTTGGTGCAAACTCACTTCTTTCTGCGATTTACGGCGGAATGGTCGCTGGACCAAATGCAGTGAAGTACATTAGCGGTCTTGAGAAATCTGCGGAAGACCTATCTTCTGCAACATTTGACAGCGCTGTGAAGAAAGAGCAGGAGAAATGGGACAACATCCTCAGCATGGACGGAACAGAAAATGCATACGTGCTTCATAAAGAGCTTGGAGAATGGATGACGGATAACGTTACAGTGGTTCGTTACAATGACAAACTCTTAAAAACAGATCAGAAGATCGAAGAACTAATGGAGCGCTACAAGAAGATCAACATCAACGATACCGCATCATGGAGCAACCAAGGCGCTGCCTTCACGCGTCAGCTTGACAACATGCTTCAGCTGGCAAGAGTCATTACGATCGGGGCATATAACCGGAATGAAAGCCGAGGCGCACACTATAAACCGGAATTCCCAGAAAGAAACGATGAAGAATTCCTTAAAACAACGATGGCTACGTTCAAAGGGAAAAATCAAAAGCCTGCATTCCACTATGAGGACGTCGATGTATCGTTAATTGCACCTCGTAAACGAGATTACTCGAAGAAAAAGGTGGAGAAATAAGATGAGTGAAAAAAACACAATTCAATTCATTATCACGCGTCAAGATACAGCAGATGGAAAGCCTTATGATGAAGAATTCGAAATCCCTTACCGCCCAAATATGAACGTCATTTCTGCACTCATGGAAATTAGACGTAACCCGGTTAATAAACAAGGTGAAAAAACAACGGCGATCAACTGGGATATGAACTGTCTTGAAGAGGTGTGCGGAGCTTGCTCTATGGTCATTAATGGAAAACCGCGCCAGTCATGTACAGCACTAATTGATCAGTTGGATCAGCCGATCCGTCTTCAGCCGATGAAGACATTCCCAGTCGTGAGAGACTTGCAGGTTGATAGAAGCCGTATGTTCAACTCCTTGAAAAAAGTAAAAGCATGGGTGCCGATCGATGGCACATATGATCTTGGACCTGGACCAAGAATGCCTGAGAAAAAACGTCAATGGGCGTATGAGCTTTCAAAATGCATGACATGTGGTGTCTGCCTTGAAGCTTGTCCAAACGTGAATGATAAGTCTTCCTTTATGGGCCCTGCACCGCTTTCACAAGTACGTCTATTTAACGCACACCCGACAGGTGCGATGAATAAGTCTGACCGTCTAGAAGAAATTATGGGTGACGGCGGTCTTGCGAACTGCGGGAACTCTCAAAACTGTGTGCAGGCTTGTCCGAAAGGAATCCCGCTGACAACGTCAATTGCAGCACTTAACCGAGATACAACATTACAAGCTTTCCGTAACTTCTTCGGAAGCGATCACGCAGAATAACATCACATTCAGTCCTCTTTGCCAATCATGATGAGTGTTTACAAGAGGCTGGGTGGAACACAAAAAAAACGCCTCTTCCAATATGGGAGAGGCGTTTATTGATGAATAAGGAGATGATAAAGTGAGACTTCCGTCATATATTGAAGAACCGTTTGAAGAGTGGAGGGCATCCTTTCGATTTTATGTCGAAACGACTGTCCGTTTCTCAGAAACGGATATGTTCGGCCATATGAACAATGTCACCCCATTTGTGTATTTTGAAGAAGCACGTATTGCCTTTTTTCAAAAAACAGGAATTGTGGATAAACGAATGAAACGTGTGAAAGAGACGATTACAGTCGTGGCAAACCTGCAATGTGATTACATCAAACAGGTGGAGATAGGGGAGCGGCTTCGTGTGTATGTAAAGCCGGAAAAAGTCGGGTCAAGCTCACTTATTCTTCATTATTTAGGAGAAAACGAGCAGCAGGAACCATGCTTTACAGGCTCAGTCACCATGGTCCAAATTAATAAAGAAACAGGTGCTCCTGTTCCATTTACAGAGGAAGAAAAAGAAACATTACTCAAGCAAAGACATTAGGTAGAAGCATTAATAAGGGAGTTTTCTGATATCATATATAAAAACTGATAAATAAGTTAAAACCGATATTGAAAGTATGGGAGAATCTCCGAGTTTTTATTAAAGTAAGTTAAAAGAAAATTTTGGTTTTAATTTGTGAGGAGATTATTCTAGTTAGATAATAGGAGAAATCAAACGGAATAAGGGTATTATAGGTGATATACAAACAACAGCCCTTCAAATTTCACTATAATCCTAAATAAATAGTAACTGATTAAACAATTTTGGAAGTTGAATAACTCAAAAACTCAACTCCATGCATTTTAATCAATCTTTGTAAGTGGGTTTTTCCTATTATATTAAACAATGTTTGCAGCTTTTTTATCAAAATTACACTTCGAAGTTACTTTAATAATTTGATTTATCTGCTTATGAAGTTTATTTTTCATCATTAACATTAGAAAAACATAAAATGCAATTAAAGATTATTTGGCTAATAATCAAAAATCATAAGGTGCCAGAATAGGATATATAGGGTTTTCTAGGGCGCTAAACATTTAACAGAAACTACAAAAACCAGAGTTTCCATTGTCCTGGTTTCTATAGAAAATATACGCAAAAAAATTAAACAATCTATGTACATACGAAGAAATCTCATTTGTTAAAAGTTCATAAGCGGCCAATTCAAAAGAAGACTGGAAAAACCAAATATAAGAAAGACTTTCAAGTGAAGTAGATGAGTAATAAAAATAAAAAAATGTTAGAATAAGCCTTAAAAATAATTGAATTGCATCTAGATGAATAACAAAGAAGGAATTCGATTTAATAGAGGAAAAGTTTTCGTTCGCATTCCATTTTCCATAATAACTGCCCTCTTTAAGTTCATTGATTATGGTTATATTTATGGGAGTGATAAGCGGGATAAGTCTTCTAATATTATTGTTAAGGCTAAAATGGTGAAGTGAAATAATGAAAACTATAAAGGAAATAAACAGTAGATGCACAATGTTTTGCTTACTTAATACTTGAAGTTAAAAAGCACGTTTTGACACATGAAGAAGTCAAAGAAGCACTCAGTATTAATTATCAATTAATAGAGAAAACTGATGAGGATTGGGAGATAAAACAAAAACGTGTAATAACATTCACTTTGACAGAAAGAGTTATGTAAAATTAATTGGAGATGTTCAGTAAGACCGTCTTTGATAGAGGGTACCATACATAAAACACCTATTTTCTGCACGATAAGGAACTAGGTATTTACTAAAAAAGCTTAAATATATATAATTAACAGAAAATTAAATTGTAATAGTTTACAAATATATTATTTTTTGGTAAAATATAATTACAAAATACATAGGAGGTGTTACGATGTTAGTATTCGAAGATTACAAGAGTGAATATGAAAACCGTTTGAATGCATGGTATGGAGAAACATCTCCGAATAAGTAAGTTATTTTTAGTTGGCTGACGCGGTGGTGTCAGTCAATTATTTTTTATAGAATAAAAAGTTAGGAGTGGCATCAATGAACAAGAAGATAAAACTTTCAGATAATCTTTTGTTTTTTTGGAAAGATGGACATTTTGTTTGCGATAATTATCTATTACACGAACAGAAAAGTATTAATCCGAAACTAATACCTTTATTACATTGGTTTTCTGTATGGAAGGAAAAAAGCTCCATTTCAGACTTTGTTAAAGTGTTTTCTGAGTTTACTGAGGATATGTTAAATTCAGCAATTGAACAACTTATTGAAACAAAAATAATAATTACTGAGGATTCTAATGAATATAATAATGAATTAAACTTAGAAATTTGGGATGATTGGGGAAAATCGTCTAAATACTTTCATTATAATACTCGTTTACTTTCTAAGGATAAATATTTATTAGAAGATCAAGATTTTAAACGATTAAAAGAAAAAAAGGATAAAAATTGTAATCCCCCAGATATATATAAATTATATTCAAAGACAGAAAAATTAAAGTTGCCACAACCAATCTATAAAAAAGAAAATTCATTTATAGATACATTACTAGATAGACAGACTGTCCGTTCGTTTAAAGAAAAGCATCAAATTTCGATAGACGAACTCTCTACTATTCTTTATTATGTATGGGGAGTAACTTCATGCAAGCTCGATGTCGGTATTGGAAAAGCATTATTTAAAACAAGTCCATCGGGTGGTGCGAGACATCCAATTGAAGTATATCCTTGTATCTTTAATGTAGAAGGTGTAGAATCGGGAATTTACCATTATTCTACATTAAATCATGAGTTAGAATTATTAAAAAAAGGAGATTTTAGAGAATTGGCTGTAGAAATGGCTGCAGGACAAGACTACGTCGGAAACCCCTCGGTTACTTTTTTCTACACCGCTTGTATCGAGCGTTCCTTATGGAAATACGAAAGTCCTCGTACATATCGTGTTATTATGATGGATTTAGGACATTTAAGTCAAACATTTTACCTCGTTGCTAACTGGTTAGGTTTAGGTGCTTTTTTTACAGGGCATTTAAAGGATGAATTGATTGAAAAAGAGTTGAATTTAGATAAAAATAAAGAAATTGTTTTAGGAGTTTCTGGGCTTGGAGCTATTTCGGAAGAAGTGCGATATTTAGGAAGAAACCAAAGGTTTTTGGGAGAACTACAGGAATTAAAAGAGAAAAAGAGAGATTTCTATGTGGAAAAATAAAAATATTTTGATATTGTTGTGTGGCCAACTGGTTTCAGAACTGGGAATATGGTTTGGATTGATTGGAAATCTTGAATTTCTACAAAGAAACGTATCATCGCACTTTTTACAGGCAATATTATTAGTAGTTGGGGGAATAGTAGGTGTTTTAGTTGGTCCTTACGCTGGAAAAATGATTGATATTATAAAAAAGAAAAAATTACTGATTGTAGCTAGCTTAGGTAGAATCCTTGCAGTTACTTTTATGTTCATTGCACTATTTACAGGCTCAGTTTGGTGGATGTTAGCGTATAGTATTTGCATTGGAAGTGCTGCGTCTTTATACACTCCTACAATACAATCAGTAATACCATTGGTAGTTCACGAAAAGGAATTGACCAAAGTAAATGTTTTAAATTTCAACATTACAACTTTTGCAAGGATTTTTGGTACTATGTTGGGTGGTGTACTACTTATTTCAACGAGTCTTTTTTCCCTTTATTTGATAGCTTTTATAGCATATTCAATCCTGTTCATTTTAATTTTCTTTTTGAGTTTAGATGAGTATAAAATGTCCAAGATAACTAAAAGCAACAAGAATAATAAAAAATCAATAAACTTTTGGGCGGTTATTCCTGAAATACGGAAAAATGCGATGATTAAAGCCCTTTTTATTTTAATGTTAATTCCCACCACTTTAATTGCAAGTTTTAATTTAATAATAATAGAAATAAGTAAAATACAGCATGATCCTTTAATAAAAGGACTAATTTATACAGTAGAGGGTATAGCGGTTATACTTGCTGGATTTTTTATAAGAAAAAAATTAACAAGTATAGATATTATGAAGATTCTAATAGGGGGCTGTTTTTTAATCGGTTTTACTCAAATTTCTCTATACTTTGCAGATAATAGATGGGTTACTCTTATTGCATTTGCTTTATTTGGCTTAGCACTTGGAACATTTCTTCCACTTTCGAATACAGTTTTTCAAAAGCATATATCAAAGGATTTTCACGGACGGTTTTTTTCTCTAAAAAGTATGTTTGAAAGAATCATATTACAATCATCTATATTATTAATCGGATTGCTACTGGATATTTTCGGGTTAAAACCGATGATAGTCGGGATGGGAATAATTTCCATTTCGGTAATCGTTGTGATATTCATTTCTTTCAGGGTGACTAACTTATCAATTGAAGAAAAAATAACCGTAAATAAACAATAAGAATATCCATTAAGAAATTTCTTTATCACTAATCAATATGGTACAACGTATAGCAATGCTCAATAATAAATTATTTCCGATAACTTATTAATAAAAATAAAATCGGTACTCGTAAAGTATTTATTACCGGTTTTATTTTTATTTAAATTAGACAATAAATCCGGTTGTACCCAATTGAAATAACAAGGAATTTGTGGGGAATTTATAGCATTAGCCTCGTTAGTAAATTAGAGTTTTTTATTCATAACAATTTTATATTCAGTAAATCCAAGTTGTTTATAAAGTTCAATTGCTTTATTTCCACTATAAACAACAAGGCTAACTTCGTGTAACCCCTGATTTTTTATATCTTTAGTACATTCTTCTAGCAGTTTTTTTGCGTATCCTTTTTTTCTGTAATCTTCAAGTATGTATATCTCATAAATAAATCCTAGGTACTTATCAGTGATACTATCTTTTTGGGAGCCAAAAAGAACCCATCCTATAATTTGATCTAATTCTTTTGCTACTAGAAGTTTGCCGTTATTATCCAATACTTTTCCCATCATGTTATTTGTTTTTTCATTTCCAACAGTATATTTTCCTAATGATCCTTCTTTAAGTGCTAGCTCAGTGTATTGAGATACTTGATTTAAATCTGCCTGTGAAGCCTGTAATATTTCCATAAATCCTCCTTAAAATTTTTAATCAACATTATTTCACGCATTTAAAGCAGTTATCATTATTTTATCATTTTATCTCGAGGGATAGTACCAGCGTTCTTACAACTTGGGACAAAGTAGAGTTTTCCGATAGGCGGGGTGTTACTGTGCTTCTTCATATTCCATCGCAGTAATGAAATTGTGATGCAAGATGGAAACAGATGAACATCTATTATAGAAATGATCTTCTGCCGGTATAATGATTTGCAAAAGGTACGCATAACAAATACGCTGCAAAAACTAGGGAGAAAGTATCTTCATGCTATAATAATGACACAGAACATAGATTTAAAGGAGAACACATGGATATTTTTCGATATGAAACCATTGATAGTACAAACAATGAAGCAAAAAGACTCATCCAGAAAGGTACGACAACTCCATTTGCGGTCTTTTCCAAAAAACAAACATCTGGTAGAGGCAGGCTAGGCAGACCGTGGGAAACGCCTGCAGGGAATGTCGCTTTGACCATGACGGTTTTGCCGCCAGAAGAACTCTCCACCCAGTCAACGATTGCTCCGCTGACGGCACTAGCGATCTACGATGTACTCAAACCTCTCATCAGGGCTGAGGATCAGCTGGCGATCAAATGGCCAAATGATATTCTTATTAATGAGGCAAAAATATCAGGCACATTGATTGAAGCGGACCGTAACGCCATTTATATCGGGGTTGGCATCAATGTGAAGACAAAGCCGGAGCATGTTCCGTACAAAACCATTTGCCTATCAGAGCTTACAGAGGTGAATGCTGATCAGCTTGTGAAGGAACTTGCAGCCGCTTTTGAAAAATATCATACACGCTGGAAGAATGAAGGGTTTGAAGGACTCACTGCCCTCTACAACAAACGGTTATATCGTCTTCATAAACCGCTGCGGATTTCGTTAGACCGTGAAAAACAAACATGGGAAGAGGGTATTTGCTGCGGGGTCAACCGTTACGGTCATCTCCAGCTAAAAGATGAGAAAGGGCAGATAAAAGCTCATTCTGCCGGAGATATAGATGCACCACTACAGCATTAAAAAAAGCAGACGAGAGCATCGTCTGCTTTAAGCTTCTCTTTTAATCTGAGGCTGAATCACATAGTCTTGTTTTGTGAAGACAACTCCGTCTAGAATTTCTCTTGCGGTTCGAATAACTTTGACTCTGTTTTCAGAGATGTCAATTTCAGTTTGCATAATACCAGCAGGATGCCCAATACGAAGGGTGTCATCTTTTCCTTGAAACAGCTGAGAAGGAAGCGTTTCATCTAAGAAACAGCTGGCTGTCACGCAGACAGAGCCGGTAATGGCAAGTGCTTGGTGCGGTCGTTGCATCGATAGCATACGAACGATAATGTCCATATCTTCTGCTCGTCTCAAGATTCCATTTGTATCTACATAATCAGTAGGCTCGCTGATGAGCGCAAGCTTAGGAACAGCTGGAGACTGTAATGTGGCCATTTCTTTTGGTGCAAAATGACACATTTCAGCAGCAAGGGAACGAATTTCTTCTAAATCATCCAGTAATTCGTCTGTAAACTCTTCAGGCAATTCAGTTCCTTTTAATTGAATATCTTTCGCGCGAATAAAGGCAATTGGATTTGCAATGTCAACGATCGAGATTGAAATCTCCCCAAACTTTGTTTGAATCGTATCAATTTTGTTTCCAGTTGGAAAGGTTTTACCTGTGACAGCGCCTTCAGGTTTCTCAAAGGATAAATAAATGGGAGAACCAGTTCCTTTTACGCCTGGAATTTCTGCCTGTCCTTCAAATTTTACTTCTCCATTTTCGACCTCGACCTCTGCCGTAATGACTTTATTTGTATTGGTATTGAGGATACGTACAGTCGTAATGGGCTCAACCGCTTGAACAAGTCCTTTAATGATCGCATACGGCCCAACGGCTGATGAGATGTTCCCGCAGTTTCCTTTAAAGTCGACATATCTCTCATTAATGCTGACTTGTGCAAATGTATAGTTCACATCCACATCCGGGCGTGTGGCTTTATCGATGATCGCCACTTTGCTTGTTAAAGAATTACCGCCGCCGATTCCATCGACCTGCAGCCGGTCAGGGCTGCCCATAATGTCTAATAGAAATGCTTCGAGCTCATCGTGTTCATATGGTGCATTGTTCGCGTGAATGAATACCCCTTTGCTTGTACCGCCTCGCATGATTGTGATTGGAACTTTTCTCATTACTCTCACCCTCAATTTTTAATAAACTGTTTATCTAACCAAAATGGTAAAGTATAATAAGAAATAAGTTAAATACATTATTTTAAGATAAATCAATAAAATTATTTTATAATTAGTAAAAAAGGAGGGCAAACAATGGATGAAAAAGATTGGCGGTTTTTAAAGGTACTTTATGAAGAAAAGAACATCACAAAAGCGGCAGAAAAATTATTTGTTTCTCAGCCTGCCTTAAGCTATCGATTGAAACAGCTTGAAGAGGAGTTTGATATGAAGCTTTTCTTTAAAAGAAAACGAGGAATTGAATTTACATCAGAGGGCGAATACTTGGCTAAATATGCAAATGACATGCTCAAACAGTTGCAGCAAACAAAAGATGGCATGCTCAATATGCAAAAAAAGGTCAAAGGAACGATCCGGTTAGGGGTCTCAAGTAACTTTGCCCAGTATAAACTGCCAGAAATATTAAAAGAATTTTCTAAGCAGTATCCACATGTTCAATTTATGGTCAACACAGGCTGGAGCACAAAGGTAATGGATTTATTAGGAACATCAAGTGTGCATTTAGGGATTTTAAGGGGCGATTATGACTGGAATGGAGAGCGCTTTTTGCTCGATAAAGAGCGTCTTTGCATCATTTCAAAATCAGAAATCCAGCTAAGGGATCTCCCGAATCTGCCGCTCATTGACTATCATACAGACAGTTCATTGAAACGGCTGATTAACAGATGGTGGCAGGAAACTTTCACAATGCCTCCGCTTGTCACGATGGAGACAGACCGTCAGGATACATCAAAAGAGATGGTGAAGCATGGTTTAGGCTATGCCATTGTCCCAGAAATTTGCCTCAGACCAAGTGATGAGTTATTTGTAAAAGGTCTTTCGTATAAAGATGGACAGCCTGTTTTAAGAGATACATGGCTCATGTACCAGCCAGACTCACTTCATTTGTCTGTTGTGAAAGCGTTCATTGAGTTTTTAAGAAATCAGCAAGGTTGATTATAAAAGGAATTTATTGAATATACGAAAAAATCGATATTTTCATTATAAAAAAAGCTATTATATCCTTGAAATAGAAAGCGCTAACATATAGATCGCAAGTGCAAGGGGGCGCTTGCAGATCATGTAAAGAAGAGGATGGAGGGATATAAAGTGCTAGCTATTTTAGGGATCTTGATGGTCTTGACATTTACATTTCTCATTATGACTAAACGTATGCATCCGGTGGTGGCTCTAACCGTTGTACCTATCATATTTGCATTGATCGGTGGCTTTAACAAAGGATTAGGGGACATGATGCTTGATGGACTGAAAACTGTTGCACCATCAGCTGCTTTATTGTTATTTGCGATTTTATTCTTCGGTGTCATGCTGGATGCTGGATTGTTTGATCCTCTGATTAAACTCATTCTACGTATTGTAAAAGGTGATCCTGTCAAAATTGCTTTTGGGGTAGCAATTTTGTCTATGCTTGTTGCATTAGATGGTGACGGAACAACAACGTATATGATTACCGTATCAGCTATGCTGCCACTTTTCTTAAGAATTGGGATGAACCCATTAATCTTAGGAACAATTTCATTATTATCATTAGGAATTATGAGCGGAATGACGCCATGGGGCGGCCCAGCTACTCGTGCCATCGCGGCGCTTGGATTAGATGCAGGCGAATTTTTCATTCCATTACTCCCAACGATGGTTGGAGGCGGTCTTTTTATACTTTTTACTGCTTATATTCTTGGGAAAAAAGAAAGAAAACGGATTGGGATTGCAGAGATTCAGTACAAAGAAGAGCCGTCCATTTCTCCTGAATTGGCTGCGTCAATTGAGGATGGAGTAGCCGATATCAAAAGGCCGAATCTGATTTGGATTAACTTCTTCCTTACAATTGCTGTCATGGTCACACTAGTCCTGGATATCATCCCAATTCCTGTACTTTTCTTAATTGGATTTGTCATTGCCCTTATGATTAACTATCCAAAGGTTGAAGATCAGCGCGAGCGAATTTTATCGCATGCAGGAAATGCATTAACGGTTATCACACTTGTATTTGCAGCAGGAATTTTCACAGGGATCTTTTCAGGAACAAAGATGGTTGAGGCCATTGCCAATTTGGTCATTTACATGATTCCAGATTCCTACAGCTCATTTTTCCCGCTGATTGTTGCTTTGACGAGTATGCCATTTACATTTATTCTTTCAAATGATGCTTACTATTTTGGGGTGCTGCCGATCTTGGCTGAAGCCGGCGCAGCTTACGGGATTGATCCGGTGGAGATTGCACGTGCTTCTATCATAGGACAGCCTGTCCACTTACTGAGCCCACTTGTGGCTTCAACGCTGCTGCTTGTTGGTATGCTGAACAAAGATATTGGTGATTTGCAAAAATACGCACTCCTATGGACCGTGTTAACTGCCCTTTTTACAACACTTATTGCATTGTTAACAGGCGCCATTACAATCTTTTAAATACCACGTAAAAAAGGACGATGTCTCGGTGAGGAGACTCGTCCTTTTTTGCGTGGCTGAAAGCGCAGTAAATTGGACGCTGATATGCGGGATTTCTTGATTTTAACGTCACCTACCTCAGGCACCCGGCATATGATATCTCGACTATACAGAATCCCATTCTATAGAGACTAGAGCTCTCACCTTAGCAAGGAGGGTTACAATACTTGAAGGAGAAAGAGTTTCAATCCAAGCCGCTATTAACCAAAAGAGAAAGAGAAGTATTCGAATTGCTCGTCCAAGATAAAACAACAAAAGAAATTGCAAGCGAGCTTTTTATTAGCGAAAAGACTGTTCGAAATCATATTTCGAATGCCATGCAAAAGCTAGGAGTCAAAGGCCGTTCACAGGCCGTAGTCGAGCTTCTGCGTATGGGTGAGCTAGAGCTCTAAAGTCAGCCGGTTTTCCTTCCATATCGGGAAGGAACCGGTTATTTCTATATGGTTTCCATGAGTCTCTTCTTGCATTTTCTTTGAAAAACGAGGAAAATAGACATGTACGTTTTAATCAAAGTGAGATGCTATAGTGAGGTATCAATAAAATGGAAACGAATGAGTCTGGCCATGTTGCAGAGATTGAAAAATCATTGCGCCACATTGCTGCAATTATTAAGCAAAAAGGCAGAGAAATCCTGAATCAATATACAATTACACCTCCACAATTCATCGGGCTTCAGTGGCTCTATGAATTCGGAGATATGACAATAGGTGAGCTGTCACAAAAGATGTATTTGGCTTGCAGCACAACCACTGATTTAATTGATAGAATGGAAAAAAGTGAACTTGTCGAACGGGTGAAAGATCCATCTGACCGCCGCGTGGTTCGCATTCATTTATTGCCTGAAGGCGAGAGGATCATTCAAGAAGTGATTGCTAAACGCCAAGAATACGTCAGTGAACTTCTAGGGGCTTTCTCAGAAGAAGAAGCCATCGTTTTCAACCAATCCTTAACGAAACTACAGCAGCAAATGAAAAGAAAATGAGGCGATTTTGTTGGATCAACCAATCGGCGTCATTGATTCCGGCGTCGGCGGTTTAACCGTTGCAAAGGAAATCATGAGACAACTGCCAAAAGAAAACATCATTTATGTAGGCGATACAAAACGATGTCCATATGGCCCTCGTAAAGAAGAAGAGGTTCTTCAATATACATGGGAAATGGCGCACTACTTATTAAAACATCACCATATTAAAATGCTCGTCATTGCGTGCAACACAGCAACGGCGATTGCACTGGACGAAATCAAAGCAACGCTTGATATTCCGGTCATTGGTGTCATTCAGCCCGGCGCCCGTACAGCGATCAAGGTGACAAACAATCAGCACATTGGCGTTATTGGCACAGTCAATACGATCAAAAGCGAGGCATACAAAGAAGCGCTGCTGTCACTAAAAGCAGGTCTAACGGTTCAAAGCCTGGCGTGTCCGCTCCTTGTCCCATTTGTGGAAAGCGGTACGTTTTTAGATCAGACAGCAGAGGCAGTGGTGAAAGACTCCCTTGAACCAATGAAAGAAACAGGGATTGATACACTTATTCTGGGCTGCACACACTATCCGATTTTAAAAGAGCCGATTCAGCGCTTTATGGGCAGTGAAGTAAACATCATTTCATCAGGGGATGAGACAGCGAGAGAAGCGAGTACGATTCTTTCATATAAAGGGCTGTTAAATACCTCTAAAGAAGCACCTGTCCATACATTTTACACAACAGGACAGCAGCAAAATTTCCAAAACATCGCTCGTGACTGGTTTGGCTACCTGCCAGGAAAGGTCGAAACCGTGTCACTTGAACACATCTACCAGCAATAACCCGCTTCTATTTGAAGCGGGTTATTTTTTTATGAAAAGGGTCTAATCCTCCGAGGGAGCTCGTATACATAGTAGTACAAACTACTAGAGGAGGGTGAAGTATGCTGAAAAAAGGATCTACAGCAGCTGTTACGTGTATCGCGTCAGCCATGCTTTTGTCAGGATGCGGATTGTTTCAAACAGACCAAGCGAAAACAGAGATTGATCCACCACAAAACGTCACATATGTGAAAGAAAATAAAGAAGACAAACAAACAGCCAAAGAAGGAAAAGAAGAGAAGCAGGCTGATACAGTCATGAGAGAATTATATTTAATTGATAAAAACGGGTATGTCGTATCTCAATCCATTCCGCTGCCGAAAAATGAAGGAAGTGCCAAACAAACCCTTGAATATCTCGTGGACGGGGGACCTATTTCTAACTTAATGCCGAACGGATTCAGAGCAGTGTTACCTGCGGACACGAGCGTATCTGTCGATATTAAAGATGGAACGGCGATAGTGGATTTTTCAAATGAATTTAAAAACTATAAAAAAGAAGACGAACAGCGAATCCTGCAATCTGTTACTTGGACGTTAACACAGTTTGATTCCATAGCCAAAGTCAAATTGAAGATGAATGGACATGAACTAAAAGAAATGCCTGTGAACGGTACACCTATCTCAGATGATTTAAGCAGAGAAGACGGGATTAATATCCAGCACGAGGCTGCCGCTGATATGACTTCAACAAAGCCTGTAACTGTCTACTATTTAGCTGAATCTGATGAACAGACCTACTACGTTCCGGTCACCACAAGAGCACCAAAAGACGAGAATGATCCGATTACAGCAGCGATTGATGAGCTCGTTTCTGGGCCAAGCAAAAAAAGCCATCTGCTTACAGACTTTGACCAAGATGTGAAGCTGAATGATGTTCCAAAAGTAAAAGATGGACATGTGACACTTGATTTCAACGAATCTATTTTTGGCAGTGCGAATGAAAAGAAAAAGGTGATTTCACAAAAAGTTCTTAATAGCATTGTGCTCACATTAACCGAGCTGCCGGACGTCAAAAGCGTATCTGTTAAGGTGAACGGCAAGGCTGAGCTTGTGAACGAAAAAGGAGCAGTGCTCACAAAGCCAGTTTCACGACCAGAACAAGTGAATACAGGTAGTTTTTAACGTCACACATTGATATAATAGAGAAAAAGAGGCATGCATATTCGCTGCCTCTTTTTTATTCCGAGCGGTTAGAACAAGCCGAGGTTGTCAAAGTTAGTAGGAGAACCCCGCTGGCATACGCGCGGAATGTATATCGTAACGGAGGTAAAACATGAGATTAGATGAAAGACAATATGACGAATTGAGAAAAATTGAAATAGAGGCAGGCTACATCACGCACCCAGAAGGCTCTGTCTTAATCTCAGCGGGAAATACGAAGGTGATTTGTAACGCATCGATCGAAGACCGCGTACCTCCTTTTTTAAGAGGAGAAGGAAAAGGCTGGATTACAGCAGAATATAGCATGCTTCCAAGAGCAACCGCACAAAGAACGATAAGAGAATCATCTAAAGGAAAAGTCACAGGACGTACGATGGAGATTCAGCGTTTAATTGGACGAGCACTCCGTGCAGTCGTTGATTTAGAAAAGCTTGGAGAACGCACCATTTGGATTGATTGTGATGTCATTCAAGCAGACGGCGGTACACGCACAGCATCCATCACAGGTGCTTTTGTTGCCATGACACTCGCGATTCAAAAACTGCGAGCTGAAGGAGTCATCAAAGAAAACCCGATTACTGATTATTTAGCGGCAATATCCGTCGGAATTGATTCTCAGCAAGGTCTTCTGTTAGATTTAAACTATGAAGAAGATTCTTCTGCTGAAGTAGATATGAATGTGATCATGACAGGCGCTGGCCGCTTTGTTGAACTTCAAGGAACAGGTGAAGAAGCGACATTCTCAAGAGAACAGCTAAACGGACTGCTTGATTTAGCCGAAAAGGGCATCAAAGAATTAATCGAAAAGCAAAAAGCTGTAACAGGAGAAGTCAGCGAATAAAGAGAAGGGTTTGATCAGGATGAAAACAGCCATCATTGCAACGCACAATGCGGGCAAAGCGAAAGAATTCAAAGCCATTCTTGAGCCAAAAGGATTCACGGTCAAAACACTAGCAGACATTGGCTTTACTGAAGAGATTGAAGAAACAGGACAAACCTTCGAAGAAAATGCCATCATCAAAGCGGAGGCCATTCAAGCCAAAGCAGGTGAAATGGTCATTGCAGACGATTCAGGTCTGTCCATTGATTATCTAGGCGGGAAACCTGGCGTGTATTCAGCGAGATACGCAGGTGAGCATAAAGATGATGCGGAGAATGTGGAAAAAGTGCTGAGCGAACTTCAAGGCATTGAAAAAGAAGACCGCACAGCTAGATTCAGATGTGCCCTTGCTGTCAGCATACCGGGAAAAGAAACAAAGACGGTAGAAGGATCAGTAGAAGGCTTCATCGCAGAAAAGCCAATCGGCGAAAATGGCTTCGGATACGACCCGATTTTCATCGTTAAAGACAAAGACCAGACGATGGCCGAGTTATCACCAGAGGAGAAAAACAAGATCAGCCATCGAGCGGTCGCGCTTCAAAAGCTTTCATCACTGCTAGACGCAAATGAATAAGGGGGAATGAAGCCATGAAGATACTCATCATTAGTGACAGTCATGGACTCACAGACGAACTTCAAACCATTGCCAAACGGCATGCGGCTGAAGTCGACATGATGATCCACTGCGGAGATTCAGAACTCGAAACGAACCACCCAGCACTCGAAGGATACAAAGTCGTCAAAGGAAATTGTGACTTTATGGGCGATTTTGAAGAAGAGCTCCTGCTCCCACTCGATGGAGGCGGAAAACTATTTCTCACTCACGGACATCTGCATGGCATCAAACAATCCTTACTTCAAGTCTACTACCGTGCAGAAGAGCTAGGCGCAGACATTATCTGCTTTGGCCACTCGCACATCCCGGGCAGTGAACTGCTAAGAGGAAAACTCCTCATTAACCCAGGCAGCGTGCACCTGCCAAGAGTGCGAAAAGAGCGCAGCTATGCTATACTGACACTAGAAGGAAGCGAAGCAAACGTACAGTTTTTCACAGACGAAGGTCAGGTCATACAAGACCTCGAAAACACTGTCACATTGGAAGGTATTTCATAAGGGTGCAGCATTTGCCCCTTATGAAAAAACTTTCGAAAAACCGTTGACTTTAAAGAACAATAGTAATATAATAAATCTTGTCGCTGAGGTAATACACCACAGCACACTACATAACAACATGTCCCAGTAGCTCAGCAGGATAGAGCAACGGCCTTCTAAGCCGTCGGTCGGGAGTTCGAATCTCTCCTGGGACGCTACAGTTTTACAGTCTCAAGCCTTGATATGACAGGTTTTGGGCAGATAAGGGATGCTAACACAGATTAGAACACTGTGGGAGCATCTCTTTTTTTATCCCTACAATATTCCTGCAATTTTCTATTGCCTCCAAGTTTATTTTACTGGAGGAGTTAGCATGACAAAGAAAAAAGGTATTTTTGATGTAGGAGCAGATATTAACCTGTTTAAGCAGGGCATTGGATAAGGAGCAGAGACTAAGCTTTCTGGGAAGTCTAAGTCCTCAGGCATATCCTTAGCTAATACAACAGTAGCTGTAAAGGAAGAAGGCAGAGATTTAGACAGTGTTATTGAAATCATTACTCAGCAAATGAAAGTTAGTGGTTACAGAGAAAGAACTATTACTGACTATTTAAACTATATGGCACAGTTTAGGAAAGCCACAAATGTAAAATACCTTGAGGAAGTAACAACAGATGCTATATATTCATGGCTTAATTCAATGGATGTATCCAATCAGACTAAACTGACTAGGCTTAAATGTCTCAAGGCTATTCTAGGCAAGTGTTTTAATAATGGATGGGTACAATCAAAGTTTTGGCATGGCATTAATATTAAAGTTGATAAACAGGTCAAGAAAGGTGCTAAGAAAGATGATGTAATGGTTTTACTCTCTTTGTTAGACTTAAGTACCTTTATAGGCTTGAGGGATGCTGTGGCAGTTTTGACTCTGTATAGAACAGGAGTTAGGATAAATACATTAGGACAGCTCCAAGAAAAGCATATTGATTTTGAAAAAAAGCTATTATGTATGGATGGCACAATACTAAAAAACCACAAGTTATTAAAGTTACCTCTTGATGATGAGCTATTGCATCTGATGAAAATTCTAATTATGCAGAATAACAAGATAAGAGAGTATTATGGACAGAAAAACTCTTATCTGTTTATAAGCTACAAAGGGACATCATTAGATACAAAGTCAACTAATAATGCCATATCTAAGCAGCTCCATAAATATTCTAAAAGGTATGGGTTGAATAACATTAATCCTCATGCTCTTAGAAGGGGATATGCAAAGAGCTTATTGGATAAAGGGGCTAATCTTGCATTAATCTCTAAGGCTCTAGGGCATTCTAATTTAGCAGTTACCACTCAGTATCTAGATTTAGATGTTGAGGAGGTTGCTGATAATCTGAGGGATTTTTTATAAAAGGCATTTCCTCCTGCTGTTTTAGCAGGGGGATTTCTTTGTTATCATACAGAAAAGACAGAGCTGGATACTCTGCCTCTTTATTTTGCTTACATGTCTGGATAGTAATGCTAGTAATCTCAATATTATTTTAAAAAGATTTTTTCAATTACTAATATATGTAATATAATTTAAATAAACAACTTTAGCAGAGGTGACTTATGCCAATTAATTTTGATGAAAAATTATATTTCATTCAATCAGCAGAAGATATTAAAAAATTTATGAGAGGTATGGAACCTTATCCTAACCTTTGCCCTGTATGCAATTTTCACATTTCCCCTCATTTCATCTTAGTGCATGAAAAATGGATTAGTGATCATGAAAAATTGGAAGAAGTTTTATGTGGTTGCCCAAGACCAGAGTGTAATTCATTATTTTTTGCAGAATATGAACATCTTGGCTATCAAGGTGATAGGCCATATTATGAACTTATAAAATTGTACCCATCAGCTAAATTTGATGAAAATTTTGCAGAAACTATAGCAGAGTTGTCACCTAATTTTGTTACAATTTATAATCAGGCTAAGCATGCAGAAAAGGAAGGCTTAGATTTAATTTGTGGAGTAGGTTACAGGAAAGCAATTGAATTCTTAGTAAAGGACTATGCCATAAAGTTAAATCCATCAAATGAAGAGGATATCAAGAAGAAATTTCTGGTGCCATGCATTAAGGAATATATTCCTTCCCCCAATATTGTCTTTCTTACAGAAAGAGCTGCATGGCTAGGTAATGATGAGACACACTATGAGAGAAAATGGCATGAAAAAGATGTTCAAGATTTAAAAATGCTAATAGATCTTACTTGCAAATATATAGATATGGAATTAACAACTCAGAAATACAGGTTAGAAATGTCAGAACCAAGAAGGTAGCTACTATAAGGAGTCTGAGTAATCAGCTCCTTTTTTTATTATAGGGATTTTTGAGAGCCTTCTCTCCCTCTCCACTACCCCCTAGTCCCCCCTGTACCCCCCTTTTGAAAACTAGTGTCTATTTAGACTCTACCTTAATTAGACAAAATGACTACTCTGGATTATACTGAGTTTCTAGTGTCTATTTTAAATTTCTATTTAATTATCTGCATACATCAGGAGGATACATATATGGCTAAACAGTATGGCTATGCAAGAGTTTCAACAGCAGAGCAAAGTCTTGAGGCACAGATACAGGCTTTAAAAGAGGCTGGAGTATCTGAGATTTTCAAAGATAAAGCTACAGGTATAAATACTAAAAGGGATGGCTTACAATCTCTCCTGAGTATTCTAGATGTTGGAGATATCCTTGTAATAACAAAGTTAGATAGGATAGCTAGGAATGTTAAGGAAGGCATACAGCTTATAGATGAATTAGCAGAAAAGGGAATAAAGCTCAATGTACTAAATATGGGATTGTTTGATGGTACAGCTACCTCAAAGCTCCTGAGGAATTTACTGCTCTCTGTAGCTGAGTGGGAGAGAGAAATGATACTTGAGAGACAAAGAGAAGGCATTGCAGTAGCTAAGACTCAAGGTAAGTACAAGGGTAAGCCTAAGAAATACACAGATAAAAATCCTGCTCTAGTCCATGCTTTAGAGCTTTTTGCAAACAGAGCAACAAATGGAAAGACTGTAAAAGAAATATGTGAGATAACTAAAATTAGTAGAGCATCCCTATACAATATAGCAAAAGAGAAGGGAATTATTTAAGGGCATCCAATGTGATTGCTCTTATTTTTTTTCTTTTTTTAAGTGGTCTTTCTCCCTGATCTGTGGAAAATACAAACTTTAAATATTTTTATGAATTGAGATACTCTGCATTTCTTGGATGTTGCATGGTTAGAAACATTGATATAACAACATTCCTACTTTATATAAAATCCAAGACCAGCTTATTCACTCCTGTAAATTGCCATAGTCAATAATTTCAATTTTCTCTCTAGGTAAGGCATTCCCCTAACATTCCTCTTGTTTACCTACTCCATAAATGAAAAGGGATTCCCCATATTTATCACTCTGTCACAGTTCTGCATTGGATTTCTAATGATAGTTTTGTGAGCAGGTTGTTTAGTAAGAAATTGTATAGCCTGTCACAGCAAAATTTAATCATCTAAATAAAGTTTGGAGGGAAAGGAGTATCTTATGTCACAGTTTCCATTTCTCATCTAATTATAGTTATGGGCAGTCAATCAATTCTAACTGTCTAACATTTTAAGGGGGGAATGTCTACTTAACACTAAAGAACTGAAAGACATGAAAGCAGAGAAAGATTTAAAAGGTTGTAAAGGATGGATAGTACAACTATTCCATACAACTTTGTATCAATATGAATAACAACAATATTAATAGGAGGTAAGTAAATGAATGCAGTGAATGAAAAAAACTCAAAACATATTTCTAGAGATACCATTCAGCAAGGAAAGACTCTGCTGAGTGAAAGGCTTTCTAATACTGATATAGAACAAGAGCCTTTTGTTCATCTGTCAGTAAAAGAATCTTACAATTTTGCTACTGATGAAATTGATAAAAAAGTTTATCTGTCATTAGATAAAGATTTTATTGCTCAAGGAGGACTGTCTAAACTTCACCCATCAGCATTAAAAGTATTACTTGTTATTGCATCTCATACTGATAAGGATGGTTATGCTTGGATTTCACAGGAGAGCATTGGAATTCTAGTAGGGCTTTCAAGACAGCAAGTAGGTGTTGTAGTTCATAAGTTTTTGTTAAGCAATGTTTATCTAAATAAAAAGCTCTTGGAGGCTATAAAGCTAAGGAAAAAAGATGGTCAGGAATTTTATCTTTATCATCCAATCAACTGTTATTTGGATTATGAGGTGTACTCAGGAGAAGATGAGCTTACTAGGGAGTATCAGGAATTAGATGCAATTGAAATTGACTAATAAATTATTTGGGGGAATTTAAAATGAGAACAGAGATTAATAAACAAATTGTAAAAAAGAATATGGCTGCTAAACTTGATGAGCTAAAAACTTCAAGGCAGGCAATAGAGACATATTTAGAGGAGCTAGAGGATCAGAAGAAGAAGGATAATGAATATATAAATTCATTAAAAGATAGATTGACTGAGGCTGAGGAGGCAAAAACAACTACCACTGATAAAGAAACTGTCAAAAAAGCAATCATTACAATTACAGAGCTAACTCAAGAGATTACATTAGAGGAGGCATCTTCTGTAGCAATGGCTAACAAGTCTAATCAGGAACTGAGTAAACTAGTAGAAACTTTCTTTGATAAGTATGTTCAGGCTAGGCAGATATTTAATAATATAAAATATGTTTTCATTGCTGAGACAAGCCCTAAATCAATAGAGGCAGACATAGCAGAGTTAAAAGAAATTATGATGAGTATCAATGGTTCTTTTGCAATGGTAAAGAGTATCATGACTGATAGGAAATTAGTTTCTACAGCAGATAGGTTCTTTAATACTCCATCAGGAAAGAGAGTTCATTTAAGTCAGATGGGATTAGAAATTAACAAGCTAGAGCATTTAAGGCAAGACATAATGCCTTTTATAAGAGACTTAAAGAGTCAAGGGTTAATTTAAACCCAAAAAATAAATTGGTGATATCAATGTAATTTTAAAAAGGGATTTAGCTCATCTTTGAAACTAATAAAATTTGAGCTTTTTCCCTATTTTTCTCTTTAATTAAAAATGTAGATGTTATAATGAATATACAATAATTAACAAAGTTTCATGGAGAAAAAGATGTATTAATCACAATTTAAGATTAAACCATTAAATTTATATAAGGATGATTTGTTAGAATTGAATTGGAGGTATTGATTAGAAATTCAACTGGCATTGGGGATAGAAAAGAGGACTTTAAAGTAACCATTAATTTGCAAGGTAGAACAATTACAAACTTTTCAATGGAATCTCTATTTTATGATGATATCCCTGAATCAACTAAAGATATTACTATTTATTCAATAGGATGGGAAAGGCTGTTGTTGGAATTGCAACAATTATAGCTGCAGGTTTTATTGTTATTTCTTATTTTAAATAAACAAAAATGGAGTTTGATTATGGAAATAAATATTGGAATCTCTAATATTGATGAGTCTAATGATTTTTTAAAGTCACTTTGGGCTGAAATGGAAAAAGAGTTTGGAAAATGTGGTTGGTATTACACACCAGTGAAACAGAATAATAGAATCTTTTTTGGGTATATGAGAATAGGTGATATGGGAGAATTAAGTGTAAGCATTTCATATAAACAAAAGGGCACAATTAATAACCTTTACTTTGAATTAGGGAAAGACAGAAATGAAATACCAAAAAAATCAGAACTTTGGAACAGGTTAAAGAATGTTGTAAGGTTGGCAAAGTCTAATCAAGGGGATTTTAATTATTTTAGATGTTCAATACCAATTGAATCCTACTATCCAATAGCTTCTTATGAAACTGAATTTTTTAAAACAGAAATTATATCTAAGGAGAGTACACATCTAAGCTTTCTTACAAAGGCATATGATGAGAAACAAGTAAAGGGAACTTCATCTAAGAAAATAAAGCAAATAATGGATTTTCTCTCATTAGAGACAAATGGTGTGTATTGGAGAGGTGAATCCTCAACAGTGGATCAAGAGAAAACAATTCTTAAAAATGAGATTTACCAAGATGATGAGTTTATTGATGGTATGCCTATTAAGGAAGAGTGTATTGTTTTATCAAAAGAGGGAAAAGAATTTCTTAATCAAATAATTAATCCTGATATCCAGGATAGTAAAGATATTGAAATCTTCTTGAAAGCTTGTCACCATTTTCATTCGGCAAGAAAATATGATGAACAAGAGTTTTCTAATGCACTTTTAATTGATGGTGATAGCTACCCTGATGAAATTGAAAAGAGAAAAAATAACTTAAAAATAGCATCAAAAATGGGAGAGTCTCATGTTGAGCTAGCAACAACTTTGTATATGTCAGCTCTTGAAGTAGTAACATTAATTGGAGCTGAGAAGGAAATTTGTAGTGCATGTGGACAGCCAAAGTATCAGATTGCAAGAAGAGTAAGAGATTTAGTAAAAGAGCATCTAGGTGAACATTTAGCAAGTGACTTAAATTACTATTATAATTTGAGATCTAAATATCTTCATACAGGACTGTTAATTGAGGATGAGGAGTTTGGTGGGTATGTAGTACCCCAGTTAGATGTTAACAGTAAAAGTGGTTGTAAAGATGTAATTGGTGTACCACTTATTAATTTGAGGGAATATGTAGGTTATTGCTTAAGGGAGTATTATAAAAAAAACCTGTTAATTAAATCATGAATTTAATGGTAGAATGACAAAGTATAAAAATATAGCTTTTAATCTTTATAACAACAGGACTATTTATGGTAACAAAAAAACACTTGATATTATGACCTCAGTTAAGCTACTCTGTTTATATAAGGTAATAGAACTTTGTTAGGGAACTGTACTAATCCCTACTATTAATACATTGTAGACTGACAGTGAAAATATAATCTGTGTTAACCTTTGATATGCCTGTTGTTTGGCTGATAAGGAACAGTATTACGTCCCAGTAGCTCAGCAGGATAGAGCAACGGCCTTCTAAGCCGTCGGTCGGGAGTTCGAATCTCTCCTGGGACGTAACAAGAAAAAAGCCTGAAACCCTTTACTATAAAGGATTTCAGGCTTTTTTTGTTCTTTGGAACATAAATTCGTAACTCGCTTCAAAATAGAGTTTTGGAGCGGATTTATTTTTAAGTATTTCCCTGCCCTGTTTTTGTATCAAAGAAGCTATCAAAATGGGTGGCTGATTTCTGATCAGCTTCTTCGATGACATGGGCGTAAATTGACATAGTTGTATCCATTTTTGTATGCCATAACCGTTCCAGAATAAGTGTGATTTATTTAAATGATTGGATAGTTCAGTTCATAATTTGGGTAGCAATAATAAGGCGGTCTACGTCCAATTTTAGGCATTAGCCATGAATCTTCCATATAAACCATAGTAACTTTTTTCATTGAATGATTCACAAGTAATAACTCTACTTCTGGATTAAATTCATATCTCAATCTAATGACCTCCTTATATTAGGAATGTGTGGATTCCCCACCGTCAACATGCAGCACTTGACCTGTAACAAAACGTGAATCATCAGAAGCTAGATAAACAAATGTTGGTGCGAGTTCAAATGGATGGGCAACTCGTTCCATTGGATTAAATGCTCCATATACAGCCACTTGGTCTGACGAGAAGCTTGCTGCAATGAGTGGCGTCCAGATTCGACCTGGAGCAACGGCGTTTACACGAATTCCTTGTTTTACAACATTTTTAGCCAAAGCACGTGTCCAACCAACAATTGCACCTTTTGTGGCTGTATAATCAATCATTTGTTGCTCACCTACATACGTTACGACTGAAGAAGTGCCGATAATAGAACTGCCTGGTTTTAAGTAAGGAAGCGCTGCTCTGGTTGTGTAAAAATGTGAGTATATGTTGACTTTAAAGGTGTCATCGAATTGTTCGTCTGTAATGTCAAGAAGGCTGGGTTGTTGAAATTGGATACCAACGTGGTTACATAGAACGTCTAGACGCCCAAAGGTTTTTACTGTTTTCTCTACAATGGTGATACATTGCCTTTTATCTCGCAAGTCTCCTGGCATCAATAAACAACGTTGCCCGAGTTCTTCGATTCTTGCTTTTGTTCTATTAGCATCTTCGTGTTCATCTAAGTATGCAATCGCAACGTCAGCACTTTCCTTTGCGAAGGCAATGGCTACGGCTGCACCAATACCACTATCCCCTCCTGTAATAAGAGCAACTTTTCCCGCTAACTTACCACTCCCTTTGTAATTTGTATTTTCAATAATTGGAAGTGGTACCATTAAACCTTCTACACCAGGATGACGAAGTTGACGTTGTTCAGGTAAATTAATTGGGATTTCTTCATAGCGTGTGATTTTTCCGTAATTAGGGTACATGGGATAAGGTTGAGTTTTCATTTTCTCTAAAAACATCTGTTGCATTTGTTTTATTTGTTGCAACTTACGCTCATCAGATTCTTGTGTCATTGAATTCCCTCCAAATGTACTTATTCCCTTTTAATATCTATGTTGTTTACTGCTAATCCAAGTATTAATAATGAATAAACTTGTGAAGGAGTTATTTGAAGGGTTTTAGTAAGCTTTTATGAGTAGGTTGGAATTTCCATGTATTTGTACATGTGTCAGCAATCAAGGTTGGGAAGTAATAAAAGTTGCAGACAAATTTATCGGAAGTTGAAAAATGTATGAAGGAGAAGGAGAGTATTTTACAGGTCTTATTAGGTATCCCAATTTTGTTCATGAGATTTTCAAAGTAGGTGGTCAGACTTCACTCTTTAAATATGTAAAGCTAATTGCCGCAGAATTGGTTTCCCTTTCTCTTATTGGTAAAGAAACTTTTGAAGTTTCCGACCTTTACTTTGAGAAAGACATTTGGTTATTGGCACTATAAGAAATTCAAAGGCGTTGCCTTGTTGCAAGAAATATTCAATCATTCAACACCAGACGTTAGATTACGATATATCGGGATTATACAAGATACAACGGATAAGACAAAGGACAATTTCGGTTTATAGTCCCACATGTACTCATGACAGGTGGATGTTTAAATGTTTCAGTAATTAGTTTAAAAATGAAATTCGACTTTTTATCAGGAAACCCCATATTCCAAGAGAATAGGCTTGTTGTAATAGGTCATAAATTTAAAGACTTTTTTATCGCAGAGGGTGTTTCGTTCGACAAAATTTGCATTTACTTCAAATTAGGCAATTATGTTCGATAATCATTATGAAATCTGTATAGGAGGAATTAGATTGAAAGAGAAATTTCGCGAATTTTATTTTGATAAAGAAGATAAAAATATTTGGGAAGAGTCAATAATTGTTATTGATACCAACGTTTTATTAAATTTATATAGATACACTAAGGAAACTTCAGATCAAATTCTCGAACTATTAGATAAATATAAAGAAAATTTATGGATGCCACATCACGTAGGATTAGAATATCATTACAATAGAAAATCAGTTATTTTAGAACAGAGAGGATCGAATGAAAAAGTATGTTCAGCTTTTCAACAGATACCTGACAAAATTAGAGACATACTCAATAAAGATCTGTCAAATTTTAAAAAAAGACATAAAGATGACTTAGATTCTTTAGTTTACGAGATTAAAAAAGTAATTGAGGTAAAGGTACATAATTTAAAAAAGATTAGTGAAGAAGATGATCTTTTACAAAGTGATTCGATAAAATCAAAAATCACTGATTTGTATAGTAATAGAGTCGGTGACCCCTATTCTGAAGAAGAATTAATAGATATTATGAAAGAAGCTGACAATAGATTTAATAACGAAATACCACCTGGATATAAGGATGTTAAAAATAAAAAAGGTATTAAATATTATAATGGGGTACAGATACAAAATAAGTATGGTGACTTCATTCTTTGGAAACAGGTATTGGATTATGCTGTCGAAAATAACACAAATATAATTTTCATAACTGATGAAAAAAAAGAAGATTGGTGGTATGAAGCTAAAGGAAGAATTATTGGTCCTAGAGTAGAATTGTTAAATGAATTCTCTAATAAATCAGAGAAAGATTTTTATATGTTTAGCTCTATTGGATTTATAGAAATAAAGGGTGGTTTAGATCAATCAGCTGTTTCAGAGGTTAAAGAAGTAAGTGAAGCGTTTAAAACCAAGTTGTTTGAAGAGAAATACGAAGATGCTATTTTTTATAATATGAAAGGTGAAAAATTTAAAATCCCTTTTTCATTTAAAATGAATGAATTAAGTGAAGAAGATAAGAGTGAATTAATGATTAAATTTTGCAAATTCATAGTAAATAAGCTGCACTATTTTAATGAAAAACCTCTTTACTTCGATGAGTTATTCAATCTACTTAAAAAGAAATTTGGTAGACCATATACTGAAATTATATTAGAAATTCTAATGAACGATATTGAAATTAAATTAATAAATGATGTGTCGGGCCTTATAGTGGATATTGATAGTTTTAGTCGTTATGTCTATAATGAGCTCTTTTAAAAAATAGGAGGATATAAATGAAATTTGATAAAAATTTGATTAGTTGTTTTAATATTTTTAAAAGGATTCAAATTAGTTATGAACCTGATATTCCAGGATTTGATGAGAGTATATGGCATAAAATACTTGGTCATGATTTATTTGTAACTAGAACAGGAGTACTTTTATTGATTCATTTGGAGAATCCAGAAAATGGTGAAGAGTATACATACAGTTTTCCCGATATCATAAAAGTGGAGTTAGCTAATTCCTCTAATAGTCATGAAAAATGGTATCTTTACTCTTTGGATAGGTCAAAATTTAAAGAAGATATTCGCAATGAAGAAATGATTTATCGACTTATTTTTAGTAAATAAAGCATCCTCAGGGGTGCTTTTTCTAACGATATGCTAAAAATCGGGTTATTTAGTCACTTGAACTTAAATAATATGTTGGAGGTTTCCAATGAAAAATTTTCTTCTTGTTTTATTCGTACTTTTAGTTGCTTTATTCGGATGCTCTAATCAAAATCTTACTAAGTTCAATGGAGATAAACTTAAAGAATCATCAAGAGAAGAAAAAATAACTCAAAAGAAACATGACCTCACTAAAGAAGACAAAAAAATTATTAATTTTATTAAAAATAAAGAATATGATCATGTTATTAAAAAGACAAGGGATTTAGAAAATGAATTTAAAAAAGATTATTATTTTATAGCTTCCGCATACAAAAAGTTAGAACAGTTAAAAGGTGCTAAAGTGAGTTTAGATAATTATGATGATTATACTTATGTTGATGCAATGTTAGATAAAGTAAAATACAAAAACAGTCATGCAGATTTAGATTTTCTTCAAACCCAAGAAAATAATAAAAAACACATAGATGCTTTGCAAAATGATAAAGATGACCAAATTCAAGAAAATATTAAGTAAGTAGAAGAAGCAGAAAAGTATTCTGCTATAAGAGAAAGAGCAACTGTGATAGAAGAGAGAACTAATAGTCCTCAAAGTGTTTCTGTTGGTATGTCTAAAGAAGAAGTATTAATTGAAGGATGGGGGAAGCCTGAAAAGATAAACAAAACTCAAACAGCAGATCATACTATGGAGCAGTGGATTTATAAAGGGAATAAGTATTTATATTTTGAGAATGGGATTCTAAGCACTATATCAAATTGAAATAGGTGTATAGAGTTAGTTGAAAGTCCTCGGTATTAAACGTGGGCTTTTTTTGAGATTATTTTCATCAACTCACCATAACGAGAAAATGTCCAGCTCATTTTAAATAAAATGGCTGAACAGCAAGAAGGGCAAAGGATTCAGCGATTCCCTGAGTTAGACACAATAATAGATATGGTTAATTGGTGGATTGTGTGGATTAATAACTATTCTAGTTATATAATGTCTTTAAAAAGAGAATGGGGATTTATGGTGATAAATAAAAAAATAGGCATTGGTCATTTTGTATACAATATTATTATTGCACTCTTAATCATTACATTTACATTAGTATTAGCTTTTGGTAGCGATAAAGATGCCGGAAATCAAGTTAATGTTATGGCTACAGGAATTTCTATAATACTAGCGGTTATAGCTATTTTAATGACTTTAGTAGACGTAGCTGGTCAAAGGCAGTCTATCGTTGATATTAGAGAGACTGCTGAGAAATTAGCTGAGTCACAATCAGTTTCTCAAGATACTATACAGAAATTAAAAGAAACATTAGAAGAATTAATTGATTTTAGACAAGAATTATTAAAATCTGTTTCAGATTACAGAAATGGCACCGAGGAATTAATACAAGGATTATTTAAAAAGGAAGAGCAATCTATAAGCAGAGAAGAATTAGACGAATTATTAATTAAACTTAATAAGAAAACTTCAGATTTAGACACAAAAATTGCTAAAGGTGAATCCATTAGAATTATCCCAGAAAAAGTAATAATTAATGATTTTAAATACTGGGTTAGAAAAAAATACGAAAATCAGGAAAAAATAGACATTATCAGTTTTTTAAATGAAATCAATCGAAACTTTTCTTCTCGAGATTCTCAAGTAATTACTGTGTTCATCAAATATAAACACTTTACATATTACGATACACAAGAAGAAGGTGAATATGTTGACTTAGAAGCGATAAAGAAAGTTGAATATACAGGGACAGGTAATGGTTTCAAGCCAATTATATAAGTTTTAATAAAATGGCACACTTTTGGCAAAGCATTTTGTCTGAGTGCGGTTATGATGGTATTAGGTGATAAATTGAGAGCGGCTTCCATTGTAGAGGTCGTTTTTCGTTTGACAAATTTCGAAATTCACCGGTAAAAATAAAAGGGGGAGATTTAATGAATGAAGTTATAACCGCTGCAATTATTGCAGGTATTGTTTCTGTTGTTACTGGTATTATAACAATTGTGATTCAAGTAAAAAATGCAAGAAGGACGTCTATTGTGGACACTATAAGTAGTCAAAGAATTGAATGGGTTAATAAAATGAGAGATAATTTTGTGGAAATTAATGACTTGATATTTCTACATATTGTCAAATGGGATTCGTTATTGAGACATTCACAAGAAGAGAAAGAATGGAAGGATGATTTCAACTTCGGTGAGAGTATCGCAACAATAAGGAGATTACAAATTAATATCAGTTTACTGGTCAATCCAACAGAGGAATATGCGAAAAAACTTATTAATGAATTCAATTATGTTCTCTTGTTATTATTAAAAAATGACGAATTTGATAAAGATGTTGCAATGAAACATCAAAAAGAAATAATAATGTTTCAGCAAGTAATCCTAAAATCAGAATGGAGTCGAACTAAGCAAGAAATACAAGATGGAAAAGTTTTGTCAGATAAGGAAGTTAAAGCGATATATACTAAAAAGGCAAAAGATTTAAATTCAAATTAAGTTAGATATATTATTATGCTATAAAACGTTTATCTTTAGCCTCTCTTTTAAGAGAGGCTTTTTATTTTATATAGGGGATAAAGAACATGAATGAAAAAATCATTAAAGCCGTGTAATGAACTTGGATGTCCTCAACTAACGTGCGAAGGATATTGCCAGCAGCATAGGACATCAAAGCCTTTATATGATCTGTTCCGTGAATCATCGTCACGCCGTGGGTATAACAGCCGATGGCGTAAAGCGCGTGAAGGTGATCTAGCAAAGCATCCTTTGTGTCAGTCTTGTATGTTACAAGGCAAACGGATTGCTGATACAGTAGTGGATCACTTCAAACCACATAAGGGAGATAAAAAATTATTCTGGGATTCTTCTAACTGGCAGCTGCTATGTGTATCCTGTTACGGTAGGAAGACAGCTAAAGAAGATGGAGGATTTGGAAATGGATTATAAAAAATGCACATGTGATCAATGTGGAACTATCTTTATAATCAAGTTCTGTTCTAGGATTATGAAAATCGGACGTGGCATTAAACGACATCTTCTTGTATGTCCAGGGTGTAAAGCTGAGTACACATCCTACTAAAATATGTTGAAATAAAGCAGAAGTAAAAGAAAAGCCCTTCCGACATGGAGGGGCTTTTCTTAGTTATTCATCACTGGCCAATTCCCATATTTTTTGACCGTCTGCCATATAAACTGCACGTGGTGTATCTTCATAAAGAGAAATCTCAAACAAAGTGTTTCCCTCAATTAACCAAGTATATAAACTGTCTTTTTCATTATTAAGGGGAGGAGATAAAATCTTATTTACTTGAAATACTGTAGCGTAATATTCTTTATAATTGATGTCATCATCTTCTAGACCGTTATCAGTTTCAAAAAATGTATCAGTTCTACCGATTAGCCTTAATCCATTTTCATATTCCAATGTAAGGTCTCTATTTTTGTATTTTGATAATGTTTTAAATAAAGAATCAGGTTCCATGTCAATCCTCTTTTCTCATATTTAGGATGGTTGTGAAGGCACGATGTGAGCGCCGTTTTTACTATAATGTATAATACCTCTTGTAGTCTCTTCATACTTATTGGTCTCTGTATTGTAATGCTTTCCTATGACTTGACCAAAATCCACTCTTTCTTTATTTTTTGTTTTTAACATATCACCAGTACCTGCATGTTTATCTAGCAATTTTTGTGCTTTTTTATTATCTCCAAAGAAGATACTCTTTGTTTTACCATTAGCTATCTCCTGTTTATAGTTAGGTGCATCAGGAATATGTTTCTCTTGAGCTCCTGGTTTTATTTTTGCCGGGAAACCATTTACTTCACGATATGGACCTTTTGGTACGGAGTGTTTGCCGAAGGAAGGTGTTTTGACAATCTTCTTGGCTACTTTCTCTCCTTTCATTATTTTAAATACGTATTTTCCAACTTTAGTGATTTTAGCTCCGGGTATCATGTACAAGCTTGATACTAGACGGTCCATGTCAGCGACTTTGTCTCCTGTTACAGGGTCTCTCCCTGTGATGACTCGAATGGCATCATTTATTCCTGTAAATTCAACCGCTGTATTTAAGATGTTTGAGGTTTGTTCACCCGTTTTCACATCAGAAATCTTTGTGATGCTTTCAATATTTACTTTGTTTTGATCCGATATTCGTAACCGATATAGCATTCCATCTCGAATAACTTCAACTGTTTTGGCATTTGCGAAGTCAATCTTTTCATTTGTATTATATACTTTTCCATTTACGAACACGGCGTTTTGATTGATTTTATTAGACGGTTTCTTCTTCAGAAGAGTATCCACATTCGATTGCTCTTTATCATTCAGCTTGTTCAGCATGATCATCATTGGGTTTTCTTTAGGGTTGTCTATTTTTTCATTCAATTCGCTGATGTTGCTGCTGATTTTTTCTTCTTTTCCATCTTTGAAAATAGAGCCCTTTTGATAACTGGTAATTTCAATTTTCGGGCTAGTGAACATCGTGCTTAAGGTGTCCAAATATTGTTTCATTGTGTGAAGGGAACTTTTTGTTTCATTTAGAGCACTTGTTTGTTCTCTGTCAAATGCATGAAGTAGTCCGATGGTTTTGGACGTCTCAAGCCAGGCTTTTTGATAGCTTTGTTGAAAAGCAGATTCATCTACATGAGGCAAATGCGCAATATGGCTGACCCTGCTGAGCGCTTGATTCACATCGGATACAATATCAGAAATGGTTCGTTCGGCTTTTTTTAACCCTTGGTCAAGCTCTTGTTCAATGAATGATTGAGAGATAAAACCATTCGGGTTTGATTCAAAAGCATGAAGTGCTTGTTTTGTCTTTTTTAGCGCACCGCTGTATTCTTCAATGACGATCTGAAAGAATTGCAAAAAGGGAATGTGACACTCCGTATAAAAATCTTTTATCGCTTGTCCAGCTTCTCCCTTTAATTCGCCATCTAAGGAGATGATTTGATTGATTTGTTTTTCTAGGGACTTCACATTATGTGATTGCTGCTTCAACTTGTTCAGCGTTTGGTCAATTTCATTCTTCAACTCAAAGACATCAAGGGTTTTCATTCCGTTCTCCTTTACTTTCTGTTAGTACTCTAAGCAATTAAGCGTCCACATAAAGAAAGGGAGCTGCATAAACGACAGCTCCCAAGATGAGGAGTTAATTTTTCTTTTTTCTGTAGTCTTTTACTAAGCTTGAAACAACTAAACCCATCACACTGAAAGCCACAAAATAAAATAAAACATTTGTTACAGGTGTATCAATTTTCCCTAAGATCATCACAAGGGCAATAATAGAGGCGGGTAAAGTAATTAATAACATTTTGGATGGCGTGCTTTGCTGTGACACTTAATGACCTCCTGGTTGATCCATTAAATAGATATTTTAGTTGATTTTAACATATGGGTATTGTGCGAACAACATAAGGGGGATAGCAATCTACTTTAAGAGCAGACAAATGAAACTTACTGATTTTACGGAAATCATTTCAATTAAACCTTTTGTGTAATAAAATGTATATGATTTATACAAAGGGGTGAGATGGCGGTGAAGCATCTTTTAACGGCAATCGTAGTGGCTATCATAGTGGGGATCATTGTATATGTTGCAGATAATCGTTTACGCATGTTTCCGTTGATGCTGATTTTAGCGGTTGCGATCTATATTGTAAGCAGAATTAGCGAAGCATTGATTAAGAAATACTCAAAAGAAAATAGTTAATAGCACCGCCCTCCATTGGAAGGGCATTTTTAAATTAACCTCCCTAATGAAAAAGGCATTGTAAAGCGGTAAATATAAAAAAGAGAGAATATTCTTTCTCCAACTAAAAAAAGTAAGGTGTATAAGATCAAAACGGAGAACCCGCTTGACTTGTGATGGATTTTCTTATCATGCAATGACGAGAAACCCATGAAATCATGGGTTCTTTTATTTCTCTAGTCAAACTAAAATCAAGGTGCCACCAATTCAACTTTCATTCTATCAGGATCTTCGAAATAAACTGCGTAATGTTTATCGCCGCCTGCGAAGGGGTGTGTATCGGTATAAAGAATTGTAACCCCCATGCTTTTTAACTTTTCAGTCATATCAACTACTTGCTGCCGGGAACTGGCATGAAAAGCCAGGTGGTTTAGACCTGCCCTGCGTCTATGATAGGGTATGTCCATAAATCGTTCCTCCGTTTGTACGAAAACGATATAAGTTTCTCCCAATTTCCAACTTCGACCGCTTTCCCAGGTTTGATACGGCTCGTAACCTAACTCCTCTAAAAACCACCCCCAAAAAATAATCGAATTCTTTAAATTCGAAACATTTAGTTCAATATGATGGATAAGTCCTTTTGACAATAGATGAGCCCTCCATTTAGAAGATTAATTATTATATGATTTAATGTAACTTAATTCAGATGAATAAGGAACTCTATTTCATTGTTTAGCAGTTAATGAATAAATCTAAAGAAGAATATGCTGCTTATCAACAGCTTTCAGCAATTTTAAGGCAAATTTAAGCTCGGATTTCATTTCAAATGTATTAAATCTTTGTTACAATAAGACAGCTTTGCTCAAAAGAGACATTCCAAGGTTCGACATTTTTTTAGCAATTCTTAAAAATTTTATGGTTTGATATGAAACTCTTTTGATGATCCATGCGTCTCTATAAGTGTCAAAAGAAAAGAGGTTATCAATATGCTATTCAAAAAGCTATCAGAAAATAAGTCTGTAAAATGGATAGGATATACAAGCTTTTACTTACTTATTTTGCTATTATTGTTCTTTATTTACGGATTCCACACAGCAAATACGGGATCATTCATTTACAACGATTTTTAATTGGAGATTAAACTATGAAACTATTACACACGATTCATGAATACCAGCAAACGAAACCAACACAGCCAGCATTTGTTTCTCAACAGGCGTCGATCACATATGATGAGCTTTGGCATTTATCAGACCAAATGGCTGGTGCGATCGATTCAGTCGCAGCTGGCAGTGAACCTGTCATTGTCTACGGTCATATGGAGCCAGAGATGCTGATTTCTTTCTTAGGCAGTGTAAAATCAGGCAGACCTTATATTCCGGTCGACATCTCGATTCCTGTCGAGCGCATCGTCTCAATCATTGAAAGCTCAAAAGCCAGTCTATTGATATGTGCAAATGAGCAGAATGTATTAGATGTAGAAGAGCACATTGAAGTGAAGAGTGCGGCATCGCTTTTAGCACTTGAAAAAGAAGCACCGCCATCCACGCAGTGGGTTCAACAAGATGATGTTTTCTACATTATTTATACGTCTGGCAGTACCGGAAAACCGAAAGGCGTTCAGGTAACAGCCAATAATTTAGAAAGCTTTACAGAGTGGATGTGCCGCGACTTCCCAATTGGTGAGGGACGCACATTCTTAAATCAAGCACCATTTTCTTTTGACTTATCAGTGATGGATCTCTATCCAGCGCTTCAATCAGGCGGCACGCTTTACTGTTTAGTAAAAGATTTTGTCAATAAGCCAAAGGATATGTTTGCAGCACTTGGTCAATCTGACGTTGAAGTGTGGACATCAACACCATCCTTTGTGCAAATGTGCTTAATGGACCCTTCCTTTACAGGAGAGCTTTTACCAGAGCTGAAAGTTTTCTTGTTCTGCGGTGAGGCGCTTCCTGTAGCTGTAGCAAGTGCACTTCTGGAGCGTTTTCCAAAGGCGCAGGTCTTTAATACGTATGGTCCAACTGAAGCAACTGTTGCGATCACATCGATTGAAGTCACGCAGGAGATTCTTGATCAGCACGATTCTTTACCAGTCGGCTATGCCAAACCTGATACAGATATCGTCATTTTAGATGAAGAAGGCAAGACACTTTCTGATGGTGAGAAAGGCGAAATTGTCATCGTGGGGCCAAGCGTCACGAGAGGCTACTTAGGTGAACAAGCCTTAACGGATAAAGTGTTCTTTGAATACGAAGGACGCCCTGCTTACCGCACAGGTGACGCAGGTGTGGCGCAGGATGGATTAATTACGTGCCACGGTCGTCTCGACTATCAAATTAAGCTTCATGGATACCGGATGGAGCTTGAAGAAATTGAATATCATGTAAGCGAGACAACCTATGTCAATGCTTGTGTGATTGTGCCATTCCAGCCAAACGGTCATGTCGAGTACTTGATTGCAGCGATTGTTCCAGCAGCTCATTCATTTGAAAAAGAGTATCAGCTGACAAGTGCGATTAAGAAAGAAATGGCGGATTCACTGCCAGCGTACATGATTCCAAGAAAGTTTGTCTATCTGGAGCAGCTGTACATGACACCAAACGGGAAGGTTGACCGTAAGAGAATTGCGAAAGAGGTTCTTCTATGATTCCGTTTAGTTCATTCTTTTTCTTCATTCTAATTGGTATTCTTCTTTTGCCGACAATCATTCTTGGTCTTCGCGGTAAAAGAATCCAGGGCTACAACATGTTTGCAACGGTTGTGGCACTCGCGCTTATTTTCTCAAAAGATGCACATGGCGCACTGCTGCTCTTCTTGTTCACGGTGTGGCAAGTCTTAATCATTCGCCTGTACCTTGCATACCGGTTAAAGGCGAATCAGGCATCCGTTTTCTATGCAGCAGTGGTGGCATCAATTTTGCCGCTTGTGCTGTCAAAGGTATTACCGTTCTTTTTAACTCATCACCCGCACCAACCGGCGCCAATTAACTGGCTGAGCTTTTTGGGGATCTCGTACTTAACATTTAAAGGTGTTCAGTTAATTATCGAGACAAGAGACGGCTTGATTAAGAAGAAAATTCCGATTCATCGTTTGGTCTATTTCATTGTCTTTTTCCCGACGATTTCATCAGGTCCGATTGACCGTTACCGCCGATTTGAGAAAGATATGGATACACCGCCTGAAAAGGAAGCATACAGTGATCTTCTGTATTCCGGCATTCATAAAATTTTCATTGGCTTCTTATATAAGTTCATTATTGGTTATCTGATTCACACATATATTCTGATGAATATTCATCATATTAGCAGCAGTCACTTTGTTCAGCAGTTAACGTATATGTATGCTTACAGCATGTATTTGTTCTTTGACTTTGCTGGATATACAGCATTTGCTGTAGGTGTGAGTTATATTATGGGCATTAAATCGCCAGAGAACTTTAATAAACCGTTTATCAGCCGCAATATTAAAGACTTCTGGAATCGCTGGCACATGTCCCTATCCTTCTGGTTCAGAGACTACGTGTTTATGAGATTTGTGTTCTTTATGACCAAAAAGAAGTGGATCAAGAACCGTATGGCTGTATCAAATATCGGGTACTTTGTCCTCTTTCTATTGATGGGTGCTTGGCATGGTCTTGCCCTTCAATATATTATTTACGGACTATATCATGCAGTTGTTATGTCCGGTTACAATTTATTTGAGAAATGGAATAAAAAGCACAAGTGGTGGCCGGATAATAAGGTCACAATGGTTGTGTCTATCATTATTACATTCCATGTGATTTGTTTCGGATTTTATATTTTTTCAGGAAAACCATTTCATCATTAATGATTAAGGGAGTAGAAAATTATGGAATTTAAAAATCAAGTATACGGTATTATTGCAGAGGTTTGTCAGGATGACGTTGTGAAAGAAAATCCAGAAATCGCGATTTTTGAAGAAGGTCTTCTTGATTCATTTGGTACAGTAGAACTGCTTATGGCAATTGAAAGTCAACTCGGAATCACTGTTCCGATTACAGAATTCGATCGTGATGTGTGGGATACGCCGAATCATATTGCTGAGCAGCTGGCAGAGATGAAGTAATGAAAAAGCGTTTTTTTGGGCCGCTTATTTTAGCGGCTGTTCTATTCATTGGTGTTCTTCTTGTACCAAATGCATGGCTCTCACACCTGATCCCAAAAGACAAATTACAAAAGTCAGCCACAGAATTAGATCCAGGGATGTTTCAAGGGCTTTATTTACAAGATGAAATGCTAAAAGATCCAACTTATTTGCCGATCTATGGATCTTCTGAACTCTCACGTTTTGATCCATATCACCCTTCGAATTTCTTTCATGAGAATCCTCAAGGGTTTACACCTTATCTTATTGGAAAAGGTGGATCGCAATCATTAATTCATGCGATGAACTTTGCAGCGCATATGGATGAATTAAAAGGGAAGAAGCTTGTATTTATCGTGTCCCCGCAGTGGTTTGTGAAATGGGGATCTGACGAGAATCACTTTGCCCCTAACTATTCAGCGCTTCAAGCGCTGAATCTCGCCTATAATAAAGAAATTGATCCAACTGTGAAAAAAGAGCTGATTAAAAGAATCATGAAGTTTAAAGCAGTCAAAAACGACATGGTGATTACAGAGCTTTTTAAAGCAGAGCTATCTGGAAACAAGTTCGCTTATGGCGCGATTTCTCCTATTGCGAAAATGTATTATGGCATGCTTCAAAAGAAAGACATGTACTATACGATTGGATCGGGGCATGAGCGCAAGCTTCAACCGTCTCCTTCAGTCAAAGGAAAAACATGGGCTGAGCTTGAAAAAGAAGCGAGCATTTTTGGTGCGGAAAGAGCAGGGGACAATCCGTTTTATATTAATCAAAAATTGTTTGACCGCAAACTGAAACCGATCATGAAGAAGATGAAGGATTCCCGTGAAGGTCATTCTTATGCCGAATCACCAGAATATAAAGATTTTCAAATCATGCTGGATATTTTAAAACAGGCAGGGGCAAAGCCTTTGTTTGTAACGATTCCTGTCAACGGAAAGTGGTATGATTACACTGGTTTTCCGAAAGAAGGCCGTACAGGTTATTATGAAAAAATCAATCGTCAAATTCGAGATAATGGGTATGAAGTCGCAGATTTGACTAAGCATGAGTACGATCCATATTTCTTTAAAGATACGATTCATGTGTCTTATAAAGGGTGGGTGTACATCGATAAAGCAATTGAAAAGTTTTACAAAGAGCAGTAGAATGCAGCAGCTTTCTGCTGCTTTTTGTTTGTCGAATCAGCGGATATCTTGTATAACTGAGGGAAAAGGGCTATGCTGTAGATGGAGGCGATATGATGAATCGTTCTGAGAAAAAAGAACTATTAAAGCGTTCGAAGAAGCATTTTAATGATCATGCCTTTTGGGAAAAGCTAAAAAAGACGGCACAAAAAGCTGGTGTCTCTCTTGTCTATGCTGTGCTATTACTTTACTATACATTGCAAAAACCCGAAGTGCCGGTCAAAGCAAAGACCTTGATTATTGGAGCACTCGGCTACTTTATCCTTCCACTTGACCTCATTCCTGATACATTGATTGGTGTCGGCTATACAGATGATTTAGGCGCCATTACATTTGCTCTGCTTCAAGTAGCGATGTACATTGATGATGATGTGAAAGGGAAAGCAAAAGACAGGCTGTCAAAATGGTTCGGCGAAAAAACCGATACGTCTTTGATTGATCAAAAGCTTGAGGATGGCGGTATGCCGTCTGCATAAAGAAAAGCCTCCGTTATTAGAGGCTTTAGCGTGTAGACAAACCCTCGCATTCGTTGTCAGGTCTGCGCTCCAGTGCTCACGAATGTTTCAATTCGCTCCGCTCCGGTGCTCGTCCTTCCTAGACTGCAAAGGTTTTCTATCACGCTGAAAAGAAGACAAAGGGCTAAAATGATTTTCATTTTAGCCCTTTGTCAACAATCTGAAGCCTCCGTTATTGGAGGCTTTTTTCTTTTATCCTAAAAATTTCACGCAAACTGGATGAGGGACGGTAATGTCTGATTGTAATACAGTGAGTCGTCCTGTTTCTTTGTCGCGTTTGTATAACACGAGATTGCTAGATTCTTGGTTTGAACCGACGAGGAATTCTTCTGTTGGATCAAGTACAAAATCTCTAGGCCAGTTTCCTTCAGAAGAAGCAATCTCGACAAGGCTTAATTTGCCGTCAGCGTCTGCTTTAAAAATCGCAATGCTGTCATGACCGCGATTTCCTGCATAAACAAATTGGCCGTCTGAAGAGACATGAATAGCACTGCCTTGATTGTTCTCTGTAAAATCGCTTGGAATGGTCGCGATTGTTTGAATCTCTTCAAAATGACCATCTTCAAAGTAACGAAGCACAATGACCTCTGAGCTTAGCTCTGTCATAACATATGCCACAGGTTTCGTTGGGTGGAATGTGATATGACGAGGTCCGCTGCCTGGCTTTGTTTCAAATGTATGAGCAAGCTCAAGTTTGCCGTCTTCTTTCTTATACGTATAAATTCCATCTGTTCCAAGGTCAACAGCCACAGCAAATTGTTCATCTGGCGTGAGACCCATAAAGTGGGTGTGTGGCTTTTCCTGACGATCTTCGTTAGGGCCAGTTCCTTCATGCTGCGCCTGTGAGAGCGTGCGGATCACTGAGCCATTTTCAGCATCGATCTCATACATCTCTGCTGTCCCTTTATGATAGTTTGCTGTATACGCCGTTTTCGTTTGACTGTCCACGCTGACGTGACAAGGAGAAGCTCCATCGGCAAGCTCTTGGTTGATGAAGTGAAGTCTGCCTGTTGTTGAATCAATTTGATACGCAGCAAGGCCGCCCTGTGATCCTTTTTTCACAACAGCATAAACAAACTTTTGATCCTCTGACACGGTTAAATATGTAGGATTTTCAAGCTCAGCAGCGACTTCTACTTGCTCAATCTGCTGCTTGTCCGTATTTAATGTAAACGTATAAACGCCTTTACTGTCTCCCTTTGTATACGTACCGATATAACCTCTGATGTTAGCCATGTATTGCCCTCCTTCTATTAGATGCTCTCATTCTATCATAAATTCATAGGAAAACGCTTTAGAAAGGCATACCAAAAGAAAAAACAAAGTCATTGAAATCTCACAATATTCATCAAAAATTATGTGAAAAAATATCACAAAAGTTTTCTCAAAAGAAAAGCGTTCATGTAAAGTAAATAAATTGAAGAAAAAATACAAAAAATTTTAAGTTTTTTCATTCCTTGTCTAGCAAAGGTGTAAGCGTATACATTTAATTTTGATTAGTCTAAATTGTCTAATAATTTTAAAAATGCTGTTGACACTGTATGGAAAGCGGCGTAAGATGGGTTCAACAAAAGCTAAACAAACACGCAGTGCAAGCGATTGACACTTCAAAATAAAGTGTCTGAAAATTCAACTACTTTTTGTTTGAAAGAGAGGGTGCTCACTGAAAATGGAAGACCAAAAGGAACAATGGATCTTTTTAAACGATGAACTCGTGAAAAAAGAGGATGCGAAAATTTCAGTTTACGATCATGGCTTTTTATATGGCGACGGTGTTTTCGAAGGGATTCGCGTGTATAACGGAAATATCTTTCGAATGAAAGAACATTTAGACCGCCTGTATGATTCCGCCAGATCCATTATGCTGAACATTCCATATTCACTTGAGGAACTCACGGAAAAAATGATTCATACAGTTGAAAGGAACGGCCTAAAGGATGCCTATATCCGCCTTGTCGTCTCAAGAGGAGCGGGTGATCTTGGATTAGATCCTAACAACTGCGGGAGAGCCAACACAGTGATCATTGTAGAGCCGCTGGCCATTTTTCCAAAGCACCTATATGAAACGGGTATTGACATTGTGACGGTTCCAACAAGACGAAATCGTCCAGATGTCCTTAGCCCAAAAGTGAAATCATTAAATTATTTGAATAACATTCTTGTCCGAATCGAAGCCCATATGGCCGGTGTGAGTGAAGCGCTGATGCTGAACGATCAAGGGTACGTGGCGGAAGGTTCTGCAGACAACGTGTTTATTTATAAAAAAGGCAAGCTTTATACACCGCCAGGTTATATCGGCGCACTTGAAGGCATCACAAGAAATGCCATCATGGAAATTGCGGAAGACTTAGGCTACGAAGTGAAAGAAGAACCTTTCACAAGACATGATGTGTATACAGCAGAAGAAGTATTTCTAACAGGAACCGCAGCCGAAGTCATCGCCGTTGTCAAAGTTGACGGCCGTACAATCGGTGAAGGGAAACCTGGGTTCCACACAAACAAACTTCTTGAACAATTCCGTAAGCGGGTAGTTGAAGAAGGAGAAAAAGTTGTTTTTACAGATGAAAACATTCATGCAAGTTAAATAGATATCGATAAACGTTGAAGAGGACTAGTAGCTTTAGAGTCAGTATCTACAGAGAGCCGGTGCTAGCTGGAAACCGGTGTTACTTTCTAAAGTGAACTCACCTCTGAGTGTCTGCTTGAAATGATAGTAGGGCAGGCCGAGTGACATTGCTCACTCGTTACCAAAATGGACGAAAGATGTCCATGAGACGGCAGCAAGGTTTGCCGTGAACAAGGGTGGTACCGCGAAAAACAAAGCTTTTTCGCCCCTTTGACCTAGTGAAAAGTAGTGTCATTGTGGGGTGAGAAGGCTTTTTTATATGGTCTCATATCTCTATCTTGAATGGAAAAGGGTGAAAGGACTTGACTGAAGCAAGACAAAGAGGAGGAAATCAAATGGGGACAAATGTACAAATGGAGACGGAAAAATCAAAAGCGCCACAAACGATGAACGGTGCACTCATGTTAATTGAAGCACTCAAAAGAGAAAAAGTAGAAGTCATTTTCGGCTATCCAGGCGGAGCAGTTTTGCCAATCTACGATAAAATTTACGATTCTGGTTTATTTCATGTCCTGCCAAGACATGAGCAGGGAGCGATTCACGCAGCAGAAGGATACGCAAGAGTATCTGGTAAACCAGGTGTTGTCATTGCAACATCAGGGCCTGGAGCGACAAATCTTGTGACAGGAATTGCAGATGCGATGATTGATTCACTTCCCTTAGTTGTATTCACAGGGCAGGTGGCAACGTCAGTCATTGGATCGGATGCTTTCCAAGAAGCAGATGTGCTCGGCATCACAATGCCAATTACAAAGCACAGCTACCAGGTAAGAAATCCAGAGGAGTTACCTGGTGTTATTAAAGAGGCATTCCATATCGCAACAACAGGCAGACCTGGCCCAGTCTTGATTGATATTCCAAAAGATGTCGCAGGCATTGAAGGAACCTTTGAATATGACCAGCCAATTGATTTACCTGGTTATCAGCCAAAAGTAGAGCCGAACTATTTGCAAATTCGCAAATTAGTAGAAGCTGTCAGCAGAGCGAAAAAACCAGTCATTCTAGCAGGAGCCGGCGTTCTTCATGGCAAAGCATCTGAAGAATTAAGACAGTATGTAGAGCAGCAGCAAATCCCAGTCGCTCATACATTGCTTGGACTTGGCGGATTCCCGGCAAAGCACCCTCTTTTCCTAGGGATGGCAGGTATGCATGGCACATATGCAGCGAACATGGCTCTTCATCAATGTGACCTGCTCATTTCAATCGGAGCAAGATTTGATGACAGGGTAACAGGCAACCTCAATCATTTTGCAAAACATGCGAAGGTCGCTCATATTGACATCGACCCAGCGGAAATTGGCAAGAACATTCATACCCATATCCCGGTTGTTGGAGACAGTAAGCTCGTTCTTGAAGAGCTGATCAAGCAAGACGGGAAGCAAGGGGAATCAGACGAATGGAAAAATCAATTAGATCAGTGGAAGGAAGAATATCCACTCTGGTACGTTGAAAACGAAGCTGAAGGTTTTAAACCTCAAAAGCTGATTGAATACATTCATCAATTCACAAAAGGTGAAGCCATTGTCGCAACTGATGTCGGACAGCATCAAATGTGGGCGGCACAGTTCTATCCATTTGAAAATGCAGATAAGTGGGTCACATCTGGAGGACTTGGCACAATGGGCTTCGGATTACCAGCAGCCATTGGCGCTCAGCTAGCTGATCAAGAGGCAACCGTTGTAGCAATTTTAGGAGACGGAGGTTTCCAAATGACCCTGCAAGAACTTGCCGTTATCCGTGAGCTGAACCTTCCAGTCAAAGTGATTGTACTCAATAATCACAGCCTTGGAATGGTAAGACAATGGCAAGAAATTTTCTACGAAGAACGCTACTCACATTCTAAATTTTCAGAGCAGCCAGACTTCGTAAAATTATCTGAAGCTTATGGCATTAAAGGGATCAGAATCTCATCAGACGAAGAGGCGAAAGAAAAACTCGAAGAAGCCTTAACCTCTAGAGAGCCTGTTTTCATCGATGTCAATGTAGCGAGAGATGAAAAAGTATTCCCGATGGTAGCACCGGGGAAAGGACTTCATGAGATGGTGGGGGTGAAACCTTGAAAAGAATTATTGTGTTGACTGTATTAAATCGATCAGGCGTACTGAACAGAATCACAGGCCTCTTTACTAAAAGACACTACAACATTGAAAGCATTACGGTCGGCCATTCTGAGATTCAAGATGTATCACGCATCACGTTCGTCGTCCATGTAGACCAAGAGAAAGACATCGAACAGCTGACAAAACAGTTGAACAAACAAATCGATGTTCTGAAAGTAACAGACATTACAAACCAATCAATCGTTCAGCGAGAGCTGGCTTTGATAAAAGTCGTATCTGCACCAGCATCTAGAATGGAGATCACGGGGGTCATTGAACCTTTTAGAGCTTCTATTGTAGATGTGAGCAGAGAGAGTGTCGTCATTCAGGTGACAGGTGAGTCTTCAAAAATTGAAGCACTCATTGAATTACTTAAGCCATACGGCATTAAAGAAGTCGCCAGAACTGGCACCACGGCCTTTGCGAGAGATAATCAGCAAAAGCCGCAAACAAATAAAACAATTTCAATTGTCTAAACAAAAGGAGAGAGTCAAATGGTAAAAGTATATTATAACGGTGATATTCAAGAAAACGTATTAAATGGTCAAAAGGTAGCTATCATTGGTTACGGATCACAAGGTCATGCACATGCATTGAACTTAAAAGAAAGCGGCGTAGATGTCATCGTCGGCGTGAGAAAAGGCGGATCTTATACAAAAGCACAAGAAGACGGTCATCAAGTATTCACAGTAAAAGAAGCAGCAGCACAAGCAGACGTCGTCATGGTACTACTTCCAGATGAGCAGCAAAAGAAAGTATATGATGAAGAAATCAAAGATCAATTAGAAGCTGGAAACTCACTTGTATTCGCACACGGATTTAACGTTCACTTCCATCAAATTGTTCCTCCAAGTGACGTAGATGTGTATCTTGTAGCTCCAAAAGGTCCAGGACATCTTGTGAGAAGAACGTATGAGCAAGGCGCTGGTGTACCTGCCCTATTTGCTATCTATCAAGATGTATCTGGTCAAGCGAAAGACAAAGCACTTGCTTATGCAAAAGCGATTGGCGGAGCAAGAGCGGGCGTTCTTGAAACAACATTTAAAGAAGAAACAGAAACGGATCTTTTCGGTGAGCAGGCAGTTCTTTGTGGAGGTCTTACTTCACTAGTGAAAGCAGGTTTCGAAACGTTAACAGAAGCTGGTTATCAGCCAGAGCTTGCATACTTCGAGTGTCTGCATGAACTGAAATTAATCGTTGACCTTATGTATGAAGAAGGATTAGAAGGCATGAGATATTCAATCTCTGATACAGCACAATGGGGTGACTTCGTATCAGGACCACGCGTTGTGGATGCAAAAGTAAAAGAATCGATGAAAGCTGTTTTGACTGATATCCAAAACGGAACTTTTGCAAAAGAATGGATCGTTGAAAACCAAGTGAATCGTCCACGTTTCAATGCAATCAATGCAAATGAAAATGAGCACCAAATTGAAATCGTTGGTAGAAAGCTTCGTGAAATGATGCCTTTCGTTAAACAAGGAAAGAAAAAGGAAGCGGTGAGCGTCGGTGCGGAAAATTAATTTTTTTGACACAACACTTCGAGATGGAGAGCAATCACCAGGAGTGAACTTAAATGCACAAGAAAAGCTAATTATTGCAAAGCAGCTTGAGCGCCTTGGGGTTAATATCATTGAAGCGGGTTTTCCCGCTTCATCCCGAGGGGATTTCTTAGGCGTACAAGAAATAGCAAGAACGATTAAAAACTGTTCTGTTGCTGGTCTTGCACGATGTGTGAAAGGTGACATTGATGCTGCATGGGAAGCATTAAAAGATGGAGTGGAGCCAAGGCTTCATGTCTTTATTGCTACTTCTGACATTCACCTGAAGCATAAACTAAAGAAAACACGTGAAGAAGTCGTAGAACAGGCTGTCGCAATGGTGAAATATGCGAAAGAACGTTTTCCAGTTGTCCAATGGTCAGCAGAAGATGCGTGCCGTACAGATCTTGCTTTCTTGGCAGAAATTGTAGAAAAGGTCATTGACGCTGGGGCGAGTGTCATTAACTTGCCAGATACAGTTGGATACCTAGCGCCAAAAGAGTACGGGAATATCTTTAAATATATGAAGGAACACGTTCCGAATATCGACCGCGTTAACTTGTCCGCTCACTGTCACGATGATCTAGGAATGGCTGTGGCAAACTCACTTGCTGCCATTGAAAATGGAGCAGATCAAATTGAAACGGCTGTCAACGGAATTGGCGAGCGCGCTGGAAATGCCGCGTTAGAAGAAATTGCAGTAGCTCTTCATATTCGAAAAGACTTTTACCAGGTCGAATCAACGATTCAATTGAATGAAATTAAGCGTACAAGTGATGTAGTGAGCAAATACTCAGGAATGATTGTGCCGCGTAATAAAGCAGTCGTTGGAAACAACGCTTTTGCACATGAATCAGGTATTCACCAAGATGGTTTCCTCAAAGAAAAAACAACCTATGAAATTATTTCTCCAGAGCTTGTCGGTGTGACAACAGATGTGCTTGTCCTTGGAAAACACTCCGGAAGACACGCGTTTAAAGACCGCATGAAAACACTAGGCTTTAAACTAACGGAAGACGAAATCAATAAATTCTTTGAGACTTTCAAGAACTTGACAGAGAAGAAGAAAGAAATTACAGATGATGATTTGATCTCTATTATATTAGAAGAAAAAGTAGCAGATCGAAAAATTGGCTACGAATTTGAAAGTCTGCAAGTGCATTATGGAACAGAACAAATGCCAACAGCAACAGTTTCTCTGAAAAACCAAGAAACACAGGCAGTCATTCAAGAAGCAGCTACAGGTGCAGGCAGTGTAGAAGCTGTGTACAACACGCTTGAGCGCTGTATGGAAGAAAGAATTCATTTGCTGGACTACCGCATTCAATCAAATGGAAAAGGCAGAGATGCACTAGCAGAAGTATATGTCACTGTTTCAATAGAAGGAAAAGAAACAGCAGGACGTGGTGTAGCGCAAGATGTGCTTGAAGCATCGGCGAAAGCTTACGTCAATGCAGTGAACAGACATTTAATCTTCAAATCAAATCTAATTGAAATTGAGAAACATCACGCAATCTCATAGGAAAGGAGGAAGGTTCTCATGAAAAAGAAAATTGCACTTTTGCCCGGCGATGGAATCGGACCGGAAGTCGTGACATCTGCAGTCGCTGTCCTTCAAGAGACAGCGGCTCAATTTCAGCACGAATTCGAATTTGAAACTGCGCTCATTGGCGGTATCGCAATAGATGAAAAAAACAACCCGCTTCCAAAGGAAACAGTAGATGTATGCAAAAGCGCTGATGCGATTTTATTAGGAGCAGTCGGCGGACCAAAGTGGGATCAAAACCCGCCAGAGCTTCGTCCGGAAAAAGGCTTGCTCGCCATTCGTAAACAGCTGGACTTATTTGCTAACATCCGCCCTGTAAAGGTGTTCGATAGCTTAAGCGAGGCATCTCCGTTAAAACAGGATCACATTAACGGAGTCGATTTCGTCATCGTTCGTGAATTAACAGGCGGCCTCTATTTTGGTGAACCAAGCGAACGCTATACAGATGATGAAGGAAAAGAAGCTGCCGTTGATACGCTCCTTTATACAAAGGAAGAAATTGTCCGCGTATTAAAAGAAGCGTTCGATATGGCCTTAACGAGACGGAAAAAAGTGACGTCTGTGGATAAAGCGAATGTTCTTGCTTCTAGTAAACTATGGCGTGAAGCAGTAGAGGAAGTTGCTTCTCAATATCCAGAAGTTGAATTTGAGCATATGCTAGTCGACAATGCAGCCATGCAGCTGATTTACAAGCCCGCTCAATTTGATGTCATTGTGACTGAGAATATGTTCGGCGACATTTTAAGTGACGAAGCTTCGATGATTACTGGATCACTCGGCATGCTGCCATCTGCTAGTTTATCAAGCACAGGCCTTCATTTATATGAGCCAATTCATGGTTCAGCACCCGATATTGCGGGGCAAAACGTTGCAAACCCTCTGGCAACCATTTTATCAGCAGCAAGCTTGCTTAGAACATCCTTTGCATTAGAAGAAGAAGCGGCTGCAATAGAAGACGCTGTGGAAGCTGTTCTTGCCTCTGGCAAACGAACAAAAGATTTAGCAGCAAAAGAGGGAACATATCAAACGACTGAAGAAATCACTAATGCGGTTGTAGACGCACTCAAGCAGCGCGTGCAAACCATTGTATAAATAGAATCTTGTGGAATTAGATAGAGGGAGGAAAAGGGTTATGCCTCGAACAATCATCGAAAAAATATGGGATCAGCATATAGTCAAAAGCGGCGAGGGGAAACCAGACCTTTTATATATTGATCTGCACTTGGTGCATGAAGTGACATCACCTCAAGCATTTGAAGGATTAAGACAAAAAGGGCGTAAGGTGAGAAGACCTCAAAACACGTTTGCGACGATGGATCACAACATCCCAACTGTGAATCGATTTGTGATTAAAGATGAGATTGCTAAAAAGCAAGTGAGTGCCTTAGAGCGCAACTGTGCGGAATTTGGCGTTCGTCTTGCTGATCTCCACAGTGTTGACCAGGGAATCGTCCATGTCGTTGGACCGGAGCTTGGATTGACACTTCCGGGGAAAACAATCGTTTGTGGAGATAGTCATACATCAACTCACGGCGCGTTTGGCGCACTTGCCTTTGGGATCGGTACAAGTGAGGTTGAACATGTACTTTCTACACAAACACTTTGGCAGCAGCGTCCGAAAACGCTAGAAATTAGAGTAGACGGAAAGCTTCAAAAAGGGGTAACCGCCAAAGATGTCATTTTAGCCGTCATTGGTGCACACGGCGTGAAGTTCGGTTCAGGTTATGTCATTGAATACACTGGGGAAGTATTCAGAAACATGACGATGGATGAGCGGATGACTGTTTGTAATATGTCGATTGAAGCAGGTGCGAGAGCAGGATTGATTGCACCTGATGAAGTCACCTTCGAATATTGCCGCGGCCGCAAATATGCACCGCAGGGCGAGGATTTCGAAGCAGCTATTAAAGAATGGGAAGAACTTAGAACAGATCCAGGTGCAACCTACGATAAAACCATTGTGTTAGATGGAAATAAGATTTCACCAATGGTTACGTGGGGAATTAACCCAGGAATGGTACTGCCTGTGGATGCATCAATTCCAGGACCTGAGGACTTTGCACAAGAAGATGATCAAAAAGAAGCGATTCGTGCTTACGAATACATGGGAGTCCATCCGCATCAGCGTATAGAAGATATTACGATTGAGCATGTCTTTATCGGCTCATGTACGAACTCAAGAATGACTGATTTACGCCAAGCCGCTTCTATGATTGAAGGACAAAAAGTAGCAGATCATGTCAGAGCGATTGTGGTGCCTGGCTCTCAAAGTGTCAAATTGCAAGCAGAAAAAGAAGGTCTTCATGAAATCTTCCTTGAAGCAGGATTTGAATGGAGAGAATCAGGCTGCAGTATGTGCCTTAGTATGAATAACGATGTGGTACCGGAGGGCGAACGCTGCGCGTCCACATCAAACCGTAACTTTGAAGGGCGTCAAGGGAAGGGTGCGAGAACGCATCTTGTCAGCCCGGCAATGGCTGCAATGGCTGCGATACATGGCCGATTTGTCGATGTCAGGAAGTTTAATCAAGAGAAAACAGTCGTGTAAGGAGTTGTCATAGATGGAGCCTTTAGTCACTCATAAAGGGAAAGCCGCTGTGCTTAACCGTATCAATGTAGATACAGATCAAATTATTCCGAAGCAATTTTTAAAAAGAATCGAACGAACAGGATATGGCCGCTTTGCCTTTTTCGACTGGCGTTATTTAGCCGATGGCAGCCCAAATCCAGATTTCGAACTGAATCAGCCGATCTATGAAGGAGCATCGATTTTGATCGCAGGAGAAAACTTTGGCTGCGGATCATCTAGGGAACATGCTCCTTGGGCGCTTGATGATTATGGCTTTAAAATTGTCATCGCACCATCATTCGCAGATATATTTCATCAAAACTGCTTTAAAAATGGGATGCTTCCGATTCGCCTTGATTATGATGTGTGGAAAACCTTCGCAGCATCATATGAGAACAAAGGGTATGAGATGACGGTTGATCTTGAAAAACAGCAGATAGAAGATCACGAAGGGAATATCACCCCTTTTCAAGTCGACCCTCACTGGAGAGAAATGCTCCTAAATGGTTATGATGAGATTTCATTAACATTACTACTAGAAGATGACATTCAAGCATTTGAAGAAAAGCGTAGCAACTGGCTGCGCGCTTAAGCAACGAGAAGCTGTCCGCCCGAGGTGTGACGGCTTCTTTTTTGCATGAAAACCTCTCGTTACTTGTGTTTACTAATCTTCGTTGGTAAACTGATAAAAAATATGCGCCCGAAAGGAACGTAAGCATGAAGCATGACAAGAAGAAAGATAATGTCATTTTGTTTCCTGGTCTGAAAGAAAGACTGATTGAAAAAGGAATGGCAGCATTAAAAGATAAACAGTATCAAGAGGCGCTTCACTTGTTTTCAGAAGCAAAATCGTATGATGACGATGAAGAATCCGATATTCACCTCGGAATGGCAATTTGTTTTCTGGAGCTGGGTGAGCTGCAGGATGCAAAGCGTGTTTGTGAAAAAATGCTGCATGAAGGATATGGCCACTATTTCACTGTGCTCCAAGTGTATATGACGATCTTAATTCAGCTGAAAGAATATGAAGAAGTCAAACAGACGATTGAGGCTGTGCTCGAGGAAAACCATCTTCCGGCAGAAAGCGCGGAGCATTTTTACAAGCTGCTCGAATTTAGCAGAAAAATGATTGAATCACCTGAAGAGATTTTAGATGAAGATGAGGAAGCCGGAAGTGAGGTCAATATAGATGACATGCTGAAGCGGCCGGAAGAACAGGTCCAGTTCATCCATTCATTGAAAGACCGGAATATTACACCGCACATGGGTCTATTAAATACAATCTTACAAAATCCCGATGGGAACCCTTTGGTCAAATCAATGATCCTGCAGCTTCTGGCAGATCATGATGTGGCAAAGCCGGTTCATGTGACAAAATTCGGTGATTCTTTAACACTTATTCCTTCTGAGGCTGTAAAGCCAGAGCAGATGCCGCTTCTTCAGCAAGTCCTTCGTATGCTCGATGACACGCTCGGCAATGAGAACCCAACCCTTTACCAAGGCGTGGAAGAGCTATGGCGCCGGCACTTATTTGTGCTGTATCCATTTCTTCCTAAGTACACAGATCCGAGTCTTTGGGCAGCGGCACTTCATAAAGTCGGCTATGAAATGCATGGGATCGAGATTGAACTCGAAGAATTGCATCTATTGTATGAATTTAACGAACGAGAGCTGAGAGAAGCTTGCACAATGCTGAAAGATATTGAAGAAATTTCTTATTTGTAATTTGTCGATTTAGTTGAAAGACGGACTTGTTATGTTATAATATAATGGTTGTATTTGTGCATATATAGTGCAGTTGTCAGATTCCAACGGTTGAAAGACGATATGTATAATCAAGTCAAATGTTGTATACATAATGCAAGCTTCTTAGCGGAGTGCGTGGTTTTTGATTGGACGAAGTCTTTATGATGCTTTAGAATGGAGCAACGCACAATCTGAATAGATTTTTGGAGGGAAACACACATGTCAGTAAAATGGGAAAAACAAGAAGGTAACGAAGGCGTTCTAACTGTAGAAGTTGACGCTGAAACATTTAACAAAGCACTTGATGATGCATTTAAGAAAGTGGTTAAGCAAGTATCAATCCCTGGATTCCGTAAAGGGAAAGTACCACGTGGTCTTTTCGAGCAGCGTTTTGGTGTAGAATCTCTTTATCAAGATGCATTAGATATTCTTCTTCCAGTTGAATATCCAAAAGCAATCGACGAAGCTGGTATCGAACCAGTTGACCGCCCTGAAATCGATGTTGAGAAAATCGAAAAAGGCGAAAGCTTAATCTTCACTGCAAAAGTAACAGTGAAGCCTGAAGTGAAACTTGGTGACTACAAAGGTCTTAACGTAGAAAAAGACGACACAGCTGTTACTGATGAAGATGTACAAGAAGAGCTTAAAGGCATGCAAAACCGTCAAGCTGAGCTTGTTGTCAAAGAAGAAGGCGCAATCGAAAACGGCGATACAGTTGTTCTTGATTTCGAAGGATTCGTTGATGGAGAAGCATTCGAAGGCGGAAAAGCTGAGAACTACTCTCTTGAAGTAGGTTCTGGTTCATTCATCCCTGGGTTCGAAGAGCAATTAGTTGGTCTTGAAGCTGGCGCTGAAAAAGACGTAGAAGTTACATTCCCAGAAGAATACCATGCTGAAGACCTTGCAGGTAAACCAGCTGTATTCAAAGTGAAAATTCATGAAATCAAAGCAAAAGAACTTCCAGCACTTGACGATGAGTTCGCTAAAGATGTTGATGAAGAAGTAGAAACACTTGCTGAGTTAACTGAAAAAACGAAGAAACGTCTTGAAGAAGCAAAAGAAAACGAAGCAGAAGGAAAACTTCGTGAAGAGCTAGTTGCGAAAGCTTCTGAAAATGCGGAAGTTGACATCCCACAAGCGATGGTTGACACAGAGCTAGACCGCATGATGAAAGAATTCGAACAACGTCTTCAAATGCAAGGTATGAACCTTGAGCTTTACTTCCAATTCTCTGGACAAGATGAAGATGCGCTTAAAGAGCAAATGAAAGAAGATGCTGCTAAACGCGTAAAATCTAACCTAACACTTGAAGCAATTGCTGCTGCAGAAAACTTACAAGTGTCTGACGAAGAAGTGGAAGAAGAACTTTCAAAAATGGCTGAAGCATACAACATGCCAATTGAAAATATCAAACAAGCGATCGGATCTACTGAAGCAATGAAAGAAGATCTAAAAGTTCGTAAAGCAATTGATTTTCTTGTAGAAAACCGTTAATATGGTGCATAATAATAAAACAGGGCGCGAGTGACTCGTGCCTTGTTTTGTACAATTTTTGACTTATCATCGCTTCTTTTGGAAACGATAGTGTAAGTCGCATCTTTCTGTCATACATATCTCAATGTGCGGTGTTAGAAACACATCGTTACCGTCTTTTAGGAAAGTATGGTAAAATGCATACATACTGGACCCAGAAAGGTAGCTGACTGTTAGCTACAGGCAAGTGAAGAAGAATAAGGGGTGAAAGAATGTTTAAATTCAACGAGGAAAAAGGTCAATTAAAATGCTCGTTTTGCGGAAAAACGCAAGATCAAGTGCGTAAACTGGTCGCAGGACCTGGCGTATATATATGTGATGAATGTATCGAGCTTTGCACGGAAATAGTTGAAGAAGAGCTCGGCACAGAGGAAGAAGTTGAATTCAAGGATGTTCCGAAGCCTCATGAAATTCGGGAGATTCTTGATGAATATGTCATCGGACAAGACAATGCGAAAAAATCCTTAGCTGTAGCGGTTTATAACCATTACAAACGGATCAATTCCAACAGCAAGATTGATGATGTTGAGCTTTCGAAAAGTAATATTTCTATGATTGGACCAACAGGAAGCGGTAAAACATTACTTGCTCAAACACTTGCTCGTATTTTAAATGTTCCATTTGCGATCGCAGATGCAACATCATTAACTGAAGCAGGTTATGTTGGTGAAGACGTAGAGAATATTTTACTAAAGCTGATCCAGGCAGCGGATTATGATGTAGAAAAAGCGGAAAAAGGCATTATCTACATCGATGAGATCGATAAAGTAGCAAGAAAATCAGAAAACCCTTCTATTACTCGAGATGTATCTGGGGAAGGTGTCCAGCAAGCCCTTTTGAAAATTCTTGAAGGAACAGTTGCTAGTGTACCGCCTCAAGGTGGACGTAAGCATCCTCATCAAGAATTCATTCAAATCGATACAACAAATATCCTCTTTATTTGTGGTGGAGCTTTTGACGGCATTGAGCAAATCATCAAACGCCGCTTAGGTCAAAAAGTAATTGGATTCGGTGCGGAAAATAAAGTCGAAGATCTTGAAAAAGAAGTTCTTCTATCAAAAGTACTGCCAGAAGACTTGCTTCGCTTCGGTTTAATTCCAGAATTCATCGGTCGTCTACCGGTTATTGCAAGCCTAGAGCCGTTAGATGAAAAAGCACTTGTAGAAATCTTGACGAAGCCTAAAAATGCGCTCGTTAAGCAATATACAAAAATGCTTGAGCTTGACGATGTAGAGCTTGAATTTGAAGAAGATGCTCTTAGCGAAATTGCGAAAAAAGCAATTGAGCGTAAAACAGGAGCTCGTGGTCTTCGCTCGATCATTGAAGGCATCATGCTTGATGTGATGTTTGACCTTCCATCTCGTGATGATATTGAAAAATGTGTCATCACTGGTGCAACGGTTGCTGATGGTGAGCCGCCGCGTCTTGTGTTAAAAGATGGCACAGTCGTCAACAAAGATACAAAAACATCTGCATAAAGAGAAGTCTCACTCCTGAATCATTTTGATTCAGGAGTTTTTTATTTATCGTGGAAGATGTGTTTATTCCGTCCAGCTCTAGGAAATACTAGCAGACAGAAACCAATACATACGATAGATGAAGGAGGGAGCACCGATTGAGCTGGACAGGAATCGTATTATTTATACAGCTGTTCTTTGGTATCGTCATCGGGCTGTACTTTTGGAACTTACTGCGAAATCAGCGCACACAAAAGGTGACGATAGACAAAGAATCAAAGAAAGAAATGGAAGCACTCAGAAAGATGCGCTCAATCAAGCTGAGTGAGCCTTTATCAGAGAGAGTCCGGCCAAAGGGGTTTCAAGATATTGTAGGGCAGGAAGACGGCATTCGTGCTCTAAAAGCAGCGCTTTGCGGACCAAATCCTCAGCATGTCATTGTCTACGGCCCACCGGGAGTTGGAAAAACAGCAGCTGCCCGTCTTGTCATGGAAGAAGCGAAGCGTCATGCTGATTCACCGTTTAAGAAAGATGCGGTATTTGTGGAGCTCGATGCCACAACCGCAAGATTCGATGAACGGGGCATCGCAGACCCACTCATTGGTTCCGTGCATGACCCGATTTACCAAGGGGCGGGAGCGATGGGACAGGCAGGCATTCCGCAGCCAAAACAAGGAGCCGTTACGCATGCTCATGGCGGGGTTCTGTTTATTGATGAAATTGGCGAACTGCATCCGATCCAAATGAACAAAATGCTGAAAGTCCTTGAAGATCGGAAAGTATTTTTAGACAGTGCCTACTACAGTGAGGAAAACACCCAAATTCCGAATCACATCCACGATATTTTTCAAAATGGGCTTCCGGCTGATTTCCGGTTGATTGGTGCTACGACAAGAACACCTGAAGAAATTCCACCAGCCATTCGCTCAAGGTGTTTGGAAATTTTCTTTAAGGACCTTGACCAGCATGAACTGAAAATTGTTGCTGCTAAGGCTGTCCAAAAAATCCAAAAGGAATTAAGTGATGAAGGGTTGAACCTGTTAACCTCTTATGTGAAAAATGGTCGTGAAGCAGTCAATATGGTGCAGATCGCCGCTGGAATGGCCGTCACAGAAAACCGAAAAGACATCACGATCGAAGATGTCGAGTGGGTCATTCATTCAAGTCAGCTGACACCAAGGTATGAACAAAAAGTACCGGAAAAGCCAAAAGTCGGGGTAGTGAATGGTCTGGCTGTCTACGGTCCAAACAGTGGTGCGTTGCTTGAGATTGAAGTGAATATATGTAAGGCGCTTGAAAAAGGCAGTATCAACATTACAGGCATTGCCGAAGAAGAAAGCATTGGCAGTCAGTCTAAATCCATTAGACGAAAAAGTATGGCCAAAGGGTCTGTTGAAAATGTATTAACAGTGCTGAGAAACTTAGGCATACGGACAAATGAATATGACATCCATATTAATTTCCCAGGCGGTGCCCCGATTGATGGACCGTCTGCTGGGATTGCCATGGCGGCGGCGATTTTCTCTGCCATTCATCAAATCCCGATCGATCATCTGACAGCAATGACAGGTGAAATCGGATTGCAGGGTCAGGTGAAGCCGATCGGCGGTGTGATACCGAAGATTAAAGCGGCGAAACAAGCTGGTGCCACAACCGTGATTATTCCTTATGACAACCAGCAGTCGATCTTAAAAGAGATTGAAGGCGTCACCATTGTGCCTGTGAAGCACTTCCAAGAGGTGCTGGATCAGTGTTTGGTCAACCCGCCAGACGAGAAGAAAGATGGACTAGAAGAGGAAATGAAAAGAAAATCTGTTTAATCCCCATCACATATGGGGATTTTTTAGTGAAATAGATCTTTTTTTCTTTTTCAAGATAAAAAGAAAGGGTATACTACGGTAAGATCATCATTTCTCAAGTCTTTTACATTGTACAAGACTGAAACAGGTATATTATAATGATTCATACTAGTGACGGAGGTGTCAATCAACATGGCAGATGAAATCAAAAAGAATGTTCCGCTCCTCCCATTGCGAGGCTTGCTTGTTTATCCAACAATGGTCTTGCATTTGGACGTTGGACGCGAGAAGTCTGTTCAAGCATTAGAACAGGCGATGATGAACGATCATATGATTTTTCTAGCAACACAGCGGGAAATTTCAATAGATGAACCAGGTGAAGAGGAAATTTTCAAAGTCGGCACCTACACAAAAATCAAACAAATGCTGAAGCTGCCGAATGGAACGATTCGTGTACTCGTAGAGGGCTTAAATCGAGCGCAGATCGAATCATATGTGGAGCTTGAGGACTATACGTCCGTCGATATTAAAGAGTTGGCAGAAGAAGATTTAAAGGACGCAGAAGCAGAAGCACTCATGCGCACTTTGTTAGATCACTTTGATCAGTACATAAAAATTTCAAAAAAAATCTCAGCTGAAACATATGCAACGGTGACGGATATTGAGGAACCGGGGAGAATGGCAGATATCGTCGCTTCTCACCTGCCGCTTAAATTAAAGGACAAACAAGAAGTACTGGAAACAGTGGATGTTAAAAAACGTCTGAACCGTGTCATCAGCTTAATCCACAATGAAAAAGAAGTGCTGGAGATTGAAAAGAAAATTGGTCAGCGCGTCAAACGTTCAATGGAACGAACGCAAAAAGAATATTATTTGCGTGAACAAATGAAAGCCATTCAAAAGGAGCTAGGTGACAAAGAAGGAAAAACGGGCGAAGTCAGTTCATTAATGTCTAAAATCGAAGAGTCCAGCATGCCGGATTCTGTTCGTGAAACGGCACTAAAAGAATTGAACCGTTATGAAAAAATTCCTTCAAGCTCTGCGGAGAGCTCTGTCATTCGAAATTATATTGATTGGCTGATCAATCTTCCATGGGGCATCTATACAGAAGATCGTCTAGATTTAAAGCTGGCAAGTGAGATTTTAGATGATGAGCATCATGGGCTGGAAAAGGTCAAAGAACGTGTGCTTGAATACCTTGCTGTACAAAAGCTGACCAATTCATTAAAAGGACCGATTCTTTGCTTAGCAGGACCTCCTGGGGTAGGGAAAACGTCACTTGCCAAATCGATTGCTAAATCACTTGACCGAAAGTTTATCCGTATCTCTCTTGGCGGTGTGCGTGATGAATCTGAGATTCGTGGACATAGAAGAACGTATGTAGGCGCGATGCCAGGCCGCATCATTCGCGGGATGAGCAAGGCAGGCACAATGAATCCGGTGTTTCTTTTAGATGAAATTGATAAGATGTCCTCTGATTTTAGAGGTGATCCGTCTTCTGCGATGCTTGAAGTGCTGGATCCAGAGCAAAATCACAACTTTAGCGATCACTATATTGAAGAGACATTTGATTTATCACAAGTGTTATTTATTGCCACTGCCAACAATTTAGCAACCATTCCGGGCCCACTTCGTGATAGAATGGAGATTATCACGATTGCAGGGTATACAGAGGTTGAAAAAGCAGAGATTGTGAAAGATCACCTTCTGCCGAAGCAGCTAAAGGAGCACGGATTAAAGAAAGGGAACTTGCAGCTTCGTGAAGCAGCGATTTATGATATGATCCGCTATTACACAAGAGAAGCAGGAGTCCGCGGGTTAGAGCGTCAGCTTGCGGCCATTTGCCGAAAAGCGGCAAGAGCGATTGTGGCTGAAGACCGAAAACGCATCACAGTGACGGAAAAGAACTTATCTGAATTCCTTGGAAAAAGACTTTACCGTTATGGTCAGGCTGAAACAACAGACCAAGTGGGGGTTGTTACAGGACTTGCGTATACGACAGTTGGCGGAGACACCCTATCAATTGAGGTATCACTCTCGCCTGGTAAAGGCAAGCTCTTGTTAACAGGTAAGCTTGGTGATGTTATGAGAGAATCTGCACAGGCGGCATTCAGTTATATTCGTTCCAAAGCAGATGAACTGAACATTGATCCTAATTTTAATGAAAAGCACGATATTCATATCCATGTTCCAGAGGGTGCGGTTCCAAAGGACGGGCCATCAGCTGGTATCACCATTGCGACGGCTCTTGTATCAGCACTCACAGGACGTCCTGTATCAAAAGAGGTTGGTATGACAGGAGAGATAACGTTAAGAGGAAGAGTGCTTCCAATTGGCGGACTAAAAGAAAAAGCATTAGGCGCACATCGTGCAGGATTGAAAACCATTATTCTTCCAAAGGACAATGAGAAGGATATTGATGATATTCCTGAAAGTGTGAGAGAAGGACTAACCTTTATTCCGGTCTCACATCTAGATGAGGTGCTTGAGAAAGCGTTGGTAGGAGAGGGAAGATGAAAGTAACAAAATCAGATATCGTCATTAGTGCGGTGAAACCAGAGCAGTACCCGAGCGGCGGACTGCCTGAAATCGCGCTTGCTGGACGATCAAATGTTGGAAAGTCCTCGTTCATCAACTCATTGATTAATCGTAAAAATTTAGCGCGTACGTCTTCTAAACCAGGTAAGACACAGACGCTTAATTTCTACATTATTAATGATATGCTCCATTTTGTGGACGTTCCGGGCTACGGCTTTGCCAAAGTATCAAAAACAGAGCGCGAAGCCTGGGGTAGAATGATCGAAACGTATATTACAATGCGTGAAGAATTAAAAGCAGTTGTCCAAATTGTGGACCTGCGTCATAAGCCATCAGTAGATGATGTGAACATGTATGAATTCCTTAAATATTACGGAGTTCCCGTGATCGTCATCGCTACAAAAGCGGATAAAATTCCAAAAGGCAAATGGGAAAAACATGCGAAAGTCGTCAAACAGACGCTCGACATTGACCCATCAGATGAACTCATCTTATTCTCTTCTGAAACAAAAAAGGGGAAAGATGAAGCCTGGAATGCGATCCTTGCGAAAGTAAACGGCTAAAAAAAGCATCTGCGATGAGCAGATGCTTTTTTATTGTATAAGTTATTTCCTTTTTAAAAATAATAAGAGGAGACTGACAGCAATCAGTACATAAGGCCAGTACAATTCAAAGCCAGAAGTAGGAATCGAAAGGGAACTTAGCTGTTTTGTAATTTGCTGAAAGAAATAAAGGAACAGACCGAGTGCGATCAGCACAACACTTTCAATACGATATTCTTTTTTCTGAGATGATTTCACAAAGAGTGCAAGTCCTACGATGAATACAATCATCGTAAATGTGTCTGGCCAGTGGTCCAATTTAGGCTGAAGAATAAAGTGTAGCGAAAGGCCTGTCATAAGCATACCGATAAACACATGAGCGCTTTCTTGCTCCTTCTTTCCTTGATATAAAAAAGCGAGTCCAAAAAGCAGTACAAGTGTATACCATTTCTCTTGATCCTTCCAAATGTCAAATTGACCTCCTGAGAGAATGGCATATAGCGCTACAGCCAGTAAAGTAAGCGGCAGCAAAATGGATTTCTTCTTCAAAGATGTCACCTTCTTTTAAGCAGATCATTTGTCCGCACGCGCCAAATCTGGTAAATTGCTTGAAGTGATGATATGGCATAAACGGTGTCGAACATTTTTCTACTATATCACAACATTTTTGAAATCTGTTCACAATTTTTATCCAGTTAAAAATGAATATATGTTATAATCATTATAAATAATAAATTCTATATTGTAATTATTATAAATTAGACAGGGCGTTGGGGGTGCAAGCTGAAGTTATGCATATTCTTGTTGTGGGTTTAGATTATAAAACAGCCCCTGTTGAGATACGGGAACAGCTGAGCTTTGAACCGAGTGAGCTCGGAACAGCGATGTCCAAGCTTAAAGAAGAAAAAAGCATTCTAGAGAATATCGTCATCTCAACATGTAATCGAACAGAGATCTACGCAGTAGTAGATCAGCTTCATACTGGACGGTTTTATATAAAAAGATTTTTAGCCGATTGGTTCGGTTTAGAAAAAGAAGATGTCTCTCCGTATTTGAAGTTCTATGAAAACGATGGAGCGGTTGAGCATTTATTCCGTGTGGCCTGTGGACTTGATTCCATGGTGATTGGTGAAACGCAAATACTCGGTCAAGTACGCTCCAGCTTTAAAGTAGCTCAAGAGGAGAAGACCATTGGTACCGTTTTTAATTATTTATTTAAACAGGCGGTCACTGTTGCAAAACGCTCTCATGCGGAAACGGATATTGCGTCTAATGCGGTGTCTGTCAGCTATGCAGCGGTTGAGCTTGCTAAAAAAATCTTTGGACGTCTTTCTGATAAGCATGTCCTGATTCTTGGCGCGGGCAAAATGGGCGAACTGGCGGCTCAAAACCTTCAAGGGCAAGGAATTGGCCAAGTAACGGTCATCAACCGAACGTTTGAGAAGGCAAAGGAATTGGCCGGTCGTTTTTCAGGAGAGCCTAAGAGCTTAAACCAATTAGAAAAAACATTATCCGAAGCGGACATTTTAATCAGCTCAACGGGTGCGAAACAATTTGTCATTACAAAAGAAATGGTCGAAAGTGCGAATAAAAAGCGGAAGGGCAGACCTCTATTTATGGTAGATATTGCTGTACCCCGTGATTTAGATCCAGCCATTTCTGAAGTAGAAGGTGCTTTTTTGTATGACATTGATGACCTTGAAGGCATCGTGGCTGCCAACTTAAAAGAGCGCCGTGCAGTGGCTGAGCAGGTTGAGCTCCTGATTGAAGCAGAAATTGTAGAATTTAAGCAATGGCTGAATACGTTAGGTGTTGTTCCAGTCATTTCTGCACTTAGAGAAAAGGCACTCACAATTCAAGCCGATACGATGCAGAGTATTGAGCGAAAGCTTCCAAACCTCACAAACCGTGAAATGAAGCTGTTAAATAAACATACGAAAAGCATCATCAACCAAATGCTGAAAGATCCTATCTTAAAGGCAAAAGAAATTGCCGCGGAGCCAAATGCAGAGGAAAAACTTTTACTTTTTAAAGAAATCTTTGATTTACAGGTTGAAGATGAAGAGCAAAAGGTCGAACCTGTACAGGTGGAGCAAGGGGCATTTCAGCTGTTCAAACCAAATATGGCACAAGGCTTTGCTACAGTTGCCAGTGAGTGATTAAGCGATGATGGAATCCATTGTAGCGAGACTCAATGAAGCAACGATCTTAATCTATGCACTAAGTGTCTTGTTCTATTTCATAGATTTTCTTCAACACAACCGGAAGGCTGGAAAAATGGCTTTCTGGTTGCTTTCTATTGTCTGGCTGCTGCAAACAGTCTACATGTTCTATATTATGATGGAAACAGACCGATTCCCTGTGTTGAATGTAGCAGAGGGGTTATATTTTTATACGTGGGTGCTTGTGACACTTTCGCTTGTCCTCACAAAGATATTGCGCGTTGAATTTATTGTCTTTTTTACAAATGTGATCGGTTTTTCCATGATGGCGATTCACACCTTTACACCATCTGACCTCCATTCAGCAGAACTAACGGGGAAGCTGACGAGTGAACTGCTCGTGATTCATATTACGATGGCGATTTTATCCTACGGTGCCTTTTCACTTTCTTTTGCATTTTCACTGCTTTATCTCTTTCAATATCGTTTGCTGAAAAAGAAAAAATGGGGAAAATGGCTTTTGAGAATTGAAGACTTATCAAAGCTGGATCATATGGCATACGTATTAAACATTATTGGTGTGCCAATGCTTTTGCTTAGTTTAATTCTTGGCATCATTTGGGCATATATCTCGTATGATACGTTGTACTGGACAGATGCAAAGGTGCTTGGTTCGTTTATTATGCTGTTTTTATATGGCTTTTACTTATATATCAGATTGGTGAGAAATATGCAGGGCAAAATCGTGGCATTTTGGAATGTCGCTTCATTCCTTGTGCTGATGATCAATTATTTTCTGCTTGGTAGCTTATCAACCTTTCATTGGTTTCAATAATGATGAGTCTTAAAGGCATTGTCGGGAGGAAGACGTATTGCGTACAATTAAAGTAGGTTCTAGACGAAGTAAGCTGGCAATTACACAAACAAAATGGGTCATTCAAAAGCTGTCTGAACTAAACCCTTCTTATTCTTTTGAAATAAAAGAAATTGTAACAAAGGGTGATCAGATTTTAGATGTGACTTTATCTAAGGTTGGCGGAAAAGGACTGTTTGTTAAAGAGATTGAGCAGGCGATGTTGAATCATGATATTGATATGGCGGTGCACAGCATGAAGGATATGCCGGCAGCTCTTCCGGAAGGTTTAGTGATTGGCTGTATTCCTGAGCGTGAAGATGTGCGGGATGCACTTATTTCGAAGGATCATCTAAGTCTCAGCGAACTGCCTAAGGGTGCAATTGTGGGAACGAGTAGCTTACGGCGCAGCGCACAGCTTCTTCAGGAAAGACCAGATCTTGAGATTAAATGGATTCGAGGAAACATTGATACGAGATTGGAAAAGCTGAAAAATGAAGAGTATGATGCCATTATTCTAGCGGCTGCCGGTCTGTCCAGAATGGGATGGAGCAAAGAGGTTGTGTCGGAATTTTTATCTCCTGAGACGTGCCTTCCAGCGGTTGGACAAGGCGCGCTGTCGATTGAGTGCCGCGGGGATGATGAAGAGCTGTTGCAGCTTCTCGCCCAATTCACGAATGAATATACGAAGAAAACGGTCCTCGCAGAAAGAGCCTTCCTCAAACAAATGGATGGAAGCTGTCAGGTGCCGATCGCTGGCTATGCAACGATGAATGAGCATAATGAAATTGAACTAACAGGTCTTGTTGCATCTGCTGATGGGCACACAATTATTCGAGAAACCGTCACAGGCACAGACCCTGAAGCAATTGGGACAGCGTGTGCGAAGCAGATGGCCGATAAGGGAGCAAAGGATTTGATCGACAAGGTGAAAAAGGATCTGTCTCAATGAGCATAGGCAAATCGCTTCACGGACAGACGGTGCTTGTCACTCGAAATGAACGTCAAGCGGGCGTGTTTCAGCAAAAGATTGAAGCGCTGAACGGCCATGCGGTTTTAACCTCTCTTATTCGGTTTGAGCCTACGCTCACAAAAGAAAAAGCGCAGGACTTTTTAAAGGACTTAGAAAATAGCCAATGGCTTGTTTTCACGAGTGTGAATGGTGCGTCTTTTTTTCTGAACTACATAAAAGACCATCATTTCCATAAGAGCTTATCCCATTTAAAAGTAGCTGCTGTAGGAGAGAAAACCTCTGCCTATCTTGAGCAGCACGGCTTGAAGGTGGATGTTGTGCCAGAACGATTTATAGCGGAAGAGCTGGCGGATGCATTACTTGACCATGTACGCCCAGGAGATCGTGTGTTTGTAGCAAAAGGGCATCTATCACGAGATGTGGTGAAAGAGACCCTCGTTCCGCTCGGCATAGAGGTAAAAGAATGGATTTTATATGAAACAGTCAAGGATGAGGAAGGAATTGCTGCTCTTAAAACGGCAATGACGAAGCTATCATTTGATTTTATTACATTTACGAGCTCATCTACTGTTCATTCTTTTATGCATGTGATGGAAGCAGATGCAGCGATGCTTGCTGCATCTGACACCTGTTTTGTGACGATTGGTCCTCTGACAAAAGAGGCACTGCTTCAATACGGGATTTCTTCTGAAACCCCAGATACTTATACGATAGACGGAATGCTTGATTTGATGTGCCGTTTATCTGAAAGGAAGTTGAACCATTGATGAAATTTAACAGACACCGCAGATTGCGGACAAGCGCAGGAATGAGAGAATTAGTCAGAGAAACCTTTTTAAGACCATCTGATTTCATTTATCCGATCTTTTTTGTAGAGGGAGAAAATGTCCGAAAAGAAGTCTCTTCAATGCCAGGTGTGTATCATATTTCTGTAGATCTTGTGAAAGAAGAAGTCCAAGAGCTTGTTGATCTCGGCATCAAATCGATCATTGTATTTGGTGTGCCAGATCATAAAGATCATGTAGGCAGTGAGGCGTATCACGATCATGGCATTGTTCAAAGAGCAACGCTTGAGATCAAAAAGCATTTCCCAGAGCTCGTGGTCATTGCAGACACTTGCTTATGCCAATATACAGATCACGGACATTGCGGAATCGTTGAAGATGGTGAAATTTTAAATGATGAATCTCTTCAGCTATTAGCGAAAACTGCTGTCAGCCAAGCGCGTGCAGGTGCAGATATCATCGCGCCTTCAAATATGATGGACGGATTTGTTGTTGCCATTCGTGAGGCACTGGATGAAGCAGGCTTTATTCATGTACCAGTCATGTCTTATGCCGTGAAATATGCAAGTGCTTTTTACGGTCCGTTCCGTGATGCAGCACATAGTACACCGCAGTTTGGAGATCGTAAAACATATCAAATGGACCCTGCAAACCGTTTAGAGGCTCTAAGAGAAGCGCAATCTGATGTAGAAGAGGGAGCAGACTTCTTGATTGTCAAACCATCTCTTTCTTACTTAGACATTATGCGTGATGTGAAAAATGAATTTACACTCCCTGTTGTTGCTTACAATGTGAGCGGAGAGTATGCAATGGTGAAAGCCGCTGCTCAAAATGGCTGGATTTCTGAAAAAGAGCTTGTTCTGGAAATGCTGACAAGTATGAAACGTGCAGGAGCAGAACTCATCATTACGTATCATGCAAAAGATGCAGCAAAATGGCTCTCAGAATAAAGAACGGATAGACAGGAGGACATTGAAATGGGACGTAGCTATGAAAAATCAAAACAAGCATTTGAAGAAGCACAGCATTTAATGCCTGGTGGTGTCAACAGCCCTGTGCGTGCATTTAAATCAGTCAACACAGACCCGATTTTTATGGAACGAGGCAAAGGCGCCAAGATCTATGATATTGATGGAAATGAATACATCGATTATGTCTTATCATGGGGACCGCTGATTTTAGGACATACGAATGATCGTGTCGTTGAAAGCATTCAGCGAGTAGCGGAAAATGGGACAAGCTTCGGTGCTTCTACGTTAGTTGAAAATGAATTAGCTAAACTTGTATCAGAGCGGGTCCCTTCCATCGAAGTTATTCGCATGGTCAGCTCTGGTACAGAGGCGACGATGAGTGCACTTCGTCTAGCTCGCGGTTTTACAGGCAGAAATAAAATTGTGAAATTTGAAGGTTGCTATCATGGCCACGGTGATTCTTTGCTCATTAAAGCAGGTTCTGGAGTGGCAACGCTTGGACTCCCGGATAGTCCTGGTGTTCCTGAAGGGACTGCAAGCAACACGATCACAGTGCCGTACAATGATTTAGAAAGCATTCAAGTTGCTTTTCAAGAATTTGGCGACGATATCGCTGGTGTCATTGTAGAGCCGGTCGCAGGAAATATGGGGGTTGTCCCTCCGCAAGAAGGTTTCTTGCAAGGACTGAGAGACATTACGGAGCAATACGGATCATTACTCATTTTTGATGAGGTCATGACTGGCTTCCGTGTGGATTATCACTGCGCGCAAGGCTATTTTGGCATCACACCTGATCTGACGTGTCTTGGTAAAGTCATTGGAGGCGGTCTTCCAGTCGGTGCTTATGGCGGAAGAGCGGATATTATGAGACAAATTGCGCCAAGTGGTCCAATTTATCAAGCAGGAACGTTATCTGGTAACCCTCTTGCGATGACAGCAGGCTTAGAAACTCTAAAACAGCTCACACCTGAGTCTTATGAAGAGTTTAAACGAAAAGGTGACCGTTTAGAAGAAGGTATTTCGAAAGCAGCAAAAGCATACGGAATTCCATTATCGTTTAACCGTGCAGGTTCCATGATCGGATTCTTCTTTACAAATGAAGAAGTGATCAATTATGACAAAGCGAAAACAGCTGATCTTGCTTTATTCGCTGAATTTTACAAGGAAATGGCCGATTACGGCATTTTCCTCCCGCCTTCTCAATTTGAAGGACTATTCCTGTCAACAGCTCATACAGATGAAGACATCGAATATACGATTGAGACAGTGGAAAAGGTATTTCAAAAACTACGTCGATAAAACAAAAGCCGATATAGAGACATATCGGCTTTAGATTGTTGACAAAGGCTAAAATGATCTTGATTTTAGCCCTTTGTCTTTTTTCAGCGTGATAGAAAACCTTTGCAGTCTAGGAAAGACGAGCAGCGGAGCGGAGCGAATTTGACATTCGTGAGCACCGGAGCGCAGGACTGACAACGAATGCGAGGGTTTGTCTACACGCTGAGCCGATATGGAGACATATCGGCTTTTTGCGTTGGAGAAAACGATTCATATTTTCACTTCCTCCCACATACAACTGTATTGACATCTAATTTTATTTTTTAAGGATTAGATGAAAGGAGGACACCGACTTGTCTCAAAACAATCGATTACAGTTTTCGGTAGAAGAATCCATTTATTTTAAAAGCGGACAGGAAGTCAGTGAGCTGCTGTCAATTTCTCTCGACCCTGACATTCTCGTTCAAGAAGTGAATGATTATGTTTCCATTAGAGGTTCACTCGAGCTAACAGGAGAATACAACATAAATCAAGAGGAGCTATTGGGTGAATTGAGTTCCTTTCCAACATACAGGGAAGCAGATGAGGTAAAGGTAAGAGAAGACGGAACGGCGGAGCTTCTGCATCAATTTCCAGTCGATATCACCATTCCGAAGAACAAAATTAGTCATTTAAATGATGTGTTTGTGTTTATTGATGCGTTTGATTACCAGCTGACAGAGAATCGTTTGCTTACCATTCAGGCTGATTTAGCCATTGAGGGCTTGTTAGACGAGGAAACGCCTCAAGCGCCTGTAGAGGAGCCGTATGAATTTGTCCATCGTCCTGAAGAGGATTATGGTGATATGGCTTACGATTATCAGTTGCAGCCGGAACAAGAAGAACAAAAAGAGCTGCAAGGCGAAGAACATGAGGATGATGAGAAGCAGCCTGTTGTCCAACATGACACACGTGCTGAGCAAGAAGAACAGGAAGATCAAGAAGAAGAGGAAGAAGAAATTGAGATAGAACTGGTGAACAGGGAAGTAGAGGAAGTGTCCGAAGAACCGGAAGAATCAGAAGAACAAGAAGAGCCGGAACAGCCGAATAACCAAGAAGAAGCTGTGGCACTTGGCTATCGATCCATCCCTGAAGCTCACGTGCAGGAACCGCCATTTTTTGAACCACCTAAGCTTTTAGAAGAAGAGGAGCGGGAGGATACATTCTTTGAAGTGGAAGTGAGAAAAGATCCGGAAGCTGCCGAAGAGCAGGAAGAAACGGTACAGTCATATCCGGCATTTGAATCACCTGCTTATCAAGTGGAACCTGAGCAAGAGGAGCAGGGTGACGAATATCAGCTCGGGCGGTTATATGAACGGGAAGCACCTAAAATATATGAGTCAGCTCAAGAAGAAGAGGAGCTTGAAGAAGACGTGAGAAAAACGTCTGGCAGTGAGAACTCTCTTTATTTAACAAAGCTGTTCGCTAAGCAGGAGGAGGAAGATTTTTCTCGCATGAAAATATGTATAGTTCAGCAAGAAGATACGGTCGATCGTATTTGTGAGAGATATCAATTGAATGTGCAGCAGCTTCTTCGCACAAACTCATTATCGATTGATGCGGAGCTTGAGGAAGGGCAGATTCTTTATATTCCTGAATATCAAAAAAGCAATGCATAGCAAGCGATGACTGACCGAGAAAATGTGGTGAGTGAACGTGGATGAAATCCAATCTGTCTTATACGAATACGGACTTGAGGCTGAATATATTGAACCTGTCAGTCCTGTTGTCATCAAGGTATATACAAAGCAGGGTGTATTTGCCTTGAAGCGAGTAAAAGCCAACCGGCATATGCAATTTACTGAACAAATGCTTGAACTAGAATCAAAGGGATATCGCTCCTTTGTGCCGATTTATCGGACGAAGAGCGGTTCCTTTTTCTCAAGTCATCGGGAAAGCCAGTATGCATACTATCTGATGCCGTGGCTGACGAATGAAAAGAGAGAAGAGCAGGACGATAAGCACGAATATTTATTTCAAGAGATTGCAAGACTTCATAAGCGTACTGAAGTCATGATGGATATCACAGAGCAAGAGATAGAAGCGCATTACACCCAAATCAAGACCAAATGGGAAACAGAGAAAGACATGTATGAACGATTCATAGAGCGGGCAGAACAAACGTGGTATATGTCGCCATTTGAGCTGGCCGCTGCTATGTATTTTTCAGAGGCAATGTCTGCCAGCGAATTTGCGCTTGAACGATTAGAAGATTGGCATAAAGAAATGAAAGACAAAGAGACAACGCGGGTTGTGCTAAATCATGGACAGCTATCAATCCATCATTTTTTGTATAATGATGTAGGAACAGGACATTTCACCAATTTCGAGCGGTCTAAAAAAGCCGCCCCCATCTATGATCTTCTGACCTATTTCTTTCGGACATTCAAAACCTATCCCACGTCTTGTCCTGAATGCACTTCTTTGTTTTATACGTATCAAAAAGGAAACCCTCTTCGGGAGGAAGAACTGCATTTGTTCCTAAGCTACCTTGCTTATCCGCAAGGGCTGTTTGATACAGTAAAAGCTTATGAAGCAGGCGGGCAGGATGAAATGGAAAGCTGTCAGCAGTTGTTAAGAGCGTATTGGCAGATGAAAAATTCTGAGCCGACCGTCATGAAGATTCATGAGATTGAGCAGGCTAGACGGCTTGAAGAAGAACAAAGTGCCTCGTCATCAGCGGAATGACGAGGTTATGCTGCGTTGGCTTTATATGGGCAGGTACATAAGCATGAGTTTTTTTAAAACCAATCAAGATGAAAGGCACAGGCGAGAAAAATAAGAATACCTAGAATGAGGACGTCAAATGTTGTAGGGAAAATGATCGTACGAAATCCTTGAAATATAGCAATCGGGAGAACGACTTGGGAGGCAACTGCCCGAATTTGTCTCAGCCAGGGGGGGAGTGTGTAAGGATTGATCTTCTTCAAATCAAACGCCCTCCTTCTTCATTTTGTTATTATCATATGGGCAAAAGGGCGAAGGGTGCCTGCCCAATTTGTATAAAGAAGAAGAAAAGCGGAAAAGATGATTGACGAAAACAAAAGGCATTTAGTAATATTAATAAAAGATGAGTATGTGCTGATGAACGTGATATATCGTAAGCGTGGATCAGGAAGAGTACGAGCAAGACCCTAAAGAGAGGGAAGCCAAGAGCTGAGAGGTTTCCTAGGATGTACTTGTTTGGAAGGTCGCCTGTGAGCTTAATTTCTTGAATGAACAAGTAGAGAAATTCGGGAGAACCCCGTTATCCTTTAGAGTGTATGGGACACGTGTATGTGTCTCGTGAAAAAAGGTGGTACCGCGAAAAAGCTTTTTCGTCCTTTTATAAGGATGGAAAGGCTTTTTTTATGTTTCATCAGCCGAAAAAATGTGGAGGTTACACAAATGGGAACAAATAATCAAGAAATGCCAACAAAGTACGATCCTAATGCGATTGAAAAAGACCGCTATACGTACTGGCTTGAAGGAAAATTCTTCGAAGCACAAAATGACAAAACGAAAGATCCATATACAGTCGTCATTCCTCCACCAAACGTGACAGGAAAACTGCACCTTGGGCATGCATGGGATTCTACACTCCAAGACATCGTGACACGTATGAAACGGATGCAGGGCTATGACGTTCTTTGGCTTCCAGGTATGGACCATGCCGGTATTGCGACTCAGGCAAAAGTCGAGGCAAAGCTTCGCGAAGAAGGCGTAAGCCGGTATGACCTTGGCCGAGAGAAATTTGTGGAAGAAACGTGGAAGTGGAAAGAAGAATATGCAGATTTTATTCGCAGCCAGTGGGCGAAAATGGGTCTTGGTCTCGATTACTCCCGTGAACGTTTTACTTTAGATGAAGGTCTGAATAAAGCCGTTCGCCAAGTGTTTGTTCAATTGTACGAAAAAGGGCTTATTTATCGCGGAGAGTACATCATTAACTGGGATCCAGCAACGAAAACGGCACTTTCTGATATTGAAGTGATTTATAAGGATGTTCAAGGTGCGTTTTATCACTTGAGATATCCGCTTTCAGATGGCACGGGTTCAATTGAAATTGCGACAACAAGACCTGAAACAATGCTGGGAGATACAGCCGTAGCCGTACACCCTGATGACGAGCGTTATCAGCATTTGATTGGAAAAACAGTGGTTTTACCAATTACAGGCCGTGAGATCCCAATCGTCGGTGATGACTATGTTGATATGGAGTTTGGTTCAGGTGCTGTGAAAATTACACCTGCTCATGACCCGAATGACTTTGAGCTTGGAAACCGCCACGGGCTAGAGCGTATTCTTGTCATGAATGAAGATGGCACAATGAATGCGAATGCCCTGCAATATAAAGGAATGGACCGCTTTGAATGCCGCAAACAGCTTGTGAAGGATTTACAAGAAGAAGGCATTTTGTTCAAAATTGAGGACCACATGCATTCAGTTGGTCATAGTGAGCGAAGTGGAGCTGTCGTTGAACCGTATTTATCAACACAATGGTTTGTGAAAATGCAGCCGCTGGCAGACGAAGCCATTCATCTGCAAAAAGGTGACGACCAAGTTCAATTTGTTCCAGACCGATTTGAAAAGACATATTTACATTGGATGGAAAATATCCGTGACTGGTGTATTTCTCGTCAACTATGGTGGGGACACCGTATTCCGGCTTGGTATCATAAAGAAACGAAAGAAGTATACGTTGGACTTGAAGCTCCAGAAGATATTGAGAACTGGGAACAGGATAACGATGTACTTGATACATGGTTCAGTTCAGCTCTTTGGCCGTTTTCTACAATGGGCTGGCCGGATGCAGACAGTGAAGACTTCAAGCGCTACTATCCAACCAATCTGCTTGTAACTGGCTATGACATCATTTTCTTCTGGGTATCCCGCATGATCTTCCAAGGTCTTGAATTCACAGGAGAAAAACCGTTCAAAGATGTCCTTATTCATGGGCTTATCCGCGATGAACAAGGGCGTAAAATGAGTAAGTCGCTCGGCAACGGAATTGATCCAATGGAGGTCATCGACAAGTACGGTGCGGATTCATTAAGATATTTCTTAGCGACTGGAAGCTCACCAGGTCAGGATCTTCGTTTTAGTTTTGAAAAGGTTGAATCCACTTGGAACTTTGCGAACAAAATTTGGAACGCATCCCGTTTTGCTTTAATGAATATGGATGGTTTAACGTATGATGAGCTTGATTTAACAGGAGAAAAATCAGTTGCTGACCAATGGATTTTAACACGCTTAAATGAAACAATTGAAAGTGTCACACAGCTTGCTGACAAGTATGAATTCGGTGAAGTGGGCAGACATTTATACAACTTCATTTGGGATGATTTCTGTGATTGGTACATTGAAATGGCGAAACTTCCGCTTTATGGAGAAGACGAAGCAGCGAAGAAAACGACTCGTTCGATCCTTGCGTATGTATTAGATCAAACGATGAGACTTTTACATCCGTTTATGCCGTTCTTAACAGAAGAAATCTGGCAGCATCTACCGCATGAAGGTGAGTCCATTACTGTTGCGGCATGGCCTGAAGTGAAGCCGGAGCTTTCCAACGAACAAGCTTCTGCTGATATGAAGCTGCTTGTGGAACTCATTCGCTCTGTTCGTAACATTCGCAGTGAAGTGAACACGCCAATGAGCAAACAAGTTGAACTTTACATTAAAGCCTCTACATCTGATGTGCAGGAACGCTTAGAGAAAAACCGTTCATATATTGAGCGCTTCACGAACCCAAGTGTTCTTGAAATTGGCACAGATATCCCAGCTAGTGATAAAGCGATGACGGCTGTTATTTCTGGAGCAGAACTCATTCTGCCGCTTGAAGGCTTAATCAACTTAGATGAAGAAATTGCTCGTCTGCAAAAAGAGCTTGATAAGCTGACAAAAGAAGTGGAACGAGTACAGAAAAAGCTTGGCAACGAAGGCTTTATGAAAAAAGCGCCTGAAAGTGTCGTAGAAGAAGAGCGTGCGAAAGAACGTGATTATGTCGCAAAACGCGAAGCTGTTCAAAAGCGTATTGAAGAGCTGAAAGCATAAGGTTGAAAAGACGGCTCCTAATGAAAGGGAGTCGTCTTTTTTGAAAATTTCGTATGAAATGAGAGATGACATTGTTTACAACCTATCATGAAGCCATTGATTGGATTCACAGCAGACTGGCCTTTGGCGTAAAACCGGGTCTTGAACGAATGAAATGGCTGATGAACAGACTAGGAAATCCGGAACAAAGTATAAAAACAGTACATGTTGCAGGTACAAATGGTAAAGGATCAACCATTGCGTTTACGCGTTCTGTTTTGCAGGCAGCCGGCTATTCGGTCGGAACTTTCACCTCTCCGTTTATACTAACGTTCAATGAAAGAATCAGTGTTAATGGAGTGCCTATAGAAGATGAAGAATGGTTGAGTTTGGTGAATGAAATCAAGCCTTTTGTTGACGAATTAGATCAAACAGAGCTTGGCGCAACTACAGAATTTGAAATCATTACAGCATGTGCATTTGCTTATTTTGCTCATGTGCACCAAGTAGACTTTGTCCTCTTGGAAACAGGGCTTGGGGGAAGACTTGATTCTACAAATATTGCTGTTCCTATTTTAACAGCGATTACGTCGATTGGTCATGATCATATGGCCATTTTAGGTGACACACTTGAACAAATTGCAGCTGAAAAAGCGGGTATTATCAAAGAGGGTATTCCAATGATCACGGCAGTTCACCAGCCTGAAGCTCTTGCTGTCATTCAAAACACAGCAAAAGAAAAGAATGCTGAATGTATTTCATTACATGATACTTGTAGCTTTGATGAGCAGCAGCCGACAGAAACAGGTGAACGTTTCACGTTACGCACATCAAAAAAGCAGTATCCGCAGCTTGAAACAGGATTAATCGGAACGCATCAAAGGCAAAATGCTTCCCTTGCTGTTTTACTCATTGAATGGCTGGAGCAAGAAGGCTATATTAGTGTGACAGAAGAGCAAATATATGAGGGCATTCGGCAGGCAGCTTGGGCTGGGAGATTTGAAAAAGTCAAAGATCATCCTCCAGTGTATTTAGACGGCGCTCATAATGAAGAAGGGATCGACCGTTTAATTGAAAGTGTACAAGCTCATTTTTCTAGTAAACAGGTGCATATATGTTTTAGTGCTTTAAAAGATAAGCCGTACAAGCAAATGATTCAAAAGCTTGAAGCTGTCAGTTCTTCTATCCATTTTGTTTCATTTGATTTTCCAAGAGCCGAATCAGCTGAAAAGCTTTATGTATGCAGTCAGTTAGACGCAAAATCGTATGATGATGACCCTCGTACAGTGCTTGAGTTCATTCAGAAAAAAAGTGATGATCCTTCAGCGGTGATCATTGTGACAGGTTCTCTTTATTTTATTTCAGATATACGAAATCGTATGATCGGGTAACACAAAAACGCAAATGGCTTTAACGCCATTTGTGTTTTTTTCTTTTGATATGCAGATGGAAAGTAAAATCATATTTTCGCTATGTGCTCAATGAATACGATCGTGATAAAATCCGGTCTATCTTATTCTCGGAAGGGGTCACGATATATGATAGGCATTTTTGTGTTTCTTGCAGGCGTCACCATGGGGTCGTTCTTTCATCTAGTTGGTGAAAGGCTGCCGCTTAAGCGATCTATTCTTCTTCCTCGTTCTCACTGCACAGTCTGTAAACAGCCGCTTTCCCTGCACGAGATGATCCCGCTCGTTTCGTATGCGTTATTGAGGGGAACTTGTAAGCATTGCGGCACTCGGCTGTCTTTGTTATATCCACTGGTTGAGCTGCTGTCAGGCAGTCTTTTTTTGCTCATGTATAGAATCGCTGGTATTTCGTTTGAAAGTCTTTTTCTTGTGATTCTTTGTAGTTTATTTGTGATTGCTGTCGTGAGTGATCTCCTTTATATGAGGGTGCCAAACGAGCTGTTTCTCTTCTTTTTCCCTCTTTTCGTCATATACCGCACGCTTGAACCTCTTCTAATTTGGTGGGAAGGAGCGTCTTCGCTTCTTTTTTGCTTTCTCATGTTTTATAGTTTAGAACGTTTCAAGCCAAATAGCATGGGCGGAGCTGATATGAAGCTGTTCGGTGTTCTTGCGTTTTGCTTTGGCTTCAAGCCATTCCTTCTCATTCTTTTCCTCTCGTGTATCTCTGGAATCGCCTATGCGAAGGTTTTTTCTTTTCGATTAGATGAACCATTTCCCTTTGTTCCTGCGATCTCTTTTTCTTTTTGGCTGTATCTCTATGGAGCTCATGTCATGCTCCCATTCGCAGGGTCGACCGGTTGAAAAAATTGGCGAACACTTTTTTTCCCTGCCGACAAAAGTCTTGTTCTTTTTTTTTTCCGCTATGTTAAAGTGTGAAACAGAAAGAAGGACGGGTACATTCGCGCTGATTCATTGGACAAAAAGGTCTTTCTTACAAACAATGTCAGAAAGCGGGGAATGACAGTGAAAAAAAGGCAGGCAAAAAAACAAGGATTAAAAGTCAATATTAATGGCAAAGAAGAAATGCTTCATGAAGATGACCACCAGCCGCCAAAACAGCAAGAGGATGATCAAGTGACGTTTTCGAATTGGGAGGAAAAAAGGCAGTCAGAACAGGAGACAGCTGCATCTGAGGAAGAACCGGCTAAACCGAAAGAAGAAGACTTCCAGTGGGATGACGCAGCTGATCATATTTATCATTCTGATCCAAAGGTCGTCACACCTTATCAAAAGAAAAAAGGTTCCTTTGATCAGAAGTTCGGTAAAAACCGCGGCCCGTTTAAGAGAGTGATGACAACGATTGTGTTTGCAGTGGTTCTTGGGACAGGCCTTGGTGTGTTTGCACTTAGCTTAAGTCAAGATGGTACTCAGAATCCATCAGGGGGAGATATCAGCGTTTCAGCGTCCGGAAATCAATCATCAATGAAAGCGGGCGGGGATGCGCCGCCAGCAGATACTGCTGATGAATCAAAAGAGAATAAAGATGAAAAAAGCGCCTCTGGCCATTTTTCAACCTATGTCGTACAGGCTGGAAAGTTTTCCTCTGAAAAAGGAGCAGATGAATTAGTTGGCAGTTTAAAAGAAGCAGGGTATGCGGGGAAAAAGATCTCAATGGATGATGGCTATTATGTCATTGCTGGGCTTGCGACAGAACAGGGCATGACAAGTGCTGTTGGGAAGAAGCTGATTGATCAGCACTTTGAGGCATGGGGAGGCAAGGAGCTCTCATTTCAAGTACCGGATGAGCTGACTAGTTTAATAGAAAAGGCATCTGTATTATCCTCTAAGGTCATTGCAGGAGATGATGTGGATCAAAAGGACGTTACGCAGCTGATCTCTGAGCTTGAAAGTGCCAAAACAACGGACGCACCAGCTAAAAGCAGTTTGCTGAAAGCGGTGCAGCTGTTAAATGAACCTACTGCTGAAAACGGGTGGAAATCTCAGCAGGCACTGCTTGATCAATTAAATACGTAAAATCATATTTTAAGAAACCAAACTAGTCAAAAAATGACTAGTTTTTTTCTTTTTCATCCAACATAATGATGAAGGAACATGAAAAATGAATTTTCGTAAATTGTCGGTAAGATGTACATTTGATAGGATGAATGGGTATCTTACTTCTTAGGCTAAACCCTGAAAGGATGAACAAACATGAACCGATTGATTCTCGCATCTCAATCCCCTAGAAGAAAAGAATTGCTTGATCTAGCAGGGTTTTCTTATGACATTCAAGCAAGTCAATTAAAAGAAGAAATAAATCGAAACTTTTCTCCTGCAGAGAACGTCCAATGGTTGGCAGAACAAAAAGCAAGTGATATTCAAAGATTATATCCCGAAGCTGTGATTATTGGTGCAGATACGATTGTTGCAATTGACGGCAAATGTCTTGGGAAACCAAAAGACAAGGAAGAAGCGGCCTCAATGCTTCAATTATTGTCAGGAAAGACACATCAAGTCTTGACGGGTGTCACGATTCAGTCAGAGAATAGAAAAGAAACATTTTATGAACAGACAGAAGTGACGTTTTGGGCACTTACGCAAAATGAAATAGACCGCTATATCGAAACGGGAGAACCGCTTGATAAAGCGGGAAGCTATGGTATTCAAGGGAAAGGCGCACTGTTTGTTCAAAAAATAGACGGTGATTATTTTTCCGTTGTAGGTCTCCCTATTGCCAAAACAGTTAGAGTGCTCGAAACATTTGGAATCACCCCTTTTTGATGACAGGAAGGAATCTAAAAGGAGTGGGCATCATGAACGATTTCCCTATGTTGCTAAAGCATTTTCCTCAAGATGAAAAGCCGAGAGAACGATTGATCAAATATGGTCCCGGCAGTCTGTCAAACCATGAACTTGTTGCGATTCTTTTAAGGACAGGCACAAAAAAGGAATCAGTTCTTCAAATTTCCGCAAGACTTCTGCAAACATTTGGCGGTCTTCGTACTATAAGAGAAGCCTCAATTGAAGAAATGTCGAAGATTCGAGGAGTTGGAAAGGCGAAGGCGGTCTCTCTTTTAGCTGCTTTAGAACTCGGCACTAGATTACACCATCAAACGACGGACAACCGCTATGTGATCCGCACACCAGAGGATGGGGCAAACTTTGTGATGGAAGATATGAGGTTTTTACAACAGGAAAATTTCGTTTGTCTTTATCTCAACACAAAAAATCAAGTTCTTCATAAACATACCGTGTTTATTGGAAGTCTGAACTCATCCATCGTTCACCCGCGTGAAATTTTCAAAGAGGCCTTTAAACGGTCCGCTGCTTCATTTATTTGTGTGCACAACCATCCATCTGGAGATCCGACGCCCAGCAGGGAAGATATTGAAGTCACACAGAGACTATTTGAATGTGGAAAGCTGATTGGAATACAGCTGCTTGATCATCTTGTCATAGGTGATCAAAAATTTGTGAGTTTGAAGGAAAAAGGGTATTTGTAACACTTTTTTTTTCAATGTTTTACGATATAATAGAGTTTATGAGTTTTTCCCTAAGGGAATTTTGGTTTAAGAAAGGAAGATACATACATATGTTTGGAATTGGTACAAAAGACCTTGGAATAGATCTTGGAACAGCGAATACGCTTGTTTTTATTAAAGGAAAAGGCATTGTTGTGAGAGAACCTTCGGTCGTAGCTTTGGAAACTGATACGAAGTCTATAGTGGCGGTCGGAAATGATGCTAGAAATATGATTGGCCGTACACCTGGTAATGTAGTGGCACTACGCCCAATGAAAGACGGAGTCATTGCAGATTACGAGACGACAGCAACAATGATGAAATATTACATTAATCAAGCATTAAAAGGCAAAGGGCTTTTTGCTCGTAAACCTTACGTCATGGTATGTGTGCCATCTGGCATTACAGCTGTAGAAGAGCGTGCAGTTATTGATGCAACAAGACAAGCTGGTGCACGTGACGCATATCCGATTGAAGAACCATTTGCTGCGGCAATCGGTGCTAACCTGCCTGTATGGGAGCCAACAGGAAGTATGGTTGTGGATATTGGCGGCGGTACAACAGAAGTAGCGATTATTTCTCTTGGCGGCATTGTGACATCACAATCAATCCGTGTTGCAGGTGATGAAATGGATGATGCGATCAGCAGCTACATCCGTAAAACGTATAACCTGATGATTGGTGATCGTACGTCAGAAGCGATTAAAATGGAAATCGGTTCTGCGCAGCCTGATGTACATGATGAGATGGACATTCGTGGACGTGACCTTTTAACAGGTCTGCCAAAAACAATCTCTATTACGGCAGAAGAGATTGCAAAAGCGCTTCGCGATACGGTGGAAACAATTGTCGATGCAGTAAAAATGACGCTTGAAAAAACCCCGCCTGAGCTGGCAGCAGATATTATGGACCGCGGAATTGTTTTAACAGGAGGCGGTGCATTACTACGTAATCTTGACAAAGTCATTAGCGATGAAACGAAAATGCCAGTCATTATTGCTGAAGATCCGCTTGACTGTGTGGCGATCGGAACAGGGAAAGCACTAGAACATATTCATTTGTTCAAAGGAAAATCAAAAGATAATCGATAATCGGGCGTAATTAAAGAGGTGTAAGACATGCCGCAGTTTTTTATGAATAAAAGATTAATGTTGCTCCTTGTCTGTGTCATCGTACTGGTGGCCATGATTGGTTTTTCAGTGAAAAGCGGCAGAGGTGCTTCATGGCCGGAAAAATTAGTGGGGGATACGACAGGATTTTTTCAAGGTGTCTTTCATAAACCATCACAATTTATTGCCGGTATTTATGGGAACGTACAAGATTTAAAGAACACATATGATGAAAACGAGCGTCTTCGAAAAAAACTTGATGGACAAACCCAATATGAGGCGAAACTTCAAGAACTAGAAGATGAGAACAAAAAGCTTCGCAAACAGCTTGGCTATGTGAACTCTGTTCGTGATTACACGCCAATTCTATCAACTGTTATCGCAAGAAACCCATCTCTTTGGGATAGCTTTGTGATGATTGATAAAGGGAAAAAACAAGGCGTTGACAAAGATATGGCGGTCACAAATGAGAGTGGCGCATTAATTGGGAAGATTGAAAGTGATAAGCTCAACAATTTTACTTCAACTGTAAGGTTGCTAAGCTCTACTGACCAAAATAATAGAATTTCAACGAAAATTTTTGCGAAAAAGGGCAAAGAAGAACTCAATGGAATCATTAACGGTTATGACAGCAAGAAAAAAATGCTGACTATGAATATTCTAAAATCCGATGCAGATGGGGATGTCAAAAAAGGAGATCTTGTTGAAACATCTGGAGCAGGGGGCGTATTCCCGCAAGGCTTGACGATTGGTAAGGTGAGTGAAATCGAGCCAGACCATTACGGCCTGACGAAGATCATTTACGTAGAACCAGCGGCTGAACTCAACAATTTAGACCGTGTGATTGTGGTGAATCGCAGCACAAGTACAGCAGATGCATCTGAATTGACGAAGGAGGAAGGCTCGTGAAACGTGTCCTTCTTGCTTTCGTCATGTTGTTTATCTTCGTATTTGACAGCATTTTTGTCGATTTAGTGAAGCTCCCATTTGTTTCAGAGAATCAAATTTTAGCTCCTCATTTCATTTTACTTGCACTTGTATTTATGACTGCTTTTGTGAATCAAAAATATGGTGTGATTTACGGATTTATCTTTGGACTTTTATATGATATTTCATATACAGGCATACTTGGTGTTCATATGTTTGGCTTTGGGGCGCTTTGCTATTTGCTAGCAAAAGCCTTTAAAGTTTTGCAAACGAATATGTTAGTCGTCGTCTTTCTGTCGATTATTGCTGTTTCCGTCATGGAGTTTTATGTATACGGCGTTCAAGCGACAATTCAACCAGGGATTATGCCGTTTAATACGTATGTCATCGAACGCTTTATTCCAACGATTCTTTTAAATACTGCTGCGTCTCTCATACTTGTTGTGCCGCTTAGGCTCTTTTTCATCAATGTGAAACAAGGACTGATCGACGAATAAAAGCAGGAGTTTGTCCAATTAAGGCGAAATGAGTATGTTGTTGAGGTGAGCATCTTGAAAACTCAAAAACAGCAATATGTGACGATAAAAGGTACAAAAAACGGATTAACATTACAGTTAAATGATGACTGTTCGTTTGATGATCTTCTTTCTGGCTTACGAGAGGTTCTTTTACTTGAGCAATATACAGATGGAAGAGAAGGACATAAGGTCAATGTGCATATTAAGCTTGGTTTTCGTTATTTAACGGAGGATCAGGAGACGCGTTTGACTGAAGCGGTGTCTGAAAATGAACATCTCGTGATCCACTCCATTGAAAGTGACGTCATGTCAACTGAAGAGGCGAGACGATTAAAAGCAGAGGCTGAAATTACTTCTGTAGCAAAAATTGTACGCTCTGGACAGGTGCTGTATGTCGAAGGAGATCTTTTATTAATAGGAGATGTCAATCCTGGCGGAACGATTCGCGCAGGAGGAAATATTTTTGTGCTTGGCGCATTAAAAGGTGTGGCGCATGCTGGATGTAATGGCAACAAGCAGGCTGTTATTGCGGCATCACATATGATTCCAACACAGCTTCGCATCGCACAAGTTATTAACCGTGCACCAGACCAAAAAGAAGATGGAAATGAAATGGAATGTGCTTATTTAGATATAGATGGCAATATGATCATTGAACGCCTGCAGCAATTGGCTCATATAAGACCTAATCTGACAAGGCTTGAGGGAGGAATGTGAAATTGGGCGAGGCTATTGTGATTACCTCAGGAAAAGGCGGCGTTGGCAAAACAACAACATCTGCAAACTTAGGCACAGCACTAGCAATTCAAGGGAAAAAAGTGTGTCTAGTCGATACGGACATCGGCCTTCGGAATCTGGATGTCGTGATGGGGCTTGAAAACCGCATTATTTATGATCTAGTTGATGTAGTAGAAGGAAGATGCAAAATTCACCAAGCGCTTGTAAAAGATAAGCGTTTCGAGGATCTTTTGTATCTTTTACCTGCTGCTCAAACAAGTGATAAAACGGCTGTAGAGCCAGAACAGATCAAAGAATTAATTCAATCATTGAAACAAGACTTTGATTATGTTGTCATTGACTGCCCTGCTGGAATTGAGCAAGGCTTTAAAAATGCTGTATCAGGTGCAGACAAGGCCATTGTCGTGACGACACCTGAAATCTCAGCTGTGAGAGATGCGGACCGAATCATCGGTTTGTTAGAACAAGAAGATATCGAACCGCCTCGTTTGATTGTCAACCGTATTCGTACACACATGGCGAAAAATGGCGATTCAATGGATGTAGATGAAGTGGTACATCACTTATCGATTGATCTACTTGGCATCGTAGCAGATGATGATGATGTGATTAAGGCTTCAAACAATGGTGAACCGATTGTTATGGATGCTAAAAACAAAGTATCGATTGCCTATCGCAATATTGCCCGCCGCGTACTAGGCGAATCTGTTCCGCTTCAATCCTTTGAAGAAGAAAACAAGGGAATGTTTGCAAAGCTGAAAGCATTTTTTGGTGTAAGAGCATAATCGTGATAGAAAACCTTTACAGTCTAGTAAGGACGAGCACTGGAGCGCAGACCTGACAACGAATGCTAGGGTTTGTCTACACGCTGAGACCGATTCGATTTAGAATCGGTCTTTTTGTTGCATATCAGATGAGGTTGTCACATAAAATGTACAAACTGTTTGTATGTAAAGGGTGATCTCATGAAAAGAGTGGACGAGTACCGAAAGAAAATCGCGCAGCGCCGCAAAACGATGCAGCCAGCTGCTCCTCCTAAGAAGACGGCTTTCAAGAAAAAAGAGGATATCCCGCCATGGGTTATGCTGACAGAGGAAGAAAAGCATTCTGGCTCGACCTCCTATGAACCGGCGTCTCATCAGCCAAAGAAATATCGTCATCCCTTATTTAACCCGAATACTTTTGTGCTTAAATGCTTATTATCAGCGTCCCTTGTGTTGATTGCAGCCATTTCATTTAAAGGTCAGGCAGGTCCGTTTCAGCAGCTGAAGCCGATGATTACTCAGACCTTTGAGCAAGATTTTCAATTTGCTGCTGCCAACCGCTGGATTGAAAAAACAGTCGGACATCCGCTGGCATTTTTAACAGAGAAAAAAGAGGGCCAAAAGGACGTACAAGCGAATCAAGAACTAGCTGTGCCTGCCTCTGGTAAAGTGCAGGAATCCTTTACGCAAAATGGAGCAGGGGTCAAAGTTGAAACATCCGCTGAAGCCATTGATAGTATGAAGGAAGGCTATGTGGTCGAGGTGAAAAAGAAAAGCGACACTGGGCTTACCGTTGTGGTGCAGCATGCAGATAACAGCTATAGCTGGTACGGTCAATTAAAGAAAGCCGATGTGGCCTTATACGATTTTGTTGATAAAGGTGAAAAAATTGGCCAGATTTCGCTTGATGATCAAGGGAAGGGCACGTATTACTTTGCCATTAAACAAAATGAACAATTTATCGATCCTATTCAGGTGATGACCTTTGAATAGATGGCTGCTCATGCTGACGAAAATTCACATCCATCCGCTGCTGTGGATTGTGATGGCGTTTGCGATTCTGTCAGGTCAAATTAAGCCGCTGCTTTGCCTGCTTGTGATCGTCTGTGTCCATGAACTTGGACATGCAGCGGCTGCATGCTATTATCATTGGCGCATTCGGCGGATTTTTTTACTGCCATTTGGCGGAACGGTTGAAGTAGAGGAACATGGAAACCGTCCGCTAAAAGAGGAGCTGGCGGTCATTTTGTGCGGGCCGCTTCAGCATGTACCGCTCCAGCTCATGGCGTGGCTGTTCATGGAGGCTTCTCTTATCTCGCATGACGTCTTTACGATGTTTACCTTTTATAATATGGCGATTTTTCTTGTCAATCTTTTGCCCATTTGGCCGCTTGATGGCGGAAAATTATTCTTTTTGCTCTTATCTATTTTTTACCCTTTCCAACGTGCACATGCTCTAGCCATAAAAGGCTCACTTGTCTTTTTCGGTCTATTGACAGCAGGATTACTTTTGTTTGCACCGCTGCAATTCAATGGCTGGGTGCTGCTCACTTTTTTAGCTTATTCACTCGTGATGGAGCACAGGCAGCGGCATTACGTCAGGGTTCGTTTTTTACTAGAACGGTATTACGGTAAAAAAGAGCAAAAGGTAGAAAAACTGATTCCGCTGAGAGCAAGTGCAGAGGAAAAAGTTTACGAAGTGATGGCACGATTTCAAAGGGGCTGCAAGCATCCGATTATTATTGAAAGAGATGGCGTGAAGATGAGTCAGCTTGATGAAAATGAACTGCTCCATGCGTATTTTTCAGATCGCAGAACGACCTCCTCAATGGAAGAGCTTCTTTTACCGTACTAATGGTGAAAATACATTGACATTTTGCGTCTAGTTTGATATATTTTTTAATGTTATGGATATGTAGCACCCGTGCTACAACCGCGCGGAGCAGGTGTAAAGTGCCTATGGCCCCCTGTATTCGGCGAGTCTGAGTTTATTAGGAGGTGCAGAGATGTACGCAATTATCGAAACTGGTGGTAAACAAGTAAAAGTTGAAGAAGGTCAAACTGTTTATGTTGAAAAACTAGCTGCTGAAGCAGGTGAAACAGTAACTTTCGAAAACGTATTGTTTGTCGGCGGAGACACTGTCAAAGTGGGTAACCCTTCAGTTGCTGGAGCAACAGTAACGGCTAAAGTTGAAAAACAAGGTCGCGGTAAGAAAATTACTGTGTTCAAGTACAAACCGAAGAAAAACAACCACAAGAAACAAGGTCATCGTCAACCTTACACTAAAGTTGTTATCGAAAAAATCAACGCTTAAGGCGTGTGAGTGATATGATCAAAGCAACCATTACTCGGTCATCAGCAGATGAAAGCATTACGTCTTTTCAGATGACAGGACATGCCGAGTTTGCTGAAAAAGGTCAGGATCTCGTTTGTGCAGGTGTATCTGCTGTTGTTTTCGGCTCAGTCAATTCAGTTATTGCACTGACAGGATTGGACCCACTGCTTGATATTGGTGAAGAAGGCGGCTACTTCTCTTTTGAACTGCCGGCTGATACAGATCCAGTATCCTTTGAAAAAGCCCAGCTGCTTTTAGAAGGCATGGTCGTTTCCTTAGAGACAATCGAACGAGATTATCACGATTATGTGAGAATATCAACAAAAAAATAGGAGGTGAACTTCATGCTTAGATTAGATCTTCAATTTTTCGCATCTAAAAAAGGGGTAGGTTCTACAAAGAACGGACGTGACTCTGAGTCTAAACGTTTAGGCGCTAAACGTGCTGATGGTCAATTCGTAACTGGTGGTTCTATCCTTTATCGTCAACGTGGAACGAAAATCTATCCAGGTGAAAACGTTGGACGCGGAGGCGACGACACTCTTTTCGCTAAAATCGACGGAACGGTTAAATTCGAACGTTTCGGTCGTGACCGTAAAAAAGTGAGCGTATATCCTGCGGCACAATAATTGCTAAAAACTCCGGTCATTGACTGGAGTTTTTTTCACTTTTACAAGCAGTACCGAAGATGATAAAAGAAGATGCACTCCATAAATATCAAAGAACGTTTGCTGACTTTGCCTCATTTTCTCCTATACGATCAGAAAAAACAACCTTTCCTCACATAACTAGTGTTTTTCTATGCTGTCTTCTCTGTTATAATTCAGGGAGACATATTGATGATAAGACTCCTAAAAGAGAGACCAAACGATTGGGAGTGCGATAATGGAAGAGATACCAAGTAAAGAAAATGAAAAATTAACTCACGTTGCATTAACAAATGAATTGATCTATCTGCTCAGTCGTTCAAGACACGACTGGATGAATAAATTACAGCTGATCAAAGGCAACTTGACATTAGAAAAATATGACCGCGTGTTTGAAATTATAGAAGAAATGGTCATTGAAGCACAGCATGAATCCAAACTCTCAAATTTAAAAATTCCCCAATTGGCCTATTACTTTCTAACATTTAATTGGGAGTCGCATTTTATCACCTTAGAATATGAAGTGCTTGGTGAAACCCGAGACTTATCAGCATATGAATCGCAGCTGCTAACGGTATCACAGGAGTTGTTTTCGATATTCGATCAATCAGTTTGCCAAAAAACTGAAAATCATTTAACGGTCACGTTCCAAACAGATCATGAAGAAAATGATGTGATCTTATATTTTGATTTCAAAGGAAAATTAACAAGTTTGGATGCGTTAAATGCGTTTCATGACGCAAACTATCCATGTATGAGTATAACGCAATTTCATGTGACGCCTCATGAGTCCATGATTGAGCTTTGTTTGAGGCAAGAACGAGATATGTGATGCAGAGAAACGGAGGAAGTTATGTTTGTAGATCAGGTTAAAGTGTATGTTAAAGGCGGTGACGGCGGAAACGGTATGGTGGCGTTCCGTCGTGAAAAATATGTACCAAAGGGCGGCCCAGCAGGCGGCGACGGCGGAAATGGTGCAGATGTTGTATTTGAAGTAGACGAAGGACTTAGAACGTTAATGGACTTTCGTTATAAGCGCCATTTCAAGGCTGACCGCGGCGAGCATGGAATGAGTAAAAACCAGCATGGCCGAAATGCGGAAGAAATGATTGTCAAAGTTCCGCCGGGTACGGTTGTGACAGATGCAGAGACGGAACAAGTACTAGCTGACTTGACAGAGCATGGGCAGCGGGCTGTGATTGCCAAAGGCGGACGTGGCGGACGTGGAAATTCACGCTTCGCAACACCAGCAAACCCTGCACCACAGCTGTCTGAAAACGGTGAGCCAGGTAAAGAACGTGACGTCATCTTAGAATTAAAAGTACTTGCAGATGTCGGACTTGTTGGTTTCCCAAGTGTCGGGAAGTCAACGCTGCTCTCGATTGTTTCTTCTGCGAAACCAAAAATTGCGGATTATCATTTTACAACGCTTGTACCGAACCTCGGGGTTGTTGAAACAGACGATAACCGAAGCTTTGTTATGGCGGATCTGCCAGGACTGATCGAAGGAGCGCACGAAGGCGTTGGCTTAGGTCATCAATTTTTACGTCATATTGAGCGTACACGTGTCATTGTCCATGTCATTGATATGTCTGGACTTGAAGGGCGTGACCCATACGAAGACTACGTGACGATTAATGAAGAGCTTGAGCAGTACAATATGAGATTGACTGAGCGTCCGCAAATCATTGTTGCGAACAAAATGGACATGCCAGATGCAGCTGACAATCTAGCGGCATTTAAAGAAAAATTAACGGATGACTATAAAGTGTTCCCGATTAGTGCGATCACAAGAGAAGGGCTTCGTGAGCTCTTATTTGAAATCGCCAATCAGCTTGAAACAACACCGGAATTCCCGCTCTATAATGAAGAGGAGCTGTCGGATAACCGCGTGATGTACAGATTTGATGAGGGCGATGCACCATTTGAGATCTCTAGAGATCCTGATGGCACATTTGTCTTAACGGGTAAAGCACTTGAGCGTCTCTTTAAGATGACAGACTTCTCAAGAGATGAATCCGTTAAACGATTCTCTAGACAGCTGCGCGGTATGGGTGTCGATGATGCCTTGCGTGAGCGCGGTGCAAAAGATGGCGACATCATTCGTCTGCTTGAATTTGAATTCGAATTTATTGATTGATCAACAGGAGGGTCCAGACCATGGGCTCTCCCGTTTTTAAAAGGGGAGAAAACAGGTGAAAGAAGAAACGTTCTATTTAGTAAGAGAGGATGTACTTCCAGATGCGATGCGAAAAACGCTTGAAGTCAAAAAGCTTCTCGATCGCAAAAAAGCGGATTCAGTTGCCGATGCTGTTCAAAAAGCGGATTTAAGCCGCAGTGCTTTTTATAAATACCGAGATGCTGTTTTTCCATTTTATACAATGGTAAAAGAGCAGATCATCACATTGTTTTTCCACCTTGAAGACCGGTCTGGGGCTCTGTCAAGGCTGCTTCAAATTGTGGCTGACTCTGGCTGTAATGTGTTATCCATTCACCAAACGATTCCGCTGCAAGGAAGAGCGAATGTCACCCTATCGATTAGTACGGCAGGTATGGCAGATGATATTAACACCGTCATGAATCAATTAAGAAAGCTTGAATTTGTCGAAAAAGTTGAAATTCTAGGTTCTGGGGCGTAAAAGGAGAGATCATAGCAGATGAAGCAATTAACTGTAGGTTATTTTGGACCAGAGGCAACATTTACTCATTTGGCCGTATGCTCTTGTTTTCCAAAAGATGCAGTGCAGCGTGCCTATGCAACGATTCCGCAATGTATGGATGCTGTGTCAAAGGGCGAAGTCGATTTGGCGGTCGTTCCACTTGAAAATGCACTCGAAGGATCTGTGAACTTAACGATTGATTATTTAATTCATGAAGAAGCGTTGTCCATTGTGGGGGAGATGACAGCACCGATACGGCAGCATTTGCTTGTCCACCCATCAAGAGCGGAGAGCTGGGAGACGTTAGATGTCATTCAATCACATCCTCACGCGATTGCCCAGTGTCATCAATTTCTGAAAAAACAGTACCCTCATATTCCTCACCGGCCAGTGGAATCAACAGGCTATGCAGCAAAATACATCAGTGAGCATCCAGATGAAGCTGTCGGGGCTATTGCCAATGAAATTGCCGCAAAAACGTATGGTTTGACGATTGCGAAAAAAGACATTCATGATTATCCGCACAACCATACACGCTTTGTGATTTTACATAAAGATCCTAACGCATCGTTCCCAATGAATTCTGGTTTCTCATCAAAGCCAAAAACGACAATTGTGGTCAGTCTGCCTAAGGATGACCAATCAGGTGCATTGCACCGCGTGCTGTCTGCTTTTTCTTGGCGGAATCTTAACTTGTCAAAAATTGAATCTCGTCCGACAAAAACAGGCCTTGGACATTATTTATTTATTATTGATATCGAAAAAGAAATGGATGATGTCCTAGTCCCAGGTGCGATTCAAGAATTAGAAGCGATTGGCTGTGAGGTCAAGCTGCTTGGCAGCTATCAAACATATGAATTAACGAATGAAAAATAGTGTCCCAACCAGGACACTATTTTTTTAGTCTTTTATTAAAAACCCAGCATCATCCAGCGCTTGAATGGCTTGGTCAAGCTGCTTTTGGCTGTAAGAAGAGAGAGTATGCAAATGCACGCCGTCTGTTAGTTCTGACAAGTAGGACGCGCCGGTGTTAGAAATATGATGGACAAAATCAGCGACTTGTTTCCGTGTGCTGACGCGAATGGAGGCCGTTAGTTCACCATAAACAGGATGCTCAATGATCACATCTTTCACCGTCACTCCAAAGTCTACAATCAAGGTCAGTTCCTCTTCTGTGCGAGCAGGATCATGCTTACAGGCGATGATTTGTTCAATTTCTCTTTCTGGCGCATGCTGCGCTGCCATATACACATAGCCTTGGCTTGTGGCAATAATGGGTTCATTTTTTGCTTTTAATAATGAAATATCTTGTACAATGACTTGTCGAGAGACAGCCGCTTTTTTAGCTAAAAAGCTTCCAGTAAGCGGTGTGTCTGTTTCTTTCAGCCACTCTAAAATGGCGGTTCTTCTTTCTTCGCCAATGAGTTTCCTCTCTTGCTCCACGTCCTAAGCTCCCTTCTTCTCCTTTTGCAAATGCTCAAATGTATGCAAAAGCTGATCGATGTCATCTTTTGATGACTGCCATCCAAATGATAGTCGAATAAATTGAAGGGCATCACGATCTGATACACGCAATGCCTTCACAGCAGGGGAAGGATGGTGATAACCAGAAGCACATGCGCTTCCAGTTGATAGACAAATCCCATGCCGGTTACATGCTAACATTACATATTGTCCTTCAAACCCTTCAAAAAAACAACCAATAATATGAGGCAGCGTGCGGCGATTGTCATTGTCCTGAAGAGTACGAACTGGCAACTGTCTGATTTTTAACTGTTGAAGAAAATAATCACGCAGCTGTTCATCTAATTTTTGCTGTTCATCCAGCCTAAGCATTGCTTGTTCACTTGCAGCAGCAAAAGCACCGATACACGGTACATTCGCTGTCCCTGGACGTAAGCCATTTTCCTGAACTGCTCCTGTATATAAAGGTTTCCAAGGAACTTGAGTGCCCATATAAACGGCACCAGCGCCTTTAGGAGCATACACTTTATGACTTGAGATGGACACGGCATCGACTCCAAGTTCTTTGATGGACACACGTACCTTTCCAAATGTTTGCACAGCATCTGTATGAAAAAGAATGTTCCTTTCTTTTAAAAGAGGTGCTAAATCAGCAAGCGGCTGGATAATCCCTGTTTCTGAATTAGCATGCTGAATAGATACGAGTCCTGTTTCAGGCAATAATGCTTTTTTGATAATGTCCTCTGTTATGATTCCATCCTGATTCGGTTCAATGATGGTGACTTTTACGCCAAAACGCTCTAAGCTGCTAACTGCATGATGAACAGAAGGGTGCTCGACTGAAGTTGTGATGACATGCTGTTTATGTGCTGGTAGTCCATTGATGATCGATTGAATCGCAAGGAGATTGGATTCAGTTCCACCGCTTGTAAAGTAGATCCCATCTGGTTCACCCTCGATCATGGCAGCGAGTGATTGTCTGCTGTAAGTCAATATGTCATTTGCTTTTCCCCCAGCATCATGAAGACTGCTTGCATTTCCGTAGAAATTTTTACTCAGCTGCTCAAAAACATGCAGTGCTTCTTCTGAAACAGGTGTAGAAGCTGCGTAATCTAAATAAACCAACCTATCCATCTCCCGTGTGAAAATTTTTTCTTGTATTTATTTTAGTGTTGTGTAATGATATGTGTCAAGACAGGTGTAAATGACAGGAGGGGCAATGGTGTCATCAATCAAAAAAGTTATTGTGGTGGGATCAGGCATTGCAGCGCTTTCCTTTGCAAGAAATATCTCGAAAAACTGCCAGGTCGTCATGATGACAAAAAAACAATTTTCATCTAGTAATTCCATGCTGGCACAAGGTGGAATTGCTGCTGCCTTTTCAGCACATGATTCAGCTGAGCAGCATGTGCAAGATACACTAGATGCTGGCTGTGACCACAATGATGAAAGAACCGTACAAGAAATCGTGAGACTTGGAAAACATCTTGTGGAGCAGCTCGTAGCAGATGGCTGTCCATTTGATCAAGATGAAGCGGGAGAGCCGCAATTAGGCAAAGAGGGGGCACACACCACTCATCGCATCTTGCATGCAGGAGGAGATCAAACAGGGAAAACCCTTGTACAGTATCTGAAAAGTCAGCTCGGCTCACATATTCATTTATACGAGTATCATCATGTCATTGAACTATTGGTTCATGAAGGGACATGCAAGGGTGTTGTATGGAAAGACGAGACAGGACACGTACAAACAATGACCGCAGATGCCGTTGTTTTATCAACAGGCGGCTGCGGCTCCCTATATGAGACAAACACAAATGATCCTTCTGTCACAGGAGACGGACTGATGATGGCCTATCGAGCAGGTGCGCAATTAGTGGATCTCGAATTTGTTCAATTCCATCCAACTCTTTTGACAATCGATGGAAAAGCAGTTGGTCTCATTTCAGAGGCAGTACGGGGAGAGGGAGCTTATTTAGAAGATGAAACAGGCAGGCGGATCATGAAAGGTATTCATCCACAAGCTGATTTAGCACCTAGAGATGTGGTCGCTAGAGCTATTTTTCATGAGCAGCAATTAGGCCATCAATTGTATCTTAACATCCATGATATTCCGCATTTTTCAGCTCGTTTCCCAGCAATAGATGCGATGTGCCAGCGTGCAGGTGTCGATATGGCGAGCGGCAGGCTGCCAATTTCCCCGGGTATGCACTTTTTAATGGGCGGTATCAGCGTCAATGAATATGGAGAAACGACTGTTCCAGCGCTATTTGCCATTGGAGAAGCGGCCTGTACTGGCTTACACGGTGCGAATCGATTGGCGAGTAATTCTCTTCTGGAAGGTCTCGTGTTAGGCAGCAAAGCAGCACAAAGAATTGAACAGCTGCCTAAACAGAAAGAAACAAGTCCCCCTTTTTCTATTCAAGAAATATGGATGGTTCCAATGATTTCAAAGGATCAGCTGAGACAATGGATGACTACATTTGCAGCCATTGTGAGAGATGAAAAGGGCTTGCAGACTTTGCTTCATACGTTACAGGATGTCACTTTTCAGCAAATTAATGTGAAGGATATCACAAATGAACAGATCGAATTAAGCAATCAATGGGCATTAGCGGTTTGCCTTGCTAAATCTGCATTACTCCGTACAGAAAGCAGAGGCGGCCATTATCGAATGGATTATCCAGAGCGAAGCGATGCGTTGTGGCAGGGCAGGCAGATTGTTCATGAAAAAGGTCATATTCATATCATGAAAAATGAAAGGGTCGGTGCCAAATGGAACGTTTACAGTTAAAACAAATGCTCACTCATTTTTTTACAGAGGATATTGGCTTTGGAGATGTATCAGCTGATGCCATCTTTGGAGACAAGAAAGGAACAGCTCTTATCATTGCGAAACAATCTGGTGTATTGGCAGGATCACAACTGATTGAAATAGGTTACCGCCTGTTGAATGAACAGATTCAAACTGAGCTGTTTTTTCAAGAAGGTGATTGGATTCATTCAGGCGCTGTACTGGCGAAAATAAAGGGCCCAGTCAACGACTTATTAAAAGGAGAACGGGTCATTTTAAATCTATTGCAGCGAATGACAGGTATCGCCACCTTAACGCATGAGGCGGTGCAGCGATTAGGTGACCCGTCTATTACGATTTGTGATACGAGAAAAACGACACCCGGCTTGCGTATGTTAGAGAAATACGCAGTGAAGACAGGCGGTGGAAAGAATCATCGCTTTGGCTTATCAGATGGGGTGATGATTAAAGATAATCATATTGCCGCATGCGGCTCTATTCGTGAAGCGGTAGAAAAAGCAAGAGCATATGCCGGTCATATGGTGAAAATTGAAGTGGAAATTGAATCAGAAACGCAGCTAATGGAAGCCATTGATGCAAAAGCGGATGTCATCATGTTTGATAACTGCTCTCCGGACGAGGTTAAACGTTTTAAACAAATGACGCCAGAGTCCATTCTGACAGAGGCTTCAGGGGGCATTACGCTAGAGACATTGCCAAGCTACAGGGGGACAGGAGTCGACTTGATTTCACTTGGTTTTCTCACACATTCTGCTCCAGCATTTGATTTTAGTATGAATATGGAATTCAGTCATAAAGGGGGAACAACTCATGTCCATGCTTAATGTATTAGCCAATCAACATGCAGCCATGATGCCAGATGAATATAAACACCGCTCTGATGATGAAATGAAGCAGCGAGTGTTAGAAATCAAGCGGGCTTTTGGATCAAAGCTTTTTATACCGGGTCATCATTATCAAAAGGATGAGGTCATCGAATTTGCAGATGCAACAGGAGATTCATTGCAGCTGGCACAAATAGCGGCCGACAATCACGAGGCTGAATACATTGTGTTCTGCGGTGTTCACTTTATGGCAGAAACGGCAGATATGCTGTCAAACAAGAATCAAAGCGTCGTATTGCCAGATATGAGAGCAGGCTGTTCCATGGCAGATATGGCAAACATGAAACAAACAGACAGAGCATGGGAGCAGCTCACTGATCTGTTTGGAGATACAATACTTCCGCTTACGTATGTCAATTCAACAGCAGATATTAAAGCATTTGTCGGCAAGCATGGCGGGGCGACTGTTACTTCATCAAATGCTAAAAAAGTACTCGAGTGGGCGATGACGCAAAAAGAGCGGATTCTGTTTCTCCCCGATCAGCACCTAGGGCGTAATACGGCTTTTGATTTAGGTATTCCGCTAGAAGAAATGGCTGTCTGGGATCAGATAGAAGAAAAGCTCATCACCGATCAGCCGCTTTCCCGGATCAAGATGATTTTATGGAAGGGCCATTGCTCCGTACATGAGAAATTTACCGTTCGGAATATAGAAGAAATGAGAAAAAAAGACTGTGACATTCAAATTCTTGTCCATCCTGAATGCACGCATGAGGTCGTAAGGGCTTCTGACCTAGCAGGTTCAACGAAATTTATTATTGATACGATCAAACAGGCGCCAGCAGGCAGCAAGTGGGCGATTGGAACAGAGATGAATTTAGTCAAACGGATCATAGCGCAGCACCCAGATAAACAAATTGAATCCCTTAACCCAGATATGTGTCCATGCTTGACGATGAACCGGATTGATCTGCCTCATTTGCTATGGTCACTTGAAAGCATTGAAAAGGGTCAGCCGGTCGGGTTGATACAGGTCAATGAAGACATCACGAAAGACGCTTTACTTGCACTCGAGAAAATGCTCGCCATTAAATAATGATCTGCCCCTCCTATCAGAAAACAAGTTTTTATCATATCGGCTTGTAAATAGGCATAAATTTATGTTGAAACATATTGTACTTCTGACATAACCGTTACGTTCACGTTTTGCATAGGAGGGGAAAACGTTGAAAATTCATATTGTGCAAAAAGGAGACTCCCTTTGGAAAATTTCAAAGAAATACGGAGTCGACTTTCAAGAATTGAAAAAACTAAATTCTCAGCTCAGTAATCCTGATTTGATCATGCCGGGTATGAAGATTAAAATTCCATCTAGTGGTGTTCCTGTGAAAACAGATCATCACAAAGCAAAAGAAATGCCAAAAACGAAAGAACATCCGTATGTGAAAGAAAAGCCAAAAGATGTCGTGCAAGTGCAAGATACAAAACCGAAAGAAAAGCCAAATGAACCGGTACCTTATGTACCGCCAGTGCCAAAGATCGAGCAGCCAGTTTTTCCGCAAGTCGATGTGAACTATTATCAGACCAATCTCTACCAGCCATTCACGCCTCCTCCCAAAAAAGATCATTATGAGAAAAAAGATCACGTTCACGAGAAAAAAGATCACAAGGATCATTTTCATCATGAGAATAAAGACCATAAAGATAACAAGGGTCATTCCCATCATGAAAATAAGGACCATAAAGATAACAAAGACCATTTTCACCATGAAAATAAAGGTCATCTAAAAGATGAAGTGGCAAAGGGATATGACCCGTTTATTCATATTCCGCATCAAAAAGAGGAGGGAAAAGACATGGAGCATGGCAATTACCCAAACCTTCCTAACTTCCCGCAAATGCCAAATGTGGGAGGGGCAGCGGTAGGAGGAGTGGCTGAAAATAACGAGCATCATCACCAGCACCATCATCATGAACCATATGATCCTTATTTTGGTTATGGTCATGGTCATTACATGCCGGGGATGTATCCATATCCGCAGCAAATGGTGCCGGCATCGCCAATTTTACCGGGATCAGGACTATGTTATCCTATCCATCCATATTATCACCATCATATGATGCCATATCCATACCCGGCTCATCCATATTATCCTGCGTATCAAGCGCCTGCTTACTACGGGGAAAATCATGAGCACCATGCAAACGACGGACATCACTGGCATCACCATATGCATTCAAACGCCAATGCAAATGCCAACGTAAATCAAGGCTTTTATCCAAACGTCTCAAATGCAGCATATGGCAAGGAAGACTGCGGATGTGATGATGGCATGAAGCATCATCAGCCTTGGCCAGGACATTATCCGAATCCTGTTCCTTATGGCCAAATGGGTGCTTATCCTGCTCAGCCTTATATGCAGCCATATCCAGGCCAATCCGTATTTGCAAGGCCGGAGGAGGAAGAAGAGGATTAATGACAGAAGGAACGATCTCAATCGTTCCTTTCAGCGTGTAGACAAACCCTCGCATTCGGTGTCAGGTCTGCGCTCCGGTGCTCACGAATGTCAAATTCGCTCCGCTCCTGTGCTCGTCCTTCCTAGAATGCAAAGGTTTTCTATTACGCTGAAAAGAAGACAAAAGGCTAAAATCAAGAACATTTTAGCCTTTTGTCACCATACCAGAAGGAACGATCTCAATCGTTCCTTTTTTTGTTTATAACTGACAGCTTGATTTTCTTCCTAACTGTACATGCTAAAACAGAGCCTGTTTCGCGCTCATGAGATTGAATTTGTACAGGGGGTTTTTCGTTTGAGACAAAAATGGCAAAAAACAATCGCATTAGTGCTTCTTCCTATTGGGTTAACAGCATGTGGTACAAATGACAATGCAGGTGTAGATACAAGGCATAATCAATCAGGTCAGCCGGTCGGATATCATTCGAATAACCGTGCAGATGACAATAACCAAGATCATCAAGGACCAGTTTCTGAACTCATGGAAGGGATGAACGGTGGGAATACAACGAATGTTGATTATCGCACCCGTCCTCAAGCCGATGATCGAATGCCTCTTGCAGGTGGAGATGGACGCTACAGTCATGGAGATATGAACTATCATAACCAAATGTCGTTCTCAGGCTACGATAAACAAGAGAACATCCAGCGTTCAAGAAAAATTGCCAACCGCGTCAATAAAATGAATCACGTGGCAGACTCTCAAGTCATGGTGACGGATGAGAATGTGTATATTGCCATTAAATCAGATGGCCGCCTGACGTCAGAAGGCGTATCACAAGTAGAAGAAGCAGCGACTCGTTATGCAGATGGAAGAGCAGTCCAAGTCATGAAAGATGAAGGTGCATTCACACGCTTTAGAGATATGAGAAGAACGCAATTTGAAACAGGACAAACAGGCATGACCCGATAGTTTGACACAAAAAGGCTAAAGTTCATCACGAACTTTAGCCTTTTCTTAAAAATAAACCTTGATGCCTATATAAAATTCGTAAAAGAAATAACAGCCAAACCCTAATAATAAAATACCAGCAATAATGGATGTCCACTTGATCATCGTCCGATTCATCACTTTTCTTGTTAAGGATACAAGGGTGAGTAGACCAATGTCATGAAGGAGAATCCCTGCCAAAATACCGCCGGCAGCCAGCATAAATTCAGATGAATCTGTTTTTGTATAAGCATCTGCAAGTACAGCACCAAAAACAGAAACCCAGAACACAAGATTTCCAGGAGATACCGCCACGAGCAAACCGTTTCGATATGTTTTCACGAATGATTTATTGACCTTTTCTCCTGCTAAATGAATATCTTGATCCGCATTTTTAATGGAATCGTATGCGAGAATCATTAAAAATACAGCTCCGATCAGCCAGAGCGGGATTTGAACAAACGGCAAAGATAAAAACTGAGCAAATCCAGCATATAAAGCCAAGATGAGTAATAAGTCTATGGTCATACCGCCTGCTCCGACAGTTAAACCATGAAAAAATCCGTTTTTCAGTCCCTGTTTTGTCATTTCAACCGTGATTGCTCCAACAGGCAGAGCAATTGAGAATCCTACGACGATAAATGTGAGAAATGTTTGCAATCGACTAGAACTTCCTTTAAATAAATTGTATAAAAATTCTCCGTTTAGATTAATTATACATAATAGGAGAAAAGGATCAATGATTATTTCAGATTTAATTGAAATGAGAGAGATAGATGATGTATAGAAGACTGTATATCAACATGATCCATAACGCTTGTAGGGGAAAGGAACTATTTTCCTGAATCTTCTTTTCTTCATGATGTCTCTATGCTAAACTGATGTGGAATTCAATAAAAGTGACTAGGGGTGCCCGTAAATGGGCTGAGAGAGAAGTATAAGCTTCTTAACCCTTTGGACCTGATCTGGCTCGTACCAGCGTGGGGAAGTTGAAGATGATGCATGTATCATATCAATGATATGCATGTTTATTTCTGACGACGAAACCAGGTTCTTTAAATAGAGCCTGGTTTTTTGCTGGTGCTGATTCCATCCTGTCCGGTGACAAGAAGAAAAGGAGAGAACAGCAAATGAAAGAAAAGAAAAGTGTCCCATCCAACCAATCATTGTTATCCAGCTTTGACGGCAGCCATAAGGTATATGAGAAAGGATCAAGACCCGATATCTTAGTGCCAAAAAGAGAGATCACGCTCTCACATACTGTGACAGAGGCGGGCGACATAAAAAATGAACCAGTCCGTGTATACGATACAAGTGGACCGTACACCGATGAGAACGTTCATATTGATGTCACAAAGGGGTTAAAGCGTCTTAGGGCAGCATGGATTGAAGAAAGAGGAGATACAGAAAGCTATGAAGGGCGTCATGTAAAACCGGAGGATAACGGATATCGTTCAAGGGAGAAGGAGTCCATCCATTCTGTCCAAACTGATTTTCATCATAAGCCGCTCCGCGCGAAACAAGGAGCGCGCGTGACGCAAATGCATTATGCCAAAAAAGGCATCATTACGCCTGAAATGGAGTTTATCGCAATTAGAGAAGAGCTAAGCCCTGAGTTCGTTAGAGAGGAAGTGGCGAGCGGAAGAGCCGTCATTCCTTCGAATATTAACCATCCAGAAAGTGAACCAATGATTATCGGAAGAAATTTTCATGTCAAAATCAATGCGAATATTGGCAATTCAGCTGTCACGTCATCCATTGATGAAGAGGTTGAAAAAATGACATGGGCGATCAGATGGGGGGCAGATACAATGATGGATCTGTCTACTGGAAAGGATATTCATACAACGAGAGAATGGATCATTCGGAATTGCCCAGTCCCAGTAGGAACCGTTCCCATCTATCAGGCCCTTGAAAAAGTGAATGGAGTCGCAGAAGATTTGACGTGGGATGTGTACAGGGACACATTAATTGAACAAGCGGAGCAAGGTGTAGACTATTTCACGATTCATGCTGGCGTGCTGTTAAGATATATTCCGCTCACTGTCGATCGGGTGACCGGAATTGTTTCAAGAGGCGGTGCAATTATGGCAAGATGGTGTCTTGCTCATCATCAAGAGAATTTCCTCTACACTCACTTCGAAGACATTTGTGAAATTATGAAAAAATATGATATCGCCTTTTCACTTGGAGATGGACTTAGACCAGGCTCGATTGCTGATGCCAATGATGAGGCGCAGTTTGCAGAGCTGGAAACGTTAGGTGAGTTAACAGAGATTGCTTGGAAACATGATGTGCAGGTAATGATTGAAGGGCCCGGACATGTCCCAATGGATAAAATCAAAGAGAATGTGGACAAGCAAATGGACATTTGCAAGGAAGCACCATTTTATACGTTAGGGCCTCTTACAACAGATATCGCACCTGGTTATGATCACATTACATCCGCGATCGGTGCGGCCATGATCGGCTGGTACGGAACAGCAATGCTGTGCTATGTAACGCCAAAAGAGCATTTAGGTCTGCCGAACAAAGAAGATGTGAGAGAAGGCGTGATCGCCTATAAAATTGCTGCACATGCTGCTGATCTAGCAAAAGGACATCCTGCGGCTCAAAAGCGCGATGATGCTTTATCGAAAGCGAGGTTTGAATTTAGGTGGCGGGACCAATTCAACCTGTCACTTGATCCAGAAAGAGCCTTGGCGTTCCATGATGAAACATTGCCTGCCGAAGGCGCTAAAACCGCTCACTTTTGCTCGATGTGCGGACCGAAGTTTTGCAGTATGAAAATTTCTCATGATATCCGCAATCAATCTGAAGAAGTAAAAAGAGAAATGGAAAAGAAGGCGAAGGAGTTTGTCAGTCAAGGAAGTCAAATTTATCAGCCATAAAAAAATAACCTCGCACGATGCTGTGCGGGGTTTTATCAAACCGCTGAAAAGGCTTTTCTTAAAAGGTGAAAAAATGCCTTTGCTGCATATGCCATCATGTCCACACTCGGAATGAGAGCATCTGTTAAATGAAAAAAGACTGTTTTTCTTTCTGGAGATGTTCGTTTCTCTTTCTGCTTCATCAAGGGCAGCCTCCTTTTTCACTAATATACTTCTTTGCAGATATGAGAGATAGATATGTTGTGTGAATTTAAACAAAATTTAAACTTCTTGGGTTTGAATGGAAAGAAGGAGGGGAAACGAGTTGAATAGAGAATGAATGAAAAGAGCTGATCTATTTGACCAGCGAACAAGAAGAGTGGAAGGTGATCTTATGATGAAAGTATTTAAGGTAACATTTCATATGAACAATGGGGAAGTGCTTGATTTCGAGCTCAAACGTCCAGCTACCTATGATGTGTATAAAAAAATTGAAGAAGCCAATCATTGGTTTAAGCTGAATAATGAAATCATTAACCTATTAAACGTCAATAGTATCCATGTAGAAACAGAATAACAGCAAAAAGCCGCTCAAAAGAGAGCGGCTTTCGTTATGCAGAAAAATCATTCCGATTATTAAGCTGCCCGCGGGACAGCCAGTTCTTTTTATACAAATAAGCAATCACTTCAAGCCACAGACGCGGTGCTTTTTTAGGGAAAAAAGGTTTTTGGTAATAAGCATAAGCGGCTTTTAAATCATCCCATTGATGACATGCTTTCGTTTGCGTGAATCTGGCAACGTCAATGACTCTGATCCGTCCTTCTTTTGTTAAGATCAGATTGCGCAGATGGATATCAGAAGGATTCAATCCTTTCTCGCGCGCTTCCTCCAGCGCATCATCGACTTGATTAATCATCTGTTTTTTAATAGGAATTCCTTTTGTAAGGCATTCATAGAATGTGTAGCCTTTAATATATTCCATTAAAATATACTGATCCCCAGACTCATAAATCTCAGGGTAGTAAGACGAACCAGAAAGTTTTTCGTAAATGGCAGCCTCTTTGCGGGCAATATGCTGATAAGAAGGGAAAAAGACTTTTAGTGCCATTTTCTTGCCGTCTTTTTTGTATAAAAAGACATAGGCACTTCTTCCTTTGCCGCACAGTTCAAGCTCTGCTGGTTTATAGGCAAGCTTATGAAAACGTTTCTCTTCATGATACTGAATCGATTCGGCTAATCTTTTGACATCTGACATTGACTTCACCTTCTTTGGTTTCAGTTTATGCGGCTGAAAAACGAATGATGAAAAAACGTGTCACTCGATAAAGCAATGGATTGTATAAAACATAACATTTACGAATGAAGGATACAACGAAAGACTCTTACCATACATTTGAATCATCGATTTGGTTAATGTTTAGAAAAATGGGTCAAACTACATATGTCATGCATCGATCTCATGTTCTAAAGAGGTGTAAATAGTGAAAGTGAAGATGAAATGTTTCGTTACAGGACTTATCATGACAAGTGTGCTTTTTTTCGCTGTAGATATGGAAGGGAAAGAACACTTGCAAAAGCAGTCAAACTCTATCACCGTCCAGCTTGAAAAAGTCTATTTAGACGGCGATGTGAGTATTGAAAGACACCGGGCATCATTAGAAGACAAAGACACATTCTGGGCGCAGTATAAAGGCTGGACGCTGGTAGAACAAAAAGAGGATTTTGCCCTTTTTAGAAAGCAAATTGATGATATCTCTCCATTAAGTAAAGCAAATGGATATATCGGATTATCAGAGGACGGTGTGATTTCTACGTTTCATGGAAGGCCTGACGGCTGGGCGGAGCCTATTCATCTCTTTTTTCAAATTGATACGTCCCGTTTAGAAAGTCATGTGGAAAAACAGCTTGAGCAAGGCATTCCTTTTCGAACAAAGGATGAATTTGAGCATGTGCTTGAAGTCATGAAGCCTTACCGAAATGAAATATCGTTTTAAAGCGTGTAACAGCTTGCTGGTGTGAAGACCGCAAGCTGTTTTTCGTGGTTTCATGATAAAAATGTACTGAGCGAACGTATGTTAACTTTTATTGCGGTTTTCTCCTCGATTTATGTTACAATGAAGAACAGTCAAAGAGGTGAAAACGGTGATAGAGTTTGTAAAAGGGACCATTGATTATGTGTGCCCGCAATATGTTGTCATTGAAAACGGCGGAGTGGGATATCAAGTCTATACCCCAAACCCGTTTATCTATCGAGTAAATAAACAAGAAACGATTTATACGTATCATTACATAAAGGAAGACGCATTTTCGTTATACGGTTTTCAAACACGAGAAGAAAAAGCGCTGTTTACAAAACTGTTAAATGTCACAGGAATAGGGCCAAAGGGCGCTCTCGCTATTCTTGCTTCCGGTGATCCTGGCGCTGTCATTTCAGCGATAGAACGTGAAGATGAAGCGTTCCTGATTAAATTCCCAGGTGTGGGCAAAAAAACAGCACGTCAAATCATTTTGGATCTAAAAGGAAAACTTGCAGATGTGGTACCAGAAATGATTGGCAACTTATTTAATCACGAGGACCACATTCAGGTTGAAACGCAGCAAACTGCATTAGATGAAGCGCTTGAAGCCTTGAGTGTCCTTGGATACGGTGATCGTGAAATTAAAAAGGTTCTTCCATTATTAAAAGAAGAAAAGAATCTCACAACCGATCAATATGTGAAAAAAGCTTTACAAAAAATGTTGAAATAGGGTGATGTCTCATGGATGAACGGCTCGTCTCAACTGAAGCAGACAACCATGAATCAGCCATTGAGCAAAGTCTGCGGCCACAGACACTTAGCCAATATATCGGTCAGCAAAAAGTAAAGGATAATCTCAGCGTATTTATTGAAGCTGCCCGCATGCGGCAGGAAACGCTTGATCACGTCCTTTTATATGGACCTCCTGGACTTGGGAAAACAACGCTTGCGTCGATTATTGCCAATGAAATGAATGTTCAGCTGCGTACAACGTCAGGACCAGCCATTGAGCGTCCTGGAGATTTGGCGGCCATCTTAACGTCTCTTGAGCCAGGTGATGTATTGTTTATTGATGAAATTCACCGCTTGCAGCGCTCAATTGAGGAAGTGCTGTACCCAGCAATGGAGGATTTTTGTTTAGATATTGTCATTGGAAAAGGAGATACAGCACGCTCTGTACGGCTTGATTTACCGCCATTTACGCTTGTAGGTGCAACGACCCGTGTCGGGCTGTTAACAGCGCCGCTTCGAGATAGGTTTGGGGTACATGCAAGATTGGAATACTATGAGCAAAGAGATTTGGCTCACATTGTGGCAAGAACAGCCGAGCTGTTTGAGATTGGGATCGATATTCGCTCTGCCGAAGAGATTGCGAGACGTTCCCGGGGAACACCGAGGGTTGCCAATCGTTTGCTCAGAAGAGTAAGAGATTTTGCGCAAGTGCTTGGGAATCATGCTATTACGCAGGACATTGCGGAAGATGCCCTTGAGCGTCTTCAAGTCGACAGGCTTGGCCTCGATCATATAGACCATAAGCTCCTTTTAAGTATGATCGAAAAATTTAGAGGCGGTCCGGTTGGTCTTGATACAATCTCAGCGACAATTGGAGAAGAATCACATACGATTGAAGATGTGTACGAACCGTACTTGCTGCAAATTGGTTTCCTGCAAAGAACACCAAGAGGGCGGGTCGTCACAAGAGAAGCGTATGAACATTTTCAAATGGAGGTTCCGATTCGTGACTGAATTCCCTAAAATATTAATGATTTTAGGTGGTGTCCTTTTTGCCGCAGGATTAGTGTTTCAATTGGTTGGTAAGCTTCCAGGTGATATTTTTGTGAAAAAAGGAAATGTAACGTTCTTTTTTCCTGTCATTACATGCATTGTCATTAGCATCGTACTAACCATATTACTGAATATCTTTGGACGGATGAAATAACGTTAACTAGTTAACTACAGAATAGGTGAAGGAAATGAAGCTAGAACTATTTGATTTTGATTTACCAGAAAGATTGATTGCACAAGTGCCGCTTGAAAAAAGAGATGCATCAAGACTGATGGTCTTAAACAAACAGACGGGTGCGATTACACACGATACATTCTCACAAATCATCGATTATTTTCAAAAAGGTGATTGTCTCGTTCTAAACAATACTCGCGTTTTGCCTGCACGATTGTTTGGGATGAAAGAGGATACAGGTGCCAAAGTTGAGCTGCTTCTCTTGAAGCAAGAAGAAGGAGACAACTGGGAAACACTTGTAAAACCAGCGAAACGGGTGAAAAAAGGGACGGTTATCACTTTTGGTGATGGACGACTCAAAGCGGTATGTACAGAGGAAATGGAACATGGTGGAAGAAAAGTCGAGTTTCAATATACAGGCATTTTTTATGAAGTGCTTGAATCCCTTGGTGAAATGCCGCTGCCTCCATATATTAAAGAGCAGCTTGACGACCGTGAACGCTATCAAACCGTTTATTCAAAAGAGGTTGGTTCCGCTGCTGCCCCAACGGCCGGTCTCCATTTTACAACCGAGCTGCTGGATGCGCTGAAAGCGAAAGGTGTTCACATTGCTTTTATTACGCTGCACGTGGGGCTTGGCACGTTTCGTCCGGTAAGTGCAGAACGTATTGAAGAACACGAAATGCATGCAGAGTTTTATGAAATGAATGAAGAAACAGCTGATGAGCTCAATCGCGTTCGCAAAGAAGGCGGACGGATTATTTCAGTCGGCACAACGTCAACAAGAACGCTTGAAACCATTGCAAGCGCACACGATGGTGAGTTCAAAGCCTCAAGCGGCTGGACGTCGATCTTTATTTACCCTGGCTACACATTCAAGGCAATTGATGGCATGATCACAAATTTCCATCTGCCAAAATCCTCGTTAATTATGCTTGTCAGCGCATTAGCTGGACGAGAGCACGTACTAAAAGCGTACAATGAGGCTGTGAAAGAGGAATACCGATTCTTCAGCTTTGGCGATGCCATGCTGATTCAATAACATCATACAACAAAGACAGGAGGGCTCATTTTTGTCGCAATTACCGATACGTTATGAGTTCATTAAATCATGCAAACAAACAGGTGCACGTCTTGGCCGCGTTCATACACCGCACGGCTCCTTTGAAACACCTGTATTTATGCCAGTAGGTACACTGGCTACAGTCAAAACAATGGCGCCTGAAGAATTAAAGGCAATGGATGCAGGCATCATCTTAAGCAATACGTACCACTTATGGCTCCGTCCAGGCCACGATATCGTAAAAGAAGCAGGCGGTCTGCACAAATTTATGAACTGGGATCGAGCCATTCTAACTGATTCAGGCGGATTCCAAGTTTTCTCATTGAGTGAATTTAGAAAAATTGAAGAAGAAGGCGTTCACTTCCGTAATCATTTAAACGGAGACAAGCTGTTCCTATCTCCTGAAAAAGCCATGGAGATCCAAAATGCGCTTGGTTCTGATATTATGATGGCATTTGATGAATGCCCGCCATATCCTGCAGAGTACGATTACATGAAACGTTCTGTGGAGCGGACAAGCAGATGGGCAGAGCGCTGTCTAACAGCGCACCAGCGTCCAGAGGATCAAGGGCTGTTTGGAATTGTCCAAGGCGGAGAATACGAAGAGCTTCGAAAACAAAGTGCAAAAGACCTTGTTTCACTTGATTTCCCAGGCTACGCCATCGGAGGCTTATCTGTAGGGGAACCAAAAGATGTGATGAATCGTGTACTTGAGTTCACTACACCATTTTTACCAGCAGACAAGCCGAGGTACTTAATGGGTGTCGGCTCGCCAGATTCCTTAATTGACGGCGCCATTCGCGGTGTAGATATGTTTGACTGCGTACTGCCTACGCGAATTGCAAGAAACGGTACCTTAATGACTAGTGAAGGCCGTCTTGTTGTGAAAAATGCAAAATATGAGCGTGACTTTAGACCAATCGATGAGAACTGTGACTGCTATACATGTAAAAACTATACACGCGCCTATATTAGACATCTCATCCGAACAAATGAAACGTTCGGAATTCGATTAACAACTTATCATAATCTTCATTTTCTGTTAAAATTAATGGAGCAAGTGAGAGAAGCTATCCGTGAGGATCGTTTAGGTGATTTTAAAGAAGAGTTTTTTGAGCGTTATGGCTTTAACAAACCGAATGCGAAAAACTTTTAACGCATAAACGAAAGGCTTTACAATGCTTTAGAAAGGGGTGAAATAGAATGGATGGTGGTATGGGTTCAATCATTATGATTGTTGTCATGTTTGCTGTGCTTTACTTCTTGTTAATCCGTCCACAGCAAAAGCAACAGAAAGCTGTGCGTCAGATGCAGCAATCTTTATCAAAAGGCGATAAAATCGTCACAATCGGTGGTTTACACGGTGAAATCGACTCAATTGATGAATCAAAAGTGGTCATCAAAACAAGCGAAAACAACCGTTTAACTTTCGATCGCCGTGCTATTAGAGAATTAGCTGACAAAGGCTAATCCTCCGATACATAGCAATAAAAAAAGAGCGATATGAACCGCTCTTTTTTTATTTGCCTCGAAGATTGACGCCAATCATTCCCCCCAGCATACAAATGCCTAAAAATGCCCCATGATAGATGAACTGCTCTGGTGAAAACGTTTTTCCAAACCCCAAATATTGAAATAAAAATACAGTGAGAGAAAAAATGATAGATGTGATCGCACCAATTAGCCAGCCGCGCTCCTTTGCTTTCCCGCCAGAAATGATGCCTCCTAATAACAGGGCAATAAAGGACAAAATCATAATCATCCATTTAAATGATGATTCCTGCATACTTGTGAATGTAAGCATGAGCGACACAAGTAAACTTGTGACAACCATCACGACAAAAATGGCAATTAATCCGGATAAAATGCCTTTTCCAATATGTTTTGTTTCTTGCATGTGATTTGTCTCCTCTCCAATTGACCGAAGCTTGTCTTTTACTAAAATGTATTCACAGTGGAGAAAAAATAGACATGTTTCAGACGTTTCTTTTCTACATAAATAAAGTGTTTTGACACAAGCTATGTTGGAGAAGGAGGGTTTACATCACATGCAGGACATCTTGATCATTTCCATGAGAACCATCATTTTATATTTTCTTATTTGGTTTATTTTTCGCTTAATGGGCAAAAGGGAAATTGGCGAGCTGAGTATTTTAGATCTAGTCATTTTTATGATGATTGCAGAAATTGCGGTTCTCGCCATAGAAGAAGTAGAGGATCACATGTTACATACGGTATGGCCAATCCTGCTGTTAACCTTCATTCAAATCACACTTGCCTATCTCTCATTGAAATTCCAAGGCGTCCGGCGCTTTCTTGACGGCAAACCGGTCTTGCTCATCATCAATGGCAAAATAGACGAGGGTGCGATGAGAAAACAGCGATACAATTTTGATGACCTGCTTATTCAATTAAGAGAAAATAACATCGACAGTATTCAGGATGTCTCTTACGCTATTTTAGAGCCGTCTGGAAAGCTCGCCGTCGTCGAAAAAGAAAACAAGCTCAAACATGCAGCGCTTGAGCTTCCACTTGTTGCGGACGGTGTAGTGCAGCATGATCACCTTAAGCAAATCAATCAAAATGAACAGTGGCTGAAAGATGAGCTTGCTAAAAGAGGTTACCATGATATCGAGCAAATCTCTTACTGCAGCTTTAATCAAAAAACATTTTATATTGATTTGAAAGATGAAGTGATCAAAAAGAGATGAGCTAAAACAGCTTCCCAATGAACGGGATGCGGCGCAGCTCTTCTCGTTTCACTAGTCCTAGGCAGATTAATAGAATGACATACAGCATGCACGTAACAATGATGAGTGTTACAAGTTCAATAGGAGCAGAAAAGAGTCCGTTTACTTGAGATTTCAGCCAAAGGCTGACAGCCCCCGTACCGATAATCACAAGGACGCATAGTCCATATTCCTTTAATGGTAAATGAATAGGCAGCACCTTTCCAACAGTTGCCGCATGGAGCAGTGTGACAAGGATGATGCCGATTAAGATCGCAAGTGCTGCGCCCATAATGCCAAAGCCAGGCTGTGAAGCAAGAACAAAAATCATCCCTGTTTTCACAATTGCACCTATCAGGCTGTTGGTCATCGCCGCACCAGCTAAATTGAGTGCTTGAAGCACGGCTTGAAGGGGCCCCTGAAAATAATATAGAAGGAAAAACGGCGCCATGAATTTCACATAAATGGCTGCATGCGACGAACCATACATAAAGAGCGTTAAATCTTCTGCATAAACGAAAAGAATAATACATGAAATGCCTCCGCTGAGTAAACAAAGGCGCATCGCCTGCTTCAGCCGGTATTCGACCGTTTTACGTTTATTCTGCTCCATGCCTTCACTGATCGCCGGAACTAATGCAGTGGAGAGTGAATACGTAATAAAACTAGGCAGTGTCAAAAGGGTCAGAGCAAGTCCAGTCAACTCCCCATACTGCCTTGTCGCCTCAACAGCCGCATATCCAGCAATGGCAAGACTTTGCGCGACAACAATCGGCTCTAAAAACCACGAAATATTCCCGATAAAACGGCTGCCTGTTGTTGGCAGGGCAACGCTCATCAGCTGCTTAAATGTGTCCTTCCCGTCATGAATCGCCTTAAAAAATTGTTTTCGAATACGAATGGTCTTTTTATAGCGAAAGGCGATCAGTAAGTAAGCAAGTGAAATCATCTCTCCAATCACAGATGACACCATCGCACCTGCTGCCGCAAATTCAATCCCGTAAGGAAGGAAAGCCGTTGTACATACCGCGACTAATGAAATTCTTGCGACCTGTTCCAGAACTTGAGACATCGCTAGCGGACTCATTTGCTGTCTGCCTTGGAAATAGCCTCTTAACACACTGGAAATGGCGATGACTGGTACGACGGGTGTAATGGCAAGCAGTGGATAGACCGTTCTAGGGTCTGTCAGCATATTTTCTGCCATGATGGGCGCAAACCATAAGAAGAGCGGCGTGAAAATCAGGCTGAGTGTTCCTGTTATCGCAAGAGACATGACCAGAATACGTTTTGTTTTCTGTTTGTCACCCCGGGCTTCTGCTTCTGCGACAAGCTTACTAATGGCGACAGGCAGTCCGAATTGCGTGAGCGTCACGGCGAGAAAAAAGGTAGGTGCAGCCATCATATAAAGCCCGACCCCTTCTTCGCCAATGAACCTCGCAATGACAATTCGATTGACAAAACCCAATATTCTCGTGATAAAACCTGCTAAAATTAAAATAATGGTCCCCTTTAAAAACGTTTGCTTCGTCAAATCACAGATCACCTGCCTTCTCAAACGACATAGAATCATATACAATAAGATATGCGTGTATATCGTCCAAGCATGACAAGTCTCTCGATAAAAAACTGAAAAGGGGGAGCTACGCAATGACACAACATCCAGCTGCTATTTACAAAGACCATTTAAAGCCTTTTCTGTTCAGTAAGCTTGAAGAATTCATCGTTTTGGGCTATAAAGATGTAGATTTAGAGGAATTATGGTCATACTTAGAGAATAAGAAGTGGAAGAAAAAACAAGAGTATCCGATTCATGAAATGGTTGCAGATATCTTATCTGTGAAAATAGGCGAATTTATGAACTATGCAACCGTTCAGTCGTTTAAAACGTCTGCTTTTTTGGACAGTGAAGATGGCAAGAATATGCTTGATGAACTGTTAAAATAAGCCATCTTAATGGATTCAGGTGTTTAAGGAGGAAATACATAATGAAAAAAGGGCGCATTCTTGCGTTTTTCTTAGTGGTTCTGTTAATCGGAACTGGCGTGGGCTTACTAACAAAGCCTGTTGCGAAAGATATGACGCTAGGGCTGGATTTACAGGGTGGATTTGAAGTCCTGTATGATGTACATCCAGTGAAAAAAGAGGACAAGATCACAAATAGTGTTCTCGTTAGTACAGTGGAGGCTCTTAACCGAAGAGCAAACGTGCTTGGTGTAAGTGAGCCGAACATTTCGATTGAAGGCAACAACCGTATCCGCGTGCAGCTTGCGGGTGTAAAAGATCAAAACAGAGCAAGGGAGATTCTTTCCACTGAAGCACAGCTATCCTTCAGAGATACGAATGATAAAGAACTCCTAAACGGGGCTGACCTAGTCGAAAACAGTGCAAAACAAACATTCAGTCAAACGAATGAGCCAATTGTGACGGTTAAACTAAAGGATGCGAAAAAATTTGGTGACGTCACAAGAAAAGTAGCAGCGATGGCACCAAATAATCAGCTTGTCATTTGGCTTGATTACCACAAAGGAGATTCCTTCAAAAAAGAAGTCTCAAAATCAAACCACAAGTATGTATCTGCACCAAATGTGAATCAAGAGATTAACAGCAGTGACGTACAAATAGAAGGAAAGTTTACTGTCCAAGAGGCAAAAGACCTTGCGAGTATTTTAAATGCCGGGGCATTGCCAGTGAAATTAACAGAAAAATATTCCACATCTGTGAGTGCACAGTTTGGTGAACAAGCACTGAACGAAACAGTGTTCGCAGGAATAGTAGGAATCGCATTTATCTTCTTATTCATGCTGTTTTATTACCGATTACCTGGTCTTATAGCTGTCATCACACTTTCAGCTTATATCTACATTACGCTGCAAGTGTTTGACTGGATGGGCGCGGTTATGACACTGCCTGGAATTGCCGCACTCATTTTAGGGGTAGGGATGGCTGTCGATGCCAACATTATTACTTATGAGCGGATCAAGGAAGAGCTGAAGCTCGGCAAATCAGTCCGTTCTGCTTTCAGATCAGGGAACCGCAGATCATTTGCGACGATCTTTGATGCTAACTTAACAAGTATTATTGCCGGCGGAGTGCTGTTCTTCTTCGGGACAAGCTCTGTAAAAGGATTTGCAACAATGCTCATCCTCTCGATTTTAACAAGCTTTATCACAGCTGTTTTCCTATCAAGATTCCTTCTCGGTCTTCTTGTTGAAAGCCGCTATCTTGACCGGAGAAAAGGCTGGTTTGGTGTTCGTCAAAAAGACATTATGAACATCCATGAGACAACAGAAACCACCGAGCCAAAAACACCATTTGATAAGTGGGATTTCGTCAGCAAACGTAAAGGATTTATGATTTTCTCAGCTACTATCACCATTGCGGGAATCATCGTTCTTTCCATCTTCAAGCTGAATGCGGGAATTGACTTTACAAGTGGAACTAGAATTGATATTCAAAGTGATCACAAGCTGTCAACTGAACAAGTCGAGCAAGACTTTAAAAAGCTTGACCTTGAGACAGACAGTGTCGTGTTATCGGGTCAAAAAGAGAATCAGGCAGCAGCGAGATTTGTCGGTGTGCCGAACAAAGAAAAGATTGCTGAAGTGAAAGATTACTTCAAAGATAAATACGGAACGGAGCCAAACGTAAGTACAGTGTCTCCGACTGTAGGAAAAGAACTTGCACGTAATGCGCTATATGCCGTCATCATTGCCTCCATCGGGATCATTTTATATGTATCTGTCCGATTTGAGTATAAGATGGCGATTGCGGCAATTATTTCACTGCTATATGATGCGTTCTTTATCGTGGCCTTCTTTAGTATTACGCGCCTAGAGGTGGATGTCACCTTCATTGCCGCGATCCTCACGGTCATCGGGTACTCGATCAACGATACGATCGTTACCTTCGACAGGGTTCGTGAGCAAATGAAGAAACGCAAACCGAAAACCATTGAAGATCTATCGTACATTGTGAACTTAAGCTTACAGCAAACCTTTACGCGATCTGTCAATACGGTGCTGACTGTACTTGTCGTTGTTGTCGCACTGCTTATCTTCGGATCGGCGTCGATTACAAACTTCTCCATCGCCTTACTTGTCGGCTTATTAACAGGGGTGTATTCATCCCTTTATATCGCGGCACAAATTTGGCTGATGTGGAAAGGCCGCGAGCTGAAAAAACCAGCTAAGATAGATACAGATCAAGATATTTAATCTGGAAAGACTGCCTTCTCGGCAGTCTTTTTCTATTGAAAAAACATTTCGGGTTTCATTGATCTTAAAATGGTCTTTTGCTATAATGACTTACGTTTAGATCAGTATAGAAAGCGGGTGTCTGTTTAAGGCATTTTGCTTTATTCATTGGAGGGGCTGTGATGAAGGTTCGGGAAACTGAACTGCCAGGTATCGGTCATAAAGCCGAAATGATCACAAGAAATAATGAGAAGCTTGCCATCATTACACATAATGACGGCAGAAGAGAAATGTATCATTTTCAGGAGGACGACCACGAAGAAACGATTTCTGGTATCCTGCTAAACGATGAAGAAGCAAGACAAATTGCGGCTATTTTAGGCGGCATGGTCTATAAGCCGAAAGCGCTTGAAACCGTAGAGGTAGCCATTGATGATCTAGTGATTGAATGGTTTAAAATTGAAAAGAATGCACCAGCTGTTCAAAGAAGCATCGGTGAACTCAATGTTCGCCAAAACTATCAAGTAACAGTCATCGCCATTATGAGAAAATCACACGAGAAGATTTTAAATCCAGGACCAGATACCATCATCGAAGAAGGGGATACCCTTGTTATTTCTGGAGAAAGAAAAGAATTAAAGAACCTGATTAAAGAAAAACTCAGCAGCTGATGATGCCCATGCTGATAGGTTTTCTTCCGCTGCTTTTTTTCTGTGTTTAAAAAAGGCAGTGAAAAGGGAAGAATAAAAGAAAAAGCTTGGGGGATTTGTAGATGAACAAACAACAATGGACCATCATACTCGCATTTATTTTCGTATTAATTGTCTCAGTATTTGCCGTGATTAATGTACGGCCTGTCGAGGTAGACTACTTATTTGGAACGGCTGAATGGCCGCTGATCCTCGTCATTATCGGTTCTGTTTTAATGGGCGGACTGATTGTGGCATTTGCAGGGATCTTCCAAATTGTGAAACTGAAACGTGAACTAAAGGCATTAAAAGCTGAGCGTGCAGCCGCTGCACCTGCTACTTCGACGAAAAAGGCAGACAAAGATCTTCAAAAAAAATCGCATGTTACGCCTTTAAAAGAACAACCAGCATCATTTGACCGGAAGGAAAAATAATCTTCCAGCACAATTTCATAAAATAAAAATTGAAACCCCTCAGGCCACTCTAGTATAATAGTGTGGTTGAGGGGTGAATTTATGTTATTATCCAAAATGCGCTGGGAATATGAACATCCAAGCGAAGAAAAAGTGAAATCACTCTCTGAAAATCTGAATATTTCAGCGCTGACTGCATCGCTTCTCGTAAAAAGAGGACTTGAAGAAGTAGAAGAGGCGAGGTCTTTTTTATTTGATCAAAAAGCCGAATTTCATGATCCATTCTTATTAAAAGGAATGAAAGAAGCAGTAGAGCGCATCAACAAAGCGATCGAAGAGCAGGAATCGATTGTGATCTTCGGAGACTATGATGCAGATGGTGTGACAAGTACGTCTGTACTTTTACATACATTAAAAGAGCGGTCTGCGATAGTAGACTTTTATATTCCAGATCGGTTTAAAGAAGGCTATGGGCCTAATGAACAGGCTTTTCGATATATCAAGGAGCAAGGAGCATCGCTTGTCATCACGGTTGATACAGGCATTGCTGCTGTAAATGAAGCACGTATTGCAAAAGAAATAGGGCTAGACCTGATCATTACAGATCACCATGAACCAAGTGAGGAGCTGCCTGAGGCACTTGCCATTGTCCATCCTAAGCAGCCAGGCTGTGAGTATCCCTTTAAAGAACTTGCTGGTGTAGGTGTAGCGTTTAAAGTGGCGCATGCACTTCTTGGGGAGCTGCCAGTTCAGCTGTTAGATCTTGCAGCAATCGGGACAATCGCGGATCTTGTACCGCTTCATGATGAGAATAGATGGCTCGCCAAAAAAGGGCTTATGCAGCTTCGTCAGTCGAATAGACCGGGGCTGAAAGCGTTATTGAAAGAAGCGGGAGCCACTTTAGAAGAAGCGAACGAGGAAACGGTCGGCTTTCAAATTGCGCCAAGGCTGAATGCTGTAGGACGAATTGAACAGGCAGATCCAGCTGTTCACCTTCTTATGACTGAGGATAAGGATGAAGCAGAAGAGCTCGCTCGTTTTGTACAGGAACTGAATAAAGAACGACAAAAGATTGTCAGTACGATCACAGAAGAAGCCATTCAAATGGTGGAAGAGGCAGGCGATGACCAGTCTGCGATCGTTGTAGCGAAAGCTGGCTGGAATCCGGGCGTTGTTGGAATTGTTGCCTCTAAATTGACGGATACTTTTTCTCGTCCAGCGATTGTGCTTGGAATAGATGAAGAAACGCAAATGGCAAAAGGATCAGCCCGGAGCATTCCTGGCTTCGATCTATTCTTCCATCTAAGCAAATGCCGCGACATCCTGCCGCATTTCGGCGGGCATCCGATGGCAGCAGGGATGACACTTCGAGCGGATGATGTCGCTTTACTAAGGGAAAGATTAAATCAATATGCCAATGAAACATTGACGGAAGAAGATTTTATTCCCATTCAGCGGGTCGATGCCGTGTGCAAGGTAGACGAATTGACGGTTCAAGCAATTGAAGAAGCAGGGATGCTGTCACCATTTGGTATGTCAAACCCAAAACCGTTCATTATGATTGAAGATGCGAAGCTTGAAGATATCCGAACAATTGGGGCAAATCACAACCATATTAAAATGTCACTGAAAGACGAAGACAAGCTGCTTGACTGTGTCGGCTTTCACCAAGGGAAATTAAAAGAAGAAATTGTTCCAGGAAGCCGCATTTCCGTGATTGGAGAAATGTCCGTCAATGAATGGAATAACCGGAAAAAGCCCCAGCTAATGCTAAAAGATGCACGAGTTGATGAATGGCAGCTGTTTGATCTGCGGGGGAAAAAGGATTGGGAGAAGAAAGTTTCGACGCTTGATTCAGAAAAATCTTTGGTTGTCTGTTTTGAGGAAGCAACAAAACAGAACGTCGATATCCCCATTCATCATGTTCATGCAGAAAATGTATCAACGTTTGATGTACACGGAAAGTATGTGGTCTTTGCGGATGTTCCCGCAGATGAGCAATTGCTGAAGCAGCTTTTAGAAAATCAGAAGCCTGCCAGAATTTATACGGTTTTTCAAAGAGAAGAAGATCATTTTATGTCCTCTTTCCCAAGCCGTGATCAATTCAAATGGTTTTATGGGTTCTTGTTTAAACGGGGAAGTTTTCCTATCAAAGAACAAGGAATGGAGCTTGCCAAACATAGAGGCTGGACAAAAGATACAATCATTTTTATGACAAAGGTGTTTTTTGAACTCGGTTTTGTTAAAATAGAGAATGGTGTGCTGTCAATAGTACTTGATGCCCCTAAAAAAGATTTAACGGCATCAGCGTCCTATACAGCAAAACAACGATTGATGGAACTCGATCAAACACTAACATATTCCTCAGCTAAAGAGCTGAAGGAATGGCTGAATAGCATGATGAGCGAAGTCTCACCTGTGCTTTGACGTACGAGGAGGAAAAGGAAAAGATGGATTTAAAACAATATGTGACAGTTGTACCTGACTACCCAAAGGAAGGTGTACAATTTAAAGATATTACAACGTTAATGGATAAAGGCGAAGTGTACCGTTATGCAACGGATCAGATCGTTGAATACGCGAAGGAAAGAGACATTGATCTCATTGTTGGACCTGAAGCGCGTGGATTCATTATTGGCTGCCCTGTAGCATACGCACTTGGTGTAGGTTTTGCACCGGTTCGTAAAGAAGGAAAGCTTCCTCGTGAAGTCATTAAAGTCGATTACGGCTTGGAATATGGTAAAGATGTATTAACGATTCATAAAGATGCGATTCGTCCCGGTCAGCGTGTCCTGATTACTGATGACTTACTGGCAACTGGTGGAACAATTGAAGCGTCCATCAAGCTTGTAGAGGAATTAGGCGGCGTTGTGGCAGGGATTGCATTTTTGATTGAGCTGACGTATCTGGATGGCAGAAAGAAGCTTGACGGCTACGACATCATGACGTTAATGCAATACTAATGGAGTTTTTCGTAAAAAGCACTCAGTAAGAAGGGTGCTTTTTTCCTATCAAAAATCTTTTAGCGGACTTCTTCTCTTTACATCTATCGAATTTTTCTTGATAATAAACTACAATACAGTTTTCATTTAAAAAGGTGATTCCATGGCGAACGAACAAGTTTTAACGGCGCAGCAGGTCATTGACAAGGCAAGAGAATACCTGTCCGCTGAACATATTCAATTTATAGAGCGAGCATATGAATATGCTGAAAATGCACACAAGGAGCAATACCGGAAATCTGGTGAGCCCTATATTATCCATCCAATTCAAGTGGCGGGCATTCTTGTTGACCTTGAAATGGATCCATCAACCATTGCAGGCGGTTTCCTGCACGATGTAGTTGAGGATACAGATGTGACATTACAGGATTTAAAAGAGCATTTTAACGAAGAAGTAGCAATGCTTGTTGATGGTGTCACAAAGCTCGGGAAGATTAAATATAAATCACAAGAAGAACAGCAGGCCGAAAACCATCGAAAAATGTTTGTTGCAATGGCGCAGGATATCCGCGTGATCTTGATTAAGCTGGCAGACCGTCTTCATAACATGAGAACGCTCAAACATCTTCCGCAGGAAAAGCAGCGGAGAATTTCAAATGAAACACTTGAAATCTTTGCACCGCTTGCGCACAGATTAGGGATTTCAAAGATTAAGTGGGAGCTTGAAGATACAGCACTCCGCTATTTAAATCCGCAGCAATATTACCGAATTGTGAATCTGATGAAGCGTAAACGAGCGGAACGTGAGGAATACTTGGACGAGGTTGTAAATGAAGTGAAAGACCGCGTGTCTGAGGTGAACATCAAGGCTGAATTTTCCGGAAGACCAAAACATATTTATAGCATTTATCGCAAAATGGTCTTGCAAAATAAGCAGTTTAATGAAATTTATGATCTGCTTGCCGTTCGTATTTTGGTCGACAGCATTAAAGACTGTTATGCGGTGCTCGGTATTATCCATACATGCTGGAAACCGATGCCAGGCAGATTTAAGGATTATATTGCGATGCCAAAGCCGAACATGTACCAATCTCTTCATACAACGGTGATTGGGCCAAAAGGTGATCCGCTTGAAGTTCAGATCCGTACAGTGGAAATGCATGAAATTGCTGAATACGGGATTGCGGCACACTGGGCATATAAGGAAGGCAAAGAGTCAGCAGAATCAACGGAAGAAGCGGTCTTCCAGAAGAAGCTTTCTTGGTTTAGAGAAATTCTTGAATTCCAAAACGAATCCACAGATGCAGAAGAATTTATGGAATCATTAAAAATCGATCTCTTCTCTGATATGGTGTTTGTGTTTACACCAAAAGGAGACGTCATTGAACTGCCGTCGGGCTCAGTTCCGATTGATTTCTCTTACCGAATTCACTCGGAAATTGGGAATAAAACGATCGGTGCCAAGGTCAATGGCAAAATGGTCACACTCGATCACAAACTAAAAACAGGTGACATTATTGAAATTCTGACATCGAAGCACAGCTACGGGCCAAGTCAGGATTGGGTCAAGCTTGCCCAAACCTCCCAAGCAAAGCACAAGATCAGACAGTTTTTCAAAAAACAGCGCCGTGAAGAAAATGTCGAAAAAGGCCGAGAGCTCGTAGAAAAAGAAATCAAAAACCTTGAGTTTGATGTCAAAGACATTCTGACCGCTGAAAACCTGCAAAAAGTGGCTGACAAATTTAATTTTTCAAACGAAGAGGACATGTATGCAGCTGTTGGATATAACGGCATTACTGCACTACAAGTCGCCAATCGTTTAACGGAAAAAGAAAGAAAACAAAGAGATCAAGAAGAGCAAGAGAAAACCGTTCAAGAAGTGACGGTGGAACCAAAGACGTATCACGGGAAAAAACGGGAAGCTGGCGTAAGGGTCAAAGGGATTGATAACCTGCTTGTCCGCTTATCTAAGTGCTGTAACCCTGTTCCTGGCGATAGCATTGTCGGCTTTATTACGAAGGGCCGAGGCGTATCTGTTCACCGTGAGGACTGTCCGAACGTGAAGACAGGAGAAGCGCAGGAGCGGTTAATTCCGGTCGAGTGGGAGCATGAGCAGCCTGCTCAAAACCGTAAAGAATACAATGTGGAAATTGAAATATTAGGATATGATAGACGCGGCTTACTCAATGAGGTGCTTCAAGCAGTTAACGAAACCAAAACGAACATCTCCTCTGTTTCTGGGAAGTCTGATCGTAACAAAGTGGCGACGATCCATATGGCGATCTTTATCCAAAATATTAATCATTTGCACAAAGTAGTCGAGCGCATTAAACAAATCAAAGACATTTACTCTGTTCGCCGATTCATGAATTAGAAAGGAAGTATATCGTCTATGAGGCTTGTTGTGCAGCGTGTGACAAATGCATCTGTGAAGGTAGAAGAAGAGATCACAGGTGCCATCAGCGATGGATATATGGTGCTTGTTGGTGTCACACACGAAGATACAGAAGAAGATGTGCTTTACTTAGCTGAAAAGCTTGCACATTTACGTATTTTTGAAGATGAAAATGGGAAAATGAATCGTTCGCTATTGGATATAAAAGGAAGCATTCTGTCTGTGTCGCAATTTACCCTTTATGGTGATACGAGAAAGGGCAGACGGCCGAATTTTATGAAAGCCGCCAAGCCGGATGCAGCCAATTCGCTTTACGAATGTTTCAATAAAACCCTTAGAGAAAAAGGTATCCATGTTGAAACTGGCCGTTTTGGTGCGATGATGGACGTGTCATTGACCAATTCAGGACCAGTCACGATCTTGATGGACAGCAAAGAATAGATTCTCTTTAGACTGTAGATGAACTCATGCGGGAGTTTGTTTAGAGTCTTTTTCTTTTGTGGCCAAACAAAAAAAGAGGCGCTGAGGCCTCTTTCTTTTTAACGGAAATATTGTTTTAATCCCTCAGTCATTCCTTCTGTGACTCGTTCCTGGTAAGAGGCGCTATAAATGATCGCTTCCTCCTGAGGATTGCTTAAATACCCGAGTTCATATAAAAGGGAAGGGCGTTTATTTTCTCTTAAAACAAAGTAATCTCCGAATTTGACACCCTTATCAGGGATTTGAGAGCGTTTTGCGACTTCGGAATGAACGCTTGACGCTAATTGCTGATCTTTTGCTGCGTGATAATAATACGCAGTACTTCCTCTAACACTTTGGTCCATAAAACTATCATAATGAAGACTAATAAATGCATCTGCATTTCGGTAATGAGATGTCGCCACCCTCGATTGAAGGCTGATAAATGTATCGTCACTTCTAGTTAAATATACATTTGCACCAGAAGCTCTTAATTTGCCTGCTAGTAAATTGGCGGTTTTGATGGTGATGTTCTTTTCAAAAGCACCGTCTGCGCCAATTGTGCCGCTGTCTTTTCCGCCATGACCAGGGTCAAGAACAATCGTTTTTCCTTTTAAAGAACCAGTTCCAGACGATGAATCATGCTGAGGTCTTGGCGCTTCGCTGCTATTTTTCTTCGTTTGAACGACCCAGCTCGCCACATAGCCAGTCCCGCCGTTCGATAGTGTCACCTCGTACCAGTCACCTTGCGTCCGAACAATGTGATAGGCAGCTCCTTTTGTTGCTCTTTCTGCAATCCCAGCAGAGGTAGAAGCGCTTTTTCGAATGTTGGTGCCATCATAGACAATGTACGCTTTTTGCTCAGAAGCCGAAGAGGATGAACTCTTTTCAGGTGCAGAGCCTGCTCCTTTGCCTGTGACAATGTAATAGCTTGCAACCCAGCCTTTTACGCCTTTCCCCTCAATTTCATACCAACCGTTCTGCTCTCGCAAAATGGTGATCTGTGTGTTGCGGGCAAGAGAAGCGATGACTTGTGCATTTGGTGCCGCGGATTGCCTCACATTCAAGCTCGATACGCCAACTGTGCCTGTCTGGTTAGAGCGAGAAGACCCGCCGGAGCTTGATTGAGAAGTTTTCTGCCCACCTGAAACATAATCAGAGTGAACCCAGCCTTCTGCTTGTTTATAAGAAATTTTCGTCCATTCGCCGCTTGTCTCGAGCTTTTTAGCGGAAGCGCCTTGCGGGAAAGTACCAATCACTTGATAGGAAGTCCCAGGGCCTGTCCGGATGCGAAGGTCGGAAGCTGTCGATGTAATGGTACTGCCTCCAGCCGTGCTTTGACCTTGCGCCTTTGGTTTCGCTGTTTTTTGAGCGCCGGATGATGTGGTGATCAACCATGAGACGACCCAGCCTTTTTGTCCGTTTGATAATTGGATCTGCACCCATTCTCCTTGTTCAGTGAGAATAGGATAACTTTCGCCGCGTTTTACAACAGCTGCAATTCCATAGCTTAAACCAGGGCCCGTTCTCACATTGATTTCATCTGTTGCGACCACAGCTTGATCTGTTTGTGCTGTAGCATGTGTCATAGGCAAAGAACTCGCGATGAGAACAAAACAAGTAAGCAGCATCATCATTTGATTGTGTTTTTTCAGATTCAAAACGGTGTTTTCCCCTCCCTTGTAAAACCGATGAATGTTAATTCGTTATGTAGTGGTTGAATTCCTTGCAGTTTCCCTAATAAAAATGAATCAATCTGTTTATACTAAATAAAAATGTGATAAAAGGATGTACAAACATGAGATTAAGCAGAAAATTAGGACGAGTGCAATATAATGGACATCGTGATATCGACCGCTGGCAGCACGACGAAATGGATCAGCCAGGCTTCCTTGAAGAAACCGCATCTGAATACGGATGTACGTCAAAAGAAGAGCTGGAAAAGAAAAAGAGGCACGGCAAGGGTTGACAGAGTGGCAGCACCGACCTTATTATAATATAAATCAACACACTTGAAAATTTAAAATGTGGAACTGATGATAGAGAATAGTAGGGTAAATTGCGTGAGCAGAGAGGAATCGCCTTAGGCTGAAAGCGAATCCGCATGGCATTTATCACGAAAGAACACTCTGTAGGTTTCCTGCTGAACGCTCGAAAAATGAGTCAATAGGCGGAGAACGTGAATCTGCGTTAAGGATTTGAGCGGGAACATGCTTGATCATGTTCCAACTAGGGTGGCACCACGGGTATAACTCTCGTCCCTACTATACACATAGTAGAGGCGGGGGTTTTTTATATGTCCACATAAAAAATGAATGATGGTCGTAGGAGGACGAAAAATGAGTTTTAATATTCCAAGAGGCACACAGGATATTTTACCTGGAGAGTCAGAACGCTGGCAGTATGTTGAACAAATTGCGAGAGATACATGTGCAGCCTTTCAATACAAAGAGATCCGCACACCGATTTTTGAGCATACAGAGCTGTTTGCACGGGGAGTAGGCGAATCAACTGATATCGTTCAAAAAGAGATGTACACATTTGAAGATAAAAAAGGACGTAGCATCACACTCCGTCCAGAGGGAACAGCTTCAACCGTCCGTTCTTATGTTGAAAATAAATTGTTTGCACAGCCGGCTCAGCCAACTAAGCTGTATTACATCGGACCAATGTTCCGCTATGAACGTCCGCAAACAGGAAGATATCGTCAATTTTATCAATTTGGGATCGAAGCGATTGGTTCCAAAGATCCTGCCATTGATGCAGAGGTCATTTCACTTGCGATGAGTGTGTATGAGAAAGCAGGCCTTTCTAACTTAAAACTCGTCATTAACAGCCTTGGTGACAAAGAGAGCCGTGCAGACTACCGCACAGCACTGGTCAAGCACTTTGAGCCAAGAATTGAGGAATTCTGTCACGACTGTCAAACTCGTTTACACCAAAATCCGCTGCGTATTCTTGATTGTAAAAAGGATCGTGATCATGAACTGATGACAACAGCTCCATCCATTCAAGATTACTTAAATGAAGAATCACGGACGTATTTTGAAAAGGTCAAACAATACTTATCAGATATAGGCATTGAGTATGTCGTCGATCCAAATTTAGTGCGCGGTCTTGATTACTACAATCACACAGCATTTGAGATCATGAGTAATGCAGAAGGCTTTGGTGCGATTACAACATTAGCCGGCGGCGGCCGTTATGATGGACTCGTTGAAGGAATTGGCGGTCCTGAATCACCAGGGATCGGATTTGCGATGAGTATTGAGCGTTTCCTATCAGCGATCGATGCTGAAGGAATTGAGCTTCCTCTGCAAGATGGTATTGATTTATACATTGCTGCTCTCGGAGATGAAGCGAAGGATTATTCTGTTTCATTATTAAACCGTCTGAGAAAAGAAGGTATCTCAAGTGAAATGGACTATACAGGGAAGAAACTAAAAGGACAATTTAAAGCAGCTGATCGTTTAAAAGCCAAATTTATTGCAGTTCTTGGTGAAGATGAACTTGCACAGCAAATTGTGAATGTGAAAGATACAACTACGGGTGAACAAATTGAAGTGAAGCTTGATGAGCTGATTCAAATGTTGAAGGCCCACCAGAAAGCGTAAAGAAGGAGTGGAATGTTTGTGTTTGGTAGAACTTTTTATTGTGGAGAAGTAACAGAAGACCAAATCGGTCAGTCAGTTGTATTAAAAGGATGGGTTCAAAAAAGGCGTGACCTAGGCGGTTTAATCTTTATTGATTTGCGCGACCGTTCAGGGATTGTACAAGTTGTCTTCAATCCAGACTTATCAAAAGAGGCGCTTGAGACAGCAGAATCAATTCGTAACGAATATGTCCTTGATATTAAAGGGACGGTTGTCGCAAGAGAAGAAGCAACGATCAACCCAAATTTAAAAACGGGCAAAATTGAAATTCAAGTCGAAACGGTCACCGTTTTAAATGAAGCGAAGACTCCTCCATTTGTGATTTCAGATCAAGCAGACGAGGTATCAGAAGATGTTCGTTTAAAATATCGTTACCTGGATCTTCGCCGCCCTGCAATGTTTGAAACAATGAAAATGCGACATGAAGTCACAAAAGCATTCCGCCATTTCTTAGACGACAACGGCTTTCTAGACATTGAAACACCAATTTTAACGAAAAGTACCCCAGAAGGTGCGCGTGACTATCTTGTTCCAAGCCGTGTACACGAGGGAGAATTTTATGCACTGCCTCAGTCTCCGCAATTATTTAAACAATTGCTGATGGTTTCTGGGATGGACCGTTATTATCAAATTGCCCGCTGTTTTAGAGATGAAGACTTGCGTGCTGACCGTCAGCCGGAATTCACACAAGTCGATATTGAAATGTCCTTTATGAGTCAAGAGGACATCATGACGCTTGCTGAAGAGATGATGGCGAAGGTAATGAAAGATGTCAAAGGTGTAGACCTTACATTGCCATTACCTCGTATGACATACGATGAAGCGATGAATTCCTATGGATCTGATAAACCGGATACACGTTTTGAGATGAAGCTGGTTAACATTTCAGATACGGTAAAAGACTCCGATTTCAAAGTGTTTAGTGGCGCTGTGAAAAATGGTGGAGCTGTGAAAGCCATCAATGTCAAAGGGGCTGCATCGAACTATTCAAGAAAAGACATTGATGCACTTGGTGCATTTGCAGCGAACTACGGTGCAAAAGGTCTAGCTTGGCTAAAAGCAGAAGGGACTGAATTAAAAGGTCCTATCGCTAAATTCTTTGATGATGCAAAGCAAGCTGAATTAAAAGAACAGCTGCAAGTTGAAGAAGGCGACCTTTTACTCTTTGTCGCAGATAAGACGTCTGTTGTTCATGATGCACTTGGTGCACTTCGCTTAAAACTTGGTAAAGAGCTTGAACTGATCGATGAGTCTGTATTCAATTTCTTATGGGTTGTCGATTGGCCGCTGCTTGAAAAGGATGAAGAAGAAGGCCGCTTCTATGCTGCCCATCATCCATTCACAATGCCAGTTCGCGATGATCTTGAATTAATTGAAACAAGCCCAGAAGATATGAAGGCACAGGCTTACGATCTTGTGCTAAATGGCTACGAGCTTGGCGGAGGTTCTATTCGTATTTTTGAAAAGGACATTCAAGAAAAAATGTTTGGCTTACTTGGTTTTTCAAAAGAAGAGGCCTACGAACAATTCGGCTTCCTTCTAGATGCGTTTGAGCATGGTGTTCCTCCGCATGGCGGAATCGCGCTTGGGCTTGATCGTTTAGTGATGCTGCTTGCAGGCCGCTCTAACTTAAGAGATACGATTGCATTCCCGAAAACGGCAAGTGCGAGCTGCGTTCTCACAGATGCCCCTGGCCATGTGAGCGAGGCGCAGCTTGATGAACTGAGTTTAGCGATTAAAACAAAAGTAAAACAGTAAAATAGGTGCATGTTTATAGGTATGTAAACGCTTGAAAAAGAAATATGCCTATGATATGCTTTCATCAATCAATAAATAAAGTCCTGATACGTACGGTGGTTACCTAGTTTTGACCGAACATTTTTTTATACGGGAGCTTGCCTTTCCTTTCTGCATAAATGCCTCATTAGAGGACTTATAAAGTCAGGAAGAAAGCACCCACCTGCATGGTGCGGGGTTCAAAACGAAGGAAATGCTGGCGGCGTCATCGGGACTTTTTTGTGTTTTTTTCTTTTAGAGAAGGATGACGGAGAAGTCTGAATATGATATGATTCTTTCGATTCATTTTAAATAAAGGTGGAGTGAGGCACTTGTTACATCAGTTTTCAAGAAACGAGCTTGCCATTGGCAAGGAAGGCTTAAATATACTAAAAAACAGTACAGTTGCAGTGCTTGGTGTGGGCGGCGTTGGTTCATTCGCAGTAGAGGCACTCGCTCGTTCAGGCGTTGGCCGTATTGTTCTTGTTGATAAAGATGATATTGATATTACAAATGTAAACCGTCAGCTTCCAGCATTGCTATCAACAGTTGGCCAGCCAAAGGTTGACTTAATGCAGGCGAGAATCGCTGATATTAATCCAGAATGTGAAGTTGTTGCGCTTAAGATGTTTTATACAGAGGAAACATACGAGCAATTTTTTGAGTATCCGCTTGATTATGTCATTGATGCCTCAGATACCATTCACTATAAAATTCATTTAATGAAAGAGTGTCTGAACCGCGGTGTGAACATCATTTCAAGTATGGGAGCTGCGAACAAAACAGATCCGACACGCTTCAAAATTGATGATATTTCAAAAACACATACCGATCCTATTGCAAAAGTCGTGAGAACACGTCTGCGTAAGGAAGGGATTCGTAAAGGAATTGAAGTTATTTTCTCTGATGAAAGTCCGATTGTCATTCGCGAGGATGTCAGAAAAGAAGTTGGAAATGATGAAGCGAAGATTCGCAAGGCGCAAATGCCGCCATCATCCAATGCGTTCGTTCCGTCTGTTGCCGGACTGATCATGGGTGGTCATGTCATTATGAAGCTTTTAAAGGATATTCCGATTACACGTGTGAAGGATAAATAAACAGCCCGCCTGCTAATTATGCAGGGGGCTTTTTTTATTTTGGCGTTTTAAATTTTCATAGACCTGTTTCAATGCACCTTCAAATTTTCCGGTTTGCTTCGGTACATAGTATTGCTTGTTTTTCAGCGGATCAGGTAAATATTGCTGCTTCACCCAGCCGTTCTCGTAATCATGTGGGTATAAGTAATCGACACCTCTTCCGAGTGCTGTGGCGCCTTTGTAGTGTGCATCCTTTAAATGAGTTGGAACCTCACCAATTTTCCCTGTACGAATGTCACCAAGTGCCGCATCAATCGCCTTATATGCCGAATTGGACTTAGGAGAAAGACACAGTTCAATTACTGCGTTCGCCAGCGGAATCCGTGCTTCTGGGAAACCGACTCTTTCTGCTGTTTGTACTGCGCTTAACACGCGGGGGCCTGCCTGCGGACTGGCTAAGCCAATGTCCTCGTAAGCCATCACGAGTAATCTTCTTGAAATGCTTTCAAGGTCTCCTGCTTCGATCAATCTGGCAAGGTAATGCAGCGCAGCATCTGTATCAGATCCTCTAATGGATTTTTGAAAAGCCGAGAGGACATCATAATGAGCATCACCATTCTTGTCATGTGAGAAGCTCTTTTTTTGTAAGCATTCTTCTGCTGCGGCAAGAGTAATTTTGATATGCCCGGTCTCATCAGCTTTTGTCGATAAGACAGCGAGTTCTAGTGCATTTAAAGCAGAACGCACGTCTCCTCCGCATCCATTGGCAAAATGATTCATCGCTTCATCGTCCACGGTCACCTCATAACCGCCAAGCCCGCGATGCTCATCCTGTAAGGCTCTTGTTAACGCAGCTTTGATTTGCTCTGTTTCAAGCGGCTTCAGCTCGAATATTTGTGTCCGGCTTCGGATGGCGGGATTGATCGCATGATAGGGATTAGCCGTCGTTGCGCCAATTAAAATGATCATGCCATTTTCTAAATAAGGAAGGAGAAAATCCTGCTTTCCTTTATCAAGCCGGTGGACTTCGTCTAAAATAAGGATCACCTGTCCGCTCATTTTCGCTTCAGCGGCGACAGCCTCCATATCCTTTTTGTTATGAATGACCGCATTTAATGTACGAAAAGCAATGCTTGTACTGCCAGCAATTGCGGTCGCAATCGATGTTTTGCCGATGCCCGGCGGTCCGTATAAAATCATCGAGGATAAATGCTTTGCCTCGACCATTCGTCTAATAATTTGACCTTCTCCAACAAGATGCTCCTGCCCAATAATGTCTTCAATATGACTTGGGCGCATCCGGTACGCTAAAGGTTTCATAATTATCTCTCCTAAAGCAATGTCTTGTTTGTATAGAGTACCGAAATTTCTTCAAATAGAAAAGGGATGCGTCCTCCTATTATGCTCAGTACCCGTAAATGAAAGTTGGCTGAAAGTATGATATAATTGCTTTTGGTCTATATATCAGCGTATATGAAATCAGAAAAATAATTGATGACATAGAATAGAAAACGCAGAGGTGTTTAACTTGAAAATATCAACTAAAGGCAGATATGGTCTAACGATCATGATCGAATTAGCCAAAAAACATGGCGAAGGCCCTACATCATTAAAATCAATCGCTCAAAACAATGATTTGTCTGAGCATTATTTAGAGCAGCTTGTATCACCACTCCGCAATGCCCGTCTTGTAAAAAGTATCCGCGGTGCGTATGGCGGCTATGTTCTTGCACATGAACCAAACGAGATCACAGCAGGTGATATTATTCGTGTATTAGAAGGACCAATTAGTCCTGTTGAAGTCATCGAAAACGAAGAACCAGCAAAGCGTGAACTATGGATTCGTATTCGTGATGCAGTAAAAGACGTACTAGACAATACAACTCTTGAAGACTTGGCAAGCTACACAGATGACGGGGATCAAGACTCGTATATGTTCTATATTTAGATCAGAGGTGTACCGGAAATGGAACGAATCTATTTAGATCATGCAGCCACAACGCCGATGGATCAGCGTATTGTGGACAAGATGATGCCGTACTTTACAGAGATATTTGGCAATCCCTCTAGTATTCATTCATATGGGCGCGATGCAAGAAAGTGGCTCGATGAAGCAAGAGAAGTCATTGCAGGAGAATTACACTGTAAACCACAGGAGATCATCCTCACAAGCGGTGGAACTGAGGCGGACAACCTGGCGATCACAGGTGTTGCCATGGCAAGACAGCATGAAGGAAAACATATCATCACAGTGAAAACAGAGCATCATGCGGTGCTGCATACATGTGAACGCCTAGAGAAGCTAGGATTTGAAGTGACGTATTTAGATGTGGACGAAACGGGATTGATTCATCTTGATCAATTAAAACAAGCATTGAGAGATGATACGATTCTTGTGACCGTCATGTACGGCAATAATGAAACAGGTGTGATTCAGCCAATCAAAGCCATTGGCGAACTTCTACATGATCACACTGCTCATTTTCATACAGACGCAGTACAGGCGTTTGGCACAGTGCCTATTGATGTAGCAGATCTCCATATTGATCTTTTATCTGCTTCTGGCCATAAGCTGAACGGTCCGATGGGAACAGGCTTTTTATATGTAAACGAAGGCGTGAAACTTTCTCCGCAAATATTCGGAGGGGAACAAGAAAGAAAGCGCCGTGCTGGCACTGAAAATGTGGCAGGAATTGTTGGACTTGCAGAAGCTGTTCAATTAACGAAGCAAAATAGAAGAGAAAAATCGATGCATTATGGTAAGCTCAAAGAAACTATGCTGCAAGTATTCGAAGAGGAATCTCTTAATTTCTCTATCAATGGACATCCGAAAGAGACATTGCCGCACATTTTAAATGTTCATTTCCCGGGCGTCTCCATTGAATCGCTGCTTGTGAATTTAGATATGGAAGGAATTGCTGTTTCAAGCGGATCGGCATGTACGGCTGGATCTGTCCTTCCTTCGCACGTGTTAAGCGCCATGTATGGCGAAGAAGCAAAAGAGCTGACATCCTCAGTCAGAATAAGCTTCGGTCTTGGGAATGAAGAGGATCATGTGAAGCAGGCGGCACGTAAGATAGCAGCTGTTGTCAAACGCCTAGCCAAATAAATGCTTCCTTTTGTTCGTGTGTGAAAAATGAAACAGCGAAGCACCTGAAGAACGAAACGCGTATGTTGTTTCATTGAAATTGGAGTTGATGAAGATGACAAAAAGACCAGAAGATACAAGAGTTGTGGTCGGTATGTCCGGAGGAGTCGATTCATCAGTTGCCGCTCTTATGCTAAAGGAGCAAGGCTATGATGTCATCGGCATATTTATGAAAAACTGGGATGACACTGATGAAAATGGTGTTTGCACAGCAACGGAAGACTATGAGGATGTCATCCGCGTGTGTAACCAAATTGGAATCCCATATTATGCAGTAAATTTCGAGAAGCAATATTGGGACAAAGTGTTTCAATATTTCCTTGATGAATATAAAGCGGGCAGAACGCCAAACCCAGATGTCATGTGTAACAAAGAAATTAAGTTCAAGGCATTCCTTGAGCATGCATTGTCACTTGGTGCGGATTATTTGGCAACAGGACACTATGCCCGTGTTGATAGAACTGGTGATGAAGTCAAAATGCTGCGAGGTCTTGATGCAAACAAAGACCAAACGTATTTCTTAAATCAGCTGACACAGGAACAACTTGATAAAGTCATGTTCCCAATCGGTGATTTAGAGAAAAAAAGGGTTCGTGAATTGGCAAAAGAAGCAGAGCTCGCAACAGCAACGAAAAAAGATTCAACAGGTATCTGCTTTATTGGAGAAAGAAACTTTAAAACGTTCCTCAGTCAATATTTGCCTGCACAGCCTGGTGTGATGCAGACAATGGACGGAGAAGTAAAAGGGGAACACGATGGACTGATGTATTACACGATCGGTCAGCGCCAAGGACTTGGCATTGGCGGTAGTGGTGATCCTTGGTTTGTCGTTGGGAAAGACTTGGAGAAAAACATCTTGTTTGTTGAACAAGGCTTCCACAATCCACTTTTATACTCTGAAAGCATTTCAGCTGTTAATATCAGCTGGACTCGTCCTCATATTGTCGGGGAAAACGGTGAATTAACGTGCACAGCAAAATTCAGATACCGTCAAGAAGATCACCATGTGAAGGTCAAAATGACAGGTGAGCAAGAAGCGATGGTTATTTTTGATGAGCCTGTTCGTGCTGTTACTCCGGGACAAGCGGTTGTTTTTTATGATGGTGACGAATGTCTTGGCGGCGGTACAATTGACGATGTCTTCAAAGATGGTCAAAAGCTGTCGTATGTGTAGCATGTTTTCAAAACCTCAACGTCGCTGTTGAGGTTTTTTAATGAAAGGATGAGAGAGCGAATGAATCATAACGAAATCGGCATAGAAGCCTTGAATCAAGGGAATATCGAAAAAGCAGCTGAAGCTTTTACAAAAGCGATCGAAGAAAGCCCGAAGGATCCGGTTCCATATATTAACTTTGCGAACTTACTTTCAAGTATCAATGAATTTGAACGTGCTTTAAACTTTTTTCAAAAAGCAATTGAACTTGATCACACTGCTGCCGCAGCCTATTACGGGGCAGGAAATGTGTATACATTAAAAGAAGACTTTATGAAAGCGAAAGATTATTTTGAACAAGCACTAAAAGCGGGCATGGAAAATAGTGATTTGTTTTATATGCTTGGGCAGACGCTCATCAAATTAGAGCAGCCAAAGCTTGCGATGCCGTATTTTCAGCGTGCCGTTGAACTAAACGAAGAAGATAATGAAGCTAGATTCCAATTTGGCATGTGCTTAGCCAATGAACACATGCTGGAAGAAGCGGTGACAACTTTTACTGAAGTCATCACGCGTGATCCGCAGCATGCAGACGCCTTTTATAATTTAGGGGTTGCGTATGCGTACTTAGAGAAAAAAGACGAAGCGCTTGAGATGCTGGGTAAAGCCATTGACGTGCAGCCTGACCATATGCTTGCACTACATGCGCAAAAGCTGATTCAAGAGACAGAATAGATGGAAGGAGGGAAGACCTGTGCAGGAACATCCAGATCAAATGAAGCTTGAGGACGAACCGTTTTTAAAGGGGACCATTCAAGCCGTTATTTTCCATAATGAAAGTAATTTATACTCGGTGTTAAAGGTGAAAGTCATTGAAACATCGGAAAACTTAGAGGAAAAAACAGCATCTGTCACAGGCTACTTCCCCGCACTTCATGAGGAGGAAACCTACACCTTTTATGGCAAAGTCACAAGCCATCCGAAATTCGGTGAACAGTTTCAGGCCACTCATTTTCAAAAGGAAGTGCCGACAACGAAGCAAGGAATCATACATTATCTCTCAAGTGATTTATTTGAGGGGATAGGAAAAAAGACGGCGGAAGAAATCGTGGGACAGCTTGGCAATCAGACGCTTCATAAAATTATGCGTGACCCAGCTGTTTTGTACGATGTACCGCGCTTATCCAAAAAGAAGGCGGATAAGCTGGCCGCAGCGCTTCAGGAGCATCAAGGACTGGAACAAATCATGATCAGCCTGAATCAATATGGCTTTGGTCCGCAGCTCAGCATGAAGATTTACCAAGTGTACGAGAGTGAAACGCTGCAAAAGATCGAGGAAAATCCGTATCAGCTTGTTAAGGATGTTGAGGGGATCGGATTTATTAAGGCGGATGAGCTCGGCGCTAGAACAGGCATCTCAGGTAATGATCCAGAGCGGATTCGCGCAGCCTTGCTATATACAGTGGAGACAGCCAGTCTACAGGACGGTCATACGTACATACAAACAAAAGATTTGATCGTCGAAACCCGCAAGCTGCTCAATCAAACAGGCAATGATTACAAAGTGACTGAAATGGATGTTGCCAATCAGATCATTGCGCTTGGCGAAGGAAAAGAAATGATCATTGAAGATGACCGCTGCTATCATCCATCCTTATTTTACGCGGAGCAAAGTGTTGCCAAACGCATTCAAAAAATCGTCTCCCAAACAGAATACGCAGATCAATTTCCTGAATCAGAATTCCTGCTTGCACTTGGTGAGCTGGAGGAGCGATTAGGCGTCCAGTATGCACCGACACAAAAGGAAGCGATTCAAAAGGCACTCATGTCCCCGATGCTGCTTTTAACAGGTGGACCTGGTACAGGGAAGACGACGGTCATTAAAGGAATTGTCGAGCTTTACAGTGATCTTCACGGTGTATCTCTTGATCCGAGTGATTATAAAAAGGATGAATCCTTCCCATTTGTACTTGCGGCACCAACTGGACGGGCGGCTAAACGGATGACAGAATCAACAGGGCTTCCAGCTGTCACCATTCACCGGCTGCTAGGCTGGAACGGATCGGAGGGCTTCTCGCATGATGAAGAACAGCCGATTGAAGGAAAGCTTGTCATCATTGATGAATCAAGTATGCTTGATATTTGGCTGGCGAATCATTTGTTTAAAGCCATTCCTGATCATATCCAAGTCATTATGGTAGGGGATGAACATCAGCTACCATCTGTCGGACCAGGCCAAGTTTTACGGGATTTGCTTGCCTCAAAAGCTGTGCCGGCTGTTACTCTGACAGATATTTACCGGCAGGCAGACGGCTCAACCATTGTTGAACTTGCCCATGATATGAAAAATGGTGTGCTGCCAAAGGATATTACTGCACGCTCAAAGGATCGGTCCTTCATTCAATGTTCAGCTGATCAAATGAAAGAAGTCATTGAGAAAGTCGTCAGCAATGCTGCTCAAAAAGGGTTTTCGGCAAAGGACATTCAAGTACTCGCACCAATGTATAAAGGAAAAGCAGGCATCAATGAGCTCAACAAAATGCTGCAGCACATTTTGAATCCTAAAAAACCAAAAGGCAGAGAAATCCCGTTTGGTGATGTGGTGTACCGAACAGGTGATAAAGTGCTTCAGCTTGTGAATCAGCCAGAGAACAATATCTTTAACGGCGATATCGGCGAAATTGTCTCGATTTTTTATGCAAAAGAAAATACAGAAAAAGAAGACATGGCCGTGATCTCTTTTGATGGAAATGAAATCACCTTTACGAAAAAGGATTTTCATCAATTTACTCATGCCTATTGCTGCTCCATCCACAAATCACAAGGCAGTGAATTCCCCATTGTTGTGCTGCCAGTTGTGAGGAGCTATTACCGAATGCTTCGGCGGAATCTGCTGTACACAGCGATTACACGAAGTAAAAAGTTTTTAATACTGTGCGGCGAGGAATCAGCGCTGGAGTGGGGCGTGAAAAACAATGAGGATTCCCTCAGACAAACGTCCTTAACGATGCGGCTTGTGCAAACCGAACAAATCATGGATGCAGAACTTGAAGCGCTCCAAAAAGAGCTTCCGTTTAGCGTACATGACGCAAATATTGGCATGGAGGGAATCACTCCGTTTGATTTTATGCATGAGTAGAAGGCTTCCATACGGAAGCCTCAGCGTGTAGACAAACCCTCGCATTCGTTGTCAATCCTGCGCTCCGGTGCTCACGAATGTCAAATTCGCTCCGCTCCGATGCTCGTCTTTCCTAGACTGCAAAGGTTTTCTATCACGTTGAAAAAAAGACAAATTAGCCCTTTGTCAACAATCTAAGGCTTCCATACGGAAGCCTTTTAGCGTGGAAAGAACTTCTTCCATTCCGTTCATGGAAGCCATTTCTTCGTATGAGTCATGAAGCAAACGCACACGATAAGACTGTTCCGCAAAAGGTGGTTGAGCACATTTTGAGAACATGCCGAGAACTTGAAGGAATGACGATCTATTCAGATGAGCTGTCCCAATCGCTTGGTTCCATAAAAGATATTTCCTTTTTAGCCGGAGGCAGCTGCGGAGGATATGTGTTAGAGGGGAAAAAGAAAGACTGTGCACTCATTCCATTCTCTGGATTTGATCAGCTTACAGACAAAGGTTTATATGTGAGCTGCCAGGAGGGAGTAGGCATGGATTCCTCTGCCCCATTCTTGTTATTTTCGAAATTAAAAAAGAAAATGATGCAGTCGCCTGATGGTGAAAATTTAGGCATTTTGGAAGATGTATACTTTTGTACAAATTCGGGCACAATCGTAGCATATGAACTCTCGGACGGCTTCTTTACAGAGCTATCAGGGATTCGGAAACAGCTGCAGGCTGCCGGAACCTTGATGAACGTTCAAAAGGAAGCACTGGTTCTAAACCGAACGTAAAGAGGTGCTGATTATGCTCATTTGCCCAAATTGCAAATGTAAAGACATCGGAAAAATTGGGGTCAATCAATATTATTGCTGGGGCTGTTTTATTGAATTGACGCTGTCAAAAGGCAAAATATCGACACACCAAGTGGAGGAAGACGGGACACTAAGCAGCTTAGATGATCTGTTTAGTGACGATGAACGTTCAATTCAACTATAAGTGTTAAGGGGGAATTTCGAATGGGCAAAATGACTTCTTCACTATTAACGCTTGGTGCAGGTGCACTTGCATATCACTTTGCAAGCCGATATGATATGCCATCAAAGCGGGATATGAAAAAGCTAAAAAAACGTGTTATGAGAATGATGTAAACACAAAAGGGCTAAAATGATCTTCATTTTAGCCCTTTGTTTTTTTTCAGACCAGGACGCAGTGTTTGTCTATAAGCTGAGGTGTTACGCTTGCCTGTATTCTAATCGTCTTGCAAGAATGGATAAGCTGAAATTGACGACAAAATACATCATAGCCGCCAATAGGAAAATCGGCAGTAAATAGGATTGGCTTTGACCGTTTAATATTTGTGCGTGATGTAATAATTCTGGAAGCGCAATGACGACGGCAAGCGACGTATCTTTTAAAAGAGATATGAATTGACTGACAATTGGCGGCACCATTCTGCGAAGTGCCTGCGGCATAATAATCATTTTCAATGTTTGAATATAGGTTAAACCAGAAGACCTGGATGCTTCGATCTGACCCTTATCAATTGATTTAAGGCCGCTTCGAATAATTTCTGACAGCATCGCGGATTCAAACACAGTTAAAGCCGCAATGGCAGAGGCTGTGATGCTTAGCTTGATACCGATTTCAGGCAATGCAAAATACGTGAAAAAGATGATCAGTAAAAGCGGCAGGTTCCGAATAGTTTCTACAACAACCGCAAGCACTTTTGATAAAACCGGGATTTGAGCGAACCGCAATGTGCCGACGACTAATCCAATGATAAAACTCAAAATGATGGAGATAAAAGCCACTTTTAAGGTGACAGCAAATCCTTCAAGTAAAAAGGCGAGATGATCAGGCTGGTAGGCACCTATAAAATCCAAGATATTTCCTCCTCTCTAGTGGCTTCTTGCTAATCTTCTTTCTAAATAACCAACGCCTAGACTAAGCGGAATGGTTAATAGCAGATAGAACATGGCAACAAAGATGTAGACATCAAACGTCACAAATGTTCTAGATGCAATAAGGTCACCTTGATACATGAGATCAAACCCTGCAATGACACCTAAAATCGAGGAGTTTTTGACAAGGTTAATAAATTGATTCCCAAGAGGGGGAATGACGATTTTAATCGCCTGAGGCAAAATGATATACCGCATCGTCCCGCCATATGACAGACCTGAAGCACGGGCTGCTTCCATTTGTCCAAGCGGTACAGCTTGTATCCCTGCACGAATGGCTTCAGCAATAAAGGCAGACGTATAAATGGCAAGAGCAATCGTCCCAGCAGTAAACCCATCTGCTACAATACCTAGCACGGGTAAACCAAAGAAGAAAACAAAGGTGATCAATAATAACGGAATATTCCGAATAAATTCCACATAAGCCGTTCCGAACCAGTTGAGCGGCCTAAATGGCGCAATTCTCATAATGGCAATGAGTGTACCGATCAAAAAGCTTCCAATCAGAGCAATGACACTTGCACCAATGGTATATTTAAAGCCTTCTAAATAAAGATGAAAATTTTCAGTGAGAATGGAAAACCGCAGCAATCAGTTCACTTCCTTCCTGATCAACAGGGGAGCCATTGAGCGGCTCACCTGAGGCATTGATGTTAACCAATCAAATGTTATTCTTTGATCCATTTTTTAAGAATTTTGTCATACTCACCATTGTCTTTTAACGTTTTTAAGGCTTTATTGATCGCATCAGTTAATTCTTGATCCCCTTTTTTCACAGCAATGCCATAAGGCTCATCTGTAAAGGTGCCGCCGACCACTTCATAATTTGAATCTTCATCTGCCATACCAAATAAGATCGCATTATCAGTTGTCAGCACTTGCCCTTGATTTGATTTTAATGCTGTAAAAGCCTCTTGATAGTTCTCAAATTCTAATACGGATACTTCAGGTGCTTTCTCACGGATATTTTGAGAAGAAGTAGATCCTTTCACGGCCAGCACCTTCGTTCCTTTTTTAAGATCATCAATGGATTGAATGTCGCTTCCTTTTTTCACAAGCAGTGATTGTCCTGCTTCAAAGTAAACATCTGAGAAATTGACTTCTTTTTTACGCTCTTCTGTAATTGTCATGGTCGCAACAATCGCATGGATATCCCCTTTTTGAAGCAAAGGAATTCTTGTTTTAGATGTCACTTCCTTAAATTCTGCTTTTCCTTCATCGCCGAGTATTTCCTTTGTGATGGCTTTTGCAATATCAATATCAAATCCTTCAATATCACCGCTGCTCGGATTTTTTAGACCGAATAGACGTGTGTCATTTTTTACACCGAAAATGATTTTTTTGTCTTTCTTAATGGTTTCTAATGAGCTTCCTTGTTTTGCATCAGTTGAACCTTTTTCTGTAGATCCACAAGCAGTCAAAGCGGCGATGCAGCAAGTCATAAAGAGCAGCAGGCCAAAGCGTTTCATTTTTTTCATTAAACCATTCCCCCTAGTGATTTAAAATACGGCTTAAAAATAATTGAGCACGTTTCTCTTGCGGTTTTTCATAAAATGCAGCCGGTGTTGATTCTTCAAGAATTCTGCCCTCATCAATAAAGACAATGCGGTCGGCCACTTCACGGGCAAAGCCCATCTCATGCGTGACAACAACCATGGTCATGCCTTCACGGGCCAGCTGCTTCATCACATCTAATACCTCGCCGATCATCTCTGGATCAAGTGCAGATGTCGGTTCGTCAAAAAGCATCACCTCTGGTTTCATCGCAAGCCCTCTTGCAATGGCAACGCGCTGCTGCTGTCCGCCTGAGAGTCGTGAAGGGTAGGTGTCTGCTTTTTCAGGAATGCCGACTTTATTTAAATAAAATTCAGCTGTTTCCTTTGCTTCTTCCTTGCTCACTTTTTTGACCTTCATCGGCGCAAGCATAATGTTTTCAAGCACCGTCTTATGCGGATAGAGGTGAAAATGCTGAAAGACCATTCCGATATTTTGCCTGACAAGATTGATGTTGGTCTTCGGATGCTGAACAGACACTTGGTTGACGAGAACTTTTCCCGCATCAATGCTTTCAAGACGATTGATACACCTGAGCATCGTGCTTTTACCAGATCCTGAAGGACCGATGATCACAACAACCTCCCCTTTTTGAATATGTAGGTTAATGTCCTTAAGTACATGGAACTGGCCATAATGCTTGTTGACTTCTTCGAATGTGATCATGAAGAACCTCCTCTTGTGTTTCATTGGCTAAAGCTAAAGTGGATTCTAGCACAACTTGTGTAAAAAGAAGTAAATGATGGAATATTTTCTGACGAGATTTTACAGCAAATAGTGACTTTGGATGGAGCTGTATGATTCATGTGTATTCATTTTTAACAAAGTTAGGACAAATTTTATTTACGTGGATAATTGCAGAAGATGGTTAAACAATAAGAAAAGAGGTGAAAAAGGTGAAGAAACGTCCGATCCAATTTCTGATATATGCTGCAGGGATCTTGCTTGTCCTTGCATCCTTGCTCATTTTACTTCAGCTCGACGAGTTATGGATGCCTGTTTTTTTATTGCTGAAGGCGGTTCTCATTCCGCTTCTCATCGCCATTTTTATTTCTTATCTGCTTTATCCGATTGTGGAAAGACTTCATGCACGAGGGCTGCCGAGAACAGTCAGTCTCTTACTCATCTATGTCCTGTTTTTTGGCGGGATTGGGTTTGCGGTTTATAAAGGAGCGCCTGTGATGATCGCACAGTTAAATGAGCTGTCAGAACAAATTCCGGTCCTCGCCGAAACTTATAATGGCGCTTTATCACATATTCATCGTCATACGAGCCACTGGCCTGACGGACTTCACGACCGCTTGGACCGCTTCATTGTTCAATTGGAGACATATGCAGCCAATAGTGCTGAGCGGATGATTCTTAGCTGTAAGGTTTTATTTGATTACGCATTAGTCGCAGCACTCATTCCTTTTCTTGTTTTTTATATGGTGAAGGATATGAACACGATGAAGCGGGCGGCATGGTATTTAACGCCGCCATCATTTAGAAAGAGGGGAAAAGCTTTTGTCAAAGCAGTGGATGAATCGCTTGGTGATTATATTCGAGGGCAGCTGCTTGTTTGTTCTTTAATCGGGGGTGCAGCAGCCATTGTGCTCTGGCTTTTTCATATCCCGTATCCGCTTGTTCTTGGGATGCTGATAGGGGCAACGAACGTGATTCCTTATTTTGGACCGATTATTGGCGCAGTTCCTGCCATCTTTATTGCGTTTACCATCTCGGTGAAATCGGTCATCATTGTACTGATCACAGTAGCGGTGCTGCAATTTTTAGAGAGTAATGTCCTCAGCCCAATCATTGTAGGGCGAAGTCTTCATATGCATCCTGTCGTCATTATGCTTGTCTTGCTTGCAGGAGGAGAGCTGTTTGGCTTAATTGGGATGATTTTAGCCGTACCAGCAGCTGCAATTATCAGGGTGATCATTGTGCAATATATCCTGATGAGACGAAGCGTTCATTGACAAGACGAGCCGAGTTGTCTATAATAATTTCGATTCATACATATTGAAATTCAATGACGGACCCGAGTACGTTAAAAAGCTGTTGCAGAGAGAGGCTTTATTTGCTGAGAAAAGCCTTATCAGACCTTTAACGGAAGCTAGTCCCGAGTGCAGATAAACACTGCCGCTCTCTTCCGGCGTTATCGGATGTGAAGGTGATAGACGAATTTGTCTATAATCAGGGTGGTACCGCGAGAACATCTCGTCCCTGTGTAAGTCGTTTTGTGCTTGCATAGGGCGGGATGTTTTTTCGTTTGTGTGGAGATTGATGAATGATAAGGGAGGATTTTTGAATGAAAACTTTAACTTCAGCTCAAGTACGTCAAATGTTTTTAGACTTCTTTAAAGAAAAAGGACATGCTGTAGAACCGAGTGCGTCTCTTGTACCGCATGACGATCCGACACTTTTATGGATCAACAGTGGTGTGGCAACATTAAAGAAATACTTTGATGGTCGCGTCGTACCTGAAAATCCGCGTATTTGCAACGCGCAAAAATCGATTCGTACGAATGATATTGAAAATGTAGGGAAGACAGCACGCCATCACACGTTCTTTGAAATGCTTGGCAACTTCTCTATTGGTGACTATTTTAAAGAAGAGGCCATTGAATGGGCGTGGGAATTCCTCACAAGTGACGAGTGGATTGGCTTTGATCCGAATTTGTTATCTGTGACAGTCCACCCAGAGGACGAGGAAGCGTATATCCTTTGGAGAGATAAAATTGGTGTGCCTGAAGAACGTATTATCCGTCTTGAAGGCAACTTCTGGGATATTGGCGAGGGCCCAAGCGGACCAAATACAGAAATTTTCTATGACCGCGGTGAATCATACGGTCACGATATGAACGATCCAGAATTATATCCAGGCGGGGAAAACGAGCGTTATTTAGAAGTATGGAACCTTGTGTTCTCTGAATTCAACCATAATCCAGATGGTACATATACACCACTGCCGAAGAAAAACATTGATACAGGGATGGGTCTTGAACGAATGGTATCTGTCATTCAAAATGTGCCGACGAACTTCGATACAGACCTATTCATGCCGATTATTCGCGCAGTCGAAACGATCTCTGGAGAAAGCTATGGCGAAACAAAGGAAAAGGATACAGCATTCAAAGTGATTGCTGACCACATCCGGACAGTTGCCTTTGCTGTAAGTGACGGAGCACTTCCTTCCAATGAAGGCCGCGGATATGTATTAAGACGTTTGCTGCGCCGCGCTGTGCGTTATGCAAAAACGATCCATATCCACCGTCCGTTTATGTATGATTTAGTGCCAGTTGTTGCTGAAATCATGAAGGATTTCTACCCAGATGTACAAGCAAAAGAAGAATTTATTGCGAAAGTCATCAAAAACGAAGAAGAACGTTTCCACGAAACACTGAACGAAGGGTTAGCCATTTTGTCAGAAGTAATCAAAAAAGAAAGAGACAAAGGCAGCTCAAAAATTTCAGGTGAAGATGTATTTAAGCTGTATGATACGTATGGATTCCCTGTCGAGCTAACAGAAGAATACGCAGAAGATGAGAACATGACAGTTGATCGAGAAGGCTTCCAAGCGGAAATGGAGAAGCAGCGTGAACGAGCAAGAAATGCGAGACAAGATGTCGGCAGTATGCAGGTTCAAGGGGGCGCTCTAGGCGATATTAAAGTAGAAAGCACCTTCGTTGGCTATGAAAATCTAACAGCAGATGCCCGTATCATTGAATTGCTTCAAAATGGTGAAATTGTCTCGGAAGCACATGAAGGAGACACGGTGCAAATCTTGTTAGATGAAACTCCATTCTATGCGGAAAGCGGCGGACAAGTAGCGGATAAAGGGACACTAAAAAGTGCAGAAGCCATCATTGAGATCAAAGATGTGAAAAAAGCGCCAAACGGTCAGCATGTCCATGAAGGAGTCGTCGTAAGCGGTACGGCTCAAAAAGGTCTCGAAGTCACTGCAGAAGTGGAATCAGCTCTTCGAAAAGGTATTGTGAAAAACCATACAGCGACACACCTTCTGCATCAGGCGCTAAAAGATGTATTAGGCAGCCACGTGAACCAAGCAGGGTCATTGGTGAATGAAAACAGACTTCGTTTTGATTTCTCTCACTTTGGACAAGTGACGAAAGAAGAATTGTCTCAAATTGAAAAAATCGTGAACGAAAAGATTTGGGAAGGCATTTCGGTTGCGATTGACCTGAAGCCAATTGCTGAAGCAAAAGAAATGGGCGCAATGGCGCTGTTTGGCGAAAAGTATGGCGATATTGTCCGCGTAGTCCAAGTCGGCGATTACAGCATCGAGCTATGCGGCGGCTGTCACGTGCAAAACACTGCGGAAATCGGTTTGTTTAAAATTGCGTCTGAGTCGGGTATTGGTGCTGGAACACGCCGTATTGAAGCTGTGACTGGTCAAGGTGCCTATGAAGAATTAAATGACCAGCTGGCGATTTTAGAACAGGCAGCAAATGAGCTGAAGTCAAATACGAAGGACGTTCCAAAACGAATCGCTTCATTACAGGCGGATTTAAAAGAGGTTCAAAGAGAAAACGAATCTCTTCTTGCGAAATTAAGCCAAGCAGAAGCAGGCTCTATTTTAGAGAAAGTGACTGAAATTGGCGGAGTAAAAGTATTAACTGAAAAAGTAAATGCTAAAGACATGAACCATTTAAGAACAATGGTTGATGACTTGAAAGCTAAATTAGGATCAGCTGTCATCGTCCTGGGAGCCGTTCAAAACGGAAAAGTAAACATTTCAGCAGGAGTGACAAAAGACGTGATCGAAAAAGGTCTGCATGCAGGGAAGCTTGTGAAGCAGGCAGCTGAAATCTGCGGCGGAGGCGGAGGCGGACGTCCAGATATGGCACAAGCAGGCGGAAAACAACCAGAAAAACTTGAAGAAGCACTGGCATCTGTCGAAGAATCTGTCAAATCCGTTTTATAATCAGGCGATGTAGTGTAGAATAATGGTATTAGATGAGCGGTTAGAAAAAAGCTTGCTAGTAGAATGTTGGAAGAGAGGTGCAAGAAGCAGTGAGTTCATTTGATAAGACAATGAAGTTTAACTTCTCTGATGATTCAGCTGAAACCAATGTGAATGAAGTGCTCATTACAGTTCATGACGCACTCCAAGAAAAAGGATACAACCCGATCAATCAAATTGTCGGATACTTGCTGTCAGGCGACCCTGCTTATATTCCAAGACATCAGGATGCACGCAACCTAATTCGTAAACTAGAACGAGACGAATTAATTGAGGAATTGGTTAAATCGTACTTAGAGACACATAAAGAGGCGTAAAACATGAGAATTTTAGGCTTAGATTTAGGCACGAAAACCCTTGGTGTTGCGATCAGTGATGAAATGGGATGGACAGCGCAAGGGATTGAAACAATTAAAATTGATGAAGCAGGCGGAGACTTTGGTCTCAGCCGCCTGTCTGAGATTGTTGCAGAATATGGAGCGGATAAAATTGTACTTGGCTTTCCAAAAAATATGAACGGCACGGTCGGTCCTAGAGGCGAAGCCAGCCAATCATTTGCGAAAGTGCTAGAAAACACGTACAATGTTCCTGTTGTGCTTTGGGACGAGCGTCTGTCAACAATGGCAGCGGAAAAAATGCTCATCTCTGCAGATGTGAGCAGACAAAAGCGTAAAAAAGTCATTGATAAAATGGCGGCTGTTATGATCCTGCAAGGATATTTAGACAGCTTAAATTAAAATGAGGTGAATCAAATGGAACACGGAGAAAAGCAAATTACAATCGTTGATGATAATGGAAATGAACAGCTTTGCGAAGTACTATTTACTTTTGAAAGCGACCATTTTAACAAATCTTATGTTCTTTACTACCCAATTTCTGAGCAAGACAATGAGGAAATTGAAATTCATGCATCAAGCTTCACACCGAACGAAGACGGTGAAGATGGCGAGCTAGAGCCGATTGAAACGGATGAAGAGTGGGACATGATTGAAGAAACGTTAAACACGTTCTTAGATCAAGAAGACGAAGAATAGAACGAATAAAAGGCCTGTGAACAGATCTTCTTGATCTTTCTTCACAGGTCTTTTTTTACGATCATTATGTTAACTTAAATTTATTTCATGTTGACATAATGAACTGTACCTTTTACTCTATTTTTAACAATAAATTGAGTGAGGGGCATGAATATTGAGAATTCAAGATATGATGCAAATAGCGTTAATGACAGCGGTTATCGGGATGTTAGGCTTGATCCCGCCGATTTTACTGACATTTACACCTGTACCGATTACATTGCAAACCGCAGGTCTTTTGCTTGCTGGGGGGCTGTTAAAGCCAAAGCAAGCACTGATCAGTTTATGTCTTTTTCTTTTGGTTGTGGCAGCAGGCGCACCTCTTTTGTCAGGTGGGAGAGGCGGGATAGGGGTCTTTTTTGGTCCAAGTGGTGGTTTTCTTCTTGCTTATCCTGTTGCTGCCTTCATGATCAGCTTATGGGTGAACCGGCTGAAAAAAGTAACCGCACTGCGTCTTTTTGTGATCTATGCGGTTTGCAGTATTGTGATTTTGTATATGAGCGGTATTCCTTTTCAAGCCATGATGATGCATATTAAGGTGTCGCAGGCGGCTTTCCTTAGTTTGGTTTATCTTCCAGGTGATCTCATCAAAGCGGGAATGTGCGCTTTCTTTACGGTCAAAATCATACAGGCCATGTCATATCGAAAAAGGGATCTGCATAAAGGGAGGCGTGCAGTTTGAACAGAATAACGGAAAGCTATGCAGTACATGCAGAAATGAAACGAGATCAGATTGCCATCATAGATGAGCAAGAAAGCATTACATATGAAGATTGGTATGAACGTGTGCAGAGATCGGCACAGTGGTTACAAGGAACGGCTCATCAGCAAAAAAGAATCGCTTTTTTATTATCAAATGGTGCTTCTTTTCTTCAAATATTTGCGGGCGCTGCTTGTGCAGGGTGGACAGCCGTTCCGCTTGATCCGAGATGGAGTCATCAAGAATGTGTAGAAAAGCTCTTGTTAAGTGAGGCGGATCTCGCCATTATAGAGGATCGATTGATGAAAAGATTTGAACAGGGAAGCGTGGACATGCCGATTCTTTCTTTATCTGAATGGAAGGAAAGAATGAGCCTTCTCACAGACATCAATCCTTGTAACAACTGCGATACCGAGAAGGATCCTGTCTTTTATATGGGATTTACGTCAGGTTCAACAGGCTCACCGAAAGCCTTTATTAGACGTCAGCAATCATGGATCGAGAGCTTTCGAATGACAGCTGCTTCATTTGGAATCACTCATCAAGATCATGCTCTTATATTAGGTACACTCTTATCCTCTCACTTTTTATATGGTGCTATCAGTACATTATACTTTGGCGGCACAGTGACGCTTTTAGAAAAATTTGTGCCAGGAAAAGCGAAGCAAGCCTTAGAGACAGGTGATATCACCGTGATGTATACTGTCCCAACAATGACAGAAACGTTACTGCAAATCGATGCTTTTAAAGGAGACAATCCGCTTCTTGTCATGTCATCGGGAGCAGATTGGAGCATCTCGTCAAAAGAACAGCTCGTCTCCAACTATCCACATATCACTTTTTTTGATTTTTATGGTACATCAGAGTTAAGTTTTGTCTCTTACTTGTCTTCAAATGACTTTCTGCAAAAACCTTCTTCTGTTGGACGGCCTTTCTCCTCCATTCAAGTAGAAGTAAGGCGGCCCGATCAATCTGTCTGTCAGCCAAATGAAACAGGGAGGATTTATGTAAAGAGCCCAATGACTTTTTCAGGTTACTTACATGAGGAGAAACCGCCGCAGGAGTGGCTGACAGTTTACGATATGGGATGGCTGGATGAAGACGGTTATCTGTATATGAGCGGTCGTGAGAATGGCATGATCGTCTATGGAGGTCTGAATATTTTCCCAGAGGAAATTGAGCGTGTGCTAAATGAACAGCCAGAGGTGAAGCGGTCGATTGTGGTGGGCGTTCCTGACCCATATTGGGGTGAAATCCCTGTTGCCATACTGGAGCAAGTGCAGCAAATAAAGGTGGTTCGACAAGCTGTTAAAGAAAAGCTTGCGGCCTACAAGGTACCAAAAAAATGGCTTATGATTGATCAAATGATTGAAACATCCGGCGGAAAAATTGCCCGCGTGAGCATGAAAAGGTGGGCGGAGGAGCAATTGTCATGCAAGCGATGATCGTACAAGCAAAACGAACACCCTTCGGTGACAAAAATGGGATGCTGAAAGATTATCGCCCAGAGCAATTAGCCGCTCCCCTTATTCGGCATTTGTCTCAGAACATGACACCAGATGACGTCATATTAGGCAATGTCGTCGGAGGCGGTGGAAATATGGCCCGTCTGTCCTCATTAGAAGCAGGGCTTCCTTTACACGTTCCCGGTATGACGATTGACAGGCAATGTGCCTCTGGTCTTGAAGCGATCCGAACAGCTTGCATCATGGTTCAATCGGGGGAGGGCTCGATGTATATCGCTGGCGGGACTGAGAGCATTTCCAGATCACCAATGAAAGAAAGAGCCCGCTTTTCACCGGAGTGGATAGGAGATCCACATATGGGAGAAGCAGCAGAGCTGACCGCGTCGGCATTTTCTGTTACAAGAAAAGAACAAGATGACTATGCCCTTTTAAGCTGGGAAAGGAGTTTAGCCGCATTTAAACATGGTACATATGCAGAAGAAATCGTTTCGGTAGACGGGCTGAGTATAGATCAAGCAGCTGCTAAAATAAGACCAATGACAAAGCTGATCAAGCGGGCAAAACCTGTATTTTTGCCGGGGAAAGGAACTGTGACCACCGCCAATAGCTGTAAGGAAGCAGACGGAGCAGCTGCTGTCGCTGTGATGGAAAGATCGTTAGCGGAAGCAAGTGGATGTAAGGCGATGCTGCGGTATGCCGGAAGTGCTGTGACAGCGATACATCCTCATTTTCCAGCTGCTTCACCGATTGATGCGATCAAGAAACTTTTACATCAAGAGAACATCAAGGCAGAGGAAGTGGCGCTTTTTGAAATCAATGAAGCATTTGCGCTGAAAGCAGCACTTATTGCCCGCATGCTGGGGATACCATATGACCGGATCAATAGAAGAGGCGGTGCACTATGCCTTGGGCATCCATACAGCGCGTCAGGAGCTGCTATGATGGTGAGATTATTTTATGAAGCGCACACCTTACCGAATGGAAGCTATGTCATGGCTGCTATTGGAAGCGGTGGCGGTGTTGGTTTAGCCGTTTTGTGGCAAGTTTTGTCATGACATGCATGAGCAAGGAATTGCCGAACTCCGTCGAATCATGTACTATAAAAGCTAGATGTGAGGAGGGCCATGCATGTTTTCAGAACAAAAGAAACGACCATTCTTCAAAAGAAAAATGGGGATCGTCCTGTTATCTGTCCTTGCTGTCATCATCATTGCAGCATTATCAGGCTTTTTATATGTTAAATCAGCACTCGGACCGGTCGATCAAAAAAGTAAACAAACGATTAATATTCATATTCCAAATGGGACATCTGTGCGCGAAATTGCGGGCATTTTAAAAGAAAATGGGCTCATTTCGAATGACACGATTTTCACTTATTATGCGAAATACAAAAATGCGTCCGGCTTTAAAGCGGGTTATTTTCATTTGAAACAAACAATGGACGCAGACACGCTGATCAAAAAGCTGACATCTGGCGGAACAGATTACGCCTTTCAGCTTGTGATTCCAGAGGGAAGACAGCTATCTGATATTGCAGCGATTATTGCAAATCAGACGAATTTTTCAGCGAAGGAAGTTGAAGCAAAGCTGGATGATCCTGCTTTTATTCAAACACTAATGAAAAAATATCCGAAAACCGTGACATCACAGGTGAATGGGAAACAGGTGAAACATCCGTTAGAGGGTTACTTATTCCCTGCTACGTATCCATTTTATCGTGAGGATGAATCACTCGAGACGATCATTGAAACGATGATTAAACAAACAGATCAATACGTGAAAACGTATGAAAAAGACATGAAAAAGAGAAACATGTCCATACATGATGTGTTAACGATGGCATCACTCATTGAAATGGAAGCAACAGAAAAGACAGATCGGGCAAAAATCTCAAGTGTATTCTATAACCGGTTGAAAAAGGACATGCCGCTTCAAACTGACCCAACCGTTCTTTATGCACTTGGTGAGCATAAATCCCGCGTTTATTACAAAGACCTAAAAGTGAAATCTCCTTATAACACGTATAACAACAAAGGGCTGCCGCCTGGACCTATTGCAAATGCTGGTGAATCCTCTTGGAAAGCAGCACTGCATCCAGAGAAAACGGATTACGTTTACTTCCTTGCGAAGAAAAATGGAGAAGTCGTATTTACGAAAACGTTAAATGAGCATAATAAAGCAAAAGCGAAATACATCACAGGCAGCAATTAACGTACAAGTGAATCGAAAAAGACTGTAGACAATACGAGATTGCCTGCAGTTTTTTTCGTTGGAATATCCATTTTATAGGTTCGCAATTACCACTTCTTTGTGGTAAAATATATCGGGTTGTTTTTACTTAGATGAACGAAAGATTGACGAGAAAGAGAGCTGCAATAGGCAGGACTCTTCTTTTTCAGGTCATGAAGGAGCTAGACAGATAATGACTATCGAAGATGATCGAATAAATGATTATATTGAACATTTAATTCACCCAAGTCCTGATGCAATCGCTCAATTAGAGATATATGCAAAAGAGCATCATGTGCCAATTATGGAAAAGGTGAGCATCGAGCTTTTACTGCAGCTTCTTTCGATGAAAAAGCCGAAGAAAATTCTTGAGGTTGGGACAGCGATTGGCTATTCCGCCATTCGAATGGCAACAGCTCTGCCAGATGCTGAGATTTATACGATTGAGCGAAATGCAAAGCGCTATGAAGAAGCGACACGGAACATTGAGGAATTAAAGTTAAAAGAAAGAATACACGTGTTTTTTGGTGATGCGATGGAATCGGCTAAAACGGTCCAAACGATGGCGCCCTATGATGTGATTTTTATTGATGCTGCAAAAGGGCAGTACAAGCGTTTTTTTGAATTGTTTGAACCGATGCTTGCTCATGACGGAATGATTATTACAGACAATGTATTATTCAAAGGCTTAGTGGCAACGAATTATGAAGAAGAAATTGAAGATAAACGAAAAAAACAATTAATTGGAAAAATTGATCGATACAATCAATGGCTCATGTCAAACCCTGATTTCCAAACGTGCATTATTCCAGTTGGAGACGGGATCGCCATTAGTACAAAAAGAGGTGACCAATCATGAAGAAACCAGAATTGCTTGTAACGCCAAGCAGCGTGTCAGACGTCATGCCATTAATTGAGGCAGGAGCTGATGCATTCTTAATAGGCGAACAAACATACGGTATTCGTCTTGCGGGTGAGTTTTCAAGAGAAGATGTGAAACAAACGGTTGAGCTTGCACATGCCCATCACAAAAAAGTGTATGTGGCGATGAATGCAATTTTTCATAATGACCGCGTCCAGCTGCTTGGAGATTATTTAACTTTTCTCGATTCATTAAACGTGGACGGTGTCGTCTTTGGAGACCCAGCCGTGATCATGGCTGCAAAGGAAACAGGAGTGAACCTGAATCTTCACTGGAGTACAGAAACGACTGGGACAAACTATTACACTTGTAACTACTGGGGTAAAAAAGGTGCATCGCGTGCTGTTCTTGCAAAAGAGCTGAATATGGACAGTGTGATCGACATCAAAGAAAATGCTGAAGTGGAGATTGAAATCCAAGTCCATGGCATGACATGTATGTTTCAATCAAAACGTACGCTCATCGGCAACTACTTTGAATACCAAGGCAAACAAATGGATGTCGTAGGCAGACATATGGAGGAAGGGCTATTCCTGCATGACCAAGAGCGTCAAAACAAATACCCTATTTTCGAGGATGCCAACGGGACACATATTATGAGTCCAAATGATGTGTGTATGATTGACGAATTAGAAGAGTTTGTTGACGCAGGCATTGACTCATTTAAAATTGACGGAATTTTAAAGTCACTTTCTTATATGACAGAGGTAACATCACTTTATAGAAAAGCAATTGATTTACTAACGACTGACAAAGACGCGTATGAAGATCAGAAAGAGGACTGGGTGAAGCGGATTGAAGAGATTCAGCCAGTGAATCGTTCGATTGATACAGGATTCTTCTTTAAAGAAACGGTTTATTAAGATAAGAGGAGGCAGAGGAAATGGCATTATTGAAAGATGGTATTTCTGAAATGATTGATGGGAAACGTGTCATTACAAAAAAACCAGAACTGCTTGCACCCGCAGGAAACTTGGAAAAGCTGAAAATTGCTGTACATTATGGAGCTGACGCTGTTTTTATTGGCGGGAAAGAATTTGGGCTTCGCTCTAATGCAGATAACTTTTCAATTGAAGAAATGGCAGAAGGCGTCGCATTTGCAAACAAATATGGCGCACGCATTTATGTGACAACGAATATCTTCGCCCACAATGAAAACATGGACGGGCTGGAGGAATACCTTCAAGGGATTGAAGGTGCTGGAGTAGCAGGCATTATCGTAGCTGATCCACTGATCATCGAAACATGTAAACGTGTTGCACCGAAGCTTGAAGTCCACTTAAGCACACAGCAATCTCTTTCAAATTGGAAAGCTGTTCAATTTTGGAAGGAAGAAGGGCTTGAGCGTGTGGTGCTTGCACGTGAAACAAGTGCGCTAGAAATTAGAGAAATGAAGGAAAAAGTCGATATTGAAATCGAAACATTCATTCACGGTGCGATGTGTATCGCATACTCTGGCCGCTGCGTGCTCAGTAACCATATGACGGCAAGAGATTCTAACCGCGGAGGCTGCTGCCAGTCCTGCCGCTGGGATTATGATCTTTATAAACTAGAAGGTTCTGAGGAAGCACCTTTATTTGGTGAAGAAGATGCACCATTTGCGATGAGTCCAAAAGATTTGAAGCTTGTTGAATCCATTCCTCAAATGATCGAAATGGGAATTGACAGCTTAAAAATCGAAGGACGGATGAAATCCATTCATTATGTTGCCACTGTTGTCAGTGTGTATCGTAAAGTCATTGATGCGTATTGTGCTGATCCAGACAATTTTGTCATTCAGCAGGAATGGTTAGATGAATTAGATAAATGTGCAAACCGTGACACAGCGCCAGCCTTTTTCGAAGGCGTACCAGGAACAGATGAACAAATGTTTGGCATTCATGGAAAGAAAACGACCTTTGATTTCGCAGGTCTTGTTCTTCATTATGATGAAAAAGAACAAATCGTGACATTGCAGCAGCGTAACTTCTTTAAGCAAGGCGACGAAGTCGAATTCTTCGGACCAGAAATTGAGAATTTCACATGCAAAATTGAGACGATTTGGGATGAAAAAGGCAATGAACTAGATGCCGCTCGTCATCCGCTGCAAATCGTCAAATTCAAGCTTGATCAAAAAGTATACCCTAGCAACATGATGAGAAAGGGGAAATAACAGCCACATGAGGAGTAAACCAGTTGTCATTGGTATTGCTGGCGGCTCGGGTTCAGGTAAAACGAGCGTCACCAATTCGATTTATGAAAAATTTAAAGGACATTCCATCCTCATGCTTCAGCAAGATTTATATTACAAAAATCAAAGTCATATGCCATTTGAAGAGCGCCTGCTCACGAACTATGATCATCCGCTTGCATTCGACAATGACCTGATGTTTGAGCATTTGGAACAGCTCTTAAGGTACGAATCCATTGAAAAACCAATATATGATTTTAAACTGAACACACGTTCAGAAGAGACTGTTCATGTTGAGCCGAAGGATGTCATTATCGTTGAAGGTATCTTTGCGCTCGAAGATGAACGTTTGAGAGACTTAATGGATATTAAACTGTATGTCGATACAGATGCAGACCTTCGCATCATCCGCCGCATTTTACGCGATACGAAGGAAAGAGGCCGGTCGATCGACTCTGTGATCGAACAATATGTATCTGTTGTCAGACCGATGCATAATCAATTCATTGAACCAACAAAACGATACGCCGATATCATCATCCCAGAAGGCGGCCAAAACCATGTGGCGATAGACTTAATGGTCACAAAAATTCAAACCATTCTTCAAAACCGTGCAGAGTAATAGGTAGAGAAGAAAAAGACCTTTACAGTGTAAAGGTCTTTTCAGCATCATCTTACCAAACTCTCACAAAAACTTGTCCTAAGACAGACGTACCTTTATAAAGAGTGATCGTGGCTTTGCCAGGTGAATGAGCGGTCACTTGTCCACTAGAACTAACAGAAGCTACACTCTGGTTATCTGTCCAATAACGTGTAGCTGCAGCATCATAGACCGAGTAGGGTGGCTCACCAACTCTTAAAGATATACTGTAATCTTGAATTGAAATCACATCTAATGTTTGAAATCCAGACGAGCTGCTATTGACTGTGAAATCCGCTGTTTCCTTGGCCGAAGCCATGCCCATTAGTGAAAAAGATAAGGTAGAGATGGATAGAACAGAAACAATTGTTTTCTTCATGTTCATTTAAAACACTCCCTAGCATGTATTTGGTCTTGCATTGATAGAATTCAACAAAAACCAAATATTTCCTTGTTAATATTTGTTAATTATATGTGAACATTTATGAAAGCATCAATCTCAGAAAGAATCTTGAGGGTTTGATATGATAATAAAACAATGAAGAAAAGAAGAGATGGAGAAATCACTACAACATAGCGAAAGAATGAAGTTGAAAAAGTATATTAAAAAAACGACAAACAAATCATCACAAATTTTCAAACAATTCTTGATCAAAATGCAATTTTGTAATAATATAGCATAGACATATCGTACACTGACCATATTATGTATTGGAAGTTGGAGAATGGGTAAGCTATTCTTCTACATATGATCGAAATGGCCGAACGAGGTACAGGAGCTTCCTGTGCCTTTCCACAGTTTGTGCGATTTTAGACCGCTGCGGAGTGGTCCTGTCTAATAAAAGGCATAATAGTTGCATCTAAAAGGGACGCCATGTAAGATGGACTTTTACGAATATGGGACAGAAGGAATGAGGGCCTGAACATGTCCTCATTCTTGTATATTTCAGTCGTCACTCACGTGCAGAAAGTTTGTATGATGAGGATTAATAGAAGGAGTGAATGATTCATGGCACAAGAGAAAGTATTTCCAATGACAGAAGAAGGAAAGCGTAAATTAGAAGAAGAGCTTGAACATTTGAAAACGGTTAAACGTAAAGAGGTTGTAGAGCGTATTAAAATCGCTAGAAGTTTTGGAGACCTCTCTGAAAACTCGGAATATGATTCTGCTAAAGAAGAGCAGGCGTTTGTAGAAGGCCGTATTACAACGCTTGATAATATGATTCGTAATGCCAAAATTATCGAAGATGAAGGAAATTCAAATGTTGTTTCACTTGGTAAAACGGTGACATTCGTTGAATTACCAGACGGCGAAGAAGAGTCTTACACCATTGTGGGAAGTGCAGAAGCTGATCCGTTTGAAGGCAAGATTTCAAACGATTCACCGATTGCAAAAAGCCTTTTAGGTAAACAAGTAGACGACAAAGTAACCGTTCAAACACCTGGCGGAGAAATGTTCGTCCAAATTGTAAAAATTTCATAATCACGTTTATCACGTAAACACCTCGTCCACAATAGGGACGAGGTGTTTTTATGCGCAAAAAAAGAAGAATTCAATGGACAGGTGCGATTATTTTTATGCTATTTCTCGGTCTTCTGATGAGACTGGCAGAAATTCAGCTGTTCTTCACAGAATCGTTTTCAAAGCTTGATATCAATTTAATACAAGAAAGTGTCAAACAGCGAACAGAAGAAGTCGTCATTTCAGACGGACGCGGTGAGTTTTTAGATCGAAACGGCCAAGCACTTCTTACAAAAGAACAGCCCGCGGTTATCTTATTTCCTTTCCTGCAATATGATCTTCCGCGCTTGCAGCAAACTGCCTCAATTCTTGAGATGGAAGAGAATGAACTCAAAAAACAGTTAACAGAAACGAAAAAACCGCTCATTTTAAAAGATGACATTTCGAAAAAAAAGCTGAAAGACATCAATGATATGAAATATTCAGGTGTGTACGGCGTATATATGAAAGAGAAGGACAAAAAAAGACTTGCCCTCCACACATTAGGTTTCACAAGCGAGAATCCAGAACTATTGAGAAAGCGTTATCCTGACAAAAAAGAGCTTTCCATTCGTACTGAAATCGGCACATTTGGGCTGGAAAGCACCTTTGACGAATTTCTATTACCCGAGCAAGACACAAAATTGTTATATCATGTGGACGGAAGGGGAAACCCTTTGTTCGGTATGGACGTCAAATATACAGCAGAAGCTCATTCCTTTTATCCACTTCAGGTACAGACAACAATAGATGAGGACATGCAGGCTGAAATGGAAAAGGTGCTCAAAGAACAAGGCGTTGAAAAAGGCGGTGCCGTTCTGCTCGACATTGAAAAAAGCAGTGTGCTGGCGATGGCGAGTACCCCAAATGTCACAAGCAAAAACCGGCATGAGGCAAGAAATTACATGCTGACAGCTATTGCACCTGGCTCTGTCTTTAAAACGGCTGTGCTTGCCGCAGCAATCGAAAAAAACCTTAACCAGCCACAAACCATGTATGACTGTCGAAAGAATTTATATGGAGAGCCGGAAGGAAAACAGGAAGTGCTAAATCTGACGGACAGTTTCTCAGAGAGCTGCAATTATACCTTTGCGACACTTGCTGAAAGGCTCATTCAAACAGATGATCAAATCATCGAAAAGACGGCTGCAAAGCTTGGACTCTTAGATCGAACTGGCTGGGAAGGGGATGTCTATCATAAGCAGCACTTCAAACAGTTTGATCGTGAAGAAACAGGCAGTGTGTGGGGAGATAAAAGAGACAAGCATGTCAAAAAAGCCATTGCACAAACCGCAATAGGACAAAAAAATGTCAAAACGACTCCTCTGCAAATCGCGAATATGATGGCTGCGATTGCAAGAGGAGGAGAACGAAAAGAAGTGAAAATCGCAGAAAAAGTGCTGTATCAAAACGGAACAACGATGCTGTCCTTTCAAAACAAACGGCCTGAAGGGGGCAGCATAGACCGCTATACAGCTCAAAAGCTGCAAAAATTCTTAAGACAGGTGGTGACCTCTGACAAGGGAACCGGAAGAAGGTTTCAAGATTTGCCATACAAAGTAGCGGGGAAATCAGGTACTGCCCAAACCGGCGGTCAAGACAAAAAGGGGAATCCGCTTTATCATAAGTGGTTTGCTGGATACTTTCCGGTAGAAAAACCAAAATACGCCCTTGTCGTTGTTCACCTTGACGAGACAAGTGGCCGGGCTAAGACAAATGATGCGTTTTATGATATTGTAAAAAAGGTCAATGAAATTGAAAAGAAACAGACATAGAACATCCCTACATGACATGTTAGAATAGAAACGACTTAGGGAACAGAGGCAAAGGAGTGCAGAGATTTTGAGTAGAAATTCTCGATTTGAACATCGTGATAAGCGCAGAAAGGCAAATATGGTGCTTAACATATTAATTGGTATCGTTGTGGTGCTTATTTTGGTTGTCGCATCGAGTTTGTTAATTTTTAATAAGCCGAAAGATCCAGATGTAGCGAAAGAGCCATCTAAAACGGCACCTGCAACAAGTGAAAATAAACAAAACTCAGAAGAAGATGTGAAAGATCCAAAGAAAGACACATCCGATGATTCAGATGCAAAAAAAGATGATTCGTCTGATCAAGACGACGATACGAAGAAGATAGATGATGAAGAAAAACCTAATAAAGATGCGTTAAAAGACGCCAAAGAAACAGACGGCGGCAAAACAAGTGACGTCGACAAAACATACGAAAACGATGACTGGGAGCCTGTAGGAACAGAGCAATCCGGTTCACATACAGCAACCTATGATTCGAGCTCAACAGACTGGAAAGAAATGATCAAAGCCATGTCCTATGCGACAGGAATTTCAGAAGATCAAATGACCGTTCTTTGGTTAGGAAATAACGGAGGTCCTCAAGATGCAAAAGGAACCATCCGTGATAAATCAACAGGTGAACGCTACCGCGTGGAAATTACGTGGGTAGATGAAAAAGGCTGGAAACCTGTGAAGGTTGAAAAATTAAGATAAACACGAAAAAAAGATAGCATATTTGCTATCTTTTTTTGTTTAGACATTCGCTTTAAAATGAACAACTGCTGTATACAAAATCCGCTCATCGATCACAGTCGTTTGATGACTGACAGAATGAACGGTCAGCAGAATCGCCTGATTATGTTCAATTTGTTTTTGGATCTTTTGTTCAAGTTCTTTTAAAGATGTTGCTTCAAAAAATTCAATTTTATCCTTTAAAAAATCCAGCTGAAAATCCATTTGATTCACCTCTCTATACTCTTCATTCATCTTAATCTCTCTCCCTCAGAAGGGCAAATATTTTTCTACCTCTCCCAGTATTTTTTAGTAGGAAAGAAACAGAAGTTGTGGTAGGATAGGAACTGTTCGACGGAATAAAACATACTATACGCATAGGAATAAAAAGATAAAGTGGAGGGAAAGAAAATGGGACGTGAATTTCTTTCTTTATTTGATCATTGGGCTGACTCTTATGACGACACGGTGAGTGGTCATGACGAGCAGTATAAAGAAGTGTTTCGCCGGTATCCGGCTATTTTAAAAGAAATTACCCGCCGTTCAGGCCAATATGTTCTTGAGTTTGGAAGCGGTACGGGGAATCTAACAGCGCTCCTGCTTGCAGCTGATAAAAACGTGTTTGGTGTTGAACCATCAGATGCCATGAAGAAAGCAGCTCTTCAAAAAGGAATACCAAATATACTTCATGATGGGGATTTTTTATCATTTCCAGCGCCGCCTTTTGAGCCGGATACGATCGTCAGCTCATATGCATTCCACCATTTAACGGATGAAGAAAAAAAACAAGCCATTCACACCTATAGCAACATCCTTCACTCAGATGGTAAAATAGTCTTTGCTGATACAATGTTTCAAAATCAAGCAGCACATCAAGCTGAAATCGACAAAGCGAGAGCTGCAGGGTTCGATCAGCTTGCAGAGGATTTAGAAACGGAATATTATCCATCCATTGATGTGCTAAAGGAAATCTTTGAAGAAGAAGGTTTTAGCACATCCTTTCATCAAATGAATGATTTTGTTTGGATCGTAGAAGCGAAGAAAAGGGAATGAAAGGATGTTTTTGTTTTGAAAATCGCAGTTATAGGTGCAATGGAAGAAGAAGTGACGATTTTAAGAGATCAACTAAAGAATGCTACACAAGAAAACATCGCTGGGTGTGAATTTACAACAGGTGTTTATGAAGATAAAGAAGTGATTTTATTAAAATCAGGGATTGGAAAAGTAAATGCAGCGGTCAGCACAACATTACTGCTTGACCGCTTTCAGCCAGATTATGTGATCAATACAGGATCTGCTGGCGGTTTCCATCACTCATTAAATGTAGGTGATATTGTCATCTCTACTGATGTGAGACATCATGATGTAGATGTGACCATCTTTGATTACGAATATGGACAAGTGCCGGGACTTCCAGCTGCTTTCATTGCGGATGAAAAGCTTGTGAAGCTTGCAGAGGAATCTGCTTTAGAGATCGATCATATTCAAGTGGCAAAAGGAACGATTGCAACAGGAGATTCATTTATGAATGATCCGGATCGTGTAGCGTTTGTAAGAGAGAAGTTTCCAGAGCTATATGCGGTGGAAATGGAAGCTGCAGCTGTTGCACAGGTCTGTCAGCTCTTTGGTACGCCATTTGTTGTCGTTCGTGCGCTATCAGATATTGCAGGGAAAGAATCCAATATCTCCTTTGATCAATTCCTTGAGCAAGCAGCGATTCACTCAACCGACCTTGTCTTGCGTATGATAAAGCAAACACAATAAAAGAAGGGGTTTCCCCCTTCTTTTCCATGCAAAGGAAGGGAATTATATGGCTGTCATAAAGGATATTACCGAATTAATTGGCCGCACACCGCTTTTAAAGCTGTCAGGGATTGGCGTCCCAGAAGGCGTTGAGGTGTATGCAAAGCTTGAGATGATGAATCCAGGTGGAAGTATTAAAGATCGTTTAGGTGATATGCTCATCAGAGAAGCATTAGCATCTGGCAAACTGCGTCCAGGCGGAACGATTATTGAAGCAACTGCTGGAAACACAGGAATTGGGCTTGCCCTAAGTGCAAGAAAGCATCAATTGCAGACCATTTTTTGTGTACCAGAACATTTTAGTCAAGAAAAACAACAGGTGATGAAGGCGCTCGGTGCAGAGATTATTCATACGCCAAGAAATGAAGGCATGAAGGGTGCGATTGATCGAGCCCTTGAACTAGAGGCAAGCCTTGACAATGCCTATTGTGTTTTACAATTTAAAAACCAAGTAAATCCATTGACTTACTACAGAACGCTCGGTCCGGAATTATGGTCCGACTTAAAAGAGAATATCGATGTATTCGTCGCAGGAGCAGGATCTGGCGGGACTTTTCAAGGTTGTGCCGCCTATTTAAAAGAGCAGCATCCGTCGTTAAAAACGGTTGTTGTGGAGCCTGAAGGGTCAATTTTAAATGGTGGGGATCCGGGCCCGCATAGAACGGAAGGAATTGGTCTTGAATTTATCCCAGATTATATGGAGCAGGCTTTATTCGATGAGATTTACACTGTCAGTGATGATGATGCGTTTCGAATGGTGAAAGAAGCAGCTGAAAAAGAAGGTGTTCTCATCGGCAGCTCTTCTGGTGCCGCTTTATTTGCCGCTTTAGAGGAAGCAAAGAAAGCAGCACCTGGGACAGTCATTGTCACCATTTTTCCTGACAGCAGTGAGCGATATTTAAGTAAAGGAATTTATGAGGGAGGAAAATAGAATGAAACCAAAAACAATGATGATTCACAGCGGAACAACGGGTGATGAAAGAACAGGCGCCGTGTCTGTACCTATTTACCAAGTGAGCACGTATAAGCAGCCAAAAGCAGGCGAACATACGGGGTATGAATACTCCAGAACAGCAAATCCAACAAGAACCGCACTGGAAACAGTCATTCGTGATCTTGAAGGAGGAGCAAACGGTTACGCATTTGGTTCAGGAATGGCAGCCATTACGGCGGTGATGATGCTGTTTAACAGCGGGGATCATATTGTCCTGACAGATGACGTGTACGGCGGAACCTACCGCGTCATCACAAAGGTGCTAAACCGAATTGGCATTACTGCAACCTTTGTTGACACAAGTGATCCTGAAGCGGTGAAAAAAGCCATTTTACCTGAAACAAAAGCCGTTTACATTGAATCACCAACCAATCCTTTACTCAAAATGACGGATCTAAAAGCGATCGGCGAATTGACAAAGGAAGCCAACATCTTGATGATTGTCGATAATACATTTTTCACACCGTATTTCCAAAAGCCGATTGAATATGGTGCGGACATTGTTCTGCACAGTGCGACTAAATATTTAGGCGGTCATAGTGATGTTGTGGGCGGGCTTGTCGTCACAGCGACGAAAGAGCTTGGAGAAGAACTGCACTTTGTTCAAAACTCGACAGGCGGAATTCTTGGACCGCAGGATTCATGGCTTCTCATGAGAGGGATGAAAACACTTGGGCTAAGAATGGAAGCACATCAACAAAATGCACAGAAAATCGCTGAGTTTTTAAAGCAACATCCAGCTGTCACACGTGTTTATTATCCAGGTCTCGGTACTCATCCTGGCCATGAACTTGCGAAAACACAAGCATCTGGCTTCGGTGGAATGATCTCTTTTGATATTGGAAAAGAAGAACATGTTGATGTATTTTTGAGCCAGCTAAAGCTGTTTACGATCGCAGAAAGCCTTGGAGCTGTTGAAAGCTTAATTTCTGTCCCTGCCCGGATGACCCATGCGTCCATTCCAAAAGACCGCAGGGAGGAGCTTGGCATCACAGATGGTTTAATTCGTATTTCCGTTGGGATTGAAGATGTTGATGATTTACTACATGATATCAAGCAAGGACTAAGCGCGCTGGCGAATGGATAGATTTACATGCTCCTCGCTTTCTCTCACTATGTTAAGCTATGAATAGACATTGATAACTGGAAGGTGAAACAAGTGAAGAAAAAGTGGAGTGATTTAGTGACAGATTACAAGCAGTACGCTTTTATTTTGCTTGCTGTCAGCACCTTTTTATATATTGGTACGATCTTACCGAACCAGCACATCGAAGCATCTCCAAAAATGCTGATGATGGGAATAGATTGTGTTTTCTTATTAGCAGCTTTTGTTTGTGTTAAACGTGCGATTTTCTTTCAAAAGAAACTGCAAGAATTAGATGAAGATTAATTCGAAAGTCTCCTCATGTGCCTGAGGGGCTTTTTTCATTGTATTGGACAATCGGACAAGAATAACTGTAGAAATTTAGTCAAAAACACAAAAATCATCTATATTACTAAAAACAGGTTTACAAAATGGTGCTTGCTGGATATACTTACAAAGTAATTAAAAAAACGTAAAGGAGGCTGAAGAATATGTTATTCGTATCTACTTGTGATCAATTCAACCAACAATTTCATCATGTCATCAGCCTGTGGAAGAGTTCGTGTTCTTCCTTTGCCTTATACGGTGCACGCTTTATAACTGTTTAAGTAGTAAACGAGGATTTCACACGTATCATCCATTGCAGGTTGGAAGACAATGTCTTTTGAGCTGTATTTTTGTGTGCCCGCAGGTCAACTGATAAAGAAGATCTGCGGGCTATTTCGCGTGCTGCGAACTGAAGGGAGGTGAGCGTATATGACAATCCATTTATTTTTTATTACATTGACGATCAAACGTAAATACAAGGATATTGAGACTGTTCTTTACGAACAAGAAGTCGAAACATTTTATGAAGAAATGAAACAGAAACAACTAAAGTATATGAACTAAAACAGGAAATGAAAAAAGTGAAAAGGAGGAGATTGACATGTTTATGATGCTTGCCATGCTTGATTGTTATACGAGGGAGAAGGACCAGGTTTAGACACGCTCCACATTGATCACCTGCACATATGATAACCGTAAAAGGAGATTGTGAGGTGATCAATAAATGTCGATGTCACCATATATGAGATTTCCGTCTGTGGGGCACGGATATGCATCTATTCCGCATTCCTTAAAGCACGGGTACGGCAATCCATACCGCATGCAAAGAGAGCAAGAGGAAATGCTCAGACGTTATATGTATCAATACCGGACTTATTGGTATTAAAGAAAAGGAGCAGGAAACGTCATGGTTTCCTGCTCCTTTTACATTAGCAAATCCAGCTTGCACCAATGATGATCAACAAAATGAACAGTACAACAAGCAATGCGAATCCGCCTGCAAAACCGCCACCGTAGCCACCGCAGTAGCCTCCAGAATAACCGCCAAAGCCCATAATCTAGCACCACCTTTATCTTATCAAGATACATTTATAAATTATGCAGCTCATGCAGAAAACGAAATCAATCTGAGCACAAATAATGAAAACGCCTATTCAGGTCAAAAAATTTTCACTTTCTGCGAAACATTTTCTGAAAAGGAGCGTCTTATAAAGGACAAATAAATTAGGACTAGGTCTTAATTTTTGTTAGGTGAGAGCCGATATGAAAAGTAAGAAAATTTGTAAATAGTTATATTTACTGGTGAAAAGCAGGTGTTAACATTGATTCAAAGCTGGATTGGGAAACAAATGAGAGAACCAAAAGGCTTGTTCTCAAAATGGGTTGCCCGCTATATGGAAAAAAATCATCATAATATCAATGAATGGACGCTTCAACTCTTAAATATACAGGAAAATGACCGAATTTTAGAAATTGGGACTGGAAGAGGCATCACCTTATCAAAGGTAGCAGAAAAACTTGACCGCGGAAAAGTATATGGAGTGGATGCCTCTCGTCATATGATTAAATATGCAAAAAGAAAACATAAGAAGCTTGCGGAACAGGACAAAGCCGTTATTACGCTTGGTAAGGCTGAGCAATTACCTTTTGAAGACAGATCATTCAATAAATTATTTACGGTGCAGACGATCTATTACTTGAAGGATATTGAGCAAGTTATGAAGGAAGTGTACCGCGTCCTTCAAGTGGATGGTGAAGTATTTTTATCTTTTCAAAAGCAGGAGCTGATAAAGGAACAAAAACGGTCAACATCTTTTTCATCGTACAGTGAACAAGAGATCAGCCATCTGTTTTCAGCATATCACTTTAGAGAAGTCTCGGTTTATCACTATGATACATACATCTGTATCAAAGCTTTAAAATGATGAAAATATTTCCCAGGTAATGAACAAGCACTCAAAAAGAGGCTCTTCGTCAGAGGAGCCTCTTTGTCTGCAATTGAATGTAAAAATAAATAAAGGCTCTTCATCAGAAGAGCCTTTTGTATGTAAGGTAGGCGCCAGCCAGGTGTGTAAGGAATGATAGTATATATAAGGAATTTGTTTGTCGATTAAGGATACCTGTCTGGCTTATTTCTTATATCGACACCGTTCTGCAAAAGTTTAGCTTTTTTTTCAATATTTTCTTTTTTATTTCACTGGAAGACACATTTTTCTTTCTCATGTAGACATGTACCTCCTTCTTTTTCACATAATGTGCGGTTTGAAGAAGGAAATTGCTTTAGAAATAGAGAAAATTGTAGAGACTTCATTTTTAAACAAAAGGGAGGAATGAAATCATGTCGGGAAACAAAGGTGTCGTTTATAAAGGAGCAGGAAAAGTAGCAGTTGAGGATATTGGATACCCTGATTTGGTCTTAAAAGATGGCCCGGGTGTACCTAAAGCCAATGTGGGGCGCAAATGTGAGCATGGCGTCATTTTAAAAGTAGTGACGACGAATATTTGCGGAAGTGATCAGCACATGGTAAGAGGGCGTACGACTGCACCTGAAGGACTTGTCCTTGGTCATGAAATTACAGGTGAAGTCGTTGAAGTTGGGCGAGATGTGGAATTTATTCAAAAAGGAGATCTCGTGTCCGTTCCGTTTAATATTGCATGCGGACGCTGCGTCATGTGTAAGGAACAAAAGACCCATGTGTGCTTAAATGTAAACCCGGACCGTCCAGGCTCTGCCTATGGATATGTAGATATGGGCGGATGGGTTGGCGGTCAATCCGAGTATGTCATGGTTCCATATGCAGATTTTCAGCTGCTCAAATTTCCAGACAAAGATCAAGCGATGGAAAAAATCCTTGATCTGACAATGCTTTCCGATATTTTCCCGACAGGTTTTCATGGTGCTTATACGGCAGGAGTAAAGCCTGGTTCGACCGTATATATTGCAGGTGCTGGCCCAGTAGGTCTTGCAGCAGCCCATTCGGCTCAGCTTCTTGGCGCATCTGCTGTGATTGTTGGAGATCTGAATGAGCAAAGACTGGAGCAGGCAAGAAGCTTCGGCTGCGAGACGATCAATTTACGAAAACATGATCGAATCGGCGAACAAATTACGAATATTTTAGGGGAGCCAGAAGTCGATTGTGCTGTCGATTGTGTTGGCTTTGAAGCTTCGGGTCATGGAGATCAGGGAGAAGCACCAGCGACCGTTTTAAATACAATTATGGATATTACTAAAGTTGGCGGCAAGCTTGGAATTCCAGGGCTTTACGTCACAGAAGATCCAGGAGCAGTGGATGCCGATGCAAAAGTCGGTTCTCTGAAAGTGCGAATTGGACTTGGCTGGGCGAAAGCTCATACCTTTGTGACAGGTCAAACCCCTGTTATGCAATATCATCGCAGTCTAATGAAATCCATTTTAAGCGGAAGAGCACAGATCGCCAAAGCCGTCAATGCGACCGTCATTGACCTTGATCAAGCTCCTAAAGGATATAGTGACTTTGATTCGGGTGTGGCGAAGAAATTTGTGATTGACCCGCACGGGATGCTTTCTCGATAAACTTTTAACATGAAAGGAGCCGCTCAATAAAATGGGACGGCTCTTTATTGTGGAAAATCCAATCTATTTCAAAGGGGAGGAATCAGATGAATACAGATCAAGCCAAAAGAAGAGTTATAGAACAATTTGGGAGAAATGCAGAAAAGTATGTGACGAGTCAAACTCATGCAAAGGGAGCAGACCTAGATCTAATTGTTGAATGGGCAGCTCCAGAAGAAAGCTGGGTCGTTCTCGATATAGCAACTGGTGGCGGGCATACCGCAAAAACACTGGCTCCATATGTGAAACAAGTGTTTGCGACGGATTTAACGAAAGAAATGCTTTCTCATACATCACTTCATTTAAAAGCGTATCCACAAATTTTTTATGTAGTAGCGGATGCAGAGAGCCTTCCTTTTTTAGATGGCACATTTGATATGGTCACATGCCGAATTGCAGCACACCATTTCCCGCACCCTGAACAGTTTGCCAAAGAGGCATCTCGTGTATTAAAGTCAAATGGTCTGTTTTTCTTTATTGATAATGTTTCGCCAAATGATGAAGAGCTTGCACTATTTATCAATGAGCTAGAACGATTGAGAGACCCAAGTCATGTCTCCTGTCTATCGACAAAACAATGGGGGAAATTGTTTTTAGAAGAGGGATTAAAAGAAGTGAGATCAATGGAACGAAAAAAACGTTATCCTTTTCAGGAATGGGTCAAGCGAACAACGAAAAATTTAAAGGAAGAAGAGATTGTTACAGAATACTTGTTAGATGCTAACGAGAAAATAAAGCAATATTATAGATTGAAAATGACAGAGGATCAAATAGAATCAATAGAGGTAGATGACTGGATTGCTCTTTTCAGGAAAGGGTAAAAGTAAATCATTCAAACCAGTCATAGAAAGGAATCAATCAAATGCTGAATTTTAAAGGAAAAACCGTCATCATCACAGGCGCAGCCAATGGAATTGGTGAAGCGATCGCCTGCGGCTATGCAAAAGAAGGGGCGCGTGTGATGCTTGCGGATATAGATGAAGAGAAGGGGAAGCGTTTGGAGGAGCAGCTGAGAAAAGAGTCCTATGAAGTTTATTTTATCAAAACGGATGTGAAACAGGAGAAGGATATTCAGCGCTTAATGTCGTTTGCAGTGGAGCGCTGCAAAACGATTGATATTCTCATCAATAATGCAGGCGTCATGTGCACAGCATCGCCTTATGAGTTAACAGTCGATGAGTGGGATCATGTCCTGCATACAAACGTAAGAGGGACTTTCTTATGTGCTAGAGAAGCAGCGCGTTATATGAAAGAGAATCCAAAAGGCGGTTCCATTGTGAACATTTCATCTACCCGTGCGACCATGTCAGAGCCTCATACGGAAGCTTATGCTGCATCAAAAGGCGGGATTTCCGCGCTTACTCATGCCTTGGCGGTTTCTTTTAGTCAGGATCACATTACGGTGAATAGCATTTCCCCTGGGTGGATTGAAACGAAGGATGAGAAAAGTCTTCGAGAAGTTGACCATCAGCAGCATCTTTCCAATCGAGTCGGCACGCCAAAGGATATTGTGAAAGCTTGTTTTTATTTAACAGATGAAGACAATCAATTTGTGACCGGTACAGATTTGGTTGTTGATGGTGGCATGACTAGAAAAATGATTTATGCGGATTAACATAAAAAAACATTGACGCTTTGATCGAGCGGCAGTACAATATATAACAATTCAGCTGAAGATCGTGATGAAAAAAAGACACAGCGCCAATAGAGAAGAGTACATCATAGCTGCCCCACACAGAGAACTCCGTGAAGCTGAGAAGGAGCTGGGAAGCATGATGGAACCAAGCCTCTTAGCTCTGCACCGGATTCTCTCGGATGGTGGTGCAGCGAATTTCTCCCGTTACAGAGAAGGGTGAATGATCACCCGCTAAGGTTCATCTGGCAACAGATGAATGAACTGAGGTGGCAACGCGGAGTAAATCCCGTCCTCAAGACAGAAATGTCTTGGGGGCGGGATTTTTTTTATGACAAATAGGGGGGACAATGATGAAAAAACATTGGCGGGATATGAGTATTTTGCTTGGAGCCATCGGGATCGCAAACATAGGAGAATGGATTTATATGATTGCCCTCCATCTGCTTATTTTTCAAGAAACGGGCTCTGTACTTGCTGTAACAGCAGTTTATTTGCTAAGACCGGCAGCTTCTCTTTTGACCAATAGCTGGTCTGGCAGTTTGATTGACAGGCTGAATCAGCGGAATGTGATGATCAGTTTAGATATTACCCGTGCTTTGCTCATTGCATGCATCCCTTTTGCCTTATTTTCAGGACATCTGCTCATCCTGTATGTCATGGTGTTTTTCATACAGATGGCACAAGCGATGTTTCATCCAGCGTCGATGGTGTATATGACAGGACTCATCCCGGCCGATAACCGAAAACGGTTTAATGCCATTCGCTCTTTATTACAATCCGGTGGATTTTTACTTGGACCCGCAGCAGCAGGTCTACTTTTTCTCATCGGGACGCCTGTTCTTTCAATTTATGTAAATGCGTTCTGCCTTTTGATATCTGCTCTGTTAACGATGTGTTTACCGAATTTGCTCAAAACAGATGCTGGCCAAAAGGGGTTTTCCCTTTCAATGTTAAAAGAGGATGCAAAGCTTGTTCTGCGATTTAGTCTGACGTCACGCCAGATCATGGCGGTATATTTATTATTTAGTGCGGCGATATCGGTCCTTCCTACGGCCATTGACTCACTTGAAACAGCCTTTGCAAAAGAAGTACTGATGCTGACTGATACCCAATATGGCCTTCTTGTTAGTGTGGCTGGAGCAGGCATCATCGCAGGGGCAAGTCTTAATTCGGTCATTGTCGAAAGGCTGTCAGTTTCGCTGATGCTTGGAATCGGCAGTTTGTTTGTGGCGTTTGGCTATCTTATTTATGCATTTTCCAGCACCCTATTTGCAGCCGCTGTTGGATTTTTTGTTTTAGCCTTCTTTTTAGCTTTTGCGAATACAGGTTTTATGACGTTCTATCAAACAAATATCCCAGTAGAGTTGATGGGGAGGATAGCCAGCTTTTATGCTTTCATTGAAGCCATTTTGACAATAGCCATGACAGGAATATTCGGCGGGCTCGCTCATGTTTTATCAATCAGAATGTCCGTCATCATTGGGTGTATATGTATGCTTCTTATCTGTCTATTGCTATGTTTTGTCATCTTTCGTCCATTGACTGTCAAAAAAATAGTGCATCCTACTTAGAAAATTAAAAAAATTATGTTATCATTATTTAAGTAAGTTAATTAAATTGATGAGAAAAGGAGTCTTACAAATGAAAGCACTACGCTGGCACGATCAAAAGGACATTCGACTAGAGGAAATTGACGAACCAACAGTTGCTCCAGGTAAAGTGAAACTGAAAGTAAAATGGTGCGGCATTTGTGGTAGTGATTTACATGAATATTTAGGCGGACCGATCTTCATTCCTGTGAATGAACCTCATCCACTTACAAAAGAAAAAGCACCAGTTACGCTGGGACACGAGTTCTCTGGGGAAGTTGTTGAAGTAGGAGAAGGCGTGAGCAATTACAAAGTAGGCGATCGAGTGGTTGTTGAACCTATTTTTGCAACTCACGGGCATCAAGGTGCTTATAACTTAGATGAAAACATGGGCTTTTTAGGACTTGCCGGAGGCGGCGGTGGATTCTCTGAATATGTATCAGTTGATGAAGAATTACTTCATTTATTACCAGACGAAATCTCCTATGAGCAAGGCGCGCTTGTTGAGCCTTCTGCAGTTGCTTTATATGCGGTACGTTCTAGTAAAGTACAAGCTGGGGATACAGCGGCTGTGTTTGGCTGCGGACCAATTGGTTTACTTGTCATTGAAGCATTAAAAGCAGCTGGTGCTACTGATATTTATGCAGTTGAATTATCGAAAGAACGCCAAGAGAAAGCAAAAGAGCTTGGAGCGATCATTGTAGATCCTTCTCAATATGAAGATGTTGTTCAAGAAATCGCAAGCCGTACAAACGGTGGCGTCGATGTATCTTTTGAAGTGACAGGTGTACCTGTTGTATTGAAGCAAGCAATCCAATCAACTAGAATTTCAGGTGAAACAGTCATTGTGAGCATTTGGGAAAAAGGCGCAGAAATTATGCCGAATGATATCGTCATCAAAGAACGTACAGTAAAAGGAATTATCGGCTACAGAGACGTATTCCCATCTGTATTAAACTTAATGAGAAAAGGCTATTTCTCTGCAGACACACTCGTCACGAAAAAAATCAAGCTGGACGATGTGATCGAGGATGGCTTCCATGCATTAATCAATGAAAAAGATCAAGTGAAAATTTTAGTCAGTGCTGAATAAGTAAGATAACAAAGGGAATGGCATAAGCCATTCTCTTTTTTTATGTGATCAGGTCATTTCATAAAGAGAGCTGCGGTTGAATAGTGATAATTGAAAAGATGTTTCATGATAAGGGAGATGACATCATGTTTTATCACATCAAAGAATTGCAATATGAAGCAAAGCCCTCAAAACCTGATCCGCTTTACGCGAAAAAGCTGCAAGAAGTATTAGGCGGTCAATATGGTGAAATTAGTGTGATGATGCAATATTTATTTCAAGGCTTTAATTGCCGGGCAGACCAAAAATATAGGGATTTATTATTTGATATTGGTACAGAGGAAATTGGTCATGTCGAAATGCTGGCGACAATGATCGCTCGTCTACTTGATAAAGCACCGGTAAAAGAACAGGAACAGGCGTATCAAAGTGATCCAGCACTTGCGGCTGTTATGGGCGGAATGAATCCGCAGCATGCAATTGTTGCCGGCTTAGGGGCGATGGCAGCGGATAGTCAAGGGTATCCGTGGAATGCCAAGTATATCATTGCAAGCGGAAATTTAATGGCGGATTTCAGAGCCAATTTAAATGCAGAATCACAGGGGAGACTTCAGGTCACAAGGCTTTACGAGATGACAGATGACCGCGGCGTCAAAGATATGCTTTCCTTCCTCATTGCTCGTGATACATATCATCAAAATATGTGGCTTGCAGCAATTAAGGAATTAGAAGAGCGAGAAGGGGATGTCGTCGTACCAACCACTTTCCCTCGTTCACTAGAAAAACAGCAAGTATCCTATGATTTGTTTAACTTCTCAAGAGGGGAAGAAAGCAAGGAAGGCAGATGGGCACATGGCCGCAGCATGGATGGAAAAGGAGAGTTCAGATATATTTCTTCACCTGTCGTATTCGGCTCAGCACCAAAGCTCAATCCCGCACCAAAAGAACTGTTTAACACACCAAAAAAGGGTGAATAAAAAAAGTCGATCAGGTTTTTGTGCCTGATCGACTTTTTAACGTCCGAGAGTTCTGCCGTACACGCTGACACGTTTCTCTAATAATGCAAAAGCTAATTCAAAGAAAATGCTCAGCAGCCAATAGATCAAAGCAGAGACGAGATAAGTTTCTAAAAACTGATAGCCGTCATTTGCAATGATCCGGGAAATACCCATGATTTCGAGTACCCCAATTGTAAACGAAAGAGATGTCGCTTTTAATAGCTGAACGAGCTGATTGCCTAGGTTCGGTAAGGCCACAACAAATGCCTGCGGCAAAATAATGCGAAGCATCGCCTGCCTTGTGGTCATGCCTACAATTTTTGCCGCTTCCAGCTGCCCTTTGTCTACTGCAAGAAGTGCACTTCGGACCACCTCTGTTAAATGGGCGGCTGAATGCAGGCTGAAGGTAATGAGGGCAACAGCTAATGGGGAGACCATGTCCGGGTGAAAGGTCAGCCCGAATGTGCCGCTCATGCTAGTTAGAACAAAAGGAAGCCCATAAAAGAAAGCAAACAGTTGAACAATTAGAGGCGTACCTCTAAAAAAGGAGACGTAGAGCGTGACCAGCTGCCTGAGTACAGGGATGCGAAAGAGACGAATAAAAGCAAAAACAGATCCGATCACAAGACTCACAGCCATAGAAACTAGTGCAATTAATAAGGTGAAAGGAACGCCTTTTAGAATATGAGGTACTTGGTCAATCGCAAATTGAATATCAATGGTTTGCATCTAAATCGCCTCCTTAACGTGACAGGCTGGTGCGGCCTTTTACAAATTTCTTTTCAAGCAGCATGGTGACTAGTTCAATGCTCATACAAATGAGCCAGTACACAATCGCAATGATTACATACACTTCAAACATGCCGATTCCATAGTTATTTCCTAAGATGATCTTCACCTGTCCCATAATATCGATGAGCCCGATCGTAAAGGCAATCGCCGTGTCTTTCACAAGATCAATGGTGTAATTTCCGAGGTTTGGTAGGGCAATGAGAAAGGCCTGCGGGATAATGATCCTGATCAAGGCCTGTGTATCTGTCATCCCAACAATGTAGGCGGCTTCCAGTTGATCTTTTCCAACTGATGAATACGCACTGCGAAAAACTTCAGATAAATAAGCACCCGTATGTAAAGAGAACGTCATCATCACAAATAACACACGATCCCAATGGTTGATTTGAATTCCTGCCACAAGTAAAAGCTGAGGCAGTCCAAAATAAATTAAGAATAACTGAACAATTAATGGCGTACTTCGTGTAAAAGATAAATAGACAACAGCCAATTGCTTCAGCACTGGGATTTGCTTAATACGAATGCATGCAAATAAAAGCCCTATCAAGATGGCAAAAAACAATGACACTACAATAATGAGAAAAGTGAGTGGCAGGCGTTCAAGCACCTGTAAAAAGATCCGCAGCCAATCTCCAGCTGTAAACGTCATGACGCTTCCTTCCTTTCTTCATATTGATAGCCTTGCTCTGAGATGTAGTCAATATCTTGAAAGAAATCAACCCCAAACCACTTTTTCGCAAGCTTAGGCAATGTTCCATCATCAATCATCTCTTGTGTAACCCGGTCCAAATCTGCTGCAAGCTGTTTTTGACTTGGCTGTAAGACAAGATAGATCGGCTCCTTTGACACGATCCCGCCCACTTTGACCTTCAGGTTCAGATGCTTTTGAATGGTATCAAAGGTCGAAATATTCATAAAGGCCGCATCGGACCTTCCGCTTTCAACGCGCTTTAAGTTGAGTTCATTTGAAGGGCTCTCAATGGTTGTCAGCGGAATATCTGGATCATGTTCTTCATTATATTGATTTAATATGGAACGCAATCCGCCGCTAGGACTTACAGGAGCCAGCTTTTTAGATGTCATATCGTCAAGCGATTGAATATCCTGGTTTGATTCATTCACAATTAAACCTGTCATCGAATAGCCGTACGGAACCTTAGGATAAAGAAACCGCTTTTCGCGTTCAGGGTTACTGAAAAACCAATTAGCTGCCATTTCAAACTTCCCAGCGCCAACACCAATAAGATTGGATTCTTCCTCGCCAAAGATGTAATCAAAATGGATGTGCGGAAGTCTTTTTTCCACTTCATTTAAATAATCAATGTTATAGCCAATCGGTTCGTTTCGGTCATTTGTCGCTAAAAAGGGTGGATTGACCTCTGCACTCAGTGCGACTTTCACAATTTGTTTCCCATCATCTGTTGTTGTTTTTACACTGCTGCAGCCAATCAAAGAGAGGAGAAACAGAAGGACACCAGATGTCATGAATGCTGTCTTTTGCTTCATATGTCTTCCTCCGATCCTTGCCACATTCCGCGATGAATTCTGGATAAAAATTGTTTCGTTCGTTCATGCTGAGGCTTCATCAGAACATCTTCTGGTGAGCCTTTTTCAACAATTTCCCCATCTGCCATAAAGATCACCGTATCCGCTACGTCCTTTGCAAAGGAAATTTCATGCGTCACAATGACCATCGTCATCCCTTGGCTTGCAATATCCTTGATCATTTCAAGGATTTCTCCAACCATCTCTGGGTCCAGTGCGGACGTTGGTTCATCAAACAGAAGCACCGCAGGATTCATCGCAAGAGCGCGGGCAATTCCAATCCGCTGCTGCTGCCCGCCAGATAGTTCACTCGGAAATGCATCCTTTTTATGAAGCAGTCCAATCCGCGTTAAAAATTGCTCTCCAACCTTTTCTGCTTCTTTCTTAGACATGTTTTGAGACACAATCAATCCCTCTGTAATATTTTCAAGTGCCCGTTTATTTTGAAACAAGTGATAATGCTGAAATACCATGGAAGATTGCTGCCTTAGTTTTAAAAGATCTTTTTTATGATATCGTTCAAATTGAATCGTGGCTTCTCCAACAGTCAGCTTTCCTTTGTCTGGAATGTCGAGGCTGTTTAAACTGCGGAGAAGTGTTGTTTTTCCTGATCCGCTCGGTCCAATAATTGCGACCACTTCACCTTCTTGTACGGAAAAATCAATGCCTTTTAACACATGGGTCTGCCCATAAGATTTATGTAGATTAGTAGCTGAGATCATAAAAGCATCACGTTCCTTTGACAGATGTACTTAATATTGATAAAATTTAACACATTAAATCCTATAAGTAAAGTGTGTTTTATTCATTCCAATTGGAAAAATGAGATATCATAGATTGTGAGAAACAGAGGAGTTGGATACATTTTGTCTAAAGCATTATTTGTCGATACCGATTTTCAAAAAACATGGCTCAATCAGCTGGAATCTCTTCGTGAAACGATCGAACAAAACGCAAAAAAACATGATGAAGGCGCTTATTTTCCTAAAAAGAATATCGAATCATTAGTAAACATGGGATATACAACCCTGTCTCTTCCCACTGAATATGGAGGCGGAGGTCAATCTGTAACAGATATGGTTCTATTTCAAGAAACGCTTGGGAGCATGGACGGAGCAACTGCCTTATCGATCGGCTGGCACCAAGGAGTTGTAGGTGAAATTTATGAAAAGAAACTATGGAATGAGAAACAGCTGCAATTCTTTGCGGAAGAAGTGAAGAAGGGCGCCCTTGTCAACCGCGCTGTGAGTGAGGCGCAGACCGGCAGCCCAACAAGAGGCGGCAAGCCTGGAACAACAGCAATTAAATCAGGTGATCGCTGGGTGATCAATGGACGTAAAATTTTCACAACGATGTCACCAGCTCTCACATACTTTTTAGTCGGCGTATGGATTGAAGAAAAAGAAGCGATGGGATTCTTCTTAATTCACCGTGATACGAAAGGTGTTTCTATAGAAGAAACATGGGATGTTGTCGGCATGAGAGGAACAGAAAGCCATGATTTAATCCTAGACCAAGTGGAAGTCCCAGATGACATGCTTGTTGAAGTGCAAAAAGGACCTCGAGGCGGTACATTAAACCCTTGGATCGCACATATTCCTTCCTGCTATTTAGGGATTGCGCAAGCCGCAAGAGATTATGCTGTTCAATATGCCATTACCCATTCACCGAACAGTATTAGCGGAACGATTAGTGACCTGCCAAATGTCCAAACACTGATTGGCGAAATTGATTTACTACTAAAGCAAGCACGCCACGTCATCTATTCAACGACAACATTGTATGAGCAGCCTGAGAAAAGAGAGCTGTTAATCAATGAATTCGGTGCAGTGAAGCATACAGTCGTCAATCATAGTCTGCAGGTGGTTGATAAAGCCATGCGTTTAGTCGGTGCAAAAAGTTTGAGTCTTGGCTGTCCGCTGCAGCGTTACTATCGAGATATTCGTGCTGGGCTCCATAACCCGCCAATGGATGATATGACGATTTCAAAAATCGCGAAGCAGGCCATTGAAGAGAAAAAAGAAAGCTAATATGATCAGAAAGCCGGATGAAACCGGCTTTTTTTATTTGGCAGAAAAGAGGACAAGCGTACCTTATGTCTCATCGCTCAGGCATGCTACAATCGATACAAATCATGGGAAAAGGAGCGATTTTTTTGAAGAAAAAGCATATGAAATGGTTGGTTTCTTCCATTATGCTGATGGCACTTTGTATCGGTCAGCCGTCATCAAGTGAGGGAACATCACCAGCATGGTCAGTAGATGAATTCTTGAAAGACAGGGAAGGCACATTTGTGATACAAGAAGTAAAAGAAAAATCTCCATGGGTGTATAACAAAAAAAGAGCGAATCAGCGCTTTGCCCCACAATCAACATTTAAAGTGGCAAATGCCCTCATCGGCCTCCAAACCGGCGTGGTGAGAGATGAATATGACATCAAATATTGGGACGGAGTAAAAAGAGAAATTGATAACTGGAATAAGGATCATACACTGGGCTCTGGCATGAGAGATTCAGTCGTCTGGTACTATCAAGCCATGGCGCGTGACATCGGGGAAGAACGCATGAGCCATTGGGTGAAAGCCATTCACTATGGGAATGAAGACATATCTGGCGGAATCGATCAATTTTGGTTAAGCAGTTCGTTGCGCATTTCTCCAATAGAACAAGTCCATTTCCTCAAACAGCTATATGAAGAAAGTCTCCCATTTGACCTATCTGTCATGAGAACGGTCAAACGAATGATGATCCAAAAAGAAGAGAAACATGCCACCCTATACGGAAAAACAGGCTCCGGCTCAGGCATCGGCTGGTACGTAGGCTTCATCAAACATGAAAACAAAACCTACATCTTCGCCACAAATATCGAAGGCACCGGACTAGAAGCAAAAGAAATCACCTATCGTATTTTGGAGAAATATCATTTGATTGAAGCATCCGTTTAGGATGCTTTTTATGGTTATCTACACAACTAAGGTTTGAATAAATCAAAAAATTTGACGAATAAGAGTATAGATAATGACCGTTGAATAAAGAGTTGTCATATAAATTAGTGAATAGACAAACATAAATGATGCCCACTTCTCTGAATTCATTCGTTTGTAACCTAAAATACTTAAACAAATCCATATAAAACCTAGAAAAAAAGACATAAGCACAAGCCCTATGCTTAAAGAACGGAAAAGAAAACTGCTTAAGGTTATTGCTAAGATATAAAGATTGGTTTGCAAGTATGTTCTTTTCATTCCTTTTACAACAGGTAGCATGGGAATGTTTGCTGCCTTGTATTCATTTTGCTTTCTAATAGCTATTGAGTAAAAATGCGGCATCTGCCAAATAATTGTAATGAAAAATAACCCCAGAATAGCTGGGTGTGAGATGTCTGGTGAAATAGCCGTCCAACCAATGAGAGGCGGCATTGCCCCAGAAATGCTACCAATTTCTGTGTTGTAAACGGTTTTTCTTTTACTCCACATTGTATAAGGGAAAATATAAAAAAGTAAACCAATCAATCCTATAATAGCTGCTAGATAGGTTGTAAATGCTAAAAAAATCAATCCTAAAATAGACATTAAGATACTAAGCCATAGAACTTTTTTAAGATTGACTTCTCCTGTTACAGTAGGTCTGTTTTTTGTTCTATTCATCACGGAATCTATGTCCCTATCATACAAATTGTTTAAAGCTCCAGCAGCACCAATTAATAAAATTGAACCTGCAAATGCAAATAGTATCTCAATAGATTTATGAAGGATGTCAATTTGATAAGTGTATAATGCCAAGGTTAAGCCAGCACACATTGGGATTAAATTTGATGTAATAATCCCTGATTTAACTGTTTGAGCGATTATGTCCCTTTTCGTTTTGTGAATTTTTTTCCCCATCTTTCGCATTGTTTTGCTCCTTTTCCATAGCGATTAATTGTTTATGCTGTACATCAAGATATATACCATATAGAATTTATATACTAATTGGTATATTAATTCTATATGGTATGATTGTCAAGATAAGGAGGTAAAGGAATGATTAGACAAAGAAAAACGCAAAATGAAAGGAAAGATGAAACACGGAAATTACTCATAAATTCTGCAGTTGAGAATTTCGCCAAGTATGGTTTTCATGGGGTCTCCATTGATAAATTGGCAGAATATGCAGGATTTAGCAAAGGGGCCTTTTATGCGCATTTCCATTCAAAGGAAGAGATATTTCTGGCTCTATTGGAACAACAAATGCAATTACATGTTAAAAAAATCAATGCTTTATTAGCAGAACAGCCTTCTCTTTTACACTTTCCAGAAAAAATGAATCAAATGTCTATTCAAAATTGTGAAGAAAATCGGACGTGGAGCCTGCTTAATATGGAATTTCTTTTGTATTCAATGAGAAATGAGGAAGTAAGGTGTCAGTGGTCAAATATGATCCTACAATCGGTAAAACAAATCTCTCAATCCATTGAGAATTTAATAGAAAAAGAGAACCTTACATCTACTCTTTCACCTGAAGAAATGGCATGGACAATTCTCTCATTGGAAAATGGTATTGCAATATTTCACTATATTAGTCATGACCATATACCAATTGATTTATTAGAAAAATCTCTAAAAAAAATAATTTCCTTTAAATAAAAATGAAGGTTCTTCAGATTTTAATATGGAGGAGAAATCTGATTGGACTGAAATTTACGTTTCAGTAGACGATGATCGATTTTAGGATATATTGGTTCTTTTGAGTGGGATTGATTTGAAGGATTCACCTAATTTCTAGGTACACTGAATTTTAGAAGAAGTAAAGGCTCCTGTACAATTCACTACGGAATTACTGAAATTGAAGTTGAATCATCTGGTCAATCTGTTATGAAGAAGAGTCAAAGTTTAATGGAAGAGTTCAACTCAAGAAAAAAGAGAAGCTGTAAAAGAAAAGGTTATCTAAGATGAAGGTCAGCAGATAAAGTTAGATATTATTGAATACGATTTTTTATATCCAGAAGATGATTTGTTTTTAAAATCCGTATCTCGATATATGGATTTGTGTATAAGGGAAAACTGATTTTTAGCCATTCTGTAATAAGATAGTATTTGAATCAACAATACATTTGGATGTAAACAAACGATATTCATACTTAAACAAGAAAACTACTGATTGCGAAGAGAATTGGGTATTAAGAATGGTATAAAGGAGAAATCAACTGTAATAAATGATAAGTTCGGCCGTAAGAAATATCGAGTCGATCACTCTGATCATGGAATGCCAAAAGACCATTCAAAACCACATCTTTATGAATTATAAAAGTTACTATGGGCATAGAGGTAAGGAAAAAACATATCATTTTTGGAGGTGAATGAAATGGATTGGTATTTAGATAGTAAAATTCAAAAATATATAAGAGATTTTAATGTAATCCATTTAATGCAATTAAACGAATTTCGTTATTACAAAGATTATAATGAAGCCTATGAAAGAATAAAGTCAATCGAATTAAACATACCGTATAAAAACTCAAAAGAAAATTTTGAAATACATCTTAAGTTTATAAATGTTATATCTATTGAAATAAAAGATTTAGACTTTCATGAAGAGTCGATATTAAGTTTTAACATATCAAAACTTAACAAAGGTTGGGAAAGATTAAACTATTTAGTTGAAGATTTCGAAGAAGAGACCTTTAAATTCTATTGTGAAGATTATAAAGTTCTTAGTGTCTTAAAAGTGTGAAGTATTAGTACTGTGCAACTAACCTCGAGGACTGGAAAGCCTGGAGCTGGGAATAAACCAAGATCAACAGTTTATGAGAAAACCTATAAAAAACATGTTGATGTCAATGGGAAAGGAAAAAACAAAGAGAGTTAGAGTGGTAGTCCAAAAAGATGGTACTCTAAGAACAAGATTTTCATATTAGGAGTTGAGATGATTGATAAGTGAAATAACTACAGAGAAAGTAATTGATTGTCCAAAAGAAGATCTAATTTATTTTAATGTTGGAAGAGATGAGAAAATATATATGGTATTTCTTATTGATGATCAACTAATACTTCAAGTAGTCAAGGATCATAGTATTATAATGAATAAATCATTAAATGAACTTGATTCTGATAGCTATATTTATTTAATACAAGAAATAAACGATACCATTGTCATTGTGTTTGAACAAGATGATATATGTAAAATAAATTTTTTAGATTTAAAACAAAATAATATGGTAGAAATATGTTCTTTTTTACTAAGTGTTAATACATTTCATCTGGATGAAAACGGATTATTATGGATTGGTATCTCAGAAGAGGGGATATTTGATGAATTAAACCCTAAGGGTAAAGGAATTTACTGTATGAACTTAATTATAGGAGAAGTGTTATTTGAGGAAGAGTTTAAAGGGATAATGTATGAATGCTCTTCAATACAAACTCTAGGTTCAGAACTATACACTAGCTATGAAGAAGAGCAAACAATTGTTATTTCAACTTTTTCTTATGATTTAAACCCTGATAATCAGTCATGTCAAAAAAAGAAAATGTACCACCTAGATAGAAAAGAATACAGGTACTGTGACCAACTATATGTTTCTGAGAGTCAAATCTTGTTATTTAATAATATGGAACATAAACAGTATGCTTTTAAAATAGTTGACGATAAAACGTTTATAATGAAATTATTTTTAGATGGAATTGATCCCTCACAGTGTGATCCTACTTACAAAGTAGTTGAAGGATATCTTTATATCTTTGTAGAAAATAAGCTGTATAAAAGTAAACTAATGTAGTAGTAATAATGTCATGAATTACTTTTAGTATTAGTTTAAATAACCCTCTCTAAGAATAGGAAGGGTTTTATACTGGAGGAAAAGTTGAAGAAAGTTAAATTAAACACGATGACCAAAGAATCTATCGCAGATATTGAAAAAGAAATAACAAATATCGCACTGAATCTAGTAAAAGAAAAACAAGCAAAATTTAAAGATTTAGATTTAACGATCAATGCTGAATTTGGACGATTCGTATATGGAAAAAAATCTAGAGGGAGAGAAATTCAAGTCTCAGATTGTTTTACAGCAGGATATCATTCATCCATATATTTTTCAGTAGATTATCTAAATGGCGAAGAGTTTCATGATGGTGAAGAAGGTGATCAAGGTTACTGTATAGACCATCTCGATATTTGGATTTGTGTATCGAATAATCTCGTGAGCAAAAAAGGATATTTAATAGATTTTGAAAATGAATCAGATTTGCGGGGAATGATTATACCATTAATTGATGAATTGTATAAAGAAGCAACAGAAATTCTTCAAACCCTAAGCAGTTAGGATTTTTTTAACCGGTCTAAAAGGGAGAGAAATGGTGCTAAGATAGGAACAAGATAAGGTAGAGCATTTGCAGTAAAGAAAGCAAGTAAAGGAAAAAGAATGAGCAAACCATTCAAAGCCATGATGAATAAAATCTTATTAGGAGGCTTATAAAGAGTGCATTTGAAAAATATACAATTAATGTCAGATGATGATCATGGAATTTTAGCTAGCCAATCCCTTTGTATGACTGAAATGTTTTTATACGAATTAGAAAAGAGATTACAAACGAAAGATTGTGAGGCCATTGTTTTGATTTGTGGCTCTTTTAAAGACTACAAATTAATTAGTACCTCAAAAGAAGAACCTAACATGTTATTTTTAAAAAATACGTATGAGCTAGAAGTACCTTTTTGTTACAGTGAATTTGGAAATGCAACAAATAAGAAAAAGATCTTAGCAGATACTTTGGAAAAAGCGATGCTCTATCTGTGTGAACTGAAAAATTGGGACAGTCAGTTAGTCAAAGCGACATTTAAGAAAATGAAAGAGAAGGAATATAAAGCGGAGATTAAAGGGAAAACAAAACTAAGTCCCGATAAAAAAAAGAAAGCTTACCCACTTATCAAATTAGATTTAAAGCAGTTTACTCTTTATCTTGTAGTTGAAGACAATAAAAGAAATATTTTAGATAAAAAATTAATTGCTGAAACCGATACTTATTTAGAAGAAGTTTCATACCACATGCGAGAGCTCAAATGGCTAACGGATCATGAAGCGGCACTATTCAAACGTACACATAAAACTGTTTATACAAGTATACGATTATCGTGATAAAGCCAAATGAGAATAACATAACACTTGTGAAAATCTAGAACGCAAAAAGGGGGATGTTTTTCTATGGGTTTTTGGGAAGAAGAACATAAGAAAAAGAACATCATCATCGGTGATGACGGATTAGATATTTTTGAAGAAGCGATTGAACAATTTTATGAAATGACTGAGGAACATTTGGAAAGAAAGCCAACGATTGATGAGATGCTTTTGACAATCATGACGGTCTTAAATAACGGAGGCAGTCACTATTTTGATGATTTAAATGAGAAAGAAGTAACGGACATTAAAATAGCAACTAAAAAAGCAAAAACTTTAAGTAAAGTAGAACCGGGAGCTATTATTGAACTCCCGTTAGAAGAAGTTGGAAAATTGAGCTATGCTTTGATCATTTCGGGTGAGGGGAAAAATCAATATGATGATATTTTAATCCAATACTATGATTTATTTGTTGATGACAGAATAGAAAAAAGTGAGTTAAAACAATTGATAAAAAAAGAGAAGGGGCTATTTGTTGCAAATACAGGCCTGACAGGCTTTTTAAATGGTTTATGGAAAGTCATCACAAAAATAAATCAAGATTTTATAAAAGAAGATGATCTTCAAAATCTGAAATTCGTGACATATAGAGATGAAAATTATTACGTAAGCGAGGGAAAAGAAGGTTCCATTGCACCTGTTATGGACTTAGAGGTTGCTGACCCAAAAACGGCTAAAATGATATTTAACCCGATTGGTATACTTGGTGAATACACTATTATAAGCATTCTTTCTTTATATTTTAAAGGTATGTCAATGGAGGATATTATCAAATATGAAATATAGGCAGCTTACAGCGTGAAGTGAATTTTGGAAAAATTACATATAAAGGATGTAATTAATGGACGAACCCAAAATGCTAGACTGTTTAAATAAAATACGAAAAGTCTTAGAGGGGACGATGACCAGAGAACAAATTTCTGATTGGGTTGAAGTTTACGTTTCTGCAGACGATCCAGAAATAGACGATGATCAAGTTTGGGATATGTTGGTTCTTTTGAGTGGAATTAATTTGAAAGATTCACCTAATTCTTACTTACATTCTGTAGATGATTTGAATGACTGGTTAGAAAAATACAAATAGTTCCTATAGATCATCTTGTTATATTCTTATGGCTTTGCCTTAATTTAAATAAAAGGAGTAAATTTTATGCCTGAAACAGTTATCGCAATTCCAGGATTTTGGTCACATCATTTAAAAGAACTCGAAGAATTGAATGATTATATATATGTTAATCATCGAATCATACATAAACGAACTGGAACTGATTACGAACTTGAAGTAGTGGATCATATTGATCAATTAAGCGAGACTTTCCTTCCAAATGAACAATTCAATTCAGAAGAACTTAAACAAATAGATACGCATCAAACATGCTTGTATATCATTGGGATGACTGAATCCTTAGAAGAAATAAACGCGCTTGTGCAAGTTACTACGGATTTACTAAAGATTGATGGCATGGCGATAAAAGTTGAATCATCAGGTCGTTCTTTTATGAAGAAGACATGGCAAAGTTTAATAGAAGAGTTCAATCCTTATCAATATATGACTTCTATTGTTCAAGAAAGTGATGTTATATATGTGACAAGTGGTTTTCAACAATTTGGAGAGCCGGAAATGATGTTTGAAGGGTTTCATGCTGATGAAATAGAGCGGTACTTTTTAAACTGGATAAACAAATCTATTCAAGAAAAAAGAGAAGCTTTAAAAGAAAAGGTTATCTATGATGAAGGTCAGCAGATAAAGTTAGATCTTATTGAATACGATTTTTATCCCGAAGATGATTTGTTTTACAATCCATATGGAGTCGTCGTCTTCAATAAGTAATGTCTAAAATCAAGCCGTTACAGTAGATCAATAGATAAGGAGTGACGCGATGTCCATGCATCCGAAAGAATTAGAAACCACCGTCCAATTACCTGCGAAAAAGCGTTATGACTACTTCATTAAAAAGATTGTTGATTTTGAAGAAGTATGGTCATTAAGAAACGAGAAGGGATGGGTGATGTCAGAGGATGAATATGGTGTACCACAGCTTCATTTTTGGCCGACAGAGGATCATGCAGCTTATTGTGCGATCGACCAATGGGAAAAATCAGTGCCAGGAATGATTGATTTAGATGATTTGATAGAAGAGTGGCTACCCGGAATGATAGCAGATGGAATCAATCCGTCGATTTTCTATAATCGAAATGATTCGGTTTCAATTGAAATTCATACATTAAAAAAAGATATAGAGGAAGAATTAAAAAACTACTAGTTCAACAAGAGTGGAGGTAGTTATTTGAAACGGCTTGAAGACTTATTTATTCGTTCAGAAAAAGAATTCGAATTGTATCAGAATTTAGTAGATCATGTGTTTGACACAAATAAAGAGCTGCCACAACAAGTCTTCCGTAAGACATTTGATTGTTTTTTGTTTCAAGAGTTTGATTGGGCATTGAGTGATGATATTTTACCAACCATAAAAGAGTTATCAACTGTTACACAAGATAGAGAATTTTTGACTGCAGTCCTTCAACCAGATCCAACCAAATATTATTTGAAGGAATTTGGTTATTATAATTGGCTGAAAGCGAATGTAAACATTTCAAGTGAGGATTATGTAAATGCACTATGGGCGCATCCAAAAGAGTCTATAGCAGATGATATCATAACGAATTCGTACATAGTGGTCTGGTTATCGCATTCTTTGCAGTGGGCGATTTGGGCAGATAGAGATATGGAAATTTGTATCATAGGAATGGTATCAACAAAAGATTCTGTGAAAAATAGGTTATTAAAAGAAGGGTGGAAACCAATGGATCACCCTGTTTTAGCAAATTGGTTTGAAGGATTATTGAAGGATCAAAAAACATTCAATGACTATTACACTCAAATGCTTTCTATTATGCGTCATGTTACAAGCGTTGAAATGGAGTATCAATGACTGATGATAGACTTACCCGAAGATATGAAAGGAGCGTAAAGTGAAACATTTGTTTATATCCGATCCAAAAGAATTTGAACATGTTTTATCGTTTGTTCATTCGCTCGTTCACAGGAGAAAAACATTCCCTTATCAAGTGTTGCAAACGAACCCCCCTCATTATTTATTCGAAGAATTCCATTGGTTGTTATCAGATGATAGCTGGGAAATGTTAAAAGGTTTAGCTTTGAATCATCATGATGACTATATACTCATGGCTGTATTAGATGAGCAGAAGAGTATGGATGATTATTATCATGATTTTGGTTATTATCCTTGGGTGAAAATCCCGTTAAACCTCACACCAAGTGATTACCTCGATCTCTTAACGGATTATCCGATAGAGAGTGTAAATGATAGCATAATGGATATTGCTTCACGTGTGATATGGTTTTCCCCTTCTGCGAAATGGATCATTTATGGCGAAAGAAGTTATGAGATAGGAGTACTAGCAGTTCATCAATTAGAACAAATGAATAAACAATTGTTAAAAACGTGGAGAACTTTAGATGAGATTGTATTAGGTTGGATTTCAGTTGTATTTCCGAATCAAAAACTTCCTGATGATTTTAGAAAAGAACTGATTCGGAATTATACAAACGTAGAATGAAATAACTTCATAAGGAGGAAGACATGAATCAAATAGACAATGTGTTATCTATACTAGATGAGTCTTTCCTAAATAAAGAGTTTCCTCTATTAGATAATGGGAACTTTGATTTTGCCAAAGGGAAGCTTGCTCTATTTATTAGAGAGGAAAATTGGCTGATCACGATTCAATTATTCGGTTTATCGAAGGTAGGACCGGCTATTGATTTTTTTGCTATTGGTCATGAGTTGAAGAATGGATCAATCAATTTTTTATTGGATGAGCTTTTTGATTTCGTGGATCATCATCATGAAATAATAGATGAAGGTGAGATAGAACCTGGGTTCACAAAGCATCCTTTACGAATTAAATTAAATGGAGACTATTTTAATATTCAAATACCAGAGTCATGCCAAGCTAATGTAACAGAAGAAAATGAATGGATTACTTTGTTAAGAGAAATAGCTAAACACCGAGATTTACTGGATAGATTATGGATGACAGATCAAGAACAATTTGACATCGTTCAGCATGTATATGATAAACCGCTTTATACAACTGAATCATGGTTTCATCCAGAAACGGATGGTCAACTACCTAGTCAATCTTCTTTTTTTCAATCGATTGCTAAGAGTTTGATCTATCAAGATCCAACATTCATTGTCAATGTAAACACGAACACTGACTGGAAATTATGGTCTGATTTTGATACTGTAGAATATTTTTAGTTTCGTCTGATGTTTTAAATTGATGAGGTGGAGCAAGTAATGAGAATCGTATTAGCAAAAGAAAAAGATTTATTCGAAGTAAATGAATTAATAAAGAAAATCAATTTAAACGTAGAAGAGTATAACTGGGTCATAAGCGATGTGACACTCACAATGCTTCATGATTGGAATAATCAATTTCATTCAGAAGTCATGCCGGATTATACGGATTTTTTATTTCTGAAGGGTGAACATTTTAAAAAATTCTTACATGACTATTCTTATTCTTTTATTTTCGCTGTTTTGACCGCATTGCCTCGTCATGTAGATCATTTGAATATCAGTTCAATACCTCAAATTGAAGATAATGAACGATATTGGAATGTGAATTATACACCCGTTATCCCTCAAGCCGTGTTTGAAATCGGTTTTTTTGATTCGACAGATGTTATTTTTACGGGAGATCAAAATATCTTAAGCGAATTTCGAAAAAAAGCGGACTTTATTTCATTTGAAGAATATTTACAAACTCTGTGACATGATAAGAATAGAGTTCATCCTGAAAAAATAGGAGAGTGAATGAGATGTTTAATAGTGTACAAAAATGGATCGATTATCTAGATGGTGGTTGTAATGTACTTGGAGTCACATTTGATTTGTTTCATAAAGAATTAATACTGAGCGTAAAAGTATCAGAATTAAATAAAGTTACTCAACATGAATTGCGATTTATGAATGTGGCGAGTTTTTATTATAATGGGGGTGAAGGTAATGATAGATTTGAAGAATTGATACAAGAAGAGATGAATTGGCAAATTTTCGAATGCAGCTACCATCCTCAAGGGATAGGGAACCTTAAAAATGTACTTCTTGAAGAATTTGATTCAAATGCAAATTTTCTATTTAACATCAATGGGATGTTACTCGCAATAGAATCGAAAAACGTATGTTTTGATTCACAAGAATTTATTTGCAGTGTATAGGAAGATCTCATTAGCTCCTAAATAAGAATTAAAAACAATGAGAGAATGGGGAAATCCATGAAAATCAGCCGTGATAAACAAGATTTATTCGATGATGTAAAACAACGTTATCAATACTTATTAGATTCTGCTTATCCAGATGAAATCATCTTTTTTGAAGAAGAAACTGGTATGTACTCAGATGATTTTTATATGTTTTTTTCACTTGTTGCAGGCAGCTTAAGTTATGTGGTCGATCATAAACGAATACCGAAAAAACAGTTAAACGTGCTGCGTCAGTCATTTGAAGAGCAATATCCCCAAATCAAATCGTATCAACAGATCCTTGAGTCATATCCTTTATTGCATTCCTATGTTCAATACCATGAAGAAACAAGAAAACAAATCATTGCACTTATACAATAACCTCTTGGAGGACAAACGATGACATGGTTTTTAGATGAAAAAGTCCAGAAACAAATCCCTGATTTCAATATCAACCATCTAAAGCAAATCAATGAATTTCACTACTTTAAAGAGTATAATGAACATTACGACTTGATCAACTGTATTCATCTACACATCCCATACGAATCTGCAACCCATAAAGCAGACATTTTTGGTTAAGCAGTACCTTGCGAATTTCTCCTCTCGAACAAGTTCGTTTTCTCAAACAGCTATATGAAGAGACTCTTCCATTTGACCTAAAGAACATGAGAACAGTCAAACGAATGATGATACAAGAAGAAGAGAAACATGCCACCCTATACGGAAAAACAGGCTCCGGCTCAGGCATCGGCTGGTACGTAGGCTTCATCAAACATAAAAACAAAACCTACATCTTCGCCACAAATATCGAAGGCACAGGACTAGAAGCAAAAGAAATCACCTATCGTATTTTGAAAAAATATCATTTGATTGAAGCATCCGTGTAGGGTGCTTTTTTATATGAAAAAGGAGATATATTGATAAGTTGATGATATATGGGTTAGTTTGAAAGGATGATATATTTATAGAAATATATTGAAGTTTCATTTCAAATATATTATTATATATGGCGTAATGTTACAAATGTTACAAATATATGATAAGGAGATTAATATGAATCTAAAAAGAAAAGTAAAATGGAAAAGGAATATCGCAGCACTATTAGCCTTTGTGATGCTTTTATCAATGTTTCCTTCTGATATTTTTGCAGAAGAACATGACGAAAATACAAAATCAAGTCATAACCTCTTAGAAAAATTAGATGATTCAAAAGCCCTTGAAATGGCAGGGATTGACGAAGACGAAATTGGAAAAGACGGAGAAGTTCTTTCAGAAAGAACAGAAAACAGCAAGCTTTTTTATGAAGGAGAGGGTGTATTTACGCAAGAGGTATATCCTGATCCTATTCATATAAAAGATGCCCCAGACGCTGAGTGGGAGGACATCTCTCCTGAATTAAAGGAGATCTCGAAAAAAGAAATAGAGACAGAAAATGCAAGATTAGAATCAACTTTTCAAAAGCAAATGAAGCAAGGACTATATGCTACATTTGAACACAAGAAGCATCAAATTGAATTTTCAATTTTAAAAGCTTCAGGTAAAAACAAATCAGAAATCAATTCCAAGGATACCTCAGCACAATTTAAAGAGAACACCAATGAGCTTACATATGAAGAGGTATTTCCAAATATAGATTTACGATCATTTACATTTAATGAAAACATCAAAGAAGATATTGTACTCAACCGATATGATGGCTACAATTCTTTTACATTTAAAATAAAAACAGATCTAACTGGGGAAATTGAGGAAGATGGTTCTATTACATTTTATGATCAGAAAAAACGGACCATTTTTCAAGTACCAAAACCGTTTATGACGGATTCTAATTTAGATGAAAAGTCAGGTGAAGTGGCTCGCTCAGAAGATGTGAGCTTTAAACTAGAAAAAGAAGACGATGGCTATTTACTTCGTGTGACTGCTGATGAGAAATGGCTTAAGGATCCTGAACGAGTTTATCCTGTGTCTATCGATCCATCGACTTCTTTATCTGTGTCAGCAGACACATTCATCATGAGTAAATACCCAACAACAAACTATTCATCCTCTACGCAAAAATGGGATGCTAATCTGAAAAGTTATGTACTGAAAACCGGTTATTATGATAAAACAACTGGTACAAACTACGCCTTCATGAAGTTTAATTCATTCAAACCGATTCAAAATATGAATGTAACAAAAGCGACGCTCAAAACGTATGTTGCTCATTCATATTACGGGACGAAAGCAACTGGTCTTTGGCTGGATACAGTGAATGCCAACTATGATCATACAAAGCTAACATGGAACAATAAACCAAGTTCTAAAAACATCGGTAAAGCCAATGTTTATAAAGGACAATGGGCGAGCTATGATGTGACATCAACCATCAAAGCTTGGAATAGTGGAACAGCTAACTATGGCTTTAAATTACATGCAAATGGAAATGGACAAGACCATTGGAAAAAAATAATCTCATCAACAAACTCTACTAATAAACCAGTCATTGAAGTAACGTATACCATTCCACAGGCAAATGCACCAACTGTAAAAGGTTTTAGTAATGGAAATGGGACAGGCTACTTCAATTTAAGTTGGAAAAAGGTAGCTGGCGCAAAAGGTTACAAAGTGTGGCTATACAACGGAAAAGAATATGAAGCCATTTCAGTTGGAAATGTGGCATCATGGAGTACAAAAGGAAAGAATATATGGCCAACAGCGAGCGAGATAGCAGCAAAAAAATATAAACTTCATTTAGACGGAAAAGGTGGCACTGAATTAGCAGTTGATCCTTCTCCAGTTTACAAAAACTCAGGCGGTAAGTATGCGACAAGTAAAAATTATTGGGTAGCTGTAAGTGCGATTTTTGACCAAGGTGAAGGCGCAATGTCAGCAAAGGTAAAGCCTGTCGTGCCGAATGTTGCTAGAGCGAAAGCACCTAGTACAAAAGGTTTCAATAATAATAACGCAACAGGTTACTTTGATCTTTCTTGGACTTCAGTTTCCGGTGCAACTGGTTATAAAATACAAATGTTTAATGGGAAAAGCTATGAGACATTGGATCTTGGGAATCAAACATCATGGTCAACTAAAGGGAAAAAAGTATGGCCGACAGCTGCTGAGATCAAAGCAGGTAAATATGCATTGCACCTCCAAGATGGTAAAGGGGCGGAGCTTCCAATTCATCCTGGTGCGACTTATAAAAATGCTGGAGGAGATGCGGCTCAAAAACATTATTCCTTCAGAGTGATTGCCTACAATAAAGATGGAGAAGCTATTGCTTCACCGCCAGCCGGACCAACTTTACCTGATCTATCTAGACCAAAAGCTTTATCTGGATATGCTTATACCAATACAAAAGAAAGCCAAACAGGTTATATCAATTTACATTGGGACAAAGTGAAAAATGCAAAAGGGTATAAAATTAACATCTATAATGGTAAGGCATATCAATCATTTGATGTGGGTGATGTCGATCATTGGACAACACAAAACAAGAATATTTGGCCAACTCCTGATGAAATTAAAAGTGGGAAATATGTGCTTCATACAGATGGGAAGGGCGGGGAATTAGCGCTAGACCCATCACCAGTATATGAAAATGCGAATGCAAATTATAAAGGACGTAAGAACTACTCCTTTACCCTTTCCGCCTACGATGCAAATGGAGAAACCATTCCGACACCAGCCTTTAACCCGACATTCCATGAAGGGGCCGAATTCCTTGGAACAGAGGATTACTGGTCGATTATTGATATACCAGACGGTCAGCTTAATGGTGCAACTGGGAATGTGATTGTCAGTGAAGAAGAAATGTCGATTGATGGAAGAGGACCGGGGCTTGGAATTGGCCGAACGTACAACAGTTTAGATGCAGCTGACCACCTGTTTGGTCAAGGATGGTACGCAGATGTAGAAACGAGTATCACCCCAACAAAAGAAGGTGCTATCTATCTTGATGAGGATGCCACAACTCATGTTTTTACAAAAAAAGCAGATGGTACGTATCAACCACCAACAGGTATTTTCCTTGAATTAACGGAATCAAAAGATGAATACATGTTAAAAACGAAGGATCAAACCTTTGCGCACTTTAGTAAAAACGGTGGGAAAATCACCAAGGTTGTAGATGGACATAAAAATACAACGACATATAAATATAATGAAAACAATCAGCTCACTTCAATGGAAGATGCATCTGGCCGAAAAATAACAATGGATTATGATGAAGATGGTCATATCATTTCGGTTCAAGGACCAAAAGGGAAAAAGCTTTCATATGAGTATGATGCAGGTTTACTAACGAAAGTCATAGATTCAGATGGAACAAGTATCTCATATGAATACGATAAAGATGGCAAATTGATTAAACAATTCTCTCAAAACAGCACAGAAGATCAGCCTGTTTTTACAGAATATCAATATGAAAATCATCGTTTAGTCAAGGCAACCAATGCAAAAAAAGAAACATTTGAGTACGCATATGATATGTCTAAAAAGACACTCATGCTGACACAGCCAAATGGTCGAAAAATACAGTATACGTATAACGAAGCAGCCAATCCAATTCAAGTTGTAGATGATGCGGAAGGGCTTAAAATCACCACTAAAACGAAATATGAAGGCAACCAAATCGTAGAAGAAATTGACCCAAATGATGTAGAGAAAGGAAAAGCTACAGAAAGCTATTCGTATGACAAAAATGGCAACGTCATTCAGGCGAAAGATGCTTATGGGACAGAAACCTACGAGTATAACAAAAACAATGATGTCACTAAAGTGAAAGATACAGAAGGAGATATTACAGATATCGCCTACGATGGATTAGATGCTGTATCTGAGACAGATCAAAGTGGAAATATGTCTTCAGCAAGTATTTATGATTCTTACGGGAATTTGATACAAACAAGTAAAGAACTTGCTGCAGGCGCGAGTATTTTGAAAAATGGCAGTTTTGAAGATACGCTAACTGGCTGGAAGCTTACAGCATCTAAGGATGACGGGAAATTAGCGCAAATAGCTGGGAAAAGTGGTGCGTTATCGGGGGGCCGAGTATTAGAGGTCAGTTCACAGTCGACAACTGAAGGAACAGAACTTGGCTATTCTTCGGCTACACAAGAAGTAATACTAGAGCCAAATACGACGTATACACTGAGTGGGAAAATAAAGACAGAACTAACGAAAGCAAGAGCATTTTTTAACATTGATTTAAGAGATACAAACAATAAACGAATTCAATGGATCAGCAACGGCTACAGCACATTATCAGGCAAAAACGATTGGACAAAACGCCAAGTTTCGTTTACGACGCCATCTCATGCAGGCAAAGCTGTGATCTATATGGAAGTGGATCATCGAGATAAGGCTGGAAAAGGAAAAGCCTGGTTCGATGAGATTCAGCTGGAAAAAGGCGAAGTTTCATCAAGTTACAATCCAGTCAAAAATAATTCCTTTACGGATAAAACAATAAGCTGGAGCGGAACAGGTGGTTCATTAGATAATGAAGAAGGCTTTAACGATGACGTTTCGTTAAAAATTACAAGAACTTCTTCAACTCAAGCAAATGCCATCTATAAACAATCTGTACCGATTGAACAAAGTGCGAATGATCAATCTGTGTATGTCACCTTGACTGGGATGTCTAAGGCTGAAAATGTCAAAGCTTCAAATGAAAATGATTACTCACTTCAAGCGTCCGTTACGTATACAGATGGCACAACAGGAACGTTTAATGCAAAATTCCCAACAGGTACACAAGAGTGGAACCGAGCGGCGGTTGTCATACCAAAAACAAAACCATTGAAAAAAGTCGACGTTCAGATTGTTTTCCAAAAAAGCGCGACTGGAACGGTTTGGTTTGATGATATCCGTCTAGTAGAAGGTAGTCTGTTAACGAAAACCACTTACGACGAGAAAGGGAACTATGCTGTTAAAGAAGAGGATGAGCTTGGTTACTCATCTCAATCTGCCTTCGATGAAACAGGCAAAAAACTTTCTGAAACCGATGCGAAAGGCGAAAAAACAACATTCGAATATGACCAGGCTGATCAGCTAAAGAAAATCACTTTATCTAACGGGACATCCATTGTGAGAACCTACGATAAAGAGGGCAATGAACAGTCGAAAACCATTCGTGCAGAGTCAGATCAGACGTATCAGTTTGAATACGATCTGATGGGTAAATTGACAAAAACCATTGATCCATTAGGGAATGTGTTGAAAAGTGAATATGATGCGAATAGCAACTTAATCAAAACCATTTCTGCAAATGGACATGAAGTGTCTCTCACGTATGATGGTACAGACCGAGTGAAATCCAAGTCATACAATGGAACAGAAAAATATAACTTTAGCTATGATAAAAACGGAAACGAAACAACGGTTGTCAACAAAGAACAAAACACAACCAAAAACAGAACGTTCGACCAACAAAACCGCATCACAAAGTTAGCAGAGCGTGGCAGCAGCCAAACTTGGACGTATCCAGCCGATTCAGATAAACTGAAATCCTTTGAATGGACACACGGAAATCAAAAAGGGACGAACCAATTCAGTTACAATAAGCTTGATCAAATGACGCAGATGAAGGATTCGAGTTCTACGTATTCGTTTGATTATGATGAAAATGGAAATGTTCAGTCCTTTATAACAGGTAACGGCAGTGGTGCTAGTTTTGCTTATGATGAGCGCAATTTAATTAATGATTTGCATATTGGAACAAACCAAGGCACAACGATCTTAAACGAAGCTTACGAATATGATCAAAATGGAAACAGAATAACGATTGATCAAGGAAGTAACGGGAAGATTCGTTATGAGTATGGAAAATTAGATCAATTGATTAAAGAAACTCATCCAGATGGAACGGTCATTGAGTACACGTATGATGGATTTGGGAACAGAAAAACAGTCACAACAGAAAAAAATGGCACTAAAAAAACAATCAACGCTTCATTCAACATCATGAACCAACTGACAAAGGTGAATGATGAGACATTGACATATGACAAAAATGGCAATAGAACGTCTGACGGACAGTTCACTTATGAATGGGATGCAGAAGATAACATTACAGCCATTACGAAAAAAGGGGAAGACAAGCCATTTGTCACTTACAAATATGATGAGCGTGGATACAGAATTCAAAAAACTGTGAATGGAAAAGTCACCAATTATTTTTATGACGGTGATAGTCTGAATGTTTTATACGAAACAGATGGAGACAACGAAGTCACAAAAGCATACACATACGGTGACAGTGGACAACTCCTTGCCTTCACACAAAACGGGAAAAAATATTTCTATCACTACAATGCACACGGTGATGTCATAGCCATCACAAATAGTGCAGGGAAAATCGTTGCTGAGTACGAATACGATACATGGGGAGTTCCAACTAAAGTAAAAGAAGATGAAGAAGTAAAAGGAAACCCATATCGCTATGCTGGTTACCGCTTCGATGAAGAAACAGGACTTTACTATTTAATCGCCCGCTACTATGAACCGAGAAACGGTGTATTCCTATCACTTGACCCAGATCCAGGAAGCGATGGAGATGCACTAGATCAAAACGGATATACTTATGGCAACAACAACCCAGTCATGAATGTGGACCCAGACGGCCATTGGGTATGGTATGTTGTGAATGCAGGATTTGCCGTATATGATGGATACAAAGCTTATAAATCAGGTAAAGGCTGGCGGGGGGTAGCTAAAGCTGCAGCAATAGGTTTAGTCGGAAGCGCTGTGGTTAAAGGTGCAAAAATAGCTTATAAGGCGTATCGTCTTAAGAGAGTGCATAAGGCACCGGCGCATGTTAAAAAAGTAGCAAAACATATTTCCTCTAAAGGAGGAGCAGCACCGAAAGGATATAAAGGTGGAAGCACATATCGCAACAAACCTAAGAAAAAAAGATATTGGAAGCTACCTGGAAACACAACATATAGAGAATATGATGTAAAACCAAAGATTAAAGGTATAAATAGAGGTAAAGAGAGAATTGTGTATGGAAGTAATGGGAAGATGTATTATACTAAAAATCATTATAAGTCATTTAAAAGAATAAGGTGAAGAAATGAACTGGGATATCTTAACCGAAAAAAAAAATGAAGAGTTATGGAATATGGTTCATAAAAAAATCAAATGGAATCCTGGTAGTAAATTAGTAAAAATAAAACCTCCAAAACCATACAAAAGGTTTTATATTAAAATGAGTGATCGAAATACAAAGTATAATTTAAATGAACTAGAGGAATTCGAATGTGATATTTTAACTTTTTTTAAAAAATGCACTAATTTTAATGAACGAATATACGCTTTGGAATGGCAACACTCAGGTTATTCTTTTTCACCACATTTGCCGATGGAATTAGATGATTTCGGAGAATGGCTTATTCCACCTTATCCTGATGGAGATTATCGTTTTTTCTTTAAAGCGGATTTGGAATGGGGGGTACTGGGGGATCCCGTTCAACATCAAATTATTATTTACGGTGAAAGTTTGTTGTTAGAAATTGAAAAAAACAAACCCAAAATTTTAAAAGATCGTAAAAATAGTTTTTTTTAGATTGTTAAAACAGAATTATTTTAAATGCAAAAATATATTATGTGAAATATAAATTTTCATTTTGAAAAGATTTAAATGATTTGATAGTGGTATTGGAAATGTGCTTTGTAGTATGTACTATAAGGCACATTTTGTTTTTCGGTTAAATAAACAACAAGTTGATGAACATCGCAAAAAGGCTCAATGACATTGAAACGAATCATTAAATGACTCTTGTTTGCAAGCGCTATCGCTTGGTGGTTATAGGTGTGTACAGTTTTTTGGTTCGTTTAATCCAACCTCTATGCAGACATCTAAGATAATCATTAATATTTTACAAAAAATTATCTAAAAAACAACAATTGAGGTTAATGATCCAGATGGCTATTGTATATGAGTTGAGGCCAACGCAAGATTATGGATATAAAGTTTATGAATCAGGAAATTACTAGGAAAAGAAACTTCAGTAGCAACAAGGAACTGATTCGAAATTATAAAATTAAATATTAAATTTTACATATATCTACATGTTCTGATTTTGATACTGTAGAATATTTTAGTTTCGTTAATGTTTTAATTTGATGAGGTGGAGCAAGTAATGAGAATCGTTTTAGCAAAAGAAAAAGATCTATTCGAAGTAAATGAATTAATAAAGAAAATCAATTTAAACGTAGAAGAGTATAACTGGATCATAAGCGATGTGACACTCACAATGCTTCATGATCGAAAAAATCAATTCCATTCAGAAGTGATTCCGGATTACATGGATTTTTTATTTCTAAAGGGTGAACATTTCAAAAAATTCTTACATGACTATTCTTATTCTTTTATTTTCGCTGTTTTGACCGCATTGCCTCGTCATGTAGATCATTTGAATATCAGTTCAATACCTCAAATTGAAGGTAATGAACGATATTGGAACGTGAATTATACACCCATTATTCCTCAAGCTGTGTTTGAAATCGGTTTTTTTGATTCGACAGATGTTATTTTTACAGGAGATCAGAAAATCTTAAGCGAATTTCGAGAAAAAGCGGACTTTATATCATTTGAAGAATATATACAAACTCCGTGACATGATTTGTTAGGAGAGTAAATGAAATGTTTAGTAGTTTAGAAAGATGAATCTAATGTAGCTACCATCCTCATGGGATATGGCACTTGAACAATGAAATACTTGAAGAATCTGATGCAAATGCAAATTTTCTATTTAACATAAAAGTCTAGATGAGAATTTACAAACAATGAGAGAAAGGGGAAAGGTCCATGAAGTTCAGCCAAGATAAACAAGGCTTAATCAATGATTTGAAGCAGCGCTATCAATACTTGTTAGATTCCACTTATCCAGATGATATCGTCTCTTTTGAAGAAGAAACTGGTATGCCCTCAGATGATTTTTATTTATTTTTTTTCACTTGTTGCAGGCAGTTTGAGTTATGTGGTTGATCATAAACGAATACCGAAAAAACAGTTAAACGTGTTACGTCAGTCATTTGAAGAGCAATTCCCTCAAATCAAATCGTTTTACCATATCCTTGAATCGTATCCTTTATTGCATTCCTACGTTCAATACAATGAAAAAACAAGAAAACGAATCATTGCACTTATACAATAACGTCTTGGAGGACAAACAATGACATGGTTTTTAGATGAAAAAATCCAGAAGCAAATCCCTGATTTCGATATCAGTCATCTAAAGCAAATCAATGAATTACACTACTTTAAAGAGTATAATGAATATGACGACTTGATCAATTGTTTTGCTCTTGCACATCCCATATGAATCTAGTATCGAATTTAATCGTGCTAGTTTATCTATATATCTGCTACTCATGCTCCCCCATCCCAACATAGAAAGGTGCAATGACATTGAATCGAATCTTGAAATGGCTCTTATTTGCAGTAGTCATCGCTGGCTTATTGGTATGCGCATTCTTTGTGTTCCGTTTCAACCAGCCTAAACCGACGACAAACATCCATTATGCAGACACACAAAATAAACAGCAAACACTCGATATGTACATGCCAAAGGGCAAAGATGAAGACAAAAAGAAGAAGCATCCTGTGATGATCTATCTCCATGGCGGCGGCTGGACAGGCGGCGATAAGAATAGAGTCGCTTCAAAGGCTGATTATTTTACAGGTCAAGGGTATGTGTTTGTTTCAATGAATTACAGGCTTCACCCTAATGCCAACTATGAGCAGATGGCAGATGATACGGCAAACGCCATTAAATGGGTGAAGGATCATGCGGATGAATATCAAATCGATTCATCAAAAATCAATGTCATGGGTCACTCAGCGGGCGGTCATTTGACGGCGCTGGTTGCTACAGATTCGACTTATTTAAAACGTGTGGGGCTGTCGCCAAAAACAATTAATTCCATTGTGATTTTAGACGGACCGTTAAACCTCAATCAATTTATACAAGCCATCCCATCGTACAAAAAAGTCTTTGGCAAACAAGAGAAGAACTGGACAAAGGCATCACCTGTCACTTATATGAATCAAAAGAATTTACCACCTGTCTATTTGGTCACGGGCTGGGAAAATCCTGAGGTGTACAGATTTGCTGAAAAACTGAATCATGACAAAGGCTCTCGGTTTGTTTTTCGGGTGCATACGCTGAGCCACAGTGACTTGAACAAATGGTTTGGATCAGACAGGGCGCCAAAAGAAGCACAAAAAATGACGGAGGCTGTGATGGCTTTTGTTAAAAAACAAAATCAATAACGAAGACCATATGCTAGGCAATCCATTTTGTTGCAGTTATGATAAAACCTAAGTGGTTTGTTATTAAAGGAGTGTATGTCGTTGTCATCACGAATGGAAAATAAAGTGTTCAACTGCGAAAAGGAGCTGACGCTGAATATTATCGGCGGTAAGTGGAAAATGCTGATTTTATGGCATCTGGGCAGAGAAGGGACAAAACGTTTTGGTGAGTTAAAGTCGTTAATGCCTGGGATTACGCAAAGAATGCTTGTCAATCAGCTAAGAGAATTAGAGGAAGATCACATTGTGCACCGGGAGGTTTATCCTGTCGTCCCGCCAAAGGTTGAGTATTCTCTCACAGAATTAGGAGAAAGCTTAATGCCGATTTTAGAGGCGATGTATGATTGGGGAAAACAGTATCTCGACAGCAATTTCTTAAAAGATGATAAATAGAAAGACTACCGATTGTAGACAAAGGGCTAAAATAACTTTATTTTAGCCCTTTGTCTTTACCCTGAGATACTGCCCAAAAGACAGTATCTTTTTTGTAACCATATGCGGAAAAGTATAGTATGTAAAAAAAAAGTGCGTACTTACATTGCGTCATTCCTGTTGTTATACTCATTTCATCGTTCAAGATGCATCATCCGCGGAGCTCTTGAAGATGAGATGAAAAACGGGAGTGAAAGTTGATGAAATTACAATTAGCATTAGATTTAGTGAATATACCAGAGGCAATTGAGCTGATCAAAGAAGTAGAAGCATCCATTGATGTGGTCGAAATTGGGACACCTGTTGTGATTAACGAAGGGCTTCGTGCTGTAAAAGAAGTCAAGCAGGCTTTTCCGAATTTACGTGTACTCGCTGATTTGAAAATTATGGATGCTGCCGGCTATGAAGTGCAGCAGGCATCTGAAGCTGGAGCAGATATCGTCACCATTCTTGCAGCGGCAGAAGATATGTCTATTCAAGGAGCGGTGAAAGAAGCGAAAGCAAGAGGAAAACAAATTTTAGTTGATATGATTGGCATCAAAGATATCGCAGGCCGTGCAAAAGAGCTGGATGCGCTTGGAGTCGATTATATTTGTGTGCATACAGGCTATGACCTGCAAGCGGTTGGTCAAAATTCATTTGCTGATCTTATGACGATTAAAGAAGTTGTCAAGCAAGCGAAAACAGCGATTGCAGGTGGAATTAAGCTTGATACGTTACCTGAAGTCGTGAAATTAAACCCTGATTTAATCATTGTCGGCGGCGGTATTGCAAGCCAGGACAATAAAGCAGAAGTGGCTGCACAAATGAAACAGCTGATCGCACAATCATGAAGACCAGCGACTATGTGAAAGCCATTTTAAATGAGCTTTCTGATCATTCGTCTGCCATTCAAGACGAACAAGCAGAGCGTCTGGTCACAAGTATTTTATCTGCACAAAAAGTCTTTGTGACAGGTGCGGGCAGATCTGGCTTGATGGGAAAATCGTTTGCGATGAGACTTACTCATATTGGCGTCAAGGCATATGTAATTGGTGAAACGAATACGCCTTCTTTTACAGAAGAGGATCTTTTGATTGTCGGGAGCGGCTCTGGCCTTACAGAGTCTTTACTCGTCCTTGCAAAAAAGGCAAAAGCAATTGGCGGAAAAGTGGCAGCATTCACGCTTTCTGCTGAGTCACCTTTAGCTGATCTATCGGATGAAGTCATCTTATTGTCAGGTGCACCGAAGGATCAACAGGAAGGAAACCATCATACCATTCAGCCAATGGGCTCACTATTTGAGCAATCGCTTCTTCTGACATACGATGCGGTCATTTTAAGGTTAATGGAAATAAAAGAGCTCGACACACATAAAATGTACGGTCACCATGCAAATTTAGAATAGGTATTTTCAAAGCCTTTCCTTTCTTAAAAGGAGAGGCTTTTTCATTTAAATCAAGATCAGAATCTTGACATCATCTATTTGATGTAACTATAATTGTTACATCGTTAAAGAAAAAGTGCAGCACGGAAGGAAGATGAACATGAAAGTACAAATTTGGTCAGATATCGCCTGTCCTTTTTGTTATATAGGAAAAAAACAGCTGGAAACAGCGCTAGAACAATTTCCAGAGAAGGAACAGGTAGAGATAGAGTTTAAAAGCTTTGAGCTTGATCCACATGCACCTGTTGATGTCGATCATGACGTTCACGATATGCTTGTCAAAAAATATGGCATGAGCCGCAGCCAGGCCATGGCAATGAATGAGCAGGTGAAGCAGGCTGGTAAAGAGAAAGGAATCGATTTTCAATTCGATCCGCTCGTGTTGACAAACACTTTTGATGCTCATCGATTGGCGCAATATGCTGGTCAAAAGGGGAAAGGTGATTTCGTCATGGGAGAGCTGTTTCAAGCGTATTTTACAGATGGAAAGCATGTTGGTGACCGTCAAACTCTTTTAGACATTGCAGAAAAAGCAGGTCTTGACTTAAAGGAAGTAGAGCAAGCTCTTGACAGCGAGGAATTTGCAGATCATGTACGAGAAGATGAAAAAGAAGCGAGACAGCTTGGTATTAATGCCGTACCATTTTTCTTAATCAATAACAAATATTCAGTGGCAGGTGCACAGCCAGCAGATACGTTCCTGCGCGCACTTGAAACAGCTTGGACAGAGGAAGCAGCTCAAGCAGAGAAAGCTGCTGACAATGCGTTTGAAGCGGCATGTGCAGATGGCGTATGTGCGGTGCCTTCCCCTAAAGAAGAGGCATAATAGATATGTTCCCTATCTTTTTATAAGATGGGGATTTTTTATTGATTCATGATGGATGAGGGGAAACACATGTCTTTCATTTCAGGAATCCGACCCATTCACGCCTTATGCTGGAATCTAAAATAAAATGAGCCACTTGGAGTAAGGGCTCATTTTATTCGTTTGATCGTTTCACCTGGAACCAATTCAGGCTCGTAAAACGTTTGATCAGGGAGATTCTTTTTCCCTTGTACTTTTTTAATCATCCAGTCTGCTGCATCACGGCCCATTTGCTCCTGTGGATGGGTCAGTGTTGTCAGCTTCACATGGGCATTTTTCTGGGCAATATACGAATTATCCTGTCCAATAATCGAGAGATCATCTGGAATGGACAGCCCGATTTCGCTGCATACATTGGCTACTTCTAAACTCACCTCATCGTTATAGCAAACAAGGGCGGTCAATTCATGTCTGTGCGACATCAGAAATGTGTGAATTTGCTCTCCCAAATGCTGCTTTGATTCTGTATCGAAAAAGAGCACATGCTCAGGCAGGAAATTAAGCTTCGCTTCACCTAGCGCTTGAATATAGCCCTTCATCCGATATTTTCCCTGTAAATCATCTGTTTTTGAAATAAGTCCAATTTGCTGATGGCCCGAGGTGATCAGCTCTTTTGTGGCTAAATAGCTGGACTTCACATCATCTAAACAGAGAAAAGGAACCTCTAGCTGCTCATAATAGGCATTGATCATAATGAGCGGTACATCCTGTTCTTTAAAGGATAAGTAGTACGAAATGTTTGGATTATATAAATTGCTTTTCGTCGGCTCGACAATAAGTCCGTCCACCCCAAAAGATAGCATCATTTCCAGCGCTTTTTTCTCCTGCTCAACATCGTTATTTGTGCTTGCCAGTAACAAGGAATAGTTCTCTTCGTTTAATCGGCTTTCAATGCCTCGAATGATGGAAGGGAAAATGTAATCGGATATGTATGTTGTAATGACCCCAATCGTTTTCATATGTGCATGTCCCGCAGGTTTTGTTTGATATTGATTGGTCACAAATGTGCCTGAACCTTTTTCGCTGCGCAAAAATCCTTCGCTGGACAATTCCAAAATGGCTTTTCGAACTGTATGTCTGCTTACTTGATACATGTCTTGCAGGCTTGATTCGGTTGGAATGCGCTCCCCGATCCGATAATCCCCTGTGAGTATTTTGCTTTTTATATCATCAATAATGATCTGGTACTTCTTTTTCATCGTTTCACTTCTTTCTCAGTTGATCATCTACTCGGATTGAGAAGAAATTGTATGGACATATTTTAACATGGTTGTCGAATCAAAAACAGGCGCTTTCCTTTTCTGTCATGACCCCTCCAGAAAAAATGCAGGTTTTTGTCACATTGTGTATGTACAACTATATTTATTATTGACATATGTACGTACAAATATTATATTGTGATTGTACCAGAGAATCAATGAATCTAGAAAAACAAAATTGAAACCGCTATCAAAATGGGGGTGAACGTAGATTGAATCATAAAGAGACGGCCAAAGCCTTGAAAGAAGGACGGACATCTTTAGGCATTGAATTTGGTTCAACACGAATTAAAGCGATTTTAATAGATGAGGAATTTCAGCCAATTGCACAAGGTGCATATGAATGGGAAAGTTTTCTCCAGGATGGCATTTGGACGTACAACTTAATTGATATCATTACAGGTCTGCAAGTGGCCTATCGAGAGATGAAAGAACAGGCCGAGCAAAAGTATGGTGTGACCATTCAAACCATTGGCTCAATCGGGGTATCAGCGATGATGCATGGTTATGTGGCATGTGATCATACAGGAGAGGTTCTCGTTCCGTTCCGAACATGGCGAAATGCAACGACCATCGAGGCGAGTCAAAAGCTGACAGATGTATTTCAATTTCATATTCCAGAAAGATGGAGTATTGCTCATTTGTATCAAGCGGTATTAGAAGAGGAAAAACATCTATCCCGATTAGAATATATGACCACTTTGTCTGGATATATTCACTGGCTGTTAACCGGAAAGCAGGCCATTGGTATTGGCGATGCGTCAGGGATGTTTCCAATTGATGACGAAACGAAGGACTACAATGAAGAAATGCTCCAGCAATTTGAAGCATTGATTGCAGAAAAAGGCTATCCGTGGAAGCTTCGTCACCTTCTGCCGCGTGTCTATTTAGCAGGCGAAGAGGCTGGCGTGTTAACTACAGCAGGAGCAGCCATTTTGGATCAGGGAAAACATTTGCAGCCAGGCATTCCATTTTGCCCGCCGGAAGGTGACGCTGGAACGGGAATGGTGGCGACAAACAGTGTAGAAAGGCGCACCGGGAATATTTCTGTTGGGACATCTGTTTTTGCCATGATTGTGCTAGAGCAGGATCTAAAAGGTGTCTATCCAGAAGTGGATCTTGTCACGACGCCGGATGGACTGCCAGTTGCCATGGTTCATGCGAATAACTGTACAAGTGACCTAAACGCTTGGGTGAATATATTCAGAGAGGCATTTGAAGCACTAGGCATGCAAGTGGAGTCAGAAAGGTTATACGAATCCCTATTGCAGCAAGCTTTAGAAGCAGATCGAGATGGCGGCGGACTCTTAAGCTATGGCTATTACTCTGGTGAAAATATTACGAGACTGCCAGAAGGAAGACCTCTTTTTGTCAGGTCTCCTGAAAGCCGCTTTAACCTCGCTAATTTCATGCGCACCCATTTGTTCTCCGCTTTTGGTGCTATGAAAATAGGCATGGACCGGTTAAAGGAACAGGAGCATGTAGTGATTGACCGCTTACTAGGGCATGGGGGATTATTTAAAACACCGCTCGTTGGACAAAAAATGGTTGCCGCAGCGCTGAATACACCTGTATCAGTCGTTTCAACAGCGGGAGAAGGTGGTGCGTTTGGGATGGCGGTCCTTGCTTCATATATGGTCCATCAACATCAGCAAACATTGGCTGAATTTCTTACCCAACGAGTATTTGCCCATACATCAGAAGAGCTCATGGAGCCCGATCCACTCGATGTCAAAGGCTTTGACGAATTTTTAAAGCGCTATCAAAAGGGGCTTCCGATTGAAGAAGCGGCAGTAGCGCATCTGATGCAAAAGAAAGGAGTGACAACGGTATGCTAGATCGCTTAAAAGAAGAAGTGTATCAAGCAAATTTAGATTTGCCAAAATACGGACTTGTGAAATTTACATGGGGCAATGTCAGTGCATGTGATCGTGACAGTGGTTTGTTTGTGATTAAGCCGAGCGGCATAGCGTATGACCAACTATCAGCAAAAGATATGGTCGTGGTGAACTTTGACGGTGAAGTGGTGGAAGGAGAATTCAGCCCTTCGTCAGATACAGCTACACATGCGGTTCTTTACAAACACTTTGAGGAAATTGGGGGCATTTCACATAGCCATTCTATGTGGGCAACCGTTTGGGCGCAGGCAGGTCTTGATTTACCAGCAATGGGCACAACACATGCCGATACATTTTACGGCGCTGTTCCGTGCGCTCGTTTTCTGACAGAAGAAGAAGTCAATCGCGGTTATGAGGTAGAGACCGGCCGGCTGATCATCGAAACGTTTGAGAAAAGAAACCTAGATGTCATGGCGGTGCCGGGTGTATTGCTTCAAGGGCATGGTCCGTTTACATGGGGGAAGGATGCAAAAAGTGCGGTCACAAACAGTGTGATTTTAGATGAAGTTGCCAAAATGAACCTTTTTGCCAAGCAATTGAACGAATTTGCGGAGCCATTGCCGCAGCGAATTTTAGATAAACATTACTTAAGAAAACATGGAAAGCATGCGTATTACGGACAAAAACCTTCAAGATAAAGAAAAGAGGGATATCAATGTTAACAAGTCAGAAAAAAGAATTTTGGTTTATCGTTGGGTCACAGCATCTATATGGTGATGAAGCACTGCAGAAAGTAAAAGCAAATGCACAAAAGATGACAGATGCCTTAAATGAGAGCGGTTTACTTCCTTATCCCGTGATCTTGCAGGAGCTGGCTGTCAGCGCCGATCAAATCACAAAGCTAATGAAAGAGGTCAATTATCGCGATGAAGTCATTGGCGTGATGACGTGGATGCATACATTTTCTCCAGCGAAAATGTGGATACGTGGCACCAGCCTTTTGCAAAAACCTCTTTTGCATCTTGTCACACAATTTTATGAAAAGATCCCTTGGGACACGATTGATATGGACTATATGAATCTTCATCAATCCGCACATGGAGATAGAGAATATGGCTATATCAATGCACGTTTAAATAAACAAAACCAAATTGTAACCGGTCATTGGTCAAAGCCTGAAGTGCAGCAGCAAATTGCTGATTGGATGGACGTTGCGGCTGCCTATCATGAGAGCTTTCACATCAAAGTAGCCCGGTTTGGTGACAACATGCGGCATGTGGCCGTGACAGAAGGCGATAAAATCGAAGCGCAGATTCAATTAGGATGGACCGTTGATTACTTTGGAATAGGCGATCTCGTCGAATATGTAAATGCAGTAGAGGAAGAAGAGGTAGATGCATTATTTGCTGAGTATTTAACGCAATATGATGTGAATTATGGAACGTATTCAGTTGACGAATGGGAAAAAAGTGTCAAGGTGCAGGCGCGATATGAAATCGCCATCAAACGTTTCTTAGATGAAGGCGGCTATCATGCCTTTACAACAAACTTTGAAGATTTACATGGGATGAAGCAGCTGCCTGGACTTGCGGTACAGCGGCTGATGGCAAAGGGATACGGCTTTGCTGGGGAAGGCGATTGGAAAACGGCCGCACTAGACCGCTTATTAAAAGTGATGAGCCATCATCAATCCACTGGTTTTATGGAGGACTACACATATGAAATGACGTCTGGACAGGAAGCGGTGCTGCAATCTCATATGCTGGAAGTAGATCCAGCGCTCGCCCATACAAAACCTGTCATTGTCGTGTCTCCACTTGGGATTGGAAACCGGGAAGATCCAGCACGTCTTGTATTTGATGGAAAAGCAGGCGAAGGTGTCGTTGTCTCCATAGCTGATTTTGGAACACATTTTAAATGGCTGATACAAGAAGTCGAAGCCTTTGAGCCGGAGGAAGCGGCACCTCATTTACCAGTTGCGCGTGTATTGTGGAAAATCAAACCGAATTTTCAGGATGGCGTCAAAGCATGGATTAAGCAAGGCGGAGGCCATCATACAGTCGTGTCTCTCAATTTAACGGTTGATCAAATTGTTCAATTTGCAAAGCTTGTCAATGCAGAATATGTGGTTTTATAGAAGAAGGGAGAAAGGTCTTCTACTGTTTACAGTGGAAGCACAGGGAGAAATGAAAGCGGTTAATTAAGTGAGGGGGTCATCCACTTGGAGAAAAAAGTGTCAAGCAAATTTATCTTCTTTTTCGGGTCCTTTGCAGGCATCTTATTTGGGTATGATATTGGTATTATTGCAGGGGCGGAAGGACATATTCAGGAAGAATTTCAGCTCAGCCCATTATGGCTTGGAATTGTTGTCTCTTCATTAATGGGCGGGGCCATCATTGGCTCCATCTTAAGCGGTCTCTTAGGGGATAAATTTGGCCGCAGAAAACTCATTTTGGTCTCATCCGTTATCTTTTTTGTCGGGGCTATCGGATCAGCTGTCGCACCAGAAGAGATTTCGCTCACCATCGCTCGGATCTTTTTAGGGACAGCAGTAGGAACAGCCTCATCATTGGTTCCGGCTTACATGTCTGAAATCGCTCCTGCTAAAATCCGCGGGAAATTATCTGGACTCAATCAGCTCATGATTGTAACTGGACTCTTGCTCAGCTATATTGTCGCGTTTGTGTTTGAACCCATCCCAGACAGCTGGCGCTGGATGCTGGGAAGTGCTGCTTTATTTGCGATCGTGCTTTATATTGGCATGCTGAAGCTTCCTGAATCTCCGAGATATTTGATTAAACACGGAATGGCTCATAAAGCACGAGAGGTATTAGGATCACTGCGTTCTTCTCGTGAAGAAATCGAATCAGAAATGCAGGAAATCTTAGAAGTCGCCAAAGAAGAACGCTCGGGTATTCGTGAATTGTTTCAAAAGAAATTCAGAATGGCTCTTTTCATTGGGGTTGGAATGGCGACCCTTCAACAAATTCAAGGCGCGAACTCCATTGTCTATTATGCAACGAGTATCGCTCGGAATGTAGGCCTTGCGCCGCAGGTCGCCGCAGGTTTTACAGTCATTGTCGGTGTCATTTTTGTCGTCACGACCGTGATCTTTTTACAATTTGTTGACCGCTTCGACCGCCGAACGATTCTCACTGTAGGGGGATCGGGCATGGCTCTTTCTTTCTTTGCTCCCGCCGCATTAGGTGCACTTGGCGTCAGTGAAGGAATTTTAAACTGGGTGACATTGATTTCACTTTGCTGCTTTATTTTGTGCTATGCCTTCTCGTGGGCACCGATCACTTGGATCATCATTGGCGAAATCTTCCCGCTATCTGTCAGAGGCATCGGAGCAGGTATCTCTTCTGCCTTTAACTGGACCGGATCGTTAGCAGTTGGACTCGTTTTCCCTATCTTGGCAGATCAATTCAGCTTTGGGGTCATTTTCTCCTCATTTGGCGTCATCTGCTTAATCGGACTATTATTCACCCGATTTGTGCTAGTCGAGACAAAGGGAAGAAGCTTAGAGCAAATCGAAACCGATATGGCTGCACGTGTATAAATTTAAGAAAACCATCTATCCACACGGGATAGATGGTTTTTTACTCAAGCGTCTGTTTAAGCTCATCTGGCAGTAAATCAATTAATTGATCATAGGAAGACAAATCCAGCACTTCAAGCAGCGCGTAATATTTCGCGTAAATTTCACTCAGCTGATCAGGATGATTGGTTTGATATTGATTCAGATGTAATTGAGTTAGTTCTAGTGCAATGTCTAGCTTGTTTCGTTCGAATAGCTGTGTCGTGTTGATCATATTGTTCACCTCTTATTTGATGATGAGTAGAGAAAATACAGTGAATAAAAAGAGCTTATGTGTTGTTTTCATGGATGTCCTATCTTCTCAATATATCATTTGTATAATATGTTAAAATTGCCCTTTTGTAAAGAAAGAGAAAACTAGATCGATAGTTGATTTTTCTAAAAATAGACATGCATCTAATCACGAAAGGTAACTCTAACATACGATAGAGTGTAAGTGAAAGACAACTTGAAGGGGTGTTAAGATGAGCCGAAATCGATTAGATGATTTCTTCTTTGGACCTCGCCGAGAAGAAACGGTTGTTTTCCCCACACGTCAAATTGTCAACACAAGAACGAATGAACAAACGATCAGAAAAATTCATCCAACGCATATCACAAACGTCAATAAAAACATTAAAAGAATAGAAAACTACTATCCGGTCACTGAATCGACTCACAACGAGTATATTGTAGAAGAATACGATTGCGGCAGTGATATCAAAAACCCTTGCTGCCGTCCGGTGAAGCGCTGTAAATGGTAGTGAAGGGGCTTCCTTTTATGGGATGCCTTTTGTATCGTTAACGTTCCATTTCATTTAATTGTCCTTGATCCAGCTGGAAGAAACGATTTCCTAATTCTGAATAAAGGTAGCGCTGATGGCTTGTAAATAAAACACATCGATGTGAGAATTCTTTTTTTAATAAAGAAATCGATTGTATTTGAGAGGCTTCATCAAGAGAGGTAAAAGGCTCATCAAGAATAATCAGCTCTGGAGATCTTGCTACCATACTATTAAAGAAAAGTTTATATCTCATGCCCAATGAATACTGTTTGACAGGTATTTTTAGGGCATGAGTTAAATCAAATGCATCACAAAGTGATAGAAAGGTCTCTTTGTATAAAACCTTTTCCGACTTTTTCATATTCCATAAAGACTGGATAAGCTCCATATGCTCGAAACCAGTGAGCGCATCATAGACTAAAGGTTTATCTGGAATGTACGCTACCAGACTTTTATATTGAGCGGTTCCAGGGTGATGCTGCCCGTTAAGTAAAATCGTTTCGGATGCTGAAGGAAGCAGACCTGCGATGATCTTTAAAAGTGTCGATTTACCGCTGCCATTTTTTCCAATAATACAAGCTCGATCACTTTCTTTCAGATCAAATGACACATGATCGAGAAGGTGAGAAGTCTTTTCTGTTGTTTCATAGTGAAAAGATAGCTGAGATACTTGAAGATTAGCCATTGATGAATCCTCCAATAACAAACGCAGTAGTCACCAGCATATACAAGATCACAGTTGCTAAGGCAGCTTTTTTTGATCCTTCAGCATAGTAAATAATTCCATCATAAAGGATGCGTAAAAGATATAAGTTGAATAAGAATGAAACTATTTGAATCAAGAGAAAATAGTGATCTAACTGTAACACCATCACACAATAGATCGCTGCACTATTCACTAATAAAAGAAATGCATTATAAACCAAAATAACAAGATACATTTTGCGTAAAATAAAAGCTTTATGAAAAAAATACATATAAATAGAAGTTAGAACAGTACTGAGAAAATTTAAAATGAAATAAAGCGGAATTGTCAGCAAAAAGATAAAAACAATGCTGGCAAGTTGTTTCCCAGTGGATAAAGGTTCATCTACTAACAAATCAATAATAAAAAATGTTAAAAAGACAGTCGACACAAATAAGGATAGTAAGACAAGGCCTACAATAGTTTTAATTGATTGATTCTGATTGAAAAATTGCTTAGGTCGTAGAAGTAGCTCCATGGAACCACATTCTCCTTTCTTCTATGGTAGATGTACATGGCTAACGTATTGCTCTAAAAGAGATGCTGTGAATAAAAGAACGGCTGCTGCAAAAATCAATTGAAGCACAGTTAGGATCAGTTTTTTTAATTCAATTGTTTCTCCTTTTATAAATCGATAAAGATAAATAAAAGGAAAAGAGCTGACGATTGAAAACAGAATTAATCCAAGAACTTCTACCAAAGCATGAGGAAGGAGTCCTGTGAATAGCTGCTGCGCTTCGTGATTGACAATCAGATACTGAACGAGCTTGCCGATTATGTAGCCGTTGTAAAAAAGAATGCCTGCAGACATGATCCCGCCTGTAAAAGCTCCGATGCCTAATATCGCCATTCCAACTTGTAAATTGTTTAAGAAAATAGATAGAAAAAACATCTCTTCATCCTTTTTAAGATAAGGAATCTGATCATAAGTAAGAAGGCTTCCGATTAGCACAGCTGCAATAAAGATAGCAGCGTAGAGGTAGCCGAGGCGTAGAATCAGTCTATTCTCCGATATAAAATACCTTATTTTTTTCAACATATTCAATCCCTTTATAGATGGTCTTGCGGCATAACACCCAGCAAATCACGGAAACAATCACAAAATACAAAGCAAACAGAACGCTAACGAGACTTGTAGAATGCTGCAAAATAGGTAGAAAAGAGGTCAAGATCATATAGTACATGAAAGGCAACACGAGAAAATTCCTAGCAAAGGCCTGTCCTTTATCGATAACATCTATTTCTTCATTGGTTGTCCCTATTTCATGCTCGTGAATAAAATTAAATTTTGTTATGAATGGAAACAAATACAGCTGAATCAATGGAAAAATGAAAAAGCCAACTCCCAATGCCACCAATTGAATAAGCATCTGAACATCAAAAAGTTGATATGCACTAATGATTGTTAGATTAATGAACAATAGAAAGAGTGATGGTATGGAAAATAAACAATAAAATAACTGGATTTTTGATAAGAAAAACTGCATAAGAGATGTTTGAGAAAGTCCATAAAGCCAAATATTCCTTTTTTCAGCACTTAAAGAAAATATAGAAGGGGTCAGCATTCTCATTTCATATGTTTGATTAGCTAAAATCATCACATTTAATGTGAATAATAGCTGAACTTGCAAGGTATGATGATCAATAATCGAGATCAAAGCGGTCATAACCCCGACATAGAAGAAGGCTTCATATGACATAAACATATAATTAAAAAACTCTTTAGACAGCAGCCACCTTTTTTCTTTTAGCACCTTAAGATCTTTTTGAATCAGCATATTCTTTTGAAACAGCGAGCTCTGAATTTTATCAAGTGCTTGAAAGTACCAATAAAATAAATCTCTAAAATGTTTTGAGCTTTGATCACGTTCTTTTCCAGTCGGAATCCAGCGAACAGGGGTCTTCATAAGGAGTATTGCAGCTAATATCACCACGAAAAATGTGAGAGGTGAAGTAAAAAGCGCAAGAAATTTTAGAAATACCGAATCCTGTGAAAATAAAGCATGATGGATTTGTTGAAGGTTATTCTGATATAAAGACATCAAATTGTTTGAAAGTGTAATCCAAAACGCATCTTCTGCAAGCGAAGAAATTGATTGAAAAAGTTGTCGGAAAGTGTGATAAAAAGGGAAAATTATGTTCGATATAAGAACCCTTCCGAATAAGAAGAAAAGTAAAGAGATGCTTGCGAAAAAAAGAACACGAATGATTCCAATTTTTTTTACGACAATGTTATAGATGTAAGCACCAAATATCTTATTGCTGACGATAAAAAGTAAGAAGCCTGTTAATATAACATTCAGATGCTTCAACCAGAATAACAAGTCATGCGTTTGAGCAATGAAATATTGAAAGAGAAAATAGATCAAATAAGTACTCAAGCTTGTAAAAAGAAGCCAAACCAACTCTGAAAATAAAAGCGTTTGAAAAAGACGTCTCGAGGAAACAGGTGCAAGCTGTATCAACTCTTCAAAAGGAAGAATATGCGTTCTTCTATAAGATTCAATTCCTTTGACAATAGAGAAAAGGAACAAAAATATCACAAAAGCACTTTCCCATTCTATTTGATAGACCGGAGAGTAAAGATATGAAGAAATAACGAATACAATCAGGCATCCGAATAAAGTATCTAGGATACAAGAAAATAATATGTACTGTTTAGATGAAAACGATTTAAAAAATGGAACCCTGCGTATGATAAACTGAGCTAGATTTGAATATTGTTGTTTCATTCTAATTGATAGAAGTAGTGATAATAACGGATATAACATCTTCTCACCTGCATAAAAATTTAAATAGAAGGAGAACAAAGTCTCCTTCTATTGGGTCATAAAATTGAATTACCAAGCAATAACGGCTTTACGGCCTTTTTTCTTAATTTCGTTTTTAAGGTACTGACGAATTGTCTCTTTACCAGCCGCTGCAATGAGAGAAAGACCACCTGATCCAACAGCAGTTAAAATGGAGACAATTGTTGTAACAGCCCCGCCCGCTTCAACCACGTTCAGAACAACAGCTGCAACACTGCCTGGAATACCAAATTCTTTTGCTAGATCAGCAACGGGCAGCATTTGTAGCGAGAAGGAAAAAAGAGCTAGCATAAGGAATCCTACTGCTAAAGCACCAAAAAGAACATGTAGTTTGATTTCGTTTTTTGTTTCTGTCATATCAAATTCCTCCCTTTTTTGTATTTTTATTACTATTATATCTTAAGATATCTTTTAGTTCATCGCAATCCTTTTTTTTCATTTTTTTCATGAATTAGTTATAGATTAATATAAAAAAAGTGAAAAGATAAGTGAAAAAAGAATCGTTTTTGCTAGAATAAAACACGTAAACATGATCGGAAATACCTTGTTTTTACAGGTGAGGAAGCGAGTCAGAGAAGCTAATATCTTTTGATCAAAATCTCTTTTCAAGATAAAATTGGAAGTATCCATCATTCTTTTGGAGGTGATTTTCTGAATATTCGATTGTTAACAACAGATGATGCTGAAGAATATACAGCACTCAGACTAGAAGCACTGCAATTAAATCCAGAGGGTTTTGCGATGAGCTATGAGGAAGAGCAATTCAATACAAAGGACAAATATAAAGCGCGTTTTGCTTCGGCGCAATCTATGTGGACATTCGGCGCTTTTCATCAAGGGCAGCTTGTGGGGCAGTCACGCTCATCCAAGAAACCTTGCAGAAGTTAAAGCACCGAGCGAATCTGACTGCGATGTATGTAACACCTAGTGCTCGCGGAATGGGTGCAGGCAATGCCTTAATGACGAAAGCTCTTTCCTTGGCGCAAGAACAGCAGGACATCGAGCAAGTGTATTTATCAGTGGTGACAACTAATCATTCAGCAAAGCGCCTCTATCGCTCCGTTGGATTTGAGTCGTACGCTGTCGAAGAAAAAGCGTTAAAATGGGCTGATACATATGCAGATGAGGAAAAAATGGTTTTATTTTTATCATAGACTGGAGGAGATAGAAGTGAATCAACAGGCCATGCGCATTACGTTAGCAGCAGGACCCAATAGTGAGTTGGAATCTTTTGCACTGCGTGCAGCACTTGAAAACTTCGGCGCGAAAGTCGATATGCATTGGATTGGAAGACCAAATGACCTGATTCATGTGTTATCTGGTAGAAATAGAGGAGAAATAGATTACCTTCTTTTATCGTTTCATGGTGAAGAAGGAGCATTTATCATGCCTGAATTAGGGGAAGATGTATACGAAGATGAAGAGCCTAGGGATACTGCTTTTGGAGCGGATGAAATCAAGCGGTATGCTTCCTTAGAAGGAGTTCATGTTATCTCTACAGGCTGCACACTAGGAGAGAAAAATCTAGCAGATGCTTTTTTAGAGGCAGGAGCTACATCTTATTCGGCGCCGGACGATTACATAGATGGGAATGCAGCTTTTATCTTTGTGCTGACCATGATGTACGAGCTCATGAACAATACAAAGACAGTCAGAGCGGCATTTGATCGAGCGCGTTCCATAGATGAAGAAACGAAATTATTTCAACTATATATGCAAAAATAATCAAAGGACTGAGAAATCAGTCCTTTTTTATTCCTCTCTAAAAATGTGTCGAAAATGTGACGGTTTTGTGATTTGCAAACTAAAAAGGGGGCATGCAAAGTCTATCCTACAAACACGTCATTCAGGTATGACGGCATCACGAGAGGAGAATCATTGTGTCAATTAAATGGAAAGTCAGTCTCGTCCTATGCGGACTTGCGATGATCATAGGAATCGCCGCGTTTTATCATAATCAGCAGGCAAGCGGGACAGAGAAGAAGAAGGTAGCACCCGATGCGAGCTATAAAGAAGTTGAAATTGTGACCCTCGTGAATGACGGGAGATACTTGAGATATGCTGTGAACTATCCTGTGTTTCATCAAAAAAAGCTAGATCAAGAGATGAAAAGATTTGCAGAAACAGAGCTCGATAAATTCAAAACATCATTTAGTGAAGCAAGTGATGTCGATGAAGATCATCGATACGAATTAAACATAGATTACGAGATTACTCATTACGCCAAACAAACTGCTGCGATCAAATTCAATACATATGAATTGAAAGGCGGAGTAAAAGGCTCACATGAAACGAAGATATTCAATTTTGATTTCAAGAAACAGCATTTTTTATCGATAGATGATCTATTTTTATCAAAGAGAGAAAGTCTGAAAAAACTGTCTCAAATGACATTTGAGGAGTTAAAAAAAGATCGCTCTCTTGCTGAACACAAGCATTTGCTTAAACAAGGAACATCTCCTGAGGCAGAGCATTATCAGTATTTTGCCATTAAAGATCGTTTTATTGAATTCTACTTCCCAGCAGGGCAAATTGCACCAGACAAGAAAGGCCCTCAAGTGCTGGCGATTAAGAAAACACTGCTTAAAGGAATGTTAAAGCCAGAATACATCAATAAAGAAAAGAACAAAAACGAGAAAAAAGAACCGATCGCAAAAAGAAAGATTGTAAAACTGCCTAAACAGCGAATATTTAACCCACATCAAAAAGCCATTGCCCTTACATTTGATGATGGACCAAATCCATCAACGACTTCAAAGATCTTAACTGCTTTAAAAGAAAACAAAGGACACGCGACATTTTTTGTATTAGGAAGCAGGGTTCAATATTATCCCGATATGCTAGGTGAAATCAGAAAAGGTGGAAATGAAATCGGAAATCATTCCTATAACCACCCTTTACTCACAAGATTGCCATTAAAACAAGCCATCAAACAAGTAGAAGATACGCAGCAAATTATTGAAAAAGCTAGCGGATTCACACCGACTCACTTTAGACCGCCATATGGTGGAACAAACGGGCAGATCAACGAAGCTGTCAACATGAAAGTTACGCTTTGGGACGTTGATCCTGAAGACTGGAAATATCGCAACAGCCAATACGTCGCAAACTACATTCTTTCACATGCGTCTAGCGGAGAAACCGTCTTAATGCACGACATCTATGACACCTCTGCCAACGCAGCTGTCACGATCATCAACGAATTGACGAAGCAAGGATATCAGTTACTAACAGTATCGGAGCTTGAGCAGTGGAAGGAAGCACGGGCGAAGAAAAACAAACAAAATTAATGATAATAAGTATGGTGCGAACCCTAGGGAAACATAAAAAGCCTCGAGGATTCGCACCATTATTTTTTATGAAAATATCCATAAATTTATATTTTATTCGTTTCTCCATGAGAAATCACAAATTTTTAAAATAATAATATTTAAAATAATGTATGAAATGGTATAATTTTCTTTTGAATGACTGTCGCACATGAATGCGTGGATTGAAATAAGTCAATCACACATCTTGTCCGAGATTTGAAAGACGTCGCACCCTATAATTCAACATGTGTTGTAAAAACCCACATATATACACAAACCCTAAAAATCAATGAAGGAGTTAACGATGAACTATATTGCACATGTCAGAAAACAAGATGGTGCTATTCAAACTGTTTCCGATCATTTATTAGAAGTGAAGTCATTATGTGAGAGGTTCGGAGATAAGCTTGGCATTCGCCATATAGCTGGATTGGCAGGAGTTCTTCATGATTTAGGAAAATACTCCAAAGAGTTTCAACAATATATTCGTGAAGCAGTTGATTCTCCCGATCATCCTCCACAGAGAGGGCGTGTCGATCACTCAACGGCAGGGGGGCGTATGCTGTACAAGATGTTTCATGGTTCCCCAAACAATCGCTATTATACTCTTTTGGTAGAAATTGTTTCTAATGCAGTGATTTCTCATCATTCGGATTTGCAAGATTTTTTAAATCAAAATGCAGACTCGCCTTTTTTGACAAGAGTCAAAGATAAAGAAACACCAGAATTAAAAGATTTACCTTTGATTCAAAACCGATTTTTTGAAGAGGTGATGAATGAAACTGTATTTCGTTCTTACGTTCAAAAAGCAGTAAAGGAATTAAAAAACTATACCTTGACTTCAACAAAGTCGATATATGACCAATCTTTTTATTTATCTAAATTTGTTTTTAGTACATTGATTGATGCAGATCGCACCAACTCTCGTCTTTTTGAAGAGAAACAGAAAACAATTGCATCTGTTCAAATAGACCAATTATTTAAAACGTTTCATCAGAGATTGTTATCCCATTTGGATACGTTTAATTTAACTAGCCATCCAATCAATCAACTGAGAAACGACATGTCCTTACAGTGCGCAGAACGAGCAAAACATCCTTCAGATATTTATACACTGTCTATTCCTACTGGTGGTGGGAAGACGTTGGCTAGTCTTCGGTATGCACTGGAACATGCGCTTTACTATGGTAAAAAGAAAATTATTTATGTTGTGCCATACACAACAATTATCGAACAAAATGCAGCTGAATTAAGAAAGGTGTTACAGGATGATCGGCACATTTTAGAGCATCATTCTAATGTCATTGAGAGTGCAGATGATGTAGCAGAAGATCAAGAGGAGTTGGATGAATCTGCTCTCAATCGAAGCTATCAATTGAAATTAGCGAGAGATAACTGGGATTCGCCAATTATTTTAACGACAATGGTACAGTTTTTAAATGTTTTTTATGCGAAAGGTAATCGCAATACGAGAAGACTACATCAAATCGCAGAATCGATCGTGATATTTGATGAAGTACAGAAGGTACCAACCTCTTGTGTGTCTTTATTTAATGAAACCGTAAATTTCCTCAAAGAAAAAGCGAGTTGTAGTGTTGTACTTTGTACAGCTACTCAGCCAGCATTGCACCTTGTGAAAAAAAGTCTAGAGTTGAACCAAGATGCTGAAATGATTCAGTCTATCGATGAAGTAATCGAAGCATTTCGCCGGGTGGATATGATCGATTGTGCCACTCAAGAATCGTTTAATCATGAGCAATTGCAAATGTTTGTTCAAAAACAATTGCAACGTGTAAACAGTGTATTAGTTATTTTAAACACAAAATCAGTTGTCAAAAGCTTATTTGAAGGTTTACAACAACTAAACTTACCTGTCTACCATTTAAGTACATCGATGTGTGCTGCACATCGTCAAGATACTTTAAAAAAAGTCTATACTCATTTAAGAAACCAAGAACCGGTCATTTGCATAAGTACCCAGTTAATTGAAGCTGGTGTGGATATAAGCTTTCAATGCGTTATACGCTCTTTAGCAGGACTCGATTCCATTGCACAAGCAGCGGGTCGCTGTAATCGAAATGGAGAAAAGGAAAAAGGGCTTGTTTATATTATTGATCATCAAGAAGAAAAACTGGCACATCTTCGCGAAATACAGGTGGGTAGTCAAATTGTTAAGGTTATGTTAAGAGACTTAAAAATGGATCCCTCTGCTTATGGAGGGCACTTGCTTTCTAGGGAGGCCATGAACTATTATTTTCAACATTTTTATTTAAAGTTTGAGACGAGGTTAGACTACCCGATTAAAGCTCTTGAGAAAAGCATGATTGAATTAATAACTGCATCAAGGAGTGGAAACGGTGGTTACCATGCTGCCTATACTTTTAAACATGATAAAAAGCTGCCACTTTGTTTAGCTAGCAGTTATAAAACTGCAAGTGATCATTTTAAAGTAATTGATCAAACAACGACAAGTGTCATCGTTCCCTATCATGAAAAAGGGAAAGCAATCATCGCCGAACTTAATGGTACACATCAGGTCAACTTAAATCAGTTACTTAAAGATGCTCAGCGATACTCAATTAATATCTTATCTTGTCAAAAGGATGAGTTAATAAGGCAGGGAGGTCTTCACAGCTATTGGGAAGGTCAAATCTTTTGTTTGACAGAAGGTGCATACGATCAGAAGAATTTCGGCTTGAATTTAGAGAATGATAGTTCTATGGAAACAGCAATATTTTAAAATAGTAAAATTTTACATTTTTGAGATGTTGTGTTATGTTCATTTTATGTTAGGAGGTGTTGGAATGAGAAACTCAATTTCATTCCGCTTGTATGGGAATTATGCGCTATTTACTGATCCTTTAACAAAAATGGGTGGCGAGAAGTACTCTTATCATATTCCTACATATCAGGCGATAAAGGGAATCGTCGAATCAATTTATTGGAAACCTACTTTATTGATGGTTGTTGATAAAATAAGGGTCATGAAACCAATTAAAATGGAATCAAAAGGAGTACGGCCAATTGAGTATGGAAGAGGAAAAAATACACTGGCACACTATACATATTTACAAGATGTAGAATATCAGGTGCAAGCTCATTTTGAATTTAATTTTCATCGATCTGACTTGGTATTTGATCGAAATGAACATAAACATCATAATATCTTGAAGCGTGCACTTAATGTTGGGGGCAGACGAGATATTTTTCTTGGCACAAGAGAATGCCAAGGCTACGTTGAACCGTGTGAATTTGGCGAAGGAACAGGCTACTATGACGATTATGGTGATATTCACTTTGGTACGATGGTACATGGACTGAACTATCCTGATGAAACAGGCGGTCAGCATTTAGAGGTGCGATTATGGAATCCTTTGATGACAAATGGGTATATTCAATTTATACGACCTGAAGAATGCCAGCTCGTGAGGCAAGTAAAAGAAATGGATGTCAAACAGTTCGATCAGGATCATATCGAAAGCGTAGATGAACTGTTTACTCAAATTAAAGGAGAAATAGGCTCATGAGCTGGCTTTTGAGCTTGTATGAAACATATCAAGATAATCTAGATCGTATTGGAAAGATAGAAGAAAGATTCTACGGAGATAAATCTAAAACGTTTACACTTCTACCAATTTCACACACAACACAAACCGCACATATTGAAGTTCTTGTAACAAAAGAAGGAGCATTTCATTCAGCTAAAATTACAGATCAGGAAGATGCAGTAACTGTTATCCCTTGCACAGAAGCCTCTTCTAGTCGTGCAGGCAGTGTTGTTGCGCCATATCCTTTACATGATAAGCTCATGTATGTCGCAGGAGATTATGAGGCGTATGGTGGACAAAGGAGAGAACATTTTCATCGTTATATCGAAAATTTGGAATTATGGGCCAATTCACCTTATGCACATTCTAAATTGAGTAGTATTTTAGCTTATTTGAAACAGAAAACTCTTATCCGGAATTTAGTGAATGAAGGTATTCTTCACGTTGATGAAAATAATCATTTGATAGAGAAATGGGATAAAAAATATGGTGAAATCAAGCCCGATATTTTTTCTGTCTTAGCGAGTGATCAACTTAGTGCTTTTATACGATTTGATGTTCATACTTATCCTGAAATAAGTCGTAAAGTGTGGAATGATATAGAAATGTATAATTCATTCGTTCGGTTTTATAACACTTTATTAAATAATGAAGATGTTTGTTTTGTGAAAGGAGAAGTCATTCCTTATACAGAAAGACATGCTAATAAAATACGTCATTCAGGGGATAAGGCGAAGTTGATATCGTCAAACGATACAAGCGGCTTTACTTTTAGAGGACGTTTTGATAAAAGTCAGCAAGTTGCAAGTGTTGGCTATGAAGTATCGCAAAAAGCACACAATGCATTAAAATGGCTAATTCAATATCAAGGCAAATCAATAGATCAAAGAGTATTTCTAGTTTGGCAGCATGATCAATTACAAATTCCTTCACCTTTTGATGACCCGTATTCATTTGAAGATTTTCCTGAAAAGAAGGAAAGTTTTACTGCAAGAGAGTATGCAAAAGAAATCAGTAAAGCACTAGCTGGATACGAGCATGATTTTCGACTGAAAAAAAGAGATATTCATATCTTAATTTTAGATGCAGCTACAACGGGTCGGCTTGCTGTACTCGACTATATCAACATGGACAAGCATTTATATTTAAACAGGTTAAATCATTGGTATGTGTCGTGCTGTTGGAGACAGCATTACGCCGAGGGAAAATCGTCTATTGGGACACCAACTCCAAAAGATATCGCCTTTGCCATGTACGGTCCTCAAGTGAAGGAACAATTGATAAAAGAGGTTGCAAGTCGTCTAGTTCCTTATATTGTTGGAGATCAAAGGAATCAGAACATACCAAAAGATATTGTTAACCTTGCCATTCAGCGTGCCTCTAACCCTGTCGCAATGAAAACTTGGGAATGGGAAAAAACGTTAGGTATTGCATGTGCATTAGTAAATATAAAGGAGGAAATGGAAGTGGCTTTAGACCAGTCAAATACAGACAGAAGTTATCTATTTGGACGATTGCTTGCCATTGCAGATGTGCTAGAGAGACGTGCTCTTGGAAGTGATGAACAAAGAGCAACGAATGCGATACGTTATATGAATGCATTCTCAAGACAACCAGAACGTACATGGACAACAATATATGCAGCGTTACAGCCTTACCGGGTGAAACTGGGAGCAAGAAGCATGTACCTAGAAATAATGATGGATGAGGTTCTTTCTTCCTTTGCAGTAGACGATTATACAAACAAACCGTTATCAGGGAAATATATTTTAGGTTTTTCCAGTCAACGACACGCATTATATCAAAAAAGAAATCGAGCAGAAATGAATGGCACTGACGAAAAAGGGGAGTAGGATATGAATACATTGAACAAAAAAATTGATTTTGCAGTTGTGCTATCTGTCCATAAAGCGAATCCAAATGGGGATCCACTTAACGGAAATCGACCAAGGCAAACCCATGAAGGGTATGGGGAGATTTCTGATGTAGCCATTAAAAGAAAAATCAGAAATCGTTTATTAGATATGGGAGAATCTATTTTTGTCCAATCAAACGATCGGAAGGTAGATGGGTTTAGTAGTTTAAAAGAGCGGGCTGAATCTGATATTGACTTTGGAAAACGTCTGAAAGATAAAAAAACTACTACGGATGAGATTGCCAGAGTAGCATGTGAGAAATGGATTGATGTACGCAGTTTTGGTCAAGTCTTTGCTTTTAAGGGGGCAGGTGGAGGTGTTTCTGTAGGAGTGAGGGGACCTGTTTCCATCCATACCGCAACCAGTATTACTCCCATAGACTTGACTAGTATGCAGATCACTAAGAGTGTAAACAGTGAACCTGGTGAGAAAAAAGGTTCTGATACGATGGGAATGAAACATCGAGTAGAACATGGCGTTTATATCTTTTATGGAAGTATCAACACGCAATTAGCTGAGAAAACAGGTTTTACAGAAAAAGATGCAGAGAATATAAAAGAAGCACTTTGTACCTTATTTGAAAATGATGCTTCATCTGCACGTCCCGAAGGAAGTATGGAAGTAAATAAAGTGATTTGGTGGGAGCACCAATCGAAGATGGGGCAGTATTCGTCTGCCAAAGTTCATCGATTGGTGAATATAGAGCCATTACACGGTGAACCAAAAACATTTGAGAAAGACTATCAATTCAGAGTATCAGAATTAGAAGGTTTACAATATCAGGTATTGGATGGGAAATAATAGAGAAGAAGAGTACTTAATGCTGTCTGGTATTCAACATTTTCAATTCTGTAAAAGGCAATGGGCGTTAATTCATATCGAACAACAATGGGCAGAGAATGTAAATACCATTGAAGGACAGTTTCTTCATCAAAAAGCTGATAACCCATTTGTGAGAGAGAAGAGAAAAGATAAATTAATTGTAAGAGGAATGCCAATTGTATCTCACCAGCTCAAAATAAGCGGGGTTTGTGACGTCGTTGAATTTATCTTGCACAAAAAAGGAGTCTACATTCCTAGTTTAGAAGAGAATTACCTTGTTTACCCTGTCGAGTATAAAAGAGGGAAGCCAAAATTGAATGATGCAGACATCCTTCAATTGACTGCTCAAGCTGTCTGTTTAGAAGAAATGCTTCTTTGTGATATTCAGTCTGGTTACATTTATTATCATGAAATCAAACAAAGGGTGGAAGTACCAATTACGACGGAAAATAGAATAAAAGCAAAAGTTGTGGTTACAGAGATGCTGGATTTTTTTGAGAGGCGTCGCACTCCTCAGGTGAAAACAGGAAAATTTTGCAAAAAATGCTCGCTTCAACACATTTGTTTGCCTAGTTTGATGAATAAAAGAACGGTCAAACAGTATATTGAAAGGGCGATGGATGAATGAGGAAGTTATTAAACACAATATTTATTACCCAGCCTGAAGTATATTTATCTTTGGATGGAGAGAATATTGTTTTACTTAATGAAAAAGAAAAAGTAGGTCGTCTTCCTCTTCATAATATCGAGGGAATTGTTTCTTTTGGCTATAGGGGCATAAGTCCTGCTTTAATGGGTTATTGTGCAGAAAATCATATTTCGATAGTGTTTTTAACCAAGAGTGGACGATTTTTGGCGCGAGTCTCAGGGAAAAGCAGAGGAAATGTCACATTGAGAAAAAAACAGTATCAAGTCTCAGAACGTCAAGATACTTCAGTTGAAGTTGCAAGGAATTTTATATTTGGCAAGATATATAATCATAAATGGATGCTTGAGCGAATGACAAGAGATTACCCATTGAGAATAAATGTACCGGTATTTAAGCAAACGACGCAACACATTTCAGATATTTTGGCTAATGTGAGGGTCGAGTCTGATTTAGATAGGTTAAGAGGCTTAGAAGGACAGGCAGCTTCTGCATACTATCGAGTATTCGATGAAATGATTCTTCAGCAAAAAGAATCGTTCTCTTTCCATTCTCGTTCTAGAAGACCACCACTTGATCCGATCAATGCCATGCTTTCATTTGCTTATACATTACTCGCTAATGATGTAGCTGCAGCACTAGAAGGAGTTGGATTAGACGCTTATGTAGGTTTTCTTCATAGGGACCGCCCTGGACGCATATCACTCGCCTTAGATGTGATGGAGGAACTAAGAGGGGTATATGCTGATAAATTTGTCTTAACAATCGTAAATAAGAAAATGATTTCGCCATCTGACTTTGTAAAAAAAGAAAATGGTGCAGTTATGATGACAGATAAAGGTCGAAAAACTTTTTTAACTGCATGGCAAAATCGAAAACAAGAGAAAATCAAACATCCTTTTCTAGGTGAAAAAATTGCTTGGGGATTAGTACCTCACGCACAAGCACTCCTTCTCGCAAGATTTTTACGTAATGATTTAGATGAATATCCACCATTTCTTTGGAAGTAGGTGATGTTTTTTATGATGGTTGTGATTACGTATGATGTCAGTACAATTGATAGAGATGGGCAACGGAGACTAAGGAAAATATCGAAAATTTGTCAAAACTATGGTCAAAGAGTACAACATTCTGTATTTGAATGTATTGTAGATTCAACGGAATTTGCAACATTGAAGAATCAGTTGTTGCAAGCTATTAATGAAGAAAAAGATAGTATTCGATTTTACCAAATGGGTAACCAATATCGAAAAAAAGTAGAACAGGTTGGTGCAAAGGAAACAATTTTTGTAGAAGATCCTTTTATTTTTTAAGTGCGAATGTGAGGTGCACATAAATTCCCTGAAGCATTCGCACCTAAAAAGAAAGATTTTTCGACAAACTCTATCTCTATTTGTCTCAATAATTTATACTTTGTATCAACAGAAGGGACTTTTTTATCTGATTATCATAAAAAAGAGCTGTTTTATTTATTTTTTTACTGAAAATCGCTGTCGCACTCTACATGAGTGCGTGGATTGAAAGCATCATCTGCTTATGGAATGGTAAAACCGTTGGCGTCGCACTCTACATGAGTGCGTGGATTGAAAGAAAGCAGGGTAATGGCTTTCTAACATAAAAATACAGTCGCACTCTACATGAGTGCGTGGATTGAAAGATTCCAGAGGAAAAGGCAAAAGAGAAAATGGCTACTGTCGCACTCTACATGAGTGCGTGGATTGAAAGCTTTACCTTTTAAAAAGTCTTGCCATACCTTTTGTCGCACTCTACATGAGTGCGTGGATTGAAAGATAAATCACGTTTGACCATATATCCTTGACATTGTCGCACTCTACATGAGTGCGTGGATTGAAAGTTGACAGCTACACGCACGACCTTGTCCTCACCTAGTCGCACTCTACATGAGTGCGTGGATTGAAAGCCCTTTTGGATCATTGATCTGAACACGTTCACCTAGTCGCACTCTACACGAGTGCGTGGATTGAAAGTTGCAAGTATCTGCACGCCTTATTAAGTTTTGATGTCGCACTCTACATGAGTGCGTGGATTGAAAGTTTGAGTATTCAGAGGAAGGAATAGCTGTAGCCGTCGCACTCTACTTTAAAATAAGAGGAAAAGGTTAGTTAATGCTAATGGAATAATTGCTGCGATAAAATTATGTAAAGGAAAGAGTGTTTAAGCGGTATTGATGAGAATTATTACCTTATGTAATAAGCTCAAGAATAGGAATAATAGTTTTTCATTGTTTCGTTTTTTGATGTTCTAACAGTTGAATGATTTTCTCGTTTGACCCTTTCATTTGTCTTAATAGAGAAACGGTATTCCCTGTAAATCCTATAAGGATAATATGTAAATTGATGATCATCCACATGCTCTGGCCTCCAATCGCTGACTACTAATACAGTATAATAAGAATGTATAAAATGAACAGTTCGTGTCATAAATCCGACAATTTATGTGAATGGAGAATGTTGAGGGGGATTTATTTGAAACGAGTAGACGTGGTTTCAGCTATTATTTATGACGAGGAAGAAAATCTATTAACGGTCAAGAATGTAAAGGGATATTGGGAACTTCCGGGCGGTGCTGTGGAAAAAGGTGAACACCTGCAGCAGGCTGTCATCCGTGAAGTGAAAGAAGAGACAGGGTATGTTGTCAAAGTAAATGAACTTCATTCGGTTCGAGAAGCATTCTTTCAAGATAAAAAGCATCATGCGCTAATCATTACGTTCTTTGCGGAAATAATCGGGGGAGAGATGAACATTCTAGATCCGGATCAGGATATTGAAGAGGTAAATTGGGTCAATACTCAAACCTTTCAAAAGCTAAACCCAAAGCTATATCACATGCTAAAATTAAACCAACAAACAAAAACTTTTTATGATTTTGAGGGAAATAGAACAATTGGTTAAATCCAAATTGATATAGGCATGAAGGAGCGATATTGATGTTTTTATACTACGGACCCATAGGAGCTCCAGTAGAAAATCCGGGAGAAGAATTCATGAAAAAAATCTTCTTCCAGGAGGATGAAGAGTATTGGAAACAAGGTAACGGGGAATCTTCCATTGAGATAGAGGAAGTTTGGGAATGTGAAAGTCTAGTTTTCTTTTATACTGAACCGTATGGATTCTTTATCATCAGATATCCAGATTTTTTAGTCCCTTTTCAAAAGGTAGAAAAGATTGAAACGATCGAGCATTTGGTCGCTGGATCACCATTGTATGTGCCATCGTGCAGCTATGTCGACCGTAATCAGGCGTATGAAATCGTTCAACATTTTTTGACGACAAAACAGGTACCTGATCTTGTTGATTGGGTTGAGTTGAGGAATATTGATTTTCAGCATAATGTGAAAAGTTAAGGGAGTAAGGTGAAAGTGTGTACAAATGAAAGAATACATAGTTTAGATGAGAGTATGCATTTACATGTAGGATATGATGAACAAGGTTATGATTATGAAGGCGTCTTTTTTAAGAGTTTAGAAACAGGAAGATGGTTATTGTTTTTTGATCAGAAAAGTTACGGGTTGAATCTCTTAAAGAGTTATGAGGAATACGACCATTTAGGCTTATTCATTGGGGAATATCCAATTGAAGATGATCAAATTGAAGAGGAAGGTCAGCGATTATTTGAGTGTTTTTTAAAAGGAAATGGCATAGTGGGATAAATGAATGGATCTTTAACTGACCTTACTTTTCATAAGCATGTACTGATTTTAACTTTCTACCGATAAAATTAGCAGATACAGGTGTTAATTCTTTTTCTCTTGCCCAAACAGAAAGTTGACCGATATGGTGAATTTCGTGGGCAATTATATGATGTAATATTTCATTTGTAGTGTATTCACCTTTATCCCAAGGAACTGTTACTATTCGATCTTGTTTTCCATCTAAATGAGATTTTAAAAATTCAACTATTTCATGTCGTAAAGTAGTTGAGAGCGTTTTTACTTTCGCCAGAGTCTTGTAATCATCAAAATCTAATACCACGTCTTCTTTACCCTGAATACCACGAATCCAACTATATTCAACATCCATAATGTGAAAAAGAGTGTATAAAATACTCCCTACTCCACCTGTGCGGTCTTGTAGCAACTCTTCTGTTGTTAGTTGATTACACCAGTTAATCCATTCGTCTCTCACCTGCCAGTTGTACTCAAAAAACTTATTCATTATCATCACTCCAAAGTTAAATTGTTTGTTTAATTACTGCTATCTCTTAAAGATATTCTTGTTGAATTAAACGACACAATGTAAATGATCTGGTGTCAGTTTAGAACCAATCATACTATCAACCTTGTTTTCATAACATAGCCCTTGGAAACTGTTACGTTTATAGCGTCTCTTGCAGCAAGTTGTTATTTTTGGTAAGTGGTAGTTTATCTACAATTACTAACCCCGAATATTTGTTCCTATATTGATTATACTAAGCTTTCTGACTGGTATCAAATAACAATAACAACATTTTAAATTGATTAGCAAGAATAAATGAATCATTATATTTTATTTTTTCGTATTTAAATTTTTAAGCATAAATACAGAATACAATACTTATATGCAAATCGCTTTGTCATCATTTCCTGCAGCTCTCTAAATAGTGGGGCATAATGAATAGGATTTCCTTCATGTCTTAGTTCATGAACATGACCAAAATCTTGCCATTGTTTTGAGGGCTAAGGCGGCAGCTATTATCAAAAGAAATGCAGAGAGACAGTAGCTTATTGCCGAAATAAAAAACAGACCTCATGAGGTCTGTTTTTGTTAAAAGTTAGGGAAATTCATTTTCACTTCCCCTTCTCCCGCTTCCGTTTTTCCTTCTCCGCCCGGTAAAACTCATGAAACATCTTCATTAGCGCCCGCTTCTCAATCCGTGACACATAGCTTCGTGATATCCCAAGCTCCTTGGCTATTTCTCGCTGCGTTTTTTCTTTCTTTAAATCAAGGCCGAACCGTCCGACGATGACTTCTTTTTCTCGGCCGTCGAGAATGTCGATATACTCCTTTACTTTTTCAAGCTCCATGTTGAGCTGAATGGTATCGATCACATCTTCATTTTCGGATTTTAAGACATCGATTAATGAAATTTCGTTGCCTTCTTTATCCTGACCGATTGGGTCATGCAAGGAGACATCTTTTTTCGTTTTTTTGAGGGCGCGTAAGTGCATGAGAATTTCATTTTCAATACACCGCGCCGCATACGTTGCAAGCTTTGTTCCTTTTCCAGAGGAATAGCTTTCGATGGCTTTAATGAGTCCGATCGTCCCGATGGAGATGAGGTCTTCAGCGTCTTCCCCGGTATTTTCAAATTTCTTTACAATATGGGCGACGAGCCGAAGGTTATGTTCAATCAGCATGTTTCTTGCGTGTTCATCGCCCTGTGCCATGAGGGCTAAGTATTTTTTTTCATCATCTCCCGAAAGGGGCTGTGGAAAGGCATTGTTTTTGACATAGGACACTAAAAACACCAATTCTTTGACCATCAATCCCATCGCTGTAAATACTCCTGCCACGATTTTCACCTCCACCATGTTTAGGCTGCTGCCTATATCCTCAAATGTATGTGAAGGAGGGATTGTCTGTGTCTGTACGATGAAAAAATCATCTTTTTCAAAAAAATCGTGCTTCTGTTCGTCTCTTTTTTATGTTTGCGGTTTCTTTTCGGTGCTTGGCGGTCAAGAAGCGTGCTAAAATATGTAATATTAGACCGAAAAGGAAGGGGTCATTTCGGAACATGGGGAAGGTTCTATCTTCACATGTAGGTATGAAAATTAATGAATGGTATCGAATGATACGGCAGTTCAGTGTTCCAGATGCGGAAATCTTGAAAGCGGAAGTTGAAGCGGAAATTGAACAGATGGAAGAGGACCAGCATTTACTGATTTATTATCAGCTCATGTGTTTTCGGCACCAAATCATGCTTGACTATATACACCCTTCAAAATACCAACCTTTCTCAGTATCTAATCTAGTCGATAAAATCGAAAATTCCAATCATGAGTTATCTGATATGCTGCATTATTACCATGCATTTTTTCGTGGCATGCATGAATTTAGTCAAAAAGAATATTTAGAAGCCGTCAAATATTATCGAGTGGCAGAAAAGCAGCTGTCCATGGTATTTGATGATATTGAGCAGGCAGAGTTTCATTTTAAAGTGGCAGAAGCCTACTATATCATGAAACAAACACATGTCTCCATGCACCATATTTTAAAGGCGCTGGAAATATACGATCAGCATGATGCGTATACCATTCGCATCATTCAATGTCTCTTTGTCATTTCAGGAAATTATCAAGATTTAAAACGAAAAGACCGGGCACTGCCTCATTTAAAAAAGGCAAAACAGCTCGCATCTCAAATTGATCACCCGCGCATATACAGTTCAGCGCTCTATAATTTAGGAAAATGTTATGGCGAGCTTGGCTATAGAGAGGAAGCGGAACGATATTTAACGGAATCCGCTGATCTTGCCCGCAAAGAGCTGCTTCCAACGCTTCCGCATACGCTCTATACGCTGGCGAAGCTGCTTTTTAGACAGAATGAACAGGCGGATGCCCTGCGCATATTAGAAGCTGGAAAATTGGCTGCAAAGAAGCATGAAGACCAGCTGTTCTGTCATATGTTTGAGTATCTGGATGCTTTATATGTTCAGGAAATCAATGAAGACCAACTGCAAAAAACCATTGATTATTTGGAAAAACTTAGCCTATACTCTTATATAGAGGATATCTCACTAGAAATTGCGACAGCCTTGGAAGCCTCTCAACAATACAAAAAGTCCAACCAGTATTATCAGAAATTATTATGGGCTCAAAATCAAATCCAAGAAGGAGAGTGTCTGTATGAATTCTAAGCAACGTTCGACAGTTGAAGAGAGAAACCAAACGTGAAACACAAAGAGCGGGCCAGTATGGCCGGCTTTTTTTATGTGAAAAAGATGTCGATATCCTCATGAGGTTTGCATGAATTGATGAGAAAGCGGGCAATTTAATTGGTAATGATGTTCGGTGGAGGAGGCGGTCGAATGAAAGGGCTGCATATCTTAATGTGTATATGGCTGCTATGTGCTTTTGTTCCTAATAAAGTAGAGGCACGTACATTAAAACGAGTCGATCTTGAAAAAACGGGACGTGCCTTTTGGGACATGAGAGCGGAACGGAAAAAGATTGCAATCACCTTTGATGATGGACCTCACCCAGTGTATACAAATCAAATATTGGATGTGCTGAAGGAGCATCAAGTGAATGCGAGCTTTTTTGTGATAGGGAGCCGAATCCATGCATATCCGATGATCGCAGAACGGATTGTGGACGAAGGGAATGAACTCGGCAATCATACGATGAATCATACGTATTTTGACCTGTTGTCGTCAAAGGAGATCAAGCGGGAATTAAAAGAATCAGCGGCTCATATCGCTTCACTCCAGCCTGGCGGTCCCTTATTATTTCGCCCTCCTGGTGGACGCTTAACAATGAAATCATTCCGCATTCTGTCAAAGCAAGGGTACGATGTGGTCATGTGGTCCTTTACGCAAGATCCGAAGGACTGGTCAAGACCAGGCGCACATAAAATTGCAAGCCGAATTATTGATCATATTCAAGGCGGCGATATCATCCTTTTACATGATGGCGGCGGAAATCGCAAGCAAACGGTAGAAGCATTAAAGCAGGTGATTCCTGAATTAAAAAAGAGAGGCTATGAATTTGTAAAAGTAAGTGAGCTGCTGCACCATGACAAAGCATATATGCCAGTTCAACTGCAATAGTAATCATTCGTTAAAAACAGTCATTCATTGAAACCAAAAGTCTTGTCGTTTACTATATGAAGAGGGCTTTTGGAGGTGAATGTTGTGAAGAAGTATGTTTTCCTTTTTATCCTATTATGTGTTGCTGCCGGGTGCTCAAAGCCAGTACAAGAAAGCGTCATTGCATTTGGTGACAGTAATACAAGAGGATCAAACTGGGACTTTCGAGATTATCCAACATCTGAAAAATGGGTGAATCTCATGAAAAACGTCGAGCGCGGCCAAATTCAAGTGAAGAATGCAGGCATTGGCGGGCAGACGACTGAAGACGCGAAACTGCGCTTTAAGCAGGATATTTTAAAACAGAAACCAACTTACGTTCTCATCATGTTCGGTACGAATGATGCGGCGATTTTAGACGGGAAACATCCTCGAGTGACGAAAAAAAGGTTTAAAGAAAATTTATCCTACTTCATTTCTGAAAGTAGAAAAGAAGGCATTACCCCGATTCTCATGACCTGTGTGCCTGTTGTAGAAGGCGGGAAAAAGGGCTTGTATTATTACTCTAGATATAAGTCATCTTATTTTGCCGGGAGAGGCGGGGCAAGAGCTTGGCAAAACTCTTATAATGACATCACGAGAGAAGTAGCGAAGGATGAGCAGGTGCCGCTTGTCGACAACTGGAAAGCTTTCATCCGAGAAGCTGGTGAAGATAGTGATCATGCCCTGATTCAGTCAGGCTTGATCGACCCTTCTGGCAATCATATGACACCAAAAGGGGCGAGAATTATTTATAACGAAATCAAAGAGCGTGATGTCATCAAACATTTTTAAATGATGGCCATCTGCCTAAACAAGACCATCCATCCAGCATAGTCTAACAGTATATCTTCCTAGAAGGAGGTAACTGATATGTGGGGATGTCCTTATCCTTACCCTGCGTGTTCGCCTTATCCAGCACAAGGAGCAGGAATCGGTTACGCTTTTCTTGTTGTGTTCCTTGTGGTCATTTTAGTCGTAGGCGGAGGGTTATGGTTTTGGAATGAACAGCCTTGCAATTAAGACACCTCTTCTTTTATCAGAAGGGGTGTTTTTTACGGAAAATAGTAGTAAGCATATAGCGCAAGTGATATAATATCAGTCACCTGAGTTTAAAAAAGGAGAGTGCTCGGGAGGCATGGTTCCTGTGATATGGAATTAAGAGGAAACAGAGAGCATATGCCCGAGCGAACGTCTTTTCATTTCTGTCTCAATTAATTCAATGAAGTCGCGATTTAAGTTCATTTCATTTGCTTTATAATACGATTCTATAAGTAAATCATCTGACAGCTTTTTCATACTAGAAACCCATATGATGGGAAAAACACCTCCCCTGAAAAAGTTGGCATAAAATTTGAGGAAAAGACATATCATCATAGGTTGATCGACTGTCTTTGAAGTACCTTTAATCTACCATGAATGGGAAACAAGAACAATCGTTCTGTTATCCACATGGTTAAGTGGATAACTTGTGGGTAGAGTGTTTATAATTGAATGAAAGCGTGATGAAATATAGGTGGATAATGTGTGTAAAATTATCCACACCTGTTGAAGGTCCTCATCATATGTCGAAAACTTTTTCATTGTATTCGATAGACAGACAAATTGTGATTTGATTCGACACAATCGCTAAAAACCAATGGAAGAAAGGGTGCAAATTGTGCTAAAGAAGTATTTCTTACCGGATGAATTTGTGAAAAGTATTTTCCACATTTCACCGCAAAAATTAAAAGAACGAAATGTAAAAGGAATTATTACTGATCTAGATAACACACTAGTAGAATGGGACCGTCCAAGTGCGACACCGCGCTTAATTGAGTGGTTTCAAGAAATGAAAGATCACGGGATACAAGTGACGATTGTATCGAACAATAATGAAAAAAGGGTCAAGCTTTTTTCTGAACCGGTTCATATCCCGTTTATCTATAAAGCGAGAAAGCCTATGGGAAGAGCCTTTAATAAGGCAGTCGCTGATATGCAATTGAAAAAAGAAGATGTGGTTGTCATTGGGGATCAGCTCATGACAGATGTTCTTGGCGGGAATCGTCATGGCTTCCATACGATTTTGGTCGTTCCTGTTGCTGCCTCGGACGGATTTTTCACAAAGTTTAACAGGCAGATTGAACGCAGAATTTTAGGAGCCTTAAAGCGTAAGGGCCACATTCAGTGGGAGGAAGAGTAATAATGGAAAAGGTTGTTTGTATTGGCTGCGGTGTAGCCATTCAGACGGAAGATAAAGATCAATTAGGATATGCGCCGGCAGCATCTCTATTGAAAGAAGATGTGATCTGTCAGCGCTGTTTTAGGTTAAAGAACTACAATGAGATTCAAGATGTTTCTTTAACAGAAGACGACTTTTTAAATATATTGCACAGCATTGGAGAAACAGATTCTCTCATTGTGAAGGTCGTTGATATTTTTGACTTTAACGGAAGCTGGATCAATGGACTGAGCCGTATTGTCGGTGGTAATCCGATTTTACTTGTCGGCAACAAAGTGGATATTTTACCGAAATCCGTGAAAAAAGATCGTCTGATTCATTGGATGAAACGGGAAGCAAAGGAAAACGGATTAAACCCTATTGATGTTTTCTTAATTAGTGCAAGCAGAGGCCAGGGCGTACCTGAGGTGATGGAAGCGATTGATCATTACCGCGAGGGAAGAAATGTCTATGTTGTCGGCTGTACGAATGTTGGGAAATCAACATTTATCAATCGAATCATCAAAGAAGTATCTGGAGAAGAGAATGTCATTACTACCTCCCAATATCCAGGTACTACACTTGATGCGATTGAAATTCCGCTTGATGACGGGTCTGCTTTATTCGATACGCCGGGCATCATCAACCGACATCAAATGGCACACTATGTCAGTAAAAATGACTTGAAGATTTTAACGCCGAAAAAAGAATTGAAACCGAGAACGTTCCAATTAAATGAAGCACAAACGCTTTATTTTGGCGGACTGGCTCGATTTGATTACGTAAAAGGCGGCAGAACGTCATTTGTCTGCTATATGCCAAATGAGCTGAACATTCACCGTACAAAGCTGGAGAACGCAGATGATTTATATGAAAAACATGCAGGAGAACTGCTGTCGCCGCCATCAAAAGAGGGAATGGCAGATTTCCCGCCGCTCGTTCCGCATACCTTTACCATTGATCAGCCAAAAATGGACATTGTCTTTTCAGGTTTAGGCTGGGTCACTGCAAATGATGCGGACAAGCAAATCAAAGTTTATGCGCCAAAAGGCGTTCATGTGTTTATGAGACGTTCGTTAATTTAAATGTTCAAAGGGGGAGAGACCTTGAAACCTTTATACGGAGTAATCGGTAACCCTGTTGGCCACTCAATGTCTCCGGATATTCATAATGCTGCACTAAAGGATGCTGGAATTGATGGACATTATCATGGCTTTCAAGTAGAAAATGATGACCTGAAAGATGCGATTAGCGGCATGAAAGCGTTAGGAATCAGCGGCATTAACGTCACTGTTCCGCACAAGGTAGAAATCATGAAGTACCTTGACAAAATTGATGTAACAGCTGAACGCCTCGGTGCCGTCAATACGGTGCGGCTCGAAGGAGATCAGCTCGTTGGGTACAATACAGATGGAGAAGGCTTTCTTCATTCATTGCTTGAAGCCCTGGATCAGCCGTTATCAGAGCTGTCATTTCTCTTGATTGGTGCTGGCGGAGCGGCAAGAGCGATTTATACGACAATTGCTCAGTATGCACCGAAGAGCTTTGATATTACGAACCGCACCATTGAAAAAGCTGAAGCTTTAATTGAAAGTGCAGAGGGGAAAATCACATCTCATGCAATCACATTAAATACAGCAGAAGAGCAACTTGGGGAATATGATGTCATCATCCATACGACCTCGATCGGCATGTATCCGAATGTTGAAGAAACCCCGATTTCTTTAGCGAACGCAAAAAAAACAGCGGTCGTTTGTGATATTGTGTATAATCCAATAGAAACAAAACTGCTTAGTGAAGCAGCAGGTTTAGGCTTGAAAACAGTGGATGGGGTTGGCATGTTTGTTGGACAAGCAGTAAGAGCCTTTGAACTGTGGACCGGCATTACGCCTGACGCCGGAAAAATGAAGTCAATTGTCATAGAGAAATTAGGAGGAACACCATGTTAAAAGGTAAGCAAAAACGTTTTTTACGTGCACAAGCACATCATTTATCACCTATTTTTCAAGTTGGAAAAGGCGGGGTAAATGACAATATGGTCAAGCAAATTTCCGAGGCGCTTGAAGCAAGAGAACTATTAAAGGTCAGCGTATTGCAAAATTGCGATGAGGACAAAACAGAAGTTGCGAAAGCACTTGTAAAAGGTGCAAAGGCTGAACTCGTTCAAACGATCGGAAATGTGATTGTCCTTTACAAAGAATCTAAGGAAAATAAACAAATTAAGCTGCCGTAAAGGTGGATGCGATATGAAAAAAATAGGGTTGTTCGGCGGTACGTTTGATCCTCCCCATAATGGGCATTTGCTGATGGCAAGTGAGGTGCGGATTCAAGTTGGGCTTGATGAAATTTGGTTTATCCCAAACCATATGCCTCCTCATAAAACAGGACGGAAACGAGCAGATAGTCATCACCGGATAAACATGGTGGAGGCGGCGATTCAGTCAAATCCGTATTTTCAGCTCGAGCTCATTGAAATGGAGCGGGAGGGTCCTTCTTATACGGTAGATACAGTCAATCTGTTAAAGAAGCGTCATCCAGAAGATCAGTTCTTTTTTATGATAGGAGCGGACATGGTCGAGTATTTGCCAAAATGGCATCGGATCGATGACTTGCTTCAAATGATCACCTTTATTGGGATGAAAAGACCGGGTTACGTTGGAAGTACGGCATATCCACTTTTATTTGCAGATGTTCCAGCTTTTGATGTATCATCGACATTGATTAGGCAGCGAATAGAGCAGGGAAAACCTGTTGATTATTTGATTCCGAAAGCTGTTGAGCGTTATATAAAGGAGCATCATTTATATGAATCGTGAAGAAGCATTGAACTGTGTCAAAGAGCAGTTAACAGAGCATAGATATACACATACACTTGGAGTCATGGAAACAGCCATTTCATTAGCGGAACGGTTCGGTGCTGATGTGAAAAAAGCAGAGATCGCCGCTATTTTTCATGATTATGCGAAATTTAGACCAAAGGAAGAAATGAAGGGGATTATCGAGCAAGAGAAGATGAACCCTTTATTGCTTGAATATTCGCCCGAGCTTTGGCACGCCCCGGTTGGTGCCTATTTGGTCAAAAAAGAAGCTGGAATTGATGATCACGATGTGTTAACAGCCATTGAATTTCATACTTCCGGCAGACCAGACATGACTTTACTTGAAAAAGTCATTTATGTCGCAGATTATATAGAACCAGGACGACATTTCCCTGGTGTCGAAGAAGTAAGGGAGTTAGCAGAACATGATCTAGATCGTGCACTGATCCAATCATTAAAAAACACCATCAGTTTTCTAATGAAAAAGAATCAGCCAGTCTTTCCAGATACGCTTGCTACTTACAACTCGCTTGTGCATAAGAACAACTAAGGAGGAATTTTGGATGGATTCATCATCAATTTTAAACGTCGCAGCAGGAGCATGCGATGATAAACGGGCTGAGGATATTATTGCCCTTAATATGCAAGGAATCTCACTTGTTGCAGATTATTTTCTCATTTGTCACGGGAATTCTGATAAACAAGTGCAAGCCATTGCAAGAGAAGTAAAACATCTTGCAGAGGAAAGTGGAATTGAAGTAAAGAAGATGGAAGGCTTTGATGAAGCAAGATGGGTATTGATTGACCTAGGAGATGTCATTGCCCATGTGTTCCACAAAGAAGAAAGAGGATATTACAATCTAGAAAAGCTTTGGGGAGATGCGCCGAGAGAAACGCTTTCACTTGGCATTAACTCATGATTTATCAAGGGTTTGCAGGTGTGTATGACGAGCTCATGACACATGCACCTTATGATGAATGGGTTCAATGGATCCAGCAGTATATGAAGCCGAATGCTGCCATCATCGATGTAGGCTGTGGAACTGGAGAGATTTCTCTTCGGTTAGCTGAAAAGGGCCACAAGGTCACAGGAATTGACCTCAGTGAAGAAATGCTGGCATTCGCGCAGCAAAAAGCCCAGGCGAAAAAGCAGTCGATTCAATTTCTACATCAAGATATGAGAGAGGTTACGGGCTTTGAGCAAGCCTTCCAGGCAGCAGTTATTTGCTGTGATTCCTTGAATTACTTAAAAAACGAAAATGACGTCAAAAAAACCTTTAAAAACATGTTTCAGCTTTTAGAGGAAGATGGGGTTTTACTTTTTGATGTTCATACGCCTTATAAAATGGAAGAGGTATTCCCGGGATCGACTTTTGCAGATCAAGATGAAGAGATTAGCTATATTTGGCAGAGCGATAAAGGGGATGACATGTATTCGGTGATTCATGATTTAAGCTTTTTTGTAAAAGATGGAGACATGTATCAGCGTTATGATGAGACGCATGAACAGCGCACATTTCCATTTGAAACATATGCAGCGTTCCTTAAGTCCGCTGGTTTTGAACAAATAGAAGTGACCGCTGATTTTACAAATGAAGCCCCCGGTGAATTTGCCGAAAGATATTTCATCTCAGCTAAGAAACCAAAAACCATCGTTTAATAGAACGATGGTTTTTTAAAACCCTTTTTTCGCTTGTTGCAAAGATGATTAATTTCTGCGATCATCAGTGAACACACTTGGTGGATATTGATGCGCAACTGCTTCAAGATCTTCATCGAATTTTTCATGGGTGTTTTGAAAGAGGCGGTGAAACATATCTTGCACACCTGCTTCAAGTGCTTTAATGCCTTCACCAGTGACCCCGCCTTTCACACATACTTTGTCTTGCAGTGTCGGAAGGGTATAGACTCTTTTTTCAATCAAACGGCCAAGTCCAACCAGCATATCTTCTGCTAAGGTGGTGGCTTCTTCTTTAGAAATATCCGTTTCTTCTACGGCCGCTTCAATCATCTTCTGAACGAGAAAACTGATAAAAGCAGGACCGCAGCTGACAATATCGGAAGCCGCTCTTGTAATCGAATGATGGATCTCGATTGGTGTTGAAATGCACGAAGCTAACTGTCTTAACGCTGTTTTCGTCACGGCATTGCATGATGAACCAAAAGTTAAAAGTGATGCGCCTGATAAAGCGCGGTTTGTAATGCTTGGAATCAGCCTGGCTGTTTGACAAGGAACGATATCCTGAAGCTGTTCAGGATGAACCGGACTTGTAATGATGACAATGGTTTGCTGCTCCGTTAAAAGAGGACTCAGCTCTTTTAAAAGTGGATAAATATCAAGTGGTTTGACACAAACAAAAATGAAATCTTTATTCGTGACAGCCCCTGAAAGCTGTTTCGTTACTTCAAGCTCTGGATGGTTCTTTTTTATATTGAACGCTTTTTCAATGGTTCGGTTTGTAATGGTGATCGATGAGGGATTGACTGCCTTTGATTCAATAAATGCCTCAGTAAGTATGGTACCCATGTTTCCTGTACCGATTAACCCTATATTCAAACGTTCTCCCTCCTTAGACGCATAGGATCTGTTATCTTCTAAACAGTATGTTGAGCAGTAGAAAAATATGATCGAAAGAAGCGTGAGTAAGTGAAACGACTCATTCCATTAAAAAAATACAGTCTTTATATTGCAGCTGGGCTCATGGTTTTGATGATCATCGGTCTCTTCTTTTTCATTGGAAAAGGGGAGGGCAGCAGAGAACCAAATGTATTGAAGGGAGATAAAGACATACAAGTCACATTAGAAGACAAACAAGAAAAGACAGAAAAAGAGCCATCGACGATTTTTGTAGAAGTCAAAGGAGCTGTAAGAAAGCCAGGTGTTTATACGTTTCAATCTGATGCTCGGGTAGAAGAAGCGATTCGAAGGGCAGGAGGCTTTACTAGCAAAGCAGACTCGATTGAAATCAACCAAGCAGCAAAATTAGAGGATAGTATGATGATTTATGTTCGGAAGCAGGGGGAAGCGGAAAGAGAGACGCAAACAGCATCAGATGACGCATCAACGGACGTTGAAAAGAGTGAGGGGGTAAATGTCAATCAGGCCGATGCATCCGAATTGCAAACCATTAACGGCATAGGACCAGCTAAAGCCGAAGCTATTATTACCTATAGAGAGGAACACGGAGATTTTCAACAAATTGAAGACTTGCGGAACATTTCAGGTTTTGGGGAAAAGACGATTGAACGGCTGAAAAGTCAATTGACCGTGAAGTAGAATTGACGGTATAGAAGAAAGGCATGTACACTTAATATCAACCATCATTCTGGAGGGATCAGCTCGTGGAAAGAATTTCATGGAATCAATATTTTATGGCACAAAGCCATTTGCTTGCTTTACGAAGCACCTGTGAGCGGTTAGCTGTTGGGGCGACCATCGTAAGGGACAAGCGCATCATTGCAGGGGGGTATAATGGCTCCATTGCCGGTGATGTTCATTGTGCGGATGTAGGGTGCTATGTCATTGATCATCACTGTGTTCGCACCATCCATGCGGAAATGAATGCTATTTTACAATGTGCCAAATTTGGAGCACCTACAGCTGATGCTGAAATATATGTCACACATTTTCCTTGTTTACAGTGCTGTAAAGCCATCATTCAAGCGGGTATACGGACAGTGTACTATGCAAAGGATTATAAAAATCATCCATATGCCGTTGATTTATTCGAGCAGGCGGGTGTTCAAACAGAGCAAGTTGAATTAGATGAAATGATCATCGACTTAAAAAATCAAGAAAAATTGGCCTTTGTTGCAGATTTAATTGGGAAGCTGAGTGAATCAGGACTTAGCGAAACAGAAATTCGCGATATGCATGAGAAGGCGAATCAATTATTTACTTCCTATGTTTAAATATTTGCCGTTTGGGGCAATTTCAGCAGCTGTTGGAATTGCTCTTGCTGCATATCATCTTCATATGTATTTCCTTCTCTTTCTTCTTATCATATTACTTCTCAGCCTACTGAAAAAAATGTCCCAGCTTTTTTTAATGGTCAGCCTATGCGGGGCTGTCTATATACTCATTTTTATGGTTCATGAGTCTCTTGAAACGGAGCTGCCCGTACAAGAAAAATTCCTATCTGGTTCCGTTGTGATTGAAAGCATTCCGAAAACAGATGGCAATCGTTTTTCAGCGACTGTATCGACAGACCATGAACGACTAGCCACATTTTATACAATTCAAACAGAGCGTGAAAAGGAGGCATTAAAAGAGGTAGAACCTGGTATGAGCTGTCACATGACAGGTGATGTTCGCCCAGCAAAACACGCAACCATTCCTAACGGATTTCAATACGATCAATTTTTAAAAACAAAAGGCATTGCAGCTATTTTCCTGCCACAGTCGATCAAAAACTGTACAAAAAAAGGCGGTTCTTCCTACTATCTTCAAGCGATGAGGCAAAAGGGTTTGACATTTTTAGAGGAACATGTGCCAAAACACTCTGTTGGCATTGTGCAGGCACTTATTTTTGGCGATCGTGAGTTGATAGAACCTGACACATTAAGAGATTATCAAATGCTCGGCATTATTCATTTACTAGCGATCTCAGGACTGCATGTGCAAGCGCTTCTTGCATGTTTATTTTGGTGTCTCCTTCGTGTGGGTGTGACAAGAGAGACAGCACGTATTCTTCTATTATGCTTTCTTCCTGTTTATGCTTGTTTGACAGGTGCTGCACCATCTGTTTTAAGAGCTTGTCTCATGGCAGGAATCTATTTAGTGATGACTAGTCTGCCAAAAGAATTGAAACAGCCTTCTGCTGTGGTATTAAGTGCAACGTTTTTACTCTTATTAGCGATCCATCCTCTTTATTTATTTGATATCGGATTTCAGCTTTCCTTCGTGGTGACGTTTTTTATTTTGTTATCGTCTAGGATTTTATCAAAAGCAAAAAGTTCGGTCATGCAATTATTCCTGATTTCCTTTATTGCACAGCTTGCTTCGCTCCCTGTTCTTTTATATCATTTTCATCAATTCTCTTTACTGAGCGTTCCTTTGAACATGATATTTGTTCCTTTTTATACGACGATCGTCATGCCACTATCCTTACTCTTTTTTCTTTTGACGATCGTTTATCTTCCGCTTGGACAAACATTGTTTCAACTTCTTGATTCGGTGATCCAGCTTAGTCATCAATTGTCAGCCTATATGGCTGATTTTGATGGATTCAACTTGATTTTTATGAAGTCAACTTGGTGGCATATTGTTCTTGAGGTGAGTGCCTTAATTGTTCTGTTAGTTGTGATGGAGTGCAAAACTTCTGTGAAGTCCTATGCTGTGCCGCTCCTTTTTCTCATTGGTATCTTGAGTGCACACTATTTCACCCCGAATTTTTTCGAAAAAGGGGAAGTGACGATGCTGGATGTAGGACAGGGGGATAGTTTGTTTATTCAGCTACCCTATCGAAAGGGGCACCTGCTTGTGGACACGGGAGGCAGGCTTTCTTTTGAAGAAGAACCATGGAAAAAAAGACGAAAAGTGTCTACGATCGGTGATCAAACGCTGATCCCGTTTTTGCATTCTAAAGGAATATCGAAACTTGATGTCCTTATTCTGACGCATGCGGATCAAGACCATATGGGAGAAGCAGTTCGTTTAATCAAGCGAAATAAAGTAAAGCGGCTGGCCATTCCAAAAGGCTTTGCACGGAGTCCAGAGGATGCGGAGCTGTTAAAAGAAGCAGCTGATCAAGGGATCATGATTGATGAATTAGAGAGAGGAGATCAGCTTCAGATTGGAGAGCAAATATTTGACGTTCTTCATCCGTCTCGCAATCGAGTGACAACTAAGAATAATGATTCGCTTGTTTTGACATGTACTCTAGGCGGGAAGCGGTTTATGCTCACTGGAGACCTTGAACAAGAAGGGGAGCGAGACATTATAGAAGCCTTTCCTCATCTGCGGGCAGATATCTTAAAGGTTGGACATCACGGGAGTAAAGGGTCAACAAGCGAAGAATGGCTTCAGCATCTCAAGCCCTCACATGCACTCATTTCAGCAGGTGAACGCAATCGTTATCAGCATCCACATCAGGAAGTCTTGAAAAAATTAAAGGATCAGCAAATGAAGGTGTATCGTACAGATACCGACGGGAGTGTGACGTATGAATTTCTCGATGAGGAAGGAACGTTTTACACTCACCCTCCATATGATATCTTACAAACTCAATAAAAAAACTGCCAAAACGGCAGTCATGTAACCTTCATGAAGTTAAGATCCAACGAGGTGTATAATAGTTGCCAAAATAAACATTGAGGCGAAAAATCCGAATGTGACGATAAAACCAACGGCTGAGTCGGTCACATCATTCCGCTTGCTTTGAACATTTTTTTCAAATTCATTCATTTTCATCCCTCCTGGCTAATTTTAGTATACTTGAACTCATTTGGAATTGCTAGAAGGTAAAGTAACCGTTTTCCATTTTCATGATCATTTTATGAATATCGTCTGACAGCAGGCTGACCCGGGAGCTTGCGCCGGACGTTTACTATAAATGAGGAGGCGGCACTTTCAGCTTCCTCTTTACTAATGTCTTCACACACTTTAGGATAGAGGAGGAAGTGAAAGAGAGGGATTCAATTGATGGTCTTTGATGTATGGAACAATTTAAAACGAGGGGATATCCATCCCGTTTATTGCTTATATGGGAAAGAAACATATTTACTGCAAGAAACCGCCGCTAAATTGAGACAAGCTGTAGTAGACGAGGAAACGAAAGATTTTAATTACTCCATCTTCGATATGGAAGAGGTGCCGCTTGAACAGGCTGTGACGGATGCAGAAACATTTCCGTTTATGGGAGAACGACGTCTCGTCGTGATCAAGAATCCTTATTTTCTTACAGCTGAGAAGAAAAAGGAAAAGATCGAGCATGAGCTTTCTGTATTAGAAGCTTATTTAGAAAAGCCAGCGCCCTATACCATTCTCGTGTTATTAGCACCGTATGAAAAGCTGGATGAGCGTAAAAAAATCACCAAATTGCTAAAAAAGAAAGCTGCTGTTGTTGAGGCGAAAGAATTAAACCCAAAAGAAACAACTGATTTCACCATCACACTGGTGAAGACAGAAGGAAAGATGATTACATCTGAAGCGGCTGAGCAGCTTGTGATGTTATGCGGCGGAAGTCTATCCTCTCTATTCCAAGAGGTTCGGAAGCTAAGTACATATATTGGAGAGCGGGAAGAAATTGAGTTAGCAGATGTCAATCAGCTCGTTGCAAGAAGCTTGGAGCAAAATATTTTCGAGCTGATTAATCAAATCGTAAACAGACGCCGCTCTGAGGCCATGCAGATGTTTTATGACCTCTTGAAGCAAAATGAGGAACCCATTAAAATATTAGCACTTATTTCAACTCAATTTCGATTGATTTTGCAGACGAAGTATTTCGCTCAGCAAGGATATGGACAAAAACAAATTGCTTCAAATCTAAAAGTCCACCCATTCCGGGTCAAACTTGCCATGGATCAGGCAAGACTGTTTTCAGAAGAAGAGCTCAAGCAGATCGTCAAAGAGCTTTCAACGATTGATTATGAAATGAAAACGGGTAAAAAGGACAAGCAGCTGCTGTTAGAATTGTTCCTGCTTCGATTGTTAGGCGCTTGAACATAAAAAAACGACCTTCTAAAAAGAGGGTCGTTTTTGTTTAGATGTATAATTGCCAGTCTGTCCTTAAGGCTCGGCCGGTCAGGACGGACGTACAGTTAAACAGGTGCCTCATTACTGAGGCGTTGCAAGCATTATGCAGAAAGTCCGTTTACTTGTTTAGCAAGTCTTGATTTGTAACGCGCAGCTGCGTTTTTGTGTACAAGACCAGTTTTAACGGCTTTGTCAATGCGTTTTGCAGCAGAAGCAAGAGCAGCTTTTGCTTGCTCAGCATCGTTGTTAGCTACAGAAACTTCAACTTGTTTAATCGCAGTACGCATCGCAGACTTGATTGTTACGTTATGTGCACGGCGTTCGTTATTCGTTTTTGTACGTTTGATCGCTGATTTAATATTTGGCATGTGTTTCACCTCCTAAGATACAACCTAAACACAATTGTCTTAAGGTTAAATCTTCACAATAGAACAAATTGTATTCTATCAAACACACCTTTAGAATGCAATATAAATGTAAAGTATTTTTCATTGATGACGTGCTCGAATGTTTCTTTCAAGAGATGGAAAGACTACTGTTAATTACTTGGTGGAAGGAGTCTTTTTATGGAGAAACAGAAGCTCGATTTAAGCGTTTATCAAATCCGGACAGACCTCGCTGTTGAAACAAAAGAGATACTAGAACAAGAGAACGATCCGAATGTCGTCAAAAAGGACGGGATCCAAGGGATCGTCGAAAAGGAAAAAGATGAGCAAGGCATCCGTATCCGTACTGTAGAAATCACGAAAGAAGGGGAGGAGCTGACTGGCAAAAAGGCAGGGACCTACTTGACGTTTGAAGCGCAAGGCATTCGGGAGAAAGACTCTGAAATGCAAGAAAAAGTCGTCCAAGTCTTTGCCCGTCATTTTGCTCAGTTTTTAAAAGACAGAGGCATTCAGGCAGATGCGAGCTGCCTTGTAGTAGGACTGGGAAACTGGAATGTCACGCCAGATGCACTAGGTCCTCTCACAGTCGAAAACCTGCTTGTGACCCGTCATCTCTTTGAATTACAGCCGGAAAATGTTCAAGAAGGCTATCGCCCAGTTTCCTCTTTGTCGCCAGGTGTGATGGGACTGACCGGTATTGAAACAAGTGACATTATCCAAGGTGTGATTGAGCGGTCTAAGCCTGATTTTGTCATTGCTGTCGACGCCCTTGCTGCTCGTGCGGTGGAACGAGTGAATACAACCATTCAAATTTCTGATACAGGTATCCATCCCGGTTCTGGTGTAGGGAATAAGCGAAAAGAATTAAGTGAAGAAACATTAGGTATCCCAGTGATTGCAATTGGCGTTCCGACAGTGGTGGATGCAGTAACGATTGCTAGTGACACAATTGATTATGTCTTAAAGCATTTTGGTAGAGAACTAAAAGATGATAGACCATCCCGCTCTCTTGTGCCGGCTGGTTTGACATTCGGGAAGAAAAAAGTGCTTAACGAAGAAGACTTGCCAGATGAGGAAACACGTCAATCATTCTTAGGCATCGTAGGAACCCTTCCAGAAGAAGAGAAAAGGCAGCTAATCCATGAAGTGCTTGCGCCGCTCGGACAAAATTTAATGGTCACGCCTAAAGAAGTCGATACATTCATTGATGATATGGCAAACGTACTTGCCAACGGATTAAACACAGCGCTTCATCAAAAAATCACTCAAGATAACAAGGGTTCATATAATCATTAATCGGTTCTACTTTCTCTAGCTCGCTCATAGTGTAATTACTAGAAAGCGTGCTGGAGGGAGTAAATCATGAAAAAAAGACCCCGCCGTCCTCGACAGTTGGTCGTTGCGATTAATGGAACGAAAGTAGTCAAAAGTATTTTCTTATTTATTGCCGCTCTTGTTGTGGTGTTTGTGATGTCAGGGGCTTTAACATCTTTAAAACCTGAGCTGAGGCCGCAAGCCTCGTTATATGGTGTAGCAGATGAGCTCTCTGGCGCATTTTTTGCCACATTAATGGGCATGGAAAACCAATATTTCGCCTCAGCAGTTCCAGAAGCTCAAAAAGGATTTCATTTCTCTGGGCTGTCACTGAAGCTTGCAACCAGTATTAATTTAGAAGACCCGCGCAGTTTTCTAGGAAGAGAACTTCCAGGCTTTGAACATTTTGATACAAAAATCATCTTAGCGGGTGAAGGCACAGACTATACCAACATGCCAATGGAATCGCCGCCTCCGAGTGAAGTGATCCAAGATGAAAAAGAAGCAAATTTAGCTGAACTGGACAAGCTGGATGAAGATGGGCCGAAAAAGCCTGCCAAAGAACCGGACCGGTCAACAGGAAAACGAAAAGCTGTGTACATTTATCACACACATAATACGGAATCATATTTACCATTTTTAAAAGGAGAAACGAACCCAAATAATGCACGGCACTCAAAAGTGAATGTTACCCTTGTCGGCGACATGTTTGGAAAGGCGCTTGATCAGCAAGGAATCGGCAATACAGTCGACAAAACGGAAATTGAAAAAAGACTCGTGAAAAAAGGATTAAAGTATCCGCAGTCTTATAATGAATCAAGATTGGTCGTGAAAGAAGCCTTAGCGAAAAATGATGACCTCGATTATTTAATTGATATTCACCGGGACTCAAGAAGAAAGAAAGATACGACTGTCGAAATCAAAGGGAAGAAATATGCGAGAATTGCGTTTGTTGTTGGGAAGAAGAATCAAAGCTATGAGAAAAACTTAAAGCTTGCGACAGAGTTCCACCATTTGATGGAGAAAAAATATAAAGGTCTTAGTGTCGGCGTGTTTGCCAAAGGAGAAATTGGCGATAATGGAATCTATAATCAAGATTTATCTGACAAAGCCCTTCTTTTAGAATTTGGCGGAGTAGATAATAATATGGAAGAATTAAGAAATGCATCCAATGCAGCAGCTGATGTATTCAGCGACATTTTCTGGGACGCGGAAAAGGTGGACGGCAAAGCAAAGGATGAGAAAAAACGCTCTTAAGGTGGTGACGGGTATGGGCTCATTTATTGGAAAAACCATTATGTTAGGATTGGTCTTGCTGTTTGGTGTCTTTTTAGGAATGCAGCAAGCGAATAATGGCATGCTGCAAATGAAGGGCTACCATGATCCGCAATTAAAAGGAGCTTTCTCCATTCAAATGAACGACGATGAAGAAAAGGAAGCTTCTATCTTAGGAACGGCTGTTACAGAAAAGGATCTTGCCGAAAAACAAAAGCAGCTCGAGGAAATAGAAGGCTTTAATGCCTTTTCCAAAGCAGGAAAAGCCCTGTCTGATGGTATGACAAATGCAGCCCGTTCTCTTTATGATTGGGTGAATGGGAAATAAACGAATTTCATGAGATATCACCCTTTTAATCAAAGCCGCTGACCGATAAGCGGCTTTTCTTGATTTCGATTGAATCTTTACAGCCCTATTGATATAATCTAACCTAGCGCAACCCGCGTTTTATAGTAGGAGTGATAGATTGTGACAGATAAAGAAAAACGATTAGAACGGCAATCAAGAATTCGAAATTTCTCCATTATCGCCCATATTGACCATGGGAAATCCACATTGGCGGACCGTATTTTGGAAAAAACAGCGGCGATTACTCAACGGGAAATGAAAGAACAATTACTTGATTCCATGGATTTAGAGCGTGAACGCGGCATAACGATTAAACTAAACTCTGTCCAGCTGAAGTATAAGGCGAAGGATGGAGAAGAATATATCATGCACCTGATTGATACACCAGGGCATGTCGACTTCACCTATGAGGTATCTCGAAGCCTAGCTGCCTGTGAGGGTGCGATTCTCGTAGTAGATGCAGCACAAGGAATTGAAGCACAGACACTTGCGAACGTTTATTTAGCTCTTGATAACAACTTAGAAATTCTTCCGATTATCAATAAAATCGATCTGCCGAGTGCAGAGCCTGAGCGTGTAAGAGAAGAAATTGAAGATGTCATCGGGTTGGATGCGTCTGAAGCTGTTCTCACCTCTGCTAAGGCGGGTATTGGAATCGAGGATATTTTAGAACAAATCGTTGAAAAGGTGCCAGCACCTGCTGGAGATCCAGAAGCACCACTTCAAGCCCTTATTTTTGATTCTCTTTACGATGCGTATCGCGGCGTTATTGCGTACATACGAATTGTTGAAGGAACCGTCAGACCTGGTCAGAAAATTAAAATGATGGCGACGGGGAAAGAATTTGAAGTTCTTGAAGTCGGCGTATTCACACCAAAAGCCATGCCAACAGATGAACTCACAGTTGGAGATGTTGGCTACTTAACCGCTGCGATTAAAAATGTCGGTGATACACGTGTAGGGGATACGATCACAAGTGCGGAAAACCCTGCGAAAGAAGCGCTGCCAGGATACAGAAAGCTAAACCCAATGGTATACTGCGGACTTTATCCGATTGATACAGCGAAATACAACGACTTACGTGAAGCGTTAGAAAAGCTTGAATTAAATGATTCTTCACTTCAATATGAGGCAGAGACATCCCAAGCACTTGGCTTCGGTTTCCGCTGCGGCTTCCTTGGAATGCTTCATATGGAAATCATCCAAGAACGGATTGAACGTGAATTTAAAATTGATCTGATTACGACAGCGCCAAGTGTTATTTATGATGTATATATGACAGATGGAGAAAAAATCGTCGTAGATAACCCGTCCAATCTGCCTGATCCGCAAAAGATTGAGCGAATTGAAGAACCATATGTAAAAGCAACAATGATGGTGCCGAACGATTATGTAGGCTCTGTGATGGAGCTTTGCCAAGGAAAGCGCGGAAATTTCATCGATATGCAGTATCTTGATGCGAACCGTGTGAGCATTGTGTACGAAATTCCTTTGGCAGAGATCGTATACGAATTCTTTGATCAGCTAAAGTCTAACACAAAAGGCTACGCGTCCTTTGATTATGAGCTGATTGGCTATCGTCCATCGACGCTGGTGAAGATGGATATCATGCTGAATGGCGAAAAAATCGATGCCCTTTCCTTTATTGTTCACCGCGATTATGCATATGAACGAGGCAAGATCATTGTAGAAAAGCTAAAAGAACTGATTCCACGCCAGCACTTTGAAGTGCCAGTTCAAGCAGCAATCGGTCAAAAAATCGTTGCTCGTTCCACCATTAAAGCGATGCGTAAAAACGTACTTGCCAAATGTTATGGTGGAGACATTTCCCGGAAAAGAAAGCTTCTTGAGAAGCAAAAAGAAGGGAAAAAGCGCATGAAGCAAGTGGGCTCTGTTGAAGTCCCGCAAGAAGCATTTATGGCCGTGCTGAAGATGGATGACAGCACACCGAAAAAATAACATCCTCAAGGCTGCTTGCTTTACAATGTTCGCCTTGACGTTTATAGTCGATAACAAACAAAGGCGCCGCAGCGATAAACTGCGGCTCTTTACCTGTAAAGAAGGTGTCATCAAATGAAAGCAGCATACATTCACATTCCATTTTGTGAGCACATTTGCCACTATTGTGATTTCAATAAATTTTTCATTAAAACGCAGCCAGTCGATGAATACTTAGCGGCTCTTGAAAAAGAGATGCAGCATACGATCGAACAAAAGGGCGAGCAGGAACTCAAGACGATTTTTATTGGCGGAGGAACCCCGACATCACTGACTGTCAGCCAGCTAGACAAGCTAATGAACAGCATTCACCGTGTATTAAAGCCGACAAAAAACCTGATTGAATTTGCAGTGGAAGCGAACCCAGATGAATTATCATTCGAGAAGCTGCATGTGTTAAAAGAAGCCGGTGTCAATCGGCTGAGTTTTGGTGTTCAAACTTTTGAAGACGATTTGCTCAAAAAAATCGGACGAGTTCATCAAAAAAAGGATGTCCTTACGTCCTTTGAGCGAGCTAGAGCTGTTGGATTTGACAATATTAGCCTCGATCTCATGTTTGGCTTGCCGCATCAAGAAAAGCATCATGTGATGAATTCACTTGAGACAGCTTTCTCGCTGGGGGCAGAGCATTATTCGGTTTACTCACTCATCGTCGAGCCGAAAACCGTTTTTTACAACTTAATGCAAAAGGGAAAACTTCATTTACCGCCGCAAGAACGTGAGGCTGAAATGTATGAGCTTGTGATGGATGAAATGGAGCGCCATGGATTAAAGCAGTACGAAATTAGCAATTACGCCAAACCTGGCTTTGAAAGTCAGCATAACCTGACTTATTGGAGCAATGAAGATTACTTCGGTTTTGGTGCAGGCGCACACGGGTATGTAGATGGCGTCCGAAATGTGAACGCAGGGCCGGTGAAGCATTATTTGGAGCTGATTGATCAAACAGGGTTCCCGTATAAGGAAACACATCAGGTCACAAAAGCAGAGCAAATAGAAGAAGAAATGTTTTTAGGTCTTCGAAAGATCGAAGGAGTGAAAAGTGCTGATTTCCAAGCAAAATATGGTACTGCACCAGAAGCACTTTTTCCCACTGTTCTTGAAGAATTAGAAGAAAAAGGCCTCATTGTAAAAGATGACATCGGGATCCGTTTAACAAGAAAAGGAAAATTGTTAGGGAATGAAGTATTTCAAGCGTTTCTCGGTGAGTTATAATTGACATTTTAATTTGAGTTTGGTAATTTTGTTTATACAATTAGCACTCGTTGAAAGAGAGTGCTAACAGGGGTGATGATGATGTTAACAAATCGTCAGCTTTTGATTCTGCAAGTCATCATTAATGACTTTATTCGTTCGGCGCAGCCAGTTGGATCAAGGACTCTTTCTAAAAAAGAAGACATTACATTCAGCTCTGCGACGATTAGAAACGAAATGGCTGATTTGGAGGAACTTGGTTTTATTGAAAAGACCCATTCTTCATCAGGAAGAATTCCTTCCGAAAAAGGATATCGTTATTATGTAGATCATTTGCTCTCTCCGCGAAAACTGTCGTCTAAAGAGCTTGTGCTCATCCAGTCGGCCTTTCAGGAGAAAATTTTTGAGCTGGAAAAGACAGTTCAAAAATCGGCGGAAATTTTATCAGATCTCACAAACTATACATCGATTGTGCTTGGTCCAAAGCTAAGTGAAAATCGATTAAAGCAAATTCAGCTTGTCCCTGTTCAACCGAACAAAGCAGTGGCAATCATGATTACAGACAGCGGACATGTTGAAAACAAAACCATTACCTTCTCTGAGCATCTCGATGTCTCCGATATTGAGAAGCTGATGAATATTTTAAACAGCCGCCTAGCCGGAGTCCCGATGGATCAGCTGAAGGACAGAATGTATAAAGAAGTTGTGATGCTTCTTCGCACGCATTTAAAAGATTATGATCATATTTTAGATGCGCTCGGCAATACATTTACATCGACTCAAAATGAATCAAAACTTTTCTTTGGCGGGAAGATTAATATGTTGAATCAGCCGGAGTTTCATGACATTGACCGCATTCGTTCACTCATGATGCTTATTGAGCAAAAGAATGATGTCATGCAGCTGTTTCATCCAAATCAGCAAGGAATCACCATTAAAATCGGTTCAGAAAACAATTTGGAAGCGATGGAGAATTGCAGCTTAATCACAGCCACTTATTCGATTGATCAAAAATCACTCGGCTCCATTGCTGTCATCGGTCCAACCCGTATGGATTATGGCAGGGTTGTCAGTCTCTTGCATCATGTATCAAAAGACTTGTCAAACGCACTTTCCAATTTGTATGATGAGTAGGGTGATAAAAGATAGGGGCATAGCCCCTTCGTATTTTTGAATCTTTTGAGGGAGGTGAACACAATGTCAGAAGAAAAACAGACACCTGAGCAAGAAGCAGAGGTTGAAGCACAAGAAGAAGCAGTTCAAGCAGATAATGAGGAAGTAACACATGATGAACAGTCTGCCTTCCAAGAAAAAATCGATGAATTGCAACAGCTTCTAGATGAAAAAGAAAACAAAATTCTGCGTGTTCAAGCAGATTTTGAAAACTATAAACGCCGTGCTCGAACTGAAGTGGAGACCGTGCAAAAATATCGTTCTCAACATGTTGTCAGTGATCTTCTCCCAGCTCTTGATAACTTTGAAAGAGCGCTTGGAATTGATCCAGACAATGAGCAGACGAAAAGTTTGTTAGAAGGAATGCAAATGGTTTACCGCCAGCTGGTAGAAGCGTTGAAAAATGAAGGCGTTGAACCAATTGAAGCTGTCGGCAAAGAGTTCGATCCAAACCTTCATCAAGCCGTCATGCAAGTTGAAGATGAAAACTACGATTCAAATATCGTTGTAGAAGAATTGCAAAAGGGCTATAAACTCAAAGATCGAGTTATTCGTCCATCAATGGTAAAAGTAAATCAATAACTACATAATGGGAGGTCATCGAATATGAGTAAAATCATTGGGATTGACTTAGGAACAACAAACTCATGTGTTGCAGTACTTGAAGGCGGCGAGCCAAAAGTCATTGCAAACGCTGAAGGAGCACGTACAACACCATCTGTTGTCGCTTTTAAAAACGGAGAGCGCCAAGTGGGTGAAGTAGCAAAACGTCAATCAATTACAAACCCAAACACAATCATGTCTGTTAAAAGACATATGGGTACAGATTATAAAGTAGAAGTTGAAGGCAAGAACTATACACCGCAGGAAATCTCTGCAATCATTCTTCAACACCTTAAATCTTACGCTGAAAGTTATCTTGGTGAAGAAGTAACAAAAGCAGTAATCACTGTTCCTGCATACTTCAACGATGCAGAACGTCAAGCAACGAAAGATGCTGGTAAAATTGCCGGTCTTGAAGTAGAACGTATCATCAACGAACCAACAGCAGCTGCACTTGCGTATGGTTTAGATAAAACAGATGAAGATCAAACGATCCTTGTATACGACCTTGGCGGCGGTACATTTGACGTGTCAGTTCTTGAACTTGGAGACGGCGTCTTTGAAGTGCGCTCAACTGCTGGGGACAACCGTCTAGGTGGAGACGATTTTGACCAAGTCATCATTGATCACCTAGTGGCAGAATTCAAAAAAGAAAATGGCATTGATCTTTCTAAAGATAAAATGGCGCTTCAGCGTTTAAAAGATGCTGCTGAAAAAGCGAAAAAAGATCTTTCAGGTGTATCTTCTACACAAATTTCACTGCCATTTATCACAGCTGGAGAAGCAGGACCTCTTCACCTTGAATTAACGTTAACGCGTGCTAAATTCGAAGAGCTTTCTGCAGATCTTGTAGAGCGTACAATGACACCAGTACGTCAATCACTGAAAGATGCTGGTTTATCTGCTAGCGAGATTGATAAAGTCATCCTTGTAGGTGGATCAACTCGTATTCCTGCAGTCCAAGAAGCAATCAAAAAAGAAACAGGCAAAGAGCCTCATAAAGGTGTAAACCCTGATGAAGTTGTTGCACTTGGTGCAGCGATTCAAGGTGGAGTTATCACAGGAGATGTCAAAGACGTTGTTCTTCTTGACGTAACACCACTTTCTTTAGGAATTGAAACAATGGGCGGCGTGTTCACGAAGCTGATTGAACGTAATACAACAATTCCAACAAGTAAATCTCAAGTATTCTCAACGGCTGCTGACAACCAAACAGCTGTAGATATCCATGTCTTGCAAGGTGAGCGCCCAATGGCTGCAGATAACAAAACATTAGGCCGCTTCCAATTGACTGATATCCCGCCAGCACCACGCGGCGTACCACAAATTGAAGTATCATTTGATATCGATAAAAACGGTATTGTCAACGTACGTGCGAAAGATATGGGTACAGGCAAAGAGCAAAACATCACAATCAAATCTTCTTCAGGTCTTTCTGATGATGAGATCGAAAAAATGGTTAAAGAAGCAGAAGAAAATGCTGAAGCAGATGCGAAGAAAAAAGAAGAAATCGAAGTGCGCAACGAAGCAGATCAATTAGTGTTTACAACTGAAAAAACATTAAAAGATCTAGAAGGCAAAATCGATGAAGAGCAAGTGAAAAAAGCAAACGACGCGAAAGATGCACTAAAAGCTGCGATCGAAAAAGGCGAGTTTGAAGACATCAAAGCGAAAAAAGATGAGCTGCAAACAATCGTTCAAGAATTAACGACAAAGCTCTATGAAGAAGCTGCAAAACAAGCACAAGCTCAGCAAGAAGGCGCTGAAGGTGCTCAAAAAGCAGATGACAATGTAGTGGATGCAGAATACGAAGAAGTAAACGACGATCAAGAGAAAAAATAATCACCTTTACTTTTGAAAAAGACTGCTGAAACGTACTCGTCAGAAAGTCAAAGTCAGGATCTCTTGGCTTTGACTTTTTTTCTTTTCAACGATGAAAGGAATTGAAAAAAGTTAAATCAAAATGATACAATCGTATTTATGTGAGAAAATCGGGAGTGTGAAGAGATGAGTAAGCGTGATTACTATGAAGTGCTTGGCGTAAGTAAGAGCGCCTCAAAGGACGAAATCAAAAAGGCATACCGCAAGCTTTCAAAAAAGTATCACCCTGATATTAATAAAGAAGCTGGCTCAGATGAGAAATTCAAAGAAGTAAAAGAAGCCTATGAAACCCTTTCTGATGATCAAAAACGTTCGCATTATGACCAGTTCGGTCATACCGATCCAAACCAAGGCTTTGGCGGCGGCGGTTTTGGTGGAGGAGGAGACTTTGGCGGCTTCGGCGGCTTTGATGACATCTTCTCTAGTATTTTTGGCGGCGGAGCGAGAAGAAGAGATCCAAATGCACCGCGCCAAGGAGCGGACCTGCAATATACAATGACGCTTTCATTCGAAGAAGCGGCATTTGGAAAAGAAGCAACGATTGAAATCCCTCGTGAAGAATCTTGTGAAACATGTCATGGATCAGGTGCAAAGCCTGGTACGCAGGCGAAAACTTGTTCACATTGCGGAGGATCGGGTCAATTAAATGTTGAACAGTCAACCCCATTTGGTAAAGTGGTCAACCGCAGAGTATGTAACTACTGTAGCGGAACAGGGAAACAAATTGATCATAAATGTTCAACATGCGGCGGATCTGGCAAAGTGCGTAAGCGTAAGAAAATTAACGTGACGATCCCTGCAGGTGTTGATGATGGTCAGCAGCTCAGAGTATCTGGTCAAGGTGAACCAGGTGTAAATGGAGGACCTCCAGGCGATCTATTCGTTGTATTCCATGTGCGTGCGCATGAATTCTTCGAACGTGATGGAGATGACATTTACTGCGAGATGCCGCTCACCTTTGCCCAAGCTGCATTAGGTGACGAAATTGAAGTGCCGACATTACACGGAAAAGTAAAATTAAAAGTTCCTGCTGGCACTCAAACTGGCACGAAGTTTAGACTTAAAGGAAAAGGTGTGAAAAATGTACGCGGCTACGGCCAAGGCGATCAGCATATCGTTGTACGTGTCGTCACACCGACAAATTTAACAGACAATCAAAAAGATATCATTAGAAAATTTGCTGAAGTGAGCGGAAATAAACCGGACGAACAAGAAATGAGCTTTTTCGATAAGGTAAAACGCGCATTTAAAGGCGAGTAAGACGGATAAGGAGTTGGTAGTATTGAAGTGGTCAGAAATTAGCGTCCATACAACAAATGAAGCGGTGGAACCGATCACCAATATTTTGCATGAAGCAGGTGCAAGTGGTGTCGTGATTGAGGACCCGCTTGATTTAGTCAAGGAACGTGAAAATGTATACGGTGAGATCTACCAGCTCGATCCGAATGACTATCCGGATGAAGGTGTCATTGTCAAAGCCTATCTTCCAATGAACAGCTTTTTGATGGAAACGGTAGATGAGATCAAAGAAGCCATCAACAATCTTCTTCTATACGATATTGACCTTGGACGCAATACACTGTCAATTTGTGAAGTAAATGAAGAAGAATGGGCCACCGCATGGAAGAAATACTATCATCCTGTGAAAATTTCTGAAAAATTCACCATCGTTCCAACGTGGGAAGAATATACACCGGTTCATTCTGATGAACTGATTATTGAAATGGACCCTGGAATGGCATTTGGAACAGGTACGCATCCCACAACCGTCCTTTGCATTCAGGCGCTTGAGCGCTATGTAAAGGAAAACGATACGGTGATTGATGTTGGAACAGGCTCTGGGATTTTAAGTGTGGCAGCAGCAATGCTTGGTGCAAAAGACATTCAAGCCTTTGATCTCGACACCGTTGCGGTAGAAAGTGCGAAGCAAAACATCGAACTAAATGGTGTAAGTGATCAAGTGACGGTCAAACAAAACAACTTGCTTGATGGGATTTCAGGTGAGCGTGATGTGATTGTCGCCAACATTCTGGCAGAAGTAATTTTGCGCTTTACAGATCAAGCCTATGACCTATTGAAGAAAGATGGCTATTTCATTACATCAGGCATCATTGGACAAAAGAAATTACAAGTCAAAACAGCATTAGAAGAAGCAGGTTTTGATATTGTTGAAGTGCTGTCAATGGAAGATTGGGTCAGCATTATAGCGAAAAAATAAAGCGAGTAGGTGTCAGGACACGTATGCAACGATATTTTATCGACCTCACGAAAGAAGAAGTGACGTTAAAGGGAGCCATCGTTATAAAAGGTGAAGATGTACATCATCTTTCCAATGTCATGCGGATGAAAGCAGGGCAGGAGATCCTTTGTTTAACAACAGACGGCTTTGAAGCGCTCAGTAAAATTGATACAATAACAAAGGAAGAAGTGATTTGTCACCTTGAAAGCTGGACAAATCAAGACAGAGAACTTCCAATTCGGGTGACGATCGCAAGCGGTCTTCCAAAAGGAGATAAGCTTGAGCTCATTATCCAAAAAGGCACAGAGCTTGGCGCAAGTGCTTTTATCCCATTTCAAGCGGCTCGTTCTATTACAAAGCTTGACCAAAAAAAGTCACATAAAAAACGAGAGCGCTGGGAGAAAATCGCGAAAGAAGCAGCAGAGCAGTCCTACCGGAATATCATTCCGCGTGTTTATTCAGTATCAACGTTTAAAGAGCTGACGCAATTAGCTGGTGAATTCGATAAATGTGTCGTTGCATACGAAGAATCATCGAAAGAAGGAGAGCAAAGCCGCTTTCAAACTGTGCTTCAACAGATGAAAGGCGGACAAACCTTGTTAGTGGTTTTTGGCCCTGAAGGCGGTTTGGCAGAAAAGGAGATTGAAGAGCTTGAAACGCTTGGTGCAGTCATTTGCGGGCTCGGACCACGCATTTTAAGAACGGAAACCGCTCCTTTATACGCGCTTTCCGCTATATCTTATCAAACAGAGTTATTAAGAGGTGAATCATGATGGGAACAGTAGCGTTCCATACACTTGGCTGTAAGGTCAACCACTATGAAACAGAGGCGATCTGGCAGCTGTTTAAAGAAGCTGGCTATGAAAGAAAAGAGTATGAATCAAAAGCAGACGTATATGTCATTAATACATGTACGGTCACGAATACAGGCGATAAGAAAAGCCGCCAAGTCATTAGAAGAGCCATTCGTCATAACCCGGATGGTGTCATTTGTGTAACTGGCTGCTATGCGCAAACATCTCCAGCAGAAATCATGGCGATTCCTGGTGTTGATATTGTGGTTGGAACACAGGACAGACATAAATTACTAGGTTATATAGAAGAATATCGCAGAGAAAGACAGCCGATCAACGGGGTTGGCAATATCATGAAAGCACGTGTGTTTGAAGAACTTGATGTTCCTGCCTTTACAGACAGAACGCGCGCTTCATTAAAAATCCAAGAAGGCTGTAACAACTTCTGTACATTCTGTATTATTCCTTGGGCACGCGGCCTTCTTCGTTCTCGCGATCCAGAAGAAGTCATCAATCAAGCTCAGCAGCTTGTTGATGCAGGCTATAAAGAAATTGTGCTTACAGGTATTCACACAGGCGGATACGGAGAAGACTTAAAGGATTATAACTTTGCGAAGCTTCTGAGAGCATTAGATGAACGTGTTATTGGCTTAAAACGAATCCGTATTTCATCTATTGAAGCTAGTCAAATTACAGATGAAGTGATTGAAGTGCTTGATCAGTCAGATAAAATTGTCAGACACTTACACATCCCGCTTCAATCTGGCTCAAATACTGTGCTAAAAAGAATGCGCCGTAAATATACGATGGAATTCTTTGCAGAGCGTTTAACAAAGCTGAAAAAAGCATTGCCAGGACTTGCTGTCACCTCTGATGTAATCGTAGGATTCCCTGGGGAAACAGAAGAAGAGTTCTTGGAAACGTACAATTTTGTCAAAGACCATCAATTCTCTGAGCTGCACGTCTTCCCTTACAGCAAACGTACAGGTACGCCGGCTGCAAGAATGGAAGATCAAGTGGATGAAAATGTGAAAAACGAACGTGTACACCGTTTGATCGCTCTTTCTGACCAGCTTGCGAAAGAGTATGCATCTGCATATGAAGGTGATGTGCTAGAAATTATTCCGGAAGAATCCTTCAAAGAACAAGAAGGAAACCACAATCTTTATGTTGGTTATACCGATAACTATATGAAGGTTGTTTTTGAAGGAACAGAGGACATGATCGGCCGTCTGGTCAAAGTGAAAATTACGAAAGCGGGCTATCCTTATAACGAAGGACAATTCGTTCGCATCAGCGATGATGTGCAGCCAGACAAAGTGAGAATGACCTCATAATAGATAAAAAACCGGCACCCAAAAAGGTAAGCCGGTTTCTTTTATTTTGACTGATTCGGCATGAGACACAAGATCAATGCGTGAAAAGGGCGTATGAACGGGAAGAAGAGGAGAGAGCTTGCCACATTAAACAGCAGGCTGAAATGCGCAATCTGCTGGGCGGGTGAGCTTGCGAGAAGGGCGACAACCTCTGTGATCAGGGCGAGAAACGGGAGGCATAAAAGAACACCGAGCACATTAAACACGACGTGTGCATAAGCCGTTTGACGTGCTGCGTAGCCGCCAGATATCGCAGCCATCACAGCCGTAATACATGTCCCAATATTGGAACCTAACACAAAGCTGATGCCTTCCTGAAGTGCCACAGTTCCCTCATTCATAAATCCCATTAAAATACCGATACAGACGGAGCTCGAATGAACAATCGCTGTGAAAATGGTACCCGAAAGCAGCGCTGTCCAGTCTGAATGCTGCATCATTTCAAGAAAATGCAATGTCTCAGGCTGGCTTGTCATCATCCCTGCAATTTTTGAAAAGCCTTGAATGCAAAAAAAGATCATTCCGAGCCCAAATAAACTTTTTCCTGCATGTCTAAAAGATGTCCTGCCAAAAAGGGTGCATACAAGACCGGCTATGATCAAAACCCACATGAACACGTCCATTTTAATAGCGATAAATTCTGTCGTAAACGTGGAGCCAATATTGGTTCCAAGAATCATAGGGATTGATTTTTTAAAAGAGAGAATTCCTGTACTGACAAAGCCAATGACGATGACCATAAATGCCGAACTGCTTTGTAGAACCCCTGTAAACACAATGCTGACCAAGAATGCTTTGACCGGGTGATCTGTAAAGAGAAGAAGTGATTTCTCAATACGAGACGACGCAAGCGCCATTAATCCTTTTCTCAGCAAACCCATTGACCATAAAAAAATGAAAATAAGTGCACAAAAATAAATGATCGCCATCATAGAAAAGTCCTCCTCTTATCAATGAATATATGGACTTGTCTACCTGCTCATGACGAAAATATATTTCCAAATCACTTAGTTGACCTCACACAAGGCTTATATTATAATGTCTAGGTACATGTTTTGCATGTATATCTTTTTTTAATGCAGTCGATTGGTGTATTCGGAGGGAGGGAAAGAGAATGTCAAAAACGGTCGTTAGAAAAAACGAATCGCTTGAAGATGCTCTTCGTCGCTTTAAACGCAGTGTATCCAAAACTGGAACATTGCAAGAAGCAAGAAAGCGTGAATTTTATGAAAAGCCTAGCGTAAAGCGCAAGAAAAAGTCTGAAGCTGCTAGAAAACGTAAATTCTAAAGAGGGTGGATTTTATGAGTCTTCTTGAGCAATTAAATTCTGATATGAAGCTTATGATGAAAAACCGTGAGAAAGACAAGCTTGTTGTCATTCGTATGGTAAAGGCTTCGCTGCAAAATGAAGCAATTAAGCTTAAGAAAGACAGTTTGACCGGCGATGAGGAACTAACCGTCCTTTCCCGCGAGATTAAGCAACGTAAAGACTCCCTCCATGAATTTTCGAAAGCTAATCGCTTAGATTTAGTAGATAAAGTTCAAAAAGAGATTGACATCTTAGACGTTTATTTACCTGAACAGCTTTCTGAAGAAGAACTGCAAACGATCGTGAAAGAAACGATTGCTGAAACAGGTGCTTCCTCAAAGGCTGACATGGGTAAAGTCATGAGCGCTATTATGCCAAAAGTAAAAGGTAAAGCTGATGGAGCTGTCATTAACAGACTTGTCAGCGAGCAGCTGTCTCAATAAAAAAGTATCCTTCTATTGTTAGAAGGGTACTTTTTTTATGCCTTCATGATTCTGTCATATAAAAATGAAACCTATGATACATTTGTAACGTATGTAAAGGAACAGTAAAATGGAAGAAAGAGAGGAGGGATCACCAAATAGATGAAAAAAATAAAAATTTCTATTGCTCTCTTCAGTTGTTTTATAATATGCTTGTTATTAGGGGTTCAATTGACCGCGAAATCAGCAGATCAGAAAGTTCATGTTATCCCAATTGAAGATACAGTAGAAAAAGGACTTTCTAAATTCATTGAACGATCGTTTGAGCAGGCAAAGGCGGAACGGGCGAAGCATATTATTCTCGACATCAATACACCGGGTGGTGCAGTCGATGCAGCGCTTGAGATCGCAGATACCATTCGCGCTTCCGATATCCCAGTGACAGCGTTTGTCAATCATAGAGCGCTTTCAGCCGGGGCCTTCATCGCGCTAAATGCCGATCAAATTTATATGACCCCGAATGGAAAGATGGGGGCTGCTGCGATCATTGATGGAGAAGGTAATGCTGCCGATCAAAAATCTGAATCTCTATGGCTTGCTGAAATGAGTGATGCTGCCGAAAAGCAGGGGCGTGATCCAAAGTATGCTCTTGCCATGGCGGATGTAGATATAGACGCAAAAGAAGCCGGTGCACCAAAAGGGGAATTGCTCACCTTTAACACAGACCGGGCGCTTCAATTCGGGTATGCAGAAGGTGAAGCAAAAAATATGGATGACTTGCTTCAGAAGCTGAAATTAACAGACGCTTCTGTTCAATACGATGAAGTGAGCTTTGCTGAAAAGGTTGCGCGTTTTCTTACGCACCCAATTGTCATTCCGATCCTTTTATCCATTGCAAGTTTAGGGTTAATTGTTGAGCTCTATTCTCCTGGCTTTGGGGTTCCGGGCACCATGGGAGTGACAGCGCTTCTTTTATTCTTTTATGGTCATCTCGTGGCAGGTTTTGCAGGATATGAGACGTTGTTCCTGTTTTTAGCAGGGATTGCACTCATCATTCTGGAATTGTTTTTGCCAGGGGGAATCGTAGGAGTCATTGGACTGATCTGTGTCGTTGTCAGCTTATTTTTAGCAGCTGGAAGCTTTACAGAAATGGCGATTTCCATCTTGATTGCCACTGCTGTTTCAATCATAGCAGTTATTTTATTGACAAAGGTGTTGGGGAAACGTATGAAATTTTTTAAAAAGTTCATTTTAACCGATTCAACCAATAAGGAAAGCGGTTATGTCTCAAATGAAACAAGAGAAGATCTTGTTGGACAAATCGCAGTGACAGCAACTGCACTTCGTCCATCTGGTACGATCGTATTCGGAGATGAACGCATTGATGTTGTGTCAGAAGGTGCATTTATCGATAAGGATGAACAAGTAAAAATTGTGAAAGCGGAAGGCTCACGCATTGTCGTGAGGAAAGTATAGATATACTGATTTTAGAGGAGGAATAAAATGGATCCATCTACTTTACTATTATTTGTGATTATCGCAGCAGGTTTGATTGTTCTTTCGATCTTTTTCACCTTTGTACCGGTGATGCTGTGGATTTCTGCCCTAGCGGCTGGCGTAAAAGTGAGCATTTTTACACTTGTAGGAATGAGACTGCGCCGAGTCATTCCAAACCGAGTGGTCAACCCGCTCATCAAAGCACATAAAGCAGGTCTTGATGTGACGATTAACCAGCTGGAGAGCCACTATCTTGCAGGTGGTAACGTGGACAGAGTTGTGAACGCATTAATTGCAGCTCAACGCGCGAATATCGAATTGAACTTTGCCCGCTGTGCAGCCATCGACCTAGCAGGACGTGATGTACTAGAAGCAGTTCAAATGAGTGTAAACCCTAAAGTCATTGAAACACCATTTATCTCTGGTGTTGCGATGGATGGGATTGAAGTCAAAGCAAAAGCACGTATTACAGTTCGTGCAAACATCGACCGTCTTGTCGGTGGTGCAGGGGAAGAAACAATTATTGCCCGTGTAGGTGAAGGGATTGTCTCGACAATCGGTTCATCAGATAATCATAAAAAGGTTCTTGAGAATCCTGATATGATTTCTCAAACGGTTCTTGGTAAAGGATTAGATTCAGGTACTGCATTTGAAATTCTTTCGATTGATATCGCAGATGTGGATATCGGTAAAAACATCGGGGCGATTCTGCAAACAGACCAAGCAGAAGCAGACAAAAACATTGCACAGGCGAAAGCAGAAGAACGCCGCGCAATGGCTGTTGCACAAGAGCAAGAGATGCGTGCGAAAGTTGAAGAAATGCGCGCGAAAGTTGTAGAAGCAGAGGCTGAAGTACCACTTGCAATGGCTGAAGCATTACGTGAAGGCAATATTGGTGTCATGGACTACATGAACATTAAAAATATCGATGCTGATACGGACATGAGAGATTCATTTGGTAAAATGACAAAAGGTCCATCTGATAATGAAAACAAATAAGCATCCTCTCACGCTTTAAGGAGGGAGCCCATTGGACATTCTATTTGAAAATCCGCTACTAATTGCGATTATCATCGGTATCATCTCTGCCGTCTTTGGGAAGATCGGCAAACAAGAGGAAAACGAAGAGCAGAATCAGCAAAAGAAGCCCGCTCCTCAGCGTAAGCCGGTGCCCCAGAAGCAAACAAAGCAAACAAGTCCAGATCCAGTCGTGACGGATCAGCTGGACGATTTCGGTGATGTACATGATCATGGCGGGATGAAGAAAAAAACTTCTCAGTCCTTACAAGATCGCTATACGGCTACACTTGCCGAAATGGAAGAAAGAAAAAACGAGTTGAACAAAGAGTTTCAATCGCTTGAAAGAGAGCTGACAAGGCCAAAGGCTGCATCTGCTGAAGTGAGGCCAAAAGTCATTGAGAATCTGAACCAAGATACAATTGTTCAAGGAATGATCCTTGGAGAAGTATTTGGAGAGCCGCGCGCGAAAAAGCCGCACAGAACGATGAAACGGCCATATAAAAGATAAAGAAGAAAGCCCCCTTCAAAAAAGGGGGCTTTTTTTGTCTGATAACGATTTTTCATAAAGAAAATGCTGAAACGGCTGTTTTACGGGATTCATTAGCATGATATGAACCCCTGAGGAATAGGATGATATAGAGGCTTTCTCATCAGTCTCACCATCTTTCAGTTTGATCTCATACACATGAGGTGGGAAGGGGTTCTTATTGAATGGGAAAAAGAAAAAATCGACTTAAAGCATGGCTGACAAGAACACTTGAAATCCCTCCAGACGTGATGATGGATCTTCCCCGTATTACGATGGTTGGCAGACTCCACATTTACATAGAGAACCATAAAGGGCTTTTGCTTTTCAGTGATCAAGAGGTAAGGCTGATGCTCAAACAGGGACAATGCATTATTTCAGGGAAAGATTTTGTGATTAAAACGATTTTGCCAGAAGAGATTTTATTGGAAGGGAAAATCGATGAGGTCCGTTATATTGATTCTTAACTGACGGAGGGGAGAAGCGTGAAGAATAAATGGTTCGGCTATTTTATTGGCAGAGTGGAAGTGGAGATCAAAGGAAATGGCATTGAGCGGCTCATCAATGAGTGCACGAGGCAGGGGATCACAATGTTTCAAGTGAGCCGCCGTCAAGACAGCGTGCGCTTATTTATTCGCCTATCAGATGTACATGCCTTCAGAAAGGTACGCAGACATCATGACGTGACATGTTCATTTCATCAAAAGAAGGGCTTTCCGTTTCTACTTCTTTGGTCAAGGAAGAATATCGGATTTACCCTTGGGATTGTATGCTTTCTAGTGACGATATTTGCTCTTTCAAACATGGTATGGAAAATTGATATTAAAGGAGCCAATCCAGAAACTGAACATCAAATGAGAAAGCATTTAGACGACATTGGGGTGCAAAAAGGACGTTTTCAGTTTCTAATGGGAACACCTGAAAAAATTCAAAAATCCCTGACAACCAATATTCAAAGCATCACATGGGTCGGCGTTGAACTAAACGGCACAACCTTTCAAATGAAAGTTGTGGAAAAAAATGAACCCGAAAAAGAAAAATACACGAGTCCTCAGCATATCGTCGCCAAGAAAAAGGCTGTCATCACGAGAATGTATGTAGAAAAAGGGGAGCCGCTCGCCGCGGTTGATGAACATGTAAAGAAAGGACAGATGCTTGTCTCTGGACTCATTGGCAGCGAAGATCAGCAGAAAACGGTAGGAGCCAAAGCGAAAATCTATGGTGAAACGTGGTATCGTTCTGAAGTTTCTGTCCCTCTTCGAACATCTTTTGACGTCTTTACGGGTAAAATGAAGACAAAGCACAAGCTCTCCGCATTTGGAGGCTCACTGCCATTTTGGGGCTTTTCTTTTAAAAAGGATGATTTCAAGCAGCCAAAAACAGAAACAGAAGTTCATCCGCTTCATTTCTTAAACATGCAGCTCCCATTCTCTTATGAAAAGGAAATCACACGTGAAAGTGAGAAAATAAATCGAGAATACACAAATAAAGAAGCGGTTCAAGCAGGGATTAAAATGGGTAAAAAAGAATTAGAAGAGAAGCTAGGTCAAACAGGAGAGGTGAAAAGTGAAAAAGTTTTGCACGAGACAACAGGGAATGGTAAAGTTAAGTTAATCATCCTTTACCAAGTAATAGAAGATATTGTTCAACCAACACCTATTGTTCAGGGAGACTAGAGAATGACAGAACATTTACTTGAGATTCAACAAAAATTGGATAGTCCAAACGAAGCGATTGCTTTATTTGGCAATCAAGATGCTTATCTGAAACTAATGGAAAACGAGCTGAACGTCTCCGTTATTACGCGTGGAGAAAAAGTGTATGTTTCTGGTGAGGAAGCATCAAGAGATACAGTAAGCCGTTTGATCACATCTCTTTTACATCTCATCCGTAAAGGAATCGAGATATCTGAACGGGATGTCGTCTATGCCATTAAAATGGCGCAAAAAAACAAGCTGAATTATTTTGAGAATATGTATGAAGATGAAATTACGAAAAATGCCAAAGGAAAGTCGATCAGGGTGAAAACAATCGGCCAGCGGGAATATGCTGCGGCGATGAAAAAAGATGACCTGGTCTTTGGAATTGGACCAGCTGGTACAGGGAAGACGTATTTGGCAGTCGTCAATGCGGTACATTCATTAAAAAATGGACATGTGAAACGGATTATCCTGACAAGACCAGCTGTTGAAGCAGGAGAGAGTCTTGGCTTTTTACCAGGCGATCTAAAGGAAAAGGTAGATCCTTATTTAAGACCACTATATGATGCCTTGCATGATGTGCTTGGCAGTGATCATACGGAACGTTTAATCGAGCGCGGCGTGATTGAAATAGCGCCCCTTGCCTATATGAGAGGCCGGACGCTTGATGATGCATTTGTTATTTTAGATGAAGCGCAGAATACAACACCTGCCCAAATGAAAATGTTTTTGACGAGACTTGGCTTTGGTTCTAAAATGGTCATTACAGGAGATATTACACAGATTGATCTGCCAAAGGGCATGCAGTCAGGTCTTGCGGCTGCAAAGGACATGCTTGCAGATATCAAGGGCATCTCATTTATTGAATTAGACCAGACAGATGTGGTCAGACACCCGCTTGTGGCGAAGATCATTGGCGCATACGAAAAGCAAAAATGAACTGAGTGACCCGATCGTCTTCATCGGGTCATTTTGTTTCGATCGTGGTTTAAAGTAAAAAAGGAGGTACTTTCCTTGAGAAAGAATCAAAAAGGCAGTAAGCGCAAAAGACTGCTGTCTAAAAAAGAACCTCAGAAAATGGAGCGCTCACGTTATTTAAATGTTTTGCTGTACGCTGCTTTAGCAGCCATTTTATTCGTGGTGCTCTTCTTCCATGTTAAGCCTGAATCGCTCGACTTAGATTTATTTTCTGTGAGCGAACAGACCATCTATTCTCCGTCAACTGTTGATGATCAAGAAGCGACAGAAGAAAAGAAACAAGAAGCAACAGATCAAGTAGAAGATCAATATACGCTCAAAAAAGCGTATTCTGATAATCGTGTAGACCTCATCTCATCCCTCTTTGAAGCCATTAAAGAAGAGAAGAAAGCAGCTGATGATAAAGAGAAAGCGCCATCAGATCAAGAAATGGTCAAGCGTGTCAAAGAAAAGCTCACAACAGATATGCAGGAAGCTGTTTCGGATCAATCCATCAAAGCACTGCTTCAGGCAAGTGATGAGAATCTCTCATTTACTAAGGATTCCATCATCACAGTGGTGAATTCACTGATGAGTAAAGAAATCACAGCAGCGAAATTACAAGATGAGAAAAAACAAGTCAAAACAGAACTTGAAAACAATTCGATTCCATCAAAATACTTAAATGCAGCGAAAGAAATCGGTGAATTTGCGATCATCCCAAACTATGTATTTGACCCAGTGGCAACAGAGAAGAAAAGACAGGAAGCGGCTGACAATATTCAGCCTGTGCAAATTAAGCAAGGGCAAATCTTAGTTGAAGAAGGAGAGCTCATCGACCGGGAAGTTTATCGCAAATTAGAACTCACGGGTCTATTAAACAGCTCAAATTTATTTAAGCCTGTAAGTGGTCTTTTCATATTAATTGGCCTGTTCTTAGCAGCGATTATTCATTCCCTTGAATCGAGAAAAAAGTCGCTTGTTCATAAGAATAAATCATTACTGCTCTACTCGCTTATTTTTACGATTATTTTAATTATCATGGAAGTGTTCAGCCTCTTCCAGGAAACGAAATATACGACGATAGGCTATGTTGTGCCAGTGGCACTTGGCACGATGCTGATCAAACTGCTCATTAATGAGCGGTTAGCAATCTTCTCCGGTCTTGTATTTGCTCTTTGCGGCAGTATGATGTTTAATCAAGGAGTAACCGGCGTCTTTAACTATGTGATCTGCGCTTATTATCTGATGAGCGGGATGGCAGGTATTTTATTTTTAAGAAAACATAATGCAAGATCAAAAATATTGCAGGCTGGGCTTTTGGTGGCCTTGGTGAATGTGCTTATGGTTTTATCCATTACACTGATCCAAAACTCTTCACCATCAGGGCTTGAAATCGGTGTGAACCTCATGATGGCGATTGTGTCAGGGTTTGCATCATCTATCTTGGTCATTGGCTTAATGCCTGTTTTTGAGAGCATGTTTGGCATTCTTTCCACAATGAAGCTGATTGAATTATCTAACCCAAATCATCCGTTGCTCAAAAAGATTTTAACTGAGACACCAGGTACATATCATCATAGTGTCATGGTGGCGAATTTAGCGGATGCTGCATGTGAAGCAGTCGGTGCAAACGGTCTTTTAGCAAGGGTCGGCGCTTATTATCATGACATTGGGAAAACGAAAAGACCGCAATACTTTATCGAAAACCAAATGAACATTGATAACCCGCATGACAAGCTTTCTCCTCAGCTGAGTAAAAATATTATTATTGCCCATACGACAGATGGCGCTGATATGCTGAGAGAAAAGAAGTTTCCTGAAGAGCTTGTCGACATTGCAGAACAGCATCACGGAAAGTCTCTTTTAAAGTTCTTTTACTATAAGGCAAAAGAGCGTGATGATCAGGTGACAGAAGAAGAATTCCGTTACCCTGGTCCAAAGCCGCAATCAAAAGAAGCAGCGATTATTTCTGTGGCTGACAGCGTTGAAGCGGCGGTTCGTTCCATGCATAATCCAAATCCAGAGCGGATTGAAAAGCTTGTCAAAGGCATTATTTCGGATAAAATGCAGGACGGGCAATTTAGTGAATGTGACCTGACATTTAAAGAATTAAATATTATCAGCCAAACAATTTGTACAACATTAAAGGGGATTTTCCATTCTCGGATTGAATATCCAGATGCCCCGAAGCAGAAGGTGAAGTAAATGACATTGTTAATCGATTTAATAGATGAAACAGGACAAGTATCAAAAGAGCAGCTTGAAGAAGTGGAAAAGCTTCTTCAGTTTGCTGCAGACGAACTTGAGGTCAAGGATCAAGCGGAAGTATCAGTGACGATCGTTTCGAATGAAGAGATTCATCAAATCAATAAAGAATACCGCGGAAAAGACGCGCCAACAGATGTGATCTCCTTTGCACTTGAGGAAGAAGGAGAAGGGGAGATTGAAATCATTGGAGCGGATGATATCCCGCCTGTACTTGGTGACATTATCATTAGTGTAGATCGAACGAAAGAGCAGGCGGAGGAATATGGACATTCCTTTATGAGAGAGCTTGGATTCTTAACGATTCATGGCTTCCTTCATTTGCTCGGGTATGATCATATGACAGAGGAAGATGAAAAAGAAATGTTCGCCAAACAGACAAAAATCTTGGATGATTATGGCCTTTCGAGATCATCGTAAGAAAAGAAGGCCGCTCGCCCGTTTTTTTCGGAGTTTTTATTATGCATTTAGAGGAATATGGCGAACTTTCTTGAATGAACGGAATTTTCGATTTCACACAGTCGCAGCCATCATCGTGGTGATCTGCGGCTTTTGGTTCCGCATTGACCCATTTGAATGGTTGATCGTTCTTCTTCTATGCGGGGGGATGTTTGCGCTTGAACTTGTCAATACAGCCATTGAACATACAGTGGATCTGATGACAGAAGAAAGACACCCGCTTGCAGAGAGGGCGAAGGACGCTGCGGCAGGCGCTGTTTGCGTTTACGCCGCGATTTCGGTTATGATTGGGTTGATCATCTTCTTACCGAAGATCATGCAATAGAACAATATTACTATTTATTAACATTTTTAGAAATGGGCGTGAAAATGTCACGTGAATTATGTAAAATATAAATGTGACAGTGGTACCATTTCTTCTGAAAGTGGGAACTAGGAATGAACAAACAAGAGTTGATTTCAGAAGCAATCAAAGCAAGAGATTTTGCATATGTACCCTATTCTAAATTCAAAGTCGGTGCAGCGTTACTGTCGAATGATGGAAAAGTGTATGGCGGCTGCAACATTGAAAATGCAGCATATGGTATGTGTAATTGTGCGGAAAGAACAGCACTTTTTAAAGCCTATTCAGAAGGCATTACATCTTTTCAAATGTTAGCAGTGGTGGCTGATACAGACCGTCCTGTTTCGCCGTGCGGCGCATGCAGACAGGTCATTTCAGAGCTATGTGCACCTGACATGCCAGTGATTCTAACGAACTTAAAAGGACATATATACGAAACAACAGTAAACGAACTATTGCCAGGAGCATTTTCACCGGAGGATTTAAATGACTAACGAAAGCTTCAAATCAGGATTTGTATCAATTATTGGAAGACCAAATGTAGGGAAATCAACCTTTCTTAATCGTGTTATTGGACAAAAGATCGCCATCATGAGCGATAAGCCCCAAACGACGCGAAACAAAGTGCAAGGTGTCCTGACAACGAACACATCACAAACGATCTTTATCGATACACCGGGGATTCATAAACCTAAGCATAAGCTTGGTGATTTTATGATGAGGGTGGCTCAAAATACACTGAAGGAAGTCGACCTGATCTTATTTATGATCAACGCACAGGAAGGCTATGGAAAAGGTGATGAATTCATCATTGAACGACTAAAGCAAACATCTACACCGGTGTTCCTTGTCGTGAATAAAATTGACCAAATTCATCCAGATGAACTGTTTCTTTTAATTGATGAATACCGTACACGTTATCCATTCAAGGAAATTGTGCCAATTTCAGCTCTTGAAGGAAACAATATCGACACGCTTCTTCAGCAGATTGAAGGTTATCTTCCAGAGGGCCCTCAATTTTATCCGGCAGATCAAGTAACAGATCATCCAGAACGGTTTATTATTTCTGAATTAATTCGTGAAAAAGTGTTGCATTTAACGAGAGAAGAGATTCCGCACAGTATTGCGGTTGCGATTGAATCGATTAAGCCAGATGAAAATGGCAAGATCCATGTCGCGGCAACCATTGTCGTAGAACGTGATTCGCAAAAAGGGATCGTCATTGGTAAACGAGGCAGCTTGTTAAAAGAAGTGGGACAAAAAGCGCGCAGAGATATTGAAGCACTTCTAGGCTCAAAAGTGTATTTAGAGCTTTGGGTCAAAGTTCAGAAGGACTGGCGTAATAAATCCACTCACCTTCGTGACTTCGGATTTAGAGAAGACGAATATTAAAAAATCGCTGCATTTGTCAGTAAATCTGACAATGGTGCGGTTCGATTAGTAAAAATTGTTTATCATGAAATGGAGGTAGCCTGGTCAAGATAAAATTAATATGTTGGATGTAGCGTTGCTGCTTCTAATAAAGAAAGGTGGGGTTTTTATGTTGAATTTTACATGGAACGTATTTTCACAAACAGGAAGCGTTGACACGTATCTGCTTTTCAAAGAGTTAGAAAAGGAGAACCTGGAAAGACCCGATGTACTTGAAGAAGAAATAGCACGATTTGATTTTCCAATTTTATAATTCTTGACCCCCTCCAGCGCTCGGAGTGTAGACAAATGCTCATTAAAAGTGAAGGAATCGTCCTTAGAACAACAGATTATGGCGAAACAAACAAAATTGTCACGCTGCTCACTAGAGAACATGGAAAAATTGGCGTGATGGCAAGAGGCGCAAAAAAATCAAACAGCCGCCTGTCAGCCATAAGCCAGCCGTTTTTATACGGCACCTTTCTTATCCAATCATCAACAGGACTTGGAACGCTCCAGCAAGGCGAAATGATTGAAAGTATGCGGGCCATTCGGGAAGACTTATTTCTGACCGCATATGCCGCATATATGACGGAATTGATTGATAAAGGGACAGAAGAAAAAAAGCCAAACCCTTATTTGTTTGAGCTTCTGCTTCAATCTCTGCGTCATCTCAACGAAGGCACAGATGCTGATATTATTTTATTTATCGTAGAGGTTAAAATGTTATCAGTGATGGGGATGAAGCCTGAACTTGATCAATGTGTTCACTGTGGTCAAAAAGAAGGGCAGTTCCATTTCTCAATAAGAGATAACGGCTTCATTTGCCAAAATTGTTTTTCGAAAGATCCATATAAACTGCCCTTATCCCCCGCAGCTGCAAGGCTGCTCCGTTTGTTTCATTATTTTGATTTATCAAGGCTTGGTCAGGTTGATGTGAAGCCTCAGACGAAACAAGAAATTCGTCAAGTGCTTGATCACTACTATGACGAATATTCCGGCCTCTATTTAAAATCAAAAAAATTCATGAATCAGATGGAATCCATGAAAAAGCTAATGGGTGACGAAAACAAAAGTTGACATCTCCCATGACTTTTTGTAAGATCATCTAAGATAAAATATGTTGCATTGACAGAAAGAAGTACTTACGTAAAATCCATAAAAGCGACCTTAGGGCGGTGTGAGCTAAGGATGGAGGCGTAACGAAAGGCATTCTTGAGCAACGTAAAACAAAGCGGCTGGATGCTACGACACCAGCAAATAGGGTGGAACCGCGGGAAAAACTCTCGTCCCTATGTTTGCAAAGAACCTTGCGAGCATAGAGACGGGAGTTTTTGTGTTCTCTTACAAGGTTCTAATCCCCCCCCGCCATACATAGCGGTTGGTGTAGAAAAGATGGAGGTGCGATCATTGAATATTCAAGACATGATTTTGACGCTGCAAAAGCATTGGTCAAATGAAGGCTGCGTATTAATGCAGGCGTATGACACAGAAAAAGGTGCCGGAACGATGAGTCCATACACGTTCCTCAGAAGCATCGGCCCAGAGCCATGGAAGGTAGCGTATGTAGAGCCTTCAAGACGCCCGGCTGATGGCAGATATGGAGAAAACCCAAATAGATTGTATCAGCATCATCAATTTCAAGTGATCATTAAGCCATCACCTGACAATATTCAAGAACTATATCTTGAATCATTGAAAGCACTTGGCATTGACCCACTGAAACATGATATTCGTTTTGTAGAAGACAACTGGGAAAACCCATCTCTTGGCTGTGCAGGACTTGGCTGGGAAGTATGGCTTGATGGGATGGAAATTACGCAATTCACGTATTTCCAACAAGTCGGCGGATTAGAATGTAAGCCCGTTTCTGTTGAAATCACATACGGTATTGAACGTCTTGCTTCTTACATCCAGGACAAAGAAAATGTCTTCGATCTTGAATGGACAGACGGATTTACGGTCAGAGATTTATTCTTAATGGCTGAATATGAGCACTCTGTTTATACATTTGAAACATCTAATACTGACATGCTGTTCGAGCTATTTACAACCTATGAGAAAGAAGCACACAGTCAAATGGACAAAGGACTTGTTCACCCGGCATACGATTATGTCCTCAAATGCTCTCATACGTTTAACCTGCTCGATGCAAAGGGCGCTATTTCTGTGACTGAGCGGACTGGTTATATCGGAAGAGTGCGTCAGTTAGCAAGAAAAGTAGCCAAAACCTATTATGAAGAACGCGAAAAATTGGGATTCCCTATGCTAAAAGAGGAGGCGGCTTCTCATGAATAAACAAGATGTATTACTTGAAATCGGCTTAGAAGAGATGCCGGCTCGTTTCATGCCAGAGAGCACAAAACAGCTAGGTGAGAAAGTAAAAGCATGGTTTGAAACGCAAAATATTTCATTCGAAGAGACTGCTTTATTCAACTCACCAAGACGTCTTGCTGTACTTGTGAAAGGTGTTGCAGAAAAACAAGAAGACATCAAAGAAGAAGCAAAAGGTCCAGCTAAAAAGATTGCCCAAGATGCTGAAGGCAATTGGACAAAAGCTGCTGAAGGCTTCGCCCGGGGCCAAGGTGCTTCAACAGATGATCTCTATTTCAAAGAGATCAAAGGAGTGGATTATGTCCATGTCCAAAAGTTTCAAGAAGGGAAGCAAGTCAAAGACCTTCTCCCAGCGTTAGGTGAGATCGCTGCTTCATTAAGCTTTCCAAAGAACATGAGATGGGGAAGCGAAGATTTACGCTATATCCGTCCGATTAAATGGATTGTTTGTTTATTTGGACAAGAGATTGTACCTGTTGAAATTGCTGGGGTGAAAAGCGGCCGTGAAACAAGAGGGCACCGTTTCCTTGGTTCGACAGCGAGCATCGACTCACCTGCTTCTTATGAACAAACTTTGCGCGATCAATTTGTGATTGCAGACTCAGATAAAAGAAAACAATTAATTACTGAACAGCTAAATGCACTATCTTCAGAAAAAGGCTGGGTCATTCCTGTTGATCCTGAACTTCTAGAAGAAGTGAACGATCTTGTAGAATATCCAACTGTGCTGTCTGGTTCCTTTGAAGAGGAGTTTCTTGCATTGCCGGAAGAAGTATTGGTGACAACAATGAAAGAGCATCAACGCTACTTCCCTGTGAAAAATGAGCAAGGAGAATTATTGCCGCATTTTATTACAGTCAGAAATGGAAACAGTGAGGCGCTGGAAAATGTCGCAAGAGGGAACGAAAAAGTACTTCGCGCACGTTTATCAGATGCTGCATTCTTCTATAAAGAAGACGAAAAACTAGTGATTGAAGACAATATTAAAAAGCTTGATAAAGTGGTATTCCATGAGAAACTTGGAACAATCGGCGACAAGCTGAAGAGAGTGACAGACATTGCAACCCGTCTAGCGGCGCATGTCGGAGCAGATGACGAAACAACAAAACGTGTGGCTAGAGCAGCAAGTATTTCGAAGTTTGACCTTGTGACTCAAATGGTCTATGAATTCCCTGAATTACAAGGAATCATGGGTGAGAAATATGCAAGAGCTCTTGGTGAACATGAAGAAGTGGCAAGAAGCATTAACGAGCATTATATGCCGCGCTTTGCTGGTGATGAGGCGCCGTCTACTTTGATTGGTGCGATTGTGGCAGTAGCAGATAAGCTCGACTCTATTTGTTCATTCTTCTCAATCGATGTGATCCCTACAGGTTCTCAAGATCCTTATGGACTTAGAAGACAAGCGAGTGGTATCGTTCAAATCCTGCTCGATCGTCATTGGAATATTTCATTTAACGAGCTGTTAGCACTTGCTCAAGTAAAAACAGATCATGAAGCTGCTCTAATTGAATTTTTAACGCATCGTTTAAAATATGTTCTTCAAGCAGAGCATATCCGCCATGATGTTGTTGATGCAGTGCTTGATGTTGAAAATATTGAGCCATATGCAGTTGTCAAAAAAGCAGCTGTTCTTGAAGAGAGTGTAAAACAAGAAAGCTTCAAAGAAACGGCTGAAGCATTGGGACGCGTCATTTCAATCAGTAAAAAAGGCGAAGACACAGAGATTCAGCCTGAACTGTTTGAAAATGAACATGAGCAAAAGCTGTTTGAGGCGTATCAGCAAGTAGAGAAAGCTGTCAAGGAACATGTAGCAGCAGGACAATACAGCTTGGCACTTGAGGCACTGGATACGTTAAAAACACCGATCGTTCATTATTTCGATCACACAATGGTTCATGCGGATGATGAAAAACTGAAGCGAAATCGGTTGGCACAGATGGTCAAACTAGCCAAAGTGATTCAATCATTTGCGAATATGAACAATTTAATTGTAAAATAAATACCTAAGAACGGTTGCCTTTTCCGAAGGGCAATCGTTTTTTACTCATTTAATTCACGGTTTTTGAGTGGATTTTTGTTTCATTCGGACAAAGATGCGCTATAATATGATGAGTTATGAAAATGATATACATAAAATAAAGATTTCGCTCTCTCTATTTAAAGGTGGTGAGTACAATCGAGTTAAATAAACGGCAAGAGCAGATTTTACAGATTGTCAAAGAGAATGGTCCGATCACTGGAGAGCATATCGCCGATCGGCTGAACTTAACAAGGGCGACCCTCAGACCGGATTTAGCCATTTTAACAATGTCAGGCTTTTTAGAAGCAAGACCAAGGGTCGGCTACTTTTTCACAGGAAAAACAGGCACGCAGCTTCTCGCAGATAAGCTGAAAAAACTTCAAGTGAAAGACTTTCAATCCATTCCAGTGGTGATACATGAGAATGTTTCGGTTTATGATGCGATTTGTACGATGTTTTTAGAGGATGTGGGCACATTATTCGTTGTGGACGATCACTCTATTTTAACAGGCGTGTTATCAAGAAAAGACCTCCTTCGCGCAAGTATAGGGAAACAGGAGCTTCCATCTATCCCTGTCCATATTATTATGACAAGAATGCCGAACATCACCGTTTGCCGCAAAGAAGATTTCATTATGGATGTGGCGAAGCACTTGATTGAAAAGCAAATAGATGCACTTCCTGTGATAAAAGATACGGAAAAAGGCTTTGAAGTGGTCGGAAGAATTACGAAAACAAACATGACGAAAATACTTGTCAGCTTATCGGAGAACGAAATAATCTAATGACAGAAGACTGCGAGGGGATGTTATGAGTAATCGCGTAATTTTTGTGGTATCAGATTCAGTAGGAGAAACGGCAGAGCTCGTGGTCAAAGCGGCACTTAGCCAATTTGATGGCGGCTCATCAGACCATTCAAATATTAGAAGAATCCCGTATGTAGAGGATGTTGGTACGATTAAAGAAGTCATTTCACTGGCGAAAGCAGATAATGGGATCGTCTGCTTTACTCTTGTTGTGCCAGAAATGCGCGAATTCTTAATCGAGGAAGCAGAAGCAAACGGTGTTGTTTATTATGACATCATCGGTCCACTCATTGATAAAATGGAGACGGCCTATGGAAATGAAGCGAAACATGAGCCGGGTCGTGTACGTCAATTAGATGAGGACTATTTTAAAAAGGTAGAAGCCATCGAGTTCGCTGTGAAATACGATGACGGCAGAGACCCAAGAGGTATTCTAAAGGCTGATATTGTACTCATTGGTGTATCACGCACGTCCAAGACACCATTATCTCAATATTTGGCGCATAAACGGCTGAAGGTAGCGAACGTACCAATTGTACCTGAAGTTGATCCGCCAGAAGAGTTATTTTCAGTTGATCCGAAGAAATGTATCGGTTTGAAAATTAGTCCAGACAAACTAAATCATATTCGCAAAGAGCGTTTAAAATCTCTTGGTTTAAATGATCGCGCTATTTATGCGAACATTGAGCGGATTAAAGAGGAACTAGAGTATTTTGAAAAAGTGGTTGACCGCATTAACTGTCAAGTCGTTGATGTATCGAATAAAGCAGTTGAAGAAACGGCAAATGTCATTCATCAAATGCTGACCAAAAGAGGTTCCGAATAAACTCAGGATGCTCCTCCTGGGTTTTTCCTATGGTGGGAAACGGGTAAACAAAAACAATAGCATATTTGCTGCATTTGTATTATAATAAAAAATTGTGATAAAATGATTGATTTTAGGTTTAAGTTAAGTCAAGAACGAATAAACTAATATTGGCAGAAGTCAAGTGATTCTGAACATAACTTTTCGACAAAATGAGTTTTACTGTTGATTGCTCTATGGGGGAAAAGTATGGTCTTTTTGCTTCTCTAAAGCAGGAATAAGGTGGAGGGATGGAGAATTAGTCACCTGAATGAACGTAAAAAAGAGAGGACGATTTATGTCGATGCAGATGCTTGTCCTGTAAAAGACGAAATCCTTTCTGTCGCATCTCAATTTCAAGTACCAGTGACATTCATTGCTTCATATGAGCATTTTCAAACCAAAAGATCTCCACTTGAAGATTGGCGGTTTGTAGATACACATAAGGAAGCAGCGGACTTAGTCATTGCCAACTCAGCTGCCGCACATGATATTGTCGTCACCCAAGACATTGGTCTTGCCTCCTTACTGCTTCCGAGACAGGTCATTGTTCTGTCTGAAAGAGGACGAATGTACACAAACGAAACAATTGATTTTGATTTGGAACGCAGGCATGTTTCCAGCAAACAGCGAAGAAAAGGTGTATACGGAAAAGGTCCCAAAAAGCTTTTAGAAGAGGATAAGAAGCTATTTATGGCGCAACTACAAAAAATCCTGTCGAATCATGAAGGATTTTTAAATTAAAAGGCGAATAATGTACGACGGAGTGTTATTAGGATGAGCAAACGTATACCAGATGAACTTTTGGAGCAGATCCAAAAAAACGCAGACATTGTCGAAGTGATTGGAGAATACGTACAGCTTAGAAAGCAAGGTCGAAATTACTTCGGTCTTTGTCCATTCCATGGTGAAAATACTCCTTCATTCTCTGTTTCAGCAGATAAGCAAATCTTCCATTGTTTTGGCTGTGGTGCAGGAGGCAATGTGTTTTCGTTCCTCAGACAAATGGAAGGCTACTCATTTATTGAAGCCGTTTCACATGTGGCTGATAAGTACCATATTGATCTGCCTGATCAGGTGGCGAATGCTCAGATGAGTTCCTCTCAGCAGGAGGACACAGCAGATCATAAAATGATTGAGGCCCATGAGCTTCTTAAGAAATTTTACCACCATTTGCTGGTAAATACAAAGGAAGGTCAAAACGCACTCGATTATTTACGGTCCAGAGGCTTTACGGATGAAACAATTGCCAAGTTTGAGATCGGGTATGCTCTTGATTCTTGGGATTTCGTGACCAAGTTTTTAGAAAAACGAGGATTTGATCCTGTGATGATGGAGAAGGCTGGTCTTTTGATTCAACGTGAAAACGGCACAGGCTTTTTTGACCGCTTTAGAGATCGTGTCATGTTTCCCATTCATGATCATCTTGGAACGGTCATCGCTTTTTCCGGAAGATCGCTTGGTGATCAGCAGCCTAAATATATGAATAGTCCTGAAACGCCGCTTTTTCATAAAAGTAAGCTGCTTTATCACTTTCATGACGCACGTATGCATATTCGCAAACGCGAACGGGCAGTTCTTTTTGAAGGATTTGCAGACGTCATCTCAGCTGTTACATCAGGTGTCGGTGAAAGTGTTGCAACAATGGGTACGTCTCTTACAGAAGAGCACGTAAAGCTTCTCAGGCGGAACGTAGAAGAGATCATCCTTTGCTATGACTCTGATACGGCCGGATACGAAGCGACCATGAAAGCATCAGATTTGCTTGGAAAAAGAGGATGTAAAGTTCGCGTTGCCATGATACCAGATGGACTTGATCCAGATGATTACATTCGTAAATATGGCGGCGAGAAATTTAGGAATGACATCATAGATGCAAGTGTGACATTAATGACGTTTAAGATGAATTTTTTCCGAAGAGGAAAAAACTTATCAGACGAAGGAGACCGTCTTACTTATATGAAGCAGGTTCTCCGAGAAATCAGCCGGTTAAACGGCTCTTTGGAGCAAGAGATTTACATGAAACAGCTTGCTGGGGAGTTTTCGATCTCACTTGATTCATTAAAAGAACAACTGGAGCTGTTTGAAAAGCAGCAGCGGCAAGAAACCAAAAGCACGCAGGAAGAAAACGGGCTTGAAAAACGGCGTGCACATCTGTCAACACAAGTAAGAAGAAAGCGTCTGCGGCCGGCATATGAAAATGCAGAGCGAATGCTGCTTGCTCATATGTTAAAAAGCGATGACGTGATCCGCAAAGTACTTGACAGAATCGGGATTGAATTTAATATAGATTCGCACAGGGCGCTGGCAACGTACATTTATGCCTTGTATGAAGAAGGCAAAGAACCAACGCCGCAACATCTGATGAACCGGATAGAAGATGATGTCATGAATCAGCTGTTGACGGATATATTAATGATTCAAGTCGGAGACGAACTAAGTGAAGCTGAATTAAGTGATTATGTAAAAACAGTGTTGAATCATCGGAATTTGTCAATGATAAAGGAAAAAGAACTAGAACGTGCAGAAGCGGAGAGGCAAAAAGATTTCTTCAAAGCGGCAACACTTGGACAAGAAATTATTCAATTAACCCGTTCGCTGAAGTAATACGTCTATTATTAATGACAGGACTTACGGCTGGCAATGAATCCTTTATGGGAGGAGCATAAGACCGCAAGCATCTTGCCTTCATCATTATTTATTTTATTCCTATTTGCTTCGTCTTCTGTTTGACAGAGAGAGAAAAGCAGGGCGGAAGCAAATCGCAAGTTACTTTAGAATTCGTTGCAAGCTTTGGAAGGAGGGATCCATAATGGCTGATAAACAAGCCCACGAAACCGAAACTGAATTAACCTTTGAACAGGTGAGAGATAAGCTCACTGAAACGGGTAAAAAACGGGGCGTTTTAACATACGAAGAAATTGCAGAGCGTATGTCTAGCTTTGAAATTGAATCAGACCAAATGGATGAATACTATGAATACTTAGGCGAACAGGGTGTAGAGCTCATTAGTGAAAACGAAGAGACAGAAGACCCAAATGTTCAGCAGCTGGCTAAAGCGGAAGAAGAATTTGACCTGAATGATTTAAGCGTACCACCAGGTGTCAAAATCAATGACCCTGTTCGTATGTACTTAAAAGAAATCGGACGCGTCAATTTGTTATCTGCTAAAGAAGAAATTACGTACGCTCAAAAGATCGAAGAGGGCGATGAGGAATCAAAAAGAAGATTAGCGGAAGCGAACCTTCGTCTCGTTGTCAGCATTGCGAAACGCTATGTTGGTCGTGGTATGCTGTTCCTTGACTTGATTCAAGAAGGAAACATGGGTCTGATGAAGGCGGTTGAGAAGTTTGATTACCGCAAAGGATATAAATTCTCAACATATGCGACTTGGTGGATTAGACAGGCGATCACACGTGCGATTGCCGATCAGGCGAGAACAATCCGGATCCCGGTTCATATGGTGGAAACCATTAATAAATTGATCCGTGTTCAAAGACAGCTTCTGCAAGACCTAGGCAGAGAACCAACGCCTGAAGAAATTGCTGAAGACATGGATTTAACTCCAGAAAAGGTAAGAGAGATTCTTAAAATTGCGCAAGAGCCTGTATCTTTAGAAACACCTATTGGTGAAGAAGATGACTCACATCTTGGTGATTTTATCGAAGACCAAGAGGCGACATCTCCATCTGACCACGCTGCGTACGAACTCTTAAAAGAGCAGCTTGAAGATGTATTAGACACGCTGACGGACCGTGAAGAAAATGTGCTGAGACTACGTTTCGGACTAGACGACGGAAGAACACGCACGTTAGAAGAGGTTGGTAAGGTGTTCGGCGTAACAAGAGAGCGTATCCGACAAATTGAAGCGAAAGCTCTTCGTAAATTAAGACACCCAAGCAGAAGTAAACGATTAAAAGACTTCTTAGAGTAGAAACCGGACGGATCTTGAAAGAGATCCGTTCTTTCTTATCAAAAATGAAAACGCTTTTTTCAATCTGATTATATTTTACTGAATAACAAATGAATTTGCAACGTTCTTAGAGAAAAGATGTATAAAAAATACATCTAAATGTGCTGAAGGCTTCATTTCTCATCTTGAATCATTTTTGTCTAATCTGTGAACTTGACCAAAGTTTTGTATCATAATTCGTTTACTTTTTGTAAAATTAAAGTAGAATTAGAATTGTTTGCATAGTCTCAAAGGGGTTTTCACAAAGGGGAGGATGAAAGAAATGAAACGGAATCCACTTATACCATTTTTATTGATTGCCATTTTAGGTATTGGACTCACTTTTTTCTTATCAATGAAGGGGCTGAAAGATGAAGAAAAAATTGCCTCAGGGGGCAAGGAGCAAAAGCAAGAAGAGACAGCAAATGCGACGCCGGAAGAATTGTATAAACAGAACTGTCTAAGCTGTCACGGGGAAAACTATGAAGGCGGCGCAGGTCCTGCTTTAAAAGGTGTTGGAGACAAGCTTGAAGTAGCTGACATCAAGAAGAAAATTCAAGAAGGCGGCAACGGGATGCCAGGCGGGCTGATTCCGAATGAAAAGCTCGATGAAATGGCGGAATGGGTATCTAAAATTAAATAACCGTACACAAAAAGCTCTTTTTCAAAAGAAGAGCTTTTTTCATTTGAAAACGACTTTTAAAAAGTCCATAATTTATATAAGATAGACAAGTATGAACATTAAAGAAAAGTAGTGATACGTATGAATGAAATGAATTTATCGAAACGATTAAAAAAAGTCGCAGACTTTTTACCAGATGAGGCCGTCTTCGCTGATATCGGCTCAGACCATGCCTATTTGCCATGCTATGCGATCCTGCATCAAAAAGCAGTGAAAGCCATTGCTGGTGAGATTACCGATGGACCGCTCCAATCGGCGCAGCAGCAAGTACATAGACTTGAATTAGATGAACAAATATCGGTCAGAAAAGGAAATGGCCTTGAAGTCATTGAAAAAGGCGAAGTGAATGCAGTGACGATTGCAGGTATGGGCGGGGCACTCATCGCAAGCATTCTAAATGATGGAAGGCATAAGCTCGCAGGCCATGAGCGGCTCATTCTTCAGCCGAATATCCATGCCCACCATATTCGTTTATGGCTTTATCAAGAGGGGTATGAATTGATGGATGAAGTCATTTTAGAAGAGGACGGCAAAATATACGAAATCATCATCGCAGAAAAAGGCGATAAAGATAAAGCTTATGAAGGAATGTCACTTGAAGCAGGCATGCTGATTGGTCCGTTTCTTGCGAAAGAGCAAAATGACGTCTTCCAGCGCAAGTGGATGCAAGAGCTTCAGCATATGGAGAAGATAGAAAGTCAAATTCAGCAGGCAGCACGGACAGAAGAAAACAAAGAGCGCCTTGAAGAGCTGAATGTGAAAATAAAGATGCTAAAGGAGGTCTTGACTGTTGGCTAAAACAGTAAACGGGCATGAAATCATCCAATTGTTTGAACAATTTTCACCAAAGGCATATGCCATGGAAGGTGATAAAATTGGTCTCCAGATTGGAACATTGAATAAAAAAGTAAGTAATGTGATGATCACCCTAGATGTATTAGAGAATGTTGTAGATGAGGCGATCGAGCGAAAAGTGGATCTCATTATTGCGCACCATCCGCCGATTTTTCGTCCATTAAAACATGTAGCGACAGATCAGCCAGCTGGACGGATCATTGAAAAATGCATCAAACATGATATTGCGGTATATGTTGCACATACGAATTTAGACGTAGCTGATGGCGGAGTCAATGACCTGCTTGCTGAGGCTCTAGAGCTTGAAGAAACAAGTGTGTTAGTGCCGACATACGAGGATCCAATCAAACAGCTTGCTTTGTATGTCCCTGAAGAGTTTGAAGAGGCCATCAGGACAGCTTTAGGAAATGCGGGCGCAGGTCATATCGGCAACTACAGCCACTGTGCGTTTTCAAATGAAGGGACAGGAAGCTTTCTGCCATCAGAAGAAGCTAAGCCGTTTATTGGGGAGTCGGGTCAATTAGAATTTGTGAAAGAAGTGCGGATTGAAACCATTTTCCCAGCAAGCATAGAAAAACAAGTGATTCGCGACATGATCAAAGCACATCCTTACGAAGAAGTCGCCTATAGTGTACACACGACAGATCTTCCTCCTATTCAAAAAGGCCTTGGCCGTATTGGAGAGCTAAATGAGCCTATGACACTTAGAGATTTCACACAATTTGTGAAAACGAAGCTAGATGTGAATGGTGCTCGTTTTGTAGGAGATCAAGACGCTGTAGTGAAAAAAGTGGCGGTGCTTGGCGGAGACGGAAATAAATACATCCATCAAGCGAAAAGAATGGGTGCAGATGTGTATGTGACAGGAGACCTTTATTTCCATGTTGCGCATGATGCCATGATGCTTGGGCTGAACGTAGTGGACCCAGGGCATTATGCTGAAAAGATTATGAAAGAGGGCGTAAAGGCGAAGCTTCAATCGCTATGTGCAGATAAAAAATATGACGTGCAGCTCTTTGTTTCTGAATCAAACACAAACCCATTTCAATTTATGTAAACAAAAAACGTCAGAGCGGATATGCTCTGACGTTTTCTTATTTCTTTGTTTTGACGCGAGGTAAAATTTTAGAAAGAGGAACGGTCCGTTCAATCTTCCAAGTCGTTTCATCATCCGGTTCATAGTTTTCTAAGAAACGAATGACTTCCTTTGTAATAGGTGTTGGTGTTGAAGCACCAGCAGTAACAGCAACGGTTTTGACGCCCTGCAGCCACTCCAGCTTGAGTTCACTTAAGTCGCCAATACGGTAAGCCTGCGTTCCGGCTATCTCCATTGACACTTGTGCGAGACGGTTGGAGTTATTACTTTTTGGATCGCCGACAACAATGGTTAAATCGGCTTGACCAGCTTGCTGCGAGACAGCTTCTTGACGCACCTGTGTCGCAAGGCAAATTTCTTGATGATACTCGACGTGAGGGTATTTCTCTTTAATCAGCTCCATCAGATCGTGGACATCCCATTGAGACATCGTCGTTTGGTTCGTGATGAGCAGTTTTTCTGATGTTAGATCGAGCGCCTCAATATCGGCTTCTGTTTCGACAAGATGTACCTTGTCAGGGGCTACTCCGACAGCTCCTTCTGGCTCAGGATGCCCTTTTTTTCCAATATAAATAATGTCATAGCCATCGGCTGTTTTCTCTGAAATGAGTTCGTGGGTTTTCGTGACATCAGGACAGGTCGCATCAATGGCGACAAGGCCTTTTTCTTCTGCGATTTGACGAACCTCAGGAGAAACGCCGTGAGCCGTGAAAATGACTGTTCCGCTTTCCACCTGCTTTAAAATGTCTAAGCGGTTTGGTCCGTCCAGTGTGTAGATTCCATCTTCCTCGAAGGCATCAGTGACATGTTTGTTGTGCACAATCATACCTAATATATAAATGGGGCGTGGCAAGTTCTTATCAAGTGCGGCATTTTTAGCAATGACCATTGCATCCACAACGCCATAGCAATAGCCACGCGGCGATATTTTAATTACATTCATTTATTCGTCCTCCTGTAGGGAAGTGCTGCTAGAGAAGAACAATATAAAAAGCCGTAAAAAACGGCTTTTTATCATTCTCTTGCTTTCATTATAGCCAAAGTAAGCGTATATATCAAAGATTGTTATACGCAGTGAACACTTCGCCGTTAAAAGATCACTAAACATATAGTTTTGGAACAGAGCTGCCAGATCTTTTTTTCGGTTTTGCTTCAGGAGCAGGTGATGTGTGTGGTGCTGCTTTTTTGACAAGGATGTTTTCGGGTTCAACATTTTCTTCTATTTCATCAGTTTGTGCTTCTTCCTCGGGCACTTCTGTTTCCGCGCTGGTCTCCGTTGATTCTGCATCATCATCATTTGCATTTGCTTCATCATCGTCCGCACTGCCAAGCTGGCTGTACAGTTTAATCATTGCAGGTAAGTTTCTCACTAAAGGACCGTATTGCTGAATCATTGGCGTAAATTGCTGCGCCATCCCGAGCACTTTTTGAACATTTCCTAACATGCTTGAGAGAGTCGCAGGATTAGTGAAGCTCTGGATTCCTTGTAATCCCGCACCACCTCCAGAGACTCCAGCTCCTCCTGCACCAGGAAGAAATTTAGAGAGCATGCCTTTAATTCCTGCTCCGCCGCCTAGTGCACGGCTCTCACCTCCTGGAATTCCGCCCATCCCGGGTAAACCGCCTCCCTGTACAGACGGGGAGCGAGGCATCATTTGCTGAAATGGATTGCCTTGCCCTTGAAAAGGCTGTTGGATAGGAGGCTGCTGCCCTCTTTGAAACATTCGGGGCTGTCCGCCATTTCCAAGGTGCCGGCGTGAGGGGCGGCGCGGCTGAAAATCGCCCATAGGCCTTTGCCCTAACATACTTGTACCTCCCTTACTGCATTCTCTTTCTCTTCATAGGTTATGCAAGGAAGCATCAATTGGTTTCCTGTAGGAAAAGCGGACATGGTTTTTTTACTGAAAATCAGCTATAATGAGGAGATGAGCAAAAAGGCATTGCCTTAAGGAGTGAAAACATGAAAGAAACAAAATTTACGACATATGAATTAAAGCCTTTTATTATAGATGCTATTCATGAACTAGGCTTTTATGAGCCGACTGATATTCAAAAAAGAATCATCCCTGCTGTTTTAAAAGGAGAAAGCGTGATTGGCCAGTCACAAACAGGAACAGGAAAAACTCATGCGTACTTACTGCCGCTGATTCATTCAATTGATCCAAGCAAAGAGCAGGTACAAGTCGTGATTACTGCACCTACAAGAGAATTAGCCAATCAAATTTTCAAAGAAGCTCAAACGATTTTAAAGAATGCTTCTCCAGAAGAAGAGATCAAAGCAAAGCTTTACATTGGCGGAACGGACAAGCAGAAATCAATTCAAAAGCTAAAAAACCAGCCGCATTTGGTTGTCGGCACACCTGGACGTATTGCTGATCTCATTCATGAGCAGGCGCTGAATGTTTACAAAGCGACCTCTCTTGTCATTGATGAAGCGGATTTAATGCTGGATATGGGATTTTTAGAAGATGTGGACCGTATTGGTGCACAAATGCCAGAACAGTTGCAAATGCTTGTGTTCTCTGCAACCATCCCAGAAAAACTAAAGCCTTTCCTGAAAAAATATATGGACAATCCAAAGTATGCGCATGTTGAACCAAGACGGATTACAGCAGAAAACATTCAGCATATTTTAGTTCCATCTAAACAGCGTGATAAATTAAAATTGCTCCATGAAATGGTGACGAATGTACAGCCATATTTAGGGATTATTTTTGCGAATACAAAAACAACTGTTGACGAAATCGCATCGTTCCTACAAGAAAAAGGAATGAAAATCGGTGTGCTTCATGGCGGTTTAACGCCGCGCGAACGTAAAAAAGTCATGAAACAAATTGAAGATTTGGAGTTCACTTATATTGTGGCATCTGATCTTGCAGCTCGCGGAATTGACATTAAAGGCGTCAGCCACGTGATTAACTATGAGCTACCATCTGATCTTGATTTTTATGTGCACCGCGTTGGAAGAACAGCTCGTGCTGGTTCATCTGGAATTGCCATGACCATTTATGAGCTGGCTGATGAGGATGCACTCATTCAAATTGAGAAAATGGGCGTTGTGTTTGAAAACAAAACCATTGTTCATGGCGAATGGCGAGATGCAGATGACCGTCTGAAGCGTCAAAGACGTAAAAAAGCACCAAATGAAATTGAAGAAAAAGCAAAACGTCTTGTGAGAAAACCGAAAGCCGTCAAACCTGGATATAAAAAGAAAATGACACGTGAGATGGATAAAATCAAAAGACAGGAACGTAGAAAGTCAAAGCGTAATGGAAAGTAGGGGGAAACATTGTTAAAGATTGGTTCACATGTATCCATGAGCGGAAAACATATGCTTCTTGCAGCGAGTGAAGAAGCTGCCTCTTATGGTTCGAATACGTTTATGATTTATACAGGTGCACCGCAAAATACGCGCCGCAAAAAAATCGAAGACCTCAATATTGAAGCTGGACAAGCGCATATGAAAGAGCACGGCATGACAGATATCGTCGTCCATGCTCCGTATATTATCAATATTGGAAACACAGTGAATCCCGCGACATTTGAGCTTGGCGTAGATTTCCTGCGCTCTGAGATCGAGCGTACGGAAGCGCTAGGTGCAAGGCAAATTGTTCTTCACCCAGGTGCGCATGTTGGAGCAGGGGCAGAAGCAGGGATTCAAAAAATCATTGAAGGCTTAAACGAAGTCATTGTGAAAGGTCAAGAGGTTCAAATTGCACTTGAAACAATGGCAGGAAAAGGATCAGAGTGCGGAAGAAGCTTTGAAGAGCTTGCCCAAATTATCGACGGCGTGACACATAACGAAGCTCTTTCTGTCTGCTTTGATACGTGTCACACGCACGATGCTGGTTACCCGATTGTGAGTGACTTTGATGGTGTATTAGAAGAATTTGACCGAATCGTCGGTATTGACCGAATCAAAGTTCTTCATATTAATGACAGTAAAAACGTACAAGGCGCAAGAAAAGACCGACATGAAAATATCGGTTTTGGTGAAATTGGTTTCGATGCACTGAACTATATTGTGCATCATCCGCAGCTTCAAGATGTGCCAAAAATTCTAGAAACGCCTTATGTAGGTGAAGATAAAAAGAACAAAAAACCACCTTACAAATTCGAAATTGCGATGCTGAAAGAAAAGCAATTTGATGAAGGCTTACTAGACAAAATTACAGGTCAATAAAAAAGGATATAAACATGTTGAGGTGCCGCTAAATGCGGCCCTTTTTTGCTTAACTTGTAAACTGGTTAAACAAATCATTCACAGTCTGTGCTGTCTGTTTAGAAGTAATCGCTTCCACTTGCTTAAGAAGCCGGTTACGCTCTGAATCATTAAAAATATTGATATTTTTCCCGTTCATGAGTTTGGCAACCTCAGCTGCTTGATGTGACGTTAAACTGACGCCATACTGTTTCGCATACCTTAACAGATCATTTGCTGTGATCTGATTGAGCCGCTGCAGGACAATTTTTTGGATTAAAATCAATTCCATTCCTCCCCTCTGTAACAATGTATGGGCGAAAACGGAAAATGTGCAAAAAATTTTATTTTATTCTGTGAAATGATAAAATAGTAAAGTGAATAAAATGTTCATTGAAAATTTAACATGTGTAGAAGGGAGAACGTATGGCAAATAGTAAACAGCATAGAAAGGAATCAGTGCCTCATTTTATTTTGAGAATTTTTCTGATTCTAGTAGGGGCTGCATGTGCAGCAGTAAGCATTGAATTATTTTTAGTGCCAAACAATATTATTGATGGGGGCATCATCGGCATTTCGCTTATTTTGGATTATCTCTTTACAGATAACCCGTTTATAAATTTTGCGACGATTGTTGTCATTTTAAATATTCCATTTATGATATCAGGATACAAGCATATTGGGAAAACCTTTCTGGTTTCCACTGTGATTGGGATTGTCAGCTTAGCCGTGATCGAATCTTCACTTCATCATGTGGAGGCATTTACAACACAGCCGATCTTAGCCACTGTATTTGGCGGGCTATTACTTGGATTTGGTGTTGGACTTGTCATCCGTAATGGAGGCTCAATGGATGGAACAGAGATTTTAGGAATTCTTTTGACGAAAAAAATCCCTTTCTCCGTCGGTGAGTTTGTTATGATCGTCAATGTGTTCATTTTTATTTGGGCGGGCTTTGTTTTCGGACCAGAGCAGGCTATGTATTCTGTCATGACATATTATTTGGCAATGAAAACAATTGATGCTGTCATTCAAGGGCTTGATGAAACAAAAGCTGTCATTATCGTATCAGATTATTATGATGAAATTTCAGATGCGATTCTGCATCGACTCGGCAGGGGAACGACAAAGCTGAGAGGAAAAGGCGGCTATACAGATGAAGAAAAAGATGTCATCTACGCCGTTGTCACAAGGCTTGAAATTACAAAGCTGAAATCCATCGTATTTGAAATTGATGACCAAGCATTTATCACGATTATGGATACGCATGAAACAAAAGGCGGTAAGTTCAAAACAGCCATTCATTAGCTTTTATTTTACTTTTTTATCTTTCTTTTATATAATGAAATGTATGTATGGACAGAGAAAATGGCAAAAGCCATTTTCTTTTTGTTGTATAAATCGTAATCATTCTTTTTATATTGATTAAAGGTGGAAAGATTCATGGCAAAGCCAATCATTGAAATGAAGGACATTTCGTACTCATATGGACAGCGAAATGTCATTGATCACATTCATTTAACAGTAGAGGAAGGAAACTTTCTAGCACTTGTTGGACCGAATGGTTCTGGTAAAACAACCTTATTAAAATGCCTGCTTGGGCTCATTAAACCGCAGCAAGGGGAATTAAAGCTATTTGGCACGCCTGTTTCAAAATTTAGAGACTGGGATCAAATTGGATTTGTTTCTCAAAAGGCGAATAGCTTCAATACGGGTTTCCCTGCTTCTGTATATGAGGTCGTCGCAAGCGGATTGACCGCGAAAATTGGTTTGTTTAAACGAATGAGCAAGCAGGATAAATGGCAAGTGGAAGATGCCATTCGCTCAGTTGGTATACAAGATTTAAAGCATCAAAACATCGGGGAGCTATCTGGCGGTCAGCAGCAGCGCGCATTTATTGCCCGTGCGCTTGTCAGTCAGCCAAAGCTGCTCATTTTGGATGAGCCCACAGTTGGGGTAGACCAGCGGACAGTAGAAGGCTTTTATCAGCTGCTCGAAACATTGAACAAAGAAAAAGGAATGTCTTTAATTCTCGTCACACACGACGTTGGCACCGTTTCCGATAAAGTCACCCATGTGGCTTGTTTAAATCAGACACTGCATTTCCACGGGGATGCAGAAGCGTTTGATTCAATGGATGATCAGGCGCTATCCCAATTTTACGGGCATGACATTCAAGTGATTCATCACGACCATCACCATCATGGGGGACATGAATAATGCTATTTCCATTTTTTCATTATGAATTTTTACAAAATGCGTTTATTGCAGGGTTACTGATTGGTTTTATTGCGCCCTTACTTGGTGTATTTATTGTCGTCAGAAGGCTCTCGCTTATTGCAGATGCCCTCAGCCACGTATCACTTGCCGGTATTGCCGCAAGTCTATTTCTTGATAAAAAGTTTGGCCTTTTGACAGGGGTAAGCCCGCTGTACTTAGGGATGGCTTTTTCTGTTGCTGGTTCATTATTTATTGAACGCCTGCGCTCCGTGTATAAACATTATCAGGAACTTGCCATTCCCATTATTTTATCAGGGGGAATTGGGATCTCCGTCATCTTCATTTCACTAGCGAATGGCTTTAATACAGATTTGTTTAGTTATTTATTCGGAAGTGTCAGTGCGGTGTCAAGACTCGATCTTTGGATCATTGTAGGGATCTCACTCGTTGTTGTGTTAGTTGTTGTGCTTTTATATAAAGAATTATTTTTGCTTTCTTTTGATGAAGAGCATGCAAAGGCTTCTGGTATTTCAGCAAAATGGATTCATTTTATTTTTATCTTAGTCGTTGCACTTGTCATTGCGGCATCGATGCGTATCGTTGGTACCCTGCTTGTGTCGGCGCTCATGACGCTTCCTGTTGCGGCAAGTATCCGCATTGCCAAAGGATTTAAACAGGCGATTTTCCTTTCGATCTTGTTTGGTGAATTGTCGGTATTAGCCGGATTGATTTTAAGCTATTATCTTGATTTAGCGCCAGGCGGAACCATTGTGATGCTGTCTATTTTGATTTTAATCGGGTGTATTAGTATTGGGAAATTCAGAAGGGGGAATCAACATGAACGTACAAGAAGCGCTTGATTTATTAAAGGAAAAAGGCTACAAATATACAAGCAAACGTGAAGATATGCTTCAATTGTTTTCTGATTCTGATAAATACTTGACCGCTAAAAATGTGCTGACGGCACTAAGTGAAGATTACCCGGGTCTTAGCTTTGATACAATTTATCGAAACTTGTCACTATATGAAGACCTTGGAATATTAGAAACAACGGAATTGTCAGGGGAGAAACTATTCCGTTTCAAATGTTCATTTTCCCATCATCACCATCACTTTATTTGTCTTACATGTGGGAAAACAAAAGAAATCGATGCCTGTCCTATGGACAAGCTTGACGCCGATTTAGAGGATTATCATATTAGCGGACATAAATTTGAAATATACGGAACGTGTCCTTCCTGCGAACCGAAGGAAGTTCACTCGTAAAAAAGCCAGCCATGGAGCTGGCTTTTTTGTTTTGTCTTTTGAAAACGTTTTACAAAGGGTGGCTGTTTCATTAAAATGAGATCAAGGTAATACAACGTGCAATTTGAGTCTTTTGGAGTAAAGGGAGGGGTCAAAAGTGGCATATTACGTCGTGTTTGATGTAGGCGGGACGAGAACGAAACATGGATTAATGGATCAGGATGGAAAGCTAATCACTAGCGGTGACTATCAGACGAACTGCCGGCAGCTTGAACCGTTTTTAGAAGCGATGGCGGATGTGGTCAGGGAATATCAAAGGATGCAGGTTGTCAGGGGTATCGCCATCAGTCTTCCGGGCTTTGTGGACAGTGAATCAGGTTATACAGAATTTGCAGGCGCCATCATCGCCTTAAATGGTCAAAATGTAAAAACACTTTTAGAAGAGAAAACATCTCTTCGTGTAGAAGTGGAAAATGATGCGAACTGTGCAGCTCTCGCAGAAAAATATAGCGGCCATGCGAAAGAGTGTGACAGCTTTATTTGTATGACGCTTGGCACAGGTGTTGGCGGTGGTATTTTCGCTGGTGGTCAGCTTGTGCGCGGGGCTTCCTTTCGCGGCGGTGAATTTGGCATGATGCTGACAGAAACAGACAATGGACAATTTACAACACTCAACAGCAGCGCTTCAACGGCTGGACTCATTCGCAGCTATAAAGAAAAGCAAGGAATTCCGCAAAGTACACAAATAGACGGACAAGACATTTTTGAAAAGGCGAAGCACGATCCGTCCATTGAAAAACTGGTGGATCAGTGGTACAAGCGAATCGCCATTGGCATTTACAATGTCGCAACCGTCCTCAATCCAGAAAAAATTCTCATTGGCGGCGGCGTGAGCGCAAGACCAGATTTACTATCAAGTATTGAGAAACACCTACATACACTGCCTGCGTGGAAGAACATTCAGGTGAAGCTGGAAACGTGTTATTACTTGAATCAGGCAGGCATGAAGGGAGCGCTGTACCATTTCCTCATGAAAGAAGGTCAGCTTGCTCCATCGAAAAAGCCGATACATTAAATGTATCGGCTTTTCTACCTTAATAAGCAGCTTGCAGACGCTGTTCATATTGTTTGATCCATTGAGACGCTTCCTGCCAGTTGTTTACGCGAATAATTCTGTCGTCAATTGGCATCTGGTTATAAGGAGAGTTAAAAAGTATAACCGGGATGTCTGCCTCTTTTGCAATCATTGTGGCATTGCCGTGATGGTCTTCAAAAAATACATCAATCTTGTGCTTTTGAACGGCTTCCAGCTTATGATGACCGCCAACCAGCTCAATGTCATCATAATGCACGTCATGTTCTTGAAACCACTTGTAGGTGATATCTGAATGCTGCTGCCTTCTTGCTGTAATATAAATCAATTTGTGCTGCTGCTTCATTTGGTCGAGGATTTCTTTAGCACCCTCAGCAGGCTTTGCCTGTTTATAAATAAGAGGCTCATGCTCATTCATCCAGCCCCAAAACTCTTCTTGAGAAATCTTTAAAAGCTTCGTCAAATCATATTCTGTCATATCATCTAGTGTCATGGCACATTGGAACGACTCGTTTAAATAGGGAACAAAGGTGTCCTGTGCCGTCACTGTACCATCAATATCAATTCCTAAACGTAACATGCCCACACTCCTCATTTTTATACTCTTAAAGTGTAACATAATCATTTCACAATTCCAGCAAGTTTTAGCAAACATGAAACAGACATTTTTGCTCATACTAAAAAAGCTCCTTTCTATTAACCAAAAGGGGGAATTGATCATGGGAAGAGACGAGGATTTCAGAAGAAATGATCGTGAAATCGACACACACTTTAGTAATGATGATGGCTATTTAGAGGAAACAGCTGCTGAAATTGCAGAGCCATATCAAGCTTCAAGAGATCGAGAAGATAGACGAGGACGTGACCAAGCAGGTGACGATTCAGGCAGTAAAGGGATAGGCTATACAGCACTCGCGATTGCGATTATCTCATTATTTGTCTTGCCGGTGCTATTAGGGGTAGCGGCCATCGTCGTTGGTTATATTGCACGAAGAAAAGGAGCACATGCGCTTGGCGCGTGGTCAATTGGGATCGGAATTGTTTCCGTCATCCTAGGCATATTTATCACCCCGTTCTTTTAACAAGAACAGAAAAACGCCTGACAATGACGTCAGGCGTTTTTTGTTATGCATTCGCTTGTTTTTCTTTTTCAGCTTCCATTTTCGCATAATGTTCTTCAGCGATTTTATCGATTTCTTTTTTCAGTTCTTCGACCATTGTTTCTTCCGGTACTTTACGAACAATTTCACCTTTACGGAACAATAATCCTTCGCCTCTAGCGCCTGCGATGCCGATATCTGCTTCACGCGCTTCACCTGGACCATTTACAGCACAGCCGAGGACTGCTACTTTAATCGGAGCTTTGATTTTAGAAATATATTCTTCGACTTCATTTGCAATGCTGATAAGGTCAATTTCAATTCGTCCACAAGTTGGGCAGGAGATTAGTGTTGCTGCATTTGATGCAAGACCAAATGATTTCAACAATTCACGTGCTACTTTTACTTCTTCAACTGGGTCAGCACTTAATGAGATACGGAGTGTATTCCCAATCCCCATATTCAAAATAGCGCCAAGTCCAGCTGCACTTTTGACTGTACCTGCAAATAACGTACCTGATTCTGTAATCCCAAGATGAAGAGGATAATCAAAGGCTTTAGCCGCTTTTTCGTATGCCTCAATTGCAAGGTTTACATCAGATGCTTTCATACTGACGATGATGTCATGAAAGTCTAGGTCTTCTAGAATTTTAATGTGATGCAGTGCACTTTCGACCATACCATCTGCAGTTGGGTAGCCGTATTTATCAAGAATCTTTTTCTCTAATGAACCAGCGTTTACCCCAATACGAATTGGAATGCCTTTTTCTTTTGCTGCTTTGACAACAGCTTCAACTTTTTCTCTTCTTCCAATGTTTCCTGGATTGATTCGGATTTTGTCTGCGCCTGCTTCAATCGCTTTCAGTGCAAGCTTGTAGTCAAAATGAATATCCACAACAAGCGGGATGTTAATTTGTTTTTTAATGTCCGCAATTGCATTTGCTGCACGCTCATCTGGACATGCGACACGCACGATTTGACAGCCTGCCTCTTCTAAACGTTTAATTTCAGCGACTGTCGCTTCGACATCATGTGTTTTGGTTGTTGCCATACTTTGAATGACAACCTCATTATTTCCACCTATAGTTAAAGGTCCCACTTTGACGGGACGCGTTTTAGTACGATGTGTGACTTCACTCACTTGTCAATCGCTCCTTAGTGTACAAGCAATTCTTTGCCGTGTACGTCGTGTTTTACAGTTCATATTGTAACAGTCTCTTCGTATGAATGACAAGGAATTAACGTTTTATCTCTTATAGACAGGAAACTTATATGTACTGCCTGCTCTGATTTCGTTCGCTTTCACACCTTGATTCAGCTCCTCGAAATCTTTAATGACATCATCAAGTGGCTTGCTTGTATGTACGATGGAGAGGACCGTTTCACCTTGTTTTACCGTAACGTTCTTATATGTCTTTTTCTCAGCTGTTTGAAGGGCACTTGCTGGAACGGCTGGGTTTTCCTCAACAGGAATGGTTCCATTTTTTAAATCAAAAAAGATAATAAAGAGGACAAATAAACTGATTAGTAAAAAAAGAATTCGCCGCATTTTACTCACCGCTTTTAAGAGTTTACTTCAGTCTATGCATGTCCTGAAATGATAGAACCAAAAAAGAGGAGAAAAGCTGGAAAGGATGGTTCTAGTTAGTTCTAGTATGTCTTGTAATAAAACTGCTTGGGTCGTTGGTGTAAATAGGAGAGCAATCTCATATGGCGATTATGATAAAATAAGAAAGGGGGAGATTTTATGAAGAAAGTTAGTCAGCATATATATGTGAGAACACTAACAGAAAATGATGCAGAATCACTGTTAACATTAGAACTTGAGAATCGCTCATATTTTCAGGAATTTACACCTTTGATCAAAGATGATTTCTTCACGTTACCTCGTCAAATTGAACGAATTCAGCGGAGTAGGCAAAGAAGAGAACAAGATGAATCATACATGCATGGTATCTTCTTAAATGAAACAGGTGACTTAATTGGGACGATCTCTTTAAGTTCTGTCGTAAGAGGTCCGATAGAAGGAGCTTGGCTCGGGTATGTACTCGATCAAAGGCAGGGCGGAAAAGGATATATGACAGAAGCCATTCGTTTAATCATTGACTATGCCTTTTTTGAGTTGAATCTCCACCGGATTGAGGCTGGAGTAAAGCCGAGTAACAGGGGTTCCATTCGTGTGCTTGAAAAGACAGGTTTTGAAAATGAGGGACTAAATCGTAAAAAAGTAAAGATTAACGGAGTGTGGGAGGATCATTATTTATTTGCGATCATCCATCCAGATGAGTCCTAGCGTATGAACATACATAAAAAGCTCCTCCGAGACGGGGGAGCTTTCATTGTGTAGACAAATCCTTGTTGGATGGATCATTTGCTTTTTTTTGCAGGTATTTCTTTTACAACAAGATATAAAAAGATAAAGTTAATGACCCAATTCAATAAAAATGAGTTTGCAACAGGTGTGTTTAATGCACTCATGATGGCGAAAAAGACCGTGGTTAATGTGAGTGAATAAGCGGAGAGCTTCCAAAGCATTTGGAAAGACAGCTCTTTTTGCTGCATTCGTTTAATAAATGTACCAAGCATTGCAAGGAATGTTGCGCTAATAAACATGAGCGCCGCAGTTGATAAATATAGCAGTACACAGATGACAGGGATAATAATCGCTTGGTTCTGATTTGTGACGCGAGCAAGTTCGTCTTTTGTCAGCGTTCCGCCTAGGAGCTGGTATGGAATATCTGTCATTTGCCCATCAATCGCAATCACTGCTTTTTCCTTTAATAAAGCAATGGCTGTTTGCTTTGATTCAAGTTCACTTGCTTTTATTTTTTCAGCAGGATCAAAGATGATCGTAATGCCGTTTTCTTCTTTTTCTATTGGTGCACTTTGATCCGCTTGAAGCTTTCCTTTTTCAATTGAAAAGTCGGGTAAATCTTTTTTGATCACGTGCTGAAATCCTGACATCGCATTCGAGATCTCCTGGCTCATATGATATCCCTGAGGAACTGCTGCGATAATTGAGAGGATAAAAATGAATAAAATCGCTTTACCGATTCCTGTAAAACGTGCTTTGGCAATATCTTTTGGTGAATAAATTCCTTTTAACAATAGATTAAATACGTTCAATACCTATTCACTTCCTACATTCTTTTCTATTTCTCATATTGTATCAATGTCTATCCATCAAGTACAAGTATGGCCTCATCACTGGTTAAGATAGAAGGAATGAGGCATAATGTATACAGCATATAAAAAGGAGGCGGCAGGGTCTTGGACGTGCTTTATTGGATACTGATTGGCTGTGCATTTATCATTGCGTTTGTTGGACTGGTTTATCCAATTATTCCGAGTGTGGTCTTTATGGTACTCGGATTTATTCTATATGGCTTCTTCTTTAGTTTCGAGCCGCTTACACTGACGTTCTGGCTCATTCAAGCGATGTTTACTGCCGTCTTATTTGCGGCGGATTATGTTTCAAATCTTATAGGGGTCAAGCGCTTTGGCGGCAGCAAGGCAGCTATTTGGGGAAGCACCATTGGGTTATTAGCTGGTCCTTTTGTGATCCCCATTGCAGGAATTATTATTGGTCCATTTCTCGGGAGTGTCATTGCAGAGCTCCTTGTTCATCAAAAAGATTTGAAGACGAGTGTGAAAGTCGGATTAGGCTCATTAATTGGATTTGTATCAGGTGTTTTTGCAAAAGGATTGATTCAAGCGTTGATGCTGGGCATCTTTTTATTTTATGTCCTTCGCTAAGTTGAAAAAGGGTGTTTAAAACTTTATCTAAAGGGCTAAATACAAAATAAACACTGAAATGTTTCAGAACATGAGCAATAACGTTGAAACAAGCTGTTTCTTTTGATACTCTTTGAGTAGGGTGAATTGCTGACTTACAAAGGAAGCATTTCAGTACATACATTTTAAGGAGGAAATTAACCATGGCTTTTAAACTTCCAGAATTACCATATGCTTACGATGCATTAGAACCACATATCGACAAGGAAACAATGACGATTCACCACACAAAACACCACAACACATATGTAACAAACTTAAACAAAGCAATCGAAGGTGTATCAGCTCTTGAAGATCAATCAATTGAAGAGCTAGTGGCTAACTTAAACTCAGTGCCTGAAAACATTCGTACAGCTGTACGTAACAATGGCGGAGGACATGCAAACCACTCATTATTCTGGACGCTTCTTTCACCAAACGGTGGCGGCGCACCAACTGGTGAACTTGCAGATGCAATCGAAAAAGAATTAGGCGGATTTGAAAAATTCAAATCTGATTTCGCTGCAGCAGCTGCAGGACGCTTTGGTTCTGGTTGGGCATGGCTTGTTGTGAACAACGGAAAACTTGAAATCACAAGCACGCCAAACCAAGATTCTCCTTTAACTGAAGGAAAAACGCCAATTCTAGGACTAGACGTTTGGGAGCATGCTTACTACCTAAACTACCAAAACCGTCGTCCTGATTACATTTCAGCATTCTGGAATGTTGTGAACTGGGATGAAGTAGCTCGCCTTTACAGCGAAGCAAAATAATGATTTGATTCTAAAAGACCTGCTTTCAAGAGAAGCAGGTCTTTTTATATTTTCCCTCCTTTTTTTACATATCTGCCTTTTGATGAGACAGACTATTGTGTAGAAAAGGAGAATGAATTGTATGAGCAGATTAAAGAAAATGTTCGGGGACATGGATGTTACAAGAGATTTATTGCTCCTCCTCACGATTGGCGGGTTATACGCACTTGCCATTGCGCTTTCAAATACGTTTGTAAATGTGTACTTATGGAAACAGTCTGGGAAATTCACGGATCTTGCGATTTATAACTTGGCCATTGTGGTGCTTCAGCCCATTACGTTTTTATTCGCTGGCCGGCTCGCTAAAAAAATAGACCGGGCGTTTGTCCTTCGTTTCGGTGTCATCTTTTTAGCCGCTTTTTATTTAATTGTTTTAATGGCAGGAGAACAAGCGGCCGCACGGCTTGTTTTATTGGGAAGTGTCCTTGGGATTGGCTATGGTTTTTACTGGCTTGCTTTTAACGTACTCACCTTTGAGATCACCGAGCCTGAAACAAGAGACTTCTTTAATGGGTTTCTCGGGGTGCTTTCCTCAACTGCCGGCATGATCGGTCCTCTCATTGCGGGGATTGTCATTTCTCAGTTAACGGATGATACAGGCTACACAGTCATTTTCACATTATCGCTTTTTTTGTTTTCACTAGCGGTTGTGATGAGCTTTTTCCTCAAAAGAAGACAGTCAAAAGGCAAATTTATCATCAAACAAATTTGGAAAGAACGCCATGCAGACGAGAACTGGCGTAGGATTACATCAGCACACTTTTTTCAAGGGCTTCGTGAAGGGGTCTTTGTCTTCTTAATCAGTGTCTTCGTGTTTATTGCAACAAACAGTGAGCTTGCTCTCGGGACGTTTGGTTTAGTGAATTCAGGTGTTGCGTTTTTTGCTTATTTCTTCGCTACGCGTTTGATTAAGAAAAAGTGGCGGAAGAAGGCGATTATGCTTGGCGGTCTGATTTTATACGGCGCCCTGTTTTTAATCGTCTTCCACTTGTCCTATGTTTCACTTCTCATGTATGCGGTAGCGATTGCAATAGGATATCCGCTCCTGCTTGTTCCTTATGTATCCTTAACATATGATGTCATCGGCCATGCAAGGTATGCCAGAAAGGCCAGAATTGAATATATTGTGGTCAGAGAGCTATTTTTAAATGCCGGCCGTATTAGTTCGATTATTTTGTTCCTGTTGTCTGTCACCTTACTAGGTGATGAGCTCGGAATCCCAGCATCTCTTGTTGTGCTCGGGGCGGGACATACCCTCATTTATTATTTTGTAAAAGATATTCATTTAAAAGAAAAAACAGCTGATATGAAAGAGGCTGACGGTCAAAAGCCAGTTTCTCACACGAACCTTATTAAGGGAGAAAGGTAAAATTTCTTACCAATGGAACATCAAATTTCTAGATAAATGATAGAAAAACCGCTAAAATGATGATGGCACCTTTTAAACACAAAAAGGGGTGCCATTTCTTTCTTGATAGAAAAGGTGATGTGATGAGAAACAAGAAAAACAAAAAAGACGCGAAGGAAGGGCGCAAAACACTTCCGATCCGGCTGAATTTATTATTTTTAGCTGCGTTTATTATTTTTACCGGTGTTGTCGTTAGACTCGGGTTTGTGCAAATTGTCAATGGAGAAGATTATAAAAAGCAGGCAGAGAAACAAGAGGATGTGAATGTCAGCTCATCTGCTCCGCGCGGAAAAATTTACGACCGAAACTACAATACGATTGTCAGCAATAAAGCGCTAAATGCCATTACATATACGAGAACCTCGACGACTTCACAAGAAGAGCGGCTCAAAGTGGCATCAAAATTAGCGGATATGATTCATGTGAGTACGAAAAAAATCACAGATCGTGACAAAAAAGATTTCTGGATCTTAACGCATCCAAATGAAGCGAAAAAGCTTGTTCAAAAGGAATCAGAATTAAAGGGTGACGATAAGGTCTCTGATGATAAACTATATGAGCTTCAGCTAAAACGCATCACAGACAAGGAATTAAATCAACTGACGAAAAAAGATTTACAAGTGCTTGCCATTAAAAGGCAGATGGATGGAGGCTATGCACTGACGCCTCAATTTATTAAAAATGAAGATGTAAAGCCGAGCGAAATTGCTTACGTCTCTGAGCATTTGGACGAGCTGCCAGGTGTTGATGTAACGACAGACTGGTCACGCAGCTATCCGTATAAAGGACTGCTCCGCAGTATGCTTGGCAGTGTGTCCTCGAGTGATGAAGGTCTTCCGCAGTCACTTCTTGAGCATTATCTATCACTCGGCTACAGCCGAAATGACCGTGTAGGAAAAAGCTATCTTGAATATCAATATGAAGATGTCCTGCAGGGCCAAAAGGAAAAAGAACAGAGTACAACTGATAAACAGGGCAATGTCACAAGCTCTAAAGTGTTAACAGAAGGTAAGAGCGGGAAAGACCTTGTGCTGACAATTGACATTCAGCTGCAAAAAGCGGTTGAAAAAATTATTGAAAAGAACTTGAGAAGTGCGAAACAAAGAGGGGGAACTGAGCTTCTTGATCGCGCATTTGTTGTCATGATGGACCCGAGAAATGGAGAGGTTCTCTCTGTTGCGGGTAAGCAGATTTCAAACAAAAACGGAAAATACAAGTTCGATGACTACTCATTAGGAACGATGACATCCTCATATGCGATGGGATCAGCTGTAAAAGGGGCAACGGTACTGACCGGATATAAAACAGGCGCTATTCATATTGGAAGTACCCAGTATGATGAACCTCTCTATATCGCTCAGTCACCGCCAAAGAAATCCTATCAAAATATGGGACTCATTAATGATTTAACAGCACTAGAGCGTTCATCAAACGTGTATATGTTCAAAACAGCGATCGCTATTGGGAAAAGCGAATATCGTAAGAATCAGCCGCTCCCAATTGATCCGAAAGCATTTGATACGTTCCGCTACAATTTCAGTAAATTTGGCCTTGGCGTCAAAACTGGTATTGACCTGCCAAACGAGGCAACGGGCTACAGAGGAACGTCTACACAATCGGGCCTTTTACTTGACTATGCGATTGGACAGTATGATACGTTTACACCGCTGCAAATGGCGCAATACGTTTCAACCATTGCAAATGGCGGGTATCGTTTACGTCCGCAGCTTGTCAAAGAAGTGAGAGAGCCAGATCCGCAGCGCGGCATTGGAGCTGTGACAGAATCCGTCAAACCGGATGTATTGAATAAGCTAGACATGACAAGTGATCAAATCAAGCGTGTCCAGCAAGGCTTCAAGCTTGTGATGCAGAACCCAAGAGGGACAGCTTATTCAAACTTTGGCAACAAAAAGTATAATCCAGCTGGCAAAACAGGAACCGCTCAATCATTCTATGACGGTCCAATTAAAAGCAAGCGCGGTACACCGACGTATAATACAACTCTTGTAGCATACGCGCCTGCTGATAATCCTGAAGTGGCCATTTCCGTTGTCGTCCCGTGGGTGTATCAAGACTACAACCAGCGCTATCCAATTACAAACGATATTGGGGAACAAGTATTAGACAAGTACTTTGAACTGAAATCAAAACAGGAAAGCAATGATACACAGGCGAAAAACAAAAACAAAATTGAAAATGAAGCAGAAACAAATAACTAGACCTTTCATAGGTAAAAACGCTCACTTTTTGTGGGCGTTTTTTTACGTTTTCTTCAAAAATTCCGATATAAATTGACAAAATTCATAAAAAACGCCGCAATTTCTCTACAAAACTTCGACATTTACAAAACCTTAACATTCCATTTAAACGAAATTAATAAAGAACCTTTAATGTATTACTCGTAGGACAAATTATTCAGGGGGTATTCTTGAAATGAAAAAGAACAAATTATGGCTGCTTACTTTCCTTACTATCGCATTGTTAGCATTCGTCACAGCATGCGGAAACAGCAGCTCAAGCGGGGATTCAAAAGACAGTAAAGGAAATGCTTCAAACAAAGATGAGGCATCAGGTTCCATTACCATCTCAGGATCATCTGCGATGCAGCCTTTAGTTCTTGCGGCAGCAGAAAAATTCATGGATAAACATCCAAAAGCCGATATTCAAGTACAAGCCGGCGGTTCAGGAACAGGACTTTCTCAAGTTTCAGAAGGATCTGTACAAATTGGGAACTCAGATGTATTCGCTGAAGAGAAAGACGGAGTCGACGCAAAAGCTTTAAAAGACCACAAAGTAGCAGTTGTTGGAATGGCCGCAGCTGTAAACCCTGAAGTGGGTGTCAAAGACATCACAAAGGACGAATTGAAAAAAATCTTCACTGGTAAAATCAAAAACTGGAAAGAGCTTGGCGGGAAAGACCAAAAAATCACGCTTGTTAACAGACCTGATTCTTCAGGAACTCGTGCAACATTTGTGAAATATGCACTTGATGGTGCAACACCTGCAGAAGGAATCACAGAAGATTCTTCAAACACAGTGAAAAAACTGATTGCAGAAACACCAGGTGCGATTGGATACCTTGCATTCTCTTATTTAACAGATGACAAAATTACACCGCTTAGCATTGATGGTGTGAAACCAGAAGAAAGCAATGTAGAAAGCGGTAAATATACAATTTGGGCATACGAGCACTCTTATACAAAAGGTGAGCCGGAAGGTCTAGCGAAACAATTCTTAGATTACCTTATGAGTGACGAAGTACAAAAAGAAATCGTTAAAGACCAAGGCTACATCTCAGTCTCTAATATGAAAGTAGAAAGAGACGCAGCAGGCAAACAATCAGATAAGTAAGAGGTCTTGAATTGCTGATGAAGGAAAAGTGGAGCATTTCACTTTTCCTTTTATGACATTCATAGGAGTGTAGAAAAAGATGAAGCAGATAGAACATACAGAAGCGAGCGATCGGCTGATCAGCTCGAAGAAAAATAGGCAAATGGATGAAGTAAGAGGAAGTATTTTGGTGAGATTCTGCGCATTCTTAATGATTGCAGTATCCATCGCCATCACCATCTTCCTTGGCATTAAGGGTTTACAATCTTTCATCGTAAATGGTGTAAGCCCAATTGAGTTCTTAACCAGTATCAATTGGAACCCAACAGCAGAAAACCCGGAGTACGGCGCATTTCCTTTTATCTTTGGATCGATCGCTGTCACGCTTCTATCGGCACTCATTGCAGCGCCGCTAGGCATCGCAGGAGCGATCTTTATGACAGAAATTGCACCTGCATGGGGCCGGAAAATTCTCCAGCCAGTCATTGAATTGCTTGTAGGGATTCCATCCGTTGTTTACGGATTCATAGGTCTTACAGTATTGGTGCCGTTTATCGGACATTTCAAGTCAAGCGGCTCAGGGCATAGCGTGTTAGCAGGAACGATTGTCCTGTCTATTATGATTCTGCCAACCGTTACATCTATTGCAACTGATGCAATGGCTTCCCTTCCAAAAAGCTTACGTGAGGGATCGTATGCACTTGGCGCAACAAGATGGCAAACGATTAGACGTGTGCTTGTACCAGCAGCTCTTCCAACATTAATGACAGCTGTCGTTCTTGGGATGGCGAGAGCATTTGGAGAAGCCCTTGCCGTTCAAATGGTCATTGGAAACACACGTAATTTACCAGAGAGCATTATGGATACAGCTGGTACATTAACAACCATTATTACGTTAAACATGGGTCACACAACGTATGGAAGTGTTGAGAACAATACACTTTGGTCAATGGGGCTTGTCCTTCTAGTTGTATCGTTTATGTTCATACTCATTATCAGATACTTGTCGTCTAGGAGGAAGATTTAATGAATAGCAAAATGACCGATCGTTTTGCCACGATTGTTTTTGGATTATGTGCCGCCATTATTACGGCGATCCTAGTTGGTTTGTTTTCTTATATCATTTTCAACGGGGCAAAAGAATTAAATTTTGACTTTTTGACAACCCGCTCAAGTGCAATTGGCTCTGGCGGCGGCATTAGGGATCAGCTGTTTAACTCGTTTTACATTTTGTTTATTACAATGCTGATCACAGTACCACTTGGTGTCGGCGGCGGAGTGTACATGGCTGAATATGCGCCTCAAAACAAAGTCACTGATTTTATTCGCACATGTATTGAAGTGCTGTCTTCACTTCCTTCCATTGTCATTGGTATGTTTGGTTTACTCATGTTTGTCAATTTAACAGGCTGGGGCTATACAATCATCGGAGGAGCTCTTGCGCTCACGGTGTTTAACCTGCCAGTGATGGTCAGGGTGACAGAAGACGCGCTTCGCTCTGTACCGAAGGATCAAAAGGAAGCATCACTAGCGCTTGGTGTGACGAAATGGCATACAGTGAAGACGGTCCTGATTCCAGGTGCGATTCCTTCTATTATTACCGGTGCGATTTTAGCATCAGGAAGAGTTTTCGGGGAGGCAGCAGCGCTTCTTTTCACAGCAGGTCTCACCACACCGCGTCTAGATTTTACAAACTGGAGTCCATTTTCTGATACGTCACCGCTGAATATTTTTAGACCGGCAGAAACATTGGCCGTTCATATATGGAACGTCAATACACAAGGAATCATTCCAGATGCAGAGGCCATTGCAAATGGTGCATCAGCCGTACTTGTGCTTTCAGTTTTAGTATTCAACTTAGCAGCTAGATGGCTTGGTTCATTTATTCATAAGAAGCTTACGTCAAAATAATGTGAGAAAGGTGTGAAGGGGATATGGTTCAAATGCTAGCAGAAAAAAAAGAGATTGCAGCAAAAAAGGCTCCACTTCAAGCAGAACAGATTTTACAGGTGCAGGATTTAAGCATTTATTATGGGGAAAAAAGAGCGGTCAATCACATTTCATTTGAAATTGAGAAGAACGCAATTACCGCATTAATCGGCCCATCTGGCTGCGGGAAATCAACCTTTTTACGCAGCATTAACCGCATGAACGACTTGATCCCAGGTGCGAGAAGTGAAGGGGCGATCATGTACGAAGGGCTCAATATTTTGGATGACCGCATTAATGTGGTCAATTTAAGAAGAGAAATCGGCATGGTTTTCCAAAAGCCAAACCCATTTCCTAAATCGATCTACAATAACATTACCCATGCATTAAAGTATGCGGGAGAAAAAAGAAAATCAGTGCTTGATGATGCGGTAGAGGAAAGCTTAACAAAAGCGGCGCTTTGGGATGAGGTCAAAGATCGTCTGCACCGCTCAGCTTTGTCATTATCCGGCGGTCAGCAGCAGCGCCTTTGTATTGCACGTACACTTGCGATGAAGCCTAGCGTTCTTTTATTAGATGAACCTGCTTCCGCCCTAGACCCGATCTCAAATGCAAAAATTGAAGAGCTATTATCAGATTTGAAAAATGATTATTCGATCGTCATTGTGACTCACAACATGCAGCAAGCGTTACGTGTATCTGATCATACGGCCTTTTTCCTAAACGGTGATCTAGTAGAATATGATGCCACTGAACGTATCTTTACACGTCCTGCGCAGCAAAAAACAGAAGACTATATCAATGGTCGATTTGGATAAGGCGGGTGGATTTTGATGAATGCAGTAGCAACTGAAACAGCAAAAAAAGAAGTGTTTCGTGTGAATGATATGAACCTTTGGTATGGACAGCATCACGCACTCAAGCATATTGATTTAGACATAAGAGAGCATGAAGTCACAGCAATTATTGGTCCGTCCGGCTGCGGAAAGTCAACGTTTATCAAGACCTTAAATCTCATGGTCAAAACAGTGCCAGGTGTGAAAATCACCGGGGATATGATGTATAACGGTGACAATATTTTAAAAGGCCGCGTCGATCTCGTGGAACTGCGTAAAAACGTTGGGATGGTCTTTCAAAAAGGAAACCCATTCCCTCAATCTATCTTTGATAATGTCGTCTATGGGCCAAGAATTCACGGGGTGAAGAGCAAGCAGCAATTAAAAGAAATCGCTGAAAAAGCGCTTCGTGATGTTGCCCTTTGGGATGAAGTGAAAGATCGCTTAAGTGCGCCTGCATTAGGTCTTTCCGGCGGTCAGCAGCAGCGTCTTTGTATCGCAAGAGCCATTGCTACAAGCCCAGATATCTTATTAATGGATGAACCAACATCAGCGCTTGATCCTGTCTCAACATTAAAGATTGAAGAATTGATTATGAAATTAAAAGAGAAATATACGATTGCCATTGTGACGCATAACATGCAGCAAGCGGCCAGGGTATCAGATAGAACAGCCTTCTTCTTAATGGGGGAGCTTGTTGAGATCAATGATACGAATGTGATGTTCTCTGAGCCAAATGATCAAAGAACAAATGATTATATATCTGGTCGATTTGGATAACAAAAACCCCTGGAGGTCAGCGCCGCCAGGGGGTTTTATTGTTATTTTGTTAAGGCTTTGACGATTTGTTTGAACGTCATCCCTGTTTTTAAATTGAACTTGCCTGCACGAATTTCTTTATGGTAGCCGGCGTCAATCACGTAATCATTAAAATCTTTAGACGAGTTGATGATTCCGTCCTTTTCAAGCATGTCTGAAACATCACTTGTGCTCATCCCGTTTTTAATAACGAATTTGACCGATTTGCCTTTAGGCTTGTCTGATGTTTCTTTATCATTTTTAGAATCGCCGTCTTCATTTGCTTTCAGTGCTTTTTCTTTATAATCAAGAAGCTGCTGATATGTTTCACGGCTGACGGAGACTTCTTTTTTAGAGTCTAAATAGTTTTTCACGTCAGTGTCTGTTACTTTCGCTGCGAGCGTTTCTTTTGTAGTTGTATCAGCCGTCGCTTCATCTTTTCCAGTGAGGAAAAAAACGATTGCCAGAACACCAGTTGCAAGAATCATACCTGCCGCAAACGTTTGGATGCTTTTTTTCGTCATACAAGCACCTTCTCGTTGTCTTTAATGATCATGTTGACTTCATCTACAGATACATGCTCAGCACGCGCAATGGCCTCAGGAGACATGCCATTTTGATGCTTTGAAATGATTTGTCTTGCGATAGATGGATCAATTTCTGAATGTTTGCGGACGACGATATTTGTTTCAAGCAATTCTTCTTCAAGAACCTTCATTTTCTTTTTCAGTTTATAGATTTCTTGCATTGCAGATAGTTGAAGTGTTTCAAGTTCCTGCTCGACTTCTTTAATCGGCTCTCTTTGAAAATATGAGAATGCGATCAGTACGATACTGACAACAAGCAATCCGATAATTGCAATTTCCATGTTTCATCACCTTTTATTCGTATTTTAATGCTGAAAACCATAAAAGGCTTTCATGATTGTTTCAGACAGTTTTCGACCCTTCTTTTTTATACCATAAAAAAGCTAGTTTCAAAAGGAATTGCTGAAAAAATCACCTTTTTTTCATCTTTTTTCTTTTTATATGAAAAACGAGTATGAAAATCTTGCTCGCTGTCAAAATAAAAGAGGGTTTCTCATGTATACAGTACGACAAAGGTTGATGTTTTATAGGGGAGCAGGCCATTTTTCATGAAATGATCGTACGATATAGATCAGAACGCAGACGGATTGCACTGAAATTGAAATTGGTGAAAAAACATTCTAGCATTCCTAAGCTAGAAGTGGTATTATAGTTAGGTCTGAATGTGAATTGATTTTAGTTTGGAGGGAAAAACATGCGCGTAAATATTACTCTAGCTTGCACTGAATGCGGTGAGCGTAACTATATTACTAAAAAGAATAAGCGAAACAATCCAGATCGCGTTGAATTCAAAAAGTATTGCTCACGTGATAAAAAACAAACTTTACATCGTGAAACAAAGTAAGCAGCAGGGAATTTTCCTGCTGTTTTTTTATGATGGGAGATGATCTGTGTGAAAAAAGAGCTTCGCCTTCAAACATTAGCCAAGCTGGATCAGATGAGTGCTGAGGAATTCGAGCGAAGCACCGCTTTACTTCATGAGCATTTGTTTCAGCTGCCAGCATGGAAACAAGCAAATACGATTGCACTCACCATGTCTAGAGGAAAAGAGGTACCGACAATGCCTCTCATTGAAAAAGCATGGCAGGAGGGGAAAACAGTATGTGTACCCACCTGTTTTCCGGAAACAAAAGAGATGACGTTTTATGAATATACACCGGAAACGAAGATGATATCCCGCTACTTTGGGCTATTGGAGCCCGACCCTATGGCGTCGGCCGCTGCATCTAAAGAATCAATCGATTTGATCATTGTGCCTGGGGTGTGCTTTGATCGACAAGGCTACCGTATCGGATATGGGGGCGGCTATTATGACCGCTACTTAGCTGACTATCACGGTGAAACCCTTGCCCTTTGTTTGACTGTACAGCAAACCGAGCAGATTCCGGCTGAAACGCACGACATCCCGGTCTCCATCATGGTCAGTGAGAAAGGTACCATATATCCAAAATAAAGTCCGCTGCTTATACGTATGAACGGGCTTTTTGTGTTGAGCGAAGGTCTTGTGTGTGATCAAAAGTCACATGAACGATAGCGATCAACATTCTTCATTAAAAAGCATTTTAGCTGACGGGGGGATATGTTTTGAAAAAATTTCGTGGAAAGAAAAGATACTTCCGTAATATGTGGGAGGAAGTGAATACTCATCAATTAACGCTCGACCACGATTCGTGGTTCTCTTTTTCGCATACGCACCTTGATTTTTTTGGGGTCGGGGAAAATAGCTTAAAAATAAGAAGAGAACATATTAAAGCTCATATCGCTTTATATCATAGGCTGTTAAAACAGCTTGAAGGCTTTGAAAAGCCATACCAAACTTGGATTTGTATTCACGAGCATGACCCTGGTTTAGACGCTGTATATGTTCATACACCAAATCCATACGACAGTTACTTCCCGCACAAGGTGGAGGGATTAGAGCGGAATTGTAAGCTGCCTCATACTTTCAAGGATTTAATCGACCTTCATCAATTTGACGTTTCTTATGATCAATCAGAGTGCGGAGAGGTTTATTATATTCAATCAAAAGAACAAGGGATTAGATTGTGAAGGCCTGCTTTTAGGTGATAAAAATGTTGGTTCATGCATAAACAAATCCTATTTAAGCCACGATACGAACATAGGAGGGAATATGATGAATAAAATGATTTGGAGCATTGTGTTCACACTGTTTGCATTCGTTCTCGTGCAAAATCGTTATCGGCTCATGAATTTGATTTTAGGCCAAAATCAAGTACGTCACTTTTTGATTAAATGGCTGATGAAAATCCCATATTTTCGGACGAAATTTATTCGCCAAGCATTCTAATCCCGCAAATGCCGGGATTTTTTTGTTTTGAAATGCGGATCAGAACGATTCTTGCTATAATAATGTAAAAAATGGAGCGCGAATGTATGAATGTCATAGATAGTCTATTTTGGCGAGTTGTTGATGAACTAAGACAAAAAGGATACGAGATGATTCAAAGTCCGTACCCAGAAGATGAAATATTTTTTGAAGCACCACGAAACTCAGGCTATGATCTCATCCGTCTATATAGAAAAGATGTGAATTTTAGACAGGAGATTGTTCGAGATATCGAGGAGCAAACATACCGGATCAATCAGCTGAGAGAAGCTATGCGTAAACGATCGCTTCATCTCTTGCAGCTGCAATTTACAACTGATGTTCCAGTAGATGATTGGGAAGACTTAAACGGTCAGCCGCAAAAAGAGAATAAGGTGACAGTTACTCCTGTGTTACTCAATGCAGACACGCTTCAAAACGATATAAACGAACTGCAAAAATGGCTCAATACATCTCTTGCAGTTGATGTAGAAGAAGCGAAGAGAGACACAGCTGAGGATGCAATGAAGCTTAAAAGGAACGTGCTCCAGGCATTTGATGATCAGGAAAAACAGCGTGAACGAGAACGGGCCGTGTTTCAAAATGGCAGACCCATTTTCACCTACTTGCTGATCGCTGTCCAAGTGGTGATGTTTCTTTTACTTGAGCTATCTGGCGGAAGTACCAATACGGCAACTTTAACTGCATTTGGTGCTAAAAATAATGTGCTGATTTTAGAGGGTGAATGGTGGCGCCTGATAACACCAATGTTTTTACATATTGGCTTGACGCACTTACTCTTTAATACTTTTGCTCTTTGGTCAGTTGGAGCGGCTGTTGAGAGAATTTATGGGTCAGGAAGATTTTTGCTCATCTATTTGATTTCTGGCATTTTTGGCTCCATAGCGAGCTTTGTGTTTAATACGGCAATTGCAGCCGGAGCATCAGGCGCGATTTTTGGCTGTTTAGGGGCACTGTTATATTTAGCTATCTCAAACCGAAAGCTTTTCTTTCGGACGATGGGGACAAATATTATTGTTATTATTCTCATTAACCTAGGAATAGGCTTCACTGTATCAGGTATTGATAACGCAGGGCATCTTGGCGGCTTGGTTGGCGGCTTTCTCACGGCATTAGCTGTCCGTCTGCCTAAACAGACGCAGCCTGTCAAAATGCTTCTTGCGACTGCTGTTTTGCTCTTGATTGGCGGTCTTGGATTGTATACAGGATTTCATTCTGATAATCAAAAGGAAGCAGCGGCAACAAGTGAGGCAGCGAGTTTATTTGATGAGAAAAAGTATAGCGAAGCAAGTGAACGACTAGAGGAATACGTACACGAAAAAGATGCATCAGCTGAGGCACTTCATATTTATGCACTATCGGAAGCGCAGCAGGGCCGCCTTGATAAGGCCATTCAATTTTTACAAAAGTCGCTTGAAAAAGATCCAGATGAACCAAATAAACTGTATCATTTATCGTTGTTATTCGTAGAAAAAGGAGAGACAGCGAAAGCAGATGATCTATTAGCGAAAGCATTAAAACAGGATCCTCAAAATGATCAATTTTTAAAGCTGAAACAATATATCGAAAATAGTCAAACACGTTGAATGACTTGACTGAAAGCGCATTTATGAATACGCTTATCCTATCTGTTGATGAAAAGAAATGGTGGAAACAATGAAAACGTTATATGATGTACAGCAGCTGCTTATGAGATTTGGAAATTATGTGTATTTCGGAGATCGTGAAGTAGAATTAGAATTTATGGCAGACGAATTGAAGGAAATGTATACATCGGGCATCATTGACCGCACTGAATGGTCAAACGCAATGACGATTCTTCAAATGGAGCTAGCCAAAATAAATCGAAAAACAATGTGAAGGTGGAGGGCATATGACAGGGGATTGGTTTGTAGGTATTGATCTTGGCGGTACGACAATTAAGCTTGCGTTCATTAATCTATATGGTGAAATTCAGCATAAGTGGGAGATTCCTACGGATAAATCCGGGCAGACGATCACAGTCGATATTGCCAAATCAATTGACCATAAACTGGTTGAGATCAGTATGCCAAAATCAGCACTTATTGGGATCGGAATGGGTGCACCTGGACCTGTAGATAAAGTATCTGGAATCGTCTATAAAACAACGAATTTGGGCTGGACAAACTATCCGTTGAAAGATCACCTAGAGGCAGAGACAGGACTTCCATCTGTCATTGAAAATGATGCGAATATTGCTGCACTCGGTGAAATGTGGAAGGGTGCAGGAGATGGCGCAAAAAATATCCTGATGGTCACACTTGGAACGGGGGTTGGCGGCGGCATCATCGTCAACGGTGAAGTTGTTCAAGGGGAGACAGGAGCTGGCGGAGAAATTGGCCATATTTGTGCCGTTCCATTTCAAGGAGCACCTTGTAACTGCGGAAGAACAGGCTGTATTGAAACGATCGCATCTGCGACTGGCATCGTCCGGATTGCAAAGGATAAATTAGAAACCGAGCAGCATACATCTTCACTTGGCAAGCTCGCTTCGCTATCAGCAAAGAATGTATTTGAAGCGGCAGAAAACGGAGATGATCTTGCAATGCGTGTCGTAGAAGAAGTGACGACACATCTTGGACTTGTCCTTGCGAATCTTGCTAGTGCTTTAAACCCAACGAAAATTGTGATTGGCGGCGGTGTTTCAAAAGCAGGTGAGCTTCTTCGCAGTAAAGTAGAACGCGTTGTGAAACAACATGCGTTCCCGCCTTGCGCAGACGATGTCGAAGTGCTGATAGCATCACTCGGAAACGATGCGGGTGTCATCGGTGGTGCATGGATGGCAAAAACCAAATGGCTGTCTTGAGCAAAAAAGTCATAATGATGTCATTTTTATTAAAAAAAGCGATAGATAGGCATGAAATTGGATGTTTAGCATATTCATAAGTTTGTCATGAGGAAAAAGACATTGATTTTCCATCATATACAGGATAAGATATACTTTAGTTATTTTTCTAGAAGCACCAATAATTAGGGTATATCTAGGGCCTAGATGCGCGCTTAGCATAAGGAGGTTACAATGCGAAAGAATAGATTAAAGGCGATTTCATTTTTACTGATTGCGACATTGCTGATGTGGGTCAAAACCTATGTTATCTATAAATCTAGTTTCAATATTAAAATTGAAAATTTCATGCAGGAGTTTATCCTGTTTATTAATCCGCTTAGCTTTCTCTTATTTATCTTCGGTATCGGTTTATTTTTCAAAGAGAAAAATCGAAATCGATATATCATCGTGACAAGCTTTATCCTGACATTCATTTTGTTAGCCAACATTGTGTTTTATCGATTCTATAGTGACTTTCTAACCATCCCCGTCCTATTTCAAACAAACAATATGGGTGACCTCGGGTCAAGTATTACCTCTTTAATTGAACCAGTCGATTTACTGATGTTCGTTGATATCATCATTTTAATTTGGCTCTATAAAAAACAGCCTTCCTTTAGAACAGATGTCACAGTTTCACGAAAAGAACGAGCAGCATATTACTTATTTGTGGCAGCTACATTTTTCTTTAACCTTGGTTTAGCTGAAACAGAAAGACCAGAACTGCTTACTCGCTCATTTGACCGTGAGATGCTAGTGAAAAATATCAGCTTATATAACTTCCATATTTATGATGGGGTATTGCAATCGAAGCAGTCTGCTCAACGAGCCCTTGCTGACAGTAATAGCTTAACTGAAATTGAAAACTATGTAAGCGCAAATCAAACGGACCGTAATGAAAAGACATTTGGTCAAGCAAAAGGACGAAATGTCATTCTTGTATCACTTGAGTCTACACAGAGTTTTGTGATCAATGAAAAATTAAACGGGAAAGAAATTACTCCGTTTTTAAACAAATTGATCAAGAAGAGCTATAACTTTACTAATTTTTATCACCAAACAGGTCAAGGGAAAACATCTGATTCAGAGTTTATTGTAGATAATTCTCTTTATCCACTTGGAAGAGGGGCTGTGTTCTTCACAAATCCAAGTAATGAGTTTACAGCGACACCTGAGCTGTTAAAGGATGAGGGCTACCACTCTTCTGTTATTCATGCGAATAACAAAAGCTTCTGGAACCGCGACCTTATCTACGATAGCTTTGGCTACGATAAGTTCTTTGATATTAAATCATTTGATGTGAATGAAGAAAACTCAGTTGGCTGGGGACTGAAAGATGGTCCGTTCTTTGAGCAGTCCGCTGAATTAATGAAATCGATCCCGCAGCCTTTCTATACGAGATTGATTACATTAACGAACCATTTCCCTTTTGATTTAGATGAAGAAGATAAGCTCATTGATGAATATGATTCAAAGAGCAAAACGCTGAACAAGTACTTCCCTACAGTGCGTTATCAAGATGAAGCCCTTAAGCTTTTCTTTAAAAAGATGAAGGAAGCTGGGTTATACGATAACTCCATTTTTGTTTTATATGGGGATCACTACGGAATTTCTGAAAACCATAACGAAGCCATGGGACAATTTTTAAATAAAGAGATTACGCCATTTGAAGAAGTACAGCTTCAAAAAGTCCCATTTGTTGTACACATTCCAGGGGTAACGGATCAACATCCAAAAGAAATTGATACGGTAGGTGGTCAGGTCGATATCCGTCCAACTGTACTCAATCTTCTAGGAATTGATACAAGTAAACAAATTCAATTTGGTCATGACCTTTTATCAAAAGATACGAATGACTTTACAGTACTCCGTGATGGAAGCTTTATTACGAAGGACAGCATTTTTACAGATGGTGTTTGCTACAATAAAGAGACAGGCGAGCCAGCAGATGATAAAAATGTGTGTCAGTCTTATGAAGAGAAAGCGAAGCAGGAGCTTCAATTCTCTGATCAAATCATCTACGGAGATCTCCTTAGATTTTATGATCGAAATAGCCCGGACCATTCACCATCTAAAAAAGAAGGTGAAACGGAGCTGAAAAAGGCGTCCTAATAGATGAAAAAACCTCTGCTATTTTTAGAAGCAGAGGTTTTCTTTTTTTGCCTGACGGTTCATATAATATGAGAGGAGGGATGTAAATGAAGACAACGTCGTTTGGAAAAATTGAATGGCAGCTGGATGAAGCGGAGAGGGATGCTGTGGCAAAGCAGCTTGGTATTGGCAAAGCTGCTTTTCATTTATCTAATCAAACAAGCACTGATGACCTTCTTTTACCGGGATATAGACTTCCAGAAGGAGTCCATGAATTTGATTCCATCGGTGATGTGCAGAAATTTATTGCGCCTTATAGACTGCAGCAATCCGATGATTGGATCAATGGAACATTTGAATATGATAGCGCTCAATTAGAAGAAGAGCTGAGCCGCTTGAAAGCCGTATTTCCTTTTCTTCATATCAGCGTCATTGGTCATTCAGTGCTTGATACACCTATTTATGAAATCCGAACAGAGCCTGTTCAGCATTTACATTCTATTCATCTCAATGCCACATTTCATGCAAATGAATGGATCACGACGTCTGTTTTATTAAAATGGTTGAAATCGCTTTGCTTAGCAGCGTCTGACCCGGTTCAGGCAAGACATTATGAAGCGGTTCATATTCTGCAGACCACCGCTTTATCCATCGTGCCAATGGTCAATCCAGATGGAGTGGATTTGGTTCGTAATGGACCGGAGTCACTAGGTCTTCATCGTGAAGAATTCACACTGCTAAACGGTGGATATTCCGATTACCGGGAATGGAAAGCAAATATTCGAGGGGTGGATTTAAACAATCAATTCCCTGCTTATTGGGAGATCGAGTACTATCGTCATCAGTCGAAGGCACCGTCCTACCGGGATTATCCTGGGCGCGAGCCATTAACAGAACCAGAAGCGAAAGCGATGGCAAATCTTGCGCTGCGAAAACGATTTGACCGGCTGATTGCCCTTCATACACAAGGAGAAGAGATTTATTGGGGTTTTCTTGGCCATGAGCCAGCCATCTCAAAAGAAATGGTCAAACGATTCGAACAAGTGAGCGGCTACAAACCGATCCAATATCTCGACAGCTATGCAGGCTATCGCGATTGGTTTATTTATCAATTTCATAATGAGGGCTATACAGTTGAGCTTGGTCTAGGGAAAAATCCTCTTTCCATGGATCAATTTGATTCGATTTATGAAAAAACAAAGCGGCTTTTATGGGAAGCGTGTAAGTGTTAAAAGCACCTGTCTGGTGCTTTTTCATATTGGAGCAACAATCAATTGCTTATGGTCAATAAAAACAATGTTGAAGTAATTGACGAAGGCTTTCTTGTAAGCTATTGTGAAAGATATGGATGTAAAAAAAAGGATATGATTTAGGGAGATGTCGACTATTGAGTGCTCAAAGCCTGTGGAAAAGAAATTTTACTTATCTATTTGTTTCTAAAATGTGCAAAATTACAGCGGATAGTTTATCTTTCAACACCATCTTGTGGCTTTTGGTACTAGGAGGGAAAGGAGCAATAGGGACAGCTTTTTTTATTGCGGTCAGCTTTGTCCCTCAAGCGATTGTTGGACCATTTATTACGCCTATGATGAAGCCGCATCAATTGAAATTTTGGATGTGCTTTGCTGATTTAACACGAGGAGCGATTATTCTTGTGATCGTGGTTAGTTACTTTTATGGTTTCACACCATTAGTCCTCATCATTGGCTGCATGCTGCTTCATTCGGCGACGGGAGGCTCCTACGAACCGGCATCTGTATCGATTATTCCAAAGCTTGTCCATGAGGACCTCATACAAAAGGCGAATGCAACCATCCAATCAGCAAGTCATGTCGTAAGACTTGTGACGGTAACGATTTGTGGTGTCATGATTGCATTTGTAGGCGTAGGCTATACAATGCTTGTGATCATTCCTCTTTATCTTTTGTCCGCTTTATTGGTGTTCATGATTTCATATCAAACAGAAGCCATCATCGATAAAGCCAAAAAAGGATTATCTTATGGCAAAAGATTAATTCGAGGTTTTTCACTTGTTAGAAGCCATCATATTTTGTTTCCGTTAGCCATTTTTTGTGTCTGCTCAAACTTTGCTGCGGCACCATGGGAAGCATTGTCTGTTATTTATTTAACTGAAGACTTACATAGTGGACCGGTCGTCTATTCATTCATCAAAGTCACAACCGCACTAGGCGCCTTTTTGATGGGGTTTGTTTTAACAAAGATAAAAGTGAATCGGTATGGATTGCTCTTTATAGGTGCTGGGATTGTTGATGGAATCGCCTTCTTCATCACAGGTATGAACGCATTGTTACCACTTGTGTTTATATCAGCTTTTGCTTTAGGAGCAGCCATTAGTGCAGTTAACGTACCCGAACATACGATGATTCAATTGTCAGTAAAGGCAGAGGATCAGCCGCAAGTGTACGCGATTATCAACATGATTTCCTTCTTGATGATTCCTTTAGGCGCCCTCATTGGCGGTTATATGGCAACACTGTTTGGGTCTGGGTATGTCATTGCGGCTGGCGGCATCATTGAAGCTGTTTCAGGTATATGCCTGCTTTTGTTTACAAAGATCGGAAAGATAGAGAGGGCGGATTTGACGATAGAACGAGACAAACCTGCCGTAAACGCAACGTGAGCATGGCATGATTGATTGAAGATAGGTTACAATGAGGACGAGAAAACATGAGAATTTGATTGAAAGGGGAAAAACGATGGCTATAGCAGACGTCACCATCATTCCGATAGGCACTGAAACACCAAGTGTCAGTGCTTACGTAGCAGATGTACAAAGAATTTTAGAAGGCTTTCAACAAGAAGGGAAAATCAAATATCAATTAACACCGATGAATACGTTAATTGAAGGCGAATTATCCGTTTTATTTGAGGTCATTCAGCGCATTCATGAAGCCCCTTTTGAAAAGGGATTGCACCGAGTAGCGACCAATATCCGCATCGATGACAGGCGGGATCAAACCACAACGCTTACAAGCAAATTAGAAAGCGTGAATAAGCATTTAAATCAATAAAAAAAGCCTGCTATAAGCAGGCTTTCAGCGTGTAGACAAACCCTCGCATTCGGTGTCAGGGCTGCGCTCCGGTGCTCGTCCTTCCTAGACTTCAAAGGTTTTTTATCACGCTGAAAAGAAGACAAAGGGCTAAAATCAAGATCATTTTAGCCCTTTGTCAACAATCTGAAGCCTGCTAGATGCAGGCTTTTAATGTGCAGTTGGATAACCGCTATAGATGATGGTCATGACAGTGAACCATCCAAAAACCAAAAATGTAGCGCCAGCAAAAGCGATGGCAAGTACGTTCACTTTTTTTAGTGAGCGATAGATACCGAGCGCAGCTAAAATCGTGACTAGACCAAAAATAATGACGAGCATCATGTGAAAGTCCCCCTTTGTCATCAATCCCCTTGATTTCCTTTCTTTTCATTTTAACCGTTTTCATAAAGCTTGTCGAGTAGATTCCAGTTGACGATTGTTTGAATTTTTATTGAATAGCCTTCATAATAAAAAAGAATCAATAAAGTAGGTGATGAAAATGAATTGGAGAAGAATGCCACTAGGCTATGTACAAGCGAACGCATATATTTGGAAAAACGAGCAGGGAGAATGCTTAATTTTTGATCCAGGCGGCGAAGCGCAAAAGCTGATTTCCTATGTAAAAGAAAAACAGCTCACACCGCTTGCTGTCTTATTAACACATGCTCATTTTGATCATATTGGTGCGGCAGATGAGGTACGCGAAGAGTGGGGAGTGCCGCTGTATGTACACGAAAATGAAAAAGAATGGCTCACGAACGCTGAATTAAACGGTTCAGCTCGATTGATTGGAAATGGAATTACGGTCAAAGAAGCTGAAAAATTGATTACGACAGAAGGAACTCTTCAAATTGGATCGTTTACATTAGAAATGTTCCATACACCTGGGCATTCACCTGGCAGTGTGTCTTACTATTCGGCGGAAGAGGGCTTTGTTATTTCTGGTGACACGCTATTTGAAGGTGGCATTGGGAGAACAGATTTAGTAGGCGGCAGTCAGGAAGTGCTGCTTCAATCAATCCATCATAAATTATTGTCCTTGCCAGAATCAACTCTTGTATTAAGCGGGCATGGCGGGGAAACCACTGTGCTGACAGAGCAGGAGCAAAATCCGTTTATTAATGGTTTTTCTCTTTAATTGCAGGCATGAAAAAAGCATCTCTTTAGAAGAGATGCTTTTTTCAATTAATGTCCGGTACCGGGAACCATGATGAAAATCGAATAATATGTAAATCCGGCAAAGAAAATCGTCAAGTACGCTCCGAAAATGTAAATATACATTCTTTCGGATAGATTCAAGTAGGATAAAAATACAAAAAGAACGGTTTGACCGAAGAACAGCAGCGATGCATCTTTCATATGTCCTAAATAGAACATGACAGCAAAAATACCCGTCCAAAAGCCAAGCACGCGGAACATGCGATTCATTTCTTTCCCTCCCCTTTAAAAAAACCCCTTTGAATCATATTATAGCTGATCACCACTTGTTATGTAAACATTTACATTTTTGACAACGTGTGAACAATTTATTTTGAATGTAGAAAAAAATTTTTTGAAAAAGTGAAGAAAAAGTGTTTATGCTGAAAAACATGAGGGTACTTACTCCATAAGAGAAAAGGTTAACGACCTAAGGAGGAAGACTAATGAGTGACATTACTTTTTATTCATACCCAAGCTGCACGTCTTGCCGCAAAACAAAACATTGGTTAAAGGCGAATCAAATTGATTTTAAAGAGCGTCACCTTTTCAGAGAAACGCCAACTCTAGATGAATTAAAAAAGATTCTTTCTTTAACAACAGAAGGAATGGATGAAATTTTAGCCACAAGAAGTCAAGCTTTTAAAAGCTTAAATTTAAATATTAATGACTTAAAAGTAAACGAGGTTTTGCAGCTTCTCATTGAAAAACCAAAACTGCTTCGAAGACCAATCATCATTGATGGAAATAAATTAGTAGTTGGTTATAATCCAGGAGAACTCATGAAAATATCAAAAAAGAAAGCGATTCATCAATCAGTTTCCTAATAAAAAACGAAGATCAGCTGAAACATGCTTCAGCCGTCTTCGTTTTTGTGCTGAACTGGGCTAGCTGGGTTCGAACCAACGATCACGGAGTCAAAGTCCATTGCCTTACCACTTGGCTATAGCCCAATATCAAACGTGTAATGATATTGTTCACCATCTACGGTCATTTATACATAAAAATTGTATGTCACGAGTTTTAAGTGCAAAAGGAGCGAAAGAAGTAAATGAAAAATGAAAAATCAAAGCAATTATACGAATTTATCCTAAAAGAAGCCCCTGTCATGACCGAAGAATGGCTAAAGACAAGAACAGAAGAAGGCTCATTATATTCTAAACATGCTTCAGAGGAAACAGAAAAGAAGCTGAAGGAACAGAACACAGCGTTTATTCAAACCATTGCAGCAACACTTGTGACACTGTCAGACAAAGTAGAAAACCATTTGAAAAAGTGGTCTGTTGATATTGCTCGTGATCGAGCAGTGCATGAGGTGCCGTTATATGAAATCATTGGACAATTTAAGATCTTCCGCCACATTTTCTGTTCGAGAATTGAGACATTCACCCAAGAAACCGAGCTTGAAGTGACGCTGCAAGATGTGTGTCAGTGGAATCAGCACTTTCACGCCACATTTGATGATATGATTGAGCGTTTATCAGAAGAATATGACCGCGTCACACTCAGTCAGCTCAATGCACAAAGAGAGATGATTCAAGAACTGAGTGCCCCTGTTATTCCGGTATCAAAGGAAATCGGGATTTTGCCATTGATCGGAGAAATCGATACGTACCGGGCCAAAATCATTTTGGAATCCGTGCTGGAACAGGCTTCAAGACTGCGTCTAACGCACTTATTTATTGATATATCTGGCGTTCCCGTTGTTGATACGATGGTTGCTTATCAGCTGTTTAAAGTGGTCGATAGTGCGAAGCTATTAGGAATTGAGACGATTATATCAGGCATTCGCCCAGAGATCGCTCAAACTGTAGTGAAACTCGGCATTGATTTCTCAAAAGTAAATACAGAACACAGCCTTGCAAAAGCTTTAGAAAAAAGAGGATTTCGCATTTTTGAAGAGCAGCAGCAAGAAGCCACATCATGACGAAAAAACCTGCACTTGTAAAAGTCAGGTTTTTTTATATGCTCTTTTCTAAAAAATGATGTGATGCATCTTGAGTTGAGGGTTTTCATGCTTTATTAGTCATGAAAATCATAAAATGCTCTTTTGTCATTCAGGTTCCTCCATTCTACAATGTGATCAATGAAAGGAGTGATCCACTTGTATGGGATTGAATATTTAAGGCAAGAGCTGCTAGAAGAAGCATGCCGCATGAGAGCATCTGATGTGCACATTGTCCCAAAAGAAAAGGAAGCGTTGGTATCTTTCCGCGTAGACTCAGATTTAATCCAGCAGCGAACCATTGATAAAAAAACCGGCGAGCGGCTCATTGCTCATTTTAAATTTTTATCTTCTATGGATATCGGGGAAAAAAGGAGACCGCAAAATGGGTCATTAGCTGTGATGTTAAGAAGCGGCCAGGTGTTTATTCGAATGTCTACCTTACCAACTGTAAATGATGAGAGTTTAGTGATTAGAATATTGCCGCAGGATCATGTTCCGAAAATAAAACACCTGTCACTATTTCCGAAAGCTTCAGCCAGGTTATTGTCATTTTTGAAGCATTCGCATGGGCTCATTTTATTTACCGGTCCAACCAATTCGGGGAAAACAACAACCCTCTATTCACTGATCCAGTTTGCAAAAAAGAATTTCAACCGAAATATTATTACGCTTGAAGATCCTGTGGAAACAAGAAATGAAGAAGTGTTACAGGTTCAAGTAAATGAAAAAGCCGGCATCACATATGCCGCAGGATTACGCGCTATTTTAAGACATGATCCAGATATGATTGTGCTAGGAGAAATAAGAGATGCTGAAACGGCCAGAACGGCGATTAGAGCAGCACTGACAGGCCATTTAGTATTGAGTACGCTCCATGCAAAAAATGCAAAAGGAGCCCTTTATCGTATGCTTGAATTTGGTGTCACGATGAATGAACTTGAGCAAACGATGGTTGCGATTGCTGCCCAGCGATTAATCGAGCTCACCTGTCCTTTTTGCGGAGAAACATGTCAGCTTTACTGTAAATTAAATCGACCGATCAGACGAACAAATGTATTTGAACTGCTATTCGGAAAAGAGCTTGGTGAGTGTATCAAGGAGGCTAAAGGAGAATATGCTCACTCGTCATATGAAACACTGCAAAGATTAATTCGTAAAGGAGTGGCACTCGGCTATTTATCAAAAAACACTTACCATCGCTGGGTTTATGAAGAAGCGAGCCTCTAAAGTATGGTCTAAAAAGGACCAAGCTGAATGCCTATCAAAACTGGCTCAATTAATTCAGGCTGGATATACATTGATTGAGGCATTAGTGATGGTGAATATCCAGTTATCAAAACAACAGCGGCAGCAATTAAAACTAGGTATTCAGTGGCTGCACGAAGGCGAGCCTTTTTATGTGGTGCTCGAGCGACTCCATTTTCAGCGGGAAGTCATCGCCATACTATGTTTTTCTGAGAAGCATGGCAGTCTAGCCCGTGCTTTAGAACAAAGCGCCCGTTTTTTAGAGAAAAAAGTCAAGCAGTTAGACACGTTTAAACGCATGTTGCGTTACCCGCTCTTCCTCATCTTCACGGTTTTGGTCGTGCTGATACTCGTTCAGAATATGATCATTCCTCAATTTTCTGTTTTGTACTCATCGATGGATACCCGCATGTCTTGGCTGATTCAAGGAATGTTTGGAATGTTTCAATTCCTTCATGCTTTTCTGCTCATCACCAGTTGTCTGTGTATTTGTCTTACCGGCTATTATGCTTTGTTTTTTAGGAAAAAGTCGACGCTTGAGAAATTGAGGGTGATGAGTAAGCTGCCTTTTTTATATAAAGGGATGCAGCTGATGCATACATACCTTTTTTCTCTTCAGCTAAGCGGACTGCTTCAGGCTGGATTATCGATGTACGAGGGTTTGCAAGCTTTTAAACAGCAAAGCTACTTACCTTTTCTTCAAGAAATAGGTGAACAAATGATGGATGAGTTAAGAAAAGGAGAAAGCATGGCACATCAAGTAAGTGAGAGTCCTTTTTTCGAAAAACATTTTGCAGCCATCATCAAACATGGTGAAGCAAGCGGGATGCTAGCAAGAGAAATGTACACGTACAGCCAATTTCTATTAGAGAATGCAGAGCTGAAAATTGAAAAATGGATGTCTTGGCTGCAGCCGGTGATCTATGGTGTGACGGCACTTCTTATACTCATCGTATATTTATCTATTCTTTTACCAATGTATCAACTAATGGAGCAAGTGTAAGAAGGAGGACAAAGACATGAATGATAAAGGGTTTACCCTGTTAGAAATGTTAATTGTCATGCTCGTGATATCCATTCTTTTACTCATTACCATACCGAATATCACACGTCATCACCAAGCAATTCAAGCAAAGGGCTGTGAAGGGCTCAAATCAATGGTCAGCACACAAGTGATGGCGTATGAATTGGAGCATGATGGGAAGACGCCATCTTTAGCTGAGTTAGAAAAAGAAGGTTATGTTAAAAAGGGATTAACCTGTCCTAATGGAAAAGCGATTGTCATTCAAAACGGCAACGTGAAGCATGAATAAATTACTTTTACATGAGAAGGGTTTTACCCTCATAGAGCAGCTAATGATCTTACTAGTTCTATCGATTCTATTGTCGATCATAGGAATGAAAATCCCAAATTTAATAGTAAGCGCTGAAGCCAAAAGACAAGTAAACCTCATGAAACAAGATCTTCAATTGGCATCATATACTGCATTTATCAAAAAAACACGTGTGCATGTTGAGATCCAACCGCCGCATGTATCTTATCAGGTAATAGATCAAAAGAGTAACGAAGTCATTGCTTCTTATCAGCATAAAAAGGGCAGCATCAAAACTTCTACATTCTCGCAAGGTATCTATTTTAATGAAAATGGACATCCAAGCAGCGGTGGATCTCTCATTGTCGAATTTGACAGTCAAACGTATAAACTCACGATTTATTTAGGAAGCGGGCGAATCCATGTTCAAAAGCAATAGAGGGTTTAGTACGATTGAAACGCTGTTTGCTTGTCATATCTTCCTATTTGCAGCCCTTGTGATTATGCCGGCCTATGAAAAAATCATGCTGGGGAAAAAGGAAGTAAGAGCCAAACTTGAAGCTTACCAAATCTTACATGAACAGATGAATGAAGCATTCATAGAGGGTACAAAATCGTCTGTCAAAAAGAAGCGAGGCGACAACACATATGTATTCAATTGGAGTAAAGAGAAGGGATGTGTATCATACAACTTACAAAAAAAGCAGACCATATGCTTTCACCAGGTTGCGGAACGGTGAACAAGGTTTTACCCTTGTCCAGGCTTTGTGGCAATTGCAGCTATTTTTGTTCCTCTCTTTTGGCTCTGTACTGATCTTTTCAACAGCTGAGAAAGCCCTTCCTTTTGAAGAGATTAACCGATTTTCACAAATGGAGTGGAAACAAACTGTCCTGCAATTAGATGAGGAATTAAGCCGTGCAACGGCAGTTCGATCGGTGCAAGGAGGTAATGCGTTAGAGTATGTATCTCATCAAGGGCGAGTGATAACGATTGAGCCATATCAAGAGATGCTTCGAAAACGAACGGATCAAGCTGGACATCTTCCTTTATTGCACAAGGTGAAACAATTTCAGGTGAGAACGAGTCAGCATAGAGCCATTCTGAAAGTCACAGATGGATCTGGTAAGGTTCATGAAGCCGTTTTTTTCACATATAAAGGGGTGGTTCCTAAATCGTGAAAAGAGAGGAAGGGTTTATCTATCCGCATGTGCTTGCTGTGATCCTATTTTTTCTCTTGATCCTAGGAGCGATAACGATGGGCTTTCAAAAAGAGCTGAGAAGTACAGAGCTCACGATTTCTTTTTATAAAAAACAGCATCTTTTTAGGGTGGGTGTGAGTGAAGCTGCCAGCTCAGTAAAACGCATTTGTGAAAAGCAGAAGATCTATATTGATACAGAAGAAGGGCATGTGACACTGAAGCAGATGAAATGCGATCAACAGAAAAAACGTGTCCTCGCTTTGGTGAGGGTGAAAACAAAGGATGGCTTATCCGATGAGCGGGAGCTGATGCTGGATTGGAAGACCGGTGAAATCATGAGATGGGCAAACCCTGATTAGCCAGTGTATAAAATCATCCTCTTTCTGGTAACACTTGAAGGAAGAAGAGGTGAATTTGCTTGAAAACAAATGACTATGTAAAATATATGACGCAGGAAATCATTAAATATATGAATACACCACGAGACGAACGGAAGGAACACAAACAAGAAAAAATGGAAACAAAACCGCCGTTTTCACAGCGATTATTTGGGGTTCTGCCGTTTGGCTTCTCCATGATGCTTAAAAAACGTCAGCGACATCGACGAAAGTAAAAAGCCGCCAGCAGGCGGTTTTTTTATGCCATTTTAGTTGTATTCCTCCACAACAATCACTTTATTCACCTTATTTGAGTAAGGATTATAGGAAATGGTGACAAACACCCCAAATTCCTTTGTATGGTCTTTTAACGTAATATGATACTGTTTTACAGATTCCTTATCGCGGTGGCGGTCCCATACTTTTTGTTTAAATAAGACTTGCGTTAGCGGGTATCTTTTTTTGGCTTCTTTGACTGCTCGCGTTTCCCATTGGTCTGCGGCGGCAGTCAAACCTCTCGCATCCACAGGTTTGACGTCTAGCATCATAGGACTCAGCAGTAAACTGAGCATGATTATGATTTTTCCATATTTCACTTAACATCACCTCACCTCTTCATATCCTGACCAAATCCTACATTTTTATGTAAGTTTTAAGAAGTACAAATGTCACACAAAAAAATATTGAATATGGCGAAAGAATGAGAAAATGGAAGAATTTTCTCGCAATGGTTCTTGTTTAAGAACAAAATGAACTAATTTGACGTTTTGGGTTTTATAGGTATTTCCTTATACTGTATATAATCGTTCTTTTTAAAGAACAACCGTTCAAGGAGTTGAAGGGATTAATGAAACAGTCGCTCTTTGTCCTTTTTTGTGCCATTTGTTTGATGTTGACATCTTTCCTCATGACACCAACGAATGCCTCTTTTAACGATGTCGAGCACAAAAATTTTGTTATGAAAACATGTGAAAACTTTGAACAGACAGATCAGCATTGTCAGCCTAAAAAATGGGATCAAAGTCAATTGGAGCTTGTGGATCAAACGATGATCGAAGGAACAGTCTGCGCACCTCAAAGGCTGAGCATGACACTAAAAAATAGTGGACAGCCTATTGCGTACTCTGAATGGAAGTGGGAATTACATAAAGTGGGAAATGGTCAGGAGCCATTACAAGATGGTCATATTCTTGAAAAGGGCTCCATAAAGTCCCTATTGTCGCAAGAAACAGCGACTGTCACGACAGATAAAGCAAAAACAAATGGAATCTATGCATTTAAAATCTTTTATCCTAAAGGATTTGGCGCATCTGATAAGGCGTACTTTTGGTCTAAACAGATGGTGCTCTCAAAGTGTCAAGAAAAGGCGTCCTAAATGGAGCTGTCTTTTAAATCGAGAAATGATAGGCGAAGGGGAGAAGGGGTCATGAAAAAATGGATGAAGATGTCTGGGAGTATTCTTTATGTGGTGGTGTTCACGGTGATGATAGCCTCAATTATTGTCGTGTTGTCATCAAGAACAACAGGAGGAGAACCTCAGATTTTCGGTTATCAATTGAAGCAAGTATTATCAGGTTCGATGGAACCAGAATTTTCAGCTGGGTCACTGATTGTTGTAAAGCAGGTCGCCTCACCTGAGACGCTCAAAAAAGGAGATATTATTACGTTCCAAACAAAGCAGGATCAGTCCTTTGTGACCCACCGAATTGTTGGGGTGAAAGGAAAGGATGCAAATAAAGCGTTTGAGACGAAGGGTGACAATAATATGTATCAGGACGGCACGCTGGTAAAAGCGGATCAGGTGACTGCGCAGTATATGGGAGTGAACATTCCTTATGCAGGAAAGCTTCTTTCGTATGCAGGGACATCAGCTGGAACTGCTTTGCTCCTTATTATACCGGGTGTCATGCTGCTTGTTTATTCAACTATTCATTTTGTGGGCGCAGCGAAACACCGTAGACACACGGCTGATGTACATATGTCAGAGGAACAAGCTTAAATCGTTTGTAACCTAATCAGGTTTCAATAAAACAAAATATTAGGGGGTTTATTATTCATGGCAATGAAGAAATCAATTCGTTTAGGTGTATTATCAGGGGCTTTAGGTCTTGCATTAATCGGCGGGGGAACATGGGCGGCGTTTAATGATTTTGAAAAGGCAAATGCGGTCTACTCGACAGGAGAGCTGGATTTATCTGCTAAAGAGAACTCCGGCGCCATCAACCTTTCGAACTTAAAACCTGGTGATCGGATCAAGAAAGAATTTCATTTTGATAATAAGGGATCACTAGCGATAAACCAAGTGCTGATGAGTCTTGATTATAGCCAGTTTACAGATGGATCTTCCGCGAAGAATGGCGGTAAGAATACAGCTGAAGAATTTCTCAGTCAGTTTCAGGTGAGTGTTCTGACGGTTGGAGCCGAAGGTGGAAATGGTTATCCGAAAAACATTATTTTAGACCATGCAAACCTGCTTGACTTGCATCAATTAACGTCAAAACAGGATCAGACCGCATTTGAAAAGCTTCGTCATGCCGTCGATGAGAAGTTTTTACATGAAAGTGGGAAAATTAATGTAGCAACTGTTGATGGAACAGTGGCTCCAGAGTATGACGGCATTCCAAAGAATCCGTTTGATTACGATAAAGTGGAAATGACCATTGAATTTATCAATGACCAGACGAAGGATAAAGCTGGTCACTATATCCAAAATAAATACCAAGGCGATGCGATTCAAATTGATCTTTCCTTCGAAGCGACTCAGTGGAATGGTTTAACGATCAATCCAAAAAAGCATACGGATGAAAAAGGCTACGTGAAAGAAAACGAAAAAGCACACAGCGAAGATAAAAAATAAAGCCAGTCTTTAGGCTGATATCAAGATCTGCATAGCAATTGGAGGAGTATGCGCTAAAACGTGCGCTTTACTCCTCTTCTTGCTTTTTTCTCCAGATTTGATAATCTAAAAATTCACGAAATTGCTTTTTCGAAACCCCTGATGTCATTGCATCTCGAACTAGTTTTTCCCATTCACTATCTAATTGACCATCGTATTCGGTTTCATCTTTTTCGTTTAAAAGTGTATGAACCGAGACGTCCAGAACAGCGGAGACTTTTTCAAGAAATTGAATGGAGGGGTTTGTTTGCAAGTTTCTTTCTATTGAGCTTAAATAAGACTTCGCTACCCCAGCCTTTTCGGCCAGTTCTGATAGTGAGTAGCCTTTTTCATTGCGGTATTGTTTAATACGCTGGCCAATCAATGTCATCACCTTCCTTTCGATATTATAGCACATTCAGAAAGGTTTGATAGAATGACTTCTTACCAGAGGGGGAGACTCAGAGGACTTTTCATTTGATTTGAGGAAATGACGGACTTCTTCAACTGTTAGTCCTGCCTTGCGAGCTTCACGTAATAATTGAACCCATTCACTGTCTAATTTGTTCGTTTTCTTTTCCATACAAATACCCTCCTAAAATACTGAATCATGTATTTCAGGCACTTAACGCATGAAATGGAAAGACATAGGTGGTAAGACCTCATAGTTTGCTTGCGTCATGTTTCCGCCCAATACAAACAGACAAACTTAGCTTTAGACTGATCGAAAATTGTAAGTCACATAAAAGGGGAGGGGACTATGGGTCAACCTCCTCTTTTTTGCTGTAAGTAAAAAAGTCCGCCATTTTCAATCGTAAGACTGATTTTTGGTTCGTATAAAGTTTTGAGTGCTTGCCTTTCTATTTCATATTCTACAGATGTGTCTGAAGTCCCTTCATAAAATTGGTTTAAAAGTTCGGAGTCTTCTTTCCATTTTTGAACGGCTCGCACTGCCCAGTCGTCCGGTTCCTCATGGGCATAACGTTCCATAAGGCTGTAGAGCCGTTTGATTCCGCTTTCTGGCTTAATCATTGTACTCATCGTAAAACAATAATCGGGAATTTGAGACGACAGCTCACGAGCTTCCAGCTTTTCTTGAAATTGTTCAATGACTTCTCCGCGTATAAGATGGAGTCCTAATGATAAAAGCTTATCCTTCTTCCGGTCTGCAAGGTAAGAAATTTTTACATTGAGACCAAGCCATGGCTCAAGTGCGATCTGATTGTTCGTGAGCGGGCTGACTCGTTCATAAAGCCGGATAAAACGGCCCTGTTGTTTGACCGCCTCAAATATTTGAAATAACCGGGGGGAGCCGAAATGGATGAATTCACCACTGACCGTATCACCCGCTTTTTTTTGATCTGTGATGAAAGTCAATTGCCGCGGTTCAGGTACACCGCCAGTTTTTTCAAGCCAGTGCCAATAAAAAGGACGGTTCATAATCAATTTATCCATTTCGATTGTCAGCTGTACGGTCATATGTCCTGCACTTTCTTCTAATATGCTGCATTGATTCGCCTTGAAAAAACGGAGAAGAAAGGTGTGAATGTCATGCTGCTCCATTGATCAACTCTCCTTTATGAGCCCTGCTGTCTCTTTTCTAAAAGTGGTGTTTGTGCTTCAGTTAAATAAGAAGCAAATTGGGTTAATTTCTTTTTCATGTCTCCATCAGATTCATGCTGGAAGAGAATTTGATGCAACTCTGTTTCGACTTCTTCAATATCAATTCTCGTTAAAATATCATCTAAATCGCCTATGACGTTTTCGAACAGCTGAATTTTTTCATATAAAAGCTTTAAAATATGCTCTTCAACTGTTCCGTTTGTTGCCATATTGTAAATGTGGACATCTCGTTCTTGGCCAAGGCGGTGGATACGTCCGATTCTCTGTTCTAAACGCATCGGGTTCCACGGGAGGTCGTAGTTAATGATTTGATTACAAAACTGAAGGTTGATCCCTTCGCCGCCAGCTTCTGTAGCAATTAACACTTGCGCCCGTTCTCTAAATAAATCTTTCATCCAATCTTTTTTACCCCGCTTAAAGCCGCCACGAAATGGCACGGAGCTAATGCCATTTTGCTGTAGAAACCATTGTAAATAAATTTGTGTTGCGCGGTATTCGGTGAAAATAATGACTTTTTCATTTAACTGTTGAATGAGTTTGACCACTTCAAGCGCCTTTGAGTTTTGCTCCACTTGATTGATTTTCTCCATGATTTGCGCTATAGCAGAAGAGCCGAGAATATGCTTTTCTTCTTCCTGCATTTTTTTAATCGTCATATAAACTGCCTCACGGCTTGAACAGCATTCTCGTTCCAAGGTCATAATGGAAAACATATGCTTTGTATAAGACGGATTCTCTTTCAGCTTGCAGATTTCATCATACAATGCTTGTTCTGTCGGAGAAAAATCAATGGAAATCGTTTTGACATGTCGTTTTGTCCACTCGATGCCTGTGTCTTGTCTTCGGTTTCGAATCATCACTTTATTGACGAGCTGTTTTAATCGGTCATGGTCTTCAAGCTGCAAGTCCTTTTTGGCAAAGATATCTTTAAATTGATGTTCATTTCCTAGGTGGCCCGGCTTCAGAAGGGAAACGAGATTAAATATTTCTCCGATCCGGTTTTGAATAGGTGTCGCTGTCAGCAGCAGACAGAACTTCTTATTCAGGTTTCTCACAAATTCATAGTTTTTCGTTTTATTGTTTTTCAGTTTGTGTGCTTCATCGATAATGACCATATCGTAGGCAATCGATAAAATCGTGTCTCGATGCGGCTGTCTTTTGGCTGTGTCAATGGAAGAAACGACAACGTCGCACTGCTCCCACACATAGCTCTTTTTTTGTTCAACAGCATCAATATAAAATTTCGTCCGCAGCTCCTGTACCCACTGAGATACAAGGGAGGCGGGGACGAGAATAAGAATCTTTTTGGCAAGTCCACGAATCATGTATTCTTTGATAATGAGTCCTGCTTCTACGGTTTTCCCTAGGCCCACTTCATCTGCTAGAATGGCTTTCCCATTCATTTCTTCTACGACTCTTCTGGCTACTTCGAGCTGGTGCTGTAAAGGTGTGAATGCAGGCAGGTGCGCAGGAGCTTGCAGTCCCTCGAATGAATCAATGGCTGTGACTTTTTGAACCTGCGTCGCTAATCGATACATATCCCAGTTCGCCCAGGGGCCGTCTGATGAAAGCCGCTGCTGAAATTCATTTGTCCATTCCTGATCAAAAATCGTTTGAATATTCAATGTGGTCGCCTGCCTTTCTAGTAGGATCTGATAAATTGTTCTGTTTTTAAACGCTTCATTTTTTAAGAGGTCTCTAAAAGACTAGATATATGAATAAAAGCGAACGATATCGAAAGGTTATTTTAAAAATGTTAATGATTTTTCTGTTGCTCTCCATCCATTTCTAATGGTAGGATGTTGATAAGTGATCTAGAAAATAAGTCACCCATTTTGATAGTATGTCCAATAAATGTGAAAAATATGAGCGGATGATGGTATGGGGAGAGACTTGGCGGTTATTTTGCACTGGCAGGCGCCGAAGGAGCAAGCTGAATGATTCAGTGAATCTCTCAGGCAAAAGTACTCTTACCGGACGCAACTCTGGAGAGTGTTTGCTGATCGTTTTAGCAAACCACCAAAGGGGAAAACGCACAATGATGTTGTGCTGTAAACTTTCAGGTGCAAGGACAGAGACTTCTTTTTGATAAAAGGGAGCGCTCTGTCCTTTTTTGCTGTGATTTTTTTCTGAAAATTCAGCTTGCATTTGCACTAAAAAAAGGGGGAAACGATTGATGTTGAAACGAACACCGCTTTTTCATGCGTATGAAACGTTTGGCGCAAAAACCATTGACTTCGGGGGCTGGGAATTACCTGTACAATTTTCTTCCATTAAAGAAGAACATGAAGCTGTTCGAACAAAAGCAGGGCTTTTTGATGTGTCTCACATGGGTGAGGTGGACGTCAAAGGTCAAGATGCCCTTCCTTTTTTACAAAGGTTATTAACCAATGATGTGTCTAAGCTGACAGACGGTAAGGCACTATATACAGCCATGTGTTATGAAGATGGCGGAACGGTAGATGACCTGCTCGTCTACCAAAAAGAAAAGAACCACTATTTACTTGTCATCAATGCATCAAATATCGATAAAGACGTGGATTGGCTTTTGAAGCACCAAGAGAAGGATGACGTATTGATCAAAAATATATCTGATCAAACCGCCTTGCTAGCGCTTCAAGGACCTCTTGCAGCTGACATCATCAAAGAGGTGGCGGATGAAGAGGTGACATCGCTTAAACCTTTTACGTTTTTATCAAAAGCTGAGGTCGCAAATAAAGAAGTGCTCGTTTCTAGAACAGGTTACACAGGGGAAGATGGCTTTGAAATCTACTGCCAGTCAGAAGATGCGGTCCACCTTTGGTCCGCTTTATTAGAAGCGGGGCAGCCAAAAGGATTAATACCGTGCGGACTCGGTGCACGTGATACCTTGAGATTTGAAGCAAGGCTTCCGCTTTATGGCCAGGAGCTGACAAAGGATATTTCTCCATTAGAAGGCGGAATTGGTTTTGCTGTCAAAACGGATAAAGAAGCTGATTTTATCGGAAAAGCAGCACTTAAAAAACAAAAAGAAGAGGGACTGAAGCGAAAGCTTGTCGGCATTGAAATGATTGAAAAAGGGATTCCGCGTACAGATTATCCAGTCTTTTCAGGAGAAAAGCAGGTTGGGTTTGTCACAACGGGCACTCAATCCCCAACATTAAAGAAAAATGTCGGGCTTGCTTTGATCGAAACCTCAGAAGCGGAGCTTGGGGCAGAGGTGGAAGTACAAGTTCGCAAAAAACGTCTAAAAGCCAAAATCGTCGCAACACCATTTTATAAAAGAGCCAAATAACGAGGGGGAATAGAGGATGAACCACAGGTATTTGCCGCAAACAGAGCAAGATCAAAAAGAAATGCTGGATGTCATCGGCGTTCAGTCGATTGATGAGCTTTTTTCAGATATCCCAGAGAAAGTTAGATTCAAAGGAGCATACAACATCAAAGAAGCCGCATCTGAAACAGCGCTTGTCAGGGAATTATCCCGGCTAGCTGCAAAGAATAAGGATACAGTTTCCTATGCATCGTTTCTTGGTGCTGGTGTATATGATCATTACCAGCCTGTCATTGTCGATCATGTCATCTCACGCTCTGAATTTTATACAGCGTATACACCTTATCAGCCGGAGATTTCGCAAGGTGAATTGCAAGCGATCTTTGAATTTCAAACAATGATTGCTGAGCTGACTGGTATGGATCTTGCCAACTCCTCGATGTATGATGGCGGGACGGCACTAGCAGAAGCGGCAATGCTCGCTGCGGGACACACAAAGAAGAAAAAAGTGGTGGTTTCTGAAACGGTTCACCCTGAATCAAGAGCGGTGCTGAAAACATACGCCAAAGGACAAAACATTGAAGTTGTTGAAGTGCCTGCGAAAAAAGGGCAGACAGATTTAGCTGCACTGGAAAAGGCCGTCTGCGATGATACAGCAGCAGTTCTCGTGCAATATCCAAACTTTTTTGGTGTCGTCGAGCCGTTAAAAGACATTGAACCCATTGCACATAAAGGAAAAAGCCTGTTCATTGTCTCTAGCAATCCCCTCGCACTCGGGCTATTGACGCCGCCTGGAAAACTTGGGGCAGACATTGTCGTTGGTGATGCGCAGCCGTTCGGTATCCCGGCGGCATTTGGCGGACCTCACTGCGGATATTTTGCTGTGACGAAAAAGTTGATGAGAAAAGTGCCAGGTCGATTAGTCGGGCAGACAGAAGATGAAAATGGTGTTCGTGGATTTGTCCTGACTCTTCAAGCGCGTGAGCAGCACATTCGAAGAGATAAAGCGACGTCAAATATTTGTTCGAACCAAGCATTAAATGCGTTAGCTGCTTCTGTTGCCATGACGGCACTAGGAAAAACAGGCATAAAAGACATCGCCTATCAAAACGTGCAAAAAGCCCATTATGCCAAGACGCAGGCAGAAAAATATGGACTGCAGGCGGATGTAGAAGGGGCTCATTTTAATGAATTTGTGATCAAGTTACAGGAGCCTGTGAAAGAAGCCAATAAACGATTGCTTGAAAAAGGAATCATCGGCGGCTACGACTTAGGGCTAGACTACCCAGAGCTTCAGCAGCACATGCTTGTAGCCGTGACAGAGCTGAGAACAAAAGAAGAAATTGATACGTTTATCAAGGAATTGGGGGATCGCCATGAATAAACAAGATCAGCCGCTTATTTTTGAATTATCTAAAGAAGGAAGAATTGGGTACAGCCTGCCTGATTTAGATGTACCTGAACAGGAGATCCCGTCTTTATTTGATGAGACGTACATCCGTGATGAGGATGCTGAGCTTCCTGAAGTATCTGAGCTTGATATTATGCGTCATTATACAGCATTATCAAGACGCAATCATGGGGTCGATTCTGGATTTTATCCTCTTGGCTCTTGTACGATGAAATATAATCCAAAGATTAATGAAAAGGTTGCACGCCTTGCAGGTTTCTCGCAGGTCCATCCACTACAGGAGGCAGACACTGTACAAGGTGCATTGGAATTACTATACGATCTAGGTGAACATCTTGAAGAAATTACGGGGATGGACGCTGTGACATTACAGCCTGCGGCAGGAGCACATGGCGAGTGGACGGGACTCATGATGATCCGTGCGTACCATGAAGCAAGAGGAGATCATCAGCGTACAAAAGTCATTGTGCCTGATTCTGCTCATGGAACGAACCCGGCATCTGCGACAGTCGCTGGATTTGAAACCATTACTGTCGCATCTGATGAAAACGGGCTTGTTGATTTAGAAGATTTACGCCGCGTTGTTAATGAAGAAACAGCTGCTTTAATGCTTACAAACCCGAATACACTTGGCCTCTTTGAAGAAAACATTTTAGAAATGGCTGAAATCGTTCATGGAGCTGGCGGTAAACTTTATTATGACGGAGCCAACTTGAATGCGGTTTTAAGTAGAGCAAGACCAGGAGATATGGGATTTGATGTTGTCCACTTAAATCTTCATAAAACCTTTACAGGCCCACACGGAGGCGGAGGTCCTGGTTCAGGTCCAGTTGGCGTTAAAAAAGATTTAATTCCGTATTTGCCAAAGCCGGTGCTTGTAAAGAAGGAAGGTCGTTTTTACTTTGAATATGACCGTCCGGAATCAATCGGGCGCGTGAAGCCATTCTATGGCAACTTTGGCATTAACGTCAGAGCCTATGCGTACATCCGCTCTATGGGGCCAGACGGCTTAAAGGCTGTAACCGATAATGCCGTGTTAAATGCGAACTATATGATGCGCCGCTTAAGCGCTCATTATGATTTGCCGTTTGATCGTCATTGTAAGCATGAATTTGTTCTTTCAGGTAAACGTCAGAAAAAATTAGGTGTGCGGACACTGGATATTGCCAAACGATTACTTGATTTCGGCTACCATCCGCCAACGATCTACTTCCCGCTCAATGTAGAGGAATGTATCATGATTGAACCGACAGAAACAGAATCAAAAGAAACACTTGATGCATTCATCGAAGCAATGATTCAAATTGCGAAAGAAGCAGAAGAGAATCCTGAAGTGGTGCAGGAAGCGCCGCATACAACCGTCGTGAAACGTATGGACGAAACAAAGGCCGCTCGGAATCCCGTTCTCGTTTTTGAAAGAAAATAAAGAAAAAAGACTCAGGGGGAATCATGCTCCCAGAGTCTTTTTTGTTAGTTCTTCGTTTTAATGCGGCCGCCCCATTTTTTAAAGCCGCCTTTTAAATTATAAATCTCACGGCAGCCGTTTTTACGTAAAGTTTGGGCTGCTTTTCCGCTTCTGAAATTATTTTGACAATAGAGATAAACAGGCTTGTCAGGACGTATTTCATTTTTGCGCTGCTTTAGTTGGGAAAGAGGGATATTTCTTGCCCCTAAAATATGTCCGCCTTCAAACTCATTTGGCTCTCTCACATCAATGAGCTGGGCTTTGCGGTAACCTTTAATAAATTCTGCTTCCGTCAGCGTTTTCATAATGCGCTGCTGATAAATGTAGCTGCCGATGGAATAAAGAACAAAAAGTCCACAAAGTGAGAGGACGATATAGTTGAACATTGACAATACAACTCGACTCCTTCTTGAGCATCAGCACAGTAGCCTGTCTGATGGTACGTTTTAGACAAATACTATTATAGTAAAGCATAAGAAACTTGTCATCATAAATGGTAAGAATTATTTTCAATTCCGTTCCTATTTGATAGACTGATGAAGAGAGAAAACCGGTGGTCACCACCATCATCTAACATTGACTACGTAAAAGAGAAGGGATTTTATATGCAAAAAGAGAAATGGTGTTTCATTGATTCAGGAAACCAAGACCCTGCCTTTAACATGGCAATGGACGAAGCCTTGCTTTATTGGCATAGTGAGAAGCTCATTCCGCCTGTTATCCGCTTTTATGGATGGGATCCGGCGACATTATCTGTTGGGTATTTTCAGAACGTTGAAAAAGAAATCAACCTAGAAGCTGTCAAGCGCTATGGTCTTGGATTTGTCCGCAGACCAACCGGAGGACGAGGAGTACTACATGACCAGGAGCTGACCTACAGCGTGATTGTGTCAGAGGAACATCCAGAAATGCCAGCAACGGTGACAGAGGCGTACCGCGTCATTTCAGAAGGCATTTTAGAAGGATTTAAAGAGCTGGGACTCGATGCGTATTTTGCCATTCCTCGTACAGATAAAGAAAAGGAAAGCTTAAAGAACCCAAGATCTTCTGTATGCTTTGATGCCCCTTCTTGGTACGAGCTTGTTGTAGAAGGCAGAAAGGTAGCGGGCAGTGCTCAGACGAGACAAAAAGGTGTCATCCTCCAGCATGGATCTATTTTAATTGACCTTGATGAGGATAAATTATTCGATTTGTTCCTTTATCCTAACGACCGGGTAAGAGAGCGGATGCAGCGAAGCTTTAAAAACAAAGCGGTTGCCATCAATGAAATCTCAGACCGAACTTGTACGATAGACGATGCGCGTGTTGCGTTTAAAAGAGGATTTGAAAAAGGATTAAATATTGAGCTTGAATCTTATGAGCTGACAGATGAAGAATTAGCGTTTGTCCATCATCTCGCCAAAACGAAATATGCCTCAGATGATTGGAATTACAAGCGTTAAGACGATGGACACTCCTTGTTTTTTAATGAACGATGGTGTAGAATTGGGTTGATTATTAAGTAAAGGTGCATTATGGAGGGGTTTTATGACTACACCTAGTATGGAAGATTACATTGAACAAATTTATATGCTGATAGAAGAAAAAGGATATGCCAGAGTCTCTGATATTGCAGAAGCACTCGCTGTCCATCCCTCCTCTGTAACAAAAATGGTTCAGAAGCTAGATAAAGATGAATACCTCATTTATGAGAAGTATCGTGGTCTAATTTTAACCCCGAAAGGCAAAAAAATTGGAAAACGTCTCGTATACAGACATGAACTGCTGGAGCAATTTTTAAGAATCATTGGTGTAGATGAAGAGAAAATTTATGATGATGTAGAAGGCATTGAACATCATCTCAGCTGGAACAGCATTGACCGCATCGGCGATCTCGTTCAATTTTTTGAAGAAAACGATGAGCGATCTGTTCAGCTGAAAGCGATTCAAAAGAAAAACGAACAAACAAATCAAGAATCTTAATCAAAAAGGACACCCTTAGCATGGGTGTCCTTTTTGATTAAAGTTCTAATTGAAAGCAAATGCTCCTACACTATTATTAGCGTGAAATCAAAGGGGGCTCCTTGATGAAGATAGATGGTGTGTTCTCAGGTGGAGGCATTAAGGGGGCAGCGCTTGCTGGTGCCTATGAAGCGCTTGAAGCGAGAGGATTTCAATTTGTCCGTCTTGCTGGTACAAGTGCTGGAGCAATCATTGCTTCACTCATCGCAGCAGGTTTTACAAGCCAGGAAATTCGGGAGCTTTTAGATGAAATGGATGAGCATCAATTGCTTGATAGAAGATGTCAATTCATCCCGTTTAAAATGCTTAGGTGGATATCCATTTACTGGCGTCTTGGTCTTTATAAAGGAGACCGGCTGGAAAAATGGCTGACTGATGTGCTAAAACGAAAAGGGGTCACCGTGTTTGGAGACCTCAAAAAAGATTCGCTGAAAATTGTTGCGTCCGATTTAACGAATGGAAAAATCCTCGTACTGCCAGACGACCTTCCTTCATATGGCTTAAATCCAGAGCGGTTTTCCGTGGCGAGGGCCATTCGAATGAGCTGCAGCCTGCCTTATTTTTTCGAACCTGTCAAACTGAAGTCTTCAAAAGGCATTTGTACCATTGTAGATGGAGGAGTGCTTAGCAATTTTCCAATTTGGCTGTTTGCTGAAGAGAAAAAAAGACCATTCGTCGGTGTCACATTAACGCCAAACGAAAAAGAACGCCCACAACACTCCATCCGCAATGCGTTTGAACTGTTTGGCGCTCTTTTTGAAACGATGCGTGGTGCTCATGACGAAAGACATATCGCCACAAAACACGAACGTCATATTATTTTTATTCCTGTAGAACACGTCATTGCCACTGATTTTCAACTCATGACAGAAAAGAAAAAGGCGCTCGTCGATCTAGGCAGACAGAAGGCCGAGCAATTTTTAAAAAGCTGGACATTTTAAAATAAGGCGCGATTTTTCTTTTTGTTTTTCTTGCCTTCAATCACAGTCAAATGTGTTTGGCTTTTCTTTTTGAGAAGGACGGGCTTAGACTTGTGGTCAGTCGGCACGCTTCGCAAATGAGTGACCCGATTTTTCATCTGGCTTTTCGTTTTTGGTTTAGGCTGCTGGTAGCGACGTTTTGATTGTTTGACTGCTTTGCGATAAAGATTGCCTTCTGTTCCAGTTCTTCGATTCATCAGCCATCTAAATAGGAAAAATAGGGCCGCTCCAATGATCACAACAGACAGCAGCATTGTAAAAAGTCTGCCTGGGTTCGTTGTGAGTAAGTACACAAATCCCAAAACACCTAAAGCGAAAATAATGGTAAAAGCAGGATGTACTCGGCGATTCATAACTGTCCACCTCCGAAGGAATTTACCGGATTTATAAGTTAGATCACTTGATGAGCAGAATCTGACGCTTGTTTTAGAGATGCTTCCTCTAAACGAAGAAGTTCATTAAAACTTGCAATGGCTACCTCGACTTGATCGTCAGAAGGTTCTTTTGTTGTAAGCAATTGCAGCCAAAGGCCAGGATAGCCAAGCACTTTAAGTACAGGCACTTCTCGGAGTTTGTTCGTGAGCTGAAGCACTTCAAATGAAATGCCCAGAACAACCGGAATGAGCGCCAAGCGGTTCAGAACTCTCACCCATAAAGGATCTGTCGGTACGAGTAAATAGACGAACATTCCAACAATGACAGTGAATAAAATAAAGCTGCTGCCGCATCGATAATGCAGACGGGATTGCTTTTGGACATTTTCCACTGTGATGTCAAGGTTCTGTTCATAGCAGTTTATGACTTTATGTTCTGCCCCATGATATTGAAATACTCTTTTAATTAAAGGGGTCATGGAAATAAAGTAAATATAGCCTAATAAAAGGACCAATTTAAAGAATGTTTCCACTGCGATTTGTGCGAAATTCCCTGAAAAGATGGGACGCACAAGCTCTGCTAAAAAGACAGGTACCAGGGTAAAGACAAATTTACTAAAGAGAAGAGAGAGAACTCCGATCACAGCAATGCCGAAAATCATGGATAATTTCGAGCCTTTTTGTTCTTTTTCAAGAGTATGATCTTCAGAAGGATCTAAGTCATATCGCTCACTGGAGAAGTTTAAGTGCTTACTGCCGTTTGCGCTTGCTTCAACAAGTGCAGCAACACCCCTGACAAAGGGGATTTTCTTGAGAAAGGCGGTTCGTTTATTGGAGGTCCGGGGAAGCTTCAAAAACTCAATGGACTGGTCCTTTCGCCGAATCGCTGTCACATAGTTCTTCTTACCTCCGAACATGACACCTTCGACAACTGCCTGCCCTCCATAAGCTGGAGGTTTTGTTTGATTGGACATATTTCATCAACCTGCCTGTTTCCTGTAATTTACATGCATTTCCTTATACCTTTATTGTACAGGAAATGAGGGGAAATCACTAGCGCCCAGGTCGATTATCTACTAGAATTCTATCTACCTCTTTTTAGCCAGTATACCCTGTTTTAAAAATTTTACACTCACGCATGGAAATCCTTTTTTTTCATGACATTTTGGACATACTACTTGCTGGAGGTGTTCACAAATGAAACGTGATGAAAAGAAAAACCAAGAAGAAAAAAATCAGTCCGTGCAAACGACATCACTTGTGGCAAGAGCAGCTGCTACAGGCTTTGTAGGCGGTGTTTTCTGGGGCTTTATCGGGTTTCTGACCTATGTGTTCCATTTTTCAGAGGTGAGTCCTAACATGCTGCTTCAGCCATTTGTGCTCGGAGAGTGGAAAAAGGGAGGACTTGGTACTTTTATAAGTATTATGCTGTTAGGAATTTTATCGATTGGAGCCGCCTTTATTTATTATGGGCTTTTAAAAAGGATCAAAGGCTTTTGGATGGGTCTGGTTTATGGCGGGCTTTTATGGCTGCTCGTTTTTTACGTATTTAATCCCATTTTCCCAGATGTAAAGCAAGTACATGACTTGCAGCAAAGCACCATAGTAACGACATTTTGCCTATATATTTTATATGGCATGTTTGTCGGGTACAGCATTTCGTTTGAATATAATGAATTGACGAGTCAAAAGCTTGCGAGGGCACTCGGGAAAAAGACAGAATAAAGTGTAAATCACCTATTCATATGATAAAATATTTTTGGAAACGAAAGGTTTCTAAGGAAAAAGAAACAGATCTCAATATAGATTGAATTAGGGTGAAGGAGTGGTCATATGCCTCATTTTCTTGTACTGAATGGACCCAATTTAAATAGGCTTGGCAAAAGAGAGCCTGCTGTTTATGGAAGTAAGACGCTGACAGATTTAGAGACAGATTTGTTCCAGTTTGCAGAACGAGCAAACATTCAATTAACGTTCTTTCAATCGAATCACGAAGGAGATTTGATTGATGCGCTCCACGAAGCAGAAGATCAGTACGATGGAGTCGTGTTTAACCCGGGTGCATTTACCCACTACAGCTATGCGCTGAGAGATGCCGTTGCAAGTATTTCTTTATCTGTCATTGAAGTACATATCTCAAATGTTCATAAGAGAGAGGAATTCCGCCATCATTCTGTACTTGCTCCAGTTTGCCAAGGGCAAATCGTTGGGCTTGGCTTAGAAGGGTATAAATTGGCGATTCGTTATTTAGTCAGTGAAGGGGGAGCAGTATCATGAAACTTGAAAAACTAAGAACACTTTTAAGCGAATTAGAGATCGATGGCCTTGTCATTACGAGCAGCTTTAATTTACAGTACATGACCAGCTTTACCGGATCTGCCGGCCTTGCAGTTGTTTCAAAGGACCGGGCAGCTTTTATCACGGACTTCCGCTATACAGAGCAAGCGAAGGATCAAGTCAAAGGTTATGACATCATTGAACATAAAGGAAACATTGTGGAAACGGCTGCCCAAACGGCGAAGGAATTTGGAGTAAAACGCCTTGGGTTTGAACAAAACCATATGACATTTGCCACGTATCAGCAGTACGCAGCCAAAGCAGGTGAGATAGAGCTTGTTCCAGTCTCTGAATCAGTTGAAAAGTTGCGCTTGATTAAGTCTAGTGAAGAGATTAAGATATTAGAGGAAGCTGCGAAGATTGCAGATCACGCCTTTGATCATATTCTCACTTACATCAAGCCGGGCCTGACGGAAATTGCTGTCATGAACGAGCTTGAATTTTTCATGAGAAAAGAAGGTGCTGAAGGATCTTCATTCGATATGATTGTTGCTTCTGGTGTTCGTTCAAGCCTGCCGCACGGAAGAGCGAGTGAAAAGTTAATTGAATCTGGTGATTTAGTGACACTCGATTTCGGTGCTTACTATAAAGGCTATTGTTCTGATATGACAAGAACGATTGCTGTCGGAACACCAAGCGACAAGCTAAAGGAAATTTATCATATCGTATTAGAAGCAGAAAACGCTGGTGTGGATAGAATCAAGCCAGGCTTAACAGGAAAAGAAGCTGATCGCATCACACGAGACATCATTGAAAAGTACGGCTATGGTCAATACTTCGGGCATTCAACCGGGCACGGCCTAGGTATGGAAGTACATGAAGCGCCAGGCCTTTCCTCACGATCAGAGGTCGTTTTAGAAGAGGGAATGGTCGTCACAGTTGAGCCGGGGATTTACTTGCCAGATGTCGGCGGCGTGAGAATTGAGGATGATATTGTCCTGACAGCTGACGGCAATAAACGATTGACCCACTCACCGAAAGAACTTATCATATTATGATGGTGAAATGTAGGAGGATGACAAAATGATTTCAGTAAACGATTTTCGTACTGGCCTGACAATTGAAGTGGACGGCGGTATTTGGCGAGTAGTGGATTTCCAGCACGTAAAACCAGGGAAAGGCGCAGCGTTTGTTCGTTCGAAACTGCGTAACCTGCGTACTGGTGCCATTCAAGAAAAAACATTCCGCGCAGGCGAAAAAGTAGCGAAAGCTCAAATCGAAACAAAAACAATGCAATACTTGTATGCTAATGGCGATCAGCATGTCTTCATGGATACAAGTTCTTATGAGCAGCTTGAACTAAGTGAAGCACAAATTAAAGATGAGCTGAAATATTTGCTTGAAAATATGTCTGTTCAAATCGTGATGTACGGTGCTGAAACACTTGGAGTAGAACTTCCAAACACAGTAGAACTAGAAGTAGTAGAAACAGAGCCTGGTATTAAAGGTGACACAACATCAGGCGGTTCAAAACCTGCAAAAACTGAAACTGGTTTAATCGTCAACGTTCCTTTCTTTGTGAACCAAGGAGATAAACTAGTGATTAATACATCAGACGGCTCATACGTTTCAAGAGCGTAATGAACGAAAAAAGGCTGTAAACCTCGTGTTTACAGCCTTTGTCTTCTTTTCAGTGTGATAGAAAACCTTTGCAGTCTAGGAAGGGTGAGCACTGGCGCGGAGCGAATTTGTTATTCGTGAGCACCAGCGCGCAGACCTGACACCGAATGCGAGGGTTTGTCTACACGCTGAGACTGTAAACCTCGTGTTTACAGTCTTTTTTTATTGAAAAATGACTCCTCAAGACTGGCCTTCTCTCAATTCTCTCATTCATCTCTCTTCCTTCCTGAAAAACAAGACTACTTCCAGCTGGTCAAGCATATAGTGTAAAAAAAGCTGGAGGTTCTATATGAAACAATTTCTCCCAGGCATACACCCGTCGGTCGCTGCAATGGCAGGCATGAGGTTCTTATCCGCCGCCATTGAACTGACGGCAGCCATCCTCATTTTAATCACAAATGATGTACGGAAAGCGGTGGTCATCAATAGTATATTGGCGATCATCGGACCGCTCATTTTTATTATCACGATGACGATTGGAATCTATCAAATTGCAGGGCAGCTATCCTATGCAAAGCTCGTGTTCATTTTCATTGGTGTCGTGTTTATTCTTGTTGGGATCTATAAGTGAAACGGCTTGGCATAATTAACGGCTCACATCATACATTTTAGAGAAGAAAAAAAGGAGGGGAATTCGTTGCGGAGTTTGTTGGATATTCTCCCGCACTCGATTGGACAAGAACTCAGACTGCTGAAAGAGGCAGAATGGGCGCAAATAGAAGAAATCCGCATTCGCACGGATCGTCCTATTGAACTGATGCAAGGAGGAAAACCACGTTTCCTTTCTTATCACACCACCTGGGAAGATGCGTCTCAGCTATTAGGCAGGCTGAGCAATTACAGCATGTACACACTTGAGGAAGAGCTAAAACAGGGCTATATCACCATATCTGGCGGACACCGGGTAGGACTTGCAGGAAAAGTGATCGTTGAAAACGGATTTGTCAAAGGGCTAAGAGATATCTCTTCATTTAATATCCGCATTGCAAAAGAAAAAATCGGGATTGCGCTTCCCTTTCTTCCTTATTTATATGAAGAACACTGGCACAATACACTCATCATCGGTCCCCCGCAAACGGGGAAAACCACATTGCTCCGGGATATAGCACGTCTTGCTAGTACAGGCACAAAGACAATCCCTCCTAGAAAAACAGGCATTATTGATGAGCGTTCTGAAATCGCCGGTTGTATAAGAGGGGTGCCGCAGCACCATTTTGGCCACCGGATTGATGTACTCGATGCGTGTCCAAAGGCTGAAGGGTTGATGATGATGATTCGGTCAATGAGCCCAGAGGTCATGATTGTCGATGAAATCGGAAAAAGCGAGGATGTCGAGGCACTTTTAGAAGCGATTCATGCCGGAGTCAACATCATCGTCTCAGCTCATGGCTATTCACTTGAAGATGTATATAAACGTCCTTCATTTAAGCCGTTATGGGAGCTTCGTGTGTTTGAACGATATGTTGAATTAAATCGAAACAATGGACCAGGTACGATCGGGCGGATGTACGGCGGGGACGGCCAAGAGATGAAATGGAGGCGGGGAGTGGACGTATGTTAAAGCTCATTGGCGCTATTTTCATTGTCGCGGCCACGACTTGGGGAGGATTCGAGTTTGCCAAACGATACAGCGACAGACCTAAACAAATTCGGCAGCTGCGGTTTGCTCTCCAGTCTCTTGAAGCTGAAATTATGTATGGTCAAACCCCTTTAGCGCGGGCGGCAGAGCAAATTGCAGCGCAGGTAGGTCCTCCTGTGAGTCAGCTGTTTGAACAATTTGCAGAAAAGCTGAAAGTGGGGACTTTTTCTGCACGTCATGCATGGAACGAAAGTCTTGAAGATGTTTGGAAAAAGACTGTCTTGAAAAAAGGCGAATATGAGGCGCTGAAGCACTTTGGGGAAACTCTTGGCCAGCATGATGTCACTTCTCAGCAAAAGTACATCAAGCTTGCTTTAGGCCATTTGGAATCAGAGGAGAAAGAAGCAGAAATCGCCCAAGCGAAAAATGAAAAAATGGTCAGAAGCCTTGGATTTTTAAGCGGATTGTTACTGATTCTTTTATTGATGTGAGAGGAAGGGAGTCGAGAGCATGGGCGTTGATGTAAACGTCATTTTTCAAATTGCCGGAGTAGGCATCGTCGTGGCCTTTCTCCATACGATTTTAGACCAAATGGGGAAGAAAGAGTACGCTCAGTGGGTGACGCTGCTTGGGTTTATCTACATTTTGTTTATGGTGGCAACCATTGTAGATGATTTGTTTAAAAAGATTAAAGCCGTATTTCTATTTCAAGGATAGGGGAGGGCTTACAAATCGAAATCATACAAATTGTTGGACTTGGTTTAATCGCTACTTTTTTAGCATTAATCGTCAAAGAACAAAAGCCAACCTTCGCCTTTATGCTTGTCGTTTTTACTGGATGTGTGATTTTCCTTTATTTAATTGATCAAATCTATGCCATTATCTCAATGATTGAAAAAATTGCAGCAAGTGCCGGCGTCAATATGAAGTATGTTGAAACCATATTGAAGATCATTGGCATTGCCTATATTGCAGAATTTGGCGCTCAGCTGACGAAGGATGCTGGGCAAGGCGCCATTGCATCAAAAATAGAGCTAGGCGGTAAGATTCTCATCTTGGTTATGGCAGTCCCGATTTTAACAGTCATCATTGAGACGATCTTAGGGATGATCCCGTCCATGACGTAAATGAAAAGAGGTGACGACAATGAAACGGGTGACCGCTGTAATGGGATTAATGCTTTTCTTTTGGCTGTTTGCTCCGCATGCAGAGGCAGAAGAAAAAGAACCTTTATCTAATGAACAGCCAGCAGCAGAGGAAGTGGCGAATGGACAGGCTGATGCACTTGAGCTTCATTCCATCAGTGACTTTTGGGAAACCATTTTGGACGAGTATGGCGGCTTTTTGCCAGAAAGCCAAAAGGGCACAGTGAAGGAAATGATTGACGGCGATAAAGAGCTGTCTCCCCAAACATGGCTGAAAGCCTTTGTACATTATCTATTTCACGAGGTCATTGCAAACGGAAAGCTCCTAGGTACTCTCATTTTACTCACCATCTTTTGTTCGCTTTTGCAGCTTTTGCAAAATGCTTTTGAACAAAGCACTGTCAGCAAAGTCGCATATGCTCTTGTTTATATGGTACTGATTATTATTGCACTCAACAGCTTTCATGTGGCGATTTCCTATGCCACAGAAGCCATTCAAACGATGACCAGTTTTATTCTTGCTCTTATTCCTCTTTTACTAGCGCTTATTGCTTCATCAGGCGGGCTTGTCTCAGCCGGATTCTTTCATCCTGTTATTTTATTTTTAATGAACACGAGCGGTGTTTTCATTCAATATGTCGTTCTTCCGCTCATCTTTTTATCAGCGATATTGAGCATTGTCAGTACGCTGACCGAACAATACAAGGTCACCCAGCTTGCGCAGCTATTAAGAAATGTGGCAATTGGCGGGCTTGCCGTTTTTTTGACCGTTTTTCTCGGCGTCATTTCCGTTCAGGGGGCATCTGCGGCGGTTACTGATGGAATCGCTCTTCGTACAGCCAAATTCATTACCGGAAACTTCATCCCTGTCCTAGGCAGAATGTTTACAGATGCGACGGATACCGTGATCAGCGCCTCTGTTTTACTTAAAAATACAGTTGGACTAGTTGGGGTCGCCATTTTGATTTCAATTGCCGCCTTCCCGGCGATTAAAGTACTTTCGTTAGCCCTTATATATAAGCTTGCTGCCGCGATCCTTCAGCCGTTAGGGGGCGGACCCATCATCAGCTGTCTTGATGTCATTTCAAAAAGTGTGCTGTATATATTTGCCGCACTTGCAGTTGTGTCGCTCATGTTCTTTTTAAGCATTACCGTCATCATCACTGCGGGTAACCTGACCATGATGATGAAGTAAGGAGGGGACACCTTTTGAGCTTTCTCACGGAATGGATCACAAGTATTATTCTCTTTATCTTATTTGCGATTGTCATTGATCTTCTGCTTCCCAATTCGAGCATGCAAAAGTATGCAAAAATGGTCGTCAGTCTGCTGCTCATCGTCGTAATGCTCAATCCGATTTTTGCTTTATTTCGAGCAGATCCTGACCAAATTTTTTCAGAATTGATGAAAGGGAAGGAAGAAGCGCAGTCAGAAGAAATAAAAAATCAGATGAATTTAGAAAAAAAAGAAATACAAGCCTCTCAGCGTGCATATATTTTAAAGCAAATGGCTGTCCAACTAGAAAAAAGCGCAAAGGAGCCACTGGAGAAGGAGAGCTATGAAATGAAACACGTAGAAGTGCTGGCTGATGAGGAGCATCTGGATCAGAATATGGAGGCGGATCAATTTCGCATCAAAGCAGTTCTTTCCCCGCTCACAGGTGATGCTGTAGAAACGGTGGCAAAGGTGGACATTGATCTCTCCAGGCAAAAGGAGGAAAGCGCTGAATCTTCTAGCAAAGAGATCACGAGGGTGAAAGAGACGCTGGCTGATGTTTGGAATACGAGTCCTGAGCACATCGCGCTGAACATTGAGGGAGGTGACGCAGCAGATCATGAATAACAAGGACTGGAAACAAAAGCTGAAATCATTCTTCCAGCCGCCTGAAAAAGGTGAAGGGAAACCCAAATTAACGAAGCACCATTACTTGCTGCTTGTATTCATTATCGGCGTATCTTTCATGTTAGTCAGTCAGATCTTGTCACCGCCATCAAGCAAACAACAAGCTGCGGTTCCTGCTGCTAAAAAAACATCCTCAGAAGAGCAGGAAGTATTCAAACCGGCATCCTCAGGTAAACCAAAGAATTCAATTGAGGACGTGGAGCAAGAATACGAAAACCAGCTGAAAGAAATTTTAGAGACCATCATCGGCGTTGAGGATGTATCCATTGTGGTCAATGTAGATGCAACGTCTTTAAAAGTGTTTGAAAAAAACAAATCTAATAAAAGTACAACGACCGAGGAAACAGATAAAGAAGGCGGTGTACGAAGTGTCACCGATCAAACAAAAGAAGAAGAAGTCGTCATCATCAAAAATGGGAATGAAGAAACACCAGTCGTTGTTCAAACGAAAAAGCCAGAAATTCGAGGTGTCCTCGTTGTTGCTCAAGGAGTAGACAACGTTCAAATAAAGAAAACCATCATTGAAGCGGTTACACGAGTGCTTGATGTACCGAGCCATAGAGTGGCTGTTGCCCCTAAAAAAATCAAGGAGGATTCGGAATGATGTTAAAAAAACAAACGGTTTGGCTATTAACGATGCTAAGTTTAGTTGTCGTATTAAGTGTGTACTATATCATGTCTCCACAGGGTGAAAATGCAGTGACAGTAGAAGATACGAAATCAAAAGGGACTGAAGAGAAAAAGGTTGAAACAGAAAAAGGAACGGACAAAGGAATGGAAAAAGGCGCTGATAAGAAATCCACTGACAAAGAAACAAACGGCAAACAAGAGGGTATCGAAACAAGCGGTGAAGAAGGAAAGGCTGTGTCAGAGCAGACAGACGATGAGCTTTTTACAACATACAGACTAGAGCTTGAAGATAAACGAAGCAAGCAGCGCGAAGAATACAACGAAATCGTCTCCAGTGACGATGCAACGGCACAAGAAAAAAGTGAAGCATATGATCAAATGACAGCGCTTAGTGAAGCAGAAGGAACTGAGCGTCAGCTCGAGACCTTGATCAAAACAAAAGGCTATAAAGATGCGCTCGTAAGTGCTGAAGGAGATAAAGTGAGCATCACGGTTCGTTCTGATAAAAAATCAAAGTCTCAAGCGGCCGATATTATTGATATGGTCACAAAAGAAATGAGAGGTCTTGATAACGTAGCTGTCACTTTTGAGCCCACTAATCAATAAAAAATGAACTGGCGCCCTTTGCCGAAAAGGGCGTTTTTTGATGCGGCTTGACGCCCCTTCCAAGGTGCTTTCGCGAGACGCTTCGCCACAATAGTAGTTGAATTCATTGAAATCCTCCTGTAAGATGTGTATAGTACGTACTTTTAGTACTAGCCTATAATTAAAAGATAAATCCATACATAGGGGTGCAAATCCATGTTAAAAATTGAAGAAATTCATGAACTGATTAAATTAATTGACGACTCTACAATCGACGAATTTACGTACGAAAACGAAGGTGCGAAAATCAAACTGAAGAAAAATAAAGAAGTCGTTCAGCAAGTTGCGGCACAAGCACCAGTGGCTCCTGTCCAAGCAGCTCCAGCTCAACAAGCTCCTACAGCACAAGCTCCAGCTCAGACTGAAGCCCCTGCACAAGAGGCAACTGCGTCTGAAAATCTGCATAAAATCACATCCCCAATGGTTGGCACATTTTATGCTTCCTCTTCACCAGAAGCAGATCCATACGTGACAACAGGTTCTAAGGTGAAGGAAAATTCAGTTGTATGTATCGTTGAAGCGATGAAACTGTTTAATGAAATCGAAGCAGAAGTAAAAGGTGAAATCGTCGAAGTATTAGCTGAAAACGGTCAGCTTGTAGAATTCGGACAACCCCTCTTTCTAGTGAAAGCAGAGTAAGGAGTACGATCATGATTAAAAAGCTATTAATTGCAAACAGAGGAGAAATCGCAGTTAGAATTATCCGCGCTTGTAAAGAGCTTGGAATTGAAACTGTTGCGGTATTTTCTGAAGCGGATCGCGATGCGCTGCATGTACAAATGGCTGATGAAGCATATTGCATCGGACCAACTGCTTCTAAAGATAGTTATTTAAATGTCACGAATATCGTCAGCGTAGCAAAATTAACAGGAACAGATGCCATCCATCCAGGATACGGCTTTTTAGCAGAAAATGCAGACTTTGCAGAGCTTTGCGAGGAATGTAATGTAATCTTTGTTGGACCAACCGCGTCAGCGATTTCCAAAATGGGAACGAAAGATGTCGCGCGAGAAACAATGAAGAGTGCAGGCGTCCCGATCGTTCCTGGTTCTCAAGGAATTGTAAAAGATCTTGATGATGCTGTTTCAACAGCAGCTAGTATTGGGTATCCTGTCATTATTAAAGCAACTGCAGGCGGAGGCGGTAAAGGAATCCGTGTGGCTCGTACAGAAGAAGAGCTTATTAACGGAGTCACCATCACGCAGCAGGAAGCGGCGCAAAACTTTGGGAACCCTGGTGTCTATTTAGAAAAGTTCATTGAAGACTTTAGACATGTGGAAATCCAAGTGCTTGCAGATCAGCATGGCAATACGATTCATTTAGGAGAGCGTGACTGCTCGATCCAAAGAAGAATGCAAAAGCTTCTTGAAGAAACGCCATCACCAGCACTGAATGCAGACATCCGTGAGCAAATGGGTGAAGCAGCCGTAAAAGCAGCAGAAGCTGTTGAATATACTGGTGCTGGAACAGTTGAATTCATTTATGATTATAATGAAGAGAAGTTCTACTTCATGGAAATGAATACTCGTATTCAAGTAGAGCATCCTGTGACAGAAATGGTCACAGGTGTAGACTTGATCAAAGAACAGATCAAGGTTGCATCAGGTGAGAAGCTTTCTCTTACACAAGAGGATGTCGTATATGAAGGCTGGGCGATCGAATGCCGTATCAATGCAGAGAACCCAGAGAAAAACTTCATGCCTTCAGCTGGTGAAATTAAAATGTATCTTCCGCCAGGCGGTTTAGGAGTACGTGTTGATTCTGCCGCTTATCCGGGCTATGTGATTCCGCCATATTATGACAGCATGATTGCAAAAGTGATCACATATGGTAAGACGAGAGAAGAAGCGATTGCGAAAATGAAACGTGCGCTTCAAGAATTCGTCATTGAAGGAGTCTACACAACGATTCCATTCCACCTTAGATTGCTCGAGCATGAAACATTTGTGAGTGGTAATTTTAATACGAAGTTTTTAGAAACATACCAAATCATGAAATAATCACAGCTTTCGGAGGTGAATGATCGTGTCAGAAAACAATTTGCTTGAAATGAACCTTGATGAAGATCAATTGGGAAAAGTGCAAATTGCACCAGAAGTGATTGAAGTCATTGCTGGGATCGCCGCTTCAGAAGTCGAAGGCATTGCCGAAATGCGCGGCAATTTCGCTGCTGATGTAGCAGAACGCTTTGGTAAGAAAAATCACCGTAAAGGTGTAAAAGTAGATGTCTCTGATGAAGGCATTACAATCGATGTGTATTGTGTGGTTGAATTTGGCCTATCCATTCCAAAGGTATCCACTGCTGTACAAGAAAATATCCGTCAAACCCTTTTAAACATGACTGCCTTAACGATTAATGAAATTAACATTCATGTCGTTGGCATTCAATTTGATACAAAAGCACCTGAGGCTGAAGTAGATCAAGAAATGTAAAGAAGGGTTCAAGTGAAACCAAGGAGGCATTGCCTCTTTGGTTTTTTAAAGCCCATTTTTGGGTGATTTCCGAATATTGATAACGTCACGCGTTGATTGATTCGTTTTTCGTCACAGCTCGCATGGATCTTGGTGCGACCACGGTCAAAATATGTTATGATCTCTGTATGGCTTAACGACAAGCGGATAAAGTGGTTAAAGGAGTAAATAATGAAAAGAAGAACTGCAAGAGAAAAGGCGTTACAAACATTATTTCAAATTGATGTGAGCAATATTGATCCGAAAGAGGCCATTACACATGCGCTGGATGAACAAGAATCAGATCCTTTTTTCGAGGAACTGGTTTTCGGTGTGCTTGAACAAAAGGACAAGCTTGATGACATGATCTCACAGCATCTAGTGAATTGGAAACTCGATCGTATTGCAAACGTAGACAGAGCCATTTTAAGGCTGTCTGTGTACGAGATGGTGTATCAAGAAGACATCCCAGTTAGTGTCTCAATGAATGAAGCGATTGAACTTGCCAAATTATTCGGCGATGATAAAGCACCGAAATTTGTAAATGGTGTACTTTCGAACATTAAAAACGACCTAAAGCAGCAATAGGAGGATTCGACATGACAGCAACAATCATCGATGGGAAAGAAACAGCAAAAGAAAAGCGTGAACAATTAGCAAAAGAAGTAGAAGAGCTAAAACAAAAAGGAGTCACACCTGGTCTTGCCGTTATTCTAATCGGTGATGATCCGGCTTCACTTTCTTACGTACGCGGGAAGAAAAAAGCAGCAGAAGCAATGGGCATGCATTTCCAGCTTGATCATTTAGATGCTTCTTTAACAGAAGAAGAATTGCTTCAGCTGATTGATCAGTACAATGCGAACGATCAATTCCACGGGATTCTTGTTCAACTTCCACTGCCTAAACACATTTCTGAAAAAGCCGTTATTGAACGTATTTCACCTGAGAAAGATGTAGATGGTTTCCATCCATTAAATATCGGGAAAATGCTGCTTGGGGAAGATACATTCCTTCCTTGTACACCAGCAGGTATTGTTGAATTATTGAACAAAACGGGTGTCGATCTTTCTGGAAAAGAAGTGGTTGTTGTGGGGCGCAGCAATATTGTCGGCAAACCAGTTGGACAATTGCTGTTAAATGAAAACGCAACGGTTACTTACTGCCATTCAAGAACGGCAAATATTTCAGAACACACGTTAAAAGCGGACATTTTAGTTGTTGCCGTCGGTCGAGCAAACTTTATTAAAGCTGACCAAATCAAAGAAGGCGCAATTGTCATCGATGTAGGAGTCAATCGTTTGGATACTGGGAAGCTTGTTGGGGATGTTGATTTTGAAGGAGCAAAAGAAAAAGCTTCTTACATCACACCAGTCCCTGGCGGAGTCGGTCCAATGACGATTACGATGCTTGCACACAATACGGTTAAATCAGCAAAACGTACATTAGCATAAGCTTTATCCATTCATCCACCTGCATGCTGCCGGTGGATGAATGTGCGTTTTTGAAGAGGAGGAATACGTCATGAGTGAAAAAGCCTTTGTGACGGTCACAGCCCTTACAAAATACATAAAAAGAAAATTTGATGTTGATCCGCATTTAGAAGATATTTGGATCAAAGGTGAGTTATCCAATGTGAAGATTCATTCAAGAGGTCATGTGTACTTCACCTTAAAAGACGAAAACGCACGCATGCAAGCTGTCATGTTCCAGCGTTCCGCAGCAAAGCTGCCTTTTTCACCAAAGAGCGGAATGAAAGTGTTTGTACGCGGCGGAATTCAAGTATATGAACCAAGCGGAAACTATCAATTATATGCAAAAGAAATGCAGCCTGATGGTGTTGGTGCTCTTCATCTCGCTTATGAAGAGCTGAAGAAAAAGCTGGCAAGTGAAGGCTTATTTGATGCGCGCTATAAAAAACCAATCCCTGAATATCCAGAGGTTGTTGGTGTCATTACATCCCCAACAGGAGCGGCTGTCCGGGATGTCATTACAACGATTAACCGGCGCTATCAGCAGGCGAAAATCATTGTGCTTCCGGCGCTTGTCCAAGGTGAAAATGCCACTCGTTCAATCGTAGAGAGGATCAAGGAAGCAAATGGAAAACAGCTCTGTGATGTCTTGATTGTCGGAAGAGGAGGCGGTTCGATCGAAGAACTTTGGGCCTTTAATGAAGAAGCTGTCGCAAGAGCAATCTTCGCATCAGACATTCCAATCATTTCTGCAGTGGGGCACGAAACGGACTTTACAATCAGTGATTTCACCGCAGACATGAGAGCACCCACACCAACAGGAGCAGCCGAGCTCGCTGTTCCAAGCACAGCCGATTTAATAGAACGAATCAAATCCATCGACATTCGGCTGACAAGGGCCGTGAAGAATCGAACATCACAAGCGAAAGACCGTCTTGTGGCGCTGCAATCCTCTTATGCTTTCCGTTTTCCAAAACGATTGCAGGAGCAAAAAGAGCAGCAATTCGATTTGGTATTTGACCGTTTTCAAAAACAGCTGACGAGACAAATTGAACAAAAACGCAGTCAACTAGACCGCCAGACATACAGGTTGAAGCCGCTTCATCCAAAAGAGCAGCTGCTTCAAGCGAAAAAACGCCATGCCAATGAAACAGAACAGCTCATCCGCAGTATGAATGTGCAAATGAAAACAATTCATTCGCAGTTCCAATCTGTTCTTGGTAAACTAAATGCATTAAATCCACTTCAAGTGATGGAAAGAGGCTACAGTTTAGCCTATAAAGACGATGAACTGATTAAAAGTGTGAACCAAGTCGATACGAAGGATCAGCTGGCTATCACCATGAAGGATGGACGTCTGATTTGTGAGGTTATTGAGAAGGAGGGGCAATCATCATGACAGAATCAAATAAACAAAAAGAAGAACAAATGACATTTGAAGAAGCGATGAAAGGTCTTGAGGAGATCGTTGGGAAGCTCGAAGAAGGGGATGTACCACTTGAGCAAGCCATTCATTATTTCCAAGAAGGCATGACACTTTCAAAGCTTTGTCATGAAAAATTACAGCACGTTGAAAAGCAGATGGATTTCATTTTAAAAGAGGACGGTGAGCTGGCTCCTTTCTCAGTGAAGGAGGCAGATGCTGGTGACAAGTAATTTGCAGGATTTTTTAACAACACGAAAACAGGCCATTGAAGATTATTTATTTACATATGTTCAGGAATTGAAGATTCCAGAAGACCTAAAATCTTCGATGCTTTACTCTCTTAAAGCTGGAGGGAAAAGACTTCGTCCTGTTCTCGTTCTTGCTTTATTACATGCCTACGGCAAAAAAGAAGAAGATGGCATACCGGTTGGCTGTGCTGTAGAGATGATTCATACGTATTCATTGATACACGACGACCTTCCTTGCATGGACGATGATGACCTTCGCAGAGGAAAGCCGACCAACCATAAAGTATACGGGGAAGCAACAGCGGTTCTCGCTGGCGATGCTCTTTTAACAGAAAGCTTCCGTCTGATTACATCTCAGCTATCTAGCAGTGTCTCTCCTGACCAAAAACTCAAAATCGTAGATGAACTTGTGAAGTCAGCAGGTGCGTTAGGAATGGTTGGCGGTCAATTTGATGACATGGAAGCAGAGCAAAAACAAGTCCCGCTTGCAGAACTAGAATCCATTCACGCCCGGAAAACAGGAAAGCTTCTCACATTCAGCGTCACAGCAGGTGCCATGCTGGCAGGTGCATCAGATGACGAAATCGAAAAACTAAGAGAATTCAGCTATCATATCGGTATTGCTTTTCAAATCCGTGATGACATTTTAGATCTCGAAGGAAGCGAAGAAAAAATAGGAAAACGGGTCGGCTCTGATACAGCGAATGAAAAGTCGACATATCCTTCTTTATTAACGCTTTCAGGAGCAAAAGAAAAACTGCACGAGCATATCACACGTGCAAAAGAAATTGTCTCAAATCTTGAATTAGAGCAGCAATTGCTGCATGAGTTATGTGATCTGATCGCCTCAAGAGATCATTAAAAACAGCCTAGATTTGAGGGTCTTCGAGCAATTGTGGTAAACTGTAAACAGTTTATCATGATGAGACAACTCTTATTCCCGCTTGGTTTTCATAGGAATAAGGCATTATATATGTAGATAGAAATTTTGTTGAAAGCGAGTTGATCCTGATTGGATCTTTTATCAATAAAAAATCCAACGTTTCTAAAAGGAATGTCAATAGCAGAATTAGAGGAGCTTAGTGCTGACATTCGCATGTTTTTAATTGAGTCCTTGGCTAACTCTGGCGGGCATATCGGTCCGAATCTGGGTGTCGTTGAACTTACGGTTGCCCTTCATAAAGTATTTGACAGCCCGAAAGACAAATTCCTTTGGGATGTTGGACATCAGTCTTATGTTCACAAGCTGTTAACTGGGAGAGGGGCGGAGTTTGATACACTTCGTCAATATAAAGGACTTTGCGGATTTCCTAAACGAAACGAAAGCGAGCATGATGTATGGGAAACAGGTCACAGCTCAACGTCATTATCTGGCGCGATGGGTATGGCGGCGGCGCGTGATATTAAAGGAACAGATGAATATATCCTGCCAATTATCGGAGATGGTGCATTAACCGGAGGTATGGCGCTGGAAGCTCTGAATCATATCGGTGATGAAAAGAAAGATATGATCGTCATCTTAAACGATAATGAAATGAGTATTGCACCAAACGTCGGTGCGATTCACACAATGCTTGGCAGACTGCGCACAGCAGGCAAATACCAATGGGTAAAGGACGAGCTCGAATATTTATTCAAGCGGATCCCAGCTGTAGGTGGAAAGGTTGCTGCCACAGCAGAGCGTATTAAAGACAGCCTCAAGTATTTACTTGTGTCTGGTATGTTCTTTGAGGAAATGGGATTCACTTACTTAGGTCCTGTCGATGGACATTCTTATGAAGATCTTTTTGAAAACCTTGAATATGCAAAGAAAACAAAAGGTCCTGTCCTGCTGCATGTCATCACGAAAAAAGGAAAAGGCTATCAGCCGGCAGAATCCGATAAAATTGGGACTTGGCATGGTACAGGTCCATACAAAATTGATACAGGTGACTTTGTAAAACCAGCAGCAGCTGCCCCGTCATGGAGTGGTCTTGTCAGTGAAACAGTCAGAAAGCTTGCGCGTAAAGATGAGCGAATTGTGGCCATCACACCTGCGATGCCTGTTGGCTCAAAACTTGAAGGCTTTGCAAAGGAATTTCCAGAGCGAATGTTTGATGTAGGAATTGCTGAGCAGCATGCAGCTACAATGGCAGCTGGGCTTGCGACGCAGGATATGAAGCCATTTTTAGCGATCTATTCAACGTTCCTGCAAAGAGCTTATGATCAAGTGCTGCATGATATTTGCCGCCAGAACCTCAATGTATTTATCGGGATTGACCGTGCGGGTCTTGTCGGTGCAGATGGAGAAACGCATCAAGGTGTGTTTGATATTGCCTTCATGCGTCATATGCCGAATATGGTGCTCATGATGCCGAAGGATGAAAATGAAGGTCAGCACATGGTCAATACAGCCATTCAGTATGATGAAGGTCCTATTGCCATGCGTTTCCCGCGCGGAAATGGTCTTGGCGTGAAAATGGATGAACAGCTGAAAACCATTCCGATTGGGTCTTGGGAGGTTCTTCGTCCAGGGAAGGATGCCGTCATCTTAACATTCGGTACGACGATTAAAATGGCGTTGCAAGCAGCTGAGGAACTTCAAAAAGAAGGAAAATCAATTCGTGTTGTCAACGCCCGGTTTATAAAGCCGCTTGATGAAGCGATGCTAAATGACATTCTTTCTGAAGGGATTCCGATTTTAACGATTGAAGAAGCTGTGCTCCAAGGCGGATTTGGAAGCAGTGTATTAGAATATGTACACGACAAGAAAGCATCACATATCAAAGTAGAACGGATGGGTATCCCAGATCAATTTATTGAGCATGGAAGTGTTGATGCCCTGCTTGAAGAAATTGGTCTGACGAAAGCACAGGTTGCTGAGACTTTACGTAGCCTGCTTCCCGCAGCACCAAGAAAAGGAATTGGATCATGACATCAAAGAAAGAACGACTTGACGTTTTATTAGTCGAACAAGGACTAATGGAAACAAGAGAGAAAGCAAAGCGTGCCATCATGGCAGGAATCGTTTACTCAAATGAAAACCGTTTGGATAAACCAGGAGAGAAAATTGCTCGTGATACTCCGCTCACAGTGAAGGGGAATCCTCTCAAATACGTAAGCCGAGGCGGGTTAAAGCTCGAAAAAGCGCTCAAAGAATTTGACCTGACAGTTGAAGGGAAATTGTTGATTGATATTGGCTCATCTACAGGCGGATTTACGGATTGTGCTCTTCAAAATGGAGCGGTCAAATCATATGCTGTAGACGTTGGCTACAATCAGCTCGCGTGGAAATTAAGGCAGGATGACAGGGTGATCGTCATGGAGCGCACCAATTTCCGCCATTCCGTCCCAGCTGATTTTACTGAAGGATTGCCAGAAGTGGCTTCAATTGATGTATCTTTTATTTCACTTAAACTCATTCTGCCAGCTTTAAAGCATATTCTTGTTCCGGGTGGTGACTGTATTGCACTTGTCAAGCCTCAATTTGAAGCGGGCAGAGAGCTTGTTGGGAAAAAAGGCATCGTGCGCGAGCCGTCTGTCCACCTCGGTGTACTAGAAGAAATGAATCAATTTGCTGCTAAAGAAGGCTATGATGTAAAGGATGTTTCATTTTCGCCTATCACTGGTGGAGACGGAAATATTGAATTTCTGCTTCATTTAGTGCTTCATCCTGATCAAGAAGAAAATGCGGCACTTCCTGCTTCAGAACTTGAGAAGGTCGTGAACGAAGCCCATTCTGTATTGAAAGAAAAGAAAAACAGCCCTGAGCCGGCTGACACATGAGATGATTGATACAAAAGGAATAATAGCTCGCTATTATTCCTTTTTACATGGTCAAAAGACGAGAATCGGCTGGATCTCACGTAATGCTTGTTTTTTGAAGTGTGCATCATATAACATAGAACGTAAAGACAAACTGAGAATAAAACGCCTAGGGGGGTCAAATATGAATAAAGGTCAAAGGCATATTAAAATTAGAGAAATCATTGCAAGCCAAGAAATTGAAACACAAGATGAATTGGTCGATATTTTGAAAGCCGATGGATATAACATCACACAAGCGACCGTTTCTAGAGATATTAAAGAATTACATTTAGTGAAAGTTCCGACGAACAATGGAACATATAAATACAGTCTTCCTGCGGATCAGCGGTTTAACCCGCTGTCAAAGCTGAAGCGATCCCTAATGGATGCATTTATCAAAATGGATGCTGCCAGTCATTTAATTGTTCTGAAAACAATGCCGGGTAATGCTCAGGCGATTGGTGCTTTAATGGACAATTTAGATTGGGAAGAAATTATGGGAACGATTTGCGGAGATGATACCATTTTAATCATTTGCCGCACTCCAGATGATACAGAGACAGTTTCGAGCAAAATTTTAGAGCTTCTATAAAGAATCAGGTTTACTAAAAGAGGTGTCAAATGAGTGTTAGCAGAACTAACCATTAAAAACTTTGCAATCATTGAAGAGTTAACGGTTTCATTTGAAAAAGGACTCACAGTCCTAACAGGGGAAACAGGTGCCGGAAAATCCATCATGATTGATGCTGTCTCACTTCTCGTGGGAGGAAGAGGGTCCTCTGAATTTGTCCGCTACGGTGAAAAAAAAGCAGAGCTGGAAGGGCTTTTTCTTGTACCAGCCGATCATCCTGTATTTGCTCTATGCGAAGAGCAGGGAATTGACGCATCAGATGAAATGATGATCCTCCGCCGTGATATTAACAACAGCGGGAAAAGCATTTGCCGGATTAATGGAAAGCTTGTCACCATCTCACTTTTACGTGAAGTAGGACGGCTTTTGCTTGATATACATGGTCAGCACGATAACCAGCTGCTTATGGAAGATGAAAATCATCTGCATTTGCTCGATCAATTTGGAGCAGAAGAAATTGCACCGGCTCTCTTGCAGTATCAAGAAGCATATGATCAATATATGAAAACGGCTCAAAAGCTAAGACAGCTGTCCGAGAATGAGCAGGAAATGGTGCACCGCTTAGATTTACTGCAATTTCAGCTAGAGGAGATTGAGGCAGCGCAGTTAGAGCCGGGAGAAGATGAGCGGCTTCAGGAAGAGCGTCATCAAATCAGCAACTACGAAAAAATCTATTCCTCACTTCAAAACGCGTATAACGCCTTGCGTAATGAGCAAGGAGGACTAGATTGGGTTGGCATGTCCTCAAGCGAGCTTGAGCAAGTGTCTGAGATCAATGATGATTTGAAAAAGCTATCTGAACAAGTATCGAATTCCTACTACTTATTAGAGGATTCAACTTTCCAAATGCGAAGCATGCTGGATCAATTAGAATTCGATCCGGCTCGTCTTGATTTTATTGAATCCAGGCTGAATGAAATGAAGCAGTTAAAACGAAAATACGGCACAACCGTTGAGGAAATTTTGGAGTATGCGGCGAAGATTGAAGAAGAAATCGATCAAATTCAAAATCGAGACAGCCATCTGCAGACGCTCAAGAATAAACTGGATGCGATGAGCCGTGATGCCCTGCTGGAAGCACTTAACGTTTCGGAGCTGCGTAAAAAATGGGCCAAAAAGCTAGCGAAGCAAATTCAAACGGAGCTCAAGGATTTGTATATGGAGAAGTCATCATTTGATACAGCTTTTTCTATTCGATATGCGCCTTTTGGAAGCACCGATTGTCCGCTATTAGACGGAAAACCTGTCCAGCTCGGGAAAAATGGAATCGACCAAGCGCAATTTGTCATTTCTACAAATACAGGCGAACCGATGAAATCTTTATCGAAAGTAGCCTCAGGTGGAGAAATTTCACGTGTCATGCTCGCTGTGAAGAGTATTTTCTCAGCCAAACAAGACGTCGCATCCATTATCTTCGATGAAGTTGATACAGGCGTCAGCGGCAGAGTCGCACAAGCCATTGCTGAAAAAATTTACAAAGTAGCATCTGGATCACAAGTGCTCTGCATTACACATCTGCCTCAAGTAGCCGCAATGGCTGACACACATCTCTTCATTTCGAAACGCTCAAAAGCGGGCAGAACACTGACGAGTGTCAAACCATTAAGTCATGAAGAAAAAGTGAGTGAAATTGGCCGGATGATTGCCGGTGTGGAAGTCACAGAGCTGACAAAACAGCACGCAAAAGAACTATTGCACCAAGCAAATGATGTCAAAACAACAGGGTAGCTGAATCATCAGCTGCCTTTTTTTATGTTGTGTAAAAGACGGCGTATATACCCATAAAATCGTCTTTTTCTTTTATCAATTTATCCAATCATTTTCTAAAGCTGCCGGTTATAAATCCTCTCGAAGAAGGCAAAAGTAAAGATGTAGCCAAAACATGAGTGTTCTGGTGTGGGTAAGGAGCGAGGAGAGTGAAAAATGAATGCCCGAAAATATGAGAAAAGCCATTGGTGTGATTCTCCTTGTTTCTTTAATAAGTACAGGGTTTATGAGCATAGTGAAGGAATACATCAGCATTCCAACAAATGTTGCTGTATTTGAAAAACAGAAGCACTCAATTGACACATCGATTGAAGCGTCAGCCAATGCTTCTTCGCCAGCCTTTAGCCTTTCAGAGAAAGAGAATCAGCTGGATATTACAGGACAAAAGGCGGGAAAAGCCGAAATTGTTTATGATTTTAAAGGATTTCCTATTAAGAAAACAAAAGTTGATGTTCTCCCTGAATTAAAAGTCGTTCCTGGAGGACAATCCATTGGCGTCAAGCTCCACTCTGTAGGAGTTCTCGTTGTAGGTTTTCATCAAATCACAACAGCAGACGGCAAAAAATCACCAGGTGAAGCCGCAGGCATTCAATCAGGGGATATGATCATTGAAATCAATGGTCAAAAAATGGAAAAAATGAATGACCTCACCCCATTTATTCAGAAAGCAGGGAAAACGGGTGAAACGCTTCGTTTGCTCATAAAGAGAGATCATAAAACCTTTCAAACAACATTAACACCCGCAAAAGATGCAAGTGAAGGCATCTATCGAATTGGTCTTTACATTCGTGATTCTGCAGCAGGAATCGGCACGATGACCTTTTTTGAACCTTCATCTAAAAAATATGGTGCCCTTGGGCATGTGATTTCTGACATGGATACAAAAAAACCAATTGTTGTCGACAATGGTGAAATTGTTAGATCAACCGTGACATCGATTGAAAAAGGCACAGGAGGCAATCCTGGAGAAAAATTGGCGAGATTTTCTTCCGAAAGAAAAACAATAGGAGATATCTCTCGCAACAGTCCTTTTGGTATCTTTGGTACGTTAACCGAAAAGCTTGAAAATCATGTAGCAGATAAACCACTTCCAGTCGCTTTATCAAATGAAGTAAAAGAAGGCCCAGCAGAAATTTTAACCGTTGTGGATCATGATAAAGTGGAGAAGTTTGATATTAAAATCGTCAGCACAACACCGCAGAAATTCCCAGCAACTAAAGGAATGGTATTGAAGGTAACAGATGAGCGGCTCTTAAGTAAAACGGGCGGAATCGTCCAAGGAATGAGCGGAAGCCCCATCATTCAAAATGGCAAAGTCATTGGAGCTGTCACACACGTATTCGTCAATGATCCGACTAGCGGGTACGGCGTACACATTGAATGGATGCTGTCCGAAGCAGGAATCGACCTTTATCAAAAAAACAAAAAAGCAAGTTGATCATTTAACTGCCGCGAATCTTCCGGCAGTTTTTTTCTACCCTTTCTTTCTCTTCCATCATGTTATAAAATAAGGAAAAAGAGATTTTTCGACAAAATGGAAAAAAGCATGTTGTCAAATTGCAATAATCGTCGATTCTTTAAGAAAAACATAGAAAAAGCTAGATAATGCTCTATTATTCGGAAAATTAAAGTTTTTTAAAGGGGATAGCATGGTTTTGTCGAATTGAACACTCAGAAGAGAAATGCAAAAGACTAAAGGAATCGACATTGGGGAGGAAAGAACGTGGAGAAAATTAAAGTGTGTGTAGCTGATGACAATCGAGAGCTTGTTGGCCTTTTGACAGAGTACATTGAGGGACAGGAAGATATGGAAGTACTTGGCGTGGCGTATAATGGTCAGGAATGCCTGACATTATTTAAAGATAAAGAGCCCGACGTTCTCCTCTTAGATATTATTATGCCTCATTTAGACGGTCTTGCTGTACTAGAACGCCTCCGTGAAAACAATGAAATGACAAAACAGCCAAGTGTGATTATGCTAACGGCCTTTGGACAAGAAGATGTCACGAAAAAAGCAGTTGATTTGGGCGCATCTTATTTCATTTTAAAGCCATTTGATATGGAAAACCTAGTAGGTCATATTCGTCAAGTCAGTGGAAACGGCACACAAGTTACCCATCGCTCTTCATCAATCCAAAACAGTGTTCTTCGCAACAAACCTGAACCGAAACGTAAAAACTTAGATGCGAGCATTACGACCATTATTCATGAGATTGGCGTGCCCGCTCATATTAAAGGGTATTTATACTTAAGAGAAGCGATTTCTATGGTGTACAATGACATTGAGCTTCTCGGAAGCATTACTAAAGTGTTGTACCCAGACATTGCAAAGAAATTTAACACGACCGCCAGCAGGGTGGAACGGGCGATTCGTCATGCCATTGAAGTCGCTTGGAGCAGAGGGAACATTGATTCCATTTCCTCACTCTTTGGTTATACTGTCAGCATGTCAAAAGCGAAACCAACCAATTCAGAATTTATTGCCATGGTAGCTGATCGTTTGCGATTAGAGCATAGAGCTAGCTAGTTTATTTTTCATGAAAAAACGTTTCTTCATTGAGACGTTTTTTTATTTTGAAACATGTTGTCAAAAATTGGTTAGGTTGATAAAATCATCTTAATGTTTAAATTGGACAAACGGGCTGCTTTATTTTCAGAATAAAATGAAAAATAAAGCATGAAAAAAATAAAAAAGACATAAAGTAGTGGTAATCAGCTGCGCCAATCGATCATGAAGTCTTCAAAATAGAAGAAGAAAACGCTCATTCGTAAGAAAAAGGATGAGAGGAAAAGGTCTTATGGAAATGGTAATTAAAGCAAACGAGATCGAAAGTTCTATTTCTATTGACCTGATTGATTGGCGTTTTAAAGTCACTGGCTTCTTAGAGATTGTGCCATTTGAACTGAATATTCCCATTGTCGAATTTAATAATTTTCACATTCTTTTACTATGCTATAATAATGAAAAGAAGAGGGTGAGGTTATGGGAAAGCTGAAAATCCACTCTGCTGAGGTAGCGAACGAAATTAGCAAGTGGACGAGGGTCATTTCTCAGAATGACTTAGAAAAATCTGCTATCTATAAAGAGAAAATTCAGAATTTGCTAAAAAATACAGATGAAGACCGTGAAGTTCTCCTTTATTATCAGCTTGTTGACGGCAGACATGAAATGTTACTTGGAAATATTGAAAAAGCCAATCAAATTATGAAAAGTGTCGGAACGCTCGATGAGAAGGCAGATGACATTATTAATTTTTATTTTTACTTTTACAAAGGCCAATATGCTGCATATGTGAAAAAGTATGATGAAGCTATTAGTTTTTACAAAATTGCAGAACAGCGGCTAAAACGTGTGAATGAAGACCTTGAAGTAGGAACTTTTCACCATAAGGTTGCTTCAATTTATTACGAACTGAAACAAAACTTCATATCCATTAATCATATTAAAAAAGCCATCGATACATTCAAAGCACATGAAGAGTATACAGCGCAGGCAATTGACAGCTTGATTTTACATGCAAGTAATTGTATTGATTTGTTCCAATTCGATGAAGCAGAGGAGAAGTATCAAGAAGCACTTGAGAAAAGTAAGCGCATTAACAATGAAGTGCTGATTGGGAAATGCTATCACAATTTAGCTGTTCTTTATTATGCAAAGCATGATTATGAAAAAAGCGCACATTATGCAAAAAAAGGAATGGGCATTCAAATTCACCGTGACAATAGTCATTATTACATCCAATCTTTATATGTTCTGGCAAACGCCTTAGTGCATCTAGGAGATCAAGAGGCGAGGGAATATATTAAAGAGGGTATTTTGTATAGCTGCGATATCCAAAATAATGAATATATAGTAAAATTTGAAATTTTGGATTTGATGTGCGAGAATAGTGGGGCAGCAGACGTATTCTCTGAAAAATTAGACTACATAGAAAAAAATAGATTATATGTGGAGCTTGAGGATTTGTCTGAACAAATATCGAAATACTTCAAGGAACGAAATGATTATCAAAATGCCATTCGTTTTCTTGAAAAGAAATTCGATGCACAAATACTTCAAAAGAAAGTGGAGGTTATCTTATGAAAAAGTTGTTGTTAGGTGTAACCGTTGTTACAGCAGTCGCAGTTGTTTCTTCCCTTTTTGCTCTTGACGCAGAGACGACAGAGCAAGCCATCAGAGCGATTACGTGATCGAATTTATCTGTCAACCTCTTCATGCGAATCAGAAGAGGTTTTTTTTATGTGCTCAAAACTGGAAAAACGAAAAAAGACACGTCATAATGAAAGGAAGCATCATATTTAGAGGTGACCTATGACGAAAATTTTTGCACACAGAGGCTTTAAAGGCATTTATCCTGAAAACACCATGATAGCCTTCGAACATGCACTCCATTCGGGAGCTGACGGAATTGAGCTGGATGTTCAGCTGACGAAAGACGGCAGACTTGCTGTCATTCACGATGAGAAACTGAACAGGACAACGAATATGAAAGGTTTAGTGAAAGACCATACATATGAAGAATTAAAAGCGGGAGATGCGAGTCATTCTTTTTATGAAGAAACCGGTGCTGTATCCATTCCTCTTTTAGAGGAAGTATTAGAGCTAGTGACGCAGCAATCATCATTGATCATTAATATTGAACTGAAAAACTCCATTTATCGATATCCAGGTATCGAGGAGAAAGTAAAAAAGCAAATCGAGCATTTTCAAATAGAAGACCGTGTACTTGTTTCATCGTTTCATCACGGCAGTTTAGCTCTTTTTCACAAACTGATGCCGCATGTTGAACTTGCTGTTCTCACAATGGATGTGATTCATCAGCCGGAGATGTATATAAAAACAGTACCAGCAAGAGGCTATCATCCAAATATTAAGGGTGCAGGCGTGACCAAAGAGGTTGTGTCAGCTCTCCATGCATCTCAGCAAGTGATCAGGCCGTTTACAGTAAACAGTGAAAAGCAAATGAAAAACATGTTTTCCTTAGGTGTTGATGGCATTTTCACTGATTTTCCTGACCGGGCCGTGAAAATAAGAGAAGAAATGAAATAAAGACCTGCTATCAGCGGGTCTTTTTTTCACGTTTTATCTCTGCTTAAAGCGAGCAGTCACTTTATTTTGTTTACGGTCTCTATATAAAATAAAGCCAGCCACTACATAAAGACCTCCCCCTAAAAATAACAACCCTGCAATTCCTTGCAGCCATAAAAATGGAAATGGTGCAATGATGATGCCGAAAACAGTGTCACGCAGCAGCTTAATCCCAATTGCAGCAAGCGCGCCAGGTATTAAAATAATCACTAGTGCAAGTATTCTCCCCATCAAATGTCCCCTTAAACGTCATTTACTTCCATTGTCTAATTCAAAAAATATTTTGTCAAGAAAGGAAAACGTGGTAATATAAGAGTTGTGCAATTTTTTGCAACGGAAAAATATGGTGTGCAAATTTTTTCATATAAAGGGGTAACGGGATGCAGAGAGTCTTGATTGTCGGTGCGGGACAGGGTGGATCAGCATTGCTAGAAACATTGCTGAAAACAAATATGATTCAAATCATTGCGATCGCCGACCTTGATCTTGAGGCACCGGGGATGGCAGAAGCGAAAAAGAATGGAATTGATACGACAACGGATTGGAAAGAATACATAAAAGATGACATTGATATCATCATTGAAACAACGGGCAGTTCAGCAGTGCTGAAAGAGCTGATGGAAGAAAAGCCGGAGCATGCTGTCATTGTTCCAAGTTCAATGGCTTACGTCATATCAGAATTAATGTCAGAAAAACAACAGCTAATTCAAATATTAAAGGAACAAACCTATAAGCATGACCGCATTTTTAATGCAACGAACGATGGGATGATTTTTATAAACATGGACGAAGAAGTCGTCCTGTTTAATCGATCAGCGGCCAAAATGGTTGGATGTTCGCAAAAAGATGCGATTGGCCGCGACATACGAGAAGTGATCCCAAACACAAAACTTCCCGACATTTTAAGATCGAGAGAGCCAGAATTTAATCAAAAACAATTTCTGAACCAGCAAATACAAATTGTCACAACGCGTTTGCCAATTATTGATGACGCGGGGAGAATGCTAGGTGCTTTATCGATCTTTAAAGATATTACAGATGCCGTTGAGCTTGCGGAGGAAGTAACCAACCTTAAAGAAGTGCGAACCATGCTGGAGGCGATCATTCAATCGTCGGATGAAGCCATATCGGTTGTTGATGAGCAGGGAAAAGGGATCTTGATCAACCGAGCTTATACGAAAATGACTGGATTAACAGATAAAGAAGTTGTGGGGAAACCAGCGGGTGCAGATATTTCTGAAGGAGAAAGCATGCATTTGAAGGTGCTTGAAACAAGAAGACCGGTTCGAGGCGTCAGAATGAAAGTCGGGCCGAATAAAAAAGATGTGATCGTCAACGTAGCGCCAGTCATCGTTGATGGCATCTTAAAAGGCAGTGTCGGCGTCATTCATGACGTATCAGAAATTCAATCACTCACGAATGAATTAAATAAAGCAAGGCAGCTTATCCGGACACTTGAAGCAAAGTACACATTTGAAGACATCATTGGAGAAAGTGAGCAAATGCTTGTGGCACTTGAGCAGGCAAAGCTAGGCGCAAAAACGCCAGCCACCATTTTACTCCGGGGAGAATCAGGTACTGGAAAAGAGCTGTTTGCGCACGCCATTCACAATGAAAGTGACCGAAAATATAATCGCTTTGTACGGGTCAACTGTGCAGCCTTATCTGAGACCCTTTTAGAGTCAGAGCTTTTTGGCTATGAAGAAGGAGCGTTCTCTGGTGCAAGGCGCGGCGGGAAAAAAGGACTGTTTGAAGAGGCGAATCAAGGCAGCATTTTTTTAGATGAAATTGGTGAGATGACGCCAAGTACACAGGCGAAGCTGCTGCGCGTCATGCAGGAGAAAGAAATTGTAAGAGTAGGCGGAACAAAGGCCATACCAGTCGATGTTCGTGTCATCACGGCGACAAATGTCAATATTGAAAAAGCGATGGCGGAAGGAAAGTTCAGAGAGGACTTATATTATCGCATGAACAGATACCCGATCTCTATCCCGCCGCTAAGGCAGCGCCTTGAGGATATTGATTCGTTAAGCAAACGTCTCATCCAAAAGATCAATTTAGACTATGGACGGAACGTGCGCGGGTTAACAGAACAGGCGCTTCATAGACTGCGATCATATAAGTGGCCTGGAAACGTAAGAGAGCTTGAAAATGTACTTGGACGAGCCATGATCTTTTTAAACCCACAAGAAGAATGGATTGATGAGGGGCATATTTCTTTCATGGAGTCTGAAGATCAGGAAGAAAAAGAGCACCAGGAACTGGCTGTCAGTCAATTTGAGGGAGAGACGCTTTCGGATGCTGTTGAGGCATTTGAAGCGCAGCTGATTAAACAAACCCTTGAAAAGCATCAATTCAATCGCACGAAAACAGCGAAAACGTTAGGGATCAGCATACGGAACCTTTACTATAAAATGGATAAATATCAACTTGCAAAAGATAGCATGCAATAAAATGCATGTAAACTGCAAAAGGTTGCACGAATGTCATGCAAACTGCCTCATTTTACTGCATTTCAAACTGGCACGGAACTTGCATATAAAACATGAACCGAGCACAAGGAAAGGTGGGCATATATGAAGCTTGACGATCTGATTATGAAAGCCGCCCAGCTGCAGAATAAAACGGCGGCTGTGGCTCATGCAGAAGACGAAGAAGTGCTTCATGCCATCAAGATGGCAATTAAGCGAAAGGTCGCTCGCTTTCTCCTGGTTGGGAACAAACGCAACCTGAAGGAGCTAGTGAAACAGCATGAAATCGATGAGGACTGGATAGATATTATTCATTCAGATTCTCCCGAAGAATCTGCCAAAATAGCCGTGCAGGCAGTGAGCGAGAAGCATGCAGATATTTTGATGAAGGGGCATGTCCCGACAGCCGTTCTTTTAAAAGCGGTACTGAATAAAGAATATGGGCTCAGGACAGCAAGTGTCCTATCACATGTCGCAGCATTCGAAGTACCGGGCTTTGACCGCTTTATTTATGTCACGGATTCTGCGATGAACATCGCGCCCGATTTAAATATGCTGAAAGAGATTACGATCAATTCTGTTCAAGTAGCACAAGCTGTAGGAAACGACATGCCAAAGGTTGCAGTGCTCTCTGCGGTCGAGGTCGTGAATCCGGCAATGGATTCAACTTTAACTGCGGCAAGTCTTGCGCAAATGAATCGGCGGGGGCAAATTTCTGGATGCCTGATTGATGGGCCTCTTGCTTTAGATAATGCCATCTCTCAAACGGCAGCTTCTCATAAAAATATTACGAGTGATGTAGCCGGCCATGCAGATATTTTGCTTGTGCCAACAATTGAGGCAGGAAACATTCTTTATAAATCTCTCATCTACTTTGCACATGCGAAGGTGGGAGCTGTGGTGGCAGGAGCCAAGGCGCCGATTGCTTTAACAAGCCGGTCTGATTCAGCTGAAAGTAAGCTTTATTCAATTGCGCTTGCCATCTGTACATCAAATTAAGCGGAAGTAATAGGAGGAATAACACAATGGAACTTTTTAAATATATGGAACGATACGATTATGAACAGCTTGTATTTTGTCAGGATGAGCAGTCTGGCTTAAAAGCGATTATTGCGATTCATGATACAACACTTGGACCTGCACTAGGCGGAACGAGAATGTGGACGTATGAAAACGAAGAAGCAGCTATTGAGGATGCACTGCGTCTAGCAAGAGGAATGACTTATAAAAACGCGGCAGCAGGACTTAATCTTGGCGGCGGAAAAACAGTGATCATCGGTGACCCGAGAAAAGACAAAAACGAAGAAATGTTCCGTGCCTTTGGACGTTACATTCAAGGGCTGAATGGCCGCTATATTACAGCGGAAGATGTCGGTACAACGGTAGAAGACATGGACCTCATTCATGAAGAAACCGATTTTGTCACAGGGATCTCTCCTGCATTTGGTTCATCCGGAAATCCGTCTCCAGTCACTGCTTACGGTGTATATAAAGGGATGAAAGCCGCTGCCAAAGCTGCTTTCGGTACAGATTCATTAGAAGGAAAAACAATTGCTGTCCAAGGTGTTGGAAATGTGGCCTACAATCTGTGTAAACATCTGCACGAAGAAGGCGCACAGCTTATTGTCACAGATATCAACAAAGAATCTGTCAAGCGAGCTGTTGAAGACTTCGGCGCAAAAGCAGTCGATCCTGACGATATTTATGATCAAGCATGTGATATTTATGCACCGTGCGCACTTGGTGCAACCATTAACGATGTAACCATTCCTAAGTTAAAAGCAAAAGTGATTGCAGGTGCTGCAAATAACCAGCTAAGAGAAACGCATCACGGAGACCTTATCCATGAAATGGGGATTGTATATGCTCCTGACTATGTGATTAATGCAGGCGGTGTGATTAACGTGGCTGATGAGCTTTATGGCTATAATGCAGATCGTGCGATGAAAAAAGTCGAAGGCATTTATCAAAATATTGAACGTGTGATTGAAATTTCAAACCGTGATGCCATTCCAACTTATAAAGCGGCAGACCGATTGGCTGAAGAGCGAATTGAAAGAATGCGCAAATCAAGAAGTCAATTCTTGCAAAATGGTCAACATATTTTAAGTCGTCGCTAATTGGAAGAATGAGTTGAAACGGAGGTTTTGTTTTTGCTGACAAAAGAATGGCGTATTCTCACGATTAATCCTGGCTCTACTTCAACAAAAATTGGTGTGTTTCATAATGAACGTTCTATTTTTGAAACGACACTTAGACATACAGATGAGGAATTAAAGTCGTTTCCTCATATCATTGATCAATTTTCTTTCCGCAAAGAAACCATTTTGAAAACACTGCATGAACAGGGGATGAATATCTCAAAGTTTGATGCAGTTTGCGCGCGCGGCGGTCTCCTTCGTCCGATTGAAGGAGGCACATATGAAGTCAATGAGCAAATGGTGAAAGATCTAAAAGAAGGATATGCCGGCCAGCACGCATCCAATCTCGGCGGAATCATCGCGAGAGAAATTGCACTTGGCCTGAATATCCCAGCTTTTATTGTCGATCCAGTTGTGGTGGATGAACTAAAGCCAATTGCTCGTATTTCAGGGCTGCCAACGATCGAAAGAAAAAGCATCTTTCATGCATTAAATCAAAAAGCGGTCGCAAGAAAAACAGCGGCTTCTTTTGGAAAAAGTTACGAAGATTTAAACATGATTATTACTCATATGGGCGGCGGTATCACCATTGGTGTTCATGAAAAAGGGAAAGTCATCGATGTCAATAACGGTCTGCATGGCGAAGGTCCTTTCAGTCCTGAGCGTGCGGGAACCTTGCCGACAGGTGATCTTGTAAATCTTTGTTTTTCGGGTGAGTATACCCAAGAGGAAATGCTCAAACGCATTATTGGTGAAGGCGGGCTAGCGGGCTATCTTGGCACGACAGACGCTGTAAAAGTGGAACGCATGATTGAAGCAGGTGATGAGCGTGCGGCGCTCATTTATGAAGCAATGTGCTATCAGATTGCCAAGGAAATTGGTGCGGCTAGCACTGTTTTAAAAGGAGCAGTTGACGTCATTGTATTAACAGGCGGACTTGCGTACAGCAAACAAATTACATCAAGTATTCGCGGCTATATTGACTGGATTTCAGATGTTGTCGTGTATCCAGGTGAAAATGAGCTGCAATCGTTAGCGGAAGGTGCGCTTCGTATTTTAAAAGAAGAAGAATCACCGAAAGAATACCCAAATGATCAACAGGAAAAGAAAGGAGTGACAAGTCATGGCAACTGAATATGACCTCGTCATTCTTGGTGGAGGCACAGGCGGCTATGTAGCAGCCATCCGTGCCTCACAGCTTGGATTGAAAACAGCAGTTGTAGAAAAAGAAAAGCTCGGCGGAACATGTCTTCATAAAGGCTGCATTCCGTCTAAAGCGCTGCTCAGAAGTGCAGAAGTATATCAAACCGTCAAACGCGCAGCTGATTTTGGTGTTGAGGCAGGCGGCATTGCCTTGCAATTTGCGAGTGTGCAGAAAAGAAAAACAGAGATTGTCGAAAAACTAGCAGGCGGCGTCAAACACTTAATGAAACAAGGGAAAATTGATGTATATGAAGGAATTGGCCGTATTCTTGGCCCATCTATCTTTTCGCCAATGCCAGGAACGATCTCCGTAGAAATGGCAAATGGAGAGGAAAATGAAATGCTCATTCCAAAGCAGGTCATTATTGCAACAGGATCAAGACCGCGGGTGCTGCCAGGGCTTGAAGCAGATGGAACTCACATCCTCACATCAGATGATGCACTTGAACTGCCAGAGCTTCCGCAGTCGATGCTCATTGTCGGAGGTGGAGTGATCGGAATCGAGTGGGCGTCTATGCTCAATGATTTTGGTGTGAACGTCACTGTGATTGAGTTTGCAGACCGCATTTTGCCAACAGAGGATCATGACATTTCTAAAGAAATGGAAAATCTATTATCTAAAAAAGGCATCACCTTTGTTACAAATGCGAAGGTACTGCCAGAGAGCGTAGAAAAGCAGGAAAATCTCGTGACAATTCAAGCGGAAAAGGATGGAGACATTCAGACGTTTGAAGCGGAAAAACTCCTTCTTTCAGTCGGCAGAGTACCTAATATCGAGGGCATAGGTCTTGAAAACACGGACATCCAAACCGAAAAACAAGGCATTGTCGTGAATGAACATTATCAAACGAAAGAATCGCATATTTACGCAATAGGAGATGTCATTGGCGGGCTTCAGCTGGCACATGTCGCTTCCCACGAAGGTATGATTGCTGTTGAACATATGGCTGGGAAAGATCCAAAGCCGCTCGATGAAACGCTCGTATCTAAATGTGTTTACTCTCACCCAGAAACCGCTAGTGTTGGACTCACTGAACAGGCGGCAAAAGAGCAGGGCTTTGAAGTCAAAATAGGGAAATTCCCATTTATGGCGATTGGAAAAGCGCTTGTGTACGGGGAGTCTGATGGATTCGTCAAAATCATTGCCGATCAAAAGACAGATGATATTTTAGGAATTCATATGATTGGTCCTCATGTAACAGATATGATATCTGAAGCTGGATTAGCCAAAGTACTTGATGCAACCCCATGGGAAGTGGGACAGACGATACACCCGCATCCGACCTTATCAGAGGCGATTGGCGAGGCAGCCCTTGCTGTTGACGGGAAGGCGATCCATTTTTAATCAAGGAGGGAAACATGATGAGTAACATGCGTCATCAGGAATTAGGATTATCAGATGAACAAGCAATTGATATATATAGAACAATGCTTCTAGCAAGAAAAATCGATGAACGGATGTGGCTTTTAAACCGTTCAGGGAAAATTCCATTCGTCATTTCTTGTCAAGGGCAAGAAGCGCAGCAAGTCGGTGCTGCATTTGCCCTTAATAGAGAAGAAGATTACGTCTTACCTTACTATCGTGATATGGGGGTTGTCCTTGCTTTTGGGATGACAGCAAAAGATTTAATGATGTCTGGTTTCGCAAAACAAGACGATCCAAACTCAGGCGGAAGACAAATGCCGGGGCATTTTGGACAAAAAGCAAATCGAATTGTGACCGGATCTTCACCTGTCACAACGCAGGTTCCTCACGCGGTGGGAATTGCCCTTGCTGGACGATTAGAGCAGAAAAACTTTGTCAGCTTTGTCACGTTCGGTGAAGGCTCATCAAACCAAGGAGATTTTCACGAAGGCGCTAACTTCGCTGCTGTGCATAAACTGCCTGTTATTTTCATGTGTGAAAACAATAAGTACGCGATTTCCGTGCCATATGACAAACAAGTGGCTTGTGAACGCATTTCAGATCGTGCGATTGGATATGGGATGCCTGGCGTAACTGTAGATGGAAATGATCCGCTTGAAGTATATGCTGCTGTCAAAGAAGCGAGAGACCGTGCGGCTAGAGGCGAAGGCCCGACATTGATTGAAACAATCTCTTACCGTTTAACTGCGCATTCAAGTGATGACGATGACTCAAGCTATCGAGAAAAAGAAGAAGTGCTCGAAGCAAGAAAGAAAGATCCGCTCATCCAATATGAAACGTATTTAATCGAAGGAAACGTCATGACTTCTGAAATGAAAGAAGAGATGACAAAAGAAATCATGCAAATCGTAAACGAAGCCACTGATGAAGCGGAAAACGCAGCTTATGCTGAGGCAGAAAGCGCACTTCGTTACGTGTATGCGGAGTAAGGGGGAAGAAAAATGCCTGTTATGTCATATATAGACGCCATTACACTGGCGATGAAAGAAGAAATGGAACGAGATCCGAAAGTGTTTGTGCTCGGAGAGGATGTCGGGAAAAAAGGCGGCGTATTTAAAGCGACAGCGGGTCTTTACGAGCAATTTGGAGAAGCGCGCGTCATGGATACACCTCTTGCAGAATCAGCCATTGCTGGTGTAGGTATTGGGGCAGCGATGTATGGAATGCGCCCAATTGCAGAAATGCAATTTGCGGATTTCATTATGCCTGCAATCAACCAAATCATTTCAGAGGCTGCAAAAATTAGATACCGATCAAATAATGATTGGAGCTGTCCAATGGTCATCCGCGCACCATACGGAGGCGGAGTACACGGGGCACTTTATCATTCACAATCGGTCGAAGCGATTTTTGCTAACCAGCCTGGTTTGAAGATTGTGATGCCTTCTACACCTTATGATGTCAAAGGTCTTTTAAAGGCTGCAGTGCGTGATCCAGATCCTGTATTGTTCTTTGAACATAAACGTGCATACCGCCTTATTAAGGGAGAAGTGCCTGAAGAGGATTACACTCTTCCGATTGGAAAAGCAGATGTGAAACGTGAAGGCGATGATATCACGGTCATTACATATGGCCTTTGTGTGCATTTTGCGCTGCAAGCAGCAGACCGCCTTGCAAAAGACGGTATTTCCGCTCATATTCTCGATTTGAGAACAGTGTACCCGCTTGATCAGGAAGCGATTATAGAAGCGGCTTCTAAAACAGGGAAAGTGCTTCTGTTAACGGAAGATACAAAAGAAGGCAGCATCATGAGTGAGGTTGCGGCAATCATTTCGGAGCATTGCTTATTTGATTTAGACGCACCAATCAAACGCCTGGCAGGACCAGATATTCCGGCAATGCCTTATGCGCCGACAATGGAGAAATTCTTCATGGTCAACCCGGATAAGGTAGAAGCTGAAATGAGAGAGCTAGCAGCGTTTTAAGAAAGAGGAGGGTTTCAAAGTGGCAATTGAACAAATGAAAATGCCTCAGCTAGGTGAAAGTGTAACAGAAGGAACTATTAGCAAATGGCTCGTTTCACCTGGCGATCATGTGAATAAATACGATCCGATTGCGGAAGTCATGACGGATAAAGTGAACGCAGAAGTCCCGTCTTCTTTTACAGGAACAATTACAAAACTATCGGCTGAGGAAGGCGAAACGCTGCAAGTAGGAGAAGTGTTCTGTGAAATTGAAGTTGAAGGAAGCGAGCAGCAGAGCGAGAAAGAAGCAGCACCTGAGCAAAGCAAAGCGCCTGAAGCAGATCAAACAAATGAGAATCAAAGTCAAAAGAAACGTTACTCTCCAGCCGTTCTTCGTTTAGCAGATGAGAATGGCATTGATTTAGCAGCTGTTCAAGGTACGGGAGCAGGCGGCCGAATTACTAGAAAAGATTTGCTGCAGCTTATTGAAAACGGCGGCGTCAAAGAGAAGACAGCACCTGTCAATGAACGTGCTGTTCAACCGGAGCCTGCGCAGCCGACTCAAGCAAAAGCGGCTCCTGCCATCCCTTCCATGCCTGGTGATGTTGAGCTGCCAGTCACGCCGATCCGGCAGGCAATTGCGGCCAATATGCTGAGAAGCAAACATGAAATTCCGCATGCATGGACGATGATGGAAGTCGATGTGACAAATCTAGTGACAAGAAGAAATCAGCTGAAGGATCAGTTTAAAGCAAAAGAAGGCTTTAACTTGACGTTCTTTGCGTTCTTTGTCAAAGCAGTGGCTCAGGCCTTAAAGGAATTCCCTGAAATGAACAGTATGTGGGCTGGAGATAAAATTGTGCAGAAGAAAGCGATCAATGTTTCGATTGCTGTCGCTACAGATGACGCGCTTTTTGTTCCAGTCATTAAGGATGCGGATGAAAAGACCATTAAGGGCATCGCCAAAGAAATTCATGAGCTGGCGTCTAAGGTGAGACAAGGAACGCTCAAGCAAAGTGATATGGAAGGCGGTACATTCACTGTCAACAACACGGGATCATTTGGTTCAGTACAATCAATGGGAATCATTAATTATCCGCAAGCGGCGATTTTACAAGTAGAATCGATCGTGAAGCGTCCAATGATAGTAAACGGAATGATTGCGGCAAGAGACATGGTCAATCTTTGTCTTTCATTAGATCACAGAGTACTAGATGGTCTTGTATGCGGCAGATTCCTTCAGCGAATTAAACAAATCCTTGAAGGCATCGACGAGCAGACATCTGTTTATTAAAACAATCATTTTCCCCCTCCCGGCATGAGAGGGGGATTTCCACATCTAGGAGAAAGGAGCGATGATATGTCTGGACTAGATTTTTTTGCTTTTCTAACGATTGGTCTCATGTTTATCACAGCGATTGCCTTCGCTTTTCTGCGGTACATTTCTAAATCACGCAATCATCCTGAACGATTACTGCTTATCATATCGATCGTTTCAATCATTCAAATCGTGTACTGTCTGCTGATTGTCGGTGGCTTCAAAGGAGCAGCCAATAGCTTTTTAGGAATATCACTTCTCGCCGGTACACTTCTCGGATATGCACTTGAATATTTATACAGACGCTATATCAAAAAAAAGCCCGAATCAAAATGATGTCGGGCTTTTTTTATTCTGCTGGAACAATAAAGGTCAAATGCTGTTTTAACACTTCTAAAGATGAGGGAGCCTTCATATAAACCTCACCATCCGTATCAGCATCCATTTCCTCTTTTGTGTGGATACGAATACTGGACGCTTGAATGAGAGACAGATCGCCGGTGAAATCCTCCAGCTCTTCCCGGTTCATTGAGAAAATTTCTTTTAAAGCAGAGAAACTTGTATTTCTGCAAATTAAGATTTCAGCTTTTCCATCATCAATGGATGCATTAGGCAAATCAATTTTATTTGTACCGATAAAATGTCCATTCATGACAAGAACGATGACTGCTTCCTCTTCCCAGCTTTCCTCTTCGGTCTCAATCCGTACGTGAAAAGGATCTGTTTGCTGCAGTGTGCGCAGGGCACTTGTGAAGTAGCTGATTTTACCGAGTACGGCTTTTTCCTTATCGTTAATGTTGTTGGACGTGTCTGCGATCAGCCCAATTCCCCAAAAGTTTAACACGTATCGATCTTCTGCTTTGATTAAGTCGACCTTTTTCTCTTTGCCGTCTACAATCATTTGAGCGGCTTTTTGCATCTGTTGAGGAATACCAAGTGTTCTAGAAAAATCATTGCATGTCCCGCCTGGTAATATCGCTACAGCGGGCCTTTTTTCTAAGCCGCCAATACCGTTCATACATTCATGCACGGTACCATCTCCGCCTAATATGATGAGCAATTCCACCGTCTCATCAATATGACGGCAGAAATTATAAGCATCATTTGGCTGCTTTGTTGGTTTAAGAATGAGTTCATCAATATGTAGAGAAAGAAGAGGCACTGTTTGACCGAGTGTTTTTTCCATGTTTTTTTGTCCAGCATTTCCATTATAAATGAGCATCGCTTTTTTGAATTGTGCCATCACGCAGTTCTCCCTTTCATCTCTTTATCATCACTTTTCCCCAATTTGACAGCTCATAAACGATGTTCGGAAAAAGAGGCGATGGATAAGACAACACATTTGCCCGCAGGCGTTTTCCTTGATATGATGGATTTAAAATGGTTTTGGTACGCAAAAGGAGTGGACGGACATGAATATTGATTTTAATTTATTTATGAATGATATTGTAAAACAAGCGAGAGAAGAAATTAAGCAGGCAGGCTACACTGAGCTCACGTCAGCTGAAGAAGTAGACGAAGCACTGACTAAAAAAGGAACGGCACTTGTCATGGTGAATTCAGTATGCGGCTGTGCAGGCGGTATTGCAAGACCAGCTGCTGGCTATTCTGTTCATTACGATAAGCGTCCAGATCAATTGCTGACAGTGTTTGCTGGGCAAGACAAAGAGGCAACAGCAAGAGCTCGTGAATACTTTGAAGGCTTCCCGCCATCTTCACCATCTTTTGCCTTATTAAAAGATGGAAAAATCATCAAAATGGTCGAGCGTCATGAAATTGAAGGGCACGAGCCAATGGAAGTCGTGTCAAAACTACAAGCTGCTTTTGATGAGCATTGCGAAGAAATCTAACATATGACTTTTGAATGAATAAATATAAAGCAGTCCGGTCTTTAGATCGGTCTGCTTTTTTTTTTATAAGACAATAGAATCAAAATAATTTTAGCAAAATACTATTGCATCTTAAAAAGAAAGTGTTTAAAATACATTATAGTGAATAAATATTCAAATCAATACATGATTTTAAATACTGGGAGGCATCATCATATGAAAAAGTGGTTATTATTACTTATGACAGCTGGTCTTGCAGCTGCACTCGCAGCATGCGGAACTTCTTCTAATAATTCAAACGCATCAGGAGATGACAAAACACTCGTGATGGCGACATCAGCAGATTATCCGCCATTTGAATCAAAAGACGGAGATAAAATTGTCGGTTTTGATGTAGATCTTGCAACAGCACTAGCGAAAAAGAACGGCTACAAGCTAGAAATTCAAGATATGGACTTTGCTAGCCTTGTATCAGCCCTTAAAACAAACAAAGCTGATATTGTCCTTGCAGGAATGACACCTACAGAAAAACGTAAAAAACAAGTTGATTTCTCTGATGTTTATTACAATGCTAAAAACTTGGTTGTATCAAAGAAATCTAGCGGTATTAAAGCAGAGAAAGATTTAAAAGATAAAACAGTCGGCGTTCAATTAGGTTCTATTCAACAAGATGAAGCAAATGGATTGCAAAAGAAATATAACCTTACAGTTGAAGACCGTAATAAAATTTCTGATATCATTCAAGAGATCAAAGCAGGCCGTTTTGATGCAGCAATTATTGAAGATAAAGTAGCTGCTGGTTACTTGAAAAAGGAAAAAGACTTCCAAGCATTTGGATTGAACAGCTCAAACGAAGGTTCAGCCATTGCATTCAAGAAAAATAGCGACTTAACAGCGAAGTTTAATAAATCATTAAAAGAAATGAAAGATAATGGTGAACTTGATAAATTAATTAAAAAATGGTTTGCTGATGAAAAGTAAGTCAGGAAAAGGATCAGCGTCATTCAAGAAAATCAAGTAGAAAAGCGCTGAAAAGTTCAACTCGTGTTGAACTTTTTTCCTGTTTTGTATGAAGGCAAAAAAAAGGAGAATGTCATGTTTGATTTTAAAGATGTAATACCTCAGATGCCCTTTATTTTAGAAGGGCTTAAGGTCACGCTTTCTATTGTAGTGGTATCCCTTTTCCTTGGATTTATCTTAGGAATTTTATTAACGCTTTGTAAAATTAGTGTGTTTAAACCGCTCATTTGGATTGCAGACTTTTATACGTCAATTTTCCGAGGCACACCGCTTGTGCTTCAATTGCTCATTATTTATTTTGGTTTGCCTCAGCTTCTTGGGTTCCAAATCGATCAATACTGGGCTGCTGTAGCGGCATTTTCACTCAACTCGGCGGCATACGTATCTGAAATTATTCGTGCGGGTATTAATGCCATCGATAAAGGTCAAAAAGAAGCAGCCGTTGCTTTAGGCATCCCTTATGCTAAAATGATGAAGGACTTATTGCTTCCGCAGGCGTTTAAAAATATTTCACCTGCACTTGTGAATGAAACGATTACACTGACAAAAGAATCAGCGATTGTAACAGTCATCGGACTGGGTGATGTCATGAGACGAGCCTATCAAGCTGGGGCCGTCACGTATAATTATCTTGAACCGCTTATTTTTGCGGGTCTTATCTATTATGTCATCGTGCTTGTTCTCACCTTTGTCGGCAAATCGGTGGAAAGGAAGTTAAAATCAAATGATTAAAATAGAGAAACTCACAAAATCTTTTGGTAAAAACGAAGTTTTAAAGGGGATCGACACGACCATTAAAGAAGGGGAAGTTGTTGCGGTTATTGGACCATCTGGTTCAGGAAAATCGACCTTCCTCCGCTGCATCAACTTACTTGAAAAGCCGACTTCCGGTGTAATAACAATTAAGGACACCGAAATCACCAATCCAAAAACGAATGCACTAAAAGTGCGTGAGAACATCGGAATGGTATTTCAGCATTTCCATCTGTTCCCGCATAAAACCGTGCTGGAAAATATTACGTATGCGCCAATGAATGTGAAGAATCAATCGAAGGCAGACAGCATCAAGCAAGCTGAAGACCTGCTCAAAAAGGTAGGGCTTCTAGAGAAAAAAGATGATTTCCCGAACCGTTTGTCCGGCGGTCAAAAGCAGCGTGTGGCGATTGCACGTGCGCTTGCAATGACACCAGACATTATGCTGTTTGACGAACCAACGTCTGCCCTAGATCCAGAAATGGTCAAGGAAGTATTAGAGGTCATGAAAGAGCTGGCTCAATCTGGAATGACACTCGTCATCGTCACACATGAAATGGGCTTTGCAAAAGAAGTGGCTGACCGTGTGATCTTTATGGATGACGGGAAAATTGTAGAGGATGCAAACCCTGTACAATTTTTTGAATCACCGTCTTCACAGCGTGCGCAAGACTTCTTACAAAAAATATTATAAAGAAAAAAGGGAAGGAGACTTAACATCTCCTTCTTTTTTTGATTATAATGGGGAAAGTAAAAAAAGTTCATCATTTCACAAAAGTGAATGGAAACAAGACAGAAAAGAGTGAATCACATCATGTTTAAAATCGGCTACCGAACGCTGAAAACAGCATTAGGAACAGCGATCGCTATTTATATTGCACAATTGCTTGGCTTGCAAAATTATTCAGCTGCCGGGATTATTACGATCCTGTGTATTCAGGTCACAAAGAAAAGATCCCTCTTAGCATCGGGAGCCCGCTTTGCAGCATGCAGTCTCGCTATTTTATTTTCTTATTTATTTTTCGATCTGATCGGGTATCATCCTTTTGTGATCGGTTTGATGCTGCTTGTCTTTATTCCAACAACGGTTCTGCTTCGAATTAAAGAAGGAATTGTCACAAGTTCAGTCATCATTCTCCATTTATACATGTCTGGCGGGATTACCCTGCATCTCATTTGGAATGAACTGCTGCTGATTACCATTGGTGTTGGGGTAGCGCTGATTATGAACCTATATATGCCTAGTGTTGATAAAAAGCTCAAACGCTACAGCGAACAAATTGAAGCCAACTTTGCTAAAATTTTTGAGGAAATCGAGCAATACTTAATGACAGGGAAGCAAGACTGGACAGGAAAAGAAATACCAGAGACACATCAATTGATTAAAGAAGCAAAAGCTCTCGCATATCGTGATGTTGAAAACCATGTATTAAGACATGAAAACCTGTATTATCATTATTTCAACATGAGACAAAAGCAATTTGAAATCATTGAGCGTGTGCTGCCCAAAATTACGTCGATTTCCGTCACAACGGAGCATGGACAAATCATTGCAGAATACATTAGAGACTTACGCGAACATATTCACCCAGGGAACACAGCGCATAAGTTTTTAAGACGTCTCATTGATATGAAAGAAGAATTCGACGCACTTCCGCTCCCGCAAACACGAGAAGAATTTGAGGCAAGAGCGGCACTCTTTCATTTCCTCGGTGAAATGGAACAATATTTAGTACTGAAAAGCTATTTTAAAGGGATGAAAGAATAGAGACGCATGAGTTCCTCCTTCATTGGTCAATCTAATGAAAAAGGAGGAGCCTATGCGTCTTTTATTTTATACCGTACTGACCATGTCCCTTTCACCTATCTGGCCGCTTGGGCAAAACCCGCTGCCAGGTGACCCATTTGTCATTATTAATAAACAAACAAATGAACTTGCCTTTATTGATCAAGGGAAAATTCAAAAAGTATATCCTGCCTCTACAGGAAAAACAGCAGATTTAACGCCAGAAGGTGAATTTACCATTATGATCAAAGCGAAAGATCCCTATTACAGAAGAAAAAATATTGAAGGCGGTGCGAAGAATAATCCTCTTGGACGAAGATGGATTGGATTTGATGCACGAGGAACAGATGGCAGAACCTATGGAATTCATGGAACAAGTGATGAAACTTCGATTGGGAAATTTATCACGGCAGGCTGTGTGAGACTTCATAATCAAGATGTAGAGCTGCTGTTTGATCAGCTTCCAATTGGAACAAAGGTATGGATTACAAAATCAAGTGCTTCCTTTGAAACGCTTGCCAAAGACAAACAGGCCATTCGTTGATATCCCGAATCACCTGCTTGTCTGCTTTTATTCAATCCTTATAAAAAGGCTGCTGCTCCTGCTAAAAGTGAAGAAACTAACAGCAGGCTAATCATAAGCAATACCATAAATTTCATGAATTTTTGAGACATATCGCACCCCTATAACCGAAGATTTTTGCGACAAGCGCAGTTGTCTTTATTTTATCTGGTTTTTTCATATGCGACAAGTGATCAGCAAAGGAAGTGAACGGATGACACAAATCGATCATATTGCCATTGCCGTCTTTTCTATTAAAGAAACATCTCAAACGCTTCATCAGCTATTTAATTGGCATTTTTCAGACATACAGGAGATTCCTGAGCAGGAGATTAAAGCGTCCTTCGCTTCACTTGATGATCTGCACATTGAATTAATTGAGCCAATCTCAGCCCGCAGTAAACTACATAATTTCTTAACAAAAAGAGGAGAGGGGCTTCATCATATTGCGCTAAAGTCGGGTGACATTCAGGCTGATCTTAGCCGTCTCGATCACCTTGGCGTGCAGCTTCTCCAAAAAACAGCACAGATGGGCGCCAGCGGAAAGCAAATTGCATTTATTTCACCTAAAGAAACGTCAGGTGTGTTATTTGAATTGTGCGAGTCCTTGAAAGGAGAGAAACATAGTGATGAATGAATCGTTCAATGACTTGTCTGAATGGCGGAAGAAAGCGTTAATGGGTGGCGGCGAAAAACGAGCAGCGGTTCACAAGAACAAAGGAAAGCTGATGGCTCGAGAGCGGCTTCATGAACTTCTTGACGAGGGCAGCTTGATGGAAATTCAGTCATTTGCAACAGGCGATCTGTCAGAGCATGTTGGAGACGGTGTCGTCATTGGAACGGGACTCATTCATGGAAAACCAGTATGTGTTTATGCACAAGATGCAACAGTATATGGGGGCTCATTAGGCGAAATGCATGCGAAGAAAATTGCCGCTTTAATGGATCTGGCCGCTAAAAATCAGATGCCGGTCATCGGTCTAAAAGACTCAGGTGGTGCGAGAATTCAAGAGGGTGTGGTATCATTAGAAGGATACGGACAGATTTTTAAACGGAATGTGCTGTACTCTGGTCGAATCCCGCAAATATCTGTTATTTTAGGTTCATGTGCTGGAGGTGCAGTCTATTCTCCTGCATTGACTGATTTTGTCTTCATGACAGAGCAAACAGCTCATATGTTTTTAACTGGTCCGAAAGTAATAGAAAAAGCAACAGGAGAAACGGTCTGTCCTGACCGTCTTGGCGGTGCAAGTGTTCAGCATCAGACAAGCGGGAATGTGCACTATACTGGGAAAGATGAGAAGGACGTGTTAAAAGCGGTTCGAACTCTTTTAACGTACATACAAACGAAACAACAGGCTGTCACACGCGCTGGGGCACGAAAGCACGATTCCGCCGATCCAGGCAGAATTCTGCCAAAGAATCCATCACGCACCTATGATGTCAAACAAGTGGTGACAGCAATAACCGATCCAGACTCATTCTTTGAAACGCAGCCTTGTTTCTCAAAAAATATTGTCACAGGTTTTGCCAGATTACAAGGAGCCTCCATTGGTGTAGTTGCCAATCAGCCAAAGGTGCTGGCAGGCAGCCTTGATCTTGATGCTGCCGATAAAGCGGCCAGGTTTATTCGATTTTGTGATGCGTTTCATATTCCGATCTTAACCCTTGTGGACGTTCCTGGTTTTTTACCAGGGGAGAAAGCTGAGCATGCAGGAATTATCCGCCACGGTGCAAAGCTTTTATATGCGTATGCTGAAGCAACCGTTCCCAAAATCACTGTGATTTTAAGAAAGGCGTTTGGCGGTGCTTATGTCGCGATGAATAGCAAGGGCTTAGGCGCTGACTTTGTTTATGCATGGCCAGAGGCCGAAATTGATGTCATGGGGAAAACGTTCGCAGACGAAATTGTTCATCCTGCTTCGCGCGAGTCTGAAAACAAACCAAGTGTATGGAAAGCGGCCCAGGCAGGTCTGATAGACGATATTTTTATGCCAGCTGAAACGAGAGAGCGATTGATCCGCTCATTTGATTTGCTTCGCAGTAAGGAAGAAGATAGACCGTTAAAAAAGCATGGCAACATGCCGCTATAAGAGGAGGAGCATCATCATGATCAATGAAAAACGCTTACTAGACGAATTTTTAGAATTAGTTCAGGTTGATTCAGAAACAAAACACGAAGAGAAAATTGTTGAAGTATTAAAAGAAAAATTCTCGCAGCTTGGTCTTAAAGTGGTTGAAGACGATTCAAAAGCGGCAACAGGCCACGGTGCAGGCAACCTTGTCTGCACATTAGAAGGGAACCAAGAGGCAGATACGATTTATTTCACTTCTCATATGGATACAGTGGTACCGGGAAATGGCGTAAAACCAGTCATTGAGGACGGCTATGTGAAAACAGATGGAACAACCATTCTTGGTGCTGACGATAAAACTGGACTTGCTGCTATGTTTGAAGCGATCCGTGTGCTGAAAGAGAAAAATTTACCGCACGGGAAGATTGAATTTGTGATCACAGCAGGCGAGGAATCAGGACTTGTTGGAGCAAAAGCTTTAGACCCAAATTTGATGACAGCGAAATACGGCTATGCCCTTGATTCAGATGGCAAGGTTGGTACGATTATCGTAGCTGCACCAACACAGGCAAAAGTACGCGCAACGATTTACGGAAAAACCGCTCACGCAGGTGTCGCGCCTGAAAAAGGTGTGTCTGCGATTACTATTGCATCTAAAGCAATTGCCAGCATGCCACTTGGCCGAATTGATGAAGAAACTACGGCGAATATCGGCCGTTTTGAAGGCGGAACACAAACGAATATTGTGTGCGATCAAGTCGATATTTTGGCGGAAGCACGCTCTTTAGAGCCAGCAAAAATGGAAGCTCAAGTAGCGAAGATGAAAGAAGCCTTTGAAAAAACCGCTAAAGAAATGGGCGGAAGTGCCGATGTACAAATTGACATCATGTATCCAGGCTTCAAATTCTCACACGGCGATCAAGTCGTAGAAGTGGCGAAAAAAGCGGCAGCAAAAATTGGCCGTCCTTCAGAACTGCAGACGAGCGGCGGAGGCAGTGATGCAAACGTCATTGCAGGCAACGGCGTCCCAACTGTCAACCTAGCTGTTGGATATGAAGATATTCATACGAAAAATGAGAAAATGCCGATTGAAGAATTAGTCAAAACAGCTGAAATGGTTCTCGCCATTATCGAAGAAACGACAAATCCATCGTAAAGGCAGGAGACTCTGTGAGCGCGCAAAAGATTATTATTTTTCAGGTGGGGCAAGAGGAGTTTGGCATCAGTGTAGAGCATATTCGTTCGATTGAAAAGGTCCCTTACTTACAAGAAGTATCGAACCTTCCAAAAGAAATTAAAGGGCTGATGTCATTAAGAGGAGAGGTCATTCCTGTCAGTGACACAGGTGTGATGCTTCACGGAAAGCCTCTTGATGTAAACGAGCAGTCAAAGGTGCTGCTATTTGAAGTAAACGATCAAATGATTGGCTGTCTTGTCTCAGATGCAAAAGATATTATCGATATCGAGCAAAGCGAGATCAAGCCATTTCATATGAACACGAAGGCCTCTGAATATTTCTTCGGCGTTGTTGAGAGAGAAAACAAAATGATTTTACAAGTGGACCCAAATAAGTTCCTTGGGAAAATTGAGGACCTCGATCAATTGCCAGACCGGTTGAAAGAAGAATTGGCATAATGAAAAGCCCCTTATCTTTAGATAAGGGGTTTATTTTTATTCAGCAGCTGGTTTGGCTTGTTCGTTAGCCGCAGCTTTCGTTTTTGATTTTTGGTACATGACATTTAAAATAATCGTTTGAATCGTGAGTAGTAGTCCGCTTGTCATCCAGTATAAAGGAAGAGCAGCGGGTGCATTAATTGAAAGAAACAGCATCATGATTGGGAAAATCATGCCCATTACTTTCGCCTGCTTCAGCGCAGCCTCTGTCTGGGTGCCTGATTGCTTCGCATATTTTTGCGTGACATAAAATTGTAAGAAATACATAGCCCCTGCAAAAATCGCCACCAATAAATCGGTTTGTCCTAAGTTAAACCATAAGAACGTATGAGTTGCGATCTCAGGTGTTGAGCGGATTGCTGAGTAAAAGCCAAGAACAATTGGAATTTGAATCAGCATCGGCAGACAGCCCATGGCAAGCGGATTCACATTGTTCTCTTTATATACTTTCATCATTTCCATTTGCAGTTCTTTTTGTTTTTCAGGTTCTTTCGTTTTCTTCAATTTGTTTTGTATTTGGTCAATCTGAGGCTTCACCAATGCCATTTTTTCCTGCATGACTCTTTGCTTCTTAAATTGATTCGCAAAAAGTGGGAAAATCAGCAGGCGGACAATCAAGGTGACGAACATAATCGATAAACCATAATCATCATGAAAGAAGTTCGCAAGCCAAATGATCAGCTCAGAAAAAGGCTGAACAAAATAATGATGGAAAAACCCATCAGAGCTCGTATTCGTTTGCGCACTCGCTGCAAATGCAGGTGACGCAATCATCATCAAACATAAAGTCGTAAAAACAGTCAATAAACGTTTCAATTCGTTTCCTCCTCATGATTAAAAAAATTTAATAAGCGAGAGGAAGCGAATGGTCTTCATCATCATTAGATGATCTTTTCATTCGAATGACTTTACTAATCCAAGTTGTAATGCGATCATATATGATAAACAGAAAGTCTGTTCGATTCAAGCAAGATGCGTCCAACTCTTCCAAACGATGCCCACCAAGGTGTTCGTTCATACGGCAGTCTTTTAGTAAAAAAGCAATGCCGATGGCCGTCAGCGCTGGAAGAATAATCGTAAAGAATTCAACAAGGAAAAAGACTTCATTGAATGTATCAATAATCATGATTATCACATCCATTTCATTACTCACAGTGTACTATACACATGGTTAAATGTCTAACAGAACCGCGTGTTTTCTCCATTAAATAAAATCCCTTATTCTGTATAAAATAGTAAATGTCATCCAAACTTCATATTTCCTATCCTATAATGAGGGGGATGAAAAGAAATGGAGGTTTTGAATATGACAAGTATTTACCCAAAGTTTCGAGCAGCTGCGGTACAAGCAGCACCGGTCTACTTAAATTTGGAAGCAACCGTTGAGAAATCATGCGACCTGATTGACGAGGCAGCTTCAAATGGTGCAAAGCTTGTGGCATTCCCAGAAGCATTTTTACCTGGTTACCCTTGGTTTGCTTTTATTGGTCATCCAGAATATACAAGAAAGTTCTATCATGAATTATATAAAAATGCAGTTGAAATCCCTAGCTTAGCCATTCAAAAACTCAGTGAAGCAGCAAAAAGAAATGAAACGTACGTTTGTATATCATGTAGTGAAAAAGATGGCGGCTCTCTCTATTTAGCTCAGCTTTGGTTTAATCCAAATGGGGATTTAATAGGAAAACATCGGAAAATGAGAGCTTCTGTAGCAGAAAGACTCATTTGGGGGGATGGAAGTGGCAGTATGATGCCAGTGTTTCAAACTGAAATTGGAAACCTGGGCGGATTGATGTGCTGGGAGCATCAAGTCCCGCTAGATCTTATGGCGATGAATGCCCAAAATGAGCAGGTACATGTAGCCTCTTGGCCAGGTTATTTTGATGATGAAATATCAAGCAGATATTATGCCATCGCGACACAGACATTTGTGCTGATGACATCATCTATATATACGGAAGAAATGAAAGAGATGATTTGTTTAACGCAGGAGCAAAGAGATTACTTTGAAACATTTAAGAGCGGGCATACGTGCATTTACGGGCCGGATGGGGAGCCGATCAGTGATATGGTTCCAGCTGAAACAGAGGGAATTGCTTACGCTGACATTGATGTAGAAAGAGTCATTGATTACAAGTATTATATTGATCCGGCTGGACACTACTCCAATCAAAGTTTGAGTATGAATTTTAATCAACAGCCTACTCCGGTTGTGAAACAATTATATCCTCAAAAAAATGAAGTATTCACATATGAGGACATTCAATATCAACATGGTATACTTGAAGAAAAAGTGTAAATGAACGTGAAACCTTCTCTTTTTTAGAGAAGGTTTTTTTGAGGAAAGATGAAATAAATCAATGTATAATCAAAAATAGCTGATCAAAATTCAGGTAGATAAGAAAATGGGGTTATGCCAATGTCAAATATTATTTTTCATATAGACATGAATGCTTTTTATGCCAATGTAGAAATGGCGTATGATCCTTCTTTGCGAGGGAAACCTTTAGCTATCAGCGGAAATGCAAAAGAGCGTAAAGGGATTGTTGTGACGTGCAGCTACGAGGCGAGAGCATTAGGTGTGAAGCCCCCGATGCCCTTGTGGGAGGCGAAGCGGCTATGTCCGGGACTCATTGTCCGCACACCGAACTTTGACCGGTACCGCAGCTCCTCACAAGAGATGTTTACAATACTAAGAGAATACAGTGATTTAGTCGAACCTGTATCGATTGATGAGGGCTACATTGATTTAACGCATACGCCATATGCCGAACATGCGGTAAAAACGGCTCATGATATTCAAACAAGGCTAGTAGAGGAGCTGATGCTTCCTTCAAGTATCGGCATTGCACCGAATAAATTTTTAGCGAAAATGGCGTCTAATTGGAAAAAGCCAATGGGAATCACCATATTGCGTAAACGAGATGTTCCGAACATGCTTTGGCCGCTACCTGCTGGTGACATGCACGGGGTTGGACAAAAAACGGCAGATAAATTGAAAACCATCGGAATTCATACTATAGAAGACTTAGCGAAAGCGAATGAGTATACGCTAAAAGAATTGCTTGGCATTAATGGACCGAGATTAAAGCAAAAGGCGAATGGTGAACATGACGGCATCGTGGACCCAGAAAGAATATACGAATTTAAATCCGTAGGCAATTCATCCACTCTGCCTCATGATTCGGATGATTCAGATGAACTTGTCACGTTAATTGATAAGCTGTCACAATCTGTGAGTGCAAGGTTAAAGAGAAAAGAAGTGATGGCGAATCGGCTGCTCATCATGATTCGGTATGCAAGCTGGAAAAATATCACGCGAAGTATCATGCTCACAAATCCAACGGATCGAAAGGAAGACATATTTGAAGCGGCAAAACAGTTATTCCTGAAACATTGGAATGATCAGCCAGTGAGGCTCTTAGGTGTAACGGGGACAGACCTAGTCGAACGAAAAGCAGCCGTTAAACAGCTTGATTTATTTTCATATACAGAAGATGCAAAAGAAGAGCCCCTCCAAACCATTTTAGATGGACTGAAAGAAAAATATGGAAAACCGTTGGTGCAAAGAGGAATCACCATTAAGGAAAAAGAGAGTAAAACAAGCGGGACAAGTTTTAATAAAGATTTTTTTCAGGACGAAAGAGGAAATGACTAGCCTGAAAACTTGATAAAAGAGGTGATGTTGTGGTAATTTCAAAGGGTACATCATTTCAGCAGTAATCAATATAGTGTGTTAGAAGGGACGTCAGAATTATGTCAAAACAACAAATCGGTGTGGTTGGACTAGCCGTTATGGGGAAAAACCTTGCCCTCAATATTGAAAGCCGCGGTTTCTCCGTATCCGTTTATAACAGATCTAGCAGCAAAACAGAAGAGTTTCTTCAAGAAGCAGAAGGAAAAAACGTTGTTGGCACATACAGCATCGAAGAATTTGTTCAGTCGCTTGAAACACCGCGTAAAATTCTTTTAATGGTAAAAGCTGGTGCAGCAACAGATGCAACCATTCAATCATTACTTCCTCACCTAGAGAAAGGTGACATTTTAATTGATGGTGGAAATACATATTACAAGGATACACAAAGACGTAATCAAGAGCTTGCAGAAAGTGGCATTCACTTTATTGGTACAGGTGTTTCCGGCGGTGAAGAAGGCGCGCTAAAAGGTCCTTCCATCATGCCAGGCGGTCAAAAAGAAGCGCATGAGCTAGTGAAACCAATTTTAGAAGCGATCTCTGCGAAAGTAGATGGCGAGCCTTGTACAACGTATATCGGCCCAGATGGAGCAGGACATTATGTCAAAATGGTTCATAACGGTATCGAGTACGGAGATATGCAATTGATCTCTGAATCATACTTTATCTTGAAGCATGTTGCTGGATTGTCAGCAGGGGAGCTTCATGAAGTATTCTCAGAGTGGAATAAAGGCGAGCTTGACAGCTATTTAATCGAAATTACAGCTGACATTTTCACAAAAGTGGATGAAGAGACAAACCAGCCGCTTGTGGATGTGATCTTAGATAAAGCTGGTCAAAAAGGAACTGGAAAATGGACAAGCAAAAGCTCACTTGATCTAGGTGTCCCGCTTCCAATCATTACTGAATCTGTTTTTGCGCGCTACATTTCAGCTATGAAAGATGAGCGTGTGGAAGCAAGTCAATTGATCCAAGGTCCTGAGCCTGCGCAATCAGCTGAGAATAAACAAGAGCTGATCGAAGCGGTTAGAAAAGCCCTATTCATGAGTAAAATCTGTTCTTACGCACAAGGCTTTGCGCAAATGAAAGCAGCGTCTGATGAATATAACTGGGATTTAAAATACGGTGAAATTGCGATGATCTTCCGTGGTGGATGTATCATTCGTGCAGCCTTCTTACAACAAATTAAAGAAGCATATGACCGTAATCCTGAACTGAAAAACTTATTGCTTGATCCATACTTTAAGGATATTGCTCAAAACTATCAATCATCACTTCGTAAAGTCATTTCACTTGCAGTGGAACAAGGAGTTCCTGTTCCTTCATTCTCAAGTGCACTTGCTTACTTTGATAGCTATCGCACAGCTGTCCTTCCAGCGAATTTAATTCAAGCACAGCGTGACTATTTCGGTGCACATACGTATGAGCGCACAGATAAAGAAGGCGTATTCCATACTGAATGGATGAAATAAACAGAACGACTGAAAAACCTTACCTTTGGTAAGGTTTTTTTGTTTGCATCTTTTCGGCTAAAAATGAGAAAAAGAGGGATGCTATGTAAAAAAGACAAGAAAGTAGGGATAGAAGTGGGCATCTTATATGCACTTCTCCCAGCGATATTTTGGGGAAGTATTGTTCTCATCAGTGTCAAACTAGGCGGAAATGCGTATCAGCAAACTCTCGGCATTACGCTCGGCGCGTTTTTATTTTCGATTGTAGCTTTTTTCATCAAAATGCCAGAGCTGACACCGCTTATATTTGCGGTTTCCGTCATTTCAGGCATCTTTTGGAGTATTGGACAAATGAATCAGCTTTCAAGTGTCGCTTTTCTTGGCGTGTCTAAAGCGGTTCCTTTATCAACGGGCATGCAGCTTGTGAGCACGACCCTATTTGGCGTCATGGTCTTCAAAGAATGGCAGACAATGACGGTCATACTCATTGGTTCCTGCGCCATTTTACTGATCATTGCAGGTGTTGTCATGACATCGCTCGGTCAAAAAAAGAATGGCGGCGAGAATGGCAGAGGCAATTTTAAAAAAGGGATCATTATTCTACTCATATCCACCGTCGGCTACGTCGGATATGTTGTCATTTTAAGATGGTTTGATATTGATGGCTGGTCTGCACTCGTCCCGCAATCTGTCGGCATGCTGCTTTCATCCTTAGCGATTAGTTTAAAGCAGGATCCATTTAGTAAATATACGTTTAGAAATATCATTTCCGGTCTTGTTTGGTCAACAGGAAATCTTGGGCTTCTTTTGGCCATTCCATTAATTGGCGTAGCCGTAAGCTTTTCAATGTCACAAACAGGGATTGTCATCTCAACACTAGGCGGCATTTACTTATTAAAAGAGAAAGCATCTAGAACAAGCTTTGTCATTGCAGGCTGCTTGATGATTATTGCAGGCGGTGTGCTGCTAGGCTTTACAAAATAGGAGGTAACACGAATGTATCCAGATTTAGAAGGAAAAACAGTTCTGATTACAGGTGCAGGTACAGGAATTGGTCAAGCGATGGCACGCCGATTTGGACAAGAAAAAGCCAATGTGGTGATCAATTACTTTTCTGATAAAGAAAATCCGGATGACACCATTGCAGAAATTCAAAAACATGGCGGACAGGCTGTGAAAATCAAAGGAGATGTATCAAAGGAAGAGGATATGCAAGCAATGATTAATAAAGCTGTTGATACATTCGGCAGCCTTGATGTGATGATCAATAACGCAGGCATTGAAAATGAAGTGCCTTCCACCGAAATGACGCTGGATAATTGGAACAAAGTGATGTCTACCAATTTAACAGGTATGTTTCTAGGATGCCGTGATGCACTAAAGTATATGACGGATCATGGGATAGAAGGCTCGATCATTAATATGTCGTCTGTTCATCAGCAAATTCCTTGGCCTCATTTTGTCCATTATGCAGCTAGTAAAGGAGGCGCCAAGCTTTTGACAGAAACATTGGCGCTTGAATATGCCCCTAAAAAAATTCGTGTAAACAGTATTGCACCAGGCGCCATTGATACCCCGATTAATGCGGAGAAATTCGATGATCCAGCCTTGAAAAAAGGCGTGATTGAGCTGATTCCAATTGGCTATATTGGAAAGCCGGAAGAAGTGGCAGCATGCGCTGTCTGGCTGGCATCAAAAGAAGCAAGCTATGTTACGGGCCTAACGTTATATGTAGACGGCGGCATGACAAAGTATCCAGGTTTTCAGGCAGGAAAAGGATAATATAAAAAAAGAGCGTGCAATACGCTCTTTTTTTATATTAAATACAGACAAATAAAATTAAATGTCTAGACATTTAAAAATAAAAATATATAATATTAATTGGAAGCGCTTTTATTACAACGATGGGGTGAGAGAAATGAAACGTATTTTATTAGCATGCAGTTCAGGAATGTCTACGAGTTTACTAGTGACAAAAATGAAAGCACATGCCGATTCAATTGGGGACGAAGCAGAAATTTGGGCAGTTGGGCAAGATCAAGCGAGAAAAGAAATGGCGAATGCGGATGTTGTGTTAATTGGACCGCAAATGAGCTTTTTAAAAGGAGATCTGCAAAAAGAAGCAAAAAAATACGGGATTGAGGTAGAAGTCATTGATATGCAGGCATACGGGCTTGCCGATGGACAAAAAGCGTATGAACAGGCACTTGCACTGATGGGGGAATCTTAAAGGATGGAAAAGAAAACACTCGAAGGGCTCACGGAGGAACAAGTCAGCTTTCAATTGATCTTACACAGCGGGAATGCACGCAGTAAATTGCTCGAGGCTCTGAAACAATATCGAGAAGGTCTAGAAGAAAAGGCTTTTGGTCTCATGAAAGAAGCGGAAGAAGATTTACGGCATGCACATGACATCCATTTTCAACTCGTGCAGAAGGAGGCAGGAGGAGAAACAACATCCTTTTCTTTACTGCTCATGCACGCCGAAGATCACTTAATGTCGACTATTACCATCAAGGAGCTTGTGGGAGAGCTCCTGCCGATATTCCAATCGCTTAAACAATAAAGGGTGTAAACAAGGGGGGAAACCAATGTTTGATAAAATAAGTGCCATTTTGGTTCCGATTGCTGGGAGATTGAACAACAACCGCTATTTAGGCGTATTAAGGGATGCCTTTATGCTTGCGTTCCCGCTCACCATCTTTGGTTCCATTATGGTTGTGCTGATGAATTTGCCATTTTTAGATAAAATCATGAGTAAAACCGTACTGGAAGGCGTCCAGTCTGCACTGAATATCGCACCGAGTGCGACCATCAGCATTATGAGTGTGTTTGTTGTATTTGGGATCGGCTACTATTTATCAAAAAGCTATGATGTAGAAGCTGTCTTTGGCGGCGTGATTGCTTTAGCCTCTTTCTTGCTTCTAACTCCGTTTTTACTAGAACAAGAAGGCGGTGCAACGATTGCAGGCGTTATCCCAGTCGATCGTTTAGGTGCTAAGGGGATGTTTCTAGGAATGATCACAGGCTTTTTATCTGCTGAAATTTATCGTTATTTTGTCCAGAAGAAATTTGTGATCAATATGCCGCAAGGGGTTCCGCCAGCTGTTTCCAAGTCTTTTGCTGCACTGATCCCGGCTACTTTGACACTTACAACCTTTTTATTAATTAACATCATCATTACACAAGGCTTCAAAACAAATATGCATGATCTGATTTATCATGCAATTCAGGCGCCGCTTGTCGGTCTTGGAAGCGGTATCATTCCGACGTTGATCGCTGTTTTCTTTATACAAATTCTTTGGTTCTTTGGGCTTCACGGCCAAATTATTATCAACTCTGTCATGGATCCGATTTGGAATACATTATCCATTCAAAACCTAGAGAGCTATACAAAAACAGGTGAGGTTCCTAATATCATCAGCAAGCAGTTTATTGAAATCTATACGGTTGGAATGGGTGGAACCGGTATGACGCTTGCTGTTGTGTTTACCATATTAATTTTCCTGAAAAGTAAGCAATTAAAACAAGTAGCCAAGCTCGGCTTAGGACCAGGATTATTTAACGTCAATGAACCGATTATCTTCGGTTTACCAATTGTCATGAATCCGCTTATTCTGATTCCGTGGATTTTGGCGCCAATGGTCATTACATGTATTACTTATTTTGCGATGGCATCAGGCATTGTACCGCCGCCTACAGGCGTGAATATCCCGTGGACAGTACCGATCTTTATTAGCGGAATGATGGCGACTAATTCACTAGCTGGCGGTCTGCTTCAGTTGTTTAACCTGATGATTGTGTTTGTCATTTGGTTCCCGTTCCTGAAATTTATTGACCGGATGAATGTGAAAAATGAAAAAATAACGACAACAGAAAATACGAAGGCAGCAAACATCAAAGGTGAAGGAGACTCAATACATGTCGATGGAAACTAACAAGCAATCATATACATTTCCAGAAGGTTTCTGGTGGGGATCTTCTGCTTCTGCGACGCAAACGGAAGGGAGCGTCCCTGGTGATGGAAAGGGACCGAACATTTGGGATCATTGGTTTGAACAAGAGCCGACTCGTTTTTTTGATGGCGTAGGGCCGAACGTGACATCTCAATTTTATCGAAAATATAAAGAAGATATCCGTCTAATGAAAGAAATTGGCCACAATTCATTTCGGCTGTCGATTTCATGGTCACGCCTTTTACCTGAAGGAACAGGTGCCGTCAATGAAGAAGCGGTGTCCTTTTATAATGATGTAATCAATGAACTGATTGCACATGATATCGAGCCATTTGTGAACCTATACCATTTCGATATGCCAATGGCGCTGCAGGAGAAAGGCGGCTGGGTGAACAGACAGGTGGTCGACGATTATGTCAGCTATGCGACATTATGCTTCCAATTATTTGGTGACCGGGTGAAAAAATGGTTTACCCATAACGAACCGATTGTTCCTGTAGAGGGCGGATATATGTATAGCTTTCATTATCCAAACGAAGTCGATTTCCAAAAGGCTGTGCAGGTCGGTTTTCATGAACTTTTATCAAATGCGAAGGCGATTGCGGCTTATAAAGAGATGCAGCAAGGGGGTAAGATTGGCATCATCTTAAACCTGACCCCTTCGTATCCGCGAAGCCAGAATCCGCGCGATGTAGAAGCAGCTGAGATGGCCGATGCTTTCTTTAACCGCTCCTTCTTAGATCCTGCGGTGAAAGGACACTTCCCGGAAAAACTAGTAGAAGTCTTAAAGAAAGAAGGCTTTATGCCAAGTATGGAAGAAGGGGACCTTGAGCTGATTCAAGAGAATACGATTGATCTTCTTGGCATCAATTATTATCAGCCAAGAAGAGTGAAAGCGAAAGAGCATATGCCGCATCCTCAAGCGCCCTTTATGCCGAACCATTACTTTGATTCTTTTGAAATGCCGGGAAGAAAAATGAATGTGTATCGAGGCTGGGAAATCTATGAAAAGGGTATTTACGATATATTGAAAAAAGTCCAGACAGACTATGATAATATCGAATGCTTTATTTCTGAAAATGGTATGGGTGTCGAAGGAGAAGAGCGATTTAAGGATGAAGAAGGAATGATTCATGACGATTACCGTATTGATTTTATATCTGAGCACCTCAAATGGGTGCATCAAGCCATTCAAGAAGGAAGCAATGTGAAAGGTTATCATCTGTGGACATTTATGGACAACTGGTCCTGGTCGAATGCATATAAAAATCGTTATGGATTTGTCTCAGTTGATCTTCAAAAAGACGGGAAACGAACGATTAAGAAGAGTGGATACTGGTTTCAATCAGTTTCAAAGAATAACGGTTTTTAATCAAAATACTTGCTCTTTCCTTGAAAAGGGCAAGTATTTTTCTTATGTGACGGTAAGTGGATGAAACAAAAATGGCTGGCACCTTTTAAGCTCACATCCCTTAGTGTAGAATGAGAAGAAGGCTAAAAAACGCCATATTCCTTCTTGAAATAAGGCGCTATGAAAAAACAAGTCAGTTGGTGGTGTGAGATGAAGAAGTACGAACTCATTTCAGAAGAAATCAGAAAACGAATAGGAACAGCATATTATCCAGAAGATCAACCCATTCCAGATGAAAACTCGCTTGCCGCTGAATTTCAATGCAGCAGAATGACGATGAAGCGTGCGCTTGATCTTCTCGTTGCAGAAGGTCTGCTCTTTAGAAAAAGAGGCCACGGTACATTTATTGTGAAGGCGGCGCTCAATCAAGGGGCCATCAATGTATCAGGCCATGAAAATAAAGGGTTCACAAAAGTCATGGCGGATAAAAACGTCACGACTCAAATCATTCACTTTGATGTCCATTTTCCAAGCGAAGAGGTGGCAGCCCATCTATCTATTGACTCAACCACACCTGTTTATGATATCATCCGGCTCCGTCTTGTGGATGAAGAGCCTTATGTATTAGAAAAAACGTTTATGCCTGTCAATCTCATTAAGGGCATAGATGAAGAAGTTCTACTGGGTTCTATCTATGGCTATATTTCAAATGAGCTTCATTTAAAAATAGCAGGAGCGCACAAGAAAATTAGAGCGGCTAAATCAGATCAGCTGGATCAGCAGTATTTAGGGTGTGACCCAACAGATCCTGTGCTTGAAGTCGAGCAGGTTGCTTATTTAAACGCAGGGCAGCCATTTGAATATTCGTTTAGCCATCATCGCTATGATAAATTTGACTTTTCAACGGTTGAAATCACGAAAACAGGACGTTAAAAAAAGAGCAGAACCCCCGAGGGAGACTGCTCTTTTTTTATTTGATTTTATATATTCCACCAATGATATCCATCTTTTTCTAGAAGCTCATCCGCTTCTTTCGGTCCCATAGAACCAGCAGGATAGTTTGGTTTTAATGTTTTGTTTTCTGCCCATTTCTCAGAAATCGGATCAACGAAGTTCCAAGAAAGTGCTACTTCATCCCAGTGAGCAAAGTTTGTTGCATCGCCTAGTAAGCAGTCATGAATCAGTTTTTCATATGCTTCTGGTGTATTCATGATGTCGTTATAGTTTGTTTGGTAGTCGAGTTTAATCGGTTTCGCATACGTGCCGCCATCCAGCTTGCGAGCATTCAGGTGAAGGGTGATGCCTTCATCTGGCTGAATATGAATGACAAGTAGGTTTGGATGCATGGCATTTCCGTTACCATAGTACAGGTTCATTGGAATGTCTTTAAATTGAACCACGATTTGAGTAGATTTCTTTTCTAACCGTTTTCCTGTACGAATGTAAAATGGCACCCCGGCCCATCTAAAGTTATCAATCAGCAGCTTCCCAGCAACAAATGTTTCTGTGTTTGAGTTCGGGTCAACATTTTGCTCTTTCAGATAAGAAGGAACCACCCTGCCATCAATCGTACCAGTATCATACTGTCCGCGGACAAAGAATTGATCGACCTCATCTTTAGAGAAAGGACGAAGAGCGCGCAATACTTTCCGTTTTTCGCTGCGGATTTCCTCTGTATTCAGTTTAATTGGCGGCTCCATTGCTAAAAGGGCAACCATTTGAAGCATATGGTTTTGGACCATATCTCTTAGTGCACCAGAATTTTCGTAATATCGAGCCCGGTCTTCAACCCCCAATGATTCACTGGATGTAATTTGAATGTTTGAGATATAGCGGTTTGTCCAAAGCGGTTCAAAGATGGCATTCGCAAAACGGATAACCTCTATGTTTTGAACCATTTGTTTACCAAGATAGTGGTCAATACGATAAATTTGATCTTCTGTGAATGCATCACGAATTTCTTCATTTAATGTTTTCGCACTTGGCAGATCATGCCCAAATGGCTTTTCAATGACAAGTCGTGACCAGCCGGTTGTTTCTGATACGCCCTCACTCTTTAGGAACTTCGCAATCGTTCCGAAAAATTCCGGTGCCATAGCTAAATAGAACATGCGGTTATTTGGAATACTGTACGTATCTTCAAGGCCTGTTAGAAGCGTGTTAAGTGATTGATAGGAAGCAGGGCTTGATACGTCAAAATCGTGATAATAGAAATGTGAAATGAACTCTTCTGTTTTCGCTTCTGCATCATCAGAAGAAACAGATTCCTTTACCACAGATCTGAGGTCCTCATGAGACCACGGACGGCGTCCAACTCCAACAACAGCGAATTGATCACCGAGCTTTCCGCTATGATAAAGTCTATGTATAGAAGGGTAGAGCTTGCGTTTGGCAAGGTCTCCTGTTGCGCCAAAAATGACAATGACTGCTTTAGGGTTGTTAGTTTCTGTATTCACGAGAAGTACCTCACTTTATTCGTAGCATTGTTGTAAAAACCGAGAATGTATGTACATTTTCTTTATTTTAAAGGTTCATTGTTCGTAAAGCAAACATTTGATTCGACTTTTTCTGCTCTCGTTTCACTTTTTTCAAAAATTCCGCTGAATTCACATTTACCTTGTCTTCATGTATTCTATATGAATGAAGATATTGTATACCGGCTTTAGGAGGAAAAGTAATGGAACTGCTCTTTTTAGGAACAGGTGCAGGCATTCCTGCAAAAACAAGAAACGTCACTTGCACAGCGCTAAAGCTTTTAGAAGAACGAAATGCAGTGTGGCTTTTTGATTGCGGAGAAGCAACGCAGCACCAAATCTTACATACAACGATTAAACCGAGAAAGATCGAGAAAATATTTATCACACATATGCACGGAGATCACGTATATGGCCTTCCGGGACTTCTTGGCAGCAGATCCTTTCAAGGCGGGGAGGATGAATTGACGATCTATGGACCAAAGGGCATCAAGGCCTTTGTAAACGCATCACTTTCAGCCTCGCAAACGCATTTGACATATCCGCTGCATATCATAGAAATAGAAGAAGGGATCGTATTTGAAGATGATACCTTTCGAGTAGAAGCAAGAAGAGTCTCTCACGGAATTCCAGCTTTCGGCTACCGGGTTGTGGAAAAAGATCTGCCTGGTTCATTAAAAGCCGAAGACCTAAAAGAAATCGGTGTAAAACCTGGACCTTTGTATCAGAAGTTGAAAAATGGGGAAACCGTGACACTCGAAGATGGAAGAACCATCGATGGAACCGATTATTTGGAACCCCCTAAAAAAGGGAGAATCGTTGCATTTTCAGGAGATACCCGTTTGTGCGAGAATATAACAAGGCTTGCCAAAAATGCGGATGTGTTAGTCCATGAAGCAACATTCGGTAAAGAAGATGCAGATTTAGCCTACAATTATTATCACAGCACAACAGAACAAGCAGCGAAAACAGCAGAGGAAGCAGGCGCAAAAAGGCTCATTTTGACCCATATAAGTGCACGTTACCAAGGAGAAGAGGCACTGAAACAACTGTTGAAAGAAGCCCGCGATATATTCCCGCTGACAGAAGCTGCACATGATTTCTCTTCTTTCCCCATTGAACGCACCCTGTAAAAATTGGATGAATCGTCAAAAAAAGTTGTGTGATTTTTTTGATATTTATGATGACGCTCTTTTTCAGGTAGTGGTAAAATGGTGAAGAAAAAACAAATGACGAATCAAACTATGAAGAATACGGGAGGCACAATCAAAGATGAGCGGTTTTACAGCATTAAGTGAAGCAGAATTGAATGACCTATATGTGGCACTACAAAATGAGTATGAAACTTACAAAAGTAAAAACTTGCACTTAGACATGTCTAGAGGGAAGCCTTCACCAAAACAGCTCGATTTGTCTATGGGCATGCTCGATGTTGTGACATCAAAGGATGCAATGACAGCTGAAGATGGCACAGATGTGCGAAACTATGGCGGCTTGACAGGCCTTCCTGAAACGAAGAAATTTTTTGCAGATGTTCTTAATTTAAAGCCAGAACAAATCATCATCGGCGGTAACTCAAGCCTGAATATGATGCATGATACCATTGCACGTGCGATGACTCACGGCGTATGTGACAGCAAAACACCTTGGGGAGAGCTGCCAAAGGTAAAATTCCTTGCACCAAGCCCAGGGTATGACCGTCATTTTGCCATTTGTGAGCTATTTAACATAGAGATGATCACGGTCGATATGAAGGCTGATGGACCTGATATGGATCAGGTAGAAAAATTGGTCGCAGAAGATGAAGCAATTAAAGGCATTTGGTGTGTACCGAAATATAGCAATCCAGACGGCATTACGTATTCAGATGAAGTCGTTGACCGCTTAGCCTCAATGAAAACAAAAGCAGACGACTTCCGCATTTTTTGGGATGATGCATATGCAGTCCACCATCTAACGGATACACCTGATAGGTTAAAAGATATTTTTCAAGCAGTTGAAGAGGCAGGATACCCGAACCGTGTGTTTATGTTTGCGTCTACGTCTAAAATTACATTCCCAGGCTCAGGTGTTGCACTGATGGCATCTAGCCCGGACAATGTGAGCTTTACTCAAAAGCAATTATCGATTCAAACGATCGGACCGGACAAAATCAATCAACTAAGACATCTTCGTTTCTTCCAGAATCCAGAAGGTTTGAAGGAACATATGAAAAAGCATGCAGCGATCATTAAGCCAAAATTTGACCTCGTTCTTTCCATTCTTGACGAAAAACTTGGCGGAAAAGATATCGCTGAATGGCACAAGCCAAATGGCGGATATTTCATTAGTTTAAATACACTTGATCATTGTGCAAAAGCGGTTGTGCAAAAAGCTAAAGAAGCAGGTGTCACAATGACAGGTGCAGGTGCAACATATCCATATGGAAAAGATCCGCTTGATCGTAACATTCGCATTGCACCAACATTCCCGGCTCTTGAAGAACTAGAGCAAGCGATTGACATCTTTACATTATGTGTTCAGCTTGTCAGCATTGAAAAGCTGCTTTCAGAAAAAAGTCAATCTGCTCCAACGGCATAAATAAAAGAAACTCCTTGACTCATAATGGGTCAAGGAGTTTTTCGTTTTAATTAGCAGTTTGATAATAGGAGACAGGTTGTTTGGCTGCGCACCATACATCATAGATGGCAAGCTGTACAATATGCGGTTCATCATGATGAATATAGTGCGAGCTGTTCTGCGCTTGAATCCATCCGCTTTGGGATGACAAAGACAGCATGCGTTTATGCAGTCTGAGCCAAGCTTCATGCGCTGGATGAAACAATCGGCTCTTACCTGATGAAATGACAAGAAGCGGCATCATCCCATAATGGGTTTGCTCCTCTTTGATTGTGCTTAACATTTGCTGAAAGTCCTCATGCGTACATTCTGCTGTAAATTGCGCCATATATGAAGTGCGTTCTTCCTTTGATAAAAGCGGCAGGATCACCTGCTCTTGTTCCTCACTTGCTGGGTCTAGCAGCACCATGCCGATGACATCATCTCCTCTTCGGCTTGCCCATAGCCGGCTGACAAGAGAGCCGAATGAGTGAGCGACGATGAGAAATGGCGGCTGAATATTGGCTTCTTTCAGCAGCGCATCTAAATCATCAGCGAGGTCATGCAAGGTTCTTCCTTCACCGCTCTTACTGCTCTTTCCATTTCCTAAACGGTCGTATAAGAAAACCCCAAGCTCTGGGTCAATATCACGGGCCATATTCGACCACGTATCACTAGAAATGCCGTAGCCAGCTTCAAAGATAATCGTGGCTTGCCTTTTGCCTTGACGATGTTTTGTATAAAAATGGTGTCCATCTATATGATACATTTTTTCAATCATTGCCGAATTCATTCTTCCATCTCCTCTAAGTGGTTCTTTAGCTAAAAGACGGCACAAAAGGCAGATATGTTTCTCTTAAAAACAAAAAAGATGCCTATTTCGAAAAATAGACACCTTTTTTCCTAAAAGCTTTTACCAAGCACGATCATATTGACGCGGGCTTTCAATGGATGTGCGGAGCTCTTGAGCAGCTGTTTTTGGAAAGTATGGATCGCGTAAAAATTCTCTGCCAATAAAGATCAAATCTGCACGCTGATTTCGTAAAATCTCCTCTGCCTGTACACCAGATGTGATCAGACCGACAGCAGCTGTTTGAATGCCGGCACCTTCTTTTATTTTCTCAGCGAATGTTACTTGGTAGCCGGGGAATGTGTTGATTTTCGCCTGTACGACAGCACCTGAGCTGACATCAATTAAGTCGACTCCTTGCTCTTTGAGCCAAGTGGCAATCCCAATATAATCTGCAATATCAAGTCCTTTTGTTGTGTAATCAGAAGCCGACACACGTACAAATAAAGGTCCGTCCCATACGGCGTTGACTGCGTCTACGACTTCTCTTAAGAAACGATAGCGGTTTTCTGGTGAACCGCCATAGTCGTCTGATCGGTGGTTCGCAAGCGGTGAAAGAAATTCATTGATCAAATAGCCATGTGCACCATGAATTTCAATGATGTCAAAGCCCGCTTTTTTTGCCCGTACAGCTGCATCCTGAAACGCCTGAACGGTATCTTTGATTTGATCAACAGACATCTCGATAGGGGTTTTAGATGTTTCATCAAATGGAATGCTTGATGGTGCAAGGATGTCCCCATCAAGTTCAGCTTTACGTCCTGCATGGGCTAGCTGGATGGCTGTCTTCGTTCCATATGCTTTGATTTGTTCGTTTAATGAAGCAAATCCTTCAATGTGCTCATCGCTCCAAATACCGAGGTCTTGATCACTAATTCTTCCCTCAGGAGATACAGCACTTGCTTCCACCATGATGAGGCCAGCCTGACCTTGTGCCCGGGAAATATAATGTGTGAAGTGGAAAGGCTGTAATTTCCCATCACGGTCATAAGATGAATACATACACATCGGGGACATCACGATGCGGTTTTTCAGTGTAACACCTTTTAATGTCCAAGGTGAAAAGAGTTTTGTTTCCAAATACCTTCGCCTCCTCATGGAATTGTATAGCCGATTATAACAGCCATTCAAACTTTCGTCATAAAAGGTGCTCAAAGAATATAGCTTTTATACACGTTTTTGTATAATGGAGAGATAGAGACATCAAAGGGGGAGAACGGATGAAATGGCAAACAGAGAGTGAACTAAGGGAGCTCCTGACAGCTCTTATGCAGTATGAAAGCATATCAGGTACAACAGGAGAAGTCGCGTTAGCGGAGTACTTATATTATTTGCTAAGGGAACGGCCTTATTTTGAGCAGAACCCTGATCATTTGGCTTTGCATCCGATGAAAGATGGCCGGTATTATTTAACGGCACTTGTGAAGCGCAGTACGCTGCGGCGTACCGTGCTGCTTCTTAGTCACTTTGATGTAGTTGATACAGAAGATTACGGCGAATTTCAAAACATGGCATGCAAGCCTGAAGAGTTAATGGCATCCTTTTCGCAAAAAAGTGCGCTTCTTCCAACGAGGGCAAGAGAGGACCTTGCTTCAGGTGACTGGCTGTTTGGGAGAGGGGCCATGGATATGAAAGCAGGTCTCACCGTGCAGCTTTCTATGCTGGAAAGAGCGATGACAGAAACATTTGATGGAAATGTCCTGCTCGTCACAGTCCCTGATGAAGAAGTGAATTCACAAGGAATGCTTGAGGCTGTCCCGAAACTAAAGGAGCTTAAAGAAAAGCATGACCTTGACTATACCGCGTGTTTGAACAGTGAGCCCATGTTTGAAAAGTATCCAGGGGATGAACATCATTATATGTATACAGGCAGTATAGGAAAGGTATTAGCCGGATTTTTCTGTAAAGGGATTGAAACGCATGTAGGAGAGCCATTCTCAGGTTTAAATGCGAATTTTATGGTATCTGAACTAAACCGGCTGTTAGAGCTCAATAGTGATTATTGTGAGGAAGTAGATGGTGAAGTAACTCCGCCCCCAACGAACTTAATGCAAAAGGACTTGAAAGAAGCCTATTCCGTTCAAACACCTCACACAGCCGTATCTTTATTTAATGTGCTCATGATGAAACGTTCAAGTGAAGAACTGCACGGCCTTCTCTATGATACTGCGAAACAAGCAGCAGACCAAATCGAGGCCAATCTTCAGCAAAAAACAGCTGACTTTCAGCGCTTCAAACACTTTACACCAATTGACACTCGGGTTACGGTACTCACGTATCACGAGCTGTATCAAAAGGCCGCAGAACGCTCTGGTGAACAGGAGGTTGAGCGCATTGTCAACTATGCCTTTGCCAACCGGGGTGAGCTTGGAGATCGTGATTTTTCAACGAAAATTGTCTCGGAGCTGACGACGCTTTGTAAAGAAGAAGGACCGCTGATTGTTCTATTTTATAGTCCGCCATTTTACCCTTCTGTGTCCTCAACAGAAGATCCGCATATTCAGAAGACATTCAAGAAGATTCAAGAAGAGGCAAAAGAGGTGTACGGACTTGAAGTAGAGGAAGTGAAATATTTCCCGGGATTGTCTGATTTAAGTTACTTACAGCTCGAAAAGCAGGAGGTAGGTCATTACACGACCAATATGCCGCTTTACCAAAAAGGCTATTCTTTACCGCAAGGAGAAAAGGAAGCCCTTTATGTTCCAGTCATCAACGTGGGTCCATTAGGAAAGGACCCGCACAAATGGACAGAGCGGCTGCACGTCCCGTTCTCTTTTGGCATTTTGCCAGAATTACTAGAATCAACCATTCATGCTTTATTAGAGAAAAAGTAAGTAGATGTGTGAAGAGCTCTATCTTGATGATAGGGCTTTTGGTTGTGAATGTTCAGTCTATATTTTCATGGTTATACCAAAAGTTTCATACGTAAATTGTATATAAAACAATAGTCCTTACAAAAAGTAGTGAAAATGATTGAAATATTCAGAAAAGTCTATTATAATCAATTATGTAATTAAGTTACATTTATTCTAATTAAAAGGAGGTGATAAAAATGAAGCGTAACGAGTGGATTGCAATCTAATGAATAGAATCAATACTTACTGAAAAGAGTTTTTCGCAGAGAAGTGCTTTATTTAGCTTCTCTGTGAATTTGTATGTAGGATAAAAATAGACGAGAGTTGGGTGAGATAATTGTCAAATATGAAAAGTTATTATGATGAGCATCCGTCTTTGTGGAATTTTCTTTATCCGTTTTTTGGCCAAGCGAGCCAAGAAGGAGCACAATCTCGTGTGACAGAATTCATTCAGAAAGAGCGAACATTTCAAAAAGGGAAAAACGCTTTATATTTACATATCCCTTTCTGCGATACGATTTGTTCGTTTTGTCCTTTTATTAAATCTACGAAATATGAGCCCATTATCGGAAAATATATAGATGCTTTAATCAATGAGATGCGTATCTTATCCCAATCCCCTAATATCCAAAAAATGACGTTTGATGTGGTGTTCGTTGGTGGAGGGACTCCTTCCATAATGCCCCCAGAGCTAATCTATCGACTTTCGACCGCTATAAAAGAAAATTTCTCATTATCTGCTGATTATGAATGGACATTTGAATGTGAAGCAAAAACAGCTACGCCAGAAAGAGTGGCTGCTATGGCTGAAGGTGGAGCCAACAGAGGGAGCTTTGGTGTCCAAACATTAAATGAACACTATCGGAAAATGTTCAACTTAACGGCTAGTTTTGATCAAATCTCTCAGACTGTGGACTTAATGAAACGTCATTTCCAATCTTATAATATTGATTTGCTTTATCAGCTGCCTGGACAAACGAAAGAAGAGATGATTGAGGACATAAATGGAGTGATGGCATTAGGAAGCACAAGTATTGATACGTATCCACTAGAATATATTGCTTGTTCAAAGGGATGGTTATCAAAAATTAACAAAGGCAAGGTGCCAATGCCGCCAAATCCTAAAGAAAAATTTGAGTTTAGTGATACATTATATCTTCATTTAAAAACGAATGGCTGGCATCAAAATTATGTGTATACGTTTATGGCTCCAGAGCATCAGAATAAACGTTTTCAATATGGCGAAGTGATTTACGGAGGATATGAAGATCAATATATTGGTTTGGGAACAGGAGCGATCTCCTATATGCAAGGCATGATATGGTCAAATGAAGGAAATACGCAAAAGTATATCGAAAGCCTAACGAATCAAGAATTACCTATTGTTAAATCTAGAGAATATCATGCTTTTGATAGAAGACTCGTCTTCTTCCCTAAAACAATGAAAATAGAAAAAACGCATCTGAATCGAATGCCAAAACGTGAAGAAATCTATCGTAAACTACACCTGCTCATAATGAAAGGAGTAGTTGAAGAAGCGGAGCAATATTTTTTAATCAAAGAAGAAGCGAAGCCATGGTATCCGGCGATCTTAGTTGATCTTATACCAGAAAAAGAGAGAGAAAATTATGATCAAGCCGTGGAGTTTATGCAAAAAGAGTTAGGTTGGTACGAGTCGACTGAGGTGCTCCTCTAATGGTTTCAAAGAAAGAAACGACATCGCTATTCAAAGATCAAAATTTTGTCTGTTTCTTTATTGGGCAAAACTTATCAGCTTTTGGAGATTGGTTTAGAACGATAGCGACAATTGGTTTAATTTATGAACTTACTGGGAAAGCGACTCATCTAAGCATTCTATTTATTTGTTCCATGCTCCCTCTTATTTTAACATCTATGCTTTTGAGCCCAATTATAGATAAGTTTTCTTACAAAAAAGTTGTGATATTCGCAGATGTGGCACGTTTTATCATTGGACTGGGGTTTGTTTTAGTTGTCACAATGAATGTTACACCGTTTATCCTTTATTTATTATTGGCGTTAAATGGTGCTTTCTCTGGTATATATCTGCCAGCTCGTTCATCTATGATACCTGAAATCATTGATAAGGAGCAGCTTTCTAAGGGGAATAGTATACTGGCCACATCTTTTAGCGCATCGATGCTCATCGCGACAGGATTAGGCGGGTTGGTGACAGAAATTTGGTCAATTTCTACAATTTATTTAGTAGATGCGCTGACATTTTTATTATCAGCTATGCTGTTAATTCCTATTAAAGCGAAAGAAGCATCTGAAAAAAAAGAGTATGTGTCATATGTTCAAAGTTTTAAAGAAGGGATTAAAGAAATCAAAGGATCACCCAAAATTCAAAGCGCCATATGGATATTGATGTCAAGAGAGTTTGCTTTAAGCATCGTTTATGTTTTATTTAGTCTGTATATTTTAGAAGTGGCCAGAGAAGGGAATTTTGGCTTGGGCCTTGGTCATACAATTAGTGGACTAGGGCAAATTATCGGTGGACTTACACTTGCAGCGTACTTCAAAAAAGCGAAATTCTCCTTTCAATTTTATAAAAGGTGGTCCACGTTAGCGGTTATATTGCTTGCGATATTACATGCATTGTCGTATCAACAAACGACTTTTATTGGATTTTTGATTGTTGTTTTATTAGCCAATCTATTATATAGTCCAGTCGAAGTTTTGTATTCTACTAATATTATGACCTATGCAAGCAGTCATTTAAGAGCCCGTGTTTTTTCAGTAGGTCTTGCATTATCACGCATATTTTATATTAGTGGGTTTATCCTCATGGCATTTATCGGAGATTTGATTCCTATACATATCATAGCTATAGGGATGGCCGGGCTTGTGATAGTAGCAGGTTTAATGAACAGCTTCCTGCTACTAAAAGGAAAGCATCAAGATAAATCAAAAGTAGAAATGCATTCACTGTAAAGGGGACGTTGATTGCGTAATGGAAACTGGGAAATTAACAAAAACAGACATCATCACATCGCTTCAGGAAAGTATGAGTGAACTAGAGAAGCTAGTGAAGGCTTGTGATGATTACACACTGGATCAATCTTTGGTGGAGGGGAAGTGGTCAATCAAGCAGCTCGCCGGGCATTTGTATGACACAGAAGAAGTCTGGTCAGAGCGGATAGAGCAGGCGATATCAGATGATCAAACGCCCTTTCAATCGTATGATCCTGAAATGTATGTGAAAGATAGAGCGTATGAATGGTATAACGCAGAGGAGATCAAAGCATTGATCAAACGGATGAAAGAGAGAAGATACAACACGCTTCGGCTATTAGAAAAAGATATATGGGAACAATCAGGCCTGCATCCGGAAGAAGGACTGATGACCGTTCAAATATTAGCTGAAACCATCGCTTTACATGAACAACATCATCTGGATCAAATCAAAGCCATCATGTCAATGAGTGAATCATCTACATGAGGAGGTGCTAATAGTGAAGCATCAAGAATTGTTAGTTGATGTGAATTTTTATCAGGCACGTGATTCTTTATTAGAACAAGCCATTTCTAGTAAAGAACAGAAAGAACCGAAGTGTGAATCACGAAATTCACACCCAGTAGCCAACGAAAAAAAATAGAGGGGTATATGTGAAAAAGCACCTGCATCAAAACAGGTGCTTTTCAAATTCATTTATACGTGCTTGCTGAAAACATTTCGTTTAATTCTGCTGCGCGTTTAGTGGCTGTTTTGACACAATCGACAACAGCTTCTTCAAATTGATAGGCAGCCAGTGTGTTCAGACCGGCTTCTGTTGTTCCGCCTTCACTAGTGATTTCTTTGCGCAGTTCGGCAGGTTCTTTTCCGCTGTCTTGAAGCATATTGGCGGCGCCTGCAATCATTTGGCAAATGAGTAATTTCGCAGTTGCTTGGTCCATTCCAAGTTCCGAAGCACCTCGCTCCATTCCTTCAATCAAATGATAAATGAAGGCAGGGCCGCTGCCTGCGATGGCTGTCACCGCATTTAGCTGTGATTCATCTAATACGGTGACATGCCCGATTGTTTCAAACAGCTCGACAGCCTTTTTCTTTTGCTCCTCAGTCACTTCTTGACTTACGGCAATACCTGTTGCTGACTGCTGAATCGCCGCTGATGTATTTGGCATCGCACGAACGACTGCACTCTTGCCGCCAGCATAGTGTTGAATCGTTTCAATGGAAATACCCGCTAAAATCGAAATGATCAGCTGTCCATGTAAATGGGGCTGGACTTCAAAAATTCCGCTTTCTGCATCCTTCGGTTTTAAGGCAAAAACGAGAATATCCGCTTCTTCATAAATAAAGGAGCGAGCGAAATCCGTTTTGACCCCATATCGCGCCTGTAATTCCTCTAATCGTTTTTCATTCGTTTTGTTTGTGACAATGATATCTTCATTCGACATCATGCCGCTTTTTAATAAACCTTTGATCATAGACTCTGCCATCGAGCCTGCACCGATAAATCCAATTTTACTCATAAGCTGCTCCTCCTTGTAGAAAATAAAAAAACCTCTCGCCTGAAAAGGACGAAAGGTTTTTCGCGGTACCACCCTCAATTAGCATGCAAACATGCATACTCAGCTCTAGTCCCTTAACGCGGGAAACGTTTAGGTTTGCCTAACAGCTCAAAGGGCAGGTTCAGCAAATAAGAGGATGGTGAAGTCTTACAGCCGGCGGACCTCACTCTCTTGCATCATTATTTTGCTTACTAATCCTTGTCATCGCGCATCATATATTTGTTGTTCATTATGCAACGATGGACAAGTTTATGTCAATAGGGGGAGTTAAAAAATTGCCCATCTAAACCGCATGACAGTCTGCCTTTTGCAAGATACAATGAAGTAAGAAGACTGAGTCCCACAATCATGAGTCAAAAAGCAGGAGATGACATAAAAAAGTGAAAGAAGACATCATTCAATTATCCATCCCGACGCCGTTTGCCGTTGGGGATGTGCATGCATATGTATTAAAAGGAGAGGCCGTAACCTTAGTAGATTGCGGGCCGATGACAGAAGAGGCAGAGCATGCCTTTGTCACGCAACTAAAGGAACATCGTTTATCGATAGACGATATTGATCAAGTGGTGCTGACCCATCATCATGCAGATCATGTCGGTCTATTGAATTTGATGAAACCTCATGTCCGTGTGATCGGGCACCAGCTAAATGAGCCGTATATTAGTCAGGATCCAGTGTTTAAGCAGCGCCAAGTGGACTTTATGGTTCCTTTTTTTCAGCAGTTAGGTGTGCCGCTTCGACAAAATGAGTGTGAAAAAATGGTGAAGCAATCTTATACATATTCTTGTACTTCACATGTAGATGAGGTCATAAAAGAAGGTGATCGTTTAAGCGGGCATGAACACTTCTTTGTGATGGAAACACCCGGACACGCACAGTCTCACCTTTCCTTTCTAGACGAAAGAACGGGGAATTTTATTGGCGGCGACCTGCTTTTGACGACCATTTCCTCAAATCCGTTAATGGAAGCACCGTATGAAGGTGAGGAACGTCAAAAATCACTGCTTCAATATAAAGCATCACTTAATCGGTTATTGCGTCTGCCAATCAAAACGATTTATCCGGGACACGGTCAGCTCATCACGGCTCACCATGAATTGATCGAAGAAAGATTTAAGAAACAAGAAAAACGGGCAAACACAATGTATCAGCTGCTCAAACAAAAAGAAATGACGGCCTTTCATCTTTGCCGTAAGCTATTTCCAGTGTTATATGAAGAGGCCTTATTTTTAACGATGTCAGAGACAGTCGGTCAGCTTGATGTGCTCTTAGCGGCTGGGCAAATTGAAGAAGCAGAAAAAGACGGAATCGTCTATTACAGGGCAAACTAAGGAGTGAAACGCATGGGGCGATTGACAGGAAAAAGAATTTGGATTACAGGCGCATCTGGGGGCATTGGTGAAAAAATGGCGTACTTGGCAGCAGAAGAAGGCGCAGAAATCATAATTTCAGCAAGACGAACAGAAAAGCTTACAGATGTGAAAGAAAAAATTGTGAGCGCTGGCGGTGTGTGTCACATCGCTCAGCTTGATGTCAGCCAGCTTGAGGATATTGATCGCGCGTATGAAGAAGTGGGGCCGGTCGATATTTTGGTAAACAATGCCGGCTTTGGTGTATTCGATCTCGTCGAAGATGCGTCCATCGAAGAAATGGTGTCGATGTTTGAGGTGAATGTGTTTGGCTTAATCGCTTGCACGAAAAAGGTCATCCCTGAGATGAAGCAAAGAGGGCAGGGACATATTATCAATATCGCATCCCAGGCAGGAAAGGTTGCGACGCCCAAATCAGCCATTTATTCCGCATCAAAGCATGCCGTTCTTGGATTTTCAAACAGCCTTAGAATGGAGCTGGCAGACTCAGGCATTCACGTAACAACAGTCAATCCAGGACCGATTGCAACAGATTTCTTTACCATCGCTGACCGCAGCGGTGAATATGTGAAGAACGTTGACTTTATGATGCTGAGTGCGGACAAGGTGGCAGGCAAAGTCGTATCTGCCATGATGACGAAAAAGAGAGAGATTAATCTGCCCGGGTGGATGAACGCTGGCAGCAAATTGTATCAGTTATTCCCATTTTTATTTGAAAAAGCAGCACGTAAAGCGTTGATGAAAAAGTAACAAAAAAGAAACCGGTTTTGAACTGGTTTCTTTTTTTGATCAGGCTTCATTGCGCCACTTTCTATATCCGTCTTGCCGCTTGCTGAAGCGGGTCCCATACACTGTTAAAGGGCGGTGCATAGCTAATATCTAAATCTTCAAGATCTGTTATGGTCAGCTCTTGGTAAAGGGCAGCCGCCACGATATCGATCCGTTTATCTACACCGTTTCTGCCGATGATTTGGGCACCAAGCAAGGTATGGTCATCGCTTCTGTAGATTAGTTTCACTTTCATTTTCTGCGCTTCTGGGTAATACTTCGCGTGATCTGTACTATCAATGGTGATCACGGAGAAAGGAATGTCCGCTTCTTTTGCTTCTTTTTCTGATAAGCCTGTTCTTCCCGCTGTCACGTCCATAAATTTCATGATGGCTGTTCCAGTCACGCCTTGAAACGCCCGGTTTGTTCCTGTCATATGAAAGCCTGCGATTCTCCCTTGTTTATTCGCAGTTGTGCCAAGCGGAATATAATCCAGTGATTTTTTGATGCGGTGATAGGTCGCCGCGCAATCACCAGCAGCATAAATGTCTTTTATATTGGTTTGCATGTATTGATTTACTGCAATAGCGCCATTTTGAAGACGCTTGATACCGGTATGATGTAAAAAGGAGGTTTGCGGAGTGACACCGATGGCCATGATGACCATATCTGTTTGAATGGTTTGTTTGTCTGTGATAACAGCTGTGACATGTGACTTGCCTTCTAATTGCTGCACTGTTTCTCCAAGCGATACGTGAATGCCCTTGGCGTCAGCCTCTTCTTTAAGGTATTTTGCCATATCGGAGTCAAAGCCTGGGCCGAGTGCTGCTCCCCGCTGAATGATATGTACGTTTTTTCCGAGCGCTTTTAAATTTTCAGCCATTTCAAGGCCGATATATCCACCGCCAATGATCGTGATATGTGTGATGTCCTTTTCTAAATGTTCTAAAATGGACAGCGCATGCGGGATGGTTTTTAATACGTGTACGCCTTCTAATGGCTGAGTGTCTAAATCCAGTGTGACAGGGCTTGCTCCTGTCGCAATTAAGAGGCGGTCGTAGCTTTCTGTAAAGGGTTCTTTTGTTTTCGTATGATGACCCGACACTGTTTTTTGCTCTGGGTCAATGGAGGTCACTTCGTGTAAGCATCTGGCGTCAATTCCATATTTCTCACGAAAGGTTTCAGCACTGCGTGCGATCAGCTTTCTGTGATCATCAATGAGACCGCCGATCAAGTAGGGGAGTCCGCACTGTCCATATGAGAAAATCTCTCCTTTTTCAAAAGCGACAATGTGCGCATCTGGATCCTCTCTATATATTTGCATAGCGCAGCTCATTCCAGCTGCATCTCCGCCAATCATCACATATTTCATTTGGTGTGCTCCCTTCTATCTATCGTACTGAATACTCTTATTTACCCTCATATTCCTTTTTTTAATGCTTTTTTTCGCAAAACAAGCAAACTTTCGCTGAAAAATAAAGACAGCGCCTTCATTTTAAGCTACAATCGGATTATCGTCTTTTTGGGTTACGAGTTTAGTGAAGATTGGTGGGAAAGACTTTGAGTGACACGCGACTAGATTTTAATACGCTATACACGCGCCATACGAGAGAGGCCTGGGCCGCTCTTGGAGAATATATGCCGGTATCTGTTTCAGAAGAGGAAGCGAGAGCGCTGCAAGGATTAAATGACTATTTATCGCTTGAAGAAGTTCGAGATATTTACATACCGCTTATTCGTTTTCTGACATTACATGTCTTTGCAGAAAAACAAAAAAACCAGCATGTGAATGCCTTTTTAAACTACCCGCATCATGCCAAAATTCCCTTTTTAATTGGGATTGCTGGAAGTGTAGCTGTCGGGAAAAGCACAACGGCTCGTATCATTGAAACGCTTTTATCGAGGCTTGGAGATGGGCTGAAGGTAAGTCTTGTGACAACAGATGGCTTTTTATATCCTCAAAAAGAATTAAAGGATCGAGGGCTGATGGAAAAGAAGGGATTTCCAGAAAGCTACGATGTCAAAGCCCTGCTGTCTTTTTTAAATGAATTAAAATCAGGTAAACAAACTGTGCATGCCCCGGTATATTCGCATCTGACCTATGACCGGCTAGAAGGAGTGTATGAAACAGTAGAGGATGCAGATATTGTCATTATTGAAGGAATCAATGTGCTCCAATCACCAGCGCTGGATGATTTGAAGGATGAACCGCGTGTGTTTGTATCAGATTTCTTTGATTTTTCGATTTATGTAGACGCCGCTGAAACGCAAATTCAATTATGGTATAAAGAACGGTTTCGTTTACTAAGGGAAACAGCCTTCCAAGACCCTGAATCCTTCTTTCATCAATATAAAGATTTGACGGATGAAGAGGCAGATCAGATGGCAAGCACGATTTGGAATACCGTGAATCGGCCTAATTTATATCAAAATATTTTGCCGACAAAATATCGAGCTGATCTCATTTTGAAAAAAGGTGATCAGCACAAGGTGGAAGAGATCGCCATCCGCCGGGTATAAAGAAAAAACCGCTCAAACGAGAGAGCGGTTTTTTTAATGATCTCCACTTACTTTAACAGCTACGGCCGCCGCCGATCGCTTTTTTAAACGGTAATATCCTATGAGTAAGAATGGAACGCCTGCAATGGTGATCATCGATAAGACCGTAAAAATGGAGAGGGGATGGGCTGCGCCAAAATAGTCAATGCACAGTCCGCCGACAAATGGTCCGATGACGCTGCCGAGCTGAGAAAATCCCATCGCACCAAAGTAAGATCCCTTCACTTCAGGCTTTGCAATATTGTCTACAAAAAGATCCATCATCGCAAACAGCAGAACCTCGCCAATCGTAAACACGACAATGATGAAAGCAAGCATGCCGAGACTCTGTGAAAAAGCAATGGCAAACAAACTGCCGGCAAGGAGAATATTCCCAGTGGTCAGCGACAAAATGGTGGAGTAGCGCTTCGCAATCATGATGAGCGGGTATTGTACGACAATGACAACCACTGCATTTAAAGACAAAAGATAGCCAAACAGTTTAGGACCATCCTCAATCATAGGTGACGCTGATAAGTATTGAGGCAGTGTTGAGCTTAAATGCGAATACCCGAACGAACATAAGGTAACGCCGATGAGGATGATGCTAAAGACCGTATCTTTTTGAATAATGGAAAGGGCTTTTTTGACGCTGATTTGTTTTGTGCTTTCTGGAGCAGCAACTGGATGTTTCTGAAATTGCCAGGCCAGTGTTAATCCGTATAACAAATAAATGAAGGCAGCGACAAGAAATGGAAACGTTGTTTTCGATGACCCGAGATATAAGCCAAGCAGCGGGCCGAAGATCACACCAATATTAATGGCCGTATACCGTAAATTAAAAACAAATAACCGAATACTTGATGGGGTGACATCAGATAAGAGTGCCTTAGACGTCGGTTCAAACAGTGCCCGGCACAGTCCATTTAAAGCATTCATGAGGAAGAAGACCCAAATGGCATCTGCAAATGCAAAGCCAACAAAGACAAATGACCAGCCAAAGATGGATAGAAGCATGACTTTTTTTCTGCCGATTCGGTCAGAAACATAGCCGCCGTAAAAACTCGCAACGATCCCAATAAGGGAGCTGACGGCAATGATTAACCCAGCTGAAGAAGCTGAAGCCCCTTTGACTTGTGTCAAATAAACGGCCAAAAAAGGAATGCTCATGGACGTCGCCATTCGGCCGAATATGGTGCCGATGATGATCGTCCAACTAAGTGGATGTAAAGTACGTAAATTATTTTTCATGCTGTTTCTCCCCTGAGTGTTAAGATGTTCCAATCATACATGAAAAATTGTGCAAATTAAATACACAATTTGATGGAGGAGACATCCACCATATGACAGAGGAGCTCCGAATAGCCCGCAAATTTGGAGAGCATGTTTTTTCTGCCGATGCTTCTATGTTTTTTTGCTGATTCGTACGATCACTTAAAGACCATTTAATCCAGATCAATCGCGGCAATTTGCTGCAAGGACAGGTGGAGAACATCTTCATCATTGACGATTTTGATGCGCTGCGTTTCATAATGAATGGCTTTCACCCAGCCCCAAAACTGCTGTTTCATACCTGCTGCAGCATATGTCACGCAAATCGCTTGGTCCTCTGTAATCGACTGTGTGATCAAAAAATTCATTTCCTCTAGCCGATCAGTGCTCAGCGGAGGAGGCGTGTATTCTTTTTTCTTCCGTTTTTGAGCAAGCAGCTGTTCACGGTGCTCTGGTAGCATCATTCGGCTTGATTCCCACATGATGTTGTATCCAGGTGTTAATTTATTGGGATTCATGGCTGTTCGCCTCCGTTATTTGTAATGTCCACCAATTTTTTCGGCGCGGTGATACGCCTGCCCTGCGCTTGTTAGTGACGAAGCGTGCAAGAGCGCAGCAGGTCCATACTTCATATGGATGGCATCAAATACTTTGCTGAGTCTGTCTTTTTTTAAATGGTGATCAAATAAACTCAGCTGATATTGGCTGTCAGGCTGCAGCTGCGAGAGAGTAATACCTACACTGCGAATGGGCTGGCCGTCCCAGTGCTGCTGACATAGCTGAATGGCTGCGTCTGCAATATCTGTCCCGTATTGTGTGGGTGAATGGAGCTTGATTTGTCTATGAAATCCAGTCGGATGAGAAAAATCAGCGCCTCTTACGCCAACAGACACCGTTTGCCCAACATAATGCTTAAAGCGCGCACGTCTTGCCACTTCTTCACTCAATTCAAGAAGGGCGACTTTGATGTCCTCAAAGGACGCATAATCATGGGGAAGGGTCATATGATGCCCAACCGCCTTTTGCTGATCATGTGTGTGAAGAGTGACCGGGGAAGGGTCGTGTCCTAAAGCAGTTCGCTGCAGAAGCTCCCCGTTGATTCCCCAGCGCTTTTTTAGCCGGTCTAACGGATAAGTAGCAAGCGTCCCAATGGTACTGATGCCCATTCGTTTTAAATGGTGCTCCATTCGTTTGCCGACGCCAAATAGTTTTCCAACCGGAAGCGGCCATAAATCAGCCGCCACCCGGTCTGCACGAAGCTCATAGATGCCAGATGTGTTTTTTTTAGCAAAATGGTCACAGGCCATTTTAGCGAGCACTTTATTAGGACCAATGCCAACGCGTGCGTAAATGCCCGTCTGGTTCATAATAGTCGTTTGTATATTTTGGGCGATCTCGCGGGGTGAACCGAGTAGTGTCACACTCCCCGTAATATCGAGAAACTGTTCATCAATTGAATAGGGTTCGACAAGATCTGTGTATTGTTCAAGCAGTTCTGTCATCATGACAGAAACATCAAGGTAGCGCTGCATACGTGGACGTACGACGACGGCTTCAGGGCATTTCTCCTGTGCTTCCCATAATCTTGATGCATTTTGTACGCCCCGTTTTTTAGCGAGCGGGCAGGCGGCAAGTACGACCCCGCTCCGCCGCTCAGGATCTCCTGAGACGATGAGCGGCACATCCTTCAAATGAGGAGCCTCCACTTTTTCGACCGACGCATAAAATGACTGCATATCCACAAGCAGAATGGCTCGTTCATTCATCATTTTCACCTCTTAGAACGTATGTTCTGTATATATTTTAACCGCCAGAAGGTGAAATTGATACTGGTAAATCATTCAAAGAGAAGAGTGTAAATCCATACAAAAAAGACGAAGTGTCTCCACTTCGTCTCATCTTTGTAAAATGAGTCATTTTAAGCATGTGCCAAGTTATTGGATGTTTGGAGCGGCTCAGAACGCAAACGATAGGCCGTTAGTTTTTTCTTAGGCTTATGGGTAAACTGCCGCACCACATCCACGTGGTCATCGTAATGATACAGATAAAGGGTCACATCATGCTTGCCAAGCTTTGTTTGCATGGTAAGCGGCGCTGGTCCTTCCTGCGGATGAAGAAAACGCTCTTCGTCACCAGGATAAATATAATAACGTTCAATAAAGATCGCATCATTAAAATGTTGAATAATTTCAGATGTTTGCTGATCATCAAGTGGACGTCCTTGAAACGTCATCGTTGTTTGATCACTTGTTACTTTTGCATGCACCGCATAACGACTAAAAAGGCGTTCAACAACACCAGAAGGCAGCGAAGTGACAAGCAACTTTAAAAGACTAAACACAACAAGTGAAGTAACAATCCAAACCAATATCATCATCTCCAATAAACTTTTGTTCCATTTCTTATATGAACAATTTTAACATAACAAAAGAATGGATCTTTCGCACAAAAAGTGAACTTTTTGAAATAAGTGTGAAGATTTAAAAGGAGATGACGGCGAAAAGACGAAGAACCAACAAAGCTGAAGGAAAAAAGGCTGATACATCACCTTTACAAACAATTGATCAGACAGGTAGACTATTGAAACAGTTGATTTTTTGTGAAACGGTACAGCTAAAAATGAAAAGGGGCGAGGCCATCATGATACGTCAAGTGAAGCCGTCAGATTTTTATGCGGTCACATCCGTCATTCAAAGCTGGTGGGGAGGCAGAGATTTGCGCGCAAAATTGCCAAAGCTATTTTTCGAACATTTTCAGCAAACAAGTTTTGTCGTTGTTGAAAAAGGTGAACTGATCGGCTTTTTAGTCGGTTTTTTATCGCAATCGCATTCAGATGAAGCGTATATTCACTTTGTGGGGGTACATCCAGACCACCGAAAATTGAAGATTGGCAAAATTCTCTATCAAGCGTTTTATGAAGCGGCTGAAAAGGAAGGAAGAACAACGATTAAGGCCATCACAGCTCCTGTCAATAAAGTCTCAATTGCTTACCATACAAAGCTCGGTTTTCAGATAGAAAAGGGAGATAAAACGGTCGATGGCATTTCAGTTTTTTCAGATTACGACGGCATTCATGAAGACAGGGTGCTATTTGTGAAAAAGCTGGAGGCGAAAGCATGATCATTAGACTGGATCAAAAAAATAAAGAACAAGCAAAAGAGCTGTTACATATCCAATTGGCCGCATATCAGCGGGAGGCAGAACAAATAGGCTATCAAGATTTACCGCCCTTAAAAGAAACGGTTAAAGACATAATAGAAACAAATGAGATTTTCATAGGATTTGAAAAAGAGGGGCATTTGTTAGGGATCGCTTCATATGAACTGCATGACGACCGGATCATCCTCAGCCGGTTAGCTGTGCACCCTCATCATGTCAAACAAGGCATCGGGACAGCGCTCCTGCAATCCATCATCCAGCATCAAAAAACAATTGAGCTCACAACAGCGGAAGCAAATATACCAGCAATCAAGCTTTATGAAAAACTAGGGTTTAAACAGAAGGATCGTTTGCAGGTGGAAAACAATCTGATGTTAATAAAGATGGAACGTTTGATGCTTCGAAAAGTGGAAGTGATTGAATACCAAGCGAGCTGGCCAAAACAATTTCAAGATGAGCATGATAAGCTGAAAAAGATAGTTGGCGACAACTGGGTATATGGCCATCATATTGGCAGTACGTCAGTCATAGGAATGGCGGCTAAGCCAATTATTGATATATTGCTAGAGGTGAAGCATATCAGTCGCTTAGATGAATGTAACCACCTGTTTCGTCAGCTTGGATATGAACCGCTCGGAGAAAATGGACTCAAGGGAAGACGTTTTTTTAGAAAAGGCGGCTTGAATCGAACACATCACGTTCACGCCTATGAAGCTGGACATGATGATGTAAAAAGGCATTTGGTGTTCCGAGATTATTTAAAAGCTGCACCTGATCGTGCCAAAGCCTATGCCGATAAAAAGCGTCAATTGGCAAAAGCATATCCTGAAGATATGGCAAGTTATATGAAAGGAAAAGATGGGCTCATTAAAGAAATTGAACAAGAAGCGTACAATTGGTCAGACCAGTTAAAGAAAAACGATCAGACATAAGAGCTGGCAGGACGTGAACATGTTTAATTGATGACTGATATGTTACAATGTAACAATCAACGGAAAAAGGATGTTCGGCATGTATATTCATATAACAGAACCAGCAGCAGCGTACCTTACAAAACAACAAGCAGGGCATGAAACAAAAGAACTGCTCCTTCGATATGATTCAGATGGGTGCGGCTGTGCGGTAAGCGGTGTCCCAATGATTTGGCTCACAGGTGAAAGAACAGGCGAATGGGAAGAGCTCAAGCATAATCAGCTCTTTAAGCTGTACATACACACAGCACAAAAGGTCTTTTTTGACGAGGAAATGACGATTGATTTTAATGAAAAAGCCAACACACTCATGTTGAAAAGTCCTCAACAAATACTCAGCCCGAGAATGGGTATACTTGTAAAGTAAGGTGGAAATGTAGTGGATCAAAAGCTAAAAGTGATACAAAATACGGCACAAAATAAAACATGGGTGTCGTTTTTAAATAACAATCATCCCTATAGCCTTTTGCACTGGTCAATAGGTGGAATGGATTCGGTGAAAAAGGACGTTTGGCTTCTTCAAGATGAAGTCACATTTGAAACGGAAGAATTTCCAACGCTCGAATTAGCTGTCAATTGGATCAAAGAGAATATGGACCAAGTAACAGATGTATTATAAAAGCCCTTTTTCGAAAGGGTTTTTTTCGTGCGTTCATCATCTCATCAAACGGCACGGTTGTCTAATCTGAAAAATGATCTTTTGAAGCAAAAAAAGCAGTTTTTCAACAAACAATTCGACAAAATGAGCAAGCTGGAAATAAAAAAATAATGGCTGTAAATGCCGAAAAATAGGCATTCGCAGCGTTTATTGCGGGATACCGAAAACTTTGCGAAAAATGACATTTCATATTTCTTCCATTCGAGGAAATGTGATAGAATACAACATGTATCGTATATGAGAAGGGAGGTGCTAAAGTGAATTGAAGCTCAAGCTGTCATCGCCTCAGGTTGGAATCAAAATAAACGAATGGTATAGGCAGATTTGCGGATTTCATGTGATGAAAGCAGAGAAGCTGAAGGCGGAGATCGAGCAGGAAATCCTCGAAATGGAGCAGGATCAAAACTTGTTATTGTTTTACCAGCTGATGGATTTTCGCCACAAGGTAATGCTTGAATATTTTGAACCGGCAAAGAAAGCCTCGAATGATGAAGAGATTAAGAATTTGCTAGAAACGATCGAACATTCACAAACGAAATTAACGGATATGCTTGAATACTATGTTCATTTTTTCACAGGAATGTTTGAATTTGAACAGAGAAACTACTTAAGTGCCATTGCTTATTACCGCTCAGCAGAAAAAAAGCTCAATCTCATATCAGATGATATAGAAAGAGCAGAATTTTACTTTAAATTAGCAGAAATTTACTACCACATGAAACAAACCCACTTTTCGATGCACTATGCCTTGCAAGCGTTAGATACGTATTCTGCCTACAGAACGTACACGCTGAGAATCATCCACTGTGAATTTGTCATTGGTGCAAACTATGATGATTTGAAATGCTATGAACATGCATTGCCCTACTTTAAAAATGCTCTAAAGCGAGCACGCTCAATTGGAAACCCTCGAGTCATAGGTTCGGCCCTTTTCAACTTAGGTAACTGTTATTATCAAATGAACGATCTTGCGGAAGCAAGCCGTTATCTGAAAGACTCTATTGAAGTGTTTGAAAAGGAGAATTTAACCCATCTTAATCGCTCTCTAGACCCACTATTTATGCTGACACAAATCCTGTTTAAACAAAAACAAATAGAAGAGTCGTTAACCCTCTATCAACAAGGTATTATGAAGGCCTGTGAATTAGAAGATGAAATTTACATCTGCAAATTTCAGTTCTTAAAAGCATTGTACGTTGATGCAGACATAACAATCATAGACGATACATTAGACCTGCTCGAGGACAAGCGCTTATACCCAGATATTGAGGAATTGGCACTTGATGCGGCTCATTATTACAATGAGCTTGGACTGTTTGAAGTATCTACCCGGTTTTACGAAAGGAAAATTCAAGCCATATCAAAAATTCAAAATGGGGGTCATTTATATGAAAACGAGTTTGATAGTTCTTTTATTGGCAGCAACTGCAGGATTATCGGTCATGAGTCAGCAGCAATCGGAAGAGAGCCATATGGAGCTTGCGGGCAGACACCATACAACAGTGGTGACTATCGCATAAGTTAGCTCAAAAAGAGGGGACGAACTGCTGTTCATTCTCCTCTTTTATTTTCATTCAATTCAAATCTTTGAAGAAATGCTTGAATTTCTTGCTCATAAGCTTCCTTATTTTCGCTAAAAGACATTGCATGCGCACCGTGTGGCGCAATAAACAACTGTTTGTCACCCTTTTTACGTGCATATAACTGCTGACTTTGCTCACAGGGGATATAGTCGTCATGGCGGCTATGAATAAAAAGTACAGGTACTTTCACATGATCGATCACATCAAGAGGGGAAACTTGCCGGATGCGGTATCCGTCCCGCCATTTTAACACTTGATCACTTAGTGGAAGAATCCATTGCCCTGAAAGGCGAAAATCTGTTTTTAACCGATACAGAAGCTGGTCCTCAAAAGAAGCAAAAGGGCAGTCTGCTATGTAAAAATTGGCGGTTGCTTCCGGCTTCGCAGCATATAACAAGGTCGTGACTGCACCCATTGATTCTCCGTGTATCCCAATGATGGCACTTTCTCCGAGTCTTTGTCTGAGCCACTTTACGATCTTTGCTAGATCTTCTTTTTCATAATATCCATAACTCGTGGTTTTCCCGCCGCTCATCCCGTGTCTTCTATGATCATAAAGCAGCACATTCCATCCGAGCTTTTGGAATAATTTCATATACTTAACGGAATTAATCAAACTGACTGTCACACCGTGGCAAAGTACGATTGTGCGTGTTGTATGAGGATGCGGCACAAAATAGCCATGTAGATTATAACCAAATGCTGAAGGAATACACACTTTCTCTTTCTTAAGCTGCTGAAATTCCTCGTGATGATAATGGCCTCCATCTGATTCTCGTTTGATGAGCTCTTCATCCGTTAATTTTCGAATATACATCATTTTATTGGTGAAAAAAATGCCGATTACAGCGAGTGGACATAATATGAAGGCAAATATAGCAATCCATTTCTTCATCTAGCCAATTCTTCCTTTCCGGAGTTTTTTCTATGACGATCATACCACATCTTGGTAGATTGGCGTGCCTCTTGCTCAGAAAATAAAACGGATGATACACTAAGTCAAAAGGAGAGAGGCACAATGAAAAAGACCAATCAGGATCAAGCGAAATTAAAGGACGGCATAAAGGACGATGTCAAACAGCAGCTTCTTCAAATGAAACAGAACCTCGCCGTCGAAACAGAAAAAAGAGAAGAACAAAAACGACAAGACCTCCTTCGGCAGCAGAAAGAAAAAGAAAAAAACAAAAGCTTTTCAGAGCTGCTAGATGAAAGCCATTTAGACTGGAGAAAGTATAAAAGCTAAAAAGGGAGCAATGATGCTTCCTTTTTTTATGTCATCATCCTTGAGATAGATCCACAGAGTCCATAAAGAGAAAAGCATTTTTGCCTCCTTCACATCACTTCATTTCAGAATCGCGACAGTATGATTTTTTAAACGAAATCCCATAACTTATGTTTGAAACAGAAGTGAAAAGGTGAGTATTGATTTATTTAAATTCCTTTTTATTGAAAATATGGTCATTAAGACCCTTTTGGTAGAAGGTCGTTCTTCTTATAATGAAGATGTGTTACAAAATTTGGGAATGGAGATGATTCACATGAAATTGAGAAAAACAATGGCTGGAGTCGCTTTATCTTTAGGATTGCTTTTACCTGTTTCTGGACAAGCTCTTGCAACAAATGAGTTAACGAATGCAGATGTGAGTACAAAGGCTACTTCAATTGTAGATTGTTCTGTAACTCCTTTTAAAGGTGCAAGTAATCGATTATGTATGCATTCAGATAATGGTTCTTTTGCAAATAGTTTCAGTCGTTTTGGTACCACATTTTATCTTAAAGGCAAATCTGGAAATTATGCATATTACGAAAGTGCAAGATAAGACAACGGGGCTTTTAGCCCCTCCTTATTTTATATAGAGAAAACATAAAAAAATGTAGAAAAACATGAGTTTTTCTACATTCTGACGAGATAAATGATGTGATTTTTTCTTATTAGGATCGGTGCGCTTCATACACAAATGGTTTTGTATAGTAAGTTACTGCTTTGACTTCTTGGTCACTTAAAGAACGTGCATTTGCTGCTGCTATGTTTTCTTTTAACTGATCCACCGAGCTCGCGCCAAATACAACGGAACTGACCGCAGAATGTTTCAGTATATACTGAATGGACAGTTCAGTGAGTGATAGGTCATAAGCGACTTTCTTTAAAGAAGGAATGATCTGCTGAAGCTCTTCAAATGAATATTGAAGATAGCCGTTTTTTTGAATCGCTGCACTTGCTTGAGAAAGTGGTTTTTCAGTTAATAATCCTTTCGCTAAAGGACCTCTTGCGACGACGCTAATGCTTTGTTCTTCAAGAAGAGAGAACCATTCTTCCGGGCGGCGGTCGAGTAAGCTATATTGCATCATCACGCTTACGATATTGGACTTTTTGGCATATTCTTTAATGACATTTGGGCGGATAGATGAAATGCCATAATAGCGAATAACGCCTTCCTCTACTAATTCTTCAAAAGCCTCAATGGTTTCATCAATGGGGTCATCAATCGTGCCTCCGTGCAATTGATATAAATCAATATAATCTGTTTGAAGCCGCTTGAGGCTTTGTTTTACTGCTTCCTTTATGTACACCTTTGAAGGGTCCCAGTCCCAGCCTGGTTTGCCTTTTTCAAAACGGTTGCCGCCTTTTGTCGCCAAAATCAAATCTTGCCGTCTATTTTTGATGGCTTCCCCAACAATTTCCTCATTTGTCCCAAAATCATATAAATCGGCTGTATCCAAATAGTTAATTCCGAGATCAATGGCCTCATCTAATAAAGAGAGCGCTTTTTCTTTATCAGTCCCAAGAGACATGCATCCTAGTGCCGCCTCGCTCACTAAAAGATCTGAGGTGCCAATTCGTCTTTTTTTCAATTCCATCACACTCCTATCCTTTCACATTAAGTGAAAAAAATCAGGAATTCAAGCTAGGTGATTTCAAATGGCGCATTGAAGCAAGCGTTTCGCTTTTCGCTTCTCTTAAATCATCTATGTTAAAATAAATGAAGTAAAAAGTGAAAGTAGAACGAGGAGCTGACAAAATTGAAGGACTTTGAAGAAAAAACATTATCGTCGAAAGAATTATACAACGGAAAAATCATTGATTTGGTACTTGAAGATGTAGAATTGCCTAACGGAAAACAAGGCAAACGCGAAATCATTAAACATCCTGGTGCAGTAGCTGTCGTTGCACGTACAGACGAAAATAAAATCATCTTGGTCAAACAATACCGTAAAGCACTAGAGAGAGCCATCGTTGAAATTCCGGCTGGAAAACTAGAAAAAGGGGAAGAGCCGGCACATACAGCATTAAGAGAATTAGAAGAAGAAACAGGATATACAACTCAGCAGCTTCAAAAGCTGACGGCCTTTTATACATCACCTGGTTTTGCAGATGAAATTGTTCACATTTATCTAGCAGATCAGCTAGTTCCGCTTGAAGAAAAAAGAGAGCTGGATGAAGATGAATTTGTCGAAGTAATGGAAGTTTCATTAGAAGAAGCCTTGCACCTCATTGAACAGCAGCATATTTACGATGCAAAAACAGCCTATGCCATTCAATACTTACAACTGCAAGAGGTACTTGAGTCAACAAAATGAAGGAATTTTTTGCAGACATCCATATTCATATTGGCAGAACAAGAACAGGCAGAGCTGTCAAAATTACAGGTGCAAGGTCATTGACAATTGACCAAATTCTCATTGAAGCAGCAGAAAGTAAAGGGATGGGGATGATTGGTGTGATAGATGCACAATCTCCAGAAGTCTTAGAAGAGTTAATAGAGGGTGTAGAGGAAGGCCGGTACACGGAACTAAATGACGGCGGTCTATCATTTGGACCGACAGTGCTGCTTTTAGGCAGTGAATTAGAGATCAATGATGACCATTCAAAAGGTCCGATTCATGTGCTGGCATTTATGCCCACACTACACAAAATGTCTGAGTTCTCCGCATGGCTTTCGCTTCATATGAAAAATGTGCATTTGAGTTCACAGCGCCTCTATGTTGATGGGAAAACACTTCAGCGCAAAGTAAAGGAGCTAGGAGGATTGTTTATTCCTGCTCATATTTTTACGCCGCATAAAAGTCTATACGGCAAAGGGGTGAACACTTCTTTAACGGAAGTATTTGACCCTGATCTTATTGATGCTGTTGAGCTTGGTCTTAGCTGTGATACGTCAATGGCTTCCCGGCTGAGTGAGCTGAACCGGTATCCCTTTTTAACGAATTCAGATGCTCATTCTTTAGGGAAAATCGCGCGAGAATATACAAAAATCAAAATGGATCATGCCTCTTTTGCCGAATTCAAGCTAGCCCTTGAAGAAAAAGATGGTAGAGCTGTCACAGGAAATTATGGACTTGCTCCGCGGCTTGGGAAGTATTATCATACGACCTGCGAGAAATGCGGGGTAAGACCTCACGCATCAGATCAGGAAGAGTGCCACGAATGCGGACATACCCGGATGACAAAAGGAGTAAGTGAGCGTTTAAAAGAGCTTGCTGACCAAGAAAGTGAAAAAAGAATGAGACCTCCTTATGTTCATCAGCTCCCGCTCCAGTTTATTCCGGGTGTTGGACCTAAAACGCTGGAGAAGCTAAAAGCCGTGTTTCACACAGAGATGAATATTCTGCATCAAGCAACAGAACAAGAACTAAAAGCCGTTTTGCCAGAAAAGACAGCGGGCTACATCATCAAAGCAAGAAAGGGCGAAGTCGGACTAATCGCTGGTGGAGGCGGAGTGTACGGTAAGGTGGATATCAATCATGAGTCACATTAAATGGACATGTCAAACGTTTGAACAATTGTCAAAAGAGGATCTTTACTTGATTCTTATGGAAAGAGTTAACGTGTTTGTTGTAGAACAAACATGTCCTTACCCTGAAATTGATCACAGGGATCAAGAAGCAATTCATCTCATCGCAAAAGAGAATGGTACCATTGTGGCTTATTGCCGAATTTTTCAAAACGGGATCGTGTACAAAGAGGCGTCCATCGGCCGTGTTCTTGTGACGCAGGCCGGCCGGAAAAAAGGGTATGGAAAGATGCTGCTCATCAAGGCTTTGGAAAAGCTTAATGAACTAGGTGAAACAAGTGTCAAAATACAGGCGCAAGCCTACCTGAAGTCATTTTACGAATCATTTGGTTTCAAGGTCGTCTCAGATGTTTATGATGAAGATGGGATTCCGCATTTTGATATGATAAAAACAGAAAGATAGACGTATTTACGTCTATCTTTTTTATGTAACATCGTGTATCATAACGTCAACGAAAGGGGTTTTGCCAAATGGGAAAAAGCAAAGCAAAGAAAAAACGAGAGCATATCCAAAGACAGCACAGCCGTAATCCAGAACTGTCGAGAGGAAACATGCCGCATTTTAGCACACACGAAAGGAAGACAAAAACAAAACAAGAAGTCTTGCAGCACATGATGAAAAAACATAAAGGACGAAATGCTTATGATCACTATCAAGAGGATCATAAGCATTTTTATTTTGCTTTTTTGTGACAACTAGATCAAATAAATGGAAAAATTTTTAAAAATAGGACAAACGGTCGTTTCTTTTTGTCTAAAAATGTAGTTAAATGACAAAAAGAAACGAAAGGGAGAGTGAGTATTGTGAACGTCAAGTCATTTGGAGCAGGGCTTTGTATGGCAAGTGTGCTTGTGGCATCGGTCATGTTTGGCGCGTCAGATATTTCTGCAAAGGAACAAGCAAAAAAAGAGTACATGATCGGCTTTTCTTCTTCCGTTCAAGACAAAATACAAAAACAGCTTGTAGAAGAAGCTGGCGGGCATGTGAAAGAATCCATAGAGCAAATAGATATGATGAAAGTGTCGTTGAATGAGACATCAAAAAAGAAACTGAATGAAGCAAAAGAAGTGACCTTCATTGAGGAAGACCAAAAAGCAAAAACAAGCAGTCAAACTGTTCCATATGGCATCAAAAGCATCAAAGCACAAAAGGTACATAAACAAGGATACGCTGGACAGAATGTCAAAGTAGCAGTTCTTGACAGCGGTATCGACGGCAAACATGAGGATTTACAGATCACCGGCGGGGTGAGCTTTGTACCGACAGAGTCCGATCCGCTTGTAGATCCGCATAAACATGGGACGCATGTGGCAGGGACAATTGCCGCTTTAGATAATAAGGTAGGTGTCGTTGGTGTTGCGCCAAAAGCCTCTATCTATGCTGTCAAGGTGGCAGATGAAAATGGTGACGGTTACTATAGCTGGATCATAAAAGGGATTGAATGGGCCATTGAGAATGACATGGATGTCATCAATATTAGTATGGGGGGAGCAAGTGAATCTGAGGCGCTGAAAGAAGCGGTAGATCGAGCGTATGATAAAGGGATTCTCATTGTGGCTTCTGCAGGGAATGAAGGAAGTTATGGCTCTCTCAATACGATTGACTATCCGGCTAAATACAGCTCCGTGATGGCTGTTGCCTCTGTTGACCAAAAAAAGCAAAGAGCTTTTGATTCATCTGTTGGCGAAGAACTGGAAGTCTCAGCACCAGGCGTTTCAACGCTGAGCACCATTCCTCATAACGAATATGGCTACATGAGCGGAACGTCAATGGCATCACCGCATGTAACGGGCGCTGCGGCTGTCATTCTATCAAAACATCCGAATCTGACTAACGATGAAGTGCGTGAGAGACTGTCAAAAACGGCGACAAAACTTGGAGAACCTTTTTATTACGGTGCCGGGCTTGTGAACGTACAAAAAGCCGCACGATAAATGAAAAAGAGAAAGCAGTGAGCAGGCTGATTTCTCTTTTTTCTTTCAATAAAACTGTCATGTTTCGTAATCTCTCTCATAGAATCTAGTAACCTTACGATTTGGGAGGAAGACACATGCGGAAAAAGTCTTGGAAGGAGCATCTTCTTCAGCACGTAAAAGATCATCTCTCGATTTATTTATTTGTCTCTGTACTCTTTTTAATGGGTGTGATCTTCGGTGCCATCATTGTCAATAGCATGACATTCAGCCAGAAAGAGGATTTATTCTATTATTTAAATCAATTTTTTGGTCAGCTGACGAATGAGAAGGCAGCAGAATCAAAAGAAATGTTTTTACAAAGCTTCCTGCATCATATGAAATATTTAGGCCTTATGTGGATCCTGGGAATATCCATTATTGGTCTGCCGCTCATCTTTCTCATGATCTTTTTAAAAGGAATTGTTGTTGGATTTACTGTTGGTTTTCTCGTGAATCAAATGGGGCTGAGTGGATTTTTTCTCTCGTTTGTATCGGTGCTTCCGCAAAACATTCTGCTTATTCCAGCCTATTTAGTGATTGGCACCTGTGCGATTGCGTTTTCCATCCGTCTCATTGGACAGCTCTTCATGAAAAAAACCATCAGTCAAGCACCCGTCCAGTGGTTTGGCCGGTATGCATCGGTTCTGCTGATGATTTTAGCGCTTGCTGCACTTTCATCTTTTTTTGAATCGTACATATCATTCATGCTGATGAAAAAGCTGGCAGGTATTCTTTTATAATTGTTATTAATTAATAATCAATTTATTTATCAATTTAAAATGATTATAGTTGGCTCTCAGCACATCATTTGATATAATGATCAAGTAATGTGGCGTAGGAGGGAAAGTCAATGGAAAATAGGATTGATCGAATTAAGAAACAGCTTCATTCTTCCAGCTACAAGCTCACGCCACAGCGTGAAGCCACAGTAAGAGTACTGCTTGAGAATGAAGAAGACCATTTAAGTGCAGAAGATGTATACCTCCTCGTAAAAGAGAAGTCTCCTGAAATTGGTCTTGCTACTGTTTATCGGACGTTAGAATTGCTCACTGAACTGAAAGTTGTTGATAAAATTAACTTTGGAGACGGCGTTTCGCGATATGATCTTCGCAAAGAAGGAGCCGCTCACTTCCATCACCATCTTGTCTGCATGGAATGCGGAACAGTCGATGAGATAGAAGATGATTTATTAGAAGATGTCGAAGAGATTATTGAACGTGACTGGAAATTTAAAATTAAGGATCATAGATTGACATTCCATGGTATTTGCCACCGGTGTCATGATGATGAATCCGGCAAATAATCCGAATTGGAACCTTTTCATTTAAGATGAAGAGGTTTTTTGCATTTTCGCTGTATATTCCTTGTCCTACCTGGCATATGCTGAAGTAATGAGAAGGTGAGAAAGGACTTGAAGATCATGCGAAAATGGCTCAAAACAACAGGTGAAGTGATCAAAGTATTTATCTTGTTCACAGGTTTTACCGTCCTGTTCTATTATGCTATGATATGGATAAATTCAGAATATGAAAGCTACCATCGTTATGATAAACCAGAGGGTGCAGCAATTAAAGTGATGGAAATGGATCAGCCGAATCAAGACAAATGGCAAGACCGATTGATTTATTTTTATCAAAACGGGGAGTAGAAATCATTGAACGATCAATTATCCGACTTTATTCATTTTATGACCGTAGAGAGAGGACTCTCTGAAAATACCATTGTTTCTTATAAAAGAGATTTGCAGAACTACTTGTCTTTTTTAATGACACATGAACAGCTGACGGATATTAGCGATGTCACGCGCCTGCATATCATTCATTATTTAAAGCAGCTAAAAGAGGAAGGGAAATCGAGTAAAACGTCTGTACGGCATCTATCATCGATCCGTTCCTTTCATCAATTTCTGCTTCGGGAAAAAGTGACAACGGATGACCCGTCATGGAACATTGAAACGCAAAAAACAGAACGGACATTACCGAAAGTTCTATCATTAGGGGAGGTCGAAAAGCTGCTTGATACACCAAATCAGCACACTCCCTTTGACTACCGAGACAAAGCAATGCTTGAACTCTTATATGCAACCGGCATTCGCGTCAGTGAAATGCTGGATCTGACCCTTGCCGATGTTCACCTCACAATGGGCTTTATTCGCTGTTTTGGAAAAGGAAGAAAAGAGCGAATTGTGCCAATCGGTGAAGCTGCTGCAAGCGCAATTGAAGAATATATCGAAAAGGGAAGAAGCAAGCTGTTAAAAAAACAGCCGTCCGATGCCTTGTTTCTCAATCATCACGGGAAAAAAATGTCGCGCCAGGGCTTTTGGAAGAACTTAAAAAAACGAGCCATTGAAGCAGGAATTCAAAAGGAACTGACGCCTCATACGCTCAGACATTCATTTGCTACACACCTGCTTGAAAACGGTGCGGACTTAAGAGCTGTACAGGAGATGCTGGGACATGCCGATATCTCAACAACACAAATTTATACACATGTGACGAAAACAAGACTGAAAGATGTGTATCACAAATTCCATCCAAGGGCATAAGTAAAGCATGACACGATGAACGGGTGTCATGCTTTTTCATCTTTACACCGTTTATGGTTGTCAACTGGCTTGTAAACGGTTTATACTTGAGATGTCTGACCTCTTACTGTTTGTAAGGTCAAAAGACAAGAATATTGAAGGAGGCGCTTTTTAATGCCTGATTATCAGTATAAACGCATTTTCCTCGTCGTAATGGATTCAGTAGGGATTGGGGAAGCACCAGATGCTGCTGATTTTAATGATGTAGGTGCAGATACACTTGGACATATTGCTGAAAAAATGAACGGGCTTCATATGCCGAATATGGCGAAGCTTGGGCTGAGTCATATTAAAGAAATCAAAGGAATTCCAGCGGATGAAAAACCGCTTGCGTATTATGGAAAAATGCAAGAAGCATCAAATGGTAAAGACACAATGACAGGGCATTGGGAAATCATGGGTCTTTACATAGACACACCGTTCAAAGTCTTTCCAGACGGATTCCCAGATGAACTATTAAATGAATTAAAAGAAAAAACTGGCCGAGGTATTATTGGAAATAAACCTGCGTCTGGTACGGAAATTTTAGATGAGCTTGGCGAAGAGCACATGAAAACAGGCGATTTAATCGTTTATACATCTGCGGACTCTGTGCTGCAAATTGCTGCGCACGAAGAAGTTGTGCCATTAGATGAGCTTTACCGTATTTGTGAAATTGCCCGTGAACTCACATTAGATGAAAAATATATGGTTGGACGGATTATCGCTCGTCCGTTTGTCGGAGAGCCTGATGCTTTTGTTAGAACACCAAACCGTCATGATTATGCGTTAAAACCATTTGACCGTACAGTCATGAATGAACTCAAAGATGATGGGCTCGATGTCATTGCGATCGGAAAAATCTCTGATATTTATGACGGCGAAGGAATCACATCATCTCTTAGAACAAAATCGAACATGGATGGAATGGACAAGCTGGTCGATACACTTAAAACAGACTTTACAGGACTCAGCTTTTTGAACCTTGTTGATTTTGACGCTCTTTACGGACATAGAAGAGATCCAGAGGGTTATGGAAAAGCATTAGAGGAATTTGACGCACGTCTTCCTGAAGTGTTTGACCTGTTGAAAGAGGATGATCTTCTTGTGATCACAGCAGATCATGGAAATGACCCGGTTCATCACGGAACAGATCATACAAGAGAATACGTTCCGCTCATTGCTTACAGCAAAAAGCATCAGGAAGCAAATAAACTGCCAACAGCAAAAACATTTGCTGATCTTGGGGCAACCGTTGCCGATAATTTCAAGATAGCGATGCCAAAATACGGAACAAGCTTTTTATCTAAACTCAAATAGGGGGAAATCTCGTGGGAGCACAGTTTTCAGAAGCGGCGGCATATATTAAACAAGCATCGACATATGTACCAACAGTTGGATTGATTTTAGGATCAGGGCTTGGCATTTTAGCAGATGAGATTGAAAATCCAATCAAAATAAAATATGAAGATATTCCCGGATTCCCTGTTTCAACAGTAGAGGGACATGCAGGGCAGCTCGTGATCGGAACGCTGAAAGGCACTGTCGTTTGCGCGATGCAAGGACGTTTTCATTTCTATGAAGGGTATGATATGAAGCAAGTGACGTTTCCTGTCCGTGTGATGAAAGAAATTGGTATTGAAACATGCATTGTCACAAATGCAGCCGGCGGAGTGAATACTTCATTCCGTCCAGGAGACCTCATGCTGATCACAGATCATATCAATATGATGGGAACCAATCCATTAATTGGCCCAAATGACAGTCAAGGCGTTCGTTTCCCTGATATGTCTGCACCGTACGATAAAGAATTGCTGGCACTTGCAGCAGAAACAGCCCAGCGTTTAGGTATATCTGTACAGCAAGGGGTTTATGCAGGGATGACAGGCCCTTCATATGAAACACCTGCTGAAGTTCGTTTCCTTAGAACGCTTGGAGCAGATGCGGTAGGAATGTCGACTGTTCCAGAAGTCATTGTTGCGCGTCATGCAGGAATCAAAGTACTTGGCATTTCATGCATTTCCAATGCGGCATCTGGTATTTTGGATCAGCCGCTGTCACATGATGAAGTGATCGAAGTAACGGAAAAAGTGAAAGCAAGTTTTCTTGATTTAGTAAAAGACATTGTCAAACAACTTTCATAGCATGTGTCCAGAAGCCTTCTGCTACCCAAGCAGAAGGCTTTTTTTATTTGCAATCATACGATCTCTGAATAAAACAGCCTGTATGAGGAAAAAATAGAAAGGATTACGATAATGGAGGTCTGCCACTTGAAACGTCATATATGTGCATTGTTTATTTTAATGATCCTTATCTCAATGGTTTCACCATCTGCGACAGCAAAAGAAAAGATTGAAAAACCAGGAGAAAAACAAACATCAGAATTGGCACACGAAGCCAAATCAGCGATCTTAATAGAACGTGACACGGGAAAGGTGCTTTACAACAAAAACAGCGATGAAAAGCTTGCACCCGCAAGTATGACCAAAATCATGACGATGCTTCTCATCATGGAAGCTATAGATCACGGTAAACTGAAAATGACAGACAAGGTCAGAACGAGCGACTATGCAGCGTCCATGGGAGGGTCGCAAATCTTCCTTGAACCAGGAGAAGAAATGACCGTGAAAGAAATGCTGAAAGGCATTGCGATTGCGTCAGGAAATGATGCTTCAGTTGCCATGGCAGAGCATATTGCAGGATCTGAAGAACAGTTCGTAGAGCAGATGAACAAAAGGGCGAAAGAGCTTGGCCTCACCTCAACAGTCTTTCAAAACCCAACAGGGCTCCCTGAAAAAGACCACTACAGCACAGCTCACGATATGGCAATAATGGCAAAAGAGCTGTTGAAATATGAACAAATCACAAAATTCACAGGTGTCTACGAAGACTATCTACGGCAAAACACAGATAAAAAATTCTGGCTTGTAAACACAAACCGTCTGATTAAATTTTATCCAGGTGTCGATGGGGTGAAAACCGGTTTTACAGGTGAAGCGAAATACTGTTTAACTGCATCTGCTAAAAAAGGCAACATGCGCGTCATTGCGGTTGTCTTCGGCGCAAGTACCCCGAAAGACAGAAACGCTCAGGTAGTCAAAATGCTGGACTACGCATTTAGTCAATATACGACTCATCCGCTTTACAAACGAGGGCAAGATGTGGCGGAGGTCAAAGTAAGCAAAGGGAAAAAGAAAAATATTCAGCTCGTTACTTCTGAACCGATCTCCCTTCTAACGAAAAAAGGCGAAAATGTGGATCAGATCAAAAAAGAAATCAAATTGTCTCATGATGTCAAGGCTCCATTTTCAAAAGGAACGGAACTTGGTACGATCGTCTTGAAAAAAGACGGAAAAGTGCTGCATGAAAGTCCTGTAGAAGCAAAAGAAGGAATGGAAAAGGCAGGCATTTGGACTTTCTTCAAACGAGCAATGGCTGATTTTGTGAAATGGAAATAAAAGGCGAAAGGCTGCTGAAATGGGCAGTCTTTTTGCTATGAGGAAAAAGAAAAGAACATCTAAATGTGACGAATGGTCACTAGTTTTGTCATGGTGAAGGATTTACTTCATATAAAAGAGAAACACTCTTTATCCGAAATAGAGCAAGGAGGAATAAAAAGATGAGCCTTGGTATTGATTTTCAAGTAAAAGAGAGCGTACTTTGCATTCGGTTAACAGGAGAGCTCGATCATCACTCCGCAGAAACATTGAGACAAAAGGTGACGAATTATTTGGAAACAGAGGACATTCGCCACATTGTGCTGAATCTGGCTGATTTATCATTTATGGACAGCTCTGGACTCGGAGTGATTTTAGGAAGATATAAAGAGATTAAGCAGCTTGGCGGAGAAATGGTCGTCTGTGCCATCTCGCCAGCAGTGAATCGGTTATTTGATATGTCTGGTTTGTTTAAAATCATTCGTATGGAGCCTTCAGAGCAAACGGCTTTGCAAACATTGGGGGTGGCGTCATGAGAAATGAAATGAATCTGACTTTTTCGGCATTAAGCCAAAATGAATCGTTTGCGAGGGTGACAGTCGCGGCGTTTATCGCTCAGCTTGATCCGACTTTAGATGAATTAACAGAAATCAAGACCGTCGTATCAGAGGCAGTGACAAACTCCATCATCCATGGCTATGATGGGAATCCAGATGGCAAGGTGCATATCCATGTCACATTAGATGACCATGTCGTCTACCTCACCATCCGTGACGAAGGCATGGGTATTACCGATCTTGAGGAAGCAAGACAGCCGCTTTTTACAACAAAACCAGACTTAGAGCGCTCTGGAATGGGCTTTACCATCATGGAGAATTTTATGGATGATGTCATGGTGGATTCATCTCCAGAAATGGGCACGACCATCCGTTTAACAAAGCATCTATCAAAAAGCAAAGCGCTTTGTAATTAAAGGAGCTGCTCATATGGATGTGGAGGTAAAAAAGCAAGCTAAAAAAGCCCAGCTGTCAAATGATGAAGTCAAAGAGCTCATCAAAAAAAGCCAAGACGGTGATCAGCAAGCAAGAGACCTCCTCGTAGAAAAAAACATGCGTCTTGTTTGGTCCGTTGTTCAGCGCTTTTTAAATAGGGGATATGAACCAGATGATCTGTTTCAGATTGGCTGTATTGGACTGCTGAAATCTGTGGATAAATTTGATTTGTCATATGATGTAAAGTTTTCAACTTACGCCGTCCCAATGATCATCGGGGAAATTCAGCGATTCATTCGGGATGATGGGACGGTCAAAGTGAGCCGGTCATTAAAGGAACTCGGAAATAAAATCCGGCGGGCAAGGGATGAGTTGTCTAAGTCTCATGGAAGAATGCCGACCGTTCAAGAAATTGCCGAATACCTTGATATCACACCAGAGGATGTCGTCCTCGCCCAAGAAGCGGTCCGCTCACCATCATCCATTCATGAAACAGTGTATGAAAATGATGGGGATCCGATAACATTGCTTGATCAAATTGCCGATCATTCTGAAGAAAGATGGTTTGACAAAATTGCTCTGAAAGAAGCGATCAAGGAATTAGAAGAAAGGGAAAAACTCATTGTGTATTTAAGGTATTATAAAGACCAGACACAATCTGAGGTTGCAGAAAGACTTGGCATTTCACAGGTGCAAGTCTCACGGCTTGAAAAGAAAATTTTAAAGCAAATCCAAATGCAAATGGATCAAAAAGACAGCTAGCCAATTCGGCTGGCTTTTTTTGTGTGGTAATTACCGGTAAATCAAGTTCTATCAGTATGAGAACCATTTTTCACCACATACTATTTTTAACCCCTCGTATAGGAAGTGACTTGGATGGACGGACAAATCTTTATTCGGCTGCGCCATCGAATCAAGACCGGAATAGATCAGCTCATTTATTTAGAGGATGTCGCCCAAATCACTGGTGATGAGTTTGCTGTGCAAAAGCTTAGCAAAATGCCGGTGTATCATGTCAGCAAAAAGGATCGTCACATCGCCGTTCTTGATATCATGCATGTCGTCAAAACGATCAAAAAAACGTGGCCGGATATCGACATTCAAACCGTTGGCGGCTCTGAGGCCATTGTTGAAATTGATACAGGCAAACGCCAGCTTTCTCCCGTTTTATTTGTGTTTGTATGGCTTCTATTATTTGTCGGAGCGGCGCTTGCCATTATGAATTTCCACGAGGATGTCAGTATGCGGCTCGTTCATATCCGCCTATATGAAATGATCACAGGGAAAACGGTTGAGCATCCGTATTTATTACAAATTCCATATAGCTTTGGACTCGGCCTTGGGATGATTTTGTTTTTCAATCATGTATTTAAAAAGCGTTTAAATGAAGAACCAAGTCCGCTCGAAGTGGAAATGTTTAAATATCAGCTCGATCTCGATCATTATGTCGCACTCAATGAAAATAAAGAAACATTGAAGGATATCCATGATCGGTAAATGGCTTTTTGTCGTACTCGTTGGACTTGGCGGCGGTTTAACAGTCGGAGCAGGATTTGTGGCATTTCTTACAGTGCTTGGTATCATTCCCCGCTTAATGCAATTAACCAAAACGCAGCGCTTCATACAAGGGTACGAGGCGGCAGTCATTAGCGGGGCGGTTGTTGGCGGCTGGGCCACCTTAAGTCAAATACATCTGCATTTAACCAAATGGCTGGCGCTGCCGGTCGGTCTTTTATCAGGCATCTTCGTCGGTATGCTTGCAGCTGCACTCACTGAAGTATTAAATGTACTTCCTATATTAACGAAAAGAATTGGAATGGACGGGAAAATAGTTTTGCTGCTCATGGCCATCGTCTTAGGAAAGGTATTTGGTTCACTATTTCATTGGCTTATTTATATTTAAGAAATTGGAGGGAACAACACGTGTCGAGTTTAAAAGAAAACTATCCATCTAAGGTGAAAACATATCAGCCCAAACCTCCTTATGTCCTCAACTGCATCAAGGCGTTTTTAGTTGGCGGCTTAATCTGTCTAATAGGTGAGGGGCTGCAAAATTTCTATATCCACTTTTTTGATTTTAATGAAAAGACAGCAGGGAACCCGACAGTGGCAACCCTCATTTTAATTTCTTCTCTATTAACGGGTATCGGTATTTACGATAGAATCGGCCAGTTTGCTGGAGCGGGATCGGCCGTACCGGTAACAGGCTTTGCTAACAGTATGACAAGTGCTGCCCTTGAGCATAAAAGTGAAGGGCTTGTTTTAGGTGTTGCCACAAATATGTTTAAGCTCGCTGGGAACGTCATTGTGTTCGGTGTCGTCTCGGCATATATCGTAGGGATCATTCGATACATCTTCGAAAAGATGTTTTCGTAGGAGGAATGAAAGGTGAAACTAACAGGTAAACAATCTTGGGTATTTGAGCACAAGCTTTATGTCAATGCAGAAGGAACTGCTGCAGGACCTAAGGAAAAAGAAGGTCCAATTGGACATTTAATTGATAAAACATACGATGAAATGCACTGTGATCAAAAGAACTGGGAAATGGCTGAAAGGAAGCTCATGGATGATGCGATATCAACCGCTTTATCGAAAGCAAATTTGCAAAAAAGCGATATTGATCTGTTGCTAGCTGGAGATTTACTCAACCAGAACGTCACAGCAAACTATGTGGCAAGAGAGCTGAAGATCCCGTTTCTCTGCTTATTTGGAGCATGCTCGACCTCAATGGAATCGGTCGCCATTGCGTCAGCACTCATTGATGGTGGCTTTGCAAATAGAGCCATCGCAGCAACAAGCAGTCACAATGCGACCGCAGAACGCCAATTTCGAAACCCGACCGAATACGGCGGACAAAAGCCAGATACAGCAACAAGTACCGTAACAGGGAGCGGAGCCGTTATTATCAGCCAAGAGCCCTCACAAATTCAAATTACAAGTGCAACGGTAGGCAGGGTCATGGATCTCGGCATTACAGATCCATTTGATATGGGATCGGCCATGGCACCGGCCGCGGCAGACACCATCAAGCAGCATTTAGAAGACTTAGGAAGAACAGTAGATGATTACGATTTGATTTTAACTGGAGATTTATCAGGCATTGGTTCACCGATTTTAAAGGATCTCCTGAAAGAAGAAGGCATCCAGCTTGGGCGAAAACACGATGATTGCGGTTTAATCATCTATACACCCGATCAAAACGTATTCGCTGGAGGCAGCGGCTGTGCTTGTTCAGCTGTTGTGACATTTAGTCATATTTTTCAAGAAATGAAAGCAGGGAATCTGCAAAGAGTACTCGTTGTCGCAACCGGGGCGCTACTCAGCCCAATGATGGTTCAGCAAAAAGAGACCATTCCGACCATTGCGCACGGTGTCGTATTTGAGCGTGCAGGAGGAGAGAGCTAATGGATTATCTTATCGCTTTTGTGGCAGGCGGACTTATTTGTGTCATTGGCCAGCTTTTGCTAGATGTACTCAAACTCACGCCGGCACATGTCATGACTACTTTTGTTGTGGCAGGTACCATTTTAGACGGATTCGGTATTTATGATAAATTTATTGAATTTGCAGGTGCGGGCGCAACCGTACCAATCGTCAGCTTTGGTCATAGCTTGCTTCATGGGGCAATGCACCAGGCAGATGTACATGGATTCATCGGCATCGGTATCGGTATTTTTGAATTAACCTCTGCTGGAATATCAGCTGCGATTTTATTCTCATTTATTATCGCACTGATCTTTAAACCGAAAGGATAACCGAATATGGGGCAAAGACGGAAAGTCATTTTAGTGACAGACGGAGATATATATGCTGCCAAAACCATTGAGCTCGCCGCTAAAAACGTCGGCGGACGATGTATTTCCAGCTCAAAAGGAAATCCAAGCAAACGGACAGGACCTGAACTTGTTCAGATGATTTTAAAAACACCGTATGATCCAGTCTTTGTGATGTTTGATGATTCTGGACTGACCGGTGAAGGAACAGGCGAGACGGCGATGAAACATGTAGCACGCCACCCTGAAATCGAAGTCATTGGCGCGATTGCAGTTGCATCTAAGACGCACCAAGCCGAATGGACAAAGGTCCATGTCTCCATTGACCGGGAAGGTGAACTGACAGAATACGGTGTCGACAAACACGGTCTTCCCGAAATGGAGCCCCATAAAATGAGCGGGGATACAGTGTATTGTCTTGACTCCCTCAATCTCCCGTTCGTTGTCGGGATTGGAGATATTGGCAAGATGGGACGGAAAGATGATCTGAGCAAGGGATCTCCAATCACGATGAAAGCAGTGGAATTAATATTAGAAAGGAGTGGCTTCCATGAAGAAAGACAAGGTAAACGTGTACCGAGATCCGAAGAAAAATGAAGATTACTTCAAAGAAAATGTCGGAATGGGTCTCAGCTTTGACCTTGGTGTTCGGAAAATTTATATACACGATCAGGAAATCCAGCTTTACTATGTAAACGGATTGTGTGATACACAGTATGTCATCTACTTATTAAAAGAACTAATCGAAATCAATGACAACGAACCAGAATCAGATGATCTTGCACATGTAGTCGAGAACCGCCTTGTCAATCAGCAGGTCTCCAAGGTAGAAACGCTGGATGAAGCGGTGGATCAAGTGCTGTCCGGGCTTGTAGCAGTTGTTGTAGAAGGTGAAAACTACGCCTTTATCATTGATGTTAGAAGTTATCCTGGCAGAATGCCTGAGGAGCCGGATACAGAAAAGGTTGTCAGGGGAGCAAGAGACGGTTTTGTTGAAAACATTATTGTAAATACAGCGCTTATTCGAAGAAGAGTGCGGGATGAAAAGCTGCGATACAAAATGCTCAAAGTAGGCGAACGTTCCAAAGCCGATGTTTGTGTTTGCTATATTGAAGATATTGCAGACCCAGATCTTGTAGATATTATAGAAAAAGAAGTATCAGGAATTAAGGTCGATGGGCTGACGATGTCTGATAAAACGATTGAAGAATTTATTATTAAGCAAGGATATAATCCCTTTCCGCTAGTGCGTTATACCGAGCGTCCAGATGTCGCCGCTAACCACATATTAGAAGGGCATGTCATCATCATTACGGATACATCCCCTAGTGTCATCATTACACCAACCACTATTTTTCACCACGTTCAGCATGCAGAAGAATATCGCCAGGCACCTGCCGTTGGTACATTCCTAAGATGGGTACGCTTTTTAGGCATTTTATGTTCTACCTTTCTTTTGCCGATTTGGTTTCTTTTTATCCTTGAACCGAATCTTTTGCCTGACAATTTAAGCTATATTGGGTTTAACAAACCTTCTCATATCCCTGTGATTCTCCAAGTGTTCCTTGCTGATTTCGGGGTGGAATTTTTAAGGATGGCAGCAATTCATACGCCAACCGCATTGTCGACCGCCATGGGACTGATCGCGGCTGTTTTAATTGGACAAATCGCTATTGATGTCGGTTTGTTTACACCAGAGGTCATCTTATACGTTTCACTGGCGGCGATCGGTACCTTTACAACGCCAAGCTATGAGCTGAGTGTCGCCAATAAGATTGTCAGGCTCATCATCCTAGCACTAGTGGCGATCTTCAAGCTGAATGGACTCATCATTGGTTTTACGTTGTTACTCATTTATTTAACTTCCATTCGTTCATTGCAGACGCCTTATATGTGGCCGTTCCTCCCATTTAATGGGAAGGCTTTGTGGCAAGTGCTGATTCGGACGTCTGTTCCTGGCTCAAAAGTAAGACCGAGCATCGTTCACCCTCAAAACAGATCAAAAATTCCGCCAAATTCTTAAGGCTCATTGAAAGTGGCTGAAGATTGTGATATTGTATTTTTAACTTTGAGACAAGGCAAAAGGCAGCTCACGCAGCTGCCTTTTTTCAGCCGAAGCGGAGAAAGAGGGAATGACATTGTATTTACACGGCACTTGCAGACAAAATGAACTCGGTCATTTAGAAATCGGTGGTGTTGATGCCGTTTCTTTAGCTGAAACGTATGGGACACCACTTTATGTATATGATGTGGCTTTAATACGGGAGCGCGCAAAAAGCTTTCAAAAAGCATTTATAGAGGAAGAATTAACAGCGCAGGTAGCATACGCGAGTAAAGCATTTTCTTCCATCGCCATGTTTCAGCTTGCTAAAGAAGAAGGATTATCTCTTGATGTTGTCTCAGGCGGTGAGCTTCACACAGCCATTTGCGCTGGATTCCCAGTAGAAAAAATTCATTTCCATGGCAATAATAAAAGCAGAGAAGAATTAAAAATGGCTTTAGAGCATGGGATCGGCTGTATAGTTGTGGATAATTTCTATGAAATGAAGCTCATTGAACAGCTTGGTCAAGAGCTGTCAAAAAAAGTGAAAGTATTGCTCCGCATCACGCCTGGTGTCGAAGCGCATACGCATGATTACATTACGACAGGTCAAGAGGATTCAAAATTTGGCTTTGATCTTCACAATGGACAAGCAGATGAAGCGGTGAAACAAGTGCTTCGTTCAGAAGTGATTGAGCTTTTAGGTGTTCATTGTCATATCGGTTCACAAATTTTTGATACGGCTGGTTTTGTCCTTGCGGCAGATAAAATCTTTTTGAAGCTGGATGAATGGAGAGAATCATTTGGTTTTATTTCTACAGTGTTAAACTTAGGCGGCGGCTTTGGGATTCGTTATACAGAAGAGGATGAACCACTTCCTGCGACAGAATATGTCGAGAAAATAATCCAAGCTGTGAAAAAGAACGTGGCCCGCTATGAGTTTGATATGCCGGAGATTTGGATAGAACCAGGCCGTTCTCTCGTTGGAGATGCAGGGACGACTCTTTATACGATCGGATCATCAAAACACGTACCTGGCATCCGCGATTATGTTGCGGTAGATGGCGGAATGAGTGACAACATTCGTCCGGCTTTATATCAAGCGAAATATGAAGCGGCAAGTGCCAATAAAATGAGTCAAACGCATGATCAAACCGTTTCAATTGCCGGTAAATGCTGTGAAAGCGGAGATATGCTCATTTGGGATATCGATCTGCCAGAGTTATCACAAGGGGATTTATTGGCTGTCTTTTGTACCGGAGCTTACGGCTATAGTATGTCAAACAACTATAACCGCATTCCGCGCCCAGCGGTTGTGTTTGTAGAGGACGGGGAAGCGCAGCTTGTGGTTGAGCGTGAAACCTATGAGGACATTGTCAAACTTGATTTACCGTATCAATCAAAAGTGAAATCATCTAATTAAAAAAGCTGCCTGGGGTACAGGCAGCTTTTTTTCATGGATTATTTTCCTCCAGTGAATACAGAGACGATCGCGTTCCAGATGGAGACAAAGAAATCCCAAATCTTTTGAAGAAGGTTTTTCCCTTCATCTGATTCTATGAATTTTGTAATCTTGTCTTTTGCTTTATCAATTTGAGACCCTACTTGATTCCAATCAATATTGATGTTTTTCATTTTATCAAATAACGAGACAAGCTGATCTTTTTGATCCTGCGTCAGATTTAAGTTCAAATCAGAAGCCGCCTGATCGACTTTTTCTTCTACTTCTTTTGTGGTTTTAGGGACACCGTTTTTTGCAATGTCATCTTTGATTTTTGCAATAAGGGCAGAAGCGTTGTCTTTCCCGATGGAGTCACCCAATTTAGAAGTTGTCACAAGCTCTTCGTTCGCCACCTGCTTCACATCTTCTGGAATGGCTTTGTCGCTTGACACTTCATACGCTTTAAGTAAGCCCGTCAGTGCGGCTGTACCAGATACTTCAAATGGAGCAGTGACGACAACCTTGGCATCCTTGACACCTGCTGTCATTAAAGCATTTAAATACATCTCATCTGTAATGGTCTTGATGTTGTGTGTATCCACAGTCAGACCAGTACCTGATTTCTCAATGGTGATAGATGAAGATGATAATGCTCTCGTCCCGATAGAAGAACGAGGGATATACTTTCCTAAATATTCGTGCTCTTCTTTATTGGTTACTTCAATTTTTGTCGCATTTTCAGGTGGATTCAACTCGTCAAGCACCTTTTGTCGATCAGCTGGTGTTAAGTCTTGCCCGAGTGTGACGATGACATCGCCGACAGCTGCATCCGCTAAGCTGACTTTTGGCGCACCAATTAGGAAAAGGAGCGCTGCCATCATACCAAGCATCATTTTTTTAAACATGTTGACCTCCTTCAAGTCGAAAGCGTTCCTCTTTCAAGAGAAACTCAGCTTTTGAGTACACGTACAGAAATGCACTCCATCATATAGACGTAACAAATTGACTCGACGTTTCAATTTTCTTTTTAAGATGTGTTCCTTTTCCAATAAATGAAGACATGTCATTTCGTCACATATCATTTTATGAGGAAAAAAGAATCAAGCAATCCTATTTTATCAATCATCAGTTAAGAGGTAAATGACAATCGAAGAGCAGGGGATGTTTAACATCACCGAAAATGTGCTATAATGAGCGTTGTTTAACCTGAAAGGAGAATGTGAAAAATGGCGAAAAAAGGATACATACAATTAACGAATGGAAAGAAAATTGAGTTTGAACTTTACCCAGAGGCTGCTCCAGGTACAGTAGCAAACTTTGAAAAATTAGCGAATGAAGGCTTCTACGATGGATTGAAGTTCCACCGCGTGATTCCAGGCTTCGTCAGCCAAGGCGGGGACCCAAACGGCAATGGAACGGGTGGTCCTGGTTACACAATTAAATGTGAAACAGAAGGAAATCCACATCAGCACGAAAGAGGTTCATTATCAATGGCACATGCTGGTAAAGACACAGGCGGCAGCCAATTCTTTATCGTACATGACCCGCAGCCGCACTTAAACGGTGTTCACACTGTTTTTGGCAAGGTAACATCTGGTATCGAGGCTGTACTTGATATGGAGCAAGGCCAAGGCATGGAAAAAGTTGAAGTTGTGGATGCGTAATCCAAAACACCGCTTAATCGCGGTGTTTTTTTATTTTGTTTCTGAGTCAAATGTGATTTGTTTCGTTAGGCGATAGGTGATGATCCAATACAAAATGGCTAAAGCGCTGATAGAGGCACCAAAAAGACATACTCCGCTCCAGCCATAGGCTGCGTATATGCTGGTTGAAACAATTGAACCGGTCGCACTGCCGATGGAGTAAAAAATCATGTAAGCAGCCGTAAGCCGGCTTCTCGCCTCAGGCCGCACTGTGAAAATCATAGTCTGATTCGTTACGTGTACTGCCTGCACAGATAGGTCAAGAATGATAATGCCAATGACTAAGGCAATAAGTGAATGTTCAGTCAAACTGATGAAAAACCATGAAATGAATAATAGGACAAGGGCTATACCGCTTGTGAACTGTCCAAAACCTCGATCAGCAAGGCTGCCAGCCCGAGCAGCCCCTAATGCTCCGGCTGCTCCAGCAAGACCAAATGCGCCAATAGCAGTATGTGAAAGAGAGTGTGGCGCAGTACTGAGAGGCAGCACGAGTGAAGTCCATAACGTACCAAAGACGATAAAAATCAGAAGAGCTAGAATCCCGCGGATGCGCAGGATTCGTTCTTGTATGAACAATACAAACATTGAACGAAGCAGATGAGCATAAGATAATGACTCTCTTTTGCTGTCATCACGCGGGAGCACTCGGAACAATACGCCAGTTAGGATCAGCATGATGACGGCAGAAACAAGATATACAGACCTCCAGCCAGCAAAATCGGTTAATACACCAGCAAAGGTTCGGGCGAGAAGAATACCGATGACGATTCCACTTTGCACCAAGCCGACGATACGGCCGCGCTCTTCTGGAGCAGCCCAACTTGCTGCAAACGCAACGAGTACCTGAGTGACTACAGCGAGCAGTCCGACCAATGCTAATCCTATAAATAGGACGGTGACGATAGGAGCGATGCCGACTAGAATGAGGGCAAGCACAGATAAAAGCATCTGACCAATGATGAGCCGGCGTCGATTCAACAGATCACCAAGTGGTACGATCAGTAGCAGCCCCGCCGCATAACAAAGCTGAGTAATCGTAATGACAATACCGATGGATGAATACGTGATATCGAACTCGGCTGCCAGTGAATCTAGTAACGGTTGTGCGAAGTATATGTTTGCAACAGCCATCCCGCAGGCTGCTGCAAAAAGTAGTGCCATATAGTGAGTCATTTTATCTTTAACCATTCATTGCATCCCCTCTTTTTGAGCTTTTTAATATAATATACTGATCGGTACAAAATGATTATGATTAAGAATAACCAACAAAACGTTTTAAAGTCAAGATTTTATTTTGGTTATTCTATGTTGATTTGGAGATCAGAAAGACAAATTGACAATGTTACATGAATAAAATACAATCATTATATACCGATTGGTAATGAAAACTTACAAACAAAGAAATAGATGGTTGTTATCGTGAAAGGAATTTATTGTTGAAAAGAGGAATTGATGATGGTTCGACAGCGTGAGTTTGATGAGGAAAAAGCGTTGAATGATGCAATGATGCTTTTTTGGGAAAAGGGGTATAGAGCTACAACGTTAAGCGATTTGACTGCAAAAATGGGAATACAGCGGCCAAGTTTATACGCAGCCTTTGGAGATAAAGAGGAATTATTTGAGGCTGCATTACGCACATATACAAAGCAGCATGCAGCCCGTATTCGAACAAAACTTCAAAACAATCGATCTGTAAAGGAAGCATTTCATCTATTATTGACAGATGTAGTGGAAGAGGAATATGGAGATGGCCCAAGTAAAGGCTGTTTTTGCATTAATACAATAGTGGAGCTTGCTCCACACGAAGAGAAATTTGAAATTCTGACAAGAGAGCATCAGATGTATCTTTCGGTTATTTTTGAAGAAAAGATCGTGCAAGGTATTCGCTCAGGTGAGCTCGAAAGCGGCTTGAATGCTAAAGCCTTAGCGCAGACACTGGTCGTTTCTTTCATCGGGCTTACCGTCCTCATGAAGTCACGTCCAGAGCGTTCATTTGTAGATCATTCTGTAGCGACGATCCTATCCATTTTAAAATAAAATGGATAACACGCTATGAAAGCTTCTGTGAAAAAATCATACAAAATAGTGAAGCGTATTTTGATCCATTACATCAAAATACGCTTTTTCTTTTAGGGCAGTCATGCACAAAATCTTTTTTTATGATATGATAAGAGAACAAACATTCGTATTTGTGAAATGCAAGCACATCCAGCTGCAAATGAAGAAAATAGAAAGAAGGGGAGACTTTGAAACCACTCACTAAAGAAGAAAAAAATCAAATGATGATGGCCATTCAGCGTTACTTTGCCGAAGAACGAGAAGAAGAGATTGGTGAATTAGCAGCCATTAATATACTAGAATTTATCACAAAAAACCTTGGAAGCTACTATTATAATCAAGGGGTTCGCGACAGCCGCAGCATCGCTGTTCAGCGGTCACAATTGTTAGAGGAAGACTTATTCGCACTCGAAAAAAGAATATAATCGAAAAGCCTGTAGTATCGTGTGGGACGAACTGATAAATAGGAAAAAGACCCCCTTAATAAAGAACGCATATTCGTATCATATGTAATGATTAAGAGGTGGAACCAAAGGGCCATCTGAATCGTTATATAAGTAACCATTAATGAAAATCAGCTTTTTTGGTTTTATTTCAATAAAAGAAGGAATAAAACATACAAATAGGCGAAGTGCAGATGATGGAGGTTCTAAATATGGGGAAAATTAAATTAAAAATGGCAATCTTATTTGTTTTACTGCTTTGTTTAGGCGCAGGTTATTTATACATGAATGGCATGAAAATTGAAGATGTGCCAACAGCCATTGGCGAGAGCCTAACAAATAATGATAAAGATTACACCATCTATGAATATACCATTACGAAAATTGATGGAGATGAATATTACGGTCAAGCAAAGAATGGCACCAAAATCATTTTTAATGGTAAGAAATTTGAAGATGATGTGGCCGATCTGAAAAAAGGCGATCGTATTAAAGCCTACTTTAGTAATGAAAAAAGAATAGATGGACTGATAAAAGTAGTAAAAGTCGTAAATTAACATGTCTCCTTTCCTATAAGGAGGCTTTTTTTTTGAAGAAATCTTGATTGTTGCATTTGACAACAAGGATCGCTATAATAGCCCCTAAGGACAGCTAAATATCGATTGTATCCTTCGGGGCAGGGTGAAAATCCCGACCGACGGTAATAAAGCAAATGCTTTACAGCCCGTGACCCGTTAATTTATTAACGGTTGATTCAGTGAAAAGCTGAAGCCGACAGTGAAAGTCTGGATGGGAGAAGGATAAAGAAAGCTATGAACGAAAAATATTTGTTGATCATAGTCTTATTTCTGATGCAAAAAACCACAGCCCCGGAATTTTTTCCGGGGCTTTCTGTATGTTTTTGTTGTTAATAGATGCATGCAGTGTTTATTAGGTGATCCCTCATCTACCTTGTATGGACCATAAAAAGCGACGAAGGTGCTCAATCGATCACATGTCCCTAACATCGCTTTTTTAAAAAGTGAGAAATACAAATGAAAAGAAAGGGAGGATCACATGTTTACGGGGATTATTGAAGAAGTTGGCACCGTTCAGTCATTAAGTAAAAAGTCAGCAGATGCCATGGAAATTGTCATTACATGCAGCCGTGTGCTAGAAGATGTTCACCTCGGAGACAGTATCGCCATTAATGGAGTATGTCTGACAGTCACAAGCTTCACAAAAGGACAGTTCGCCGCAGATGTGATGCCAGAGACGGTCAAATCGACATCACTGGATCAGCTGACAAAAGACAGTCCAGTGAATTTAGAGCGAGCCATGTCCTCAAATGGACGATTTGGCGGCCATTTTGTCTCAGGCCATGTTGATGGAACGGCAGTCATTACCCGAATAGAAAAGAAGAGTAATGCCATTTACTATGATTTAAAGATGGACAAGACCCTCACAGATATGCTCACCCAAAAGGGTTCGATCGCAATAGATGGTGTCAGCTTGACCATTTTCGATTTGCGAGATTCACAAGTCACAGTCTCTATTATTCCTCATACGCTTGAAGGAACTATTTTCCCGACTAAATCTATGGGGGATATTGTGAATATAGAGTGTGACATGATCGGTAAATACATTTATCGTTTTTTAACAAAAGAGCAAGGCGATAAACAGCCATCTCGATTGACCCCATCATTTCTAAAAGAGCACGGATTCTAGGAGGCGATTGTATGTATCATTCTGTTGATGAGGCAGTAAATGCCCTTAAACAAGGAGAAATCATTATCGTAGTGGATGATGAAGACAGAGAAAATGAAGGAGACTTTGTGGCACTTGCTGAGCATGCCACACCTGAAGTGATTAACTTCATGGCTTTACATGGAAGAGGCCTCATTTGTACGCCAGTCGATGCGTCGATCGCCAAACACCTGAATCTGCATCCAATGGTTGAACATAATACAGATGCACACCATACAGCATTTACAGTAAGCATCGACCATGTGACAACGACGACTGGTATCAGTGCTTTTGAGCGCTCCACGACCATGCTGGCCATGTTAAATAAAGACGCAAAACCAGACGAATTTGCCCGTCCAGGCCATGTTTTTCCGCTTATTGCAAAAGAAGGCGGCGTACTAGAAAGACCAGGTCATACAGAGGCGGCGGTTGATCTTGCTAAACTGGCAGGCTCAGAGCCAGCGGGTGTCATATGTGAAATTATGAATGCAGATGGATCAATGGCTCGCGTCTCTGAACTAAAGGAGATCCAAAAACAGCATGATTTAAAGATGCTGACAATAGAAGCATTACAGATATATTTAAACAATAATCAAACAGCGACTATCAAAACAAAATAAAAATCACAAAAAAGGATGATTAACATATGAATACAATACAAGGTCATGTAGTAGCAGAAGGACTAAAATTTGCAATCGTTGTAGCGAGATTCAATGATTTTATTACAAGTAAACTGTTAGATGGAGCAGAAGACACATTGCTCAGACACGGAGCAAATGGTGATGATATCGATGTTGTGTGGGTACCAGGCGCTTTTGAAATCCCGTACATGGCAAAAAAATTAGCTGAAACCAAAAAATATGATGCAGTCATCACACTTGGAACCGTGATCAGAGGCGCAACGACTCACTATGATTACGTTTGTAATGAAGCTGCTAAAGGAATTGCTCAAAGTGCAATGTCAACAGGGGTACCGATTATCTTTGGTGTACTGACAACAGAATCGATTGAACAAGCCATTGAAAGAGCTGGTACAAAAGCTGGAAATAAAGGCAGCGAATCGGCTGCAGCTGCTATTGAAATGGCGAATCTCAATCGAACGTTCTCTTAATTTAGTGAAAAAGAGTTTAAAAACGGTATAAAAATGTTTATAATGTGTGATGAGCAAATGAATCATAAGACATTTGCTGGAAATTAGGATAATTTGAATATTGAGGGGTATATATGTTAATTCGTTACAAGAGGTCTTTTGAAAAAATTGCCATGGGACTCCTGTCCTTTATGCCGGGTGAGAAAGACGTCAAACAGCTTCAGCAGACGATGAAGTCATATGAAATGGATGAAGATCGGCAGCTGTTCCTATGGAAAGATGGCGAGGATATTGTAGGTGCTATTGGTGTGTTGAAAACAGACGACCAAGTACAAATCGAACATATTAGTGTGAATCCATCCCATCGTGATCAAGGAATCGGCAAGGAAATGGTTTTAGCCGTGGAAGACATATTTAAAACCAAAACACTCATTCCAAATGAATTAACGCAAGGCTTCTTTCATAAGTGTCACAGCGAATCAAATTAAATATCACACATGTAAAAGCAGAGGCTACAGTCCTCTGCTTTTTTTACGTTCAATCTGCTTTTTTCGCTCCAGCAATACATCTGTCCGGTCACGGAGTCTATGTTTTTCGATTAAAAATGTATGGGATAAGTTGCTTTCCTGTCCAAAAAGCAGTCCTTCTTTTTGGGCCATTTCTTGGCATAAAGAAAGAAGTGCTTCATCTTTGATCGGCAGCATCACACTCTCATAGGGCATGTCTTCATCCATCTTCTTTTTCAGCGTTCGCAAAAGCAACAGAAATGCCTCATCATCCAGACCGAGATTCGATAATACTGAACGGTTTGCTTCTAACAAATGAAGACTGTTAGAAATGAGCCTTTTTGCTCCTTTTCCATTTCCCCGTCTTTGATGATACAAGGCAACAGCGAGCTGAATGAGCCCGACCCAATATTCTTTGCGCTGCTCAGGGGGATCTTCCTTCCAATATTCCTCTAGAATTTCATGACACTCAAAATAATCTCTTGTTGTATGAAATTCGTGTAAAAAAGCCACGTACGCTTCAGGATACACAGCGGTCATCTCCTTTTCCACTTTCAGTCTAACATATTGAAAAGAAAAGAAGAAAGAGCGTCCCTTTTGTGAAAAGGACGCTCTGTTTCTTTAATAAACCCAAGCCGCGCCAACGATGATCAGCAAGATGAAAAGCACGACAATAAGCGCGAATCCTCCGCCGAAGTTATAGCCATCTCCCATAATGATACGGCCTCCTTTTTCATCAGTTCTGATTACAATGGTATTCTATGTATAAATGCCCTTATTGGTTTGGGCGGATCCACTGTTTTTCTTGATTTGCCCAAGGCATCATGGCCGAAATTATATTGGACGAGAGCTTTATCCTGTCTTATACTAAAGGTTAGCCGGTGAAACGGTACTTAGAAGACAGTAGAAATGGTGAGAAAAAGATGCTGGAATATCAGGTGAAAATAGATTCGTTCGAGGGTCCTTTGGACTTGCTTTTACATTTAATTAACCGGTTGGAAATTGATATTTATGATATTCCCGTCGCTAAAATTACGGAGCAGTATTTATTATATGTCCACACGATGAGGGAGCTTGAGCTCGATGTTGCGAGTGAATATTTGGTCATGGCTGCAACCCTCCTGAGTATTAAAAGCAGAATGCTTCTTCCGAAACAAGAGGAAGAGCTGTTTGATGAAGACCTGCTCGAAGAGGAAGAGGATCCTCGAGAAGAGCTGATTGGCAAATTGATTGAATACCGCAAGTATAAAAATGCAGCGCAAGAACTAAAGGAACGCGAAGAAGAAAGGCAAAATGCCTTTACAAAACCACCGAGTGATTTAAGCGAATTTGCAAAAGAATCAGAAGCGAAGGACACAAATTTACACGTAACGGTGTATGATATGTTAGGTGCGTTCCAAAAGGTATTAAACAGAAAGAAAATAACGAAACCAGCACCATCAAAGATTACAAGACAAGAAATCCCGATTGAAGACAAAATGAATGAGATTATGAACCATTTAAGAAAAACAAAAAAGCGGACCAATTTCATGACTCTATTTCAACATGATCAAAAGGAACACCTTGTCGTGACGTTTCTTGCTGTTCTCGAATTGATGAAAAGTCATCAAATCATGCTAGAGCAGGAAGGGAACTTTGAAGACATTTATATCATAGGGAGTGAAACGATTCATGACGCTTGATATCGTGAATTGGAAAGCCATCTTAGAAGCGCTGCTGTATGCAGCAGGTGACGAAGGCTTAACAAGAAAACAGCTCATGTCTGTTCTTGAAGTAGATGAGTCGGTATTACTCGACATTATGTCTTCCGTAAAGGAAGAATATCAAAAACAAGAACGAGGGATTGAGCTCATTGAATATGCAGATTCATATATGCTGCTGACGAAAAAAGAATACAGCATGTATTTAAAAAAATTAGTTGAGACACCATCCAAAGGTTTATCGCAGGCAGCGCTGGAGGTGCTTGCCATTGTTTCTTATAAACAGCCGATTACACGCAGTGAGGTAGAGGAGATTAGAGGCGTCAAATCAGAGCGTGTGCTTCATAGCTTAGTAGCCAAAGCATTGCTCTGTGAAGTAGGACGTGCCGATGGCCCGGGACGAGCAATTCTTTATGGGACAACCCCGACCTTTTTAGAGCAATTTGGCTTAAAAGCGTTAGATGAATTACCACCGCTTCCAGAGAATGTGGAAGCAGATGGTGTGCAAGAAGAAGCTGATCTATTTTTTGAAAACTTCAATCAAACATTTGAAGATATAAAATAGTTCAAACGAAGGAAAAATGTATGATAAAATATAAAAAAGATTTTAGGTCTAAAATCTTTTGATGACAGATAAAATGGTGACAAAGCCATGAGGGGAAGGTAAACAAGAAACAAATGGCACATATGAATGTAAAGGCTCAAGTTGATCAAGCAGGCGTCTTTTTATCAAAGGTTGCAATTGAAATGAATGGTTTTCTGAACGAAGCCACCTTATCAAGCTTGAAACAATTAAACCCCGAAGCGGAAGCCTATTATTGTGACATATTGAGTACATTACGGAAGCTTGCAGTGTACAGCGAGGATGCAGCAGCAGTTTGCAGGAAAATGGGGCAGCAGCAGACATTTCCGCAGCAAGCCGCACAGCAGATGCTTCACCGTATTTATCATCAATGTATTGAAGAATTTTTCACGCCGAAAAAGGATACATGGTATGAAGACAGCCGTTCGGCCTATACAGGAAAAAGCAGCATTGTTTTTCATCATGAAGTATCCGCTGATATGAAACAATTATTTTCTTCATTAGAAAAAGACTTTTTAGCGATGAGAGAAGAGCTGGAATATACGACTTCTCATCAACAAGTGAAAATGGTATAAGTAAGTCGAAGAAGCGTCTCTACATGTAGAGGCGCTTTTTTTTATGGACGAGGCATCATAACTTTTTCAGCTGAGCATACACTTGTACAAAACGGACAAGGACGTGAATGAACATGCCCTATTTAAAAATTGGAACAGCAGTCCTTCTTCTATTTACACTCTTACTGCCTTTTTCCTCACATGCCAAAGCAGACATTTCGTTATCAGTGAGTGCAAGAAGTGCCATTTTAATAGATGGACAGTCAGGCAGAGTCCTATTTGGAAAGGACGAGCACGAAAAAAGAAGAATCGCCAGTATTACAAAAATCATGACGGCTGTATTAGCTATTGAATCAGGAAAAATGAAAGATACCGTCAAAGTATCAAAACGTGCGATTCAAGCGGAGGGCTCATCCATTTATTTAAAGGAAGGGCAGAAGGTGAGCTTAGAAGATTTGATATACGGGCTCATGCTGCGTTCTGGAAATGATGCAGCTGTTGCCATTGCAGAGCATGTTGGCGGCAGCTTAGAAGGCTTTATTTTTATGATGAATCAAAAGGCGGCTGAACTAGGAATGGAGAATACGAACTTTCAAAATCCGCACGGACTCGATGATCATAAAAATCATTATTCATCAGCCTATGACATGGCGATCCTAACAAAATACGCGATGAAACATAAACAATATCAAAAAATTGCTGGTACGACTTTCTATAAAGCAAAAACAATGGAAGGCTATTGGAAAAATAAAAACAAGCTGCTCACCGGTTTATACGAATATTCAACTGGAGGGAAAACAGGATATACAAAACTTGCAAAACGTACACTCGTCTCCACCGCTGCAAAAGGGGATGCTGAGCTGATCGCTGTGACCATTAATGCGCCGGACGACTGGAAGGATCATATCTCTATGTTTGAATATGCATTTGATCACTACAAAACGTATGTGCTTGCTGAAAAAGGAAGACTTGCTTCGTTAAAAGGGAGCTTTTACGAAAAAAAAGCGTTTATCAAGCGTGATGTGGACTATTTTTTAAATGAAGATGAGAAAAAACTTGTCAAAATTGAAACAGAAATGCTCACCCCTAAAAAGAAATGGAAAAAAAACGCCGAAGCCATCCCGGATGTTGTAGGGAAAATGACAATTTTATTAGATGGACAGGTGATCGAGCAATTACCGATTTTTTATGAAAATAAACGAAACCGCATGCCTCAGAAAAGCTTTCAAGAAATGTTTAAGTCTGTCTTTCAGACATCTATAGGCGGATCTTCATGGTCAATCTAATTTGGGTGTTTCTCACTGTCATCGGTCTTGTCTATGCGATGTTTAATGGAACGATGCAGGAAGTGAATGAGGCTGTATTTAAGGGCTCAAAAGAAGCGGTTACTATTTCAATTGGTCTGATTAGTGTCCTCGTTTTTTGGCTCGGGCTCATGAAGATTGCCGAAGAGGCAGGGCTGTTAAATTTCTTTAGTAAATTGTGCCGGCCCTTTATTTCAAAGCTATTCCCGGATATTCCGCCTAATCATCCTGCAATGGGGTATATTTTGTCCAATCTCATGGCGAATTTCTTTGGTCTTGGGAATGCCGCTACACCGCTTGGGATTAAGGCGATGGAGCAGATGAAAGCATTAAACGGCGGAAAAAATGAGGCAAGCCGTTCTATGATTACATTTCTAGCGGTCAACACGTCCTCTATCACACTTGTGCCAACAACCGTCATTGCTATAAGAATGACCTATGGGGCAGATCAGCCAACAGACATTGTAGGACCAACCATTTTAGCAACACTCATTTCAGGAATCGGAGCAATTCTCATCGATCGTTATTTCCACTATCGCAGAAGCAGGCGGGGGTGATCTTGTGGCATTTATTAACTGGCTGTCTCTTGCTTTGATTCCACTGATCATCGCAGGGATTTTGATTGCTGGAACCATTAAAAAGGTACCAACCTATGAAACATTTGTGGAGGGAGGGAAAGAGGGCATTCAAATTGCCTTTTCCATCATTCCCTATTTAGTCGGCATGCTTGTAGCTATTACGATATTCCGTGCGTCAGGTGCGCTTGATTTTGTTATGGGACTTTTAAAACCAGTCTTTACAGCGATTGGTTTCCCTCCCGAAGTCGTTCCACTTGCGTTTATTCGTCCGATATCAGGAACGGCTGCACTTGGGATGACATCAGACTTGATAGCGACGTATGGTCCAGATTCTTTTATTGGCCAGCTCGCGGCAGTCATGCAAGGGTCAACAGACACCACCCTTTACATTTTGACGGTTTATTTTGGAGCAGTCGGTATTAAAAAAATGGGAGATGCGCTAAAAGTAGGTTTGTTAGCAGATCTCATTGGTGTCATTGCATCTGTGATTATCGTCAGTTTGTTATTTAGCGGCGCCTAATCAGGCGCTTTTTTGTATTTCATGGATGGAAAATCGCTTTTTAGCTGAAATTAGACAGACGAAACGCTTATTTTTCCACGAATGCTTGTTTGTTTTAGGTCAAGCAAGTAAGATAGTACATGAGGTGAAAGACAAATGGAACGTTTACAGAAAGTAATTGCACATGCCGGCGTCGCTTCAAGACGAAAGGCTGAAGAATTAATTAAAGAAGGACGAGTTACCGTTAATGGTCAAACAGTGACAGAGCTCGGAGTGAAGGTGGGCTCTTCAGATAAAATTGAAGTCAATGGCTTAAAGCTTGAAAGAGAAGAACCGGTTTACTTTATGCTTTATAAACCGCGCGGCGTCATTTCTGCTGCCGAGGATGATAAAGGACGTAAGGTCGTCACAGACTTCTTTGATGATGTCCCGCAGCGCCTTTATCCAATCGGCCGGTTAGATTATGATACGAGCGGTTTGATTTTGATTACAAATGATGGGGAATTTGCCCATAAGCTCATGCACCCGAAATACGAAATTGATAAAACGTATGCAGCGAAGCTAAAAGGCATTCCATCAAAGGAACTGCTTAGAAAGCTAGAAAAAGGGATCATGTTAGATCATAAAAAAACAGCACCTGCTCGTGCGAAAATGCTTTCTATTGATAAACGAAAGCAAACTTGTATTGTCCAATTAACCATTCATGAAGGCAGAAACAGACAAGTGCGCCGCATGTTTGAAGCGATTGGCCATGATGTGTTAAAGCTAAAAAGGGAGCAATATTCGTTCCTTCATATTGAAGGTATGAGACCAGGAGACCGCAGAGAATTGTCTCCACATGAAGTAAAGCGCCTGAGAGCAATTGCCGATCATGGGAAAAGCGCTTTTTAATTTTCACATAAACTTCAAAAAATGAAGAAGCATCAAAAGAAGGAGAATGCTATAATTTACCTGAATGTCTATGGGGAAGGGGTACTTCAGATGAAAAAAAGACGGTTTTTCATACGGACGGGCATTCTCCTCGTGATGCTTGCTGCACTTTGTTATACAATGTATAACTCAGTATTTGCCAAACAGGATCGAGTCAAAGAAGGATCTATTGCGCCAAACTTTGTCCTTCAATCTGTGGATGGGGATCGGATTGAGTTAAAGGACTTAAAAGGCAAAGGTGTCTTTCTTAATTTTTGGGGTACATGGTGTGGTCCGTGTAAACAAGAATTTCCTTATATGGCGAATCAATATGAAGTGTTCAAGGATCGCGGTGTGGAAATTGTCGCAGTCAATGTTGCGGAGTCCAAGATTGCCGTGAAAAATTTTATGGAATCCTATGGCGTGAATTTTCCTGTTGCCATGGACAAAGATCGTCAAGTAACAGAGGCGTATGATATTGGGCAGCTGCCAACTACGCTTTTACTTAATCCTGAAGGCAAGGTAATCAAAGTCATAAAGGGAACAATGACAGAACGTCAAATCTATGAGTATATGAATTTGATTAAACCAAAGGGGTCATAGAATGAAAGAGGTAAAGTGCGAGTGTGGACATATTAATCCAATCGGTACTGTTCTATGTGAATCATGCGGGAATCCCATTGCGGCTAAAGAGAAGAACTCTTCAAAGCTGCTTGATATGAGATATGACGGCAGTGCAAGACGCTCGCAAACATATAACAAAACGATTGTTGATAAAGTATGGAACTTTTTTTCTTCCGTTAAAGTAGGTGTGTGGCTGATTGTCATTACACTGCTTGCTTCTTCGCTTGGGACGATTTTTCCGCAGGAGCGATTTATTCCGCCAGGAGCATCTGCTTCCACGTATTATGAAGAGCAATATGGATCGTTTGGCAAGCTGTATTATACACTTGGATTCCATGACCTTTATAATTCTTGGTGGTTTTTAGCTCTTATCGCATCAATCGGAATCTCTCTTGTCATTTGTAGTCTCGACCGCGTTATGCCTCTTTATCGAGCACTCAAAAACCAAGGGGTTATCAAAAAAGAAGGCTTTATGAGAAGACAGCGTCTGTTCAGTGAGACAGACAAAACATTAGATCAGCATACATATGAAGGCATCATCAGAGCAATGAAACAAAAGCGTTACCGCGTGCGAGAAGAAAATGGGTATATTTTAGCCGAAAAAGGACGTTTTTCACGCTGGGGACCTTACGTCAATCACATTGGATTAATCATCTTTCTCATTGGATCGATGCTCCGGTTCGTCCCGGGCATGTACGTGGATGAAACGCTGTGGGTCAGAGAAGGTGAAACTGCACCGATTCCAGGTACGGATGGTCAATATTTCTTGAAAAATAATGCGTTTTCAATTGATCGTTATGAAACTGGAAATGAAAAAGAAGTGTTTGAGAATGCCATTGAAAAAGCTGGCGACGGTCAAGTGGTGAAAAGCTATAAAACGGATGCCATCTTATACAAACGTGAAGGAGAAGTTGTATTTGGTGAAAAGCCCAAGCTGAAGCAGGTCACAGAACACGATATTAAAGTGAATGAACCGCTTAAGTTTGACAATTTCTCATTATATCAAGTGGATTTTAAACAAAATGAACTCGATCAAATGGTCTTTCAGCTGATTCGTAAAGATACAGAAAAATCTTACGGTACAGTGAAGATTAATCTGCTGGAGCCTAAGTCAGAATATGATCTTGGTAGCGGTTACAAAGTCAAAGTGATGAGCTATCTGCCTGATTTTTATTTTGATGATGATGGAACGCCAAGTACGAAAACAAGGAATCCGAATAATCCTGCTTTCGTGTTTGAAATGATTTCTCCTGAAAAACCTAAAGGTGAAAAAAGCTTTGTCGCCATTCAAGAAACAGTAGAGGGTTCTGATAACAATCTATATAAAATGAAGTTTGATCGGGTTGAAACGAAAAACGTCACAGGGTTAACTGTTAGAAAAGATTTAACACTAGGGGTGCTTATTGTAGGCGGAATCATTTTCATGATTGGTGTCGTGCAGGGGATGTATTGGCAGCATAGAAGAATCTGGCTGTCGGCAAAGGATGGAAAAGTATTGGTGGCAGGACATACAAACAAAAACTGGTTCGGCTTAAAGTCCGATCTTAACGTGTTACTGAGCGGCAGTGGCATCAAACAGCCAGTTGATCAAAAAGAGCTGCCTGATACAACAAGTATCAGCAAAAGCAAGGGGGAAGGATTAGATGGCGGCAGTCAGTGAAAATCTGTTATTTGCAGCTTTTCTATTTTATTTAGCGGCAGTTCCTTTTTTTGGTGGTGCCATTAAAGGAAAAAAGAAAGAAGATGGACCGCGCAGGAATAAGGCGGCACTCATTGGCATTACGCTTACTATCATCGGTTTTTTGAGCCAGTTGGGCTATTTTATTTCAAGATGGATTGCATCTGGTCATGCACCAGTCAGTAATTTGTTTGAGTTCACTACGGCTTTTGGCATGATGCTGGTGCTTGCATTCATCATTTTATATTTTGTGTATCAAGTGTCTGTACTTGGTTTATTCACACTTCCAATCGCTTTATTGATTATTGCCTATGCAAGTATGTTCCCATCAGATATTTCACCACTGATCCCTTCACTTCAAAGTAATTGGCTTTATATTCACGTGACAACAGCAGCACTTGGTCAAGCCATTTTAGCCATCAGCTTTGTGGCAGGCGTCATCTTTCTATTAAAGCATGTGGATCAAACAAAGCCAGGAAAGAAGACGTTTGGTTTAGAGCTTGTCATGTTTATGATTGTGGTGACACTTGCATTTATCGCTGTCACGTCTATCTTTAGAATGACAGGATATGAAGCGACATTTAATTGGATCGATAAAAATAAAGAAAAAAGTGTGATGGTCTATGAGCTGCCAGCTCTTGTCGGACCTCATAAAGGGGAGCTTGTGTCGGAAGATCGTTTGGAGCCGTTTGTTGAGCTGCCGCCTGTTTTTTCAGGCAGAAAGGTCAATACAGTATTATGGTCATTTAGCGTAGGGCTGATTATATACGGACTCATTCGATTGATCATTCGCAAACGACTGAGCGCACTGCTTCAACCGCTAGTGAAACAGGTGAACCTAGATTTAGTCGATGAAATTGGGTATAGGGCTGTTTCGATTGGTTTCCCTGTATTTGCATTAGGCGGGCTGATCTTTGCCATGATCTGGGCGCAAATAGCATGGACTAGGTTTTGGGGCTGGGATCCGAAGGAAGTATGGGCATTGATTACGTTTCTCTTTTATGCAGCCTATCTTCATCTTCGCTTGTCGCGAGGCTGGCATGGTGAAAAGTCCGCTTGGCTTGCTGTGATCGGCTTCGCCATTATTATGTTTAATCTCATCTTTGTCAATCTTGTCATTGCGGGGCTTCATTCCTACGCATAATTACAAGGAAAAGGCCAACTTTTATGATTCAATTCGGCTTTTTGTTAAAATGAATGTAACAACGGAGAAAGCAGGAGGACTGTCTAATGGAACACACAACTCAAACGAAAATATTAGTCGTAGATGATGAGGCAAGAATTCGCCGCCTTTTAAAAATGTATTTAGAACGTGAAAATTATGAAATCGATGAAGCGGAAAATGGAGATGAGGCGATTCAAAAAGGGCTTCAAACCGATTATGACCTTATTTTGCTCGATTTAATGATGCCTGGTACAGATGGAATCGAAGTGTGTAATCAAATTCGAGACAAAAAAGCGACTCCAATCATTATGCTGACGGCAAAAGGAGAAGAAGCCAACCGCGTTCAAGGATTTGAAGCAGGAACGGATGACTATATCGTCAAACCTTTCAGCCCGCGTGAAGTTGTTTTACGTGTGAAGGCATTGCTCAGAAGATCGTCTCAAACGTCTTATCTGAATACTGGGACAACAACAAAAGATGTTCTTGTGTTTTCTCATCTTTCTATTGACCACGATGCACATAGAGTGACGGCTGATGGCAAAGAAGTCAGCCTCACGCCGAAGGAATATGAGCTTTTATATTTCCTTGCTAAAACACCGGATAAGGTTTATGACAGAGAAAAGCTGTTAAAAGAAGTATGGCAATATGAATTCTTTGGAGACTTAAGAACAGTCGATACCCATGTCAAACGACTTCGTGAAAAACTGAATAAAGTGTCACCAGAAGCTGCGAAAAAAATCGTAACTGTATGGGGTGTCGGGTACAAATTTGAGGTCGGCGCTGAATGAAACTGTGGAAAAGTGTTGTAGGAAAGCTATGGTTAACCATTCTTTTCCTCGTCCTGATCGTTTTATCTATTTTAACTGTGCTTCTTTTAGAGTTCATTGAGAATTATCATGTAGAAGAAGCAAAATCTGATTTAACACAAATGGCGAACAAAGTAGCAGTCATTTTAGAAAGCCATGAGGATCAATCGCTTGCAAGGTCGATAACATCAGAACTCGCTGACAAATTGACGAGTATTGCGATCATCCAAGAGGACGGGCTAGAGTGGTATTCGTCTGAAAAAGGCGGGAAGCTTCCTGCGATTACAAAGAAACAAATTGAAGCGGACAGCGATTTAAACCAAGCACTGAAAGATCGTAAAAAAATCAGTAAACGTGCAGAACCTGATGCAGGCAATCAAAAAGATGAACGAATTGTAGTCGGTGTTCCATATGAGGCGAACGGAAAAAAAGGCATGGTCTTTCTTTCTCAGTCACTCCTCGCTGTAGAACAAACAACGAAACATACGACGCGATACATCTTCTTAGCCGCTGGAATTGCGATTGTACTGACCACTATATTCGCTTTCTTCTTGTCAACACGTGTCACCTATCCTCTTAGAAAGATGAGAGAGGGTGCACAAGATTTGGCGAAGGGGAAATTTGATACAAAGATTCCTATTTTAACGCAAGATGAGATTGGAGAACTGGCGATCGCCTTTAATCAAATGGGGAAGCAGCTTAAATTCCATATCACAGCCTTAAATCAAGAAAAAGAACATTTGTCTAATATTTTAAGCAGTATGGCCGATGGCGTCATCACCATCAATATTGATGGAACGATCTTGATGACAAATCCTCCTGCAGAACGATTTTTGCAGGCGTGGTATTATGAGCAAAATATGAAGATCAAAGATGGAGATGAACTGCCGCCAGAAGCGCGAGAGCTATTTCATACAGCTGTCAGCACAGAAAAGGAGCAAATGATCGAAGTTACGCTGCAAGGGCGTACGTGGGTTCTTCTCATGTCTCCGCTTTATAATCAGCAGGATGTCAGAGGAGCAGTTGCAGTCCTTCGTGATATGACGGAGGAACGAAGACTTGATAAACTGAGAAAAGACTTCATAGCCAATGTCAGTCATGAACTTCGTACACCAATTGCCATGCTGCAAGGGTACAGTGAGGCGATTGTAGATGATATTGCAGGATCAGAAGAGGAAAAGAAAGAGATTGCGCAAATTATCTACGATGAATCACTTCGAATGGGACGTCTTGTAAATGATCTTCTAGATCTAGCGAGAATGGAAGCAGGTCATATTACACTGAATCTTGAATCAACAGATACGGAAGAGCTGACTGAGAAGATCTACCGCAAGTTTCTAGGGATTGCGAAAGAAAAACAAATCGATCTTACGTATAATATTCAAGTGGATGAACCGTACTTTGTATTCGATCCAGATAAGATTGAGCAAGTGTTTACGAATCTCATTGATAATGCCATTCGTCATACACCAGAGGGCGGAGAGGTTCACTTTTCGGTTCAATCGGTGGAAAACGGGCTGAAAATGGATGTGAAAGATTCGGGAAGCGGAATTCCAGAAGAGGATCTGCCCTTTATTTTCGAGCGCTTCTATAAAGCTGATAAAGCAAGAACAAGAGGACGTTCTGGTACTGGGCTTGGCCTTGCGATTGTGAAGAACATCGTCGAAGCGCATCAAGGCTCTATTCATGCTCACAGCAAAACGGGTGCAGGTACACACTTCACCTTCTATATTCCGAGAAAAAAGCAGGAACTCGTCTAATCTTGACGAAGAATCTTGTTACATGAGAAACACTTCTTTTCGAAAGAAAATGAAGTGTTTTTTCTATTTTGAAATTTTTAAGGAGAAGTTAAACAAAAAGCCCTTTCCAAACTGTCGAACTTGTAATATATTTGTCATAAAGTTGTAATGTAACGTTTTATAAGAGTCACTCGACAAAAATAAGTGAACGGAGGGGTTTCCTATGCATGAAACCTTTCAAAAAATATATGATTCGTACCATCAAGATTTGTACCAGTTTTTATTTTATATGGTTAAAGATAAAAATCAGGCAGAGGATCTCGTGCAGGAGGTTTACATTCGGGTACTTCACTCATATAAAACTTTTGAAGGAAGAAGCAGCGAGAAAACATGGCTGTTTTCAATTGCAAGGCATGTGGCGATTGACTGGTTTCGCAAACAGCAAACCATTAGACAACGGGTGCTCGGCACGTTTGATTGGGATAAGCAGGATGTAAAAGATCCAGACTTGCTCCCAGACGAACTAGCTGTACAGGATGAAAATACAAAAGAAATTTATGCCGCACTTGATCACTGTACGATTGATCAAAGAGCTGTCATCATTTTAAGGTTTATCCAGGGCTACTCAATCATGGAGACGGCAAAGGCGCTAAAGTTCTCGGAAAGCAAAGTCAAAACAACGCAGCACCGAGGCCTGAAAGTGCTCCGAAAACATATGGAGCTTTTGAAGGAGGAGCTAGTGAATGAAAACGAACAGGTCCGATTGGAGCGAAGAACGAATCAAGGTGTTACTAAGTCAGCTTCCAAAAGTGGAGGACAACCGTTCATCTAAGCAGATATACCAGCAGATGCTGATGGCAAGCGGGAAGAAAAAGAAAAGTGTCAGATGGATCGGTCCAGCGGTGGCAACCGTTGTGGTTTTATTTATGGCGTTTTTAATTTCTCCTCATTTATTTCAGCCGGCAGCTCAAGAACAGCATCAACAGATGAAAATGGACTCAAGTGCTGACAAAGGACAGGCGAATGCCACATTAGAGCCGGTGAAACAGGCAAATGGTACCGCGCACGTTGTTTCTCATGAAGACAAGCAAAAATATATGACGGTTGCATACATAGATGAATCAACATCTCAAGTGGTTCCCATTAGTATTGAAAAAGAGAATGAACATGACCATTTGCAGGAAATAATGAACACATATGAACAGGTGCAGTTGCCTGAAATGACAAAGCCGCTTCAATCTTATCTTGAGATGGTGGACCTTCGTGAAAAAGGGAATACACTTGTCTTTCAGTTAAAAAATGATTTGTCCCTTGATACGATAAAGGAAGCCAATCGGTTTAAAGATATGGTAAAAGAAACGCTGAAATGGAGCAGGTATAAGCAAGTGGAAGTCAAATCTGTCAAAGGCTCTCAGCTTCAATTAGGGGCAAGTGGAAGCATCGGCAGGGTATCGATTGATAAACAAACAAAGCAAGCTTATTACGTATTAGAAAATAAGAGCGGGACTTTTTTGGTGCCCTCAAAAACGCATTATTCTTCTTATGAAGAGGCGGTAGAGGCCATGAAACGGTCGAGTGATTCTGGGCTCGAACCATTAATTAAAGAAGAATCCATTAAAGAAGTGACATCAAAAGGTAAGCATGTGACCATCACGTTTGGAGCATCAGCAAAATTATCGGACTCAATTGATCATATTCTACTCATTGAAGGTCTGCTGCTCACAGCGAAAGATTTTGGTTTTACAGATGTCACCATCCAATATGCAGGAACAGATCAAGTAGGACCTTATGAATTAAACGAACCAATAGAGGTACCGGCTCTGCCGAATCCAGTTGTCATCAAAGATCGTTAAAGGACGCAAGTAAGTCATTGCGTTCTTTTTTAATGTATATAAAATGGCCTTCTTGCTGTATACTAAGCTGTCATGAAAAGAACCTCAAAGAAGGGGAGTCACTGATGAAAAGGTATTGCTTCATAGGTGCAAGCTGTTTTTTGTTCTTCATCTTAGCACCATTTGCCCATGCGCAGCAGACAAACGAATGGGTGGAGCCAGTGAAAGGAGAAGTCACTGACTTGTTTGGGACAAGGGGCGGCTCGCATAAGGGATTAGATATAGCTGCGCCAGAAGGAGAATCCATTTTTGCTGCAAGTGAAGGTGTGGTTACGCGTTCGTATGTATCGGCTACATATGGAGAGGTTGTGTTTATTCAGCATCCAAACGGGTACGAAACCGTCTATGCTCATTTACACGAGCGTTTTGTGAAAAAGGGTGACCAAGTACAAGCAGGAGAGCCAATTGGCATCATTGGCAACACAGGAGCCTCTAGAGGCACTCATTTGCATTTTGAGGTACATCGTGGCAATTGGTCAGTCAGCAAAGAGGATGCGATAGATCCGCTCAAAATGATTGCAGAGGAACGTTTCAAAGAGCCAGCTCTTCATGTAAATGGACATGAAAAAAATACATATGTCATTCAAAAAGGGGACACTCTTTGGTCAATAGCAAAGGCGCATGAAATGACTGTGGAACAATTGAAAAAGATCAATGAGCTGACCACTCACCTCATTCGAACAGGAGACCGGTTAATGGTTTCAAAAAAATAAACCTCATGCTTTTGCATGAGGTTTATCACTGTTTTTAAAGGTCAATCAGGCGGACAGACAGAATATCCTGTACTTCCGTTAATTTTTTCACAATTTCATCCTCTAGATGCTTATCGAAAGAAAGCATCATAATGGCTTCGCCGCCTTTTTCTTTACGTCCTACCTGCATTGTTGCGATGTTGACATCGTGGTCGCCTAAAATCTGTCCAACCTTTCCAATCACACCAGGTGCATCTGTATGCTGGATGTAGACAAGGTGTCCATCTGGATAAAAATCAATATTAAATCCATTAATAGAAACAACGCGTTCCCCTAGATGCGGGATGTAAGTCGCTTTTAGAGTAAAGGTTGAAAGATCACCTTTGACTTCAATAGAAATACTGTTTTCGTAACCAGATTCGCTGGAAGAAATTTTCTCACTAAAGCTAATGCCGCGTTCTTTTGCGACCATTCCAGCATTTACTTCATTCACAGTCGAATCAACGCGCTCTTTTAAAAAGCCTGAGAGGAGACTTTTTGTGATAAAAGATGTTTCGAGTTTTGAAATAGAGCCTTCATAAGAAATGCCTACTTCTTTTACAGGTTCTCTCATTGATTGAGAGACAAGACGTCCAAGTTTTCCTGCAAACTGATGATAAGGCTGAATCTTTTTGAATTCGTCTTTTGTCATCGCTGGTAGATTAATAGATGACATGACAGGAAGACCTTTTGCAAATTGAAGGACTTCTTCAGATACTTGCGCTGCTACATTTAATTGTGCTTCTTTTGTAGAGGCACCAAGATGCGGAGTTGCAATGACGTGTGGATGATCCACAAGCGGATTATCAGTTGGAGGTTCTACCTCGAATACATCGAGTGCAGCTCCTGCGACATGGCCGCTTTCAAGTGCCTCAAGAAGGTCAGCTTCGTCAATAATGCCGCCGCGTGCACAGTTTACAAGGCGAACTCCTTTTTTCGTTTTTGCAATCGTTTCTTTATTGAGAAGTCCTCTTGTTTCTTTTGTTAATGGCGTATGTACAGTAATGATATCTGATACTTCGAGTACTTCATCGAGTGATTTCGCATTGACGCCAATTTTTTCTGCACGTTCCTTTGTGAGAAATGGGTCAAACACGTTGACTGTCATGCCAAACGCTCTTGCACGCTGGGCGATTTCACTTCCGATTCTGCCTAAGCCGACAATCCCAAGAGATTTTCCGTAAAGCTCAGCACCAACATATGCACCTCTGTTCCATTCTTTTGATTTGACAGAAATATTGGCTTGCGGAATATGACGCATAAGTGATGAAATCATGGCGAACGTATGCTCAGCTGTCGAGATCGTATTACCGTTTGGTGCATTGATCACAATGACGCCATGCTTGGTTGCTTCATCAATGTCAATATTGTCTACTCCTACACCGGCACGGCCGACAATTTTTAATGAAGTCATTTTTTCATAAAGCTCTTTCGTTACTTTCGTGGCACTTCTGACAAGTAAGGCATCAAACGTGTGTAATTCATCTTCTGCTTCTGCTACATTTTTTTGGACAATTTCAACAAAATCTGATTCTAAAAGTGGTAGAAGACCATCATTGCTCATCTTATCTGAGACTAATACTCGAAACATCGTAAGATTTCCTCCTAAAATAAACGTCATAAATATCTGATAATTTACCATATTCCTTTTCACTGTGTCAATCAAATTAAAGCAGTAAAGTAAAAAAGAAAACACGAACATTTCTTTGTGTCTTTATAAAGAATGAACACCTTTAAACAAAAGATAACCAATTTTTGCGCATTTGTCATTAGAATTTTTGTGTTTTTTACGATTTCTTAAAACTGATGAATTTGCTCAGGATTTTTATCTGTACAAATGCTCATATATCATATATAATGATGTCGAATTGAATAATGATCAATCTTCGGGGCAGGGTGTAATTCCCTACCGGCGGTGATGAGCATAGTCTCTAAGCCCGCGAGCCTTTTTGGCAGGATTCGGTGTGATTCCGAAGCCGACAGTATAGTCTGGATGGGAGAAGATGGAGGTTCATAAACGTTGAAAACATTGATGTTTACACGTTTATTTGTCTAGCCCAATTTCCCCGCTCCTGTTTTCAAGGGCGGTTTTTTTGTGGCTAAAATGGAACAATCCTCTTTTCGAAAGATTTGATCGAAAAGGAGAGAGAATATTGAATCAAAGTAAAGTAAAGCGTTTAGTCGTTACCAGTATGCTCAGCAGTATTTCGTTTGTATTAATTTTATTGGATTTCCCTTTCCCGGGTCTTCCAGCGTATTTGAAAATTGATTTCAGTGATATCCCGGCGATTATTGCAATTTTAATTTATGGACCGGGTGCAGGTATTGCTGTTGAGGCATTAAAAAATGTACTGCATTACCTCATTCAAGGCAGTATGTCCGGCGTTCCAGTTGGGCAAGTCGCGAACTTCATTGCAGGCACATTATTTATCTTGCCAGTCGCCTTTATGTTCAAAAAAATAAAATCAGCAAAAGGGATGGCATGGTCTATGATCGCGGGTACATTGCTTATGACTGTGATGATGAGCATTTTAAATTACTTCTTATTCCTGCCAGCTTACACATGGTTCTTAAACGCGCCAGAACTATCCGATCATGCGCTCAAGACGACCATTACAGCAGGGATCTTACCATTTAACTTTATTAAAGGCATCATCCTTACCATCGTGTTTAGCCTCATTTTTGTGAAAATGCGTCCATGGTTTGAAAATAAACGCCGACTTCAAAATAGTTAATATAAAAAAAGCCCCTGCATAAGGGGCTTTTATACTATTCATGCTTAAGTGGGTCACCCTCGAAAGATTCGTCCGCAACTTTGATTGAATCCGTTGGACATCCTTCAAATGCATCAAGCATATCTTCTTCGAGTACTTCTGGAACTTCTACAGTTCCTTGGTTGTCATCAAGCGTAACAAATGCAATGCCTTCATCATCATAATCATAAATGTCTGGAGCAGCTGCACCGCATGCGCCGCAAGCAATACATGTGTCTTTGTCTACAATTGTATATTTTGCCATGTTAAAAAAATACCTCCCAGATTGTTCGATGGAACAAATGGTCTAACCTTTTTAGTTTCACCGATAAAAAACAATTTCCTCAAACCTTATTGTAATGATTTTAATTTCACATTTCAACTGTAAAGTGATTGAGAATGCTTATCACATAAGGGTTTGTTCATAACTTTCCCCCACAAATTGAGTTTAAACATTTCTTCTTCTATGAAATCTGTTAAAATAAAGGGAGAAAATATTCGAATTTTGTCAGGAAGACAGGTGCTTTGACGAATGACTCTTCATTATTTGGATGTCATGTTAATGGACAGCGTATATAAATTGAACGGCGAACGCTCCATAAGTGCTGTCTACCATCTTTTTAAAGGAAAAAAATCATCACAAACCATACAGGATGCAAGTTTATTTCAGCTTTCAAAGTACTTTGGCTGTTACCCGGGGTTTACGAGGGATCAGCTGAATCGCTCTACTTTAAAACTTGACGAAGAGCACTACATCAAAAAAACGGGGGAGACATTCACTGTTACAGATGCAGGACAGCGTATGCTAAACCAGTATTTTTTAGAAAAACCGATGCCCGTTTATTTTCATGGTGCAAAATATCATGATAAAGCAAAGGTGCTATGGATGAGGCTCTCTTTACTTGTACAAGTGCTTTCTCACCATATGGCTGGATCGTATCAATATGTCCCAATACAAAGAGATGTATCCGTACAAAGCTGGACGAAATCCTTCTTAAAACAGCATCACGAGAAGAATAAACTTTCAGAAGAGCTGCATCATGAACTAGAAACGCTCCTTAGCCGTATAAGTGATCAAGAGGCGCTGATTTTTGTTTATTCATTGACGTCAAATGAAAGAATCGGGCGTACGTATCAGCAAATGGCAGAGTGGCTAAAAGAAGATGTGTGGTATGTGTACCTGCTTTTTTGGAATGTCCTCCATTATTTTATTCATGCTGCCCAAAAAGGTGAGACGCAGCTCATGCAAAAGCTCGTAGGTGACCTTGAATTCAAACGCGTGCTAACAACCTCTACTCACAAAACGCTCGAACTTGTGCAAAAAGGCTTTGATATTGATCAGATTGCTCATATTCGTTCATTAAAAAAGGCAACGATCGAAGACCATATTGTCGAGCTTTCCATACATGAACCGAACTTCTCAATAGAGCCGTATGTGAGCGAAGAAGCGCAGCAGGCCATTCATGCAGTAGCCAGAGAGCTTCAAACAAATAAAATGAAGCTGATTAAAGAAAAACTCGAACATTCATTTACTTATTTTCAAATACGATTGGCTCTGACAAGGATGGTGAAAGCAAATGGATAAGCTTCATCAGACGCTCATGCGATATTTTGGTTACGACTCATTTAAAACAGGTCAAGAGGACATTATTCAAAGTGTACTGAATCAAAAGGATACGGTTGCCATGCTGCCTACTGGCGGCGGGAAATCCATCTGCTATCAAATTCCCGGCTATATGTCAGATGGGTTAGTTCTCATTATTTCGCCGCTGTTATCGCTTATGGAGGATCAAGTCGAACGAATGAAAATGCGCGGAGAAAAACGAGTGGCGGCGCTGAACAGCACATTGTCTTTTCAGGAGAGACGGCATATCATTCGGCATTTGCCATCATATAAGTTTTTATTTGTCGCGCCTGAGGCATTAATGTCAGAGGTGCTGCTAGAACAGCTCAAATCGATGCATATTGGTCTGTTCGTCGTCGATGAAGCCCATTGTATATCCGAATGGGGGCATGATTTCCGTCCGGAATATTCAAAGCTGGGAGAATGGAGAGAAGCGTTAGGTCATCCTGTCGCCTTAGCACTGACGGCAACTGCAACAAAACAAACACTTAAAGATACCGTGCAAACGTTAAGATTGCAGCATCCGGATTTTCATATTCATTCTGTCAACCGGCCAAACATCGCTTTAGTTAAAGAAGCGCACGAAACGAAAGAAGCAAAAGAAAAACGGGCTATTGAGCTTGTGGAATTCCTGCAAGGCCCCGGTCTGATTTATTGCCCGACCCGGCAAATGACAGAAGATATGGCGCTTTTTATGAAACAAAAAACCCATCAGCGTGTAGAGTATTACCATGGCGGAATGGATGCAGGAGACCGCATGCTGATTCAGCAGCAATTTATCAGCGGACAGCTTGATCTCATTTGTTGTACAAGTGCTTTTGGAATGGGAATTGATAAAGCAGATATACGATTTGTTATTCATATGAGCCCGCCGCAGTCAATTGAAGCATTTATGCAGGAAATTGGAAGAGCAGGACGGGACGGGAAAAACAGTGTGAGCATTCTTTTATATACAGAAGAGGATGCGGACATTCAACAGCATTTAATACAAGCCGAGGGCTTTGATGATCCAGAAATTGATTTTTTCTTAGCTAGACTGACACAAACGCAGACAAATGATGAAAAAAAATTACGTGAACAATTGATGGAATCAGGGCTTCAGGAGACACGGGCAAGAATGCTGATCCACTATTACAGGATGTATCAGTCTGAACAGCCGCGTGTGCTCCTGATGAAACTGAAAGAGAAATTGCAGGACAGACAAACAGAAAAACTGAGAAAAGTGTGGCAATTTAAGGAGCGGATCACAGATCATAGCTGCTTTAGACAATCTCTGTTATCATACTTTTACGAACAGCTTGATCAAACGGAGGCCGCATCCTCTGGCAATTGCTGCTCTTCTTGCGGACTTGACCTGTCTCATTATGAAAAAAAAGAACAACCATTGGAGCTGAATGAAATGAAACACTGGAAGACCGTGCTGGATCGTATGTTTCATCTGACAAAAGAGGCGCAGCATTGATCGAACAACATCGCCGAATCATTGAAAAATTAACCGATCGACAAGTCGTAGAACAGCTGTATTTTACGCAGCTGCTGATGCTGGTTATTTCTTTTTTACTAGGGATATTTATGTTCGATCATTGGACAGATTTCACATCCCTGTGGGAGATCCATGATGTGCGGATACTGACTTATGGAATTGGCGGCGCTGTGCTTGTAATCATTGTTGATGCAATTGTCATGAAGGTGTTTCCTGCTCATATGTATGATGATGGCGGATTAAATGAAAAAATGTTCAAAAACCGCAGCATCCCGCATATTGTTTGGTTAACACTGCTCATCGCCTTTTCAGAGGAAATTCTATTCCGAGGGATCGTCCAGCAGCAATTTGGATTGGAGATTGCTAGTATCGTGTTTGCGCTCCTTCACTTTCGCTACTTATCAAAAATACTCTTGTTTATCCTTGTGGTTTCCATTAGTATTTTTTTAGGACTTTTATACGAGTGGACGGGGAATTTATTTGTTCCTGTCATGACCCATTTTGTCATTGACTTAGTCTTTGCTTGTCAAATTCGTTTGAAATATAGGGGGAGGGATGAACATGGAAGAAATGTCGAGAATGAAGAGAAAGAAGGAGCAGCTGACAAACATCCATGACGATGAGGTTGAGAAGATTTTTGAAGAAGAAGTACAGCCTTCAGATGACTCTCACTTTCCTACACGAGAAGATTTTCATGAATATAAAAAGCAGCGCACGAAAAAGGTTCGCAATCCATTGTTTACAACACTGGCTATTATCTTTCCTATTATCGTCGTCACGGTGTTCTTCCTTTTGATCTACTACACGTCAAAGGAAATTAACCATAATAATAATCAAGATGTATATAATATTGATTCTACATCAAGTGCTGACACAGACCCAGTCCCGTCAGCACTTGCCGAAACGAAAAATGACTCAAGCGCTGATAAAGCAGATGCGTCTGATGATGAGAAGCAAAAGAAAGATGAAGAAAAACAGCGATCGAAAGAAAAAGCTGAACAGAAGAAAAAAGAAAAAGCTGCTAAAGAGAAAGAAGAGCGTGAACAAGCAGCGAAAGAAAAAGAGCGGGAGCGAGCTGAAGCTGCCAAAAAGCGTGAACAGCAGCAGCTAGCCCTGCAAAAGCAACAGGAAGAGAAAAAACGAAAAGAAGCTGAAGAGAAAAAGAAGCAGGAAGAAAAGCCAGTTCGTGTCGTGCAGCACACTGTTGGTCCAGAGGAAAACCTGTATCGAATTTCAATGAAGTATTACAAAAACCGTTCGGGTGAAGAGAAAATTAGAGCCTATAATCATTTGAAAGGTAACAGCGTGTACAGTGGTCAAGTGCTGAATATTCCACTAGAAAACTAATCATCTGACATGAATGAAGAAGCACGCACATACATATGTAGAAAAAAGGGACAGGGTGTATGTGATGACATTGCACGCAATCAGCCGATATATGGATCAGCCAACACAGAAGATGATGGAAACATTGATCAAAAGAAAGCATAAATATGAGGGTTTTGCCAAGCAGTGCAAAAGGTGGCAATGGACAGCCCTTCTATCGCTGGCCATTCTTTTGTTTTATTTTGTGATCACGGCAAATGCGGGAGGCGGCTCGCTTCAGCCAGAAGCGATGATTGCCACACTGCTTGGTCATGAAGTTTTTCTGTTTTGGATCATGGCTGAGGTCTTTGCTTTTTATGCCTCTTATTACTATAAGAAAAAAGAAGAAAAGGCTGAAGATGAATATCATCGGCTTCGATGTGAAATTATACAAAAGAGCACAGACTTATGGTCGCAATCAAATCAGTGGAAAGAGCGCGAGACGGTTTTTCACTATATGCAGAAGCAATATGACATTAATCTCTATTATGAAAGTAAATAAATGAGAAAAAAAGACGTTTAACAGTTGAAACGTCTTTTTTCATTCAAGCGTCTTATGAAAGAGAAAGATATGTAAGGGAGCCATTTGTGATGAAATATGCCATCGGATTTACTGCCGCCATTGCGGCTGTTACAACAGGTGTGTGTGTAACGGCAAAAATGGTGAAAACGGCAAAACAAAACAACATCAAAAAGCATTACTTTACAATAGAAGCACTTCAATCAGACCGGCCTGCTGTCATTTTCTTTATTTCTGATACACACAGACGTCTCATCAGTGACACTTTATTAGCGGAAATCAGACAGGAAGAGCCAGATGTGATTATGATTGGCGGAGATTTAGCAGAAAAAGGTGTGCCCTACGCAAGGATTGAAGAAAATGTGAAACGTTTATCAAGAATTGCGCCGGTTTATTTTGTTTGGGGAAATAATGATCATGAGCTGCACCAGCAAAGGTTGAAAGAGATTTTTCATGCATACGATGTCACGACTTTGCAAAATGAAACGGCTGTATGGAATTTCGAAGGCCAGCGAATTAAAATCGGAGGAATTGATGATATTCGGCTTGAAAAAGCAGATTATGAAGCGATACGGCCAGAGTTTGTGAAAGAAGATGTCAATATTCTCTTATCACACAATCCAGATGTACATCATTTGATGAGTGAAGAGGAAGGAATTGATCTTGTCCTGAGCGGTCATACGCATGGGGGACAGATCCGAATTGGGAAATTTGGACCGTATGAAAAAGGAAGAACAGGCCAGGTCAAAGGTGCGTTCTTTCTCATTAGTAATGGCTACGGTACAACAAAACTTCCTTTGCGTCTCGGAGCAGAACCAGAAACCCATCTGATCTATTTAATGCCTCTAAAAACGCGTTAACTTGCGGAACCCTCAATATTTTCCATAAAAGTCACCGTAAGCATAGCTTCATGCTTGTCTTCCGTCTTGACACAGTGTAAACTGAATACAAAATTAAGAACCTATGACTCATCATCTCATATACTACAGTATGATGTGTGTTTAGAAGAGGCAGGAGGGAACGTTATGCGACTGGAGCGTCTGAATTATAATAAAATCAAAATTTTTCTCACACTAGATGACCTGACAGACCGAGGTCTTACGAAAGAAGACCTTTGGAAAGATTCGTTCAAAGTCCATCAGCTGTTTAAAGACATGATGAACGAGGCGAATCAGGAGCTCGGTTTTGAAGCGAATGGACCGATTGCTGTTGAAGTATTTTCTCTTCAGGCGCAGGGGATGGTCGTCATTGTCACAAAGAGTCAGCAGGAAGATGCTGATGATGAGTTTGATGAAGATTACATTGAGATGCAAGTCAAGCTCGACGAGAGCAAGCATGTGCTCTATCAATTTGCCTCGTTTGAAGATGTGATTCAACTGTCCCATAGTTTAAGTCGTATTGGACTTTTAGGGGGTACAGTTTACCATTATGAAGGTCAATATTATCTCAGCCTAGATGATGTTGGAGAACTATCTGCTGATACAGTCATTTCGATTTTAGCAGAGTTTGGTTCACCTACGACACTCACCATTCACCGGCTAAAAGAGTATGGAAAAGTGATCATGCAAGAAGATGCTGTGAAAACGATTCAAATGTATTTTTAATCACTTTTTTCTATTATATTTAATACTGTTGTGATGAAACAACAGTATTTTTTTATATCCTTTTTTATATTTATAAACGCTGATATTTTATTTTGATAAAAAACGCTTTTTACCTTTGCTTTACCAGTACGAAGGTGTATACTATTGCTTGAAAGGGAGCAGTAGATCATGAAAGATTTCTAGGGGGTTTATTTTAATGGCAGCCGATCAAAACGCCGCTCATAACGCAGAAGATAAGCTAGATGTTTTAAAGTCAACTCAAACCGTCATACATAAAGCGCTAGACAAATTAGGGTATCCGCAGGAAGTGTATGAATTGCTGAAGGAGCCAATTCGTCTATTAACGGTCAAAATTCCAGTACGTATGGATGATGGATCTGTGAAAATCTTCACTGGTTACCGCGCACAGCACAATGATGCTGTCGGTCCAACAAAAGGCGGAATTCGTTTCCACCCGAACGTTACGGAAAAAGAAGTAAAAGCGCTTTCAATTTGGATGAGTTTAAAATGTGGAATTGTGGATCTTCCTTATGGCGGAGGAAAAGGCGGTATTATCTGTGATCCAAGAGAAATGTCATTCAGAGAGCTTGAAAAACTTAGCCGTGGCTATGTTCGTGCCATCAGTCAAATTGTTGGACCAACAAAAGATGTTCCAGCACCAGACGTGTTTACGAACTCTCAAATTATGGCATGGATGATGGATGAATATTCTAGAATTGATGAGTTTAACTCGCCAGGATTTATTACAGGAAAACCAATTGTTCTTGGAGGATCACACGGACGTGATACTGCAACAGCAAAAGGTGTGACGATCTGCATCAAAGAAGCGGCGAAGAAAAAAGGAATTGACATTAACGGGGCTCGTGTTGTCGTACAGGGATTCGGAAATGCAGGAAGCTACTTAGCTAAATTCATGTATGATGCTGGAGCGAAAATCGTAGGGATTTCAGATGCGTACGGCGGATTATACGATGAAGATGGTCTAGATATTGACTACTTGCTTGACCGACGTGACAGCTTTGGAACCGTCACTAAATTATTTAACGATACAATTACAAACCAAGAGCTGCTTGAGCTAGATTGTGATATCCTAGTACCTGCAGCCATTGAAAACCAAATCACAGAAGATAATGCGGCAAACATTAAAGCCAAAATTGTCGTTGAAGCAGCAAATGGTCCAACGACACTGGAAGGAACCAAAATTCTTTCAGATCGTGGTGTACTACTTGTCCCAGACGTACTTGCGAGTGCGGGTGGTGTAACTGTTTCTTACTTTGAATGGGTTCAGAATAACCAAGGGTTCTACTGGACTGAAGAAGAAGTTGAAACTCGTTTAGAAGATATGATGGTGAAATCATTTAATAATATTTATGAAATGGCGCAAAACCGCCGGATTGATATGCGTCTTGCTGCATATATGGTCGGTGTACGTAAAATGGCTGAAGCTTCTCGATTCAGAGGCTGGATTTAAGCGGCTGATTTGCATCGCGCCTTAAAATCTCCTATCCTTAAATAGGAGATTTTTTTATGGAATGGAACAAAGAATCAAACAGCCCAGCAATTGTTATTGCAGTGAAATGACAGGAGTGGAACAAATGAAACAAGAAAAAGCGATCATAATAGGAGGCGGCCCATGCGGACTATCAGCTGCCATCGCATTCAAGCAAATTGGGATTGATGCACTTGTGATTGAAAAGGGGAATGTCGTGAACAGTATTTATCATTACCCAACACATCAAACCTTTTTTAGTACAAGTGAAAAGCTTGAAATCGGTGATGTCGCTTTTATTACTGAGAATCGTAAGCCCGTTCGTATTCAGGCACTTTCCTATTACCGAGAGGTCGTCAGACGAAAAAAACTGCGTGTACATGCTTTTGAAAAAGTAAACGCCGTGACGAAACAAGATGGCCGTTTTACGGTGAATACATCAAAAGACGATTATTCATGTGATTACGTCGTCATTGCGACTGGGTATTATGATCATCCAAATTATATGAACGTCAAAGGAGAAGACCTTCCCCACGTGTATCACTATTTTAAAGAAGGGCACCCATATTTTGATAAAGATGTGACGGTGATCGGCGGGAAGAACTCCAGCGTGGATGCTGCACTAGAACTTGTGAAATGCGGAAGCAGAGTCACTGTGCTTTATAGAGGAACAGAATATTCATCCAGCATCAAACCTTGGATTTTACCAGAGTTTGAAGCGCTTGTCCGTAATGGAACGATTCGCATGGAGTTTGGCGCGCAGGTGAAAGAAATCACAGAAGAAGATGTGATCTTTACAAACCAGCAAAATCAAACGGATCGAGTGAAAAGTGACTATGTATTTGCCATGACTGGTTATCATCCAGATCATTCTTTCTTAGAAAAAATGGGTGTCACGATAGATCAAGAATCAGGCCGTCCAGCATTTGATGAACAAACGATGGAAACGAATGTTGAAGGTATTTTCATTGCAGGAGTCATTGCTGCTGGAAATAATGCAAATGAAATTTTCATCGAAAATGGAAGATTTCATGGCGGACTCATTGCAGAAGAAATCAACAAAAGAATCAACGGATAAAAAAAGAACTGGATCCTTCAAAAGGGGTTCGGTTCTTTTTTATATAAATTGGGATTATATAGAAAGTTATTTTTAGAAAAATGGGCCCGAGTCATATAAAAAAAGGGTAAATCATGGTACGATAATGAAGGATAATGTAGGGAAAGAGGTCTGGTTATGATCGCAATCATCTCAGCAGGTTTAGCTCCCGGCATCGCACTTTTAAGTTATTTTTATTTGAAAGATCAGTACGACAATGAGCCGGTTCATATGGTCATCAGATCTTTTATGCTAGGTGTCATACTTGTGTTTCCAACCATGTTTATTCAATATGTCCTTCAAGAGGAAAATATCGCAACAAACCCTATCTTGATTTCATTTGTGACGTCGGGCTTTTTAGAGGAATCATTAAAATGGTTTATTTTAATGGTCAGCGTTTATGCGCATGCTCAGTTTGACGAACATTATGACGGGATTGTGTATGGAACGAGTGTCTCACTTGGTTTTGCAACACTTGAAAATATTCTTTACTTAGTCGGTCATGGGGTCGAATATGCGTTTACCCGTGCTTTATTACCTGTATCAAGTCACGCATTATTTGGTGTTGTGATGGGATTTTATATCGGAAAAGCCCGCTTCTCTGATAAAAAAGAACAGCGCAAATGGCTGATCCTTTCTTTAACGCTCCCTGTGCTGTTTCACGGCCTGTATGATTTCATTCTATTAGGGATGAAAAACTGGGGATATATCATGGTGCCGTTCATGATTTTTTTATGGTGGTTTGGTTTAAGGAAAGCAAAAAAAGCCCGTGCGGTAAAAATGGTGCAAATTTAATTTTTGAAAACGTCCTATTTGTTGATAGGGCGTTTTTTGTCTTTTCCATCCAATTCTCTCCTGTGTTGAATGTATAAAAATAGGGATCGGAAGAAACATATATTCAAACATCAAAAGTACAGGAGGATCAAATATGGATAAAGCTCGTTTCATAAAACAAATCGTTCTTATCTTCTCAATCGTTCTTCTTGCGTCTTCTCTTTTGACAGAGAGTAAAAGTGAAGCCTTCACCAGCCAAGTCATCCAGCGGGGCGCAACAGGAGAAGATGTAGTCGAACTGCAAGCGCGTCTCCAATACAATGGTTTTTACAATGGCAAAATTGATGGCGTCTATGGCTGGGGGACGTACTGGGCCGTTCGTAACTTTCAAAGCCAATTTGGCATCAAGAAGGTCGATGGACTTGTAGGCGAGAAAACAAAAAGCTTATTAGTTCAAAAGACGAAATACTACAAAGAATTTGTTCAAAAGCAGCTGCAGCAAGGGAACCAGTTTACCCATTATGGCGGAAAGCCTCTTGATCAGCAAACAAAGGCTCCGAAAAGAAGCTCGCAAAAAAAGACAGCTCAAGGTACAAAAGAAAATCAAAAAAGTCAAAGTGGATCATCTGCGAAGTCTGGCAATCAGTCAGGCAGCCAGCAGGGAAATCAAACACCGAAACAAACAGCAGCCAACATGCCTGGTGGTTTTTCTAGTAATGACATTCAGCTCTTGTCGCAAGCTGTTTACAGTGAAGCAAGAGGTGAGCCATATGAAGGACAGGTGGCCATCGCGGCCGTCATCTTAAACCGTTTGAACAATCCGACCTTTCCAAATACGATCGCAGGAGTTATTTTTGAACCGCTTGCGTTTACCGCTGTAGCAGATGGGCAATTTTATATGACGCCAGATGAAACGGCAAAAAAGGCTGTGTTTGATGCAATCAATGGCTGGGACCCATCTGAGAGCGCCATTTATTACTTTAATCCTGATACAGCAACAAGTCCATGGATTTGGGGAAGACCACAAATTAAACGAATCGGGAAACATATATTCTGCGAATAAAAAGAGGTGTAAATAAATGATCAGAGGAATATTGATTGCTATTTTAGGAATTGCTGTCATCTCAACAGGTTACTGGGGCTATAAAGAACATCAAGAAAAAGACGCCGTGCTGCTTCATGCTGAGAACAACTACCAAAGAGCCTTCCACGATTTAACGTATCAGGTGGATCAGCTGCATGACAAACTGGGCGCAACACTTGCGATGAACAGCCAAACATCCATCTCACCAGCACTTGCAGATGTATGGAGAATGTCATCAGAAGCGCATAACAATGTCAGCCAGCTCCCGCTCACATTGATGCCTTTTAATAAAACGGAAGAATTTCTGGCGAATGTCGGAGACTTTAGCTACAAATCATCAGTCAAAACTTTATCAGACGAACCATTAAATAAAGATACACACAAAACCATTACAGCCCTTTATAATCAAGCATCAGATATCCAAAACGAACTTAGACAAGTGCAGCACCTCGTCCTTAATAAAAACTTAAAATGGATGGATGTTGAAATGGCGCTGGCTGACGGCGATCGAAAGAACGACAACACCATCATTGACGGGCTGAAAACAGTCGAGAGAAATGCAGATGCGTTTGCAGATGTCGATCTTGGGCCTACAAATGTGTCGACAGAAAAAGAAACACAAGGCTACAATCATCTAAAAGGCGATAAGATTTCAAAAAAAGAAGCGATCCGCATTGCACAGCAATTCACACCTGACCATAATCAACATTTTAAAGTGAGAAAAAGCGGCAGCAAAACCAATCGTGACGTGTATAGCTTATCGATGTCTGATCCAGACAGCCATGCTAACTTTTACTTAGACTTAACTGAAAAAGGAGGGCACCCAGTCTACCTTCTTCAGAATCGTGACGTGAAAAAACAAAAAATCAGTTTGAATGCTGCATCAGAAAAAGCACTCAGCTTTTTAAAGAAGCACGGATTTGACACAGAATTGTTCCATTTAGATGAAAGTGCACAATTTGATAATATCGGTGTATTTACCTATGTGCCTCTTCAAAAAAATGTATTGCTTTATCCAGATAGTATACGCATGAAAGTCGCATTGGATGATGGCGAGGTTGTTGGGTTTTCAGCGAAGGACTACTTAACGAATCATAAAACTCGAGACATCAAAGCACCGAAAATCTCTCAAAAAGAAGCGCAGAAAACATTGAATCAGCATGTAAAGATCGAAGATACTCATTTGGCGATTGTGCAAAATGATATGTCAGAGGAAGTTCTGTGCTATGAGTTCCTCGGAACGATAAAAAACGATACGTACCGCATGTTCATTAATGCAGATACTGGAAAAGAAGAACGGGTAGATAAACTGAAAAACGCAGAACCTATATATAAAGACCTATAGAAAAGGAAGCGAGGAAAAGGCTAATAAGTCTTTTCCTTTTGTTTTAGACATGGTTTAATATAGGAGAGGATACGATTTCACAGATGAAAAGAGTGATGAGGAATGTTACAAATAGGGGATGCAATCACAATTGAATATGTCAATGAGAACAAAGAAGTGAAAACAGCAAAATCGAAGGTTTTGGAAAATAATAACGATGATATTTGCATTAATTATCCAGCAGATAAAGAAACGGGCCGCACCATCTACTTAAATCAGCAAACAGAAATCACCGTCTTCTTTTTTGACGAAAATCAAATTCCATACAAATGTACAAGCGAAGTCATTGGAAAAAGAAAAGAAGATATTCCGATGATTGTTATTTCCATTCCGCCAAAAGAAAAAATGATCCGGCTTCAGCGAAGAGAATATTTGAGAGTGGATACGATGATCAAAGCCACCATCATGCAAACGGACGAAGAGCCCTTTGACACGTTTATTGTGAATATAAGTGCTGGCGGCGTGGCGATTGCTGTTCCTGAGGGCGTGTCATTGAAAGATTATGGAGAAGTGGCCACAGAGTTTGAACTTCCCTTAAAAGAGCCCGTGAAAATTAAAGCGGTTGCAGAGATGAATCGAGTATATCAAGATGAACAGTCTGGCAAAACAAGAGCGATCATGGAGTTTTCAGAGATCACAAATGACCACCAACAGCACATTATGAAATACTGCTTCCAGCAGCAGCTTTTAACACGTGTGAAAAAAGCATAAGAATAAAGGGTGTAAAAAGCTTCCATACTAGAGAGGAAAGAATCTAGCGTGGAGGCTTTTTGTATGAAGACAATGGAAAGATGGTTATTGAAAGTGGTGTTCATTCAGCTTATTTTATTGCTAACTGTTCAGATCACACTTCATTTGACGAAAGGAGAACTTTTTTTGTCAAAAGTCGTGCAGTATGAGGGTGTGAATAACATGAGTATTGAAGAATGGATTGAGACGTTTAAGCAGAAGGATTGATAGAAAATTCCCCCGTTTGAGCGGTGATCGTGTTACAATTCATAAGGGAGATTCAATCAAGGAGAGGTATTATGAAAAAGAAATTATCTATTGCAATTGATGGTCCTGCAGCAGCAGGCAAAAGCACTGTGGCAAAAATAGTCGCAGCCAAAAAATCATATATTTATATTGATACAGGTGCCATGTACCGCGCGATTACACTTGCGGCACTTAATCAAGGTGTAGACCTTGAAGACGAACAGGCACTTGATTCATTACTGAAAAAAACAGTCATTGAACTAGTAACAACAGGCGAGGGTCAAAAAGTCCATCTAAACAATAAGGATGTCACAGAGGATATTCGCACAGACCGCGTAAGCAACCAAGTATCGGTTGTTGCAAAGCACAGAGCTGTTCGGGAAGAAATGGTCCGCAGGCAGCAAGAGCTTGGCAAACGAGGCGGTGTCGTTATGGATGGAAGAGACATAGGCACTCACGTACTTCCGGATGCCGAAGTGAAAATTTTCTTGCTTGCATCAGTAGAAGAAAGAGCAAAACGCCGCTTTGAAGAGAATCAGAAAAAAGGCTACGATGTCAATTACGATCAGCTGATTGAAGAGATTACAAGACGTGACAAGCTTGATTCTGAGCGCGAAGTTTCACCTTTAAAGAAAGCGGACGACGCCATTGAAATTGACACAACCTCCCTTTCTATACAAGAGGTGGCAGGGAAAATTTTAGATGCAGCAGACCGCGTAGAGAAACAGTAAGAAATTTTAGAAAACTTTAATAAGTTAGAGGTTTATCTCTTGACAAACAAGGTCTTTTATTAGAAGTTTATACTAATACTATTTTTATTGATCATTCAAGCAATTATATTGATTTGAATGTTTCTATAATACATATTCGGCTGGCATTCATCATGCTTAAGACACATATTCGCCCAGTCGTTTTAACTAAGCTGTGTAGGTTTGGACCAAGGAGGTTATCGAAATGACAGAGGAAATGAATCAAATCGATGTTCAGGTACCAGAGGTTGGAGATGTAGTGAAAGGGATTGTTTCTAAAGTTGAGGACAAGCATGTCAATGTAGATATCGTCAATGTGAAACAACCTGGTATCATCCCAATCAGTGAATTATCAAGTCTTCACGTTGAAAAAGCATCAGATGTCGTGAAAGATGGCGACGAGTTAGAGCTTAAAGTAACAAAGGTCGAAGACGATGCTTTGATTTTATCTAAACGTGCTGTTGATGCAGACCGCGCTTGGGAAGACCTAGAGAAAAAGTTTGAAACAAAAGAAGTATTTGAAGCTGAAGTAAAAGACGTTGTAAAAGGTGGTCTTGTCGTTGACATTGGTGTGCGTGGATTTATTCCTGCATCTCTAGTAGAAGCACACTATGTAGAAGACTTCACAGATTACAAAGGGAAAACACTCTCACTTGTCGTGGTAGAACTTGACCGCGAAAAAAATCGCGTGATTCTCTCGCACCGTGCAGTGGTTGAGCAAGAGCAGTTAGACAAAAAGCAAGACTTCCTGCAAAAGCTTGAAGTAGGCAGTGTGATTGATGGTAAAGTGCAGAGACTTACTGATTTTGGTGCATTTGTTGACATTGGCGGCATTGATGGATTAGTTCACATTTCTCAACTATCCCATGCGCATGTTGAAAAGCCATCTGACGTAGTAGAAGAAGGACAGGAAGTCCAGGTCAAAGTACTTGCTGTTGATCGTGATAACGAACGTATCTCACTTTCTATTAAAGAAACATTACCAGGACCTTGGAGCCAAATTGGTGAAAAGGTAAAACAAGGTGATGTGCTTGAAGGAACTGTTCAACGTCTTGTGAGCTTTGGTGCATTTGTTGAAATTCTGCCAGGTGTAGAAGGGCTTGTGCATATTTCCCAAATCTCTCATAAACATATCGGCACGCCGCAAGAAGTCCTTGAAGAAGGGCAGACTGTCAAAGTGAAAGTGCTTGATGTGAATGAAGACGAAGAGCGCATCTCACTAAGCATTCGTGATTTAGAAGAAAATCCTGAAAAACAAATCGAAGAGGATTATCGTCAATATCAGGCGAAAGAAGAAAACACAAGCGGATTCCAGCTTGGTGACCTGATCGGCGATAAACTCAATAAACTAAAATAATTTGGTGATCAAAATTGACGCGAGCAGAAAGAAAGAAACAGCATATTGAGCATGCGTTGTCCACTGGCCAGCATGCAGCAACAGGTTTAGAAGATGTTTCCTTCGTTCACGCCAGTTTACCAGATCTTGCAACATCACAAATTGATACACATACGACAATTGGCGGACTGACTTTCGGTTCGCCAATTTTTATCAATGCAATGACTGGCGGGGGCGGAGAATCTACCTATGAGATCAACCGCTCTTTATCGATCGCAGCGAAGGAGACCAATATCCCAGTAGCAGTTGGATCACAAATGGCTGCACTGAAAGATAAAGAAGAAAGACGAACATATGAAATCGTTCGTAAAGTCAATCCGGATGGAATTGTATTTGCGAATTTAGGCAGTGAAGCAACGATTAAGCATGCTCAAGAAGCAGTCAGCATGCTCGAGGCAAATATGCTCCAGATTCACCTGAATGTCATCCAAGAGATTGTCATGCCTGAAGGGGATCGCGATTTCAGGGGGGCGCTTGAGCGGATTGCAGCTATCGCTCAATCTGTTGGTGTGCCTGTTGTCGTGAAGGAAGTCGGATTTGGCATGAGCAAGGAGACGGCAAGAAAGTTATTCCATGCTGGGGTTGCAGCCGTTGATGTAGGCGGATTTGGTGGGACGAACTTTTCTAAGATTGAAAATCTCCGCCGCCAAAAAGCCCTTCGTTATTTTGATCAATGGGGGATTCCAACTGCAGCGAGTCTTGCTGAAGTACATACAGCCTTTCAGAATCAAACGATTTTAGCCTCCGGAGGTATCAAAGATGCTCTTGATGTAACCAAATCATTAGCTCTTGGCGCATCTGCTGCTGGTCTTGCTGGATTTTTCTTAAAATCATTGACCAGTGGAGGAGAAAGCGGCCTCATCGCAGATATCATGGATCTTCAAGAAGATATCAAGATGATGATGACAGTGCTTGGTGTGAAGACGATTGAAGAACTGAGACAAGCTCCAGTTGTGATCTCAGGGGAAACAAGTCATTGGCTCAAAGAAAGAGGCGTTGACACAACGTACTATAGTAAGAGAGGCATGTGATATCACATGCCTTTTTTTATTGATTTCTTTTTCGAGCGCTTTCTGGACCTTCTAATGCTGTTGCACCTTTATGATGAATGGATTGATCACGGTCAGATTCTACTCTTTTTGACGCCTTTAAACGCTTTTCCTGTCTATCTTTTCCCATCACTCATCCCTCCTCAATCATTAGGGTGTCACCTCTCGTTTATTTCATACAGAGCCGGTAACGATCCGCATGTTTAAAAATTGGAGATTTTCCCATAATGTAATTGAGGTGATGAGGCGTTGGAGGCTTTGTACTATTATTGGTCTATATGGTTCGTTTGGATTATGGTGACATTTATCATGGAAAAAAGTTTGTGGCGCAGCGTGCTAGGTATCTGTGTACTTGTCCATATTATATCCAGTCATTTCATGATATCCGTTTTAGATATGAGCATGAATGCGGGATTCTTGATGACTCTTTTATATGCATGTGCCGCTTTCGTCATATTCAGGCCTGGTTATCGATTCATGAGGATCATGCAATTGGGCTCAATGGTGAGCGCGTATGCCTTTTTTATGATGTTTGCATTATATGACCCTGTTTGGTTCACGATAATAAAGGTGGATTGGGTCGTATTTGCCTTGCTGATCTTAATGTGTATGACATATGGACAGCCGTTAACGGAAAGAATCACCCTATGGATGATGTCAGTATGTCTCGGCGAAGCCCTTTATGCGCTGACGATTCACCGCCTCACATCATCAATTGTCATAGGGGATCTCTCTTTTCTTTCCTTCGTTGTGCAAGGAGCGGTCTTCCTATTAGGTGTCGATCAGCTTGAAAAGCTCTTCAACGCCCGTTCATCAAGAAAATCAGTAAAAGGGGCTGCAAAATCAACATGACAGACTATACGTTTCCTGTGATTATTGGTGTCATCTTTGGGATGGCGGCCAGACTTTACATGTTAAGAACCGATTACCGGCAATACCCTACGTATATTCATGGACAAGTGATTCACATTGCGCTTGGTTTTATTGCATCAGGATTAGGTGCGATCATTATGCCTGCACTGATTCAGGAGGAATTTACGGCGATTACCTTTCTCACTTTGGCAGCCACGCAATTTCGCGATGTCAGAAATATGGAAAGAAATACGTTAACCCAAATGGATTCGTACGAGCTTGTCTCACGAGGCAGTACATATATAGAAGGCATTGCCATTGCCTTTGAAAGTCGAAATTATATTGCGATTCTCACTGCACTTATTACAACGACAGCCTGTATTTTCTTCTCGCTTGTTGTTGGAACAGTGGTCGGTATTCTTTGTTTTTTCATGGCAAAGCTATTAATGTCAGGCAGTCAATTAAAGGATATCGTCAATATTCAAAAAGGGGAACTTCGCTTTGATGGGGCAGGGCTTTATGTGAATGATATATACATTATGAATATCGGGCTGCCTGAAAAGCAAAAGCTCATTTTAGAGCATGGGATGGGCTTTATTTTGACGCCGAAAAATTTCAACTCTGCTACAACGATTGCCAACCTTGGACAGCGGCAAGCCATTTTATTTGATTTATCGAACGTGCTTGGCGTGTATCGCGATTCTGGGGAACCATCGCTCTGTCCGCTCGCAAAACGTGATCTGAATAACGGCACACTTGGCGTGTTCATTTTACCGCAATGGTATCGTGAAGATTTGGCTGTCCGTGTATTAGAAGAGGTGCCTATTTTAGAAAATGCCATTCGAATGCCGACAGATTTCATTAAAAAGAAAGTGAGGTAATAGGGCATGGCGAACACCATTGAACAATTTATATTGGCTGTGGCGACAACAAATAAAGAGCGGGTCATTGGCGGAACAGCCGTTTTTTTCTGTGAAAATAAAGAAGAACTCGACATGTATGCCATGAATTTAGAGGCCATTTTAGATGGAATTGCACACGGCATTGGAGAAGATCTCTACTTGATTGTCAAACATTTTTAAGTTATTCATTGTGGTCTGATTAAAAATTGATATAATATATAAGTTGAACCCTTCATGTTTGAAGGGTTTATTTCATAAAACTGAATGAAAATTATAAATCCCGGTTGAAACATGATGATGAACATATTGAATCGCGGCTGGATTGAAAGGAAGGGTACTATGGGTAAACCTGTCGTAGCCATTGTTGGAAGGCCCAACGTTGGAAAATCTACAATTTTTAATCGAATCGCAGGCGAAAGAATATCGATTGTAGAAGACACACCTGGTGTAACAAGAGATCGAATCTATAGCTCTGCGGAATGGTTAAATTATGACTTTAATTTAATAGATACTGGTGGAATTGATATTGGAGATGAGCCATTCTTGGCGCAAATTCGCCATCAGGCAGAAATCGCAATGGACGAAGCGGATGTCATTATCTTTATGGTGAATGGCCGAGATGGCGTGACATCTGCGGATGAAGAAGTTGCAAAAATTTTATATCGCACGAAAAAGCCAGTCGTACTTGCTGTCAATAAACTGGACAACCCTGAAATGAGAAGCGACGTGTATGACTTTTATGCGCTCGGATTTGGCGAGCCGTTTCCGATTTCTGGAACACATGGGTTAGGTCTTGGTGATCTGCTTGATGCAGTTGCAGAACATTTTAAGAATTTACCGGATACGCAATATGATGAAGAAGTTGTTCAGTTCTGCTTAATTGGCCGCCCGAATGTAGGGAAATCTTCTTTAGTGAATGCCATGCTGGGAGAAGACCGCGTCATTGTCAGCAACATCGCTGGTACAACAAGAGATGCTGTCGATACGATGTTTACGTACAATCAGCGTGACTTTGTCATTGTTGATACAGCAGGTATGAGGAAAAAAGGGAAAGTATATGAAACAACAGAGAAATACAGTGTGCTTCGTGCATTAAAAGCCATTGATCGCTCTGATGTTGTCGCTGTTGTACTTGACGGCGAGGAAGGCATTATTGAGCAGGATAAACGAATTGCGGGCTATGCGCACGAAGCTGGTAAAGCTGTAGTCATCATTGTGAACAAATGGGATGCTGTTGAAAAAGATGAGCGTACGATGAAGGAATTTGAGCAAAACATCCGTGAGCATTTTCAATTCCTTGATTATGCACCTGTCTTGTTTATGTCTGCTCTTACGAAAAAGAGAATTCATACATTAATGCCGTCGATTATCACAGCGAGCGAAAACCATGCAATGCGCGTTCAAACCAATATTTTAAATGATATCATCATGGATGCGGTGGCGATGAATCCAACGCCGACCCATAACGGACAGCGCCTCAAAATTTACTATGCAACACAGGTGGCCATTAAGCCTCCGTCCTTCGTTGTGTTTGTAAACGATCCAGAGCTTATGCACTTTTCTTATGAGCGTTTCCTAGAAAACCGCATTCGAGATGCATTTGGTTTTGAAGGAACACCAATTAAAATATTTGCGAGAGCGAGAAAATAAAAAGGGTGAGCAGGATGAAGAAAATTTCCGTACTTGGAGCAGGCAGCTGGGGAACAGCTCTTGCGCTTGTATTAGCTGATAATCATCATGATGTACACATGTGGGGACATAGACAAGAGCTCATTGATCAAATCAATGAGAAACATGAAAATCATGATTACTTGCCAAATGTCGAACTGCCAGCGTCTATTCAGGCGACAACTGATATGAAGCAGGCTTTAGAGGGAACAGAGGCGATTATTGTCGCTGTGCCAACAAAGGCCATTCGTGAGGTATTGAAGCAGGCAAATGAGCTGATTTCATCAAAGGTGCCGTTTGTCCATGTGAGTAAGGGAATCGAACCAGATACACTTCTTAGAATTTCTCAAATGATTGAACAAGAAGTCCCATCTGAGAAAAGAGAAGCTGTCGTTGTCCTATCAGGGCCAAGTCATGCAGAAGAAGTAGGTCTGCGTCATCCGACAACTGTTACTGTCTCATCAGAAAATGTTGAAGCAGCTCAATTTGTTCAAGATTTGTTCATGAACAATCATTTTAGAGTGTACACCAACCCTGATGTGATTGGGGTAGAGATTGGCGGCGCATTGAAAAATATCATTGCTCTTGCGGCTGGTATCACAGACGGACTTGGATATGGTGACAATGCAAAAGCGGCGCTTATCACTAGAGGACTTGCTGAAATCGCACGTCTTGGCACAAAAATGGGAGGGAATCCCCTTACATTTGCCGGATTAACAGGTGTTGGCGATTTGATTGTGACATGTACAAGTGTTCATTCACGTAACTGGCGCTGCGGGAATTTACTCGGTAAAGGATATAAGCTCGAAGAAGTGCTTGAAAAAATGGGGATGGTTGTCGAAGGCGTCCGCACAACAAAAGGCGCTTATCAGCTTTCTAAAGAATACAAGGTCAGCATGCCGATTACAGAGGCTCTTTACGGCGTCCTGTTTGAAGGGAAAAAGGTTGACGATGCTGTAGAATCTTTAATGGCACGTGTGAAAACACATGAGATGGAAGACCTTGTGAACATGTTTGAAAACCAAACAAAATAAATGGAAAGACTGAACTTAGGCATGTAGAGGATGCAAGAAGGGGAAGACTTGCATAACATAGCAATGAAGTTTGAATAGAGCTTTGCCTCTACAGAATGAGGAAAATAGTCGATCCAATGACTGAAGCAGAGTCCCCCTCTTTGCTTCAGTTTTTTTATGCGCTTTTTCTGAATGATTGGAAAAATGATTGATATTTACCTTATTTTTGGTTTAGAATGAAATATAAACGCTTACAATTCGTTCGTTTTGAAGGGGGACAGGCACGATGAGTTTTGCTTTAATCAAGATGTGGTTTGCGCTTGGTTCAATGGGGCTCATGTTTTTAGCCGTAGTAACCATTTATTTCAGCAGGTTTAAGCTGAAAAGCAAATTTCTTAAAATAACGGCCTCAACCGTCGCATACAGCTTGATGCTGATATCAGGTATCATTGTGTTTTTAGTTGTCTTTAGCGGGCCGGTCAATGAATAAAGAAAAAGGAAGAATGTGATGATCAGAGCAAAAGTCAGTGTCACGCTGTTAGCACTTATGTTATTAACAGGATGTCTGTATCCAGAGAATCGCAAAGCTGAAAACCGGGTGCCATACGAAGAGCAGCTGCAAAGTGTCCAGACAGCGATTGAGGAATTTCAAAAAGCAACAAATGGTCTTCTGCCTATAGAAACGAAAGAAGCAGACACGCCGGTTTATCAGAAATATGTCATCGACTTTAAGCGCTTGTCACCAAGATATTTACACGACGTACCGTCTACATCTTATGAAGGCGGGGGCGAATATATTTATGTCCTCACAGACGTCGAAAAGAAACCAACTGTGAAACTGCTTGATGTCAAAATGACGCAGACCATCAATGAATTACGTCTTAGGATCAAGATGTATCAAGATGAACATACATATCCGCCATACGGCAAAGTCGTATCAGCCAATTTATATACGTTAAATGAAAAAAAATTAGGATTAAAATCGCCGCCTGCGGTCATGAGTCCTGTGACAGGGAATTCCCTCCCATTACTAATTTCATCAAACGGTGACATCTATGTGGACTACCGCAGTGATTTTGCTCATATTTTGAAGAATTCGAAGCAAAAGCTGAAACCAGGTGAAAACATTCAAGATGTATATTGGCAGGAAACCCCGTTTGTACCCGCGTTTTCTGTCCCATATACCATCAACAAAAAAGGTGAGCCTTCCTTTTTAGAAAAAAAGACGTCATAAACAAGAATGAACCTTTTTCCTCTGCATATAAATGAGGAGAAAGGTTTTTTTATGGCTAAACATACTCTCAAAACAAAAAGGTGTCATATTCAAATAGGACAACGTCATACACATATATTGTCCAGACACCTTTCAAGCACAGTTTGATTGAAGAATAGAGTATTTAATTTGAAAACGAGGATAGCAAGTCCGGGAGGGGATCACTTGGAAAAAGTCGATATTTTCAAGGATATCGCTGAACGAACAGGAGGCGATATATATTTAGGAGTCGTTGGCGCTGTTCGTACAGGGAAATCTACGTTTATTAAAAAGTTTATGGAGCTCGTGGTGCTCCCGAATATCAATAATGAGGCAGATCGTGCAAGAGCACAGGATGAATTGCCGCAAAGCGCAGCAGGAAAAACCATTATGACCACAGAGCCAAAATTTGTACCGAATCAAGCAGCATCTATTCATGTGAGTGACGGTCTTGATGTCAACATCAGGCTTGTCGATTGTGTGGGATACACTGTCCCTGGTGCGCGCGGGTATGAAGATGAAAATGGCCCAAGAATGATCAATACGCCGTGGTATGAAGAGCCAATCCCGTTTCATGAAGCAGCGGAAATTGGTACACGCAAGGTCATTCAAGAGCATTCAACAATAGGTGTAGTGATTACAACAGATGGGTCCATTGGAGAAATCCCAAGACATGATTATATTGAATCTGAAGAACGAGTGATTGATGAACTCAAAGAGGTTGGAAAGCCATTTATTATGGTCATCAACTCAGTGAGGCCATATCATCCTGAAACAGAAGCGCTCCGGCAGGAACTTAGCCAAAAGTATGATATTCCAGTACTCGCCATGAGCGTAGAAAGTATGAGAGAGCAAGATGTACTCAGTGTACTTCGTGAAGCATTATATGAATTCCCAGTTCTAGAGGTGAATGTGAACCTGCCAAGCTGGGTGATGGTGCTGAAAGAAGATCACTGGCTGAGAGAGAGTTATCAGGATTCAGTGAAGGAAACCGTAAAGGATATTAAAAGATTAAGAGATGTCGACCGTGTCGTTGGTCAATTCAGTGAATTTGATTTTATTGAAAGAGCGGGGTTAGCAGGAATTGAAATGGGTCAGGGGATTGCGGAGATTGACCTGTATGCGCCAGATGATCTATATGATCATATTTTAAAAGAAGTCGTTGGTGTAGAAATTAGAGGTAAAGACCATCTACTAGAGCTCATGCAAGATTTTGCTCATGCTAAGACAGAATATGATCAAGTATCAGACGCATTAAAAATGGTGAAGCAGACTGGTTATGGGATTGCAGCGCCAGCGTTGTCAGATATGAGTTTAGATGAGCCAGAAATTATTAGGCAGGGATCAAGATTCGGCGTGAGATTAAAAGCGGTAGCGCCATCTATTCACATGATCAAAGTAGATGTAGAGAGCGAATTTGCACCGATTATCGGAACAGAAAAACAAAGTGAAGAGCTCGTCCGCTACTTAATGCAAGACTTTGAAGATGATCCGCTTTCGATCTGGAATTCAGATATATTTGGCCGCTCCCTCAGCTCCCTTGTCAGAGAAGGCATTCAAGCAAAGCTGTCTCTCATGCCGGAAAACGCAAGATATAAGCTGAAGGAAACACTTGAAAGAATCATCAACGAAGGATCAGGCGGTTTGATTGCGATTATTTTATAGCAAGTGAGACCTCTCATTGATAGGGGTCTTTTTTTGCGTATTGAATGAGTCATAAAAAGACAATTGTATAAAGATTAGTCAGATTCAGGTTGAAATTAGGAATATTCGTTCGCAAAAGTGCCCTTAATCCTTGACGAATAAGGATTCTTCCCTTTAAAATGCTTGATATGGTATTTCATATGTGTTAATCTACTTACAGAAAATCTTCACTTTGTTGGACAAACATTCCTTCAAAGAGATGTTTTCTAATGAAAAGCCATGTATAACGCTTTCTAGGACGCTCTTTTTTTCTAAAAAAGGGTATAGAAAGAAGATGAATTGTGAAGAAATGATAACAATCTATTGAATGCATATTTTTGGGAGGAGGTGAAAGGCATGAACAAGACAGAACTTATTAACGCGGTTGCTGAAGCAAGCGAGTTATCTAAAAAAGACGCGACAAAAGCAGTTGATTCTGTTTTTGATACAATTTTAGATGCACTTAAAAATGGTGACAAAATCCAACTAATTGGTTTTGGTAACTTTGAAGTACGTGAGCGTTCAGCTCGTAAAGGACGTAACCCACAAACTGGTGCAGAGATCGAAATCCCTGCAAGCAAAGTACCTGCTTTCAAACCAGGTAAAGCACTTAAAGACGCGGTGGCAGGTAAATAATCGTTATGTGTAATGATCCTGTTGAAGGAGTTATACATATACAGTTTCACACTGGTCTAGAAAAGCCCCTTTCATAAGGGGCTTTTCCTTTTGAATCAAAAGGTTCGTTTAGAACGCTCTCCTTTGCTTTTAGGATCTGAAGTGTGCTAGAATCTGAATGAAATGTAATCGCCTTTGGAGGATATAATACATGAGTGAAATAAATAAAGAATTAATTGAACACGCAGTACGCGATATATTAAAAGCAATCGGAGAAGATCCAGATCGTGAAGGACTTCTCGATACCCCAAAACGAGTCGCAAAAATGTATGAAGAAGTGTTTTCAGGTTTAAATGAAGATCCAAAAGAACATTTTAAAACCATTTTTGGCGAAGACCACGAAGAACTCGTCCTTGTAAAAGATATTGCTTTCCATTCAATGTGTGAACACCACCTCGTGCCTTTCTACGGGAAAGCCCATGTTGCTTATATTCCGCGCGGCGGAAAAGTAACGGGACTTAGCAAGCTGGCAAGAGCAGTCGAAGCCGTGGCAAAACGCCCGCAGCTTCAGGAACGCATTACATCAACCATTGCAGATAGTATGGTGGAAACACTTAATCCGCATGGCGTGATGATTGTCGTTGAAGCAGAGCATATGTGTATGACGATGCGCGGAGTGAAAAAGCCAGGCGCTAAAACAGTGACCTCAGCAGTACGCGGCACATTTGCAAATGATGCAGCCGCAAGAGCAGAAGTGCTTTCCTTTATTAAAAACGACTAATTCAATAGATGGACGGTGAACAAAATGAGTGAAAATAAAGCATCTGATTTTGTGGTGATTAAAGCCATTGATAATGGTGTAAACGTCATCGGCCTAACAAGAGGCTCTGATACAAGATTTCACCATTCCGAGAAGCTCGATAAAGGTGAAGTGATCATTGCACAATTTACTGAGCATACGTCAGCGATCAAAGTAAGAGGCGATGCTGTCATTCAAACAAGCTTCGGTGAAATTCAAAGCGAAGCAAAGAAATAAAGAACTTGTATGCACTTGATAGCATAAAAGTGAGAGCTGATATGGTATAATAAATCTCTATACAATGTGCAGGTCTACATATGAAACTGTAATTTTTGGGACAAGGGTGATATCTTTGCAAGACATCTACGGAATTTTATCTAATCTAAATATAAAATTAAATAAAAAGCTTTCTCATCCTTATTTGGCGAAGCATTTACGCGCGCCACTCATCGATGAAGATAAGCTCCTTCTTTTTCATGCAATGTTTGATGAAGCTCAAATTGATGCAGAGAAAAAAGAAAATTATATTTTAACGGCGATGCTTGTGCAAATTGCCCTTGATACCCATGACGAAGTCACAACTGCTGCAGCCATCAAGCAAGACGAATTTAAAAATCGTCAGCTGACCATCCTGGCAGGAGACTATTTCAGCGGTCTCTACTATTCTCTTCTCTCTGACATGAAAGACATTTATATGATCCGCACGCTCGCTACGGCGATCAAAGAGATCAATGAACATAAAATTAGACTGTATGACCGGTCCATTCAAGATGCAGCGCACTTTTACAAAAGTGTAGCTACAGTTGAATCTGCGCTTTTCCAAAGGATTTCTGAGCATTTTCAATTAACGCATTGGAATGAGATTGCAAGTCGTTTTCTTGTTTATAAACGTTTCATGAAACAAGCAGAAAATGACAAACATTTAAAACTTTTTTTGAACGATAGTTATACGGACGCCTATTCATGTTTTGACAACTTTGAGAATGAAGGCTATGAAAAGGCCAAACGGCCGATCAAGGAGCATCTTGTTTCATCTCCGGTCGTTCAAAAAGAGCTATTAAATCGCTTGGATCATATGAAAAATGAGCCTGCGTACCATCAGAAAGTGGAAGAAGGGTAAGTCATGCAGCAATCAAAAGAACAGCGAGTACACGGTGTATTTGAAAAAATTTATAAAAACTATGATCAAATGAACTCTGTCATCAGCTTTAAACAGCATAAAAAATGGCGTGATAAAACAATGAAGCTCATGAATGTGCAAAAAGGCTCTAAAGCATTAGATGTATGCTGCGGGACAGCCGATTGGACAATTGCGCTTGCAGATGCTGTTGGAGAAAAAGGCGAGGTCAAAGGCCTTGATTTCAGTAAAAACATGCTGAGTGTTGGAGAAACGAAGGTGAAAACTGGGGGCTACAAACAGATTGAATTGCTTCACGGCAATGCGATGGAGCTTCCTTTTGAGGACAACTCATTTGATTATGTCACCATCGGTTTTGGACTTCGAAACGTCCCTGATTATTTAACGGTGCTAAAGGAAATGACACGAGTAGTGAAGCCCGGCGGAATGGTTGTTTGTCTTGAGACATCACAGCCTGAGATGATCGGCTTTAAGCAGGGCTACTACATCTATTTCAAATACATTATGCCGCTCTTTGGTAAACTGTTTGCCAAAAGTTATCAGGAATATTCATGGCTTCAAGAATCAGCCAAAACATTCCCTGGCATGAAAGAGCTGGCGGCTCTGTTTGAAGAGGCCGGGTTGTCTGATGTCTCGTATCATCCATTTACAGGCGGTGTAGCAGCAACACATATCGGAAAGAAGCTTTGAATAAACGATATTTGGGTGAAGATAATGAAACTAAAAGCAATGATCTCTTTTTTAAATCATGATATCGATATAATTGAAAAAGAGCTTGAACAAACAGTTCGCTCTGATTATGCATTATTAAGTGAAGCAGGTCTTCATTTGCTGCAAGCGGGCGGAAAACGAATCCGCCCCGTTTTTGTTCTCCTTTCAGGCATGTTTGGTGACTATGACATTAATAAAATTAAATATGTTGCCGTTGCTCTCGAGCTGATTCATATGGCATCACTCGTTCACGATGATGTGATTGATGATGCAGAGCTGAGAAGAGGTAAACCAACGATAAAGGCAAAATGGGATAACAGAATTGCCATGTACACAGGGGATTATATGTTTGCGAGATCACTTGAATACATGACAAAAATCAATCACCCAATGGCACATGAAATTTTGTCAAAAATGGTCGTTGAGCTCTGTCTTGGTGAAATAGAGCAAGTGAAAGATAAATATAATATGGAACAGAACCTGCGTACATATTTAAGAAGAATCAAACGAAAAACAGCCTTGCTTATTGCGGGCAGCTGTCAATTAGGCGCCATTGCAGCAGGTACAGATGAAAAAACACATAAAGCCCTTTATTGGTTTGGATACTATGTCGGCATGTCTTATCAGATCATTGATGATGTCCTTGATTTCACATCAACAGAAGAAGAGCTGGGCAAGCCTGTTGGAGGAGACCTTTTACAAGGGAATGTCACACTCCCAGTTTTATATGCACTGAAAAATCCGACACTAGAAGGTCAATTGAAGCTGATCAATAGTGAAACGACGGAGAAGCAGCTGAAGCCTGTCATTGAAAGCCTCAAACAAACAGATGCGATCGACCGCTCGATTCGAGTGAGTGAAATGTATTTGAAAAAAGCTTTTGAACAGCTCGACAAACTTCCTCGAGGACGAGCGAGAACGTCACTCGCCTCCATTGCAAAATATATTGGGAAACGAAAATTCTAATCAACGTTATGTTGATTGGTTTTTTTGTGAAATTTTTTGTCAAAAATTGATTATTATAAAAAAAAATGATACGATCACTTTGTAACAATGTAAGCCTATACATACATAACGACGGGGTGGAAAACGTATATGGACAAAACATTTCTTATGGTCAAACCTGATGGTGTAGAAAGACAATTAATCGGTGACATTGTGTCAAGATTCGAAAAAAAGGGGCTTCAGCTTGTTGGTGCAAAACTAATGAGTATACCAAAGGAAGTAGCAGAAACACATTACGGAGAGCATAAAGAAAAACCATTTTTCGGGGAATTGGTTGACTTTATTACATCAGGACCTGTATTTGCCATGGTATGGCAAGGTGAACAGGTAGTAGACGTAACAAGACAAATTATCGGCAAAACAAATCCAAAGGAAGCGCTTCCAGGAACAATAAGAGGAGACTATGGATTGACTGTTGGGAAAAACATTATTCATGGGTCAGACTCACCAGAAAGTGCTGAAAGAGAAATTAACTTATTCTTCAAACAAGAAGAACTCACAAGCTGGGATCAAACCATCTCAAGCTGGATTTATTAAGGTTCAAGCCAAGGTGTTCATTCAATGAGCACTTTGGCTTTTTTTATATTGAACTTTCTACACGAAATTTCGTATGAGAAGATACAAATTTTCGATAAAAACAGCTATACTAGGACAAAGATAGATGAGACAGGAGAGGACATTGATGGATCCATATCAAGTATTTGTTGGAAAATGGAAAAAACTAACCGGGGTTGATCTGAATTTATATAAAGAAGCACAAATGAAACGAAGATTAACATCACTTTATGATAAAAAAGGATTTAAAGATTTCGAAGCATTCGCGGCCGCGCTTGAAAAGGACAGAGCACTATTAGATGAGACGATGGACCGCATGACGATTAATGTGTCAGAATTTTACCGAAACTATCAGCGCTGGGAAGTACTTGATCAAAAAATCCTGCCGCTGCTTTCGAAAAATGGCGGCACCTTAAAGATTTGGAGCGCAGCATGTTCGACAGGAGAAGAGCCATATACACTCTCTATGCTGCTGTCAAGCCATCCTCTTGTGAAAGATTTTCAAATTATTGCAACTGACATTGATGATAAAGTTCTGCAGTCAGCTCAAAAAGGCAGATATCATGAACGCTCTCTGCAAGAGGTACCAGATCATATCAAGCAAAAGTATTTCACAAAAGAAGATTCCTCATTTTACACTGTGAAAAATGAGGTTCGAAAGCATATTCAATTTAAGAAGCACAACCTTTTAGCTGATCCATATGAAAAACAGCTTGACCTTATCGTTTGCCGAAATGTACTGATTTATTTTACTGAAGAGGCGAAAGAAGAAATTTACTTGAAAATGAGCAGTAGTTTAAAACAAAATGGCGTATTATTTGTTGGTTCTACAGAGCAAATTTTTCATCCTGAAAAGTTTGGACTGACATCTGCTGATACTTTCTTTTATCAAAAGAAGGGTATGTAGCTGACTTTTTAGTAGTAAGTGTGTTATTATATTTTTACTTAAAAGCGTTAATGCGATGAAGGGAGATTAAGTCAATGAGGTACTTAACAGCAGGTGAATCACATGGTCCACAATTGACCACAATTATTGAAGGAGTTCCAGCAGGACTTTACATAGAGCAGGATGACATCAATTATGAATTGGCTAGAAGACAAAAAGGTCATGGCCGAGGAAGAAGAATGCAGATCGAAAAAGACCAGGCAAAAGTGTTAAGTGGCGTTCGCCATGGGAGAACATTAGGTTCGCCAATCGCTCTTGTTGTTGAAAATAACGACTGGAAGCACTGGACAAAGGTGATGGGGGCAGAGCCGATCACAGAAGAAGAAGAAAGTGAAATGAAGCGTCAAATCTCTCGTCCAAGACCAGGACATGCGGATTTAAATGGTGCGATTAAATACGGACACCGTGATATGAGAAACGTATTAGAGCGCTCGTCAGCCCGCGAGACAACTGTTCGCGTAGCAGCAGGCGCAGTTGCCAAACAAATCTTGGCGCATCTAGGGATTAAAGTAGCTGGCCACGTCCTTGAAATTGGCGGAGTGAAAGCAGCTCATACAGCATATGAGTCTATTGAAGATTTGAAAAAGGTAACAGAAGAATCACCTGTTCGCTGCTATGACAGTGAAGCAGGTCAGAAAATGATGGATGCAATTGATGAAGCGAAGAAAAATGGCGATTCAATTGGCGGAATTGTTGAAGTCATCGTTGAAGGAATGCCGGTTGGGGTTGGCAGCTATGTTCATTACGACCGTAAATTGGACAGCAAGCTTGCAGGCGCTGTACTTAGTATCAACGCTTTTAAAGGGGTTGAATTCGGTATTGGCTTCGAGGCAGCCTCTAAAAATGGCAGTGAGGTCCATGATGAAATCATCTGGGATGAAGAAAAGGGCTATACGAGAAAAACAAACCGCCTAGGTGGTCTTGAAGGCGGAATGTCAACTGGAATGCCAATTGTCGTAAGAGGGGTTATGAAACCAATCCCAACGCTTTATAAGCCGCTTCAAAGCGTTGATATTGAAACAAAAGAACCTTTCTCAGCAAGTATTGAACGTTCTGACAGCTGCGCTGTTCCTGCCGCAAGTGTTGTTGCAGAAGCAGTTGTGGCATGGGAAATTGCCAATGCAGTTGTGGAGCAGTTTGGCCTTGACCAAATCGACCGCATTAAAGAAAATGTTGAAAAAATGCGCCAGCTTCAGAGGGAATTTTAATGAAAACACTGGAAGTTAAGACGTCTTCAGCCACTTATCCTGTATTTATCGGTGATGGGATTAAACGCAATATCGTCGACTTGATAACTTCCACTGGGCATTCCTATACGAAGCTCTTAATCGTCACAGATACAGCTGTTGATGCCATTTATGGTGATGAGATGGTTCGCTTACTTCAAGAGAAGTGGCCTGTGAACAAAGTGGTTGTGCCAAGCGGAGAGCAGTCAAAATCCTTTGCCGAATTTGAGCATATTCATACGAAAGCCATTCAATTTCAGCTTGATCGTTCCTCCTGCATTATTGCGCTGGGAGGCGGTGTGATTGGAGATTTGGCTGGCTTTGCTGCTGCCACTTATATGAGGGGCATTGACTTTATCCAAGTTCCGACGACGCTGCTGGCACATGACAGTGCAGTTGGCGGGAAAACAGGGATCAACCATCCGCTCGGTAAAAATTTAATCGGTGCGTTTCATCAGCCGAAAGCTGTGATCTATGATACTAGTATGCTTGAGACTCTATCTCAAATTGAACGAAGATCAGGCTTTGCAGAAGTCATCAAACATGCATTGATTTCTAGTGAAGACTTTTTAGCAGAACTAATGTCCATTCGTTCTTTGTCGGATTTATCAAAGAGTGAGCTGGCACATATGCTGTATCAAGGCATTCAAGTCAAAGCGTCAATTGTTCAAGAAGATGAAAAAGAACAAGGTGTGCGTGCATTTTTGAATTTAGGCCATACACTGGGGCATGCCATTGAAGCAGAATACGGATACGGCGTCATCACGCATGGAGATGCCATTGCAATCGGCATGCAGTTTGCGCTGTATGTGAGCGAAAAGCAGCTGGGGCTCAGCCTTAATCGTTTGGAACTAAAAGAGTGGATGCAAGAGCTTGGATTCCCTGTACAAGTCACACCAGATATTTCAACGAAAACATTTGTTGACCGGATGATTGGTGATAAAAAAGCAAGAGGCGGCAGTGTTCAATTTGTTTTATTAAAACAGATTGGAGACGTCACTTTACAGTCTTTCACAAAAGATGAGCTGCACTACTGGCTCGAAGAATGGAAACGGGAGGAGGGATGTCTATGATGTTTCGCGGGATACGTGGGGCTACAACTGTGATAGAAGATACAGAAACTGAAGTGTTAAACAAAACGAAACAGCTGTTAGAAGCGATTATTTCAAGAAACCAAGTAGATCCAGAACGTGTCGTGCAGATCTTGATTTCAGCTACACAAGATATTCACTCCGTTTTTCCGGCAAAAGCACTTCGTCAGTTTGAAGGATGGACATATGTACCGGTTACTTGCATGCAGGAACTAGACATTGATGGCGGTTTAAAGCAATGTATTCGTGTCTTAATGACTGTCCAGACAGATACAAAGCAGGAAGACATACAGCATGTGTACTTGGAAGAAGCTGTGACGCTTCGCCCTGATTTACAGTTGACAAAAAACAAGGAATTATAATACGATATGAACAGCCGAAGTTTACACACAGGTGTAAACGGCATTGCAAGCTTAGAGAAGATGAGAATGAGACTAGGGTAGTTGAGATGAGTAGAGTTGAGCAGAGATACGATACTTCTATTTAATCATGCTGCCTAAAAGAGAAACCCTCTTTTAGGCTTATTTCGTATACTCATACAAACCCTCTATATGTCCCCTCATTCTCCTTAATCCCATTTAAGGAGTGTGCTTATGAATTCCCAATCAAACCTGACCCAATTTTTAAAGGACAGTGAGTCCTACAAAACAATCCCAATTGTTGAAACCATTACAGTCGATACGCTCTCACCGATTCAAATTGTTGAAAAACTCAAACAAGATATTGTGTATTTGCTAGAAAGCAAAGATGAGTCTTCCAGCTGGTCGAGATATTCTTTCATTGGATTGCACCCGTTTTTAACCTTGCATGATGACCAAAACAAATACATTGCACGTGACGCTTCGGGGCAGGAAGTCATGCAAAAGCAAGAGCTGAAAGAACTGCTGGATTGGATGAAAGAGCAATATCAAATCAAAGCGCCAAATATTGATATCCCATTTACAGGTGGGGCAGTTGGGTACTTAAGCTACGATCTGATTCCAAACATTGAACCTTCTGTCAGGCCTCATCGAAACGCATCGCTGGCAGATAATTGCACATTATTTGTCTGCCAAACGATGATCGCCTTTGATCATGAAACGAATCATGTTCATTTTATCCAGTACACCCAGCTAACCGGACATGAAGCAGAAGACGAAAAAATACGCGCTTACAAAGAAAATCAAAAACAGCTTGAACAGATGATTCACAAGCTCCATTCAAAGACTGATATGAAAGAACTGATTTTAACAGGGAATATGAACGAGCCGCCATCTTTTGAACATGTGACGTCAACCTATGAAAAAGCGCAATTTTTAAAGGACGTAGAAAAAATCAAAGAATACATTCGAGCGGGTGACATTTTCCAAGGTGTCCTCTCGCAGCGATTTGATATCCCTGTATCAGTGAGTTCATTTGAGTTATACCGCGTGCTTCGGATTGTGAATCCATCTCCATATATGTATTTTATGAAATTAAAAGATCGTGATTTAGTCGGCAGCTCGCCAGAACGATTAATCCATGCCAAAAACGGGCATCTAGAAATCCATCCTATTGCAGGCACAAGAAAAAGAGGAAGAACAAGAGAAGAGGATGCTGAGCTAGCAAAAGAGCTGCTTGAAGATGAAAAGGAAAAAGCGGAGCATTACATGTTAGTGGATCTTGCCAGAAATGATGTAGGCCGTGTGGCAGAATACGGCAGTGTGTCCGTACCGACCTTTACAAAAGTAGTGAATTTTTCACATGTCATGCACATTATCTCCATTGTGACAGGAAAGCTAAAGCGGGATACACATCCAGTCGATGCGCTCATGTCCGCTTTCCCAGCAGGCACATTAACAGGTGCCCCGAAAATAAGGGCGATGCAATTATTAAATGAAATGGAGCCTGAGCCAAGGGAAACGTATGGCGGCTGTATTGCCTATATTGGATTCGACGGTAATATCGACTCCTGTATTACCATTCGTACGATGAGCGTCAAAAATCAGACCGCTTCTATACAAGCAGGCGCCGGCATTGTGGCTGATTCTGTCCCAGAAAACGAGTGGGAAGAGACTTGTAACAAGGCAGGAGCACTTCTGAAAGCCATTCAGCTTGCGGAACATATTTTCTCAGAAAAGGAGAGTGTGCAGGATGAATCACCGACTATCAGCTCTTGTTAATGGAGGCTTTCTATCAGAAAATGAAGCAAATAAACTCATGCAAGATATGATGAGCGGCTTTTTAACAGATGCTGAAGTCGCTGCAAGTCTCTCGATTTTAGCGCATAGAGGAGAAACCGCTGAAGAAATGACGGGTTTTGTGAAAGCCATGCGGCAAAATGCAGCACCAATGGAACGATCGCTTGATGTTGTTGATACTTGCGGCACGGGAGGCGATGGACTCTCAACCTTTAATATATCAACTGCCGCTGCGATTGTCGCTTCCGCTGCTGGAGCCAAAATCGCCAAACACGGAAATCGATCAGTTTCTTCTAAAAGCGGGAGTGCCGATGTACTAGAGTGTCTTGGGATTCACATTCAATCCACACCGGAAGAAACAAGAAGACAAATACAAGAGAAAAACATGGGCTTTTTATTTGCACCATTGTATCATTCATCTATGAAACAAGTAGCCACAGTCCGCAAGCAGCTCGGCTTCCGGACGGTATTTAATCTATTAGGCCCGCTTTGCCATCCAATGCAAGCCAAAAAGCAAATCATCGGCGTCTACTCAAAGGAAAAGGCAAAATTAATGGCAAAAGCCCTTGCGCCATTAGAGCCAGAACATGTGCTGTTTGTTTGCGGAGAAGATGGGCTTGATGAATTAACGATTACAGCAAATTCATATGTGATTGAACTCAAAAAAGATGTCATGACAGAATATACACTCAATCCAGAAGACTTTGGGCTGCAAAAAGGATATTTATCAGATATTCAGGTCCAATCACCGGAAGAGAGTGCTAAATTGATTCAGAATATATTGAATCATCAAACAGTAGGAGCGCCGCTTCATATTACAGCCCTGAATGCTGGAGCGGCTTTATATGTCGCAGGGAAGTCAGAAAGCCTCATGGCAGGAACATTAAAAGCGATTGAAACGATTAAAAACGGCGCAGCCAAAGAACAATTGGCTCGTTTAAAACAAAAAACGAGAGAGGAAGAGATTTATGCTTAATCAAATCATTGCCCGCAAAAAAGAACATGTCCAAACATTGCAGTTACCAGTAGATGAACACTTTGAAAGACGATCATTTAAAGAAGCACTCATGAATCCTCATCGCTCAATTGGTCTAATTGCTGAGGTGAAAAAGGCGTCTCCTTCCAAAGGAATCATTCAACCAAATTTTGATCCTTTACAAACAGCAAAAGCTTACGAAAAATCCAACGCTGATTGCTTATCTGTTTTAACGGATGAACCATTCTTTCAAGGAAAAAATGAATACTTATCCCTCATTAAAAAACACGTAGATCGTCCAATTTTAAGAAAAGATTTCATCATTGACTCCATACAGGTAGAAGAGTCAAGACGTATAGGAGCAGATGCCATTTTATTAATTGGAGAAGTACTTGAGCCGCAAAAGCTGCACGAGCTCTATGCTGAAGCGAAAGAGAATGGACTTGATGTCCTTGTCGAAGTACATGCAGCAGATACACTGGAAAATATTTTAAAGTTGTTCACTCCTGAAATCATTGGAGTGAACAACCGGAATTTAAATACATTTACAACAACAGTTGAACAAACAAAAGAGATCGCCCCCCTCGTTCCAAAAGAGGTCTTACTAGTGAGTGAGAGCGGGATTCAAACATTTGATGATCTAACCTTTGTGAAGAATCATGGAGCGGGTGCAGTCCTTGTAGGAGAATCATTAATGAGAGAACAATCACAAGAAAAAGCCGTTCAGACATTGTTTGGAGAATAAACAGGATGAAGCATTATGTAAAATATTGCGGGGCAGTATCACAAGAAGATGTGGAATGTATTGCGCAATCTCACGCAGATGCCATCGGATTTATTTTTGCTCCAAGTAAAAGACAAGTCCTTCCAGATCAAGTGAAACAATGGCTCACCCAAACAAAGTGTGAGAAAAAGATTGCCGGTGTATTTGTAAATGAAAAGATTCAAAGAGTGCGCGAGATCACAAAACAGATACCTTTAGATATCGTACAGCTTCATGGAGATGAAACGCAGGATGACGTAAAAGAAATCAAACAACAAACAGGGGCTGTCGTTTGGAAAGTGTTCCATCACGAGTCTGATGTAACAAGAACGCTTGAAAAAATGACGGCATTTGCGCCTGTTGTCGATGGCTTCCTTATTGACGCGAAAGTAAAAGGGATGAGAGGCGGCTCTGGAACAGCTTTTGCTTGGGAAGCAGTGCCTCTATACGTTAAACATGCAAAACGGCTGGAGAAAACTTGCATAATTGCAGGCGGCATCACACCAGAAACGATAGCAGATCTGCTCGCCTATGGTCCAGAAGCGATCGATCTTTCAAGCGGAATAGAAGAAAACGGAAAGAAAAGCAGCGCTAAGATCGAAGCGCTCGAAGAAAGGATGTTTAATGATGTACGCATATCCAAATGAAATTGGCAGATACGGAGAATTCGGAGGGAAATTTGTCCCGGAAACGCTCATGCAGCCACTTGCAGAAATTGAACAGGCATTTCGTGAATTAAAAGAAGATCCTGCTTTTCAAGCAGAATATGTATCACTACTTCGAAACTATTCAGGCAGACCAACTGCGCTTACATATGCTGATCAAATATCAGCATACCTCGGCGGCGCAAAGATCTATTTAAAAAGAGAAGATTTAAACCACACAGGTGCTCATAAAATTAACAATGCGCTTGGGCAGGCTCTGCTTGCAAAAAAAATGGGGAAATCAAACATCATCGCGGAAACTGGCGCAGGTCAGCACGGAGTAGCTGCTGCAACGGTGGCCGCAAAGTTCGGGTTATCCTGCACGGTCTTTATGGGAAAAGAAGATGTGGAAAGACAATCACTCAATGTCTTCCGAATGAAACTGCTTGGCGCTGAAGTCATACCTGTCACAAGCGGAAATGGTACATTAAAAGATGCAACAAACGAAGCCATTCGCTATTGGGTTCAGCACTGCAGTGATCATTTTTATATGATCGGCTCCGTTGTAGGCCCTCATCCGTATCCTCAAATCGTCAGCGAGTTCCAGCGCATGATTGGTGATGAAGCAAAAGAGCAGCTGCTTGAAAAAGAAGGAAGGCTTCCACATAAAGTGATTGCTTGTGTCGGCGGCGGAAGTAATGCCATTGGAATGTACCGGGCATTTTTAGATGAAGAGGTAGATATCATTGGTGTAGAGGCTGCTGGAAAAGGAATCGATACGCCGCTCCATGCTGCAACCATCACGAAAGGAACCAAAGGAGTGATCCACGGGTCTTTGACCTATTTAATCCAAGACGAATTTGGCCAGATTATTGAGCCATATTCGATTTCCGCTGGTTTAGATTATCCAGGAATTGGACCAGAGCACGCCTATTTACATGCGAGCGGACGGGTTCAATATGTGAGTGCGACAGATGAAGAAGCACTAGATGCCCTAAAACTGCTGACTGAAAAAGAAGGAATACTTCCAGCAATTGAATCTGCACATGCGCTCGTCAAGGCGTTTGAGGTAAGCAAGACGATGAATGAAGATGAAATCGTCCTTGTCTGCCTGTCAGGAAGAGGCGATAAGGATGTGCATACATTAATGAACGTGCTTGAAAGTGAGGGAAAACAAAATGATTAGATTTCAATTAGAGCAAGGCGAAAAATTATTCATCCCATTTATCACAGCAGGAGATCCGTCAGAAGATATCACGATTGATTTAGCTATCTCCCTTCAAGCAGCCGGTGCACATGCGATTGAACTCGGTGTTCCTTATTCCGATCCACTAGCGGACGGTCCTGTCATTCAAAGAGCCTCCAAAAGAGCTCTAAATCATGGCATGAATATCGTAAAAGCGATAGAATTAGCAGGGAAGATGAAAAAAAACGGTGTAAAAATTCCTGTAATTCTATTTACGTATTATAATCCTGTGTTACAATTAGACACAGAATACTTTTTCGCTTTACTGCGCAAAAATCATATTTCGGGACTCCTAACACCCGACTTGCCGTTTGAAGAGAGCAGCGAGCTGCAAAAGAACTGTCAAACACATGACATTTCATATATTTCACTCGTTGCACCAACAAGCAAGGAACGATTAGTAAACATTGTAGAGCAGGCAGAAGGTTTTGTGTATTGTGTTTCATCTCTTGGTGTAACAGGTGTCAGACAATCCTTTGACGCGTCAATTACAGATTTTATTCAACAAGTGAAACAGCTGAGTCACATACCGGTTGCGGTCGGTTTTGGCATCTCAACAAGAGAGCAGGTAGACTCAATGAATAAACTGAGTGACGGCGTCGTTGTCGGCAGTGCACTTGTGAAAAAAATTGAAGAGCTTCAAGAACAATTGCTGGCAAGTGATACACGTCAAGAGGCTTTAAGAGAATTTGAAACATATGCAAAAACATTTAGTCCCCTCTATTCATTCAAATGAGGTGAAACATTTTGCAAATCAAAGATCAATTAAAACAGCTTAAACCGTATCAACCTGGGAAACCAATTGAAGAGGTCAAAAAAGAATATCAATTAGACAAAATTGTGAAATTGGCTTCAAATGAAAACCCTTTTGGATGTTCCGTACATGCAAGAGAGGCGATACAGGCCGAGCTCGAACATTTAGCGATTTATCCAGATGGATACAGCGCAAGTTTAAGAACGGAGCTGGCTGAATTTCTTCAAGTAAGTGAAAAACAATTAATTTTCGGGAATGGCTCAGATGAACTTGTGCAAATTATTGCAAGAGCATTCCTTGATCAACATACAAATACCGTCATCCCATCTCCATCTTTTCCGCAATACCGTCACAATGCAGTGATTGAACATGCTGAAATTCGAGAAGTGCCTCTTTTAGACGGAGGAGCTCACGATCTGAAGGGCATGCTGGATGCGATCAATGAAAACACGAAGGTTGTCTGGGTATGTAATCCAAATAACCCGACAGGAAATCATTTGTCAGAATCTGAGCTTGTGGCGTTTTTAGACGAAGTGCCGGCTCACGTGCTTGTTGTACTAGATGAAGCGTATGTTGAATACGTTCGTGCAGAAGATTTTCCAGACAGTTTATCTTTATTACAATCCTATCAAAATGTCATTGTACTTCGAACGTTTTCTAAAGCGTATGGACTTGCAGCACTTCGAGTAGGCTACGGGATTGCATCAGAAGAGCTGATTACTGCCATTGAACCAGCGAGAGAGCCGTTTAATACTAGCCGTATCGCTCAGGCAGCTGCGCGTGCAGCGATAAAAGACCAAGACTTCATTCAATCATGCAGACAGAAAAATGAAGCAGGTCTCAAGCAATACCAAGATTTCGCTGACCGTTTTGGACTATATATCTATCCATCTCAAACAAACTTTGTGCTGATTGATTTTAAACGAGATGCAGATGAATTGTTCAATGCATTATTGAAAAAAGGTTACATTGTTCGTTCCGGTAAAGCACTTGGTTTTCCGACTTCTTTACGTATTACCGTCGGAACAAAAGAGCAAAATGAAGAAATTCTAAGTACACTTGCCGATTTACTGCAAGGCATTCGTGCGTAGCATAACCATAAAGTCATATCCTAATGCAGGATATGGCTTTCATTGTACCAACCTCCTATACATATAAGCTGTTGAAATAGGTTGTTTAATTTTCGTGAAAAATCAGGTGATGAATATGAACGATGCAAACGAAACAATATTAATCGCTGGACTCGGTTTAATCGGTGGGTCCATTGCACTCTCGATTAAAAAAGAGTATCCTCATAAAAAAATTGTAGGATTTGATGTTTCCAAAGAGCAAATGGTTGCTGCAACAAAGCTGGGAATTATTGATGCAACAGCTGATTCGTTTCTAGCGGGTTTAGAAGAATCTTCGACCATTATTTTGGCAACACCTGTCCAGCAAACAGTAAAGATGCTTAGTGATATTGCAGACTCTGGAATTGAAAGAGAGCTCACAATCACTGATGTCGGCAGCACAAAGCAAAAGGTCGTCCATTTTGCTGAAAAAGCGCTGCCTGAGCATTACCAATTTATTGGTGGACATCCAATGGCAGGCTCTCATAAGTCAGGTGTTATTGCAGCAAAAGACTTTTTATTTGAAAATGCGTTCTACATTTTAACGCCTGCAAAGGAAACAAACCGTCAAGCTGTTGATCGGTTGATGGATTTGTTAAAGGGGACAAATGCTCATTTCATCGAGATGACACCAGAAGAACATGATGCTGTGACAAGTGTCATTAGCCATTTTCCTCATATTGTTGCAGCCAGCCTTGTGCATCAAGCGCATCATTTTGAAGAACAATTCCCACTTGTTAAACGGTTTGCTGCTGGAGGCTTTCGTGATATCACACGAATTGCTTCAAGTAATCCTGCAATGTGGCGGGATATCCTGCTGCACAATAAACACAAGATTTTAGACCGTTTTCATGAATGGAAAAAAGAGATTAACCGCATTGAGACCTTCGTACAGCAAGAAGATGCTGAAGGATTGTTCTCTTATTTTCAAGATGCAAAGGAATATCGCGATGGACTTCCTCTAAGGAAAAAAGGAGCTATTCCTTCTTTTTATGATCTGTATGTCGATGTTCCGGATCACCCTGGGGTCATTTCGGAGATTACAGGGCATCTAGCAAGTGAAAACATTAGTATTACAAATATCCGTATTATTGAGACGCGGGAAGACATTAATGGGATTTTACGCATTAGTTTTCAAACAGATGACGACCGCAAGCGTGCAGAAATCTGTATAAAAAATAGAGCGAATTACGATACATTTTATGCTGACTGAGGTGACAAACATGAAAATTCATAAAAATGCTCCTATGAATGGAGAAATTCATATCCCAGGTGATAAATCTATTTCACATAGATCAGTGATGTTTGGTGCAATTGCTGATGGAACCACAGTAGTGAAAAACTTTCTTCCTGGAGCTGATTGTTTAAGTACGATTGATTGCTTTAGAAAGATGGGCGTTGAAATTGAACAAAAAGGGACAGATGTTGTCATTCATGGTAAGGGACTGAAAGAGCTCAAGGAGCCGTCTGACATTCTCGATGTTGGCAACTCTGGTACAACCATTCGATTACTGATGGGAATATTAGCTGGTTGTGAGTTCCACAGTACACTAATTGGTGATGAGAGTATTGCCAAAAGACCAATGAAACGTGTGACGGGTCCGCTTAAACAACTAGGAGCCAAAATAGACGGCAGAGCAAATGGCGAGTATACACCACTATCTATACGTGGCGGTCATTTAAAAGGCATAACTTATGAATCTCCAGTGGCAAGTGCACAAATTAAGTCCGCTGTCCTTTTAGCTGGGCTGCAAGCAGAGGGCACAACGACATTAATTGAACCACATAAATCAAGAGATCATACAGAAAGAATGCTCTCAATGTTTGGTGTAAAACTAGATGAAGATAAACAAAGTGTTTCCATTGAAGGCGGCCAAACATTAACAGCAACAGATATATTTGTTCCTGGGGACATCTCTTCAGCTGCATTTTTCCTTGTAGCTGGATCAATCGTTCCTAATAGCCAGATTGTCTTAAAGAATGTCGGGCTAAACAAAACAAGAACAGGTATTATTGATGTACTGAAACTTATGGGGGCAAATCTTGAGATCAATGAAGTAGATGCCAAAGGCGGAGAACCGTACGGTGATTTAACCATTTCTACTTCATCATTAAAAGGGATTGAAATTTCTGGTGACATGATTTCAAGACTCATCGATGAAATTCCGATTATTGCGCTTCTTGCGACCCAAGCAGAAGGAACAACAATCATTAAAGATGCCGCTGAGTTAAAAGTAAAAGAAACCAATCGAATTGATACAGTCGTATCAGAACTTAAAAAACTCGGTGCTGATATTGAAGCAACAGATGATGGTATGAAGATTCATGGTAAAACTACGCTTCAAGGCGGCGCAGTCGTTTCAAGCTACGGAGATCACCGTATCGGTATGATGCTGGGAATTGCCGCATGTGTGACAAAGCAAGCAATTGAGATTGAAGATACGGAAGCTGTTCGTGTCTCATACCCAAATTTCTTTGAACACATTGAATATTTAACGAAAACAGTCTGAGGATGTCCTCAGGCTTTTTCTTTCCTTCTGCATATTTGTCAGAAATATAGCATAGCTTGTCTCAAGGTGAAACCTTGAAAAAAACATTTTGTCCGATAAAAATAGTGTCTGCAGTTTACAAATCATCAGTTTCGTATAGGATGAAATGAAAAACAGTCTTTAAAACACAAAAATGGGTTCATTTTAAAAGAGCAACATATTTGCTGGATGTGCACCTGTCGATTATGATATGAAGTAACAATAGTTTAGGTTTTTGGAAACAGAAAGGAACGGTTTGATTTGAATAGTTCATTACAAGAAGCCATAAAATTAGTTGAGGCGGGTGAGACTGAAAAAGGACTCCAAACACTTGCTCAAGCAGAGAAGCATTTGCATGATGAAGAAAAGGCGCAAGCGGCTCAATTATATTATGATTGGGGAGATATCGATAAAGCACGGAATCTCATCAGTGATTTACATGATTTATATCCAGAGGAAACAGGTTTAACGTGTTTTTATGCAGAGCTGCTGATTGACTCTGATGAAGAAGAGAAGGCGATTGCAGTATTAGAAACGATTCCTGAAGATGATGATGCGTACCCAGAGAGTTTATTGTTAATGGCAGATTTGTATCAAATGCAAGGACTATTTGAAGTCAGTGAACAAAAGCTTTTAAAAGCGAAAGAACTACTTCCGAATGAAGCTATCATCGATTTTGCATTAGGTGAGTTGTATTTTTCTCAAGGTCTTTCAAAGAAAGCGGCTGATTTTTTCTACAAAGTGGCAGATCAACAGCATGAGGTTGGCGGGGTCAATGTGTATCAGCGGCTTGCTGAATCACTCAGTACAGCTGGAGAATTTGAGGATGCACTTGAATGGTACGAAAAGGCAGTAAAAGATCAAGCAGACCCGAACACTCTTTTTGGCTACGGATTTACAGCGATGAGGGCTGGCAGAACAAAAACAGCCATTCAGCAGCTTACAGAACTGAAAGATATTGATCCATCCTATTCGTCACTTTATATGCCTTTAGCGAAAAGTTATGAGGAAGAAGGACTATATCACGAGGCTTTAGAGGTAGTAAAAGAGGGTATTAAAGTTGATGAGTATAACAAAGAATTATATTTATATGGTGCCAAGATTGATTTGAAAAATGGGGATTCAGAAGATGCGAAAAAACTGCTTCAAGAAGCACTTGCTCTCGATCCGGGTTATATTGAAGCAGTTCAAACATTGCTGGCGATCTATTTAAATGAAGAGCTGTTTGATGAAATTCTAGATGTTATTAAAGAGGTTAAAAGCTTTGGGGAAGATGATCCAAAATGGAATTGGTATGCTGCATCTGCTTCTGTCGGGCGAGAAGAATACAAAGAAGCTGCCGAGTATTTCAAGCTTGCCCTGCCTGATTTTGATGAGGAACGTGACTTTTTATATGAATACGCTTCGTTCCTTTTAGAAGAGGGCAGACAAAAAGAAGCACTGCCGTTATTACGCAAAGTTCTAGAGAAAGATGGCACGAATGAAGAAATTGAAGAAACGATTTTAAGAATTGAAGACGAAATTTCCTTATAGTTTGCAGGAATGAAGAACTGGTTTGTTGAATAATTCATGTATAGCAATTTAATTTACGATAGAGGAGGGAATAACATGCAGACCCCTGTTTCTGTCAATGAAAAGAAGGAATTTATCCGGTGGTTCTTAAACCATTATCAGCTGAAGCGAAGAGAGTGTGTTTGGATATTAAATTATTTAATGAGTCACGACTCTTTGATGGAAAAGGTTCATTTTGTAGAGCAAGCAGAATTTTGCCCAAGGGGAATCATCATGTCAACACACTGTGTGGATGAAGTTCCCTTTAGATTTTATAAAGAAAACATCATGACGACAGATGCTGAAAAGTCATTTCATGATATTCGTTTGAATAAACAGCAGGATTTGTTTATTCAATTGAATTTCCGTTCTGCTTATCGTTCGCCGGAATATGCAGCTGTTCTTGAAACAAATCCCCATATTCCAAAGGATCTTTATGAGAACGAAAAAGATAAGGATCTTGCTGAAAAAGTGCTTGAGCACTCAATCGCAACTTTCCAAAAAGAACGGCTCATGAAAGAGATAGATGAAGCACTCGACCGTCATGATCAAGAAACATTTAATAAGCTGGCAAAAGAATTAAGCCTATTGTCATAAACTGAACGAATAAGCCTTGCCCTATACAGGCAGGGCTTATGTCATGAAAGAGGGGAAATTGATGAAGTTTCAAGCAGAGGACGCAGATCGCTTTTTGCAATCTAAAGCTTACATTGATACCGCTATCATTCCATTAGTTGGGATTAACGCAGATCAAATGAAACAAACCGTGTCTTTAGGAGAGTTTACTATTCTTGTAGCAGAGGAACTTGAAAGACAATTAAAAGGGCGGGTTTTTCTTTTTCCACCACATACATATTTAGAAGTGAGTGACCGGAAACAAGAAGACATATTCACAATGAAGCAGTCGCTCAAAGATCATTTTCAGCATGTCGCACTGATCACATCTGATCACCAGTGGAAAGAGCATGCTGAGATTAGCGAATCGCTATTATTGCTCAAGCCGGTTCCGCTGGAGCATTTGAAGGTTGAATTAAAGCAAAAAGTCATTCAAGACAGTGTAGAACAAATTTTGAACTTTTTGTTACAAAAATGGAACCCTTCATAAAAACCCTTACATTTGCATTGTACATAGCTTTTTAGGATGTTGACCTTGTGAATAGATTGATATATTATGAGGGTGTCCTAGTTTTATGAAATTTTTTCTAATTCAGTTATAAAGTAGCTGACGACCTGAGGGGGGGAGAAAAAAATGAGCGAGAAGAGACATGGAGTGTCCAGGCGTCAATTTTTGAATTACACGTTGACCGGCGTGGGGGGATTTATGGCCGCTGGAATGCTCATGCCTATGGTTCGCTTTGCGCTTGACCCTGTGCTAAAAGGAACAGAGGATCAGGATATGGTTCAAGTTGTCAGTGTAGATGAACTGACAAAGGAACCGAAGCGCTTTGACTTTAAAATTGATCAAGTAGATGCATGGTATGAGTCAAAGGAATCTAGGTCAGCATGGGTGTACAAAGAAGGGGATGAAATTGTCGCTTTATCGCCAATCTGTAAACATTTAGGATGTACAGTGAACTGGAACAGTGATCCGAAAAATCCAAACAAATTTTTCTGCCCGTGCCATTATGGGCTGTACGACAAGGATGGTACAAACGTACCCGGAACTCCACCGCTTGCACCGCTTGACCATTATAAGCAGCAAGTGAAGGACGGATACCTCTATCTTGGAAAAGCTGTGCCGAAAGGGGAAGGGTAACGATGCTTAACAAGATTTACGATTGGGTAGATGAGCGGCTAGACATTACACCGATATGGAGAGATATTGCGGATCACGAGGTGCCAGAGCACGTCAATCCAGCACATCATTTCTCCGCTTTTGTGTATTGTTTTGGCGGTTTAACGTTTTTTGTGACAGTCATACAAGTCCTGTCGGGCATGTTTTTAACGATGTATTACGTGCCGGATATTAAAAATGCCTGGGAATCTGTCTATTATTTGCAAAATGAAGTGGCATTTGGCCAGATTGTCAGAGGGATGCATCACTGGGGTGCGAGTTTAGTCATTGTGATGATGTTTTTACATACGCTAAGGGTCTTTTTCCAAGGGGCGTATAAAAAGCCTAGAGAGCTGAACTGGATTGTTGGTGTGCTCATTTTCTTTGTGATGCTTGGACTTGGTTTTACAGGTTATCTTTTACCATGGGATATGAAGGCGCTGTTTGCGACGAAGGTTGGTCTTCAAATAGCAGAAGCAACACCTTTCATTGGTAAAGAGATCAAAACGCTGCTTGCAGGTCATCCTGACATTGTAGGGGCACAAACGCTGACGAGATTCTTCGCTATCCACGTCTTTTTCTTGCCAGCGGCATTATTTGGGCTGATGGCTGCCCACTTTATTATGATTCGTAAGCAAGGAATTTCTGGACCGCTATAAAATGTTGCGTTTGATGAATGTTCAATGAGGAGGGGATGACTTTGCATAGGGGAAAAGGGATGAAGTTTGTCGGAGATTCCAGAATACCGGCAGAAAGAAAACCTAACATACCTAAAGACTATTCCGAATATCCGGGAAAAACAGAAGCCTTTTGGCCGAACTTTCTTTTAAAGGAATGGCTTGTAGGTGCCGTTTTTTTAATTGGATTTCTTGTCCTAACTGTTGTTCATGCGCCTCCGCTTGAGCGGATGGCCGATCCAACAGATACTGGCTATATTCCGCTGCCAGACTGGTATTTCCTATTTTTGTACCAGTTATTAAAATATGAATTTGCTGCAGGTAGCTTCACTGTCGTTGGCGCGATGATTATGCCTGGAATCGCGTTTGGTGCACTTTTGCTCGCACCATTTCTTGATTCAGGTCCAGAACGCAGACCGTATAGAAGACCAATTGCAGTCGGGATGATGATCCTTGCAGTCGGCGCAGCAACATATTTAACGTGGGAGTCTGTTGCAACCCATGATTGGGAAGCAGCGGCAAAACAAGGTGAGATTAAGAAAGAAGCAGAGATTGATACTTCAGCTGAAGAGTATAAAATTTATCAAGAGCAGACATGTATCTCCTGTCACGGGGATAACATGCAGGGCGGAGCAGCCGGACCGTCACTCGTTGACAACGGTCTTTCGCCTGAGGAGATCGCTAAAATCGCTGTAGAAGGAAAAGGCAACATGCCTAAGGGTGTCTTTAAAGGCAGTGATGAAGAACTCGAGAAGCTCTCTAAATATTTATCTGAGGTCAAATCAAAATAATTCAGTTGTTTAAATGCAAGTACAAGGATATACTCAAAAGAGAAAAAGCTGGCGCTGTCAGCTTTTTTCTGATTTTAACAGATCGTGAGTGAAGAGACATATGAGATGGATTCAATATTTGCTAGCGACGCGCTACCTGCTTGTGCTGGTGCTTATGATCAATTTCCTTGGCACTGTGTACGGATACTATTGGTATATTCCGCAGCTCGTAGAGACGCCGGCTGTCTTTTTAGCTTTTGTACCAGACAGTCCAACGGCCAGCTTTTTCTTTTTATTTGTATTACTTGCGTTTTTGATGAAACGAAATGCTCCTTATTTTGAAGCACTTGCTCTTGTGACCTTGATTAAATATGGGTTATGGGCGGTAGGAATGAATATCTTTGTGCTTTTATCTGTTGATGATTTTCCGTGGGAAGGCTACATGCTGATTGGGTCTCACTTTGCGATGGCGGTTCAGGCTGTATTGTTTGCGCCGTATTATCGTTTTCAAATGCGTCATCTCGTGGTAGCGGGAATTTGGATTTTACATAACGATGTGATTGATTATGTATTTGGTATGATGCCGCGTTATTCTATGCTGTCTGCCTATTCAAACGAGATCGGCTATGCGACGTTTTGGTTAAGTATCGCGGTTCTTCTTGTTTCGTATTATCTCGTTCTATCGAAAAAATCGGTCAAGCTGGAACTCCCTTAACAATGTTGGTCTAACCTTGTCCTTTTCTTCATACGCTGTAAGGAGAAGGGCTAGGAGGGACTTGCATGAAACGAAAGCCAATCGCGATGATTCTATTATTTTTTCTCGTATTACATCCGGCTGTTGCCAAAGGTGAGGAAACAGCTGCTAACACGCTGCAAGAATTAACGGAACTATCAGATTCCATCTTTCAATTAACGAGACAAGCTAAATATGATGAGGCATTACAAGTCGCATTGTATGTTGAAAAGACATTTAAAGCTGAGAATTGGCGTGGAACTTTGACGAATACGCAGATTCGGCAAATTACACTTGGCTATCAAGATATGATAAAAGGGCTGCCGCAGGAAGAATTGAATGAGCGCGAAAAGCTTCGTTATGCTTCTCAATTTAGAATGCTGCTTGATGCGATCCAGTCGGATTCTGAGCCTCTTTGGGGTTCGCTCGAGAAGCCCATTATGGGGTCTTTTCCTACTTTGAAAAAAGAAGTGAAAGATCCAGAATCGACGACATTTTATGAAACTTGGAATGAGCTGGTTTCTTTATACGATATGATCTATCCGAGCTTAACCATTGATATTTCGCCTGAAAAGCTCCAGACGATTAAGCAGCATATGGAAGTGATTGAGCAAGGTGAATTTTTAAAAGCATCAAGTGGGACAAAGCTTGAACGTCTCACGAAGCTGGAAGAGGATTTATCGAGTGTGTTTGCTCACGTCGATGAAGATGAAGCTGATCCATCCCTTTTATGGGTCATCTTAACAACTGGGAGTATCATTTTACTAACGTTAACGTATGTTGGATTTCGGAAATATCGTGCTGAAAAAGAAAAGAAGCAAAAACGTCAGGCTGATTATCCTAAATCATAAAAAAAGAAGCCCAAAACTGGTGCTTCTTTTTTAATGTGGATTGAGCGGCTTTTTGTGTTCATCTAATGTAAAGCCTTCACCGAGTACATCATGCACGTCACTGACTGATACGAACGCATGAGGATCGACTGAGGTTACGACGCTTTTGAGGTGGACAAGCTCGTTTTTCGGAACGACGCAATAAAGGACGTTGCGCTCCTGCTTCGTATAGGAACCGACCCCTTTTAAGATGGTGACACCGCGCTCCATTTCATCCGTGATTTTCTTTTGAATGATGTCATCTTTTTCAGAGATAATCATGGCGCCTTTGGCAGCGTAAGCGCCTTCTTGCATGAAGTCAATGACCTTCGCAGCAACAAATACTGCGACAAGTGTATACATCGCTTCTTTATAGTTTAAGTAGGTAAGAGAAATGGTAATGACGCATGCGTCGAAGATGAACATTGTTCGTCCCATGGCCACCTGATAATGCTTGTTGATCAGCCTTGCAATGATGTCTACACCGCCTGTTGTACCGCCGAATTTAAAGATGATCCCGAGGCCTGTTCCGATAAACACACCTGCAAAGAGGGCGGCTAAGGCTAAATCGTGCTGGAGAGGCATATGTATTTGAAAGCGCTGGAAGATGGCAAGAAAGACAGAAAGACTGACTGTGCCTACAATTGTATAAGTAAACATCGTTCTGCCGAGCATTTTCCAGCCAATAAAAAAGATCGGAATGTTTAAGACAAGGTTTGAAATAGATGGGTCAATGTGAAATAGAAAATATAAAAGCAGTGTAATACCTGTAAATCCGCCTTCCGCCAAATTGTTCTGCATATTAAAATGAACAAGACCGAAAGAAAAAATCGCAGATCCTATTAAAATAAATACGATATTTTTAAGACGAATTTCTTTTAGCAAGAGATCACTCCTTTTTTTGCTTAGACAGCGATAATATTATATGGTATGGGAGAGAAACAAGCAAACTGAGTCTTAAACATTTGTCAAATATTTATGATTTCGCTAACATGTAAGAGATGGATAGGAGGATGAGCTTCATGACGAAAGAAAAAACGCTGCGTCACGTGCAGCAAGAAGTAGATGATTACATAGGACAATTTAAAGAAGGCTATTTCAGCCCGCTTGCCATGATGGCCCGTCTGACAGAAGAATTGGGAGAGCTGGCAAGAGAGGTTAACCATTACTATGGAGAAAAGCCGAAAAAAACAACGGAAACAGAAAAAAGTATGGAAGAAGAAATAGGCGATGTATTGTTTGTGTTAACATGCCTCGCTAATTCACTTGATATTTCACTAGAAGAAGCACATGACCGTGTGATGCATAAATTCAACACAAGAGATAAAGACCGCTGGACGAAAAAAGAAGGGAAGTAGAGACGATGACGAACGAAACCATCAAAGTAGTAATCGCTGGAGCAAGAGGAAGAATGGGGATAGAAGCTGTGAAGCTGGCGGAAGAAACAGGCCATTTTCAGCTGGTGGCCGCACTTGATCACGTGCATGAAGGAAAAAAATTATCTGATGTGATCCATACGACCTCTCATGCGCCAATTTATACGGATATTGATGTGTGTCTTTCAGAAACAGCACCAGATGTATTAATTGATCTGACGACACCAGAAATCGGGAAAGTACATACAAAAAAAGCACTTGAACATGGCGTGCGTCCAGTCGTAGGCACAACTGGATTTTCAGAAGATGACCTAAAAGAGCTTCAGCAATTAACAGAAGAAAAGGGCATAGGCTGTATTATTGCGCCAAACTTTGCTGTCGGTGCAGTCTTAATGATGAAATTTGCCAAAATGGCCGCGAATTATTTTCCTGACGTTGAAATCATTGAGCTTCACCATGATAAAAAACTAGATGCCCCAAGCGGTACGGGCTTAAAAACGGCTGAAATGATTGCAGAAGTAAGAGAAAGCAAAAAGCAGGGACATCCAGAAGAGAAAGAATTGATCGAAGGGGCACGAGGAGCAGATTATGATGGTATCCGTCTTCACAGCGTGAGACTTCCTGGTATGATTGCACATCAAGAAGTGCTGTTTGGAATGGACGGACAGACGCTCACCATTCGTCATGATTCTTATAACCGTGCATCCTTTATGTCAGGCGTGAAGCTTTCTGTGGAACAGGTCATGCACATTGATCAGCTCGTCTATGGTTTAGAAAATATCATCGACTAATAAGGAGTGGATTCCTGATGAACATTGCTTTAATCGCTCACGATAAGAAAAAAAGTGACATGATACAGTTTGCCACCGCGTACCGTGATATTTTGGCAGATCATACACTTTACGCAACAGGGACAACAGGTTTGAGAGTGAAAGAAGCGACGGGGCTTCCCATTCATCGTTTCCAGTCAGGACCACTTGGGGGAGATCAGCAGATCGGTGCTTTAATTGCTGATAATGCAATGGATCTTGTGCTCTTTTTTAGAGACCCACTAACTGCGCAGCCGCATGAACCGGATGTATCTGCACTCATCCGGCTTTGCGATGTGTATACCATTCCATTAGCCACCAATATGGGAACCGCTGAAATTTTAGTCAGGAATTTAAATAAAGGTACGTTTGATTTTCGAGATGTAGCAAAAAACGGAGGAACAAATGAAACGACTTGATATCCTTGCATTCGGTGCCCATAGCGATGATGTAGAGATCGGAATGGGCGGAACGATTGCAAAATACGTGAAAAAAGGGGCGCGCGTCGGAATTTGCGACTTGACCCAGGCCGAATTATCTTCAAATGGAACGGTAGAGAGCCGCAAAGAAGAAGCAAAAGCCGCCGCCGCTATTTTAGGTGTCAGAGCGAGAATCCAGCTTACACTGCCAGATAGAGGGCTGTATCTAAATGACGAAGCGATGAAGGAAATTGCGGGCGTGATTCGAACTTACAAACCGAAACTGATTTTCGCTCCGTACCACCAAGATCGGCATCCAGATCATGGCCATGCGGGCTCACTTGTAGAAGAGGCCGCTTTTTCTGCAGGCATACATAAATTTGAAGATTCATACAAGCAGCCAGCGCATAAAATAAGCCAAATGTATTATTACATGATTAATGGGCACCATCGTCCAGATTTTGTGATCGATATTTCTGAGGAAATGCACCAAAAAATTGATAGTTTGCATGCGTATAAAAGTCAATTTGTTAAATCGGCAAATTCAGTAGAAACACCTCTTGTGAACGGTTATATTGATTTTGTCAAAATGAGAGAGTCTATGTATGGAAGAGAAGTCAACAAAGCTTATGCAGAAGGGTTTATCACAAAGAAACCACTTTTGATGGACGATGACTTACTTGGGGGGTAATTATGAAAAAACTGAAGGTCGGAATTACATGTTATCCAAGTGTCGGCGGATCGGGCATTATAGCCACGGAGCTTGGAAAACGTTTAGCTGAAAAAGGGCACGATGTTCATTTCATTACCTCTAGCATTCCGTTTAGGCTTAATAAAGTATATCCGAATATTTATTTTCATGAGGTGGATGTGAATCAATATGCTGTTTTTCAATATCCACCTTATGACCTTGCGCTGGCAAGTAAATTGGCAGAAGTCGCAAAACGAGAAAAGCTTGATATTATTCATGCGCATTATGCAGTCCCGCACGCTGTCTGTGCGTTTCTAGCCAAACAAATGACTGGACACTCTGTGAAAGTCGTTACGACGCTTCACGGAACGGATATTACGGTTTTAGGCTATGATCCATCATTAAAGGAAGTCATTCGGTTCGCCATCGAATCATCGGATCGTGTGACGGCGGTGTCGCATTCATTAGCTGCGCAGACGTACGATCTCATCAAACCAGATAAAAAGATTGATACGATTCATAATTTTGTTGATGAACGGGTGTATTTGCGTGAAGATCACGATTTGCTAAAGACACATTATGGTCTTTTACCGAACGAAAAGGTTATCATCCATGTATCAAACTTTCGAAAAGTGAAACGGGTGCATGATGTGATTCATGTGTTTCAAAAGATTTCTGAACAGGTGCAGGCAAAGCTGTTGCTCATTGGTGATGGTCCTGAAAAATCGGTCGTATGCGAACTTGTGAAAAAACTGGGACTGACAGACCGCGTGTTGTTTTTAGGCAAGCAAGAGAAGGTTGAGGAGCTTTATTCAATAAGTGATTTGAAGCTGCTTCTTTCAGAGAAGGAGAGCTTTGGGCTTGTGCTTCTTGAAGCAATGGCGTGCGGTGTCCCTTGTATCGGAACGGATGTCGGAGGTATTCCAGAGGTCATTACACATGGAGAAACAGGGTTTCTTGTCCCGCTCGGCGATATAGACGGAGCAGCAAAGCACGCAGTGTCTCTGCTAAAAGACGAAGCGCTTCATGAAAAAGTGTCAGCGGCAGCTCAGTCTAGTGTTCAGGCTCATTTCTCCTCTGAAAAGATTGTGAGTGAATATGAAAAGCTTTACCTAGAATTGATCGAAGGTGATGTTGAAGATGAATGAACCATTCACACATGCGATCCCTATATTACATACACTGCACGAACATGGGCATCAGGCTTACTTTGTCGGCGGAGCGGTGAGAGATGTTCTATTAGGACGAGAAATCGGCGATATCGATATTGCGACAGATGCAACACCTGATAAGGTTGAGTCCTTATTTGAAAAAACAGTAGATGTCGGTAAGGAGCATGGCACTGTCATTGTGTTACATGAGGGTGTCAGCTATGAGGTCACGACATTTCGAACGGAATCAGAATATGAAGATTTTCGCAGACCGAAAGAAGTGGCGTTTATCAAGTCGCTTAAGGAAGATCTTTTAAGAAGAGATTTAACGATTAATGCGATGGCTATGGATATAAACGGGGAAATCATTGATCATGTAGGTGGTAAACAGGATATTAAGCGGAAACGAATTCAAACCGTCGGAGATCCTGCGTGCCGCTTTCAAGAAGATGCGCTTCGTATGATGAGAGCTGTCCGTTTTTTAAGCCAGCTTGGCTTTGAGCTCGCTGATGAGACGGCTAAAGCTATGAAAAAAGATAAACATCTGCTTGCCAACATATCGGTTGAGCGCAAAAAGATTGAAATGGAAAAGCTTTTAAAAGGCCGTCATTGTGAGCAGGCCATTCAAGTGCTCATCTCAACTAGGTTATATGAAGAATTACCAGGTCTCAAAGAGGATCGTCTTCACGAATCCTTTCAATCCTTTCCATATTACTTACTGGATGGACTAGAAGAAGTATGGGGGGCTTGTATCCATTTGCTTGGCCTAGATGAAGCGGAGGCTGCGGTCTTCTTAAAAGAATGGAAGCTGTCAACGAAGCTTTTGAAAGACGCAATAGCTATTAGTAAATACGTTGATTGTGACTGGGATGCGGAAAACATGTTTGAAGCTGGTGAACACGTGCTCTTATCTAGTTTGAAGATCACGCAGCTAAAACATGAACGCCGCATTTTCTTTGATGAGCTGGAGGCAGCGAAGCGTTCTTATGATGCACTGCCGATTAAAAAGCTCCAAGACCTCGCTGTTTCAGGAAAAGATTTAATGGCCTTTCGGCAAAAGACGTCTGGGAAATGGATTGCAGAAGAGCTTCATTTTGTGAAAAAAGCTGTTTTGCAAAACCGTTTAGAAAACCGAAAAGAAGCCATAGAGGAGTGGCTTAAAGCATGCGATCCGCAATTAGAAAACGATTAATTGAACTATTTACAGCATCCAGCCAGGATTTTGTTTCAAGTCAGCAAATTTGTGATGAGCTTGGCTGCTCCCGAACGGCTGTATGGAAGCATATGGAGGATTTGCGAAAAGAGGGGTATGAGGTAGAAGCGGTCAGAAGAAAAGGATACCGTCTGCTTCGTAAACCGGACAAAATTAGTGAGGACGAAATTCTGTTTGGTCTTGAAACAGAGAATTTCGGCAGGCATATTTACTTTCAGAAAGAAGTCGCTTCAACTCAGCTGATTGCCCATGATCTTGTAAATGAAGGTGCGCCCCACGGCACGATCGTTGTCAGCGATCACCAGACAGACGGAAAAGGACGCCTTCAAAGAACGTGGCATTCACCCAATGGGACAGGCATTTGGATGAGTCTCATTCTCCGGCCTGAGATCCCGCTCTATAAAGCGCCGCAAATGACGCTTTTGGCATCTGTAGCCATCGCAGAAGCGATTGCGCAGCAAACAGGACTCACTCCATCTATTAAATGGCCAAACGATATTTTGTTGAATGGGAAAAAGGTCGTTGGCATTCTGACTGAATTAAAAGCAGAAGCTGACCAGGTTCATGCGGTCATTATTGGACCGGGCATTAATGTGAACCAAACAGCTGATGACTTCCCGGATGAACTAAAGGATGTCGCCACAAGTCTGCGAATGGAACTGAATGAAAAAGTGGATCGGGCTGCACTCATACAACAGATCATGTCCACCTTTGAAAAAAGATATGATGATTATATGCAGCAAGGATTTGCACCAATTAAACAACTATGGGAATCGTTTGCGATGACGATCGGTCAACATATTGTTGCCCGCACCGTCAATGGGCAATATTCGGGGAAGGCGCTTGGAATCAATGAAGAAGGTGTTTTATTGCTTGAAACGGAGGACGGTATCCAAAAAATCTACTCCGCAGACATTGAGATCAAGTCAACTTGAGTGGAACACCCGGCACATTTTTGATATACTTCGTGTGGGCAGTATCTGCAAAGAACTGTACCTGTTAGGAAGAAAAATTTGATAAATTTCTGCCTTGATCCTAAGGGACTTGGACAGAGGGATGATTCGCCGCACATGAGAAATTAAAGCATGTGATGTGAGGCAAGCCATTTCCTCTCCAGAATGAGGAGGAACAAATGAAGACAAAGCTAGATTTTTTCAAAATGAAAGAACAAAATGAACCTATTGTGATGCTGACCGCATACGACTATCCAGCTGCAAAGCAAGCGGAAAAAGCGGAAGTCGACATGATCTTAGTTGGTGATTCACTTGGGATGGTTGTACTTGGATTAGATTCCACAGTTCAAGTCACGATGGATGATATGATCCATCACACAAAAGCAGTGAAAAGAGGCGCAAAAGACACATTTGTTGTGACTGATATGCCATTTATGTCTTACCATTATTCGTTAGAAGAAACAATGAAAAATGCAGCACGCATCATGCAAGAAAGCGGTGCCGATGCCTTAAAGCTAGAAGGCGGAGATGGAGTATTTGAATCCATTCAAGCTCTAACAAGAGGCGGCATTCCTGTCGTCAGTCATTTAGGCCTCACACCTCAATCTGTTGGTGTACTTGGCGGGTATAAGGTGCAAGGAAAAGACCACGAAAGTGCTCAAAAATTGATTGAAGACAGCTTGAAATGTGAGGAAGCTGGTGCAATCGCACTTGTGCTGGAATGCGTACCTGGCGAACTGACAAAACGAATTACCGATATGCTGAAGATTCCTGTGATCGGAATTGGTGCAGGAGCTGAGGCAGACGGACAAGTTCTCGTTTACCATGATGTGGTTGGATACGGGGTGTCTAGAACACCTAAGTTTGTGAAACAATACGCGCAAATTGATACTGTTTTAGAAGAAGCGCTCATTCAATATACAAAAGAAGTAAAAGCACGCACATTTCCAGAGGACATGCACACGTTTCATATCAAAGAAGAAGTCCTTGATGGCTTATATGGGGGAATCAAAAAATGAACGTTGTCACCCATATTCACGAGCTAAAAGAATTAATCAAGCAGCATCAAGAAAAGCAGCATTCCATCGGTTTTGTTCCGACGATGGGCTTTCTTCATGAAGGACATCTGACGCTTGCGAAGGAGGCAAGAGGACAAAATGACATTGTCGTGATGAGTATTTTTGTCAATCCTTTGCAATTTGGACCAAATGAAGACTTTGAATCCTATCCAAGGGATATGGAAAGAGACCAGCGTCTTGCAGAAGCAGCAGGAGTGGACATTTTATTTACACCTGATGTGAAGGAAATGTACCAAAACGAACCATCTATTACGATGACGGTTCAAAAGCGGACGGATGTGTTATGCGGAAAAAAACGTCCAGGACATTTTGACGGCGTTGTCACTGTGCTTACAAAGCTGTTTCATCTTGTGTCACCAACAAATGTCTACTTTGGTCTAAAGGATGCACAGCAAGTCGCTGTGATTGACGCGATGATCAAGGATTTCTTCTTTGATCTTCACCTTGTATCTGTACCAACAGTCAGAGAAGAAGACGGTTTAGCGAAAAGCTCAAGGAATGTGTACTTGTCAGAAAAAGAAAGACAAGAAGCACCTGCTTTATACCGCGCTTTAACAAAAGGACGGTCAGCTGTTGAAAAAGGTGAACGTGATGTCAGCCGTGTGTATCAGCTGATTGAAGAGGAACTTGTTCAGACGAGCGGGGAAATTGATTATATTGAGATCTACTCATATCCAGAACTTGAGCCGCTTGAGCAGTTAGCAGGTCAAGTCATTATGGCAATTGCGGTGAAATTTTCACGGGCAAGACTGATTGATAATGTGATTTTCCATGTTCCTGAAAGCGGTGAAAAACATGTATAGAACCTTTATGACATCTAAGCTTCATAAAGCGACGGTAACAGAAGCAAACTTACATTATGTAGGAAGTATTACAATTGACGAAGATTTACTTGATGCGGCAGGTATGATGGCAAATGAGAAAGTACAAATTGTCAATAATCATAATGGCGCGAGACTTGAAACATATATTATTCCTGGCGAAAGAAAGAGCGGTGTCATTTGTCTAAATGGGGCGGCGGCGAGATTGGTTCAGCCAGGGGATGAAGTCATTATTATCGCTTATGGGATGCTGTCAGAAGAAGAAGCAAAGACACATACACCAAAAGTGGTCGTGTTAAATAAACAAAATCAAATTGAGCAAATGATTGGGCAAGAGCCTGCGAGAACGATTTTATAACGCAAGCTCCGTAGAAACAGAACAGTTTCAGGAAGAGAAGCTGTTCTGTTTCATCTATTTTGTCCAGAGCGTGTTTCACTTCAGGGTGAAACGAGGAATTGAGGTGTCCATTTTATGACCGATCAAAGGTTTGTTGTCGTTGATATTGAAACCACCGGGAATTCACCTAAAAAAGGTGATAAAATCATTCAAATAGCTGCGGTGGTCATTGAAAATGGACAAATTGTCGAACGGTATTCAAAATATGTGAACCCGGGAAAAGCAATCCCTGGATTTATTGAACAGCTGACAGGCATTCAGCAGCACATGGTTGACGATGCGGTGTTTTTTGAGGACATTGCCCAAGAGGTGTATGACCTCATACAGGGTGCTTATTTTGTTGCGCACAATGTTCATTTTGATTTGAATTTTTTAAATGATGAACTAAAAGCATGCGGGAAAAATGAGCTGGATGTGCTAGCAATTGATACAGTTGAGATTTCTAGAATTCTTTATCCTGAGCTTGAAGGTTATAAGCTCACTGAATTAAGTGAAGAGCTCATGCTTCCACATGACCACCCGCATAGGGCGGATAGTGATGCGGAAGTTACTGCCATGTTATTTTTAACTTTATTACATCAATTAAAACATACACCGCAAAATGTGCTGAAGCAGCTGCGCAGATTATCTTCTTATCTCCTAAGTGATATAGGGCTCTTAATTAAGCAGCTTGAAACGAGCCAAGCCAGCCTGGAAGATTCTTTGGTGGAAGTCGGCTCTTTTGCTGTAAAAGATGTCACCAATCCTATCAGTAGGGCGACACATTCAGTAGGTGAAGATGATGAAAAGCTGTTTGAGGAGATCAAAAAGAAACTTCCGCAAACGGTAGAAGGCTATGAGGTAAGAGAAGGCCAGCTTACGATGATGAATAAAGTGAGAGACGTGTTTCATGAACGAGCCTATGCATTAATTGAAGCGGCACCAGGTATTGGGAAAACGCTCGCTTACCTCATCCCAGCCGCTCTAGAAGCGAGGAAATCAGGAAAACCTGTCATTATTAGTACTTATTCCATCCTGTTGCAGCAGCAAATGTTTCAGCGCGATGTGCCGATGTTGAATCAACTGCTCCCGTTTGAGCCTGCTGCCTGTGTCTTTAAAGGCCGCGCGCATTATATTTGTTTAGATAAGTTTGAGCATGTGCTTCATGAGGAAGATGATAACTATGATGTGGTCTTAACGAAGGCGCAAATTTTAATGTGGCTCCTTGTAACGGAAACAGGTGATTTATCTGAACTGAATTTACCGTCAGGAGCCGCCAATATAAAAGACCGCATTTCCTGTGTACATATGCCGTTTACATCAAAAAAGCGCCGTTTTAAAGAGTATTGCTTTTATGAGCGCGCCAAAAAAAGAGCAAAAACAGCTGATTTAATTTTAACGAATCATCGTCTGCTTTTATCACAAACGGAGGCATCGTCTATCTTTCAGCATGCTGACGTATATGTGATAGACGAAGCCCATCAATTTGAGAAAACAGCCAATGAAACACTAGGGGATAGTGCGTCTTATATCCAGCTTCATGCGAAATTAACGCAGCTTGGCTCCTTGCAAGGCGGACTGTTAAAGAAACTGAAAAAGAGATTTCATCATGCAGGGTTACAGACGGACACATTTATTGAAATGGATGAGTATCTGAATCAGCTTCAAATGGAAAGTGATGCTTTCTTTAGCACCGTTCATTCATTTGTGAAAAGGACAAAACCAAAAGCTGACATCAATCGTCTCATTCATAGAGTACGTCATCATTCAAAGCATGCTCAGTGGAAACGGATTAAAGAAACGGCAAGTAAACTTTGTTCCTTGTTAATTGCTTGTGAGAAGCTGTATGAGCAGCAAAAAAACGAGCTTCTTCAAAAAAGTGAACAGCTGACAGAACACTTTGCCTTTGAAGCAGAGGAATACGACCAAGTCATGTCGTTTATGCATACTTTTTGCAGTACGCTTTACCGGTTTATCTTTGAACCGAAAAACGATGAAACGGTTTGGATTGAAATTGATGCAAAGGGCGCCAAAAACGCTGTCTTTATGCATGCACAGCCGTTAGATACTGGGGAGCTTTTGGCTGATCGTTTCTTTATGAACAAAAAGAGTGTCGTCCTTACATCAGGGACGCTTACGATCAATCACCGCTTTGATTATTGCTTGGAACGGTTTGGCCTGCAAGATTTTTACCCTCATCTTGTGCAAATTGATTCACCTTTCGAACTTGAAAAACAGCTCAAGGTCATTGTTCCGGCAGACATGCCGCCGATTACAAATCGTGATGAACGAGATTATGTAAAGCAAGCTGCGCAATATATTAAGATTATGGAAAAGCAGCAGCATGCAAAAATATTGGTTTTGTTTAATTCACATGAGATGTTAAAAGCAGTCTATGAAGAGCTAAAAACAGAAGGGATGCAGTCCGCCCTTTTTGCTCAAGGTCTGACAGGCGGAAGCCCCGTAAAATTAACGAAAATGTTCAAATTAGCAAAACAAGCTATTTTACTTGGTACGGGTAGCTTTTGGGAAGGTGTTGATTTTCCAGGCTCAGAGCTGACTACAGTCATCATGGCACGTCTTCCGTTCCGGCCGCCTGATTCTCCGCTCATTGAAGCAAAATGTGATGCAGCTAAAAAACAAGGGAAGAATCCATTTAAAGCCGTCGCTTTACCAGAAGCTGTGTTAACCTTTAAGCAAGGAGCTGGACGCTTGCTGCGCTCTGAAAAAGACATTGGCACATTGCTGATTTTAGACCGCCGAGTGAAAACCGCTTCATATGGAAAACTATTTTTAGAATCACTCCCTCATGCGCCAGTTCACGAGATGTCAAAAGAGTCACTTGAGGCGTATATAGAAAACCTTAACAACGAAAAGCCGCTGTCATAAGCGGCCTTTAGCTGGTGTGGGTTTGGAGTTAATTTATCGTAACGGTTTTTTGTGTTCCGTTGTAAAAATAGTATCGGTTCCCGTGCAGAAAAGTATGACTAACAATATTTACGTACCGAGGAGGAATTAGAAGTGGAAAGTAAAATAGAGGTACTTTCAACTGTTCAAATTAAGCATTCAGAAGACCTGTACAAAATCGTTGATGTATTGAACAGAACGCTTAAAAGAGAAGATCTCATGTTTGGATTAGCATTAGATCAAGAAGACCAAAATCAAGCGGTATTTACGATATATCGCACATAGGGGAAGCTTGACATGAAAAAAATAGTCTGGATTATTTCATCTGTAGTGGCTCTCGTTCTGCTCATTGGCATCATCAGCTTTACGTGGATTTATCAAATTGCCATGGGACAAAGAGAACAAGGGCATGAAGCAGCGATCGAACGAGCAAAAGAACAAGCAAACATCGTACAAGTGGAGCAAGTGGAAACCTTTGTCGGGAAAGAAAAGCAATTTATTGTTGAAGGGAAAAACAAACAGAATGAAACGACCTACGTTTGGGTTCCTGCCAGCAAAAAAGAAAAAGTGATCGCAAAAAAAGCAAAAGAAGGCATTACCTCGAATCAAGCAGTACAAGCCGTTCAAAAGGAGAACACGGTCTCTAAGCTAAAAGAAGTCAAATTAGCGAGAGAAGGTGACGTACTCCTTTGGGAAGTGACGTACTTAAATGAGAACAATCAATATAGCTTCAGCTATGTCGACTTTTCGACAGGACGTGTGGAAAAAAATTTAACACCGTAGTTTCTCCTGTCTTGCGTTGACCATGCTGATTTAGAACGGTTATAATAAAATGTATGAAAAAAGATTCACACCTGACAAATAGGTGAGTTTCTTTCTGGCTTTGGAGGGAATTATGTTGAAAACAACGATTAATCAAGTGTTCAAACACGTCGATCAAGAAGTAACCATCGGCGCATGGATTGCCAATAAACGTTCAAGCGGAAAAATTGCATTTTTGCAGTTGCGTGACGGGACAGGCTTTATTCAAGGAGTCGTAGTAAAAGCAGAAGTGGAAGAGGAAGTCTTTAAGCTTGCGAAATCAGTCACACAAGAAACATCTGTCTATGTGACAGGTCAAGTGACAAAAGATGAGCGTTCACCACTAGGTTTTGAATTACAAGTGAAATCCATTGAAGTGATTCATGAAGCGACAGATTACCCAATTACACCGAAAGAGCATGGAACAGAATTCTTAATGGATCACCGTCATTTATGGCTTCGTTCTAAAAAACAGCATGCCATTATGAAAATCCGTAACGAAATTATTCGTGCTACATATGAATACTTCCATCAAGAAGGTTTCGTGAAAGTAGATCCGCCAATTTTAACTGGAAGTGCACCTGAGGGCACAACGGAACTGTTTGCTACGAAATATTTTGATGAAGATGCGTACCTTTCTCAAAGTGGTCAGCTTTACATGGAAGCTGCAGCAATGGCACTCGGAAAAGTATTCTCATTTGGCCCAACATTTAGAGCAGAAAAATCTAAAACAAAACGTCATTTAATTGAGTTTTGGATGATCGAGCCTGAGATGGCTTTTGTCGAATTCAATGAAAACCTTGAGTATCAAGAAAATTATGTGTCTCATGTTGTTCAAAGTGTACTTGAAAACTGTAAAGTGGAGCTGCATACACTAGGTCGTGATACAGCGAAATTAGAAAACATCAAAGCACCATTCCCGCGCATCACTTACGATGAAGCGATTAAATTCTTGCAGGAAAAAGGCTTTGATGATATCGAATGGGGAGATGATTTCGGAGCGCCTCACGAAACAGCGATTGCCGAAAGCTATGATAAACCAGTGTTTATCACTCATTACCCAACATCATTAAAACCGTTCTATATGCAGCCAGCACCAGATCGTGAAGATGTTGTCCTTTGTGCAGACTTGATTGCACCAGAAGGCTACGGAGAGATTATTGGCGGTTCTGAGCGTGTTCATGATTTAGAGCTTCTTGAAGCAAGATTGAAAGAACATGGGCTTGATCAGGAAACTTACAAATGGTATACAGAATTAAGACAATACGGTTCTGTACCGCATTCAGGTTTTGGTCTTGGACTTGAACGTACAGTTGCTTGGATTAGTGGAGCGCCGCATGTGCGTGAAACCATTCCTTTCCCAAGATTATTAAACCGTTTATACCCTTAAGACGTGAAAGCCTCCAACAAATGGAGGCTTTTTCAAACGTCTTTTTAGGGAGGCACGTGAAATAAAACGTGATATACTTAAAATGAAGAGGTGTATCCGATGAATAGGCAGCAATTTATAAATATGCAGCAAATGGGGGCGACAAGTTTGCCTAATTTGCTGATTGCTCATTATGAGCAGTTAGGACTGAATGAATCACAGATGATGGTCATGCTCAAGATTAAAATGAATGAAGAACAAGGTGTTTTCTTTCAAACATTTGAAGAGCTTTCTCATGGAATGACCATATCAGCGGAAGAGTGCGCGTATATGGTGCAGCATCTGATTCAAAAAGGATTTATCTCAATTCAGCCATTTGAAGACAGGTCTGGTATTCAGCATGACCGTTACTCAGTAGAACCTTTATGGGGCGTGCTGTATGACTTTTTAGAAACAAAACAGGCGAAAGAAGCTCAAAAACAACATGTGCAGGCAGAAAAATCTTTATATGCTTTATTTGAAGATGAATTCGGCAGACCGCTGTCTCCTCTTGAAGGAGAAACACTTTCGATCTGGATGGATCAAGACCATCATGATGCTGAAATGATTCGGCTAGCGCTAAGAGAAGCCGTTTTATCAGGGAAATTAAATTTCCGTTATATTGATCGAATTTTATTTGAGTGGAAAAAGAAAGGGCTGAAAACAGCGGAAGAAGCAAAAGAGCATAGCCAGCATTTCCGTTCTCAGCAGAAAACGCCACCTTCAAAAGAAGAGACGGGTACTTATAAACGACAAGTTCCTTTTTATAATTGGCTGGAACAATAACCAATAAAGGAGAAGGCATGTTATCAAAAAAACAAATCAATGAGTGTTTAGATATTATAGGAGATATGTTTCCAGAGGCTGAGTGTGAGCTTGTTCATGCCAATCCATTTGAGCTTGTGATTGCTGTTGCGCTCTCTGCTCAGTGTACAGACGTGCTTGTAAATAAAGTCACCAAAACGTTATTTCAAAAATATAAAACACCAGAAGACTATTTAAGTGTACCGCTTGAAGAACTGCAGCAAGATATTCGCTCGATTGGTCTTTATCGAAATAAGGCTAAAAACATTCAAAAGTTGAGCAAAATGCTGATTGAAGAATATGGCGGTGAAGTACCAAAGGACAGGGATGAGCTTGTCAAGCTTCCTGGGGTTGGCCGGAAAACAGCAAATGTCGTCGTTTCAGTCGCTTTTGGAGTACCGGCAATAGCAGTAGATACACATGTAGAACGAGTCAGCAAGCGTCTAGGCATCTGCCGCTGGAAGGATTCTGTGCTTGAAGTAGAGCAAACCTTGATGAAAAAGGTGCCAAAAGAAGATTGGTCTGTGACGCATCACCGCCTGATCTTTTTTGGGAGATATCATTGTAAGGCGCAGCGGCCGCAGTGCGAATCGTGTCCGCTTCTTGATATGTGCAGGGAAGGGCAGAAGAGGCTGAAAAAAGGACTGGTGAAGCTCGCATGAGCGGGGCAGCTGTTTTCACCTCATATGTCGAAAAGCTAAAAGAGAAAAAGGTAGAGATTAAAGGTGATCGAGTAGATATACTGAGAGCCAACCCGCTCGCATATGATCTATCTTCGGAACCTTTAACAGACGAGCTTCCATGGCAGGAAACAGAAGAATTTGTTCCTGTCATGTTCGAACTGTGGAACGAATTAAAAGAAAAAATGCTTCCTCGTTTCCAAACAAGGAAATCTCGCTGTGATGAAGATGATATGCTGCAAGGAATCGTCAGTATGATTGCGATGTTTTACTGGATCAAAGGGGAGAGTGTCCAAACCTTTGAATGGGAACTTATCAAGCAAGAGACATTTCCTGTTGTTCCGATTAATTGGACGGAACGTTTAGAGTTCATTTTGTTAAAACCTACTCAATATCACTGCTTTATTCAATTGGACGAGCTATACACGGAATTAAAAAAGCAGTATGGAAAATATGAAGCACTTAAGAAAATCAGACAGCAGCGTTAAAAAAAGCACTTGCCTCCTATGGCAAGTGCTTTTTCATTATTCATCTTCTTTACGAGAAGTAGAATTTGATGGCGAATTGGAACTTTGAGAGTTGGCTTTCGCATCATCTTTCTTTTTATCTTTATGATCAGTTTGTGAGTTGCTGTTCCCATTTGTACTGTCTGAGCCATCATCTGAAGAACCATTATTTCCGTTTTCGGTATTTCCGCCTTGGTCTTTATCCTTATCCTTATCTTGATCTTTTTTGTCATCAGGCTTTTGCTCATCAGTGCCAGGGGGCTGATTTTTGTTATCGTCTGTTTGGTCTGTCTGCTCGTCGTCAGGCTGCTGCGGTTCTTCTTCTTCTTTATTCTCATCATCCGCTTTTTCTTCTTCATCAGCGTCATCCTTAATGGTGAGGAAGGTAGAAGCCGCTTTACTTGTGACATCCTCTACAGTGGCTGTCACTTGGAATTTATATGTGGAGCCAGGCTTCACATCAGAGATGACCGCTTCTTTAGCAGAGCTGTTTTGAATCTCTTTATAGCCGCCATTATCAACCGCTTGCTTGACATTAAATGTAGCATCAGCGTCGTCAGAATAGCCCCAAGTCAGTGTAATGGATTTTTTCTCTTCATCATACACCGCTTTTAAGTCAGAAGGCTTATCGGCTTCTTTTTTCTCATATGTGTCAGACACTTTGGTTGGAACTGTTCCTTTAACAAAGTATTCTGTTGTCTTCTTGTCACTTGGTGTATTCGGTCCGGCTAATTTTGCTGGATCTGAACCTTTTTCAACCGTAGCTTCGACGACACTGTCTGGTTTTTCAAATGAGCCGCTTCCATCATCAATTTGAGAAATTAATCGCTGGAAGACGATTTTGGCAACACGCTGCTCGTATTCAGTCAGCCACATTTTACCGTCTGCATCTTTTGAATTACCGATTCCAGTCCATACGGCTGCTGTATATTGCGGCGTATAACCGACAAACCAAGAATCTTTCGCACCGCCAGAAGGGATATTGTATTTATTAATATCATCTTGTCTGAAGTTCGTTGTACCGGTTTTACCAGCTACTTGAACGTTCGGTACTTGTGCAAGTGTACCAGTTCCAGATTGAACAGCAGTTTTCAGCATGTCTGTGATCATAAATGCTGTGTAATCACTCATCGCTGCTTTCGAGTCCGGCGTAAGGTCAAGCTTTGTCCCGTCATTAAATTCAACAGATGTGACAGCGTGCGGTTCGTTATAGTATCCGTTATTACCGAATGCACTAAATGCTCCAGCCATTTTTAATGAAGACACACCATCTTCAAATCCACCAATTGAATAAGATTCTGGAATATCAGAAGGTAAGTCCATGCCTAAATTATTCGCAAATTGCGCGGCATTCGCTGAACCAGCTTCTTGGAATGCTTTGAGTGCAGGGATGTTACGTGATTGTGCCAAAGCACTTCTCATCGACATTTTCCCTAAATGTCTTCTATCAAAGTTGTTAATTGGTGTCCCATCTGAGTACGTATATGGTGCATCATCGATTTGCTGATATGTTGACCATTTTTTGTTTTCAATGACTGGGCCGTAATCTAAGATCGGTTTAATTGTGGACCCTGGCTGGCGTTTTGCATCTGTCGCATAGTTAAAGCCGCCGGCTGGTACATCACGTCCACCGCCAATGGCGCGTATTTCACCATTTTTCGTATCAAGCAGGGTGACACCCGCCTGCATACCTTTCGTAAATCCAACTGAATCTCCATTGATGATATCATCTAGGTGATCCTGTGCTTTTCGATCAAGTGATGTATAGATTTTTAATCCATCGGTTGATGCATCCACTTTAGCTTTTTTCTGTACTTCTTCCATCACTTCTTCAATGTAGGCAGAGTACTTACTAGAGTTTTGGCTCTTATATTTACTAGCTGAAACAACTGTTTTGCTGACAGGGGTTGCTTTTGCAACGTCATAATCTTTTTCAGAAATATAGCCTTGTTTTTTCATAAGGCTTAAAACGATATTACGGCGTTTTTCCGCTGCCTCTGGGTGTTTCACTGGGTTATAGGCAGAAGGACTCTGCGGCATACCTGCAAGAGTGGCAGCCTGTGCAACGGTTAGTTTATTTAAATCTGTGACTCCGAAAAATTGTTCAGCTGCTTTCCCAACACCATAAGCATAAGGAGAGAAGAAAATACGGTTTAAATACATTTCCAAAATTTCATCTTTAGAGTATTTTTGCTCAAGCTGAATCGAGAGCCATACTTCCTGTACTTTCCGTTTTAACGTCTTTTGATTGCTCAGGAGGGAGTTTTTCACAACCTGCTGTGTAATTGTACTTCCGCCTTCAGCGCCAAAGCCGTCCTCAACGTTTGCTACAAGGGCACCGCCAATACGGATTGGGTCAATCCCGTGGTGCTTATAAAAACGTGCATCTTCAGTCGCAATAAATGCGTCTTTTACAACATCGGGTATATCTTTTATCGAGACATACGTTCTTTTTTCTGCACCAACTTCTGCAAACACTTTCTTGTCTTTATCATAAAGTTTTGAAGAGTATGGTGTTTTAAGCTTACTATCATCAATAGAAGGAGCGCTTGATGCAAAAACGGCAAAAGTTGTGATTCCGGCAACTAAACAAAGTAGACCGATCACGAGTAAAGATAAAAATATTTTTTTAAATAGACCTGCTTTCTTTTTGCCTTTTTTGTTCTTTTGCTTCTTATTGTTTTCTTGACTTGCTTTACGTCGCTGCTCACGACTTGTAAATTGATCAGACATCACATCTCAACCTTTCGTGTTAAACCTTTTTCGAACGTAATTGCTGCTTGCTTTCATCCGAAAAATGAAGTGTCTCCACTACTTTAATATAATCAATTCTTGGCGAATATCCAAGTGTCATTATGTGGCCAGCTTCCATTAATTCGTCTTTGCTAATGGATTTACGGCCGTTTTGCTTCTGCCGCTCCCAGAAGAAAAAGAGATCTGAAGCGGGCAAATAATAAACGGAGCCAAAAGCGGATATAATAACGAAACAAATGCCGCCTTGTTTTTCAACCTGTTTCATATGCTCAATTTGATGGTCGTGGAAATTTTTGAGCGGAAACGAGGTAGTGCTTTTGGTTTCCTTTGCTTCAAAATCGATATAGCGGCCTTTGTACACCCCGTTATAGTCTGTTGTGGAGGATTGTTTAAAATAGGCTTCTTTAATGACAGCAGCACTTCTTTTTGGATAATCCACATTCACAATTTGAACTGGGGTAGGCTTTTTATGAATGACTGCGATCCCGTTGACCAAATAGTATTGGTTCGTTTCATTTAAATCAGCCTCAAGCGTCATCCCGCGGTTACTATAAGAGGATTCGCCGCTGATTCTTTTTTTTGTCCCAATTTGTTGAATGGGCTGATACGATTTTCCGTTTGGATACCGAATCATCAAGTTTCAGCCTCCTTTTAATGCATTTTGTATTGGAGAGATCACCATGTTGTCCCAAGAAGAGCACATCATCACTCAGCAAATTTTGCGTGAAACGAAAGCAAAAAATAAAGACAACCTGACGAGGACAAATGCTTACAAGCGGTTTTATGACCGGCATCCAGAGATGAAATGGTCGCTGCTCGCTTCCTTTGTCTCAAGAAATGCAGGGTGGTCCATGACAGATTTAAAGGGCGAACTCTTCCATCCAGGTTTAACGGATCAGCAGGGGCACCTTTTTTTCACAGCATATGAAAGAGCGAATTGGCTGATCTTTTCGGATGCTTATCCTCAGCTTCTTTTGTATGAATGGTCTAAGAGATGCAGTCAACCTTTGTTTCATCTGCTGCCTTATTTTTCCGTGTCTCGTTTTATGAGCGCTGAGTGGGAACATTTTTGGCTAAAGCGTGACACAGAGCGTCTGCTTTATGCACTCATCATAAATGAACAATATACTATACAATCTCCTATTATACAAAATCCTCTTCTGAAAAAGAATGTTTTTCACTCGATTCAATATCTTTTCAGCGAGTGGGGACATTTCCAAACCGTTGTTTTTCCAACGGTGGACGGGCATTTGTACGGCTTAACCATACGGAAGTTTTCCAATGTAAAGGAACGCATTACATTAGGTAAAAAACTAGCGAAACTATTATTTCGAGCCGATTTGTTTTCGGATTTTTATCATTTTTTGCATACCGTTCCGCATACTGGGTCTCGGTTTGATTTTGAACCGTTTTTAGGGATCGCTAGAAGGTCAACACCTTTTCTTCGGACGGTTTATCCGGTGATGACACATTCATTAGACGATCAAAGGGAAGATTGGTTTCAAAAGAAATTGAGTCCATCTTTATTTGAGGCAGAGCCGCTGCCAAAGCAGATTGAGCTGACGGACTGGTATTTTCATAAAAAAAGACAGCTTCGTTTTCTTTTCTCATTAGAGCACTATTTTTTGCATAAATAAAAAGCAGGGGGTGCCTGCTTTTTTTTACGTAGATGGACGATTAGGACCGCCGAGCTTTTTATCAAGCTGATCTGTACTGTTTTCTTTCCCTTTTGGATTTTGCTCTTTTGGTGCTGGCTTCTTTTTCATGAAATCTACCTCCTTTTGTCCTTAGAATTTACACAATCGGACGCAATCATACAAAGAAGGACAAGCATCTGTCGAAAAGGAAGAAATAGCGCTTATCTACACTTAGATTGGCGATTTGCTTCTAGTTTTGTCATGTGTGAAGGAGGGTGAGAAAGAAAAGAGAATGTAACGAGAGACGATAAAGGAGGAATCTGATGATGAGCGAATTTGTATCAAAAGAATCCATTATGCAGTTGTTAGAGGAAATCGAGCGAAAAATTGATGCGGTGGAAGCAGAGCTGTCTCTTGCTGTGAATCAGACAAAACGTGCAGCAATAGAAGAGCAAGAACAAATCATTGACCGGCTTGAATCAGAAGTAAAGGACTGTGAAGTGAAGCTTCATGCAGCCGAGTATAAACTGGCGGCAAGACCGGCATATCACGCCGGATAGCTTTTCTATTTGAGCAATAGGTAAACGTTTGATAGGATGGTTCATAGAGGTGAACACTTTGGATAATCAAACATTACTTGAACATACACAAAACTTGAGAATATGGATCGAAAAAGCGTATGAGCAGTACCAAAAGGGAAAGGCTGAAGAGGAGTACCCATCGTATGATTTTTATACGGATATTCAGCCGGCTGTTAATACATTTGATCAGAAAATGGAAGAGTGGCTCACCGCAGCTATCTCCTTTGTTCAACAGGTCAAACCTAGATATTTACACCAAGAACAGCTTGAAGCCGTAAAAGAAAATGGTAAAGAGGTTGTCCTGCAATCTTATTTTGGCAAACAGCACGCACCCCGTGTAAAAAATTTAGTTGAGTCAGTGGTTTACACACTGAACCTTTTAATAGAAGAAATCAAACAGCGCAGCTAAAGACATAATGCTGCGTTTTTCTTATGACTTCTTTAGGCACATCTTCTGCTTTTGATCATAATATATGAGTGACATCAATATGTGTTGAGAGCGAGAGGAGCGAGATAGATGTTCCCTTATTCAAACCAGCAGCCTTATGAATTCAATCAATTCAAGCAAAGGCCTTTTCCGTATTCAGAGATGCAGCAGCAGCCTCCGCAGCCTCCAGACTATTTCATGCCGCCATATCAAGGTGGAATGAACCAGGCACCATCTACTGTTTATCAGCCGCCTTATGGATACCAAGAAAATGTGCCGCCTATGCAGCCGCCTGAAGCGATGAATCCACCCCAAATGCAGCCGCCAGGTATGATGCCCATGCAGCAGCCTATGAACCCATATCCTTTGCCAAGACCGCAAAAACAGCAGCCTTCTCAGTTTAAAAGTGTGCTGTCGCAATTCAAAAAGACGAATGGGCAATACGATTTTAACAAAATGTTTGATACAGCTGGTCAAATGATGAGTACAATGAATCAAGTAGGCTCATTGGCGAAAGGATTTACAAGCATTTTTAAAGCATAGTTAAAACCCAATAGATCGATCTATTGGGTTGTTTGCTTTGGCGCAGATACACAAAGCGATTGATCTTTCCACACACTTTGCATTTTCGTTTCATCTATTTTTGCCGGCATTAAAATGGTTTTGGTAAAGCTTGAATACGAGGAAGTCGTATCCGTTTTGATTTTTTCCTGCACTGATAAGTGTAAATATTGGGCTTTTACTTCTAACGCAATGTCACCTTCGACAAAATGGTCTGGAAATTGAATCTCGATATAGACATTCTGTTCATCCTCTGTCACATCAGTCGTAATTGATGCAAGTGATTGCGATGTGGTCATGAGTGCCTCCGCACTATTTAATATCTCGTGAAACGGGGAGGATGCAAAAAATTGTTCAATCGCTTCATATAGCATATCTTCATTTGCCAGCAATTCATGTTTGTTTTCGCCATCTTGTTTCATTCGAATCACCTCTCATCTACAGCCTATGCAGAAAGGGCTCAGGCGGTTATCAATTGATGAGAGGAAAAAATTATGATTAAATAGTGTTGAATGAAGCAAGGTGTATAGGCGTAAAGTTTCTTACACTAAATAGATTTAGGAAGCAAAGCTTGAAGGGAGCAAATTGACATTGCTGAAAAAATTATTCGGTTTCGGAAAAAACCAAGATGATGTAAAGGAAGAAGTCATTTATTCTCCAGTTGATGGAGAGTTAATGGATATGACTGATGTACCAGATCCCGTCTTTTCTCAAAAGATGATGGGAGACGGCGTAGCAGTAAAACCAAAAAGTGGGACGATTGTGTCACCAGTAGAGGGTGAAATCATTCAGCTCTTCCATACAAAACATGCAATTGGCATTCGAACACTCTCGGGGCTTGAGCTTCTGATTCATATCGGACTTGAAACAGTTGGGTTAAATGGTGAAGGATTTGAAGCGCACATTAAAGAAGGGGATAAAGTGAAAATCGGTGACCCTCTCATTACGTGTGATTTAGAACTGATTGAAGAGAAAGCATCAAGTACAGTGACACCGATTGTGATTATGAATGGTGACCTAGTCGAACGACTTGATAAAGAACCAAAAGGCTCTGTAGAAAAGCAGATGTCCAAGCTCTTTACAGTGAAAATGAAATAATTCATGAATAGAAAAAACTACCCGTTAATAGGGTAGTTTTTTTATTGAGGATATTAATCCTCCATTGGAACCCAGCCTTGACTCGCTTCCATGACAGACCACAATCCTTCTGGAATGAGATACTTGTCTTTTTGGCTGCGTTTAATGACGGTTTCAATCTCTTGTTCTCTGCCTTCTTTAATCTTTTTAGCCCAATCTGGGTCGACGATCAGCTCTCGTGCGACTGCAATAAGAGGAATCCCTTGATTGTAAGCATGGAGAGCATCTTCAGCTGTAATGACGCTGCCTACTCCAATAAGCGGAAGAGTTTCGCCGCAGCGTTCTTTTAGCAGTTCCATACGTGTTTTATTAGAATCTGCGCCTCGTCTTGCTTTAGAGCCAATCTCCATTAAAGAGATATGCAAATAATCGAGGTTTTTTGTTTTGAGAACATCCACTAATGTAAACGTCTCTGTCATTGTTAAACCAGGTGTTTCAGGTTCTTCAGGAGATAACCGGTATCCAAAGATAAACGGTTTAGCCGCATGTTCTTTGATGGCCTCTTTGACTGCATCTACAACAGCAATAGGGAAAGCTAGACGTTTTTCTTCATTTCCTCCCCATTGGTCTGTACGTTGATTGCTATGTGGTGAGTAAAATTGCTGTAATAAATAACCGTTTGCTCCGTGAATTTCCACGCCGTCAAACCCTGCTTGAATCGCTCGTCTTGCCGCTTCTTTAAAGGAGTCGATAATATGAGTAATTTCCTCTTCTTTTAAAGCGCGTGCAATTTGTTTTCCATCTTTGAACACATCACTTGGCGCAACCACATCACCGTTTGGAACTAAATGAGGGAGAGCCTGAGAGCCGCCGTGATGGATTTGGATAATGGCTTTTGTTCCTTTTGCCTGGATTGCTGAAGCCAGTTTTTTCAGGCCAGGGATATCTTCATCTCTTGCAATAGAAGGCTGTCCTTCAAATGCCTTCCCATCTGGAGTCACGTTCGCACATGCTGTAATCACCATACCCATTTCACTTGATCTAGCTGTAATGAAATCAATTTCGTCTTTTGAAATGGTGCCATCGTCATGAGAACCAAAGTGTGTCATTGGAGCAACCACTAACCTACCATCAATAGAGGCACCTCCAGGAAACGTAAATGGTTCAAATAAAGGCTTAAATTCGTTTTTCACTCTGATCATCTTCTTCCTTGATAAAATCATTTCACTATAGAAGTGTAATGGATACTGTTACAACAGTTCAAAGTATTTGCTCATAACTCCAACATCAAAAAATTGCCGCCTAGTCATGCAAACAAATATTCGGTACACTAGAATGAGAGGTGGACGCAATATGAAAAAGAAAACAATGAACGAACTGATAGAAGAATTAAAGAAAGACGAACAGGTAGAGCATTGGCATGAAATTGAAGCAAAGCCTGCACAGACCTCTCCCGTTCCTGAAAGAGTGGACGACAGGCTAAAAAAGGCGCTTGAAAAACGAGGCGTGAAAGAACTGTACATTCATCAAAAAGAAGCCTTTGAACGAGTAATGGATGGTGAGCATGTAGTGACTGTTACACCAACAGCTTCAGGTAAAACGCTTTGCTACAATCTGCCTGTTCTTCAGTCGATTGCAGAAGACCAGACAAACCGCTCTCTTTATTTATTCCCAACAAAAGCGCTCGCGCAGGATCAAAAGAGTGAACTTAACGAGATCATCCACGAGATGGATGTTCCGATTCATAGTGAAACATATGACGGGGACACCTCACCAGCCATTCGGCAGCGAGTGAGACAAGCAGGACATATTGTCATCACAAACCCAGATATGCTGCATTCAGCCATTTTGCCTCATCATACGAAATGGGTCAGCTTGTTTGAGAATTTGAAGTATATTGTCATTGATGAGCTTCATACATATCGAGGTGTGTTTGGCAGTCATGTGGCTAATGTGATTCGCAGGCTAAAGCGAATTTGTGCATTTTACGGAAGTGATCCGGTGTTTATTTGCACTTCAGCAACGATTGCGAATCCAAAAGAGCTGGCGCAGCAGCTCACAGGGAGCAAGGTGCATCTTATTGAACGAAACGGAGCGCCTAGCGGTAAAAAGAATTTTGTGTTTTATAACCCGCCAGTGGTGAATAAACCATTAAATATTAGACAAAGCGCTGCCACTGTCGTCAACCAATTGGCTAAAACATTTTTAAAAGAAAAAATTCAAACGATCGTTTTTGCTAGAAGCAGAGTACGAGTAGAAGTGATTTTAAGTCACATTCAAGAGCTTGTGAAAAAGGAAATCGGTCCAAAATCGATTCGCGGGTATCGTGGAGGGTATTTGCCAAAAGAGCGGCGCGTGATTGAAAAAGGGTTAAGAGAAGGAGACATTTTAGGTGTCGTCAGCACGAACGCCCTAGAATTAGGGGTAGATATAGGTCAGTTAAAGATATGCATTATGACGGGGTATCCTGGCAGTGTAGCGAGTACATGGCAGCAGGCAGGACGTGCTGGAAGGCGTCATGAGGAGGCGCTTATTATCATGGTGGCAAGCTCCTCACCCCTTGATCAATATATTGTCAGACACCCTGAATATTTCTTTAATAGACCGCCTGAAGCAGCCAGAATCAATCCTGAAAATCTCATTATTTTAGTGGATCATCTAAAATGTGCTTCCTACGAGCTGCCATTTCGGACGGATGAACAGTTTGGCGACATGGAAGTAGAAGATATTTTGCAATACTTACACGAAGAAGGAGTTCTTCATTTTAGCGGGAACCGGTATTATTGGTCAGATCAATCGTTCCCAGCGCATGGCATCAGCCTGCGGTCTGCGAGCCAGGAAAATGTAGTGATTGTGGATCAATCAGATGTAGCGAATGTCCGAATTATTGGAGAGATGGATCGATTCAGTGCGATGACACTGCTGCATGATGAAGCGATTTATTTACATGAAGGGGTTCAGTATCAAGTAGAAAAGCTAGATTACGAGCATCTGAAGGCTTATGTGAAACAAGTGGATGTAGAATACTATACAGATGCTAATTTAGCTGTTCAGCTCAAGGTGCTTGAAATCGATCAGACAACAGAGAAAGAAGCGGTATCTGTTCACTACGGTGATGTCACTGTCAACGCAATGCCAACAATTTTTAAAAAAATTCGGCTCAGCACTGGTGAAAATATCGGCTCTGGTCCGATTCACTTACCTGAAGAAGAAATTCATACGAGTGCGGCCTGGTTTGAATTACATGAAGCAGAGCGGAGATTTGAAGAGAAAACACTTGAACAGCTGCTGCTCGGCATCGCAAATGTTCTTCAGCACATTGTACCAGCCTTTGTGATGTGTGACCGTTCAGATATTCATGTTGTTTCACAAATTAAAGCGGCACATACCGGTAAACCGACAGTCTTTTTATATGACCACTACCCTGGCGGAATTGGCTTAAGCAAAGAGGTCCAAGCTCGTTTCGATGAAATAGCAGGTGCAGCCATTCAACTGATAGAGTGGTGCCGCTGTGAGAACGGCTGTCCATCCTGCATTGGCATGGAAATGAAAGAAGTGAGCGGAAAAAGCAGCATTGTTGAATTGATGTCTGTATTTTAAGGGGAAGGAGGAAGAGAGCTACTCATGTCACTAAAAGGGAAATTAAATAGAATGAAGAAGCACTTATCGCACAACCAGCCAAACGAAAAACGGCAAAAAGCAGTGGAAGGAAAGCCCCAGCCTGTGACGGCTGATAACATCCCATTTTTAAAGGAATGGGAGCAACTGGGTGCAGCTCCATATCACTTTGAGGATTCCTTTTGTCTCATTCGAGAAGTCACCTATTCATTAGATGACAAGCATGGACTCTATTCGTTTGCGGAACTGCCAAAGATCATCGAGGCTTGGAACAAAAGCGGCATCCAGCATTCACTATCTGCTAAAGGTTACAAACCGCATGAACTGTTTTTCTTTGATACAGAAACAACAGGATTATCTGGCGGGACGGGAAATATGATTTTCTTGCTTGGACATGCGCGGGTTTTTGCTGACAAAGTAGTGGTGAAACAGCACCTGCTCACAAATCCGGGAAATGAAGCGGCTCTTTATAAAAGCTTTCTCGATGAAGTGAACGTAGAATCGCTTGTTACATATAATGGAAAATCATTCGATTGGCCGCAAGTGAAAACGAGACATACTTTGTTGCGAGATCAAATCCCTGCGCTTCCAGAGTTTGGCCACTTTGATCTTCTGCATGGTTCAAGACGATTGTGGAAGCATAAATATGAACGAATGGCGCTGTCTGTGGTTGAAAAAGAAGAGCTGCACGTTCACCGGGAAGGCGACACACCAGGTTTTTTGGCACCGATGATCTATTTTCATTTTTTAAAGGAACAAAATCCGAAGCTCATCGAAGGGATTTTGACTCATAATGAATTAGACGTCCTTTCGTTAATCAGCCTCTACATCCATCTATCCAAAAAAATCCTATCTATGGATGCGGTAAAGGAGCACGATGAGAAATACGCGCTGGCTAGGTGGCATCTTGCGCATCGAGATGTACAGGAAGCTACGAAGCATTTGCGGGAATTAACAGGTGCTGATTTTGAACATGCCAATCAGGCGGCTTATGATCTCTCCTTACAATATAAACGGCTAAACGAGTGGGATGAAGCAGTTCGAATTTGGGAAACATTATTTGAATCAAGTGATGTCCATTTAGCATTAAAAGCAGGTATAGAGCTTGCGAAGTGTAAAGAGCATCGCCAAAAAGATGCAAGGTCAGCTCTTTCCATCACCGAATCTTTATTATCTTTCTCGTCGTTAAGCGAGCGAGACACGGAAGAGCTTGAGAAACGAAAAAAACGGCTATTGAGAAAAGCTGGGCAATGAAATATTATTACCCGGGAAAGCGCAAAAAATGACAACGTTCGGCTCTCGGCCGAAAATAAAAAATGTTTAGCACTTTTATTGTAGAAAGGCCGCGAATCCTGTAAAATAACGTTAGATATTGAATGAGGAGCGTATAGCATGTATAAGGGTCTTTTCTACTTGTTTTTTCTTGTGGTCATTTTGGTCGCTTTTGTGTTTTCGAACTATAAAGATATTTTTCTTGCCAACTTTTAAAATAGGTTAATGCATTAGTACATGTACACCTCTTGATTCATACATTGTTAATGTAAGAAAATAAAGGAGAGGGGAATGCTACATGTACCATCATCATCATCATTGCCATCCGAATGTTACACAGCCAATTGTTCATCCGACGAATCATTGCTGTACACACAGCGAGTCAACAACAATTGTGCCGCATATCCACCCGCAGCATGTGACAAATGTTCACCACCATAATTTCAAACATGTTCACTACTTCCCGCATACGTTTTCTCAGGTGGACCCGACAACACATCAACACTTTAATTGCGGTGGACCTTGCTGTAACAGATAAAGTGAATGGGACTTTTATAAGTCCCATTTTTTAAAAGCAGGTGAAGAAATGAAAATTATTGCTGTCACAGGGTACAAGCCGTTTGAGCTTGGGATATTCAAGCAAGACGAGCCTGCACTTCAATACATAAAAGCGGAGCTTCAAAAAAGGCTGACAGCCCTTATCGAAGAAGGTCTGGAATGGGTGCTCATATCAGGCCAGCTTGGCGCAGAAATCTGGACAGCCGAAGTGGTGTTTGAGCTTCAGGAGGAATATCCAGCGTTAAAACTTGCAGTCATTACGCCATTTTATGAACAGGAAGAGCGCTGGAATGAGCAAAACAAAGAATTGTATGAAGGAATTCTTGCACAGGCCGATTTTGTAGAAAGTGTCACGCATAGACCGTATGAAAGTCCGGCACAATTTAAACAAAAGAACCGCTTTTTTATTGAAAAAACAGATGGACTTCTCGTCTTATATGATCCCGAGCATGAGGGATCGCCGAAGTATATGATTAGAGAAGCAGAAGCCTATACCGATTACCCCATTATGTACATCACAATGGATGATCTAAGAGCGCAGGTTGAGGCGGAAGATCCGTTTTTTGATTAAAAGCAAGAGAAAATTTGACAACGTCACGTATTTCTGAAAAAATATACTATGAATTCACGATATGAGGTGAAAAAGATGCTTGCTGATAAAGTAAAGCTTTCTGCGAAAGAAATTTTAGAAAAAGAATTTAAAACAGGTGTCAGAGGGTACAAACAAGAAGAAGTCGATAAATTTTTAGATATGGTCATTAAAGACTATGAGACATTCAACCAAGAAATCGAAAAACTTCAACAAGAAAACCTCCACTTGTCAAAACAGCTTGAAGAAGCTGTTGAACAAGGGAAAAGACAGCCTGCACAGTCTAATACAACAAACTTTGATATTTTAAAAAGACTATCGAACCTTGAGAAACACGTTTTTGGCAGCAAACTTTATGATTGAGTCTTGCTGAAAAAGCTTGTGTCAGATGTCATTGTCGTTTATAATAACGCTTATTGATTAACGTTCGGGTAATCGCTGTAATGCTATTTAGGGCATTGCAGAGGAAAGTCCATGCTCGCACGGTGCTGAGATGCCCGTAGTGTTCGTGCCTGGCGAAAAAATAAGCCAGGGCAGCCTGGGAAAGGCTGACGGCAGGAAAAATGCCTACGTCCTCTTTAGGATATGGCAAAGTATCCTTGAAAGTGCCACAGTGACGAAGTCTCACTAGAAATGGTGAGAGTGGAACGCGGTAAACCCCTCGAGCGAGAAACCCAAACTTGGTAGGGGAACTTTCTCAAAGGAACCAAACGGAGAGAAGGACAGAGAATTCTGTAGATAGATGATTACCACCTGAGTACGAGGCATTTGCCGTTTGCAGTACGATGGAACAAAACATGGCTTACAGAACGTTATATCCGTTATAATAAACATGATGAAACAAAGCTCTCCTATTTCAACATATGGAGAGCTTTTATCTTGAATACATAAAAGGACGAGAAAACAGGTGATAAATTAATGAAAACCTATACACTCATCGCAACAGCTCCAATGGGGATTGAAGCAATTGTTGCAAAAGAAGTAAGAGACCTTGGCTATGATTGCACAGTCGACAATGGAAAAGTGATTTTCAAGGGGGATGCTCTTGCGATTTGCCGTGCAAACCTTTGGCTGCGTACAGCAGACCGGATCAAGGTACAAGTTGCTGAATTTTCGGCAAAAACATTTGATGAGCTTTTTGAACGGACGAAAGCGATTGACTGGGCCGCTTTTTTACCAAAAAACAGTACGTTTCCTGTCATCGGGAAATCTGTGAAATCTCAGCTTGCCAGTGTGCCGGACTGCCAGCGCATCGTCAAAAAAGCCATCGCCCAAAAGCTGAAATCCTCCTACAATATTCAGTCTGAATGGCTTGAAGAGACGGGACCTGAATATAAAATCGAGATTGCTCTTTTAAAAGATAAAGCTGTGCTTACTCTTGATACATCTGGTGTAGGTCTTCATAAACGTGGATACCGCATGGATCAAGGCGGAGCACCTATTAAAGAAACGCTTGCAGCTGCGCTCGTCCTATTAACGAACTGGACACCTGACCGTCCGTTTGTTGATCCTTTCTGCGGATCAGGAACAATCGCCATTGAAGCAGCGATGATAGGACAAAACATTGCCCCGGGATTCAACCGGGATTTTGCGTCTGAATCATGGGAATGGATCGGCGAAGACGTATGGAACAAAGCGCGTGTAGAAGTAGAAGAAAAAGCAAACTATGACCAGCCGCTCCGCATTATTGCAAGTGATATCGACCATCGTATGGTAGACATTGCAAAAATGAATGCAGAAGAAGCAGGACTAAGTGAACTGATTGAGTTTAAACAAATGCAAGTAAAAGACTTTCAAACAAAAGAAGAGTATGGTGTGATTGTCGGAAATCCTCCTTACGGTGAACGACTGAGTGATAAACCAGCAGTTGAAAAAATGTATCAAGGAATGGGTGAAGCATTTAAGAACCTAGATACCTGGTCCATATACATCTTAACGTCACACGAAAAATTCGAAGAATGCTTCGGAAGAAAAGCGACGAAAAAGAGAAAGCTGTTTAACGGTTTTATCAAAACAGACTATTATCAATATTGGGGAAAACGCCCGCCTAGAAAACAAACAACTGAATCGTAATAAATGGCCGCACCGAAAGAAGGTGCGGCTTTTTTGTGCTGAAAAGGTATAACTCTAAGCGAGACGGAATAAACTGAACTTGATTTTAAAAAAAGAGGTGTCGTCATGATTCATTATGATCAAATTCAGTTAATCCAAAAAGCACTCGCTTCGACTGCTCAAGAAATAGAAGGGCATGAAGGTGGACAATCTGCTCAGCTTACGGCAGCCATCGAAGATTTGGCACTGGCTCAGGCATACATAGAACGTTCTGAGCATGCATTTTTAATGAAGGAAAGCTATCAACATCGCCTGCGCTCATAAAAAAAGATTGTTTTTCCCCAGCGTAAATGGTACTATTGAATGTCTGAATGATTCAAAAGTTGGGGGTTGAAGCAGGTGACAGCATCTCGTTTGCCTTTTTCATTATCAAAAGAACACAATTTTTACGAAGAACTGGGCAACTGGATTGGTGATGTGTTTTATGACATTTTGCCAGAAAAGGGCTTTGATCTTCGAGATGAACAAATATTCATGGCTTTTCAGCTAGAAAGAGCCTTTAAAGAAAAAAGTGTGATGTTTGCCGAAGCTGGGGTAGGCACAGGCAAAACCATCGTCTATCTATTATTTGCCGTCACATATGCAAGGTATACAGGGAAGCCTGCGATTATTGCATGTGCAGACGAAACGTTAATTGAACAGCTCGTTAAACAAGAAGGTGATATCTATAAAATTGCCAATCACCTTGATATTCAAATAGATGCGAGATTAAGTAAATCGCATGATCAATATTTATGCTTAAAGAAGCTAGAGAAAACGATGCAGCGTGAAGATGATGAAAAGTGGCTCGATATTTATGAATCACTGCCTTCATTTGTTCATGAATCACATGGTATGCAAACCTTTTATCCATATGGCGATCGAAAAGAGTATCCAGAGTTATCAAATGATGAATGGTCACGAATTGGCTATGACTCATTTCAGGACTGCCTGACGTGCGATATGCGCCATCGCTGCGGTCTGAATTTATCAAGAGATCATTACCGGAAAGCGACAGATCTCATCATCTGTTCACATGATTTTTACATGGAGCATGTGTGGACGAAGGAATCCCGAAAACGTGAGGGACAGCTTCCGCTGCTTCCTGAGCATAGCTCCGTCGTATTTGATGAAGGACATCTTCTCGAGTTTGCCGCACAAAAAGCCTTAACGTACCGAGTGAAGCAATCAACGCTTGAAACATTTTTGGAGCGTCTTTTGCAAAACGACATACGCGAAGAATTTGCAGAGCTTGTTGAAGATGCACTTGCAACAAACGATGAGTTCTTTTATCTCTTAAAAACACATGCCAAAGAAGTCAAAGGCTCGCACCGGCTTGAAATTGGGCGTGTCGATGAGGTGAAGCGTTCTGCAAGCGAATTGTGTGACTTGCTTGAAAAAATCGGAGAAGCGCTCGTGTTTGAATCTGAAATGTATACGATCGATCAATACGAATTATCTGTTGTGGAAGAATACATTGAACAAATGGCGTATTCTCTATCGCTTTATCAAAAAAATGCCATTAGCTGGCTGGAAAAACAGGAATTAGATACAACATTTGTTGTGATGCCGAAGACGGTTGCAGAGGTACTTGGCGAAAAAGTTTTCTCGCAAAAAAGACCATATATTTTCTCTTCCGCTACATTGTCTGAGAATCAATCCTTTGATTATTTAGCTGAAAGTCTTGGGATTAAAGATTACTTATCAATGAGTGTCGCTTCGCCGTATGATTACGATGAACAAATGAAGATTTATTTCCATGGAATTCAGCAGATCGCTGAGCAAGAGGCAAAAGCACAGCAAGTGATCACTCAGCTGAAAGAAAATGGAGGACGATCTCTGATTCTATTCCCTTCATTTGATGAACTCCATTTCTTTAGAAAACAGCTGGAAGCAGCAAATGAATCACTGCCGTTTGACGTATATTTTGAGGGAGACGAGGAAATCAGCACAATTGTTCAAAAGTTCCAAGCTGATGAGACGTCTGTGTTAAGCTCTGTTCATCTGTGGGAAGGGCTTGATATTCCAGGTGAATCATTAACGAATGTGATCATCTGGGGACTTCCTTATCCGCCGCATGATCCGGTATTTGAAGCGAAAAGAAATGAAGCAAAGGATGCACATGCTGAAGTTGACCTTCCGTATATGCTGCTTCGCTTACGCCAAGGGATCGGAAGACTGATCCGGACAAGCCAAGACGCAGGAAGCATTCATATATATTTTGATCGTAAGGAAGATACGGCGCTTCAAAGTAAAATTGAATCCGTCCTGCCAGTAAAGCCCATCATTACATCTTAAATAGCTGAAAACTTGTAAAGGAGGAGGATACCGCTGTGTGTCCTCCTTTTTCATTGACAAAAGAACATTCATTGAAGTAGCCTTGAAACGTACATACATATTATTGATAGGGGGAACAAACGCATGAGTCTTGAAGCAACTGAGAAAGCGTTTTATCAATTACTAGGGAAAATCGCCCATTATACAGAGGCGCTCCATTTACTTTATTGGGACTCTAGAACACAAGCGCCTAAAAAAAGTGCGGATTTTAGAGCGGAAACGATCGGTCAATTATCAAGTGACATTTTTAATATGAAGACTTCTGACGAAATGAGAGATCTTCTTCACGAATTAAACAAACATCGAAATGAGCTGTCAAAAGATACACAAAAGGCGCTCGAATTATCACAAAAAGAGTATGATGAAAACAGCAAAATTCCGAAAGAAGAATTTAAAGAATACTCGATTTTGCAATCAAAAGCAGAGCATGTTTGGGTAGAAGCAAGGGAGAAATCAGACTTTTCACTCTTTGCACCATACTTAAAACAGCTTATTGACTTTAACAAGCGTTTCATCCAATATTGGGGCGTGAAAAAAACGCCTTATGATGTGCTGCTCAATAACTATGAGCCAGATATGACGGTTGAACAGCTTGATCAAAAATTTGGTGCACTTCGTGACGCTATTGTTCCTCTTGTGAAAAAAATCGAAGCTTCACCAAATAAGCCGGATACTTCATTTTTATCGAAAAGCTTTCCGATTGATAAACAAAAGGAATTGAGCCTCTTTTTCTTAAAAGAATTGGGATATGACTTTGACGCAGGCCGCCTTGATACAACCGTCCATCCATTTGCAGTGACATTAAGCAGAGGTGACGTGCGTGTGACGACCCGTTATGATGAGCATGATTTTCGAATGGCGATCTTTGGCACGATTCATGAATGTGGTCATGCGATTTATGAGCAAAACATTGATGAAGCACTGAGCGGAACGCTTTTATGTGATGGCACTTCAATGGGTATCCATGAATCACAGTCTCTTTTCTTTGAGAACTTTATCGGCAGACACGAAGATTTCTGGAAAACGTATTATCAAAAGCTGCAAGAAGCATCTCCTGAGCAATTTAAAGATGTTTCTTTAGAAGACTTTGTGCATGCAGTGAATGAATCGAAGCCGACTTACATTCGAATTGAAGCCGATGAACTGACGTATCCGCTTCACATTATCATCCGCTATGAAATTGAGAAAGCGATTTTCAATGAAGAAGTAGCAGTTGAAGATCTACCTGCACTTTGGAATGAAAAATATCAAGCGTATCTTGGCATTACGCCTCCTAATGATGCACTCGGTATCTTGCAGGATGTTCACTGGTCTGATGGAAGTTTTGGCTATTTCCCTTCATATGCCCTTGGTTATATGTATGCGGCGCAATTAAAACAACAAATGATTAAAGACTTACCAAATTTTGATGAGCTAATTCAAAATGGGTCTTTTGCACCGATAAAAGAATGGCTGACGGAACATGTTCATCAGCATGGAAAACGGAAAAAGCCATCTGAAATCATTCAAGATGCAACAGGCGAAGAATTAAATGTTCAATATTTAATCGACTACTTAACGGATAAATATACGAAACTGTATTTATCATAAAAGAAGGGCACCCTTTCATGAGAAGGGTGCTTTTTTGATGCTTGAATATTCTAAAAACGAACATTTTGTTCTGATCTATTATTTAAGTTCGGTATTTTTCTGGAAAAGTGCTTTCCAAGCGTCTGAAATCTTGTTATAATTTGAACACTATAACACTCATATAATCGCGTGATGATGGCACGCAAGTTTCTACCGGACACCGATACGGTCCGACTATGAGTGAGCAAAATGAAACAGCTCTTGTCTGAGCTGAAGATCCGTGGATCGTTTTCGCATTGCTTGCTCCTCATGGGCAGCAATGCTTTTTTTATGCAAAAAATCGAATGTTTGCCAATATGCTAGGGGGAAAAATGATGGAATTGTTACGTCAAAAAATTGAGAACGAAGGAATCGTTCTGTCAAATCAAGTGTTAAAGGTAGATGCTTTTTTAAATCATCAAATTGATCCTGTGTTAATGCATGAGATTGGGCAAGAGTTTGCTAGATTATTTAAGCATGATGGCATTACAAAAATCATCACAATCGAATCTTCAGGCATCGCACCTGCTGTGATGGCTGGGCTTGCTCTTCAAGTCCCTGTTGTGTTTGCAAGAAAACGTCAATCACTCACATTAACGGATAACCTGTTAACAGCCAGTGTGTACTCTTTTACGAAAAAAGTAGAAAGCACGATTGCTGTCTCAAATACGCATCTGAGTGAAAACGATTGTGTGTTAATCATTGATGATTTTTTAGCAAATGGTGAAGCTGCGAAAGGACTTGCAGCGATTGCAAAGCAGGCAAAGGCGAAAGTAGCCGGATTTGGCATTGTCATTGAAAAATCATTCCAGCCTGGAAGAAATGCGCTTGTGCAAATGGGCTACCGCGTCGAGTCCCTCGCACGTATTGAATCACTTGAGGAAGGGAAAGTCACGTTTGTACGGGAGGTACAATCATGAATGCCGCTAAAAAAGTCAAAACGCTCTCGCTGGGCATTCAGCATGTACTGGCAATGTATGCAGGTGCTGTTCTTGTACCGCTCATTGTTGGAGATGCGCTTGGGCTCACGCCTGCACAGCTGACTTACCTCATCTCTGCGGATATTTTCATGTGCGGGGCTGCTACATTGCTTCAAGTATGGAAAAACCGCTTCTTTGGAATCGGTTTACCTGTTGTATTAGGCTGTACATTTACGGCGGTTTCTCCAATGATTGCGATTGGCTCTAAGTATGGAATTTCGTCTATCTATGGCAGTATTATCGCTTCTGGGTGTATTGTCATTCTTCTTTCTTTTTTCTTTGGGAAGCTTGTGAAATTTTTCCCGCCTGTTGTCACAGGCTCTGTCGTCACGATTATTGGTATCACCCTCATTCCTGTAGCGATGAACAATATGGCAGGAGGAGAAGGAAGTGCGGACTATGGTTCTTTTGAAAATCTAGGGCTCGCTTTCCTTGTACTATTTATCATTGTACTGCTCTATCGATTCACGAAAGGGTTTATGAAGGCGATCGCCATTTTAATCGGTATCCTCCTTGGGACAGCAGTTGCTGCGTTTATGGGGAAAGTGGAAACAGCTGAGGTGGCAAACGCCCAGGTTTTCCGCATGATTGAGCCATTTTATTTTGGCATGCCGACCTTTGAATTTGCACCGATCATGACCATGACGTTAGTTGCGATTGTGTCATTAGTTGAATCAACAGGCGTTTATTTCGCACTAGGTGATTTAACAAACCGTTCATTAAAAGAAAAAGATTTGGCTAAAGGCTATCGGGCAGAGGGGATTGCTGTGTTATTAGGTGGAATCTTCAATGCTTTTCCGTACACAGCCTACTCACAAAACGTTGGATTGATCCAGCTAACTGGCGTCAAGAAAAACCAAGTTATTGTCGTAACAGGGGCATTGCTCATGTTATTTGGTCTTTTTCCTAAAATCGCTGCCTTTACGACGATTATTCCAAAATCGGTTCTTGGCGGTGCAATGGTTGCCATGTTTGGTATGGTCATTGCATACGGTATTAAAATGCTCTCACGCGTGGATTTTGCAAAGCAGGAGAACTTGCTGATCGTTGCTTGCTCCGTGGGAATCGGCTTAGGTGTTACCGTCGTACCGCAAATGTTTGAGCATCTGCCAGATTCGATGAAATTATTAACAAGTAACGGCATTGTGGCCGGAAGCTTTACCGCAATTTTGCTTCATATTATTTATCACATGATTCCTTTTAAAAAAGAAGCCGAGCATGACCTGGTAGAAGAACCTAAGCAATCTGTTATGTAAACACCTCTCTTGGAGAGGGATTCAGATTATGGACAAAGAGCTAAAATGACCTTTTTTTAGCTCTTTGTCTTCTTTTTAGCTTGATAAAAAACCTTTGATCCTAGGAAGGAGCGTGTAAGGGTTTGTCTACAAGCTGAAAGCCCGCATCTTTTGGATACGGGCTTTTTGTGATTATCACTATTAATGCTGTACCGGCGGCATTGTTTCGTTAATGACTGCAAATGTATAGCCCCTTGCTTTTAGCTGTATAATCAGGCTGTCTAAATAGTTTGTGGTAGAGGGTTGATCATGCATTAATATAACTTTTGGTTCCCATGGTTTATTATTCTCAAACATTTGCAATTGATTCAATACCTCTGGAACATATTGTGAGTTTTTATATCTCCAGTCAAGGCTATCAATCGTCCAGTCCCAGTAAATAAAGCCATTTTGGTTTAAACGTACTTTTTGATGATATGTTAAATTTGGAACACTGCCATAGGGGGTTCTTACAAGACGGCTGTAGACACCTGTAACAGAGGCAAGAATACGCTGAGCTTCTCTCATTTCATTAACGGGAGACTCGCTGTTCTGATAAAAGAGGTTTATATCATGCGTCATGCCATGAAGACCTAATTGATGTCCTTCTTGATAAAGTCTTTTCACAGCTGATTGGTGTGCTTGGATTTGCGGTCCAAGCATGAAGAACGTCGCCTTCACGTGATGTGCTTTTAATACATTTAACAGCTGATTTGATGTAGCAGAAGGACCATCATCAAATGTTAAAAAGACCGTTTTATTTGTTGCCTGTTGGTTTGGATTGGTCTTAAAATGTGTATCCAATGTTCTTGTAGACTGATCTTTTGCTTTCAGACTGATGCTTGTGTCACGGAAGTCACTGCTGGCAACATTTTTTGCTTGCCCATTTGTCGCCTGCAAATGGGGTTTAGACATATCCCAGATAAAAAAGAGAAACAGTGTAAGAAGCACTAAACCAATTACCTTTGAGAGAAGTATCATGTTGTAGGGTGTCTTTTTTTTGGAAACCTTTTTCATTACAATCACTCCAGTCAATTAAATTTTGAGCCGAACCATGTTGTAGATTCTTTCTTTTTTCACTGTTTTTCTTGGTACACATATTGATTATGTATATAGTGGAAAAAATCCTTTTTATATAGAAAATTCAAATGAATTAGAAATTTATGGTTGTTACTTTGTGTTGATCAGCAAATAAAGGTGATCCATTCATGTTTAAATAAAATCATTCTGAATAATGATCGAAACGTTAATATTTATACGCTAAGATAGCATCAGATGTGACCATTAACTCGAAGCGAAAGGGAGATTCCTTATGAAAGTGTTGTATCATGACGATTTCATTGAAAAAAGGGTGCTCATGTGGAAAGTGGAGACAGAGGCGATTAATCTCAAAAAACAATAGAGAAAAGCTCGTACCACTACAAAATAAAGAAGATATCGGCAAATTCTCTCTTACCGTACAACGACTAGAGAAGGATTTAAACAATATGTGTCCGGCTCAGAGGTTTGTAAAACTAGTTCTTTTCTAGATAACTGTACACAAAGTCAAAATCATACCAAGCAAATTCATCGCATATTTGGCAAGACTAGATGAAGTAAACTACCTAAGACTCACTGAAATTAATAAAAGCAACTATGCAAAGCGGAGAGAAATAAAGAACGCGTCTTTGCGGATGCAAAAGAAAAGCATAGTATGCGTTGGGCGAAACTTCGTGTACTAAAAAAATTTCAATGCAAGCGATGCTTACTCTCGCTGCCATAAATCTTAAAAAATTAGCTAACTAGACATGGAAAACACTATGTCCAGCGTAAACCCTTTATAATTACTACGGTCTGAACACTTCTCTTTTAGAAGTGTTTTTTTGCATAAAAAAAGCAGGTTCGCTTGGCTTAGAACGAACCTGTGAAGGAGGAAAACTACATCATGTTTTCACCTATATTATCCAATATTTATCAATTGTCGTCAAGACAAAAAGTTAGACGAAGGAAAATATTTTGACTGAATTGTGACGTTTTGGCATGTATATCCTTTTTTCGATAGGGGATATTAATCGAAAAAAGAGGTGAAGCCGATGGCGTACATTCTTTCTGTTGGAACGAGTCTGCCACAACATCATGTGGATCAGAAAAAGGCGGCTGATTTTGCTAGATCCCAATTTAAACGATCGTTTAAAGATATCGACCGGCTGCTCAGAGCTTTTCAAAATGGAGAAATCGAGAGCAGACAGTTTGTGCAGCCAATTGAATGGTATCAGACGCACCACTCTTTTGAGGAGAAAAACAACCTCTATTTGGAAAAAGCATTGGCTCATGCAAAAGAAGCGGTCATACACTGTCTTCATGAGAAGGCATTCCTGAAAAAACCGATTCCGTTTGAAGAAATCGATGCATTGTTTTTTATTTCAAGCACCGGACTTTCGACACCAAGCCTTGATGCAAAACTGATGAACGTTCTCCCTTTTTCGCCTTATACGAAACGAGTGCCGATCTGGGGCTTAGGATGCGGGGGCGGAGCGGCGGGGTTGACCCGGGCTTACGAATACATAAGGGCATTTCCAGAAGCGAAGGTACTGGTTGTCGCCTGCGAACTGTGCAGTTTAACCTTTCAGCCGCAAGATCAATCAAAAAGCAATTTAATCGGTACATCTTTGTTCGGAGACGGGACAGCAGCGGTACTCTTAACTGGAGAAAAAGGTGTATCAGAATACACCCATCTAAAAACAGTCCCTAAAGTGATTGGTACACAATCTGTCACAATGAAAGAGTCTGAGGATGTGATGGGCTGGGAATTTACAAGTGACGGCTTTCGGGTTATTTTCTCCCGTGACATTCCTTCCATTATTTCCGGCTGGTTAAAAGAGCAAGTCGATCAATTTTTAGAGCAGCAAGGGTATTCGGCAGAAGATCTATCGGTTTTTCTTGCCCATTCTGGAGGGAAAAAAGTGATCGATGCCTATATTAAAAGTCTATCCTTACAAGAAGATCAGCTCTTTTCATCAAAAGAAGTGCTCAGACAACACGGAAATATGTCCTCTGCCACAGTTTTGTATGTGATCAAGCATTATCTTGAACATCAATCCGCTGAAGCGGGAGATATGGGTCTTTGCGGAGCGCTTGGTCCGGGATTTTCATCAGAGCTGCTGCTCATGAAATGGGAGGAGGTCTTATCATGATTATTTGGCTCGTCATTGGTTTCTTCGTGTGTCAGCGTCTTATTGAAATGCTTGTGGCTAAAAGAAATGAAAAGAAAGTGAAAGCGATCGGTGCCATTGAATTTGGTGCAAGTCATTATCCTTATATGGTCGCTATGCATGCGGGCTTTTTTCTCTCACTCATGGTTGAGGTATGGGGGTTAAACAGGCCGCCGTCGCGCTATTTTCTTGTGTTGCTCGTTTTCCTGCTGGCTACACAGGTTATTCGATATTGGGCATTATGCTCTCTTGGAACGTATTGGAATACAAAGATTTTAGTTGTACCAAATGCGATGATGGTGAAAAAAGGACCTTATCGCTGGTTAAAGCATCCTAACTATGTCGTGGTGGCGATTGAGCTTATGCTGATCCCGCTTTTATTTAATGCCTATTTTACCGCCATTTTGTTCACATGTTTAAATGCATGGATGATGGCTGTGAGAATTCAAACAGAAGAGAAAGCGCTCAATCAGTATTTGTTAAATTAATATTGAAAATCATTATCAATTGTGATACACTTTCATTAATGATAAGCATTCTCAATCACGAAGGATGGACGGTGATCACATGACAATGGTCTTCTTACTCGGTACGGTCTGTGTATACAGCCTATTAATTGGCTTCGTATTAAAAGGTGTTTCTAAAAAATCTGCTTCCTGATCGCAGTCAATTGCGACTGATCGGGCAGCAGATTTTTTTTATTTCCTCAGATCAGAAGAAAAATCTCTTGATTTTGTGTAAAATGGTATCACATACATAACTGACTTTTCTAAAAACAAAGGGGTTTATCGTCATGGAAGACTTGTCTATTCGAGATTCGCTCGTTCAAACTACAGGTGCTTTATATCAAAGCCTTCTCAAAAGGGATGATCATGAACGCGCAGCCAAACTTGCATCGATTATCAAAAAGGAAGCAGAAGAAGAAGTGTATATCGCATTTACCGGCCACTATTCAGCTGGAAAGTCATCACTTGTGAATCATCTGCTTCATGATCACATCCTGCCAACGAGTCCGATTCCAACAAGTGCAAACTTGGTCGTCGTGAGGAAAGGGGAGAGTGAAGTAAAGCTTCACACCTCAGATGGCCGTTTTGCAAAAATGAGCGGTTCTTATGATAAAGAAGCAGTTCAGCGTTTTTGTAAGGACGGGGAACAGATTGAAATGGTGGAAATTAGCGGTGACTATAGAGGATTGGAAGAAAAGGTGGCACTGATTGATACGCCTGGAATTGATTCAACGGATCATACCCATTTTTTATCTGCCGCGTCTATTCTTCATCAAGCAGATGCTCTTTTTTATGTCGTGCACTACAACCATGTTCATTCAGAAGAAAACATTCGTTTCATTCGCTCCATTAAAGAGAAAGTGCCAAATCTTTATTTCATCGTAAATCAAGTCGATCGACATGATGAGCATGAGACAGCGTTTGAAGACTACAAAAATCAAGTAGTTGATATGCTTCTTAAAGAGGGCATTGAAGAAGAACATCTATACTTTACATCTGTAACCGATGAGTCGCATCCAAGAAACGAAATGATTCGTTTAAACGAGAAACTGCAAGAATTACAAACATTGCCGAAAGCATCACTTCGCGCCTATACCGAGCAGAAAATAGAGAATGTTTTAAAAGAACATATTGACTCATTAAAAGAAGAGCTGCAAGAAGAGGATCTTGATTCACTGCTTCAAGAAAAAAGAAGAGAAGTCAAGGAACTTGAAGCGAAAAGCAGCTTTATTGAAAATGGAGCAAAACAGTTAGAAGACGAAGTGTCTTTTGAAGTCGAGAATATTTTAAAAAATGCAAACCTAACCCCATTTAAAATGAGAGAGCTTGCAAGTGACTATATTGAATCGAAAGCACCTGGCTTTAAGGTAGGACTGCTGTTCGCTAAAAATAAAACTGAGCAGGAAAAAGAAAAGCGGGCGAACGATTTCTTAGCAGATGTCAAAGCAAGAATGAAAGCTGAAGTGGACTGGCATATTGCTGAGCTGCTCAAAAAAGAAGTCAAGAAACATCAGCTTGGTGAAGAGCTATTAAATCAAGTGATGGCATTTGAAACACCTGTGGAAGAATCACTGCTTGAAAACGTCATCCATCATGGTGCGACATTTTCAAATGAATACGTTTTGCAATATGCAAAAGATGCTGGTGAAGCACTGAAAAGACAGACCAAACAGAAAGCAATACCATTGATTGAACAAATGACCGAGACGCTGAAAACCCAGCTCATGAATGAAAAGGGAAAGCAACAAGATAAGTGGGCCCAGGCAGCACAGGAGCTCCAAGCGCTCGAGCAAAGCATGGAAAAAAATGATCAAATCAGAAGAGATATTGAGCATGTATGGGATATATGGCAAAACGGAACAAATGAGCAGATCACAGATGATTGGTTTTATGTGAAAAAACATCGGATGCAGCATGACGAGCTAAATCAGAATCATACGTCCACTCATGCGGAAGAAAGCGAGAAAGAAAATCAGCAGCAGACAGAGCTTGATCAAATGCGTCAATCACAGCATATTACGACAGCGCAGTCGATTGACCAGTTTGAGCAGCTTTCTCAAATGTTAATGCCATTAAACGCGCTTCAGTCTCAAAGAAAGTCCTTTGAACAACGAACAAAGCGGCTTCAAGCGAAGGAATTTACACTCGCCTTATTCGGTGCTTTTAGTTCAGGGAAATCGTCGTTTGCCAATGCCCTAGTTGGGAGAAAGGTGCTGCCATCATCTCCTACACCAACGACGGCCACGATCAATAAGCTGACGCGGCCGACAGAAGACCATCCGCATGAAAGTGTGAAAGTGGTGTTCAAAACCGAGCAGGAAATATTAGAAGAGCTCGATCAAATTCTCGGTTTTTCTATAACAGAAGAAAAGGGAGATACGTTTCAAGCCAAACTCGAACGAACGCTGAAAAAAAGAGAGCTTGAACAGGATCACCGCATCATTGTTGAACATTTTTTAAACGCTCATGAAAAGTTCCGTGAGTCCATTCAAAAACAAACGCCGCACAATGTCACCCTGCAAGAATTAAAGCCATATGTGGCAGAAGAGGCTGTTTCTTGTGTGGTGAAGGAAGTGACGGTGTATTTAAGTACACCTTTAACAGATAAAGGACTAACGATTGTTGATACACCAGGCGCCAGCAGTATGAATAAACGTCATACAGAGATTGCCTTTCAATATATGAAGGATGCTGATGCCCTTCTTTATTTAACTTACTACCAGCATTCTTTCTCAAAAGCAGACCGGTCATTTTTACGTAAACTCGGGCTTGTAAAAGATTCATTTAGCATGGATAAAATGTTTTTTATTATCAATGCAGCTGACCTCGCAAAGGATCAAACAGAGCTTGAAACCGTCTTTGACTATGTGAAAAATGAGCTCACAAAAGAAGGCATCCGGCAGCCAAACCTTTATCATGTATCCAGTAAGGAAGAGATCGAAGGAAAGGTTCAGTCGCCCTATAACCAGTATGCACAGCTTAGAACACAGCTCGACTATTTTATTGAGGAAGAATTAACGAAAGATGCGATTGAGCTGCTGTATTTTGAAGCGAGTACATTATGTAGAACAGTCGACAAGCTGCATGAGACGCTGCATCAGTCAGAAGATGAAAAGCAAGCGGAAAAGAAAAAGATAGACACATCCTATGAAGCGATCGTTGATCAAATGAGCCATATTAAACGATCTAAGCTAGTGACAGAAAGTGTGAAAAAGGACTTACACGAACAGCTTTACCACATTGTTCAGCGCTTGTCACTTTATGCAAATGATCTGTTAAAGACAGCCTTTTATCCTGGAATATCTCAAGGGGACTTCAGGCAGGAGTTGAAAAAAGCGCTTGAACAGGCGCTAAAGGATTATGAATTTGAATTTGTACAGGAGATAAAGGCGCTTGATATTCGAATGGAATCGTTTATCACTCAATATTTCAAAGAGGAGTGGGAGAAAGGATTACAGGCTGCGTGTGCAGAAGATCCTTACTTTTCTCTCCGGCTGTCGCCGCCAGATGAGAAAAATGCAGAGCTGAAACAAATTGAAGTGGAAGCGGACCTAACGCCGTTTGAGCCGCTCTTAAAGAAGCAAAAATCAGCAAAAGCTTTCTTTGAACAGAACGGGAAGGCAGCGTTTATTGAAGCGATTCGAGATGTTCTTTTCCAGTTAACGACGAAATGGGCAGATAAAGAAAAAGAAGAATTACAGAGCAGATACGAAATGATGGTGAAGACCTTTACTGAAAGATATGAGACAGAAGCGTTCAAGCAGCTGAATGAACAAAAACAAACATTTATCATGAGCTTGACGACAGATGCGAAAGAGCAGGCGATGATAGAACAAGTATACAAGCAGACAAATGAATGGAAGAATCAGTTGAAAACCATTTGATTCATGATAGACTATATAAAAAAGAAAGCAGTTGATAAAAAATGACGAGCGTACATGAAGAGATTTCCGCACATTCACAAAAACAGAATGCTCATATCAAGTCGTTTCTTGCGCTTGAGCAGAAAAGAGAGCAGGCAATAGAGACTGCTGTTTTCAAGTGTGAGCAAAACGAACCATTTACAACTGACGATATCAATGCGATTACTTCGAAGATGAATGAGCTTGCACGAGGCGGTATTGTTCCGCTGCGTAAGCATGTTACGATTGATATGGTTAAGGAGTATGTCGAACGAAAACAGAAGTAAAGAGTAACTTTCTCTTTTTTGGTCATCTTAACAAGTGAACAGAGAAAGGGGAATGATGATGGAAAAAAAGCAGCATGCAAAAAAGCAGGATGAGCGTAACCCGAAACAAAAAGAGATGCCATCCTACGCAGAAGCAGAATCGAAAAAAATGCAATACGGTCAAAAATAATCCAAAGGTGCCACTTCTTTTCCAAAAGAAGAGGGCGCCTTTTTTATGTCGAATTCTATGTTCTGTGATAGAATAGGAGTATTGTTTTGAAAAAGGGAGTTTATAAGAATGAATAAACACGTACTGCTTGTTGATGGCATGGCGCTTCTGTTCAGATCGTTCTATGCAACGGCTGTCCATCGCAATTTTATGATAAATGATCACGGCGTCCCGACGAATGGAGTAAATGGCTATTTGAAGCATTTATTAACTGCTGTTCAGACATTTGAGCCAACTCATATTGTTTGCTGCTGGGATATGGGAAGCCAAACATACCGAAATGAATTGTTTCAAGATTATAAAGCAAATCGAGGAGAGGCACCTGTCGAGCTCATTCCGCAATTCGATTTAGCAAAAGAAGCGACAGAGGAGCTAGGAATTGTAAACGTTGGTTTAAAGGGATTTGAGGCAGATGATTGTATCGGTACGCTGGCAGCAGTCTATCAGAATGAAGCACGTGTGACGGTTCTAACTGGCGACAGAGATTTGCTGCAGATATTGAATGAACAAGTGACTGTTGCTTTGATGCAAAAAGGAATCGGGAACTATAAACATTATACAAAAGCCTTATTTGAAGAGGAAATGGGCATCTCTCCAAAGGCGCTGATCGATATGAAAGCACTTATGGGGGATTCAAGTGACAATTACCCCGGCGTGAAAGGAATCGGAGAAAAAACAGCATTAAAATTTATTCAAACATATCAAACCATTGATGGATTATTAGAAAATGTTCATGAACTAACTGCCGCACAGCAAAAGAAAATGCAAGCAGGATTAGAAGATTTGAAGCTCTCCCGTCTATTGGCAGAGATCAAATGTGATGTCCCGCTGAGCTGTCCAATTGATGAGACGAAGATGAACATCAATCAAGAACGGGCTGCTGCCATGCTGAGATACCATCAAATCAAAGGAATTGAACCGATGGTGAATCGATTAAGTAAAATAGAGATCAGCTAAGCCGATCTCTCAGCGTAAAGACAAACCCTCGCATTCGTTGTCAGGTCTGCGCTCCGGTGCTCACGAATGTCAAATTCGCTCCGCTCCGGTACTCGCCCTTCCTAGACTGCAAAGGTTTTCTATCACGCTGAAAAGAAGACAAAGGACTAAAATAAAAATCATTTTAGCCCTTTGTTAGAGATCAGCTAAGCTGGTCTCTAAGGTCATCTTTTTGTATTGCTTTTCTTCGCTCTATTTTCGAGCTGAGATAGTGGCTGCTTATCTTTTGTTTGCGCATCACCTTGAGGGGTTGTCCCACTTGTGACACGACCTTTATTCTCTTTATCCAATCAGTATCACCTCATACATTAGCATAACCGAAAAAAAGCGATTCATCCTTTAGAAAGGTGAATCGCTTTTCTAGCGAGCTGATCAGCTACTTGATTTTCCTTGCTTGGAATCCACTTAATGAAAAATAAATCAAACTGCCGTTGAAGCTCGATCATCTCTTTTATAAAAGGCTGAAAGGCTGGATTTTTAGCAAATCCTGCATTGGCCGCACGGTCAACTACCTGTGAATCTGTTCGAAACGAAACGGAACGCAGTCCTTTTTCTACGCAGATTTTCATCCCTTCAATGAGAGCGGAAAATTCTGCTTCGTGATTGCTCATTGATCCGAGAGGAATCGAGAAAGATTCTGCCTTTCCATCATATTTAATGAAAATGCCGATACCAGAAGGACCTGGATTTCCTGCGCTAGCACCATCAATGTATATTTCAGCTGGCAATTTATTTCACCCTTTCATCAAGCGGAACCATTCTTTTCGCTGCATACGCATATGGTGTCCCAATCGCGGCGACGATAAATTTAATCACATAAGTCGTGATGAAGATTTCGATCCATACATGAAATGGATAGGTGCCAAGAAAGGCAATGGTTGTGAAGATCAGTGTATCAAGTAGCTGGCTGATCATCGTACTTCCAGCGTTGCGCACCCAGAGCGCACCATCGGAAGGAAATATCCGGCGAATAAACGAATATACATAAACATCTAACATTTGACTGATGATATAAGCAGCAAGACTGCCAAGTGCGACCCTTGGCATAAAGCCAAATATCGTTTCGAGCGATGTTTGAGAAATGTCGGATGGAGCGGGATGGAAAAGCAAAGCCTCCTGCATGACAACGGTTAACGTTAAAAGGGTGGCAAAGCCAATCCAGACAGCTTTCCTCGCTTCATTTTGTCCATATTTTTCATTCAATACGTCCGTTGCAAAGAACACACTGCCATATAAAATGTTTCCAAGTGTTGCCGTTAAGCCAAACAATTCAACGGTTTTGACCACTTGTAAATTTGCAGCAACCGTCGCAAAGCCAATCCAGACGAAAAGGCCCATCTTGCCAAATCCTTTATAAAATAGAAGAACAATGATAAAATTAATGATCGCAAATAAGATCCAAATACCTTCATTAAACAAGTGACATGAACTTCCTTTCTCATTGTAAAATGTAACTTTTTGATTATAGCATAACGAACGTTTACCTTAAAAGCACGGGAAGGCGATGTGATCAATGAAATTAAGAGCACACTATACAATGAAAGTGAAATCGATTGGGTCCATTGCTTTTTTCCAAGAAGATTGGATGGAGCTAAAAGAGGCCTTGCTTTTAGCCAAACATATCGATAAAAAAGAACCACAGTCCCTCCTATCATTTGAAGACGAAAAAGGGGCGATGTGGTCTATTAAAGAACTTGAAAAGCTAAATGAAGAACTAAAGCTTGAACCTGATCAGCTTCAGGTCTATTTTGATGCAAGTTTTCACAAAGAAACAGGCGACTCTGGCCTTGGGGTTGTCGTCTACTATAAGCTCGGAGAAGATGCTTATCGTTTGAGAAAAAATCAGTCCTTCCAAGGAATCACCAATAATGAAGCGGAGTATGCAGCTTTATTTGAGGCAGTAAAAGCTTTGAAAGACCTTGGGGCAAGCAGAAATTCTGTCACGATTAGAGGCGATTCACTTGTTGTCATGAATCAATTAAAAGGAGAATGGCCTTGTTATGATGATATACATAACAAATGGCTCGACCGGATTGAAGCGGCTTTAAAGGAGCTGAGGCTTACGCCAACATATGAAGTCATCGATCGTAAACAAAATGCAGAAGCGGATCAGCTTGCAAGGCAGATACTTGCAGACGTCCCAATTGAAAGTAAATTGAAATTAGAAGCAGACGGAGCTGAATAATGTGGATAAAAAAACAGCAGTACAAGAATTGACGGATCTCCAAGACACGTATTGTTCAGATTGCTTGATTAAGAAGCACTTTCGAAAAGAATATGGCAAAAAATACGCCCACTCCTTTTGTATTCAGCAATGCACAGTAGGAGAGAAAATAAAAGAATACGGACAGACGCTGCTTAAAAAGTAAGCGGCTGCCCCGGTTTTCCTTACTCAAACATCCGCTCGTGAAAAAAAACGGATAGAATGTGTTAAAAAAGAACATATTCTGAAAAATGAGCCGATATAACTATAGAAAGTTTTGGTTGAGTTACTTTTTGACTAAGTGACGGATAATAGAGGAAAAGGGGAAGGCCGGCATGAATAATAAGGATTTCGAAACGGTATTACATCGAACATTTCAAGAGGTATACAGCGATCTAGAGCAGCTAGTAGATGTAGCAAAGAAGGGAAGACCTTTTCTCGAAAAAGATATTTCTGAAATTGAACAACGACTGAAGCAAAATATTTTAGCCATTGAAATTCAGCTGAAAATCAAATAAGAGAGGCATATGCCTCTCTTTATTTTGTCGTTTCATCATTGATTTAGTTGATTAAAGTTTTGTTACGTTTGCAGCTTGAGGTCCACGATTACCTTCAACGATTTCAAAAGAAACTTCTTGTCCTTCTTCTAAAGACTTGTAGCCGTCACCTTCGATAGCTGTGAAGTGAACGAATACATCGTCTCCGCCTTCAACTTCAATGAAGCCGAAACCTTTTTCATTATTGAACCATTTTACTTTACCGTTTTGCATATTGCTTTTTCCTCCTAGTACTGTAGCACACCTTTTGGGCATACTAAAAAAAATTTTCATCACCTAACGACTTTACAGTTGTTAAATGATGGTTCCACTATACACCATCAAAAGTAACGCGTCAAGCAGGCGAGCCAAATTTTGAGCAGAATGTTTGATTTTTTTGTTTTTTTGGTGAATAACAATGAAAAATAAAACGTCCTTTTCGGAACCTAACGTGCAGCTTGTCCGTATATAAAAAAAATACAGAAAGAGGTGCAATCATGAATCGTTATACACTTGAAGAATTTATTCAGAATACGCAGCAAGAAGATAAGGGAGAAGGGGTCTTTGAACTTGAAACATCAAGGCTTCTAGAAATTAATTTGACTGACACCATTTGGGCAAAAACAGGTTCCATGGTTTCCTATCGAGGGAAAATCAAATTTGAACGTGAGGGTGTTTTTGAGCACGGCGTCTCAAAGATGTTCAAAAAAATGCTCTCGGGAGAAGGCACCTCACTAATGAAGGCGACAGGTGATGGGAAATTATATGTGGCAGATCAAGGCAAAAAAATCTCAATTCTCCGTTTGGCCCAAGGGGAATCTATTTTTGTGAATGGAAACGACCTGCTCGCATTTGAACCGTCTGTCCGCTGGGATATCAAATTGATGAAAAAGGTATCAGGCATGCTTGCAGGCGGATTATTTAATGTCAAATTAGAAGGGCCTGGCTTAGTTGCAATCACAAGTCATTATGAGCCGCTGACGCTCATTGTTCAGCCTGGTGACTCTGTTTATACAGATCCGAATGCGACTGTTGCGTGGTCAGGGGATCTAAAAACTGAATTTGTGACAGATGTTTCCTTTAAAACCTTTATTGGCAGGGGAAGCGGAGAGTCCATTCAAATGAAGTTTAGCGGAAGCGGCTTTGTTGTCGTTCAGCCGTTTGAAGAAGTATACACAACAAATGGAAATCAAGGGTAAAGAAAAAGGTGTCCGTCAATGACGGACACCTTTTTATGATAATGCGCGAGCATATGTTTTGTTATTCATGATGAGATCTGACTGCTCGACGATATCTTCCAAAATGGTTTGAGAAGATTGTTTTAAGTGCAGTTTTTTCATGTTTTGTTTCATTGTTTCTAATTTTTCTTCGTCCTGCAGCAAGTTGGTCACAGATTCTAAAATGTCTTCATGTCTGTTAATGACAATAGCAGCGCCATAATCCTCGAAGAAAAGAGCATTTTCTTTTTCTTGGCCAGGGACAGGCTTGTAAAGAATGACTGGGACACCGATTGCAGTTGCTTCTGTTAAAGTAATGCCGCCTGGTTTTGTAATCATACAATCTGTTACTCTGAACAATTCATCAATTTGTTCCACATATCCAAGCGCCTTCAATTGATCTGGGTGTGCCTGCTCAAGAACGCTAAGCGATTGTTTCAGTGCGGCGTTCTTTCCGCATACAACAACAATTTGTACTTCACTGTCGAGAAGCAGCGCCTCACATAATTCCTTCACATTTTTTAGTACACCGTGAGCACCGGCCATGATAAGAAGTACTTTTTTGTCGGATGATAATCCATATTTTTTATAGATCATCGATTTTGGCACGTCGGCTTCAAACTGTGGTCTAATAGGAATACCTGTCACTTTGACATCGCTTGGATGTGTGCCGATTTCCACTAATTTCTGTTTCACATAATCGGTTGCAACATAGTATCGGTCGATGTTTTCATGTACCCAAATCTTATGGAGACAAAAATCGGTCATGACATTAAAAGTCGGAATCACTTTACCTGTTTTGTTTCGATATTCTGGTACAACAATCATCGGGAATGTAATAATGATGATATCTGGATTGTGTAACTGAATTAATTCATCGAGACGCTTATTTCCCATCTTTAAATAAATGTTAAATTTGCGTTTATTGTAAATTTTATCAACACCGTAATAAAACAAGCGATAAAATTGTTTCCCAATGGAAAAGCTCTTCAAGTATAAATATTGAGTCACTTCTGACACAATGGGATTCGATTCTTGATACAAATTAGAAACTACAACATGTTCAAATCCTTGGGATTTGCATTCATCATACAGTGTTTTTGCTACCTGCATATGTCCATTTCCATAATTTGCGGTCAAGATTAATATTTTTTTATTGGTATTCAAGAATATTCACCTCAAATGTAATCAACAACAACAAAACTTCGTACGAAACTATTAATCTCATAGGTCTACATATACATAAAGATAACATATAAACAGTTAGAGCATATCATTCGTTACGAAAGAATTAAACTAATTTTAAAAAACAAACAGATTCAATTGATAATGGAAGACAGAGCCATTTGTATTTTAACACATTTTGACGATTTATCATCAGACCACAGTCTATTTTATTCCCAAACGTATGGTGTTTCTTGATAAACATAATAATTAAGCCAATTCATAAACAACAAGGTTGCATGGGCTTTCCAGCGATTTACTGGGATTAATGTGTCACCATCTTCTATAAAATAGTGGACAGGTTTTTGGACTGTATCATCTTTCAACAAATCTCTTTCATATTCCTGCATCAATGTATCTGTATCATACTCAGGGTGTCCAGTTAAAAATACTTGTTTATCATCATCTGAAACAATTAAACAAACACCTGCTTCTTCAGACATACTCAAGACTTTCAAATTCGGCGTGTTTTTTAATTGTTCTGTATTAATATCTGTATGCCTAGAATGTGGGACATAGTATACTTCATCAAAACCTCTGACTAATCTTTCTTTTTTCTCTTTCACAATATGCTCAAATACGCCAAATTTTTTCTCGGGAAGCTTGATTTTTTCAATCCCGTAATGGTGATATAAACCTGCCTGTGCACCCCAGCAAATATGAAGGGTAGATGTCACATTGGTTTTACTCCAGTCCAAAATGTCCTGCAGCTCTTTCCAATAAGAAACTTCTTCAAAAGGTAAGTGCTCAATTGGTGCGCCAGTGATGATCATTCCATCAAATTTTTTATGGCGAATCGATTCAAAGGTCGTATAAAATTCATCTAGATGCTCTCTCGACGTATTCTTCGGTGTATGTGTACTTGGAATCAAAAACGTAAAGTACACTTGTAAAGGAGAATTTCCGAGCATTCTCAGCAGCTGCGTTTCAGTTTGTATTTTTTTTGGCATTAAATTTAAGATCACGATATTCAAAGGACGGATATCTTGCTTGAATGCCCTTGTCTCATCCATGACGAAAATATTTTCGCTCTCTAGTATTTGTTTTGCCGGCAGATGAACTGGTATGTTAATAGGCAACTCGCCACCCCCTGAACCAAAGCTAATTTCACTTCATTATAGGAACTTTCTGGCGATATTTCAATGTTTCAATTATGTTACAATGAAAAATAGAGCAAAAAAGAATGCTGTTTCTGTAAAAAAAGGAGGCCGTTTTGTTATGATCACAAAGCATTTATCAGATATTGACATTGCCCAAAAGGCTAAGCTAAGACCAATTCAAGACATCGCAGCAAAGCTGCAACTACATGACGAAGAATTAGAATGCTATGGTTTCACAAAAGCGAAAATATCTTTGACTATTTTTGACCGTTTAAAGGAACAAAAAGAAGGACACGTGATTCTTGTCACTTCCATCAACCCAACGCCAGCAGGTGAGGGGAAATCCACGGTAACAGTCGGCCTTGGTCAAGCCTTCGAAAAAATTGGCAAAAAAGCGATCATTGCGATGCGTGAGCCATCATTAGGTCCTACAATGGGGATTAAAGGCGGGGCAGCGGGCGGAGGATATTCACAGGTGCTGCCAATGGAAGAAATCAATCTTCATTTCACAGGAGATTTTCATGCCATTACATCTGCACATAACGCCTTATCTGCTTTTATTGATAACCATATCCATCACGGAAATGAACTCGGCATCGACACGCGCCGCATTGTATGGAAGCGAGTGCTTGATTTAAACGATCGTGCATTAAGACAAGTCGTTGTCGGACTTGGCGGTCAGTTAAATGGGTATCCTAGAGAAGACGGATTTGACATTACAGTTGCTTCCGAAATGATGGCGATCCTCTGTTTAGCAGAAGACTTATCTGACTTAAAAAAACGTCTTTCTTCTATTGTTGTTGCCTATAATCAAGAAGGCGAGCCAGTCACAGTGGGAGCACTTGGATATGAAGGTGTCCTGACGTTACTTTTAAAAGACGCACTCAAGCCGAACCTGGTTCAAACGATTGAAGGAACCCCAGCACTTGTCCATGGCGGTCCTTTTGCCAATATTGCACATGGATGCAATAGTTTAATTGCAACCAAAATGGCAGCAAAATTAGCTGATTATGTCGTAACAGAAGCTGGATTTGGAGCAGATCTTGGAGCAGAAAAGTTCCTTCACATTAAAACAAGAGCTGGTGATTTCAAACCTGGTGCAGTTGTCATTGTGGCGACAGTGAGAGCATTAAAGATGCATGGCGGAATGAAGAAAACCGAACTCAAAGAAGAGAATGCACACGCCGTATTAGAAGGTATACATAATTTAGAAAAGCATATTGAAACCGTGCAAGCTTTTGGTCTTCCATATATTGTCGCGGTAAACCGTTTTATTACGGATACAAAAGAAGAGATTCAAGCGATAGAAGATTGGTGCGGCAAACATGGCCATCCAGTTAAAGCCGTGAATGTATGGGAAGAAGGAGGCGAAGGCGGGACAGCTCTTGCAGAGGAACTAGCGGAACTCATTGAAAAGAAAAAGAACAACTTTACCTATTTGTATGAAGCGAACGATTCCATCGAAGAAAAGTTATCTAAAGTGGCCAAAGTGGTTTACGGGGCAGATGGGGTCACGCTCACATCCAAAGCAAGAAAGCAGCTGGCTGCCATTGAGGAAAACGGCTGGGCTCATTTGCCGGTTTGTATGGCAAAAACACAATATTCTCTTTCGGATGATCCAGCTTTAATCGGCAGACCTAAAGGCTTTACCATTACGATTCGCGAGTTAAAGCCATCTGTAGGAGCAGGATTTATTGTGGCCTTAACCGGAAGCATTTTGACAATGCCTGGATTACCTAAAAAACCTGCGGCTCTCGAAATGGATTTATTAGAAGACGGCAGTGTGACAGGACTCTTTTAAACGGGAGCATAAAAAGCGATTTTCTAAAAGAAGCATGTTACGATAGGAAAAAGTGAATCCTAGGAGGCTATGAGATGTCAATTTATGATATTCAGGTCAAGACCATTAACGGTCAGGAAAAATCGATGGCAGATTACAAAGGAAAAGTGCTCATTATTGTAAACACAGCAAGCAAATGTGGACTGACTCCTCAATTTAAACAATTACAAGAGCTATATGATCAATATCATGAAAAGGGCCTTGAAATTTTAGGATTTCCGTGTAACCAATTTATGAACCAAGAGCCAGAAGGAGAAGAAGCCATTCAAGAATTCTGTTCTTTGAATTATGGAGTAACCTTCCCTATGTTTGCGAAAGTAGATGTTAATGGCGAAGAGGCGCACCCGCTGTTCAAGCATTTAACAAGTGAAGCGAAAGGTGTGCTTGGGACAAAAACAGTGAAATGGAATTTCACAAAATTTATCGTTGACCAAAACGGAGAAGTCACTGAACGCTTCTCTCCAAAAACGCCACCAAAAGAATTAGAAAGCTCAATCATCGCTCTGTTGGACAAATAAGATGCTGACAGTCATGCAGCGAAAACAATTGGAGGCAGCTGCCTCCTTTGTTTCAGACAGGCTGAAGGATGAACCAACTGGACACGATGCGGCTCATGTTGCTCGTGTGCGCCAGCTTGCCGTCCGTATTGCACATCAGGAAGGCGGCTCTTTCTTTATCATCGAAATGGCGGCAATTGTACATGATGTCATTGATGAAAAGCTGTCAAGTGAATGGAAAGTCACTAAGGAGCAGCTTGAGCACCAGCTCCTTTTGTGGGAATTGGATACGAGGGATATCCGCTACATCATGGACATCATTACAACGATGTCTTTTCGTCACCGGCATAAGCAGTTTAGGCCGATGACGTTAGAAGGGACTATTGTTCAAGATGCGGATAGGCTGGATGCGATAGGAGCAAGCGGTATCGCTAGAGTGTTTACGTATGCTGGCGCAACAGGTGAGCCCCATTATACAAAGGACACGCAGCAGGGCTCTGTGCTAAAGCATATGGAAGAAAAACTGCTCAAATTAAAAGACTTGATGAACACTCGTGCAGGGAAGCAGCTTGCTGATGAGCGGCATGAATTGATGAGTTTATTTATCAAGAAATGGAAAGAAGAATGCGGCCTTACAGATGAGTAGGGTCTTTATGTGTGTAAGGAGGATATATCAATGAAAATAACAGCCATAGAACCGACGCCAAGTCCGAATACCATGAAGGTTATTTTGACAGAAGCACTTGCCGGCGGTAAAAGCAACAACTACAAAAAGGATCAAAAAGACGAAGCCCCAGAAATGATCAAGCGTATTTTAAGCATTGAAGGTGTAAAAGGGGTTTATCATGTCGCAGATTTCTTAGCAGTCGAGCGAAATGCAAAGTTTGACTGGCAGGGTATTTTACAGCAGGTCAGAGAAGCCTTTGGACAAGAAACAGAAGGCCTTCAGGAAGGATCGCAGTCAGGCGATGACACATTTGGTGAAGTGAAAGTGTTTGTCCAAATGTTTAATGGGATTCCGATGCAGGTCAAACTGTCAGACGGTGAAAGAGAAGAGCGGTTTGGCATGCCTGAACGTTTTCAAGCAGCCATTTTAAAGCTTAGAAGCAGCTCAGACAATGTCGTGTTTGAACGTGTGTGGAAAGAACACGGCGTTCGTTTTGGGGAATTTGCTGATATCGGTCAGGAAGTCACAGAGGAGCTGCAAGCAGCCTATGATGATGAGCGTTTAGCCCGATTAACAGAGGCAGTAAAAGAAGGGCAGGAAGCTGTAGATAGACAGGTGAACCGAAAAGCATATGATGTAACAGAAGACATGCTGCAAGAGGAAGATTGGAAAAAACGTTTTGCCCATTTAGAGCAAATGCAGCCAGAGCAAAAGGATATACCTGTTTTAATGAAAGCAATGGAGGATCCAAAAACGTCTATTCGCAGACAAGCCGTTGTGAATGCTGGCATGATTGAGGATCCTGCTATTCTGCCTATTTTATATAAGGGGCTCGAGGACAAAACAGTGACAGTCCGCAGAACGGCTGGTGACTGCATTTCTGACCTTGGTGACCCTAGTGCTATAGCAGCCATGATCGCAGCATTAAAGGACCCGAGTAAGCTCGTCCGCTGGCGTGCAGCGATGTTCCTTTATGAAGAAGGGGACGAAACGGCACTTGAAGCATTAAAAGAAGCAGAGCAAGACCCTGAGTTTGAAGTCAGTCTTCAAGTCAAAATGGCGATTGAGCGCATTGAGCATGGAGAAGAAGCGAAAGGCTCTGTGTGGAAGCAAATGACAGAAAGTAGAAAGAATGCATCAGAATGATGAGAAAAATGAACAAGCTGCCAATGAAAAGCAGCTTGTTTTTTTAAAAAAGATAGACAGAAAAATTTTTTTAGAAAAATTATTTTGAATATTGTTGAAATATGCGAAAAAACTCTATATAGTAGTACCAATATAGAATATTGGAGGTCAGATTTTATGACACGAATCTTGCTGAGCGCTTGCTTCAGCAGCTATGTTAGTCATCAGTCATTCATAGGTGGCTAAATAAACAGAAAATTTGTAAAATAAAATCAACTCAAAATCATGCAGTCAACAAGACTTGTAGTATAGGAGGCTTTTTAAACAGATGGCAGAACTACGCAGTAATATGATTAAACAAGGAATCGACAGAGCACCTCACCGAAGCTTACTAAGAGCAGCGGGGGTAAAGGATGAGGATTTCGGCAAGCCATTTATTGCCGTATGTAATTCCTATATTGATATTGTCCCAGGACATGTCCATCTTCAGGAATTCGGGAAGATTGTGAAAGAAGCCATTCGTGAAGCTGGCGGCGTTCCATTTGAATTCAATACGATTGGCGTCGATGATGGAATTGCCATGGGTCATATCGGGATGAGATATTCATTGCCAAGCCGTGAAATCATTGCTGACTCTGTAGAAACCGTTGTATCTGCTCATTGGTTTGATGGAATGGTTTGTATTCCTAACTGCGATAAAATCACACCAGGAATGATGATGGCAGCGATGCGCGTGAATATCCCGACTGTTTTTGTGAGCGGCGGACCGATGGAAGCGGGTAGAACAAGTGATGGCAGAAAAATCTCTCTTTCTTCTGTTTTTGAAGGTGTTGGTGCATACCAGTCAGGTAAAATCAATGAAGAGGAATTAAATGAATTAGAACAGTTTGGCTGTCCAACCTGCGGATCTTGTTCAGGTATGTTTACAGCTAACTCAATGAACTGTTTGGCAGAAGCACTCGGGATTGCTCTTCCTGGAAATGGAACAATTTTGGCGACATCACCAGAGCGAAGAGAATTTGCGAAGAAGTCTGCAAAACAACTCATGGAGCTCATCAAAAAAGATATTAAACCACGGGATATTGTCACTGAAAAAGCAATTGATAATGCATTTGCATTAGATATGGCTCTTGGTGGTTCAACTAATACTGTTCTTCACACATTGGCGATTGCGAATGAAGCAGGTGTTGAATATTCACTTGAACGTATCAATGAAGTAGCAGAACGTGTGCCTCATTTATCGAAACTTGCTCCAGCTTCAGATGTTTATATTGAGGATTTACATGAAGCAGGCGGCGTTACAGCCGCACTAAATGAATTGTCTAAAAAAGAAGGCGCTCTTCATTTAGATACAATGACCGTTACTGCGAAAACGCTCGGCGAGAACATTGCGGGACATGAGGTAAAAGATTATAACGTCATCTATCCAATTGACAAGCCATTTACTGAAAAAGGCGGCTTAGCCGTTTTATTTGGAAACCTTGCGCCAGATGGAGCCATCATTAAAACGGGCGGGGTACAAGACGGGATCACACGCCATGAGGGACCTGCGATCGTATTTGAATCCCAAGAAGAAGCCCTTGAAGGCATCATTAATAGAAAAGTAGAAGCAGGACATGTTGTCATCATTCGCTACGAAGGACCTAAAGGCGGACCTGGCATGCCTGAAATGCTTGCACCTACTTCACAAATCGTCGGTATGGGACTTGGACCAAAGGTTGCTTTAATTACAGACGGACGTTTTTCCGGCGCTTCTCGCGGATTGTCTATTGGACACGTCTCACCAGAGGCAGCTGAGGGCGGCCCGCTTGCCTTTGTTGAAAATGGTGACCATGTCGTTGTCGATATCGAGCAGCGCATTTTAAGCGTAGATGTTCCAGAGGAAGAATGGGAAAGAAGAAAAGCAAACTGGAAAGGCTTTGAGCCAAAAGTAAAAACGGGTTATCTTGCTAGATATTCAAAACTTGTGACATCAGCTAATACAGGCGGAATCATGAAAATTTAATCTGATATCGAACATTTGAAAATTGGCTCTCTCTATAGTATCCTTTATTCACAACATAAGGATTATAGAGGGGGCTTTTTTATGTCAATGGCATATGAAGAATACATGCGGCAGCTCGTTGTACCGATGCGTCAAGAGCTGACAAGTGCAGGATTTCAAGAACTAACAACGGAAGAAGAAGTAGAACAAACGATGCAAGAAAGAGAAGGAACGACATTTGTGGTTGTCAATTCTGTATGCGGGTGCGCTGCCGGATTAGCACGTCCAGCTGCTACTCAAGCTGTGATGAAGGCAGAAAAAACGCCAGATCGAATTGTCACAGTTTTTGCTGGCCAGGACAGGGAAGCAACGGCAAAAATGAGAGAATACTTCACAGGCGAAGAGCCATCGTCTCCATCTATGGCACTTTTAAAAGGAAATGAACTTGTTCATTTTATTCCGCGTGACGAAATTGAAGGTCATGAAATGGAAGACATCATGAACAACGTCTTATCTGCATTCGAAAAACATTGCTAATACACATGTTGAAATGTCCTGTGATCAAATCAGGGCATTTTTTCATGATCATGATGGAGGAACCGCATGCTTATCACAACAAGCTTTAGAGCAAATGAACAAACGATTGAAACAGCAAAAGCCCTTGCAGAGGATTTACACGGCGAGTATGTAGAGAGGCGCAAACAATCTGTCAAGCAGCTTGCGATAAAACGAGGAGACGTCCTTGTTGTGGGGAAAGAAAGATTCGAATGGTATCAGCCAAATGGTGAAAAGTTTTTCTTTCATCCAAGCTCAGCAATGTTCAGGGTGAAGCGGCTCATGCGCGGAGAAAAGGATCCTTTAATCGAAGCCGCGCAGCTTCAGCCTGGCGATTCCTTTTTAGACTGTACGCTTGGCTTAGGATCAGATGCCATTACAGCCAGCATGCGAGTAGGTACGAATGGAAGGGTCGTTGGTATCGAAAAGAATCCCATGACAGCATTGCTAGTGCGAGAAGGACTAAACACATGGGAGACAGGGTTAAGAGAAGCAGATGAAGCGATGAAACGGATATCTGTTGTAAGTGGAGACAGTATCGAGCAGCTAAAGAAGCTCTCTGATGGTTCATTTGATGTCGTCTATTTTGATCCGATGTTTGAGGAGACAATTCAAGAATCTGCAAGTATCGCTCCGCTACGTCATGCAGCAGAGCACCACTTTGACAACGAAATAGCCGTCCAAGAAGCACTGAGAGTGGCGAGAAAAAGGGTAGTTTTAAAAGATCATTGGAAAAGCACCCGATTTCTAGCAGATTCCTATCAATTTCACATTTTAAAACGAAAAACAGCTCAATTTCATTATGGATATATTGAGAAAGAAAAAAGCCCTCACTAATAGACAATACTTTGAATTCCTTGTCAATCATCTAAAAAAGCCCTTATTCAGGGCTTTTAATCTGTAATCTCCATATAGACAAAATAAAATAACGTCAGCAAGGAAGCCGTAATGAAAAACCCTTCAAGCATACCCATTCCTCCCAAATTTTAGTCGCCTTTGCTACCATTGTAAACGTTTTATTATGAAAAAGAAAGTCTCAAATCGATGGCCAAATTGAATGACTGAAAATTCATTATATGCTAGAATAGCAGTATGATAACTTATGGAAGGAATTAGATATCATGAAGATGTGGATGAGAAAAACGCTTGTTGTGCTCTTTACGATTGCAACTTTTGGTTTAGTCTCTCCTCCGTCGGCTTTGATGACAGACAAGCCTTCTGAACTTTCTTCATCTGATAAAACGCCTTATACAGCTGTTTATGATACATCAGATGAAATGCGCAGCTGGGAACTAACGCAAGAGGAAAGCAAAGAGCAGACAGATCCCTTTGAGCAATATAAGCAAGAGGTGCTGTCAAATGCAGAAAATCAATCCTTTCTCAAATTTGGCCGTAAAATCACACCTGTCATTGAGGACGAGTACAGAGAAGAGATTCAGCCGAAGATTGAACAAGTGTTAACCGACTATTTAACAAATTTCAAAGATGACGAAAAATTTCAAGATGTTGTTTTAACTGATCAGCCTTCAAGCGGAAATGGCGAAAAAATCTTCCACATTTACAACCGCAAGACCGGAGAAGATTTGCTCCGTTTCCATGTCAGAAGAGATCAGCCGCCTCACAGCGGATATTGGTTTAACTTTCATTACCATACAGCAGAAGATGGATTCCAGACGCATCATGAACTCGGTAATATTTACTGGGATAAAAACACCCCGCCGAGCTGGATGAGCCACTAGAAGGAGATGTCATGCCAATTGAAAAAATATACAATGAACGAAATGGTGCAGATTACAAAACAAATGTTAAACGACCGCGGAGTGAAAATTGAAGATATCGCACACATTGTGCTGAAGCTCCAAGAAAAATATCATCCAAACCTTCCACTTAGTGTCTGTATTGAAAATGTTGAAAAAGTGCTGAATAAAAGAGAAATTGTCCATGCGGTTTTAACAGGACTTGCCCTTGACCAGCTGGCAGAACAAAAGCTTTTGCCAGAACCTTTACAGCACTTAGTTGAAACAGATGAGCCGCTATATGGAATTGATGAGATTATTCCGCTTTCCATTGTCAATGTATATGGATCAATCGGTTTGACCAACTTCGGTTATTTAGATAAAGAGAAATTTGGTATTATTCGTGAATTAGATGAGGGCCGTCCAGGTGAAGTGCATACTTTCCTTGATGACCTAGTCGCTGCACTTGCCGCAGCAGCTGCAAGCCGCATTGCTCACTCACACCAAGATATTAAAGATGAAGAGCAGGAACGAGTGAATCAAGTATAAAAAGAAAAACATGTCTGCTCATCATGCAGGCATGTTTTTTTGGTTTCAACAAAAGCAGAAATAAGGTAAACTACAACAAGAACATAAATAAAGGATGAAAAAAATGAAACAATACAAAGAGTTATGCCGTCATGTATTACAGCACGGGGATGAAAAAGGTGACAGAACGGGTACAGGTACAATTAGCACGTTCGGTTACCAGATGAGATTTGATTTACAGGAAGGATTTCCTCTTTTAACAACAAAGAAATTACACCTGAAATCAATCATTCATGAGTTGCTTTGGTTTTTAAAAGGTGATACAAATGTCAAATATCTTCAAGAAAATGGTGTCCGGATTTGGAACGAATGGGCAGATGAAAATGGAGAGCTGGGCCGTGTGTACGGAGCGCAGTGGAGATCATGGGCAAGTGGAGACGGCGAGACCGTGGATCAGATCACAAAGCTGATTCATGATATTGAGCACAATCCGAATTCAAGACGACTGATCGTCAGTGCTTGGAACCCGGGGGAAATTGATCAAATGGCGCTGCCTCCTTGTCATTGTCTGTTTCAATTTTACGTATCAAACGGGAAGCTTTCCTGCCAGCTATATCAAAGATCGGCAGATATCTTTTTAGGCGTGCCGTTTAATATCGCTTCATATGCTCTCCTAACGATGATGATTGCTAAAGTCACAAATCTTGAGCCAGGCGAGTTTATTCATACACTTGGAGATGCTCATATTTACCAAAATCATCTTCCGCAGGTGAAAATGCAGCTGGAGCGCGAGGAACGCACGCTTCCTAAGCTTCGCATCACAAGGGATGTAAAGAGCATTTTTGATTTTACGTTTGATGATTTTGTGCTTGAGAACTATGATCCGCATCCGCATATTAAAGGAGAAGTCAGTGTATGATTTCCATGATTGTGGCGACAGGAGAAGACAGAGTCATTGGTCAAGATAATCAAATGCCTTGGCATTTACCCGCAGATTTAGCGTATTTTAAAAAAGTCACAGGCGGACATACGATTGTCATGGGCAGAAAAACCTTTGAATCGATTGGACGAGCGCTGCCTAACCGCCGAAACATTGTGCTGACCACAAGTTCTTCTTTTAAAGCAGAAGGATGCGAGGTTGTTCATTCAATTGCTGACGTTTTGGCAATTGCGGAAAGCGAGACAGAGCTATTTATTATTGGCGGGTCTAAGCTGTATGAGGAGATGATGCCATATGCGAATCGTCTCTATATCACGCACATTCACCATGCGTTTGAAGGAGACCGTTATTTCCCGTATTACAATGAAGACGAATGGACGATTGTATCACGCGAAAAAGGCCATCGTGACGAAAAGAACCCCTACAATTATGAATTTGTCGTCTATGACAAAAAAGGATAAGTGAGTAGGAGGAGTACGGTTGTTTCGTTATTGGTTTTTAACGATTTATGTTGTTGTATCCTTTTTAAAAAGTATGAGGCATTTGTACGATCATGAATTAACGGATCCACGCATTTCCTATACGAAACGAATGCATCTCATTCATGAGCATGCAAAAAGGTTTGCCCGGGGATGTATTGATCAATCAGGATCAGTCATGACCATTCATCAGCAAAAGAAGCTGCCAGACTGCCCGGTTATTTATGTCACAAAAGAGCTGAATCCAGTCACGACGACATTATTGATCGGCCACCTTGAGCAGCCAGTTGCTTTTATGGCAAAGCCGAAGCTCTTTCGGTATCCGATTTTAAAACAATGGTTGAAAAAAATGGCGGTCATTCACCAGAATCAAACGGATGAGGTTTTATTAGAAGAAGCAAAGGAAAGAATCATGTCTGGGCAGAGTCTACTGCTTTCAGAAGAGTATCGTCATATTGCAGAGGCGCTTGCTGAAGAATTCGATTGTCCGCTTGTACCGATTGAAACGAGCGGAACGGATCGTCTTTTAATGGGGAAGTTCGTGAAGAGAATGCGTCCTGTTAATGTCGATATTCATATTAAAGCTCCTGTCATGATCAGTGATTACGCACAAAAGCGTGCATAGAAAAACCAGCATCCGAATAGTGGATGCTGGTTTTTTTCATGCAGCAGGAATGTTTACGCAATAGAATAAAATACAGAAGAACATCGATGCACTGCCGCCGAGAACAAAGCTGTGCCAAATCGCATGGTGATAGGGGATTTTCCGCCAAATATAAAAGATGGTTCCGACTGAATATAATATGCCGCCTAACAGTAAGAGTCCAAATCCTGCACCTGTTAATTGGATATAAAGCGGTTTGATGGCAATGATAATCATCCAGCCCATTAATAAATAGACGAGGGTAGATACGATTATAAAGCGTTTGACGAAAAAGATTTTAAAGACAATCCCACCAGCAGCAAGCGCCCATACAATCGCAAGGAGCGTATAGCCGAGTGCACCTTTTAGTGGTCCAAGTAAAAAGGGTGTATATGTACCAGCAATCAATACATAAATAGCCGAGTGGTCGAGGATTTCAAAAATATCTTTTGTTTTTTTGTGCCGAATGCTATGAAGCAAGGTTGAACTTAAATAGAGCAGCAGCATGGATGCGCCAAATATCGAAAAGCTGATAATATCTGTGACTGTGCCGTATTGAACAGCGAATAAGACGAGAAACACAATAGCTGGTATGGATAAAATAACACCAATGCCATGTGTAATGGCGTTTGCAATTTCTTCTTTTACAGTAAACAATGGATGTCCTCCTTTTATTGAACCGGTATATAACCATCAAGTGACTTCAGGAATGAAAGACCTTCAAGTGTAATCTTCGTTCCGGCCCTGCCTTTTCCTTTCGTCACGTATGCTTTTTTCTCAAGATCATCTAAGCGGTTTCTCACCTGCTGAGGGGTGAGCGGAATGTCTCCTTGCTTGCTTAGTTCAGACAAGATGCGTCTGCTGGCTGCTTCTCCTTTTTCATTGAGAGATTTAATGGCTTCCAGCAAGAAAACAAACTCTTGTTTTTCCATTAGTGTGAGCTGGTGTTCTTCCTTTTTACCTTTTACGGCTGAGGGAAGAGGTGCTAACACAAAGGGAGGTAAATGATGTAAAAATACCGTGTGACCCTCGAGTATGGACGCAGCGTAATGAACGATATTTTTGAGCTCTTGCACATTTCCTTCAAATGGATACTGCTGCAAGGCTTCCCAAACACTTGGATCAATGTCAGGAGCCATGTTCAGCTCTTGAAAGAAAGCATTTGTTAATACAGGAATGTCTGTTTTTCGTTCAGCTAAAGCCGGAAGGGCCAAATGAAGAACATTCAAACGATAAAACAGCTCGGGTAAAAAGGTAGAAGAAACCCTGAGTGCCTCTATTGATAAAGACGAAGAAGCGATTACTTTTGTTGCAGGTGATGTTTCTAGTAAGTGAATGACCTTGTGCTGCATAGGAATACTTAATGCGGCGACCTCATCTAAATAAAGAATTTGATTGTTTTTTTCTGTGAAGGCTTTCTGTAAGATTTCTTCATTCAAGATGGGGCAATACATGTGTGTCATTGCTGCGTTCGCCATTTCTTGGGCAAATAGTGTTTTGCCTGTGCCTGTGTCTCCTGTTATTAAGACCGGCTGTTCGTTTTTCGAAAATTGTTTTGCCAGATGAATGGCATGCTTGATGTCTTGATGATCTCCATATATAGACGTGAACGATTGTGTGGCCATGAGGTGGTTCCTTTCTTTGTGGTTCTAATTGGTTCAATTGTAACACCCAATTAAAACAAATGTACAGGAAAACGAGAAAGTTTATAAAATTTATGATGGATCCGTGATCTATTGGTTTATTTTTTGAATATTCATGTTATAATGACAAATTAAATAAGGTTAAAGAGAAAGGATCTTGTACATGAAACCGTTGCTCAAAGAAAATACGCTAATTCAAGTGAAAGACATCTTAAAAGCCCATCAAAATTTGAAGGATGTAGTCATTCATACACCACTTCAAAAAAATGAGCGACTTTCTGAACGATATGAATGTAATGTCTACTTAAAAAGAGAGGATCTTCAAGTAGTTCGTTCCTTTAAATTAAGAGGCGCTTTTAATAAAATGAGCCAACTTCCAAAAGATAAACTAGAAAATGGCATTGTCTGTGCAAGTGCTGGAAATCACGCGCAGGGTGTTGCCTATTCTTGTAAATATTTAGGCATCCACGGGAAAATCTTTATGCCTGCTACGACGCCAAGGCAAAAAGTATCCCAAGTGGAGCTGTTCGGAAAAGAATATGTTGAAATTATTTTAACCGGAGATACGTTTGATGATTCGTATCATGAAGCCGTAAAATGCGGAGATGAAGAAAAGCGCGAATTTATCCATCCGTTTGATGATTTGGATGTGATGGCAGGACAAGGAACGACTGCTGTCGAAATATTAAACGATATCGAAGTGGAGCCTCACTTTTTATTTGCAAGTGTCGGAGGTGGAGGTCTGTTATCTGGTGTTGGTACATATATCAAAAATATCTCACCAGAAACCGAAATCATTGCAGTCGAACCGCTTGGCGCAGCTTCACTGCATGCGTCACATGAGAAGGGCGAGGTTGTGACACTTGATTCGATTGATAAGTTTGTAGACGGAGCAGCGGTTCAGCGGATTGGCGAAAAGACGTTTACATCGCTTCAGTCTGTTGTCGATAAAATCAGTCTAGTACCAGAAGGGAAAGTATGTACAACAATTTTGGAGCTGTATAATCAATGTGCGATTGTAGCAGAACCGGCAGGCGCATTGCCGATCGCAGCATTAGATGCCCATCGCGAGGAGATTAAAGGCAAAAATGTTGTCTGCATTGTCAGTGGAGGAAATAATGACATCGGCAGAATGCAGGAAATCAAAGAACGCTCAATGATCTATGAAGGGCTTCAACATTACTTTATTGTCAATTTCCCGCAAAGAGCAGGAGCACTTCGAGAATTTTTAGATGAAGTGTTAGGACCAAATGACGATATCTCACGCTTTGAATATACGAAAAAGAATAACCGAAGCAAAGGCCCTGCGCTTGTTGGCATCGAATTGAAAGAAAGAGATGACTATGCCGCGCTGATTGAGCGGATGGACAAAAAAGGCTTCCACTATGTTGAAGTGAATAAAGATCAAGATTTATTCCACCTATTTATTTAGGCTTAACAGATAATTGGAAAAGAGGATTGATCGTTTGTGCTGCTCAAAACAATATGTTTTAGACGGATGGATGGAGCTCAGATCAAGGTAACAGAAGTCCCTGTTCTAAAGGGAGATGAGACGTATCGTTTTATGCTCACCTTTAGACTTGAAGCTTTCTTGAAAAAAGTCTATGTATCTAAAGGAAAGAGAGCTGTGTACTCTTTCAGAGAGGATGTGAAACGTAACGTCAAGTGGAGCACATATGAACAGATCTATCAGGAGCCTACACTGAAACACAATGCGTAAGCAGGAATCTTTGTCAAAAGGGGGAAGCAGCCATTTTGAAATGGCTGCCGCTCAGTTTGGCAAGGATTTTTTTCGTGACAAGAAGAAAATGTGACAATTTCAAAAACGTTAGGCCAGTTGTTTTCAAGTGTGCAGGAAATAAGGTAATATCATAAGTAAAGACTAAGACAGCAAGGATGAGACGATAGTGAAACAAATTAAAATTGTAACAGATTCAACTGTGGACCTTCCGCAAGAGAAAATCAATGATCTTTCCATTCACGTGATTCCGCTCAATATCTCCATTTCTGGAATTGATTATATTGACCGAGTGAATATACAGCCAGATGAATTTATTGAAAAAATGGAGGCCGCTGAGGAACTGCCGAAAACGTCTCAACCTGCGATCGGTCAATTCGTCGAATTATATGAAAAGCTGACGGCAGATGGAAGTGAAGTGATCAGTATCCATTTAACTGGTGGGATGAGTGGTACTGTTCAAACTGCTGAAAGCGCTTCGAAAATGGTAGATGGAAACATCACGGTGATTGATTCGAATTTTATTTCCTATGGATTAGGATTTCAAGTCATCAAAGCAGCAGAACTAGCCAAAAAGGGTGCAGGCCGTGAAGACATTATCACAGAATTAGATAAAATCCGACTTCAAACAAAGCTATATGTCACAATCGATACATTAGAAAATCTCGTCAAAGGCGGCAGAATTGGAAGAGGAAAGGCGCTGATCGGCTCACTACTTCACATCAAACCAATTGCCAGCTTAACAGACGGGGTATATACGCCAGAAGCGAATGTGAGAAGCTATTCTGCGCTTGTCCGTCATCTGACAAAACAGTATGTACAGGCGGTGAAGGGAAAAACAGTTCAAGCCATTGGGATCGCACATGCAGATGCATTAGAACTCGCTGAAAAGCTAAAAAAAGCGCTGCTTGATCATACACCTGAAGCACTGATTGACATCGCCTACACAACACCGATTATTTCGTGTCATACCGGAAAGGGCGCAATAGGCTTTACTTTTTATACCGATTGATGGAAAAAGGGGATGGGCATATCATGGATAGAAAAAGGGGAGCCTCACTTGGTGCGCTTATGATCATAAGCGTGCTTCTTTTAGTCTCATGTTCAAATGGACAAATCAAAGATGCGTTAAATTATCAAATAGAGCCGTTTGAGTTTGAAAACCAAGATGGTCAAAAGGTGTCATTGGAAGATTTGAAGGGGAAAGTATGGGTAGCAGATTTTATTTTCACAAGCTGTGAAACGATCTGTCCGCCGATGACCGCTCATATGACAGAGCTGCAAAAACGAATAAAAGAAGAAAAATTGGATGCGCATATCATTTCCTTTAGTGTGGACCCAGAGGTCGATTCACCGAAAAAGCTAAAAGAATTTGCAAAAGCCTATCCATTGTCCTTTAAAAATTGGGATTTTCTCACGGGGTATTCACAGTCAGAAATCGAAAAATTCGCAATGAAAAGCTTTAAGACCATTGTCAAAAAACCTGAAGATGAAGACCAAGTGATTCATCAGTCCCTGTTTTTCCTTGTTAATCAAGAAGGGAAAGTGATGAAAAATTATGATGGCGTGCAAAACACACCTTATGATGACATCATCAAGGACATCAAAACGCTGAACCGAAGCTAGCATAAGGATGTTCAAATGGGCGAAAACATGATACACTTTTTTAATCAGAAAAAGGAGGGACATCATCGTTTGAAGGCTCGTTTGATTTTGATTGTGATGTCTCTAGCTTTTGTTCTTTCTGCATGTTCCGCGCAAGAGGCTGGCATAAAGGATAAACTAGAAGACACACAAAACGTAAAAGAACATATTACCATCGCAGCGGTTGGAGATTCCTTAACAGAAGGAATCGGAGATCAAGATAAAAAAGGCTATGCAGGCATGACCCGTGACAAGATAGAAGCGGTCGACGGCGTGCAATCTGTCACATTAAAAAACTATGCCATTAAAGGCAGTAGAACAGTAGATTTGTTAAAAAGATTAAAAGAAAAAAAGGTGCAGGACGGACTGAAAGACGCTGATTATATTTTCTTTACAATCGGCGGGAATGATCTCATGCATGTTGTCCGTCAAAATGTGCTTAATTTGACGTTTGCTCCTTTTAAAAAAGAGCAGGGTCCTTTTGAGGAGCGCTTTAAAACCATTCTTGCTCAACTGAGAGAACAGAATGGCCATGCGAAAATTATGTATGTCAGCATGTACAATCCTTTTAAGTTCAGTTTGTCTGAGCTGCGAGATATTGATGAAGTCGTCAAAGACTGGAATGCCGCTGCCAAAAAGGAACTCAAAAAAGACGGCAATGCGGATATGATCAACGTAGCAGATTTATTTGAAGAAGGTTCTGATGAAAAATTACTGGCAGATGATGATTTCCACCCAAACCAAAAGGGGTACTCTCTTATGGCAAATCGTTTATTCTCCGAAGTGAAAAAAGAAGGACTGCCGAAGGAATAGGGTGAAATAGATGAAAAAATGGAAAAGCTTATTTTTTATTTTACTTGCAATCAATCTATTGATTGTGATTGCCTGCGGTATTTTAATGCTGCTGCCAGGCGGTCAATCCGCTTCAACCAAAAAAGTGAAAAGCGAATATGCTTTTAATATATCCAGCTCAAAAGAATCGCTCACCAGCTTTGTGAATGATTATTTGAAAAATCAAGGATCAAATGATATGCCAGACTTTCATGTAGCGATCGATCAAGATGTGAAAGTAACAGGCGCAATTAAAGCTTTCTCTTCAACGATTGATGCAAACGTCTCATTTACGCCAACTGTTGAAGATAATGGTGATGTGCTTTTGAAAGTGGATGACTTTTCAATTGGACAATTGAGCATTCCAATTAGTTTTGTTTTAAGCTACATGGGTCAGTTCTATGAGCTGCCAGAATTCGTTCATGTAAAACCAGATCAAAAAACGGTTGAAGTGCGCCTTTCTGAAATGCCGCTGACGAATGATATGTATGTCAAAGCGAACAAAATTGATCTACAGAACGATGAAATTGAATTCTCATATTATCATCCAAAGCAATAGAACGTGTGAGTCAGGAGTGAAATCATGAAGCGAGTCTATCAATATTTTAGTTTACTGTCGTTTTTATTTGCTGCGTACTTTGGCATAACAGCTGCCAATGCTTTAAAAGCAGAAAATATCGATCAGTTTTACTTAAATATTGCCTACTGTGCATTATTTCTAGGCACGATGATTCTTACTTTTGATTTTCAAAAGCAAGAAAAAGCTGAAGATGTCTCGTAAGGAGCCTTTTCCATTGGGAAAGGCTCTTTTTTATATTTGCCGAGACAAGACGACCTTCGCCATAAGTTCTGGCTCTCCGTTAGCAAATCCATGAAGCAGAATCAGGTATGCGCGCTTTGCTTGCAAATGAACTTTGGGGATATCAAGCAGTACACTTTGAGTGCCGGCGGCTTTCAATTCAAAATGATATTTATTCGGGGAGAAATGATGAATGTGGGTACTATTTACATAATCAAGCTCCTTCGATATGATCCCTTGGTCTCGTTCATATATATCTATGGAAGGAAGGTCTGGAGACAGCTGTACAAATGTAAGTGCTGACAGGTTTTCTTCTTGTTCGATCAAAGTAGTCTGCTGCTCAGTCAGCAGTGCAAAGCCTGCACGAGCACCTGTGATACAGAGTGTATAGACCTCGCCGCTCTTAAATTGAATGCGAGAATGAAGAATTTTTTCATTTGTAGCCAGTTTGAACACTTCTATTTCATACATTCCCTCATCCCACTCCATATAAGCGGTCAAATGACTGTAAGGTATTGTTTTCATCAGCTGCTTCCGGTTCACATAAACAGCGAGCTCACTGAGATCTGGTGCAGCGTGAAATAATCGAATAAAGGCTTTTGATGAAGGGCTGCTTTGAAGAAGCTTATAGGCGGCAGTGAATGGCCGAAAAGGAAAGTCATGATAAAAGAGCTGCTGCATGTCATCAATCCCTTCTTTCTCATACAATGGTGTTTTTTGTAGCGTATGCATGAAAAAGACGATCTGTATAGGCAAAAGAAGCAAAGAAAAAAGCCTGACGTATTCCGTCAGGCCGGCATTTAAGAAGGAGAAGAATATTGATGATATTCAGCTAGTTTAATGAACGTTTTTTCATCCTCAATTAAACCGCAAACGCCGCACTGGACTTTCATTTGAGGACCTTGATAGCTCAAGTGAAAAGGAGACAGCTGCTCTCCTTCGTATCTTTCAACAACTGCTCCTGTCGCTGGATCTAGCTTGACAGGTTCTGAAAGCTGCTCAATGAGATTAAAGCGCGTTCTGTTTGTTTTACAGTTTGGACAAAGATAAGGGCTTGTCATGGTTCATTCCACCTCTTTTTATCCGTAGCATGTCCTAAGCGCTAAAATCTATGCTTAATCCTTTTGACTTTTATCCAGCTTTTTAAATAATTTGATCATCGTTTTGAGTTCTTCGTCATCAAATGACTCAAATCGCTCCATAAAGTATTCTGTTTTCTTTTTCTCAAAATGCTCAGTAATTTCCTTACCCTTATCGGTTAAGTGGATTTTGATAATGCGGCGGTCCTCTTTTGAACGGATACGGGTGATCCAGCCTTTTTCTACGAGTGTGTCAGTCACAGCGGTTATATGACTTGCTGACACTCCAAGAATGGAAGCGAATTCCGTTACTTTTTTTGCACCTTGCTCACGGAGCAGATTTAAAATAAGAAATTCATTCCGAGATAATTCGTTTTCGAGCAGGCTGTTAATTTCATAACGGATCTGCTTAAATACGGTTCTCAGTAAAGTGTCCATTTCGTACATCATTTGTTTTCTTTGTTCCAATCATTAAACCCCCATTATATTTTAAAGATACGACAGAATGCTTTCTTTTATTTTAGGTATACAAGTCGTATCATTTTCATTATTTTTTATCATGTTATAATATGATGATACCATTTTTTAAATGAAGGGGGCACTAATATGTCTGAAAAACAAGAATTAGCCACATTTGCAGGAGGCTGCTTCTGGTGTATGGTTAAACCTTTTGATGAACAGCCGGGCATTATCAAAGTTGAATCAGGGTATACTGGCGGACATACAGTGAATCCGACCTATGAGGAAGTATGTACAAATACAACGGGACATAGAGAGGCGGTTCAAATTACGTTTGATCCTGACGTGTTCCCGTATGAGAAGTTGCTAGAACTGTATTGGCAGCAAATAGACCCAACGGACGATGGCGGGCAATTTGGTGATAGAGGAGAATCTTACCGTACTGGTATTTATGTTCATCATGACGAGCAGCGAAAGCTAGCGGAAGCATCGAAAGAGCAGCTGAGCCAAAGCGGCATTTTCAAAAAGCCAATCGTGACAGAAATTTTAGATGCAGGTCCTTTTTATCCAGCAGAGGAATATCATCAGCATTATTATAAGAAAAACAAAATGCACTACGAACGATATCATGTCGGTTCGGGCAGAGCAGGTTTTATTGAGTCACATTGGAGTGGTAAATAATGGCAAACGAAAAAGAAAAGCGTATAAAAGAATTAAACCGAATGCAGTATGAAGTCACGCAAAATAATGGCACAGAGCCGCCATTTCAAAATGAATTTTGGGATCATAAAGAAGAAGGTATTTATGTGGATATCATTTCAGGAAAGCCGCTGTTTTCTTCTTTAGATAAGTTTGATGCCCACTGCGGCTGGCCAAGTTTTACAAAACCGCTTGAAGAGGAAGAAGTAGCAGAGAAGGTTGATACGAGCCATGGAATGGTGCGGACAGAGGTTCGCAGCAAAACAGCTGATTCTCATCTTGGCCATGTTTTTCCTGATGGACCAGGGCCAAACGGTCTTCGGTATTGTATTAACTCAGCCGCTTTGAAGTTTATCCCAAAGGATGATCTTGAAAAAGAAGGTTACGGGGATTTGAAACATCTATTTGATTGATCTATTTAAAAATCGTCACATGGAAAGCATTTGCTTCCGTGTGACGATTTTTTATTTTTTATGATGTGTATGATGTAATTGTTCGATGATGGTGAACAGCTTTTCTTTTGTAATGAGCGGTGCTTCTTTTGATGTGTAATTCGTTAAATCGACTTTTTGAAAGGCAGGGTGCAAATGTGGTCTCGGTAAAATGGCATAAAATTGTTCATGTTCAAAGAGTGCATCTGCTTCGTGCGGGAATGTGAGCTCCTCGTGAAGCTTTTCGCCAGGTCTTTTTCCGACAACGAGAATATCCGGAGATTTAGCATTGATTTGGGCGGCATATTCATGAAATGCTTTTAAGAGATCGGCAAGCTGTAAGGACTCCATCTTGAGAATGAAGGTTTCGCCGCCTTTCATCATGATTGCTGCTTGAAGTGTGAGGGAAACAGCTTCTTCAATGGACATAAAAAAACGTGTCATATGAGGATCAGTCACGGTCAAAGGTTTTTCATTTAATAGCTGCTGGAGCATGATCGGAATGACGGAACCTCTAGATCCAAGCACATTGCCAAAGCGTACAGAGCAAAACTTGGTTTTTTGATTCGGAATACTTTCGTTTGCTTGGAAAAATAGTTTTTCTGAAATCAATTTTGTTGCACCCATGGCATTAGTCGGAGAAACTGCTTTGTCAGTTGAAATGTTGACAACATGACTCACTTCATGTTCGAGGGCGGCTTCAATGACGTGCTGCCCGCCGATGATATTCGTTTGAACGGCTTCGAACGGATTATCTTCACAAGTGGGTACTTGTTTTAAGGCCGCTGCATGAAAAATGATATCGACACCTTTGACGAGCTGTCTCACGCGGCTTGCATCCCGGACATCTCCTAAAGCGAATACGACCTCTGGATGATCTGTGTACTCATTTTTCATCATGTATTGTTTGCTGTCATCTTTACTGAAGACGATTACCTTTTTTGGAGAGCAGCTTGTTAATTTATTCACGATTTGCCGGCCGATGGATCCTGTTCCGCCTGTAACTAATATCGTTTTGTCACGAAAAAAGGTCTTCAAAGTCGTTTCTATCTGATTGGACATATCTAATCCCCCAACTCTCATTTCTCTACTTTGCATCATATGTGAAAGAGCGGCATCCGTTTGAGGAAAAGAACCACTTCATGTATAAATTAGGTGAACAAATTATAACCATCTGCTTACCGTCTTAATAGAATATGGAGAGATAAGAGATTAACTAGAAAAACGAGAGACCTGAATACTTCAGTACTGCGATCAGCTCGGTCAGAGAAGAAAATGGTAAGGGAGCTGTGCGCGAGGGGAGAAGAGAAGACATGTATAGGGGAAATCGTATTTTAGCCATGATACCTGCATTTAGAAGTACCGACGGCCAGCATGATGAACATATACGCATATTGGCAGAGCGGCCGCTTATCTATTGGACCATTCAGCCGCTTTTGCAAATGATTGAGTTAGATGAAGTCATCGTCTCCTCAGAGGATGTCAATACGCAAATCATTTCATCTCACTACGGAGCAAATGTGATTGAACTGCCAAGTACACATGTAACAGAACAAACGCCGTCGCTGTTAGCTGTGAAGCATGCGCTTGCTTATTTAGAGCGGGAGGGGAAAACCTTTGATATTGTGCTATTTCTGCAGCCATCGTCTCCTCTAAGACAGCCGGCAGATATCGAGAAGTGCTTGCAGCTTTTAGTGGAGGGGGGATATGACTGCACCGCATCTTTTACAGAGGCGTTAGAAAACCCAAATGAAACTTGGACACTGCATGAAAACAATGAAGCTACTTTATATAAGGACAATCATTACTTTTTCATGCCAAAACATGAGCAGCCATATACGTATGGCCGGCTAAATGGTGCGGTATATGCTTTTCATGCTCATTATGTCAAAGAATGCATTCATTCCTTTTTAGAAGGATCTGTCGGAGCATATATGATGGATCACACGCGGTCGCTTGTGGTGAAACAGGAGGCGGACCGGAAAAAGGCAGAGCACGTCTTATTGGCTCGCCGAGATGCAGAAGATCATGCATAAGCTGACCTTCAACAAGAAAAAGCGCCCAGTTATAGGGCGCTTTTTACGATTTCATAAAGCCTTTGCGGCATCGTATCAAATGTATTCCAGCGAACGGCTTGCTCGTAGTTGTTCAGTGCGGCCGCCTTTCTTTCACCTGCATTTGACCCATAGTAATCCACCTGTTTGATCAAATCGTCCTCATCTTTGTAAAAAGCAAAGCTTGAAAAAGTAGGCGGCGGATGTAGATCCGTCAATTGAAAACTTCCAGTTGCAGCAATGTCAAATGCTCTGTTATTGAGGCTCATATTTTGAATCATGGCTTTATTTCTGTTATATACAAATTGAGACGGCCTATGCGGATTCAGGACAATCGCTGTCTGCTGATAGATGTCCGCCATTTGCTGAGGACTCAGCCAATTCGTTATAAGGGTGAAATCACGATAATGTCTGCGTGATTTATTTAAGTGACGGTGCCATTCCTTACCTGCAACGAGAATACGCCATTTGTTTTGCTTTAAGAGTGTATCGATGGCCTTAATGCGGTTGGGATAAGGGTAGCCAATGAGTGCAATGTCAAACGTGCACATCTCATCTGGCGATTCATTTTTCTGAAAAACACGTGTATTTGTCGGAATGGGAAAGTAGTGTGTATTTTCGGCGCCTAATTGTTTGTAAAATGGCAAAATCCCTTCATCAATCGTTAAGATAAGCTGAGCATCACGTGCGCAAGCAGCTGATACATCTGCATAAAAGGGATCTTCTGTCATCCACAGAACGATCGGGATTTTTTCTTGTTTGAATTGATGAAGTACATCTTTCGGAACATGATCACCGATCATCATCAAAACAAAATCCGGAGAAAATGTCCGGATTTTGTGCATGTTAGTGGGTAGAGATTCTCTATCAATCTTTACACATGAAAAGGGGGAATCAATGAAGCTTTCTTCTACCCATTGATCAAACATGTGATAGATTCCGCCGTAGCCAGAACTGATATAAAGAAGCTTCATGATGACCCTCTCACATTAAGATGTGAATGTAACACTTTCAACTTTATCTACATCTAAAAGAGTCGTTGCTGAGCCGGTAGGTGTGACAGAGCTTTCTTGTGTAACAAATACAACACCTGTTGAAGCATCGAATGATACAAATTGAACTGGCCCAATTAAATCTCCTGAGTCAGTGACAATACTAATGACTGTTCCTGGTGCGAGTCTTGCAAAGATCCATCTTGCTGGCTGAGATACATCGAGTGTTGTAGCAGAATCTGAAGGTGATGCCTCAGCTGCCACTTCACTTAATAAATCGTTCAATTTCTCTTCCACTTGAACTCCTCCTTCTTCGAGATTAGCTGTTAATGCATGAGTAATGGGTTTGAAAAACACTTTCAATAGTTCTTTTTTTAATTCAGCACGCTTTTCGCTCATTTTTTCCCCATCCTTTCTTCATCAATTCAAACTCACCCCTATGTATATGCCGTTCATTTTTTTTGGCATAAGCAGAACGCTGATTCCTGATTCTTTTTTTCAATTAATCACTTCACACATTTTTAAAAATGTTTTCAAATGCTGAGGCTAAATGAAGTGGCGCTCATACTCTAGTAAAGATTAAATGTGAAGAGAGAGGGATTATGAATGGAATTTGAACAATTATTAGATGGTTGGAACGAAGAATTACTAGAGTCGGAAGGAGTGCTTGAAGTCATCTTGATTTTACTTCTTCTTCGCCTTTTAGAAGAAAGTGAGGAAGAGAATGTGTCAGACATCAAAGAATTACTTCGTCCATGGCTTGAGCTTGGCATTCCAGTGCCGCGTGTTCATTTGGTCAATGGAGATGTACTTCAAAACGTGGTTGTCGTGCAATTGTTTGATACGGTCGCGGTCTTTAAAAACGCGACAAATCAGCTAAGAGTGAGTGTTCCTTTTGTGAACATTGTCAGCTGGGGGGCATTTTAAACTAATCAAAAAGGATAATGATCATGAAAGTATCGGTGATTTTAACAAGCTACAATAAACCAGATTTCATTGATCGTGTGTTAAAGAGTATGGTAGAACAAACGTATCCGCATTGGGAGCTTTTGATTATGGATGATGGCTCAGAACAGGGCACCATTCAAAAGATCCAGCCCTATTTGAGTGATGGACGCATTCAGCTGTATTCGCACACGGTTCATCCGGCAAAACGGCTGTTAACCGCACGATATGCGACGCTTATTAATGAAGCATTAACCCGTATAACAGGTGAGCTCATTTGTTATTTAACCGATGATACCGTGTACCATAAAGATCGTTTGCTTAAAATGGTGGATGTTTTTCGGTTGAAGCCTCATATAGATATTGTGTATTCCTCGCAGCGGGTTGTGCATGTGAATCAGCATTTAGTGGAAACGATGAGTTTTGTTCGAGAAGCAAATCAAATCCTAGAGCATGCGTCCTTTCAAGTGGACCATTGTTCGGTCATGCACAGAAGCCGCTTGCTTCCACTGATTCATGAAAAATACGGACAATATTGGGATGATGAGCCAAAGCACTGGCATCATGCAGATTCTGTTTTTTGGATGAGGCTGAATCATTTCGCTTCGTTTTTTCCATTAAAAGCTGTACTGGATACAACGTATAAAACGCCCCATTCCTTTCATCATCAGTTTTCGAGTATGCCGTATGATTTAATTGACGGAACGATCATTGAAAAAGAAGGGGATTATTATCAAATCGCAGACGGGAAACTTCATGGAATTGAAAAGCGCTGGATCAATGAAAAGAACAGGCGTGCGATCCGTGTTCCGCTATTATGTGAGATGAAATATGAAATAAAAGAGAAGCTGGCAATACCCAATTATACAGTTGTCACCGCAGATCAGGGGAAAACGTTCTTTTATATTGAAAAACAGAAAAAAAGAAGGTTTGCTTCAAAACGTGACGTGCAATATTTTCAGTTTCACCCAAAGGAGATCTATACGATTTCAAATGACCAGCTTCAGTCATTTGAGGATGGCGATATCATCAAAGTTTCTCCTGTATTCAGTCCGCCAAACAGGCGGCTGTTTAAATGGAAACAAGATGTTTATTTACTTGTGCATCATGCCTTTTGCCGAATTGATCCTGAGGTGGTGAAGCGGTTTGCTTTTTATCATCAGCCGATTAAGCTGTACCCGTCCCAATTTACGTTATTTCAGGAAGGAAAGCCGATTGTTCCGCTGTATAGGGAATCGCTGCAAGAATTCGATATGTCTCTTTATCAGACATCCGGGCGAAAGCACTCCTCATAAGAGGGGTGCTTTTTAAAATTTTTGCAGGAAGTAGAAAGGAAAAAGCGAAACATGAAAAAGACAGGGAACCATTTAAAAATGATCAAGCCGCTGAAAACTCGGCAATTGATGCCGGTTTTTTGGCACTGAAAGTGAGGGGGAAAGAATGGGGAAAGTTGTCGAAAGAGCAGATTGGTTTGAATTAATTTTAGAAGCCATCGATGAAGCCATTCACGTTGTAGATGATCAAGGGATGACGATTTTTTACAATCATAATGCCGCTAAGTTTGACTGTTTACAAAAAGAAGAGGTGATTGGCAAGTACATCCTTGATGTGTATCCCTCTTTAACTGAAAAAACAAGTACGCTTATGCATGTGTTGAGAACAGGAAAGCCCATTTATCATTCGCTGCAAACCTATTTGAATAAAAACGGAGAAAGAATTGAAACAGTGAACACGACATTGCCTATTATTGAAGATAACGAGTTAATAGGTGCGGTCGAAGTCGCAAAAGATGTATCCAAGCTGTCAGCCCTTTCCAATCGTTTAGATCAAAAAAAGCGAACATATGACGTGGATGGGGTAGAACAAATGCATGATTTTGCTTCATTTTTAACAAATGATCCGCTTTTAAAAGAAACGCTTGAAAGGGCAAAAAAAGCAGCTGCTTATCCATCATCAGTTGTTGTCTACGGAGAAACTGGGACAGGAAAAGAAGTGCTTGTTCAAGCCATTGTCCATGAATCTGACCGAAAAAACCAAGTGTTTATTCCGCAAAACTGCGCAGCGCTCCCAGAAACATTACTTGAAAGTCTATTGTTTGGATCTGTCAAAGGGAGCTATACGGGTGCAATTGATCGCAAGGGACTTTTCGAATTGGCTGATGGGGGCACGCTTTTTCTTGATGAGCTGCAAGCGATGCCGCTCACGCTTCAGACGAAATTATTACGTGTGTTAGAGGATGGCGTTGTCCGCCGCATCGGTGATGCAAAGTCCATTCAAGTGGATGTTCGGCTCATTACTGCGCTCAATATGGACCCATTCGAAGCAGTGAAAAAGCAAATTTTAAGAGAAGATTTATTTTATAGACTGCATGTGTCATCTTTTCATATTCCGCCGCTTCGTGAGAGAAAGCAAGATATCACGCTGCTATCCCGCCACTTCATTCAAACCTATCATCAGCAGTTTTCAAAAAAAGTCACACGCCTTTCTGAAGAAACGGAACGATTGTTTATGGCGCACCACTGGCCTGGGAATGTTAGAGAATTAAAACATACGATAGAGCATGCCGTGTTGATGATGCCAAAGGAAGCGGAAGAGATCACCCCTCTATACCTTCCGGCTCATTTACGTGAGCAAAAACTGGAAAGGGAAACATCTGAATCCTCCTTAAAAAATCAAGTGTCTTCATTTGAACAAACATTGATTCAAGAAGCTTTACATCAGCATAATGGGAATATTAAAAAAACCGCCGCCGCCTTAAAAATCCCTCGACAAACGCTGCAATATAAACTGAAGAAATATGCAGATGCCGAAATCTAGGCACAGCATCCAATTGAATATGACGGGTAAAGCTCCTTTTGTAAAGAATAGGGGCATTTTCCCATGTTGGCACATAACTTGCATAGTATAAAGTGAATGCTGATAGGGGGAATGGATATGAATCAGAAATTGTATGAACCGGCGCGTCACTGGAAGGACATTGAGCTTTGGAAGGATGTACCTGAGGAAAAGTGGAACGACTGGATTTGGCAGCTGACGCATACCGTGAAAACGCTTGAGGATTTAGAAAAAATCGTAAACTTAACAGAAGAGGAACGAGAAGGGGTGAAGATTTCCACCAAAACCATTCCACTCAACATTACACCCTACTATGCCTCACTGATGAATCCAGACGATCCAAGATGTCCAATACGTATGCAATCTGTGCCAATTGCAGAAGAGCTTCATAAAACAAAATATGATCTGGAAGACCCGCTGCATGAAGATGAGGACTCACCTGTCCCGGGGCTCACACACAGGTATCCAGATCGCGTGCTGTTTCTTGTGACAAATCAGTGCTCGATGTACTGCCGCTATTGTACGAGAAGACGTTTTTCCGGTCAGATTGGTATGGGTGTGCCGAAAAAGCAGTTAGATGCTGCCATTGGATATATTAGAGAAACACCTGAGGTGCGGGACGTGTTAATTTCTGGCGGAGATGGGCTGTTAATCAATGATCAAGTGCTTGAATACATTTTGAAAAACTTACGTGACATTCCGCACGTTGAGATCATTCGGATTGGAACCCGCGCGCCGGTTGTCTTTCCGCAGCGTATAACAGATGAGCTGTGCGAGATATTGAAAAAATATCACCCAGTTTGGCTGAATACTCACTTCAACACAAGTATTGAAATTACAAAAGAAGCAAAAGAAGCGTGCGAACGTCTTGTGAATGCCGGTGTCCCTGTAGGGAATCAGGCCGTCATCCTTGCAGGTATTAACGACAGTGTGCCGATTATGAAGAAGCTGATGCACGACCTTGTGAAGATTCGGGTCAGACCATATTATATTTATCAATGTGATTTATCTGAGGGCATTGGTCACTTTAGAACGCCGGTATCAAAAGGGCTTGAAATCATTGAAGGCTTAAGAGGACATACGAGTGGTTATGCAGTGCCAAGCTTTGTTGTAGATGCGCCAGGAGGCGGAGGGAAAATTGCCTTACAGCCAAATTATTTATTATCGCAAAGCCCTGATAAAGTCGTCCTTCGTAACTTTGAAGGTGTCATCACCTCTTATCCAGAACCAGAGCATTACGTCGCAGGCCAGGCAGATGCGTATTTCAATGAAATTTATGAAGAAAAACAAGAACCAGCAATTGGTATTACCGCGCTATTTGAGGATGAAGCAAGATCGTTTACGCCTGAGAATTTAAATCGGATGAAACGTAGAGAAGCATATGAGACAAATCCTGAGCATGACACACTTAAAAACAAACGTGAAAAACGGGATGAATTAAAAGAGAAGAAATATCAAGCTCAGCTCAAAAAAGAACAAACCGTGAAGGAGGAGAAATAGCCTTGCTGACATGTGATTGGTGTGAGGAAAACAAAGCAAATGCTAAGCAGACAACAGTCTATTGGGAACTGATCACGGGCACACAATCAATTGAAATCATCAATACGCCGTCTATCTCCTGCACGCACTGCGGTATGACCTATCAAAAGGATGAGACGGTCAAAGAGATTGAAGATCAATTAATTTTAGTGGACCAGACAAAACTTCCAGAAAAAATCTCCTATGAAGAATTAATGAGCATGGAGCGGTTATTAAAGCGAAATTACTTTGACTTTTCTTCATAAGTTGTACCTCCGCCTATACAAGTCATCAAATTGCTGTATAATATAACAACAAAATAGAGTGTCGCGGAGGGAAAAACAGGTGAAGTCGTTTTACCATTATTTAATGAAGTTCAGACATCCAAAACCGAAAGATGAAATCAGCCATTTTGCAAATGCTGCGTATGAGGATCACAGCTTTCCTAAAGCTTCCACAGATTATCATGAGCTGTGTGCTTATTTAGAATTAAATGGTGATTATCTAAACTCAATGACAACATTTGACGAAGCGTTTGAGCAATACGAAGTAGAAGTCAAAAAAAAATAACACACAACCGCTTGTTCCATATGGGAGAAGCGGTTTTTTTATAAGAAATAAAATGGCGTTTTGCATGGTGTGGTTGCCCATGCAGAATTCCTTGCGCCGGCATACGATACGTTAAGACCAAAAGTCGGGCAAGGGGGAGACAGAATGAAGGCGAAAGCACCAAAATATCAAGTAGGGGATATTGTCGTCGTTGTCATGTACGGCACAGTCGGAACGATTACAAAAGTCCATCAAATTGACCAGCACTATTTATATGAGGTCAATCATAATGAGGTGCTTTATTTTGAAACATCACTTCAGCTTTACGATGAGTATAGCGGGGTGATTGTCGATACAGAAAAGCTGGACATTGAATATGAGTTCCTCATTGGCGATGTTGTATATGTAAAAGATTACGGAAAAGAGCTATTTAAAATCATCGGTCATCGGACCGAAATTTGGCGCTACCTTGAAGATGGCTGGGAGGATGTCATTTACGAACTTACGAGGCTGAAAGACGGAGAGTGGCTGGAAACAGAAGAGGAAGATTTAACGCTTGTCCTAAGGAAATATGAGATGGATCAGTTTGTTCATCAGCTTCTTTTTGTGCATTACGTCGGAGAAACCTCAAAAGAGTTAGAAGAAGATATGGTTCAAACGGCTCTATTGCAGCTAGAAGAGAAACAAGAAAGCGAAGCTTCACTTGAATTTCTCGCTGTATCTATAGTGGATGAGCTTCTTGATATTTATAACGATTATAAAATTCTCTACGAATTTTTCAAAGATCCAGAATATAAGGATATGATGGATTTTATTTTGGAAAGTTTACACGAACATTTTGGTTAAAGAAAGACTTGTCCTAACACGAATAAAAAATAAGGCACACAGAAAAACGCAATCACATAAAACCATCCCCTCAAGATACGGCCCATCACCTGATCAAATGTTTCTCCATCTAATATGCTTAACCATTTCATTCTTTCAAGCCCCTTTTCTTTTTGTTTACTGCATTTATATGTATGGAATGAGCCATTATGACAAACTGTAATAAAAAACAGCTGGCGTTCATACATCATAAAAAAGGAGGCGGAATGCAATGAAAGAAGCAGATTTGGTGATTGATACAGAGGAAATTGCGGAGTTCTTCTACATGGAGCTGATCAAAAGAGGGTACATACCTGCTGAGCTTGAAACATTTGAGCTGGCTGACATTACATTTGAATATTTGCTGAAAAAAGCAATGATAGTTGAAGAAGAGGCGTGGTAGGCACTATACTTTGAAGAGATTCTGAAGAGAGAGGGAGGGGAATCCTTCGCGTGTACATCCTATTTCTTTTCATTTTATTTGGCGCCATTGCTGCGCTCATGGTATCTGGGGCTTTTCAAGATTTGGACAACCAGATCATCTTATGGTTTGAAAGCATCAGACTCCCTTTTTTAAATGATGTCATGCTGGCTTTGACGGACTTTGGCATCAGTGCGCTGCTCGTTCCAATTATGCTCATTTTTAGTGTGGTATTGTTTATGTATAAGCGCTACTACTCTATCATGATGCTTTTTCTATTATATCTCACAGAAAAAACAATCAATCATGAATTAAAGGGGCTTTTTGCTAGGGAGCGTCCGGCCTTTGATCACCTTGTAGGTGAAACGTATTACAGCTTTCCGAGTGGACATTCGATGAATGCAGCCACCATCTATCCTTTTATGGCTTATCTATTAGTGAAGATGATTCCATGGCTGAAAGAACGACAGAAAATTGTCTATTTGCTCACAGGACTGGGCGTCCTAGTCATTGGCATCAGCCGGATGTATATTGGCGTGCATTATTTGACAGATGTCGCTGGAGGCTTTGCGATAGGACTCGCTTTATTTCTCATTTGTAAAAAGATTGACGAAAGATTGCCTGTCATTCGACAAAAATAGAAGAAGGAAATTGACAGATCCCAGCCAATTTTATATAAAAGGGGAGGGATTTGAATGCAATTGACGTTGAGATTTTTTCAAAAGAAACCTTCAGCATTTCACTTAACCATTTATCAAACACCTGAATATGGCGCTGCAAGTGGGCATCAGCCTGTGTACCGGACAAAGATTGGCGGCAGAACACACCTTGATGTACTGGAGAAAGCATTCTCGACATTTAATGTACAAGATACAGTCCCTAATGATTACAATGCGCGGTTTATCACAACTGGCGATATTGTTGTGATTGATGATAGGAAAAAGGGGAAGTGCTATTATCAGCTCTCTCCGGCAGGATGGAAACGCAGTGAACGACTAATGACGATAGGCTAAATAGATGATAAATGATGCCAGCTTGAGATCCAGCTGGTATTTTCTTTTTTAAGCTCTATCGTTTATAATAAATAGGATAAAATACATAGTAAACGTAAGTGGAGGCTAAAAAATGAGTGTACATATTGGAGCAGAAAAAGGACAAATTGCAGAAACGGTATTGCTGCCAGGCGATCCGCTTCGTGCGAAATATATTGCAGATACATATTTAGAAGATGTTGAGTGCTATAACGAAGTGCGCGGAATGTATGGCTATACTGGAACCTATAAAGGAAAACGTGTTTCTGTACAGGGCACTGGGATGGGTGTACCATCTATTTCGATTTATGTGAATGAACTCATTCAAAGCTATGATGTTCAAAACTTAATCCGCGTTGGATCTTGCGGAGCTATCAAAAGGGATGTCAATGTACGTGACGTCATTTTAGCGCAGACATCATCAACAGATTCACAAATGAACCGTGTGGCATTTGGGCCGATTGATTATGCGCCATGCGCCGATTTTGGCCTGCTTAAGAAAGCATATGACACAGCGGAAGCAAAAAATGTCGCTGTACGTGTCGGAAATGTATTTACAGCAGACCAATTTTATAATGAAAAACCACTTGAGCTCATGGCTCAATATGGTATCCTAGCGATCGAAATGGAGACAACCGCTCTTTATTCTCTTGCAGCAAAATTTGATCGAAAAGCGTTATCCATTTTGACAGTGAGTGATCATGTTCTAACAGGAGAAGAAACAACGGCTGAAGAGCGTCAAACAACGTTTGATGAAATGATCTTAATTGCGCTAGACTCCGTTTTATAATAGTATAAAGGGTGTGCTACTATGTAGCGCATCTTTATTTTTTTAGAAGAGCAAAAGGAAGGTATGTCATGAAGAAAAGCTACAAAATACTCTCAATCGCATCGATTCTTGGTTTGACAGCCGCACTATCAGGCTGCCAGTTGCTGGATCAAAAAAGCGGTACATCTGAATCAAACAAAACAAACGAACAAAAAAACGCAGCAAGTTCATCTCCCCAGCACAACTCAAACGATACGGCAGATTCATCGAATCAAGAGCTGACGTTAAAGAGTGAATATTTCAATGACATCAAGGTTGTGAGCGGTCTGAAAACCATTCAAAATCCTGAAAATGTGCTAGCACTTGTTAACAAAGAATATGCATTACCAGGAACCTATAAACCTTCTGATCTCGTTGTGCCAAAAGTAGAATTCTCTTTTTCGGAAGATATTGAAAAGCGATATATTCGCAAAGAAGCAGCGGAAGCGCTTGAGAAGTTATTCAAAGGTGCAAAAAAGGAAAACTTCGAGCTTGCTGCAGTATCTGGCTATCGCTCCTATGACCGTCAAAAAGTCATTTTTGATAGTGAGGTCAAATTAAAAGGCAAAGAAAAAGCACAAGAAGCAGTCGCTTTACCAGGCGAAAGTGAACATCAAACAGGTCTTGCCATGGACATTTCCTCAAAAAGTGCCGGCTTTGAGATCTCTGAAAAGTTTGGTGAAACACCAGATGGCAAATGGGTGGCTAAAAACGCCTATAAATATGGTTTTATCATCCGCTATCCAAAAGGAAAAGAAGACATTACGAAATACGAATATGAGCCGTGGCATTTGCGCTATGTGGGAAAAGAAGCCGCTAAAGCGATGCATGATCACGATTTAACATTTGAAGAATACATGAACAAAGTAAAGAAAATCTAAACAAGTAAAAGGCCTCCCAGCTATTCGGGAGGCCTTCTCTTATTCTTCTTTTAAAAAAAGAACAATCCTGCTAGTGCGAAGCCGGTAATGAACCCGAGGCCGATGCCATACGCTGCACCCCAGCCATAATATCCGCCCCAATAGCCAAAGCCAAAGCCCCCGCGAGACCCGCCGACTGGACGAATATAAACTTTGCGGTTTGTCACACGCTCAATGCGTCCGACATGTACTCTGCCATTACGATCAGTGATTCTAGCGACTTTCCCCATGTGCTGCTGACAAAGCTTGTAGTAGCGCTCCATGTTTTTCCTCCTTATGACAAACTCTTTTCACTCTTATCCTATGCGAGAGACCTCATAGAGTTTGGACAAAACATATAGGGGATTCGCTCATTTTATACAGTGCATTCAAATAGAATGTGACTTAGCTGCTTGCGGTGTGCTTGAATGAGATCGTAGTGTGTTTGCAGCGTCTCGTAAAGAGAAGGCGGTATGTGTTCAGATAATTCCATTTCTGTTGGTTCCTCCTGCACCATATGTTCATCGAATGAGAGAATCTGAATGTCACGGAAGCCTGCTGCTGTTAACTGCTCCTTCCATTCTTCAAGCGACAAGAGCGAGTGAAAGCCGTAAAAATCTCGAACAACGGCCATCTCTTCACGTGTAAGAGGGGCTTTTAACACAGCTTCATTTGCAATCAATTGACTGCCAGGAGCAAGGACCCGTTTGATCTCAGCAAGTGCGACAGGCAGCTTGGTAAAGCTTAAAACAGATTCACTGATGAGTAGAGAGAACGCTTGATCTGGAAAGGGCAGCTGCTCAATGGATGCCTCTAAGGCGCGGGTTGGCAGTTCTTCCCGCTTGAATCGCAGGTTCGCCTTTTCAATCATCAATGGATGCGTATCAATGGCCTCCACCTGATAACCTATATTTCCTAAGTAGGCGGCCGTCTGTCCTGTACCGCATCCGGCATCCAGTATACGTGCATGAGGCGGCAGTTTTATATGCTCAATCATCGTTTTTGTTAACTCAATTCCGCCAGGATGGGCACCTGATACGCCAAAATAGGCAAGCATTTCTACATAATCACTCATATCATCCCTTCTTTCCTTATCCTGTTCCTCTCTAAAGATTATGCAATAAAGGAGCAAATGGCTTATCTTTTCATGTAGAAGTTGATCCTTTGGTTGACGGATGAAGCATCGTCCTTGATAATAATGAAAGGAGATAAAGGTGGTGTTTTTTTGAAAAAACAAATGAAGTTCGTGGTAGCCATTCTGGTGACTGCTGCACTGTCCTCTGCGATTACATTTGTGATCACAAAACAAGGTGCTGTCAGCGTCTCTGGAGACGAGAAGTTTAGTAAACTCATGGCTGCGTATACGAAGGTAAAGGATGAGTATTACGAAAAAACGGATGATCAAAAACTAGTAGATGGTGCGATCCAAGGAATGATTGCATCACTTGATGATCCATACTCTACATATATGGATCAGGAGGAAGCCGAAGGATTTAACAACACCATTTCTTCATCATTTGAAGGAATTGGTGCACAAGTAGAAGAGAAGGATGGACAAATTTTAATTGTCGCGCCGATTAAAGGCTCTCCTGCTGAAAAAGCTGGTTTGAAACCTCATGATCATATTTTAAAAGTGGATGGAAAAAGCACCAAAGGCATGTCGGTCAATAAAGCAGTCTCTCTCATCAGAGGACAAAAAGGAACGGATGTCCAGCTGCATCTCAACCGTCAAGGAGTGGGCAATGTAGATGTGACCATCACAAGAGACACGATTCCGCTTGAAACAGTGTATGCCAAACTCACAAAAGACAAAATAGGAGAAATCCAGATTACGTCATTTGCTGAAACTACATCGAAAGAGCTGGATAAAGCGATTGATGACCTCGAGAAAAAAGGGGCAAAAGGTTTTGTCATTGACCTAAGAGATAATCCAGGCGGCATTATGACAGAAGCTATTGAAATGAGCAATGACTTTATCGATAAAGGGAAAGTCATTATGCAGGTTGAAGAAAAAGGGAAGAAACAAGTGTACAAGGCTGAAAAAGAACGCAAAGTCCATCAGCCGGCAGTTGTTCTTGTAAATGGCGGCTCAGCCAGCGCTGCTGAAATCATGGCGGCGGCTCTGCACCAATCTTCAGGCATTCAAATTGTGGGTGAAAAGACGTTCGGCAAAGGAACTGTTCAAAATGCGCAAAACTATAATGACGGTTCTAGTGTCAAGTTAACCATTGCAAAATGGCTGACTCCAGACGGTTCTTGGATTCACAAAAAAGGAATCGAACCACAGGTCAAAGCAGCTCTTCCAAGTTATGCAAAGCTGCCGTACTTAAGCCCGAAAAAATCGTATGAGCTAAATGACAATGGAGATGAAGTCAAAGCGGCTCAAAAAATGTTCCAAGCGCTCGGCTACAAAGCAAAAGCAAACGGTGAATACGATCAAGCATTCCAGTCTATCGTCAAAAGCTTCCAAACAGACAACGATTTAAAGGCAGACGGTATTCTGACAGGAGATACAACGACCGTTCTGATGACAAAGATCCAAGATAAGTTAAAGAACAACGATACACAAATGAAAAAAGCCATTGAAGTCTTGAAAAAAGAAATGAAATAAAGAAAAAGCAGTCCTCATCAGGGGACTGCTTTAAGATTGTAGAAAAACCCCACCTTTATTTTAAGTGAAGTGGGGTTTTTTGATAAAAACATATAGAGTTTTAAGCTGAACACGGGTCTTTCCATGTCTAGTTTGCTTCCTTTTAAAATTCATGGCAATGAAAGTAAGTATACTTTCTTTTTTGATCCATGTAACGCTGTTAGGTGTTACTATTTGTATGGAAAAAGACTGTTTTAAACTTGACAAAAAAATGTGATTATGCTATAATTTACTTTCTTATTTTTAGAATATATAATAGGATTCTTCTGGCCAGGAGAATCCTATTTTTTTGTTCTAAAATAAAGGAGTGTGTTTGTATGAAGAAAGATGAGTCCAGTGTCACTTCGTTAATATCAGCTTTTGCTAGATCCTATCATAGTCAATTTGATACGCCTAAAATCTTTAATGATTATATAGCTAAAGAATTAATTTCTGAAAAAGAATTCAATGACATCAAAGAAAATATGGTTCAAGGCATACATTTCTTCAACAAAGATATCGCACAAAAATTCGAAGGAAATACAGAAGAAATATTAAAATGGATTACACAAGTCCAGCTGTCTCCAATAACCTTATCACGTGCTGCGTATTGCGAAAAAGTATTGCTTCATGAGGTAGCGTTAGGATTAAGACAATATGTCATACTTGGCGCTGGATTAGATACTTTTAGCTTCCGACATTCAGAATTGGAAAACAGCTTAGAAATATTTGAAATTGATCATCCTACTACACAGGAATTTAAAAAGCAAAGATTGGACGAGGCTAACTTAAAAATCCCAAGTAATCTTCATTTTGTTTCTATGGACTTCACCAAAAATTTGTCCTATCAAAACCTAATAGGTCAAGGATTTGATAACAAAAAGACGCTCTTTAGTCTTCTAGGGGTTTCTTACTATTTAACGAAAGAGGAAGTTTCAAGCTTAATAGATTATTTATTCACCAAGGTTCCATCAGGAAGTTCAATCGTTTTTGATTATGCAGATGAAAAACTATTCGAAGAAAAAGGAACCTCTAATAGAGTTGAAAATATGGTGAAAATGGCTTCAATAGGCGGAGAACCGATGAAATCATGTTTTTCGTACTTTGAAATCGAAAAGGTGTTAGAGAAATCAGATTTACTCATTTATGAACATTTATCACCTGAAAAAATTAATAAACTGTATTTTAACAATAGAGAAGATTACCTATCAGCTTTTGAGACCATTCATTACATTCATGCCGTAAAAAAATAAAACTCCAGCATGTACATTGGAAATGTGTTATACAAAAAATCTTGTAGATTTTGTCTACAAGATGAAAGCAGTCCTCATCAGGGGACTGCTTTTTCTTATCTTGTGATCGCTTCTGTTTTTTCATCATCCTTTTCAAATAGTTCATTCATGACAGAATTGGATGTGACCTTCTTTTGGAAGAATGGATTTAAAATCAAGATGACTACGACGTTTGCTAGTAAACCAAGAAAACCTTCATAAAGACCAAACGTGACTTGTGAGATATTCGCTGTAAAGGTGACGATGATTCCAATGACTAACCCAGCAATCGTTGCTTCTCTCGATTGTTTTTTCCAGAATAAGCTGATGGCAATAGCTGGGAAGATTTGGACCATTCCTGAAACACCAATGAGCTGAAGTGTGACAAGTGCAGTTGGGAATAGCATTCCGAATAAAAGAGCGAGCCCGATAACGATAAACACCATCGAACGTGTAATGATGGTCAATCTTTTAGGTGACACATTCGGATGAATTAAGTCACGGTATAAATTATTGGCAAATAAATTCGATGCACCAATAGCCATGATGGAGCATGGAATGAGGGAAGCCAGTGCAATCGTTGAATAAGCGAGCCCCTGCATTACGCCGCCATATGATGTTTGAATTAAATGAAGAAGAGCAAATCTTGGATTTGTATCTTCTGGTAAGACTAAAAAGGCAATAAATCCAAGGAAGATGACCAAAATCAATACAATATTATAAAGAGGCAAAAACATGCTGTTTTTACGGATGGCATCTGCGCTTTTGGCTGTAAAAACCCCAGTTGCCGCGTGTGCCCACATAAACAAAGCGAGGGCAGAAACGCCTGAAGCAGTAATGAACCATAAAATGCCCTTAGGACCGCCTTCAGGGATCGTGAGAAGCTGAGGTGCTTCTTTGGCTAACGTGTTCATCATCGGTGTCCAGCCGTTAAAATGAATAATTGGCAGTGAAACCACCATAAACAGCATGATCACCCAAACGAGAATATCCTTAATAATGGCTGTATATGTAGGACCTTTAATACCACTGAAAAATGTATAAAGTGCGACTAAAATAAATGAAATGATAACAACTGCATTGACATTAATATAATTCGTTCCAGCGACAGTTAATGTATCTTGAATCCCGCTCAACTGAAGACAAATATAAGGAATCAGCATAAGTACCCCAACAATCGCAATCAAACTAGATAACAGCTTGCTGTCAAACCGCTCACGTGCATAATCGGCAAGTGTTGTAAGGTTGTGACTTTTCGCTACCGTCCATAGTTTCGGTAAAAAGAAATAAGCAATAAAATAAGCTAGGACTGAATACGGAATAGCGAAAAAAGCGACGCTTCCAGCTGTATAAGCTGTACTTGTAAGCCCTAAAAAGGTATAAGCTGTATATAAGTCTGCGCCAACGAGAAACCAGACAAGCAGTCCGCCAAATTTTCTCCCGCCGACAGACCATTCTTCTACTGACTGTCTTGATGATTTGTCACGACCAGCGGCAAAACCGATGACCACGACGATGAAAATAATACTTGCAGTAATCAATAAAGCTGTTAAATTTCCTTGCATTAGTCAGTTCCTCCATTTGAATGTTGCATCTTATAAATGATAAATGTGCAAATTGGTGTGAGTACAATCCATAGTAAGAGCCAGAAGTGGAAAAAGGGCAGGCCGATGACAAATGGATGAATGCGGTTCGCAAATGGCAGCAATGCGAGTTGTCCAATGAATGGAATCGCGATAAGTAGTGCCAGCATCAATTTTTTGTTCATGATTTCCTCCTGAATATTTTGTAATTTCATAATAATAGCAGTTGTCAGATTAGATCACAAGACCATTTTCAGAAAAAACAATCATTTTGGGGAATATCATACTAATATAACGCTTTCATTCTTAAAAAGGAGAAAGAGTGAAGATGTAAAGAGGGAGAAGGGGAAAGAAAGTATGTAAAAATAATATTTGAAGCAAATAAAAAAGCCCCAGCATAAAAGCTGAGACCTTGCCAATTTTTAAAGGAAATCAGATACTTCTTCGATGTCGAAACGATTGCTTTTATGAGCTTCTTTTGCTGCTTTACCAACAGAAATCAGCATCACTGGGTCGTAGCGGCCGCTGACATTGAATTCCTTGATGTATGCTTCTTTACTGAAGCCACCCATTGCACACGTATCATAGCCCATTGCTTTTGCCGCAATCATTAATTGCATAGCAGCTAATGAAGCATTTGAATACGCTGCTTCTCGTGCATATTGCTCACTTTGATATGCGCCATTGATTTGAGTCATCAATGTTTCTTTAATGTCTTCAGTAATAAAGCCTTGTTCAGCCAGCTCACTGTAGATTTTTTCGCCATTTTGGTTAGCTTCAAGGTCACCTAGAACTGCAATAACAGCTGATGCTTGTGATATTTGCTTTTGGTTGTACGCGATTGGAAGTAACTTCGCTTTTGCTTCAGCACTATGGAAAACAGTGAAGTGCCAATGTTGAAGGTTCCAAGCAGATGGTGCTTTTGTTGTGATTTCAAGAAGCTCTGTTAATTCTTCTTTTGTCATTTCATGAGTAGTATCATACTCTTTTACTGAAGCTCTTTGTTTTAAGATGTCAATCGTTTTTTGATCGGTCGCCATATGGATATTTCCTCCCGTTTTTGCAAATAGTATGGTACAATAACTAAAAAGTGAGAAACTTACTTATTGTAACTAGAGATATTTTAAATTGTACACCGTTAGTTTGTCAAACAATCATGAAAAGAAAGGCTGAAATTTATGGAATTCCAATTATGTCCACACATTCAGCAAGCTTTTTTACTCCTAGGCAAAAGGTGGAATGGGCTTATTATACATGTATTGCTTGATGGTCCAAAGCGTTTTAAAGACCTCACAGACACGATTCCATCTATCAGTCAAAAAATGCTTGCAGAGCGTTTAAAAGAGCTCGAGCAAGAAGGAATTATAGAGCGGACTGTCCTGCCTGAGACGCCTGTCAAAGTCATTTACAGCTTAACTGAAAAAGGGAATGCGTTACATGATGTGTTTCATGAGGTATCTCGGTGGGCAGGGGAGTATACAGACACTCACGACAAAAAGGAGCAAGCCTAGTTTCAGGTTTGCCCAAACATTTTGACTCTTGATGAATATGCTGATGTTAGGCACATGACAAAGGAGGAGAAATGCATGTACCCTCATACTCCGTATTTTCGAGGCGGCGCCCCTGGCATTCCGCCATATGAATCCAGAGTCCCTTTGTTTTTTGGTTTTGGCGCTCCTTTGGTCGGCGGACTGCTTGGCGGATTTCTAGGAAGTGCGATTTTTAATTATCCCCGTCCATATTACCCCCCGCCACCACCGCCTGCTCCACCACCTTATGGCGGCGGATATCCACCATATTATTAAGAAAAAAGAGTAAGCCTGCTTCCATTCCAAAGCAGGCTTTTTATAATGGAATATCAATTTCAGAAATTCCTGGATCATCATGCTTTAAAAACATAATTTCCAATATACCGTCTTGATACGACGCCTTCGTTCCTTTTCGCTTCACAGCAGCAGGGAGGACGACTTTTTTCTGCGCCCCTTCTTCAGGAAAATGATCAATAAACAGCAGATTGGCTGTATGTTTGATTTTGACTTTTTCTGTGTTCGGACGAGCAAGTTCAATTTTGACAAACACATGATCAGTCGTCTCGAACACTTCGACTTCTGGCTCTTTTTCTTTTTGAACGTCAGTTTCTCTCGTTTTTTGTTTTTGAGATAGGGGGTCCTGAAATGGGAACTGAGCAGGATAATTGGAGCCGAATACACTTTCCATGACTTGATTGACATACTGCTCAACGTCTTTAGGATCTGAATTCTTTAAGGCTTCTTTTGAGAACTGCTTTTGAAAAGGGAATAATCGGTTCCAGTCGAACATGCGAATCATCCTTTCTAAATGCCCTGAATTAGTATATGCCCATTCGCCAGCGTGCGTGCTATAATATACGTTAGATTTAGAAAGGGATGGTTACATTGAACGAACAGCATTCAAAAGGTGTTCTCTACACGGCAGCATCTTTTACACTCTGGGGTTTATTCCCGTTATATTGGAAGCTGATGGAGCATATTTCGTCAGGCGAAATTTTAGCGCACAGAATTGTATGGTCATTTGTGTTTATGTGCGGTATTCTTTTGTATTTAAAACAAGTCCGCCCAGCGATGCAGACAGTAAAGGGTCTCATACTGGATGGTAAAGCATTTTTTTCATTACTTTTATCTGCTATTTTAATTTCGGTCAACTGGTATGTATATATTTGGGCAGTCAATCATGGTCTTATGCTAGAAGCAAGTTTAGGGTACTATATTAATCCGCTTGTATCCGTTCTATTAGGGATTATTTTCTTAAAAGAACGACTTAATAAATTACAAACCATTGCCATCCTCATTGCTGCATTTGGGGTGATCCTTTCAACAGTTCAATACGGGTCATTTCCTGTCGTTGCTTTCTTATTAGCCTTTAGCTTCGGTTTTTATGGTCTGATTAAAAAAAGGATGAGCTTCACGAGCGCGATTGGTTTGACGATTGAAACGCTGCTTCTCGCACCGGCTGCACTAGTGTACTTATTATTTTTCTTAAAAGAACCTGTTGTGACTATGAATCCTAACAGCTTCGGGTCGCTCGGTCTCTTATTTTTTGCAGGTGTTTTTACAGCCGTGCCGCTTCTTTTATTCTCAGAAGGCGCAAAAAGAATTCCTCTTTATCAAGTGGGCATTTTGCAATACATTGCACCGACAATTACGCTGTTTTTAGGGCTGTTTGTCTATCACGAACACTTATCCGCAGCTAAAATTGTGACGTTTCTTTGTATTTGGGTGGCGATTTTACTGTTTACCACCTCTCAATTACGCATGAAAAAAACAGCGAATTCTCATTAAGCCAAACGAGCAGTTTGCTTTTTTTTGCAGGCGGATCATGTCATAATAAGTTGTTACCAAAACTGTAGAGGTGATCATATGTCGTCAGCTCATGAGCTTGCAGCCGCCTATCAATCTTTATGGAAAAATCGTCAGCTTGATGTTGATGATATGTTTTCTTTACACGAGGCCATATGTGATGATTTACTTGATGCACGAACTCATCCGAGGGCGAGGAAATCATTACACCAAAAGTATGTGCTTGCTGTGGAGAGAATTTTAGAAAGTGAGCTTAAGCATGATCATCAGCTGCAGCTGATCAGCTTACATACAAAAAAGCTGCGAGAATTAATTCAAAATGAAGGAAGGAACCACTCATGAAACCAATTCAAACGGAAGATGTCACAGCACATCTTGAATCGTTTTTAAATCGTCCAGTCTTCGTTCATCTTGAAACGACAACTGGTTCTTATTCAGCTCATGTAAACGAACAAAATATGACGGTTGTGGCATATATCCGCAACGCGAAAGTCGTCTATTCACAGGCGAAAATAAAAGGACAAGGTCCATACCGTGTTGGAATGAAAACAGAAGATGGCTGGATTTACGCAGAAGGATTAACCGATTATGTGTTTGATGACCAAGGCCGCCTGCTTTTAGCTGGGCACTTGCCAGACGGGAAACTAGCGATCTCATTACAAATTAGTGAAACACCATTTCAGGTGTAGAAGAAAGGGTGACGAGTCATGAACGAACATGTACTAGTGATGCTGCCTCACCCCGATGATGAATCCTTTGGGGTTGCAGGTCTCATTGCACAAAGCAGAAAACGCGGAATTCCCGTCACATATGCATGTGGGACACTTGGGGAAATGGGCAGAAATATGGGAAGCCCAACATATGCTAACCGTGAAACACTTCCGGAATTAAGAAAACAGGAATTAATCAATGCCTGCAAAGAAATGGATATCACAGACTTACGTATGCTTGGCTTGCGTGATAAAACATTGGAATTTGAAGACGACGAGTATTTGGCAGATGTGATGGAATCCATCATTGATGAAGTCAAACCGACACTCATTGTGACGTTTTATCCAGGACACGGTGTACACCCTGATCATGATGCGACAGGCGAAGCTGTCATTCGTGCTCTATACCGCAAGAAAAAAGAAGACCGCCCTGTCACATACTGCATGGCCATTACGAAAAATAGAGAAGAAGTGCTTGGAAATGCGGATATTGTCATTGACATTACAGATGTTGCAGATATCAAATTAAATGCACTGAGAGCGCATAGAACGCAAACAGAAGGCATGCTGAGAGAACTGGAACAAAAATTGAAAAACAAAGAACCAGTCGTCCAAAAATGGTTTGATGAAGAAATTTTCTGGACGTACCAATGGAATGATTAAATAAGAAAGAGGCTGTCGATATGTTTTGACAGCCTCTTTCTCTTTTTTGATCTAAACAGCTATCATTGAAACAAATTCTTTATTAGAAATATATTTCTCATCCATTTTATGTATTGACTGAAGATATTCGATATGGTAAATTTCACCTATTGAAAAGCGAATTTTGTTATAAAATTTGCTATTATTTCTATCTATACACCTAATTGTCTGAATATTAATCATTTAAAGTGCAGGATGTAATAAAAAATCTTTATAAAATGTCGCTAATCGTTTAGTCTGCATTTTTCGTGGAATGACAATCCTGAGATTCAGTAGAAGGAACATTTTATTCAAAAAGGGAGTGATTAAAATGGGCAAGCTAAGATTGTTATTAGCGGCAAACCTTATTTCTACTGTGGGTACTGGAGTTACTTCTTATTTAATTATTTGGTTGTTAGTAGACCAATTAAATCAGTCAGTATTATATGGTATTTTAACTATGGTTACGATGGCTTTTGTGTTCTTTTCCTCGCCCTTTTTAGGCAGCTTGGTTGATAGACACTCTCGAAAAAGCATATTTCTTAAATTAGAGATCATTGGTGCAGTCACGCTGTTTATTTTTCTCATTCTCTTTGATATTTCAAATCTTCTCAATATGATACTTGTTGTTTTATTGCCCTTGTATAATACGACATATGACTCAATAAAATATCCAACTTTATCAGCTCTAACTCAGGAAATGTTTAATCAAAGTGAATATAGCAAAGTGAATAGCAGTTTAGAAGTTCAAGGTCAAGCAGCATTAATGATTAGCTCTGGATTAGCTGCTTGTTTGATCGGACAAATATCGATGACCCTTATATTGATTATGAATGTGATCACATACGTTATCGCATCAATCCTCATTTATAAATTGCCTTATCAATCTAGCAGTTCAATTAAGGAACAATCCCATTCTACAAAAAGTGTATCATATTGGGCGAATTTCACATCATCACTTCAATATCTTTTTCATCGTAAAGTTATGTTTGTTCTTTTATTAACAACTTTTGTCCCCAGCATTGTCATTATTGTGGCAAATTATTTGGATCCGATTTTTGTTTATCATTTCTTGAATGAGGGGCCTTCAGTGATTGGTATCGCAAATATTTTTTACGCAATTGGAGCAATTAGCGCTGGCTTCATCACGTATCAAATGTCGAAGAAAGTCGGGGATATTCCGGGAATTATCTTGTTTATGATTCTTTTTGCCACCTCAATAATGGCCATTTTCATAATTCCACATTCATTCACATTTATTGCAGCAAGCCTTCTTTTGGGGAACGCAAATGCATCAATTAGAATTTTTAGAAAAAGCTATCTGTTTCATTATGTTGATAATGCGTTTATGGGACGTGTCAACTCTTTAATCAATGCGTTTAAGTTATTAGGTCAGATTTCGCTTATTGGTATTTTAACGATCACAGTGGTACCAGCAGGAAATTCAAATGTCGGCTATGTTATTTTATTTCTGATCGTCATTGTCTCTCTTTTCATCACATTCTATTTATATGTGAAAAAAGTCCGTAAATTAAAATAACAATGACCTTTTCACGCCTCCTGCTTCCGAGCAGTAAAAAGATAAGATCGAATCAATTAAGTTATCTACTGATGAGTAGTGAATCAAATAAAAAATCAACCGAGAAGGATTCGGTTGATTATGTATTAGAGAGTGTATATCGTCTTTCAATCAATTTAAGACGGATAAAGAGGACGATGGCACCTGCAGCAAGCCCAGCAATCAGCCCAATCCAATAACCAAACGCACCAAATGAGGTATATGTGCCAATGAGATAACCGGCAGGAAGACCGATGACCCAGTAAGAGACAAAAGCAGCAATCAGCGTATAATTCACATCTTTATAGCCCCGCAGAGCCCCTTGAATGGGTGCAGCAATCGCATCTGACAGTTGGAAAAAGATCGCGTAAATTAAAAAGTGCTGTGTCATTTGTAAAACAGCTGATTCAGCTGTGTATAAACCAGCGATCTCTGGTCTGAATAACAAAATGAGTGCGGCTGTACATAATGAGAATAATACCGCCGTTCCAATGCCGATATAGCTGTAGCTTTGCGCGTCTTTATACCTCTTAGCCCCCGCTTCAAACCCAACAACGATCGTTAACGCCATTGAGATACTAAGCGGTAAAATATATAGGATAGAAGCAAAGTTCATCGCTGCTTGGTGACTGGCGATTGTAATGGTATCAAAGTGACCCATTAACAGCGTCACTGCTGCAAAGATACTCGTTTCAAAAAAGATCGAAAACCCGATAGGAAGGCCAATTTTCAGTATTTGCCCTACACGGGAGATATTCATTCGAGGCAGTTTTTGAAACAAACGAAATGAGGCGAATGGCTCTGCTTTAATGACAATACAAATACTCATGATGAAAATCGCCCAATACGTCATTGCAGATGCAAGGCCGGCACCCGCACCGCCAAGCTTTGGAAAGCCAAAATTCCCAAAAATCAATACGTAATTTAAAACAAAGTTAATAGGAAGTGCTGTGAGCGTGATGAACATCGTCACGCGTGTTTTCCCTAATGCATCAATAAATGACCTTAGCACCGAATAACCAAACAGCGGGATGATGCCAAACGCAAGAAAGCTGAGAAAATGCCGGGCAATATCCTCTACAGATTGCTCGAGTCCAAGTCCTCCGAGTATGTAAGGAACGCTGATCGTACCAATGACAATCACAGCGATACTTAAAAGAAAGGACAAATAGATCGCCTGAAAGACAGCCCGGGGAACATCTTCTTTATGCCCAGCCCCCATCAGCTGAGCCACAATCGGAGTAACGGCCATTAAAATACCGGCAAGTCCTGTATAAACAGGTGTCCAAATACTAGAACCGATCGCAACACCCGCAAGGTCTTCTGCACTTACTTTTCCAGACATCACCGTATCTAAAAATGTAATAAGTGAAAGACCTGCTTGGGTGATTAAAATCGGAATCAAAATGGTTAAAAATAGTGTCAGCTTTGCTCGAATGCTATTCGTTTCTCTCATCATAAGTTCCTCTCTGAACAGAAATAACGAGAGGAATTATATCATGCTATGTAAAAAAATCAATTCTCCGTCGGATTATTTTTCTTAGATGGCTTCGTTTTTTTAAACATTTGGGCATAAATAAAAGAAAGACTGACAACACCTAAAATGCTGCAAGCATATTGGATGATTTTCTGAATGGTCATATTAAGCTCACCTCCATACAAATAGAATGTGCACAATTTGCTATTTTATAACAACAAGCGAAAGAAGGAGGGAAAAGGTCAGATGATCCACCGGACGAACGAAGAAGTCATATTTAAAGCAGGAATGAGAACACACTTGATGAACATTATGAAGGATGCAAGTGACATCATTGATTCTCTTGATGAAACAGAGCAGTGCTTACTTTGTGATCTCGAATCATTGCATGATCAGTTTAATGAAATGCATGCAGAGGCTTCGTCGTTTTATTTACAAGCGTATATGGAAGAATTCACACCAGGATTTGCTCAATTTTCTTTAGCCATTGAGCATTTATCAAAACAAAAGCATGGCGCACTCATTGTGATCCAAAGAAGGGATGAGGTTGAGGATTTTATTCAAAAAGGGACAAATCTTCATGCGAAAATTAGTGCTTCCTTAATAGAAAGCATTTTTTACCCGGGAAATCCACTTCATGATGGGGCTCTTTTAGTCAAAGAAAATACACTTGTTTCTGCTGCAAACGTGCTGCCGCTTACATCAAAAAAAGTGAGCCCGTCGCTCGGCACAAGGCATAGAGCAGCTATCGGACTCTCTGGTATGACCGATGCACTTGTTCTTGTCGTATCAGAAGAAACGGGGAAAATGTCGTTTGCGAAAGAAGGCGTGCTTTATCCGCTTACCGTAAAAGATCCGGAAATAAGAAAATAAAAATGAACGCTGCATTCTTCATTCGGAAGGATGCTTTTTTATTTGTGGAGAAAAAATAGCCAATTAAGCAAAAAGTCATTTGATACAGAAAAATTTGTCATGTAGAATAGAACTATGAAACTAGCAGCGTGCTTGTTTTGACAAATTTCTAAACGTCAACTTAAAAATTCCTTAAAAAATGTTTATAAATAAAACAAACAGCCGATAGAAACGATATGGCTTTGTTTTTTAGCATTTTGAGTTGGCTGCTTTAGCCTATTTGTTATTGCCCAACGTCTTCATGTCGAGTAATATAATAGAAATAAAGATAAAATAGTGCAAGAGAAGCAGAACCATTAAATGCTAAACTCGAAACTAGTACATAAGTCTTAATGAACCAAATTACGAAAGGCGGAGATTTCTTTATGAAGAAAAAAGTAGTAACCGGCCTCACAGTTTCAGCGATCGCTGGCTCAGCTGTGTTTGCTGCACCGGCAGAAGCACAGACGATCAAGGTGAAAAGCGGTGACTCACTTTGGAAGATTGCCGAACAGTACAATACAAGTATTTCGGAGCTTCAATCTCTTAATCAATTAAAAACGACAATGATTTTCGCAGGACAAAGCTTGAAAATTCCTGGCGAAAAAAGCAAGAAATCCAGTTCATCAACAGGATCAAAAGCAACGAAGAAATCAAGTGCTTCAACGACTTCCAGCTACACTGTAAAGCTTGGAGATTCTTTATGGCTGATTGCAAAAAATCATAAAATGTCAGTTGCGAGCTTAAAAAGCCTAAACAGCTTAAACAGCGACTTGATTCGTCCTGGTCAAAAGCTAAAGGTATCTGGCAGCACGAAGACGAGCGGAAGCCAGTCATCAAATTCAAACTCATCTTCAAACTCCAGCTCAAGCAATAAGACAACGAACTCAAATAGTTCATCGTCTTCAAGTACATACAAGGTTAAATTAGGGGATTCTCTTTGGAAAATTGCGAATTCGCTAAATATGTCGATTGGTGAAATCAAAACATTGAACGGATTAAAATCTGATATGATTTATCCGAATCAAGTATTGAAAGTAAAAGGGACGGCTGCATCAAAACCAAGTCAGTCAAAACCTACTAAACCAAGCAATTCAAACAGTAACCAGTCTTCTAGCGGGAAAACAACATCTTATACTGTAAAATCAGGCGATTCGTTATGGAAAATTGCGAATCAATTCAAAGTACAGGTTCAATCCATCCGCACAGCCAACAGCTTGAAAAGTGATGTGCTTAGAATTGGACAAGTATTAAAAATTAATGGTGCAGTTTCCGGCTCAACTGGATCGAACGGATCTACGTCTAACGGTTCAACAACTCCGGTCAACAATAACAAAAACGATGTACCAATGAACGCAAAGATCACGACAATGATCCAAGAGGGGAAAAAGCTGACAGGCGTTCCTTACAGATGGGGTGGTAATACTCCAGCAGGATTTGACTGCAGCGGCTTTGTTTACTATCTCATTAACAAAGTTTCATCTGTATCCAGACTAAGCACAGCAGGCTACTGGAATATGATGACTTCTGTTAGCACACCACAAGTTGGAGATTTTGTTTATTTTACAACGTATAAAGCGGGCCCTTCTCATATGGGACTATACCTTGGCGGGGGAGATTTCCTTCATGCAAGTGACAATGGAGTAGGGATCTCGAACTTAAGCAACCCATATTGGAAAAAAGCCTACTTAGGTGCAAAACGTTTCTTCTAAAAAAAGCCGATTTTCGGCTTTTTTTGTTTGCCCGCTGCTGTGATTGTCCATACTGATAACAAAAGGGGGCAGTCATAAATGAAAAAGTCAGTGTGGATGATCATGATATGTTTGGTCTTTACTGCGTCAGCATGTCATGCACCGCCGAAAAAAGAAATGACAGAAGAAACAAGCGAAGTTGCCGCACCTAAACAATCACCAGTCACGACGTCACTCATAAACGAAAGCGGGCAAAAAATAGGAAGCATTGAAATCAGAGAATCCTCAGAAAATGGGCTGGATTTGCATGTGAAGGCGAAAGGGCTGCCGCCAGGTCCTCACGGTTTTCATATTCATGAAACAGGAATATGTGAAACGCCAGATTTTGAAACGGCAGGAGCTCACTTTAATCCAACCCATAGAGAACATGGTTTTGACAATCCAAAAGGGCACCATGCTGGAGATATGCCTAATTTAGAGGTAGGGGCAGATGGACAAATCGATGTTGTCGTGAACGTACCAGATGTGACGTTAAAGGGAGGCCCAAATCAATTAATCGATCAAAATGGGCGAAGCTTTATCATTCATGCAGAAGCAGATGATTACTTAAGTAACCCTTCTGGAAACTCAGGGAAACGCATCGCTTGCGGTTCAATGACAAAAGAAATGGTAAAATAACAGAAGTCTAACCTTTATGTATTGAGTGCATAAAGGTTTTTTTAGTATACTTGGTGAGGAAAATGATCGAAGAGAGGAATTAATCATACATGTTTAACGAACAATCACTCCCAGAAGAAATTCAAGCAATGATTGAAGCAAAAGCAAAAGGGCTGGAAGAAGAATTTCGTCCACTTATTGGAACAGGCGGCTATGAATCACAGGATACTTCTATCATTCAAGATGCCATGATTGCATTAGCACTAGGAAAAAACGTTCTTTTAAAGGGGCCGACCGGCTCAGGTAAAACAAAACTAGCAGAAACATTATCCGCTTTCTTTCAGCAGCCGATGCACAGTGTGAACTGCTCGGTTGATCTTGATGCAGAAAGCTTGATTGGCTATAAAACCATTCATAATGATGGTCAGGTGGCTTCGATTGAATTCATCGAAGGACCTGTGACAAAAGCAATGAAAAAAGGCCATCTTTTATATATTGATGAAATTAACATGGCGAAGCCAGAAACACTTCCTATTTTAAATGGTGTACTCGACTACAGAAAAATGATGACAAACCCATTTACAGGTGAGGTTGTTCGAGCAGAGGAAGGCTTTGGCGTCATTGCGGCAATCAATGAAGGGTATGTCGGCACAGTGCCTCTAAATGAAGCGTTAAAAAACCGATTTGTTGTCATTGACGTTCCATATATCGGCGGCGGTATCCTGAAAGATGTGCTGCAATCTCAATCTGTTTTAAAGGATGAGCGGTTAATTGATCAATTCGTTCAGCTCTCATCAGACCTTATTACACAAGCTCATAACGGACAGGTGAGTGAAGAAGCAGCATCCATCCGCGCGCTCCTAGATACTTGTGATCTTGCGCAATACATCCCGCCGCTTCGTGCCGTTGAACGAGGGATTGTTGAAAAACTGGAAGATGACCGGGAAAAAGCAGCGGTAAGAAATATCGCCCAAACATTATTCGAGTGAGGTTCTGACTTGTGAAATTTATCAAATTTAATGACAGCAGAATCGATTCATTTCTATTTATGGAATTAACGGATTTAGCTAAAACGTTAGCAAAAAGTGATGATGTCGAGCTTGAATACGGTGTGCAGTCCTACTATGAACCGTTTGAAAAGAAAATTTTTATCAGTCATTTTTGGGATGATCGTAAACAAGAAGATATGCTAGCAGGGCTGAAAAGTGATGTGTTCCTTCGTGCAGTAGGGACCGTTTATAGTGATCTTACTGTATTTCAGGAGATCGTTCGCTATGCGCATACATTATCCATTCCTGATGTATGTAAACAATTGTTTATGCTGTTTGAAGATATCCGGATTGAAGAGCGGATTAAACATGGCCGCCCAGGAACAAAAAAGGTATTTAAACGAAGAAGAGAGCTGTACCGGCGTCACTTTAAGACACAATTAACGATTAACCAAGAACGAAGCATATTAACGGATGCACTCTTTTGTGCGATTTATGTGAAGCTGACAGCTGATTCTCCGCTCGAAGAGATTCCGCCTCTTCATGAGCAGATCAATCCGATGATTCCGTTTATTGAGTCAAGTCTTGAACGTGTGTATGATGCGGGTTCAACAGCAGACATTGCAGCTATTGTCAAAGAATTGATGGAAGGCTTTGATGAGCTGCTTGAAAAGGACATGCTGAATACGTACTTTTTCTTCCCTGAATTGGACTATGAACAAGCGGCAAAAGAACCACTGTTCCATGACTTAAAAAGAAAACCTAAATTAAGTGAGGACATCAAAGTCGACCGGGAAAAAGAAGGCGATGAAGACATTCACCAAGAGTACATGGAAGTATGGCATCGAGAAACCGAAGCGCCATCAAAAAGCTTCCTTCAATTTGATTTAGAGCATGGCGGTAAAAGTGATCTTGGTAAGGATGCAGCAAGAGAAGGCGATGACGGAGATCAGGCACTCGGAACTGTACAAGGCTCTGCAAAGCAAACACACCGAAAAGATTATTCAAAGCTTGAGGCGCTGGAAGAGGCTGAAGGTGAAGAAAGCGGAGCAGACGGTCATGAAAATGGAAAAGAGAACAAATATGCGTTTCCAGTCATGATTTCACCAGATCCGCCTATGCCAGAACAAATCAATGTATACAAGCAGCATGCGAAGGAAATTGAGCCTTACCAAAAACGCTTAAAACAAATGATCCAAAAAACTCTTGAACATAAAAAATCTTGGCCTAAAACGGACCTTCATGCGGGACGTCTCAGCAAAAAGCTGATTCGCTACTTTACAGAGTCTAATCCGCGTCTTTTCTATAAAAAACAAGCACCGTCTTCTCAGATTGATGCTGTTTTCACCTTATTAGTAGACTGTTCAGCGAGCATGTTTGACAAGATGGACGAGACGAAAAAAGGCATTGTTCTATTTCATGAAGCGTTAAAATCCGTACAAGTCCCACATCAAATTGTTGGGTTTTGGGAAGATACAAACGACGCAACAGAAACAAGTCAGCCAAACTACTTCAACACAGTCGTGTCGTTCAAAGATTCTTTATTTGATGCAGGGCCTTCTATTATGTCTCTTGAGCCAGAAGAGGATAACCGGGATGGTTATGCGATTCGTCAAATGACAAAGATGATTTTAAAGCGAAGAGAAGAGCAAAAGTTTCTGATTGTCTTTTCAGACGGAGAGCCAGCTGCGTTCAGCTACGAACAAAATGGGATTGTCGATACGCATGAAGCAGTTCTTGAAGCGAGGAAAAAGGGCATTGAAGTGATCAATGTGTTTTTATCCAATTCGCCGATAGAAGAAGCACAGATGAAAACCATTCAAGATATGTATGGCAAGTTCAGCATTTTTGTACCAGATGTCGATACATTGCCAGATGTTTTATATCCACTACTGAAGAAACTGCTGCATAAAAGCATTGGGGCATAAGGTTTTGCCCCTTTCTTTAAATTATTTTTCGGAATGATTTAAATTTTTTGTTTTTCTGTGAATTTTTTATCTTTAATTGAACAAAGAATGTAGAAAGTAATCCAAAACAGTGGTAGAATATTATTGGAAGCGTTTTATTACATAAATTTGGTCATTGTGTTCTGGAAGTTATATCGAGATAGTGTTCAATCACTTGATGATCAAAGTTGGGGGTAGTGTTCAAAATGTTTCAAAATGATGTGAAACAACCGTTGAGTTGGGAAGAATTTCATGGTCCGAACCTCGGCTATGTGCTCGAGCTCTACGATCAGTATGTCCAGGATCCTACTAGTGTTGATGAAGATCTAAGAGGCATATTTGATGAACTTGGTGCACCACCGAGTGAAATGAAGGAGGAAATTGGGAAAAAAGAAAATAGCGTAGTTACTTCTGAACAAATCCAAAAGATAGCATCAGTCGTTAAACTGGCAGAAGACATCAGAACGTATGGCCATTTAAATGCTTCCGTCAATCCTCTTCGCAAAGAAAAGGAATTACAAGAACTGTTTCCTTTAAAGGAGTACGGTTTAACAGAAGAAGATGTCAAGAATATTCCGATATCTATTATTAGTCCGGATGCACCAAAACACATTTCAAACGGCATAGAAGCCATTAACCATTTGAGAAATACGTATAAGCGTACCATTTCATTTGAGTTTGATCACGTACATGACTTCGAAGAGCGAAACTGGCTCTCAAAATCAATCGAGTCTGGTGAACTATTTAAGAAAAAACCATCAGATAAACTAGTTTCTGTATTCAAGAGATTAACAGAAGTTGAGCAGTTCGAGCAGTTTCTTCATAAAACATTTGTTGGGCAAAAGCGCTTTTCTATAGAAGGTTTAGACGCACTTGTCCCAGTACTTGATGAAATTATTTCAGAGTCCGTTACACAAGGGACTTCAAATATTAACATTGGAATGGCACACAGAGGCCGTTTAAATGTATTAGCACATGTGTTAGGCAAGCCATATGAGATCATTTTCTCAGAATTCCAGCATGCGCCAAATAAAGAGCTTGTTCCATCAGAAGGCTCTATCGGCATCAGCTATGGATGGACAGGGGATGTTAAGTACCATCTTGGAGCTGACCGTCAAATCAAAGACGAAGATACAAAGAGTGCGAGAGTCACGCTTGCTAATAACCCAAGTCACTTGGAGTTCATTGATCCAATCATTGAAGGAAGCACGCGTGCTGCTCAGGAATCACGTACTCAAAAAGGCTATCCAGTTCAAGACGTTGAAAAAGCGTTAGCCATCTTAATTCATGGGGATGCAGCATTCCCTGGAGAAGGAATTGTGGCAGAAACATTAAATTTAAGTCAACTTGTAGGCTATCAAGTGGGCGGAACCATCCATATTATTGCCAACAATATGATCGGGTTTACAACGGAAAGCAATGAATCTCGTTCGACGAAATATGCAAGTGACCTTGCAAAAGGGTTTGAGATTCCTATTGTTCACGTCAATGCAGATGATCCAGAAGCGTGTTTAGCGGCTGTTCAGCTAGCTGTAGAATACCGCAAACGTTTCAAGAAGGATTTCCTTATTGACTTGATCGGCTACCGCAGATACGGTCATAACGAAATGGATGAGCCTTCTACAACTCAGCCAATGCTGTACGATGCGGTCAGAAAGCACAAAACGGTCAAGAATATCTTTGCAGATAAACTTGTCTCAGAAGGTCTTTTGACAAAAGAGCAGCGTGAAGAAATCGAGCAGGCTGTGACGGCAAAAATAGAAGAAGCCTATAAAAAGGTGCCTTCAAAGAAAGAGCATACGATTCAAGAAATCGAACTGCCAGAGCCTGTATCAAACGGCTTCCCAGCAGTGGATACATCAGTAGAATTTGATGTATTGCGAAAGCTGAATGAAGAATTGATCAGCTGGCCGAATGATTTCCAAGTATTTGGTAAGCTGAAAAGGATCCTTGAAAAACGTGCAAAAGTGTTTACAGATGACCGTAAAGTAGAATGGTCACTTGGGGAAGCACTCGCATTTGCATCTATATTAAAAGACGGTACGCCAATTCGAATGACCGGACAGGATTCAGAGCGTGGTACTTTCGCTCAAAGAAACCTTGTTCTTCACGACAGTCAAACGGGTGATGAATTTATTGCTCTTCATGAACTGAGTGATGCAAATGCATCGTTTACTGTTCATAACAGTCCACTGTCAGAAGGCTCAGTCATCGGATTTGAATATGGTTATAATGTCTATTCTCCTGAAACGTTAGTGATTTGGGAAGCTCAATTCGGAGACTTCGCAAATGCGGCTCAAGTGTATTTCGATCAATTTATCTCAGCTGGCCGTGCAAAATGGGGACAAAAATCAGGTTTAGTGATGCTGCTGCCTCATGGATATGAAGGACAAGGTCCTGAGCATTCAAGTGGAAGAACAGAGCGCTTCCTGCAATCAGCTGCTGAGAATAACTGGACAGTTGCGAATCTGACAAGTGCAGCGCAATATTTCCATATTCTTAGAAGACAGGCGAAAATGCTGCTTCGTGAAGAGATTCGTCCGCTTGTCATTATGACACCGAAGAGTCTGCTTCGTAACCCGAACACATTGTCTGAGGTCCAAGAATTAACGGATGGACAGTTCCGTCCAGTTCTTGAACAGCCAGGTCTTGTACATGATCACGAAAAAGTATCGCGTCTCGTGCTATCTAGCGGGAAGGTATCCATTGATATTAGTGATCGTTTTACTCAAATGGAAGAGCCGAAAGATTGGCTTCACGTTGCAAGAGTGGAACAGCTGTATCCGTTCCCAGCCAAAGATATTAAAGGAATTTTAACAAAGCTGACAAACTTAGAAGAAATCGTATGGGTGCAAGAAGAACCGCAAAATATGGGAGCTTGGGGATACATTGAGCCATATTTACGTGAAATTGCGCCTGAAAAAGTAAAAGTACGTTACATCGGCCGAAGAAGACGTTCAAGTACGGCTGAGGGTGATCCAACTGTGCATAAAAAAGAACAAGAACGAATTGTATCTGATAGCTTGACTCGCAAAAACTAAGGGGGAAATGAAAAATGGCGGAAATTAAAGTACCTGAATTAGCGGAATCAATCTCGGAAGGAACGATTGCTCAATGGCTAAAGCAGCCGGGCGATTATGTGGAGCAGGGGGAGTACCTGCTGGAACTTGAAACAGATAAAGTCAATGTCGAACTGACTGCTGAAGAATCTGGTGTATTAAAAGAAGTGCTCAAAGATTCTGGTGACACTGTACAAGTTGGAGAGGTCATCGGAACGATTGCAGCAGGTGAAGCTGGCGGAAGCGAGTCCGCAGCTCCAGCACCTGAGCAAGCTTCTGCACCAGCTTCGAAAGAAGAACCGGCAGCTGCTCAAAAAGAAGAAGCAGTGAAAGAAGAGCCGAAAGCTGGTAATGGCAGAACCATCGCTTCTCCTGCAGCTAGAAAACTAGCGAGAGAGAAGGGATTAGACTTATCTGAGATTCCAACCGTAGATCCGCTGGGCAGGGTACGAAAGCAGGATGTCGCTTCTTATCAAAAGAATGAAGCACCTGCAAGTGCACCGAAAGCCGCGCCAAAAGCAAATGCGGCGGTGCAAACTGAACAACCAGGAAAGCCAGTTGAACGTGAAAGAATGTCACGCCGCAGACAAACAATTGCAAAACGTTTAGTTGAAGTTCAACAAACGGCTGCGATGCTGACGACATTTAATGAAGTCGATATGACAGCTGTGATGGATTTAAGAAAGCGTCGTAAAGATGCCTTCCTAGAACAAAATGATGTCAAGCTTGGCTTCATGTCCTTCTTTACAAAAGCAGTTGTAGCAGCACTGAAGAAATATCCGCTGCTTAACGCAGAAATTCAAGGTGATGAGCTTGTCTTGAAGAAATTCTATGACATCGGCATCGCTGTTGCTGCAAACGAAGGTCTTGTCGTACCAGTTGTCCGTGATGCAGACAGATTGTCATTTGCAGGGATTGAAAAAGAAATTGGTCATCTTGCGAAAAAAGCAAGAGATAACAAATTGGCTCTTAGTGAGTTACAAGGTGGATCATTTACGATCACAAACGGCGGAACATTTGGTTCTCTGCTTTCAACACCGATTTTAAACAGCCCGCAAGTTGGAATTTTAGGAATGCATAAAATTCAGCTTCGTCCGGTGGCGATTGATGAAGAACGTTTTGAGAACCGTCCGATGATGTATTTAGCTCTTTCTTACGACCACCGTATTGTCGATGGTAAAGAAGCAGTTGGATTCCTCGTTACGATTAAAAACCTGCTTGAAGATCCTGAGCAGCTATTGCTTGAAGGATAATTTTCCATTATAAAAAGCTAGCACCTGTTAAGGTGCTAGCTTTTTTTCTTTTCACTGTCAGGTTGTCCTCGTTTTGACCAATATGTCGCAAGCCATGAACCAGATAAGTTATGCCATACACTAAAAATCGCACTTGGTACGGCTGCGAGAGGCGAGAAATGTGCTGTTGCAAGGGCTGCACCAAGCCCGGAGTTTTGCATGCCTACTTCAATCGAAATCGCTCTTTGAGAAGGGATATCCATTTTGCACCATTTTGCGATCAGGTAACCAAATAAAAGACCGAGCCCATTATGTAAAATGACAACGGCCAATATCAGCAAACCAGATTGAAGAATCTGCTCTTTATTTGCACTGACAACCGCTGCAATGATCACCACAATTCCAGCAACAGATACAAGCGGCAATGCTTGAACCGCATAGTTTACTTGTTTTTTGAAAAACACCTTAACAATAACCCCTAAGATAATAGGAATAAGCACAACTTGGACAATCGACAAAAATAATGCCTCCGGTGATACAGGTAACCATGATCTTGCAAAGATAAAAATAAAAAGAGGCGTTAAAAAGGGAGCAAGAAGGGTCGATATAGTTGTGACCGCTACGGATAAGGCCATATTGCCTTTTGCTAAAAAGGTCATGACATTGGATGCAGTACCGCCTGGGCAGCAGCCCACAAGAATAACGCCTACTGCAATTTCAGATGGCAGCCGTAATCCGTAAGCTAATAGAAAGGCGATCAGCGGCATGAGTGTGTACTGCGCCAAAACCCCGATTAGCACATAGAGAGGTTTACGAAAAAGCTCCTTAAAATCTTCACCTGATAACGTAAGCCCCATCCCAAACATAATGATTCCTAGTAAAAAAGGGATATACGGTCCAATCTGAGAAAATACGTCAGGAAAAGCAAATCCAAGACATGCAAAGATAATGACCCAGATTGCGAAGGTTCTTCCTGCAAATTGACTAATGGTTAAAAGAATGTTCATTCATTGCTTCATCTCACTTTCCTCACATATCTTTCCTATTTTAAACGAATTTTCTGAAAAAACAACCCGTTCTTTATAAAGGTGTTGATAATTTAATTATGTAAACTAAAAATACCCCATATAAGCATGAGCCTATATGGAGCATCGTCTTAAAAAGGGGTCCACTTCACTTGCTGTGCTTGCTTAAGCCTTGCTTCTGGCTCACGCCAGTCAACTACACTCCACCAACGATCTACGTATTTCGGTTTTTCATTCAGATATTGAAGATAGTAGGCGTGCTCCCATACATCAAGGGCTAAAAGAGGGATTACGTCCCATTGTGACAAAAATTGATGGCGTTCTGCTTGTAAAATCTCTAATCGCTGGGATCTGGGCGCCCAAACGAGAATGGCCCAGCCGACACCCTCTACTTGTTTGGCCGCTGCTGAAAATTGAGATTTAAATGCGTCATAGCTGTCAAATGATTGTTCAATGAGACGAAGCATTTGTCCAGTGGGCTTTCGTTTTCCTGAAGGACTCATGGAAAACCAAAAAATACAATGTAAATAGTGTCCTGCACCATTGAAGGCAAGCTCTCTTTCCCAATGTTTGATCATTTTGAAATCATTGGTTCTTCTTGCATTTTTTAATGCAAGCTCAGCTTGGTTCAAACCATCAACATATGATTGATGATGTTTCTGGTGATGCAAATACATAATCTCCTTTGAAATAAACGGTTCTAGTGCATCATACCGGTAAGGGAGAGGAGGTAACTTATGATTTCCGGCTGCTACCTCTCGCATGTCTTCTTGTGGTTTCATGTCCTCAGAAATACGTTCTGCCAGTTCGTACCACTCTTGTTCACTGGAATGTTCATCATCCATTGAAAACCATAAATGGTCTACTTTCTGACGGATGTTGTCATCTTGAATCGCGGGTTGAATGGAGTTAAGCCACTCTTTGAGCTGCATTCGATACTGTTCCTTATTCATTCTTACGCCTCATTTCATCTAAAAATGTAGAACAAGTCATCATGGGAAAGACAAATGGGTAGCTATGATAGGTGATGTAAAATTGCTTTGGCAGGCCAATGCCCACTGGATAGTGCAAGGCTTCACTCGTGTGCTGATGATGGATCAAAAATGAGATGGCTTTTAAAATCGCTTTGTCATCTGGCTTCTCATATTGTAAAAGTGCCTCTGCTGCCCAAGCCGTCTGAACCACTGTGCCAAACGGGAGGGGGACATACGTTTTTACCTCTGCACTTTTACACGATTCTCCGAAGCTGCCATCTTCTCGTTGAATCTGCTTTAAAAATTGGCACGCTTTTTGAACAGCAGGATGGGTGGAGGGGATGCCGGCCGCTTTTAGTCCTGTTAATGCTGCCCACGTTCCATAAATATAGCAAACACCCCATCTGCCAAACCATGATCCATTTTTCTCTTGGTGATCTAGGAGCCACTTGACACATCGATCTTTTTGCCTGTGAACGGGTGGTGACATGTTTTTCTCTTCAAGACCAATGAGATGAAGCACCCGGCCTGTAATATCGGGAGTCGATGGATCGATCGCTGCATCCTCCGCAGATTCAAGCGGCAGATGTCGAAGCAGGAAGTGATCTTGATTTTTTTCAAAAGCAGAGAATCCGCCGTCACGGTTTTGCATGGAAAGAAGCCAATGAAATCCTCGTTTCCATTGAACTGGTGCGTATGTTCGCGGAATGGCTTTTAAGACAATTTGCGTATCATCACAATCAGGGTTATTTGTGTTGATATCTGAAAAACCAAAGCCTCCCGGGGCAGCATGACGGTTATGAATCGCCCAATCTGCTTTCTTCATTTGCTGCCGGTTCAGCAAGTATGAGAAAGACTTAGTGATGACTGGGTCTTCTTGTTTTTTGCCAGCTTTTTGAAAAGCGTAACTGACAAGCGCTGTATCCCATACTGTGGATGTGGAATTTTCTGCATACATTCTGCCCTGACAGACAGTAACTAGTTTTTTCATGCCTTTGACTGCTTTTAAAATGAGATGATGTCCAGGGGAGTACCCAAGACTCATAAGTGCATAGACCATAAAAATACTGGCACTTAAATAGCTGTACAGCGTGCCATCTTTTTCAAGGCGATCAAACATATATCGCTTTGCTGCTTCATATCCGAAAAAGTCCAGCCGGCTGTCGAGTGCTGTATACGATCGCATGTAAGTCAGAAAGTGTTGAGCGGAACGTTCTTCTCTTGCCATAAACCAGTCAAATGGATTCTTAGACATGTTTGCATCAAGGTGTGCCAAACTTGGAAATGTCTCATGAGAGGTATATCGTTTGTTGAGTGCGATCATCATTGGTACAAAGTGAATTCTTGCATATGCACTAAGATGATAAAAGTGCAGCGGAAAGTATGTAGGGATGAGTAAAAAGGAAAGTGGTGCATAGAAATACGGCCAAGGGTGCATGCCGTTGACGGCGAGCATCCACTTTGTCATAAAGTGAACGTTCTTTAATCCGCCTTTTGAACGTATATATTGCGCTGCTTTTTCCATATGAGGCTCATCTTGTTGAAACCTGCCTGATACGAGCATTCCGCAATAGCCCTGCACAGTGGCAGTTACATGTCCTGTTTGATCATGATACAAAGAAAAAGACCCATCCTCATTTTGTTTTTCGCGTATCGCTTCTGCTAATTGATGAACCAACGCCTGATCCGAATCACCGACAGCCTTTAACAGCATAATCAAAAAAGCATTTGTCATCATAGGACCTTCAAAGCAGAAAACAAAGGCGCCATCATCTCTTTGTCTTCGCTGCATTTGTATGTGCAATTCTTCGATAAATTCGTTTACTTTCAATTGAAAATCTTGCATATGCGGCCATGCTCCTTTCCTTTCATACTATATTCAGGAGCCGGCCTGTCACATGCAAACACAAAAAAAGCCGATGACAGGGTCACCGGCTCAGCGTGTAGACAAACCCTCGCATTCGGTGTCAGGTCTGTGCGCTGGTGCTCACGAATGTCAATTCGCTCCGCGCCAGTGCTCGTCCTTCCTAGACTGCAAAGGTTTTCTATCACGCTGAAAAGAAGACAAAGTGCTAAAATAAAAATCATTTTAGCACTTTGTCAACGATCTGAGCCGATGACAGGGTCAAAGGCTTTCTTGACGTCATTAGTCTTGGAGATTAATCCATACACTTTTGACTTCTGTATAGTTGTTAAGGGCATATGACCCCATTTCTCTGCCAAGACCTGATTGCTTATATCCTCCAAACGGGGAGGCGGCATCAAAGACATTATAGCAGTTGACCCAAATTGTTCCTGCTTCAAGACGTGCAGCAATATCGTGGGCATGCTTTAAGTTTTCTGTCCAAAGTCCTGCTGCTAATCCATATTCAGACTGGTTGGCCCGTTCGACCACTTCATCAATGGAATCGTAAGGAATTGCAGATAAAACAGGTCCGAAAATTTCTTCTTTGGCAATGGTCATTTCATCTTCTACATCTTTAAAAATAGTAGGGGAGACGAAATAGCCAGCCTCATAAGGGCAATCGCCACCGACAACGGCTGTTGCCCCTTCGGATTTACCTTTTTCAATATAGCCTAATACGCGTTCGTGCTGTTCTTTACTTACAAGAGGTCCAATTTGTGTATCTTGATGAAGACCAGCGCCTTGTTTGAGGGATCCTGCATATTTGGCCATTTGATCGACCACTTCATCATATTGGCTCCGGTGAACAAAGACTCTGGAGCCCGCGCAGCATACTTGACCTTGGTTAAACATGACGCCATTTAAAGCACCTGGAATGGCTTTCTTTAAATCAGCATCAGGTAAAATAATATTCGGTGATTTTCCGCCAAGCTCTAATGTGACCCTCTTAATGGTTTTAGCCGCTTTCTCCATAATTAATTTTCCAACGCTTGTTGACCCTGTGAAGGCAAGCTTGTTCACATCAGGATGTTCAGTTAAGGCATTTCCGGCTGTTTCGCCAAATCCAGGAACGATGTTAATCACGCCTTCTGGGAAGCCGGCTTTGTCCACTAATTCTGCTAAATAAAGAGCAGAGAGTGGAGTTTGTTCGGCTGGCTTTAAAACGATGGTGCATCCTGTTGCAAGTGCGGCACCCATTTTCCACATGGCCATGAGCAGCGGGAAGTTCCATGGGATGATTTGTCCTACAACGCCAACCGGCTCATGGCGGGTATAATTAAAATATCCTTGACTGACAGGAATGGTTTGTCCATTCATTTTTGTCGTCCAGCCTGCATAATAGCGCATGTGCTCAATAGCGAGGGGGATATCTGCATTTGTTGTTTCATTAATCGGTTTTCCATTATCTAAAGTTTCAAGCTGTGCAAGCTCTTCTTGATTTTCTTCCATTAAATCAGCAAGCTTGAACATGAGGCGGGCGCGTTCAGCGGCAGACATTGAGCGCCAAGGACCATGAAAGGCTTTTTTTGCAGCTTTTACTGCCTCATCAATATCTTTTTCACCTGCTTCATATACATCAATAAGGGTTTCGCCTGTGGCTGGGTTAGGAGTAGCAAAGGTTTTATTATCGTGACTTGTGACAAACTGACCATTAATGTAGAGTTTTTTCGTCCCTTGGAGAAAAGATTCGAGTTTTGAACTAATTTGAAGTGTTGTAGAGCTCATAAATAAACAAACCTCCTTAAAGATATGGATTGTTTTCTGCGAGTTCTAGGTGAGAAAAGCGGACATGCAACGAAACAGTATACGCACAAAAATGTAAACGTATACAATTATCATATTACACGACATGTTTGAAAGCAATCCATAACACTCATTGCATTTCGCGAAAATTTGGCTACAATAAATGTATAGATGAAAAAAGGAGTTTTTAAATCATGATCCATCAAAACTGGCAAACAGCTCAAACGTTAAAACAAGTAAAATGTGTACATACAAATGCGAAAAAATATATGGTCGACCGGGCATTAACGGTTGGAAGCACATATGAAGTGAAAAATGAAACAGAGGAATTCCTGTTTGTCGTTGATAATACGGGTAAAGTAGGCGGGTATTACAAGGAGTATTTCGAAGATATTTCGGCTGAATGATTTTGAGGGTCATCACTCATACTAAGAAAAACAGTAAAGGGTGATGATGATGAAAAAGCAGCAAAATGACGAGCAGCAAAATCAAAATGCATGGCATGAACACGAAGATGCTGATATGGCGATTACGCTTGAACAGATTTCCGATGTGTATGCCGAGGGAACGATTGATACACCAAAAGACGAATAGGTATTTAAAAACAGTGATTTGGCATAATCACTGTTTTTTTATTGGAATGATTCAGCATTTTTTCTCGAAAAGAACTGAAACTTTTTTCCTGCTTTAACAGTCTAAATAAATAGAGGAAAGAGCATCGGATCAAAAAGAAAAAGTTAAATGAAATTTAATCTATTCGTAATGGAATAACGATCATTTATAGCGTATTCTATAAGTGAGAATAAAACGTACCCACAGAGCCGTGTGGCCGTTTTGTCATAAAGGAATTTGATGCAGGAAGAGGGGGTTTACGTGGGTATTTTTTCTGTCAGTAAACAAAATGATAAGAAATTCGAATCCTTATTGATTGAAGGGGAAAGAATTGAGGCTGTTTACAGACTGCGTCACGACCAAATTTGCTTTACAAATAAACGACTGATCTTTGGCGATAACCGCGTATTTTCTAAGAAGAAAGTCAGGGTCTCCTTGCCGTATCGATCAATTGAAAGTTTTGCCATTCAAGAAGCTGGCGTGTTTGATCAGGACACAGGTATGCTGCTTGTCACAAGCTCAAAAGTATTTGAACTCGACTTTTCCAAAGAGACTGATTTGAGTGATGTGCAAGCCATTTTGACAAAACATCTTTGCTGATCAATCTTGCGATTACATAGATCATATGCACTTTTCTCATTCTTCGTTCTTATTTTCATAGATCGCACATTTCTGAGCCTTTCCCATCTGATGGGAAGGGCTTTTTTCTGCTTAAGTGTTTGAATGATAGCAAAAAAGGTTAAAGATGAAACAGATACAGAAAGGAGAATGAACAATGAAGGTGTTAGTTGCAGGAGCAAATGGACATACAGGTAGACTTGTCGTTCGTTATTTAAAAGAAAAAGGACATGAGCCGCTTGCTCTCATTCGAGATGAAAAACAAGCTGATGCGCTAAAAGAACTTGGTGCAGCACCTGTCATCGGTGATCTTGAAAAAGATGTGACAGATGCTGTGAAACAAGCAGACGCTGTCATCTTTGCAGCTGGTTCAGGCTCAAAAACAGGTGCGGATAAGACCATTGCGGTCGATCAAGAAGGGGCAAAACGCCTCGTTGATACAGCGAAAAAAGAAAACATCCAGCATTTTGTTATGCTCAGTTCCTATAATGCCGATGACCCGAACCAGGGAAAAGGGCAAGGAAGTATGGAAACTTATTATGAAGCGAAAAGAAAAGCTGATGAACACTTAAAACAGTCTGGTCTTTCCTATACGATTGTCCGCCCGGGCGCCTTGCTGCATAAGGAGAAGACAGGAAAGATTAAAGCTGCCGAGCATATTCCAGATGATCAGAACATCGAGATTTCAAGAGAGGACGTAGCCATTGTTCTTGTGGAGAGCTTAACAGAATCGAATGTGAAAAATAAGTCCTTTGACTTGATTAAAGGCGATAAACCAATCGAAGAAGCACTTCGCCATCTGTAAGAGAAAAAAGCTGCTGCCAAATAGGCGGCGGCTTTTTTGATGTTTTCTTTTCCCTTCCAGCGGGAAGGTAATGAGAAAGGAGTGATTGACCGTGGGCTTAACGAAAGAACAACAAGCTGATTTATACGAAAGATTGATTCAACTAAAAGAAGATGTGAAGGGATCAAAAAAGAAAGAAGAATCGATGCTCGTTGAATCGAGTGAGATATCAAATGGTGTTGGGAATCATATCGCTGATCATGGGAGCATCTATTTAGACCGCATGACAGAACAAACGCTGGATCAAGTCGATGATCAACTTGAAGGTGAAATCGATGCAGCACTGAAACGAATGGAAGACGGAACATATGGGATTTGTGAGAAAACAGGAAAAGAGATCCCATATGAGCGTTTAAAAGCAGTTCCATATACACGCTTTTCAATTGGTGCAAAGAAAAATGAGGAAACAACTCAAGATCCAAACGAGTTTGATCGTTCATTCTCCGATCAAATGCGTGACTTAACGAATAGAGAAACAATGGATCAAATGCATTCAGATACGTATGAAAGACTCGAGGAAGAGCAGGATATTGATGTGGAGGAAGAAAAATAGCAATATATGAGAAGGTTAAATTTTTTCAGAATAATGTTTCCATATGTACTCGTGGACAAAAATCTTGTATACATGAGTATTTCAAAGAAAAAAGATCTCTTGAAATTTAATTAACTTTCGTGTAGTATAGTTTAAAGGCTGCGATGCGCGTAATGTTAATTAAGTTTTAACCTTTAAGCTGTAATAGGGAGTTTTATATTGAAGCCGGAATGTCATGCCTCCTAGAGAGGAAGACAGGAACGTTTCTGCAAACACCCACTTTGAGGAGTGGTGGTTTAAAACTTTCTTACTTAGATTACGGCATCCGCAGCTTTTCCTAGGATGATTCAAGCCATTTTCCATTTCGGAAAATGGCTTTTTATTTTGTGAAAAAACGAAATTGCACAGACCGCCGGATGAAGAAGGAATGTATGTTAAAATAGACAAAACAAAAGACGGAGAGGGAATTGGATGTTAGAACAAGCAGAAGCACTCCTGAAACAATACTTTGGCTTTGACACCTTTAGGCAGGGACAGAAACAAGCCATTGAATCGATTGTAAACAAACAGAAGGATACCGTCTGTATTATGCCGACAGGCGGAGGGAAATCGGTTTGTTACCAGATTCCTGCCCTGATGATGGAAGGAACAACGATCGTTGTATCCCCGCTAATTTCTTTAATGAAAGATCAAGTCGATGCGCTAAATGAGATGGGCATACGATCGTCCTTTTTAAACAGCACACTTTCTGCAGCTGAAATGAATAAAAGGCTGAAAAAATGTGCAGATGGGGAATATCAGCTGCTTTATATCACACCTGAACGATTACAAAATGAACGTTTTTTTCAGCTCCTTGATCGGTTAACGATCCCTTTAATCGCAATTGATGAAGCGCACTGTATATCTGAGTGGGGGCATGATTTTAGGCCAAGCTATCGCTTTATTCAAGAATGCTTAGATAAATTGACAAAAAGGCCAATGATTGTCGCTCTAACGGCTACAGCCACGAAAAAGGTCCACCGAGATATATGTGAACAGCTTGGCATGAACGAAGAAGAAACCATTTTTACTGGGTTTGCTAGAGAGAATTTGTCTTTTCAGGTGGTCAAAGGAGAAAATAGTGACCGCTTTATCACGCATTATATGAAGAAAAACAAGCTTGAGTCCGGCATTATCTATACAGCTACAAGAAAAGAAGCTGAAAACATTTACAATCGGCTAAAGAAACAAAAGATCAAAGCTGGCATTTATCATGGCGGGTTAGATGATGATGTGAGAGAAGAGCAGCAAAACCTGTTTTTAAATGATGACATCCAGGTCATGGTCGCTACATCTGCATTTGGCATGGGAATTAATAAATCAAATGTCCGTTTTGTCATTCATCATCAAATTCCAAGGGATATTGAAAGCTACTATCAAGAAGCTGGGCGCGCAGGCAGAGACGGTCTTGAAAGTGAATGTATTTTACTGTTTTCGCCGCAGGGCGTACGAATGCAGCGCTTCCTCATTGAACAGTCAACAGAAGATGAAGTGCGCTATCAGCATGAACTGCTTAAACTAAGACAAATGGTGGATTACTGTCATACTGAGCAATGTTTGCAGCAATTTGTAATGGACTACTTTGATCAATCAACAAGTACTCCTTGCCAAAAATGCAGCAATTGCCTTGATGAAAGAGAGCGTGAAGAGGTCACTCGAGAAGCGCAAATGGTTTTATCGTGTACGGTTAGAATGAACGAGCGATTTGGAAAAATGATGATTGCTCAAGTACTGGCAGGCTCTAAAAATAAAAAAGTGCTTGATCTTGGTTTCGACCGTCTTCCTACATACGCTTTAATGAAGCAGCAATCAGCCCAGCAAATCAGTGATTTCATCGAATTCCTAATTACAGAAGAGTATTTGCACATGTCTGAAGGGGCTTACCCAACATTAAAAGTGACACATAAAGGGAAGAAAGTGTTAGTCGGACAAGAGGCTGTGTATAAAAAGCAGGCAGTTAAAAGAGAGGCGATTCAAGAAAACGATGCATTATTTGAGCAGCTGAGAGCGGTGAGAATGAAGCTGGCGAGAGAGCAGGGCGTTCCGCCATTTGTTGTATTTTCTGATCAAACATTGAAGGAAATGTCAGCTGTTCAACCTAAAACAGAAGAAGAACTTCTCCATATTAAGGGAATAGGCGCTCAAAAAAGAGAGAAATACGGGGATGTTTTTCTAGAAGAAATCCGTTTATTTATAGAAAAAGAGAAAAATAAAGAGGTTGAAGAAGAAAAATAAATTTTTTTCGCTGCGTTTGGACACGTTTTCAACAGGAGGTTTCTGATCCTTTCAAAACCTTGATATGGCGGGTAATTGAGCTGTTTTGTGGTCTGATTTACCAATGGAGAGAGATGTTTCATGTAAAGGAACTGTAATCTAAAACATATCGTTTTGTTATTGAATTGACATTTACATATGTTACGATAGCACTCGTTAGCCGCCATAAAAAGCTAACAAGGGAGGATTTACTTTATGAAGAAGACTATTATGTCCTTGGTTGCTGTTGCAGCAATCTCAACAACAGCATTTGGAGCACAGCAAGCTTCTGCAAAGGAAATCACTGTGAAGAAAGGTGATACACTTTGGGGAATCTCTCAAAAAAATGATGTGTCTCTAAAGGACCTAAAGGGTTGGAACAATTTATCTACAGACATGATTTATGTAGGTGATAAATTGACAATCTCTTCAAAAGAGAAAACTCAGGAGCAGTATAAAGTCCAGAAGGGGGACAGCCTCTGGAAAATCGCTCAAAAATTCAATGTGTCAATTAGCGATATTAAGTCTTGGAATAACTTAAACTCAGATATAATTGTGACTGGTTCAACACTAAGTGTTGCTGGTCAAAGCTCAGCTCCGGTAAGCTCAGAGCCTGTACAAAAACAGGAGCCTGTCCAAAAAGAGCAAACAACACAAAAAGCTGCTCCTAAAAAGGAAACAGCTAAAGCAGAATCATCTTCTGCTAGTCAAAGTGTACAAAAAGAATTGACTGTAACGGCTACGGCTTATACAGCAAATGATGGTGGCATCTCAGGTATCACTGCAACAGGGGTAAACTTAAACAAAAACCCAAATGCAAAAGTCATTGCAGTAGATCCTAATGTCATTCCATTAGGAAGTAAGGTTTATGTTGAAGGCTACGGTGAAGCTACCGCAGCAGATACTGGCGGCGCAATTAAAGGTAACAAAATTGATGTACATGTACCAAGCAAATCCCAAGCGAAAAATTGGGGCGTAAAATCAGTCAAAGTGAAAGTACTTAACTAGTAATCTATTGTTTTTTGGAAGAAAGCATCAGGTGGCGGCCTGATGCTTTTATTGTACCCTTTTTTTGGTCAAAAAAACACATATTTTTCAGAAAAATTTGCATTTTCGACAAAAACCAGCGTATATTCTATGACACACGCTGGTTTTTTGGCGTTAGCTGTCCACCCAATAAATTTCCCCGCTTTGTTCTTCCCAATTAATTTGGACATCAAATTGGTGCTTTTCATAAAAGTGAATCAAGCGGTCCACGTGATTCCAATCTCTTTTGACGAGGTCACCTGTGATGACTGGAATGTTCTGCTCTCTTGCGATTTCTTTTAAATGCTTCATGCAGATTGAGCCGTATCCATTATCGGGAGGGCCTTTAATATCAGCAATGTGAATCTTTCCTTCTTCAGGATATTCCGCGATTAAGGAAAAATCAGATTGTCCGCGAAAAGCTTTTTCACAATCGCTGAGCATGATTTTGCATGTATCCGCACTTTCAATGGCAGAGACAATCATCCATTCGTCTTCTTTTGCCTGATCAATGCCAATGATCTTTGCTTTTTTCGAAATATCTTTCATATTTTCTTGCATTCGATACATTTGAAACTGCAATTGCTGTAATTCTTGCTCTAACGTCTTCACATCTTTGGTTGTTTCCTGTAAGATTGACAAGTCCATTACTCCTTTCATATAAGAAATCATAAAAACCACATAAATTCCAATTCTAAAGGAAGTGGATGGATCTTTCAAGCCGTTAGAACGCCAGTAATCGGCAAGTTTGTCTAAAATTCGACGAAGACAGCGAATTCATTGACTTTATAGAGAAAGTTAAATAACATACTCTTAGTCGGAACTAATAAAGAGAGGTTTTCAAACATGAACGAACAGAATCAAAAACCGAAAAATTTCACCGGCATTGTTGTCATTTTAACAATTGCCATAAACGGATTAATCGCTTTATTATTTTTAATGCCAAAAACAGATAAATTTAGTCATCTGGACATTACATTTCTTCCTTTACTGAATGCCGTGATGAACAGCTTTACGTTTATCTTCTTACTTTCAGCACTCATTATGATTAAACAAAAGAACATTAAAGCACATAGACGATTTATCTTTGCTGCATTTTCAACAACACTTGTCTTTTTAATTTCCTATGTGACATATCATTCAATGGCAGCTGATACACACTTCGGAGGAGAAGGGATCATCCGTCCAATTTACTTCTTTATTTTGATTACACATATTGTGCTTTCAGCAATTATTGTACCGCTTGCATTGATTACACTATTTAGAGGCGCACAGATGCAGGTTGAGCGTCACCGTAAAATTGCCCGCTGGACGATGCCGCTTTGGCTCTATGTTAGTCTCACGGGCGTCATTGTCTATATCATGATTTCTCCATACTACAGCTAACGTATGTCCAACTGGACATACGTTCTTTTATTTACAAGATGAAGTGCTTTGGATAGAATGGAAATTGGATATCCGACTTGCACGGTATCTTCCCATCTATAGATTCACATCATTTCTGGCCGTTTGCTCGTTTGGAGATCAACAATTGGACGAAACGGGGGTTATATGATGACTGAACAATTGCAGTATAAACCGGGGCTTGAAGACATTGTGGCAAGCGAAACGTCCATATCATATTTAGATGTGGAGCAAGAGGAAATTGTGATTCGCGGGTACGACCTCATTGAGCTAGCACAAAACAAGACATATTTAGAAACAGCCTATCTGCTTATTTATGGAAGATTACCAGATACGATGGAATATCACCAATTTCAGCAAGATATATCCTCACAAACGAACTTACATCCAACCATTCAAACCATTTTAACGAAGCTGCCAAAAACCACTCACCCTATGGATGCGATGAGAACGTGCTTATCTGCTCTTGCAGGGTACGATGATGCACTACATGATCGATCAGAAGCGTGCCAAGTGAAGCGTGCAGTTCGATTACTAGGCCAGCTGCCGGCCATTGTTGCTGGAAGCTATTATATTCTCACAAAAGACGCCGCTATTTCTCCAGATCAGACCAAATCCTACACTGAAAACTTTTTATCCATGCTAACTGGACGCACCCCGACCCAAGACGAAATCATCGCTTTTGACCAAACACTTACATTATATAGTGAACATGAGCTGCCGAATTCAACGTTTGCGGCTAGAGTCATTGCATCCACGCATTCTGACATGTATGGTGCTTTTACTGGAGCGATCTCTTCATTAAAAGGCGACCTCCACGGAGGAGCAAATGAAGCTGTCATGCACATGCTTCTTGAAGGAAAAACAACGGAAGGATTTCTTGCGCTCATTGAACGAAAATTAGCCGCAAAAGAAAAAATGATGGGTTTTGGCCACAGAGTATACATGAGAAAAATGGATCCGCGCGCCGCTCTTTTAAAACGTTCATTGAAAACGCTTACTGAATCGAAGGGAGATACAACGCTATATGACATGTGTGTAGCAGGAGAGGCATACATGAAAGAGCAGAAAAACCTCTATCCAAATCTTGATTATTACGCCGCTCCTATTTATTACGTGCTTGGAATTCCTATTTCACTTTATACACCCATTTTCTTTGCTGCAAGGGCTAGTGGATTAGCAGCCCACGTTATTGAACAACATTTGCATAACCGCATTTTTAGACCGAGAGTCCGGTATTTAGGGCCAAGAGGATTAAAGGTTTCAAATGATGATGGAAAAACGGGGGAATGAATATGAACAAAACAGCAGTCGCCAATCAAACAGATCAGCTATTAGAAGAAATTGCTGCCTATGCAGTAGACGGAGAAATTACGAGCAAAGAGGCCATTGAAACCGCGCGTTATGTGCTCATAGACACGCTCGGTTGCGGTATGCTGGCACTCAATTTTCCAGAATGTACGAAGCACCTTGGTCCCATCGTACCTGGAACAGTTGTACCTAACGGAGCAAGAGTTCCCGGCACTTCGTTTGTGCTAGATCCTGTTCAAGCGGCTTTTAATATTGGCTGTATGATTCGCTGGTTAGATTATAATGACACATGGCTTGCACAGGAGTGGGGCCATCCGTCAGATAACTTAGGCGGAATATTAGCTGTAAGTGATTATATTAGCAGAAATCGTCTTGCAAACGGAGAAGAGCCGCTAACGATGAATGACGTACTGCATGCAATCGTCAAGGCACATGAAATTCAAGGTGTGCTCGCTTTAGAAAATTGTCTGAATCGAAATGGATTGGACCATGTGTTATTTGTCAAAGTGGCAACAAGTGCAGTTGTATGTGCAATGCTTGGCGGAACAAAGGAAGAAGTCCAGCATGTGTTATCACAAGCGTTTGTTGATAATTCCCCGCTTAGAACATATCGCCACGCCCCAAACACAGGATCGAGGAAATCATGGGCAGCAGGGGATGCAACAAGCCGCGGAGTGAGACTGGCAATGATGACACGAAAAGGGGAAATGGGCTATCAAACGCCGCTTAGTGCAGAGAAGTGGGGCTTTGAAGATGTTCTTATGAAAGGAAAACCACTTACGCTCGCCCAGCCTCTTGGATCATACGTCATAGAAAATGTTCTTTTCAAAATTGCTTATCCTGCTGAATTCCATGCGCAGACTGCTGCAGAGGCGGCTGTGATGCTGCATGACGCGGTAAAAGATCGTTTAGATGAAATTGACCGGGTAGAGATTACGACACATGAGTCAGCGATTCGGATTATTGATAAGAAAGGGCCGCTTTATAATCCGGCAGACCGTGATCATTGCTTGCAGTATATTACAGCAATTGGACTGATTTATGGTGAGCTAACAGCTGACCATTATGAAGAAGAAACGGCGCAAAATCCGGCCATTGATCGTCTGCGTGATCAAATGGTTGTGAAAGAGGATAAGCGTTATACAGAGGATTATTTAGATCCGAAAAAGAGATCAATTGCAAACTGTGTACAAATTTTCTTTAAAGACGGGACGATGACAGACCGAATTGAAATTGAATATCCGCTTGGTCATCGTAGAAGAAGACAGGAAGGCATTCCGCTGCTTGAAAAGAAGTGGATCTATCATTTGAAGACAAGATTTCCACAAAAACAAGTAGATCAAATTGTGTCACTCTGCCAAAATCCAAATCAATTAAAAACAACAACAGTACCAGCATTTATGGACTTATTCGTTATATAAGGGGGAGCTAGCGTGTGGATCGTGAATGAAGAAAGAAGTCAGGCTGATTTAGCCGCAGCCTTTAAAGAACAAATGAACAAATCAGCTTTATTTCAAATTCCAGGCGTTCACGATGGAATGTCTGCGCTCTATGCAAAAAAAATGGGCTTTCAAGGACTCTATTTATCAGGTGCCGCTTTTTGTGCCAGCAAAGGACTGCCTGATCTCGGCATGATCCATTCAACAGAAATGGCTGAAAAAGCGAAGGAGATTATTCGAGCATCCCAGCTGCCGCTTTTGGTCGATATGGATACAGGCTATGGCGGTGTTTTAAATGCAGCAAGAGCGGCAAAAGAAATGGTTGAAAGCAAGGTGGCAGCTGTTCAAATTGAAGATCAGCAAATGCCGAAAAAATGCGGGCATTTAAATGGGAAATCACTCGTTCCAGTAGAAGAAATGGTCGCAAAAATCAAAGCCATCAAACAAGCGGCACCAACGCTTTTGGTGATTGCGAGAACCGATGCAAAGTCAGTAAATGGAATGGAGGATGTCATCCGCCGGGCCAATCTTTACGTAGAAGCAGGAGCTGACGCTATTTTCCCTGAGGCACTCATCACAGCAGAGGACTTCACGCATGCGTCAAACAATATTAAAGGTCCGCTCCTTGCCAATATGACGGAGTTTGGCAAGACGCCTTATTATCATGCAGACGAATTTTCAATGTTTGGCTTTCAAATGGTCATTTACCCTGTGTCATCACTCAGAGTCGCTGCAAAAGCGTATGAGCGTTTATTTACAGAAATCATGGAAAAGGGAACGCAGCAGGGGATACTTGGGGATATGCAAACGAGAAAAGAGTTGTATGAAACGATTCATTATGATGAGTATGAGGAAATGGATCAGCATTTAGCAAAAACGATCCTCCCGGAAATTGGGAAAGAACAGCGATAAAATGAAAAGCACTTCCTTGACGGAAGTGCTTCAGCATGTAGACAAACCCTCGCATTCGGTGTCAGGTCTGCGTGCCGGTGCTCACGATTGTCAAATTCGCTCCGCTCCGGTACTCGTCCTTCCTAGAATGCAAAGGTTTTCCATCACGCTGAAAAGAAGACAAAGGGCTAAAATCAAGATCATTTTAGCCCTTTGTCAACAATCTAAAACACTTCCTTGACGGAAGTGTTTTTTTACGATGATGATGTGGATGATGAAGCCAATTTCATCTTTTCTTCAACTGTTTTCGTTTTTTCTTTTACTTTTTCAGCGTAAGTGAAATCACCGTAGCAATACGGATAGCGGAAGTTATCCTTGTTGCCGCCGCACGTATAGACCTTGGGGTTTCGTTTCACTTGCTTTTTGGAGTATTGCTTTGCCAATTTCTCGGAATGTTTTCCCCCGTTTTTTGCAACAAAATCAATATAGCCGATTCCCATGTTATAGCTTTGAATAATGGTTTCCAAATCAACGCCTTTTTTCTTCCCATGCTTGTACATAGTCGAAAAATGATGGACTCCTTGTTTAATGCTTTTCTGAGGGTCATTGATTTCATTTCGTTTCAAACCAAGAGATTCAGAGGACTGCATTGGATCTCCGCCTCTGCCTTTTGATTCTTGATACATCATACCGAGGATTAACGCGGTATACTGATCTAAATCTTGATCTCTTAACTCTGTTTCTACAAGCGGTTTGTAATCATCCAATCTCGACAAAACAATTGATTCCGTATCAATCGGCAGCTTTTTTAACTCCTTTTGATTAAAGGAGATGGCAATGGCTGCTAATACGAAAACAAAGAGAAAAATCGTGAAACAGCCTGAAATGGCAAAACATCCTGTTTTTTTCTTTTTCAAGGTCAGTTCACCCCTGTTTTGCCCCGCTTTTAAAAGGGAAGTACAGCCTTTTTATTATGACATATCCTAAGCAGGATACCAAGTGAAAACCTTATAATCAATCATATCCAAACGTAAATTCAGACCTTGTTTTCAGCCTGAAGCAGAAATAAATAAAACCGATCATCAGCCAAATCATGCCAATGATTAATGCATTTGTACTGATGCTCGTTAACAGCCAAATACAAAACGCCGTCCCGCATAGAGGGATCACTGCATATCTCAATGTATTCAGAACACCTCTTTGTTTTTGTCTGACGAAAAAGTACGCAAAAACAGACAAATTCACAAAGGTAAATCCAATTAACGCGCCGAAGCTGATAAAGGAATAAATGACTTCAAGTTCGCCAACGACTGCGGTTAAGGAGAAAGCCCCGATTAATAAAATATTAAAAACAGGGGTTTTTAATCTCGGATGAATATAACCGAAGAATCGCTTCGGTAACGATTGATCTCTTCCCATTGCATATAAAAGCCTTGCTGCACTCGCATGTGACGATAAGGAGGAAGAAATGACAGCGACCATTGTGCCAGCTAAAAAGAACGAGTGGAGAAATGCGCCGCCCACGAATTCTGCAATTTCAAGTGAGGCTGCATCAGGATGTTTGAACTGATGAAAATTTGGAAACACCTGCTGCAAAAAATAAGACGTCAACGTAAACAGTACGCCTCCAATCGCAACTGTTAAGAAAATGGCAAGCGGAATCGTCTTTTTTGGTTTAATGGTTTCCTCAGACATCGTCGAAATGGCATCAAATCCTAGAAAGGAGAAACATAAAATGGTCGCTCCTGAAAAAATAAGCGCTGGATCTAAGCTCGCTGAATAAAAAGGCCGGGCTGACAATAACTCTCCACTGCCAGCGTTTTGCGTGAGCCCATAAATAACAAACCCAACAAAAGTGACGGCGACAATGACCTGAAACGTCACAAATAGCGCCGTAATGTTGGCTGTAAGCCGAATACCGATTACATTGACAGTCGTTATGGCGATAGCAAGTATGATGATCCAAATGTAATGAGGTACATCAGGAAAGGCTGCGGTTAAATAAGCACTTCCTATCGCAAAATTCACCATAGGCAGAAATAAATAATCCAGTAAAAGTGTCCAGCCCACAAGGAAGCCGACATGAGGATGAATACTTTTTTGCGCATATGTATAAGCAGATCCTGCTTTTGGAAAAGCCTTCACCATATTCCCATAGCTAAGCGCTGTCAATAGTAATGCCAGTAAGGTAAATATATAAGCTGCAGCTACGTGTCCTTTCGTCAGCTGAGCAACAATGCCGTATGAATCAAATACGACAAGTGGATCCATATAAGCAAGCCCGATCACAACAAGTGGAAAGACAGTCAGGCTGCGTTTTAGTCTTGGCTCTTCAGTCAATTTGCCTATCAGCTCCTCTAAAAAAATGAATAAATAATGCTCATTTTAAAAAGAATGCTACCAAGTGTCAATGCTATTTGAATAAATCTTTTTTCTGAAGTGTGCCCGCTTTGCACGCCGCACGTTTTAGTATATGATGATACATAGAATAAGTCGTGATTTGACTAACAAGAAAGGTGAAGCGAAATGAAGGAAGAACTGAATACAAATCAAGAACAGGAACGGATGGAGCTGGATGAAGAAAGTTTATTTCTTGTCTCCCAAACGTTTAAAGCCTTATCTGATCCGACACGTATTCGCATTCTGCACCTGCTGTCTCAAGGTGAATACTCGGTCAATGATATCGCGGAAACGCTGAATCTCATGCAATCAACTGTTTCTCATCAGCTCCGTTTTTTAAAAAACCTTCGTCTCGTGAAATCTAGACGAGCAGGGACATCGATTTTTTACAGCCCTGAAGATCAGCATGTGATGGAAGTACTTGAACAAATGATTCACCATGCGCAGCATGACTAATAAAAACCTTCCTACTCATATAGGAAGGTTTTTACGCATGATGCATATGTGCTGATCGTTTACCTGCTTTCATCATTTGATAAGAAAAAACGACATAGTAAGCAGCTAACAGAAAAAAGCTGAGCATGGTCATGGCATCATCACTCACAATATGCTGATACAGTTCAACGACACCAATCTTTGTGAGCGAATGGTTTGTCAGCTCACCCAGCTTAAAACTAAGTCTAGATAAAAATAAGCATAAAATGAAGCTTTCAATCCATTTACTCGTTTTCACATAAAGACGGCCATTTTCTTCTTTCATCCGGATCGTCTCATAGGCATGAACGGCCAGACTGCTTCCAAAGAGCATACCAATAGCGGCATAGATGAAAATGCTGTGATTTTGCCAGCCTTCTAATAAGAGAATAAGGGCAGTGAGTCCAAATACATACATTCTCATCAAAAGACTGATTGGGCGCACAAGCTGATAGCGTCTCATACGATTCATTCGAAAAATGATGCAGATCAGCATAATGCCTCCGATTATGAATAATTGCCACACGTGATGTGTCATGATGCAACCTCCTCCTGCATGTGCAGGGATGTAAACGAATGCTGGCTGTTCCTTATCTTTACCATTCTTTCTTTTTTTATCAAATCAAAACCTACATTTATGAAAAAGAGGAAAAGGCATGAAAATCGATCGTATTTTGTCTATTGTGATGCTGCTTATTAGCAAGAAGCAAGTCCAAGCGAAAGACCTTGCTGAACTTCATGAAGTGAGTGTGAGGACGATTTATCGCGATATTGAGACCATCAATCAAGCCGGGATTCCTGTTGTGACAACACAAGGAGCAGGCGGAGGCATTTCACTTGTTGATGACTATCGTTTAGAGAAAAAATTATTTACCGATGATGACATTGAACTTATTTTAACAGCTCTTGAAAGCATGACGAGTGCATATTCCTTTAAAGAAAGTGAACATGTACTGAAAAAAATCAAATCTCTTATTCCGCGACAAACTCATGAAAGTGAGAAACAGCACCATGTCTTTATTGATTTAAGCTCATGGGGGAAAGACAGTCAGGCTGAGAAGAAGCTGCAGCTGATCCATACCGCTGCCTCCGCGCATCAATTCATCCAGTTCACTTATCGCAATGCAAAAGGTGAAACACTTCCACGGAAAGTGGAGCCTTATACGCTTGTCTTAAAAGGAAGGCATTGGTATTTGTATGCGTTCTGTTGTGTGAAAAAAGCTTTTCGTCTGTTCAAGCTGACAAGAATGACAGACCTCATCACCATTTCAGCATATTTCAGGCCGAAAAGAATCAAAAATGAAGAGAAGCCTTGGAATGACTCTTGGCATGAAGAACCTTCAGTCACAACGCTCACGCTCAGGTTAACGGAAGCATCAGTTGGCAAAGTGAAGGAATGGGTGGATGAGAACGAATTGATCGTCAGTTCAGATGGAACCTATTTGGCAGCATTGACCGTGCCGCAAGATGATTGGCTGCACAGTTTCCTATTCCATTTAGGACCGGACGTCGACATTCTTTCACCTCAGCACATCAAGGAAGCGTTTGATCTCAAATTAAAACAATTTATGAAGAGATTAGAAACTTGACACACAGTTGTCAGGTTTCTTTTTATATGATGGGAGAAAAGGAGATGAGAATGTATGTACGATATCGTGACATTAGAAAAACAACGGATCAAAGGGTTGTCTGTTCGAACTACAAACGAAATAGAGCAAACAAAAGAGCGGAAGATTGCGCCGCTTTGGCAGGAATTTTTTGCGCAGCAGCTTCATGGGGGACAAGCCCCAGTCATAGGGCTTTATTCAGATTATGAAAAAGATGAACATGGCTCGTATTTATTCACGGCTGGGCAGTTCGCGAGGCAGCATCGAGATCATGTCATAGAGATTCCTGCGTCCACCTACGCAAGATTTCAAACGAGAAAGGGACCAATTGAAGAGGTTGTGCTTGAAGCATGGCACAAGATTTGGACGTGGGATCAGCGACAATACCGCACTTATACAGGTGATTTTGAATGGTATGATGAAAGATCTATTGATCCAAAAGAAGCGCAAATTGATATTTATATTGCGGTGGATGAAAAAATGTTTGCTAAAACTAATGCCATTAGTTAATATAAAACTAACGACATTAGTTTTAGGAGGGCAATCATGAGATTAACAACTTTTGACCGTCTGCACCAGCTTACATTGATGCCGCGATTATTTCCGGTAAATTGCTATGTATTTGAGGAAGAGGAAGGACTCATTTTAATTGATGCTGCTTTAAAAATGGCGGCGAACTCGATCATCGAATTTGCCCGTAAAAAGAACAAACCAATTCATAAGATTATTCTCACTCATAGCCATATGGATCATATCGGTGCATTAGATGAGGTGAAAAAGGCTTTTCCCGAGGCAGTCGTCTATTTATCAAAACGTGATGCCCGCCTTTTTGAAGGTGACTTTTCCTTGCTGCCTAGTGAACCCCAGCAAAAAATCAAAGGCAGTTTTATGAAAAATATTCATACAAAACCAGATGTGCTTGTCGAAGAAGGAGATGAGATTGGGCCCTTCAAAGTGATTGCAACACCTGGCCATACACCTGGCAGCATTTCTTTATACGATGAAAAGTCAGGAGTTGTCATTGCAGGTGATGCACTTGTGACAAAAGGCGGCTTATCGGTAACGGGTGAGTTTCGGTGGAGCTTTCCGTTCCCGGCATTTGCCACATGGGATGCAGAAACCGCACTAAAAAGCGCTGAAAAATTACTAGCACTGCGCTTATCCTGTCTTGCTGCCGGACATGGTGACCTTATGATTGAACCTCATGAAAAGCTTCAAGCTGCCGTCCGTAAAAGGCAGCACCAGCTAAAAAAAGGAGGGCAGTAAACCGTGTCTCCAAGAATGGGAATTACACAAGAAAAAATTATGGATACAGCGGCAGCATTTGTTGATGAAGAGGGCTTTTCCGCTTTGACCATTGCTACATTGTCTAAAAGGCTGAACATCAGACCGCCTTCTCTTTACAATCACGTATCCGGCCTTCATGAGATTCAGGCAGCACTCGCAGTAAGGGGGCTGTCCATGCTTTGTGAGGAAGGGATGCAAGTCACAGAGGGGCTGGAAAAAGAAGCAGCTGTTTTAGCCTTTGCCAGACAATATGTGCAATTTGTCCGAGAACACCCCGGTCTTTATGAAGCTGCCTTTTCACATATGAACGAAAAAGAAGTACGACTTGCAGCAGAGCGCCTTGTTCAGTTTGTTCAATCCATTATGTCACGCTTTGGTGTAAAGGAAGAGGAAATGACGCATGTTGTCAGAGGACTGAGAAGCTTACTGCACGGCTTCGGTGATATTTCTAATAAAAAGGGATTTCAACGAAAAGAACAGCTTGAAGAAAGTGTGAGCTATGCGGTTCGGCTCTATATCACAGGAGTATTGCAAAAAGAAGATCTGTCTATATGACAGGTCTTTTTTTTGCAGCGAACCGATATCATAAATGGCACAATTTTTTAAGAAAAAATGAATAAAGATTTGACAGTTTTGTGAAACATGGTATGCTTATTATGTGAAATAATTCACATAGAGGAGTAGAGGCAGATGAAAAGAAAGCCTGTTTATGTGGAAACAACCATTCATGCACCTTTAGAGAAAGTATGGGAATATACGCAAAATCCAAAGCTTCATGAACAGTGGGATTTGCGCTTTTCAACCATTTCATTAAATGAACCTCAAGATGAACAGCCCCAAACCTTTTTGTATGAAAAGCATCTTGGATTTGGTGTAAGTGTCACAGGGACAGGAGCATATCGAACTAGAATGATGGATGAACGGAATGAACGGGCATCCTCGCTGAAATTTAAATCGTCACACCCGTTGTCTTTTATCAAAGAAGGCGGCGGCTATTGGAAATATGTGAAAACGAACGATCATATTGTGTTTCAAACTCAATTTGATTACAAAACGAAAGAAGGAAAAGGATGGGCGTGGGCAGATCGATTTCTTTTTCGCCCGATGATGGGATTTATGACGGCCTTTAGTTTTGGCGCACTAAAGACGTGGCTTGAAAAGGGAACGCACCCTCGGTTGTTACTGGAGAGAACCCTTGCCCATTATGGAATTTGTTTGCTGTTTGCCATCGTCTGGCTATGCCAAGCGGTCATCCCATTTTCACATTCCGCTTTTGATCATAGCACCGGATTTCGGTTGTTTTATGCCCTGATAGGCGTATCGTGGCTGATACCTAAGCTATCAAAGAAATATCTGTTCATTCTTCAAAGCGTGTTTCTGCTGATGATGCTTTGTATCGGGATTGTATCCCCACAATCGACACTTCATGAGCCGCTTGTGATGAGTGCATTTTTGATTCTATCCATTGGAGGAATGATTAATTTAAAAGATTGTATAGATGTATTTTCGATCAAACGGAAAAGGGGAGGTAGACATGGTCGTTCATCGTCATCAAGTAAAGGATTACGATAAGCTTCATCCAAAATTAAAAGAGAGATACAACCGTGCGTTTACCGCTGAAGGCACTATGGAGGAAATAGGCGGCGGAACGAGGCTCATTCGATTTTTCTTCAAAATTGGTCCACACTTTCGCTGTTTTTTCCCCGAGAGAGGAAAAAACATTCCCTTCCGAATTGTGAATAAACCCTTTATGACAAATAAGGGAGAGGAAGGCATGCACTGGTTCCGTACGTTTTATTTCCCAAAGAAGGAAAGGCACTTTGATGCAGATATGATCATTGATGAGAAGAGTCATAAAGTACTAGACTATTTTGGAAAGCCTCGACTTCTTATGTCAGAGCTTCATTTTACAGTAACAAAGTATGGGTTCCTTCACATTCAATCCGGCCAGCAGAAACTGTTGATGTTTGGACGTGAGTGGCCGCTGCCTTCATGGCTTTATGGTGAGTCAGATGTCACAGAAGGCTACGACGAGCGTACAGATGAGTATACGATTCATGTGCATGTGAAAAATCGACTGTTTGGCACTCTTTTTACATATAAAGGCCGATTTACTGAAAGGGTGGAGTCTCATGATGAATAAATGGCACTTGATATCAAGCCTTCTCTTCATGTGTTGTTTTATCGCCGCCCGTTTGATGACAGGTCCGATAGCAGAGTTTTTTGTACTGATAGCGATTCTGTTTTTCCTTCCTGCAGTGTTAGCTTTTTTTGCGAAGGAAGAGAGTGAGAGTAAGCCGGGAGTACTGCTCGGTATTTTAATGAAAGCCTTTCCATTAGCTGCTTTTTGTGCAACGGCTGCATTTATCTATCATTCTGCTTTGTTTGCATCGGGATGGTTTTTGTATACGATCATTTTGGCGTTATATGGCTTTACTCGTTTGCTGAAAAGGGGAACCGTTCCGCTTCATGAATTGATGATTGATGGTGCATGGATGTATCTCGCTTTAGGCGGGCTTTGGTTTTGGCTGTATACAGCAGATATACAGGTGATGACCTTTTCACCAATCATCGTGCTTTTGACTGCTATTCATTTTCATTACTCTGCTTTTTTTATCCCGCTTTTCTATGGATTATTAGGGAGACAGAGAGAAAAAGAGACAGTTTTATACAAAGGGGCAGGCTGGGTGATTTTGCTGTCGCCTGTGATGATTGCTGTTGGGATTAGCTTCTCCCGTCTATTTGATACGTTCAGCGTTATGCTATATGTCATTGCACTCTATTTGTACGGCATTCTTTGTATGAGAACAAGGTTTCGATCGACTGTGGCAAAAAGGCTGGTTGTGTTTTCTAGCTGCATCTTAATGGCGACGATCGTGCTATCTCTTCTATATTCTGCCGGCATGCTCATGCACGTGACCTATATCAGTATTGATCAGATGATTTGGTTTCATGGCAGTATCAATGCCTTTTTTGTGATTTTACCAGGTCTGATTGGATGGCTGATCGAAGGGCCAAAGGATCAATTGAAACAGAAGAACTTTCCGATATCAAGCGTGCATGGCCGTTTTCATAAGATCTCTTTTCAAAAGGAAAGAATGCATGATCGCGAGAAGCTCGGTTTAGTCGATTCACTTGATGATTTAAATGGAACGACGTTTTCAGCTGAAAGGGTATCACCTGTGATTCGGAGGTTTTATGAAAATCCGACGGCATTTACGTTAAAATCAGCAGTCTGTTTTCATTGGTGGGTGAGGCCGTTTGTTTTTTTACTTCAGCCCATGTTTAAGAAAATAGGGCAGCTCTATTTAGGAACATCTCGTATCCCATATGAAATGAAGGGACGTCTGACTACATTTCAACATCCTAAAGAAGAGCGAAAGAAAGTCAGGGCGTGGATTCGTCACAACGAAAAAGGGGAGCAGGTCTTTTTTGCACTTTATGCTCATCATCACGATGCAGCTGCGGGCTATATGAATATTGCGCTGCCGCTTCCATATTCTCAGATGACCGCCATTTTAAAACCTTTTAATGAAAAGGAAGACTTTCTCTTAAAAAGTGCATGTCCAAAAGGCAGTACCGGTGACGAAGGATTGTATTTGCATACGCCTTTTATCACCATGAAACTGCCAATGGAAGAAAGCTTTCATATGAAGCCGGAGACAGATAAAAGTCTCACAGCAGTTCATCAAATGAAGCTATTCGGTATTCCCTTTTTAACGATTCATTATCAAATTGACAGCCGGAAGCCATCCTGTTAGTCAATGATGTCACATGGTTCACCGTGCCGAATGATGTTCACAATCGCTTGCCCATCACTCGGATGATGATCTGCATACTGGACTGGCAGCAGTGCAAAAAATACATAGTAGACAGAGAAGTAAGCAAATTGATAGAAAAATTGATGTTCTGGCAGGATATCATTGGCGATCATTGTATTCAGGATGAGAACACTGAGCAGGTTGCATAATGATCCGCCTAGGTAGACAAGAATGTGCGAGAATCGGTTATTTTTCCTCATTTCTTCATAATGGCAAAATGCATCTAGAAAATAGATACGTCTAATTTCAACAACGCCTATTTTCAATACTTTTTTGCCTCTGCCAAGAGCAAAAGAAACCTTTGCGCCAAACATCCACGCGACCATAATATGGCCAACCTGATGCAAGATGGCAACGATAGGAAGAATGACGAAAAACGACCAGCAAAATGTCCACATATCCGATAATGTAAACAAGTGTTAACCCCTCCCCAATATATTTGGGAGGAAGCAGTAGGATTATTTGCCATTTTACTGAATTCATTTTCAGGATGCAAACATTTAATACAAGACAATAAAATTATTATGTAAACTAAAGGTTGGATTTTGCGATGAATCGGCTTTTTGACTCACTTTTTTTACGAAATGAATGTGCTACAATGAAAAAACAATGGATGTCTCTAGTAAATGAACTTACCCTTGAATGAAGAGGAGAGAATCAGATGGCAGATATTGAACAGTTTTTAGCGTTAGATATTCGTGTTGGGACGATTATCGAAGCAGAATTCTTTGCAGAGGCAAGAGTACCTGCATTAAAACTCAAGATTGATTTTGGTGAAGAGATTGGTCTAAAACAATCCAGTGCTCAGCTGACAAAACGGTATACAGCTGAGAATATCATTGGCAGGCAAATCGTAGCAGTCGTCAATTTTCCGCCAAGAAGAATTGCAGGGTTCAAATCAGAAGTGCTTGTATTAGGGGGCATGCCGTCAAAAGAAGACGTAGTATTACTAGCAACAGATGAGCCTGTTGAAAATGGGACAAAAATAGGATAAGAAAAAAGACATCTTCCTGAGAAGATGTCTTTTGCGTATTGAGGCGGAATAACCACACGCCACATTCGTGTGTGTCTCAAGGAGACATGTTACCCGACTTACACAATTCAGCTCATCGCTTGATAAATATAGCATGGGATGAGCTGAATTGCAACCATTAAATGATTCACTTCAGTTTTTCACGTCATTTCAGCAGAAAAATGACAAGAAATCAATTATTTGGATTATTTTTTCGAAAAATATTGAAAAGTCAGATCAGATTTTATAAAATGAACTCATCTTAGTTTGTTTAGTCGATAAACTAAGATGAGTTCTAAGTGATGATCCGACTATTGAAGGGGATGATTCTGTCATTCAAATCATTTGCTGCGTATGTGGGCTAAGCTGAAAGGGTTAGATGTTCAGCTTCATTTTTACAACAAATTGAAAGCGCTTTATATTCATTGCATTGACTGCTGCTGCCCTCCATCATCTGTTCATTAGAAGAGGCTAAGAGAAGAAGGGAGAAAGCTCATGGTAAGTGAGAATTTAAAAGAGATTCGTATGTCTGAAAAAGTGGGATATGCTTCAGGAGATTTCGCATGTAACTTAATTTATGCAACTGTCTCTACGTATCTATTATTTTTTTATACAGATGTGTATGGTTTATCAGCGGCAGCAGCAGGGACGATGTTTTTAGTTGTTCGGGCCATTGATGCGCTTGCAGATCCGTTTATTGGTGCATTGGTGGATCGAACGAACAGCCGTTTTGGCAGGTTCAGACCTTACTTGTTATTCGGGGCGTTTCCTTTTGTGGTACTCGCCATCCTTTGCTTTACAACACCTGATCTTTCTGAAATGGGTAAACTCGTTTATGCCTACATCACGTATGTTGGTTTATCGCTTACATACACATTCATCAATGTTCCTTATGGTGCTTTAACATCCGCAATGACAAGAAATAACCAAGAGGTTGTCAGTATTACGTCTGTTCGTATGCTTTTTGCTAATCTCGGAGGTCTAGTTGTTGCTTTTTTTGTTCCTTTTCTTGCGACTTTTTTGAGTGATAAAACAGGAAATACAGCCCTCGGCTGGCAGATGACGATGGCTTTTCTCGGCGTTCTTGGCGGTGCATTACTTATTTTCTGTTTTAAAAGCACGAATGAACGTGTCACGCTTCAAAAGCCGGAGGAAAAAATTAAGTTCAGTGATATCTTTGTCCAGTTACGTGTGAATCGTCCGCTTGTTGTATTAAGCATTTTCTTTATTATTATTTTTGGCGTGAACTCGATCAGCAACTCTGTTGGGATCTATTATGTGACCTATAACCTCGGCAGAGAAGATTTAGTGAAATGGTACGGACTCATTGGGAGTCTGCCTGCTTTAATGGTGCTGCCGTTTATTCCAAAACTGCACAAGCTGTTAGGAAAGAAAAAGCTGCTGAATTATTCATTATTGCTGAATATCGTAGGTCTTCTTGCATTACTTGTGATACCGCCGAGTCAAATCACTTTAATACTTATTTTCAGGCTAGTTGCAGCTGCAGGAAGTATTACAGCCGGTGCATATATGTGGGCGCTCATTCCTGAAACCGTTGAATATGGCGAATATAAAACAGGGAAAAGGATGGGTGGACTCATCTATGCCATCATCGGATTCTTCTTTAAATTTGGAATGGCATTAGGCGGGATTGTGCCAGGGCTTGTACTCGATCGCTTTGGCTATATTGCGAATCAAGTGCAAACACCAGAAGCATTACTTGGCATTTTAATCACGACAACGGTGATTCCTGTATGCTTACTGATTTTAGCGATGGTGGATATTAATTTTTATAACCTAGATGAAGAAAAACATAAAAAAGTCGTACGGGAGCTTGAGAACAGAGACAAGGTATATATCGATCATATGGACGATTTTAAAATGTAGGTCTCTGAAAGAGGAGGAAGTTCAATGAAGATTACCAATCCAGTGCTCAAAGGGTTTAACCCTGACCCAAGTATTTGTCGTGTCGGAGAAGATTATTATATGGCCGTCTCTACATTTGAGTGGTTTCCAGGGGTGCAAATTTATCATTCAAAGGATCTCGTCCATTGGCGCCTTGCTGCGCGTCCTTTGCAAAAAACCTCGCAGCTGGATATGAAGGGAAATCCTGATTCTGGTGGAGTATGGGCACCGTGTTTAAGCTATGCGGATGGGCAGTTTTGGCTTATTTATTCAGATATCAAAGTAGTGGATGGTCCATTTAAAGACGGTCATAATTATTTGGTCACGGCAAGCGAAGTGGACGGCGATTGGAGTGAACCGATCCGGCTCAACAGCTCTGGGTTTGATCCATCTTTATTCCATGATCAAAGCGGGAAGAAATACGTCTTAAATATGCTGTGGGATCATAGGGAAAAGCACCATTCCTTTGCAGGTATTGCCTTGCAGGAATATAGTGTGGCTGAAAAGAAGCTCATCGGTCAAAGGAAGGTCATTTTTAAAGGCACACCGATTAAATTGACAGAAGCGCCGCATCTGTATCATATCGGTGACTACTACTATTTATTAACGGCAGAAGGAGGTACCAGGTATGAGCATGCGGCAACGATCGCCCGGTCCCCGCATATTGAAGGGCCTTATGAGGTTCATCCTGACAACCCGATTTTAAGTGCCTTCCATGCGCCTGAACATCCGCTTCAAAAATGCGGGCATGCTTCAATCGTTCAAACGCATACAAATGAATGGTATCTCGCTCATCTTACTGGCCGCCCAATTCAATCAAGCAAGGAATCTATTTTTCAACAGAGAGGGTGGTGCCCTTTAGGAAGAGAAACAGCCATACAAAAGCTCGAATGGAAGGATGGCTGGCCTTATGTTGTTGGCGGAAAAGAGGGGACGCTTGAGGTTGAAGCGCCAAAGATCGAAGAAAAGGTTTTTGCACCAACCTACCATACAGTCGATGAATTTAAAGAATCAACACTAAATAGACACTTCCAAACATTAAGAATTCCGTTTACCGATCAGATTGGTTCGTTAACGGAGAAACCTCAGCATTTAAGGTTATTCGGTCACGAATCTTTAACGTCTAAGTTTACCCAAGCTTTTGTTGCAAGGCGCTGGCAAAGCTTTTATTTTGAAGCAGAGACAGCTGTTTCGTTCTTCCCAGAAAACTTTCAGCAAGCCGCTGGTCTTGTGAATTATTATAATACGGAAAACTGGACAGCACTCCAGGTGACATATGATGAGGAACTTGGGCGCACTCTTGAGCTATCTGTCTGTGAAAACCTTGCCTTTTCTCAGCCATTGACACATAAAATCATCATTCCAGACGAGGTCACTTATGTCTATTTAAAAGTGACCGTTCAGAAAGAGACATATAAATATTCTTATTCTTTTGATCAAAAAGAGTGGAAGGAAATTGATGTGCCGCTTGAATCCATCCATTTATCCGATGATTTCATTAGAGGTGGGGGATTTTTTACAGGGGCGTTTGTCGGTATGCAGTGTCAAGATACGAGCGGCGAGCGTCTGCCTGCTGATTTTCACTATTTTCGCTATGAGGAAACAGATGAATAAAAAAAAGACAACGCGCTACGGGCTGTCTTTATTGGAAAATAAATAGATCATGTTGTGAGGGTGGCATCTTGCAGGAAAGCTTCTATGACAAGAGATGTCATCCCCAATACTGGTGCATTGTGTCCTAATGATGAGGGGAGCAGCTCTATCTGTGAGCTGAATTGCGTATCCATTCGCGAGGATACCTCCTCCCCAATCACATTTAGAACCGTTTGATGTGATTCGATCACTTTGTTTCTTAAAATAATGGCTTGCGGGTTAAAGGTATGAAGGACGTTTGTGAGACCGACGCCAAGGTAAAAACCAAAGTTGCGCAGAGCATTGAGCGTTCTCATATCATTTAACTTGGCCAGCTGTTCCAGGTCTTGATGGGAGATGGGCTGACCATCTGTTTGAAGAGACTGAAACAAGGCTTTCTCAGATGCATACAATTCCCAGCACCCACGGTTCCCGCAGCTGCATGTTGGTCCATTAAAATCAATCGTCATATGTCCCATTTCACCAGAAAAGCCGAAAGCTCCTCTGTATAAGTGATGATTGATAATGATTCCGATCCCTATGCCAGTGCCGATGCTTGCATAAATCAAATGGTCATAGTGTTTAGCGGCACCAAAGATTTTTTCACCATATGCACCGGCATTTGCTTCATTTTCAATGAAGATCGGCACTTGGAATGTGTCTTGGAGCGGCTTTTTCAGATCAACATTTTTCCATTTGGAATGAGGCGTAAACACGATTTGTTCATCTGCATCTACTAACCCATGTATGCATAGACCAATGCCAATGAGCCCGTATGGGGAAGAGGGCATTTGTGTGATGAGCTGCTGTATTAATTCAATTAATTTACGTATCGTCACATCAGGAGAGCTCGGTGGGAGCTTGATCTGCTCTTCGTAAAGAATGGACCCTTCAAGGTCTGTTAATATGCCATTGACATAATCAACACCAACATCAATCCCGATGGAGCAGCCAGCACGTTTATTAAACATCAGTAAAACCGGTCTTCTCCCACCGCTAGACTCACCTTGGCCGATTTCATAGACAAGATGTTCCTTCATTAACGTACTTACTTGAGAAGAAACAGTCGATTTATTTAATCCAGTGCGTTCAGATAATTTTGCTCTCGAAATGGGCGCATGCTGGAGAATTTCTTTTAATAATAGTTTTTGATTTATTTTTTTTACAAAGTTCTGATCAGCGATATCCACGTTATCCACTCCATTTGTTTCGTCTTTAGATTAAGTTGAGAAGAGCTGCTTTTTTTCGCATGTATTCGATAAAAAAGATGATTTTAACTTTATTATAACGAAAATATTTCTAAAAAACTAAAAAATATGGAAAATTCAAAGAGATTTTCTCATACATTGATCGTTAGTTTGTTGAATCAACTTACAAAGTGTACTCAGGAGGAATGAAGAATGGCTAAATCAAATATGAAAACGTTATACAGCTTAGAAGGAATCAGCAAAATTCAATATGAAGGAAAACAATCAAAAAATCCACTCGCCTTTCAATACTATAATCCAAGCGAAGTGATTGGCGGAAAAACGATGAAAGACCACCTGCGTTTTTCAGTCGCTTATTGGCATACATTAACCGCTGATGGAACTGACATGTTTGGAACTGGCACGATGCAGAGAGCATGGGACTCCTATAGCGGAATGGATTTAGCAAAAGCTAGATTGGAAGTCGCTTTTCAGCTTTTTGACCTACTAGATGTACCGTATTTTTCATTCCATGACCGCGATATCGCGCCAGAGGGAGAGACGCTTCAAGAGACCAATCAACAATTAGACATCATTTTAGAAAGAATGAAAGAATACATGCAGCAAAGCGGAGTAAAGCTGCTGTGGAACACGGCCAATATGTTCAAGCACCCTAGATTTGTACACGGTGCTGCGACATCTTGTCATGCAGATGTCTTTGCCTATGCGGCCGCACAGGTTAAAAAAGGCATCGAAACCGCCAAAGAACTCGGTGCAGAAAATTATGTTTTCTGGGGTGGACGAGAAGGGTACGATACGCTGCTTAATACAGATATGAAAAGAGAGCTTGATCACATGGCGGCCTTCTTGCATATGGCTGTTGATTATGCAAAAGAAATTGGGTACACAGGTCAATTTTTAATTGAACCAAAGCCAAAGGAGCCGACAACTCATCAATACGACACAGATGCAGCGACATCCATCGCTTTTTTAAAGCAATACGGATTAGATTCTCATTTTAAATTAAATATCGAAGCCAATCATGCGACACTCGCTGGCCATACGTTTGAGCACGAATTGCGTGTCGCAAGAATTCATGGGCTGCTCGGTTCTGTTGATGCGAACCAAGGGAATTCGCTTCTTGGGTGGGATACAGATGAATTTCCAACCGATCTGTATGCCACAACTCTTGCCATGTATGAAATTTTGCAAAATGGCGGGCTAGGGGCTGGCGGTCTCAACTTTGATGCAAAAGTGAGAAGAGCTTCCTTTGAACTTGAAGATATTTTATATGCCCATATTGCCGGAATGGATGCATTCGCAAAGGGACTGCGGGTCGCTCATAGACTCATAGAAGATCGTGTGTTTGAAGATGTGATAAAGCACCGGTATCGCAGCTTTTCTGAAGGAATTGGACGTGACATTTCAGAAGGGAAGGCAAACTTTCATACATTAGAAGAATATGCGCTGAAACATCCTTTGATCAGAAACGAATCGGGAAGAGAGGAACAGCTGAAGGCCCGTTTAAATCAATACTTGTTAGAAGATTAATTGAATGGGCGGACCTGTTTTGAAGGAGTGAAAACATGAAATATGTGATGGGAATTGACCTTGGAACGAGCGGGGTCAAAGCGATATTAGTCGATGAGAGCGGAAAGGTGTGCTGCGAAGCCTCTAAGCCGTACCGCCTCATTCAAGAGAAACCGGGATATTGTGAGCAGCATCCTGAAGATTGGGTAGAGCAGACAATAGCTGTGATGAAAGAACTGATGGCAAAGCAACCTGTTCATTCAAGGCAAGTCGAAGGCATCAGCTTTTCCGGACAGATGCATGGGTTGGTTCTATTAAATGAATCTCGCGAAGTGCTCCGCCCTGCAATTTTATGGAATGATACACGAACGACAGCACAATGTGAACACATGACAAAAAAGCTGGGGGACCGGCTGCAAAAGATCACAAAAAACCAGGCGTTAGAAGGATTCACACTGCCTAAATTACTATGGGTAAAGGAACATGAACCACATATTGATCAACAAATCGACATGTTTTTACTCCCAAAAGATTATGTCAGATTTCGTTTAACAGGCGCTGTCCATATTGATTATTCTGATGCGGCGGGCACTTTGCTGTTAAATATCGGTGAACAGACGTGGAGTGAGGAGATTTGTCAGGCATTTGACATTTCTCCTCATATTTGCCCGCCGCTTGTCACATCAGAGGCGGAGGTTGGTACACTTTTGCCGCACATTGCACGTGATGTTGGGATGAAAGAAGGCGTGAAGGTTTTTGCCGGCGGGGCAGATAATGCTTGCGGAGCAATTGGTGCTGGTATCTTATCCTCTGACCGCACGTTATGCAGCATCGGCACATCGGGTGTCATTCTTTCCTACGAAGAAGATCATGAAAGGGAACTTCAGGGGAATTTGCATTTGTTTCATCATGCAAAAAAAGACGCTTTTTACACAATGGGCGTCACCCTTTCAGCGGGATATAGTCTTAACTGGGCAAAACACTTACTGGCACCTGAGGAATCGTTCCAATCACTTTTAGAAGGTGCGGCTCATGTTGCGCCAGGAGCGAAAGGATTGCTTTTTACTCCCTATTTAGTTGGGGAAAGAACACCTCATGCGGATTCGATCATTCGCGGCAGCTTGATTGGATTAGACAGCAGTCATGAAAGGGCACATGTTGTCAGGGCTGTGTTAGAAGGAATTACCTTTTCGCTGAATGAATCTATCGCATTATTCCGGCAGGCAGGAAAAAACATAGATTCTATTGTGTCCATTGGCGGCGGTGCAAGAAGCCGGACATGGCTTCAAATGCAAGCAGACATTTTTCAGGCTGACGTCATCCAGTTAGACAATGAACAAGGGCCTGCATTAGGTGCAGCCATGCTTGCTGCGGTTGGCTGCGGGTGGTATCCGTCACTTGAAGCATGTGCTAATCAATTGATCCATCAAGCTGCTGTTTATGAGCCAGAGCAGCAGCATGCGGAAGTATATGCTGATCTATTTCATTTGTATCAAAGGATTTATACACAAACAAAAGACATCCATGCCGGGTTAAAGCCGTATCGTTCCATCTAGCAGAATGAGCTTCATGAAAGGAGGTGATGGGTTTTTCATCTGAGGGATGACAGAACAATACGAATGAAAAAAGGAGAGGGATGGAAAATGAATTTGAAAAGATTGAGGCTATTGTTTGTGGTGTGTATTGGATTTGTGCTGACACTGACGGCTGTGCCAGCTGATGCGAAAACGATTTATAATAATGAAATGGGTACACATAGCGGATACGATTATGAATTATGGAAGGATTATGGAAACACATCGATGACACTCAATAACGGCGGGGCATTTACTGCAGGCTGGAACAGTATCGGAAATGCCTTATTTCGAAAAGGGAAGAAGTTTGATTCCACTAAAACTCATCATCAGCTTGGCAACATCTCCATCAACTACAACGCAAACTTTAACCCAGGCGGGAATTCCTATTTATGTGTCTATGGCTGGACACAATCTCCATTAGCAGAATACTACATTGTTGATTCATGGGGCACATATCGTCCAACAGGAGCGTATAAAGGATCATTTTATGCCGATGGAGGCACATATGACATTTATGAAACGACTCGCGTCAATCAGCCTTCCATTATCGGGATCGCGACCTTTAAGCAATATTGGAGTGTACGTCAAACAAAACGTACAAGCGGAACGGTCTCCGTCAGTGCGCATTTTAATAAATGGGAAAGCTTAGGCATGCCAATGGGTAAAATGTACGAAACGGCATTTACTGTAGAAGGCTACCAAAGCAGCGGAAGTGCGAATGTGATGACCAACCAGCTGTTTATTGGACGATAAAAGCTTATAAAAAAGCCAGCAGTTTTTTGCTGGCTTTTACTTTTTCTAAGATAATTTTTCAACTTCGACTCTGCCAGAAAAGAACGTCGCGCCGCCGCCCATATCTGCCAATCGATCAGGTGTTAACCCATTCACTAAATGTTTTTTCCCTTTTTGATCTGCCCATAATCCTTGACTGACCACAACACCAGATAATACATTTTGACCGACTGACACGACAAGCTCACACTCTCCTCGGTCGTTCAGCACACGGACCATGTCACCATCTTCAATCTTTCTTTCCTTTGCATCTTGTTCATTCATGTGCAGCTTCGGAAATTTCTCAAGCTTTTGATGCTTTTCATGAAGTGAGAAGGTGGAATTCAAAAAATTATGGTTCGGCCCCGGTATAAAGGTAAGCGGATAATCGCTTTCCTGATAAAGGGGCACATAGGTTGGAAGTGCTGGATACCCGTCTTTTTTCATTTGTTCAGAATAAAGCTCAATTTTTCCGCTTGGGGTTTGAAGCTTTAATTCCTCGAAAGTTCCACGCTTTGCTTTGATCCATTTCTTTTCTTTTAATGCTTCGTATGAAATGTCCTCATAATGCGGATTTTCTGGATGATGAAGAGCTTGTTCCATGAGCTCAGCATCTGTCTCTCGGAAGGCTTCATCTTCAAAGCCCATCGCATGAGCTAGCAGGCGGAATACTTCAGTATTAGATTTGCTTTCTCCGTAGCGTTCTATCACTGGCTCCTGAATTTGAATATAATGATGCCAATATGATGTATAGAAATCCTCATTTTCAAAGGCAGATGTCGCCGGCAGGACAATGTCTGCATACGCCGCTGTTTCTGTTAGAAATAAATCATGAACCACTGTAAATAAGTCCTCTCTCAGCAAACCTTCTCTGACTTTATTCGCTTCAGGTGTTACAACTGCAGGGTTGCACGAATAGATAAAGAGAGAATCAACGGAAGGCTCTGCACTTGTCAGCACACTTCCCAGCTGGTTCATATTAAATGATCTAGGTGTGCGTTCTTTTAATAAATCCGGCCGCTGAAGAGCTGTTTCATTATAGCTAAGAAAAGAAGAGTTTGATTTCATCGCGCCGCCGCCCTTGTGCAGCCATTGACCAGTCAGGGCAGGGAGGCAGGAAATGGTTCTAATACTCATCCCGCCATTATCATGGTGCTGCAAACCATTCCCAATGCGAATGAGAGATGGTGATGTCTCAGCGTACATTCTAGCTAGTGTCATGATGTCATCCTTAGGGACACCCGTGATTCGCTCAATTGTGTCTGGATCATACTGCTTCACATGCTCGCGCAGCTCTTTATGACCGACCGTGTAGGTCTCTAAAAAGGCTTCATCTGTACGTTCCTCTTTAAAAAGGACATGCATGATGCCAAGGGCAAGTGCACTGTCAGTACCAGGTCGAAGCGGAATGAACCAATCTGCCATCCGGCCGGTTTGGTTCTTGTGAACATCAATCACAACAACCTTAGCTCCTTGCTTTCGCGCTTTTTGTGCCAAGGTGATTTGGTGCATATTGGTCGATACGGCATTGATGCCCCAAAAGATAAATAGTTTCGTATGAATGGTGTCTTCAGGATCTGTCCCAATGCTTGAACCCATTGTATATTTATAGCCAGTCGTTCCCGCTGACTGACAGATCGTCCGGTCTAACTGACTTGAACCAAGACGATAAAAAAAGCGGCGGTCCATTCCTTCTGCGTTGAGATTGCCCATGTTCCCATAGAAGCTGTAAGGCAAAATGCTTTCTGACCCTTTTTCTTCGATCAGCTTTGTCCATTTTTGACGAATGGTTTCAATGGCTTCTTCCCACGTAATCGGTGCAAACTGTGCTTCGCCTTTTTTACCAACACGTTTTAAAGGAGTGGTCAGTCTTTTTTCATCGTATAAACGGGCTGTGACATTACGCACTTTGTTGCATATGTTTCCTTGTGTGACAGGGTGATCCGGATCCCCCTGCACTTTCACGATCTTTCCATTTTCTTTATGTATTAAAAGACCGCACTGATCCGGGCAATCTAACGAACAAACTGATTTGAATATTCCGTCTTTCATCGCTGTATAATCGGTCATGAGTTTTCGGCTTCCTTTCTGCATTCCGTTATCGCTTTGTATGGACTTTATTTTAGCATGTTCGGAGGTGGAAGGTAAGAAAGAGATGATGAATTGTAGAAAATGAAAAAAAGCCCCTGAAAAAGGGACTTTTAAAAACGGGTGACTTGTACAGGAAATTCTTTTACCCCAAAAACAAACGTGCTTTGAATAGGTTTTAGCTGATCTGCAGCGCAGGTGATGTCTTGAAACGTATGGAGTAAAACATCAAGCGCAATGTTGCTTTCAAGCCGGGCAAGCGGTGCACCGAGACAGAAATGAATGCCAAACCCAAAGCTCATATGCGGATTTGATTTCCGATCAAGCCGGAACGTATCTGGATCTTCAAACTTCTGTTCATCCCGATTTGCTGAAGCAACCCAGCTGATGAGGTAGTCTCCCTTTTCAATGCGTGCGCCAGCAATTTCAACATCCTCTGCGGCGATTCGGCCAATGGCTTGAACAGGCGGATAATACCGCAACGTTTCCTCAGTCAATGGAGGAATAAGAGAGGGGTCCTGTCGAACGGATTCAGCGATATGCGGCTGCTCTGTCAGCAGTCGTACGGCATTTGTGATTAGATTGGTCGTTGTCTCATTGCCTGCAACGAGTAATAGAATACAAAAGCCAAGCAGTTCATTCTCCGTTAAACGCTCTCCATCGATTTCTGCTTGAATGAGAAGCGAGATCAAGTCACCCGCAGGCGTTTCTTTTCGTTTTTTGATCAAATGAGCAAAATAAACGGAAAGCTCCTCTTCAGCGCGTTTTTGCATATCTACAACAGCCTGAATGGCTTCTTTTGATTCATCCTTAGCACCTGCCACAAGGGCATCAGAATGTTTTTTAATCAGCTCTCTGTCCTGCACCTCTGCACCGAGAAGCTCAGCGATGATCATCACCGGCAGGGGAGCTGCTAAATCTTGCACGATATCAAACGTACGTTGATCCTTGACTTGATTTAATAAATCATGTGTCAGGTCTTTGATCTTATCTTCTAATTGCTTGATCGCTTTTGGGGTGAATGCTTTATTCACGAGCGCTCTCATCTTTGTATGTTTTGGAGGATCCATCGTTAAAATACTTGTTTTAGACGTGCTTCTTCCTCGCTGTGAAGAGAACACTTTAGGCTGCTTTAGAACAGACTGGATATCCGCATATCGAAAGAGATCCCAGCACTTTCTTGTCTCATCATATCTAATATCACTTTCTGCACGCAGCTCATTGTAAATAGGGAATGGGAAAAGAAGGTCATCGGTAGAACGGATTTCTTTCATTGGAATCACATTGATATAGTTTTCTTTCACTTTCATTATGAACGCTCCTTTTTCACATGATTTCTCTTTCACGGTATCACCAGTAAAATATCATTTCAACGGACATGTTTTCTAAAATATGTCAATAGTCTAATCGAAAGATTCAAGCACATTCACCAAATAGGAAAATAGAAAGTGATTAAAATGAGAGCGCTTTCTAAAAAATAGAATTGAAGTCACCGAAACCAAAAATAAAATGGGGAATTCAGTCGAACGAAAGGGTCCTATGATTCAAATGATCATAGTTCTTTTGATCTAAATCGCTGAATTTGAAAAACACGGCTAACATACTTACAGCAAGCTGTCCGCCAGGCATTCGGGACTTTTGAAAAGCGCTGGCTCTTTCTTGACACGATTTCTCATCATGTTACGATTACTAACGTGCGAAAAACGCGAACAAAAAGCGAACAAGGGAGAGGATCAATATCATTGATCAAAAGAAAGTTGCTTTCATTGGAGCAGGTTCTATGGCGGAAGGAATGATTGCAGGGATTGTGCGATCAGGACAGATGCCGCTAGGCCAAATCTACGCAACAAACAGACAAAATCAACATCGATTGAATGAACTAACGAAACAATACGGAATTCAAACAGCCGCAATGGATTCATTTCCTTTTGAAGAAATGGATATGTTGATCCTGGCCATGAAACCAAAGGATGCTGAAGCAGCACTGGAATCATTAAAATCTCGTATTCAGCCACATCAGCTTATCATGTCTGTCCTTGCAGGTGTTAAGCTATCGTATATTGAAGACATGCTGCACGAAGGCCAGCCTGTTATAAGGGTCATGCCAAATACCTCAAGTACGATCGGGGCATCAGCGACTGCTTTATCGGCTGGACGTTACGTGAAAAACGATCATATGAGCATAAGCCAGGCTCTTTTATCTGAAATGGGCGAAGTCTATACCATTCAGGAAGAGCAAATGGATATCTTTACTGGAATTGCTGGAAGCGGGCCCGCCTACTTTTATTTCTTAATGGAAAGAATCGAAGAAGCAGGAGAAGAGGCAGGTTTATCAAAGGAATTGTCTCGCCAAATTGGCGCGCAGACACTCCTCGGTGCGGCAAAAATGCTCCAAGAAACAGAGGAAAATCCTTCAGTCCTAAGAGAGAAAATTACGTCACCAAATGGAACAACTGCTGCTGGACTGAATGCATTAGATGATTTTGGCGGAGGAGAAGCGATCAAGCAGGCTGTCAAACATGCTGCCAATCGATCAAAAGAGATAAGCAATCAGCAAAAACAAAAAGTATCTATATAAATAGAATTCAGATGCAGGAGTGATAAGGTGTACGCAAATAAAGAGAGAAAACGAATTGTTGTGAAAATCGGAAGCAGCTCTCTTACTAGCTTTCAAGGTGAGATTAGTTTAAAAAAACTAGAAAACCTCGTCAATCAAATTGTGAAACTGAAAGATGAAGGACACGAAGTCATTTTGGTTTCATCTGGTGCGGTTGCAGCTGGTTACCGAAAACTAGGATTTATCGATAGACCGAAAACACTGCCGGAAAAGCAGGCATCTGCCTCAATTGGGCAAGGGCTTTTAATGGAATCATATTCTACTTTATTTTTATCACACGGTTATATTGCCTCACAGCTCTTAATCACAAGAAGTGATTTTTCTGATGAAACGCGCTATCAAAATGTACGCAACACAATGAATGTGTTATTAGATCGAGGCATCATCCCCATTATTAACGAAAATGATACAGTGACGATCAATCGGTTGAAGTTTGGAGACAACGATACATTGTCTGCAAAAGTAGCTGGCTTAATTGATGCGGATTTCCTTGCCATTTTATCTGATATTGATGGCTTGTATGAAGATAATCCTCATACAAATCCAAATGCAAAGAGAATTCTTGAAGTCACTGACATTACAGAAGACATCGAAGCAGCTGCTGGAGACGCAGGCAGCAGCGTAGGTACAGGCGGAATGAAATCAAAGCTCGATGCTTTTAAAATATCAATGGCCGCAGGTATCAATGGTTTTTTAGGAAAAGCAGATACGCCTCACATTTTAGACAATGCGATCAATGGGACAGAGGACGGCACTTATTTTACCGCTGACGAAAATGTAGCGCCGCTGAACTATAAGAAGCAGTGGATTGCCTTTCATTCTGGACCAAAAGGTGAGATCGTGGTTCAAGAGAAAACACAGGAATTTCTCATGCACCGAGAGGGAAGTCTTGATTCTGATGGGATTGTCAGTGTGAAAGGTTCATTTAAAAAAGGCGATGTCGTCCGTATTTTAGATCAAGATGAAAGAGAAATAGGGCTTGGTATTGTGAATTATGCGTCAGATGAACTCGCACGTAAGAGTGACTTGTTACAAGATGAAATCGTTCATGTCGTCGATCTTGAAGCATTTGTTTGTCATTTAGATTTATCGATTCCAGTTTGTTAACCAAAAGGGAGGAATTCCATGACACTGACAGCTGAAGTTGTCACATCGGTCAAAGAAAAAGCGAAAAAAGCAAAGCACGTTTCAAAAAAACTAAGTTTACTTCAGACAGAGGAAAAGAATGACGCACTGCTTAAAATGGCAGAAGCGTTAGAGCAAAAAAGCCGCTTCATTTTACAGGAGAATCAAAAAGATTTAAATGCTGGGAAAGAAAAGGGCTTCTCAGAGGCACTTTTAGATCGGTTAATGTTAAATGAAGAAAGAATTCATGAGTTTGCTGAAAGTTTGCGGCTCGTGACGAGATTAACAGATCCTGTTGGAGAAATATTGGATGAATGGACTCTTGATAACGGCTTACATGTGAAAAGCCGAAGAGTACCGCTCGGCGTGATCGGGATGATCTATGAAGCGAGACCGAACGTCACTGTCGATGCAGCAGGCCTTGCCTTAAAGGCAGGCAACTCAGTGATTTTAAAAGGCGGTTCCTCCGCTATTTCTTCCAACAAAGCCATTGTCAGTGTGATTCATGAAGCATTGGATCAAACAACAATTCCTCGTGATGCGGTGCAATTGATTGAACAAACAGACCGTTCATCGGTTCAGGCGATGTTTCAACTTAAAGAATGGATCGATGTGTTAATTCCGCGAGGCGGAGCTTCCTTAATCAAAACAGTGGTGGAGGAATCCACTATTCCAGTGCTTGAAACAGGGACAGGAAACTGTCATGTCTTTATTGATCAAACCGCGAATGTGAAAAAAGCCATTGAGATTGTGATCAATGCGAAAACGAATCGTCCGGCTGTATGTAATGCACTTGAGACGCTGATTATTCATCGCGATTGGCTGAAAGAAAATGCAGTCTCATTAAATGAAGCTTTGCAGGAGCACCGTGTCACTGTACATGGAGATCAGGCAGCAGAGTCTTACTTTTCACATGCGGTTCCTGCTGGGGAAGTAGATTGGACAGATGAGTATTTAAGTCTTGATCTTGCGGTAAAGGTAGTCGATTCAATCGAGGAAGCGATCAGCCATATCGATCAGTACGGCACAAAGCATTCAGAAGCCATCGTGACAGAAGATGAAAAACATGCACTCACGTTTCTAAACGAAGTCGATGCGGCGGCTGTTTATCATAACGCATCGACTCGCTTTACAGACGGCGGCGCACTTGGCTATGGAGCTGAAATCGGCATTTCTACTCAAAAACTCCACGCAAGAGGGCCAATGGGACTTCCTGCACTCACGACAACTAAGCTGCTTCTATGTGGCGACGGTCAGATTAGAAGATAGAGAAGATTCAAGAAACACTACCTTTTTATGAGGTAGTGTTTTTTAGTGAATTTATACGAATGAGTGAAAATTTAAATCACAATCTATATATTTACTTTTAAAACTATAATTGGTAGTCTGATTACAAATGTTGATTAACTATGGAGAATAGTAGGTTTCGTTAAAGAATAAATGAAAAATTTAGCTGAGTTATAAAAGGAGAAATGAGATGGATTCACTTATATTTTATGGAACAAGCGATGCTCAAGGGGTACATAGATTGTTATGCAAGTGTCCAGTTTGTAAATCGGGCTTACCAGACAATCAACGAACTAGGCCGAGTTGTGAATTTTATTTAGGCAACAAGAGCTATCTTATCGATATTTCACCCGATTTCAAGATCCAGTTTCAAACATATAATAATAGAACAATTCCTTCAGTTGTGTTTATAACTCATTCTCATAACGATCATATTGGTGGTTTAGGAGATTTTGCAGATTTATGCTTCTGGCATAATCAACAAGTTCAAATAGTGAGTCCTCCAGATGTAATTAATCAGTTAAAGGAGCGATTTCCTTACTTAAACAATAGAAAAGGGCTAACTTTTGTAGGAACAACGAAATGGGTAAGTGATGGCAATAAAATTTCTTTTCATAAAGTAAATCATGGTCATAACAGTTCGTCTTATGGAATTTTAGTTCAAAAAATTAATGGATATAAATGGGCCTATTTATCTGATTCCTTTCAAGTAACTGATGAGCAATGGTTGCATTTCTACCACCTTGATTCATTAATATTCGGGACTTCTTTTTGGAAAGAAAATCAGCCGCCCAATAAAAGGTCGGTTTATGATGTGAATGAAGCAATGGAATTGAAACAAAAGTTACAACCGAAAAAAATGATCTTAACACACTTATCACATGACATAGACATCATTCAACGAGGTGAATACTTACCTGAGGATATGATGTTTGCATATGACGGTTTTAAAATAACGCTAGATTAATAAAAATCACAAAGTCGATCTTCAAATAGTAGAAGGATCGACTTTTGTGATTGAAAGGATCTCAATTATTTTGTTATTGGTTTCATCACCTTCTCAAATTTAAAAAATTCAAATTCCTCAGGTGCTAAAGGGCCATTGCCCTGATCTGCTTCACGAGGTGCGTTTGGGTCTGGATGGTGTAAGTGATAAAATTCAACAATTTGAAAGCCGCACTTGTTGACATAGAAATGAATGTTGCGTTTTTCAAAATATGGGGTCACAACCTCCCATACAATTGTTTCTGGATATTGCGCCTCGATGGCTTTCCATGCTGCCTGACCAATGCCCCGGCCGTGAGAGGATGAGGAGATGTATAGCAAATCAACCGAGTTGTGATGTGTCTCTTGGTTGATTTTGATGACAACGCCGCCTGCCTTTTCACCATTTAGCATAATATGATAAACAATGTGTTCATTCGAATGAAAAGATTCATCAATCACTTCATCTGGTGGAATCGGTCCATCCTGCGCATCGCCGAATGCATCGATCACGCCAGCTGTAAAAGCTTTCTGAAGCTCTTTTTTCATAGAAGGGAAATCTTCTTTATTTGCATGTGCTAATGTCACTTCATGTTGAGTTATTTTGTTCATTTTCTTATCCTTTCCCTGCGTAATGGTGTTTCTGCATGTTATGATAAAGGATGGAGTAACTCCATAGTCAAGAAAGGAGCCTTCATCATGATCAATGATGTGCAAAAAACATTTTTCACTGGAGAGTTTGCCAAGCTATTTGATGTAAAAAAGGATACGCTTCTGTATTATGATAAAATCGATTTATTTAAGCCGGCTGGTGTTCATGAAAATGGCTACCGTTACTATACACTTGAGCAATTTGACCATTTTATTGCGATTCAATCCTTGCGGGCTGTTCAATTTCCGATCAAAGAGTTAAAACAATATTTCACAGAACCTTCTCGCGAGAGACTGCAAAGCCTGGCGGCCGACCAAGTAGAAAAGGTCAAACAAGAGATTGAAAAACTGCAAGATATCCAAGCTTTTCTTATGCGGGTGATCGAGACGACACATGAATTATCAACTGTGAAAATAGGGGAGGTCCTGTTTCAAGAGCTGCCAGAAGAACCAGTCATACTAAGTGCTTCAAACCCGATCGACTTAAATACACCTGTAGAAGAAATATCACGTATTGTAGGGGAATTTTTAAAGGAAGTTGGCATAAAAGGGGCTGCGGCAAATGGTTCTGTCTTAAAAAAGGAACAGTTTCGTAAGCGCCGCTATCATCAGTCAGATCAGCTGTTCTGCCGAATGGATGGACCGGGGGCAGTGAAAAAAACTGGCGGGATCTATGCGGTGATATATGATCAAGGAACATATGATGAGATTGAGTCTGCTTATTCGCATTTATTAGATGAAATCGAGAAAGAGGGCATGTTGCTGGATGGAGATGTATTTGAGGAGTATTTACTTCATTCGCTCATGTCTAAAGATGAAGCAGAGTATATAACGAAGCTCAGTGTAAAAGTGAAGAAGCGAGCAGATAACAATTGAAAAGAGGGTAGACAGCATGTGACATGCGTGTTTACCCTCTTTTTGATGTTAACCAACTTGATTTTCGGCAAATTGACTCATATATAAATCTGCATAGAAGCCTTTTTGTTTTAAAAGTTCGCTGTGCGATCCTTTTTCAATGATGCTTCCATCCTTCATGACTAAAATGAGGTCTGCATCCTTGATCGTTGAAAGTCTGTGTGCAATCACGAAGCTCGTTCTGCCTTTCATCAATTCATTCATTGCTTTTTGAATATGCATCTCTGTCCGTGTATCCACACTGCTTGTTGCTTCATCTAATATCAAGATCTTTGGATCAGATAAAATAGCACGGGCGATGGTTAGCAGCTGGCGCTGACCTTGTGACAGGTTGCCGGCATCTTCTGTTAAGAGTGTGTCATATCCATCTGGAAGTGTACGGATGAAATCATCCGCATAGGCATGTTTGGCGGCTTTGATGACATCCTCTTTGGAAACGTCCTGTCTGCCATAGGCAATGTTGTCGTAAATCGTTCCTTCAAAGAGCCACGTATCCTGAAGAACCATCGCAAATAATTCTCGTACTTGCTGACGGCTGAGATCAGTTGTTTTGACACCGCCAATACGTATGGAGCCTTGATCTAATTCGTAAAAACGCATTAAAAGATTGATGATTGTTGTTTTTCCTGCGCCCGTTGGTCCGACAATGGCAACAGTCTGTCCTTCTTGCACATCTAAATTCAAATCTTTAATAATCGGATGATCTTTTTCATATCCGAATTGAACTTGTTCAAAGCTTACAGCACCTGAGAGTGATGCAAGATCAATTGCCGCATCTTCTTCGGTACTTTCTTCTTCCTCATCAAGGATTTCAAAGACCCTTTCAGCAGAAGCGATCGCTGATTGAACTAAGTTTGCGACGCTTGATGCTTGCACAAGCGGCTGAGACATTTGCTGTGTGTATTGGATAAACGCTTGCACATCCCCGACACGAATATTCCCGTTAATGACAAGAATCCCGCCGGCTACACTGACTGCCACATAGCCAAGGTTCCCGATAAAGGTCATCATTGGCATCATTAAACCAGAAATGAACTGCGCTTTCCTTGAGGATTCATATAGCTTTTCGTTTAATTGATCAAATGTATCGATCGCTTTCTTTTCGTAGCCATACGCACGAACTGTCTGATGACCTGTGAACATCTCATTAATATGTCCATTGATCGTCCCAAGCTCTTTTTGCTGCGCTTTAAAATGCTTTTGTGAAAATGACGTAATGCCGCGAATCGCAAACAGGCTGAGTGGCAGCGTCAAACAAACAAGCAGCGTAAGCAGCGGACTGATGAAGAGCATCATCACGACAATTCCAATGACTGTAATAACAGATGTAATCACTTGGGTGAGCGCCTGCTGAAGCGATGTATTAATATTATCGATATCATTCATCACACGGCTTAGTGTGTCCCCGTGGGTTGTTTTATCAAAATAACGAAGGGGGAGACGTGTGAGCTTGTCATTTGCTTCCTGGCGTAATTCAGCAATGGTCTGTTGAGAGACACCGGCCATGACATATTGCTGAACGAATGAAAAGAGAGAAGCAACGACGTACAGGACGACAAGCAGCAAAAGTATTCGTGAAATGACATCAAATTGAACAGCTGTTCCATTCGTAAAGCTGTCAAATAGGGAAGAGGTGGCATCCCCAAGCAGCTTTGGACTAATGACATTAAAGACAGTTGAACCAATTGCTGCAATAAAGACGATGATCAGCTGAAATTTTCTTGGTTTTAAATAGCTTGTCAACCGAAGCAGTGTTTTCTTAAATTCCTTCGGTTTTGCGGCTGGCCCTTTAGGGTGGGCGCCTTTATGGCCCATGCCGGAAGACATTTTCTTACTCATCCTCGCTCACCTCCTGACCTTCCTGTGATGCGACAATTTCTTGGTACACAAGATTATCCTTTATTAATTGTTCGTGTGTTCCGATACCTGCGATTTTCCCTTCATCAAGTACAATGATTTTATCACTATGCTTCACTGTACTGATTCGTTGAGCGACAATGATGAGGGCTGCATGTGCTTTTTCTGCTTCTAATGATGCCCGCAGCTTTGCATCTGTTTTGTAATCAAGTGCTGAAAAGCTATCGTCAAACAAATAGAATGATGGTTTTCGCACTAGCGCCCTTGCAATGGAAAGCCGCTGCTTTTGGCCGCCCGATAGATTTGAACCACCCTGATCAATTTCTGCATCAATTCCGCCATCTTTTTGCAAAACAAATTCCTCGGCCTGCGCAGTTCGCAGCGCCTGCCAAACGTCTTCGTCACTTGCATCCTGCTTGCCGAAACGCACATTGTCGGCAATGGTTCCGCTGAATAAAACAGCTTTTTGAGAGACATAGCCCATCTGGTTTCTCAGTTTCTCCTGTGGCAGCTCTCTAATATCTACATCATCTAGTGTAATCCGGCCTTCTGTCACTTCATAAAAGCGCGTCATCAGCTGGAGCAGCGTTGTTTTTCCAGAACCCGTACTTCCGATAATGGCTGTTGTTTCACCAGTTTTGGCTTCAAACGTGATGTTTTGAACAGCCGGTTTCTCTGCATTTGAGTAATAAAATGACACATCCTCAAAGCGAATGGAGTGGGCGGGCTTGTGAAGCTCAGTCATAGACACTTCTTTGTCTTTAATCTTTGGTTCCATGTTTAACACTTCATTCATACGTTTAGCTGATGCTTGTGCTCTTGGGACCATAATAAAGCTCATCGACAGCATAATCAGTGCCATTAAAATCATCATCGCATATTGAATGAAGGCAATGAGATTCCCAACTTCCATTTCTCCGGCATCAATTCGGTTTGCCCCGAGCCAGACAATACCGATATTCGTGAAGTTCATGATGATCAGCATAAATGGAAACAAGTAAGCCATTAATCGGTTGACTCTAAGGCCAGTATCCTTATAGGACGTGTTAGCTTCTTGGAATCGCTCCTTTTCATCATCCACACGGTTAAATGCACGAATGACGCGGATGCCTGAAAGAGATTCTCGCATAATTAAATTCAGCCGGTCTGTTTTTTTCTGAAGCTGGCCAAATAGCGGAATGGCTTTTCTTGACACCAAATAAATAAATCCGCCAAGAAGGGGGAGGGCTGCTAAAAAGATAAGAGACAGGACAGCATCCCTGGAAACAGCCAAAATGATTCCGCCCACAAGCATAAGCGGGGCCCGCGTCATCATTTGTAAAATCATGATCGTCACATCTTGGACTTGTTTCACATCATTTGTTGATCTTGTAATAAAGGAAGACGTGCCGATCTTTTGAAATTCTTCTAATGAAAATTGTTCGACATGCACAAACAACTGTCTTCTCATATCACGGCCGAAGCCAAGTGCTGTCTTTGATGACAAGTAAGACTTCCAAATGGTGAGCAAAATAGCGAGTAAAGAACAAGCCACCATCCAGCCGCCAACCTTCCATATGTAAGCAATATCTCCCTGGACGATTCCGACATCAACGATATCTGCTGTTAACGTCGGTAAATACAGCTGGAGCATACTGCTTAAAAAGGTGAGAATGACAATGGACACAACGGACAGCCGATACGGCTTTAAAAACGATAAAATTGATTTCATACAAATACCTTTCTTCCATATAGTCTTTTGTTCTGTAACCCATCATATACAAAGAGGGATTATTTCTACAAATGAAATGTCTTGTTTTAGTGAATTATTTATATTGTTCAATTTTAGAAAAGAAATCCTTCACAAACACATAAAAATCATGGGCAGAAGGAGACATTTCTCGCGTTTTAGATGCAATAATGCCAACCGTTCTTCTCACTTGAGGAAAATCGATCGGAATTTTCACTGTAAATCGCGGTGTTGTTTCATAAAAGGCACTTTCGGGTAATAAGGTAACGCCCATACCTGCCGATACGAGGCCTTTAATGGCATCCAAATCTTCTCCTTCAGATGAAATGGTAGGCTCATAGCCTGCCTGCTTGCAAGCATCAACCGCAATTTGTCTCAGCACATACCCTTCAGGAAATAACACGAAATGATCCTTTCTTAAATCACTTAAATGAATGCTCCTTTGTCCGCTAAAGGGGTGGCTAACCGGTAAAAGGGCATAAATGCTTTCAGAAAACAAAATATTTCCTTCTATTTGAGAATCGTTTGTCGGTACAGGTCCTAAAAAGGCGAGATCGATATCACGATTTTTAACAGCTTCAATGAGAAACTTATAGGATCCTTGACGAAGTAAAAAATCGACCTCTGGATATTCCTGCTTAAAAGCGGAGATGACAGAAGGGAGCACTTGGCTTGCTAGACTTGTAGGAAAGCCAATATTCACCGTCCCTTTGTGCGGATCTAAGTATTCGTCAATTTGCTCTTTTGCGTAATCAATGGCTTTGAGTGCAGTTCTGACATGATCTAAAAATTGTCTGCCGATCTTCGTTAATTTGATATTTCGTCCTTCTCGTTCGAATAAGGCCACTCCAAGTTCTTCTTCTAAATTCGCAATCTGCCGGCTGATGGCAGATTGGGCAACATGTAAGTTTTCAGCCGCTTCTGACACGTGTTCACGGTCTGCGACTTCTACAAAATAACGTAACTGACGAAGCTCCATTTTTGCACTTCACACCCATCTATCTCAAAAAGAGATTGTTTTGATCTAAATTATATATTGTTTATATTAATTTGAAAACTTAAAATAAGTTACAGAGTTTGTGAGATTTTATTACTGTGAAAAACGGATCTTTTAAACGGGGGAGAGAAACGATGACTTATAATCAACTACCACAACCACAAGGTCTCTACCGTCCTGAATTTGAACATGATGCATGTGGAATCGGACTGTACGCCCATTTAAAAGGGGAGGCGACACATAGCATCGTCAAAAAGGGATTACAAATGCTGTGCCAGCTTGATCACCGCGGCGGGCAAGGCAGTGATCCGTATACAGGTGATGGTGCCGGTTTAATGGTACAGCTGCCAGACGCTTTCTTTAGAAAGAACTGCAAAGAATTTGCACTTCCAGAAAAGGGCCGTTACGGGGTAGGAATGGTCTTCTTTTCAAAAGATGATGACGAAAAAACGCGTCAAGCCATCGAACAGAAAATCAACGGGTTCATTAAACAGGAAGGCCAAACATTAATTGGCTGGAGAACGGTTCCTGTCGATGCCGGGAAAATTGGTACTGTCGCAGCGAAGAGCTGTCCGGTTGTGAGGCAGGTCTTTATCGGAGCAAACGACAACATCACAGATCGTTTGTCATTTGAAAGAAAATTATATGTCATCCGTAAACAGGCTGAGAACTGGGGAACAAAAGAGGAAAAACAATTTTACTTTGTCAGCCTGTCGAGTCAAACCATCGTATATAAGGGGCTTTTAACATCAGATCAAGTCGATGCTTTTTATCTTGATCTACAGGATGAAACATTTGTTTCTGCATTTTCACTTGTTCATTCAAGATTTAGTACAAATACATTTCCTACATGGGAAAGAGCCCATCCAAACCGTTACTTAATACACAACGGAGAAATCAACACATTAAGAGGAAACATCAATTGGATGAGAGCAAGAGAACAACAATTCGTATCTGAAGCCTTCGGAGACGATTTAGACAAGATTTTGCCAGTGCTGAATGCAGACGGAAGTGATTCATCCATTTTAGACAATGCCTTTGAATTCTTTGTGCTTGCAGGCCGTACACCTGCTCATACAGCAATGATGCTGATTCCTGAGCCTTGGACGGAAAACACGCACATGTCGAAAGAGAAACGGGCATTTTATGAATACCATAGTTCTCTCATGGAGCCATGGGATGGACCAACAGCGATTTCCTTTACGGACGGTAAACAAATCGGGGCCATCTTAGACCGAAACGGATTAAGACCGGCTAGATACTATGTCACGAATGATGATCATATCATTTTCTCTTCTGAGGTCGGCGTGATTGACACAAATGAAGAAGATGTGAAGTATAAAGATCGTCTTGAGCCTGGCAAAATGCTGCTCATTGATTTAGAAGAAGGGCGAATTATTTCTGACGAAGAAGTGAAATCGACCATTGCGAATGAACTTCCTTATCAAAAATGGCTCGATGAAGAAATGGTCCACGTCAATCGCTCGGAAGAAAATTCAGAAAATTCTAGTATAATGGACGATTTGTTGACGCGTCAGCGTGCGTTCCATTATACGTACGAAGACATTCAAAAGTATTTAATCCCTTTACTAGAGGAAGGCAAGGACCCAATTGGTTCAATGGGAAGTGATACACCGCTTGCTGTGTTATCAGATCGTGCGCAGTCTCTGTTTTCTTATTTTAAGCAGTTGTTCGCACAAGTCACTAACCCGCCGATTGATGCCATTCGTGAGCAGCTGGTGACATCAACCATGACTTGGTTAGGTGCCGAAGGCGATATTTTACATCCGAATGAATATTCATGCCGAAGAATTAAACTTTATACTCCGGTCTTAACGAGCGGACAATTTAACGGCTTGAAAACAATTGTTCATAATGCCTTTAAAAGCAAAACAATTCATACACTTTTCACCGATGATTTAAAGCGCGGGCTGGATGCGATGTTTGAAGAGGCGGAAAAAGCGATTAGAGAAGGTGTCTCTTTATTAATCCTTTCAGATCGTGAAATGACAGAACAAAAAGTACCGATTCCACCAATTCTTGCGCTAAGTGCACTTCATCAGCACCTTGTGCGTCAAGGTCTGCGGACAAAGGTCAGTCTGATCGTTGAATCTGGAGAGGTGAGAGAGGTTCATCATTTTGCCGCACTGATTGGCTACGGGGCAGATGCGATCCATCCTTACCTTGTCTATGAAACGTACAAACAGCTGATTGCAGACGAAGCGATTTCGATCAGCTTTGATGAAGCTGTTACAAAGTTTGGTAAAAGCGTGACAGAAGGTGTCGTCAAAGTCATGTCCAAAGTGGGGATTTCCACTGTGCAAAGCTATAGAGGCGCGCAAATCTTTGAAGCAGTCGGGATTAGTGAAGACGTCATTCAAGAGTATTTCACAGGAACAGCTTCTCAGCTTGGCGGGATTGATCTTGACACCATTGCTCATGAGGCAAAACTTCGTCATGAAGCAGGGTACCAAGCAGCAACTGACCAGACACTTGAATCAGGCAGTGAATTCCAGTGGAGAAAAAATGGAGAGCACCATGCATTTAATCCAAAAACGATCCATACGCTCCAGTGGGCATGCCGAAATGAAGATTATGACCTATTTAAACAATATACAATGGCAGCGGATGAAGAAAGAATCGGCTTCCTCAGAAATTTGTTTGCATTTCAGCCAAAACAAAAGCCGGTTCGTCTGGAAGAGGTTGAATCTGCTGAATCCATCGTGCGCCGCTTTAAGACAGGTGCTATGTCATTTGGATCTTTAAGTAAAGAAGCGCATGAGGCACTTGCAATTGCGATGAACCGAATTGGCGGTAAAAGTAACAGCGGAGAAGGCGGAGAAGATCCTGCCCGCTTTACAGTAGATGAACACGGTGATGATCGCAGAAGCGCCATTAAACAAATCGCTTCTGGCCGATTTGGTGTGAAAAGTCATTACTTAGTCAATGCAGATGAATTGCAAATTAAAATGGCGCAAGGGGCAAAGCCGGGAGAAGGCGGACAGCTTCCAGGAAATAAAGTGTATCCTTGGGTGGCCGATGTACGTGGTTCTACGCCAGGTGTCGGATTAATTTCACCACCGCCGCATCATGATATTTATTCCATCGAGGATTTGGCACAGCTGATTCATGATTTGAAAAACGCAAACCGTGATGCACGCATCAGTGTCAAGCTTGTATCTAAAGCAGGCGTTGGCACGATCGCAGCAGGTGTAGCAAAAGGAACTGCAGACGTCATTGTCATTAGCGGCTATGACGGCGGTACAGGAGCTTCACCGAAAACGAGTATTAAACACACAGGACTTCCTTGGGAGCTTGGATTGGCAGAGGCGCATCAAACCCTTGTGCTAAACGGTCTTCGCGAGAGAGTTGTTCTTGAAACGGACGGAAAGTTAATGACTGGCCGCGATGTTGTCATGGCTGCGATTTTAGGAGCAGAAGAGTATGGCTTTGCGACAGCTCCACTTGTCGTGCTGGGCTGCGTAATGATGAGAGCATGTCATTTAGATACTTGCCCGGTCGGTGTTGCCACACAAAATCCAGAGCTTCGCAAAAAATTCATGGGTAACCCTGATCACATTGTGAACTTCATGATGTTTATTGCAGAGGAAGTAAGAGAAATCTTAGCAGAACTCGGCTTTACATCAATGGATGAATTAATTGGTCGCACGGACGTCCTAGCGGTCAGTGAACGAGCAAAAGCTCACTGGAAAGCAGGGCAGCTAAACCTTGAAACACTGCTTTATCAGCCAGAAGGAGCGCGGACATTCAGAACACCGCAAAATCATAAAATTGATGAATCGCTGGATATGAATGAAATCCTTCCTTATGTACAAGAAGCGCTGAATCATCAAACACCAGTTGATCTATCATTGAGCATTCGCAATATCAACCGTGTGGCCGGAACCATCACTGGCAGTGAAGTGTCTAAGCGCTACGGGGAAGAGGGCTTGCCAGAGGATACGATCACACTAAGATTCACTGGTTCAGCTGGACAAAGCTTTGGCGCATTTGTGCCAAAGGGTATGTCTCTCTATTTAACAGGTGATTCAAATGACTATATCGGCAAAGGACTCTCAGGAGGCAAAATTGCTGTTAAAACGTCTGATCATTTTGTACAAAATGGACATGAAAACGTCATTGTAGGAAACGTCGCATTTTACGGTGCAACTAGCGGAAAAGCTTATATTAACGGACGTGCTGGTGAACGATTTGCTGTTCGTAATTCAGGTGTACATGTGGTTGTTGAAGGAATCGGAGATCACGGCTGTGAATACATGACTGGCGGACGTGTCGTCATTTTAGGAGACGTTGGGAAAAACTTTGGTGCAGGTATGTCTGGTGGTGTGGCTTACATCCATACATCGGATACCAAACAGTTCAAAAGAATGTGCAACATGGAAATGATCATGTTTGAAAAGCTCACAGATCATGAAGAAGAACAAGAAGTGAAGCAAATGATCAAGGAACACCTTGATTATACAAACAGCTCAAAAGCAGCAGCACTTCTTGAAAACTGGGAGCAAGAAAAGGATCAATTTATCAAAGTCATTCCGAGAAATTACAAAATGATGCTTCAAAGCATTGAAGAACAAAAACAAGCGGGCCTCAGTCATGAAGAAGCGGTGATGTTTGCCTTTGAAGCAAATACAAAACCGAAAAATCAAGAAACGGCAAACGGGCAAAAAGCAGCCCTCGCTCATTAAGAAAGGGGAGAGGACAATGGGCAAAGCAACAGGTTTTATGGAATATAAAAGAGAAAAGCCAAATGAACGTGACCCTCTCACTCGTCAAAATGACTGGAAAGAATATTCAGCTCCTTATACAGATGACGTATTGAAGAAACAGGGCGCTAGATGTATGGATTGCGGAACACCGTTTTGTCAAATTGGTATGGAGATCAGGGGCGGCGTGTCTGGCTGCCCGATCTACAATTTAATTCCAGAGTGGAATGACCTGGTCTATCGCGGGAGATGGAAAGAAGCGCTCGAAAGACTGCAAAAAACAAATAATTTCCCTGAGTTTACTGGGAGAGTATGTCCTGCGCCTTGTGAAGGTTCATGTACAGTCGCTATTAATGATCCAGCTGTTTCGATTAAAAATATCGAACGCACGATCATTGATAAAGGTTTTGAAAATGGATGGATCACGCCAAGAATCCCTTCAAGCCGTACAGGGAAGAAAATTGCCATTGTCGGCTCAGGACCAGCAGGACTTGCAAGTGCTGATCAATTAAACCAAGCAGGACACGCTGTTACAGTGTTCGAGCGTTCTGACCGCCTTGGCGGACTGCTGACTTACGGGATTCCAAATATGAAGCTCGACAAAGAAGTGGTCGAGCGAAGAGTCAAACTGCTAAGACAAGAAGGCATTGACTTTGTGACAAACACAGAAATCGGCGTGGATATCACTGCCGACGAACTGAAAGAGCAGTTTGATGCGGTTATCCTTTGTACAGGTGCACAAAAGCAGCGTGACCTGTTAATTGAAGGCAGGGAAGCAAAAGGGATTCACCTTGCAATGGATTATTTAACACTCGCAACGAAAAGCATGCTTGATTCAGGATTCAAAGACAAAAACTTCATTGATGCAAAAGGAAAAGACGTGATTGTGATTGGCGGAGGAGATACAGGCGCTGACTGCGTCGCAACTGCACTTCGCCAAAAAGCAAAAAGTGTTGTTCAATTCGGGAAGCATCCAAAGCTTCCAGATACACGTGTAGGGGATAACATGTGGCCAGAACAGCCTTATGTCTTCTCACTGGATTATGCTTATGAAGAAGCACAAGCAAAATTCGGAGAAGATCCGCGTCAATATTCAATTCAAACCACAAAAATTGTGGCAGATAAAAATGGGAAATTAAAAGAGCTTCATACCATTCAAATGGAAAAGGTGAAAAACGAACAAGGGAAGTTTGAATTTCATGAGATTCCAGGGACAGAGAAGGTATGGCCTGCTCAGCTCGTCTTTATTGCAATTGGTTTTGAGGGAACTGAACAGCCGCTTGTGAAACACTTTGGCGTGGACAGCAAAAACAATCGCATTGACGCAAAGTATGGGGAATATACAACAAATGTAGAAGGCGTATTTGCAGCTGGAGATGCAAGACGCGGGCAAAGCTTGATTGTCTGGGCAATTAATGAAGGCAGACAAGTGGCGCACGAGGTAGACCGTTATTTAATGGGGAGTTCGGTTCTGCCAAAATAGGTCAAACAAAGGGTGTTACAATATAAAGAAAAGCCATGACCGAAGTGTGGTCATGGCTTTTTATGTATTGGAGATAGAGATGAAGAATGATGCATTGATGGAAATGACGAACACGTTTAGATCCCTCCTTTCATGTATATGCTGTTATAAATGCAGTAAGAAAGGAAGGAACTTTTGTGCCGTTCGTTAATATTTTGACTGAACTCTTCATTGGATTTTTTGCTTTATTTTTAATTACAAAATTATTAGGAAAAACACAATTTGCACAAATCACACCGTTTGATTTCATTTCTGCACTTATTTTAGGCGAAATGGTCGGAAACGCCATTTTTGACCCAGAAGTCAAGATTCAGCACATTTTATTTGCTGTTGCGGTATGGGGCGTTCTCATTTATACAGTTGAATGGCTTTCACAGCGCTTTAAGTCCATTCGTGCGTTTTTAGAAGGAAGACCTACGCTTGTGATTGATAAGGGGAAAATTCACTACAACCGGTTGAAGAGGAATATGCTTGATATCAATCAGCTGCAGACACTGGTTCGCGCAAAAGGCCATTTTGCCCTGAATGAAATTGAATATGCCATACTGGAAACTGACGGATCTGTCAGTGTTCTTCCAAAAATGAAATACGCACCAGCCACAGCAGAAGATGTGAACGTGAAGGGAAAAGAAGTCAAATTGCCTAGAACGTTTATTATTGACGGCGAAATTTTAAAAGATGATTTACAAGAAGCTGGCTTTGATGAATCCTGGCTGAGTGATCAATTAAAAAAGCAGCATATTTCCTCTTATCGAGACGTTCTCTTTTGTGAATGGATTGAAAATGAAGGAATTTATGCAATGCAATATGAAAAATCTAAAAAAACATCCACAACATAAAAACGTGGGTGTTTTTTTGCGCGTGTATGGAATAGGATCAAAAAGAATGTTTGATGAAAACGTTCACAAAATGAGGAGGAGATATGTGATGAAATATAGAAACGTATGGATTATCATGGTCTTGTCTCTATTTCTTTATGACCCAGTTTCACTTCAAGCAGCAGAAGCAGGGCATAACCGCGTCCTTGTCGTTGATCAAAAGGGAAGCGGGGCATACCGCACCGTTCAGTCTGCCATTGATGCTATTCCAGCAAACAATCAACAGCGGGCAACGATCTATATTAAAAATGGCGTATATAGAGAAAAAATTTTGCTTCCGCAAAATAAACCACACGTATCTTTTGTCGGAGAAGATCAGCACAAGACGATCCTTACGTATGATGACACAAATGCAAGCACTGGGAGTACAACCAATAGCTCAAGCACAATGATTCGTGCAAACGATTTTTATGCAGAAAATATTACCTTCCAAAATACAGCTGGCAGACATGCTGGTCAGGCGGTGGCGCTGTATGTGTCTGGCGACCGGGCTGTGTTCAAACAAATACGTGTGTTAGGCTATCAAGATACACTTTATGCAACAGGCACAGGGCGGCAATATTATGAAAACTGCTATATCGAGGGCACGGTCGATTTTATTTTTGGATCAGCCACGGCTGTGTTTAAAAGAGCTGAAATAAAAAGCCTTGGAAATGGGTATATTACTGCAGCATCCACAACAGAAGCACAAAGGTACGGCTACGTATTCATAGATTCTACGTTGAAAAAGGGAACGGCAGCTGCGCAATCGGTTTATTTAGGACGTCCGTGGAGACCTTATTCGGCTGTGACATTCCTCCATACAAAAATGGATGACCATATAAAAGCAGAGGGATGGCATAACTGGGATAACCGTGACAACGAAAGAACGGCCAGGTATAAAGAATTTGGATCGACAGGAGCAGGGAGCAGTCCAGCAAACCGCGTAAAATGGTCAACTATTTTAACCAATAACGAAGCAAGTCAGATCACGGTTCAAGCAGTTCTTGGAGGAGCCGATGGTTGGAATCCAGAAAAGAGGTAAAGGGCTTGTCAGTTTTCGTCAAAGAAAGCTGACTTTTCTGTTTAAAAAACCTTTGAGAACAAACGTTCTTTTGTGTATAATGAACATATTCTTCTAAATTTGGCGGCTACAATAAGGAGGGATTACGTGAAGCGTTTTTCACAGCTCATGTTTTTACAAATATGTATCCTGTCGATTTTATTTCTTCCTTTTTCAGCGAAAGATGAACAGCTCACAGCTCGTGACGATTCACTGGCTTGGATGACCGCTTTAGACGAACTCATACGAACAGCACCTGATTTAGAGGGCGCGATCTCTGGCATCAGCGTCCGCGATACTTCTGACAACTCTCTTCTTTATGAACATCAAGCCGATATTCGTCTTACTCCTGCTTCTAATATGAAACTGCTCACATCAGCCATCGCACTTGATATACTTGGAGAAACACACACATTCCCTACAGACATCTGGATGGATGGTTCCATTCAAAAGAAAACGTTACATGGCAGCCTTTATCTTCGCGGCACCGGCGATCCGACTTTATTAGAGAAGGATTTTGCAGCACTTGCCAAAAAAGTCAAAAAGGCCGGAATACATAGCATTCGCGGACAGCTTGCAGCAGATGACACTTGGTTTGATGACACGAGATACTCCATTGATCTGCCTTGGAGTGATGAGGATCAATATTACGGGGCACAAATTTCTGCTCTCACGGCTTCACCGAATCAAGATTATGATGCAGGGACCGTGATTCTCGAAGTAAAACCAGGAAAAAAAGCAGGACAGAAAGCCGAGTATGAGATGATCCCGAAGACGGATGTCGCTCAAGTCATCAATCAAGTGAAAACAGTTCCAGAAGGCGGAAAAAAGAAAATCTCTTTTAAGCGCTCTCACGGAACCAACAAGATTACGTTGACTGGGACCATTCCGGTTAAAGCAAGCTCATCTAAACAATGGGTAGCTTTATGGGATCCGGCCGCCTATGCTTTAGACTTATTGAAACGAGCGTTAAAGGCGGAAGGCATTCAAGTAAAAGGACCACTGAAAGCAAAACAAGTTCCTAAAAAAGCCAAAAAAATCGCCTCCCATACATCGATGCCATTATCAGAGCTGCTCGTTCCTATGATGAAATTAAGCAACAATACACATGCAGAAATTTTGCTAAAGGAACTAGGCAAAAAAGTGAAGAACAAAGGGAGCTTTGAAGCTGGGCTGGACGTCATGAATGAACGGCTTCCTGCGTTTGGCATCGATCCTTCGCTTGCAGTTTTGCGTGACGGCTCGGGGATATCACCTATTAACCTTGTCTCTGCTAACCAGTTCACTTTATTTTTGACAAACATTCAAAAGGAAAAATGGTTTAAAACCTATGAACATGCGCTCCCTTTAGCAGGGGCGAGTGAACGAATGGTGGGGGGCACGTTAAGGAACAGATTGAAAGAACCAGTTACGCTAGAAAAAGTACGTGCAAAAACAGGGTCGTTAACAACGGTCAGCACACTTTCTGGATATATTGACACGCAGGGCGGAAAAACGCTCGCTTTTTCCATCTTGTTAAATCACCTTGTTGATGACGAAAAAGGGAAAGAGATAGAAGACCGTATTGTCAGCATATTAGCTGAGAACCTTTAGATTTAGAGAGAGAAGGAGAACCATCATGACGTTAGATAACAATCAATCTTTAGTAAAAACCATGTCCATTTTTCTCATCCCGCTTTTGCTAAGCAATATTTTGCAATCGATCGGACAGTTAGTGTCCATTGTTCTTGTCGGAAGATGGATTGGAGAGGATGCAGTAGCTGCCATTTCTGCATTCTTTCCGCTTTTCTTTTTGCTCGTTTCTTTTTCCATTGGAATTGGATCGGGAAGCTCGATCCTTATTGGACAGGCGTATGGAGCAAAAAATGAACAGAAATTAAAAGAAATCATTGGCACAACGCTTTCATTCACTTTTTTGATCGGCGTCTCTTTAGCGATCATTGGAGGTTTTTTCGCAACAGACATCTTAAACCTCATGGGAACACCTGCTAATATCGTGGAGAAAAGTGCGGCTTACGCCAGAATTTTATTCATCTCAATGCCGATCTTATTTCTTTATTTTGTTTATACAACATTCTTGCGGGGAACAGGGGATTCGAAAACACCTTTTTATTTCTTAATGATTAGTACGGCAACGAATATTCTGATGCTGCCCATTTTATTATTTGGCTGGCTGGGACTGCCGGCGTTCGGCTTATATGGCGCTGCGTATGCTTCAGTGATTTCAACAATTGTGACGTTTATCATTCTACATATCTACTTATATAAGACAAAGCATCCGCTTCGTATTGATGCATCGGTGAGAAAGCATTTATTGATGAAAGGGGATCTATTAAAAACGTTATTAAAGCTCAGTATCCCATCAAGCATTAATATGATCCTTATTTCTTTATCAGAAATTGCCGTTATTTCTTTCGTCAACGATTATGGATCACAGGCGACAGCTGCCTATGGTGTTGTCAATCAAGTCGTGAGTTATGTGCAGATGCCGGCAGTGAGTCTTGGCATTGCGGTCTCAATCTTTGCAGCACAATTCATTGGTGCAGGGAATATGAATCGACTGAAAGATGTCATTAAAATTGGGTTAGGACTTAACTTCGCCATAGGCGGATGTATCATTATTTTCGTTTATATTTTTGCACCGCAGATTTTATCTATCTTTTTAACAGATCCTAAGACGATAGACATTGCTTATAGTTTGGTTGTCATTACACTATGGAGCTATCTCATTTTTGGAACGGCCCAAATTGTTGCAGCCACAATGAGAGCAAGCGGGACAGTTCTTTGGCCGACGATCTTTAGTATTTGTTCCATTTGGCTTGTAGAAGTACCAGTCGCCTATGTGCTATCACATTATACATCCCTCGGCATTAAGGGAATATGGATTGGCTACCCTGCTGCGTTCTTTGTGAACTTACTCCTCCAATACAGCTACTATCAGCTCGTATGGAAGAAAAAACAAATTGTAGCGCTTGTTCAATCATAATGTGAAGGCGTAAAGTAGCATATACATACGAAGATCTATCACTTTTAAGGAGGCCGGATCTTCTATGTTTTTGAATCAAAGAAGTGAACTAAGCTCGTACAATATCGGTGACTTTTCTTATGCCGGACCAGATTTCCAAGTGCTGACATGGGGGGAAGGAACGACATTACATATTGGGAAGTTTTGTTCCATCGCAAACGAAGTGAAAATTTTTCTAGGCGGGGAACACCGTACAGATTGGGTCACAACGTATCCGTTTAATCAAATTTTCAAAGAAGCTGCACATATTAAAGGACACCCAAAATCGAAGGGGGATGTTCATATTGGACATGACGTATGGATTGGATATGGTGCGACGATTATGTCCGGAGTATGTATAGGCAACGGGGCTGTGATAGGAGCAAATAGTGTGATCACAAAAGATGTGCCTCCATATGCAATAGCCGCAGGAAATCCCCAGCAGCTCATGAAATATCGATTTTCATCCGAAATAATCGAAAAACTGCAGTTATTAGAATGGTGGAATTTAGAGTTTTCAATCATCCAATCTGTTTTTCACCTTTTGCAATCTGATGATATTGAACAGTGTATAAATGTAATAGAAGACATAAAAAAGAAAGGCTGAAAAAGCCTTTCTTTTTTCGTTTAGCTTAGCCGTATAATGGTCAAGGCTGCTCCTGCAGCACCGCCCCCGCCAACTAAAATAGCTGTGACAACTGCCCCAAAAAACTGCAGTGAAATGGTGCTTCCAGCTGTTAAATTAACAATAACAGTGTTGTTGATAAATGAAGTTGAGATAACAGGTGATTGAACAGAACCAGAAATAGTAGTTGCTCCATTTAAAAGCAAACGTGTACTAATCAAAAGAGCTGTAGTGGTGTTGACTTGATACGTAATATAATATTTACCAGTTTGCAGAACGGTAAAAACAGTACTTGTGCCGTTTGCCGTAAAACCAGTGATGTTTTGAAAGTTTGGCAGAGGAATATTCGTTCCACCGGCTACAGTAACAATGGTAGGTCCAGAACTATTAGCAGCATAAAGTGCAGTATCTGTAAAACCACCTGTTCCAGTTGCCCCAGTGACACCAGTAACACCTGTCACGCCAGTAGGACCAGTTGCACCTGTAATGCCTGTGGCGCCGGTAGCTCCAGTGATACCTGTGGCACCGGTAGGCCCAGTAGCTCCAGTAATACCCGTTGCGCCAGTAGGTCCGGTAGCCCCGGTAATACCTGTGGTGCCAGTAGGTCCGGTAGCTCCAGTGCTACCCGTTACGCCAGTAATACCCGTAGCGCCGGTAGGTCCGGTGGCTCCGGTGATACCTGTAGCCCCGGTAGGACCAGTGGCTCCAGTAATACCCGTAGCGCCAGTAGGTCCGGTAGCCCCGGTAATACCTGTGGTGCCAGTAGGTCCGGTAGCCCCGGTAATACCTGTGGTGCCAGTAGGTCCGGTAGCTCCGGTGATGCCCGTAGCGCCAGTAGGACCAGTAGCTCCGGTGATGCCCGTAGCGCCGGTAGGTCCGGTAGCTCCAGTAATACCAGTGGCACCGGTAGGCCCAGTAGCTCCGGTAATACCAGTGGCCCCGGTAGGACCAGTATCTCCAGTGCTACCCGTTGCACCAGTAGGTCCGGTAGCTCCAGTGCTACCCGTAGCGCCGGTAGGTCCAGTGGCTCCGGTAATACCCGTTGCACCAGTAGGTCCGGTAGCTCCAGTGCTGCCCGTAGCGCCAGTAGGACCCGTATCTCCAGTGCTACCCGTAGCCCCGGTAGGTCCGGTAGCTCCAGTAATACCAGTGGCCCCGGTAGGACCAGTATCTCCAGTGCTGCCCGTTGCCCCGGTAGGACCAGTATCTCCAGTGCTACCCGTAGCCCCGGTAGGGCCAGTAGCTCCAGTAATACCAGTGGCACCGGTAGGGCCAGTAGCTCCAGTGCTGCCCGTTGCCCCGGTAGGACCAGTATCTCCAGTGCTACCCGTAGCCCCGGTTGCACCAGTAGGACCAGTATCTCCAGTGCTACCTGTAGCCCCGGTAGAACCAGTATCTCCAGTGCTACCCGTTACGCCAGTAGGACCGGTTGATCCAGTGCTACCCGTAGCGCCGGTAGGACCGGTTGATCCAGTAGAACCTGTGGCACCAGTAGGACCAGTATCTCCAGTGCTACCTGTAGCCCCGATAGGACCAGTATCTCCAGTGCTACCCGTAGCCCCGGTAGGTCCGGTAGCTCCAGTAATACCAGTGGCACCGGTAGGACCAGTATCTCCAGTGCTACCTGTAGCCCCGGTAGAACCAGTATCTCCAGTGCTACCCGTTACGCCAGTAGGACCGGTTGATCCAGTGCTACCCGTAGCGCCGGTAGGACCGGTTGATCCAGTAGAACCTGTGGCACCAGTAGGACCAGTATCTCCAGTGCTACCTGTAGCCCCGGTAGGACCAGTATCTCCAGTGCTGCCCGTGGCGCCAGTAGGCCCAGTATCTCCAGTGCTACCTGTAGCCCCGGTAGAACCAGTAGCTCCAGTGCTGCCCGTAGCGCCAGTAGAACCGGTAGCTCCAGTAATACCAGTGGCACCGGTAGGACCCGTATCTCCAGTGCTGCCCGTGGCGCCAGTAGGCCCAGTAACTCCGGTAGGCCCAGTAACTCCGGTAGGACCCGTTGGTCCAGTAATACCTGTTGCGCCGGTAGGTCCAGTGGCTCCGGTAATACCCGTTGCACCAGTAGGACCGGTAGCTCCAGTGCTGCCCGTAGCGCCAGTAGGCCCAGTATCTCCAGTGCTACCCGTAGCCCCGGTAGGTCCGGTAGCTCCAGTAATACCAGTGGCACCGGTAGGACCCGTATCTCCAGTGCTACCTGTAGCCCCGGTAGGACCAGTATCTCCAGTGCTACCCGTAGCCCCGGTAGGGCCAGTAGCTCCAGTAATACCAGTGGCACCGGTAGGGCCAGTATCTCCAGTGCTGCCCGTAGCCCCGGTAGGACCCGTATCTCCAGTGCTACCCGTAGCCCCGGTGGCACCAGTAGGACCAGTATCTCCAGTGCTACCTGTAGCCCCGGTAGAACCAGTATCTCCAGTGCTACCCGTTACGCCAGTAGGACCGGTTGATCCAGTGCTACCCGTAGCGCCGGTAGGTCCGGTAGCTCCAGTGCTACCCGTAGCGCCAGTAGGACCGGTTGATCCAGTAGAACCTGTGGCACCAGTAGGACCAGTATCTCCAGTGCTACCTGTAGCCCCGGTAGGACCAGTATCTCCAGTGCTACCCGTAGCACCGGTAGGTCCGGTAGCTCCAGTAATACCAGTGGCACCGGTAGGACCAGTAGCTCCGGTGCTGCCCGTAGCCCCGGTAGAACCAGTATCTCCAGTGCTACCTGTAGCGCCGGTAGGTCCGGTAGCTCCAGTGCTACCCGTAGCGCCAGTAGGACCGGTTGATCCAGTAGAACCTGTGGCACCAGTAGGACCAGTATCTCCAGTGCTACCTGTAGCCCCGGTAGGACCCGTATCTCCAGTGCTACCCGTTACGCCAGTAGGACCGGTTGATCCAGTAGAACCTGTGGCACCAGTAGGACCAGTATCTCCAGTGCTACCTGTAGCCCCGGTAGAACCAGTAGCTCCAGTGCTGCCCGTAGCGCCAGTAGAACCGGTAGCTCCAGTAATACCAGTGGCACCGGTAGGACCCGTATCTCCAGTGACACCCGTAGCGCCAGTAGCTCCGGTTGATCCAGTAGCCCCGGTGGCACCGGTAGGGCCCGTATCTCCAGTGCTACCCGTTACGCCAGTAGGACCGGTTGATCCAGTAGAACCTGTGGCACCAGTAGGACCAGTATCTCCAGTGATGCCCGTAGCGCCAGTAGGACCGGTTGATCCAGTAGAACCTGTGGCACCGGTAGGACCAGTAGCTCCGGTGCTGCCCGTAGCCCCGGTAGAACCAGTAGCTCCAGTGCTACCTGTAGCCCCGGTAGGTCCGGTAGCTCCAGTGCTGCCCGTAGCGCCAGTAGAACCAGTATCTCCAGTGCTACCCGTTACGCCAGTAGGACCCGTTGGTCCAGTAATACCTGTTGCGCCGGTAGGTCCAGTGGCTCCGGTAATACCCGTTGCACCAGTAGGTCCGGTAGCTCCAGTGCTGCCCGTAGCGCCAGTAGGACCAGTATCTCCAGTGCTACCCGTAGCCCCGGTAGGTCCGGTAGCTCCAGTAATACCAGTGGCACCGGTAGGACCAGTAGCTCCAGTGCTGCCCGTGGCGCCAGTAGGCCCAGTATCTCCAGTGCTACCTGTAGCCCCGGTAGGGCCAGTAGCTCCAGTAATACCAGTGGCACCGGTAGGGCCAGTATCTCCAGTGATGCCCGTTGCGCCGGTAGGTCCGGTATCTCCAGTAATACCAGTGGCACCAGTAGGACCAGTATCTCCAGTGCTGCCCGTAGCGCCAGTAGGACCAGTATCTCCAGTAATACCAGTGGCACCGGTAGGACCAGTATCTCCAGTGCTACCTGTAGCCCCGGTAGGACCAGTAGCTCCGGTAATACCAGTGGCACCGGTAGGACCAGTATCTCCAGTGCTACCTGTAGCCCCGGTGGCACCAGTAGGACCAGTAGCTCCGGTGATGCCCGTTGCGCCGGTAGGTCCGGTAGCTCCAGTAATACCAGTGGCACCGGTAGGGCCAGTATCTCCAGTGACACCCGTAGCGCCAGTAGGACCAGTATCTCCAGTGCTGCCCGTTGCGCCAGTAGAACCGGTAGCTCCAGTAATACCAGTGGCACCGGTAGGGCCAGTATCTCCAGTGCTGCCCGTAGCGCCGGTAGGTCCGGTAGCTCCAGTAATACCAGTGGCACCGGTAGGGCCAGTATCTCCAGTGACACCCGTAGCGCCAGTAGGACCAGTATCTCCAGTGCTACCTGTAGCCCCGGTAGAACCAGTATCTCCAGTGCTGCCCGTTGCCCCGGTAGGACCCGTTGATCCAGTGATACCAGTAGCTCCGGTGCTGCCCGTAGCGCCAGTAGAACCAGTAGAACCGGTAGCTCCAGTAATACCAGTGGCACCGGTAGGACCAGTATCTCCAGTGCTGCCCGTAGCGCCGGTAGGTCCGGTAGCTCCAGTAATACCAGTGGCACCGGTAGGACCAGTAGCTCCGGTAATACCAGTGGCACCGGTAGGACCCGTATCTCCAGTGCTACCCGTAGCACCAGTAGGTCCGGTAGCTCCAGTGATACCAGTAGCGCCGGTAGGTCCGGTAGCTCCAGTGCTACCCGTAGCGCCAGTAGGACCGGTTGATCCAGTAGAACCTGTGGCACCAGTAGGACCCGTATCTCCAGTGCTACCCGTAGCACCAGTAGGTCCGGTAGCTCCAGTGATACCAGTAGCGCCGGTAGGTCCGGTAGCTCCAGTGCTACCCGTAGCGCCAGTAGGACCGGTTGATCCAGTAGAACCTGTGGCACCAGTAGGACCCGTATCTCCAGTGCTACCCGTAGCACCAGTAGGTCCGGTAGCTCCAGTGATACCAGTAGCGCCGGTAGGTCCGGTAGCTCCAGTGCTACCCGTAGCGCCAGTAGGACCGGTTGATCCAGTAGAACCTGTGGCACCAGTAGGACCAGTATCTCCAGTGCTACCCGTAGCACCGGCAGGTCCGGTAGCTCCAGTAATACCAGTGGCACCGGTAGGACCAGTAGCTCCGGTAATACCAGTGGCACCGGTAGGACCCGTATCTCCAGTGCTACCCGTAGCACCAGTAGGTCCGGTAGCTCCAGTGATACCAGTAGCGCCGGTAGGTCCGGTAGCTCCAGTGCTACCCGTAGCGCCAGTAGGACCGGTTGATCCAGTAGAACCTGTGGCACCAGTAGGACCAGTATCTCCAGTGCTACCCGTAGCACCGGCAGGTCCGGTAGCTCCAGTAATACCAGTGGCACCGGTAGGACCAGTAGCTCCAGTGCTACCTGTTACGCCAGTAGGACCCGTTGGTCCAGTAATACCTGATGCGCCGGTAGGTCCGGTTGATCCAGTAGGACCAGTATCTCCGGTGATGCCCGTAGCGCCAGTAGGACCAGTCGCGCCAGTAATACCCGTAGCACCTGCAGGTCCAGTTTCACCTGGTGCTGCTAAAAGTGTGTAATCTGGCGACGTATCTGGCGTACCTGAAGGTGGTGAAGAATTCACAAGATAAGTACCCCCACCATAAGTGACCACTTGCCCTACTGAATATGTTGGTGCCGTTACAGGATCATAGGATTCAACACCACTTAATCCGATCCCAGTAGGACCCGTAGGCCCAGTTTCTCCAGAAGCAGCCAAAAGGGTATAGTCGGGGGAGAGTCCAGGTATTCCTGATGGAGCGTCAACATTGGCAATGTAAGTACTGCCATCAAACGTGACCACTTGCCCTGCATCGTAATCTTGTGATTGTGAGGGATTAAAAGGAATAGCGCCGGTTAACCCGCCAGCTGGTCCAGTAGGTCCGGTTGGTCCGGGGGGACCTGCTGGGCCTGCCGGGCCTCTTGGTCCAGCTCTTTGATTTGGTTTTGATTGCTTTATTCCTTTTGCAATGTAGCAGGGGTGATTCCCTTGAGATATATTTTGTTTTATATATTCTTGTTTAATGAATGGACAGTCTCTTTTTCGAGGACGGTCATGACGTGATCTTTTGTAATGAGGCTGTTCATGGTATTTACCGCAAAAGGGACATTTGTGTTCGAATTGATTGTACAAATTGCCCATCTCCTAGAATTGATATTTCATTCTATGTGCAAATTTTTAAATTGGAAGTAAAACCTAAAAAATCATCATTTCGAAAATCATCGAATCAAATTATTTAAATCTTTCATGGATTTATGTTATGGTGTTGAAAGTATAAAATAGTATGATATTTGACAGAAATGGGGACATCATTTATGAGTCAATCAGTTTTACAGGGCAAAGCCTATTCCGTTTTAAATTTATCCTCTGTGACAGAAGGAGGCACCATTAAAGAATCTTTTGATCGTAGCATGGATTTAGCAAAAAAGGCGGAGAAGTGGGGCTATCATAGATACTGGCTGGCAGAACACCATAACATGGAAGGGGTTGCGAGCTCTGCAACGTCCGTTTTAATTGGATATATTGCGGGAGGAACAGAAAAAATTCGAGTAGGATCTGGTGGGATTATGCTGCCAAATCACTCTTCACTTGTCATAGCCGAACAATTTGGCACACTTGAGACATTGTATCCGGGGAGAATTGATTTAGGTCTTGGCCGAGCACCAGGGACGGATCAGTTAACAGCAAGAGCGCTTAGACGTAATCTTCATAACGGAGAAGATTTCCCTGAGCAGCTTGAAGAACTGATGCAATATTTCAAGCCGACCGGTCAGGTTAAAAAACATGTAAGAGCTGTTCCAGGAGAAGGCCTGGACATTCCAATTTGGCTCCTTGGTTCAAGTGGTTTTAGCGCCAGACTTGCAGGAGAACTTGGATTGCCATTTGCCTTTGCTGCACATTTCTCACCTAAAAATACAATTCCCGCGTTAGAATTGTACAGACAGTCATTTAGACCTTCTGATGTGTTAAAAGAGCCTTATGCCATGGTTGGTGTGACGGTTTTTGCTGCAGATCAAACTGAGCGTGCTGAATATTTGGCAACCTCTCATTATCAGCGGTTTTTAAGTCTCATTCGCAATACACCAGGAAAACTGAAAGCGCCTGTCGACAGCATGGACGGTCTTTGGAGTCCATATGAAAAGGCGATGGTGGATGAACAATTAAGCTCGACTATCATTGGGGATAAAGAAAAGGTGAAAACAGAATTAGAAGCCTTTATTGAAGCTACTCAAGCTGATGAAGTGATGATTAATTCGGATATGTTTGACCATCAAGAAAGAATGCGTTCGTATGAAATTATCGGAGAGATCTTTCAAGAGGCACAAGAAAATTAAACATAAAAAAAGAACTGCACAGAGCAGTTCTTTTTTATTTATGCTTTTGTAAAAATGCGAAATGGTTGTCCAATTGGCAGAACAATACGGCCAAAATGTGTATTAAGGACAACAGCTGCAGAACCATAAAATGAAAGCAGGGAAATGATCAATTCTGCAATACCAGCCATGGTATGAGTGACATCGTACATCACACCAAAAGTGCTAAGGGAAAGACCAATGAATAAGAAATCAATAAAGACGAAAATCAAAAATAACACTTTATGTGTTTCCATTGCACCAATCGTCATAAGCAAGCTGAAAATCAAATAACCAATAAACGCAAAGCCTAGCTGTTTTGGATCTGCTGCTCCCGCAAGCGTTTTCCCAAAAACGCCGGCTTGAATGAGCCAAGTCGTTCCAACGCCCATCCAGAAAAGACCGAATGCGCCAAAAGCAGTGGCTCCAAAAATATTATGATGCTTTGAATCTTGTATGGACGCGATCAACTGCGCGATTCCTCCAAGGAAGATAGCCCAAGGTAAAATAAGGGAAGTGCCATCTGTGATTCCTAGTTTTTGTGAGGACGCAACGAGCGTCACCATTGCTAAACCAAACAAACCAAGTGGTGTTGGGTCTGCAATTGATAATCGAATTGCTTGAACATTCTGTTTTTCCATAATGACCTCCTACAATTTGCACTTACAAAAGATACTCGAATTCGATAGAAACGTCAAGCTCTTTTTTAGTAGACACTTGCATCGTCTTCCAAATAAATCTATATTTAATACATATCAAATGTGATAGAAAAAGAGGGATAATATGAGTAAAGGCTTATCTGGGAAAACGATTGCCATTTGTGGAACGAGAAAAACAGAAGAAATGCGTACACTTGTCGAAAAACAAGGAGGACAAGCCGTCATTCGCTCTCTTCAAGGAACCGTATTTTTAGCCAAAGAGGAATTAAAGCCAGGTATAGAAACCTTTGTGAAACAAGGGGCCGACTGGGTGATCTTGACGACAGGCATCGGTACAGATACATTGATTGAGAGTGCAGAAGAGCTGCAGCTTGGTAAAGAATTTATGAACATTCTATCAAATGCTCATATTGCTTCAAGAGGGTACAAAACCTTTGCTGCGTTGAAAAAACGCGGAATTCAGCCAGAGGTCTCTGATGAAGACGGAACGGTTCGTGACTTGATTTCAAAGCTTGAAAACAAGGAATTTCAAGGAAAACGCGTGATGGTGCAGCTTCATGGTGAAAATGCACCAGCTCTCATTCAGTTTTTACATGACAAGGGGGCAGATGTTTTGCCGCTTTTACCATATCAGCACACACCACCTGAACCAGAGGCTGCTGAAACGCTTCTACAAGAAATGAAAGATGGACAAGTTCATGCCGTCTGTTTTACAACCGCTGTCCAGGTTCACGCCTTTTTCAAACTGGCCGCAGAATGGGGCAGAAAAGAAGAATTGCAAGCATTATTCGAGCAGGACGTTCTGGCAGTAGCTGTTGGAAAAGTCACTGCTGAAGCTTTAAAAGAAGAAGGAATAGACCGAATTCTTGCCCCTTCACTTGAGAGAATGGGTGCAATGATTATAGAATTATCACAATATATGAAAAAACAATCAGCACACTCCTAAAAAAACGCCTTTCACCAGATCAGTGAAAGGCGTTTTTGTTAAATTGTCCGTTTTCGATTCGTCCGAATTTTTTTGAGTACAAAATAGAGAACAATCAGTACAATAGCAATGACCATAATAGAGGTTGTATAAGTATGAGCAACACTTTGAATATGATCCCATTTTGTCCCAAGCTGCATGCCAAGATAGATAAATAAAATAGACCAAGGGATGGCAGCTAATCCTGTCAAGAAAACAAATTTCAAAAAAGGCATCTTGGCAATACCTGCTGGAATCGAGATGGCATGGCGCACAACAGGGATAAAGCGCGCGGTAAACACTACACCGGTTCCATACCGGTCAAACCAGCGCTCTGCAGTCGCGATATGATGTTCATGGATGAATAAATACTTTCCATACTTTGTTAAAAAAGGTCTTCCGCCGTACAGACCGATCCAGTAAATAAAACACTGGGCGAGCGTACCACCGATGACGCCGGCAATAACAGCTCCAACAAAACCGATTGTGCCTGTTGACACCATATATCCGCCATAGGCAAGTACAATTTCACTCGGAATGATTTCAATCATCAGCCCTAGTGCTACACCTACATAACCAAGGCTTGTCAGCCAGGTTAAAATTTCATTAAAAAAGGTTCCCATTCATTTCACTCTGCCTTTAAATACGAATTTTCTTCAAGCATCCTTATAAGAGCCTATGCTTGTTTTGCTTTTCTCATGAGTATGCTTTCTATATATGCCAGCATGGCTTGCGGCTCATAAAGACACCACTGAACCGGGCTTTTTCACCAAGTCTATGTTGGCAAGCTCTCATCTAGCAGATTTTATCATACCATATTTGCCGGCATCTAGACGATCTACTTGCTATATGAAGAATGGTCACCAGAAAAGAGAATAGGCTGCATCCGTTTTTTCAGCAGATCATGATATAATTTGATAGATGAAACGAACGGGTGGTGCACAAGCATGTATTTAACAATCGCAGAAACAGCTGAATACTTGGAAGTATCAGAAGCGTATATTGAAAAATTGATCCAGCAAAAAAAGATCCGTTACGTATTTGACGGGGAATCTTATCTTATTTATCAAGGGCAGTTTCAAACGCATTTAAAGCAGCTCGAACAATATAAAGAGCTCGTCCAAGAGATCTTAAATGAACCGATTCCGGAAGACCCCGATGTAAAGGATGAAGATTAGAATATCTTTTCAATTGAATCAACATGGTTCAATGGCCGCGGATGATAGAAAGATTAATCTCTATTTCACCTCATGCTTTCTCGAATGATAAAAGCAGAATGATCATTCATTTGCAGGAAAAGGAAGTGGAATTTTTGGGGACAACTACTTTATGTGAAGCCTGTCAAAAAAACGAATTGGACATTTTAGAAGCGTCTGATGAACCGAAACAGCCTTATGAATTATGCCGTCAATGCCACGAAAGACTACTTACCTATTCATTACGGCCTATTGGATGGTAAAACCTAGCTGTTCTCCATTCTTCTAAACAATTTTTACTGCACGATGATTTTTATGGAGAGGACGGACAGGCTTTCCAATTAGAGGAGGATGTTGTCATCACCAAAAGTGAAAAAGCACCAACATTACAAGCCGTTAGGCGTGATTTGGTGTCTTTATTAGACTTTTCAATCACTAGATGGTTTCTTGAGGATGATGTCATCGTTGCTTTGAAACAGCACGATCAGCAAAGAATTTTGGATGCTGTTCAAAGTAGGTTTGATCAAACGCATCATGTCGAAGTGAAATCGCGCATGTTAGAAATTACGGCTGATGTGTTAGGTACCTCTGCTGCTGGGTGGGTGAGGGAACTTTTGGATTTAGCGGATGAAGAATTTCTTTATCAGCTTTCGTGGGCAGCCGCCAGCAGTTTACCTGTAGATGAGGGATTACAACGTATTCTAGAGAAATTGAAATCTGTCAGTGAAAAAGAATTGCCGTTAGAGGCTTTTATTTGCCTGCACCGTTTCCGTTCTAATAAGATATTGGATTGGATGGAGCTCAAATTGCACCCATTTTCACGATCAGTGGGGAAAGCTGGCAGCCGTCAGCTACCCAACCTGGGAGAGAATGAAATCTTGGCTAAACAAAGGAAGACCTTTCAGCTTAATTGCACTAGATACAATGGCAACCTGTGCAAAAGGGAATAGACCTGCTCTAGTGGAACAATATTCACCTAAAATCCTTAAAACTGATAAAAATGAAGTAGAAAAGTTTTTAAATGAATATTATCAAAAAGATCATGTTCCACGAGTGAAAATGAAAGTGTGCAAAATCTTGGAGAACAAGCAAGACATATTTGAATAAGCCTTTTTATTGGCTGACTCCCGTTTGAACAATTTTCATGTGGCATTTAACTTGTACATCTGCATCAGGATAAATGTTCTTCCATTTTTCTGGTGTCACTGCTTTGTCTTTTGATCTATACCTAAGGCCCAGCCCAAGAGGATCTATGTTTTGCTTTTTAAAGGATTGAACAAGGTCTTGTCCTTGCTGAGCGACACGTTTTTCTACTTCTTTTTCAACATGGTTCAATATAGAAGGTTTATCAATTTTTTTGGACTTCATGAATTCTTTTAATTCGCCTTTCAGCTTGATATCAATCATGATATGAGGCTTCTTTGTTAGGTTTTTCGTTGGTTTTATTCGGTAAGACACATGAGATTTGATATTTTCAATGACGACATGGGTCTTTGCTTGATCTGCCAATTGAAACTCATAGATGCCATTTTTATGATTTTCAATCATCGCTTTAAATGTGAACGTGTCTTTTCCAGGTATATGACTGACCATTTTTTCATGATCAAACAGAGCGACTCCTGTGATCTTAATGCCACTCTTTGTTTTCTTGATGTAAGGGAGGTATGCATCGACTCCTTTTGCCAGCATCTGATTCATAAAAATATGCTGATTGGTGACAGGTTCATTGCCATTTCGCATATTTTGGGTGAGCAGATCAGAGAGATATACACCTATATTTAAGTTCGTTTGATTCATTTTTGTGTATAATAACTCTTCCACTTCTCCGCCTACAATTGCAAACACTTGGCGTGAACCAATGATAGGATCACGATAAATATAATTCATTAAATCGATCATGCCGACTTCTTTTGCTAACTTTTCACTGACTAAAATAACGAGCACCTGGCCCATGACGACTGGAAAAGGCGATTTTTCTGATACAAGAAATTGAATATTGCTAATGGTGTTTGACCTTGCACTTAATATTTGATAACTTCCTTGCTCTTGACTTTTAAAGACAGGGAAGACAAAGAAGCCCTTCATTTCTCCATCTTCCAATAAATCAAATCCTGCCGCCTGAGAGATATTTAATTCATCTAAAAGGCGGGGCTCTGCACAGCTGGTTAACAAAAGACTACACAACATGAGGCCCGTAAGTATATAACGTTTCATGCTCGTTTTTTCCCCCTCCTTTTTTTCAGCATCAGTCCAATGACCATACAGATAATCAATCCATAGATCAGAATGAATCCACTAAATTCCACCCATTGATTAAAGGTTTCAAAAGAAGTTGCACTGGCAAAAAACGAAAACATGATCAGAATGAGGATGCTGAGCCCGATGAACGTGACGCGCTGGCTCGTATGAAGCATTTTTTTTGCCATTCGGCTCGCTGCCCATAATGGAATCGTGATATTAGGAATGATCAGAAGCAGCCAAAGAGACACTTCAATAAATTCAAAGCGCTGGATAAACGGAAGCTTCACAATGCTCGTTAACGTGAGCGTCGGCCATTTTGTTAATTTGAGCTGAGCACTTGAGTAATACGCTATAGAGACGAGAAAAGTGAGCAAGTTTAAGCATGTCGTAAATAATACCCCCATGTGAGCAAATTTTTGAGATGTCTGAGCTTGTTTAATAAAGGGATAATAGACAAGCAGGGTGCCAAAACCAAACATGGATAAGGATGCATCTTTGACTCCCACAAGCATTTGCGAAAATGTATGATCAAACATTGGGAACATGAAACGAAGGTGACTATACTTCATGGCATAAAAACAGATAAACGTCATCCAATACGTCAGTACAACACTAAAAAATGCCCATCCAGCAATGGTTCTAAAGCCACCAGTATGTATGTAATACACAAGCAGCAGCAGTACAGACGCAAACAAAAGACCAGGAATTTCTTTAAACAGCCATACATGGATCACATCCATGTAATGGATAAGGACGGTCAGCGACAAAGAAGCAAAATATAAGATATAAAGAATGTTGAATAATTGCCCAATCCATTTGCCAAATACATATTGCGTGATTTCACCAAATTCATCCGAAGGTGCCTTTTTAAACATCAAGTACATGAGAAAGATCATCACATTGACGTTCATGCCAGAAATCAAAATAGCGATCCATCCATCATTATTGATAGAACGAACAAGGTTTGTTTGAAAGTTTAAAATGCTGACACCGACTTGATTGGCATTGACGAGAAAAAACACAAAATAAGGAGATACTTGAAATTTCTCTTTGACAGAAGAAGAACTCATGCCTTCACTTCCTTATTCATAAAAATCATTTTTCCCCTTACGGCCTTGCTTTGGCTTAGAGCGATGGATGGTTTCATTTTGCGGTCGTAAATTTTCCGGCCTTTTGTTCAAAAAACGGAGCTGAGGACGAATCAGACTGCCCTTTAAATCAGCAAGGCGCATTGGAAAAATAGGCTCTAAATATGGGCGGCCAATTGAAGTTAATTTCATTAAATGGGTGAGCAGAAAAGATCCCATCACAGCAATGCCTAATGCGCCCCAAACCTGTGCTGCGAGTAAAAAAGGGAATCTCAGCAGCCGAATGGTACTGCCCATTTTGTAAATAGGCGTGACAAATGAGGCGAGAGCAGACAGGGCAACAATAATGAGTAAAATATTGCTCGTTAAACCTGCTGCTACAGCCGCCTGTCCAATGACAATCCCTCCAACAATCCCGAGCGTCTGCCCGACTTTAGCTGGGAGCCTTGACCCTGCTTCTCTTAGTAATTCAATCGAAGTCTCTAAAAATAGTGCCTCAATGATCGGAGGAAATGGAACAAGATAGCGCGAGGATACAATGGTTTCTAATAAATCCTTTGGAATCAGCTCATAATGAAAGGTTAAAACGGCGACATATAAAGGTGTCGCAAAAATGGAAAATATCACGGCAAATATGCGTAACAGCCTAAAGCAAGAAGCCGCAATCCACGACATATTGTAGTCTTCCATAGTGGAAAAATACTCAAGTAAAATAGTTGGGGCAAGCAAGACATGAGGCGAGCCATCCACTAATATGGCAATTTTCCCTTCTGATAAACCTGAAGACACACGGTCGGGTCTTTCTGTATTCAAAAACAATGGAAAAATCGTATTTGACACATCATAAAGCATTTGAGCGAGGTAATTCGCATCTAAAATCTGATCATAATCAACGTCCTCAATTCGCTGCAGAACCGTTTCGATGTTTTCTGGGTTAGCGATTTCTTCAATATATAACACGGCTACTTTTGTTTGAGAGAGCGTACCAACCGTCTTTTCCTCAACTTTCAGGTTAGGCGTCGGCAGCCGCCGCCTGACCAAATTTAAATTGGTATCTAAAACCTCCACAAATGCTTCCTGTGCACTGATAATGCCAAATTCAATCTCAGGCGGACCAACTTGTCTGCCTTTCTTTTCTTCAATCGGCAAAAGAAGCGTTTTGCCCCAGTCTGTCTCAAGTCTAATAGCAATGCTACCCCGGTGAAGGGCTTCTTCCACTTTTTGAAGATCGTTCGTGATGACAGCCTGCTCAATGGGAATTTGTTCTTTCAGCTCTTCAAGAGTAGGTGTCAGGTGCATTTGTTTGAGAGAGGGGAGAATTTGTTCATGTAGAAGATGTCCATTAATTAAAGATCGAAAAAAGGAAATCCTATATAGAAAATCTCCATTTCGAGACAGCTCATTTGTAAAATCAGCAGAACGTGACAATGCTTCAAATACTGAATTTGGGTCCTTTTGTTGTTTGTTTTTTTTCAGCATTTGAACCAGCTCCTTCGGCAATTTTCCTCTATTATCCAACCAATTGTCTAAAGATATGCATAAAAAAAGCGTTCAGCTTGATGGGCTGGACGCTTTTTTTCCATATTGAACGGCTTCTAATAATAAATCAGCTAGATGGACAGCATGCATGGTCGGCGAGTGCTCCGCGCGTTTGATGCCTGCTGCCATTTGCAGCTGACAGCCTGGATTAGACGTAACAATGGCAGCAGCCTTTGTTTCCCTTGCTTCTGTCATTTTATGATCTAAAATTTGCATCGACATCTTTGGCTGCAAGATGTTGTAAATGCCAGCTGAGCCGCAGCACCGGCCCGAATCCTTCATTTCTTTAAATGATACGCCTTGAATGGCCTTCATCAGCACCCTTGGCGCATGCTGTACACCCATTCCGTTCCGCAAATGACAGGAATCTTGATAGGTGATGACCTGCTCTGGCAAAGCAAGCGGCATACGGCGGTGAAATTCCAGCTCCACTAAAATGTCTGATATATCGGTGATTTTCTTTGAGAAGATTTCACTTCGTTTTTGATAATCCGGATCATCGTGAAGCAAATGATCGTAATCACTTAAAAAAGCACCACAACCGCCCGCATTCATGACTATGGCATCTGCATCTATCTTTTCAAATGCTTCAATATTCCGCTTTGCTAGCTGTTTCGCTTGCTCTTTTTCTCCGCTATGACCATGAAGCGCTCCGCAGCACGTCTGAATAGGAGGGACGATGACGTCACAGCCTGCCAGCTGCAAAAGCTGGATGGTCGCTTCGTTTGTGCTGGAAAAAACGGTGTCCATTAAACAGCCAGTAAAAAAGGCGACACGCTTACTTGCTGGGCCAGCGGCTTTATATTCCGACAAACGGCTTTTTTGTTGACGCGGCACCTTTGGAAGCGCCTGTTCCATCAGGCGTAAGTGCGGTGGAAGCACCTTCAGCATACCAGTTTTGCGGGCGGCTGTTTGCAGACCAGATGTTTGATAAAATCGAAGAAGTCCTGCCGCTTGCCGCATTCGGCTTTGTGAAGGAAAGAGTCCTTTGAATACTGCACGTCTCACAAGTTTGACAGGGATGGATTGTTTTTTGTGCTGCTGAATGATGTCTCTTGCATCCTCAAGTAACCGGCCATATTTGACGCCGGAAGGGCAGACCGGTTCACATGCACGGCAGCCAAGACAAAGATTCAATGAATGCTCGACATCTTCATCTGGCTCAATGACGCCGTCTCTCACCGCCTTCATTAAAGCAATTCGGCCGCGGGGAGAGTGTGTTTCTTGTTGCCCAGATTCAATATAAGTAGGGCAGGAAGGAAGGCAGAAGCCGCAGCGCATGCAATTGAGCAGCTCTTTTTCGTCCATTTGCTGCTGAAATGATTGCTGAATCTCTGTTTGTTTAGAGGAACTCATGAGACCACCACCCGCTTTCTTGCGGCTTTACCAAACACTTTATCAGGGTTCATCATATTTTCTGGGTCTAGCGCTTGTTTGATCGCTTTCATTGCTGCAATGCCTTCTTTTTTGACCTTTAGTTCCAAGTAAGGGGCTTTCATAAGACCCACACCATGTTCACCCGTAATGGTGCCGCCAAGTGAGACGGCTTTTTCAAAAATGGCCTGAAAGGCTTCCTCCACCCGTTTCATTTCTTCTTCATTTCTTGCATCTGCTGCACAAGTAGGGTGCAAATTGCCATCACCTGCATGACCGAATGTGCAGATTTTCACTTTGTACTCCTTCGCAATATCTTCGATTGCCCGCACCATGCTGGCAATTTCAGACCGAGGGACTGTGGCATCTTCTAAAATGGTCGTTGGGCTTAACCGGGCGAGAGCAGATAAAGCGGATCGTCTCGCTGTTAAAAGGGCATTTGCTTCTTCTTCAGAATGAGCGATATTCACTTCTTTTGCACCGTGCTGCTTACACACTTTTGCGATGCTCTGCATATCACGGGAAACCGCCTCAGGATGGCCGTCCTGTTCGATTAACAGCACAGCTTGAACGTCCGTCGGCAGACCGATTTTTGCAAAGTCTTCAACGACTTCCAGGGTCGGCTGATCCATAAATTCTAATGTGGCGGGGATGATACGCTCTGCAATAATCGCCGACACTGAAGCGGCTGCTTCCTCTAGGCTTTCATATAAGCAAAGCATCGTTTGTTTTGTTTCTGGAAGCGGCAAAAGCTTCAGCGTGGCTTCAGTGACAATCCCGAGCGTTCCTTCTGAACCTACGAACAAACGAGTCATATCATACCCGGCCACGTCCTTTGCAAGTTTGCCGCCTGTTTTAATGATGTCACCGTTTGGCAGAACCACTTCAAGTCCAAGTACATAATCTCTTGTCACGCCATATTTTAAGCCCCGGAGACCACCTGAATTTTCATTAATATTTCCGCCTAATGTAGAGATTTTCATAGAGCTTGGATCAGGTGGATAGAAGAGCCCTTTTGCCTCTACTTTGCGAATGAGTTCCTGTGTGATCAAACCAGGCTGCACCGTTGCTGTCAGGTTTTCTTCATCTATTTCTATTAATTGGTTCATTCTTGTAAACAGCAGCACAAGTCCGCCTTGTGTAGGACATGTACCTGCACAAAGATTCGTTCCTGATCCTCTTGGCACGATCGGTATATGATATGAGGCGCAGAGCCGGACAATTTGCTGGATTTCCTCAGCCGTATGCGGGCTTACGATGACATCTGGCATCTGCTGAAAATTTGGTGTTGCATCATAAGAGTAGGCAAGCCGATCGGCTTTACTGTCCTGTACGTAAGGCGCACCAACAATCTTTTTCAATTGATTTAAAAATTCAGAATTTAACATACGCATTCAACTCCTACTGATTAGACGTATCGTTTCTTTCAGTATAAAAAAAGAATCGCCTCATGCCTATGGACGATTCTACAAAATATCGGGCTGTTCGCTTCGTTTTTTTGGATCATGATCTAAAAGCATGAAGGCTAAATAAAAAAGCATTGCATCTTGCATGCGCTTTGGATCAAGTGTCGTTAAATCTTGGATTCGTTTTAGCCTGTAATGTAGTGTATTGATATGAACATGCATTGCTTCTGCGGTATATTTCAATGAGCAATCTGATGTCATGAGTACCCGCAATGTTTTCACTAATTCAGGATAGGGGAGAAGAGGGGCGATCGTTCGATCAAGAAACACTTCCTTTGTTTCCTGACTCACTTCCTCCATAAAAAGTTCAAGCGTTAAATCTTCATCAAATACAATCGGCGTATCAGCATGTGCCATTTTTAATGCACGAAAGGCTTGTTGAAAGGATTGCTTCATCAAATGAGCAGCTGCTGGTTTTCCCGCCCCAATCAAAACCCCTGGCGTGCTCTGCGCCGTAAGGGAGGCATGGATGTGAAATAGGCGCTGCTGCAGTGTTTTACGATCATCTGCTGTTGTTTGCAGCATAAGCAAAAAGCGGGCATGCCCCCAGCGGACGATGATCTCCTGACTAGTGAGATTCAGCGCTTCCTTTAATTCTTTGTATTGATTTTGTTTCATAAACGATTCATCCTGACAATCGATCAGGACAACCGCACGCTCCTTGTTGATATCAAGCTGAAGCCGCGATGCTTTTTCAGCGAGATCAATCGCTGTCTCTGGCAGATGGAGCCAGTCGAATACAAACGCTTCGAGCTGACGTTCATCCGTTTCGGTTTCTTGAAAAAATTCATGTTCATGAATGAGCAGCTCGGTCATTTTTCTTAATATTTCGCCAAAAGGAGACACATGTACAGGATCTCCTGTCATCCCAATGACTCCGATGACCTCCTGCTTAAAATAAATAGGCAGATTGATGCCAGCTTTGACGCCTTTCATGTGGTGCTGGTCATCCTTTGTGAGAATTCGTTTCTGTCCTTCAAAAGATGTCAGATAAGCTCCTTCATGAAATTGTCCAATGCGCGCTGGATCTGTTGCTGCAATGATGGTGCCGTTCGTTTGTGCGATGATGATTTCCTCAGTCAGCACCTTTTTCACTTCGTCTACGATCTTTTCTGCCAGTGTCATTGTGAGCAAAATGTACCCCTCCGAGATGTTTCTTTTGACACTATCATACCATCATATGCTAGGACATATCTTTCTTTTCCTGAGTTATGCTAAAATAATAAACGCACATGAAGGAGAAGAAAGGAGACATAGCTATGTCACTGCAAAATCGCTTACAAGATTTACTGAAAGAAGGACAAGCGCTGACAGACTTCGAATATGATGAAGCGGCGAGCCGCAATTGGCCTTTAGAAGGGGCGAGAATAAAAGAAGAAGCGCGCTTTGGCGATGTATATATAGAGCGTGTAGACAAGGAATCTGAGGACATGATTCAAACAGAAGACGCCTCATTTCTAAACACGCCGCTTACATATGTGAAAAAACATCAAAAAGAATTTATTTATATCGAATCAAAGTGGTTTGATGTCGTGAAAGTTGATGGCTTGGCCATTGAATGGGACGAAGTGTTTCAAACGTATACCGTGTTATTCGGTTTCAAACGTCCTAAGAAAGACACAAATATTTTAAAGGACTTGCTATCGCCATTAAATGGTGCTCAGCTTCAATTTAATGGACAAGATGGCTTATTTGATGTGAATTTACAGCTTCTTGAGCTTGAGGACATCCACGAAGATATGGCTTTCATTGACGTTATCTCGGCTGTGTACCGATTTTTATTCCGTATGGTCATGCAGCTTGAAATCAATGAATCAAAAAACGGCTCAAATTCCTGAGCCGTTTTTTTTGATCTATTCATTTGATGAAGGCGTGACAAACCGCACATCATGCTCTTTTCCATATTGAAGATAATGTTCATGTGGCTCCTGATTGGTCACGACGACATCAATTTCGTGCAAATCACAAAACGTGGTCAAGGCGTAATGATCGAATTTGCTATCATCCACTAATAAAAACGTTTTGGCACTTTTTTGAACGAGCGTCTTTTTAATATCGGTTTCAAGCGGGGACGAATTCGTGACGCCGTGATCAATGGATAAACCAGTTGACGCGATAAAGGCTTTATTCACATTGTAAGCTTTTAAGCGCTCTACACTTTGATAGCCTACGAAAGAATTTGTTTTCCTTTCAAGCATCCCGCCAGTAGAAAAGATGGTGAGATTTTCATAAGGCATCGCTTGTGTAATGAAATCCACATTATTGGTCACAATGGTCACCTGTTTCTCTGTCAAATAGGGGAGCATCTCAAGCGTTGTCGTACCAGAATCAATAAAAATCATATCCCCGTTTTCCACAAAAGCAGCAGCCGTCTGACCGATCAATTGCTTTTTACTGAGCTGACGGATCTTTCGCTCTTTATACACCACTAACGTTGAGTGGTTCACAGCCACTCCGCCATACACTTTTTTGAGCACGCCAGACTCGACCAATGCCTGTACATCTCGGCGTATCGTGTTTTTTGAGACACCAAAATGCGCCACAAGCTCATCAAGTGAAGCAGATTCCCGGTCAAACACATACTCTTTAATTTGCTGAATCCGTTTTGTTTTTATCATGCTTCATATCTCCAATCAATCCGAATGTCCTTTTTCCATTATACCAATAAATTCTCTTACATGGATTAGGTCAATTGATTCTCTTTTCTCCTTTGATATAAAAGCGTATGATAGAAAAAAGAACGAAACCAGAAAGGACTTTCACTTCTATGAATCAATCAAACAACCCATTTTCAAAGCTTGCGAATTTTAGAGAAGTAGGGGGACTTCAAACAACAGAGGGGATGGTGATCAAAGAGGGAATGATTTATCGATCCGCAGACTTATCTCGATTGACGAAACAAGACATCGAGATATTCTCAACACTCGGGATTCAAACTGTTTGCGACCTCCGTACAACCTCAGAACGTAAATCACATCCACCAAAGATCAAGGAACACGACAAAATCGTCCATATTCCGATGCAGCCTGACAGTAAGATGCCGAGTAAATGGACCATGTTTCGTATGCTGGTAACAGAAGGGAAGTCTCTCTCATTTACACCGATCATGAAAGATTTATATCAAAGCATGCTCACCGAGCGTAAAGAAGAGATTCGGCAGCTGTTCACACTGCTTTCAGATCAAAGCCATTATCCGCTGATGCTTCACTGCACGAGTGGCAAGGACCGTACAGGTTTTTTATCTGCCCTGATTCAGTTAACAGCAGGTGTACCGCTGACTGTCGTTTTAAGTGAATACATGCGGTCCAATGAAGGCGTGCAAATGCTTGTCAGAAGGCAGGAACGATTTGTCCGATTGATGAGTTTATACCGGGTATCAAAAGAACAAATTCAGCCGCTTGTCGGTGTGCAGCAAGATTATCTTGAAGATGTGCTGCACGAAATGCTGGAGACATACGGGAGTGCAGAGCGGTATTTAATTGAAGCCTGCAAAGTCCCTGAAGCTCAGCTCAATGAAATGAAAAACATTCTGCTTACACCATCTGCTGGCATTCCATCACAAAAAGCGGAATAAACTGAATATGAGGTGATGCAAAACATGCTGAAAAAGATCAGTATGACAGTTCTAACACTGATGTTAATGTTTGTATTCTTATTGATTCCTTCTAGCAGTCTAGCAGCTCGTCCAGTGCCAAAAGGGAAGCTTGAGAGCACTAGAGAGATGCGCGCGGTATGGATTGCATCGGTTTATAACTTAGATTGGCCCTCAAAGAAAGGGCTGCCCGTAGCAGAGCAGAAAAAAGAGTTCATTCGTTTGTTAGACGAGATCAAAGCGATGAATATGAATGCCGTCATTATGCAAATTAAACCAACAGCAGATGCCTTTTATCCTTCAGCATACGGACCGTGGTCAGAGTATTTGACTGGAACGCAAGGGAAAGATCCTGGGTATGATCCGCTTGAGTTTATGATAGAAGAAGCTCATAAACGCGGCCTTGAATTTCATGCTTGGTTTAATCCTTACCGAATCACGATGAATCATACTGATCTCAGCCGTTTATCAGCTGATCACCCTGCAAGACAACATCCTGAATGGACCATTGCCTACGGTAATCAGCTTTATTACAACCCTGGCATCCCTGAGGTTCAGGACTTCATTGCCCTCGGCATAGAAGAGGTTGTGAAAAACTACGATATTGATGCAGTGCATATGGATGATTATTTTTACCCGAATAAAATAGCCGGTGTGCCGTTTCCAGATCAAGAAACGTATGAAACATATGGGAAAAAAGCTTTTACACATATAGAAGATTGGCGAAGAGATAATGTGAATCAGCTGGTGAAACAAATCAATGACACCATTAAGAAAGAAAAGCCGTATGTGAAATTTGGTATTAGTCCATTCGGGGTTTGGCGCAACATAAAAGATGACCCGACTGGTTCAAACACCACTGCAGGAATGACCAACTACGATGATTTGTATGCTGATACAAGAGAGTGGATTCAGCAGCACGATATTGATTATGTCACTCCGCAAATTTACTGGAGCATCGGTTTTCAAGCTGCCGCTTATGACGTGCTGACGAAATGGTGGTCAAATGAGGTGAAAGGGGAGCCGGTTCACCTGTATATTGGTCAGGCGGCGTATAAAATTAATCAAAACAGTGATCCTGCTTGGTCTGACCCGGAAGAATATTTTAGGCAGATTGAGCTGAACAGGCAGTCACAGCTCGTGCAGGGAAGCATGCATTTCAGCTTAAAGGATCTCAATCGCAACCCTTTGAATGTAAAGGATCGATTGATAGAAGAGTCATACCGCAAACCAGCTCTCATTCCAGAAATGCCTTGGCTTCATCAGAAAGCGCCTAAAAAACCAATCATTCAATCTGTGAAAAAGACAGCGGATGGTGCGGCTTTGCAAATCAAAAATGATCCACATTCTACCGTATCCTATTATGCAGTCTATCGATTGACAAATAAAGGAACATATGAATTGCTGCAAACAGTTAGAAAAGAAAAAGGCGCCATCACAACGATTAAAGACCTACCAATCAATCAAAAGACGATTGATACTTATAAGATTACGGCTCTTAATCGCCTTCATCACGAAAGCAAGCCTTCTACAAAAATAGTGAAATAACGGAAAAGCATGAATGAGGATTTTCTTCGTTCATGCTTTTTTTCTATTATTCTTGTTTTAATTTTCTGAATTCAATCAAGCTTGGCATGAAGCCGCTGCTTGATTAATAAATATGATAGAAAAGAGCCAAAGGGGGAAACAAGATGGATTTTGAATTAACGAAAGAACAACAAATGATCCGCCAGATGGTCAAAGATTTTGCCAAAGCAGAAATTGCACCACACGCTCAAACGATTGATGAACAGGCCGTATTCCCAGCCAAAACGTTTCAAAAAATGGGGGAGCTCGGCTTTATGGGCATCCCCTTTCCAGAGAAATACGGAGGCTCAGGAGGAGATACGATATCGTATGCACTCGCTGTAGAAGAAATCGGAAAACAGTGTGCCAGTACAGGTCTTAGCTATGCCGCAGCCGTATCCTTAGGCGCAAGCCCGCTTTATTACTTCGGTACAGAGGACCAAAAGATGGACCACCTTGTCCCGCTGGCTTCTGGGACAGCACTTGGTTCCTTCGGTTTAACAGAACCAAACGCAGGATCAGATGCAAAAGGGACGAAAACAAAAGCAGTCAAAGACGGACAAGAATATGTCATCAACGGGGAGAAGTGCTGGATCACAAACGCCAATTTTGCCAGAACCATTATTGTCACCGCTGTCACGGATCATGATGAACACGGCCGCCCGATCATCTCCGCCTTCATTGTGGAGAAAGGGCAAAAAGGGCTGTCCATTACAAATCCATATGACAAAATGGGCGTGCGTGGGTCAGATACAGCAGAAATCATTTTAGACGGTGTACGTGTACCAGCCCAGAATATTTTAGGAGACCCAGCGAAAGGCTTTAAGCAATTTTTATATACATTAGACGGAGGACGTATTTCAATTGCTGCGTTATCAGTTGGCATTGCACAAGCTGCACTCGATGCTTCGCTCTCGCATGCAAAGGAAAGAAAGCAATTTGGGCAAACCCTTTCTTCCTTCCAAGCCATTCAGTTTAAGCTGGCAGATATGGCGATGCAAATAGAACTCGCGAGACAAATGGTTTGGAAAGCCGCTTGGCTGAAAGATCACGGCAAGCCGTTTACAAAAGAAGCTGCTTATGCCAAACTTTTCGCTTCTGAAATGGCGACAAAAGCAAGTCTTGATGCTGTCCAAATTCATGGAGGAACAGGCTATATGAAAGAATGTGGTGTAGAACGGCTAGTGAGAGATGCAAAGCTCATGGAAATTGGAGAAGGGACCTCTGAAATTCAGCGTCTAGTCATCGCAAGACAACTGTTAGCGTAATCCGATAATGAAAACGCTTACTATCAATGGAGGAGGAAAGCCATCATGTCGATTCATCCGCAGACAATCTGCTCCCTTTTAAAAGAGAAAAGGGAGCAGCATCCAGCACATGAAGCCATTGTGTATCCAGAACGTTCATTACGTTATTCATATGAAGCGTTTTATCGAGAAGTCAAGGAAACAGGAAAAGGTCTTATGGCATTAGGGGTTCAAAAAGGGGATCATATCGCCATCATGGCGCCTAATGTACCTGAATGGCTCATGCTGCAATTCGCCTGCGCGTCGATTGGAGCCGTTCTTGTCACTGTAAATACGAATTTTCAAGCACAGGAACTCGCCTATTTACTCAAGCATTCTGATAGCAGCATGCTGTTTATCGTAGACGGCTTTAAAGAGACATCCTATGTCAAAATGCTGGAAGAACTCATACCAGAGCTTCAAAACGCTCATCAAGGCGAGATCACCTCCTCATCTTTTCCTTATTTAAAAAGTGTCGTCTATATTGGCGAGCACACGCCAAAAGGCATGCGCAGCTGGAACAGTATTCAAGCTGCTGCTAAAAGAACTGAGGATCACGAGTGGGAGAAACGAATGGATGAGCTTGCGCCAGATGACGTCATTAATATGCAATATACTTCAGGCACAACCGGCTATCCAAAAGGAGTCATGCTCAGCCATACAAACATCGTCTGCAATGCCAGCCAAATCGCAGATTGTATGAAGCTCACCCAAAAGGATCGAATGTGTATCCCCGTTCCTTTCTTTCATTGCTTTGGATCCGTTCTTGGCGTGCTTGCTTGCCTCACAAAAGGAGGAACGATTATTCCGGTTGAATCCTTCCACCCAGAGCGAGTCCTTCAAACCGTGGAAAAAGAGAAGTGCACCGTACTTCACGGCGTCCCGACAATGTTCATTGCAGAGCTCGACCATCCGAATTTTCACCAATACGATCTGTCCACATTACGAACGGGCATTATGGCAGGATCTCTTTGTCCATCCCATGTGATGAAAGCTGTCATTGAACAAATGGGACTGAAGGAGCTCACAATTGCCTACGGACAGACTGAAAGCTCTCCTGTCATTACCCAAACAAGAACGGATGATTCATTTGAAAGACGGGTTCAAACCGTCGGCCGGGCGCTTCCTCACATCGAAGTGAAAATCACCGTTCCAGGCACGCCGGAGGAAGTACCAAGAGGAGAACAAGGCGAGCTGTGTACAAGAGGCTATCATGTGATGAAAGGCTACTATAAAAATGAAGAAGCCACAAATGAAGTGATTGATGAGGACGGCTGGCTTCATACGGGAGATTTAGCAGAGATGGATGAGGACGGCTATGTGAAAATCACAGGACGGCTGAAAGATATGATCATTAGAGGCGGGGAGAATGTATACCCAAAAGAGATTGAGGACGTTCTTTATACTCATCCGGACATTCTTGATGCACAGGTTGTTGGTATACCTGACGAGACGTATGGAGAGGAAGCCGCCGCATTCATTCGGCTCAAGCAAGGTAGAGCGGTGACGATTGAGACACTCACCAGCTATTGTCAGTCGCAAATGGCGCGCTACAAAATTCCTAAATATTTTTTCATCACTGACGAGTATCCGATGACCGCATCAGGGAAGATTCAAAAATTTCGTCTGAAAAAACAGGCGCTTGATCTAATAAAGGAGTGAAGGCAGCGATGTTTCAAAAAGTACTGATTGCCAATCGAGGCGAAATTGCCAGGCGAATTATTCGAACATGTAAAAGGCTCGGGATCCACACCGTTGCCGTTTATTCAGAAGCAGATCAGCATGCACTTCATGTGCAAGAAGCAGACAGCGCCTATCTGATTGGAGGCGCGAAAGTATCTGAAAGCTATTTAAACATGGAAGCCATCATTAGGGTAGCCAAGCAGACAAATACAGATGCTATTCACCCAGGATATGGCCTCTTATCAGAAAATGCGGCCTTTGCAGAACGCTGTCGCAGCGAAGGTATTGCCTTTATTGGGCCATCCGCACAAGTCATTCAGCGAATGGGGAATAAAATTGAAGCAAGAAAAACGATGGCTCAAGCAGGGATCCCCATTGTACCAGGCGTTTCAGCTCCGCTGCATGATGCAGAAGAAGGAGTGAGTCAAGCGCAGTCACTCGGTTATCCGATCATGCTCAAGGCATCAAGCGGGGGTGGAGGAATTGGTATGCAGCTCGTGCAAAATGACGATGAGCTGTACAGGGCTTTTGAAGGGAATCAAAAAAGAGCACAAAGCTTTTTCAACGATGGGACGCTGTATATGGAAAAGGTCATTGAAAACGCGCGGCACATTGAAATCCAGGTCCTTTTTGATTCCTTCGGTCATGGGGTTTACTTATTTGAGCGCGACTGTTCACTCCAGCGGAGACATCAAAAAATCATTGAAGAAGCGCCAGCCGCCTGTCTCGATGAACCGGTGAGACGTCAAATGGGGGAGATGGCCGTCAAAGCAGCCAAAGCGATTGGGTATGAAAATGCAGGGACGATTGAATGCTTAGTCGATCAGCATCAACAATTTTATTTCCTAGAAATGAACACAAGATTACAAGTAGAGCACCCTGTCACAGAAGAAATTACAGGTATTGACCTTGTTGAGGAGCAGCTGAAAATCGCTGCATGTGAGCCGCTTTCCTTTAATCAGGAGGATATTCATCAAATCGGGCATGCCATCGAGGTTAGAATTTATGCGGAAGATCCCGTCACCTTTTATCCTTCACCAGGAACGATCACTCGGCTTTCTACGCCTGAAGCTCCGTATATCCGTCATGAGTCAAGTGTGACAAAGGGAAGCATTATAACCCCTTTTTACGATCCAATGATTGCGAAAATGATCGTTTACGGTGATACACGAAAACTTGCAATAGAACGATTAAAAGGGGCATTACAAGCATATGAAATAGAAGGGATCAAAACCAACTTACCGCTTTTAAGGGAAATGGCCGGATCTTCTGCCTTCTTACAAGGTAGCATCACAACCGATTTTCTCATGAAAAAAAGGGAGGGAAACCGTTCATGAAAACTGTCACGATTCAAATGGCCGGAAACTTGTGGAAGCTTCTTGTGAAACAAGGCGATGAAGTGCAAAAAGGACAGGAGGTTGCCATCTTAGAATCAATGAAAATGGAAATTCCGATCGTTGCTGAAGAGGCCGGGATCATCCGCAAAGTGCATAAAGCAGAGGGGGAATTTGTCGATGAAGGAGAGGTTCTTTTAGAACTAACAGAATAGGAGGGAGCCAGATGGCATTACCAAAGAGTGTGCTTATCAGGGAGGTCGGCCCGCGGGACGGACTGCAAAATGAAGCAGTCTGGCTGGACACAAGCGAGAAGCGAACGTGGATAGATCTGCTCACAGCAGCCCAGCTCCCTTATATTGAAGTCACATCATTTGTTCATCCTAAATGGGTTCCAGCCTTAAAAGATGCCAAAGAACTCACCCAATCCTTAAACCAAAAAGACGACATCACCTATGCAGCACTCATTCCCAATGAAAAAGGCTTAGCTCATTTTTTTGAAGCCAATCTTGACACAGGCGCTATGTTTATCTCTTCGAGTGAAACACATAACAAGAAAAATATGAATCAATCCATCCACGAAACACTTCCTGTCATCAAACAAATGACAGCTGATTTAAAAGCAGCAGGAAAAAGGACACGCGCGTATATTTCCACCGTGTTTGGCTGCCCGTATGAAAAACAAGTACCAATGGATCAAGTCCTGCGATTAACGGATATTTTGCTTTCTTATGGCATTGATGAAATATCGCTCGGTGACACCATCGGTGAAGCCCATCCGCTACAAGTAGAAAGGCGCTTAGACATTTTACTTGAACGTTTTCCTGCTGATAAAATCGCTCTTCATTTTCATGATACGAAGGGGATGGCTCTTGCCAATATTTATACGGCATTAAAAGCCGGAATCACGATATTTGACGCCTCCAGCGGGGGGCTTGGCGGATGTCCCTATGCACCTGGCTCCAGCGGAAATGTGGCGACAGAAGATGTGGTGCATATGCTTCAAAAACTAGGAATTGAGACAAATATTCACCTTCCTGCATTAATTCAAGCGGCAGAATGGATTGAAGCAAAAGTAGACCGAACCCTGCCTAGTCACTGTTTACGCGCTTTTCACTCTTAGACTACTTCATAAAGGATGAATAACATGACATCATTGGTCCATTTTTCAATACAAGATGAACAGATCGGCATTATGACCTTAAACAGGCCAGAACAAGCGAATTCCCTATCCTCTACAATGCTCGAGGAGATCAATCAAATCATTCAAGAAATCAAACACGATGAAAGCATCCGCTGTCTGCTCATTACAGGAGCCGGTTCAAAAGTCTTTTGCGCTGGTGCAGATTTAAAAGAACGACGATTGATGACAGAAGCAGAAGCAAAAGGCGCTGTTCTTGCAATTCAGCAAACCTTTATCGAGGTTGAATCCATTCCTGTACCTGTCATTGCAGTGATGAACGGACACGCACTTGGTGGAGGACTTGAGCTCGCGCTCGCTTGTGATCTCCGCATCGCACGAGTCGGAGCAAGACTCGGCCTGCCGGAAACAGGACTAGCTATCATACCAGGAGCCGGAGGGACGCAGCGGCTTCCGCGCCTCATTGGACTCGGTAAAGCAAAAGAACTTATTTTCACAGGCGCATCATTACAAGCAGAAGAAGCCATTCAAATCGGGCTGATTGAGCATATTTCTGTAGCAGATTCTCTTATGAACGATGCCATCTCTCTTGCAAAACAAATCATCAAAAATGGTCCGCTTGCCTTAAAAGAAGCGAAGCAAGCGATTCATTCAAGCCTTGATCACGATTTGCATACAGGTCTAACGAAGGAATACGAAGCCTATCTACGACTCATTGATACAGAAGATCGAACGGAAGGTCTTCAAGCCTTCCAAGAAAAACGCACGCCTCAATACAGAGGCAGGTAGCAAGAAAGGGGAATGGGTATGATTGAAGAATATGAAAAGAAAAAACAGCAGATTCTGAAAGGCGGGGCCGAGCGATACCATCAAAAAAACAAAGAAAAAGGAAAATTGTTCGTCCGTGACCGCCTTCAGTTGTTATTGGATGAGGATTCTTTCATTGAGGATGCCATGTTTGCCGAGTGTCAAGATGCACATTTACCAGCAGATGGTGTAGTCACAGGGACGGGGCGGATGAATGGGCAGACGGTTTGCGTCATGGCAAATGATTCTACCGTCAAAGCAGGATCATGGGGCGTCAAAACGGTAGAAAAAATCATTAGAATCCAAGAAACAGCCGAAAAACTCAACTGTCCGATGCTGTATTTAGTCGACTCTGCGGGTGCTAGAATCACCGATCAAATCGCCATGTTTCCAGGCAGAAGAGGGGCAGGCCGCATTTTTTATAACCAGGTAAAGCTGTCTGGACGTATTCCGCAAATTTGTTTACTATTTGGTCCTTCTGCAGCCGGAGGTGCTTACATTCCTGCTTTTTGTGACATCGTCGTCATGGTCGAAGGGAATGCCTCAATGTATTTAGGCTCACCGCGAATGGCCGAAATGGTGATTGGAGAGAAAGTATCACTTGAAGAAATGGGCGGGGCGAAAATGCATTGCAGCATTTCTGGATGCGGCGATATTTTAGCAAAAACAGAAGAAGAAGCCATTCAAATCGCTCGCACCTATTTAACTTACATGCCTGCCAATTATACAGAAAAACCAAAACGAACAGCCGCAAAAGCACCTAAACCATCAGAGATTACCATTCAAGATCTCATCCCTAAAGGGCAGAATACCCCTTTTGATATGTATCAGCTTATTGATTTACTCATTGATGAAGGATCATTTTTTGAAATCAAAAAGCTATTTGCCGCAGAGCTGATCACAGGATTTGGCCGTATGAATGGTCAGCCTGTTGGTCTTATTGCCAACCAGCCTAGGGTAAAAGGCGGCGTATTATTCCATGACTCAGCTGACAAAGCCGCCAAGTTTATTCAGCTATGTGACGCCTTTCATATTCCGCTCCTTTTTCTTGCGGATATACCGGGGTTTATGATCGGAACAAAAGTGGAACAAGCAGGTATTATTAGGCATGGGGCGAAAATGATCTCCGCCATGTCAGAGGCAACCGTTCCGAAAATATCCGTCATTGTTCGTAAAGCATATGGTGCAGGTTTATATGCAATGGCAGGACCAGCCTTTGAACCGGACTGCTGTCTCGCACTTCCATCAGCACAAATTGCTGTCATGGGGCCAGAAGCCGCTGTAAATGCGGTCTATGCGAATAAAATTGCTGAACTGCCTGTAGAAGAGAGGGCGGCATTTATACAAGAGAAACGCAAGGAATACCAGGAAGATATGAATATATATGAGCTTGCCTCAGAAATGATTGTCGATGGTGTCATCCCATTTGACCATTTGCGAGATGAGCTTTGTCATAGATTACAAGCCTATACCTCAAAAGAGATGACATTTACAAGACGAAAACACCCGGTTTATCCGGTCTAAAGGGGGGCGGCCTCATGATGAACCAAAAACCAGCGTGGATCCCCGAGGAGCAGATGATCAAACAAACACGTCTTTACAAATGGATGCATTCACTTGGTTTTTCTACTTACGATGCGTTCTATCAAGCTAGTATCGACCATACCGATTGGTTTTGGAGAGAAGCTGAAAAGGCGGTCGGTATCGTGTGGAAGGAGCCGTATGAAGCCGTTTTAGGCCAAGATTCATTCATGTGGCCCAATTGGTATAAAGGCGGCTGGCTCAACGTGGTCGAAACGGCTGTTGACAAATGGGCAGAGAATGAAGAAACCCAGCATCAACCAGCCCTGATTTGGAGAAATGAAGCGGGAGAAGAAAGAAGATGGACGTTTCTCGAACTTCAGGAAAAGGTCAATCGTCTCGCTGCTGGTTTTTTGAAGAAGGGAATTCAAAAAGGGGATGTGGCGGTCATTTATATGCCGATGCTTCCGGAAACAGCTGCCGTCATGCTTGCCTTTGCAAAGATTGGTGTCATCTTTAGCCCAGTTTTTTCTGGCTATGGAAGCGAGCCTCTTGCCGTACGTATTCGTGCATCGGGGGCAAGCATTGTTGTCACAGGCTCAAGCGTGACGCGCAGGGGAAAAACGATCAACATGCGTGAATGCGCGGCAGAAGCGATCGACAAAACCAAGACCGTCAAAACAGTCATTGTACACGCTTCCTCTCCAACTGGATATAAAGAGGATATCAAGCTAAACGATTTGTTAAAAGAAGAACCAATGAGTGAAACGACTTATCTTTCAAATGAAGATCCTCTTATGATCTTATACACGTCTGGAACAACCGGTACACCAAAAGGGGCTGTTCATACCCACGCAGGCTTTCCTGTAAAATCGGCTTTTGATGCTGGTCTTTGTATGGATGTTGCAAAAGGAGACCGCTTGTTTTGGCTCACAGACATGGGATGGATGATGGGGCCATTTCTCGTCTTTGGCGGTTTGATCAATGGAGCTACAATTGTTTTATATGACGGCGCTCCCGATTATCCAGATGAACAGCACCTTTGGTCATTCATCCACGAGCAAAAAGTCACTCATTTTGGACTTTCACCTACTTTTGTTCGATCTGCAATGCAGCAAAACCTTGCAGACATTGAGCTACCGCATGTCAAAGCCATCATTTCTACAGGTGAACCGTGGAATGAAGCACCATGGCAATGGCTTTTTGACACAATTGGTCAAAAGCACATTCCGATCTTAAATTACTCAGGGGGAACAGAGGTTTCTGGCGGTATTGTAGGAAGTACGCTGCTTCGTCCAATCAAACCGATCCTTTTTAATGCGGCAATCTTAGGAATGGCGGCAGATGTGTTTAATGAGGCAGGACAGAGCGTGATGAATGAGGTAGGTGAGCTTGTTGTGAAAAAGCCATGGGTCGGTATGACATGTGGATTTTGGAAAGATCCGGAGCGATATGAAGACACATATTTCAAACGATTTGATGGGGTGTGGACACACGGTGATTGGGTGATGCAATCAGAGGATGGCGCATTCCATATCACGGGCAGATCGGATGATGTCATTAATACAGCCGGAAAACGCATCGGTCCAGCTGAAATTGAATCCATTCTTGTCGGGCATCCAGCCGTACATGAGGCTGCTGTGATTGGAGTCAAGGATGAGGTGAAGGGAGAAGCACTTGTTTGTTTCGTTGTAGCCAGTTTACAGTCTTTCGAAGAAGCAGCACTCATTTCAGAGCTTAAAACTCATGTTGGTTCATATGCGGGGAAAGCGCTCACTCCAAAGGAAATTCATCTCATTTCAGCTTTACCGAAAACAAGAAACGGAAAAATCGTCCGGCGTTTATTAAAAGGCGCGTATGAGCAGCTGCCTTCACCCGATCTATCTTCTTTAGACAATCCGAAGGTGTACAAAAGCATTTGCGAATACTTGAAAAGGAAACAAAGTATATAAAAAAAGACAGGAGAGTTCCCTGTCTTTTTTATTGCACATGAAAATTCGTGCCATCTGTTGTTGCTTTTACAATTCCTGCCCGAATCACAAAATCACCGAAATGTTCATCCTCTTCACGTTCTTTGGCATAGCGGGGGAGAAGAGAGCCAAGCTCGTTTAAAATGTCTTCTTCTCCAACATTTTCTCGGTACAGTTTACTTAATCTGCTGCCATCGAAAGCAGCGCCAAGATACATATTGTATTTGCCAGGTGATTTCCCGATAAAGCCAATTTCACCTAGTGCATGACGGGCGCATCCATTTGGACATCCAGTCATACGAATCGTGATTTCTTTATCACTTAAGCCGTTTTCTTCGACAATCTCTTCAATTTTGTCAATCAAGCGCGGGAGGTAGCGTTCTGCTTCTGCCATCGCTAAGCCGCATGTTGGAAGAGAAACACAGGCCATTGAACTGCGTCGCAGTGCCGAGTGCTGCTGGCCAGCTGATAAACCGAACTTCTGAATGAGCTGCTCGATTTGTTTCTTTTTATGCGTTGTGACATTTCCAATCATTAAATTTTGATTCGCTGTTAAGCGGAAGTCACCTGTATGAATCTTCGCGATTTCACGAATGCCTGTCATCAGCGGGTAGTCATCGTAATCCGTGATGCGGCCGCCTTCTACAAACATCGTATAATGCCATCTGCCATTGATGCCTTTTACCCAGCCATAGCGGTCACCGTTATGATCAAAGTGATAATCTCTTGCGTCTAAAAGGGTGAACCCTAGGCGGCGTTCAAGCTCTTCTTTTACATTCTCAAGACCGAGACGGTCCACTGTATATTTAAAGCGGGCATTTTTTCTCACCGAACGGTTTCCGTAGTCACGTTGAATAGTGATCACTTGTTTGGCAATCTCTACAACTTGTTCCGGTGTACAAAAGCCAATCACTTTTGCAAGCTGAGGATAGGTCGCTGTATCACCATGCGTCATGCCCATTCCGCCGCCAATCGCGACATTAAAGCCGACTAATTGATCATTTTCAATAATCGCAATGAAGCCTAAATCCTGCGAAAAGACATCAATATCGTTAGCAGGAGGGACCGCCACACCAATCTTGAATTTTCTTGGCAGATAAAGCGGACCATACATCGGCTCAACCTCTGTATCAGGCGTTGCCGCTACTTTTTCCTCATCAAGCCAAATTTCATGATATGCTCTTGTTTGCGGAAGCAGGTCATCACTTAATTTTTTGGCGAGCTCGTATACGTCATGGTGTACTTCTGATTGATAGGGATTTGACGTACACATGACATTACGGTTCACATCGCCGCAAGCAGCGATTGTATCAAGCATAGTAGAGTGGATGTCTTGAATGGTCTTTTTCATGTTCCATTTTAAAATACCGTGAAGCTGAAAGGTTTCACGAGTTGTCAGCTTTAACGTACCGTTTCCATATTGATGAGCAAGCTCATCCATCACTAGCCACTGCTTGGATGTGGCGATTCCGCCAGGGAGGCGGACACGCAGCATAAATTGATAAGCAGGCTCAAGCTTTTGTTTTTGCCGTTCATTTCTCAGGTCACGATCATCCTGTAAATAACTGCCGTGATGCTTCATCAGGCGGTTGTCATCATCAGGAATACCCGCTGAAATCGGATCAAGCATCACTTCTTTTAATGTACCCCGTAAATAATCACTTTTTTCTTTGATTTCCTCTACGTCGCTCGGAGGTCCATCCGGCGCTGTTAATGCTGTCTTCACCATGTAAGTAAAAGCTCCTTTCTCTCAAGCATTCAATCAATATACGTCACGCTGATAGCGTTTTTGCTGCTGCAAGTTGGCTAGATAGCTTTCTGCTTTCTCTTTGCTCATCGCACCTTCTTCTTGGATGATTGATAGAAGGGTATCATGAACATCATGCGCCATATGTTTTTCATCTCCGCAGACATATACATAGGCACCTTGTTCCAGCCATTCGAATAATTCTTTACTTTGTTTCTTCATTTGGTGCTGGACATATACTTTTTCCTCTGAATCTCTTGAAAAAGCCACATCCATTTTCGTTAACACACCATCTTTTAACCACTTTTGCCATTCGGTTTGATATAAGAAATCCGTCACAAAGTGCTGATCACCGAAGAACAACCATGACTTTCCATCTGCACCAACTTCCTCACGCTCCTGCATAAATGAACGGAAAGGGGCGATACCTGTGCCTGGTCCCACCATAATGATCGGTGCATCATGGTTTTCAGGAAGCTTAAAGTTTTGATTGTGCTGGATATAAACAGGCAGCTTATCACCTGGCTCTAAGCGCTCCGCACATAAGATTGAGCAGACACCTTGACGTTCTCTTCCGTGAGCATCATATCTCACAGCACCGATCGTCAAATGAACTTCTTCTTCATTTGCTTTAAGGCTGCTTGCAATGGAATAAAGGCGTGCAGGAATTTTTCTTAAAATCGCAGTGAAGTCTGCCGCTGTTCCTTCAAAAGGACCGAAATCACGCGCAGCATCTACTAAATCTCTTCCTGCTATATACGCTTTTAATTTTTCTTCGCTTCCTTCTTCTAAAAGGGCCTGCAAGGCTTCGCTTTTTGTAAAGGACGACATCTTTTGAAGAAGAGGTTTTGTTAATACGGTAATCTCAAAATGAGAGGTGAGTGCTTCTTTTAAAGGAAGCGTGTCGCCGTTTTTATGAACGGTGACGGTTTCCTCTGCATTCCATCCACATGTTGTGATCAGTTCATCAACAAGCGCAGGATCATTTGTTGGATAAATACCAAGGCTGTCACCTGGCTCATAAACAAGTCCTGATCCTTCAAGAGAAAGCTCCAAATGACGGGTTTCTTTGTTAGAGCCGCGGCCATTTAGGTTGATATTTTCAAGCACTTCAGCATAAAAAGGATTTGTTCTTGAGTATTCAGATGCAGCGGTTTGAGTGTTTGCTTCCGCTGATTCCTGCGGGGTTGCTGCGGCTCCGCCTTCACTAAGTGAAGATGCCACTCCTTGAAGCCATTCAAAAAACGGCTCATCATAATCAAGGTCACAGTCCACTCGATCGACAAGACGCGTTCCGCCAAGCTCTTTTAAACGCTCATCAAATTCTTTACCTGTTTGACAGAAGAATTCGTAAGAGCTGTCGCCAAGTGAAAGGACAGAAAAGCTTAAATGATCGAGCTTTGGAGCACGTCTGCCGTGAACATATTCATGGAAAGAAAGGGCATTATCAGGCGGATCTCCCTCACCATGTGTGCTCACAATGATCAGTAAATTGTTTATTTTTTTCAGACTATTTGGTTTAAAATCTGACATAGAAGAGAGCGTCACTTGAAAACCTTTCTCTTCAAGATGCTGCGCTGTCTTTTTTGCTAACCCTTCAGAATTGCCTGTTTGCGAGCCATAAAGCACGGTCACATCTTTGCTGACAGGCTGCGCTGGTGCTGCAGCAGAAGGAGAAGGGGGTTGGGCAGTATTTTCTAATCCGGTTAAAGCTGCCTGTGCTGATAAATAACCGGTAAGCCAAATTTTTTGCTGATCTGTTAAAGTCGGAAGCAGCTGATTAAGCAGCTCTGCCTGCTGCTGACTAAACGGACTGTTCAATACATGAAGTTGCAACGATATCCACCTCACAAGGAATATAAACATAGATTAATTCGATAGGAATTATATATATAGGTTCAATTTGAACTTTACCGAAAGTTTGCCATTAAGTAAAATATATAATATTGATTGTCATGATTAAGATTTCTAATACCTTTGCAAAGTGAAGGAACTTGAAGATGAATCGCTTATCTGTATAAAGCACCTTAAGAAAAATGGGGCCGTTTTGAATGAAGAAGCAATCGTAAGGAATTGAAAAGGGGTGTATGAAAATTGATGCAGCTAAAATTTAAAAACAGAAAATGTTTTCGGCTTGTCTTCTTGATTGTTCTCATTTTATTAGCAGCGTGCAATTCTCCAAAGGGCAATATAAAGGATTCATACAATAAGAATAAAACAACAACATCTTTTTCAAAAAAAGGCGTACTGCTAAGTAAAGGGGATACAAATTTACTTCTTATAAATAATAGAACGCCTCTAAAAAGCGATGATTCATTGAATACACAACTTCTTATTGATAAGTATAAAGACGATCTTATCATAATCGACTTAACGAAAGTAGATTCTAAAAAGCTGTCACAGGGTCAAACGATTGAGGTTTGGTTTGATGAATTACAAGAATCGGCTCCTCCTAAAGCAACGGTCAAAAAATATCACATCATAATGGATAAGTAGGGGAGCAGGGGCAGATTCTTTCTATCATGAAAAAAGAGAAAAACCCTAAGGTTTTTCTCCTTTCTCAAATTATGCTGTTGGAAGTCCCATCACAGCTTTCACTTCTAAATATTCCTCGATTCCGAAGTCGCCCCATTCTCTTCCGATACCAGATTGCTTAAAGCCGCCAAACGGGGCAAAGTAATCTGTTTCGGCATTGTTAATGGTAATTTGACCAGCACGAATATGTTCAGCTACATATTTTAATGTTTTTTCATCTTTTCCAACCACATACCCAGCAAGACCGTACACTGTATCATTGGCAATCTCAAGGGCATGATCAAGGTCTTGATATGTGATCACACTCATGACGGGTCCGAATATTTCCTCTTGTGCAATGGTCATATCATTTTTCACATTTGTGAAAATAGTATGCTTGGCGAAATATCCTTTGTCTAGACCGTCCGGCTTCCCAGTTCCCCCAGCAAGCAGATTAGCACCTTCTTCAATACCTTTTTCAATATAAGACTGCACGGTATCCCATTGCTTTTTGGAGACAAGCGGGCCAGTGGCGTGATCTTCTCGCGGATCACCAACTGTAAACTTCGGCAGGGCATTCAGCAGCGCTTTTTCAAATGCGTCTTTCATTGATTCTGGAATTAGCACACGTGTGGCTGCGGAACACACTTGGCCTGTATTCATCGCAATATGATGAACGGCTGTTTCGGCTGCCTCATCCACATCTGCATCATCTAAGACGATAAGAGGGGATTTCCCGCCAAGCTCAAGAGCCACTTTCTTAATATTGTCTGCAGCGTTCTCCATTATTTTAGAGCCAACAGCACCTGATCCAGTAAATGAAACAAAGTCAATATCAGGATGTGAGCTAATGCCGTCACCAATGACGTCACCAGTTCCGTTTACTAGGTTGAAGACTCCTTTTGGTACGCCTGCTTCATCAATGATGTCTGCAAGAATCATTGCGGCAAAAGGTGTAATTTCCGCAGGCTTTAAGACAACTGGTGAACCTGCTGCAATGGCACCTGCGATTTTAAGTGATGTTTGATTCGTTGGGAAATTCCAAGGTGTAATCAATCCGCTGACACCAATCGCTTCTTTTATAATGGTATGCCCGCCGCGGTCCTCAGTAAATGTATAAGATTTAAGTGCTTCCGCTGCTTTAGAAAAATGTTCATGTCCCATTTTGTAATGAACCTCTTCTGATACTTTCAGCGGTGCACCGAGCTCTTGTGTCATGATCTCAATCAGTTCATCCTTACGTTTTTCGTAGCCGCGCACAATGTTTTCCAGCATCTTTACGCGTTCATTTCGAGATGTTTTTGAGAAAGAAGGGAAGGCGGCACGAGCAGCTTTGACTGCCTTATCTAAATCTTCTTTTGTACCTAAACTAATGGTGCCAATGACTTCCTCTGTAGCAGGATTGATAACCTCTGTCGTTTCGTTTCCTGTTGATGCGATCCATTCTCCGTTAATAAAATGTTTCTCTTGATTTCTCATTCTAACATGTCTCCTTTTTATATGTGATTCCATTCAATATTCTGTTTTCAGGTGATATAAAACTCTACCCACTGTGAAAAATCTAAAACGATGAAACTGTAAAAGAAAAAGTTTCTGATATAATACGCAAAGTGGGACATATGTCCTTTTCAACATCAGGGCATCTATCATTTAATGGAACTAGACTGAAAAAAGAAGGAGCATTTGAACGAATGAAAGGTGTTATTTTCGCTTTATTAGGAGGCGCTTGTATTACACTGCAAGGCGTAGCAAACGCAAGAATCAGCCAGGATATCGGGACATGGCAGGCGGCAACCATCACGCAGCTGACCGGTTTTGTTATCGCACTTATCATTTTACTAATCGTACGTGACGGACACGTTCGAGAATATCGAAAGGTGCAGCCGCTTTATTTAGTAGGCGGCGCATTTGCAGCCATTATTATTTTTAATGAAGTCACTGCGATTCAAATGATCGGTGTCACACTGACCATCGCTGCTTTACTCATTGCACAGCTGGCATTTACCTTTGCAATCGATGCAAAAGGATGGTTTGGTGTACAGAAGAAGAAAATGAAATGGCCGCATTATGCAGGAATTCTATTGATGATCGCGGGTGTAATCATTTTAAAGCTATAAAGGAGGGCGTGAGATGGAAGAGATTCATGATGAATGTCTATTTTCTTCTTATCTCAAGGCACATCAATTAGAAAACGTCTTTCATCAGAAACTCATATCACATGTCAGCTTATGGCGCTATGAGCAAGGTGAGCTGATTTGTTCAAAGGGAGATCAGAGGGAGCACTTGTACTTGTTAGTAAAAGGGAAATTAAAGATTTTCACCACCACAAAGGAAGGGAAGACCTTTATTCTTTGTTTTAAACATCCTCTTGAAGCCATTGGAGATATTGAATACGTTCAGCAGACAGATATGGTCAATACAGTGGAGGCTGTCACAGAAGTACATATGCTAAGGATTTCTCATCAAGCACTCATGCGATATGCAAAGGATGACCCCCGCATATTAACCTTTTTATTAAAAGGGATTACAAACAAATTTTATACGAAATCAAACGATTTGAGCTTCCACCTTTTATATCCTGTAGAGGTCAGGCTCGCAAGCTACTTATTGTCTGTATTAACAGGTGATAACAGCGCGAGCGCACTTCGTCTTACTGATGCGGCGAGCTTAATTGGTACAAGCTACCGTCATATTAACCGGGTGATTCAGCAATTCTGTGAAAAAGGGCTGATAGAGAGGCAAAGAGGCGAGATTACGATTCTTGACCGGAAAGGGCTCTTAGAAATAGCCGAGCACAACATTTATGAATAGAAGAAATGAAGGGATTCAGACATGATCATAGGAATAGGATTAGCCATCGCGGCTGGCGCACTCGTCAGCTTACAAACCATTTTTAACAGTAAGGTCAATGAGCAGACAGGCTCTTGGTCAACAACCACTCTCGTTCTAGGTATGGGCTTTATTGCTTCACTTTTGATGGGTCTTTTGCTAGAAGGAACCGGCATGTTTCAATTAAGACATATGGAAGCGTGGTACTGGATTAGCGGAGCCATTGGAGTAGGGGTGGTCATCTGCCTCGTTCAAGCAATCAAACGTCTTGGTCCGACTTATGGAATCTCAATTGTCCTAATTTCACAGCTTGGCTGCGCGCTTTTGTTTGATTCGCTTGGCTGGCTTGGGTTAGAGAAAGTGGAATTTTCTCCCGCAAAACTATTAGGTGTCATTGTGATTGTTGCAGGGATCTTGGTGTTTAAATTGACCAAATTGGAACCAGCAGAAGAAGAGCAATCAAAAGAAAAAGGGCTGCCACAAGAGTAGCTGCCCTTTAGATCAACCGCCGCCATAAAACGGTTATCGCGGATAAACCATTTAAAAGGAGCCTTTTCATCAAAGGCTTTTTTTTCTGCCCATAGCCGTCCGCTTTATAGGGTGCTTTGTCCTTCGCGACGAGAATACTATAGGCGATTTTACGTTCGATTGCCTGAGTAAGTGATAGCGCAAACGGGGCACTATCAATGACCAAAATCGACTCTGTATTTAAAAAACTAGACCTCGCATCTAAATTATATGTCCCAATAATACTTAAATAATCATCAATGACCATCGATTTCGCATGAATGGAATACGGACCTTCATATTCGTACAAATGAACGCCTGTTTTCATCAGTTCCTTTTTCGTGCTTAAATAGCCTGCAAAAGCTAAAGGATTTGGCGTGGCTGCCAGAGAATTCGTGACAACTGTTGTTTGAATCTCGCTAGCTAATGGAGTGAGGTCGTCCTTCATTGGTCGTGTCGGGATAATATAAGGCGTCTGTATGAGCACAGAACGCTTTGCCCGGTGAGCAAGATCGTTTAATTTTTTCAGTACAAGAGGACGCTTATTGAAACGCTCCACTGGATTTGTAAAAAATGCAATCTGTTTTACTGGGGTGGTATCTGCTGCCCAATTAAAGGAAGACACCACAAAAGGTTCTTTCGTACGCACTGCCTCCTGATAGGATCTAAGCAGTTTCTTTCTTAGTTTTAAGCCTTTTTTTGCTTTTTGCTTGGAGAACACGGCTTTTGTTTTTTTCGTAAAGTTATGATTCCATAAATAAACGAAATATTGCTCCATTTCATCTAATACTTTTCCTTTTTTGTCGTTATAAAGCAGCACATCGCGGTCAAATGCAAAGTCTTTCGGCGGCTGATCTGCAAAGTATTTATCACCGATATTTCTTCCGCCCATGACAACTACTCGGCCATCTGCCAGCAGCAGCTTATCATGAAGGCGGTTATGCCACGTCCATGGCTTAAATAACCGAAAGGGCTCATAAAAACGAATGGCCATGTTCGGGTGATTTGCCACGGCATACCGTAAATTCTTCAGCGGTCCACGCAAACTGTGGCAGATGCCATCTAAAAGTAGCTGAACTTTCACCCCTCGATCAGCTGCTTCAATCAAAGCACCTAGTACCCATTCGGCTGTTTTTCCCTTTTGAATGGAGTAATAACTAAGACGGATCATCCTCTTTGCCTCACGAATCATTTGAATTCTGGCCTGGCCAGACTCAAATCCATCGTCAAGAAGCATCACTTGATTTGTGCCCTGATCGTCTCCTGAGATGGAAGAGGCTTTATAGACACAATGTTCTTTGCATGTTTTTTGAATCGGTAAATAAAACAAAACAAATGCGGTCAAAAAGACATAAACGACATAGAGAAGGATCAGATAAAACAAAAGATGAAGCATACGGATCAGCTCCTTTCACATTTCCTTAGTTTATGTCAAAAATAAAATTTCACTCATTTTCGCCTTTCACCTAAATACATGACAAAAGAATCATCTTGTTTTTATTGGGCATTTAATTATAGTATGAAATGAGTAAGGGGGAATCGAATTGAACGAATCATTATTTAACATCCCAAGCGATGTATATCAAACGTTAAGTGAAACAGAGCGTTATTTACTCAATTATATTCACCAGCATTTAGAGGATATCTCCACCTTATCCATTGTCACTTTAAGCGAAAGAGCCAATGTATCGACAGCCACAATTGTCAGACTGATGAAAAAAATTGGTTATAATGGCTATACATCCTTTAAATATCGATTGAAACAAGAAAAGAAAATGACAGATGCAAGCGACCAGCTCAAGAATATTGATGAAGACATCAAACTAGCGATTCGGAAAAATGAAGAAGAGGTTTTAAAGACGATCCAGCTGCAAAGTATTGGACAAATTGAAGATGCCGTTCAAAAAATACATAATGCAGACAAAATTTATATTTTCGGCAGAGGCTTCTCAGAAATGATCGCCAAAGAGATGACCATTAAATTACAGCTCATCGGGAAAACATGTGAAGTACACGACGATCCAAATATCATTCGGCTGAAATCGCGAGACATTGAAAAAAGTGAGCTTGCCATCTTTGTTTCATTAAATGGCGAAACAGCTGAGCTCGTTGAAGCTTGTCAAAACCTCAGCATGAAGCAAGTCACAACTATAACTGTCACGACAAGAATTGATTCTACATTAAGCAAAATATCAGATATGACACTAGTCGGATATAAAGGGGAACAATCTTTCTTCCCAGATTATGAAGTCAGATCCCGCCTGTCTCTCCATGTCATTGCCCGCATTTTACTCGATGCCTATGTGATCCGAATGAAATAACCAATAAGAAAGCCTTCGAGACTTTGATCTGGAAGGCTTTTTCTCATGAAAACCTTTACACATTCTGAAAACATTTTCACTGAATCGTATGAGATACTTTCTTTAGAGAAAAGAAAGAAGGTGAAACCAATTGATTTATACCTGCACCTTAAATCCTGCTATTGACCTATATATTGCATTAAAAGAAATACGGGCAAATGCAGTCAACCGTACGGAAGATGAAGATTATCAGCCGAATGGAAAAGGCGTGAACGTGTCGATTATGCTAAAGAAATATGGCTTCACCAGCACTGCATTAGGGTTTATCGCTGGGTTTTCAGGCTCTTATATTGAACAATCCTTAAAGGATCTCTCTATTCAGACCGATTTTATCTCGGTTGAGGGAATTACACGCATTAATGTTTTTATTAATACGACAGAAGAATACAAGCTCGTGAACCAGGGCCCTGCGATTGAAGAAAAAGCGCTTCACGCCTTTCGTGAGAAAATTGCAGCTATCCCGCAGGGGGGCATCCTTATCATGTCAGGCAGTTTACCAAAAGGTGTTCCTGCCAGCATTTTTTCAGAAGTAGCAGCTATTTGCCATCAACAGAAGGTCAAGTTCATTTTAGACACAAGCTCTGCAGCGGTTCTTGAGACGCTTCAATACAAGCCGTATTTATTAAAACCAAATGAAGAAGAAATTGCTGCTTTTTTCGGCAAAACACATCCTCTGTCAGAAAAAGAACTCATTCAATCAGGAGAAAAGCTTATTGAGATGGGTGCAGAGCAAGTGCTTATTTCCCGCGGGGGAGAAGGGGCTTTGTTCATTACGAAAAACGCCGTCTTAAAAGGAAACGCACCGACAGGCATTGTAGTAAATACAGCTTGCTCTGGAGATGCGATGCTTGCAGCTTTTCTTAGTAAACAGCTTGAAGGACATTCACCTGAAGAATGCTTACGATACGGCATTGCAACAGGAGCCTCTACCGCATTTTCGAAAGGCTTAAGTGATTTACATGACATTGATTCATTGATTGAGCAAGTACACATACAGAAAATATAAGGGGGAATACACATGAGCCGTAAAAAAATTGTCGCTGCAACCGGCTGTCCAACAGGCATTGCACACACATTTATGGCAGCTGAAGCATTAAAAATCGCTGCTGAGCAACTAGGGGTCGACATCAAAGTCGAAACGCATGGTCAAGTAGGAATTGAAAACGCTTTAACCGATCAAGACATTATGGAAGCAGATGGAGTCATTGTGGCAGCCGACAAAGATGTGCATACAGACCGTTTTCACGGCAAGCCACTGATTGAAGTGCCTGTAGCCAAAGGCATTCGCACGCCGACTGAGCTGATTCAGAGCATTATCAATGGAGATGCTCCCGTTCATCAAGTGAAAGGAAGAGCTTCTGGAACAGAGAAACCATCTGCTCCTTCATCCTCTCAACAAAAGTCGGCAAATAAATGGATACACACTATTTATAAGCACTTAATGAACGGTGTATCACACATGTTGCCATTTGTTGTTGGAGGCGGGGTCTTAATAGCTATTTCCTTCCTATTCGGGATCTACTCTGCTGATCCTCAGCACGAAACGTATCATCCGTTTGCCGCCTATTTGAAAAGCATTGGAGGACTTGGCTTCAGCTTAATGGTACCAATTTTAGCAGCATTTATCGCTGATTCAATTGCAAGACGCCCAGGGATGGTCGTCGGTTTTATAGGAGGGCTCCTTGCAAATGATGGAGGTGCTGGCTTCTTAGGCGGTATTATCGCAGGTTTTGCAGCAGGATATATCATTTTATTGCTTCAATTCTTGCTTCAAAAATTACCAGCATCACTTGATGGATTAAAATCGATCTTCATCTATCCTGTCATCGGTATTTTCTTAATTGGGGCTGTCATGACCCCGCTATTGGTTCCAATCACAGGGCTAAATAATTCCTTAATGGATTTTCTCTCATCTGTACAATCCACAAATCCGCTGCTTTTAGGCTTAATTGTGGGAGCAATGTGTGGATTTGATATGGGCGGACCATTTAACAAAGCAGCCTATGTTACAGGAACGGCTTTACTTGCACAAGGCAACCTTTACTTTATGGCAGGTGTGTCTGCAGCATGTATCACACCACCACTTATCATTGCGATTGCTACAACCATTTTCCGAAAACATTTCACGCCACAAGAACGAAATGCTGGGGCAATCAACTATATTCTGGGGGCGACACATATTACAGAAGGAGCCATCCCATTTGCGGCAAAAAACCCAGTCGTTGTCCTGCCAATTATCATGTTTGGTTCCGCCATCTCTGCTATATTGACATATTTGTTTGGCGTGCAGGTTCCAGCTCCGCATGGTGGATTCCTTGTCCTTCCAGTTGTCACAGGTGCATTCCAATGGGTGCTTTCCATACTAATCGGATCAATTGTAGGTGCGATTCTATACGGACTTTACCGTAAAAAAATAGACAAACCCGCAGTTTAAGAGGGAGGAAGAGAAATAATGGAACATATCTATATGAATCTTCACGAAACAGCTTCTTCACAGGCTGGCGTGTTCGCAGCCATTGCTGACATTGCCTACAAAGCAGGTATTTGCACCTCACCAGAGGAAGTCAAAAAAGGCTTAGCGGAAAGAGAAGCTCTGAGTACAACCGGTTTTCAAGATGGATTTGCCATTCCGCATACACAAACAGAAGCCATCACGAAACCAGCACTTGTGATCGTCCGCACGGAAACAGGCATTGAATGGGACGCTTTTGATGGGAAGCCTTGCTTTTTCTTCTTATCCTTATTGATTCCTAAAAGTGAAGCAGGTACGACTCATTTAAAGGCTCTTTCTGCCCTTTCACGAGGCTTAATGGATGAAACGAAACGTCAAAAACTGCTGGAAACAAGAACAAATGAAGACATGCTTGCTGTATTAGAAGCGGATATTTTAACGAGAGAGGATGTTTGATCATGCCTTTACTTTCAACAACACCAATGCTTAAGGCTGCGAAAAAAGAAAAATACGGAATTGTGGCATTCAATGTACACTCCTTTGACAGTATCTATTGGGTGCTCGAAACTGCTGCAGAATTAAAGTCACCTGTGATATTGCAAACAACGGTTGGAACAGTTCAATCTCTTGGAGCAAAAGCGATTGCAGATACAGTGAAGGCGGCGGCTGATCAATATCAAATCCCAATCGGTCTTCACCTCGATCACTGCACAGACTTTGATGTGATTCTCACCTGTATCAGGGCCGGATATACATCCGTTATGATCGATGCATCTATGCACTCATATGAAGAAAATGTTCGCCGCACAAAAGAAGTTGTGGACCTCGCATTAAAAGTAGGGGTGAACGTTGAAGCAGAATTAGGCAAGGTAGGCGGTGTCGAAGATGATATCGTCGTTGATGAAAAGGATGCTGAAAAAGCCATTCCATCAGAATGCCGTCAATTTGTAGAAGAAACTGGGGTGCCCACTTTAGCGCCTGCGATTGGTACTGCCCATGGCATTTATAAAGGGGTGCCGGATATTGACTTTGCCCGCATTGAACAAATTGCGGACCTGGTCGATGTACCACTTGTTCTCCACGGTGGTTCTGCTGTACCGGATGAGGATGTGAAGCGATGCGTTGCACTTGGTATGGCAAAGGTGAATGTCTCAACTGAATTGAAAAATGCATACTCCGAGGCCATACGTGATCATTTCTCAAATGAACCTGAAAGCTTAGATCCGCGTATGTATTTACAAAAAGCAAAACAAGCAGCAAAAGACATGGTCCAATCGAAAATACGAATCGTTGGCAGTGAGGGCAAAGCCCATCCGCTATATCAATAAGAAAAAAAGCAGAGCTGCAATTGCTCTGCTTTTTCACATTATTCGTTTTCTTTCATTTCATTTGATGTACGTACTCGTGCATTTCCCATAAATATGACTGTAATCGCCGCAAGTGCAATCGGGAATAAAGCAAGCAAAAATACATACGTAATACTTTGTGACATTGCATCGATGACTTTATTTAAAATATCAGTCGGAATTTGTGAGCGGGCACCTTCTTGGAAAATAGCCTGTGGATCGCCTATTTGAGAAGGGGCTCCTTTCATTCCGCTAAAGGCATCAGCTAAACGATTTGTCAGCACATTGGTTTGAATCGTCCCGAAAATCGTGACACCGAGCGTCATCCCAAGTGATCTCATAAATGAATTGGTCGAGTTTGCACTGCCTCGATAGCGCGGCTCAAGATCATTCATTGAAGCTGACGGCAGAAGGGAGAAGCTGAACCCGACCCCAAAGCCTGATATCATCATAAAGAGTGTGAGCCACAGTCTTGCTGTATCTGGTGACATATTGGCAAGCAGCAGCATCCCAGCGAAAAATGAAATGACAGAGATGGTCATAAGACGTCTGAAAGGCACTTTCGTCTGCATCGTTCCGCCAATCATACTGCCAATGACTGATCCAATCATCATCGGTGTTAAAATAAACCCTGCACTTGTTGCAGATTCACCGTACACCGCCTGCACGAAAATAGGAATAAACACAGCAAGAATAATGAATGTCCCGCCATATAAAAACGCCAAAATTTGAGATGTCGCAAATAATCGATTTTTAAACATCCAAAATGAGATAATCGGTTCCTCAGCTTTACGCTCAACAATAAAGAAGATCGTACCGAACACAAGAAACACAGCAAAAAGTGTGAGGATTTGCACCGAATCCCAAGCATACGATTTACCGCCAAGCTCAAGCGCGAACATTAAGCTGACAACCGCAACGACAAGTGTAATAGCACCTGACCAGTCGATTTTCTGCTTACGATGTTCAAGCGATTCCTGATAATATCTGGCGATCAAGAAGACACTGACAATACCAATCGGCACATTAATATAGAAAACCCAATGCCAGCCGATCGAATCCGTAATAATAGCACCTAAGAGCGGTCCGAGTACACTTGATAAACCAAAGACAGCTCCAAACATACCAGACATTTTTCCGCGCTTTTCAGGCGGGAAGATGTCAAAGATAATTGTAAATGCGATTGGAAGAAGGGCACCGCCTCCAAGCCCTTGAATGGCTCGGTAAATAATGAGCTGATCCATCGTTTGTGCGATACCGCACAGCGCTGATCCAATTAAAAAGAAAATAAGTCCAAACAGAAAAAAACGCTTTCGACCATACATATCAGAAAGCTTTCCGTAAATCGGCATTCCCGCCATTACTGCCACCATATAAGAAGCCGTCACCCAAGCAAATTTATCAAAACTGCCCAAATCTGCTACGATGCTTCCCATCGCTGTTGCAACAATGGTATTGTCCATCGCTGCCATAAAAATACCTAACAGCAAACCGATGACAACAAAGCGAGTGGATGCCTTGCCTTTATCCACATGATTCATTTCATTTACCTCCTGCTTACGTTCTCTCCTTATTTTTGCTATGATCAACTTAAATATTAAAGTAAGAGAACATTTATCTTGATGATCAAGATAAATTGATTTTAAAGGGAGGAGAACAAGTTGTCAATAAAGAACGAGGCTGAAGACAGAGCAACCCAGATCATCCATACAATGAGGCGCCTCGCCACACGAACCGTTTTATTCCACCAAGCGGCCGCCCAATCACTCGGCCTTTTTCCAACAGATCTCAAATCAGCTGATTTATTAAATGAACTCGGCCCCCTTACAGCAGGGGAATTAAGTGAAAAAACAGGCCTTAGCTCAGGTGCAGTCACAGCTCTTATTGACCGCCTTGAAAAAGCGGGCTACGCCAAAAGAGAAAAGGACCCAAAGGACAAACGAAGAGTTATCATCGTTCCATTAACGGCAGGGAAATCACAGGTGAAAGAACTCTTTCGATCCTTATCAACATCAACGAAGGAACTCACAAATGAATACAAACCAGAAGAATTAAACTTAATTATTCAATTTATAACTGAAGCAGCAGATATCATGGAGCAAGAACTTCAATTGCTTAAGTCTAAATCGTAAAAAGTACACTAATGCGGGTGTGCTTTTTCTAAGTGCATTCCTAATTCATGTAGGGATTGCCTCGATTAGTGACATCTTCCTTACCATAAAAGTGCTCTATAACTCTTTTTTATAATGGAGTAGCTCAAAAAAATGTTCTATTTAAAAGATTGTTCTAAAAACTACATTATAATTGTTATGACAAAAGTGGAGCTAATGAATTCTATAGTTTGCTTTTCAATTGAAACAATGTTCATTTACATAATCAGTATTGTTTTTGTATCTTAATGCCTATTTAATGATAAACTTTGTATTGGTAAAATTGGCCTTGTCAAAGAATAGGAGGGAGTGACTTCTTCTGGGCAAGATACTTGATGCAAAAGCACTAACAAGTGCCATGGACACAAGAGCAAAACAATACCAGGAACTCCGCGAACAAATGGTAGATTTAAAAAAGGCATTACAAAGTGTTGCCAATCTTGGTGATGATTTTACTGGGAAAGGTGCCGATAACATTAAAAGCTTTTATAAAGAGCTGTCTGGAAATGTAGACATGTTTATCAGCTTCATTGATAAGCAAAAAGCCTTTCATGACGGTGTTTCTGGGACACTTGATGATACGAGCTTTGGCGGCGATACCTTTGTAGAGGAACACTTTTTAGACAACGCAGTACATATGGGCATCAAGAATGCCAAAAGCATTGTAAAGGATCAAAAAAAGGCACTCAAAACGATTTTTCAAGACATTGATGATCTCATTTCTCTAGAAGTATTTGATAGTCAAACCTTTGATGAAAAAATAGAAGATGCGGAAGATGAACGAAAAAAGACAGTCAAAGATTTAAGAGAGCTTGATCAAAATTTAAAAGATGAATATGCTTTGTCAGAGACAGAGCAGCAAGCTACAATGGCATTGTACGCTGAAATGATGAATGCGACAAATGACGGAAAAGCGATTTCGCCTATGAATTTTGACAAGAAAGCGTATCAAAATAGCGAAATCTACAAGGCAAAAAGCGATATTGAAAAGCAAACTTCTGAATATCTGAAAATCAAAAAAGAACAAGAAGAAGCCCGAGAGATCGCAAAAGAACAAGAAGCCCTCGCCAACCGTCCTTGGTATGAAAAAGCGCTCGATTACGGTGGAAATATCGTCAATGAACTGACAGGTGTGAACGATGCAAAACGTGCCGCAACAGGTGTTGATCCGATCACAGGCGAGGAACTCACCGCAGGTCAGCGAGTCGCGGCAGGAGGCATGGCAGCAGCCGGTTACATCCCAATCGTTGGCTGGGCAGGACGCATTTTCAAAGGCGGAAAGGCTGTCTATAAAACCACCCAAGCCACATCAGCCGCAGTCAGAGCAGTCGACATCTACAAGACATCACAAAAATCCTTTGACGCCCTGAAAACATCTCAAAAAGGTTTATATGGTCTCACCGCAACCAACGGCTTCAGCGAAGCAATCACAGGCCGCGATATGTTTGGAAATAAGGTCTCGAAAGAACAGCAGGAAGCGAGTATGAATGCGGCGCTTGGAATGTTTTTGCCGTTTGGAGCGAAAGGGTTTCATGGTAAAATGGGGGTTAAGGGTACGGGTGAAATTGGTTGGAATATGTCAAAAGGCGGAGGGAAAATAAATGGAAGAATGTATTCTCACCATGCTTTGGAAAGAATGGCACCTGATACTCCTGAAGTAAAAGCTACTTTAACAAGTAGAGCAATTAAAAAAGCTGAAGAATTAGGATTTAAACCACAAACAAAAGAATTTAGTGATTTCATCAAAAAATATGTTGATCCAAGAAATATTCCACCTTCAGTTATTGAAGACGCTATAATGAATACGAAAAAGATACCTGGTAATAGAAGTGGAACGTTTGTTCATGAAACTCGGGATGTCAAAGTAATTATAAATGAAGCAGGCGATGTTATCACAGTTATACCAAAATAATTAATAAAAGGATGAATACGAATGTTTATCAAGTATGATGAATATGATCTATTAGAACTTTTTCAAAGTGAGCCGGTGAGTATAACAGGCAATATAGATGATGGAGAATTAATTTATACTTACAAAGATGACCAAAATTTCAAGGTGATTTTAACTTTAGATGTATATAAGCAAACGAGTAGTCTAAGTATTACATTTAATGATTCTATAGTATTTACAGGTGATTTTAATAATGTAACAAGTATAAAAAAAGATGACAAAGCTATGGTAATGAACGTGGGCGAAGAAGAGAGGCTAAAAGTTAAATTTTATAAACAAGTTGGAGTGGAGTTACTTTAAAATAGCCTTATTGTATTAGAAAGAAATATAAAACAAATATGATATTCTCTCAGATAAATCAGTAGGTGAAGTAGTTGATACTTCTAAATATAATGTTATTGTTATCATACCTTGACTGGCTATATGCCTTTCAAGGTTTTTGTGTTTATTGGCCTTCATACCGATAAAATGGGGATCTTTTTTCCTGAGTGGGTCATCGTATGATAGAGACAAGCAAAACTAGGCACTCACAGCTTTTATGGTGAGTGTTTTTTAATGAGGGATACTTCACCTCATTTTCTTTGAATATAGATCTGAAAAAAGTATAGATGTTAAACAGTGAAATAGCAGACTAATCGCTTTGACGGCGAACTTCTTCATAAGAAAATAAGGTTGGTACAATAAACAGAAAAACATCCTCTAATAATGCATAGAGAATGCTGCTCTGTTTAGAAGGTGGAAATTATTTTAATTTATTTGTTCAATCAGTTTCACAAATTCGAGTGAAGAAAGGGTTTCTCAACTCAATATTCCCCTTTAATTTTAAAGAATGACCCACGAATCGTTCCAGCTAGTTTAGACTTCTGCCTAGCAAATTTAAATTTTCCTTCTAATTCCTTTGGTACTTCCATCCCTTCAGAAAGCTTAAAACCAACAGCACGTTTTTTCGGGTCATCCACTGTATACAGGACGTTAATTGCAAGACCATCCTCATAAAAGACGTAGGTCCATTTGATATTTTCCACTTGAAAACTTGCCGTTTCTAAAGGTTTGGCTGCAAACTCTAGTTCACGTTCTTCTTTTAACACTCGGTTTACATAATCAAGGGTCTCCTGACTATCGCTGGCAGGTAATACTGTAAATGCATGCTTATATTTGTTCATAAAGTAACGAGCCTCATTCGCTCGTAAGCCAGCAAGTGCTTCTGCTACAGGTGAAGACTCTAAACCAATCGTAGACACATGTTTAAAATCAACGATATAAGCCATTTCTATCCCTCCATATCCTTGTTATTTCTGTACAACAGGAATCCACATCTCACCAAGTAATAAGTCGTTTCGCTGTCCCATTTCTACCACTGCATTTGGTCCACCAACATAGGCGAAATTCTTTGCTTCAGGCAAGACTTGACCAAATGCAATACCAGTAAGCGTTTGATGCAATTCATCAGCGGTTTTAGCTTCCCCTTTAACGATTAGATATTCCCCTTTAGGAAATTGAATCACTCTGTCCGCTTCTGGTAACGATTCCTCTGTCATGACCCCGACATAATGCATCAGCTTATTATTTACCGCTTCGTTTACGATAAAAATATAGTCATTTGTGGCAATGGCTTTTAAGGTGTCAAGCTTACCTTCTTGGTTGACTGCTTGCCAAAAGTCTGCTTTTTCCTTCGTTATGCCCGCATAGTCTGTGTAATGACTCTTAAGTTCAGTTCCAATACCTAACACGTGAAAGCTGTCTTTTTCTTCTAGTATATAATCTGCCATATTCAACACTTCCTTTTGGTGAATTGATCAAATGTTTTTTTCACTTGATAAATATATAATAGGCTTAAACCATGTCAAAAAATGATACTGTTTAGGAGGACCAGATGAAAAAAGTTGAACGGATTAATACCATCATGCGGTATATTAACAACCGCTCCAACTTTACAATTACTGAAATCATGAGAGAATTTCATATCTCTCGTTCGACAGCAATTAGAGACATCAGAGAAATTGAAGCTATGGGGATGCCACTTGTCGCAGAAGTAGGAAGGGACGGAGGATATTTTGTGATGAACAATTCTGTCCTGCCAACTGTCCGTTTTACCGATAATGAGATTAAAGCTCTTTTTATTGCCTTTATGGCCACGAGAAACCAACAACTCCCTTATTTAAAGAGTCGCCAGTCTTTAGCTGAAAAATTACTAGGACTCATCTCTGAAACCCAGCAAGATGACCTTGTTCTGTTAAATCGCCTCATGCTATTTGAAGGGGCCAACCCGAATAATCCTGATCTGCTTGATTTGTCCGATCTCCCTCACCCCATGTTAGAAAAATTAATCCAATTGCTTATTTTGGATCGATATTTACTGATTACCATGAGAGAGGAGAAAGTGATCAAGTCCTATCCTATTTACCTTTTGAACCTTTATCGTGAAAAAAGCCTGTGGTTGATTGAATGCTTTGATGTAAAGGAAGAGAAGAAACGGATTCTGCCTGTCGACAATCTCACAGATGTAAAACCATACTCTACAAAAAATAGATTTAGCAGGAAAAAGATATTAGAAAAACTAAGTAAGCAGGAGGAAGTAATCAACCTTGTCCTTGAACTTGGTCCAAAGGCAATTGCACAGTTCAAAAAATACCATCCTTTCAAAATGTCAATTTCTTATACGAATCCTTACCAAACTACAGCCATTTTAAAAACTTTTATCAATGTTAATCATTCAGAAGAAATAACCGAAATAACAAATTGGCTATTTTTCCTAGGCGATGATATCAAGGTCCGGGAAATGCCTGTAGAAATCTTGGAAAGTTTACAAGAGAGACTACTCCTATATTGTCCATAATCAATGCTGGTTAGACCTCATATTAGATACATGAAGCTGAGTCGTATTTCGAATCAAATCTCAATGAACCACCAATCTTACTTCCATCTTCTGTAGATCTCAGCTGCGGAAGAAACGGTTAAAGATTTAATAGAACTCGATCAAAATTTAAAAGGTGAATATTCTTTGTTAGAGACAGAGCAGCAAACTACAATGGCATTGTAAGCCGAAATGATGAATGCGACAAATGATGGAACAGCGATTCCTATGAATTTTGACAAGAAGGCAGTTAAATACATTTTAGATAAAGGGGTTAATTTTATTGATTTCTTATGATGAAGAACTAATAAAGGATTTGGAATTAAAAGACCTTCTTAAAAGTGTCAAAGTACATAAAAATCCCGAAATTTATTTAGATTTAATAGAACAAAAATTTGATTTTGCTGGTTCAAAAATAGATTGGTTACAAACCAATAAACATTATAGTAAGAGCTCAAATAATGAATCGTTACTTCCTGATGCTCTTCTATTTATAACTGAATTAAAAGGCAAATATTTAGATAATCACTTACAAGTAATTTACATAGGGGATAACCTTACAGAGTTTGGGTATCAGTTTGAATTAAAACATTTAGAAGAGCTACTAATCTATTTTTTAAATATCCCTCAGCACCACTACTTTATATCATTAAAAGGTGATTGGTGTATTTGTATTTCATTTGAAAACGATTTGGATTTCGGATTTAGTTTAAACAAAAAATAATTTTAAACGTCACGTATAGGAAAAATAAAAGATGATAAGAAGTGAAAAAACCTTGACTGGCTTTATATCATTCAAGGTTTTTTGTGTTTATTGGTCCTCAAACACTTAAAAAAAGACAAAGGACTCTTTGCCTGAAAGCACACTCAAATTGTGTGTTTTTCTTATGAAAAGAACACACAATCGCTGCACAGCACGTGCTGAAGACATTTGGACTTCTTTGATGCATGTGAGTTGATTAGACTTATAAGCAAAGAGAAGAAAGGAGGAATTCCAACTGTACTTAACCAAAAGGGGCACGACTTTACTATCTATGCTGCTTCACACGACATCTTATCTATCAATAGAAGATTTACAGAATCGGATGAAAGTCTCGACTCGAACCGTTTACGCTGAAATCAAACGAATGAACAGCTGGCTGGAAACTCATCAGCTTAGTGGTGTGCAGCGAAAAGGTCAACTTGGCTATTATTTAAATCCTCTGGAAAAAGAAATCATTATTCAAAAAGCTGATACCATTCTTGTTGGTCACGATTATGAACCATGTAAAAAGGAACGAAGGGCCATCTTGCTTTTATCCATAGCATGCAGCGAGCATTGCCTAAGAATTGATGATTTCATAAAGATGACAAAGGTGAGCCGAAATACATTGCTCGAGGATATGAAACAGCTAAAAGAGGCGCTTTCAAAGCAGGAGATCACACTCCGCTATCAGGCAGCAAGCGGCTATGTGATTTTAGGAGACGAAAGGGCCATTCGATTGGCACTCAAACCTTATATACATTTCATTCGCACAATGATAAAAAACGAAAAAACGTTTCCGTCGTTTTGGTTAAAGGGACCTATTTCGTCCAAACGGGTACACTATCTCCTCCAGCAGTCAGAACAAGAACTTAAGCTTGAATTTGCAGATGAGATGCTGGATCAGCTCTCTTTGGATCTCTTTTTCTACTTCAAGCGGATGAAGCTAGGGTATGCTGTACACATTTCAAACGAAGAAAAGCGAACATTGCAGGAAACAGAGGAATGCTTGGCGGCTATTCGTTTCATGGCGCAGATTCAAAAAGAGGCCAGTCTCTTTGTTCATGATGATGAGATCTATTTTCTTAGCACCCTTTGGCTCAGTGCCAAAAAACAAAAACTTCCATCAATTAAAAAACCAGAAGAACATCTCATTCGCACCATCGCTAGACAAATGATATTTGACTTTCAGCGATATGCTTGTATTTCCTTTCAAGAACCAAAAGCATTGGAGCAAAACTTAACCATGCATTTAATTCCAGCCTATTACAGGCTCATCTATCACATTGGTATAATCAACGAACTGACGGATTCTATAAAAAAAGCACAGCCAGAAGTATTTGAAATCACTCAAAAAGTTGCCTGCCATTTAGAAAAGGCGGCCTGTTCCAAGTTGAGTGACCATGAAGTTGCATATCTCACCATGCATTTTGGCAGCTGGATGAGAAGAGAAGGAATTTCATCAATTGTTAAGCGTTCTGTATACATTGTCTGCGGAGAAGGAATCGGCACAAGTAACATGCTGAAAACTCAGCTCCTCGAATTAATCGGCTACATCGAAGTACGCGGGCTGTTATCAAAGCGTGCATATGAAGAATTAGCAGCCGTTAATGCAGATTTCGTTGTGTCCACAACACCTATTACGTTTAAAGGAAAACCAGTTCATCTCGTTCATCCTATTTTAACTGCCTATGAGAAAAAAACATTACTTCAATACGGGAAAGGCTTAGAAACGATGGTTGACGAGCAGCATGTAAACGCTTTATTCAACATCATTCAACAGCATACCATCGTACAAAATAAACAAGCACTGCTTCGTGACATTCAGGAGCTGCTTCATCCCACATATCTATCCTATCAGAAAGGGTGGAACCCAGTGTTAAACGATTTATTAACAGAACAAACCATCAAGCTCCACCAAACAGCAGACACATGGCAAAAGGCGATCACAAAAGCGGCGCAGCCTTTACTTGACCAAAATGCCATTGAAACAAGTTATGTAGAAGCCATGATTCAGTCTGTTCATCAAAATGGTCCTTATATTGTGATTGCACCACAAGTGGCCATTCCACATGCAAGGCCCGAGGATGGCGTGAACAAATTGAGCATGACACTCATGTCATTCAAACAGCCCATTTCGTTTTCAAAGGATGGCAAAAAGCAGGTGCGGCTTGTCATTGTGTTAGCCGCTATGGACAGCATGAGCCACTTGAAAGCACTCAAACAGCTGACCATGCTGTTAAGTGAAGAGAAACGGACGAAACAATTGATTGAAGCAGAAGATTTAGCATCGGTTCAAGAATTAATTGATCAATTTTCACAAGTATAAAGGGGGAAAAAGAGAATGAAAAAAATTCTAGTTGTATGTGGAAACGGGTTAGGAAGCAGCTTTATTGTAGAAATGAATGTCAAAAAAGCATTAGAAGAATTAGGTCTTATAGCTGAAGTGGATCATACCGATCTCAGTACAAGTAAAAATGAACAAGCAGATCTTTATATCGGCGCAGCTGATATTATTGACCAGCTGAATGACGGCACAAGAAATGTGGCTGGCTTAAATAATTTGTTAGACCAGAAAGCCATTAAGGACGTCCTTCGTCAACACATTTAAGTCATGAAAAAGGGGGATTCACATCATGATAGAACTGATCATGAACGATATATTGGGCACACCTGCCATTCTTATCGGTTTATTTGCTCTAGCCGGTTTACTTTTGCAGAAAAAATCAGCCGCAGATACTGTGTCAGGCACCTTGAAAACAACCATGGGCTTTTTAATATTAGGGGCGGGCGCTACAGTCGTCTCTGATTCACTCGGGGTTTTTCGAAAGATGTTTGAAGCAGCCTTTCACATTCAAGGGGTTGTGCCAAATACAGATGCTATGGCCGCCATTGCTCAAAAAGAATTCGGTACACAGACAGCACTCATTATGATTTTTGGCATGCTGGTCAATTTGTTACTTGCAAGATTCACACCCTTTAAATACGTCTTTTTGACTGGGCATCATACGTTGTATATGGCGGCTATGCTCGCCGTCGTTCTCTCAACAGCCGGTATGCACGGGTGGCTGCTCATCTCAACTGGTTCAATGATATTAGGGGCAGCTATGGTCATTGCACCCGCAATCCTTCAGCCGTTTACGAGGAAAGTCACCGGAAGCAATGATCTCGCGCTCGGACACTTCAGTACTTTCGGTTATTTTACTGCGGGAATGATCGGCAAATGGGTTGGTTCTCCTGAAAAATCAACGGAAACCATTCAAGTGCCTAAATCACTCGGTTTTCTAAGAGATACATCTGTTGCCATTTCGATTACGATGGCTTTGCTGTTCTTTGCGATTGCACCGTTTGCAGGAATTCCTTTTATAGAACAAATTAGCGGGGGCACGAACTTCGCTGTCTTCATTCTCATTCAGGCGATTACGTTTGCTGCTGGTGTGTACATTATTTTAGCAGGGGTACGGATGGCCATTGGCGAGATCGTGCCTGCTTTCAAGGGGATTGCCGATCGATTCGTGAAGGGAGCAAAGCCGGCACTTGATGCGCCAACCGTTTTTCCATTTGCGCCAAATGCGGTCATTATTGGTTTTTTATGCAGCTTTGCAGGAGGCATCGTATCCATTTTTCTTTTACCTTTGTTTGGTTTAACTGTCATTGTCCCTGGTCTTGTCCCGCACTTTTTTTGCGGTGCTACAGCAGGAGTGTATGGCAATGCAACAGGAGGGGTAGGAGGTGCTGTCGCTGGGTCCTTTGTAAATGGGTTGCTTCTTTCCTTTTTACCTGCTTGTTTATTACCTGTGCTCGGAACCCTCGGCTTTGAAGGGACAACGTTTGGAGATACAGACTTTGGTATCATCGGAATCTTAATTGGATTGATCAAGTTTTTATTTCAGCTGTAAAAAGGAGGAGACTGAGATTGACAGCCACTTTTTCACCTTCATTGATGTGCATGGATCTCACGCACTTCCGTGAACAAATTCATTTTCTCAACACGAGAGCAGACCGGTACCATGTCGATGTGATGGATGGGCATTATGTGAAGAATTTGACGTTATCACCCTTTTTCATTGAACAGCTTCGGAAACTGACAAATTTACCGATTGATGTTCATCTAATGGCTGAACACCCCCAGGAATTTTTAATCGATGCATGTATTGATGCAGGCGCAACGATGATTTGTTTACACCCAGAAGTCGTGCAAAAAGATGCCTTTCGAATTATCCGGCATATTCACCAAAGAAAATGTGAGGTTGGCTTTGTTTTAAACCCCGTCACACCAGTTGCAGCATTAGAGTCCTTTATTCATTTAATAGACCGAGTGACGATCATGACGATCGATCCAGGCTTTGCCGGACAGCCATTTATTAAAGAAATGCTTCAGAAAATTAAACAGGTGAAAGATATCAAAAAACACGGAGGATACTCGTTTTCAATTGAAGTAGACGGCTCTTGTAATGAGAGCACGTTCCGGCTGCTTGCTGAGGCTGGAAATGAGATCTACATCATCGGCACCTCAGGTTTATTTGGACTTCATAAACAACTCGACACTGCTTGGGAAACAATGAAGCAAATATTTTCAAAAGAAACAGCTTCAATCGAATCGCGCTAGTAAAAGAGAGGATGAAACCCATCCTCTTTTTTACTCAAATTTTACTAAAACAATATTTACTCGCCAAAACTTACCCAAAAACAAAATAAAAATCGCAAATCTATAATTGAAAGCGCTTTATTAATATGTTATCCTTCAAATATCTTTAGTAAATATTTAGTCAAATAACGATGAGGAGTTTGCCTATGACCACACTCAAAGATATTGCTCATGATGCAAAAGTGTCCGTTTCCACTGTATCCCGTGTGTTAAATGGCGATCAAACACTTGCCGTTTCACACGCAACGAGACAAAACATCCTCGACATTGCTAAGAAGTTAAACTATACCCCAGTGAGAGCAAGAAAAGCCGATCAAGCAGAAGAAAAAAGCCCATCTGAATCCCCAGTCATCGGTATCGTTGTCGCTCAATCCATTGACGAAGAATTAAATGATCCCTTTTTTTCATCGATTCGAAAAGGAATTGAAAAAGAATATGCCAAACAAGGACTGTCCACTCTCCATACCTTTCGCCTAAGAAGCATGGATAAAGGGGCGATGCTAAAGGATATTGACGGCTTGATCGTCATTGGACGAATCAGCCCCGATACGGTTGAAAAAATGACAAATCGAATGGAACACATTGTTTTTATCAATCATTATGCAGATGAAGATTTGTATGATTGTGTACATGTGGATTTTGTCAGAGCGGCAGATCGCGCCATTCGTCATCTGCAATCACTCGGTTATACACATCTAGGCTATATTGGCGGGAAAGAGCGGGAGCATTATTTCGAAGGCAACGCTGTGATTGAGGACGAAAGACAAACGACGTTTATGAAAAGAATGCAGGAAGCGGGCGCTCTTCATATGGAAGACATCCACATTGGTGAATATTCCATGCAAGAAGGCTATTCGCTTATGCAGCAAGCTATCAAAAAAGGAAAACTGCCGCAGGCCTTTTTCATTGGAAGTGACTCTATGGCCATCGGGGCAATGCGCGCTCTCCATGAAGCCGGTCTACACGTTCCTTCAGATGTATCCATTGTTGGATTTAATGACATTGAAGCCGCATCATTTTCAAGCCCGCCGCTTACGACTGTCAAAGTATATACAGAAGAAATGGGGGAAGTCGGTCTGAAGCTTTTGCTTGAGAGAATAAACGGAAGAAAACTTCCTCTAAAAGTCGTCGTGCCAACAACACTCATCGAGCGAGGCAGTACATGTCTCATCCATGAAAGGGGGTGAACCATCGATTTCAGCAAACAAAAAAGAGACAAAAAAGCAGAAAACAAGCTGCTTAGCATGATGGCCAGATCATGCTAAGAACAAGGCAGCCTGCCGGTATGCTCTCTTATCTCTTTGAAAAGAATAGAATTCCAGTATAATGGACTTCTTTTGTTTCCGCAACTGCATGAATTCTACCGATTATCGTCTGAATTTTCAGTGATCAAAAGGAGGAAACCATGAATAAAAAAATCATGCTGCTGATTGCAGCCATTTTCTTGACCATGATTTTGTCTGCTTGCGGCAATAACGGCTCTTCTGAAGCAAATGGAAAGGTCACCTTGACGCTATTTTCAACGATGAGCAACAGCGGGGAAAGAAAAGCGTTTGAAGAAGTGATTCGTGAGTTTGAAAAGGAGCATCAACACATTCGAATCGATGCCAATTTCCCAGGCAACAGCTATGAAGATATGATCCGCGTCAAAATGGGGGCAAACGATATGCCAGACCTTTTTGATACACATGGCTGGGCCAAACTGCGCTATAGCGAGTATGTGGCAGATTTAAAAGAGATGGATTGGGTCAAACAGCTTGATCCTTCACTCGACCAGATTTTAAAGGACCAAGATGGCAAAGTGTACGCCTATCCGCTGAATCAAGCAAAAGACGGGCTTAGCTTTAATGCCAATCTATTAAATGAATATGGCATCGAAGCCCCTAAAACACTTGATGAATTAAAATCGGCTTTGCTGACAGTGAAAGAAAAAAGCAAAGGAGATGTTGTGCCGCTCTGGATACCAGGAGGAGATAACTCAAATATTGCCCAAGTCTTTGATGAGCTGGCGACGCCTTTATTAATCACCGATCAAAAACATCAATACGGAAAGGAACTTGAAAACGGATCATTTGATTGGTCTCTCTATACACCGCTTGCACAATTCATGAAAGATCTGAAAGATCAAGACCTTTTAAACAAAGATGTCCTGACAGCGAAACTCTCTCAAGCACCGGAACTCATGGCTCAAAACAAAATCGCCTTCACCTTTGTCGGAGGATCATTAGGACCTGAAGCAACAGAGCTGAATCCATCGATCAAAGTAGGCACGATGCCTGTTCCAGCCATTCATGAAGGAGATAAACAAAGCTGGATTGGCGGAGAACGGTTTACTGTCGCTGCTTGGAAGGACTCTAAGCATCTAAAAGAAGCAAAGCAATTCATCGATTTTTTAGCAAAGCCTGAAAACGCCAAAAAAATCGCAGAGGGCACATCCTCTGAAACAGCTCTAAAACAAGTGAAAGCGAAAAACTATTACTCTACATTTTACGATCAATACGAACAGGTGAAGATTGAACCGTATTTCGATCGAAAATACTTACCAAGCGGAATGTGGGCGGTCATGGCAACAACGGGTCAAGAATTATTAGCAGGCTCCATCACACCAGAACAGTTGTCAAAGAAAATGGAAGAGGAGTATAAGCGTCTGAAAAAACAATAGCCGATGGATGCTGAAACAGGAGTGAAGCCAATGAATGACATCACAAAAGCAAAGCAGCCAGCCGCATTCACCTCTTTACCAAAACAAAAGATGCAAAAACGCCAGAATTCCTCACTTTGGTGGATGTACATGCCAGCTGTTCTCGTCGTCAGTACCTTTATCATTTATCCTTTTTTGAACGGCATTCAGCTTTCTTTTACGAATTGGAACGGTTTCTCACAAACTTATCAATGGATTGGTCTTGAGCAATATGAGCGGCTGCTTCAGGATCAAGCGACATGGCTTGTTGTCAAAAACACACTTCTCTACGGAATTGGGAGCACCATCTTACAAAATATCATCGGACTTGGATATGCACTCTTATTAAATCAAAGCTTAAAGATGAAAGCCATCACAAGAACAGTTATCTATTTACCTGTCATGATCAGCCCGATTGCGATGGGCTATATTTGGTATTTTGTGTTTGCTTACCAAGGCGGTGCCTTAAATGATGTGGTGACGCTTTTTGGATTTGATCAAATAAATGCGCTCGGCAACCCGCAATTCAACACATGGATCATTGTGCTTGTCAACACCTATCAATTCGTCGGGATTGCGATGATCATTTATTTAGCAGGACTTCAAAGTATCCCTAAGGATTATTACGAAGCGGCACAATTAGACGGCGCATCGAGCTTTCAACAATTCAGGCGGATTACATTGCCGCTGCTTATGCCGTCGATCACCATTAATGTTGTGCTGAATGTCATTGGCGGGCTCAAGCTCTTTGATGTCATTGTGGCACTCACGGGCGGCGGACCTGGAGATTCCTCGCAATCCATGTCGACCTTTATGTATGATCTGTATTTCAAACGTCAGGATGCAGGCTATGCAGCGACGCAAGGGGTGTTCATGGCGGTCATCATCCTTATCATTAGTGTCGCAGCGCTGATTTATTTCAAACGAAAGGAGACCGAGGTGTGATGGATAACGCCTATAAACGCAAGAAAAGATGGTACTCCTTCCTCGCACTATTGATTACATTGCTACACCTCATTCCATTTTATATTTTGGTGACGACTTCATTAAAGGGGATAGGAGATTTTAGTTCAAAATGGCTGTTTCCGAAAGCGCTGCACCTTGAAAACTTCCGCACAGCATGGACAGAGGCTCAGCTTGGCCAGTCCTTTTTGAATACAGTGATCATTACGTTCAGCTCCGCTGTATTGCTCATTATATTTGGATCTCTTGCAGCCTATCCGCTCGCAAGAAGGAACACCAAGCTGAATAAAGCAGTCTATGTTTTATTTATTGCCATTATGGTCATTCCGCCGCTCACAGCCCTTGTCCCGCTCTATAAAATGGTCGTTCAAATCGGGATGATGAACACCTATCAAATAGCTATTTTAAATAATGTGGCTGCTTTTTTGCCTCTGACGATTTTCTTATACGCAGGCTTTATCCGGTCGACCATTCCAAAGGAGCTTGAAGAAGCTGCCCGTATTGATGGAGCAGGGACACTCAGAGTTTTTTTCACTGTCGTTTTTCCGCTTCTAAAGCCCATTACCGCTTCTGTATTAATCATTGCCTGCGTGTATATTTGGAACGACTATCAATTTGCTATCTTCTTTTTGCAAGATAAAGAGATGCATACACTCACGGTCGCCTTATCCCATTTTTTTGGTCAAAATCAGCATCAGCTTCAGCTCGTTGGTGCAGCTGCCCTCATTGCGATGCTGCCAATGGTTACGATGTTTTTACTTTTACAAAAATATTTTATCGCAGGGCTTTCACAAGGGTCTATCAAAGGCTAGCCCAATATGGATGTAAAAAGGAGAGTCGTCTATGTCTAAAATTACATTTATCGGTGCAGGGAGTACCGTGTTTGCTAAAAATATATTAGGAGATTGTCTGTTTGTTCCCGCCCTTGCAGGCTTTGAATTCGCATTATATGATATCGACCACAACCGGCTGAAAGAATCAGAAACGATGCTACGGCATTTAAAAGCAAATTACGGTGCAAATGTGACCATCCAGTCCTATCAAAACCGGAAAGAAGCCTTAAAGGATGCGAAATATGTCATCAATGCCATCCAAGTTGGAGGCTATAGGCCAAGTACAATCATTGATTTTGAAATACCTAAAAAATATGGATTAAGACAAACGATTGCAGATACGGTAGGGATCGGTGGCATCTTCCGTTCCCTTCGAACCATTCCTGTCATGCTTGACTTTGCAATGGATATGGAAGAGGTTTGCCCAAATGCTTTATTGTTAAATTACACGAACCCAATGGCCACACTGACTGGGGCGATGCTGCGCTATACTCAGGTTCAAACGATTGGTCTCTGTCATAGTGTGCAGGTGTGTACAAAGGACCTATTTGAATCTCTTGAAATGGATCATGAAGGCATTGAAGAAAAAATCGCCGGCATTAACCATATGGCATGGTTATTAGAGGTGAAACGGGATGGAAAAGACTTGTATCCAGAAATCAAAAGACGAGCAAAAGAAAAGCAGCAATCGCGGCATCATGATATGGTTCGTTTTGAACTGATGGATAAATTCGGCTACTATGTCACAGAATCCTCAGAACACAATGCCGAATACCATCCATATTTCATTAAATCACGGTACCCTGAACTAATCGGTCAGTTTAACATTCCGCTCGACGAATACCCGAGACGCTGCGAGGAACAAATCAACAATTGGAATACAATGAAGCATGACCTTGTAGGAAACACACAGATCACACATACCCGCTCTAAAGAATATGGTTCCCGGATCATTGAAGCGATCGAAACGAACGTTCCCTTTAAATTTGGCGGAAATGTTCTGAACACTGGCGGGCTCATTGACAACCTGCCTGAAAAAGCCTGTGTAGAAGTACCATGTGTCGCAGATCGAAGCGGCATCATGCCATGCTATGTCGGAGAGATACCTGAACAATTGGCTGGACTCAATCGAACGAATATCAGCTCACAGCTGATGACAATTGAAGCAGCCATCAGCGGTAAAAAAGAACACATTTATCAAGCGGCTTTACTGGATCCACACACAAGCGCTGAACTATCAATTGATGACACCATTAAATTATGTGATGAACTCATTGAAGCACATGGAGAGATGCTGCCAAATTATATAGAACCAAATCAATATGCAGGATCAACCAAATAATATCAATGAACCAGCCTCTACCTGATGCACAGCGCATCAGGTATTTCTTATGAAGCAAAAAGAGGATTGACTGAGGGCCATTTTCATATTATGATCTTCTAAAGTTAACCAACAGTTAACCAAAAATACATCATGAATTTTTGGCATTCTCGTGTCATATGTCACAAACAAACCAGATGATCACAACGTAAACCAAAACTGCCGTTTGATTTGACAAAGAGTGTATACAGATGAATGCCCGTTAGATGAGACAATGACGATACATACACACCCTTTAAGCATGACATTCTTTAACAAAGAGGAGAGAGGGAACATGACCAAAACAGATGTACAAATGTTGAAAAATTATATTGGCGGACAATGGATTGAGGCAGAAACAAGTCAAACAGAAGAAGTGTATAACCCAGCTACTGGCGAAATCATCGCGGAAGTGCCGCTTTCAACAAAAACAGATGTTGAACGTGCGGTACAAGCAGCACAGGAAGCGTTTACTACTTGGTCTAAAACTGCTGTTCCCCGGCGTGCACGCATTTTATTTAAATACCAGCAGTTACTCGTTGAGAACTGGGATGAGCTGGCTGAACTCGTAACGATTGAAAACGGAAAAAGTGTAACAGAGGCAAAAGGAGAAGTGCAGCGCGGGATTGAATGTGTGGAATTTGCTGCGGGCGCACCGACGTTAATGATGGGAAAACAGCTGCCAGATATTGCGACTGGACTTGAATCAGGCATGTACCGCTATCCCATTGGCGTCATCGGCGGCATTACGCCATTTAACTTTCCAATGATGGTTCCATGCTGGATGTTCCCGCTTGCCATTGCCTGCGGAAATACATTTGTTTTAAAACCTTCAGAACGAACTCCTATTCTTGCGGCACGGTTAGCTGAGCTGTTTGAAGAAGCGGGTCTTCCAAAAGGTGTTCTCAACATCGTCAATGGAGCTCACGATGTCGTCAACGGCCTGCTTGAACATCAAAAGGTCAAAGCCATATCATTTGTCGGCTCTCAGCCAGTCGCTGAATATGTCTATAAAAAAGGAACGGAGCATGGCAAACGTGTCCAAGCACTTGCAGGCGCAAAAAATCATTCCATTGTCCTCAAAGATGCGGATTTAGACGCGGCAACGAAACAAATCATCGGGGCTGCCTTTGGATCAGCAGGAGAGCGCTGCATGGCTGCAGCCGTTGTCGCAGTGGAAGAAGAAGTGGCTGATGAGTTGATTCAAAAATTAGTGGATGAATCAAACGAGCTCGTCATTGGAAACGGGATTAATGAAGACGTCTTTCTTGGACCAGTCATTCGAAAAGAACATAAAGAACGAACGCTTCAATACATCCAGTCAGGGATTGAAGAAGGAGCAAGCCTCATTCGTGATGGCCGGCAAGACCACGAAACAAATGGAGAAGGGTATTTCGTCGGACCGACGATCTTTGATCATGTCACAAATCAAATGAAAATTTGGCAGGACGAGATTTTCGCCCCAGTCTTATCAATTGTCCGTGTTTCTTCATTAGCAGAAGCCATCGACCTGTCCAATCAATCAAAATTTGCGAATGGTGCCTGTCTGTATACGGACAGTGCATCAAGCATAAGAGAGTTTCGCGAAAACATCGAAGCGGGCATGCTCGGTGTAAACATCGGTGTACCCGCACCAATGGCATTCTTCCCGTTTTCCGGCTGGAAGGATTCTTTCTACGGGGACTTGCATGCCAATGGAACAGACGGAGTGGAGTTTTACACAAGAAAGAAAATGGTCACCGCTCGTTATATGTAAGCTATATGCAATGAATCATAAGAAGAAAAAATGCAGCCCCAGCATGGGAGACTGCATTTTTTGTTGTCTTCTAGTCAAAAAGTAAGGGTTTTCATCATGATTACTGCAAGGATTTACACTAGAAATCATTCTTTATATTCATTCTTCATCAGTACCTCTCAACATATTTTGAAATTGGGCCTAAACCCCAATATTAGGAAGATGAAAACAGGAGGAAATGAAACGATGAGGACGAGGATGAAGTGCGGCGTTGGTTTATTGATTCTTGCTTTGGTACTGAGCTTTTTACCGGTATATGATGCGAGTGCGGCAAGCACAACAATTGCAAAACGTGTAGGAAATGCCAACCCGCTCATAGACCACCACTTGGGCGCTGATCCATTTGCGCTCACCTATAACGGAAGAGTGTACATTTATATGTCGAGTGATGACTATGAATATCACAGCAACGGAACGATTAAGGATAATTCTTTTGCCAATTTGAATAGGGTCTTTGTCATCTCTTCAGCAGATATGGTGAACTGGACAGATCATGGCGCGATTCCAGTAGCTGGGGCAAATGGAGCAAATGGCGGCAAAGGAATTGCCAAATGGGCAGGTGCTTCCTGGGCTCCATCAGCAGCGGTGAAAAAAATCAATGGGAAGGATAAATTTTTCCTTTATTTCGCGAACAGCGGCGGAGGGATTGGCGTTCTGACAGCAGACTCCCCCATCGGTCCATGGACAGATCCTATCGGAAAAGCACTCGTCACGCCAAATACACCAGGGATGGCTGGAGTTGTATGGCTTTTTGATCCTGCCGTTTTTGTAGATGATGACGGCACTGGTTATCTATATGCCGGCGGAGGTGTTCCAGGCGGTTCTAATCCAACGCAGGGACAATGGGCGAATCCTAAAACAGCAAGAGTTCTAAAACTAGGACCTGATATGACAAGTGTGGTAGGCAGCGCATCAACCATTGATGCTCCTTTTATGTTTGAAGATTCGGGGATGCATAAGTATAACGGAACCTATTACTATTCCTATTGCATCAACTTTGGCGGCTCCCACCCAGCAGATAAACCACCTGGTGAGATCGGTTATATGACGAGCTCAAGTCCGATGGGTCCCTTTACGTATAGAGGGCACTTCCTGAAAAATCCGGGTGCATTTTTCGGGGGAGGCGGTAATAACCATCATGCTGTGTTCAATTTTAAAAACGAGTGGTATGTCGTGTATCATACCCAAACGGTCAGCTCTGCTTTATACGGATCAGGAAAAGGCTACAGATCTCCGCATATTAATAAACTTGTGCATAATGCTGACGGCTCCCTTCGAGAAGTCGCAGCCAATTTTGAAGGGGTTAAACAGCTTTCCAACCTGAATCCTTATCAGCGTGTAGAAGCTGAAACATTCGCATGGAATGGACGCATTTTGACAGAGGCATCTTCAGCTCCAGGCGGACCGGTCAATAACCAGCATGTCACAAACATTCAAAACGGAGATTGGGTGGCTGCCAGTAACGTCGATTTCGGATCAAACGGTGCGAGAACATTTAAAGCCAATGTAGCATCAAATGCAGGCGGGAAAATAGAAGTACGCCTCGGAAGTCCTGACGGCAGACTCGTCGGAACACTGAATGTCCCTTCCACAGGGGGAACAAATAACTGGCGAGAAGTAGAAACGGCAGTAAACGGAGCAACAGGCGTGCACAACGTATTTTTTGTTTTTACTGGAACAGGTGCAAACCTATTTCAATTTGATTCCTGGCAGTTTACTCAAAGGTAACGAAGAAAGACAAGATGATAGGAGAGTGGAAGAATTTGATGTCAATGATCAAAAAACCAATCTGCACTTTATTGATCTGCTTCACCATGCTGTCTGTCATGTTCATCGGACCTGGCGTGACTGAGGTTTCAGCAGCAGATGCCAATATTAATATCAATGCGGAAAGACAAGTGATTCGCGGCTTTGGTGGAATGAATCATCCGGCTTGGATTGGTGATTTGACCGCACCTCAAAGGGAAACCGCCTTTGGCAATGGGCAGAATCAATTAGGATTTTCCATTCTAAGAATTTTTGTAGATGAGAACAGAAATAATTGGCACAGAGAGGTCGCCACTGCCAAAAGAGCAATAGAGCATGGAGCTTTGGTGATCGCTTCACCTTGGAATCCTCCAAGCAATATGGTAGAGACCTTCAACCGGAATGGTACATCTGCAAAGCGGCTGAGATACAATCAATACGCCGCATATGCTCAGCATCTGAACGATTTTGTGACGTATATGAAAAATAATGGCGTCAATCTCTATGCTATATCTGTACAAAATGAGCCCGATTATGCACACGAATGGACATGGTGGACTCCTCAGGAAATCCTGCGTTTCATGAGAGAAAATGCTGGCTCCATTAATGCCCGCGTGATCGCACCAGAATCCTTTCAATACCTTAAAAATATATCAGATCCTATCCTAAACGATCCGCAGGCGCTTGGAAACATGGACATTCTCGGAGCCCATTTGTACGGAACCCAAATCAGTCAGCTTCCGTATCCTCTTTTCAAACAAAAGGGCGGGGGAAAGGAGCTTTGGATGACAGAGGTCTACTACCCGAATAGCGATAACAATTCAGCGGACCGCTGGCCTGAGGCATTAGGGGTTTCAGAGCATATTCACCATTCGATGGTAGAAGGGGACTTTCAGGCATATGTTTGGTGGTACATCCGCAGATCCTACGGCCCTATGAAGGAAGATGGCCTGATCAGTAAACGCGGTTACAACATGGCGCATTTCTCCAAGTTTGTACGCCCAGGATACATCAGAATTGATGCAACGAAAAGTCCTGAACCGAATGTTTTCGTATCAGCCTATAAAGGAAACAATCAGGTCGTCATTGTCGCGATTAACAAAAACAATACAGGAGTCAATCAGCACTTTGTGATGCAAAACGGAACTGCTTCACAAGCGTCAAGATGGATCACAAGCAGCAACAGCAACCTTCAGCCTGGTACAGACTTAAATATATCAGGTAATCAATTTTGGGCTCATCTCCCGGCTCAAAGTGTGACAACATTTGTGGTCAAACGCTAGAATGAATTGAACCACCAAAAGCCAATTTTCTCATTTCAAAAGAAAATTGGCTTTTTTTATGCAAATAGGAAGTTGATTTTTTCACTATGTCCTTACATTGGGTATAATAATGGCAATGACTTCAGGAGAGTGATCAATGTATGCCAAAGCTTCAAAGCAAAGTATTAATGATCGATGACGAAAAAGAAATCTTGGAATTAATTAACACTGTATTAACAAGAGAAGGCATTGATCGCGTCATCACAGCTTCAACTGCTCGTGATGGGCTTGCAAAATTTCATCAAGAACAACCCGATCTTGTCATACTTGATATTATGCTGCCAGACGGTGAAGGCTATGATATTTGCAGACAAATCAGAGAGACCTCCCATGTTCCGATTATCTTTTTATCAGCAAAGGGAGAAGAATCCGACAAAATTGTAGGACTTGCCATCGGCGGAGATGACTACATTACAAAACCATTCAGTCCAAAGGAAGTCGCCTACCGGGTGAAAGCGCAGCTGAGAAGGATCTCATATTTGCAGTCAACTCAAGCCGATCCCGTGATCAAAAAAGGGCCGTTTGAGTTAAACGAGCAGCAAGCAGAACTGACTAAAAATGGTGCGATCATTGAGCTCACGCCAAAAGAGCTTCTGCTGATGACCTACTTCTTGCAGCATCCGAACCGCGTCATCAGTAAAGAAACGCTTTATCAAACCGTTTGGGGGGAAGACTTCTTCGGTTCTGACAATACGGTAATGGTTCACATCCGAAGACTACGGGAAAAAATAGAGGATTCCCCGTCAACACCAGAGTTTCTCGTCACCGTCAAAGGGCTTGGTTATAAATTTGTTGTAAAGGATGCGTAAAGATGAAATGGCGATTAACAGGCAGGTATATGGTCTCTGTCATTATCGTGACCATTATCACGGTCTTTATCAACTTATTCGGATTTATGATTTGGCTCGTACTTCAGGCAAACAGCCAGCATAACGAGGAAAATACGCCCGAAACCTTCACAAGATCATTTGAACAATACGTCTCTTTTTCTGATCAAGGCATTACCGTAAACAAAGAAGGGCAGAAAGCCTTAAAACAACAGAATGCATGGATTCAAATTTTAGACGAAAATGGCCAAAACGTGTATCATGCGCTGGCACCTAAAGGATTAAAGAACAAATATACACCGATAGAAATCGTGAACTTACATAAATATAAAGATAAGCAATTATTATCGACCATTTATGCTGGCGGAAAAAAAGTAAAGGGCAAAGAATACAGCTACTTTATCGGATTTAAAGACCCTTCCATCGGAAAGTACCTATTCTCGTTTGACACGAAGGACTTAGTAACAAGATTCAATATCGGGACGATGATTTTATTATCAATAGATGCCATCATAGCGTTACTCATTGGTTACTTATTCAGCCGGCAGCTCACAAAACCGCTCGCCCGTGCCATTCATAGCATCCAGCGGCTGGCAAACGGCGATTACACGACAAATCTGCCTGCTAAAGGAATTTATAAAGATGTCTTCTATAATGTCAATCACTTATCAGAGCAGCTCGCTTCAAGCAAAAAAGAAAAAGACAAACTAGAGCAAATGCGGGAAGAATGGATCAGCCATATTTCTCATGATATTAAAACGCCGCTAGCTTCTATTCAAGGCTATGCAGAAATCATGAAAGACCCAAAGTATCCTCTTTCAAACCAGGACATTAGACATTACACGGGCATCATTGAGAATAAATCATTGTATATCAAAGATGTCATGGAGGATCTGAATTTAACAACAAGGCTGAAAAATAACGGCGTCATGCTAAATAAAGAGCTGGTCAACATTGTGTCACTGTTGCGGGAAACGTTAATTGATATTTTAAACGATTCAAGATATGCCGATCAGACGATTGAGCTTCAAACGAATGAAGACAAGCTCATGCTGAATATTGATAAAATCCTCATTCGAAGAGCGGTCACCAATCTGATTTTAAATGCCCTCGTTCACAATGATCCTGATGTGACGATTATTGTACAGCTTGAACAAAAAGAAAGAACCCATATTACGATTCAAGACAACGGCAGAGGAATAGAAGAGGCAGAGCTGGAAAAAGTGTTTGACCGCTATTACAGAGGGACAAATACAGGAGTTTCGCATGCAGGCTCTGGTCTTGGGATGGCTATTGCAAAGGATATTATCGTCAAGCACGGCGGGGATATCACGATCCGTAGCAGTGTAGGAAAAGGAACAACAATTGACATCCAACTACCAGCATGAAAACATACAAAAAAAAAAACGGTTCTGATCAACAACAGAACCGTTTTTTCATCTATTATTTATTCTGAAAACACTTTGATGCCTTTCACAATGTTCCAAATGAAGAAGTAGATAGCAACGAGGAATGTTACTGCATATGTCGCAATTAAGAAAGGCCCCGCATGGCTGATATCTTTCATACCAAGTAAACCTGAACCAAGGATGCCAATACCAAAAATCAAATAAGGAATAATATGCGTCCATAATGATTTTTTCGCATGATATTTCACGTCGTCCTGACCTAAGAAATAGACGATAATTGGGAACAAAAATGGTGCAAAAAAGATACTAAAGTAACATAATGAAGACAAGATTTTATTTTCTCTCAAAACGTTTCACCTCTATGATTTATTCACTACAAACCCATTGTACTACCTGAACCTTAACCTGTATTAATCCGAACCTTACAGCAACCTTAAACTTATTTACCTTTTAAAATAATTTATAAACGACATACTATAATATAGGTATTTAAATCTATCTTACCGAAAAAAATAGTTGACTTTGGTTTATCCTGTGTTTACAATAAAGTCGTAACCGATGCAGGAGTGTTACTGATATCATCAGGCACCACCAAGTCAGGTAAACATGTTGTACATTTGTACGTTGTTTGCTGAGATTTTGGTGTTTTTTTATGCTTTTTTTAGCAGTTTTAGGTAAGGTGGGATGAAGATGTTCACCGTCGTTAAAGTTTTAAACAATAATATCGTATTAGCTCTAACAGACACGCAAAATGAAGTAGTTGTTTTTGGTACAGGAATAGGCTTTAAGAAGAAAAAAGGTGATACTCTTGATGAGAGCGCTGTCAGTAAGACATTTTATTCTGATCAGACGTCTCCATTAGAATCTCAACTTGCCGCTATCCCAACTGATATCCTTTTATTAACTGAAAAAATCATTCATATGGGCGAAGAGATGTTGAATAAAAAATTAGGTTCCAGCATGCTGTTTTCGCTATCTGATCATCTTACCTTTTCTATTCAAAGGCATCAAGAAAAAATGGAATATGAAAACCCTATCGTATGGGAAATTCCACATCTATATTTTCAAGAATATCAAATTGGGAAAAAAGCACTTAAAATTATTCAAAAAATGATGGGGGTTACCTTTGAAGATACAGAAGCTTCACTTATTGCCCTTCATTTTGTAAACGCTCAAATAGATGGTCAGTCTATGGGAGATACGATCAAAATGACCCATCTCACGAAGGAAATCGTTAAGATTATTCAAAACATTTTCGAGATGGTATTAGATAAATCATCGATAGATTATTCGAGGTTTATCACTCATTTGAGATATTTTATTGTCAGACAAGAAACAAATCAACCGCCTCAGCAGATGGATGATTCATTAAAAGAATTAATTCAGGATCGTTATATGAAGAGCTATGCATGCGGTTTGATTATTAAAGAAATGTTAAAGCGTGAATTTAATTGGAATGTCACAGAAGACGAACTTGTTTTTCTAGTCATTCATATTGAAAGAATCACAAAGAAACATCAACAGAATACATGATTTCTTTTAGGCGTGTTATGAAAAAGCATTAACCTAAACAAATCTCCATTTAGAAGAATGGTCTTTCTAATGGTGGATTTTGTTTAGGTTTTTTTTGTGAAAATGAAGGGGTGAAGACATGAACAACAAAGAATTGGCGCAAGAAATTATCAAATTAATCGGCGGAACAGGCAATATATCTCAAAGCTGGCATTGTATTACGAGGCTGAGATTTAATATCAACGATGAAAAACAGGTAAAAGTAGATGAACTGAAAACAGTAGATGGAGTGCTCGGAGCGCAATTCCAAAGCGGACAATTCCAAGTCATTATTGGAGCAAAAGTTGCAGAAGTCTATGAGGAAATCGACCATCTGATTGGTGACAGCAGCAATGATTCTTCTCCTGCTAAAAATACGTCAAAGATGAATCCAATCGAAGTCGTATTCGATGTCATTAGCGGAATTTTCACACCGATTTTGCCGGCGATTGTTGGTAGTGGATTGATTAAAGGGATCATGGCTTTGTTCGTTAGTTTAGGCTGGCTGACGGAAAAAAGCTCTACCTATGCTGTACTACAAATCTTTTCAAATGCTGTCTTTTACTTTTTACCTTTCCTCATTGCTTATTCTGCAGCGAAGAAATTTAAAACACGAGAATCTCTCGCGATGGCACTCGCTGGGATTTTATTGTATCCCACGATGGTGGAAGGGGCAGCAAAAGGAGCAGACCCACTTAGTTTTTTAGGATTGAGTATTCCATTAAATAATTATACTTCTTCCGTTTTACCGATTATTTTAGGAGTACTGCTGCTTAGCTTTATCGATAAGTGGATAACGAAAGTCATTCCAAAATCCTTAAGCATCGTATTTACACCGGTACTGAGCTTAATGATCACAGCGCCTCTTACACTAGCTTTCATAGCGCCTATTGGAAACGTTTTCGGTCAATATTTAGAGATCTTTTTCACTTCTTTATTCCATTTTGCTGGACCGATTGCAGGTTTATTAATGGGAGGCCTCATGCCTTTAATTGTGCTAACTGGGATGCATTACGCATTCTTCCCAAGCACGTTTGCCAGCTTTGAAAAAGTTGGATACGATGTCATGCTGCTTCCGATGAACTTTATTGCCAATATGGCACAAGCAGGCGCCGTTTTAGGAGTCATCATTCGCACAAAACGAGTAGAAACAAGGTCTTTGGCATTATCAACATTGCTTCCGAGTTTCTTTGGTATCACAGAACCAGCCATTTATGGAGTCACACTGAGATTGAAAAAGCCTTTCTATGCTTCATTAATTGGCGGCGCAGTTGGCGGATGTTTTTATGGTTTATTTTCAGTCAAAACGACAGCATTTTCAATTCCAGGTATTACATCTCTGCCAACCTACATTATGAAAGGCACAAACAATTTCCAGCTCGCTTTAATTGGAATAGCGCTGAGCTTTTTGGTCTCACTGCTTGTCACTATGTTCCTTGGTTTTAAAGAACCTGCCACAAAAGAAGAAGGTCAGCCGCTAAAACAAGGAAAGTCATCTAAAGATTCAGAGAATGCAGTCAATCAACAAGCTGCCAGACAAGTAAATCCTTATGAAGTACAAGCACCTATAACTGGTCAGGTCGTTCCTTTATCTGAAGTCAATGATGCCGTTTTCTCAAGCGAAATGATGGGCAAGGGAGTAGCGATTATGCCTGATAAGGGGGTGGTACAAGCACCGTTTTCCGGAAAAGTAGTGACCGTTACACCTACTAAACATGCAATAGGTTTGGTTTCAGATGATGGGATTGAATTATTAATACATGTAGGGATTGATACCGTCAGCCTAAATGGTCAATTCTTTGAGGTATTGGTGGAAGAAGGAGATGAAATCAACATTGGGGATCATTTATTATCATTTGATATAGAAGGAATTCAATCAAAAGAATTAAATGTCGTGACACCTATTATCGTCACTAATTCCTCGAAGTACCTGGATGTGATCCATACAGGTGACTCTTATGTCAACGCAGGAGAAAATAAACTCTTAATGCTCATTCATTAATCATAAATAGAAGGGATGATTGAAATGAAAGAATTAAAAAAAGGTTTTTCAGATAATTTTCTATGGGGTGGCGCAACAGCTGCCAATCAAATAGAGGGCGCGTATTTAGAAGGCGGGAAAGGGCTGTCAACTTCAGACTTCGCGGCATATAAAGATCCCTATGCACAAGGAAAAGTAAACAACTTTACATTCGATGTTAGTTCAGCTGAACTAAACAAATACAAGGAAAATCCTGATGCATTTGATTTCCCAAAAAGACGCGGAATTGATTTTTATCATCGTTATGAAGAAGATATCGCACTGTTTGCAGAAATGGGATTTAAAGTCTTTCGTTTGTCCATCTCATGGGCAAGAATCTTTCCAACAGGTTTAGAGGACAAGCCGAACGAAGAAGGATTGGCTTTTTACGATAAAGTATTTGATGAATGTGCGAAATATGGAATTGAACCGCTAGTAACAATGTCTCATTATGAAATGCCGATTACTTTAACAGAGAAATATAATGGATGGATGAGTAGAGAGCTTGTCCCATTGTTCGAAAAATACGCACGTGCGATTTTAGAAAGATATAAAAACAAAGTGAAATATTGGATTACATTTAATGAAATGAATATGAACCTCAATAGTCTTTATACAGGTGCTGGCATTTTAGAGGATTTAGTAGACCATAAATTACAGGCTGCTTACCAAGCATCTCACCATCAATTTGTGGCAAGTGCATTAACAGTGAAGGCAGCGAAGGAAATCATTCCAGATGTCCAAATTGGCTGTATGATTAACCAAATCGAAGCCTATGCAAAAACAACAAAACCAGAGGATCAGCTGCAGGCAGTCAAATCGAATCAATTGAATATGTTCTATCCTGATGTTCAAGCTAGAGGCGAATATCCAACATACATGGTGAAATATTTTGCTGATAATCAAATCAAGCTGTATATTGAAGAGCAGGATGAACAAATTTTGAAAGAGGGCACTGTTGATTTTGTTGCGATCAGCTACTATATGTCACACGTAGCAGAAGCGCGTGAAGATGCCGCTGAGCTAGCGGGTACGTTTGACAGCCCGATTAAAAATGAACACTTGGAATTATCACAATGGGATTGGCCGATCGATCCAATGGGTCTGCGCATTTCATTAATTAAACTGTATGACAGATACCAAAAGCCTTTATTTGTTTGTGAAAATGGACTTGGCGCAAGAGATACATTGACACAAGATGGAAAAATCCACGATGATTATCGAATTGATTATTTGAAAAAACATATTGAACAGATGAAAGAAGCAGTAAAAGAAGGTGTTGACTTAATGGGATACACACCTTGGGGCTGTATTGACTTAATCAGCTGCGGAACATCTCAAATGACTAAACGCTATGGTTTGATCTATGTGGATCAAGACGACCTAGGAAATGGTACACTGAATCGTTACCGTAAAGATTCATTTTTCTGGTACAAAAATGTTATCGCATCAAATGGAGAAGACCTATAAAAGCAGATTGAATGATGAAAAACACCATCTCAGGGCGCCTTAACCGGCTGCATGCGATGGTGTTTTATTTTTCACGAAAACATCTCTTGACCTTGAAGTATAGTTCAACCTTTATAATGTAATTATAGTAAGATAAAATCACAAAAAAGGAGTAACAATGGAGTTGATGACTAGAGGTGAACTTGCCAAACAAACTGGAATAAGCCCTGCCGCAATTCGTTACTATGAAGAACACAACATTTTACCTGTCCCGAGACGCCGTTCGAACGGTTATAGACTATACACAGAAGATTATATTGTGAAAATTCAATTGATCAAAGATGCCAAATCATTGGGTTATTCACTAAAGGAAATAAAAGAAATATTGGAAATGCTGAGTCAAGACATAGAACTTGATACTTTAAAAAGAATTGTAAAACATAAACATGAAGAAATTGAAAAGAAAATTAAAAGCCTGCGCCTCATTCAAGACCTTTTATCTAACTTATTAAAGACTCCTGAGAAAGAAGTACAAGTGTATCTCAAATCATTTCGTGTGATGAATCAGGATGACGAATAAACATATCTGCTTAAAGGAGAGAAATAAAATGAGTGTCGAAATTTTTAACGGAGAACGTTCTGAAGAAAGTATTCAATTTGAAACATTATTCACGTCCCAAAGTAATAAAGAGAGTTTTGCTAGTGTCGAAAAAACCAAAAACTTTCTATCTCAAATAGAAAATATGAAGCCTTATGCAATCGGAGACGATGTGAAACTAGTGAGTGAAATAAAGGAGCAAATTTTCGAAGGAATGCAGGTTTTCACATTGAATGACCAAATGCCGCAAAAGCAAAAGGTGATTCTCTATATACATGGTGGTGCTTGGATAAACCAGCCTCTTAATTTCCATTGGTGGTACATGGATAAAATGGCTCAATCCCTTAATGCCAAAGTGGTCGCTCCTATATATCCTAAATTACCTCATTATAGCTACCAAGATACTTATCCAAAAATCTTAAATCTATATAAAGAAATACTAAAAACGGTTGAGAGTACCGATCAATTAACGATTATGGGAGATTCAGCGGGCGGAAATATCTCACTTGGCCTGGCGCATCTCTTAAAGATGGAAAGTCTGCCACAGCCGAAGGATATTATTTTATTATCTGCATGTGTTGATATGAGTTTAAGCAATCCTCTTATATCTGAATATGCCGATAAAGATCCCATTCTAGCGCCAGAAGGAATAGATGTCATTACAAAAATGTGGGCAGCAGATAAAAAGGTAACTGACCCATTAATCAGTCCAATTCACGGAGACTTTCATGGTCTTGGGAAGATCACTCATTTTATTGGAACACATGATATTTTATATCCAGATGCACTAAAGCTTGATGAAAAGCTGACAGAACAAGGAATTAACATGAAAACCTTTGTTTATCCAGAAATGCTGCATGTGTTTGTCGTCATGCCAATCCCTGAGGCACAAGATGCTCAGGAAAAAATCATTCAGGTGATAAATAGTTAGGTCTTTTTCACACATCAAAATGCTCTGACTTAAATATTCGAAAAAATAGGCTGCTTACTGAAAGCAGTCTTTTTCCATTCAACATGAAATACATTTAGATTGTCAATTCACCTCAGATTAAAAATTCCCTAAATTCCAATTTTTGTTTACAACGCACGAATTTCCTATTAATATGATACATATTCGGTTCTTCACCCGTTCATAAAGGAGAGTGACATGATGAGTGTTTTCTTTCTTCATCCTATGGCGCTGATCTTATTTACATTGCCTTTGTTATCTTTGATTTGGGGGATTGTTGGCTACTGCATCTTTAAGCGAGTTTATATCGTTCTTATCATCACATTTGCCATCTCCACTATTTTCATATTTGCCTATACTGGGTTTGACATGTCAAATATGTATTGGGTCGTGTTGATGACCTTTTTATGCATGTGTACCTCTGTCATCACAAAAATCATTCGCTATATGTATGCCCGCTATAAAAGAGCATAACGAAAAAGCTGATATTCACAAAAATCAGCTTTTTCCATATAGAAATACATGGCGAATTAGTCAAAGTGAAAATCGGGGAACTGATTCCACTCAAATATACTAGAAGTTGATGTACGACCTAGACTTAGCAGGAAGAGGGACGCATCAAGCGTTCTCTTTGTTACATTCCAGATAACTGAAAAATCGCTCCACAAAATCAGCCCCATGTATTTTCTCCATATGCGCCGTGTTAAAAATATATTGTTCCATATGCTCAAGCTTGCGCAGGCTGCGTACCAGTACTTTCCGATCCTCGTCAGAAAGGTGAGGGTCATGATTTATCTTCAGCAATGCCTGTTTGACACGCGCGGAGACCTTTTCAACATATAGATGGTTTTTGGAAGCTGGCGGAATACATTGCGACAGGTCACAGCCTGTAAAGCGAACACCGTCAAGAATGCAGTTTTCAAAGTTGGCGATCAGCTTTTGTTTACCATTTCCCTCAAACGTTATATCCACTAGCTTACCGGTAAAAGTGCAGTGAACAATATTCGCTACTTGTAAAATGCGGTCATTAAACCTACATTGATAAAATGTACAGTTGATAAACACAGCATTCTCCAATGTCATTCCTCTCATATCACAGGAGGAAAATTCGCAATTCGTAAAAACAGCCTCGCCTTTAGCAATCCCAACAGAGCGCAGATTAGAACGAATAAAAGTACAATGCTCAATCGTACTACCTGCAAAAAATCTCGCATTCGTCAGATCACACGTATTAAATACAAGATGACGCAGCTGACAGCTCCAAAATATAGGTGAATGAACATTCGAGTTGCTAATCGTCGATCCGCTTATCGTTTCGTGTTCATACCTGACAATATCAGAAAATATTTCATTGTCTACTGACATACCAGACTCAAGCCTTCTCATTGTGATCACCTATCATTTCTTCAGAATCTTTTACAAGGATGAATACCTTCCAGCAAGTTCATTTCTGTTTCACTCAATGGCTTACATTGACAAGTTATTATATCATAAAGCTCGAAACATAAAGAGAGCGGTCATCATTTTGAGAGCGCTTATCTTGCAATGTGTCTTTCACACTCACTTTAAATCATAAGGTGGACAAAAGAATGAAAAGATATGACGCATTCCCAGAACCAATCGGCGGCTATACTACAAGTCAATCATACGATGGCGTGAACTTGATTAAGAAAACGAGCAGAAAGTGATCCAAAATGAAAAAAAGCCTTGAGAATTAGGCTTTTTTTGTTTCTCCATAGTATATATCCGTGACGATTTTTAAAAAAGCCTTCAAAGCACGTGTTTTATATCGACCTTTCTTCACGACAATGCCAATTTTCCAGGGAATATATTGACTGCTAATTGGTTTTACGCAAATGTCCTCTTTATACATGTCAGTTAAAGGACTTGGAATGATCGCAACTCCTAATTCATCACGAACTAATGTCAAAAGCAAATCCCATTGTGTTGTGCTGTAAACGACATCGGGAACAAAATGTTCCTTACGGCAACTTTCTAAAATCACTTGACTTAACGCAAATGAAGAATCAAACAATATCCATTTATCCTCTTTAAGCTGTTCAAGCGAGAGCTGTTGTTCATCTTTTAAAGCGTGATTTTTTGGTAAACAAGCCACAAACGGCGCTTCAAAAATGAGTTGTTCTTCTAATTCATGACTTTGGGCAGGTATGACAATAAAGGCCGCATCTACTTCGCCTTTCTCAACGAGTTTTTCTACATGTAAGCCGCCCTCCTCAATCATTTCGAGCGTCACATCTGGATGCTTTTGAGTAAAAGCTTTTGCCACTTTCGAAAAGAAAAAGGTACCAATTATTTGCGGCAGACCGATCTTTAAATGGCCGCGAATATGCGTGTCGGTATCACCCAGCTCCATTTGCAATTCATTCATTTGCTGCAGTACCGCGATCGCTTTTTCATATACAAGCTCTCCTTCATCCGTTAACCTGAAAATTCGATTTGACCGATCGAAAAGGATGACACCCAGTTTTTTCTCTAATTTTTGAATGGTTTTAGAGAGGGAAGGCTGGGCGATAAAAAGCTTTTCACTTGCTCTTGAAAAACTTCCACAATCCGCAATCGTTTTAAATATTTCAAAGTCCCGTATGTTCATTTTACCCTCCATTATTCCAATAAGGCATACTCATTATGATGATGATATATTGTACATGATAAACGTTTATTTTTACACTTTGATTAAGGAGGGGTTAAGATGTCTACATGTAAAGTTGCTGTTGTTCAAGCTGCTTCTGTCATTATGGATAAAGAAGCAAGTACTGAAAAAGCCATTTCGTTAACACTTGAGGCCGGAGAAAAAGGAGCCAATATTGTTGTGTTTCCTGAAGCTTTTATACCAGCTTATCCAAGAGGACTAGCTTTTGGCGCCACAGTAGGAAGCCGTTCTCCAGAAGGAAGAAAGGACTGGCTTCGTTACTTAGAAAATTCAGTTCCAGTTCCAAGTAGAACGACTGACAGATTAGGAGAAGCAGCCCGCAAAGCTGGTGTCTACCTCGTCATCGGTGTCATTGAAAGAGATGACGAATCAAGTCGCGGGACTTTATATTGTTCCGTATTGTTTTTCGGACCAGATGGAACCTTACTTGGAAAGCACCGTAAACTAAAGCCGACAGGTTCCGAGCGACTCATATGGGGAGAGGGGGATGGCAGCACACTGCCGGTTTTCGATACACCGTACGGTAAAATAGGCGCTTTAATTTGCTGGGAAAACTATATGCCATTAGCTAGAGCAGCGATGTATGCAAAAGGCGTCCAAATCTATATAGCCCCTACGGCAGATTCCAGGGAACTATGGCAATCTACGATTCGCCATATTGCCGCAGAAGGCCGATGCTTCGTTCTATCTTGTAATCAATATGTGAATAAAGAGATGTATCCTAAAGATTTAGCCTGCTATGATGAGTTAGCATCTTCTCCTGATGAGATGTGCCGAGGGGGGAGTGCAATAGTCGGTCCTTTAGGCGAATATATAAAAGAACCTGTCTATGGTCAGGAAGAGATACTGCTGGCAGATCTTGATTTGCGTGATATTTCTTCTAGTCAATTCGACTTCGATGTAGTGGGGCATTATTCAAGACCTGATATCTTCCAACTCGTCGTCAATGAAGAGAAAAAAGAAAATGTAAAGTGGATGAATCGATGAAATCACACGAAAAAAAGAGCAGCCATCAGCCGCTCTTTTTTTCGTGTGTCAACCTTGATGAGTTTTTAATGGACCTTTTGTGATATGAGTAAGATGAGCATTTATGTTAAAGATTTTAGCGTTGATGTCTGTTATTCCAAAGCTAGTGATTCTTTTAAAATGCATCTCAAGATAGTTCTCAGCTGCTTCTTTTGTTTCGAATAAGTAGATTCCGCCAGCCTCATTCTTCTCCGGATTCTCCGTCCATATTTTCCATATGAATCCGTCTTCCTCATTTATACTTTTCGCTAAATCAGAAAACTCTTTTGCCATTTCATCACCGAAAGGGCCTTTCATCTTAAAATCCACCTGTAATAAATGTGCCATCGTCATTCTCCTTATGTTGAAGTTGTAAAATACAGTTCCCCCAGCACTTCTTTCATTTGATACTGCTGCTGCGGAAGTTCTTTCTTCATAAAAGACCGTACATCTGATTGGTCAACATCGTACATCACTTCAATTTCTTTAGAAAATAGAAGTTTTTCTTTTTCGAGCAGGGTAGAAACAGCTGGGCGTTTTTTCGGTTCAAGTTCTTCAGTGTTTAAAGCTTGCTTTAATCCTTCAACATAGACTTCAAATGAGCGGCCACCCGTGATTTTGACTCCTTTATTTTCTTCGTTGACGAAGATGATCGTTGGGAAACCTCGAGCACCAAGGTCTCGAACTAGAGTAAAATCTTGATTTAATAATTCCTGGCCGCTTGGCAGCTCCGCTTCATGTACAATCACTTCTCCGTTAAGTCCAAGATCGTTGACGATGTCAATTAACACCGTGATATCCGATATATTTTGATTGAATGCAAATAGCGCTTCTCTCGCACGGCGTAAAAAAGTATAGGCTAGTGCATCATCATGATGTTTTTGAATCACTTTGAACACGCGAGAGGGCGGGTAGGAAGATTGAACAGGATTGTCAATCATTAAGGACCCATCAATTGGCATGCGGGAATGTTCACCAACCTCTCTCCAGTGACCAGCCACATCAGCAGGTTTGTAAATTCCGTTTGCAGGATCAATTGGACCGCCATGCCATTTCTCTAACAGTCCACCCAACACAGTCTGGAAATGAAAATAATGTCCATATTGCTCTTTAAATCGACGCAGCACAGGTTCAATTGCCCAGCAATGCGAACAAATCGGATCTGTTACATAATAGAGCGTTATTGTTTTTTTAGGTTGCTGAAAATCAATGACCTGAATATCCTCTTCTTCACCTACACCACATACACCTGTTTCTATATCACAAAACATCTCATTGTTTTTCAATTTCATTTACCTCCTTAAATTTTGTAGGAACGCTATTGCCTATCAGTTTGTTTGAATCAAGCAATGATTTACTTTACAATTAAATCTTAAGACACAATGAGTGAGACCAACACCAATAATTTCTTCAATTTGTTGTTTATCCAACAGATTGATAGATGTGTTGAAAAAGGAGGAGGGATAAGATGCCACAGCCAAAGACAGACCCTCGGGTCCTAAGAACGCGTAAGTTAATCATGGAGTCATTTATTAAACTTTCATCGAAAAAGGAATTTAAGGATATTACGATCAAAGATGTCACGGCAGAAGCCATGATCAACCGCGCGACGTTTTATTATCATTTTGAGGATAAATACGATTTGCTGGATAAAACACTATCAGAAGTATTATCGATTAATTTAGAAAGTATAAATTTCAATCATCGTAAACTAGATGAAGATACGATTATCAATATTTTTAAAGCACTAACGAATTTCCAACAATCTCTGCATAACCGCTGCCAAGTAGAATATGAAACTGAACTTGCTCCTATTGTGAGGGAGCAGCTTGAAATTATTTTTTATCAATTGTTAATCAATCAATATACAAATGTCGAAAAGCAAATTCTGAAGGTCACAGCTGTTTTTTTAAGTTGGGGAATTCACGGAGCTTCTGTTGAGTGGAGAAAAAATAGTTCGCACTTATCCTCAGAGGAGTTTATCAAATCAGCAGTGCCATATATCTTGTCAGGGATTGATTTTAAGCAAGCAGATGGATGATTTGACAATTTTCAAATGCTCCACTAATATAAATGCTATAGCATATAAATTTCATAGAGGGTGTTTATATGGATTTACAAGATTTAATAGGTTATCTCGTTCATCGTACCGATCTCAAAATGACAAATTATTTTACGAACAGGTTAAAGCCTTATGGCGTCACGCCTGAACAATGGAGTATTATTAGCATCCTGAGTAGTGAAAAGGGGACAACTCAAAAAGAATTGGCAGAAGGAATTGATAAAAATCAAACCACTGTCGTCAGAATGATCCAGTCTATGGAACGAAAAGGGCTTGTCAAAAAGATCTATAATGAACAAGACAGGCGCTCACATCACCTGCTTTTAACGGAAAAAGGGGACGAGGTCAAAAAGGCCATTCTTCCTGTCGTCATGGATGCACATCAAACGGTGACAAAGCAATTAAACGATGAAGAGATTCAACAATTAAAATTACTTCTAAACAAATTATTTCATTCACACTATGAATCTTGAAATGTCTAATCTGTAACGAACTGTTTATGTCCGATATATGCTATGACATATAAATTGTATCAGCTGAAATTTTGTCCATTTGGACTTGAGTGTTTCAGTCAAATAACTTAGAAAGATGTGATCACGATTTTCATACTTATTCTTCAAATGATATTGGCCGCTTTCTTTTTTGTAACAGGATCGAAAATTATATCAGGGAAAATGGCAGAAGAGTTCAAACGATTTGGTTTACCTGCTTTTTTTAATGTTTTAACCGGAGCCTTTGAGCTCATAGGCGCAGCTGGAATGCTAATTGGCATATGGATGCCAACAATCGCAATATTATCAGGCTTATTGTTAGGAGGCACGATGCTGGCAGCTGCATTTACTCTGATCGTATTGGCCAAAGATCCCTTTAAAAAAGCAATCCCGGCACTTGTGTTATTCGCTCTTAGTATTGGGATCAGCTTGTACCACATTCTTTAAGTTCATATCAAGGTAAGTCACAAAACCTAAACAAATCTCCACTATTCTAATGGTGGATGATGTTTAGGTTTTTTAGCGATTGAATTGTTTTCGAAGAACTAAGCATGAGACAGCAAATACTGCAAAAGCGCCCGCTGATCCAGCAGCAAACACGAGCTCAGATTGTTCTAGTTTGGACTTGAATAACAAAGGGACAGAAAGAATGAGAGCGGCACCACTAAAGCTCAATCCTAATATCAACATTGCTAGTAATTTATTCATAGAAACACCTCTTACACTCAGAATGAAAACAATCGAAAAGTTTCATATTTGGAGTGTATCATATGGTGACGGGCGAGTGCTTTCTTTTCATTAAAGCACTCGTAAAATAAACTTTTTTAAACGAACACTGTTCTTAACGAACGGTGTTCGTTATAATATAAATGAGATGTGGCTTTAAACGATTTTCATAAAGAAGAGGAGATGCATACGATGACGGCATTATCTAAGGATCAAAAGCAAATCGCTATCATTGGAGGAGGACCTGGGGGGCTAACGCTCGCCTTAATACTGCAAAATTACGGTATACAAACAACCATTTATGAACGAGAGGTGCATGACAAGAGTCTTGAAAGAGGGGGCTCACTGGATATTCACGAAGAAACAGGCCAAAAAGCTTTAAAAGAAGCGGGAATTTATGAGGAATTTCAAAGGAACGCCCGCTATGAAGGAGAAGATTTCCGATTACTTGATAAGTCAGGAAAAATTTATTTAGATGAAGAAACGGAACCAGATCAAAAAGGCACCCGCCCAGAAATTGACCGTGGTGTTTTGTGCGAACTGCTGTTAGATCAAATTAATGCTGAGAACATCAAATATGGTTATAAACTAGAAAGTTGCGTTTCACTAGAAAACGGCATGACGGAGCTTCATTTTGAAAACGGAGTTGTCGAGACAGTTGATCTTTTAATTGGAGCAGATGGTGCTTTTTCTCGTGTGCGTCCTCTGTTAACAGATATTGATATTGAATACGCCGGACTCACGATGCTGGAACTGAATATCCTCAACGTAGAGGTGAATCACCCTGATTTAGCTGCATTTAATAAACGCGGGAAGATGTTTGCTTTAGCAGACCACAAAGGACTGATTGGTCAGTTAAACGGGGATGGACGAATAAAAGTGTATGCAAGCCTTATGGTAGAACGTAACTGGATTGAGGCTTGTGGTATTCCTTTTCATCAAGCGAAAGAAGCAAAAGAACAATTATTAGAGTTATTTAGTGATTGGGACGATCAGCTGAAAAATTATATTCGTTATGCAGAAGATGCCATCATTCCAAGACGGATTTATACGCTTCCTGTCGGTTTTAAATGGAACCGCCAAAAAGGAGTAACGCTTATCGGTGATGCAGCTCATGTCATGTCGCCATTCGCAGGGGAGGGCGTAAACATGGCGATGTTTGATGCAATGGAACTCGCACTTGCGATTGTCCGAAATCCTCATCATATCGAAAAGGCTATAGAACAATACGAAGACATGATGTACCAATATTCATCGGAGAAAGCTCATGAATCGGAGAAAAGTTTAAAACTGTGTTTTTCAAAAAACGCTGCGGTCAAGCTTGCAGATATGATGAATTCTTTTCAAGAAAACGGAGATTGATGCTCAATTTACTATTTGACTTTGACATGTTATAAAGAGAGTATGAACAATTCAAATCGTCGTATTATCAGTCGTCGGTCTCAGCCGGCTAAAGAGCCCTTAAGCCGTGAACTCATTGTGAAAACTGCCTTTGACCTTCTTAAGGAGCAAGGGTTAGAGGGCATGAGTATGCGTAAAGTGGCTAAAGCATTAGATACAGGACCTGCATCCTTGTATGTCTACGTGAACAATTTTCAAGAACTAAGTGCTTACGTATTGGATTATGGTCTCGGCCAAATGGTTTACCCAAATTCAGCGGGTGGCACATGGAAAGAACAGTTATTTGACATATTGCATACTTATTTCCTGCTGCTATACGAAAAGCCTGGTCTTGCTGAAATTTCTCTTTCCACCATCCCGCAAGGAACGAACTTTTTACAGTTGACCGAACATCTTCTCGCTACACTGCATAAAGGCGGAATCAAATCTACATCCGCTGCATGGGGAGTAGACCTTTTACTGTTATACGTATCTTCCGTAGCATACGAAAAGGTCTCTTGGAAGAAACACGGCTCTTCGCAGATTTCAGATACAAAAAAAACATTTCATGATGCAGACAAAACGCGGTTTCCTTTCATCCATAGTCTGAAAGAAGAAATATTTGCAGGTGATACCGTATTAATGGAACGGTTCAGGTGGGGAATTGACGTCATTTTGTCTGGGATCCAGCAAAAAATCAATTAGAAAGGAGCAAAAAAAGCAGTCAATGGCTGCTTTTTTATATTTTCTCCACTTTTTCAAAACGTATAAAAAAATCTATATATTGTTTTTTCATATAAAAAATTATATAATCTAGTGGAATAAACAAATGAGGTGCTTAGACATGGAACATATAAAGAATTTATTACAGAGCTATATTCCTTTAGCAAAATCTACTGCAAAAATGTTTGGACCAAATTGTGAAGTCGTGATTCATGATTTAACGAACCCTCAAGCATCAGTCATGTTTACAGTCAATCATCATGTGACGGGAAGAAAAATCGGTCAATCATTTGATCATCTGGTAAAGACTGTTTTACAATCAGAAGATTTTAAAGAAGATTATCTCGCTGGGTATACATTTAAAACCGAAGACAACCGTACCATTCGTTCTTCGACTTCATTAATTCGTGATTCCGAGCAAAAGGTAATTGGTGCATTCTGTATCAATTTTGATGTTGAAGCATTGAATCAAATGCAGCAATTTATGGATACTTTTCTTTCTACAAAAGTTGAAGTTCAAGAGAATGAAACAACAACAAATGATGATCTTGAAAATGTGGAAGAAATCGTAGATCAATTGATTCAACAGATCATTGAAAACAGTGTTCACCCAGTCATGAAACGCCATGAAAAAATTGAATTAATAAGGTTTATGGATGAAAAGGGAATTTTTTTAATGAAAGGTTCAGTTGAGAAGGTCGCATCTATGTTAGGTATTTCTAAAGTCACCGTCTATAGCTATTTGGATGAGATCAAACATAAATCGAATGAAGGGGAAACGAAATGAAAAGCATCTTTGAGGTAGGGAATCTAAAAGCCAACGGACACTATGCATTCGCAACCGTTCATCAAAACACGGTCTATGTTTCAGGACAATTTGCCATCAATCCTGAAACGAGAGAAAAAGAATTCGGTCCCATTGAAGAAGAGACATTACAAGCGCTTAAAAATGTCGAGATGATTGTAGAAGCGGCTGGAAGTAAAAAAGAAAAAATTTTGCGTATGACATTATACATTTCTGATATTGAACTATGGGACAAGGTAGATGCGGTTTACACTGAATTTTTCGGTGAACACCAACCAGCACGTACTGTTGTACCAACGAATGAATTACATTTCGGTTTCAAAATTGAAATTGATGCTATTTCTTATATTTAGAATATTTTTTTGCTTATGATATATAAAAAAGTATAATTCGTATAAAAAATTATTCTTATTCGAAGGGGATGATGATCGATGAATCAATTGATTTGTAACGATTGCGGGAAAAAGTATGAGATGACACCAACTCTATGGAAATGTGATTGTAACGGAGTATTAAACCTGGTGAAAGATACCCCTAAAATAGATATAGCGGCTTGGGATCACTATCCAAACTCATTATGGCGTTATGTAGAAACCATGCCATTTTCAAAGGGTTCTAAGACTTGGGAATCTGTGACAATGGGTGAAGGTCAAACTCCGTTAATCCTTTTAGATCCGAATGAGCCAAATACTTATGTAAAAGTTGACTATATGATGCCTACACTCTCCTTTAAAGATCGAGGAGCTGCCGTTTTAATGACAAAGGCAAAGGAATTAGGGGTATCAAAAGTCATTGCGGATAGCAGCGGGAATGCAGGAACAGCGATTGCCGCTTATGCAGCTCGTTGCGAGATTGCATGTGACATCTATTTAAGCGATGAAACTTCACCTAAAAAGGTCGCTCAAATAAAAGCCCATGGAGCAACGATTAAAGAAATTCGTGGTACACGCGAGGACATTGCCGCTGCAGCCCAAAAAGCAGTAGACGACGAAAACGTTTTTTATGCAAGCCATGTGTATCATCCTTATTTTTTTGAGGGAACAAAAACATACGCATATGAAATCTATGAACAAATAAATGGAGCACCAGATGCTGTAATCATTCCGGTTGGAAACGGCACTCTCCTTCTAGGAGCATATTATGGCTTTAAAGAGTTATTTGAAAATGGTTTGATTCATAAAACACCGAAAATCATTGCCATACAAGCGAAAAACTGTGCACCTCTTGTGAAAGCTTATCAAAACGGGGAGGAATCAGCATCGCTTGTTACGAATACAGGGACCTTAGCAGAAGGGATAGCCATCGCTGCCCCGGCGCGCTCCAAACAAATTCTAGAAGCTGTACAAGATACCAATGGTACATTTATAGATATTGAAGAAAATGAGATATTGAATGCACGCTCTAAACTAAGTGAGAAAGGATTTTATGTGGAAGTGACCTCTGCAGTCAATTTTGCCGGCTACTTGAAATATAAAAAGGAATCAAAAGAAACCATCGTCATACCTCTTTGCGGGGCAGGGATTAAGTCAAAATAAGCCGTAGAATACAACTTGAAAGATGACATCATCCCATTGCTGGAACAATCCGATTCTGATAGTTACTTATCACCAGAGGTTTGTCAGACCGTTGCTGCGAGATTGCGTCAACTGATCCGCCATTGGCTAGTAGATGATGACATAGATAAAATGAACGCTCTCTATCTAGCAGAAGGTATGGAACTAGCGCATGAACAAAATGAGGTATTGGGATTTATATAGGAAGAGGTCGAAAAATAGTTGTTTCATTATCATTCTAAGAGTATCTCAAGAGAGATGCTCTTTTTCTTGCCTGAATGCACAATCTCTTTTGCCCAAAAGTACAATTTCACTCAACTTCTAACTATTTTTTCATTTGTTCTTCTCCCCAATAACAAATTGCATCTAATACAGGTATCAATGATAATCCCTTTTCCGATAAACTATATTCTACTTTTGGAGGCACTTGAGGATATTCTTTACGATTAATTAATTGATCCGCTTCAAGTTCTTTTAGTGTATTGGTTAATGTTTTAAAAGAGATAGTCCCGAGCATTCGTTTTAACTGATTATAGCGAATAGGACCATTGTTTGCATATAAAGCATACAGTACCGTCATCTTATATTTCCCACCAATTAAAGATAAAGTGTACCCAAATCCAGTTTCTTTTAGGTCAACATTAGCTGGAAAGGATTCTTTCGTCATTTCACACTCTCCTTTAGGTTAGTATCGCACTTTAATTACCGTACTTGTAGTACGTTATAGCATACAATAAAATGAATGTACATCAAAATATGATGAAAATAACAAAAAAGGGTGAATGAATAATGAAAACGATTGTCTATGCACATCCTTGGGACGGAAGCTATAATCATGCCATTTTAACCTCCATTACAGAAAATCTAGAAACAAAGAGAGAACCATTTCAAGTGATCGATTTATATAAAGATGGGTTTAATCCCGTTTTTTCAGCTGAAGAATTGAAGTATTTTATTAAAGGCGAAACACCTTATCAATTAGTTAAGGATTATCAAAAGAAATTAAGTCAGGCAACTGAATTAATATTTATATTTCCTGTCTGGTGGTGGGATTTACCTGCAATTTTAAAAGGATTTATTGATAAAGTCATGTTAAGAGGTTTCGCATTCTTAGAAGATAAAAACACTGGGGCTTTAAAAGGTTTATTGACAAATATTAAAAAAACAACTGTGATCTCAACATCTACAACAGATAAGGATTATATAGAATCTGAAGGCGGGAATGCAATTCAAGGCGTTTTTATTAACAGAACTCTTGCTGACTTGGGACTTAAAAATGAAGACACCCAATGGATTCATTTTTCGAGAGTTAACTTAACAACAGATGAAAAGAGGAAAGTATTTTTAAACGAAATAGCCCAAAGTATTTAATTAACTGTTGCAGCCAATAAGGAAAGGCACAACCTTTACGACCAATCTAATTTATTGAAAAGGTGGTAGAGGTTGTGAAATTAAATATCGATCGATGTATTCTCATTTATTAGTTTACATAATATATATTCTAGGAAGTTAAACAACAAACGAATTTCCTTTGTCTCAAAACTAAGTATACTTATCTTATTGAGACAAAAAAGAAAAAATCAATTTTAAATTGATTCATCTAAATGCTTTGATGATATTCTGACGATTTCATGGCCATAAACATTTCGCTGCAACGTTTTTGTCACAACAACGCCAGATGCTATGAGCTTTGTATCAAGCGTTCATTATAGCTCCAGTTGATGTTCGATTGTGTGTTTACCAAATCAATGCTTTTTTCGTTCTAATATGTGTCAAAACATCTAGTCCAACATTACACTTGAAACATGCTCATTAATCATTGTGTATCCATCAATTTCACCTCTCACCAATAGAAATTTCTTTTGACTAACATTTTTTCATTACGTTCCTCCCTCCTGTTATTTACGAATCAGCAAGTCTCATTTATAATCGAGTAGATTTGTTCAATAACATATATATCTTTAAATGTGAGGGATTAGATGGAATTAAAGTGGTATAAAGCAATTATTGTGATCTTTACGATGTCTGGAATCTCCATTTCTACATGGTTTTCGCGGACACCGGAAGTTAGAGATTTATTACAAGCAAACACAGGAACAATGGGACTTATTTTACTCGGTTTATCTGTTGGCTCAATTGTTGGGCTTGTTCTTTCAAATGTATTCGTCCGCAAAAAAGGCGGCCGATTGGCGATTGTGATCAGTGCTTTTTTGATGTTCCTTGGATTCACTACTCTTGCCATTGGTTCCACGCTCTCTTCTATCTTTGTCGTCACTTCTGGTCTTTTTCTTTTTGGAGCAGGCTCTGGCATGTGTAATGTAGCGATGAACTTAGAAGGAACAGAGATTGAGTACAGCATCAAGAAAACCATTCTGCCTATATTGCACGCTTCCTTTAGCATTGGGACGTTAATTGGAGCAGGTGCTGGTATTCTTTTTATCCATCTAGGGGTTTCTGTATTGATACACCTTCTCGTTATTGCCCTTCTATTCTTCCTCAGCATATTGATTTGTACACGGTTTATCCCGCATGGGACAGGAAAAGATCAGCATGAGAAGCAGTCAGATACAGTTGAGCCTGCTCAAACAGCATGGCTGAACAAACGTACGATATCTCTTGCGATGATTGCCTTATGTCTTGCGTTTGTCGAAGGCTCGGCCAATGATTGGATTCCACTTGCAATGGTGGATGGCTATCAAGTTTCACATTCCATGAGTACGGTCATCTATGCTTTGTTTTTGTGCGGCATGATTAGCGGCAGACTGATCAGCGGACGATTGATTGATCGCTTTGGCAGAGTGTTATTGCTAAGAGTGGCCATTTTATCAGCAGCTGCCGGACTATTCTTAGTCATTTTAAAGATTTCACTTGTTGTATGTATGATATCGATCTTTTTATGGGGACTTGGCGCATCTTTAGGCTTTCCGCTGACCATTTCTGCAGCTGGCGATGATAGCCGGTACGCTGTCAAACGCGTCAGTATTGTGACCTTATCTGGTTACACAGCCTCCCTTTCCGGCCCTCCTATTTTAGGGCTGCTTGCTAATCAAGTTGGACTGCTTCATGCCTTTATCTTTGTTCTATTTGCCATATGTATTGCAGGAATCTTTACTAAAGCTGTAGCAAAACCACATTCATTACAAGCTCACTAAACGTGTCTGATCCTTGATCATGGCACTTTTTTTAAATTTAAAAAATAAAATTGAAACCTTTCATGAAGTGAAACAGTCCTATAGATGTCCTGATGTTTATCGTTTTTTTAAAGAGGGAAAGTAAAAAAATAAGACTTTTCAAATAACTGAAAACGTGGTAAGATCATGAAAATAACCAGGAAGGGGTGAGAAAAATGAAAAAAAATATGCTATTAAAATTAGGTGTTTTATGTATAGCACTTGCAAGTTTTCATTTGTTCTCAATGCCTCATTCCGTTCAGGTATACCATCATGCGAAGGTGGTTGCCGATCAAGAATCACATGAAATGAAAATCGTCCAGACAATGGGCGATGAAAAGAAACAAAAACATGTGAGCGCAGTATTTGCCGCATTTACAGCACTGCTGATTATTGGCAGTATGACAGCTGGATTTGCGCGCATCACTCATACTGATCGATTTGACCGGAAAAAGAAGCATTTACTTGCAGTGTTCTATCAATCTTCTTATTTCCGACAAGCTCGTGTTTAACCCAACCATCTAAATCAAAACAAAAATTGGGAGGTTTTACACGATGTTATTTTTCTTAAGAATTTTCATTCTAGGTCTATTCTCTGTCACTTCACTTTCTCTTTTCGTTTACCAAGGAATTGAAGTAGTGCACGCCATTACAAGCATGTTTGGCAACCACGAGAGCTAATTGACCTGTATATAAAAAGAAACCCCCTGCCAATCGCAGGGGGTTTTCGTTTGCTTATTTATTGTCATCTGGTGCACGTTCAGGAGTCAGAAGGACATGAGTCACTTCTCCCTGCTCTTCCTCATCTACAATAAATGACCCATTGCTATAGCGGTCATTCGCTCTTAAAGTAGAAATATCTAGTGGAATTGTTGTGCCTTTTTCGGTATCTATCTCAAGTGTATCGTGCAGCGCTGCAGCGATCACAGCCACAATACGGTGCGGGTTTTTCTTTAACTCTCTCAGCATAAGAACTCCGCGTTTCGCTCTTGATGTTTTATCAAATTCAGAGAGGTTCATTCGCTTTACAGCCCCTCTTTGTGTTGTGAGCACAAGGACATCGTTCTTCGGATCAATGATCTGGCCAGAGACTACCTCGTCCCCTTCCTTCAAGTTGATTCCTTTGACACCTGCCGCTCTCGGTCCAACAACACTTACTTCTTCTTCATCAAACCATAAACCGTAACCATTTTTCGTTGCAATAAACAATTCCTGCTGTCCTGTTGTGACATGAACATCTACGAGTTCATCGTCACCTTTTAGATTCAAGGCGACAAGCGGTTTCGAATAACGCTGCGCTTTATATTGAAGAAGCTCTGTTTTCTTCACCATTCCACCTTTCGTAAAGAATAAAAGATATGACGTTTCATCAAATTCTTTTATTGGAATGGCTTTTTGGATTGATTCCTCGCGATCAATTGAAATGATGTTTGTAATATGCTGCCCCATGTCTTTCCAGCGTATATCTGGCAGCTGGTGAACAGGACAATAAATGTAGCTTCCTTTATTAGTAAACAGCAGAAGAACATCCGTTGTATTCATTTCAAACTGATGAATCAAACGGTCAGTATCTTTCATGCCAAAGTCTTTACCGTTAGAGGCAGCATAAGAGCGCTGGCTTGTTCGTTTAATGTAACCATCTTTCGTGACTGTCACGTAAACATCCTCTGATGCGATCATCACTTCAAGGTTAATCTTAATTTCTTCGATTTTTTCCTCAATGACGGATCTTCTCTCATCAGCATATGTCTTTTTGAGCTTTTTCAGGCTGTTTGTAATGACCTTCAGTAGCTTTTTCTCGTTCGCTAAAATGTCTTCAAGCTCTGCGATGCGCACATCAAGCTCTCTTGCTTCGTCTCTTAATTGCGTAATATCTGTATTCGTTAAACGATATAACTGGAGTGAAACAATCGCTTCTGATTGTGCTTCTGTAAAATCATATTTCGCCATCAAGTTGTTCTTGGCATCTCGCTTATCATTAGAGGAGCGGATTGTGGCAATGACTTCATCTAAGATGGAAAGTGCCTTAATTAAACCGTCGACAATATGGTGGCGTTCCTTCGCTTTTCGAAGCTCGTACGCTGAGCGGTTCGTCACCACTTCTTTTTGATGGGCAATATATGCATCTAGTACAGTTGTGAGCGTCATTAAGGTAGGTCTTCGATTATGTATCGCTACCATATTAAAGTTATACGGGATTTGCAGATCTGAGTTTTTATATAAGAAATTCAGCACACCATTTGCATCTACTTCTTTTTTCAGCTCTACTACGATTCGAAGCCCAGTACGGTCTGTTTCATCTCGGACCTCTGAAATACCTTCTACTTTTCTTTCAATTCGGAACTCGTCCATCTTTTTGACAAGGTTGGCTTTATTCACTTCGTAAGGAATTTCTGTGATCACGATTTGCTGGCGTCCGCCGCGGATGGTTTCAATCTCCGCTTTTCCGCGAATCATGATCTTCCCTTTTCCTGTTTCATACGCTTTCTTAATACCGTCTACACCTTGAATGATACCGCCCGTTGGGAAATCCGGCCCTTTGATGACTGTCATTAAATCCTCAACCGTACAATGCGGCTGTTCAATTCGCTTAATGACGCCATCAATGACCTCTCCAAGATGATGCGGCGGGATATCTGTCGCATAACCAGCTGAAATCCCTGTTGATCCATTCACGAGAAGATTTGGGAACATTGCTGGTAATACAACTGGCTCTTTGCTTGTATCATCAAAGTTTGCAACAAATTCGACCGTTTCCTTGTCTAGGTCCTTTAAAAGCTCCGAAGCAATGGCAGACAGTCTTGCTTCCGTATAACGCATGGCAGCAGGCGGATCTCCATCAATACTCCCGTTATTTCCGTGCATCTCAATCAGCACATTTCGTACTTTCCATTCCTGACTCATTCTTACCATCGCTTCATAAACAGATGAGTCCCCGTGCGGATGGTAGTTACCAATCACGTTACCGACTGTTTTAGCGGCTTTACGGAAGTTTTTATCCTGCGTATTTCCTTCTGCGTACATCGCATATAAAATTCTTCGTTGTACGGGTTTTAGACCATCACGTGCATCTGGAAGCGCACGGTCTTGGATAATATATTTACTATAGCGCCCAAACCGGTCGCCGATTACTTCTTCTAATGGTAAATCATGAAATCGTTCTTGTTGTGCCATGTTTAAACCTCCTCAGCTAGCGACAAGTTTTCATTTTCAAGAATGTTGCTTTCCTCATCAAGTCCAAAGGCGACATTCTTTTCAATCCATTTACGGCGTGGTTCAACTTTGTCACCCATTAGAGTTGTGACGCGTCGTTCCACACGTGCAGCATCATCAATTTTGACCCTGACAAGTGTTCTCGATTCTGGATTCATTGTCGTTTCCCATAGCTGGTCGGCATTCATTTCACCTAACCCTTTGTAGCGCTGAATCGTGTACCCTTTTCCAACTTTCTTCAATACGTCATCCATTTCTTCATCAGACCATGCGTACTCAATAATCTCTTTTTTTCCTGAGCCTTTGCTGACTTTATATAAAGGCGGAAGTGCAATAAACACTTTGCCATGCTCAATCAGCGGCTTCATATAGCGGTAGAAGAATGTTAAGAGAAGCACTTGAATATGCGCTCCATCCGTATCCGCATCTGTCATGATGACGATTTTGTCATAATTGATGTCTTCCACATTAAAATCGACACCGACGCCTCCACCAATTGCATGAATAATGGTGTTGATTTCTTCGTTTTTGAAAATATCAGCAAGCTTTGCTTTTTCAGTATTGATGACCTTTCCGCGCAGAGGCAGCACCGCTTGGAATTTACGGTCACGTCCCTGTTTTGCTGACCCGCCCGCTGAGTCACCCTCTACTAGATATAGTTCGTTTCTTGCTGGGTTTCTAGATTGGGCAGGTGTTAATTTTCCGCTCAGCGTTGCTTCAGACTTTTTCCGCTTCTTGCCGCTCCTCGCTTCTTCACGGGCTTTTCTAGCAGCTTCTCTTGCCTGCTGCGCTTTAATCGCTTTTTTCACAAGAAGAGTGGCTGTTTCCCGGTTTTCTTCAAGGAAATACGCAAGTTTTTCAGAAATAACAGCATCAACAGCTGAACGAGCCTCACTTGTCCCAAGCTTTCCTTTTGTCTGCCCTTCAAATTGAAGCAGCTCTTCAGGAATTCTGACAGAAATAATAGCAGACAGTCCTTCGCGAATATCAGTGCCTTCTAAATTTTTGTCTTTTTCTTTTAAAAGGGCCACTTTGCGTGCATATTCGTTAAAGGCTCTCGTCATGGCCGTTTTGGCGCCAGACTCATGTGTTCCGCCATCTTTTGTTCTGACGTTATTGACAAAGGAAAGGATATTCTCCGAGTAGCCATCGTTAAATTGAAAAGCAAAATCTACTTCAATGGACTGATGCTCTCCTTCAAATGAGACGACTTCACTTAGAACATCTTTTTCTTCATTTAGATAAGCAACAAAGGCTTCAATGCCTGTCTCATAATAAAACGTTTCTTGTACATCATGCCGTTCATCGATCAGCTCTATTTTTAATCCTTTTAATAAAAAGGCAGATTCTCTTAAACGCTCTGATAATGTATCGAAATTATAGGTCGTAACACTGAACATGGTTGGGTCCGGCTTAAAATGAATTAGTGTTCCCGTTTTTTTCGATTTTCCGACTTTTTCAAGTGATGTGACAGGTTTACCGCCGTTTTCAAAGCGCTGATGATAAATAAATCCGTCCCGTTCAATCGTGACAGTAAGCCATTCTGACAGCGCGTTCACAACCGATGCCCCAACTCCGTGAAGTCCACCACTTGTTTTATATCCACCTTGACCAAATTTTCCGCCTGCGTGCAGGACCGTTAAAATGATCTCAGGTGTCGGTTTTCCAAGCTTATGCATACCAGTAGGCATTCCTCGCCCTTTATCTTGGACGGAAATGCTGTTATCTTTATGTATTTTGACAATGATATGATCTCCATGGCCAGCGAGCACTTCATCGACAGAGTTGTCTACAATCTCATAGACAAGGTGATGAAGACCGCGGGAATCCGTAGATCCAATATACATCCCTGGACGTTTACGGACCGCTTCAAGCCCCTCTAGCACCTGAATAGAATCATCGTTATAATCTACTTGCTGCTTTTTAACCAAATGCTTAATCCCCTTTCACTAACAAACATAACCGGCTAATCATCAAATGATCTCTCTAGATTTTAATGATGATCATGCTGCTCATTACTGTCCACTTTAATAAGCTGCATCATCACCATGCATGTGGGATTGACCAATACATGCTCTTTTGCACAGCTATGAGAATCATTCTACATTCTGCAATCAGAACTAGAAGTCCATTATAAACAAGACTGTTTCATAAGCCAAATGCAATCATATGATGGTTTTAGCAAAACAGAACAAATGTTCTATATTTATCTTATCGCTCTTTTTCTCGATATGCAAGGCCGCCGATATGTCCCTGTCGCCTTATTTTATCGCTTTCTTCTAGAATCGCAAATATATTTCTGCAACAAAAAAGCAAAAATCCTTGAAAAACCAAGGATTTTTGACGAATTAATGAGTTTTTGTCAACGCATGAGCCACCTTGATACATAAATCCATGATGGCGACCTTGCCATTTTCCTCAATCAGCCTTTTCGCTTCATCGTGATATATGCCTTGCTGCGCCCAAAAAACAGGTGCGTCTATTTGGAGAAACTCTTCTGCCACCTCTGGCAAAAACTCTGAACGTCTAAAGACATTGACGATATCAACAGGCTCTTTTATGTCTTTTAAAGAAGCGACTGCTTTCACACCGAGTGCTTCATCGATCGTTGGATTCACTGGGATAATCTCATACCCGGCATCCTGCATCGCTTTAGACACCATATAAGACGTCCGGTGCGGCTGATCTGATAATCCAACAACAGCAATTCGTTTACTGCTCTTTAATATACGGCCGATTTCTTCTTTCGTAGGATTGTTCATCAAGACACTCCTTTTCCTCTATTTTAGCGAATTTCTGCTTAAAAACAAAGCTGAATCCATCTGCTTTGGATTTTTTCAAAAAAAGTTCCCCATGTTTTTCACAAGATCATGTTAAAATGTAAGACAAGAGGGAGAATATAAAGGAGTTATGCAGATGTTAATTGCTTTGATGTTTATTTTGGCTTATCTTCTCGGCAGTATTCCATCCGGTCTCATTGTCGGGAAAGCTGCAAAGGGTATCGATATCCGTGAACATGGCAGCGGAAACCTGGGTGCGACGAATGCATTTCGTACACTTGGCGTAAAAGCAGGGTCTATTGTGATTACTGCTGATATCCTAAAAGGGACGCTTGCTTCAGCTTTACCGTTTTTCATGCAGCTGGACATCCATCCCTTATTAGCAGGAGTTGCTGCTGTTATCGGTCACAGCTTTCCTGTCTTTGCAAAATTTAAAGGGGGAAAGGCAGTCGCTACATCAGGCGGTGTGCTGCTATTTTACGCCCCATTCCTATTTATCACGATGATCGCTGCTTTTTTCTTATTTTTATACATTAGTAAATATGTTTCACTATCATCTATGCTGACTGGGATCTATACATTCATTTACAGCATATTCACCAAAGACCTATTCTTAATCATTGTTGTTGCCGTTCTTGCTGGCTTTGTGATTTACAGACACATCGCCAACCTCAAACGAATTCTCAACAAAACTGAACCGAAAATCAAATGGCTCTAGCCGTTTCATCCATTTAAATATGTGGTAAAAGTAAAGAAAAGCTGTTTTTGCATCCTGCATTTTAAAAACAGCATGACTTCAAAAAGGGGCGATCACATTGAAATTAACAATAAAAGAAGATGCACTCAATTGGTACAAGGATGAATTAGATTTAGAAAAAGGTGATCAAGTTCGCTTTTTTGTGAGATATGGCGGGTGCAGTAATGTTCAAAAAGGCTTTTCTCTCGGCGTCGCAAAAGATGAACCTCAAAATGCCGGCGCAACTGCTGAAATAGAAGGTATTACTTTCTTTATTGAGGAAAGTGATATTTGGTACTTTGACAACCATGATCTGCATATTGATTATAACGAGTCCGTGAAAGAACCAGAATTTCATTATGAATAAACAAAAAAGATACCTCATCCCTCGGGTATCTTTTTTGTTTTACACTTCAATATACAGCCCATACTCTTGAATGTTTCCTAAAGACCGTTCCTTTTGCAGAATTCTTTTTTGCGGCTCACCGATCAAGTCAAAATGAGGAAACCCTTCCCGGTCATGAATCCATTCTTTTTTTAGTCCATGTCTTTCTCCCCACTCAACTAACCGCTTCATATCCTGACAGGCTGCTTTTGTGACGGTATTGGCATTTGGAAAACGGTCATCGAGCCAGTAGTGTGTTAAAAAAGCAACTTTTCCTTCCTGGACAGCTGTTTTCCAAGCGTTTAAATCGCTTCGTTTAATACCAAAAGCCATAAATTAAACCTGCTTCTTCGACTGTTCATATACTTTATGCCAAGCAGGAAAGGCTTTTCTAAATTGAATAGGTCTAAAGGTGTCTTTATCTACACAAATATGTGAGGTTGTCCCTGTAATCGCTGTTTGTCCATCAGGTTTTTGAATTTCATAGCCATACACCGTTTTGACACCATTATATTCTTCAATCCATGTATGAACGGTTGCTGTTTCACCATACAGCAATGGTTTTTTATATTGAACCTGCAAGTCTATAACAGGTGCAAGAGCACCGTCTGCTTCTAGCTGCGCATAGGAAAACCCTAATTCTTTAATCAATGCTGTTCTGCCGACTTCCATCCAGATTAAATAATTGGCATGATATACGATGCCCATTTGATCTGTTTCTGCATAACGGACTTCTATTTCTTTTTTGGATACATACACGTTTTCATCGCTCTCCTATCAAAACCTAAGGTCTGTCTCTGCCATTTTACCACATTCCAAATGGTTCTTCTAAAAAGAGGCAATAAAATAAACCAGGAATCCCTGGTTTATTCAGTATAGCCATTCTTTCTTGCTGCTTCTTCGTCCTTGATCTCAGAACGCATCGCGTCAATACTCATTTTGCGGTTTTCGTTTTTTTGTTTGATCATTTGCTTTTCTGTCTCAGTCGAAACGGATATCGCTGCTTCAGATTCATCGATATTGTCAAGTGTGTTCTCGATCATATCTTGCAGCTTTTCAACATTATCAGATCGATCATCTGGATTGGATTGATATGACTCGTTATTCATGATGATTCCCCTCCTTATTCGCCCTTTGTCTGTATCACATCTGGCTGTTCATTTGATTTATTATGCATCTTTTTACCTTTATTCCGTTTGTATGCTACAGGTTTTGTCCCTAAATGGTCTGGTGTAAACTGCGCTTGTTTATCATGCTCTCTACCCATTATTCATCCCTCCCTCTCCTTTAGGATGAACGAAAACGGATAATTCATGACTTATTTTTGTCTAAATCGTTCTTCCAACTTTTCTTCGAGCTGGTTTAAAAATTCCTCATTGCTTAATAATTCTTTTTTATTTTCAAGCACAAGCTCTTCAAATGTGCGTCGTTTTCTTCTTCTCATTCCACTCACCTCCATATATGTATGATTACATTTTCGCCAAAACATTTGGAAAATAAGCAAAAAGAGCTGAATCATTATAGATCCAGCTCTTTTTCAATTTCTTTTTTTGTCAGCATTTGATGCTTCACAGACATGATGCGTCCTTTTTCATCTAATATGTAGGTCGTTGGGTATGAAAGAACCTGATATCTTGCTTGAATGCCTTTTTGGTCCAATAAAACAGGAAAGCTCAGCTTTAATTCTTTTGTGAATGCTGCCACATGATCCACACTCTTTTCAGTAGTCGTCAAATTCACCGCTAGTACTTCAACTTGGTCATTTTCGCTCCTAATTGCGTCTAGATCCGGCATTTCTGTCCTGCACGGCTTACACCATGTCGCCCAGAAATTGATGAGCACCTTTTTCCCTCGGTAATCAGATAACGAGGCGGTTTTGCCATCAAGGGTTTTTAGTTCGAAATCAGGGGCTTGATCCCCTTTTTCAAGACCGATTGCGGGCTCTTTTGGCCCAAATAAATTCCATGCAAGTAAACCAATCAACACAAGTAAAACAGCGCTTGCCATTCCTTTTTTCCACATGATTGATCCTCCACTATTTTAAAAAAGAAGAGAAAGCTGTTGAATCGCCTTCTCTTCTTTGCTGTATTAGTTGCTTGCCAATTTTTCGCGAAGTACCATTTGAAGGATACCGCCATGACGATAGTAGTCAATTTCAACTTCACTGTCAAAGCGAACGACCACTTCAAATGTTTTCTCGTTACCATCTGTGTCAATTGCTTTCACAGTAACGAGATCACGCGGACGAACTGTTTCGTCAACATGAACTTCAAATGTTTCTGTTCCTGTTAGACCATGAGTTTCTGCACTTTCTCCGTCTTTAAACTGCAAAGGAAGTACGCCCATGAAGACAAGGTTACTTCTGTGGATACGCTCAAAGCTTTCAGCTAGAACAAATTTAATTCCAAGAAGGTTTGTTCCTTTTGCAGCCCAGTCACGTGAAGAACCCATTCCGTAGTCTTTACCTGCTAAGATCGCTAGACCTGTTCCATCTTCTTTATAGCGCATGCATGCATCATAAATGGATGTCACTTCACCAGTTGGCCAGTAAGTTGTATAGCCGCCTTCTGTTCCCGGTGCAATTTGGTTCTTAATACGGATGTTTGCAAAAGTACCTCTCATCATGACATGGTGGTTACCACGGCGAGATCCATATGAGTTAAAGTCTCTAGGCGACACGCCTCTTTCTTGCAAGTATTTGCCCGCCGGTGTGTCCTTACCAATCGCTCCAGCAGGAGAAATATGGTCAGTTGTGACAGAGTCACCGAACTTCGCAACTACGCGCAAGCCTTTAAGCGGTTCAACTTTACCAGGTTCAACTGATAGGTTTTCAAAGAATGGCGGGTTATCAATGTATGTGGAATTTTCATCCCATTTGTACAATGCATCATCCGTCGTTTTAATTTCATTCCAGCGGTCATTGTTGTCAAAAACAGTTTCATACTCTGAACGGAATAGCTCAGGTGTGACAGTGCTTTTAACGACGCTGTTGATTTCGTCCATTGATGGCCAAATGTCATTGAAATAAACGTTTTCGCCATTTTTATCGACACCGATAGGATCTTTTGTTAAATCAATATTCACCGTACCTGCAAGTGCATAAGCCACAACTAATGGTGGAGATGCAAGGTAGTTTCCTTTCACAAGCGGATGGATACGACCTTCAAAGTTACGGTTACCTGATAAAACAGAAGTGATCAGCAGATCATTTTCAGAGACAGCATCTTCAATTTCTTTCTCAAGCGGTCCTGAGTTTCCGATACAAGTTGTACAGCCATATCCAACAATGTTAAATCCGAGGTCTCTTAAATATGGAAGAAGTCCTGAATTCACAAGGTATCCTGTTACAACTTTAGAACCCGGCGCTAGTGACGTTTTCACGTAGTTTGGCACTTTCATACCGAGCTCACTTGCTTTCTTCGCAACAAGACCTGCTCCGATTAACACGTATGGGTTCGATGTATTCGTACAGCTCGTAATCGCTGCAATCGCAATCGCACCTGTCTTCATCACAGCTTTTTCACCGTTTGCAAGATCAAATTCGATTTGTTTATCAAGCTCTGATTTATCTAAGCCAAACCCTTGGTTACCAGCTGGGCTTTCGATGTGTTTATGGAACGTCTCTTTCATTTGAGAAAGTGGAATCAAATCTTGTGGACGTTTAGGACCAGATAAGTTTGACTCAATTTTAGAAAGATCAATTTCCACAACATCAGTAAAAACTGGTTCTTCTGCATCTGGCGTATAGAATAAGCCATTTGCACGAGAATATTCTTCAACGATATTAATTTGCTCTTCATCACGTCCAGTAAGGCGAAGGTAAGCAAGTGCTTCTTCATCTACTGGGAAGAATCCACAAGTAGCACCGTATTCTGGCGCCATGTTCGCAATTGTTGCACGATCTGCTAATGGCAATTGAGCAACACCCGGTCCGAAGAACTCAACGAACTTGTTTACTACGCCTTTTTCACGAAGGACTTGTGTGACTTTTAATGCAAGGTCAGTTGCAGTCGTTCCGTTTGGAAGCTCTCCAACTAATTTAGCACCAATCACTTCTGGTACTGGGAAGTATGAAGGCTGACCAAGCATACCAGCTTCCGCTTCGATACCGCCAACGCCCCATCCAAGTACACCGATACCGTTAATCATCGTTGTATGAGAGTCAGTTCCAACTAATGTATCTGGGTAAGTGATGATCTCGCCATCTTCTTCAATCGCATGAACAACACTTGCAAGATACTCTAAGTTCACTTGGTGAACAATTCCTGTTGCAGGCGGAACAGCTTGGTAGTTGTTAAACGCTTTCTTTGCCCAGCTAAGGAAGTTATAACGCTCTGCGTTACGTTCGAATTCTAAATCCATGTTAATGTTTAATGCATCTTCAGTTCCAGCTTTATCAACTTGTACTGAGTGGTCAATAACAAGGTCAACTGGAATTTCAGGGTTAATTTTATCCGGATCCCCGCCCACATCTGCCATTGCTTTTCTTAAAGAAGCAAGGTCAACGACGGCTGGTACACCCGTGAAGTCTTGTAAAATAACACGAGAAGGTTTAAATGGAACATCAATTTCTTTTACCTCGGCAGTTCCCCATTTTGCCAAGTTTTCAACGTGTTCCTTCTTGATCACTCTACCGTCTACTTGGCGAAGCACTGATTCTAAAAGTACCTTAATGGAATAAGGCAGCTTAGAAACATTTCCAATTCCTTGTTTCTCTAGTGCTTCTAACGAATAATAGTGATACGTTTTCCCATTTGTCGAAAACGTTTTTCTAGATTGAAAAGCGTCTTGTTTAGCGACTTGCTGCTGTTTCGACATGTCCAAAATCCCCCTTTTGATGATCAAGATCAATTTCAATTCTCAGAAAAATCGTCGTATTTCACCACAATTTTCTCACAATTTCATCTTAAAACAAATTCATACATAAGTAAATAACAATGCTTTTATTAAATTCAATAAGTTTAACTTATCATTAGGAAATGTTTACTCTTCATAAACGAAGCGCAGCGGGTTCATACTACAAATGAGGTGAAAGAACATGACAAAACGCAAAGCAAATCATGTCATTGACGGCATGAACGCAGCCAAAAGCCAAGGTAATGGCGCAGGCTATACGGAAGATGATCAACTCGTTTTAACAGAAGAACAAAGACAAAACAATAAAAAACGCAAAAAGAATCAATAAGAAGGAGCCAAACATCATGACGAATAAAAACACAGGGAAAGACATCCGTCAAAACTCTCCTAAGGAGCATCAAGGCGGTCAGCCTGAGCCGTTATCAGGCAGTAAAAAAGTGAAAAACCGCAACCATACAAGACAAAAGCACAATTCTCATCATGATATGTAATCATTCCCCTCTCATCCCGTGACCACACGGGATGTTTTAGGTCTTTCACACATTTCCATTTTCATCATATGATTTATTATGAGATGTGATGGAGGAGTGTTTATGGAGAATGAAAAGCAATCGAATTCCTCTGATTTCCTTGAAATAGATGATTGGCTCAATGTTTTAATGGATGATCCATTTGCCTGGTATGATGAACACCTCCCAATTGATCTTTATGAAACAAGCCGTGATTATATTATTGAAATCGATGTCTCCACCTTATCGATCACTGATGTAAAGCTGACCTTTGCTGGACATGAGCTGACGTTGACTTACACAGTACAAAAGCCAAAAGGTGAAGGCGAACAGCCAATTGAAAAAAGCGTGATGCTTCCTTTTTATTTAAACGACAAAGACATTGCAACAGATTATGAAAACCAAATCATATCGATAAAAATTAAAAAATGTTCCGACCATCGAAGCGGTGCATTTTCCTTTCAAATCCCCCACTTCAAACATTAAGAGCCCACCTTCATATAGGTGGGCTCTCTTCCCGTTCGTTTCAAGTCAATACCTTTTGCGAACCACCATGGCCAAATAGTAGAATCGCTATATGATAATGTATTCTTTTTCTACTAATCGGTTTGGGTCATTCTAGTAAATGGGCAGCTATCAATGAAAAAGGGCGTTTATAGAGATAATAGACATACATTTTTGTTATTTTCTTCTATCCTCTCTTCATGTAATATAAAATAGAGAGATAAGGGGTATAAGGAGTGAGAACATGTTAAGCGGCTGGTTTTTGTGGTTCATTTTATTTTGGGGTACAGTGATGATCGGATTACTCGCAATCGGTGGCTTTTTTATGTTTCGCAAATTTTTAAAACGATTGCCAAAGGAAGATGGGAAATCAGAGCTTGATTGGCAGGATGAATATATTCAAAAGAGCCTTCACCTATGGCGGGATGAGGACAAACAGCTGTTAAATGAACTCGTATTACCTGTTCCAGAGCTGTTTAGAGATGTTGCCAAAGAGAAAATTGCGGGTAAAATTGGCGAGCTGGCATTAAAAGAACAGGCTGCCAGCATTAATTTAGACTTAATCATTCGCGGCTACATTATGGCTACACCAAAGCGGGATCATAAGTTTTTATTGAAGCGCCTTCAAGAAAAAAACATCGATCACTCGCCATATGAATCGTTATTAAAATAACCTCCTTTTTTAAAAAGGAGGTTTAATTCATTTGAATCTGCTGTGGATCTAATTGTTTAGACAGCTTTCTAAACGACAAATACATAGCAACCCGCCAAGGCACGATCATGCCAAAGGCAAGAATCCAAAACATTCCGCTTAATGAACCATAATCAATAGAAGAACTTAGGATGGTCTTCATCCCGATACGAAGGACAAGAAGTCCAATGAGAATGAACACAAATGCTTTTGACCGCTTTAAGTAAATGTCATTGCCTCTAATTTCAAACTTCGAAGTTTTAATTAAAAATATAGAGAAAAACATCCCCACTGTGATCGCTTCTAGAAATTCAGCTCCAGTTACCCGAAACATTGGAACAAAAAACATCAGTGCGCCAGTGCTCATGAAAATAGGAGGTAAAATAATTTTTTTTGCCGTTGCAGGTTTTGCAGATGACTTAATGCGAATAAACATGACGGCCACCGCCATACATACCGCAATTATAGAAGAGATCAAGATCATCATATCAAATCATTCCTTTATTCTTTAAGGTCAGCCTATGTATAATATACTCCAATTGACGAAAAAAAACCATTCGCCGCGACTGTAGAAAACGATTTCAAAAGCCTGTAAAGCCGCCAAACAATGATGAGAACATGATGATAATCCATGTGAGAAGATCAAAAAACAGCAAAATCCCTACCACAATCATAATGATTCCGCCAATTCGCATGATAAGCTGCTGGCGCTTTCTGATCCACCCCATTTTCGTAATGAAAAAGGAGAGAATAAAAAACGGGACGGCAAATCCAAATATATACGCAATCATATACATGACAGCCGACTCAGGATTGTTACTCGCCAGTGTGATGACAGCGGATAAAATAGGTCCAGTACAAGGTGTCCATCCAGCGGCAAAGCCCATTCCGATGAGAATGGATCCAAAAAAACCAGCAGGACGATTTTTGAACTGTATTCTCTTTTCGCCCATGAGGAAAGAGGGCTTGAATACGCCAAGAGTCATAAAACCAAAGAAAATAATAAGGATGGCTCCAATTTGACGAATCGCTTGATGATAATCATTAAAAAACTTCCCGACAAACGATGTACCAAAGCCAATCGCAATAAATATAATAGAGAACCCAACTAAAAAGAATAATGTATGAAGCAGACTTCTTCTTCTCAGCATCACCTTCTCGGATTTCACTTCATCTATACTAACGCCCGTAATATACGATAAAAACGCTGGATAAAGCGGAAGACAGCACGGTGAAATAAAAGAAAGAAATCCTGCTCCAAATGCTAAAAAGTAATTCAAATCTGTCAAAAGAACACCCCCTTCTTACAAATATACAATAAGAGATGACAAAATCATTTCATTTTTTTTACATCACCTCAATAAAGATGGTCTATTCTCTTAAAACCTTATATAATTTAATTTGACATCAAGATAATGAATCCTTTAAATTTGAAAATAAACCTTAAAATGGATATAATAGAATCGATTCTTTTTATCAAGATTTGCATGAAAGGAACATGACTTTGGTAAAAACATCATTATTAACTCAAATCGAAGAAAAAAGAGAAGAGCTGATGAAAGTTGTCTTGCATAATGGGATGACATCAACAGTGACCATCGAACATAGCCAGCAGCTAGATCATCTCCTCTTACAATATCAACGACACTTACACTCAAACTCAGCCAACTAATTATACTTCATGATATCAAACATGCCGAACCATTGTAGAACAGTTGATATGTGTGACCATAAAAGAAACGAAAACCTCTGATATAGGGGTTTTTTGTTTTTCATGCTGTTTGACGCCATAATAAAAACCACCTTCCCTGCTTCATTCATGCAAGTACAGTGGTTTTAAGCGTCTGATGAAGGTGAATTGAATAAAGAAAGGACAACGCTTGTCCATTCTTTATAACCATGTTCCATCTATGATCATAATATCGTACGTATTATTTCGCTTGGTTGTTCATGGCTTTCATCATTTGATTGATTTTCTTCTGGGACGGTTTCATGCCCATTTGCATCATCATCATTCGAAGCATTTGTTCATTAATCGGTGGATTCTTTTTCAAATAGCTCATCATATACTTACGAGCAATAAAGAATCCGAGTGCAACTCCTGCAAGCAGTGCAACAACGCCTACAAGGATGACAACCCATAAATCCATAATTCTTCCTCCTTCATGTTGTCTCGTATAAAGTGTACTAAACAAAAGGCTATTATACAACATTTCACGTTCAATTTTATTTTTTTAAACAAAATTCCTCACTTTTACTGGATTAAGCCACCCGTGCTTCTTTGAACTAAAGTCCATCGCAAGAAAACAAGGGCTGATTTTTCTCAGCACTTCAAAAAACACCGCTTCTGCCTCATAACTGCCAGTCGCAGACATTTGGATATACCGGTCTTTAATAATAAATGCTGCGGTTCCTTTTCCATCTGGTAAAGAAGCGCTGTAAATCGAGCCTATTTGTGTATAGTGAATGTTCGTTAAGTTATTCATGAGACGCTGGTGCATATGAAAAGCAGGGATTCGCTTCGTCACATAATCCACTTGCTTCACAAGCATAACTAACTCATCGTCGGTACGATTCGTCCAGTGTAATGACTCAAACAAATGAAACAAAATCGATTCTCTGCCAAAATAGTGATGTGCAAATTCATCCTCAATCCAATAAATATAATAATGGCGTTCCATGTCTATCCCTTCCTTTCACATTTCGTCAATCTCGTTTATTGCTTGTATTATACAAAAATGTGAAAGAAAGAATTGTCTATATATGAAGCAAGAAGAAACTAGTTTTGTCAAAAAAACAAGAAAAAAGAAAAAAGTTTGCAGAGCGGATGAAAATGCTCTGCAAACAGATAGCAAAAAAGCATGATGCTTGGAGTTCGTTTATTTATTCAGCTTCGCTTTCACACGGCTGACTACATTGCTGACAGTAAATCCGTATTTCTCGATAATGGTTTCACCTGGTGCAGATGCGCCAAATTTATCAATTGCAATCACGTCACCGTCAAGGCCAGTGTAACGCTCCCAGCCAAGTGAAGCACCCATTTCAATCGCAATACGTGCACGTACTGCTTTAGGAAGAACGGATTCTTTGTATTCGTCTGACTGCTGATCGAAGCGATCCCATGCAGGAAGGCTGACAACAGATGCGCGGATACCCTCTTTTTCAAGTGCCTTTTGCGCTTCAATGGCTAAACCAACCTCAGATCCTGAAGCGAGTAGAAGTGCTTCTGGCTGTGCATCAGCTGCTTCAACCACAACGTATCCACCCTTTTCTACTCCCTCATATGCCTTCTCTGGTGCCTGGTCAATCGTTGGAAGGTTTTGACGAGTAAGAACTAGTGCAGTCGGTTTATCCGTTGAAGATACAGCTAGTTTCCACGCTGCAGCTGTTTCATTTCCATCTGCTGGGCGAATAACGGAAAGGTTAGGCATCGCACGCAGTGAAGCAAGCTGTTCAACCGGTTCATGTGTTGGACCATCTTCACCAACAGCGATACTATCATGAGTAAAGACGTATGTGACTGGAAGTCCCATTAAGGCAGCAAGACGAATCGCTGGTCTTAAGTAATCTGAGAAAACAAAGAACGTTCCGCCGAATACACGAAGACCGCCGTGAAGCGCCATACCGTTGAGCGCCGCACCCATTGCAAATTCTCTCACACCGAACCAAATGTTTTTGCCGGCATAATTATTTTTTCCGAAATCATCCGTGTTTTTAATCGTTGTTTTGTTTGATCCAGCAAGGTCAGCAGACCCGCCAATAAAGAAAGGTACTTGCTTTGCAATGCCATTTAACACTTCGCCTGAAGAAGCGCGGGAGGCAAGGCTTGAACCTGCTTCATAAACAGGAACCTCTTGGTCCCAATTTTCAGGAAGCTTTCCTTCAATCGCAAGCTTCAGCTGTGCTGCCAGCTCTGGATATTCTTTTTCGTATTGCGCAAACAGCTCATTCCAAGCTGCTTCTTTTTTCTGACCAGCGTCTTTGACAGCTTCTTTGAAATGATCGTACACTTCAGAAGGTACATGGAAATCTTCTTCAAACGTCCAAGAGTAAGCATCCTTCGTCAGCTTAGCTTCCTCGCTGCCAAGAGGTGCACCATGCACACCAGACGTTCCCGCACGGTTTGGCGAACCGAAACCGATTGTTGTTTTCACTTCGATTAAAGTAGGTCTGTCTGTGCTTTGTTTCGCCTTTTCAATAGCAGCTGTTACTTCTTCGATGTTGTTGCCGTCTTTCACGTAAAGAACTTCCCAGTTCATCGCTTCAAAACGATTCTTCACATTTTCAGAGAATGAGCGATCTAAGTCGCCATCTAAAGAAATGTCATTTGAATCGTAAAGAACGATTAAACGGCCTAAGCCTAAATGACCAGCAAGTGAAGCAGCTTCTGAGGAAATCCCCTCCATTAAGTCTCCATCTCCGCAAATGCTGTATGTATAGTGATCTACAACCTGAAAGTTGTCTTTGTTATACGTTTCCGCAAGATGTCTTTCTGCAAGTGCCATCCCTACTGCCATAGCAATTCCCTGGCCTAAAGGACCTGTTGTGGCATCTACGCCTTCTGTGTGTCCAAATTCAGGATGTCCAGGTGTTTTGCTTCCCCATTGGCGGAATTGTTTTAGATCATCGATGCTCAGATTGTATCCGCTTAAATGAAGCATGCTGTATAGAAGCATAGAACCATGTCCCGCAGATAAAACAAAGCGGTCTCTGTTAAACCATTTTGGATTTTGCGGACTTACGTTTAAGTGATTCGTCCATAAAGCGTACGCCATTGGTGCAGCACCCATCGGCATTCCTGGGTGACCGGAATTCGCTTTTTCAATTGCGTCTATGGAGAGAGTACGTATTGTTGCAATAGATTTCAATTCAATCGTTTCCATATAAATCCCCTTCCGTATCTTGTGTACACCATTATCATAAATCTACTGTCCTTTTTTCACAACTATTTCACGCTGAAAAAGAAGGATTTTGTCACATTTAGTTTATCGATCACCTAAAAAGTTATGCAAATATGAAAAAAGACGAGAATAATCTTCCCATCTTTTCAAAATTCAAGAAATCACAGCCTTAATGAAGGTTCTGATCTTTTTCTCTTTTTAATTTTTCTGGTGTGACATCGTTTCCTTCAGGATCAACGATCTTGACAGTTTTAAGTGTATTTTTCATAGAAGAACGAAAAGCTTTCAAATACTCTTCTCTCAACTGCTTTTGTTCTGTTTTTTCAGCGTCTGATAAACCGGTCTCTTTCGACTTTTTTGAAAGCTCATTTATTCTTGCAAGCTGTTCTTTAGAAATCATGACAAACTCCTTTAAAGCATTTTCTCTACATACTACTAAATATCAATCATTTTGACAACAAATCACGCTTTAGGTGGTAAGGTCTTTTTCATATTCTTGATACCTTCTATGCACCGTTGCTTTTGAAATGTCAAAACCTAATGCCTGAAGAGTTGCGGCAATTTCGGCGAATGTCATATTGTTTTTTCTTAATCGAACAATTTCTGAAATCGGCACTTCAATACGCTCACGGCCAGGTGCATGGTCCTGCTGCCTTAAATTCAGTTCAGGCTGATATCCGCGCTCAACTGCCCTTTTCATTCCCCGCTTGATTTTCAGGTTATGAATTTTCCGTTGGTATTCTTCGACGACTCCTACAATCTCAATGACCATTTCATCTGCTTCTGAAAGCTCAAGCTCTCCTCTATGAAACACGCTGTATACCTTTACGTTCTCTTTAAATAAACAATGAAGAAGTGCAATTTTTGCTTGTCCTCTTCCAAGACGAGTTTCATCCTGGATCAAAACGGCATCGATTGACTCTTCCTTCAGTGCAGCAAGCATTTCAAACACACCATCACGATCTAAATCATATCCACTTGCTTTTTCTTTGATGACTTTGACCACATTCATCTTGTGCATGGCAGCTAACGCCAGCAGTTCTTCTTCTTGTCTTTTCAACGAGGTTTCCTGCTCTTCTTTGACAGTGCTTACTCTCGCATAAATGATTGCGTTCATGTCTAAAATCGACCTTTCTACTGTACTGTTGCAAGCTGATATACGACTGGATGCTCTTTTTTGACGGGTATAACAAGAATGTCGCCAGGCTGGATTTCAGTTGAAGCAAGATCATTGTGTTCGGTAACCCAATCAATAAATGCATTTTTGTCGATTGATTTGCTGTCGTTTACTTGATCAGCTAACCCCCAAAGAGTATCACCTGATTGAACCTCTATTTTAACATACTGATTTGTATCATTATGGCTTGTGACTGCAATAAGTGAGAGAAATATGCCAACGATGAATGAGAATACCCCAATAAAAATAATAGATTCTTTTAACCTCATAATGTCATCTCTCCTAATAGAATATGTGTTCGCTCTTTCTGTCACTCATTATAAATACGAACAAACGTTTCTGTCAAACGTTTTTTTCGAACCTATGTTTGTACTGTTAGGAAAAACATGCTATAATTTCTTTAAAATTGACGTTTTGAGGTGCAAAAGATGACGAAGCTATCAAAAAGACAACTCGATATCCTGAAATTCATCAAAGATGAAGTAAAAAGCAAGGGTTATCCCCCATCCGTCCGTGAAATTGGAGAAGCTGTCGGTCTAGCATCCAGTTCAACGGTCCATGGACATTTAGCTAGACTAGAAACAAAGGGCTTAATTAGAAGAGACCCGACAAAACCTAGAGCGATCGAAGTACTAGATGAAGAGGAAATGAATATTCCAAAGAGTGCTGTAATGAACGTTCCAGTCATCGGAAAAGTAACGGCCGGCCTTCCTATCACTGCTGTTGAAAATGTAGAAGAATACTTCCCCCTTCCAGAGACTTTTGCAGCACCAGATGAACAAGTGTTTATGCTTGAAATTATGGGAGAAAGTATGATTGATGCAGGTATTTTGGACAAGGACTATGTCATCGTGCGTCAGCAAAGCACCGCTAACAATGGTGATATTGTGGTCGCCATGACAGAGGAAGATGAAGCGACAGTCAAACGCTTTTATAAAGAAGATACACACTTTAGATTACAGCCAGAGAACCCATCAATGGAACCGATTATTTTACAGAATGTGAGTATACTAGGTAAAGTGATTGGCGTATTTCGAAATATTCATTAAAAAAAGCCGGTATTTCATCAGCTGCTGATGAGAACCGGCTTTTTCTTATGCACAAGAATAGGCAAGAATACTTGAACTTGGGAAGGAACCAAATGTAAAGTTCGGCCATATAAAACCAGTTGTTCGGCCAAAAGGCTGTGAGGAAAGAACGTACATTAAAAATACTTGACCGTTTCTCAAAAACACAATTGTCCATCTTCTATTACATCCCGCTGCAAATTGTACAGTTTGATGACCTCCGCCAACACCGTGCCCAGATATAAGCGACTGCATACTCTGTGGCTGCGAGAGTGCTTGTTGATACTGCGAAATGATATGCTGCGGCGGTGCCGGCGGTGCAGATTGTCCGCCTGAACCTTGCCCTGGCCAAGTACCTCCTCCGATCGGAAACCCAGGAAACCCTCCACCTTGAGGAATACCAACAGATGGAAATCCTTGCATCTGCCTATCATATGAGTACCCATTCCACACACCTTCATACGGATGATACATAATAAACACCACTTTCTTTAGACATTCATCACGACAGTATATGTCATAAATAAAAAAGTGTGTTAAACGTCTAAATAGAAATTTTTCCAAAAGACGTTTCGTTCTTCTTTAGAACGGTTAAATAATCATTAAGAAGAAAAATAAAAAAATGAAAACTTTTTGTCTCCCTCAAACGTTATATAATTAGAAACAAAAGAAATAAAAAAACATTTAGATTTAATACTTGTAATATCACTGTAATTATTGTAACATTTGTAACATAAGAAGTTTTCATTGAGAAAAGGAGGCAATTGCCTTGAAAAAATTATTTGTTTTATTAACTGCTATTATGCTTATGATCTCATTACAAACTACAACATTGGCCGCTTCCAAGAAATCAGCCGCTTTGACAAATAAAGAAGCGTTACATATTGCCCTTGATGCAAGAGAACACTTTTGGAGTGCAATGTCAGGCTACAAAATTAAAGAACATTCTAATTACAAATTAAAATCATTTACCTATAAAGATATGACATACAACTATCTTTCTAAAACATTTGATACAAAGAAAAAATTAAACAGCTACCTATCTCAAGTGTTCACTCAAGATGCCATCAAACATGGTTTAAAAGATTATCAGTTTATTGTTCATAAAGGCAAAATGGCTGTTCCAGTCGGTGACGGAGATAACATGCTCAATTGGGAAAAAGCCACACCTAAACTTGTTTCTAAGAAGCAAACAGTCCGCACATATGAATTTACTGTCCCAACACTTGATGGACGCAAAGTAAAACGAACTGTTACGTACGAAAAAGTACAAAAAGATTGGAAAGTCACACAAATTGACGCTGTCATCTAAATAAAAAACCAGGCCTCTCATCGGCCTGGTTTTTATATTGGAGAAAATTCAGTCATGCGGTCCAGCGCGTGAGCAAGTGATGATGCCGTGCGAAATTCATTAAAAGGAAGCCCGAGCTGTACTGCTGTTTGAGCAATTTCTGGTCTAATTCCTGAAATGGTCGTCTCTACTCCAATTAACCGAAGTGACGTAACAAGGTCAAAGATTTGATGAGCCACCATTGTATCAATAATGACAACACCCGATAGATCAATACATAAATGCTGAACCCCTTTTTGCGAGCACTGTTTTAGCGTATTTTCTAAAATAATCTTTGCTCTCGCTGTGTCAATATCACCTACTAAAGGCAACAACGCAATCTGGCTTTTTAAAACAATCACCGGTGAACTCAATTCATAAATCATATCTCTTTGAGCCACAAGCTTCTTCGTTGTATTTTTCACATATTGCTGGATAAACACATGGATTGATATATTAAACGCTTCGGAAATCAAATCATACCAATAAAAAATGCGGTCAATATCAATGTCACCTTGACGCTGTTTAATAAATTCTTTTAAGTAATGCAGAACGACTCTTTGATTGGACATGTATTCTCTTACGACATAATCTAATGGTGTATTTAAATGCTTCGGATCACTGGCTAAATCCTCAGACCATTTTTTAAATTCAGTATGTAAATATGTCTTGTCTTCAATAATAGCTCGTATAAAGTGCTGGTAATAATCTTGATTTTGCCGTTTTAGCTCTGCAATGATGCTGGAATCTGTTGAACGATATATCGATTCTGGATCATCGTCCTCAATTGATTCATACCATGTTTCAGTCAGCTTCTCTGCATGCTGCATAAAAAAATCGTATAATGCACGGTTCTTATCCATAAGCAAATGTCCCTTCACATTTTCTTCTTGTCAGTCTTTGTACCTTATAGATTGATTGTACCACTGAATCTTTTTTCCCTGCCAGCTCGGATACGCTCTGCCATAAACGAAAAAGGCACCCGCTCGAGGGGTGCCTTTTCCTCAGATTTATTTCACAATGAATAATATTCTTTTCCCATCAGGAAATCCGCTGATTTGGTGCCCGACCCATGAGCCTGCTCCCCTATTATCAGATGGACTGACATATTGAACGCTTGCGCCTTTTCCTCCCTCAAGACAAACCGCCATCGGCCATTCATCCCGGTCAAATCCAGGTTTTGTCGGTATCCCTTTTAATGATTCTTGCCTGCGGGCATCTGCTCCATTCCTGTCAATGGTACACACATCTGAATGCCCTTTTCGAATGGCTTCTTGAATATGACTGCCTGTTTCAGGGTACCTTTCCTTTGGAAATTGAACGACATGATCATATCGATCAGCCCCTTTTGCTGCCTGCTTCTCTCCAAATCCACCTAACAACATGCCCATCCATATCACAAAACATAAAGCGACAGCAGCGATCCAGCCTCTTTTCATCTTCAAAAGCGCGTGACCTCCTCATCCATCTCAAGCATGGTTTTGACTTAAAGGAAATGTGACATTTTAATGTATGAGTGGTTCGCGAATGACATGTGAAAAAATTGATGTAGCTCTCAATCTCAAATCCACAGGTTAAAAAAATGAATCCTCTATTAAATGAATCCATACAAAAAAGCTTGTCCCCTATGAAGGAAACAAGCTCTATTTTTTATTGCGCTTTCGCATAGTTTATAAACTCCACAAAGGCAGCTGTCGCTTTTGGACCGCCATTCATCGTTCCGTTTGAATACCCAGCGTTATGAACTCCAACGATTTGCTGGTTCTGATCTAGCATGGCAGAACCTGAATTTCCGCTGAATGTATCAATCGTATAGTATGCTAGATTCGTATCTTCTCTCGTCACAGGACCTGACATCTCCCATTGTGACACCTTGCCAGTCGATCTCATTTTATCACCAGGATATCCTGAGATTTTAATGGTTGTCCCAGTCAAGTTTGTCACCTGGCGGATGGATCGGTAGCCGACCGTATTGCCAATATTCGTATCGGTTTTGATTACGGCAAAGTCATATTGACTTGCACCAGTATTAATATACCCGCTTGGCACATAGAACTCAGTCATTTTTGCTGAACCGTTCACCGCAGTACTATCATTCATACCTGGATATACGGTTCCTTTTTCACTATAGCTTCTCGATGCCGTATTGTACACGCAGTGTCCGTTTGTCAAAATTTTATTAGGAGCAATGAGTGTCCCTGTACAGCTGGAGCCGCCAAATGTAATATAAGCAATCGAATTGTATGGTGCTACTCTTGTATTTGCTACTTTGGTTCTACCATCGTCTCCAATGACGACTTTTGTTTGAAAATCTTTTAAATATTTTGATAGTGGTTTTACTTTTTCGCCAACAGTAGAAGAAAGATCATCCACTTTGTCAAAGGATGAGGGGGCTTTCGTATCATTGTGGAAATCACTTGAAGAAATCACTTTTCCATCAGAAGTCACCATGTCATAATCAGACGTTAGTACTGAATCCGATGCGGCATGGGCAAAACTAGGCACACTTAAAGCACCAAAAACGAGAAGAGAAGGGAGTAACATTTTCACCTTTTTCATCATATTCCTCCTTTATGTCCTATATCAAAAATCATACGATTGTTTCATATTGGAGTAAATGAGAGAATATTCTTATTTTTTACAAAATATTTCATATTTAAATTAGGTGTTTTGTAACTTCCCAACCTTCATTCTATCGATCTCTTTCTATGTGAACAGAAAAAAACCGCCTAATTGGCGGTCTTTCCTCTTTGTCAGCTCCACACATCTTTTACATATCTATTGTCATTTGCAAGGGCTGTCAGCCAATTTTCAGCTGTTTCCTTCGAGCATTGTTTCTCGTTTTGATAGAGATCGATTAGTGTAGCCTCTACATCTGGGGCCATGACTTTTCCGTCTCCGCACACGTAAAGGTAGGCACCTTGATCAAGCAATTCGATGAGCATGCCGCCTTCTTCTTTCAACAAATGCTGGACATATACTTTTTGCTCATCGTAACGAGAATAAGCACGATGGATATGGATAACTCCGTTTTGCGCGGCAAGCTGCATTTCATCAAAATATAGATCATCTTCCTCAGGGTGACGGCAGCCAAAATATAAGTGGGCTTCGCCTAGCTGCTTCCCTTCCTTCTGCCACACTTCTCTTGCCTGAACAAATCCTCTAAATGGAGCAATTCCTGTACCTGGTCCAATCATGATCATCGGCACTTCTGATGAAGGAGGCAGCTGGAATCCATCTTGCGCTTCATGCAGGAAGCAGGCTACTTCTTCTCCTTCTTTTAGACCACATAAATAGGTTGAGGCAACTCCGGCATATTCTCCTCTACCGCTCCACGCTTTATCTTTTACAACTGCTACTGTGATACTGACTTTTTCTTCATCTACCTTAGGCGAGCTAGAGATCGAATAATAACGCGGTTTCAAACCTGGTAAAAGCGCCAAAAAGTGTACAAACGGCAGCTCGCACGCTTCATATTGATCTAATAAATCCAGCATGGTTACTCGTTTCTTTAAAATGGCTTCTTGATATGCTTCACCAGCCATTTCTTCAAGCTCCACGCGGTGAGGCGGACATACCGTATGTGCTGCGAGCTCTCTTAGCTGTGTACGTGTCGCAGGCTCTTGAAGCTCAACATGTGAGGCGAGTAATTCTTTGATTGGAATCGGCTGATCTAATGGTAAATGACTTGCCTCTTTCTCAGATGAAAGCTTAATAAGCTGCTCTGGATTTAGTTTAAAGCGGCGGGTCACACGCTCAACGAGTGCATCACTATTTTTCGGTACAATCCCGATATGATCCCCTTCTTTGTATGCTTTTCCAGCAGGCAATTTCAATTCAATATGTCTTGTCTGCCTCGTGCTTGTTTCTGATTGTAATTCTTCATTTTTCAATACAACAGCTGAAAAGGCATCATATATTTTGGCTATAGGACGCTCCACTAGCTCATTCGTATAAGCAACTGATAGGTTTGGTTTTTCCTTCCCCTTTTCTTGGAAGGTGAGCTTAAATTCTTTTGCAAGCTGTTCAAAGACAGTTTTCTGGAAGATTTCTTTATCCTCATCCATATCACCGCCTGCATCACCTTCTCCTAAATCAGCTACACGTTTGGCTCCTTTTCTTTCAAGGGCCTCATCAATCAGACGGGGGATCCGCTGGTACGTACTCGCCCAGTTTCGATCTCCGCATCCAAAGACCGCAAATGTCACGTTTGATAAATCCTGCTCCTCATCCTGCGCCAGCCAATCCACAAATTGCTTCGCATTGTCAGGCGGATATCCGTTGTATGAAGCGGTCACGATGAGGACAGCGCCTGTATCTGGCAATTGGCGTGTATATTCATCAAGCGGCGCAGTGGTCACATCGAATCCTTTTGCTTTCCCGTCTTCCGCCAATTCGTTCGCTATTTGCTTTGCTGTGCCAAGATTCGATCCGTACAAAACTAGCAGCGGTGTACCGTGACTCGGCACTTTTGACTCACTAGATTGGTTGCTTTTTTTCGGTTCTTCTTTCGGTGGTGCCATAAAGAATTGCTGTTTCCTTGGCCGCACCTTGATTTTGAAATCGTTTGGTTTAATCGTCAGAGATTCTTTTAAATTAAGCTCATAAGATGTGTGATCAATTAACTCTAAATTATGCAGGACCATCGCGAGAACCATCGTAGCTTCATGCAGGGCGAACTGCATACCGATACATGCACGCTGTCCATTCCCAAAAGGCTTGTAAGCATGCTGCGGGATTTTCTCAGGATGCGTAAACCGCTCTGGTTTAAAATCTTCAGCATCCTCGCCCCATACCGCTGGATCACGGTGTAATTTAGGGAGCAGAACAGAGACACTTTGATTCTTGTGAATCGGATATTTTCCCCCGATTACTGTGTCCTCTTTCGCATAAAGAGAGAACGTAGGCGCGGTTGGCCAGAGGCGAAGGGCTTCATTTAACACCATACGAGTGTAGCTTAGCTTTTGCACTTGTTTAAATGTCGGCAATCCGCCTTGCAGCACCTCATCTGCTTCTTGGACAGCTTTCTTCAATTTCTCTGGATTCTTTAGTAAGAAATAAATCGCAAAGGATAGCAGTCCGCTTGTTGTTTCGTGCCCTGCAATTAAGAAGGTGATGATTTGATAACGGATATTTTCATCAGATAAACGTTCACCTGTTTCAGGATCCTCTGCATGCAGCATAAGAGACAGTAAATCATCGCCTGTTTTATCTTGTTTTCTTCGTTCCTGTATAATGTCATCTACTAATTGCTTCATAAAATCGACATGCTGATCAAATTCTTTTCTTCTTTTGATCATGAGTTTATCGGCAATCGGCAATCGGCCCGACTGCTCCATTGCTTCATTTAAGCCTTTCAACATGCTTTCTATGAATGGATGCTGGTTTTCTTTATAAAAGCTGTTAAAGCGAAAATCAAAACCGCAAAGGCCGATCGTATCTAAAGTCAGCTTTGTCATATCCTCAGCTACTTCAATTTCTTCATCGCGGCCTGTTCTTTGCCATTTTTGTACAAGCTGTGTCGCAATATCGAGCATCATCTCATGATAGCCCTTCATGGCCTGCTGGCTGAATGCTGGCATCAAGATTTGATGAGCCTTTCTCCAGTTCGGTTCTTCTGTCCAGCTCGTAAATAACCCATCTCCTGCAAAGGCTCTTACTTTACTGAGACTAGTCCCAATAAATTTATCAAAACGGCTCTCATCAAATACTTCTTGGACAAGCTCATGGCTGGAAACAAAAATACTTGTTGCATTTGAAAATTCAAACTGAAAAATCGGTCCTAATTCATCTGCCAGCCGCCAAAAGGTTTGAGAAAGCTCCCCCTTTTTTATATGGGGAATATTTTTAAAAGGTCCGTATGTTTTTGGTTTTGGAATGATTGATGTTTGCTTCATATGCCCACTCCCTTTATCTCTTTATGATGCAACGCTGATGGCGCGCCATAAACATTGCTCAATCTCCTCTAAAAATTCAATTGTTGGCTCTATTTCTTCTGCAAGAATTTGTTTATGCAACTGCACAAAAGCACCAAATACAATCGATAAAATGGTTCTGCCTGAGAGGTTTGGATGAATTCCATCCTTTTTCCCTTCTTCAAAGATAAGGAACAGCTCATGTAACAAATGCTGCATTTTCTCTTTGCTCGTTTCGTCTAAGTAATGGGACCGTTTATCAATCTCTAAAAAATACAGCCCGCTTGGATTCTCCTTTGTAAACAAAACCAAGCAATAAAATACATGCTTAAAGTACGCCCGAATACTTACCTTTGGATCCGGACTGTTTGTGTTCATTTTGTCGATAAATGCTGAGAGGCTGCGCTGGTACAAAATATTGACGAGTGCCTCTTTGCTGTCGAAATAACGGTAAATGGTGCCCGCTCCGACGTTTGCTCTTTTTGAAATCATCGGCATTGTGGTGCCATCAAAGCCTCGTTCTATAAATAGTTCCAGCGAAGCTTTCATGATCTGTTCTTGTTTATCAGTCACTGCTGGCATTTCATCCCTTCCTTTTGAAATATAGGAATGAACGTTCATTCCGCAAACGGTATATTATATTAATATTTCAATTTCATCTATTTATACTTAAACACACTTATTTTACTCCGTCACCACATTTTCTGAAAATAATAATAATTGAGAAATGATACCTAGGCAGATGACATCCAAAGGACTTATAAAGATTGTCAAATGTGTGTCATGCAGGTGTCATCGGCACTACACATTCATTCCTGATCGATTGGTGACTGAATGTGGTCGTCATATGTATCAATATATAAGCTTCCATTACTTGAACGGACAGCATAAACAATGTCCTTTAAGGACAGCTGCCTTTTTTTAAGCTCTTCTTCTATCCATTGCTCTGTTAAATGATTTTCATGTATGTTTTTTTGGATGAGTTTCCCGTCCATGATGACTTCAATCGGCATGTAACGCTCTGCCTTCATGAATAAATGAAGATCCTTCCGTGTGACATTTTCAAACGAAGGGTATTTTTTCACTGACATATGCCCATCTGTTTCAATCATGGCAAATTCAACTTCACTAATATCAAAGATGTCTTTTTCTCTCAGCTGCTGATTTAAATAATCAAGGGTATATCTCATTCCCTTCATATTTCCTTCAAGAATTTTCCCATTTTGTATGACAAGAGTTGGTTTACCAGCCATCAGCCCTCTCATCTTCCGGCTTCTTAATGCAATCAGGGAAATCACATAAATAATCATGACAAGTGACACAAAGGAAATCGTTGTGTGCTGTAGCGGCAGCGTTGTATTAAACGCCAGGTTTGCAGCAATTGAACCTAAGCTGATTGCTGCTATAAAATCAAAAATATTCATTTGCGCAATGGTTTGTTTCCCTAAAAGACGTGCTCCTCCAAATAAAATCGCAAAAGCAAACATTGTCCGAAGAATCACTTCAATATGTTCAGACATGCAAGTGTCCACCTTTCATTTGCATCAAAAAAAGCCTTTTCCTTAGAAAAGACTCTTTGTTAGACTATGCATTTATTTCATCATTATTCAATTGGGCAGTACTGCTTTGTTCAAATTGTGATCGCAGTTCAATAATTGAGCTATTCCTCACATGATCTGCTTCTTGCTCAAGAAGCCACGTATAGAACTTAGCTTGCTCCGCTGTTTGCAAAGCATGCATATATTTTTGCGAGGAACGCTTCTCTGCAACGCGCTGCTTGATCCCGCGCATCTGCTTCCAGAATTGATAATAAGGGAGCTTGAGTTTGGTCATAAAGCCGCGAGCGTCCTCAATGACATATCCCTCTTCTTCAATTGTGTCATCATGAGAGACCGCTTGATACCATTTATAAAAAGACGTCCAATCATGGAAAACAGCCACTTCCTGCTTGCTGGATATTCCCAGCTGCTTTCTTAATCTTTTCACTTCAGCGAATGGTGCTTTTTCGTAGCTTAACTGCCGCTTCACTATATCGAGTAAAATGAGTTGATCTTGTTCATATGTGATAATATGCGGATCTTTTTCTGGCAAAATGACTTCAAACACCAGAGATACATGCTGGTCACGGACGTATGATTTGATGTAGTCAGCTTGCACGTCATCGAAGGTCTTATAAAATAGCTCTTCGACCCAGGAGGCATGCTGATTTTGTTTCACATGTGATGTATACGATTTGGACGTAAACACCAATTCATCTTCCATTTCGTTATACCCAACAGTTCCTAGGTATCCATTTGCTTTATCATATACAGTGACAGGGAATTGTAAATGGTTCACTAAATGCTGCATTCTTGTCTCCGGACGCTCATCAATGTTAAAAAATTTATTGTAGCTTCTAGACACAATCTGCTTTGAAACCATGTTGACAAACAAACCTCTTGCCTTCACATTCACATCGTCCCACTGCCGCTCACTAAAAGCCTTTTTCGTAAAATTAAAAGATGAAATATGGTGTGGAAGCTTTAATTCCTGTACATATTCATGCTGATCTAAATGAGCTAAAAAATCATCCAGTGAAATATCTGGCTGAACAGCAGCTGATTGTTTTTTCTCAGAGGCTCTGTAGACTGGATTGTCAATTTCATGAGTCTCAATCCCTTCAGCCATGATTTTCAACACCCGTAGCTGCCCTCCAAATTCAACCTGACCTTCTAGGTTATAAGATCTTTCCGCTGCGTGAATTGGCAGTCTGTATAAATTGCGATGACCGTGAATTTGGATGACATCCAGCCCAGCCGTGTTTTGAACAAACAAGTGATCAATGTCATCTGAATATTCTCCTACGCCGTGAATGAGCTGCTGTGTTGAGACATGCAAAAGCTCTTCTGGCAAATGAGCAAGCCCCCCGTGGGTAACAAGAAATGTCTGGCCATGGTATGTAAAATACGTAAGCTGGTGAAATGTTCTAACAAACTTTCGTACTTCTTTTAAATCAAAATCTGCTGCTTCAAGTTCAGGCGCAGTATGCCTGTTAAACATATTGCTCCTGACTTTTTCACCATGTGCAAACCGGTATAAATGCTGATCATGATTGCCTTCAATGACGATGACATTCCGGCATTCTCTATGGGCAAGCATCCATTCTAATACTTCTTTGTTTTCTATTCCTCTATCAAGAAGGTCACCTGCAAAGATATAAAGTTCGTTTTCTTTGATATCTCCTTGCAAATAAGTGGTAAGTGCGGTGTAACAACCGTGAATATCCCCGAAAACATGAATGGCCTCATATTGATCAAAGGATCGAGGCTGATAGGTCATCACTTGCGGATATTCCTCCGGCTTCAAAACAGTCACCCATGATGGGACCTTTTCTGTTTTTAACCGCTCGTTCATTTGATACAAAACAGATTCCCGCACCACTTTGTGAGATTCACGTGAGCGATTTTGTAAAAGAGCTGTCTCAAGGGGCACCTGCGTGAAATCGACGACATACACCCTATAACGATACGATGTCGCTAAAGACTTATATTGAGAAATTGATTTGCTTGAAATATGTGTCGCATCAATCACAGTAAAGTCTCCGCGCTCCATACGGGCTGTGAGTAAATCGAATAATAAAGACCAAACTTTGTGGTCATGCTTGCTTGAAATGTCTAGTTTCCCATTGACTGATAGCTGCGGCGGCTGGGTTAACAGCCGGATTTGATCCGCTGATAAAGTGTAAGGCTCTAAGCCTTGTTCTTTGATCCATGTTGATTTACCTACGCCTGGGAGACCTCGTAAAAGGACTAAAGTTCTCATATTGGTTCTCCTTTAATGAGTGATATTTTACCTATTATAGATAAATTATGGATAAATCTCAATCTTTTATTGATTATGGTAATATATAGATAGAAAAGGAGGTTTTACGTATGTTTAATGGAGAGAATATGGTATTCAACATGGGAGATCTTCTATTTCAAGTGTTCTCTCTTCTGTTCATTGCCTTTATTGTGACAATCATTGTCCTCGCATTTCGCATGATTAGAAGAAAACGAATGGAATTGAAAAAAATCGAGGCAAGATTAAACAAAGTGATTGAAAAAAACGATCTAAAAGAGTAAAAAATCCGGGAGTTAACCGGATTTTTTTGTTTTCATCACGATTCCTTGACGCTGCTGCATCAAAAAGAAAAAGACACCTAAAAGAACAAGCAGACCGCCAAGCATTTGGAGCAGCGTGACTTTCTCTCCAAGAAGCCATACAGCAAGGATCGTTGCCCCAACAGGCTCTCCTAGTATACTCATTGAAATAGTTGTCGCATTAACATAAGTTAAAAGCCAATTATTAATGACATGAGACATAGTGGGAATGATAGCGAGCAATAAAAAGATTCCCCATTCTTTAGCCGGATAACCTATAAAAGGGGTTTGCTGAAGGAGATTGAATAAAATTAAAAAAAGACCAGCAAAACCAAATACACAAAAACTATAAATCCAATGAGATATTTTTCTTACAGCCTGTTGACCTATTAACAAGTAACAAACAACAGCGATCACACTCAAAAAGGATAAAATATCTCCTAAGATGGCTTCCTTGCTATGACCAATATCTCCCCAGCCTATCATGAGGGCACCAACAATCGCTGCACACATCGTCAATAGAGCAGACATCGTCGTTCGTTCACGGAAAATGAGGAATCCGCCTAATAAGGACACCATCGGTTGTAGAGCGATAATAATGGTAGAGCTTGCCACTGTCGTCAGCTTCAGTGAGCCAAACCACAGCACAAAATGGAGGCCTAAAAAGAAGCCTGACATACATAAGAAAAACCAGTCTCTGCGTTTTATTGAGAGAAATTCTTTTTTTCTTGGCAGGATAAATGGCAGCATGAAAGCCGCCGCAAAGATCATTCGATACATACTTAAAATAGCAGCAGGTGCATTTGACCATTTCACAATGATTGCAGAAAACGAAATAGCAATTATCGAAATCACAAGTGGCAGTGCAATTGATTTCGTTTGAGCAGTTGTCTTGATTTCCATTAGCAGCTTCCTTTACATCAGCAGTAGATGAGCAGTTCATCTTATATGTCGTCATCTTACTATGTCCATTCACCTAGTGGCAAGATGATTTTTTAAAACTGGCGTCAACTTGTTGGATGAAAAAAAGCTTTCATTACGAAAGCCTTCATTCATCATCTATTAACAGATAAATGGCCTGAACTGGACCATGAACCCCTACCACTAAATTCATTTCAATATCGGCAGAATTACTTGGACCTGATATGAAATGGATGGCACCTTTCGCCTGCTCCCCCTCTTCTACTGAGCGATTAAGAGCCGAAACAGCCTGAATCATTCGCGGAATAATCGAGCTTTTCTCTATACACACGATATACATCATTGGCAAAAAATGCAGCGCTCTCCCTTGACCTTGATGGGATGAAAGGACAACTGTACCTGATTCTGCAAGGGTATAATCACTGAACACAACTGCATATTTCGCTTGTTCTGCCTGCCTTATGTTTTCTTCTCTTGATAGATCTGTATTCCAGCAGGCGATGGAAATCCCATCTCGTTGCAAGCTGTCAAACATAGGGCTGAAACCATATTGTTCAAAGCGATGATCACACGATGTCATCACAGCACCCTCACCATATTCTGTCATCAACAATCGTAATACCGAGGGCGCTTTCTCCGGTGTTGTTTCGACTACTCTTGTATGAATTTGCTGACATTGCTTTTTCAATTGCTCGACTAATTCATCTTTAGACAAACTTCCGTTTGTATCCCACTGGACTTGATGCTTCCATGCCGGCCGTTGAATAGAGGCAGATGGGGAAGAGTTTTTGCCTAATTGATGCTGGATATGAGATAAAAACGACTCTCGGTGAGAAATGGTCCCCTTCATCGCTGCTCCTCCTTTTGTCTCTTCTTAAACCAATCCCTGAATCTTTCTTTACTTGGAGCTGGCAGGTCACGAATATCTGTCCAATTCTTTAAAGGACCTATTCCTTTTGAAATTTGTCCATTTGTCGCCATACGATTCATCAATGCAGGGGCTGCTTTTGTTCCAAATTGATACATCCCGGGAGACGCTGCCCCTATGCCAAACATTTTCATCGCCAGCATTTCAGTTTTAGGCGCTCTCCCCTCTTTTTCAACGATTACCTGTCTATGTTTAATCAATAACTCATGAAGTGGAATCTTCACTGGACAAGCATCCGTGCAGGCTGCGCACAGACTTGATGCAAAGGGGAGCTCCTTGTAGTCATCATAGCCGCCAAGAAGCGGCGAAAGAACAGCTCCGATTGGCCCTGGATAAATCGAACCGTACGAATGTCCGCCAACATGCCGGTAAACGGGGCAGACATTGATGCAGGCTGCACACCGGATACATTGGAGAACAGGCTGAAAGGCCGTTCCTAATATATTTGACCGCCCATTGTCCACAATGACCAAGTGGAATTCTTCTGGTCCATCCACTTCACCTTCTCCTTTTGGTCCCACTACAGAAATATAACTAGTTAATTTCTGGCCGACTGCGCTTCTGCACAAAAGACCCACAAGGACATCCAGTTCCTCCATCGTTGGAACAAGCCGCTCCATTCCCATAACGGCAATATGCGTCTTCGGTATAGCCGTGACAAGATCTGCATTCCCTTCATTTGTTACAAGGCAGATGGACCCTGTGTTGGCCACTGCAAAATTACAGCCGGTCACACCAATATCAGCTTCTAGAAATTTTTCACGCAAGATGGCTCTTACAAAATTCGTCATTTCTTCGGGTGTTTCTGACATCTCATACCCTAGCTTCTCATGAAATACTTCCCGTATTTGCTCTTTCGTCATATGAAGAGCAGGTGCCACAATATGTGAAGGCGGTTCATGGTCATCCACTTGCAGAATATATTCACCAAGATCGCTTTCTACCACCTCACAGCCGACCTCTTCAAGCGCTTGATTCATCTCGATTTCTTCTGTGACCATTGATTTTGATTTGACGACCTTTTTGGCTGCTTTTTTCTGTGCCACCTCTTGAATATATGCTGATGCCTCTTCCTTTGTTTTCGCAAAAAAGACATGGCCTCCGCGTGCACTTACACTTTCACTTAATTGATATAAGTAGTCATCAAGATGCGTCAGCGTATGCTGCCGGATTTCCTCACCAAGCTCACGCCACTTTTCCCAATTGCCAAGCTCCTCGCTTGCAGTCAGCCGCCTTTTATACAGACGTTCCTGTGCTGAGGAGACAGCACCTCTCATGACAGCGTCTTCTAAACCTTTCCCGATCCGTTCTTTAAAGGCCTTTTCTCCAATTTTCATACTCATGTGCCGTTCCTCCTCTTAAAGTCCGCGGCTGTTTAATACTTCTGCGATGTGCATCACTTGGATGGGTTTATCAAGACGGTTCAGCCTCCCGCCAATATTCAGCAGGCAGCCGCAGTCAGCACCAATAATATAATCAGCGCCTGTCTCCTCTATGCTTTGTACTTTTTCGTCAACCATCTGCTCAGAAATAGGGGTCATTTTCACTGAAAAGGTTCCTCCAAATCCGCAGCAATTTTCTGCGCGGGGCAATGGTCTCATCGTCAAATCTTTGACATTTGACAACAGCGTAAAAGGCGCCTCCTTAATACGCAGCAGTCTCGTCATATGACAGGAGGTGTGATAGGCTGCGTTCCCTTTCAGGCTTGCCCCTACATCTGTCACGTGTAATATATCAACAATAAACTCTGTTAATTCATATGTTTTTGCGGCAAGTGCCTCAGCTTTGGCCGACCACACTCGGTCTTCTTTTAAAAGATGAGGATATTCTAAAAACATCGCCTTACACGAACCTGATGGTGTCACAACATATTCAGCTGATTCAAAGGCTTTGATCATATTTTTCGCTGCTTTGATTGTCTCCTTTGTATAGCCGCTGTTAAAGGCTGGCTGTCCGCAGCACACTTGTGCTTCTGGAAATTCCACTTCAACACCGAGTCTTTCCAATACTTCCACTGTCGCCTTTCCTACATTTGGCTGCATCGTGTCAACTAAACAAGTAACGAATAAATGGACTTTCATCGGCGAACTTCCCTTCTATTGCTGCATTTTGATTCATCATTCTGATCATCTGATGATTAAATAACAGGCCTTAATTTCATTTTAATCCCAAATTTCTGAAATTTCAACGAAGTGATTTGTCTAAAATTTGTACTTATGGACTGTGTGACTAAATAAAAAAACGCCCTTTTCATAGGGCGTTTTTGATGTTTATTTTGAAATCAATTCACTAATTTTTTCTTCAATAGGTGTTAACGGCCGGCCTAGCAATGTTTCAAAATCTTGGCTTTCGACGGCTAAAGCACCATCGCGAATGCCGCTTTGAATGGCTTTGACAAATGGCACTGCTTCTTTTGGTACACCATTTGAAGCTAAAAATTCTCCAAATGTATCTACATCTATTTTTTCTACTTTGATTTCTTTTCCGCTCACCTTGCTGACAATTTGTGCAAGTTCACTATGTGTCCGAAGCGGGCCTGACAGTTCATATATCTCCTGATCATGTACTGGAAGTGTTAATGCATTTGCTGCCGCTTCTGCGTAGTCATTTCTTGTTGCCCAGCCAACCTTTGCTTCGCCAATAGGGCTTAAAAATGGTGCGCCGCTGACTGACGCCAGAATCGTATCTTTTTCGTTTTCAACATACCAGTTGTTTCTTAAAAATACATGAGGAATGCCAGAGGCCAAAATGGCTTCTTCTGTTTTGGCATGGTCATTTGCAAGGACAAGCTGACTCTCTCTTGCATTGACAACACTTGTATAAGCAATAAAACTCACATTTGCTGCTTTTGCCGCTTCGATTGCCGCTTTATGCTGCTGCACGCGGTCTCCATCCGCCGTTGAAATGATCAACAGACGGTCAATGCCCTCAAATGCTGATGTCAGGGTGTCTGGCTGAGTAAAATCTCCACGGCGTACATCCACCCCAGCATCCTTCAAATGTGCTGCTTTTTGCGGATTTCGAACACTGACTGCAATTTGTTCAGCCGGTACTTTTGTAAGCAAATGCTTGACGACGAGCGATCCAAGTTGTCCCGTTGCGCCTGTTACTAATAATTTCATTTGTTGACCTCCTCATTTTTCGTTCAACGGTGATGTGCATTCGTTATAATCGAAATGGTTACAACAAAGGTGTAAAAAAAGCTCTAATGTACGAGCTTTTTTATTCCGCCTCTGTTAATAATTGCTGAATTGTCACTTGCTTTAGGTGATTCTCAAGTGCATCTTGTGCTTCTTTTAGTTCATGCCGAAGTCTCGTGTCCATCGCTTGACCAATCGGGCATGCGATGACGGGCTGATGAAAGTTAAACAATTCTTCATCCTCGCTTACATCCACAGCACGATACACATCTAACAGCGTAATATCCTCAGCCGCTCTTTTTAAATAAGCACCGCCTACTCCGCGGCGAATCTCAATGAGACCCGCCCGTTTGAGCATTGCCATCATTTTTCGAACAATGGCTGGATTTGAATTCACGCTCTCTGCAATAAAATCACTAGTACACTCTTTTGGAACACCTGCAATAAATGACACAATATGAACAGCAATCGGATACCTGCTGCTAATTTGTTTCACAATCTTTCACCACCGTTGTAATCAATATAGTTACAATGAGTGATTTTGTCAATCAATAAACGGATTTTTCTTTCGTTCCCAATCCTCATACGTCATGATATCGTAGTCTTCACCTGTATCAAGTTCAAGCGGAGCAATGCATTCAAGGAGATTCTCATCTGGGTCAAGAAAATAGATCGCTGCATGAAATTGCGGCGGATTATCGAGAACTAAAGGCTGCTTTTCTTCTGAAAAACCAAACATTGGGTGAATGCTGATGCCTCTTTCAATCAGCCAAGTCTTGATCTGTTCGATACTAGACGTTGTAATTTGAAAGGCAACATGCCGAGTCGCTGGATGGTATGGAAAGTCATTTATATCTACTTTCCACAGGCCAAGCCAGCTCTTTCCTTTCTCAATCCATAAAAAAGCAACTCGTTCATTTTCATGAGCAAGTGTCAATTCCAATTTTTCATAAAACGCAATAGATGCCTTCAAGTCACTCACAGGTAAATGTGCTTCATATAAACCTTTCATCATCATCAAAATCACTCCTTTTCTACCTTCTATTCTGCAGGAGTTGATGATATTCTGCCTCAGCAAAACGATGTATTTTATCCCTAACATTAGTTTGAGAGACATTGTATGTTTGACCCATTGCAGATGGGGGAAGGTGTTCAAATAAAATAACAGAAAGGAGCGGTTTATATGCCTTGGACGATGAACGATTATCCAGCTTCATTTCAATCATTAGACAACGTTATTCGAAAAAAAGCGCTTGAGATTGCCAATAAAATGATACAGGAAGGCTATGAGGAAAATAGAGCCATTCCAATTGCAATCAGTCAAGCGAAAGAGTGGAAAAAGAACGCAACGGAGAAAGAGGTAGAGAATTTCTCATCTCATGGTTCTGTCAAACCTTCTGAGGGCAGTAGCTCCGCAAGACCAGAGCTCATGGATCATGCGCAGCATGTAGTGAAGCACGAGGAAGGCTGGGCGATTCAAACAGAGAAAGCGAAACGAGCAAGTGAGGTCAAAGAAACAAAACAAGAAGCAATTGACCGGGCAAAGGAGATTTCAGCTAATAAAGGAACATCCGTTGTCATTCACCGAAAAGATGGGACGATTCAGGATGTGTTAAAGCCGCAATAAGACCGCTTGTCAGCGGTCTTATTTTATGCATTCTTTTCTTTTTTCGCTGGTGTTTTTCTTTTCTTAGGCGCTGCTTTTTTCGCTTTGTCTGGTTTTGAACGGTCGATTGATGCCTGTAGTGCGGCCATTAAATCAGTCACATTGGATGCAGGATCTTTTTTGCCTGTCGTTTCTGGTTGAACGGTATGTTCTCCAGATATTTTATCGCCAATTAAATTCATCAGCTGTTCTCTGTATTCATCTTGGTATGCCGCTGGATCGAATGTTGTGGTCAGCTGCTCGATTAAAAGGAGCGCTGTATCTAGCTCTTTCTTGACAATGTTCTCCTCTTGGGGGATATTCGGTACATCTGATACTTGTCTAATTTCGTCAGGGAAATGAATGGTTTCCATCAGCAAAATATGTTCATAGCACCTAACGATCGCTAATTGCTCCTTTGAGCGGATCATAATTTTTGCTACACCAATTTTCCCTGATTCCTCTAAAGCTTTTCTTAATAATGAATAAGCCTTCGCTCCGCCGGTATCCGGTGATAAGAAATAACTTCTTTCATAATAGATTGGATCTATCTCTTCAATCTTTACAAAATCAATGATTTCAACGGCTTTTTCTTCATTTTCTTTTCGCAGTTTTTCTAGCTCTTCATCGTCCAATTCAATAAATTTATTTTTCGCATATTCATACGCCTTCACAATTTGTTCCGGTGCTACCTCTTCACCGCAATTGGCACATACTTTCTTGTAGTTAATGGGCGTGTGACACTCTTTATGCAGCTGTCTTAATTTAATGTCTTTGTTCTCTGTAGCGGTAAACAGCTTGACTGGAATATTGACCAATCCGAAACTAATGCCGCCTTTCCATACTGTATGCATCTCGCTTCCTCCGTTCTTTTCTCCTTACTATGTAATGTTTTCACCATACTTATGTATGTGATTGAAAATTTCATCCCACTCTAAGAACACATGATATAAGGAAGTGACATACACAATGAAACCTATGCGATTAACACCTGCACATGATATTCCTACCAGTGCAGACTGGGTGTATGAATTAAAATATGATGGCTTTCGGGCTATTTTTGTATGGGAAGAAGACGAGATTCGTTTAGAAAGCAGGACCGGAAAACAGCTAAATGAGCAATTTCCTGAAGTGATGGATCAGTGCGAACAATTAAGAGACGAATTTGCTCCTTTTTTACCAATGACACTTGACGGAGAATTGGTCTTTTTACTAAGTGAACAGCAAAGTGAGTTTGCGAAGGTTCAGCAAAGAGGCCGGCTGAAAAACAAAGAAGCCATCCAAAGACAGGCTGAACGATTTCCATGTCATTTCATTGCGTTTGATCTATTAAGATGTAAAGGGAAACCTCTCGTTGATTTACCGTTGATGGAAAGAAAAAATCAGCTGCAGCAAGTTTTCCAAGACGCAAAGCTCCCTTCATCAGTTCAGCTGGAGCACCCTTCCCTTCTGCAGGTCATTCATACAGACCCAGACTCTGAATACATGAAAAACTTGATGACGATGTATTTAGCAGAAGGGTTAGTAGCGAAAAAAAAGACGAGTAAATGGCATGACAATACTCGTTCAAAAGAATGGCTGAAAATAAAAAACTGGCGGTATGTATCTGTCATTGTAACCCGTTTTGACAAAGAAAATGGCTATTTCCAAGGCTGCATTTATCAAGATTCCGCTCTCATCGAGGTTGTCCAATTCAAGCATGGATTATCTAAAGAAGAAGAACAAACACTGCGCACGCTATTTCAGACAAAGGGCCAGTTAACAGGAGGATCATCATATGAAATTCCTCCTTCTATCGTTGCCAGCATTGCGTGTATATCCTTTGATGGATCGGCGTTAAGAGAGCCGCGTTTTTCTTCCTTTTTACTAGATGCAGATCCATCAGCATGTACAATTCAGCAAATGCTCAAACAGCTGTATCCACTCCCTGCTGTTATAGATGTCACTCACCCTGAGAAACCGATTGTCCCGACCCTTCAACTGAACAAGGCAGATTACTTACTTTATTTAAGACAAGTGGCTCCCTATCTTTTGCCCTTTTTACGTGAAAGGCGTCTTACTTTAATTCGGTATCCGCATGGCAGTGGAGACGAATTCTTTTATCAAAAGTCAACTCCTGATTATGCGCCGGATTTTGTTTTGACAGATGAAGTTGATGATATTTCTTACACGGTCTGTAATGATCCTCGTACGCTTCTTTGGCTTGGCAACCAGCTAGCGATGGAATTTCATATCCCTTTTGAAACAAGAGATACGGATCGGCCGACAGAAATCGTCTTTGATCTGGACCCGCCATCTGTAAATGAGTTTCATCTAGCCATAGAAGCTGCTAAACGAATCAAAGCGCTTTTAGACGGACTTTTTCTCACAGCCTTTATTAAAACAAGCGGAGGTAAAGGGCTTCAGGTCTATATTCCTTTAAAGAAAAATGCCTTCACATACGAAGAAACAAGACAATTCACTGCGTTTATATGCCATTTTTTATGTGAGCAAGCACCGGATCTATTTACTCTGGAACGTCTTAAGAAAAATCGCGGCAATCGCTTGTATTTAGACTACATTCAGCATGATACTGGAAAAACAATTATCGCTCCATATTCCCCGAGAGGAAATGAGCTTGGACTTGTTGCGACACCGCTTGAATGGGACGAACTCTATCATGATGAGCTTCATCCTTCTCTTTTTACGATGCCAGCTGTCATAGAGCGTTTAAAGGAAAAAGGCGATCCGTTCCGCCGCATGAGGCACCTTGTGAATGATGATGCTTTTAGACAAGTCTTACATCAGCTTGCACACATGTGACCTTCTCATCAGATGGACATCCGCGGTCATGAAGCGTTACACTTATTCATTAGAGAGGAAGAAAGGGATGACGATTTTGACCGCACATTCATTTCGAAATACAGCTTTGATTTTCTTATGTCTTTCCGCAGGAATTGTGGATGTAATTGGCTATTTAAGCCTAGGGCATGTGTTTACAGCCAATATGACAGGTAATATTGTGCTGCTTGGCATTGCAGCAGGAAGCTCCTTACAGCTAACAGCCCTTCATTCCATCATTGCTCTAAGTGGATTCGTTTTAGGGGTTTTACTTGCAGTTGTGGTAGGCGGGAAGCATGAGAAAGCGTTTTGGCCAAAAGCCGTGACACGCATTTTTATCATAGAAGTGATGATTTTGCTTCTATTTGCTCTCATGACCATTTTCCCTTATACACAAGGTGCTTACTTTATGCTGATCATCCTTTTAAGTATGGCCATGGGCATGCAGACAGCAGCCGCTCGTAAATTGAATGTTGCTGGCATTTCCACAACTGTTCTCACGAGTACACTCGCTAATCTATTTGAAGATGCAGCTCAGCGCATATCATACAGGGAAAAAAGAAAAGCTCCTATCCAGCTTGTCAGCTTGATGCGAATAGGCTCTATTGTCTTCTATTGCCTTGGTGCGGCTTTAGCTGCATACACAGATCGTTACGATCCGTTTATCATCATTTGGCTGCCGATCATCATTCTAGGCATCATTGTGATAACAGCTGGATTGAAGCACTTTCACCAATTGAAATAGCCTCTCTTTAGATGGCTATTTCAATTAATGTGATCTTACACTAATAACTCCTCACATAAAATCCAGGAGGGCGCCCCATGATGAACGTAGAACCATATGGATATCCAGAAAATGTCCCGAATCCTCCGTACCCGGGAAAACCGCCTAAGCCAGAGAATACACCAGGGCTCAAATAATATCCGCCAAAGCCGATATGGGAACCAACTGGCCCAATATGTGCCCCGCCTCCGCTAAAACCGCCTCCATGAAAACCACCATAAACCCGTGGATACATACAATCACCTGCCTTCAAATCAGACCTTATCTCATCATATGCATGACAAAAGGGGCGGTGCTCCTGCTTTTTCTTTTCCTTCTATGTACATTAGACCAATTTGATAAAATTTGAATGAAAAGTCCTGCAAAAAATTAAATTAAGCAAAGAAAAGTGACCTTTTTAACTTGTTGCTCTGCCCTATGTTTATTTAGAATAATGGAGCAGGTAATAAATTTGCACACCCCCTTTGTTGCGAATTCTTCTTATTAAACGTTCTTGCAGCGTTTAATAAGAAGAGCCTATTAAAACACAAAAAACCCTTGCTGACGATATCAACAAGGGCGAGAGATACATGGTATTAACCACCAATGATTTTTTCTGCAACTTCGAATGAACCCGCTACATTTTGCGATAGAACAGTCGCAGCGACCGCTAAACCAACAACAAATAATACTTTTAGTCCTGTTTTCATCTTAAATCAACCCCATTCTTTTCATATGTAAATCTGCTTCTAAACTTTTGTTCAAGTAAAAAACAGACTGCTCATAAAGTGCTTGCTTTTCACAATATTTTGCTGCAAATTGTGATAGCTCTTTTACTTCATGATATTCATTCTTCTCTTCTAACTTTCTTAATTTCTCATCAATTTGCTGAAATCTTTGTGGCGCATGCGTTAAGTAAAGATCATGTACGATGCCTATTTTTAGCTGAAACACTTCATGCGAAGCATCCTTTATTCTGGCATATGCAGCCTCTATATATTGGCTTGCACGCTGCTTTTCACCAATCACACAGAGTTCCCGGCTGATCAGATACGTAGAATGGAAAAAGAAATCTGAATCATAGTACTCTTGATGGGACAGTGCTTTTTCAAGATGACGTATCGATTCCTTCGGTTTGTTCCAAAATGAATATAAAATGGCCACATTGTGATGAAGCTGAGCCAGCATAAAATCATCCTGCTCGCTTGTCAAAACTTCTTCTGCCAGACGATAATTCTCAAGCGCCTCTTCATACCGGCCGATCTCCGTTAGATTCGCTGCTATAAGAGAGTATGAAAGGGCCGTTCTTCTTTCATACTGCTTGTGCCGCTTATAGACGTGGAGCGCTCTGCGGATATAGCTTAATGAGAGCATGATATGACTAAGCCGGTAATAAAGCCATGCCACTTTAAAATCGAAATCAGCACGTTCTATCTCACTTGGAATTTTATCTAAGAGCTTTTCAGCACTTTGATACATTTGTAATGCAACCTCATAATTACCTTGATGCTGCTCATACACACCCTCATAAAAATCGAAATAATAGGCAAGACGGTTAGACAGGTCATCTTCTTTTTTTCCATAATGACCCTCTATACTTTTCGTTGAAACATTGCCCTTTTGCCCTCTTAAATTGTACATAAGAATGTGATGCCTCTTCTCAAGAAGAGAATAGTATATGAGGATATCCGCATCGTCAATTTCCTCTACCGCTTGTTTCGCTTTGGCAAATAACCGTTCTGCCTCATCTGCATGATCTTTTTTGATTTCCATGTTCCAGTCATTTAATAATGATGCCAATTCCGCAACAGGAACTTTGCTCATTCTACACCCCCAATCACCTTCAGCTGCAGCACATGATTTCACTAAATATGGAACTTCTATTAGCAATTGCTAATTCGTCCATTTGACATCATTTTAATATGAATCACTTGAATCTTCAATAACCGTTTCCAATGAAAGTGCGTTTCTTTCTTCTAGTCAATGATATTTGCGAAAAAATTCCGCCTTTTTTTAAAATAAACATCTCGAGATGAAATGAAAAAAGCCCATTGTTAGGGCTTTCTAATCTTATGATGGTTAATACCGCATCATTTCAAAGACTATTTTGTGCGATTCTCCTAATGAACAGTAAACTAATGATCAGCGCAGCTTTTCATTTATCCAGTTTCTTTATATAATATGATCAATCACTTACACGCCTCAGTAGCTCTAGAAGGGAAGAGCGCCGTAAAACAAATTGTAGCTGGCGGGTCGCAAGGCAAGGGTTTCAGAAGCACCGAAAAGCACACGAGCTGAGACAGGTGAAATTCCTGTCGGTGAAATTCCGTAGGGAAGCGTGTTGCCCCTAGCCTATGCTTACGAAAGGAGTGCGGGTTCGAATCCCGTCTGAGGCTTATGAGGTCGATGGAAATGGAGGATAAACATCATGCATGTGTTTGAAGAATATACTAGCAAAATCGGTAACCCCGAGCTGAAGCAGCGCACTCAAGACATCTTACAATGGGTAGAAGACACATTCCCTCAATTAGAGCCAAGAATTGCTTGGAATCAGCCTATGTTCACAGATCACGGCACATTTATTATTGGATTTAGCGTCGCAAAACATCACATTTCTGTCGCACCAGAAGGAAAAGGAATTGATCAATTTTCAGCTGACATTGTACAAGCTGGGTATGATCATGGCAAAAAGATGTTTCGCATGAAAGAAAGCTTGCCAGTTGATTATCCTCTCCTGAAAAAAATGATCGAATTTAATATCGAAGACAAAGCGGATTGTTCAACATTTTGGCGAAAATAAACAGTACCCCGATCTCAGCCGTTAACAGATCGGGGTATTTTACTGCTGCATGTTATTTTGTTCTCTTCCCTACCAATTTCTGTTCAAGCCATTCATAGCATGACAAGATGGAATTAACACTTTTTTGAAATATCGGCAAATACACAACAGCAGCGGCTGTTAAACACGCTATAGCAGCTCCTGCGAAGACATCAAATGGATAATGAACACCTACCCAAATCCTTGAAAATCCAACAGCACACGCAATGATCAGCCAATAAAAATGGCGTTTATGAAACAGCCAAAAGATCAGGAAAATCGAAAAAATAAAGATGGTATGATCACTCGGAAACGAGTTATTCACTTCTTTTTGAATCAAAAGATTGACGTGGCTCATTTCTGCAAAGGGCTGCTGATTGAAATAAAACACCCCTGCGATTTTCCCAAGTAACTCTGCCAATATGAAGGTCAGTCCAGCAGAAACGACCATCGCCCTATTGTACCTGCTGCGATTTTGAAACCATACAAACAAACACATGAGCGCTGCTAGCAGCACTGTATATTCAGCTAGTCCAATAAATATCGGATTCATGGAACCATAATCAATACTGAGCTGATTCACCCACCTAAATAAATCTTCATTAAATTCCCGCATCTCATTTCATCCCTTTTTACTTGATTTACGATAAGGATAATGGAAATGAGATGTCTACCTCCATCGATCGAACGAACAAACCATGGAATCATATGACAGGTTTGTCACTTTGCTGTCACTTGAACATCATGTACTAACTAAAAACTCATCAAAGGCTATTAAATTACAGGAACAAAACTGTTATAATAGAACATAAGTTTGCATTATATCAAAAAGGGGTTACTGCATATGATCAAAACGGTAGACGGTAATATATTAGAGGCAAGCGAAGACATCATTTGTCACCAGGTGAACTGTAAAGGAATCATGGGAGCTGGATTAGCGAAACAGATCAAAAGCAAATATCCGAATGTGTTCAAAGATTATAAACAGTTATGTACAGAACAAGGAGATAACTTGTTAAGCTCCATTCAACTCATCACAACAAAAGATGGAAAAACAATTGCCAACCTATTTGCCCAAGCTGGGTATGGAAGAACAAGAAAGCAAACCGACTACGATGCTTTACGCAGCTGCTTTCAACACCTAAAGGATACAGTGACACAATCACCTGAAGAGAAAAACCAAACGTCCATCGCCATTCCATATGGGATTGGCTGCGGCTTGGCCGGTGGCGATTGGACGATTGTTGAAGAGATGATTGAAGAAGAACTGGGTGATTGTGAGGTGACGGTTTATCGGTTTAAATAAAGAGAAGTTTTATTGTTAATTAAAAGTAGTCATTAAAGAATAAAAGCACCATTCTGCCTGGAACGGTGCTCTTTCTATGCAAGTAAACTAGTTATCATTCTTTTCTTTGTTCTTAATATATTCAATCACAAATTCTCGATCTTCCTGATCTTCTGGAAGTATTCCAATATTTTGATACATCCATATCTCCTGTTTTTGAACTTCATCTATTCCATCTTCTAATATATTTGAAAAATCATATTCGATGGAAAACTCCCCTTTGTTATTTAATTTTAATGTTGCACTAGTCCACACATCAGTATTAATTTCTTTATCATTAACCCACAATTCTTTAAACAAAGCATGTAAATTTAGAAGTAAATCTTCATAAATATTTTCACTTACATTAAACGTTTCTGGAATATCATGAGAATAGATATACTCTTTATCACAGTCTGTTTTAAAGAAAAAAAACACTTCTGATGAATCTTCGAGTACTTCAGCATAAAGAATAATTTTATACCAATCAGTTGGTATAATTTCATTAACCTCTTCTGCGATTTTCTTAAATAGATCTGCTTGATTTTGCACCTTTTTGTCAACCTCCTGCTTGATTCTGTATCACAACAGTTCTTTTCAATTTTCCCTCTATTGTATAATTTACTTTAAATTCTGTTGGCCTCAATGAGTCACTATTGTATAGGGGTTTAATTTCTACGTTAACTTTTTTGGGCGGGTTTGCACTTAGAGCCTTTATCCATGTTTGCTCCATCTTGTACCATTTCCCACCGCTTCTATTAATCTGTGAATTCATCGGAACAAGGTTATCAATATCCCCAGAACCTTTAAAAATAGAGGCAATCAAGTGACCTCCGTCATCATCTAGTAATCGATCAGGCTTTCCTGAATTGGATTGGGCATATTGGTTTCTTTTGACCTCTCCGTATTTTAAATCACTTGCTTCGACTTTGACAATACGTCCGTAGTGATCGGTTGTATAGGTGTAGCCTTGCTTTGTTGAATAAACAACATTTGGTTTTAATACTTTTTTACGTTTCCATCTCACATAGTGATCTCCGTAGCTAACAACAGTCGGTGGTGATTTTGGTGCTGGTAATCGTCTGCCTGTCTTAGAGATTCCGTATCCTGAATTGTTGTCTAGACGCTTTGCCATAGAGAGGAGTTTATTTTTGAGATTTTCTCCGTCAAACACGTTATACGGCAGCTTCAGGCCGCCAGCCATTTGAAATTTTGGTGAGTATGGCAATAGATTCGGAATAGAAACTCTGTCTAATGATTTTGCTCCTTGTTCAAGGCCTTTCTTCACCGTTGTTTTTGCCGCTGTTGTCCCCGTTTTTGTAATGGCTCCTGCACCTTTAGAACCAAAGACAATTTCTGCTAGAGAACCAGTCGCATAGGCAAACCAGTGTGATCGAGAATATGCATCACCATCAATGACTTCTTTTTGGAATGAGTCTGAAATCGACTTTCCAATCGCTTTCGATGTTTCAATTGGATGGGAAACAGCCGTTACGACCGATTCAACGGCACCTCCAGGATCTGTCACAAGATCATAGATGCCAACTACTGTATCTTTGGCTACATCATATAGACCTACTGCTGCACCTTTTACAACATCAACGAACCCCTCTGAGGCTTCTTCCTGCGCTTTGATCTGGAGAAGCTGGCTGTAATACATTTTTTGATCGTAAGAAAGATTCTCATAACCAATTTCGTCTACAATCTCAAAGTATTTCTCTTCTGATAAACAAGAAGGATCGTTGAGCTTTTCCTTCAATTCTTTGATTCTTCGTTTCTCTTTTTCTTCTTTTTTCACTTTTAAATATGCTTTCACCTGTGCATCGATTTTATCATGATTCTTGTACACATCTGTCTCATGAAATGCTTTTGCATCGTAATACATGGGCTGCGCATTTTTTCCTTTTCCTGTAGCAGCCATCATCTTTGCATAAAAAGTTGAGAGGTGTTTTTCAATCGCTTCTGATTTTGCGTATTCTGTTTTTAGCTCATGATCTATTTTATGTACAGCCTCAATTGCATCTTTTCTTTTTTTGTTCGCATCATCTAAATGTTCATTGACCTCTTTACTTGAAAATACATTCAGTTCTATGAGATCACTGATGTCATCAAAAATAGTGGAGAGAGCTTCTTTTTGTTCCTTAACCATATCTTTATTATTCTGAATCCCTTGTTTCAGTTGAGCGTCTAAGAAATGCTCATCAATAAATGTACTCCCGCCTAACGTTTCATCATCAAGCTTTCCTTTTACCCCATCTAAAAAAGCTTTTTGCATATCAATAAAATCAAGATAAGTGTCCGTGTAAAGCGCAAGATCCTCATAAAAGGCTTTGATATTGTCTGCACCTTTTCCAGTAAATTCATCACCTAATCCCGACACACTTTTTAATGCTTTTTTCACATGCTGCATTTCGTCTCGAAGCTCCTGATAGACTTTTGACCTTTGTTCGACAGCTGATAGTAAAGATGGAGCATCTAATATTTTCATATAAAAAAGACTCCTTTTATGGAATATTCTTTTACTAGAATACCATAAGGAGTCTGACACTTTAATCCACTTTATTGTTTTTTAACCAATTATCCTCCGTAGTGTGGATTCCCTTTTATGATCCTGCACCTCTAGAGAAAAGCAACACTACCTCATTTTTAGCATTTGCCTGAGTTTGTTCTCCAGCAGGCATTCCAAGAATTGCACATAATAGCAAAGCAGTAGTAATCATCATCATTATTTTTTTCATGATCATATGACCTCCTTTCCTATTAGCGTACAAGATTTTAAAGCCAATTCCAAGAAGTAGTTACTTTCTTCATAAAGATTTAACTTCTTATAAATGGAAGCAACATCAGGAGCTAAAGCCTCTATATCAACATATGCTTTTCTTTCTTCCAAAAGACATAGCCCTTTCTTGATATCTTCATAGCTTTCCTGTGGTGTTGTATAACATTTCTCAAGGATATTGAATTTCAACATAAAGTTTGTGTTCTGCTGTTCTTTAGAGAAGTTTTTCCCCTCAGTAACCCAACTTATTGCCTGATCCAACTGATTTGATTTGTAGCTTGATCTTGCAAATTCATACGCACATTGTAAGTATGAAACAGGAGCTGACTGTTTTAGATCATCTGCGGAAATTGCTTTGTTGAAATATTCAATTGCTTCTATATGTTGGTCATCCTGAATTTTGAGAAATCCCAAATCATAATAAGCCAACGCTAACAATCTCTTATCATTCTTTTCAATCAATCTATCGACACAATCCAAAAGCATCCGTTCAGCTTTGTCTAGTCTACCGTCATCAATCAAATTCAGTGCCAACAACATCTTACAGTTTATGGTTTGTATGCTGTAACCTTCATGACCTTTGTAGATGTCCTTTGCTGTTTGTAGATGATGGTGAGAAAGAAGCGTGACTTTATTGAAATAGTAGAGTGTGCCAATTTTATAATGGAACTCAGCCTTTTCAATTTCATCATGTACCTTGTCCAACTGTCTCTCAGCTACTCTGAATAAGACTAGGGCTTCTGAATAGTTATTCTTTGCACTCTCATACATACCTTTGAAAAGATAAAAGTAAAACCTTAGCATATCATCTGTTTTGACTCTTTCACTTTCTGTTATTGTTGGTTGCCCCACTAAATCCTCCATCAGTACCTTAAATCTGTAATCAAGAATATTGAAATAAAGTAACACATCTTGATTTTCTTCCATTTCGCCTAACATTTCTTGAATCTCATCCCTCAGCTCTACCGCTTGTGAAACTTCCCTCTTTTTAATATGTAAATACCATTTGTTGAGCGTGTTTGCTACATCTACAGAAGAAATCAAATTCGACATCCCATTACCCCCTTGCTATCATTTCCTTTGTATAATTTTAACACGTAATTTACAACATATGTAAAGACAAGGTGTTCATTTTAAAAGTTTTCGGTATCCCGCAAAATGCAAACATACTTATCTATAAAAGGTATGTTTTATGTAGAGTGCTTTAAAAGAGGAACGACATGGCAGTAGTGTAACACAAGAGGTAACAGAGCTTTCTAAAGGATATAATACAAAGTAGAACGCAAGTTGCCGCCTCAAAACTCAAAACATGAAGAATTGCTTAGAAGTGATATTGAAGTTGGTAGCATAGAAACAAATTTAAAACATTTTATTTAGAAACACTAATTCTCTTTTCAACATATATTTACATTTCATTTTCTTATTTTGTGAATATAAAAAAACTGAGCCAGAAGCTGCCCTTTTTCCTAATCTTCAGGGTCCTCAAAGATACCGAGAATTTCATTCACATCGTACTGATAAAGTTCATACAGACTGTGATCTGTAATCTCGCCTCTTTTTATTCTTTGATTAAGAACAAACATCAGATCGATTGGTTCTCTTTCATAAGATATCATGTCATCATCTGCATCATTAAAATATAATACTGGCTTGTTTAAAAAGGAATGTGATTTAGGCTTAGTAAAGTATGTCCACTTTACTTGCGGATAGTTTCTCCTAATGGTTTCCCCATAATATATACCAATATCCATTGCTATTGCATAGTCCACTTTTGCAATTTCAACTGGATTAGCCAATAAGCTCTTTTTTTCATCTTCATAAATAAAATCAGGATATTGCCTTAATTCTTCTAATTCTCTACCAATCTCTTCTTCTGATAGTTCATAAATCTCCACCTGAGATAAAAACCAACTATAGATATCTATAAGTGACTCGGGGGTGAAATTAAAGTCCACCTCTCCATTAGTAACATTTTTCAAAACTTCAATCCGTAGTGGTATCTGATTAACAAACCAATCGAAGAGAATTTTAGCCTCTTTTTTTGATAAAGTTTCAAAGGATTCCATTATAATTGGTGGTTCCATTAATACATACTCCATTAAATTTCTCCCTCATATTTTAATTATTTTTGGATATTGGCTATACTGATTTAACTCAGTTGCATTTTATGGTTTGCTTGCTCAATTCTACCAGTATTTGTGCTTATAATGAAGTAGTACTACTTTACTTTATCAATCAATTCAATTTTTTTAATCGGAAATCTTTAACCACTTGTTTCCTTACAAGAATGAGAAGTGTTCTACAACCTATATTTGATACATCGATCCAAATTATTTGCATCTTGTGGACCTAAACATCCCTACAGCTGCGGCCATTTCTTTTGCGACTTCTACAGGTGGATTAGTTTTGCTTCCAGCCAAGTCATCAGTAAACAGAATCTCTTGTGTGATTTCCACAAAATCTTGCAGTGCTGCTCTCACCTTTTCAGGATCAGTCTTCATCGTAGTAAGAATCCGATTTATACAAAACGGAATTCAGTGCATCTTGTGCCGCCCAAAACTCACGACGCATGCGGCCTTTGTCGTATCGGTTCTTTACTTCTCCTTTTGATAAAAAGAAGTTTTTAAGCAAAGAAAAAAGCCCCTTCTCTTAAGAAGCTGGCTCACACTCTTGTTTTCCTATGTCTGCTGTTCCGGCCATTGAATATCCGGCTGTTATATCCGGCGGGATCTCGCTCTTTTGAATCTGTTCCCAAATTTCATCGGAAGCCTTCGTCACAGGTACACACGATCCTTTCTTGATAACCTCATCGCCCAATTCAAAGTCAGACGGAACAATTTACGATTCAACGACTTCTCCGACACCGCCTTGGAAATCCTGCTGTTTGTCGATCTCACGTGCATCCTTCAGTAACCCATGAGCGGCTTTTTCGATTTCTTCTGGTGTCATGTAATCCCCATGTGCATCAGCTACGTTTGGTTCGTATACAATACCGTACACAAGACGCTGCGCATCATCAGCTTTCGCAATGACCTTGATTTCCTTTTGAAAGTCTGGCAGCTTTTCTGACTTCATAAAAAAGAACTGCTTTTGATTAGCAGCCTTGTCCACGTATGAAACGTGTGTGATTTTTGCATTTATCAATTCACGTTAGAATATGAAGCCTCCTGAATGTGAAGCTCATTGTACATTGACACAAAGTACCCAACTTTTATCGATTAGATTTATGACTAATTGGCAATAGTAACATGTTCTTTTCGCATTCCGGCAATCGGGACAAGAACTTGTACCGATAAAATAAAAAGCCGCTAAAATAGCGACTTCAATGGGGACCATGTTCTTGTCCCTCAACAATCTTTAATAAACGGAGCAAATTTGTCCCTGGACAATTTTCTGTACCATTCATACGGAGTATCCCTCAACCGTGTTTAACCTCACATCGTATCAGTTTTAAGTGCATGTGATTGATGTTCTTGTCCCTGGACATCTTTAATCAATCTTACACGGTCTAAAAGTTTCATGTTTAGCTTCATACTCTTCTATTAATCGGATTTTATTTCCATCAAATCTAATCTTTGATATACCATCAAATGAATAAAGTTGTTCTTCTTTTGCTTTAAAAAACCATTCTACAAAAAATAAGGTATCATTTACTTGATGAATATTTTTTATCTTCCATTCTAAAACAACTTGCTTCAGTAACATTTTCTTGATCCACAAATGGACTTCCTCTATACCCACATACATTGCTCCATAACATTCGCGGTAGATAATATCATCAGAAAAATACGTATCTAAAAACGTAAAATCTCTAGTTACCCACATAAAGAAATATTCTTTTATAATTTTTTCTTTCATAAGTACTCCTCTATTTTTTAATTAACCGCAGTTCTTAACTAGTGTTTTGAATCTATTATATCAAAATGAACAAAAAAAAAAGTTCTTGGTTGGAATTTATGTCATTCTACACTCATTCGCTTTATTGGTGCACTTTAAAGCCTTGTTATATTAGCGGTGTACCAAGTACACTAAGTACACCTATTATAATGTATAAGGAGAATGTGAAGCTGCCGCGCTCTCGTTTAAGCTTGGGGGCGTGCCAAGCCCCTCGCCTATACGAAAAAGGGGTGCTCTTGTAAAGAACACACCCCTTTATTTAGGTAACTTAAATTCCGTTAAAAGAAAAGAGCCAATGATAATTACATCATTGGCTCTTCTTAACTTTAAAGATATAGTTTCTTTCAATCCACACTCCTCAAGGGAGCGACAAGCTAATAATACCAATCGTTCTAGCAAAGTCTAGTCAATTATTAGGTTTATTTGTTGCATCAATGTAATGCTTATTAGATTTCTTATTCTCTATAATATCTTCAGTCCTACCCAAAAGCATTTGAATTTCTTTTCTATTATACTGCTTTTTTATTTTCTCTTTAAATGCTGTTTGTTGATTAATAGTTGATTTATGCATCTTTTTCCCAAATTGTTTCAAATAAATCCCGGTGTATTTACTCTGTTCAAATGATGTAAATTCGTTGGTTTCGTTAATTTCATTCATAAGAAATCACCTCCTAAACATATATCGGAGGTGATTTGGAAATTTTCAGGTGTTCACTGAATTGGTTCTATTTAATGTAAAATTCGCTAGTGTAGAATGTTCCAAGAGTTGCAATATGATTGCCCTTTTTGTCGTAACGTTCTACATCCACTCTAAATCGATAAGTACCTTTTTTGTTACCAAATGACTCTTTGATGTCAAATTGATCATAAAGTTTTTCACCTGGGTTAAGCGGGTTCGGGGAGTTTGTTTTAATTGTCTCCCACTTGCCATTAACCTTTCTTTGTGAAATTAAATTGGGACCAGCACTAAAATCGTTGTGGTTTTGCACCGGAATTCGTACGACCTTATCCTCTCCAATTTTGTGATTTGCTTTTGTTGGATTGGCAGATACACCAAATTTTGATGCCATGCTCATCATCTCCCTCTTTATATTTTTGCGCTCCTATCCCTCACCAAAGCACCTGCAGCCATACACCCAAAAGACGACTGTTCCCATCAAATCATCGTTTCCTCCGGATACGGCCGCCGCAGACCAGCTGCTATCCAGGCTCAGAATGTCCCTCTCGTATTGCCACATTCCTCAACACCTTTGTTCCGTATCCAGATACGCCATTGATAAGGGAAAGACGCGTCTTCCAATAAAAAATGCGGACACCAATCAAGGCACTTAAAGTGCTCAATAATCAGCGTCCGCAGGTTCTTCCTTCTGGACAAAATATTCACGTTCGTTTTGCTTGTCTCTATCATACGATGACCCACGCATGAAAAAAGGTCCCCATTTTATCCTCCTTTTTGTCGGCTTTTTCTCCGCATTACAAATAAAAATAGTGCCCATAAACATGGACACTTTGGTTCTATTATTCCCAAAACGCATCGCCTTCAGAATTAATATACTTCTGAAGAAAAGTTTCAAAATCTACATCAAGCAGCCTATATTCTAGACCGTCTTCAAATAGATAAAGGTTGGAATTTCCCTTATTTATCATCAAGTAGCACCCTTCAAAAAGAGCAGCAATAGCTGTTCCATCAACCTGATCAAAAAAATCATTAGACAACTCGGATTCGATTTCTTCTAAACTGAAAATGTGTAATCCTCCACCCACCTTGTTCCCAAAAACTATGTCTTCAAATATTCTTGCGCCATTATGTAGACATAAAAACTCTTTGAAATCGTCAGGCAATGCATGATGTTTCTTTTCAAATTGTTTTATATTTTCTTGATCGGCTGGAGCATTGAAGGTACAGCATTTTTCATAGACTTCACCGTCTACCGAGAAATTGATGGTGTTCTTCTCATCTAATTGATTTTCAAGCTTTTCTAATATCTGCACGATCCTACTCAATCTTTCACCTTCTATCTATATCCTCTCCAACAAGGAGAAACCTCTTGTTGATGCAACGTTCTTGTGAGTGCATATAAATTACCCATTTTATTATCTCCACCATATTCTAAAGGAATAACATGTTGAATGTCTAAACTAGACCAATCCCATTTAGAATCTCCGTATTTACTAATATACATCTGATATATTAATTTCGGATGTCCTTATCTCTCTTTACTCTATCTTCAGGCTTATACCATTTCATATTTGCTTTTGTTGGTGATGGTAATGATTTACCACTATGATTTCTCATCAATCCCTTGAAGTAATCACAATTGTTCAGATTTCATCCTACCACTCCTTGAAAGTTCATATGGAAATTTTCTTGTAATCTATCTAATTCTGAAAATCGTTTGTATTTTTACAAAAACACCCTTGAATTTTTTATAAAATATAGGATAATTAGGTATATCAAAATAAACAAGCGAGGGTTTTAAATGAGATTTAAAAAAATTATAACTTGTTCCGCGTTATCCTTTGCTTTACTTGTTTCTGCATCTCCTGCATTTGCTTCAACTTCTAATGCAGACAGCAACATGAGTCAAAAGGTAATAACTCCTCAAGCCGAGCTGAAAACTATTCATCTAAAAGCAAAAACTAAAGGAGGGCCTCCTTTTTGTTTCTTATCTAAAAGATGCATTAAAAGAAAAGGTTGATTTTAAAAATATCTAAGAGATAGGATGGTGACCCTCCTATCTCATTTTTAATTAGCTAACGTTAAAATATATAGCTGCCATCACTATGCCTGTTTTAATAATTTCAGAATCATTAGCAATTAACTTATTTTTGACTGTTTCCTACAGGTGGAAGCCTCCTGCTATTTTATTTTGTGTGAACTTGAGTAATTTAACTTTGTAAATTGGCCGTCACGTGTAGTGATTTCCCTTTTCCCATAAATAGATGCTTCAGCTAAAAACGCTTGGTTGGAATGGCCATCTAGAATAATGACTTTCACTTCTCCTTTGGTCATTAAGTTATTAATGGAGATGGTTGAATTTGTAACTTTGTAAGGATTATTCATGCGCACAAGTCTCCTTCTGTAAATTTGTTTTTCATCTGATATTCCTCTTCCTTTCCTAATTAGACACTCTGTATTTGCAAATATAGCGGACAATATCGCTCCACTTGGACTTCGTACTAATCATTTCAGCAAGGTTTTGAATACTTTTTCTGAGACCTTCGTTGAAAAGTTTTAAAGACGCCTTTTTTGTGGGTGAATTGTGGGTGATGGCTTCCTCATTTTGAAATATTAGAAAACACTCACAAAAATAAAACCCCCTGAAGTCAATGGCTCCAAGGGGTTTTTATTATTAATACTGAGACATATACTGATCGCGTTCCCATGGGTGTACTTGGGTGCGGAACATATCCCATTCGATTTCTTTTGATTCGATGAAGTGCTCGAATAGGTGATCGCCTAGTGCGTTGATCATGACTTCGTTTGATTTTAGCAGCTCGAGTGCTTCTGCAAGTGTTGCAGGAAGGTCAGCGATGCCGTTTTCAAGGCGCTCTTCTTTGTCCATGACATAGATGTTTCTGTCGATTGGTGCTGGTGCGTCTAGTTTGTTTTTGATTCCGTCTAGACCTGCTGCAAGTAATACGCTTAGTGCAAGGTATGGGTTTGCAGATGGGTCTACGCTGCGCACTTCTACACGTGTGCTGATGCCGCGTGATGCCGGGATACGGATCAATGGGCTGCGGTTTTGTGCACTCCATGCTACATAGCAAGGTGCTTCATAGCCAGGTACAAGACGCTTGTATGAGTTAACCGTTGGGTTTGTGACTGCTGTAAAGCTTGTTGCGTGCTTGACGATACCTGCGATAAAGTGTCTAGCAGTCTCGCTTAATTGTAAATCTGCTTTTTCATCAAAGAATGCGTTTTTACCATTTTTGAATAATGATAGGTTACAGTGCATACCAGATCCGTTTACACCGAACAATGGTTTTGGCATGAATGTCGCATGAAGACCGTGTTTTCTCGCAATGGTTTTGACAACGAGTTTGAATGTTTGAATGTCATCACAAGAACGGATTGCGCCTGCATATTTGAAATCAATTTCGTGCTGTCCTGGTGCTACTTCGTGGTGAGATGCTTCAATTTCAAAGCCCATTTCTTCAAGTTCTAGCACGATATCACGGCGGCAGTTTTCACCTAGATCTGTTGGTGCAAGGTCAAAGTATCCACCTTTATCGTTTAGTTCAAGCGTTGGCTCGCCTTTTTCATCTAATTTAAATAAGAAGAATTCTGGCTCAGGTCCAAGGTTAAAATCACTAAATCCTAGTTCTTCCATTTCCTTTAAGATACGCTTTAAGTTGTTACGCGGGTCTCCATCAAACGGTGTCCCATCTGGCTTATAAATGTCACAAATAAAGCGTGCAACTTTACCTTTTTCTGCTGTCCAAGGGAAAATAACAAATGTGTTTAGATCTGGGTATAGGTACATATCTGATTCTTCGATACGTACGAATCCTTCAATAGATGAACCGTCAAACATACATTTGTTATCGAGAGCTTTTTCTAACTGGCTCACAGGAATCTCAACATTTTTAATCGTTCCGAGAATGTCTGTAAATTGCAGACGGATGTACTTTACGTTTTCCTCATTTACTAATTTTACGATATCTTCTCTTGTGTACTTTGCCATTTCGTAAAACTCCTCCCCTACAAAAGGTAAAATGTGTATAGCAATGCTTTTGCTAATTGGTTAACGGAAGAACCTTGACATATCCCCCTGCCTAAAGGTCGTTCCTTGTTGGAAACGTCCAGCCTGAATGAGTTCCTTCTTCAGTAGCTTCCTGAGTTCATCATCTGACAAGTTGTGCTTAGCTGTGGTTTTTTCCTCCGTCTTTTTATCAGACGATGGATTTTCTGCCTCAGCTTTGGCAAAAAGCTTTTTGATTCCTGCCATGTTTACACCTTGTTCGATGAGGTTTTTAATTTCTAGTAATTTATCAACATCATGAAAAGAAAATAATCGGCGGTTTCCATCACTTCTTGCTGGAAATACTAAACCATTTTCCTCATAATAGCGAATTTGTCTTGCAGATAATTCTGTTAGCTGCATGACAATCCCAATTGGGAATAAAGGCATTGAGCGGCGAATGTTATCACTCATCTCAACTGTCTCCTCCTCTTTGCTTAAATTTATTATATGTCATGTTATATTATGTGTCAACACCATGTTAGGAATATTAACATGGTTTTTTTATTGAGCAGGCACTTCAATAAAACCTTGATCCAATAAGGCATCGACAGCACTGCAAATCGCATTTTTCACATGGGCATACGTGAGACCGCCTTGCACGTAGGCAGTATAAGGCGGTCTGATCGGACCATCGGCTGATAATTCGATACTGGCTCCTTGTACAAATGTGCCCGCTGCCATAATGACATCATCCTCGTAGCCCGGCATATAGCTTGCATGTGGAGTGACGTGACTGTTAATCGGAGATGCATACTGGATTGCCTGACAGAACGCAATCATTTTTTTAGGATCTCCAAATTCGACAGATTGAATTAAATCCGTTCTTTTCGCATTCCATGCTGGGTTTGTTTGGAATCCGAGCTTCTCAAGAAAACGAGCCGTAAATACTGCGCCTTTTAAGCTTTGAGCCACAACATGCGGCGCCAAGAAAAAGCCTTGATACATTTCCTGGAGCGCATACAGCGATGCACCCGCTTCACTGCCGATGCCCGGAGATGTCATTCGATAAGAGCAAGCTTCGACCCATTTTTCTTTTCCAACGATGTAGCCGCCTGTTTTGGCAAGGCCTCCGCCTGGGTTTTTAATAAGTGAACCGGCCATGAGATCAGCTCCGACATGACACGGCTCTTGTAATTCAGTAAATTCACCATAACAGTTGTCTACAAACACAATGATTTCTTCATTTATCTCTTTCACAAATGAAATCATTTGCTCAATTTCTTCTATAGTAAAGGATGGCCTCGACGCATAGCCTTTTGAACGCTGAATGCCGATCACTTTTGTTTTAGAAGAAATCGACTCTTTTACTTTGTCGTAATCGACGGATCCATCTTGAAGCAAATCAATGGCTTTGTAGTCAATCTGGAAGTCTTTTAATGAGCCTGTCCCTTCTTTCCCGCGAATCCCGACAATTTCTTCTAGCGTGTCGTATGGTTTTCCCGTCATGTAGATCAATTCATCGCCAGGTCTCAGCACACCAAATAAAGCAATGGAAATCGCGTGTGTGCCGGAAATGATCTGCGGACGGACAAGGCCGCTTTCTCCTCCGAAGACATCCGCATAAATCTTTTCTAACGTGTCTCTCCCCATATCATCGTAGCCATATCCAGTTGTTGGATTAAAGTGAGAGTCACTGACTTTGTGCTTTCGATAGCTTTCAAGCACCCGCCACTCATTTTGTTCGCTCGTTTGATCAATTTGCTGATGTACGTGTAAAATCTCTTGTTCTGTTTCTGCTGCTGCTTTTTCTAAAATACTGCCGTGTTTTAATGTGTGAAACATCTTGATTTAATTCCTTTCCAACATATACTTCTTGATTTGACCTAAAATGGTCTGATCCTCACCACTAAATCCGGTGATGTCGTAAATTTCTGCTTCTTTTTGAAATTCTAGTGATTCCACAAGCGTTTCTGATTTTAATGCGGAGATGAGCTTCCCTTCATACGCTGGAATCTTCACATGATATGGCTTTAAAAAGGCTTTTTTCAGCTCAGCCATAATATCCGCTTTTAACCCTTTTACATCTTCTTTGCGTCTAGCACTGATTAATATGTGGCGATGCTTTGAAGATGGGATGAAATCTGGTCGGATTTGATCTTCCTTATTATAAACAGTCAGCATCGGAATACGGTCCGCTTCTAATTCTTCTAAAAGCTCATGAACCGTTCGTTCGTGTCCTTCATAATCCTCATTAGAAGAGTCGATGACATGAAGCAAATAATCGGCTTCCTTCACTTCTTCAAGGGTTGAACGAAATGCAGCGATCAGTGTTGTAGGAAGGTCTTGGATAAACCCAACTGTATCCGAAATGAGCACACTGTATCCGGATTCTAATGTCATCTTACGTGTCATTGGGTCAAGTGTCGCAAACAGCAGATCCTCTTCATGACTATCTGCTTCTGTTAATTGATTAAACAAAGTTGATTTTCCGGCATTCGTATACCCGACAATGGCAATTTGGAACACACCATTTTTCTTTCGGCGTTCCCGGTATCTTGTTCGGTGTTCTTTGACTGCAGATAACTGCCCGTTAATTTCGTGAATGCGGTTTCGAATATGGCGTCTGTCTGTTTCGAGTTTTGTTTCACCTGGACCTCTTGCGCCAATTCCGCCTCCTTGTCTTGAGAGGCTGATCCCTTGTCCACTTAGTCTCGGCAGGGCATACTGAAGCTGGGCAAGCTCTATTTGCAGCTTCCCCTCTCTTGTACGTGCTCTTTTTGCAAAGATATCTAAAATCAATTGCGTACGATCAATAATTTTTACATCTAAAGCAGTCGCCAAAGCTTTTAGCTGGCTTGGAGAAAGCTCGTCGTTAAAAATAATGACATCACATTCGAGTTCTTCGCAAAGCACCTCAAGTTCTTCTACTTTCCCTTTACCGATATACGTTGCGCTGTCTTGTCTATTTCTCTTCTGCGTCATCACGCTGACAGCTTCACCGCCAGCCGTTTTGGTTAAGGAAGCTAATTCTTCCATTGAGTATTGAAAGCGTTCATCCGTTACATGCGGCAATTGACAGCCGACAAGGATCGCTTTTTCAGTCATTTCATGTTCATTCAACGTCAGTTGTTTCCTTTCTGTACTTAAGTTTTCAGTAGTACCATCATACCAAACAGATCACACGTATACCACTATTCGGATGGTTTATTTTAGTGACTCTTTATAAAAAGGATACGCCATTTCAAGAAGGCGTATCCTCTTTCATTTGAAGATCGTGACTTTTAATGGTTAGCAAATCTTTTTTATCATAATGATCCACAAGAAGCAGTCTCATCGCCTGGGTTCGTATGGCCTTTTCAATGGTGTTTCGCACAAACCTGCCATTGCTGAATTTTGCCGGGCTTGTGGTACTTTTAATGTGCATTAAATAATCCCGCAGCTTCCATTCGGCTTCTTGGGTAAAAACATATTCCCTGTCCGCCATCATTCGTTTAGCAATATCCATGAGTTGATCGACTGTATAATCAGGAAAGCTGATGTTGATTGGAAATCTTGATTGCAGACCGGGGTTTAAAGAAAGAAAATGATCCATTTCCTTGGAGTAGCCAGCTAAAATTAGAATGAATTCGTGCTGTTTGTCCTCCATATGTTTCACAAGGGTATCTATCGCCTCTTTTCCAAAATCCTTTTCTCCTCCGCGTGCAAGAGAATAGGCTTCGTCAATGAACAAAATACCACCTAGTGATTTTTTAATTAAATCCCTTGTTTTTTGCGCCGTATGACCAATGTACTCTCCAACAAGATCACCGCGTTCTGCTTCAATTAAATGACCTTTTGAGAGCACATTCATTTCAAAGAAAAGCTTCCCGACAAGTCTTGCAACTGTGGTTTTCCCTGTGCCAGGATTTCCTTTGAACATCATATGAAGCGCTTGTTTCCCTACCTTTAACCCTTGTTCCTGCCGTTTTTGATTAACAAAAATCCAAGCATAAATCTCTTTTATGTTTCGTTTCATTTCATCCATACCGACAAGGCTGTTCATTTCACGCTCTATTTCCCGTAAGATGCTGTGTTTTGCCTCATTTTTCTGCAAGGCTTCTAGGTATTCTGCCTCTGAGTCTGCATCAACCAATACTTGCTTTTGTCCGTTAAGTATAATATTGATTTGGCCGTTGTTTTTATATGTGACAGCTCGCTCCAACGTATTCACCTCTCGCTCTTCTCTCTTTATTCTATTCGGGTGGAGCTGTAATCGTGACAATCGCCCGCTTAAGCCCAAGTTTGCTGTCAAAATGACCCGAGATACCGAATATTGTAGGGATTTGTGCGGTTTCCCAGGAAATGATGTGCTATTTCCATTGTATTCATCCCGTTTGGGCGGACAAACCAACAATTTGCTTTTTCTTAGAAAAATGTAGCTTTTTGATCACAAATGATGCAGAAAAGAGTCTCAATGATTTCCGCATTTTGTACAGGCAATTCTTCTATTTTCTCATAAAATAAAGACGAGGTGATGAATAGATGGTGAAAATTTTTATTGATCCTGGCCACGGAGGAACAGATTCTGGAGCTAGTGCTAATGGACTTTTGGAGAAAAATATAACACTTCAAATCGCGCTTTTACTGAGAGACATTTTGATTAGTGAATATGATGGGGTTTCTGTCCGCTTAAGTCGTTCAACTGACCAATCCGTCACTTTGTCCCAGCGTACGAATGCAGCAAACAGCTGGGGAGCTGACTATTTCGTGTCTATTCATATTAATGCTGGCGGAGGCACAGGGTTTGAAAGCTATGTGTATCCTGGCGTTTCAGCACCGACCACCACGTATCGCAACGCCCTTCATGATGAAATTGTCCGCTCAGTTGATTTTGCTAACCGCGGCAAGAAAACTGCGAACTTCCACGTTCTTCGAGAAACTTCTATGCCCGCTATTTTAACAGAGAATGGTTTCATTGATACGACAGCTGATGCTAATAAGCTCCGCAACGCAACCTTCCTTCAAGGCATCGCTCGCGCTCATGCGACTGGTCTAGAAGAAGCCTTTCAATTGAAAAAAAAAGCAAGTAATCTTTATAAAGTGCAGGCAGGAGCTTTCAAAGTGAAAGCCAATGCAGATGAATTAGCAGCCACACTTAAATCCAAAGGCTTTGACGCATTTGTTGTATTAGACGGAGGCATGTTCCGAGTACAGGCCGGGGCTTTCCGTACAAAGCAAAATGCAGATGACCTCGTCGCAAGATTGAAGCAGGCTGGTCATGACGCATTCGTTTTCCAATAATTTTAAGCTGTTGTAACGAAACAAACCGGCTCAAGTCTTCTACTGAGCCGGTTTGTTGTGTATTTATTTACGCTAGGATATTGACGACAAATTGAGACCATGTTTCAAGACGATCGAAGTATTCAGGCTTTTTCAAATCGGCTGTTTTCATCCATTTTCCTGAAATTTGATCTGTTTCTTTTACTTCTACATGAGCACTAGGAGATAGTTCAAGCGCTGATAACAGTCCAATGTGCACACGGCCGACACTGTTGTCATCGTCATTGATTAATCCAAGGGTTTTCATTTCAAGTTTGTCTTCTTCTTGAATTGAAAGTTCTTCGTCCAGCTCACGATCCGTATTTTCTTTTAGAATCTCAGCAAAGTTTTTTCCTTCAACGAAATTCATATGCCCCCCAAAGCCAAGAGATAACTTATGATGTAAGCGAGTCTCTCCTCCGCCTTGAAGTCTTTCGTATACATATACTTCGTCCTCACGCTTAATCACAACATAAGGAATCGGCTGCTTGAAGTCAGGATTTTCTTCTGCGTCGCCTCTTCGCATCTGCTCGAAGTGCTCTTCGATTTCTCTCATAATGGTGCTGATTGTTTTCTCTTCACTGTTCACACCATTAAACGCAAGTGTTTCATTTTGGAACACGCGCGTACGCGGTGCAACTAAAATGATTTCGTCCATTTTTCCCATGTTCGGTAACCTCCAGTATGTAACACATTGTTAGAAATGGCAAAAAGCCAAAACGAGTAATGCGTTTTGACTTTTACGCTTTCCTTATGATTCATCTCCAAAGAAGAAGTCGTCATCTTTTAACGGCTCAACGGTTGCTTTTTTGTAGCCGTTCCCTTTCATTGAGAAGAAGTCATGCGACTTTGTTTTTGTATTGAGTCCGTTCAATACAATAGGGTTAATCTCTTCTTCTTCAAAATAAGGGGCAAATCCAAGGTTCATTAACGCTTTATTGGCATTGTAACGAATGAACTTTTTCACATCATGCGATAAATTGACTTGGTCATAAATATCTTCAGTGTAATGAAGTTCATTTTCATAAAGCTCGTTCAAGAGGTCAATTGAGAAATCATACAGCTCTTTTTGCACGTCAGGTGTTTGTTTGTTGTAAATTTCTTGTGCTAATAATCCAACGTACACACCATGAATCGCTTCATCACGCAAAATTAAGTTGATGATTTCACCGCTTTGCATGAGCTTTCCTTGCCCATAGAAATATAGCGGGTAGTAAAAACCACTATAAAATAGGAAGCTTTCTAAATAAACTGAAGCCACCATTGCTTTAAAGAGAGAAATAGGATCGTCCTTTTGAATCGAACGGTATAAACTGACAATCATATCTGCTTTCTTTTGCAGGAATTTATTCTTCTTGACCCATTCAAACACTTCACTGATCGTTTCAGTTGGTGCGAGTGTCATGAAGATATTTGAGTATGATTTCGCATGCACCGCATTTTCCATCATTGCCATAAAGTTGAGTACAGCTTTACGCTGATGGCCGTCCACATGTTCAGCAACAATCGGCATCCCTGTATTTCCTTGTTCTGTATCAAGTAAAGTCAATCCAGCAAGTACCTTCATGTACGTATCTCGCTCTTTTTCACCTAAATATTTCCATGTTAAGAGATCTCCGTTTAAGGAAATCTCTTCTGGAAGCCAGAACTGCTTCACATTTTGGTTGTAAAACATTTGTGTAAAATCGTCTTCGTGTTTTGACCAGTTGGCTGCATCATAAATTTTTGTCACGTTAAACTCTCCTTTAATCAAACAACACAAGAAAGACAGCCTTCCTGCCCTGTATCCTTCGTTCTTGCATAATAAAGTGTCTTAATGCCTTTATGGTGTGCATAAAGATCGATGCGGTTTAAATCACGCGTTGTCATCGTATCTTTTAGGAATAGTGTAAAGCTGATTCCTTGATCGACGTGCTGCTGAATCGTTGCGATCATATCGACCACTTTAAACATGTCCATATCGTACGCTTCTTTATAGAAGAACCAGTTTTGCGCTGATAGACCTGGCATTGGGTAATAGGTTTTGCTGTTGCCGTATGTTCTTTCTTCGATACGTTCCATAATTGGCATCACAGAGGCTGTTGCCGATTGAACATAAGAAATGGAACCTGTTGGTGCAATACATAAACGATAGCTGTGATACATGCCATTTTCCGCTACAAATTCTTTGAGTGCTGCCCAGTCTTCTTTTGTTGGAATGTGCATGCCTTCAAATAGTGCTGCTGCTTTTTCTGTTTTTGGTGTGAAATCATTTTCCACGTATTTATTGAAGTACTCACCAGTTGCATAGCCAGAGCCTTCATAACGATGGAATGTTTCTCCTTTTTCTTTCGCAAGCTCACTTGAGCGTTTAATTGAATAATAGTTCACCATCATAAAGAACGTATTTGCGAAATCTCTTGCTTCTTCACTTTCATAGGCAATTTGGTTTTGTGCTAAATACCCATGAAGGTTCATCGCACCAAGTCCAATTGACTTCATCGCTTTGTTCGCTTTTCGAACAGCCGGTGCATTGCGAATGTCTGTTGTTTCAGACACAAGCGTTAGTGAGTCTGTTGCAAGCTTAACCGTTTTTTCGATCGATTTATTTTTCATGACATTCATGATATTTAATGAACCAAGGTTACAAGAAATATCAAGACCGATTTCATCTTCTTGATCATAGTCCGTGTAAGAAGAAACCTCTGACGCCTGAAGCACTTCTGAGCAAAGGTTTGAGAATTTCACTCGTGAAATATGGTTCAAAGCATGCTCTCTGTTTACATTATCTTGGAACATGATATATGGATAGCCTGATTCTGAGCGTAGAACAGCCAATTTTTCAAGAAGCTTTCTCGGATTGACTTTTTCTTTTTTAACTTTCGGGTTTTCTACAAGCTCGTCATACATTTCTTCCATGTCCATCTCATCAAGATGCTGTCCATATTCTTTATAGACTGTGTGCGGATAGAAAGTGTAAGCTGTTTTATCTTCTCTAGCAAGCTCGATAAATTTATCCGGGATGACAACTCCAATGGACAGTGTTTTCACGCGAACATCTTCATCGGCAGAGATTTTTTTCGTATCTAAGAAATCATTGATATCTCTGTGGAAAATATTCAGGTAGGCACTGCCTGATCCTTGTCTTTGCCCCATTTGATCTGCATATCTGAATGCATTATCAAGAAGCTTCATCACGCCGACGACACCTTTTGTCGCGTTTTCTACATCTTTGATTGCTTCACCTTTTGCACGAAGTTTTGACAGGTTCAAACTCACGCCGCCGCCTAATTTTGACAGCTGCATTGAAATATCAATCGCTCTTGAAATATCGTTTAGTGAGTCATTTACTTCAAGCAAGAAGCAGCTCACAAGCTCACCGCGTCTTTTACGTCCAGCGTTCAAGAAAGTTGGTGTACTTGGCTGGTACTCTTGATTGATCATCAGTTCTACAAACTCAAGTGCTTTTTCTTTATCCCCACCCGCAAAGAAAAGTGCTACAACTGAAATGCGGTCTTCATAGCGTTCAAGGATTTTCTTTTTATCATTTGTTTTCAGTGCATAGTCATTGTAAAACTTAAATGCACTCATAAATGATGGGAATCTAAATTTTTTGGCATACGCAGCTTCAAAGACTTCTTTAATATCTGCCATGCTGTATTGTCTTAAAAATTCTTCCTCATAGTAGTCGTTTTCTATTAAGTAATCAATCTTCTCTTCTAGATTGTGAAAAAAGACCGTGTTTTGATTAATGTAATCTACGAAATAACTATGTACAGCTTCTTTGTCCTTATCGAACTGAAACTTTCCTTCTTTTTGAATCATAATTTCGTTATTTAATTGTATCCACTTTGGAACCTGATTTTGTGACAATTCTTTCTACCTCCTGTGTAAACAATTCAACATCCCTTTTTGTTCCGCTTAGTTCAAAGGTGTGCAAAATAGGAACTTGATATTGTTTAGAAATCGTATCGGCGCTTTTTGCAAAATTATCTCCCCACACTTTGTTGCCACTCACCGCAACACCTAGTAAAAGGTGAGCATTTTTTTCTAAAAAGGACTGAGTGGTACTAGGGACTTGTCCAAATCCTGTCGTAAAGGTGACGAGAATAAACGGCGTATCCAAAAACTCTTCTCCAGTCAATTTTCGTTTGTCTGTAAAAGGGGTCTTGTCCAAAAAGCGTTGAACATTTCCTGTTTTTGAATCAAATACGATTTGAATCAATTCCATCACGACCTAGTTTTTAGTATTGTTGATCATTTCGCTATTCACTATATATAGTATACTATGTTTTTTCAAAACACAACATATAGATGTTCGAAACGAAAAAAATCAACCAACCCGGCCGAACCTTCATAGCCGAACTCGTACGTTCAAATAAATAGAGCAGAACAGGATCTAAAAATAGACTGCTCTACTCCCTATTCAACTGAAACCGAAATCTATCATAACACGAAAAAAAATCGCTTAGTAGACTAGACTTTTTGTTTTATTTTTTGTAGGCATCGCACTGTAAATCTTCTGACACTTCTGTAATTTCCACTTCAACACCTAATTCTTTTAGCACCGCTTCAAGCGCAGAGACGATTGAAGCTTCTCTCACTAATTCTTTCCCATTTACAGAAACACTTGTTCCATATTCGAAACAGGAATCGTCTTCACAAGTTTGTTCCCAATGATTAATTTTAATTTTATGTGTCATGAACTCATCCTTTTCTGTCTAGATGTCTGATGCATGATTATAGTGTAGCGGCTTCACATTCATTTGTAAATTTACGTGCTTACTCTTCATCATCAAGACCATCATCATATTCTTCTTCATCCCATTCATCTATGTATTTCGTTGTAACGAGAGTCAGTTTTCCCTCTTTTTCATCAAATCGGTACACATGTACTTGATCATCTTTCACAACAGCAAAGTGATTATTTTTTAGTGCAGCAGATGATGGTAAAACTCCATCTGCATTTTCATGAGAATGGTTATTCCAACTTTCTTGTCTCGTTTCAATGTTTGAGATAGCACACGATCCAAACAAGACTACAATTCCAATCAAAAGGAGGATCACTCTAATCCTTCTTAATTCAAGCTCTGCATTTTCCATATGAATCCCCTCACCCTTCTAATATCCAATAAGGAATTATACGGAAAATTGGCAGAAAAGTTTCATTGCATACAAAATAGCCCCTCTGCACTGACAAAAAACGTAGCGGGTTCGGCCGGTTTATTCGCAGAGGCATGGGGCTATTCAATACAACCTATCCTATTCTAATTCCAGATTTACATTCTTTTGAGGTGCAAATGTAGAAATGGCGTGTTTATAAATAAGCTGCTGCTTTCCTTCTGTTTCAAGCAGCACCGTGAAATTGTCAAATCCCTTCACTTGACCGCGAAGCTGAAAGCCATTCAGTAAGAATACTGTGACAAATGTATTGTCTTTGCGGATCTGATTCAAAAACTGCTCCTGAATATTAATCGGTTTCATGTTTCGTCCTCCTTGATTCTGATAACTACAGTTTCGCTTTAAGTCCAAGCTTTCCTGCTATATATGCGAAAATTTCCTCTTTTTTGTCTGAAAAGTGGCAAGGTGGTGTCATATCAAACCAAGTGACCGCCATTTTATTACGGAACCACGTGAACTGACGCTTCGCATATCTACGGGAATTTTGCTTTAATTGCTGGATGGCTTCATCAAGTGAGCAGTCACCTTGAAAATAGGTATACAGCTCTTTATAACCAATGGCTTGAACAGACTGACAATCCTTCAAGCCTGATTGATAAAGTGCTCTCACTTCTTCAATTAAGCCCTCATCTATCATCATATCAATTCTTTGATGAATGCGCTCGTACAAAAGCTCTCGATCCATTTTCAGCCCAATGAAGGCTGTATCATAAAGAGGAACTTCTTGATGCCCGTTTTGCATTTCCGACATTTTCTGACCTGTTGTATGGATCACTTCCAGCGCCCGGATCACGCGGCGGACGTTATTCGGATGAATAGCATTTGCCGCATCAGGATCTACTGCCTTTAGCTTTTCGTGCAGCAAAATCGCGCCGTGTTGCTGTTCAAACAGCGCCATTTCTTCTCTAAAAACAGTGTCACTTTTCTCATCCGTAAATGTGTAATCATATAAAACAGATTGGATATAGAGGCCTGTTCCGCCGACAATCATTGGCGTTTTCCCTCTAGCGGCAATCTCTTTGATCTTCGAACGGACCAGCTGCTGAAATTCAGCTGTCGAAAAGGATTCGTCCGGCTGTTTAATATCAATTAAATGGTGCGGGATGCCATTCATTTCTTCGGGGGTGATTTTAGCTGTTCCAATGTCCATTCCTTTATAAATCTGCATAGAATCCCCGCTGATAATCTCTCCATTAAATGCTTTGGCTATATCAATGCTCAATTTGGTTTTGCCGACAGCCGTCGGCCCTACTAATACGATTACTGGCTGCTTCGCTTTATTCATAACATCACTCTCTTTTACAAAACTGCCTACAGTATAGCATAACTTTTCTTACTCTCCTATATCCTGGCCATCACCAGCCAAGCGGTTCATTTCCGACCACTTCATATGTTTTTCCTTTTAAACGATGCTTATGTGTTGGCCGCTTCTCATCTGGACTATAGACGACACCTCCGTATGGGATGGGTACAGAATCGAGATAGGCTGAATAGGTGACTTCCTCGATCTCGTGATAATGTGTTCCATCCACTCTTGGAATTGCAGGTCCTGTAATTCCATAGTACCTGTGGAAATGCCCTCTTTCAAAGGAGGTGATCCCACGATAAAAATGAGTATGCCGGTCGGTACTGCTTCCATTCACAGGCTGAGAAATACCTTCTATTAAATGATAATGCCCCTCTGTTACATCCGTACGTGCTTTATATGCATGAGCATGCGGCGGACACTTTGCCCAATCAGATGGATACAGGCCCATTTCTAACATTCCTCCTTATATTAGGCGTTCACCCAAACATATGTAGGCAACTGGAATACACTGATGTCAGTTACAGTGATTTTATGAGAAAGGAGCCTTTTATTATGAATTATTTTGACGCACCTCCGTTTATTCAAGAAGACATGAGAAGACCTTTTGGATTCGGATTTGGACGTCCTGGTTTTGGGTTTGGGAGACCCGGATTTGGGTTTGGGAGACCTGGATTCTTTGGACCTCCATTTTTAGGTGGTTTTGCTGGAGGCTTGCTTGCTGGATCTCTGCTTGCGCCAGGATATGGTTATGGATACCCTTACCCGCCTCCTTACCCGCCGTACGGACCATACCCTTGGTATTAAATATGACGTTTAAGTGAAAACATCCGTTTATAAAATGAATCGATTGACACATTCTTTTTTCATGGGTTAACATTTACTTTACCGACTGTTCAGTAAAGTAGGTGTTTTTTTTATGTCTAAAACCACAAAAGAGCCATTTTGATGCAGCTCCCCACCTAATGATTAAGACAGCTCACCCTTCATCAGATGGCAGAGCATGCTGGTTTTCAGAAATATTTCAGCTCGAACAGCTGAAAAGAGAGGATAAAAACCCTTTTACTTCATCGGATTTGATACCTATTAGAGGAGGGATGATCATGATCCTCGGATATCTTTTTTTGGCAGTGGCCATTTTTTCTGAAGCCATTGGCGCCGCGATGTTAAAATTATCTAATGGTTTTACACGCTGGAAGCCAAGCGCTGTCGTTGTGGCTGGCTATTCACTTGCTTTTTATATGCTGTCATTGACACTGAACATTATTCCGCTTAGCATGTCTTATGCAACTTGGTCTGGGGTTGGTACGGTCCTCACGGCTATTTTTGGCGTGCTCTTTTTCAAAGAAACCTTGAACCAAAAAGCAGTCATTGGGATGGCGATGCTTGTCTCAGGGGTCGTACTATTAAATATGTCATAAAGGATGTGAGAGAGCATGAAAGGAATGCTCTACTTAACAGGAGCCATTTTAACGGAGGTTTTTGGCAGTACAATGCTGAAGCTTTCTCAAGGCTTTTCGCAGCTGCTGCCGAGTATCGGGGTACTGATCGGATTTGGATGCGCCTTTACTTTCCTCAGTTTAGCACTTAAAACCATTGAGCTCTCATCTGCCTATGCAACATGGTCTGGTGTTGGAACAGCTCTCACTGCTCTTGTAGGACTTGTCCTGTTTAACGAAACAATCAGCACGAAAGGCTTCATTGGCCTTGCACTTGTTATCTGCGGCGTGATTGTCTTAAATCAGTCCAAGAAGCAAAAGAACGAAACCGAAGCACAACTCGATCAAACCGAATGGACGTCATAAAAAAAGTCATTTTCTCCATATTTCAAGAGAAAATGACTTTTTTGTTTTAACGGCCGGCTTGAATGGTTTCTTCTAAGGAAATGTTCACATTACCCTGAACAGCTCTTGAGATCATACATGAGCTTTCGGCTTTATGCGCAAGCTTTCGGGCCAGCTCAATATCTTGTGCGGAAGCGGTCTCTTTGAGGATGATGACAGGTCGATGAATGATTTCCTCATAAGTAAACACACCATTTGTCACATCTACGACAGCTTCAGAGCTCATCGATAGATCCTCTTTCTCTAATTGACTCCGCTCCATCATGGCTGCAAGTGTAATGATATAACACGTAGCCGCTGCACCTAAGAGCATCTCATCTGGATTGGTTCCAATACCTGGACCGTCCATTTCCTTTGGAATCGAAATCTTTGTTTTTAATTGTTCACATGCGATTGTACCCACATCGTTACGCAGACCAGGCCAGCTTGCCTGAAGATGAAAATGATGACGCGTCATATCCGTCTCTCCTTTTGTTATCACTGTTCATAGTGTAACAAGAATTCCCCTGCTTGTCTTAACATGTGCACGGCCCTTATGTATATTCTTCATCAAGCACTGTGCGAATTGCCCTGACATAACGATAGAACGTCTCGTTTTTTGTACTCGACCGCCTCCGAAAGTCGAAACTGTCAAATAAAGCTTCACGCTGACTTCTGCTAATCTCAAGCTGCACACTTTGCCCTGTTTTAGTAAGATTATTAATATTATGATTGCTTGTCCCGCTCAGGGTTGCGTGTGCGACAGCTAGTTCAGCAGAAAACCCGTTCCGCTCTAATGAGCTCACAATTTTCTCTGCACGGTCGTAATCTGTTCCGCCGACGAGAGTATGGTCAATTCCTTCCTCGCCTTTGTATCCATGCACTGCTAACACGTAATCATGTGCTTTTGCCTGCGCGACGCCGATTGGCTCATCAAAATTTGTACTTGTAATATGAAGTTCTGATGCATTCTCTCTTAGACCTTCAAATAAATACGTCGAAAAATCGTTGTCAAAAAAATGGACGATTTCGCTCACGCCGCCTTCGATCCTCCCGCCATGAGGTGACATCACAAGAAGGCGGCTGCCGGGCACTGGGTTGGCTGTAATGTTGTAGCTGCTTGTTGATTCGTTTTCTTCCAGTTCTTTAAAATTTCGATAAATATCATTTGAACCGCTTTCGTCTTCCCCACCTGATGACACTGGCTCATCATGTTCCTGTGCTTGCATGGTATAATAAACGCCCCATCCGATCGCAAGCAGGAGAAGCAAAGCAAAAAACTTCTTCATTCCCGTTCTCCTTTAACAGATTTCTAAGCCGTTTCTATGATTTATATTGAATCATCATTTCTTATCATTTTTTCCACATTTTCTCTTCACGTTTGATCATAACACTCTAGATCATGAGATTCCTCAAAAATAAGATAATTGCATTTATATACACAGAAACGCCTCTCCTCTTTGAAAACAGAGTTAGAATAGTATGACAAAGAAATGACGTTATGTTTAATATGACCTAGTCCTATCCAGTCTGTTTTCTTTAATTCGGCTTTTTTTGATAAGGATTTGATTTTTTCCATCTGTCACGCATCACATTTATATGAGCATTGACCCTGTCTACACCACTCCTTTTTCTGCAAAATCCTTTGATTCGCTGGTTCTCTTAGAAGAACTCTCCCACCTATCATCGGCAGATTCTACATGATTTCCACCTTTTTCTATTATTTTACAAAATGTAAGCGCTTTTCTTTTTTGAAAGGCATAAGCAAGCCGCCAATATAAAGAAAAGAAGGGACAAGAATCCGAACCAAGCAGTTCTCAATCACATAACGTAAGAGTGTACGAGAATGGATAGCTGGAATGGAGGACATCACATGTTTGGATTTTCTATGGTGCAAATGGTCAGAACACATGCTAGTAAACTAGATCAGCCTTTAAGAGAAACCGTTCTTCACCTTTATAAACCTTTTAAATGGACGCCATGCTTTCTTCATCGTTTTTTCGAAGGCAGGCTGAAGAAGAAAAAGAAGCTTCGTGTGATCATTGAATTTAAGAAAGGTGCAGCCGAGGCAGGGATTCAAAGCACGAAACAATTAATGAAAAAAAGCAGAAAAACAAATATAAAACGACATTTTTCACATATCGACTGCTGCGCTGCTGATTTAACCCCTGCTGCTTTAGAAGAGCTATTAGCAAATGGTGAGCATATTCGTAAAATTTATTTAGACCGGAAAGTTCATGCGCTGCTGGACGTAGCCACACAAGCAAGTCATGCTGAAGAAGTCATCCGAAACGGGACAACTTTAACCGGTGAAGGCATTACGGTCGCTGTCATTGACACGGGAATTTATCCGCATGAAGATTTAGATGGAAGAATTCGTGATTTTGTGGATTTAGTCAAACAAAAAACAAAGCCTTATGATGATAATGGCCACGGTACACACTGCGCGGGAGATGTCGCGGGAGATGGATCCGCTTCAGACGGCCTATACAAAGGACCTGCCCCAAAAGCAAATCTGATTGGTGTGAAAGTGTTAAATAAACAGGGGGCTGGATCACTTTCTACTATTATAGAAGGTGTTGAATGGTGCATGCAGTTCAACGAAGACCACCCTGATGATCCGATTCATATTATTAGCATGTCGCTAGGCGGAGCTGCGCAGCGTTATGATGACGAACAGGACGATCCAATGGTGCGTGCTGTCAATGCGGCTTGGGATCAAGGGATTGTTGTATGCGTCGCTGCCGGGAACTCTGGTCCTAACAGCCAGACGATTGCAAGCCCTGCTGTCAGTCAAAAAGTCATTACGGTCGGAGCCTATGATGACAGGAATACACCAGAATCAAGTGACGATATCGTGGCACCATTTTCAAGCAGAGGGCCTACTGTTTACGGGGAAGCAAAGCCTGATATCCTCGCACCAGGAGTAAACATCGTTTCTCTCAGATCACCAAGATCCTTTCTGGATAAACTCGACAAATCAAGCAGAGTAGACGATGATTATACAACGTTATCTGGCACATCGATGGCAACACCGATTTGTGCTGGTATTTGCGCTCTACTATTAGAGCATTCACCAGATTTAACGCCAGATGAAGTCAAAACCCTGTTAAAAGAAAATACAAGCAAGTGGTCTGGGGATGATCCGATGATTTATGGAGCAGGTGCAATTGACGCAGAAAAAGCAATCAAAGAATAAAGAAAAAGCCCTTTACGTTTATGCGTAAAGGGTGTTGTTTGTCTCATTTTTAAGTGTGAAGTCTTTCATCTACTTGAGCAGCTGACATGTTATGCTTCGTTCTCATACATCTCATCTCCTTTTTGAATGTGCGTACGCGCTTCGATCACAATCTCAAAAAAAGTGGAAGATTCCTTGTACATGTCGCGTTCCTTATAATAATTAGCCGCATCAAGTGCTAATTCCTCTAAATCAGCAAACATTTTTTTATTTCTCAGGCCAAAAAGGGCCGACCTCAATTGCTCACAGCCGTCTTTCTCTATATAGAGCGCCTGTAAAAATTGGAATTTCAACTGATAAATTTCATCTTCCAATACACAAGCCTCTTTCATTCCTGTAGAGATGGCCTCGCCCGCCCGCTGAATATCTCCGAGTTTAAAACAAGTAAGGGCAAGTGAAAACAACGATTTGATCATCGTGGATGCTTGATCTTTCTGATAAAGTGAAATGGCTTGTTCAAAAAAGACAGTCGCTGTATGGTACGTTCCCATACTATAATGACAAGTGCCTAAGTTATTAAGAGCCATTGCTTTAAAGTAAGATGTACATTCTTTTTGTTCCATCGCTTCACAGACTTTTAACGCTTTTTCTAAATAAGGAAGCGCTTTTTGATACTGATTGACATCAATCCAATTACCTGCCATGACAAAATCACATTGAATGCTTCTTTTTCCATAAAGCTGATGTTTCTTATAGATGTCTCTCGCCTTTTTAGCATAGTGCATGGAGAAATAAGTTTGTTTCATATGATAGTATACTTCTGCGATTTTATAGTAGAATTCTGCTTTTTCGATCTCATCTGTCACTAAAATCAGTTGATGTTCCGCATGCTTGTAATATGAAATGGCCTCGATATACCGGCGCTGGATAAACGCATACATTCCATGAAAAAAATGAAAATAATAGCCTAGTAAGCCTGTCATCTCATCTTCTGCATCGTCAATTTCTTTAGGAAAGGACACTGCTTGAAGCGTTTCACTCCCTGCATGGACGGGCGCTAAGTGCTGAAGCATCATTTGATGGCGAAAATCCATTAGGGAATAATATAGGAGTAAATCTTGATCCTCTTCCATATCATGAATTTCTTCTTCAACAAGGCGCTTCATGCCGTTTGCCTGTTCAACTTCAAATTTGCAAATATGCGTGTACCATTGATTGATCTTTACACCTACTTCGGAAGATGGTATTTTGTGTGCCATCCACTTCAGCCCCATTCTATCATATCAAACTGATAACTATTATTTTACATAATTTATGTTTTTAAGGCAAATTGTAAGTTATTACATATTTTATGCTCAAATCGCATATTCCTATCTTTTTTACCAAGTTTAAATAGAGTACTTTTGCCCATCAAAACTTTTTTACGAAGACGGGTCGAATTCTCTTAATACTTCTTTTAACGCATTGATATAACGTCTGAATGCTTTTTTCTTTCCTTTTCTCGTATCAAAATTGTCAAAAAAAGCTTCTCTTTGCGCTGTACTAATTTCTAGTTGAACACTTTCACCACTTGCATTTTGATTATTTATATTTTTAGGATCTGTACCAGAAAGCCGTTCGCCTTTTTGTACCATTTCTGCGGAAAATCCTCGATCTCTTAGTTCTCGCACAACCGCTCTTTGCATTTTTTCATTTGTGCCGCCAACGAGCGTGTGTCTTTTATCACTTTTATAGCCGTGGATGGAAATTGAAAAAGGATACGTTTTAATCATTTGAACCAAAACGGGTTCATCAAAATTAGTACTCGTGATATGCAGGTCCCGGTTATTGTCTTGCTTTGTACCTTCGAACAAATATGTAGAATAGCTTTCTTGAAAGGCTTCTACAATTTCACTTGTTCCTGGTTCAATCTCACCTCCATGAGGAGAAAATACGAGTAAATCACTTCCGCCCTTTTCGTGAAATTCTATCTCGTACCCTTCTTTTTCATGTCGTATGAGCTGTTTAAAGCTTTCGTATTGATCACCTTGTTTTCGCTCTTTTTGATACTTTTCTACCTCTTGATAATGCTTCTTTTGCTCTTTTTTTTCTTGAACAGAATGGGTGCATTTCACCATTAAAAGAGTACACAGAATAAGAAAGATGAATCCACATATTAGTAACCTTTTCATTTCACCGCTCCTTTTTTCTCTTAGGTGTCATCTTACCGCAATATTTTACTATCAATGGCTTAAAAAATTCAAAGGTTGTCCGGCTCATTTGAATGAATCAGGAAAACTTACCTGTTTTTAATGTCATCTAGGTATATCAGAGGTCTTTGAATTTTTGTTGTCCGCGTAAAAACTAAATCGTATGACCTCATTTCAATATTAGTTAAAACCACCTACAAAAATGCCAATATTACTCTTTTTTTCAAAACAAAAAAGCTGTAAACAAAGGAGTCTCCTCTTCTGTTTACAGCTAGTCTCTGTATATCATCATTACATTCTTAATTCATTCTCTAAAGCTGTCATCACTTCATCTTGCGACAGTCCCTGTGCAAGTGAAATCTCACTCACTAACATGCCTCTTGCATCTTCAAGCATCTTCTTTTCACTTGAATTTAATGCTTTCTTCTGATTTCGTCTCATCAGATCTTTAACAACGTCTGCACCATCTTCGATCGCACCTGTTTTTAGCTTTTTCAGATTTTCATCATATCTTTGCTTCCAAGTAAGCGTGTCGTCGTTTGTTTCTTCTGCAAAATTGTTCATCACAACTTTCAGCGTTGCTTGATCTGCTACCGGACGTATACCTAGTTGATTGATTCTGCCTTTTGGGACCATCATCTGCATATTCGGCATTTGAATCAGAAAATATTCCTGCGTCTTACCTAAAATCTCTTTTTCTTCCATTCCTTCAATCACACCGGCTCCATGCATTGGATAAACAATTTTATCACCTATTTGAAACAAATCCGCCACCTCCGAAAGTATTCACAATATCATTATAACACATTTCATCAGAGGATAAAAATTTATATTTTATCATGTTAATTTAGCACTAGTCAATTCTTTTTATTTGAGTTTTTTCAGAAAAAGCCTTTTTTATAAAAGAAGTGAGAGCATCCAGTCCTCATGACTCTTTCTTGCATATACTAGCATTGAGTCACATTTAGGAGGGATGACAATGTGCAAATGCAAGTGCAAACATTCCCACTCAAACTGTCATAAAAAGCATGACGATCATCACCATGAGGATCCATGTAAAGAAAAAAAGTATTGTCATAAAAAAGATAAATGGTTTGAGAGCGATTTTTGGGATACCTCTCGAAGCTACGATCCCTGTTATTTTCCTAAAAGTGTCTGCAGCAGATGTAAAAAGCGTCGTAGAAGAAGACATCGCTACGAAATTTAAGGCTTGACGCTTTACCTGCTTTTCCTTTTCCCGGCTGAAAAGCCGGTTTTTTTCTTTCATATGGATAGGCTCATCAAGTAAATCTGTCTCATAGGATATGGCAACCTGACATAAAGGATGAGATATACATGAACGATATGAACAGCCAAATGAATCATTATCACCAAGAAAATCCCTATCACACATTTGAAAATGTGTATACAGCCAATCATGAGCATATGATCGCACCAAACATGCATGATCATATGAATATGCCAAACCATTATCATAGCGGCAAAAAAGATATGTATAATGCGCACCATCCACATCATCATTCACCCTATTCAACGTTTCCAAATCAGCATGATTACTTTTCAAAGCATGTTCCAATGAAGGACCACCATCATCTAGGCCATTATGGTGGGTACGGGATGATGCCGCACCATCCATACGGTTATCAAGATATGCATATGATGATGCCAACAAACCAGCAAATGCCTGGCCATTTTTACGGAATGAATCAACCAAATGCGCTATTCCCCCGCTATTACTAAAGAATGACAAAATAAGGGTATAATATCCCATTTAATACCATATGGTAATATGGTAACATTATAGGTAAATAATGGGTGTAATCATCTATTATTTACCTATATTCAACAAGGGGGAAGGAAAAAATGAAAAAAACATGGACGATTCTTATGATGGGGATGCTCACATTGGTTATGGCGCTATCAGTACCACTTTCTGCATCTGCTGAAGGAGCCGAAAGCAAAGCATCAACCAATGTAAAGCCAGCTGCGCTTTACGCTAAAATTACAGGAGCTAGTAAGCAGGAATGGTCTTATTCTGACATTGAGCTGACGTACAGCCCAAATTCAGTTTTAAGTCTTGGTACAGTTGAGTTCACATTGCCAAAGGGTTTCCAAGCAACAACGAAAGACATTATGAACGGTAAAGCATTAAAAGACAGTTACATTTTGAACAACGGGCAAACCGTTCGTATTCCGCTCAGATTGGATTTACTTGGAATTTCCAAGTATACATTAAAGCTTTCACATAAAGTACTTCCTGCTGCAGGTACATATACGTTCCGCGCAGAAAATCGAGCACTCAGCATCGGTTCTACATTTTATGCAGAAGATACGCTTGATATTAATACACGGCCAGTTGTGGTCACACCGCCAGATCCTTGCGGATGCTAAAGAAAAAAGCGCTCTGTTAAGAGCGCTTTTTTTATATCACATCACCCGTTTAAACATTTTCTCCATTTCATAGGTCGAGTGATGAATAATGATCGGGCGGCCGTGCGGACAGGTGAATGGATCCTTCGTTGTCCGGAGTTCATCTAATAAGGCTTTGATTTCATCATGACGCAAATGACGATTTGCTTTGATTGAGCCTTTGCAGCTCATCATAATCGCCGCTTCTTCTCTCAGTTTCTTGATGTCAACACGTTTTTCATTAAGCACTTGCTCTATAATCTCTTCGATCAGTTCAGCCTCTTCACCTTTCGGAAACCACTGCGGATGCGAACGAACGATGTAGCTTCCTGAACCAAAGGGCTCTAAGAAGACACCCACTTTCGCTAGAATATCCTTATGCTCTTCAATGATCAGCATATCGTTTTTAGAGTAGTGAAATGTTAAGGGGACGAGCATTTCTTGCACTTCCTGTTCGATCTCTCCCACCTTCTCACGATAATACTCATACTTGATTCGCTCTTGAGCTGCATGCTGGTCAATGATATAAAGTCCTCGTTCATTTTGAGCCAAAATATATGTGCCGTGCATTTGCCCAATTGGATACATCACAGGGACGCGTTCGTTTTCAGGCATCGTCTCTGTCACATCTTCATATAGTACCGTCTCTTCATCTTCAAATGAAGCGGCGGATTCCTCTAAATGAATACGCTCAGATGATACTTCTTCATAAGATACTGGTGATGATGCTTCTGTCTTCTCTTGTTTAGGCATCCCATATGCATCGGTATAACTTGTCTCGTATATGACCGACTCGTGCGGCTCCGGCTGATAGGTTAGCGGTGTTTCCGGTTGGCTTTGGTTTCCTTGTTTCGCATCAAAGGTTAAGGATTGCTGCTCATTTTTCACAGCTGGTATTGGTGCTTTTTTTGGTACTGAGGCACTTGGAATGAGCTGCTGCTTTTGAAATACTTCCTTAATTCCTTGTTTAATCAGCTCATGAAGTTCCTGTTCTTTACTTAGTCTCACTTCAAGCTTCGAAGGATGAACGTTCACATCCACTAAAATCGGATCCATCTTCATCTCAATAAATGTAATTGGATGACGGCCAATTGGAAGCAGCGTGTGATATCCTTCATGGATCGCTTTCACGAGCGGAAAATGTTTGACATATCGGCCGTTTACAACAGAAGACATATAATTCCGTGATGCCCTCGTCACTTCAGGTAACGAAATATATCCTTTCACTTCAAAATCAAGTGATTGTACGTGGAGCGGCAGCATTTTTTTCGCCACGGCTGTTCCGTAAATGGCCGCAAGTACATGACGCACATCTCCATTTCCATTCGTTTGGAGGAGAACTTTCCCTTGATGACGCAAACGGATCGATACTTCGGGATGTGCTAGCGCAATTCGGTTGACCACATCCGATATATTACCAAGCTCCGTATGAACGGTTTTCATATATTTCAGGCGAGCTGGCGTATTGTAAAATAAATTGGTGACCACAATCTCAGTGCCGCGGCGGCCAGAGGTTTTTTTCTCTGAAATAATCTTCCCGCCTTGCAAAGCTAAGTGTGTCCCAGCTCCTTCGCCAGTACTTGTTTTCATTTCTAAATGAGAGACAGATGCAATACTTGGCAGTGCCTCTCCCCTGAATCCAAGGGTTCTGACACGGAACAGATCATTTTCGTCTTTGATTTTGCTCGTTGCATGACGCTGGAAGGCGAGCTTACAATCTTCAGCATCGATTCCAACCCCATTATCAATAATCCTTATAGAAGAAAGACCTGCTTCTTCTACATCGATTTCAATCACTGTACTTTTTGCATCGATCGCATTTTCCACAAGCTCCTTTACAACAGAAGCTGGGCGCTCGACCACTTCACCTGCAGCAATTTTATTGGATAGGTCATCGGATAACTGAATAATCTTTGCCATTTCTGCTCACCTCACCTTACATTATAATTTCTTTTGTAATTCATACAGCTTTGTCATAGCTTCAAGCGGCGTCATATCCATTAGGTTGTATGATTTTAATTCATCGATGACCGCTTGATCTTTCTGTTTTAGGACAGCTTTTGGCTGCGGTTTCTCCTCTACTTCAAAGAAGGATAGCTGCTGTTTTTCTTCAGTCTTTTCTACTTTTGGTGCTACAGATACGTTCGGGGTCACGTCATGTGATCCGCTCTCAAGCTCCGTTAAAATGGTCTGGGCTCTATTGATGATGGCATCAGGTAATTCAGCTAGCTGCGCTACATGAATACCATAGCTTTTATCAGCTGCACCTTCTTTGATTTGATGTAAGAAAACGACTGTGCCTTCATGCTCTTCAGCGCGCACATGAACATTTTTCAGCTCGCTTAATTGAGATTCAAGAACCGTAAGCTCATGGTAATGTGTAGAAAATAGGGTTTTGGCCCCAATATGATCATGAACAAATTCAATGATCGCCTGCGCAAGCGCCATTCCATCATAGGTGCTTGTCCCACGTCCAATTTCATCGAATAGAATCAAGCTGTTTTTCGTTGCGTGCACCATCGCATTTTTTGCTTCGAGCATCTCTACCATAAAAGTACTTTGACCAGAAATCAAATCATCTGCTGCACCAATACGGGTAAAGATTTGATCGAAGATTGGTAGCGTCGCCTTTGACGCAGGTACAAAGCAGCCAATCTGTGCAAGAATCGAGATGAGAGCCATTTGTCTCATATACGTACTTTTCCCTGACATATTCGGTCCAGTGATGAGTAAGGTTTGTCTTCCTTTTCCCATATGGCAGTCATTCGGTACATATTCCTGGTGATCCAGCACTTTTTCAACGACAGGGTGACGGCCATCCTTGACATCCACGTCATCCTCTGAGAATTCCGGACGGATATAACGGCGCTTTTCACTAACAGTCGCAAAGCATTGAAGCGCATCAAGCTCACTCATTTGTTTTGCGAGCAGCTGTAATCTAGGAATATAGCCTTTTACTTGCTCCCTAAGAGCTGTAAATAGTTCATATTCCAATTCGTTAATATTTGATTCTGCTTCAAGAATCAGTGCTTCTTTTTCTTTTAATTCAGGTGTGATATACCGCTCTGCATTGGCAAGCGTTTGTTTTCTTTCATAACGCCCTTCCTCCAGCAGATGTGTATTCGCACGTGTCACTTCGATATAATAACCAAACACTTTATTAAACCCGACTTTTAATGAGCGAATGCCGGTATATTCTCTTTCCTGCTGTTCGAGACGTGCAATCCAGTCCTTTCCGTTTCGGCTGGCATCACGGTATTCATCTAATTTTGCATTGTAGCCATCTTTAATCAAATTGCCTTCTTTTATCGTCATCGGCGGATTTTCATAAAGTGCATCTTCTAATAACTCAAGCAGGTCACCACAAGGATCAATCTCATTCGCTCTTGATTTTGCCATTTCCTCTGGTAATGATTGAACGAGTTGTTTAATATCAGGTACTTGTTTTAAAGATTCCTTGAGCTGGATGAGATCACGGGCATTCACGTTGCCAAATGCCACGCGGCCCGCTAGACGCTCAAGATCATATACTTGCTTTAATCGTTCGCGCAGATCCTCGCGCTCAAAGAAATGATCCATCAGAATTTGCACCATTTCCTGGCGCTCGTTAATTTGCGAAAGACGAATGAGCGGCCGGTCGATCCATTGCTTGAGCAGTCTGCCGCCCATCGCTGTTTTTGTTTCATCTAACAGCCATAATAAAGAGCCTTTTTTGCTTTTTGAACGAATCGTTTCTGTTAATTCAAGGTTTCGTTTTGAGTAAAGATCAATTTTCATCGTTTGTTCAAGCTCAAACACTTGAACTTTCTGAAGGTGATCCAAGCTTCTTTTTTGCGTTCTTCTTAAGTAGGCATATAGTGTTAAAAATGCCGTTTTTAACTTGTCGTCAAGATGGGAAACGAGCTGTTCAGCTTCCTCTAATAGTTCATCACTATCTTCGTATGAAATAGTTGCTTGGCAGCGTTCTTTAAGGGTTTTGGTTGTTTCCTCATCCAGCTGCTTTGACACCACAATTTCTTTTGCACCAACAGAATAAATTTCTGATACGACTTCATCTAATCGATCGATGAAAGCCGCCATGTTTTCACCTGTTGATAAATCAGACAGCGCAAGACCGTATCCATTTTGAAAGCTGGTAACAGACGCAATAAAGTTGTTCTCGTTTTCACTTAAACCTTTACCATCCATGACGGTACCTGGTGTAATCAGTTGAACAACTTCCCTTTTGACTACACCTTTTGCCGTTTTAGGATCTTCCACCTGCTCACAAATGGCGACCTTGTAGCCTTTTGAAATCAACTGTTCTATGTATGCAGAAGCAGAATGATATGGAACACCGCACATTGGAATGGTGCCGCCGTCTCTGCTTGTTAACGTAATTTCCAGTTCTTGCGCCGCTTCTTTCGCATCATCAAAAAACATCTCATAAAAATCGCCTAAGCGAAAAAATAAAAAGGCATCTTGATAATCTGCCTTGATCTTTAAATATTGCTGTATCATGGGCGTATAACTTGCCATATTTCTAATCCCTCACTATATTACTTTCGAATTCATACCATCTTCAATTATAGCATAAAAAATCACCTTTTTTCTCCTAGATCAGGCACAAAAAAACTAGGGGGATATGCGCCCTAGTCATTCCTTACTCTTCTGGATCACCTGCTAGGAACTCTGGATGAATATCCTCTAACTCCTCATCCACTTCTTCTTCCCACTCGTGATCATCTTTTTCTTTCCAGTCTGAATTGACCTCTACAACAATTTTTGTTTCACCGACTACCTCAGCAATGAACTCTCGCTCTGCCTGAACGATAATTTTATTGCCATTTGGAGAAATGGTCACTTCTAAGCAATTGGGCTGCTGCAAAACTTTCGCAATCACTTCGTGCTCATCATCAAGAAAATTTTTATCTTTATATCTCAGTTTAATGATGTCTACATACTTCACACGCTCTGTGACGACTTCTGTTTTCGTGTTGTCAGCGTAAGAGTACCATACGTTAATATCAAATGTTCCTTCGATCTCAACCGTTTTACCGACCTTTTCAGCATCATACTTATGATTAATGATCCAACCACCTAGGATGCTGGTTGGTTTTTGCGATGGAGAAATGGTGTGTGTGCTTTGGGTGAATTTCCTCCCTTTTGCAACCACCGCTTTTGTAATAATTTCTCTGTATTCAGACATTCCGGCATGCCTCCTTGTTCTTGATCGTTTTATCTTATGCTGGGCATTCGTCTAGTGTGTCACGATTTTGAACTTCATGTTCAATTAAATTCATTTCTGTTTCAGTGTATGCATGGTCGCCCATAAACTTGCCTTGAAAATTGGAAAAGTTGGAGAGTGAGAGATTTGGAGTTGACTGAAATGGTGTCATTTGATGTAATAAAGATAGTAGCCCTTCTTTATATAGGGAGGGGATTTTATGAGAGAGTTTCATATTGTAATAAATATTTTTGGATTAAGTATTAAGTTTCAATTCAAATCTTTTAATCTGTAGAATCAATTCATTTTTAGTTGATAACACTTCAATATAATATTTATTTTTTACGAAATACAAGGGCTACTGCATCAACAACAAAATGTTGATGCAGTAGCAAAATACAAATAACATATAATCTATATAATAAAAAACCCCGCATCTGCGGGGTTTTCTCATTTAATGGAGCAACTTGGTGATGAGTTTTTCACTTTTGAACCGGTTTCTCCTAATAAGAGGTCACCGCCGGTTGAAAGAATGATTTCATCTGTTACTTGATTCGAAATTGTGTGCGCTACAAGCTGAAGCAGGGAATTGACTTCCATTTGTGATTCTTTGAATTCTTGAATGACTGGGATGTCATCCAGTTCTTCTTGCAGGGAATCGATTTTTTCTTCGACTTGCTTTAAGGCTTCATGTTTGCCGTAATGCTTTAAGTTCACAGCTTGTTTTTGAAGCGCCTTAATTTGATTAATGATCGTTGAAATTTTTGTATTTTCATTGATTTGCGCTTCTGCTTTTTTGAAGAAATCAACTTCTTCCGTTTCAGAAATCATTTTAGCGAGCTCTCTTGCGCGCTCGACAATCTCTTTCTTTGAATAAAGTGTCATTTTAATTCACCTCGATAGCTTCTCCAACCATTTCTCCGTCAAGAGACCAAGTTTTGGCTTGTGTGATTTTCACTTTGACGATGTTGCCAATCGCTTCTTTTGGTGCTTTAAAATTCACAAGCTTGCTTTTACTTGTATATCCGGCTAGGATCTCAGGGTTGTTTTTACTTTCACCCTCTACTAATACTTCGACAATCTGCCCTTCATATTCCTTCATTTTTTTCGCGGAAATTTCATTCACAAGTGCATTTAGGCGCTGCAGACGTTCTTTTTTCACACGCATTGGCACGTTGTCTTTCATTTTCGCTGCCGGCGTTCCTTCTCTTGGAGAATAAATGAACGTATAAGCGGCATCAAACTCAACCTCGCGATAGAGGGAAAGTGTTTCTTCAAACTGCTCATCTGTTTCATTTGGGAACCCAACAATAATGTCCGTTGTTAATGAAGCATTCGGCATAGCTTCTTTGATTTTGCGCACAAGATCAAGGTAGCGCTCACGGTCATATTTTCTCGCCATAAGCTTCAGCACAGAAGAACTTCCCGATTGTACTGGCAGATGAATATGATCAAGAAGATTTCCGCCCTTGGCTAGCACTTCAATTAAGTGATCATCAAAATCACGCGGGTGACTTGTTGTAAAACGGATACGTGGAATATCAATTTTTCGCAGCTCATCCATCAGGTGGCCAAGACCATATTCCATATCTTCAAAATCTTTTCCATATGCATTCACGTTTTGACCAAGAAGGGTAATTTCCTTATATCCTTCTGCTGCTAAACGTCTGACCTCTTGAATAATTTCGTCTGGGCGGCGGCTTCTTTCCTTGCCGCGCGTATAAGGCACGATACAGTATGTACAGAATTTATCACAGCCGTACATAATATTCACCCAGCCTTTGATTTTACCTTGACGGGCTCTCGGAAGGTTCTCAATCACGTCGCCTTCTTTTGACCAAACCTCAATGACCATTTCTTTTGAAAGGTAGCATTCAGATAACAGCTCTGGCAGGCGGTGAATGTTGTGCGTGCCGAAAATCAAATCAACAAATGGGTGTTTCTTCAAAATACGGCTCACGACAGATTCTTCTTGTGACATACATCCGCATACACCTAAAATTAAATCTGGCTTTTCGCGTTTTAATGCTTTTAAATGACCAAGCTCTCCAAACACTTTGTTTTCTGCATTTTCACGAATAGCACAAGTGTTTAATAAGATGACATTTGCATCTTCCGTTGAATTTGTTGGTTCATAGCCTAGCGCCATAAAAATACCAGCCATCACTTCTGTGTCATGCTCATTCATTTGACAGCCGTATGTGCGAATATAAAACTTGCGGCCGTTCCCTAACCCTTGAAACTGCTCGTCAATTTGAAATTGATTGTATTCGACTTCTTCTTTACCCCGTTTTTTTGCATCTTTTAAGGAAGGCGGAATGTACACAGCTTCAAAATATTTGCTGTAGTCCTTCTCGGATTTTTTGTCCGATGAACTTACTTGTCCGCTCGCTTTTCTCTGCTCTTCATTCATGAATTTGTACTCCTTTCAAACCAAGTTCCACCCTACAGTATAGACTATTTTGTGATGAATTGAAAATAAATCATATACGGTTCTTCTATGAAAATTGTCTATTAGTCATAACCATTTTTCATAAAATGAAAAAGAGAGCCTGCGCTCTCTCAATCAAGTATGTTTAGTTTTTTTGCTTCTTCTTCAATGATTGTCAGTGCCCGGTTTAGTTCTTCTTTTGTGTGCTCGGCTGTGATGATGGCTCTAATTCTTGCCTTGCCTTTTGCTACTGTTGGGAAGGCGATGCCTTGAGCAAACACGCCTCGTTCTATTAAAGCTTTTGAGAAACGAAAAGTAAGTGCTTCGTCTCCAATCATGATTGGGATAATCGGTGTCTCTGTTGGGGCGACTTGAAATCCAAGGCTGATGACCTTTTCTTTAAAATAAGCGGCGTTCTCCCAAAGTGTATCGATTCGCTTCGGTTCATCTAACAGCACTTCAATCGCTTCTTCACACGCTCTAGTCACAGCCGGCGGATGTGAGGTGCTGAATAAAAACGGTCTTGCTTTATGTTTTAAATAATCAATTAAAACCGCTGAACCAGCTACGTAACCGCCGAGCACTCCGACAGCTTTACTAAGGGTCCCGACCTGTATGTGCACTCTGCCGTCGAGTTTAAAATGGTTGACCGTCCCGCGGCCATTCTCACCAAGCACGCCCGAGGCATGCGCATCGTCTACCATGACAAATGCATCATATGCTTCTGCTAGCCTGACGATTTCAGGAAGTGGCGCGATATCACCATCCATTGAGAAAACACCGTCTGTAACGATGAGGCGGACGCGATAATTCATTGATTTTTTCAAAATCTTCTCCAGCTCTTCCATATTGGAATGACTGTATACCTTTTTATCTGCTTTGGTTAGTCGGATTCCATCAATAATTGAGGCATGATTCAGTTCATCCGAAATGACAATATCATCTTTTGTCAGGATACTTGATAAAACCCCTTGGTTGGTCGTAAAGCCTGATTGGAACACAAGGGCTGCCTCTGTCTTTTTAAATGCAGCAAGCTTTTTTTCAAGACGTTCATGCATTGTCATTGTGCCGGCGATGGTTCGTACGGATCCTGTACCCGCTCCGAATTTATCAATCGCCTCTTTTGCTGCTTTCATCAGCCTTGGGTGCGAGGTGAGACCTAAGTAGTTATTTGAGGAGAGTTGTATAACAGATTGTTCATTTAAAGTAACAGTGGATGATTGTTTTGAGTCGATCTCTTTTAAGGTTTGGTGAGTGCCTTGCTGCTTCATTGTTTCCAATTCATCTTGTAAATACGTGAATTCCTTCATCATTTCTTCCCCCTTTGATATGATGGCATCATCAGTACGACTTTTCCGCACGTACCATTCCGCATGAGTTCAAAGCCCTTTTCGAACTCTTCAAATGGCAGTGTGTGAGTGACAACTGGCTTTACATCAATGGTATTCGTTCTTAACAGCTCAGATACTTGACGCCACGTCTCAAACATTTTTCTCCCCGTGATCCCTTGCACAGTTAATCCCCTAAAAACAATTTGGTTCGTAATATCAATTGTCACTGGCCGTTCTGGCAAGCTTAGTATATTGACTTTTCCTCCATTTGCACAAGCTTCGAGTGCTTGATTAATGGCAGCTGGATGACCTGACATCTCACACATTACGTCTGCCCCTTCCATCCGCGTGAGCTGCTTAATCATCGCGACTGGATCATCTTTTCCAATATCCACGATATGATCTGCACCCATTTTTCGGGCTAGATCGAGCCTGTATTCATTTTTATCAACGGCGAACACTTGAACAGCTCCAGAAGCTTTTGCGACAGCGATTGCCATTAAGCCGATTGGTCCGCAGCCAAAAATCGCCACAGATTTACCTGAAACAGGTGTGTGCAGTACTGTATGGACAGCATTTCCTAGCGGCTCTTGTATAGAGGCAAGTTCAACTGGCATTTGAGCCGGATTATGCCACACATTTTGTTCAGGTATTTTGACATATTCAGCAAAACAGCCATCAATGTCTACCCCTAAAATTTTCGTTTCACTGCACAAATGCTGCTGCCCTGTTAAGCACATATAACATTGATTACATACAACATGCGTCTCAGCCGATACAAAATCCCCTACTTTTGCTCGTGAGACCTGCTTCCCCACTTTGACAACTTCCCCTGTAAATTCATGACCAAAAATGTAGGGCGCTTTGACTCGCCCCTTAGCCCAGTCATCCCAATTATAAATATGCACGTCTGTTCCGCATATCGAAGTGGCTTTCACCTTTATCAATACTTCATGATCTTTGATTTCTGGAATCGGCATCTCCGTCAGCACCGCTCCGTAAGCGCTTTCTTTTTTAACAATTGCTTTCATCGTTCCACACATGACGTACAACCCCTTTGTTAAAAAACTTCTCCCAATCAGATTTTAACACGACTTATTTTAGTCGTAAACACCACTGTCTACTAGATAAAGACAAATGAACACCCCACATATTTTTTTAGATATTTTCTAAAAAAAAAAAGCAAATCTCCGGTTGAAAGGAGATTTACTTTCATCGTCAGCGTTTCTTTGAAACGGCAACATATAGGGCTGGCACAATAAATAATGTCAGAATCGTTGAGAAAAAGACACCTGATACAATGCAGATGGCCAGCGGCTTAAAGAGTGGATCATGACTTAATGCAACAGGCATTAATGCAACTAATGCCGTAAATGCTGTTAAAAGTATCGGTCTAATCCTTGCTCTTCCCGCTTCAATGACGGCTGTCTGTTGATCAAATCCTTGCTTGCGCCGCTGTTCAATAAATTCGAATAAGACGACCGCATTTCGAACGACAATACCAGCCAATGAGACAATTCCCATTGTTGCCATAAAGCTGAATGGCGTTTGTGTGACAAACAGTCCGATAATGGCTCCTGATACGGCTAAGTAAACCGTTCCTAGAACTAACAGTGGAAGCATTAATGAATTGAACTGGAATGCGATGGTCACGTAAATGAGCAGCAGGACAACCGCAAATAAGAGACTAATTTCAATAAAGAACTGGGTCTGATTTTCATTTTCTCCACCTTGTGAAATGGTCAAATCCTTCGCTGCCGCGCTTTTCCCCACTTGATTAACGACTTCTTTCATATCGTCTTTAAACGAATCTGATGCGCCGGGATACGCCTTTAGCGTAATGGTTGGAACTCCATTTTCATGTGGAATGCTTTCATACTGCTCTGTTTCTTTTTCTGTTACATATCGGCTAAGCGGCTCAAGTTGAGGCATACCACCCTCGTTGGTCTTCACAGGTACTTTCAATTCTTTTAGCTTTAAACCATTTTGATGTGTACCTGTATCCTGTTTTACCACTAAATCGATGTCATTTGTTCCTTGTTTAAAGGTACCTAATGGAATCCCTTCTGTCACAAGCCCAAGCTGTCTGCTGACAAATTGAGCACTGAGCCCATCCTCTGCCATTCGCTCACGGTTTAATTCAAAGGAAATCGTTTTCGCCGGCTTATTGACATCATCTGTAATCAAGCTTGCTCCTTTGTCTTTCATTTCATTTGTCAGCGTTTCTTTGACATCAATGAGCTTTGTGAAAGAGTCACCCGCAACTGTTACTGTCACTGGCGCTCCAGTTGGCGGTCCTTGAACAATGGTTTTCATAAAGAGATCAGCCTCTTTGAATTTCTCTCGCAAAGGCTCGGTCATACGATCTATCAATGCCTTACTTGTCATCTGATCATTGTCTACTCTTACAACAATCTGACCGGTGTGGTCACTTGCATTTGAAATACTTTCATTAAACAGATTCGGCACCCCGCCGCCTGCAAAAATCGCCGTTTCTTCAATGCCTTTTTGCTGCTTAATTTCTTGTTCTATTTTCTTTAGTGTTTCATTTGTTTTGTCTAATGTTGTTTCACTTGGAAGCGTGACCGTGACGACCACTTCTTTCTTATTCGCCGCAGGGAAAAATTCAAATGGTGTGACGAAAATAAGTAAAAAAGCAAGCGTTGCAACAAGCAAGCCACTTAGTCCAATAACGAGCGGCCGCTTCACAATGTTTTTCAGCACACGGTCTGCATAGAAATCCGCCAGCTTTTTTAATGGTTTTCCTAGGAAGCCCGGCTCTTTTTGACTCTTCTTGTTCTTTCTTTTCCTGTTCACAGTATATTGATAGACCGGCACAAGTGTCAGCGAAATCACCATGGACGCAAGCACAGTCGTTACTAGAACAGACGGTAGTGCCCGAATAAATGAACCGTTTGCACCTGATAAGAAAAGAAGCGGCAGGAAGGCAAACACAACAGCAAGTGTTGATGTCAAAATGGACCCTGCGACTTCTTTTACGCCAGCAATTGTTCCTTTAAGCGGACTTTCGTATTTTTTCATTTGTCTTAAAATATTATCATTGACGACAATCGCATCATCGACAAGTATCCCTAAGGCAATGATAAAGCCGATGATCGAAATTTGATTGAGATCCACTTGTAAAAATGGCAGCGGAATGGTTCCAATTGTAATGGATAGCGGAATGGCGAGTGAAACGATAAACGCCCCGCCAATCGTGAGTCCAAGTGTAGTAACGATAATGACCGCGATGACTGCAACAATGGCTTCTTTTATTAAATCATTGAAAATGGCATCCACTTCACTTTTTTGTGAATAGTAGTCTACCCACTCCACCCCATTTGGCAGCTGCTTTTCTTTCTCAATGACATCATTGACTTTGTCATACATTTTAGGAATATCAAGCCCTGGTTTAATATTCACTGTAAATGAATAGGCGGGCTTTCCGTTATAGGACACAATATCACTTTTCTCTTTTTCTACTTCTTTTAAGCTGCCAAGCTGACTAATTGTGACCGGCTCTCGTTTTGTTTTTGAGAAAAGCTCAATTTTTTTGACTTGATCTAAGCGGTCATATGTATCGATGGACAGCTTGACCTTCTCTTTACCTGCCCGAATATCGCCTAGTGGAGATGTGTCAAATTCCTGATTGATGGCATTTGTGACATCAGTTACATTGAACCCTTCCCCCTCCAGCTTGTTTGAATCTAAGTTTAATATCGCTTGTTTGTCATTGAAGCCTTTGATAACGACATTGTCTACCCCTTTGATGTCCTCTACTTTTTCCTTCAATGCACGCAGCGATTTCTGACTCTTTGCTAAGTCCGATGATTGACTCGACACAATCATATAAGAACCAACGGGTACGCTGCCGAACTCATCCTTTATATCCGGCTCCATCACTCCGTCAGGAAAAGATGACGCAGCACTTGTCGTTTCATTCTTAATTTGACTTGCCACCTTTTGAAAGTCGGCTTGATCCTCAATTTCAAGCACAATATTTGAGAAACCAATGGCAGAAACCGAGCTCGTTTTCTCTACACCATTGATATCAGATAAAGCTGATTCCAGCTTATTGGTGACGTCTCTTTCCACCTGTTTTGCATCTGCACCAGGGAAAACGGTAGAAATCGTGACGAGATTCGCCTCGAATTCTGGCAGTTCTCGTTTAGGAAGCTGCGCGAATAAATAGCCGCCAGCAATGAGAACGATAAAAAATAAAATAAAAACAAGCTTTCCTCTTTTCAAAAAAGCTTCAAACATTATTTCACCTACTTAAATATTTATTTTTGATGTAGTAAATTCAACTTAATCTTAATTTATCATCATGGTGAAAAAATGCAAGCTCTAATATGTCATTTTTATCTATTTCACGAACTGAATATGTTATATAAGAAATGTATAGCGGTAAACAAAAACAACCTGCTTACATGATGTAAGCAGGTTGAAAATAATAAAATTAGAATTATCGTGGCTCAACAATCAATTTGATGGCTGTTCTTTCTTCTCCATCGATCAGAATGTCAGTAAAGGCTGGAATGCATATCAAATCCACTCCGCTTGGCGCAACAAATCCCCTTGCAATGGCGACAGCCTTAACCGCCTGATTCAGTGCTCCAGCGCCGATTGCTTGTATTTCTGCTGCACCGCGTTCACGTAAAACGCCCGCTAATGCTCCTGCTACTGAATTCGGATTTGACTTTGCTGAAACTTTTAAAATTTCCATTTCTGCTCCCCCTTAAATTTACAATGGATAAGTGAGTGTTCATTAGAACAATCTTTGTTAGATGATGCTATTTTTTTGAAAATCCATCCCCAAAATGTTTTTCAAAAATAGCAGGCTACCTACCATTTTTACTATATTCACGATAGAGGGCGCATATTCCTTCTTTCTGATTAATATTTTTCTGAAATAAATATGTGAACATTTATTCAAAGAAAATATGGTCATCATTTATCAAAATTCGATCAATTTTGACAGCTTTTTTCGACTGTTCGTCAATTTCTACGATTACTGCACTTAATGTTGTGCGGCCTTCTGCAATTTCAAACCGGACTGGGAGACTTGTTTTGAATCGTTTAATAATCGTTTCTCGGTCAACACCCAAAATGCCATCATAAGGCCCTGTCATCCCAACATCTGAAATATACGCAGTTCCTTTTGGCAATACGCGGTTATCTGCTGTTTGAACATGTGTATGCGTTCCAACGACACATGATGCACGGCCGTCTGTATACCAGCCCATTGCTTGCTTTTCACTTGTGGCTTCACCATGAAAATCAATAAAAATAAACGGTGTCCGTTTGGATGCTTCCGCAATTAATTCATCTACTTTTTGAAATGGGCAGTCAATTGGCGGTAAAAACGTACGTCCTTGCAGGTTAATGACAGCCAATTCTTTTCCTTGTTTTTTAATAAACGTGAGACCTTTTCCAGGTGTGCCTTCTGGGAAGTTAGCAGGACGGACCATATTGGCTGCATCATCGATGAAATCGAAAATGTCTCTTTTATCCCATGTATGGTTGCCCATTGTGAGCACATCAGCTCCTGCTTGCAGGAGCTCATGATAGATTTTTTCAGTCAGGCCTTTCCCGTGAGCAGCATTTTCTCCGTTGACAATGGTAAAGTGCGGCTGATATTTTTTCTTCAGCTTTGGCAAGTATTCTTTCAGTGTGTCTCTGCCAGGTGAACCGACGATATCTCCAACAAATAATATTTTCATGCGCTTTTGAACCCTTTCTCTTATAAATTGATCTTCTTATCAGTGTTGCATATTTACACAAAAAAATAAAGCGGCGCTAAGCGCACCGCTCTATTTTGCATACTCTACTGCGCGAGTTTCTCGAATGACTGTCACTTTAATGTGACCAGGGTAATCGAGCTCGTCCTCAATTCGCTTACGAATATCCCTTGCTAGACGGTGAGCTTCAAGATCATTAATTGAATCTGGCTTCACCATTATACGTACTTCACGTCCAGCCTGTATCGCAAACGATTTTTCAACACCTTCATAAGATTCAGAGATATCTTCTAATTTCTCAAGTCTCCGAATGTAATTTTCAAGCGTCTCACTTCTTGCACCAGGGCGTGCTGCAGATAATGCATCAGCTGCCGCAACAAGAACAGCGATAATAGATGTCGGTTCTTGGTCACCGTGGTGAGAGGCAATACTGTTGATGACAACAGGATGCTCTTTATATTTCGTCGCAAGCTCAACGCCAATTTCTACGTGGCTTCCTTCTACTTCATGATCAATGGCTTTTCCAATGTCATGCAGAAGACCTGCTCGTTTTGCAAGCTTTGCATCTTCTCCAAGCTCTGAAGCCATGAGACCTGCAAGATGTGCAACCTCAATTGAATGCTTCAGGACATTTTGTCCATAACTTGTACGGAATTTCAAGCGGCCGAGAATTTTGATAAGATCCGGATGCAGACCGTGAACTCCGACTTCGAATGTCGTTTGCTCACCCATCTCGCGGATATAATCATCGACTTCACGGCGTGATTTTTCCACCATTTCTTCAATTCGTGCAGGATGAATGCGGCCATCCTGGACTAGCTTGTCCAGAGCTATCCTCGCTGTTTCACGTCTAATCGGATCAAAGCCCGATAGGATAACAGCTTCAGGTGTATCATCTATGATCAAGTCAATACCAGTTAACGTTTCTAACGTACGGATATTTCGTCCTTCACGTCCGATAATACGACCTTTCATCTCATCATTTGGAAGATTGACTACAGATACCGTTGTTTCAGCTACATGATCAGCTGCGCAACGCTGTAACGCAAGTGAAAGAATGTTTTTCGCCTTTTTGTCAGCCTCTTCTTTCGCTCGGTTTTCAGATTCTTTCGTCATGACTGCAATGTCGTGGGAAAGCTCATTTTCAACTTGATCCAGAATGATTTGCTTCGCTTCATCTCGAGTTAGACTTGAAATGCGTTCCAACTCGGCTTTCTGCAAACGAATCATATCATCCACTTTGCTTTCCATCTCTTCAATATGTTGTTGTCGTTCATTCAGAGAATGATCTCTCTTCTCCAACAGGGACTCCCGTTTATCTAAAGATTCGTCTTTGCGATCAAGATTTTCCTCTTTTTGAAGTAAACGGTTTTCTTGTCTTTGAAGCTCATTTCGTCTTTCACGAACTTCTTGCTCCGCCTCTACACGAAACGAATGAATTTCATCTTTCGCTTCCAAGAGCGCTTCTTTCTTCAATGCTTCCGCATCACGCTTTGCATCCTCAACAATTTGTTCGGCCATGTTTCTTGCGCCGGATATTTTTGCTTCTGCAATGGTTTTACGAACAAAGTAGCCAACAACTAAACAGATTAGGCTCAGCAAAATGGAGATGATCGTAAACATCGTAGGCGACATATTTTCACCTCCTCTTGCTATGAACTTGGTTTTACAAATAAAGTGTCGGCATGTACATTGTTTTGTGTCTCAACATACAGGGCCTTCACAGGGAATGAGATCCTCACTGCCCTTGTCAAGTTTAAATTAGTTATCAATCATGTTAAGAAAAACAAGTGATACATTCCCATTGTAATTGTGTCGGAAATACTTGTCAAGCGTGCCATCTTAGCGTTTGCAAAAGCAGATCAGAATTATTCTTGATTCAGCAGCTGATATACTTTATTGTTCACTTGTCCCAGTTTAATGTTATTTTGAATGTTTGAGAACAAAACAACAATGGTTTGACCAGATTTGCTAAAGCTGTTCAAAATGTTGAAGCCCGGCATGACACCATGGCTTGAATAGCTACCGGGAGCAACATAAAATCCCATTCCGTATGTGGAGCTGCTTCCTGGCGTAAACATCTTTTTATAGCTCTTCTGCGAATACAGTTTGCCGTCAATCAGGGCTTGGTCAAATTTGTACATATCTATAGCACTCATATAAATATCTCCAGCACCATACAGCTGAGATAGATCGGGCATATACGGTGTAACCGCTTTGCTGCCTTTCAGCTTATACCCGACAGCAGGATAAGGTTCTTTTTCATATGTTTTGTAAAAGCCTGCATGCGTCATTCCCGCCGGTTTAAAAATATGATTCTTTATATATTGTTCATAGGACTCACCGCTTACTTCAGCAACAATATAAGCAAGAACAGAATAGTTGGAATCCTTGTAGCCCCATACGCCCGGCTGACGATTAATTCCCTGACGTTCTATGTCTTTTATTAATTCGTCCGGAGTAATTGCACCGTTTCCTTCAATATGTCCGTTTATTCCCGATGTATGTGTCAGCAGATTTTTCAAAGTAATTGTATGTCCGTTAGGGAAATGAGGTAAATACGTGCTTACCGGATCACTTGTCTGAAGTTTTCCCTTTTCCTCAAGCTGTAAAATGGCGGTTGCAATCAGCGCTTTTTGTGACGAACCGACATAAAAAGATGTTGATGGATTATTTCGAATTTTTCGTTTACGGTCTGCATAACCAAAACCTTTATTTGTTATGATTTCTCCATTTCTAACAATCATGGCTGTTCCGCTGAAACCGATCTTATTTAAATAACTGCTGATTTTGTGATTGCGGTCCACTGTTTTGATTTGTTCCTTTGATATTTTGGCGGTTTTCCTTTTGACTTCTTTTTTCTGGCTGTTTTCTAAAGCTACTGCCGTTTTTTGAAACGGGTATTTCTCTTCACTATTTCGATGAAGCACATTCCACATCGTTAAGCAAATCATCGCTACTAAAAAAACAAACACAATTTTTCCCTTCTGACTTGGTTGTTTCCGGCTACGTTTTGCATTTCTTCTGCGGGTCGGGCTTGTCATTAGTTTTTCCTCCCAAAATAAATGCCATTTTGTACACTTTAGACGGATGAAGTACTGAAAAAGTTGTCGAAAGTTTTTTGCAAAATAAAAAAGGCTGAGTTTTTCACCCAGCCTTTTTTATCATTTCATACTAATTTAATTTTTATTCTAATTCTAATTGTTCTAGCGCTTCTTCAGATTCCTGCTGCGTTACTCCGTTAGTATCCAAGCCGTAATGTTCTCGAATTTGCTCCTGGATCATCAGCATGATATCTTTATTTTCTTTTAGGAACTGTTTCGCATTTTCACGACCTTGTCCAAGACGTTCCTCTTGGTAAGAATACCAAGCGCCGCTCTTTTGTACGATATCTAGTTCGCTTCCAAGGTCGATGATTTCTCCCTCTTTTGAGATCCCTTCACCGTACATAATGTCTACTTCCGCAATACGGAATGGCGGTGCTACTTTGTTTTTCACCACTTTAATTCTCGTTTTATTCCCCATAATGTCATTGCCTTGTTTCAGCTGTTCAGCACGGCGCACTTCTAAACGAACAGACGAATAGAACTTCAGCGCACGTCCACCAGGCGTTGTTTCAGGGTTACCAAACATAACCCCAACTTTTTCACGAATTTGGTTAATAAAGATGGCAATTGTTTTTGATTTGTTGATAGCACCTGATAGCTTACGAAGTGCTTGAGACATCAAACGCGCTTGAAGACCAACGTGTGAATCACCCATGTCTCCTTCAATCTCTGCTTTTGGTACAAGAGCAGCTACAGAGTCAATCACAACAATATCAACTGCCCCGCTGCGGACAAGAGCTTCTGCAATTTCAAGTGCTTGCTCTCCTGTATCCGGCTGAGAAAGTAACAGTTCATCAATGTTGACACCTAGTTTTTGAGCGTAAACTGGATCGAGTGCATGCTCTGCATCAATAAATGCAGCTTGTCCTCCCTGCTGCTGAACTTCAGCAATGGCATGAAGGGCTACTGTCGTTTTACCAGAACTCTCTGGACCATATACTTCGATAATACGGCCTCGGGGATATCCGCCTATTCCAAGCGCAGTATCAAGTGCTAACGAACCACTCGGTACTGTTGAAATACGTGTATCTGTTTGCTCTCCTAGTTTCATAATAGAGCCTTTACCAAACTGTTTTTCTATTTGTTTAAGAGCCATATCTAAGGCTGCTTGACGATCACTCATTCTATTGTTTCCTCCTTTATCAATTCCACTATCTATACTATACCTTGTTTTACGTCATTTGCCAAGAAAAAAACGAACACATATTCGATTTTTTTCTCGGCAGATTTTTTAAGAAAAGAGTGTTTTCTATTAGAAAAAAACGCTCTTTTATAAAGGAGTAAACCTAACAAAAAACAAAATTAACTCTCTTTTAATAAATTGAGTAAGTGATGTAGACCATATTTCACAGCGCGCTTTCGAATGCCCGACCGGCTGCCTGTAAACATCCATTCAAACACGTCCGTCTGGTCTTTCGTCGATAGTCCAATGAACACTTTTCCAACAGGCTGACCCTCTTGGGTATCAGGTCCTGCTACACCCGTAAAGCTAATGCCAATATCACTTCCGGTCAGCTTTCTAACCCCTTCAGCAAGCTCTAAAGCGCACTCTTTGCTGACAGCCCCATAAGAAGACAGTGTTTCTTCCCGGCAGCCAAGTACCTGCTGCTTTACTTGGTTTGTATAACAAACCACACTTCCGTTCAAAATGGATGATGCTCCTTCGAGATCTGTCAGCCATTCGGAGAACATTCCACCCGTCAGACTTTCTGCTGCTGCTACTGTTTTCCCGTGCTCGTGCAAGGCTTTGGACGCTTCGCGGACAAGCGATGTATCCCCATATCCGTAGAAGTACTCTCCTACCCGTGCTAAAATTTGCGATTCTGTTTCTTTTAACAGACGCCCTGTTTCTTTTTCATCCTCATGCTTAGCAGTCAGCCTTAGCGTCACTTCACCGTCAGATGCGAGTGGTGCAATCGTCGGGTTGGTTTGAGCATCAATTAAATCTTCTAGGTCTGTTTCAAGCTGCGATTCACCGATTCCGAAGAAGCGCAGAACAACAGACACAATTTTTTCCTTTAAGCCAAGCTTCTCAGAAATCAGCGGCTTTGCCTCGTTTTCAAACATCGGGTGCAATTCACTTGGCGGTCCAGGAAGAAGCATATAAAACGTATCGTCTTCTTGAACAAACATACCTGGAGCCATCCCGAAACGGTTCACGAGCACATCTGATCCTTCTAGAACGAGTGCCTGCTTACGATTGTTCGGTGACATATCGCGGCCGGTCTTTCGAAAGTAGTCTTGAATCGATTCAAATGCTTCTTCATTTAGTACAAGCTCTTTACCGAGCGTACTCGCAATTGTTTCTTTTGTTAAGTCATCTTTGGTTGGTCCAAGACCACCTGAGAAGATAATAAAATTAGATCTTTCCTGCGCCACCTGAATGGCCTGTTTTAAACGCTCTGGATTGTCACCAACTGCTGTGTGGTAATAAACATTCACACCAATTTCAGCTAGTTGTTTGCTGATGAATTGTGCATTCGTATTCGTAATTTGCCCTAGCAAGAGTTCAGAACCGACTGCAATAATTTCTGCTTTTCTCTCTGACTTCAAAGCGTACACGTCCTTTTTAGTTAGAATTCTTTAAAGCTTCCCAGTTTTTTGCAAAGTAATCCCAGCCTGAGACAACAGTGAAGAACACCGCTACCCACATCGCTAGATCACCAAACGGGAATGATACAAGTTCAAACGGCAGGTTATGCAGTAAAAGTGCTGAAATCGCAATGATTTGCGCCCATGTCTTCACTTTTCCAAGCATATTCGCCGCCACTACTTCACCGCCTCCAGCTAATACAAGTCTTAGACCTGTTACAGCAAATTCACGGCTGATGATCACTATCGCCATCCATGCCGGTGTGAGGTTGTATTGAACAAGTATAATTAAAGCAGCTGAAACAAGCAATTTATCTGCAAGCGGATCTAAAAATTTACCAAAGTTCGTCACTAAATTAAGTTTACGTGCGTAGTAGCCATCAATCCAGTCAGTTGTTGAAGCGACAATAAACAGAATCGCTCCAACAAGGTGCGTTACTTCGATGCTGACGTCGCCAAAGCGTGCGACACCCCAATCAAACGGTGCAAGCATAATGATCATAAAAACAGGGATCAAGGCGATCCTAGAAAGGGTTATTTTATTCGGTAAGTTAAACATGAAATTCAATCCTCCAATAATGCAATTTTTTATGTATATATAATAGTAGGAACAAAAGAAAAGTCATCTACTTGCTTAAGATGACTTTTCCTTTCCTTTATTCACAATCACAATGTTTTGTGTCATGGTATTCTTAGGGTCTAATTCGTACTTAAGTGTCTCGTCATTTACCTTGATATCAATTCCAGACGCATTGCCTAGACGGATATCGACCTGAGAAAGATCAGAAAGGTCTGTTTTAAACGATTCGCCATCTTTTAGTTCACCCATCTTCAGCACTTTTCCAGATTCGTCTCTTACGCGCAGCCATGAAGCTTGCGAGGCAGAAATGGTTAACTCCATTTCGTCAGCACCTGATACTTCATACGTTGTCGTTGAGCCTTCTGTATTCGTCGCCTTTAAAGAGACCGTTTCATTGTCTTTTGATGAATCATCTTTTTTAGATGATTTTTCTTTATCATCTGACGAAGCTTTTTCTTTTTTCTTTTGATCTTTTGCAAGAGATGAATCCTCAGATACTTCATATTTAGATTCTGATTGCTGAGGGGCCGCCTGATTATTCTTCTGTCCGCTATCATGATTGACCGCCTGCACGATCACATAAATGATGGCGATGACCACAATGATGCCTCCAATAATTAAAATTGTCGGCAATAGTTCAAGCACTTTCGAGGCAGGCTTTGGCAGCTCTCTTTGCGGCTTAATATTCGATAATTTATCAGATACTTCATCATTGTACGTGCTTGGAACATCTTTACGAAACTCTTCGAACAATTGTTCAGGATTCAGTCCAACGGCTTCGGCATATTGTTTAATAAACGCTCTGACGTAAAATTTACCTGGAATAATATCATAGTTTCCTTGTTCGATTGCTAGCAAATAGCGCTTTTGGATCTTGGTAACCGTCTGAAGATCCTCCAGCGACATCCCTTTTTCCTCTCTGGCCTCAACGAGCCGTTTTCCCAATTCAGTCAAAACAAACACCTACCATTACCATATTAAAAATCGAAGCCAGAAAAACCAGAATGATCAAACACTTGTGGTTCTTCAGCGTGTTCATATGTAATCTCTTCGTCTGCGCTATTACGCAATTCAATGATATAGTCGAAATCATCCATTGTATATTCTGAATTTTGAATAAAGATGTCTGGATGCTCGACCACCTTTGTTGCCGGCAGTCTCATAATTTCCCTTAAAAGCTGCAAATGCTTCTCAGAACCTCTTCTTGTCGACACAATTCCATCAATAATAAAGACGTTATCTGGGCTGTATTCATCTGCGATCAGCTGACTTCGGATCGTCTGTTTCAAAAGAGTAGACGATACAAACAGCCATCTCTTGCTTGCACAAACACTTGAAGCCACAATTGATTCTGTTTTTCCGACACGCGGCATACCGCGAATCCCAATCAATTTATGTCCTTCTTTTTTAAAGAGTTCAGCCATAAAATCAACAAGAAGACCGAGCTCGTCTCTTTCAAAACGGAACGTCTTTTTGTCATCCGCATCACGCTGTATGTATCTTCCATGACGAACAGCTAAGCGGTCACGAAGCTTTGGCTGTCTTAATTTCGTTACTTTTATCGTTTCCATTGTATTTAAAATTGATTCAAGCCGCTTAATTTGATCTGTGTGGTCACAGCGTAAAAGCATTCCGCGTCTTGATACATCAACACCATTGATTGTCACAATATTAATTGAAAGCATCCCCATTAGAGAAGAAATGTCTCCTAAAAGTCCGGGACGGTTTACCTGTATCTCATATTCAAAATACCATTCGAGCTTTGCCAAATGATATTACCCCCTTCATTGTGGCAAATTTTTACCTTCCTTTATCATAAAGCATTTTCACATTTTTAGAAAGCACAATGTTGTGAAACGGTTAAAATAAAAAGAGAGGCACAAACGACCCCTCTTTTTGTTTAGTGCGAGCTATTATTTTCAACTAACTTGACCATCATATTTGCAATGGCACGCTGCTCATCTTCTGATGCAACGCTCCAAAGGTCAGCAAGTACTCTTTCCTGCTCGTTCTTTGCCTCAACTTCGTTAGCTAGATATCCGCCAATTTCATATGCAAGGTTATTGATGGTCTCATCTTCTAAACCTTTATCCTGCGCATGATTTAAGCGATCACCTAAAAAGTTTTTCCAATGGTCCCAGTTCTCAAGTACAGACATGTCGATTCCTCCATTCGAAAAGATGAATTACAGCCATAGCTTTTGTCATGGAGAGGCGAATTATACACGTTTTTTAACAGTACCAGCCGCCATTAACAGATAAAATTTGACCTGTGATATAACTTGACTGTTTTGAGGCGAGAAACCAAATGACATCTGCAACTTCCTCAGGCGATGCAAGCCGGCCAAGCGGGATTTCTTCTTCCAGCATTGCGATGTCTTCCTGCGTAAAACTACTCATCATGTCTGTTTTGACAGCACCTGGTGAGACAGCATTTGCTCTAATTCCACTTGGGGCAAGCTCTTTTGCTAATCCTTTTATAAAAGCATTTTGCGCACCTTTGACCATGCTGTACAGCACTTCACACGATGCTCCCGTTTCTCCCCATATCGAGCTGACCGCAATGATATGGCCTGCTTTCTTTTGGATCATGGCAGGTAAAAGGGATTGGGTAAGCTCATATGGACTTGTGACATGAAGCTGCACCATACTGGCTAATACATCTTTTTCTGTGTCTGTCACCAATCCGACATGGCTCCTGCCGCTATTTAAAACAAGTATATCTGGACAGAGCGGCAGGCGGCTGACAAGCTCATCTGCTCCGCCCGTTATAGCTAAATCTGCTTGAACGACATGCGTCTGAATGTGATATGCCTCATCCAAATGAGCGGCGAGGCGCACAGCTGCCTGTTCATTTTTATGATAATGAAGCATTAGGTTGCAGCCTTCTTGGGCAAGCTTTTTGGCTGCTGCCTGCCCAATCCCGCCACTGGCACCTGTTATCAGCGCCCAACGACTCATCACATTGATTCCTTCTTTCTATATGGGATACCTATTCTTTTCGTTTAAATGGGAACCAGTTGGCTGATCCGAACAATTTCACCATTACAGGTACGAACAATGGTAACACAACGAGTGCGTACAATAAAAGTCCTGTGAGGACAAGTGTTGCAATCTGCAAGAGAGACAGCACACCTGATGGAAGCATTGCAGCAAATGTTCCTGCCAGAATAACAGCAGCAGACATAATGACAGACCCCATATTTTTCATTGATTCGGTCATGGCAAACTGGATGTCTTTTGTTTTGTATTCATTGAATCGCTCCATTAAGAAAATCGAATAATCGACTCCGAGCGCCATTAATATGACAAATCCAAAGAATGGTACAGCCCAGTTAATGCCTGGATATCCGAAGAAATGGGTGAAAATAAATTCTGTTATACCGATTGCTGTAAAGTAAGTCAATATGAGTGAACCTACCAAGTACAGCGGCATAACAAGCGAACGGAACAAGATCACCAAAATAAGGAAAATACCAATCATCATATAAAGCACCGTCTTATTGAAATCTTGGTCTGACAGCTGTTTCAGATCAGCGTTCATACTTGATACACCTGAGACGCCAAATGACGCATCTTTTAGGTTTGTTTCAGGAAGTGCCCGCTCAACAGAAGCTTCCACTTGTTTTATTGTTGACAGAGCTTCATTTCCATATGGATTTTTTTCTAAAATGACATCAATTTTTGTCATCTTGCGATCATCTGACATGTATGAATCAAATACTTGCTTGAACGCTTTATTTTTTAAGACGTCTTTTGGAATAAACCAGCCGGCCATGTCTTGATCTGGTGCATTTTTCAGTTCATCTAAGTAGTCACCTGCACCCATTAAGCCGCTCGAAATTTTCTCCAGTCCATTAACACTTTTGTTCAGGCCATCTGTCAGCTTTGTCAGATCATCCCCAAAGCCGCCAATCTTTTCTTTCATTTGCTTTTGACCATTAATGATGTCGCCCGCTCCATTTGCAAGCTTTGGCATATTATCAGCTAATTGTCCTTGGCCTTTAGACGTTTGATCCAGTCCAGTTTCAACTGCATCTAAGCCAGCAATGAGTTCATCGATTTGACTAGTCAAGACTTTTTGCTGCTCTGAAGCTTTTGCGATAAAGGCATCAGCTGCCTCAAGCTGCTTTCTAGCTTCTTTCGCTTGTTTGGCATAGCTGTCTGCCTGTTTCGCCCCTTCTTGCAAGGTCGCAGAAAGTTCATTGTACGAAGCTTTGATCGCTTGATACGATTGATTTTCTTTTACCTGCGGGATTTGCTTTTCAAGTGTACTAAATTGTGTATTTGCTTGTTTGATTAACGCTTTTACATCTGCTGCGGCAGAGGATGATGTATCCACTTGCGCTAACGCCGCCTTTAGTTCTTTAGAAATGCTTTTATACAGCGAAACTTGCTGATTCACTTGTGCGACTTGAGCCGTTAATTCCTTTTTCGCACCTTTGATTTCATCTTTAATGGCTGCTACACCTTTTTTGTTTTGATCAATTCCGTCTTGCAAATCCCTTAAATGTTTTTCAACATTTTGAATGCCTGTTTGCACTGATTCTGTACCAGAAATCAGCTGGTTAATCCCTTTTCCTGATGATTTGATTTGCGGCGTTTGATCCTCAATGGATTGACTCATTGTTGTGAGAGCATCCTGAATTTTTTTCAATCCTTCATTGCTTTTATCAAGCCCTGTGTTCAGTTCCTTGGCTTGTGATTTCACGTACAGATCACTCAGCCCTTTACCGACAGGACGGGTGGCACTTCTGACTTTGCTGACACCATCTGTTTGTTCAATTGCACGGCTGAGTTTTTCGATGGCAATCAGCCCTTCATTGTTGTCTAAAACATCAGCTGATTTCACGATCACTGTTGCCGGAAGTGCTTCACCCGGTCCAAACTTGTCAGAAATGGTATTGAATGCGTTGACCGATTCGTATTTGTTACCAATTTCATCTAAGCTGTTATAAGAAAGGGTTCCTTTATACATCAGAATGGGCGGAAGTGTAATGATTCCTACGATTAATAAGCTGAAAAGCGGTTTCTTAAATGAAAAGCGGCCTGCTGTTTCCCACATTTTTGACTGCGGATGAGCAATATCGCCTTTAATCGGCCAAAATAACACCTTTCCTAAAACCGCCATAAAGAACGGTACAATCGTGAGAAGGGCCACAATGAGCACAGCAACCCCGACTGCTACTGCAACAGCTGATTTATAAAGCTGAAATTGTGCCAGACCAATACATGTAAAACCAATCAGAACCGCAATTCCGCTGAATAAGACAGTCTTTCCTGCTGTTTTATACGTAATGAGAATCGCCTCAATTTTATCTTTACCATGTGCGATCTCTTCCTTAAAGCGGCTGAGAAGCAGTATGCAGTAGTCCGTTCCAATTCCAAACATGATCGCGACCATAAAGATTTGAGTAAAGGTCGAGAGCGGAAAGTCTACATATTTTACTAAATAAGCCACGATCGATTGACTCACCAAGTAAGACAGTGCCACTGTGACTAACGGAACGAAAGGCGCCACAGCTGACCTAAAAACAAGAACAAGGACGACGAGAATAAACCCAATCGTAATGAATTCTGTTTTCTTCAAGCCTTCCTGCGAGCTTGTGATAACATCATCATCAATTAACGGCTGCCCTGTCATTTCAAATTTCAGGTTTAAGCTTTTCAGCTTTTCATTGACTCTTTCTTTAAAATCGGATGCTTTGATTTTGTTTGAGTCATATGTAACTGGAACAAGAAGTGTCGTTTGATCTTTAGAGAGCATTTGTTTTTTAATATCTTTATTGGCTTCAAAATAAGAAGTGATGTCCTCTATGTGGAGATCTTGATCCTTTTCTAAAATGTCCATTGCCTTTTTTAAAGAGGTTTCTCTTTCTTTCACAATGTTCTTTTCTTGAAAGACAATGACGATTGATTTTTCTGTATCCCCGTTTTCAGACATTTTCTTTAATAACTGATTGGCATATGAGGACGGATAGCCGTCTGGTACAGAAATTTGCCCTTTTTCTTTTGTTAATTGTGCCATATTAGGAGCGGTGATGAGTAACACTGCCGCTAATACAACCCACAGGATCGTGATCAGCCATCTACCCTTTATGATTGCTCTCATTAGTACTTTGTGCCTCCTCTTCGATGATCACTTGATAGATCTTTTCATATGTTTGAATAAATGATTCCATTTCTTTTTCTTCAAGCTTTTCAAAATAAGATCGAACTAGGTCTTGAAGCTGCTTTTCCATTCGGCTGACTACATCTTTGCCCTCTGGCGTGACGTACAGGTGAACATTTCTTCTGTCAGCTTGATCATGTTCACGAAAAATATAGTTTCTCGTAAAAAGACGATTGGTCATAGATGTTACAGCACTTTTGTTTACATTACATACATAAGCCAGGTCCGTTGATGTACACCCCGGATGTAAATTGATGTATCGAAGGGAGTAATATTGATCAAGCGTCAGCTCTTTATCAAGCTTTTCTGTGATCATACTCGATACTTTTTTCTCCATCATGAGATAGACATCTGTATACCTCTGGATGAGCTGGGCAATTTTATTTTGTTCCATACGCTGCTCCTTTTTAGTTTAAGTGTTTAACTATTAAAGAGTTTAACTAACGAACAAAACAATTGTCAATGAATATCCTCGCAAATAAAGCGGCTTTTTCAATAAACATAAAAAAAGACAAACTCTGCCGATATGAGTTTGTCTTTTTACATTTATTTTGTTTTTGGAACGACTTTGAAAACGGACATCCGTTCTTCATCAATTTCTTCATCTAAAATTTGCTGAATATCAGCCAATTGAATTTGTTCCAGCACTGTGACGACATCAAATAAGCTCATGTCTAAGAATGCATATCGAGTAAATTGGTTCGCAATGTATTCTGGAGAATTCATGGCTTTTAAAAAGCTGCCAATTTTTTTCTTGCGGGCAAGCTCAATTTTCTCTTCTGTCATGAGGCTTTTTGCTTGAAGAAGGGTTTCTTTTAATACTTTTGCGAGTTGATCAGGATCATTTGTATCCCCGCCAACTGAAGTGAAGCCAAAGCCGCCTTCTTCTGTATAATCGTAGCTGAATGTTTCATCAATTAAGCCTTTTTCATACATCTGTTCATATTGTAAAGAGCTTTTGCCAAACAGCGTCTCTAAAATGAGGTTCATCCCAAGCTCATGCTTTAGCAGTTGATTTCCTTTTTTATGCGGATTTTTTGTTTTCAACCCGAACATACATTTAGAGCCTTGTACGTTCATTGGTAGTTCGTATTCTTTCCGATATACACCTTCAGGCTCATTGATGTCTTTTCGTTTGATCTCCGGCTGATCTGTAAATGGCTTTTTCGCCTGATTCGCTCTGACTTGATCTAAAATTTGCTTCGGATCAACGGGACCGACAACGAAAAGAAGCATATTGCTCGGGTGATAGAACGTTTCATAGCATTCATACAAATGATCTTTTGTAATAGGGGCAATGCTCTCTACTGTTCCAGCAATATCTATTCTCACAGGATGCTCTTGATATAAATTTTCAATCAGACCAAAGAATAAACGCCAGTCCGGATTGTCGTCATACATGTTAATCTCTTGGCCAATAATACCCTTTTCTTTTTCGACTGTTTTTTCAGTAAAATAAGGCTCCTGAACAAAATCAATAAGTGTCTCAAGATTTTGTTCGACATTTGAGGTGCTTGAGAATAAATAAGCCGTTCTCGTAAACGTAGTAAAAGCGTTTGCGGATGCTCCTTGTTTACTAAAGGTATGAAACACGTCTCCATCTTCTTTTTCAAACAGCTTATGCTCTAAGAAATGAGCAATTCCGTCAGGCACTCGAATCATGTCTTCTTTGCCAAGCGGCACAAATTCATTATCAACTGAGCCATATTTTGTTGTAAAGGTCGCATAGGTTTTGTTAAACCCTTGCTTTGGCAGCACATAGACGTCAAGTCCGCTTTCCATTTTTTCGTGATAGACCGTTTCTTGCAGCTGATCGAATTGAATTGTTTTCACTGTCATGAAGCACCCTCCGTTCCTTTAAGAAAATAGGTCGTATCCCACTCGATTTTCTGACCCACTTTGATGATGTCCTCTTTTGTCACTCGGTCTAATGCTTCCAAAAAGGAATCAAGGGTTTCCCCAGTTGGCACAACGGCATGCTGATATAAATATTCTGCTGTCCCATAAGATGTATCGATCGTTTCAAGCAGCTGGTTTTTGACGACTGCTTTTGTTTGATCAATTGCTTCATCAGAAAAATCACCTTTTTGCATCGCTTCAAATTGTTCTTTGATGATGTCTACTGCCTGCTGGTAGTTGCCAACTTCAATCCCTGACATGACCATCATCAAGCCTTTAAAGCTCTCAAGTCTAGAAACAGCGTAGTACGCAAGACTTGCTTTTTCACGAACATTGATGAATAGCTTAGAATGCGAGAAACCGCCGAATATACCATTAAACAAATGCAGCGCCGGATAATCTTTATCTGCAATCGTTGTATGTGTGCGAAAGCCGATGTTCAGTTTGCCTTGTTTTACGTCCTCTTCATCAATGACTTCTTTTGGTTCATTTTGAGGTCTTGCTGATTCAGTCTGTTGTTTGATCGGTTCTCTTTCACTTGTTTTAAAGTATTGGGAGACCATTCGGCTGATGTCTTGTTCGTCAACATCTCCTACTACATAAAGATCAAGCTGGTTTGATTGAAGCGCATGCTCATAAGCTTCAAAGAGCGAGTGAGCGGTGATTGCGTCGATGTCTTCCATTTCACCATTGACGTGCAGTGCATATGGTTCACCTTTACACATTTCCTGCACGAGTCTTAAATTTGAATAACGCATTTTATCATCATAGACTGCCTGAATTCGCTGTTTTAACGTGCGTTTTTCTTGATCTACATATAATTGACTAAACACCCCATCTTCAACATACGGGTGGAATAATAGGTCAGATAGTAAGGCAATCCCTTTTTCTAGTAAAGGAGTTTGATCCTTTAGATATTTTTCATTCGCCATTTCTAGACGGAAGGTAATAATGTGATTCTCACCTTTTTTCGCCATGTCTGCCGAAACGGTTGCTCCATAGAGCTCATCAAAATAAGCACGCAATGCACCTGTTTTCGGCATCTTTTCTGTTCCTCTTAACAACACATGCGGGAAAAGAGAACGCATGGTGACGTCATCTTTGGATAACGGTGCAAGCATTTTAAAAAGGATTGTCACGGTTTTAAATTTTTCTGTTTTGACAATATGAGTATGAAGACCAGGTGTGTCCAGTGTCTTCTCTTGTAAGTACGTCATGAGAAACCTCCTTTGTTCATCCTATTTATTATGTATTAGAACATAGCTGATATATACGTGAAACAGCCATTTAATAGACATTATATCAATCAGAGGAAAGGATAGGAAATAAAAACGCCTCTGCTCATAGCAGAGACGCCAGTCATTATTTCGTTCTAAACGGCCACCAATTCCATTTACCAAAAATACGAACCATAACCGGAATAAAGAGCGGCAATACAACAAAAGCATATAATAAAAGTCCAATGAGTACGACCGTTGCAATTTCAACAAGTGATAATACTCCCGATGGCAGCATAGCGGCGAACGTACCTGCCAAAATGGCCACTGCAGAAATAATGACAGAACCCATATTTCTCATCGCTGATATCATCGATGCTTGTACATGCTCTCCCTTCCATTCATTAAAACGATCCATGAGGAAGATGGAATAATCGATCCCGAGTGTCACAAGAATAACAAAGCTGAAAAATGGGACAGCCCAGCTGACACCATCGTAGCCAAAAAATGTTTTAAAGATCCATTCTGTTAACCCGATCGATGTAAAATACGTTAAAATCAGTGAAAGTGTTAAGTATATCGGCATAACGATTGACCGTAATAAAATAATTAAAATTATAAAAATACCAATTAACATGAAGATGACAGTTCGAATAAAGTCACCGTCAGACGTTTCTTTTAAGTCCACATTTAAGCTTGAGATACCAGATACACCGTATTTGGCATTTTTGAGTCCACTTACAGGTAAATATTGATCGAGGGTTTCCTCAATTTTTGCGACACCTTTCATCGCTTCATTGCTATATGGATTCACATTTAGGATGACTTCAAAAGTCGTTAATTTACGATCTGGAGACATATACGTATGAAAGATTTGCTTAAATTCTTGGCGTTTCAGCACTTCTTCTGGAATAAACCAGCCTGTTATTTCTTCATCTGGCGCTTGCTGAAGCTGCTTTAAGTAGCCGTCAGCCTCGGTGAAGCCGCTTTTGACCTGCTCAAGCCCTTCAATACTTTCATCTAATCCATCTGTTAATAATGTAAGTTTTGATGAAAGCTGGCCAAATCCTTTTTTGATGGCTTTTTGGCCGTCTGTCAACTTCTCTGCACCATCTTCAATTTTAGGCATTTCTTTAATCAATTGTTTTTGGCCCTCATTTGTTTGGTCAAGACCGTCATAAATTTGATCAAGCCCATCCATGAGCGCTTGCACTTGGCGTTTTACTTCTTTTTGCTTGCTTGATAAGGTTTGAATCACTTGATCTGCCTGCTTGATCTTTTGCTTAAAGTGAGAGGCTTCCTCTTCATATACACTCATTTGATCCCCTGCTTGATCAAGCATTCCTTTTGTTTCTTTGAATACTTTCTTGATTTCTTTATATTCTTCCATGTCTTTTACTTCTGGAAGACGATTTTCTAGTGCTTCAAATGATAGATTTTCATAAGATTTCTTTACTTTCTTAATGGTTGTCATCAGCTGCTGATTCGATTTCGCATGGCGTTCCAGTGTTTTCACCACTTGCTCTAGCTCTTGAATCATCGTTTCACTGCTGCGATATTCTTGCTCTAATTCTTTTTTCGCTTCTTTGATTTTACTTCGAATCGTACCGACGCCATCTTTACTGCGCCTCACCCCATCTTCTAAAGAGATAAGGGATTCCCTGACTTCTCCGATACCGCTTTTGATTGCTTTCGTTCCATCAATCAGCTTGTCAATGCCTTGAGCGGATTCTTCAATTTTTGGTTTTTGTTTGAGAAGGGCCAGATTTGTTTCTGTCAAGCCATCAGAAATTTTCCCGATTCCTTCATGTCCTTTGCCAAGTTCTCCTCCTAGCTCTTTCGCTTGAGAGGTGACATAAAGCTGGCTCAGTCCGTCTCCAACAGGGCGCGTGACACTGCGGACTGTTTTGACTTCGTCAATGTCATTTAATTTACGGGTCAGTTTTTCAATGATCACAATCTTTTTTTGATTATCTAGCTTATTGTCACTTTCAACAAGCACATTCAGAGGCAGCGCTTCACCAAAGCCAAATTGCTCTGATATCGTATTAAATGCAGACACTGACTCATACTTATTCCCAATTTCATTTAAACTGTTATAAGATAGGGTGCCGTCGTACATCAGAATAGGAGGCACCGTAATAAGAGCGACTAAACCTAAGCTGATCAGCGGCCTTCTAAATGAAAAGCGCCCAGCCCATTCCCACATTTTACTTTGCGGGTGCCGGATGTTTTCTCTTTTAGATGGCCAGAATAGAGATTTTCCGAAAACAGACATAAAAAAGGGAACGATGGTAACAAGGGCAATCAGCAGAACGCCCACTCCAACGGCAACACTAACGGCTGATTGATACAATTGGAATTTAGCAAATCCAATACTTGAGAAGCCGACTAACACGGCTAAGCCGCTGAAAAATACCGTCTTCCCTGCACATTGATACGTGACGATAATCGACTCTTTGACATCACGGCCTTGACCGATCTCCTCTTTAAAACGGCTTAACAGCAGGATGCAATAATCTGTTCCGATACCGAACATAATGGCTACCATAAAAATCTGAGTAAAATTAGATAGAGGAAATTGTGTATATTCTACAAGAAAAGCCACAATACACCGGCTGACAGCGTAAGAAATGCCTATCGTAATGAGCGGAACAACAGGTGCCAATATCGATCTGAAAACAATTATTAAAATAAAGAAAATAAAAATCATCGTGATAAGTTCAGTTTTCTTCAGACCTTGTTGAGAGCTTTTAATGACATCTGAATCCACAAATTTTTGACCCGTTATTTCATATGAGACATGATAGGGCTTTAAAACTTCCTCAATTTGTTCTTTAATCTTCACAGCTTTTGTTTCGTAGTGGTCGAATTTGAATGGAACAAGAAGTGTACTTTTATCTTTTGATAAAAGTTGTTTTTGAATGTCCGGATCTACATGAAAATATGAAGTAATTCCGTCAATGTGGAGTTCTGGGGCATGTGTCATGAGTGCAGCTAAAGCCTTTTTTAATTCCTGCTCTTTCGCAGGGAACAGATGTTGTTCGGAGAATACAAGCACACCTGTATCTTTTTTCCCGTTCTTATCTGATAGCTTATCCAATAGGTGAAGTGCCTCAGCTGTTGGTGTCCCCTCCGGAACCTTTAATTGCCCTTTTTCTCTTGTTAATTCCTCTAAATTGGGCGCAGTAATAAACAGAATCACAGCTGTTATCATCCACACCACTAATACAATCCATCTTGCTTTAATTATTTGCAACATAGCTGCTTCAAGCTCCTTCTAGTTCATCAATCAATTTGCTGTATTTGAGCGTGTCTGAAGTGCTGACTGCGTCTCCTTCAAATGGCAGGATGACCTATTCAATTGTCCTTACGTGTTGAAGAAACACATCTCCATCATCAGCACGCGAGCTCAATTTCTGCCTAAAGAAAGACAGAAAATGAATGTTTTTGAACACCTCCAATTTGGGATAATTTAAAAGATATTACTATACATTAGTTTAACTATCAAAATTTTACATGTCAATTTATAAAAAAGAAAAAAGATGGCAAAATGCCGTCTTTTTTCTATATTTAAACTGTTTTCAATTGTTCACTCTCATCCTCTTCATCTGGCTGGATGAAAAAGAGGACCAAAAATAGTGAAATGAGACTGCAAATGGTCGAGAGAATAAAAACAATGGAGTCCCCTTTATCCATAAGATAGGCAAAAATCGGAGGTCCTAAAGCAACACCGATAAAACGCATACTGCTATAAAATGACGTAATGGTACCGCATTGTTCTTTTTCAATTCCTTCTGTAATCAGCGCATCAAGTGCAGGCAGCACAATACCGATACCAACACCGCCAATGCTTAAACAGATAAACAATACGTAAAAGCTGTGATTCCACCATAAAAAAATATAAGAAAGTGATAACAAAGCCATACCTGCGATTAAAAAGATCCTCATTTTGCCTTTTTCTTTTCCAATCGTTTTTCCAGCAACGAAGGAACTGATTGATAGAAAAAGGAGCGGAATACTCAGCAGAAACCCTTTTTTGACACCTTTTATTTGATAAGCCGCCTCTAGATTATCGGATAAGTAAAAAAGCACACCAAAAAGAAGAAACATAATAAAACCGCCAATAGCAAAAATGGCATAAAGCCAGCGTCCCTCATGCTTAAAAATGGTCTTTGTTGCTTTTAAAAACTCTTTAAATGTAGGCGGGTCCTCCTCTTTTTTCGCCGACTCTACCATGAACAGTACCATGAGAAAGCTGATGGCCGAAAAGAACGGAATGAACCAAAACGGCACATACCAAAACCATGAAGCAAGAAGTGCCCCAATAATCGGGCTTAGGACCTTTCCCGCTGTGTTAGAGGTTTCAATGGCGCCAAGTCCCGCACTGACCTCTTCATCATCATGAAACAAATCTCCTATAAATGGCATAACAACAGGTGCCGCTCCAGCTGAACCGACACCTTGAAGGACCCTGCCAAGAAGGATCCACATATACGGTTCTTTCATGATTGTTGAGGCGACTGCTGCCACAGCCCCTCCAAGTCCGGCGATTAAAAGACACGGCAGCAGTACCTTTTTCCGCCCAATCCGGTCTGATAAATAACCGGCGATTGGAATACATAAGATTGCTACAACCGAATATACCGTAATAATGAGAGAGACTTGAAAGGAAGTGATCGAGAGTTTCTTTTCTATCTCTGGCAATACAGGTATTAACATCGAGTTCCCTAGTGTCATGATTAGAGGGACTGATGATAACGCAATGATATTCTTTTTACTGACTGTTTTCTCGCCCAACATCATTCACCCAATTCTATATACTGTTACGTATTAGTGTGGCAAGTTTGACGAGTATTATGTATGGCAAACAAAAAGCAGCCGCCTATGGAAGCGACTGCTTTTTAAAATCGTTTGCGTATGACATGAAAGCTGAATTTATCCGCTCGAAAATAATTGAGGGAGTATAAGACCGGCTGATCATCCTGATCATAGTGCATTTGTTTGAGTAATAATAACGCCGTTTCAGGGTCACAATCTAGAATCGGTGAAACCTGATCGTGGTAGCCAATTGGTTCAATGTCTGCAACTGCATATTTAATCCCACTGTGCGGTTCTCTTCCAAACAGCTCAAAAAGAGACTCTTCTTCATGTGTAAAAGAAGCGGGAAGGTGTTTGACTGGAATTTTATCTAAACAATAAACAACTGGCTGTCCATCTGCCGTTCGAACGCGTTCCATTGAAAAAATCCCATCAGATTCATCACACTGAAAACGAATGACATCATTTTCTGTTGGCTCCCCTTCTTGCGAGGATAAAAAGATGGTACCAGGCGTCATATTGACCTGCTCAATCATTTTCGTGACACTTGTCAGCTGTTCTATGCCTGTCGAAAAAAGTGGTCTTGAGTTGACGAAAGTCCCCACACCATGCCTTCTTATTAAATACTTTTCTTCTTCTAATATACGAAGGGCTTCACGCAGTGTCGCTCTGCTCACACCTAAAAGCTTTGAGAGCTCAAACTCAGAAGGCAGCTTTTCTTTTTCGGCATATACACCTGTTTGAATATCTTCTTTAATACGGTCAATCACTTTCAAATATAAATGGCGATTGTCTGTTTTGGTCGACATGTTTTCCCTCCGTCTAATCAATGCAAATGATAAGATGAGAAATCTCTATTCCGAGATAAGTTGAACATAACTATATCATGTTTTTGCAAATAAATAAATAGTCTGACATCCAGTTAACATAATCATACTATCGTTTACTGATTTTCACGAAAGCTCTCTTCAACTTATGAAGAGAGCTCGTCATATTGTTCTTTTGAGAGAAGAACCTCTCTTGGTTTACTTCCTTCATATGGGCCTACAACGCCTCGCTCTTCCATTGCGTCAATGAGACGTGCTGCCCGGGTATAACCAATGCGGAACCTTCTTTGCAGCATAGAGACAGAAGCCGTCTGCATGCCAATGATCAGTTCAACTGCTTCATCATATAGATCATCTTCCACAGCTGCAAGCTGATCCTGCGTTTCTTCGCTTGGAATCATTTCCTCTTGGTATTGGGCTTTTTGCTGTGTGATCACATGATCAACAACATGTTCCACTTCTTCATCTGATAAAAAGGCGCCTTGCACACGAACCGGCTTGTTTGCACCAACAGGTAAAAACAGCATGTCCCCTCTGCCCAGCAACTTTTCTGCGCCCCCCATATCAAGGATCGTCCTTGAATCTGTTTGGGAGGATACGCTAAAGGCGATGCGGGACGGGATATTGGCTTTAATGACACCTGTAATGACATCGACAGAAGGTCTTTGTGTGGCGATAATCAAATGAATTCCCGCAGCACGAGCCATTTGAGAAAGTCTTGTAATGGAGTCTTCCACATCAGAGGAAGCCACCATCATTAAATCAGCAAGCTCGTCTACAATGACAACAATATAAGGAAGCTCTGGCTGTTTGGCATCTTCTGTTTGATTCATTCGTTTAATGTAATCATTGTATCCTTCAATATTTCTTGTCCCCGTATGAGAAAACAATTCATAGCGGCGTTCCATTTCGCTGACTACTTTTTTAAGTGCTTGAGAAGCTTTCTTAGGGTCTGTTACGACAGGTGCCAAAAGGTGCGGAATGCCGTTATACACATTTAATTCAACCATTTTTGGATCAATCATCATCATTTTCACTTCATGAGGCTTCGCTCTCATGAGAATACTTGTGATAATGCCATTGATACACACACTTTTTCCGCTTCCAGTCGAACCTGCTACAAGTAAATGCGGCATTTTGTTCATTTCAGCAAGCACGGCTTCACCCGAGATATTGCGGCCTAAGCCAATAAGGAGCTTAGCATTTGGACGGTCATTTTGCTTCGATTCTAATACCTCTTTTAATGAAACCATAGCGATTTCTGCATTCGGAACTTCAATCCCGATGGCTGATTTACCAGGAATCGGCGCCTCAATTCGAATGTCCTTTGCTGCAAGGGCGAGTGCTAAATCATCACTTAGATTGACGATTTTGCTGACCTTCACGCCAACATCTGGATATACTTCATATTTGGTCACAGCTGGACCTAAATGAACCTGTGTGACTTTTGCTTTCACACCAAAGCTTTGAAATGTTTTTTCAAGCTTTCTTGCATTTTCATATATATTTTTCTTATCTGTTTGCTGACCTGAATGCTGCGGCTCTGCCAAAATATCAAGTGATGGCAATTCGTAATCTTTGTTTTCAAGTTCTGTAAATGTCATCGGCGGTGCCTCTTTTGGTTCATCAGCTGTATCTGATTGAACTGGTGCACTTTGCACAGACTCTTGAAGAGGCTCTGTCTCTTTTGCCGCCTGCTTCTTTTGAACGGGCGGGGTGAGAATGTCATCTCTGTCTGCAAAGCTTGAAATAATCGGCTGGCTATTCTCAGAAGACGGCGTTTCCTCTTCGATCAAGATCAGATCATCCTCGTCCTGTTCTTGAATGCGTGAACGTTTTTTCTTTTCACCTGTTTTCTGAGAGGACGCGCTCTTTTTCGCCTGCCTGATTCCTTTCATATCTTCAACAAACGCCTTCCACTGCTTCACCATAAATTGTGATACAGGAATCGTCACTTTTTTCACCATTTCCTGCAGGGATCGGTTTGTAATCAGAACAATTCCAATCAGCATCAGAACAATCGCCATGATTTGCGAGCCTGCTTGCGCAAATAAGAAATAAGAAGCAGCAAACAATACAGCTCCGATCATGCCGCCTCCTAAATCAGATGACCCTGTTTCACCTTTCATATCCATCAAGAAAAGCTCAAATGTATTTCTAATTACACTTTGAGAGCCAATGACGCCAGCAGATGAAAGATGCTGGAAAAGCTTCACATGTGACAAAAGCAAGATACTCGCAATGATGCAGTAGAGACCTGCTTTTCTTCTTGTCAAAATATCTGGGATTTGTTTTTTCCAGAAAATCGTCACACCAAAAAGAAATAATCCGATAAGGCAGAGAATAAACCATTCACCTGCAAAGAATCGGAATAGATGTACAAAGGTTTGTCCAACAACGCCCAGCTGTAAAATGGCAATGATCGCTATGGCAATACAGACTAACCCATTTAATTCATATTTCAGTTTTAGCTGTTTATTTTGTTTTTTTCTCGTTTTCCGTTTTCTCTTTTTAGCCATACTCATCACCTTACTACGAAAGAAAATATAACCTACCGAAAGATCAGAAAGAAAGCAGCCTGGTTTTGGCTGCATCTTGTTGTAAGTTTTCCCTTTATTATAGCATAGAATCATTCATATGAGTCGGTTTGATTGGTGCCTAAATGTAACTTCAATCGCTTGCCTGGTGCAAGCTCTTGATTGAGAAAATCCATAGGATTGGTGCTCATGACCTGAACGATTTCTGCTTCATCTTCTTTCATTTCAACCATCACTGGCACACCTTGAATGTTTACCTGCTGGAGTTTACGTTCTCCCCGTTCCTCAGCGTAAATGGCTTCATATGGCATAGGCGTATATAAAATCATTGGATCAGCCCCTCGTTTTGAGATGCCCTTTCTCCGATAAGTTCATTCAACTTTTTAATCGCTTGTCCTACACCGCCGACTTCATTCATGAGTCCGTATTCCGCTGCCTCATGACCAACGACATTTGTTCCGATGTCTCTTGTCAAATTGCCTTTGGAGAACATGAGCTCTTTAAACTTCTCTTCTGTAATGTTGGAGTGGCTTGTGACAAAGTTAATAACTCTTTCCTGCATTTTATCTAAGTATTCAAAGGTTTGCGGAACACCAATGACAAGACCTGTTAATCGCACAGGGTGAATGGTCATCGTGGCTGTTTCGGCAATATACGAATAGTCACACGATACAGCAATCGGGACACCTATCGAGTGGCCGCCGCCAAGCACAATCGAAACAGTTGGTTTTGATAAAGAAGCAAGCATTTCTGCAATTGCGAGTCCCGCTTCAACATCTCCCCCTACTGTATTTAAAATGATCAAAAGGCCCTCTATTTTCGGGTTTTGTTCAACGGCTACGATTTGTGGAATGACATGTTCGTATTTGGTTGTTTTATTTTGTGGTGGAAGCTGCATATGGCCTTCAATTTGTCCAATAATGGTGAGGCAATGGATATTTGTATCTTGCGGCAGCTGCGGAACGGCTGTTTCACCAAGCTGCTGTATTTTGCTCATAATGCTGTCTTTTTCTTCTGGCTTTCGCTCAGGCTGCTGTTCATTCTTTTCGTCCATTTGTCTCCATCCTTTCCTCAAACTCTTCTCCTATTATGAACAAATAGCCCATATTCCATCCGCATTCCTCACGCTACATCAAAAAAGCCCAAAGAGCTTATGCTCCTTGGGCTTAGCGTGTAGACAAACCCTCGCATTCGCCCGCAGTCCTGCGCTTCGGTGCTCACGAATGTCAAATTCGCTCCGCTCCGGTGCTCGTCCTTTCTAGACTGCAAAGGTTTTCTATCACGCTAAAAAGAAGACAAAGTGCTAAAATAAAGTTCATTTTAGCACTTTGTCAATAATCTAAAGCCCAAAGAGCTTATACTCTTTGGGCTTTTCTCATCACACTTCCATAATAATTGGAATGATCATCGGCTTACGTTTTGTTTTTTCATATAGGAATTGATTGAGAACATCGCGCATGGATTGTTTCAATGTTGACCATTCAACAATTGAGTTTTCCGTTTGCTCTTTGACAATCCCTTTGACCATTTCTGTTGCTTTCACAATCAGCTCTTCGGATTCTCTTACATAGACAAATCCTCTTGTGATGATTTCAGGTCCAGAAATTAATTGTTTCTTTTGTTTATCGAGCGTAATGACAACGATCAAGATGCCGTCTTGAGACAACAGGCGTCTATCGCGTAGCACGATGTTTCCGATATCACCAACGCCAAGACCATCGATTAAAATGTTCCCTTGGTGAACTTTTTCACCGATTTTGACGTTCTGTCCTCTAAACTCAACCACATCTCCTTTATCAATCAAGAAAATGTCGCTACGTTTCATACCTACTTCTTCGGCAATACGAGAATGTGCTTTTTGCATACGATATTCGCCATTCACCGGAATTAAATACTTCGGTTTTAGTAAGTTCAGCATAAGCTTTAACTCTTCTTGGCAGCCATGTCCAGATACATGCACACGTTTTTGTGCAAAAATGACTTGTGCTCCGCTTCTTGTGAGGAAATCCACTGTTTTAGAGTATGTGAGTTCTTGTCCAGGAAGTGGTGTAGATGCAATCACGACAGTGTCATCTTTTTCAATATGAAGCTGTTTGTGATTTTGCTTTGCCATTTTTGTTAAAGCAGCAAGCGGCTCTCCGTGGCTTCCAGCAGTCAGGATGACCACATCGTTTTTCGCCATTTTCTTCACTTCTTGAACGGGTACAAATAATTCTTCGTCTGCTGTCACATAACCAAGCTTGATCGCCAGCTGAAGGGTTGTCATCATATTCTTCCCTGCAACGGCAAGCTTACGGCCATTTTGATTGGTTGCATTAATGATCTGCTGCACGCGGTTAATATTAGATGAAGACACAGCAACAATCACACGATTTTCAGCATTGTACATCGCATTTGAGATTTCGTCTTGGACGAGCGCCTCAGAAGGTGTATAGCCTGGTTTTTCAGCATTTGCACTGTCTGAAAGTAGTGCTAAAACGCCATTGTTTCCAATTTTCGCAATCTCTCCGATGTCACAGGCTTGGTTAAGCGCTGGGGTTTGATCAAATTTAAAATCACCTGTGCATACGATTGAACCAAGAGAGGTTTTGAAGCTGATCCCAACTGAATCAGGGATGCTGTGATTCGTTCTAAAGAATGATACTTTTGTTGTTTCAAAAGTAATGACTGATTTTGCATGTACCTCACGCAAATCAGCTTTTTGATTGAAGCCATACTGCTTTAATTTTTCTCGAAGTAACGCAAGGGTCAGCTTCGTTCCGTAGACTGGTACAGACAATTTGCTCAAGCAATGGAATACGCCTCCGATTGCTTCATCATGTCCGTGGGTAAGAAAAATTGCTTTCACCCGATCAGCACGTTCTGTTAAGTAAGAGATATCAGGAATGACGACGTCAATGCCCAGCATTTCATTTTCTGGATGCATTAAACCTGCATCTACTACATATATGTCAGAGTCAATCTCAATGACATATAGGTTTTTTCCGATTTCTCCAACGCCTCCGAGTGCAATAATTCTTACGTTCTCTGTATTTTTCTTTTTCAAAATTCTTATCCTCCTAGTCTCAAGCCCGTCCATCATCGCTTAATGCTATTATAACTGAATCTAATTTTAGAAAACAAGATGAAGTCACATTTTAAGAAAGTGTTTATGTATAAAAAACGGTCATACTCAGGGACATCTGAGAATGACCGCTTACGAAATCTTTTGTTTTGATCAGCTGTTTAAAACGCTGCTTAAATCCAGTCTCTCTTCTTCTGACAAAGGCAAAAGCGGAAGACGAACAGATCCGACGTCTAGTCCTTTCAGCTGAAGAGCTGTTTTGACAGGCGTTGGATTTGGCGCTGAGAAAAGCTGTTTCATGATTGGAAGCAGCTTTTGATGGATCAATGCTGCATTCGCTGTTTGGCCTGAAGCATAGCTTTTCAGCATTTGCTGCATATCAAGCCCTACGATATGAGACGCAACAGAGACAACTCCTTTTGCACCAACAGATACAGCCGGAAGTGTTAAGCTGTCGTCCCCTGAATATACATCGAAATCTTCTGGCGTCTCAGCAATGATTTTTGTCATGGCATCAAGATCGCCGCTTGCTTCTTTGATGGCAACAATGTTAGGTATTTGCGCAAGCTTAATCGTTGTTTCTGGTGCTAATGAAGCGACCGTTCTTCCTGGTACATTGTAAAGCATGACAGGAAGAGATGTAGACTCGGCAATGGCTTTAAAGTGTGCATACATGCCTTCCTGTGATGGCTTGTTGTAATAAGGTACGACAAGCATCACTGCATCAACGCCCGCTTCTTCTGCTTTTTTCGTTAGTTTGATAGACGCATTTGTATTATTACTGCCTGTTCCTGCAATGATTTTACAACGACCATTTGCTAATTTGACCGATTGCTGAAAAAGAGCGACTTTTTCTTCATTCGATAAAGTTGGCGATTCGCCTGTTGTCCCTGCAACGACTAAGGAGTCACTGCCGTTTTTTAATAAATAATCAATGAGAATTGATAGCTTTTGGAAATCGATGTTGCCCTTTTTATCAAAAGGTGTAATCATAGCTGTTGCGATATTTCCGAAATTCATTTTTTTCACCTCATCATGATTCAATCACATTTATCTTGAAAGTTCAAACACTTCATGCAGGGCATTGACGGCCGCTCTCATGTTTTCTTCGTTCACTAACACCCAAATGGTCGTATGACTGTCAGCAGATTGTAAAATCGGAATGTTTTGCTCGGATAGTGCCGATACAATTTTAGATGTGACACCTGGTACACCCATAATTCCTGCGCCAACAGCTGATACTTTCGCACAATTTGTTGTCACAATTGGCGTATAGCCAAGATCTTTTAGGATCGACGTTGCCTTTTCAGTCATTGCACCTGTTACTGTATACACAATTTCACTCGGTGTGATGTTGAAGAAGTCGACACTGATTTGTGCGTTTGCCATTGCTTTGAAGACCTCTGTTTGTACGCTGTACTGACCTTCTTTTGCTGGAACTTTGATTTGCGTCACATCATTGACATGTGCAATACCCGTAATGAGGCGGTCGTACACATCATGGCTCATTTTATCTGAGTAGTGTGATGTAACGAGTGTGCCCTCATCATCAGAGTATGTTGAACGGACCCTCATTGGTACTTTTGCCTGCATCGCAATTTCGACAGCTCTCGGGTGAATGACTTTTGCCCCTTGATATGCGAGGTTGCAAATTTCCGTATATGTCACGACTCTCAGCGGTTTTGCATTTTCAACAATGCGGGGATCTGCTGTCATAACACCTTCTACATCTGTAAAAATATCAATAAAGTCTGCCTGCAATGCTGCGCCTAAAGCAGCGGCGGACGTATCACTGCCACCTCGTCCGATTGTTGTCACGTCTCCATTTTTCGCAGCTCCCTGGAATCCAGCAACAACGACAACATCATGTTCAGACAGTGCTGCCTCCAGACGTTCGCACTTCATGTCAATAATTTTCGCACTTGTATGCTCCTTATCTGTCACAAAGCCCGCCTGAGCTCCAGTCATCGCTACAGCCTTTAGACCGTTCTCGTTCAACATACTTGAAAACACAACAGCTGAGATGTTCTCTCCGCAGGAAACAAGCAAGTCTTTTTCTCGATTTGTCATATGCTGCGCGCTGCCGTAAAGCAGACCAAGCAGCGTATCTGTCGCATAGGGATCGCCTTTTCTTCCCATTGCAGAAACGACGACAACCGACTTATATCCTTTCTCTTTTGCAGATAAGATATGTGCAAGTGCCCTTTTTCTACCTTGATCATCTTTGACAGATGTACCGCCAAATTTTTGGACAATTATTTTCACTGTTTTCACTCCAAGTTCATTCTGACGTAACAGAAGAGAGCAGGCGAAAGATGCCTAACTCTCTTCTGTTCGTCCTCATCATCCATTGAATGTTAAACTAATTTTAATGCTTTTAAGCTTTCTGCAATTTGAACTGAGTTCCATGCAGCACCTTTAAGCAGGTTATCAGATACAATCCACATATGGAACCCGTTTGGACGGTCCAAATCTTTCCGAATGCGGCCGACAAATACGTCGTTTTTCCCAACAGCATCTGCAGGCATTGGATAAATTTGCTGAGACGGATCATCTTGCAGCGTAATTCCTGGTGCATCTTTTAGAATTGATTTGAGGTCTTCCACTGTTGCATCATTTGATTCTAGTTCGACGTAGACAGATTCTGAATGTCCCGTTTCAATTGGAAGTCTCACGCATGTTGCCGCTACTTCGAGCTCTGGCATATGCATGATTTTTTTCGTTTCGTTGATCATTTTCATTTCTTCGAATGTATAGCCATTGTCTTGGAATTTATCAATTTGCGGAATCGCATTAAATGCAATTTGATAAGGCATAACTTCTGGTGTTACATCTTCTTTATTTAAAATGGCTTGTGATTGGCTGTATAGTTCGTCAATGGCCTCATGTCCCGCACCTGATACTGCTTGATACGTAGAAACAATGACTTTTTTCATTCCATACGCCTGACGAAGCGGTTCTAATGCCGCTACCATTTGAATCGTTGAACAGTTAGGGTTTGCAATGATCCCTTGATGATCATGCAAATCTTTTTCGTTTACCTCTGGTACGACAAGAGGGATGTTTTCGTCCATACGAAAAGCACTAGTGTTGTCTACAACAATCGCACCTCGTTTGACTGCTTCAGGAGCCAGCGCTTTAGAAACATTTCCTCCAGCACTGAATAATGCAATATTCACTCCTTCAAAACTTTCAGGTGTTGCTTCCTGAACAGTGTACTCTTGACCTCTGAATGTCACTTTTGTTCCAGCAGAACGTTTTGAGGATAGTAGAGTAAGTGTATCCATTTCAAAATCTCTGTCAGCTAGTGTTTTTAACATTTGTTGACCGACAGCTCCAGTCGCTCCAACTACAGCTACATGCAATCCTCTTCCCATCAGTAAAACTCCTTCCGACCCATCCATGATTCTTTTCTTTCGGATGGCCATCCTATGACTTTTTACATTTTATTTTACCATAGAAAAGCAAGGCTTGAAGCATCTTTTTTGAATCTTTCATGATTTTCTAGTGAATCTATTATTCGTTTGGTCCAATTAAAATCGGCTGAATTTGTCTATGCTGGAGTGCCTCTTCTACTGTTTGAGATAGCAGATCCATATTTGCGACCATAGAGGTCGGTTTTTTGAATGGATCATCTTGGCCAAACGGAATAAAGAAAATATTCTTTGTCGACATCAGTCTCATCAGATTTGTACCATTTAAGCCTAACGCATCATTTGTTGAGATACCTAAAACGACAGGTCGATGATTTCGAATGGTCGCTTTAGCAGCCATTAAAACAGGACTGTCTGTCATGGCATTTGCAAATTTCGCCATTGAGTTTCCAGTTAAAGGAGCAATGACCATACAATCAAGCGGCAGCTTAGGTCCAAGCGGCTCTGCTTTCACGATTGAGTCAATCGCCTTAAATCCAGTCAGCTTCTCAATCCGCTCGATCCACTCTGCTCCCTCTCCAAATCTCGTATTCGTGCTCTGCACCGTGTACGACACTACTGGACGCACCTCTGCCCCTTCTTTTACAAGTGCTTCGATTTGCGGAAAAACGGCTTCATACGTACAGTGGGAACCTGTTAAACCAAAGCCGATTCTTTTCCCTTTTAATGTTGTCATGATTCCATCCCCCTTTTTTCCTCCGCAAGTTCACATAAAAGCCCGGAAAGCACTTTTGCAATGATTTGTCCTGCTGTCTTTGGTGCAACAATCCCTGGGAGTCCTGGTGCAAGAAGTGCCTTCACTCCGTGCTTTTGTGCAAAGTCAAAGTCTGTTCCGCCTGGGCGGGAGGCGATATCCAAAATGAGTGTCTTTGGTGTCATGCTGACGATGACAGATGAATCTAATACAAGACTTGGAATGGTATTGATGATAATATCAACATCCGTTACTTCTTCTTTTAACTGGTCCATTGAAAATGGATCAAGTCCCATCTCAAAGGCACGCGCTAAATGTGCTGTGTCTGCCGCCCCTACTTTTACGTCTGCCCCTAGTGCCCGAAATGTGCGCGCAATGGTGAGTCCTGTTCTTCCAAGTCCGAGAACAGCGACGTGAGACCCGTGAATCGTATAGTCCGTTTGCTGAATGGCCATCATGATAATTCCTTCAACTGTTGGAATAGAGTTATATATGGCAATATCATCTCGCTCAAACAGCTTCACAAGCTTCCGGTTCACCTGCTTTGCCAGATTGTCTAAGTACGTATTTGAAATACCTGAGTACAAGGTACAATGGGCAGGGGTTCTTTCTAAATATTTAGCTTCTAGCAAGACCTGCTCGTTTGAAAAAACTGTAGCAACAGCGCCTTCATCCGTTGCCCCTGATACTGGCAGGATCATACTGTCTACTTGTTCGAATGGAAGTTCAGACATTTTCAGCTTTTCAGCACCGATAAATCCATGATCCAGCTGATCAAATCCGACCAAAAACACTTTGGCATGCTGCTGTGACAACTTGCGAATAATTTCAAGCTGCCTTGCATCTCCCCCGATCACCGCAACCGTTAAACCGCTCAACATACTGACCGTTCACCTTCTTTATTTAAAAAAGTCTGTAATATTTTCTGAATCTCCCTTTCAGCATATGAGGAGAGGATTCAGCCTGTGAACGAATCAGAGAGAGAAAAGAAAAAGAGCACCCATTATTGTGGGTGCTCTTTTTCTCCGTGCGGCTGAAGTTCTTCAGGCACATCGAGAATGATCATATCTGATCCTATTTTTTGAATGTGATTCCACGGGACGCGGATGTCATTTCCTTGTTTTCGAAAGCCAAACCACTTCACGGAAGGTATAATGAGTGCTGTAATTTGACCGTCCTGTTCATTGATTTCAAGATCAGTTTGTCCAAGCACGCCAAGCCGCTCCGCTCTTTTAATATCGACAATCTCTTTTCCCGACAGTTCACTCAGCCTCAAAATCGCATCACTTCCCTTCCGTATCATATATGCATCAAAAGGAAGAAATAGACCGTCCTGCTCTTTTCAAGTTATGTGATGCGAGTTGGTATACCAAATAGGCTTAAGTTGATGAAAGTAATTATGATCTGTCAGCATTCTCTCCACTCGGTTCAACATGTCTTTTACATGTCCCGGATCATAGGAAAGTGTCCAGACAATAGAGGAAAAGCAGCTCATTGCTGTATAGATGGAAAAAAGAATCCAAAAATTATTTGTGGACTGCTTACTTAGGTATTCATCCAATTGTCCAACTGAAAACGGAATGCTGCTTTCTCGACTAAATAAGGACAATTTATAAAAGTCATGAACCGGGTCGCCCCAGTCGGATTGATCGAAATCAATCACACCAGCATACTGATTACCTTGTATGATGATATTCCCTAAATGAAAATCATCATGCTGGAACTGGTTAGGTCTCTCTTTTACATCATCAGCATGCGACTTGATAAAATCTAATACAAACTGATCATTGGGAAACGACAAGCCACTTGATTGATAAGCATGTACATACCGTTCATGTTTTGCCATGACCTTCTCATTCCATGGACGAACATGAGAAGGTGCATGACATGCATGCATCAAACTTAGCTCTCTACCTGCCCGCCTCCCGATCTCATACTGCTCTTCATTCGTGAGTAGATGGATGGAATCTCTACCAATCTCGCCTTCAATATAGGAGAAAATACGATAGGTACAGTTTAGTTCAGCACTTATTCCAATCTCAATCAATTCAGAACAAAGAATCCCTCGATCTTTAAACTTCCGCTGAACTGATGCTTTTCTTTTAAAGCGGGAATACGTTTGAATGTCCGATAATTTAAGCACCATCTTTTCACTAGATGATATTGTAACCAAAAAGGTACGATCTCCCGAAAAACCAGATGTCATTCGTTGGAAGGAAATAGTTTGTGTCAGAAGTGGAGAAAGCTGTTTCAGTTTTTCAAGTTCCATGAAAGCAGAACCCCTTTCTTCTTTACCTACAATAAAAACGGCAGACTGTTTTGAGTCTGCCGTGTTGTTTACATTATGATGGCTGATCACCCGTCGGACTAATAAGCGAGAGCGCGTAATCTTCTGTAAAGATGCGTTTAGATAAGTTATTCACGCCGTCTAATGTGACGCTGTTGATTTCGTCAATAATTTCATCGAGTGTCCGATGTTTGCCAAGGAGCAGTTCATTTTTACCGTTTCGGCTCATCTTGCTGTTTGTGCTTTCAAGGCTGAGCATAAGGTTGCCTTTCATTTGCTCCTTAGAGTTCTCTAGTTCTTTCTGCGTGATTCCCTCACGCTTTAAGACGTCTAATGTTTGTAAAATGGTCTCAGAAAGCAGGTTTAGCTGCTTCGCTCCAGTTCCGCCATAAATCGTCAGCATTCCATTATCTGCAAATGAACTGTGATAGCTGAAGACGGAATAAGCAAGTCCTTTGTCCTCTCTTACATCCTGGAATAATCGGCTGCTCATGCTTCCGCCAAGAACATTATTTAAGACGATTAAGTCATAGATGCCTTTATCTCCCGCTGGAAGGCCATTAAAGCCCAGGCATAGGTGCGCTTGTTCCGTTTCCTTTTTGCGTGTGAGCTTGTCATAATGAAATGCTGGGGCTTCGACAGGCTGCTTTTTCCCTTTTCCTTCATAAGAGCCGAATAGCTTTTCAACCTCACGAATAAAGGTCTCATCTACGTTCCCTGCAACAGAGATCACAACGCGGTCCGGCGTGTAGAATTCATCCATATATTTTCTAAGTGAGTCTCCGTTAAAGGTAGAAAGTGTTTCCTCTGTTCCTAAAATCGGATATCCTAATGAATGTTCACCATAAATGGCTTTGCTTAATAAATCATGAACGATGTCATCAGGTGTATCCTCATACATTTTAATTTCTTCATACACCACATTTTTTTCTTTTTTCAGCTCTTCTTCATCAAAAGCAGAGTGAAAGAACATGTCGCTTAATACATCGAGGGCGTAGCCAGCATGTGAATCAAGCACCTTTGCATAGTAGCAAGTATATTCTTTTGATGTAAAGGCATTCACTTGACCACCAATGCGGTCAAAGGATTCTGCGATATCACGTGCAGATCTTGTCTTTGTCCCTTTAAAGAACATATGCTCTAAAAAGTGTGAGATCCCATTAATTTCAGGTGTCTCATGTCTAGAGCCTGTTCCAATCCAGACGCCAATTGCGACAGACCTTACAGTGGGATTGTTTTCGAGTACAATTCTTACTCCGTTTTGGCAAGTATACGTTTTGACCAAGTTTTGCTCCTCCTATTCAACAAACAGATCGCATCACGGATGTCTTTTTTCACTTAGGAGGTCAGAAACCGTCCCTAATTCATATCCTCTTTCCTTGATTTGAGTGATAAGTGCGTCAAGACTTTTCGCCGTTGCATCTGTTGGATGCATTAATATCATCGCCCCATTGTGAATTTTCCCAAGCACCCGCTTTTGTAAAATAGCCGGTGATGGCTTTTGCCAGTCGATGGTGTCTACTGTCCACATAATGGTTTCCATGCCTTCTTGTTTGGCAAGCTTAACTGTTTCTTCTTTAAAGCTGCCGCTTGGAGGCGCAAACCATTTTGGTTTCTTCCCAAGGGATTCTTCAATTTGGCGATTTGTTTTCGTTATCTGCTCTAATGCTCGTTCTCTTGTCAGTGTGCGCATATCTGGGTGATTGTATGAATGATTTCCAATTTCATGACCATCTGCCACGATTTTTTTAGCAAGCTCTGTGCTTTTTTTCACCCATTTGCCTTCTAAGAAAAAGGTCGCCTTGACTTGATGCTTTTCCAGCGTCTTTAACATGTTGATTAAATGCTCGTCACCCCAAGCTACGTTGATGAGGAATGCATTCATTTTTTTATCTGGATGGCCTTTATAAATGGGCTCAGCACCAAGTTCATGTAAATGAATAGATGGTTTTGTTTCATTCAAAACAAGCAGCTTTTCATCGAATGACCCTTGTTTCTTCATTTTTTCATAAGAAGCATCGATATCAACTGTCTGTCCATTTAAGCCAGGTATCTTTTTCCACACTTTATCAATCTTAGCATTTTGCGCCTTTACTTCATAGTCAGAAGACTTCGATTCAATCTCCTGATATAAAATATCTTTTGAAACAGATGCTACCTCGGCATGCTCTTTCATTGATTCAATATATGTAACAGCAGCCGGCTGCTTCATCGTTTGATATGACACGAGCAGTAAAAATACAAACACAATGAATGGTAACGTTTTTTTCAATGGTTGTCCCTCCCCTTTACCACAAATTATGATGGGGAGAAACAAGCTAGAACTATTGTTAGCGCAAGAAAAGAAAGAAGCCTGGCACGGATACCTGGCTTCTAACACATTTTATTTGATCTCATTAAGACTGCTTTTCTTCTTTTTCCTTTTCTTCACGTAAAACAGCTTTCCGAGAAAGGTTCACACGGCCTTGTTTATCGATTTCAGTGACTTTGACAAGTAATTCATCGCCAAGTTTCACAACATCTTCTACTTTGCCCACACGCTCAAGCGCAAGCTCAGAAATATGAACAAGTCCATCTTTTCCACTGAAGATTTCAAGGAAGGCACCGAATTTTTCAATGCGTTTGACTTTACCTAGGTAAAGCTGTCCTACTTCAACTTCTCTCACAAGATCTTCAATGATTTTCTTCGCTTTTTGGTTCATATCTTCTTCTGTAGAAGAAATAAAGATTGTACCATCTTGTTCAATATCGATTTTCACACCGGTATCTTCAATGATTTTATTGATTTGTTTACCGCTTGGTCCAATGACATCGCGAATTTTATCCGGATTGATTGTCATCGTTAAGATTTTTGGTGCATAACGAGACAATTCTCCTCTAGAAGCAGGAATCGTTGACAGCATGCTGTCTAGGATTTCCATTCTTCCTTTTTTCGCTTGTTGAAGAGCTTCTTCTAAGATGTCTTTTGATAGACCATCGATTTTGATGTCCATTTGAAGTGCTGTGACACCTTTTGATGTACCTGCAACTTTAAAGTCCATATCTCCAAGTGCATCTTCCATTCCTTGAATGTCTGTCAGCACTGTGTAGTATTCCCCTGATTTCACAAGTCCCATTGCAATCCCTGCAACTGGTGCTTTAATTGGAACACCCGCATCCATCATCGCAAGTGTGCTTGCGCAAATACTTGCTTGTGATGTAGACCCGTTTGATTCTAATACCTCTGAAACAAGGCGAACCGTATAAGGGAAATCTTTTTCGGATGGAATCACCGGTTCTAGTGCACGTTCACCTAGTGCGCCATGTCCGATCTCACGGCGGCCTGGACCACGCATTGGACCTGTCTCACCAACACTGAATTGCGGGAAGTTGTAATGATGCATGAAGCGTTTTGATTCTTCAACACCTAGACCATCAAGAATTTGCACATCGCCAAGTGCACCTAATGTACAAATACTGAGCGCCTGTGTTTGTCCTCTTGTAAATAAGCCTGAACCGTGCGTTCTTGGCAGGAGTCCTACTTCTGAAGAAAGTGGGCGGATTTGATCTACACCGCGTCCATCTGGACGTACTTTCTCTTCAGTGATCAGACGGCGAACTTCGTTTTTGACAAGCTTATTTAATACATCTTTCGCTTGTTTAATCGTTGCTTCGTCACGTTCTTCTGCTTCAAACTTTTCGACTACAGCTTTTTTCACAGCACTGATTGCATCCTCACGCGCATGCTTCTCATGTACTTGAATCGCTTTCAGCAGGTCTGCTTCAGCAAGGGCTTTTACTTCGTCTGCTAACGTTTGATCTACTTCATATAAAGGAATATCGATTTTTTCTTTACCGACTGCCTTCACAATTTCTTCTTGGAATTCGATTAAGCGTTTTATTTCTTGGTGACCGTACATGATCGCTTCAAGCATTGTTTCTTCCGGTACTTCATCAGCACCAGCTTCTACCATGTTGATCGCATCTTTTGTTCCAGCAACCACAAGATTGATGTCACTTTGTTCAAGCTGCTCCACATTTGGGTTAATGATCAGCTTTCCATCCACTCGTCCTACTGTAACGCCGGCGATTGGTCCCTCAAATGGAATGTCAGACACACATAAAGCTAAAGATGAGCCAAACATTGCAGCCATTTCAGATGAGCAATCTTGATCCACACTCATGACGATACTAATAACTTGTACTTCGTTTCTAAATCCATCTGCAAACAGCGGACGAATTGGTCTGTCAATTAAGCGGCTTGCAAGGATCGCCTTTTCACTTGGACGGCCTTCTCTTTTAATGAAGCCGCCAGGAATTTTACCTACTGCGTATAGTCTTTCTTCGTAGTTCACAGTGAGCGGGAAGAAATCAAGTGGTTTTGGTTCTTTAGAAGCTGTTGCTGAGCTAAGCACAGCTGTATCTCCGTAGCGTACGAGGACCGCTCCGTTTGCTTGCTTTGCAAGCTGGCCAGTTTCAACTGTCAGTTGACGTCCAGCCCAGTCTATGGTGAAGACATGTTTCTCTTGTCCCATTCTGAGATAAACTCCTCTCTTATCGTAAAGTTTTAGTTAGTTCTTATTATGAACAAAATGATTTTCACATATCAATGTGAAAGCTGTATGTAGAAGGGTTTTTGCCATTCTTTCAACATTTTAACCATAAAATATTAGTGATTATACGATAAAAAAGCGGGAATCCTCCCGCTTTTTACGATTATCGACGTAAGCCTAGTTTGTTAATTAACTCACGGTAACGAGTTACGTCTTTATTACGTAGATACGTAAGAAGATTACGACGTCTACCTACCATTTTCAAAAGACCGCGACGTGAGTGGTGATCTTTCTTATGAGTACGTAAATGCTCGTTCAAGTTGTTAATTGATTCTGTTAGGACAGCGATCTGAACTTCTGGAGATCCAGTATCAGATTCGTGTGTTTTGAACTCATTAATTAATTGCGTTTTACGCTCTTGAGTAATTGCCATCCTGTTTCACCTCCAAATCATGTTAGCCCCATCTACCTCGCAACCGTCGGTGAAGTCGGCCTGCCAAGTAAGTGGTTTTAAAGCTACAGGAATTATCATACTAAAAATATGCTGAATTTGCAAATGGTAGAGCAGTTTTTCTATATTTTTTTTGTTTGCTTGTGTTGATCTTGAAAAAACTGAATCGCTTCTTCTTTATCTTGACTAATTTGAGCCGTCAGCTCCTGAATTCCGTTAAATTTACGTTCACTGCGTATGCGCTTGAACCATTGTAATTTAATCGGCTGGCCATATATTTCTTCGTTAAAATCAAAGAGGTTTACTTCAATGGCAGGCTGATCAGGTCGCTTTTCATAAAACGTTGGTTTATACCCAACATTACAAACGCCGTCATATACTTTGCCTTTCACTTCTGCTCTTACAGCATATACCCCTGTTGGCGGAATAATGTATTCAGCAGATAAGCCGACATTAGCTGTCGGAAACCCGATCGTCCGTCCGCGTTTGTCTCCATGGATGACAATGCCGCGAAGCTGATAAGGTTTTCCTAGAAGCTCGCTCACATATTCAACATCCCCATTTTTTAATGCGGAACGGATGAGAGTGGAGCTGACTTTTCGGTCTTGATTGGACAGCTTAGGGACGATGGTTGCCGTGATACGGCCTTTTCCATATTCATCAAACGTTTCCATTGTGCCTGCACCAAAACGGCCAAACGTAAAATCAAACCCCGCTACTGCGTGCTTCACATTCAATTCATCCAAATATTGATCCACAAACTCTTGAGGAGATAGAGCTGCAAAGCTCTCGCTGAATTGTACGATGTATAAATAGTCAGCGCCCAGCTGCTTGATAAAATCAATTTTATCCTCAAGCGGTGTAATTAAGTCTTTTGGTTCCCGTGCCTTTTGCAAAACATGTGATGGATGCGGATGAAAGGTCATGACCGCTAAGGCCAATCCTTCTTTTTTCGCAATGCTTCTTGCTTCATCAATGACTTTTTGATGCCCGAGGTGAACACCGTCAAAGTACCCTAAAGCCATGACAGACGGGACTTGATCCTTTTGATTCAATGTATGTGGGTGTGAAATATGTATAGTCTTCACGAGATGTCACCTTTTCTTTAAGATTGCTTGTCCTGAGATAAGATCTTCGCCGGCTTCATCAGGTTCGGTTTGGTCGGGTGCTTCATATATATCGCCAGACAACGACCTGAAGGAGCAAAAACAGCGACACGATCCTCCTCTGCGAAATGAGCAAATTCATCAGGCATTGGCAGGACTGCACCGTTTTCCACTTTACTTGCTAATGTATCATTTATCTCCCATTTCGGCAAATGATTGAGCGCACGCTCGATCGGAACAAGGTGCTCATCTACAGTTCCTTCCTCGCTTATCTCTCGCAGCTCATCCAGCGTGATACATTCATCAAGTGTAAAATCACCAGACCCTGTGCGAATGAGGTGTGACATGTGGGCTGGAAACCCTAGTTTCTTCCCGATATCAACCGCTAATGTTCTCACATATGTTCCCTTTGAGCATAGTACGGTGAATCTAAATGACACGCTGCCATCCTCATATGTGACAGGTGTAGTCCGCTCGATACGGTGAATGGTAATTTCACGGCTTGGCCGTTCAATTTCAATACCTTCTCTAGCATATTCATAGAGCTTTTTCCCGCCAATTTTCACAGCAGAAAACATGGGAGGAATTTGTTCAATGGTTCCTTCAAACTGCTTCAGCGCCGCATCAATGTCTTTTTCTGAGATCGGTTTTTCCACTTTTTTTTCTTCTACGATCTCACCTGTTTGGTCTTCTGTTGTTGTAGAAAAACCAATCGTGATTTCTGCATCATACGTTTTCGATTTATCTGTTAAGTATTCTACAATCTTCGTTGCTCTTCCGATACAAATAGGCAGAACACCTGAAACCTCTGGGTCGAGGGTGCCTGTATGTCCGACTTTTTTTGTGTGCAAGATTTTTCTTACCTTAAACACACAGTCATGAGAGGTCATGCCTCTTTCTTTATGTAATAAAAGAACACCATTTATCATCTGCGTTCTCTCCTTTCATAAACGATGAAAAAGGACAGACGATCATCGCCTATCCTTATTTCAACGTCTTATTCGTGATCTTTTGTGTTTAATTCAGCAATCAGGCTTTCAATTCGGTTTCCGTAATCTACGGATTCGTCGAATTCAAAATGAAGTTCTGGTGTTTTGCGAAGTCTGATTCGATTGCCAATTTCAGAGCGGATGTACCCTTTAGCCTTTGCAAGGCCTTTTAAGGTTTCCTCTCTTTTCTTCTCGTCGCCAAGAACAGAAATGTAGACTTTGGCAATTTGCAAATCACCGGATACTTCGACATCGGTTACAGTCAAAAAGCCGATTCTTGGATCTTTTAGCTTTCTGCCTAGGATGTCGCCCAATTCTTTTTTCATTTGCTCACCCACACGGGTTGCTCTCATACTCATGATCTTATCACCTCTAATTAAAACCACTCAGTTTTCGTGATCGTTCGTTCAATTTCTGGAAAAGAATCGATAAAGCTTAATACACGCTGAAGTTCCTTTTCCACTTGAACCCGAGATGAGGAAACCACGGCGATTCCAATTGATGTACGCTGCCATGTATCCTGGTAATCCATTTCAGCAATGGTTACATTGAATTTATGACGCGTTCTTGTCAATATACGCTGAAGAACCGCACGTTTTTCCTTCAGTGAGGATGCATCATAGATCATACACTCACATTCGGTATAACCGATCATTTTCTTTCGATTTCTTGCATAACGAATGATTCCATAACATCACCTTCACGGATATCATTGTATTTCTTAATGGTAATACCACATTCATAGCCTTGTGAAACTTCTTTCACATCATCTTTAAATCGTTTTAATACGTCAACTTCGCCTTCGAAAATAACGACGCCGTCACGGATTAAGCGGATTCCGCTATCTCTTGTAATCGTTCCTTCAGTTACATAGCCGCCAGCAATTGTACCGATTTTAGATACTTTGAACGTTTGACGAACTTCAACTTGACCGATGACTTTTTCTTCATATTCAGGGTCAAGCATTCCTTTCATCGCAGCTTCAATTTCATCGATGACTTTATAGATAATGCGGTGCAAACGGATATCTACGTTCTCTGTTTCAGCTGTGCTCTTCGCATTTCCATCAGGGCGTACGTTAAAGCCGATTACGATGGCATTAGAAGCACTTGCTAAAATGATGTCTGATTCTGTAATCGCTCCAACACCCGTATGGATGATTTTCACTTTTACGCCTTCGACTTCAATTTTTTGTAGAGCTGCCGTTAATGCTTCAGCAGAGCCTTGTACGTCTGCTTTCACGATCAAGTTGATATCTTTTACGTCACCTTGTTTGATTTGCTCAAATAGGTCGTCTAGAGATAATTTTGCTTTGTCTGAACGCTGTTCGTCCAGCTGCTTAGAAGCACGCGCCTCACCGACTTGACGAGCTGTTTTTTCATCTTTGAACACGAGGAACTGATCCCCTGCATTTGGTACATCATTTAAACCAGTGATTTCAACAGGTGTAGATGGTCCAGCTGTTTTCACGCGGCGGCCGATGTCATTAACCATTGCACGTACACGGCCAAAGGTATTTCCGACAACGATTGGGTCACCTACATGAAGTGTACCTGTTTGAACAAGAAGGGTTGCAACAGAACCTCTTCCTTTATCAAGCTCAGCCTCGATAACAGTCCCTTTTGCCGCACGATTTGGGTTGGCTTTCAGTTCTGCTACTTCGCTGACAAGAAGGATCATTTCGATCAATTCGTCAATGCCTTCACCTGTTTTTGCAGATAGTGGCACGAAGATCGTTTCCCCGCCCCAAGCTTCTGGTACAAGACCATGCTCAGTTAATTCCTGCATCACGCGGTCAGGGTTTGCTGTTGGTTTGTCAATTTTATTGACAGCGACAATGATTGGCACTTCTGCCGCTTTCGCATGGTTAATCGCTTCAATTGTTTGCGGCATGACACCATCATCTGCTGCAACGACCAGAATTGTCGTATCCGTTACTTCGGCACCACGTGCACGCATCGTTGTAAATGCTGCGTGTCCAGGTGTATCAAGGAACGTAATTTTTTTGCCATTTTCTTCGATTTGGTATGCACCGATATGCTGCGTGATTCCACCTGCTTCGCCTTCGACGACTTTTGTCTTACGAATGCTGTCAAGAAGAGTTGTTTTCCCGTGGTCAACGTGTCCCATGATCGTTACAACTGGAGGGCGTACTTGCATATCTTCTTCTTTATCTTCAACTTCATACTTTTCAAGTTCAGTTTCTTCTAAAATAATGACTTCCTCTACTGGAACACCATATTCAGAAGCGATTAATTCAACTGTATCTTTGTCAAGTTCTTGGTTGATCGTTGCCATGACACCAAGCATCATCAGCTTTTTGATGATTTCAGCTGTTTCTTTTCCAAGCTCATCAGCCAGCTGGCCGACAGTCATTGAATTTGTAAATTCAATTTTTTCAGGAAGCTCTTTTTTAGGCTTCACAGGTCTAGCTTGCTGATGCTGCGGTTTGTTATTTCCACCGCGTTTATTTTTGTTTTTGTTTTGGTTGTTGTTTTTTTTGTTTTTATTAAATTGATTATTCTGCACGTCATTCTTCTTTCTATCATTGTTTTTGTTAGATGATTGTTTTTTTTGTTCTGCGGGTTTCTCGTTAGCTGTCTCTTTTGCTTTGGCTTTTTTATAGATAGCGTCTAGCTTTTTCACAGTGTCGTCTTCAAGCGTCGCCATGTGGTTGTTCACTTCCACGTTCATATCCTTAAGCGCTGCTATAATATCTTTACTTGAAACATCTATGGCTTTTGCGTATTCATATACTCTCACTTTAGCCATTCGTTCACCCCCAAATAAATTAATCGAGCAAGCTTATGAGCTTCTTAGCGAAGCCTTGGTCAGTGACAGCGACAACTACGCGAGCTTCTTTCCCAATAGAACGTCCGAGAACGGAACGGTCTTCAACTTTTCTAACCGGAACATTATAAAATTTGCATTTGTCAGATACCTTTTTTTCTGTGTTAGGTGAGGCATCTGCTGCAAGAAGAACCAGCTTAGCACGCGCATGTCTAATTTCTTTGATCACCAGATCTTCTCCTGACACGACTTTACGAGCTCGATTTGCTAGACCAAGCAAAGGATACCATTCAGATTCATTCATTAGGTTTTTTCACCTTTTCAGCTAGTTCTAGTAATTCTTCAAATATGTGTTCGTCAATCTGTGTCTGAAATTGCTGCTGTAAACTGCGTTTGTTCTTTGCCGCAAGAATGGTTTCTTTATCGAGAGAAAGGTAAGCTCCGCGTCCGTTCATTTTTCCAGTAGCGTCAACTGACACTTCTCCTTCTTTCGAACGAACAACACGGATCAGTTCTTTCTTTGGTTTCATTTCTCCCGTCACGACGCATTTTCTAAGCGGGATTTTTTTTCGGCTTTTCACCTTTTATATCACCTCTTATTCGTCAGATTCCTCAGCTACTGGTTCAGCCTCTAAGAAAAGAGATTCAGAGTCTTCAGTTCTTGGGAAAATACCGAGTTCCCTTGCATCTGTTTCGCTTTTAATGTCAATTTTCCAGCTGGTCAGCTTCGCTGCAAGACGAGCATTTTGACCTCTTTTACCAATCGCTAATGACAGCTGATAATCAGGGACAATGACTGTTGTCGCCTTGTCTTCTTCATTCACAATGACATCAAGTACTTTTGATGGACTCAGCGCATTGGCAACAAATTCAACCGGGTCATTAGACCAATGGACAATGTCAATTTTTTCGCCTTTTAGCTCATTGACAATTGCTTGTACACGCTGACCTTTTGGTCCAACACAGGAGCCAACTGGATCAACATCAGGATCATCTGTACGAACAGATATTTTAGAACGGTCTCCAGCTTCTCTAGCAACCGATTTAAGCTCTACAGTACCATCATAAATTTCTGGTACTTCAATTTCAAATAAACGCTTTAAAAGACCTGGATGTGTTCTAGACACATAAATTTGTGGCCCTTTTGTTGTTTTTTCTACTTTTGTAATGAACACTTTAATGCGGTCATGAGGTTTGTATTCTTCATTTGGCATTTGTTCATTGACAGGAAGAAGGGCTTCGATTTTGCCAAGTGACACGTAAATGAATTTACTGTCAATTCGCTGAACGATTCCCGTCATAATGTCTTCCTCGCGGTCGATAAACTCAGTGTAGATAACACCACGCTCTGCTTCTCTCACTCGCTGCGTCACAACTTGTTTCGCTGTCTGAGCTGCAATGCGTCCGAAGTCTTTTGGTGTGACTTCAATCTCAACGACGTCACCCACCATGTAATTCGGGTTAATATTGGCTGCATCATCTACAGAGATTTCAAGGCGAGAATCATACACTTCATCTACAACATCTTTTCTTGCGAACACACGAATCGTTCCCGTTTCGCGGTTTAAATCAACACGAACATTTTGTGCTTGATTAAAATTACGCTTATATGCAGAAATGAGTGCAGCTTCTATCGCTTCAATTATAATTTCTTTACTAATACCCTTCTCTTTCTCAAGAACAGTCAGGGCATCTAACAACTCACTACTCATTTTTATGGTTCCCCCTTATATCAATGAAAAGGTTAATTGAACGAAACTGCTAATCTTGCGTTAGCTATTTTTTCGTATGGAATATTGATCTCTTTCTTTCTTGTCTTGATCTTCACTGTCACTGTTGCAATCTCACCATCAAAGCTTGTAAGCTCACCTTCAAATGCTTTTTCACCATCAATTGGTTCATATGTTTTCATGAAAACATTTTTTCCAAGTGCTTTTTCAAAATCAGCTTTTTTCTTTAATGGGCGCTCCGCTCCAGGAGAGGACACTTCAAGAAAGTAGTTTTGGCTAATCGGATCTGCCTCATCAAGCTTTTCGCTCAAGGCTTCGCTCACTTTGGCACACTCTTCGATATCGACACCTTTATCAGAGTCAATAAACACGCGAAGGAACCAGTTTTGACCCTCTTTGACAAATTCAACATCAACGAGTTCAAGCTGTAAGCCATCTAAAATTGGCTGCACCATTTCGCTTACGACATCCACTACTTTTTTGCTCATTCTCTTCCTCCTTGTGCTTTCGATAAACGCTCTTATCAATCATTCTGCATAAAAACCCTGCTTTATGTGAGCAGGGGGAGCAGAAAACGGATGAATAATGTCGAGACAAAAATTGCCTGTTCAATACAAAAGAGCGGGTTTCCCCACTCTTGTCTCGGTAATCGTTAGCATTTCCATAAAAACTATACCATATCCAATTTTTTTATGCAAATGAAGTTCCTTATTCAGCAGGCATTCATCATCGGTTTTTTTCATTCATTCTTTTCGCATGTTCACTGATAAGTGCTGCCTCCCTGCTCCCTTTTATGATGCGGAATCCGTCATAATCCGGATAAAGCGAGTCATCATCCTGAATGCTTGTTAAAATCCAAAATTGACTGCCAGCTCCTCCAAGCCGCTCTACCGCTGACAGCCAGCTTTGATATACGTCTGGACGAGCTGATTGATTTTGGTAGCCAAACTCTTCTAGCACAACTGGTTTTCCGATTGAATTTCCGCGGGTGATATGGTCTTCGATCCATTTCACTCCCCAGACAGCAGACTTGTTCCAATGGTCTGGGTACAGATGATAGGTTCCATAATCGATATTAGGAAGAGATGTTAGACGGTCCCAATCGACGCCTTCCCCTCCTCCGTAAAACCAATCTTCATGTCCTGGTATACGAAAGAATCCTTCATCTCCTACTGCAACAAGGTGGTGACGATCAAGCGATTTGATCCATGTACTCATTTCATCTGCCCATTTGACTAGTCCATTTCCCGTTGGATCTGACTGCATCCGCGGCTCGTTGGCTAATTCCCACGTCATAATAGCTGGATCGTCTTTATATTGAACACCTGTATACGTATTGGTTCTTTCTAATACATAGCGGACATAATTTTTGTAAGCCTTTTGAATACGAGGATCTGTATAAAAGGCATCATGCGATCCTGCCCCGAACCACTTCACATATTGATTCATACCGCCGAAGTCATCCCAATTGTTCACTAGTGGGATGACAAGCTTTATTCCTTCCTTTCCTGCTTTATAAATGGCATAATCTAGTTTTTGAAATCCCGATTCTTCATAGACCCCTGGACTAGATTGTAAGACTGAGTTTTCTTGAGGGGCCCCGTCGTGAAAGCCCCAAATCCGTATGACCTTTAAATTCATTGCTTTCATATCATCGAACACAGCATCTACCATTTTTTTAGATTTGTAATGGAAATAGTAATTATTTGTGCCGGCGAAGTAAAATGGTTGATTGTTCAGCGTAAATTGTGTACCAGACGTCTGCACATAAGCGGCCGCTTTAATCGTAAGCGAAAACCAGCCGGACCATATAGCGGCCACAAGTATGAAGCAAGATACTCTTTGAGCCCACTTTTTCATTTACATTCTCCTCACAATCTATCTCTATCCTTCTTGAGGCAGGATCACGTCTAGTTGAAACGGTGTTTGTTCATTTGAATCAAGTTCAATCGTCTGCTGTTTCAACATTTTACTTTCTTTACCGATTCGAACCTCATATGTTCCGTGAAATGCTGGACATCTCACATGGCCATTAGCATCTGTTTTTTCAATTCTTTGGGTCGTCCACTCATTTAGAAGCTTTTCATAACGTCTTCCTGCTTCATTTAAAGACCAATCATAATTCACGATGGCTGCATTTTCCCCTCTCCAATGGGCTCCTGCCCAAAATCCCCACATCAGCACTCCTTTTACGGCTGGATGACTAAATGCGACGCGATATAAAGCTTCCAGGTTATCCGCTCTTCGATTAGGGTCAGGGTGAACCGAATCGTACTCTGTGACCCATATTGGAAGACCTAGCTCAGCAAGCACATCGAGTCTCTCTTTGACAATGACTGGATCGACCCGTTCTTCAAAATGGCCTTGAACCCCAATCGCCTCAATAGGTGCGCCTAACTGACGCAGTTCATTGATATGCGCTTTATAGGCATGGTGTTCACCATATGAGATCACATTATAATCATTCACAAACAATAGTGCTTGAGGGTCAATTTTTTTCGTTTCTTCATACATCCACTTCCAAATATTTTTCCCAAAGCGATCTTTAAAAAATGAACCATGCATCATTTCATTGTTTACATCCCAATGACGGAACCTTCCCTTAAAGTGATTGCCCGCATGCTCAAGCCGGTTTTTCATGGCTTCATATACTTCATGATTTGGCAGTGACCTTAGCCAGCTTGGATTCGCATCCTCTACCTCCCAAAACAAAGCGTGCCCTCTCACTGAAAGCTGATGTCGATCTGCAAAATTCAGCATCGCATCTGCTTTTTCGTAGGTGATTCTCCCTCTTTGTGGCTCATTCGCATACCATTTTGCCTCATTTTCAAAAACAGCCCAATTAAAATACTTCACGAAAAAATCAGCATATTGTTGATTAAATAACACTTGATCATTCATCGCTGAACCAAAGGCGAATTCATGTCTGATTTGCTTTATTTCAACCTCTATACCTGCTATTGGCTTTTTTTCACCGTTTGTTACGTTGATCACAAGATCTCTTTGTCTATGCTCTGAGATTCGATCATCCGCCTCTTTTTTCCACATCAGACTGTCCTGTCCATTTTCGCCCCTATTGAATGAATGATGAAGAAAACTTCTTTCTTTGACCATATAAACTCACCCTTATCTTCATTGGATTCTTGATATTTTCTATTCAAACTGCCGGCTAGAAGCCGACAGCTTGAATTTGACCTTTGATCTCTTAGTTGATCAGACGATGATATTCAGCATAGGCAGTGGCCATATCCACTTGAGACCAGAAGCGGTGATAAGTGAAAACTGGTGCGCCATTCTCCCATTTGCCTGTAGCTTCATTAAATGAAGACTGATATTTACTTTCGAGTGAAGACCACGCTGGATCTTGTTTAATCTTCGGACGAAGGTCAGCAAAACTCGTATAGACCCCATTCCCTCCTCGCTGCGGGTCAGAAGGAACGGTGCTGGCTCCAGGAATCTGATTTCCTTGACCAAATGTCCCGTTCCATCCATTTGGAAAATACACTTCTTTTCTAAAGAAACGGTCATAGTCTTCTCTATCTTCCTCGGTCACTATGCCGACGCCATCATTGTAATTCCATGCAACCTCTAGAAGCTGCGCGGCTGCATCTTTCGCTCTTGCACCAAGCGCTGTATAATCACCTGTTTCCAGCTTTGTGGCTGCAGCAAAGAAAATCAAAGCTTTGGCAAGACTCCCTAATACGCCTGTATCCTGAGTTGGATCTTTTGTGACAGCTGTTAAATTTGGATTTCCTGTTGCAGACTGGAATCCATTCCAAGTATCAGGCTGTCCGCTCCAAGCAATATTTCCAGGTAGCCAAAACTCTCCAGGCGCACTTGTTGTAGCAACCGAAACATTTGTTCCTCCTAGAATTCTCTGTCCTTGCTCATCTAAGAAATAACCCTCTTCATCCGACACAGGACGGCTGCCGATAAAAATATAATCTAATGCATAGTTGACCCATTTTGTTATGGCAGATTTGGCCATTTGGACATTTTCAGATGTTTTGTCGCCATCTTTGACAAAAATATAATAAAGCTCTGCTACGCGCTCCATTGGCCACGCCTGCATTCCAAACCAGTTATTTGATGGTGGATCAAGGTAAACAGGCGCATCTTCATATGCCATATCGTAAAAAGTACTTCTTCCCGCCGGATAAGCGCTATAGTCTCCATTCCAGCTATTGGTTGCGCCTCCTGCTATGGCTCCTTCTTTCGATTGAAGCCATACGTAAAATTCAAGCTGTCTCTTTAAAGTTTTTTCCCAATCGCTTGCCCCGGTAGCAGAAGATGGCTTTAAGCCTCCTTTATCTGAGGATAAAGCATAAGCAGCGACAGGATTTTGATATCCCTGATGACAATGGCTCGCTCCAATACGCCATGACCAGTTTGCATACTCCCCAAGTCCTCCGCCCCAAGAGGTATACCAAGCCATTAAGTAATGACAGGCACCCTTTCCGTTTCCAGGATACGGATTCCCCTGCTTCCCGCTTCCAATCGTTTGAAAATATTTATCGTACATGCCGTAACGAAGGAAATCCCCCATTTTTTTCGCTTTATCAAGATAAGCTGACTGATTATAGCCGAGCTCCTTCGCCCAATACATCGCTTGTATCGCACGTGCATCAGCATCTGTTGCATTCGTATAACGCCACTGAGCAGCTGGAGCTTGATTTTCTTTTGTGAACAAGCTCATAAAGCCTTCATTCGGCTTACCAAAAGATTTATCGTCTTGTGATGGATGAGGGATGGACTCCCATACAGATTCCTGTGGACCACGCTGGAATGTGTTCACATATGCGGCTGTATGTGATGGGTTGAGCAAGTTCCCATAGCCATACCAGTTATCTACGTCAAGGAGCCAGTGCATTAAATACGTTTCATTCGATCCATAGGTTGATTTTAATTCACCATCAATTGGATCTTGACCAGCAGGACGGGCACCGGTTAATTGGCTTGGGTATTGATCCGGAAATGGTTTCTCTGCTGCATATGTGGCTGGACTGGACGGATTATAAGCATTCATATGCGGCTGCTCATCATGTCCATCTTCATTGACTGGGATGATGTACTTCTCCATATTGTCCCAAGCTGCCTCTAATTTGCTCCAATCCCCTGTGTAATGTCCGTACAGTACCTCAAGCCATAGCCAATAGCTATACGCTTCTGAAGTTGTCATATGTCCGTAATCAGGCGCTTCGCAAATGAGCGTCTCGATTGAATGATACGGAATTCCTTCTGGTGAAAAATATCCATTCGCATCGCTTTTGATTTGATGATAAAGCGTTAAAAACCGTTCTTTATTTGACAAGACCTTCACCCTTTCAATAAAATCGTTGATTTTTATTTGTCTGGAAGTGTGCCAAATACTAAAGCACCATCGTCAAAGACAGGAATCTTCGTTGTTTTTTGCATAGTGGATGTTAATCCTTGATAGGAATAATCATTTGAGGCATCCCATATATTCGATCCATTTGGAGCAGATATTCGAAATTGTATTTCCTTCTTATGCTCAGATTCTCCTCTAGGAGAAATAGCTACGCCGGTAAAATCAATTTCTGCAAAATAGACGCGAGCTGATGCGTCATATACCTTTAAAGGCGATAAGGAAGCGCCTTCATTGTAGGCTGCTGTCACCTGAATATCCTTTTCAGTCAATCCCTTTGCAAAGACCTCGCTCAGATTAACGTAATATCTGAAGGAGAGTGTTTGACTGGTTCTTGCCGGCCAGCCGGACCTGTTGTACAGCACTGCTTTCACTTGAGTAGATGTTGTATCGTTATGCATCACAGCTGCCTCTACAAAGAACTCATCCTCCACCTGTTCTTTAGGCGGGAAATTTGGCAGCTTTGATTGGCCTTGACCAAAGAGCTGCACCATTTTGGCGATATTTCCAGTAAAGGCGGCATTATAATCAGTCGCCACTTCGTTAGATATATAATCAGAGATGTCATCGTCATATTGATCCTGTGCATTAGGACCTCCAACAAGCGCTCCATAAAGTGTGTGCCGGTGATTTGGAGGGATTGTCAGCTGGTTAGACCATGAGCCATGTGCAGTACGATGGTGCGGGTGCTTCGGCGGATTCTGGCCAAACCCAACGACGTAGCTTCTATTCAGCGGATTATCACCTAACATATAGTGAGTTTGCTTGATCGCAAACGATTGGTATCGATTCTTCTTTTCTTGATCAGATACCCAATCAGCATAAACAAAGGCTAAAAATGCTGCATTGGCGGCATAACGAAGTGAACCCCATTGATCTAGCCATGCCAAACCACCAGGCGTATAGGTGATTCTTTCTACTTTTCCATTTTGAACGAGGCCTGTGGTCCAGTAATCAAGATTGCGCTCAGTGGATTCTATAAATCTGTTCTCTTTCGTGATTCTTGCAAGTAAGATTTGTGAAGCAAAAAAAGTATTGTCCCATGACATGGTAAACGTATAATCCCAATCCTCCGGCCATTCCTCTACCGCTTTTAATGCTTGGTTTAAATAAGTTTCTTCATTTGTCGCCAAGTACAGCCAGATTCCGCCCCAAATCAGTTCGTCAACATAGCCGCTCCAGGAGTTGTAAAATGGCTGCGCATTGGTGACACAATCTGAATATTTGCCGCGATACTTGTCAGCAAATGCATATAGCTGTTTAGCGTGCGTCAAAAGCTTTGCCGCATAAGACGCATCTGTTTCTTTAAAAATGATAGAACCTGCTGCTAAAGCCGCCGCAGTTTGTGCAGCTACTTCTGTTCCAGGACAATGTTCATCAATTTTAAAAGCTGGCCGGTTCATCGGCATCACTTCTGCTGGTCCCCACCAAGCATGATCAGCATTTCCATCACCTACTTGCGCCCAAAATTCATTCGGGCCCGTATGTGCTTTCAAAAAATAATCCGTTGCCCACTTGATTTGATCTAGTATCTCATCAAGCAGCTCCGCCTCTTCATAAGCTTCCCGGTATTCATATACTGTCCATGCAAGCACGGCTGCTGAATAAGCCATCGGAAGTCCAAATTTCACATGATCTCCTGCATCATACCAGCCGCCAGTTAAATCATGCCCAACATCCTTCCCGTCCTCTAGCCCAGAATCTCCCCGCCAGTTAAGACGATTGTTTTCCGGAAGCCGGCCTGACCGCTGCGCTTCATAAAAAAGCATGGATTTTTGTAAAACCTCTACATAGTTGTAAGATGCCATTTCTCTATTGCTCACCCCTTCTTTTTAGTGAAACATTGATCAATAGACGCACCGCCTCCTTTTGATACTTCGTTTCGTGATCTGTACAGTTTTGAAAAGAATCAAATATGTTTCAAAAATAAGCATAGTAAACAGCAATCAGCTTTACGCTCATCGAAGTTTTCTCTTGATTCTCCTTCTGACTGTACCCAGAATGATCATATGTCGCTTAAGAACATTTCAGACGGCGAAATTCTCTTTTGAGCTCTATTTGGGTAGAAAGAATGACATACAATCTCTTCTCTTAAAACATCACGCTAAATCAAGATATATGAATGGATATGAAAATAATTCCAGTTGATGAAAAATCTTTATTAGTTAACATAATAATATTATTGTATACATAGAAAAGAACGCCCTTTTAAGGGCGCTCTTATTCATCACATTAGAATAAAGAAAGCTGATTTTGATCAGGAAGTGCTTCTAAACAGCCTTGACGATCTAAATACTCAAGAATAGTCTTTGAGACTTTTCCACGCTTTTGTAAATCTTCTTTTGAAAGGAATTCCCCATCTTGCCGCGCGCGAACAATATTTAACGCAACGTTTGTTCCGAGTCCAGGGATCGAGTTGAATGGTGGAATTAGTCCGTCTCCATCAATGATAAACTCTGTTGCACTTGAGCGATAGAGGTCAACTTTTTTGAAATGGTAGCCTCTTTCGCACATTTCAAGGGCAAGCTCTAGTACAGTTAATAGGTTCTTTTCTTTCGGTGATGCATCTAAACCTTTTGAATTAATATCATCCATAACGGCTCGAATCGCATTCGATCCTTTTGTCATCGTTTCAATATCAAAGTCATCCGCACGAACGGTAAAGTAAGCCGCATAGTACAGGAGTGCATGATGCACCTTGAAATAAGCAATACGAACAGCCATCAATACATAAGCAGCCGCGTGGGCTTTAGGGAACATGTATTTGATCTTTTTACAAGAATCAATATACCAGTTTGGTACATTATTATTCTTCATTTCTTCTTCCCATTCAGGAGGAAGTCCCTTTCCTTTACGAACAGATTCCATGATTTTAAAGGCAAGTGACGGCTCTAAGCCTTGATAGATGAGATAGACCATAATATCATCACGGCACCCAATGACTTCACTTAGTTCACACGTTTTATTGTGAATGAGCTCTTGTGCGTTTCCGAGCCATACATCCGTACCGTGTGAGAGTCCAGAAATCTGAACAAGCTCTGAGAAGGTCGTTGGTTTTGTATCCTCTAGCATTTGCCGAACAAATCTTGTTCCAAATTCCGGGATACCGAGTGTACCTGTTTTACAGCCTATTTGCTCTTCTGTTACACCTAGCGGCTCTGTCCCTTGGAAAATCTTCATGACTTCAGGGTCATCTGTTGGAATCGTTTTTGGATCGATTCCGCTTAAATCTTGAAGCATACGAATGACCGTTGGATCATCGTGCCCAAGAATATCCAGCTTGAGCAAGTTATCGTGAATCGAATGGAAATCAAAATGTGTCGTCTTCCAATCAGAACCTGTCGCATCTGCTGGGTATTGAATAGGTGAGAAATCGTAAATGTCCATATAATCCGGCACAACGATAATCCCGCCTGGATGCTGGCCCGTTGTCCGTTTTACCCCTGTACAGCCTTGTACAAGCCGGTCGATTTCAGCACCTCTCATATGAAGGTTATGATCCCCTGCATAGCCTTTCACGTAACCGTATGCTGTTTTTTCTGCAACGGTACCAATCGTCCCTGCTCGGTATACATACTCTTCTCCGAACAACTCTTTCGTATAGTTATGCGCTATCGGCTGATATTCACCTGAGAAGTTCAAGTCAATATCAGGGACTTTGTCTCCTTTAAAACCTAAGAACGTTTCAAACGGAATATCATGTCCGTCTTTTTTATACGGCGTTCCACATTCAGGACAGTCTTTATCTGGAAGGTCAAAGCCTGAACCAACAGATCCGTCATTAAAGAACTCAGAGTGCTTACAGCTTGGGCATACATAATGAGGTGCAAGTGGATTTACTTCAGTAATCTCTGTTAATGTCGCAACAAGAGATGATCCGACAGATCCCCTTGAACCAACAAGATATCCATCATCAAGTGATTTTTTTACGAGCTTATGAGAGATTAAGTAAATAACGGCGAAACCATGACCGATAATACTTTTTAATTCTTTCTCAATGCGGTCTTCTACGATTTTCGGCAGGTCATCTCCGTAGATACTGCGCGCCATTTGATAGCTCATTTCCCGTATTTCTTCATCTGCACCTTCAATTTTTGGTGTGTAAAGATCATCTTTGATAGGTTTAATGCTTTCGACCATCTCAGATACTTTTTGCGTATTTGTTACGACGATCTCTTTCGCTTTTTCGTCTCCTAGGAAGGAGAACGCTTCAAGCATTTCATCTGTCGTTCTAAAATGAACTTTTGGCAGTTCATGTCGGTTCAGCGGATTCGCTCCACCTTGTGATGAAATTAAGATTTTACGATAAATTTTGTCTTCTGGATGCAGGTAATGTACATTCCCAGTCGCCACAACTGGTTTATTCAGCTTTTCGCCAAGTTTGACAATGTTTGTGATGATTTCTTTTAACGCACGTTCATCTCGAACTAGCTCAAGCTGCAGCAGGTGCTGATACACTTCTGGCGGATGTACCTCTAAATAGTCATAAAATGCTGCAATGTCTTCCACCTCATCAGGTGACTTTTGCATCATTCCTTCAAATACCTCACCCTTATCACAAGCAGACCCAACAATTAAACCTTCTCGATATTTCTCAAGCTGGGAGCGTGGAATACGCGGGACACGGTAGAAATAATGAATATGAGAAAGTGAAACAAGCTTAAATAAATTCTTAAGACCTGTCTCATTTTGAGCAATCAAAGTTGCATGGTAAGGACGTGAGCGCTGGTAAGCATTCGACTGCCCCATGTTTTCATTCAATTGATCGTGATAGGCAATCTCTTTTTCAGCCGCATCTTTTAGCATCTTCAGCATGAGATAGCCTGTCGCCTCTGCATCATAAATCGCCCGGTGATGCTGCGTTAGTTCAATATCAAACTTTTTACAGAGGGTGTTCAGCCGGTGATTTTTAAATTCTGGGTAAAGGAAACGGCCAAGTTCAAGTGTATCAATGACAGGGTTTGACGCTTTATCTGTTTTTAAGAGGCGTTTATACGCTGCATTTAAAAAGCCCATATCAAAGCTCGCATTGTGCGCAACAAGAATATCTTGTCCAATCCATTCTTTGAAATCCCGTACGACGTCGACGACATCTGGTGCATCTCTCACCATATCATCGGTGATACCTGTTAATTCGATGGTTGTCGCTGATAACGGGTGATGGGGATTTGCAAACGCCTCAAAGCGGTCAATGATTTCCCCGCCTTTGATTTTCACTGCTGCCAGCTCAATGATCGTGTCATAAACGGCTGAAAGTCCAGTTGTCTCTACGTCAAATACGACATATGTCGCATCCTCTAACAAGCGGTGCTCTGGGTTATATGCAATCGGTACCCCGTCGTCCACTAAATTGATTTCCACACCGTACATCATTTTGATGCCATGCTTTTTACTTGCTGCATACGCATCCGGGAAGGATTGTACAACGGCATGATCTGTCAGGGCAATGGCTTCATGTCCCCATTTTTTTGCTTGTTCAACAAGCCTGCCGATGCCAGTGACAGCATCCATTTGGCTCATAGGTGAATGTAAATGAAGCTCCACACGCTTTTCACCCTCAGGTGCTGTATCTTCTTTCAGCTGCGGTTTCATTTCATTGACATCATTAGCGATCATGACAAGATCTCTGACAAACGTATCATTTTGAATGCTTCCTCTTGCTTTCACCCACATGCCTTTTTTCAATGATTTCATCAGCTGAGCATCTTCTTTTTCTCTTGCAAACATTTTGATCAATATACTATTTGTATAATCAGTGATCTTAAAGATACAAAGCGTTCTCCCGCTTTTCAGCTCACGCGTTTCTGCATCGAATACGTAGCCTTGAACGGTGATTCTTCTTTCCTCGTCCATGATACTGTCAAGCGTACGAATTTCTTCATTGTCTTTGATTTGATAGCCAATCATCAGAGGGCCTGATGGAGCTTCATCCTGCTCCTCACTTTCTTTCTTCTCCATCTCAGTGAGGGCTTGCATGGCTCTTTCTTGATCTTCAGCAAGCTTTTGTTCTCTGAACTTCTGAATCTCTTGATCTGATACAAAAATTTCTGTATCGAATTGCAGCTCTGGAAAACCTACTTGTTTAAATGCGGCCTGGAGCATCGGGCTGTACTTCTTCTTAATAGCGAGTGCCTCTGTTTCGCTTTTCGTTTTAATGATGATTTTATGGCCAGACAGCGATGGTTTTTGCTGCTGAAGCAAACTGATGATTGGGGGAGAAATTCCTTGAAGTTCTTCCACACAATGTGACCAGTACGATTGTACGAGATCTTCAGAGATGTGCGGATCACTCACTTCAATCGTACAAGTAATTTGTGCAATATGAGAAAATGCATTTGTCAGTCTGCTGAGAAACATGGCGTATACTTTGTAAGGCAAAAGAGCCTTAAATTTAAAAAGGAAATGCCATGTTTTCGTCGCTTTGTGCACCGTCAATTTGACGATTTCTCCTTCTTCAAAGTAACGACTGAGGTCATCATCTGTCATTTGAATCTGATTGAGTAATATATGAAATTGCCGCCGTGTGATCGGTAATTGTTCATCCAAGACAGGACCCTCCTTTTGTCAATCAGAAAGGTACCTCTTTTCTACAGGAGGTACCTTCATTTTTTTGTTCGTTTTATGCTTGGCGTATAAATGAAATCAGATCATCAACAGATACTTCATGTGATTCACCTGATTTTCTAAACTTCACTTCAACAATACCTTCTTCTGAACGTTTACCGCAGCTAATGCGAATTGGCAGTCCAATTAAATCACTGTCTGCAAATTTCACTCCTGCACGCTCCTGGCGGTCATCGAAAAGTACGTCAAAGCCTTCATCTTCTAAGCGCTCGTACAACGTTTCAGCCAGTTCTTTTTGCGCATCGTTTTTCATATTTAATGCAAGAAGGTGAAGGTCATATGGTGCCACTGTTTCCGGCCAAATGATTCCTTTCTCATCATGATGCTGTTCAACAATCGCTGAAAGAGTTCTAGAGATGCCGATGCCATAGCAGCCCATAATCATTGGCTGCGCCCGTCCATTCTCATCAAGGTACGTTGCATCCATTGACTCAGAATAACGAGTGCCGAGTTTAAAGACTTGTCCTACTTCAATCCCTTTTGCAAACTGGATGGTGCCTTCCCCGTCTGGAGAAACATCTCCTTCTTGAATCAAGCGAAGATCTGTGAATTCTTTCACTGACACATCACGTGCAGGGTTGACATTGACATAGTGATAATCCGCTTCATTTGCACCAGCGACTGCATTTGTCATTCCCTTCACAGCAAGGTCCGCATAAATATCGACTTCTGCTTCCAGTTTAACAGGTCCAACAAATCCAGGCTCAGTTCCAATGACTTCTAGCACTTCTTCGCGTGATGCTAGTTCAACAAGCTGTGCTCCTACTAAGTTTTTCACTTTCACATCATTTACTTCATGATCGCCTCTAGTAAGGATGAGAACATACGCATCGTCTGCTTTAAACAAAACAGATTTCATGCATGCAGAAGGATCAACTTCTAATAATCCAGCCACATCTTGAATTGTTTTCGCTTGCGGCGTGTGGACTTTTTCAAGCTCTTTGAAGTCCACAGGATTTGCTTCTTCTCCGTGATATACAGCCTCAGCCATTTCAATGTTTGCAGCATATGAGGAAGTATCAGAATAAGCGATGGTATCCTCTCCGACCTCTGAGAGTGCCATGAACTCATGTGTATCTTTTCCGCCCATTGCCCCAGAATCTGCAATGACTGGTCTAAAGTTGAGACCCACTTTTGAGAACACATTAGAGTAAGCTGTAAACATTTTGTTGTATGTCTCGTCAAGGCTTTCTGGTGAAGAATGGAATGAGTATGCATCCTTCATAATAAATTCACGTCCGCGCAGCAGTCCAAAGCGTGGTCTCTGTTCATCACGGAATTTTGATTGAATTTGATATAGAGTTAAAGGTAGCTTCTTATACGATTTCACTTCGCTGCGTACTAGTGATGTAATCACTTCTTCATGGGTTGGACCAAGCGCAAATTCGCGGCCATGGCGATCCTTCATACGCATCAGTTCTGGACCGTATGTATACCATCTTCCTGACTCTTGCCACATTTCTGCCTGCTGAAGCACTGGCATTAACAGCTCAGCTGCGCCTGCCTTTTCCATTTCCTTGCGGACGATGGATTGAATATGCTGAATGACTTTATGCGCAAGCGGCAGATAATGATAGATTCCACTTGTATTTTGTCTAATAAATCCAGCTCTTACTAAGAGTTGATGGCTTTTTGCCTCAGCATCTGCCGGCACCTCTCGAAGAGTTGGAATGAAAGTCAGGGATTGTCTCATGTCGTTACACCTCATTTATGAAATAGGACTTCTCACAAAAACTCTTGTTTCCCGGAATGAGAAACAAGAGAGAATGGTTTTTATAAAAATAACCGCTGGATGTCATTCCACGTTACCACTAACATTAACAGCATGAGGAAAGCAACACCAATAAAGACAACAAGTGCTTCTTTCTCACGATTAATTGGTTTACCGCGAATGGCTTCAACAAATAAGAATAGTAAACGTCCTCCGTCTAATGCAGGAATCGGTAACAAATTCACGATGCCTAGGTTGATACTGAGGAACGCCGCAAACTGCATTAATGTTAACACACCTTGTTTGGCTACTTCTCCTGTCATGTCATAAATTCCAACAGGACCTGCTAACATATCTAGTGAAAATTGTCCTGTGACAATTTTTTGCAAGTTCGTTAAGATCAGACCTGCCGTTGAAATGACAGTTGTGCCTGAAGATGAAATGACTTTCAAAAATCCATTTTCCGTTGGCGGATATGATCCGAAACGGCCAATGCTTTTTCCGTCAGCTTTCACAGCTTCTGGTACAACCTGCACAGTACTTTCTTTGCCGTCTCGGTCAATGACGACATTCATTTTTTTCTCAGGGTTCTTTTGAACTGTTTGAACGACGTCTGTCCAAGAATTCATTTTCTCGCCGTTAATGGACACGATGTGATCTCCCTGCATCAGTCCAGCTTCCGCCGCTCGTCCATCTTTTGTCAGCTTACCGAGTACAGGATCATCAACGGTTACCCCTTGGATAAAGCCTAAAGCAACCAAAATCACATACGCCAGGATAAAGTTCATAATTGGTCCAGCTGCGATGGCTTTAATTCGCTGCCAAACTGTTTTTGAACCAAATTGACGATTGTATGGTGCAATTTGAATTTCTTCACCATCTGCAATATAGAAGCTTGTTTGACTGACATTGTAGCCAGTCAGAATATCTTCATTTCCAGCTTCATATCCCGAGATTCTCATGGCATGATCTAAATCGATCTGCTCCACTTCGATGACAAGTGCATCAGGATATTTTTCTTTATCATTTAAAATGATCTTTTCTACTTCATTTTGCTCATTGAATAAGAGCCCCACTGTATGACCTGGTTTAATTTCGATGACTTCTGGGTCTTCTCCAGCCATTTTCACAAATCCGCCAATAGGGAGGAGTCTAATGGTATAAACGGTTTCCTTTCGTTTAAAGGAGAAAATCTTCGGCCCAAAACCAATTGCGAACTCGCGGCATAAAATCCCCGCGCGCTGCGCCATAATTAAATGGCCAAGCTCGTGGAAAAAAACGAGCGTTCCAAAAATAATAATAAACGCAATCACTGTATTCACGAACATACCACCTTATGTGAGGATTGATTGAACAAAGTCTCGTGTATCTTTGTCCACTTCATGGATATCTTGCAAACTAGGCGTTGAAATCACATGATGTCTAATTAGTGCCTTTTCAATCAATTCTTCAATTTGCAGGAACGTTACTTTGCCTTTCAGAAATGCATCGACTGCTATTTCATTTGCTGCATTAAGTACAGCAGGCATTGTCCCTCCTATTTTACCTGATTCATAAGCAAAATGTAAGCAGCGATACCTGTCAAAATCCGCTTTTTGGAAATTCAATTGTCCAATCTCCCAAAGGTTCAATGATTTCGCTTCTTGTAACGGCGCCCTGTCAGGGTATGTGAGTGCATATTGAATAGGCACTCTCATGTCAGGTGTCCCTAACTGAGCCATGACGCTTTTGTCGTGAAATTCCACCATCGAATGGATAATGCTCTCTTTATGTAGCAGCACATCAATTTGTTCATAAGGGATATCAAACAACCAATGTGCCTCAATCACCTCGAGCCCTTTATTCATCATCGTCGCTGAATCAATGGTGATTTTCGCTCCCATCGACCAGTTCGGGTGGTTCAGCGCTTCTTCAACCGTAACACCTTCAAGTTCAGTTCGTTTTTTATCTCGGAAACTACCACCTGAAGCTGTCACGATTAAGCGTTCAATATTTTTAGCTTGTTCACCTTGCAGGCATTGAAAAATAGCGGAATGCTCACTATCGACAGGAAGTAAAGGTACATCATATGTTTTAGCGTACTCTTTTACTATATGACCAGCTGTTACAAGTGTTTCCTTATTTGCGAGTGCAATCGTCTTTTTTTGTTCAATGGCCTTTAATGTTGGAACAAGTCCAACACTTCCTACAAGTGCATTTACCACTACGTCCACTGCATCATAGGTCGCTGCCTCGATGTTGGCTTCATCACCAGCAGCCAGCTTCACACCGTATGCAAATGAATGATTTTTTAGCATGCGATAGGTTTCTTCGTCTACACAGCCAACGAATTCAGGCTGAAAGCGCTCAATGATCGGAATCGCTTTTGCTATATTTCTGCCAAAGGTCATGGCTTTCAGCTTAAATTTGTCCGGGTGCTGCCTGATCACATCTAACGTTTGTTCTCCAATTGATCCTGTTGCGCCTAATAGCGAAATATATTTCAAATTGCCACTCCTTCTCTCGTTCAATAAGTTTCTATGAGGTTAGCTGGCAAACGTTGCGAGCAGTAAGTATAAAAACGGCAGAACGAATAAAAAGCTGTCAAACCTGTCCAAAATTCCGCCATGGCCAGGGAGAATTGTCCCTGAATCCTTCACGTGATAATGACGCTTTAAAGCAGATTCCACTAGGTCGCCAAGCTGTCCAAAGATACTGAGTAAAAGAGTAATAAACATCACAAGCAGATATGATGGCAAAAATCCTGTAACCGCCTGAAACACAAGTGACAACACGACCGCTGTGACGATTCCGCCGATAAATCCTTCTACTGTTTTGTTTGGGCTGATTTCAGGCCAAAGCTTTCGTTTCCCCATAGATTTCCCAATAAAGTAGGCTCCTGAGTCAGTAGACCAAATAATCACTGCTGCGAAGAAGATCGCACTCATGCCATATAAGCCTCTAATTTGGATAAAATAATAGAAACTAACGCCAATATATAATGTGGCTAATACAACAAAAGCAACCTCATCGAATGTAAAAGAGTTTTTGCTCAAAACTGTATAAGTTAAAAGTATTAAGACTGCGAATAAAGCAATCTGCATTTTTGATGCGTCCACGTTTGGGAAGAAACTGTTGTCTCCGCCCATTAAAAGCCAAAGCAATATTAAGCTGACAATACCAGGAAAGCTGAAAATCGAGATTTTTTTCATTCTTAAAAGCTCAAAGAGAGCGACACTTCCCATTAAATAAATCAGCAGGGTAAATGGCATCTGTCCATATATAACAGCAAGTAAAAAGACTGCAGCTGCCAAAACACCCGTCAAAATTCTTTGTTTCATCTGCACCACCCTCTAAATTCCACCGAACCTCCGGCCGCGGCGCTGGTACTCTCCAATAGCGCCTATAAGGTGCTCATCAGAAAAGTCAGGCCAAAGCACATCCGTAAAGACAAACTCGCTGTAAGCAATTTGCCAAAGCATAAAGTTGCTTAATCTAATTTCTCCACTCGTGCGAATGAGCAAATCCGGATCTTGAAGAGATTCTGTCATTAAATAAGCTGAAAACATCTCTTCTGTGATGTCTTCTGCTTGAAGCTTACCTTCTTTGACCATTTCAGAAATTTGTCTGCATGCGGAGACGATTTCTGTGCGCCCCCCATAGTTGAGCGCAAAGTTCAAAACGAGTCCGTCGTTATTTGCCGTACTCTTTACTGCATTCTCTACCGCTTTTTTCGTATGCTGCGGGAGGCCGTCTGGATCACCTGTTAAACGCACACGGACATTCTCCTCGATGAGTTCAGGCAGGTAGATGTTTAAAAATTCTTCAGGAAGTTTCATTAAAAAGTCTACTTCTAGTTTTGGACGTTTCCAATTTTCCGTAGAGAAAGCATACAAAGTCAGCACTTTGACATTCAGCTCATTTGCAAGCTTTGTCATGCGCTTGACGACTTTCATTCCTTCATGATGACCTGCTACCCGTGGAAGAGCACGTTTTTTCGCCCATCTTCCGTTCCCATCCATGATAATGGCGATATGTTCAGGAATTTCTCCATTTAATATGTCTTCTTTTGTCAGGCTTTCTAAGTTGGAAGCTGCTGTTTGCTGATTCTTCCAATTTTTGAGTATATTGAGCATGAGATTCCTCCATCACCCAAAAAGGTTGCGTTCCCGCTAATAATATAGTCATCAACAGTATTAACAAAAAAACCCCCTGTAAACATGAAGAGGGTCTTTTCACTATTATCTATTGTACATAGTTTTTTCTTAAACTTCCATGATTTCTTTTTCTTTATCTTTCGTCACGTCATCAATTTTAGCGACATATTCATCTGTCAATTTTTGGACATCCTCTGTCGATGATCTTAATTCATCTTCAGTGATCTCCCCATTTTTCTCAAGCTTTTTCAAATCATCGTTTGCATCACGACGAACGTTACGAACAGCTACTTTTGCTTCTTCTGAGTATTTTTTCACTACTTTCACAAGCTCTTTACGTCTTTCTTCTGTCAGCGCAGGAATCGCAATGCGGATCACATTTCCGTCACTTGTTGGCGTGATGCCAAGATCAGACTTTTGGATCGCTTTTTCGATATCACCGATTGCTGTTTTATCGTAAGGTGTGATAATCAGCATACGTGCTTCTGGCACTGTGATTGACGCAATTTGGTTAAGAGGTGTTTGTGCACCGTAATAATCAACTGTCACTTTATCAAGCAGTGAAGCATTTGCACGGCCTGCACGAACAGTTGCAAGCTCACGTCCGTATGCTTGTACAGCTTTTTCCATTTTTTCTTTCGTTTGGTTCAACACTTCTTTTGACACGTTATTTCCCCCTCACGATCGTTCCGATTGATTCGCCATTTACGGCACGTTTAATATTTCCTTCTTCCATAATGGAGAAGACAATTAATGGAATGTCATTGTCCATACATAATGAGGACGCAGTAGAATCCATTACAGCAAGCCCTTCTTTAAGTACATCAAGATATGAAAGCTTATCATATTTTACTGCATCCGCATCTGTACGAGGATCAGCACTGTAGACACCATCTACATTATTTTTCGCCATTAAAATGACATCTGCTTCAATTTCTGCTGCACGAAGTGCTGCCGTAGTATCTGTAGAGAAATAAGGGTTACCTGTTCCAGCAGCAAAAATGACGACACGTTTCTTCTCAAGATGACGGATCGCTTTTCTTCTTATGTATGGTTCTGCAACCTGTCTCATTTCGATAGAGGTTTGCACTCTAGACTGAATGCCAAGCGTTTCTAGGCTGTCCTGTAACGCCAGTGAGTTCATCACTGTTGCCAGCATCCCCATGTAGTCTGCTGTTGCACGGTCCATTCCTAGATCACTGCCTGTCTTTCCGCGCCAAAGGTTTCCTCCGCCTACAACGACTGCAACTTCAACATCAAGCTCTGCAATTTCTTTTACTTGCTTTGCAATGGATTGAATGACAGTTGGGTTAATTCCATTTCCAGCATCACCCGCTAGTGCTTCGCCACTTAGCTTCAGTACAATGCGATTATATTTCGGTTTGCTCATGATAACCTCCAAGTGTAAACTATACCGTCTCTTATTATGCGTAAGAAACTGCCTTTTGTAAATCAATATCCTCTAAAAAATAGGGAACACAGTGCTTGTGCTCCCCTAAAAAAGCCCCAGAGAGCTTTTCAAACATTATTTTTTCACTTGGCTCATAACTTCTTCAGCAAAGTTGTCTTGACGTTTTTCGATACCTTCGCCCACTTCATAGCGAACATAAGTTTGAACAGTTGCGTTTTTCGCAGCTACAACTTGTTTCACTTTTTCATCTGGGTTTTTAACGAACGCTTGGTCAAGTAAGCAAATTTCTTCGAAGAATTTGTTTAGACGGCCTTCTACCATTTTAGCTACGATGTTTTCAGGCTTTCCTTCTTGAAGCGCTTGCTGTGTTAATACTTCACGCTCACGGTTTGCTTCTTCTTCTGACACTTGGTCACGAGAAATGTATTTAGGGTTTACAGCTGCAACGTGCATTGCGATGTCTCTTGCAAGCTCTTCGTCAGTTGTTCCGTTAAGAACAGCTAACACACCAATACGTCCGCCCATGTGCAGGTATGAACCGAATGCAGCATTATCTTCTTTTGTGATGACAGAGAAACGGCGTAGAGTGATTTTCTCTCCGATTTTCGCAATTGCAGATGTGATATGCTCTTCAACTGTTGAACCGTTTTCCATTTTAGAAGCATGAGCTTCTTCAATTGTTGCAGGTTTAGCAGCAAGCAAATGATCAGCAAGTTCGTTAAGAAGTGCTTGGAATCCTTCGTTTTTCGCAACGAAATCAGTCTCAGAGTTCACTTCTAGAATGACGCCTGTGTTGCCGTCAGTTTTGATAAGAGTTAATCCTTCTGCCGCAATACGGTCTGCTTTTTTCGCAGCTTTTGCGATTCCTTTTTCTCTTAGAAGGTCGATTGCTTTCTCGATGTCACCATCAGTTTCTGTTAACGCTTTTTTACAGTCCATCATACCTGCACCAGTTTTTTGACGCAGTTCTTTAACTAATTGAGCAGTAATTGCCATTTTACATTTCCTCCTTCTATGTTAAAACACGGATTACTAGGTGAAAAAAAGGTGATAAAAGGCATTTCCCTCTTATCACCTTTTGAATAGGTTACGCAGTTGTTGTTTCAGTTTCTGTCGTTTCTTCTACAACAGCTTCTTCTTCGCCTTGTTTAGACTCAAGAATTGCATCTGCCATTTTAGCAGTTAGAAGTTTTACAGCACGGATTGCATCATCGTTTGCAGGGATCACAACATCAATTTCGTCTGGATCACAGTTTGTGTCAACGATACCGATGATTGGGATATTCAATTTACGAGCTTCTGCAACTGCAATACGCTCTTTACGAGGGTCGATAATGAAAAGTGCATCCGGAAGACTCTTCATGTCTTTGATTCCGCCTAGGAATTTTTCAAGACGCTCTAATTCTTTTTTCAGTTGAACGACTTCTTTCTTAGGAAGAACTTCGAATGTACCGTTTTCTTGCATTTTTTCAATATCTTTCAAACGTTTAATACGTTTTTGGATTGTTTCAAAGTTTGTTAAAGTTCCACCAAGCCAGCGTTGGTTCACATAGAACATACCAGAACGGATTGCTTCTTCTTTCACTGAATCTTGTGCTTGCTTTTTCGTACCAACGAAAAGGATTTTTCCTCCGTCAGCAGCAAGGTTTTTCGTGAAGTTGTAAGCTTCCTCTACTTTTTTCACCGTTTTTTGAAGGTCGATGATGTAGATACCGTTACGCTCTGTAAAGATGTAACGCTTCATTTTTGGGTTCCAACGGCGAGTTTGGTGACCGAAGTGAACACCAGCTTCTAGCAATTGTTTCATAGAAATAACTGACATTTTGTTGCCTCCTAATATAATGGTTTTTTTTCCTCCGCTTAAGTCATGTTCACATAAAACTGCGCCACGGCAGCACCTTCATACGAATCATTAAGCGTGTGTATTTAACACCAAGAAATAATATAACACATGATGGACTGACAATCAAGAATCCTTTACAGCTTTCCGCTAAATTTTAATAAAAGCTCGATTTCTGTCTTGCCAGTTTTCATTTCTTTCGCTATTTCTTCTAGTGACCGCCCTTCATCATATAGGGTCTTCACTTGATTTTCGAATGTTTCTTCTATTTCACTTTCAGAAGGCAGAGAAGCCTCTGTTTCAAGTGGTGGAACGGGTTCGTTTACCTTCTCTTCCTGCACCTCAACTTCACTAAGGAGAGCCGACAGGTGCTCTGGTACGGGATCTTCACTTTCGACCGATTGCTGGGATTCAATTGGTGGTTGTGGCTGCTTTGGTGTCTGAAGATCCGATTTCAGCTCTTCAGCAGAAAAATCAGGGGAAGCGGCTGCCACTTTTGTTAGCTTGTCATTCTCTTCTTTGACTTCCATCAAAAATGCAGCCAGGGTATTTTCCGTTTCTTCTAGAAGTTCTCGCTGTTTTTGTTCTGTTGCCTTCAGCGAATTCATTCTCGTATATAAAATAATCACAAAATAAATAAGTGCAGCATGAAGCATGAAGCTAATCAGCCATAACATATTTTTTCACTCACTAACTCTTTAAGATTGAATGGCTTTATCAAGCAGATGCTTAAGCTTGAACAAGGCCTTTGAATGAATTTGCGAAATGCGCGAGGTAGATAAATTGAGCACTTGACCGATTTCCGTTAATGTCAGTTCTTCTTTATAGAAAAGACTGATCACGAGCTTTTCTTTTTCTGAAAGCTCAGTGATTTTTTCAGAAAGCTGTTCAATTAATTCATCTTTCAGCATTTTCTCTTCTGGAGTCACAGACTTCTCGTCGCGAATCATGACTTGGACGTTTTCTCCGTCTTCTTGATCATGCAGCTTCTCATCGATTGAGAGCAGATTTGCAAAGAATCCTTCATTCATCGTTGTGACAACATCTTGTTCACTCATGCCGAGTTCCTCAGCCACCTCTGTCGGCGTCACATTACGCAAATAACGCTGTTCAAGCTTTTCAATAGCCGCTTCTACTTTTTTTGTTTTTTCTCTTGATGTACGAGGCAGCCAGTCCTCTTTACGAAGACCGTCGATGATGGCCCCGCGGATTCTGAAGGATGCATATGTATCAAACTTCAGATCTCTTCCGGGATCAAATTTTTCAAGGGCATCATATAAACCGAGCATCCCTAGACTGATCAAGTCTTCTTTATGCACTGACTTCGGGAGACCGATGGAAATTCTTCCAACATGATATGTGACGAGCGGCATATAGCGGCGCATAAGATCATCTCCAGCAGCAGGGTCTTTCCACTCTTTCCATCTAGCCCATAGCGCCTGATCTTCGTAATTTAAGGATTGCATCTTTATCCCCCTATACTTCCTTAGTTATATCTTCATAATGCCTTGCTTCACAGTACGGATCTCAAGCTCTGCCGTAAGCGGATCGAATTCAATCGTACGGCCACTGTTTCCGCCTGTATCCTCACTAATAATCGGGATATGATGAAGAGACAGATGTTCTTTCACAGCTGAAACGTTTCTAGGTCCAATTCTCATAAGATCATTGGTTGACTTAAACTTAAACATTTCCGCCCCGCCAGCAAGTTTTGCCTTTAGCGCATGTTTGCGTGCGCCTGCTTTTAGGAGCAGATCAATTGTATGCTTGACACCTGTATCTGCATATTTAGCCAAGTTCTCCACCGTCCCTTTTGAAAGAGAGGAGTCTGGCAGCATAACATGGACAAGGCCTGCCAGCTTTTTCTCTTGATCAAACAAGACAAGCCCTACGCAAGAACCAAGACCTGATGTCCGAATGCGGTCCGGTGTTTTGACAAGCTGAACATCCGCAATACCAACCTTTACAACTGCCGGAATTTGCACGTTCATTATAGGTTACCTAATGCTTTGAATAGTTTTTCAAACGATTCAAAGTCTGGTAATAGAAACATATTTCCTTTCAGCTCTTGCTTATTTTGATCATCAAAAATAGATGTATCAATCACAATCGCCTGATCACCAAGAGGACTGAATTGCATTAACCCTTCACTAATGACAGCTCCGAACATATCGAGCGTGACATCTGGAACACTTGGGTAAAGCTGCAATTTTGTTAAATCGGCAAGGGCTGATAGATAAGAGCCCGCTAAAATATTTCCCAGTTCATGAAGTGCTGACGTCCCCATCTCATGTTCATGAATCGTATCAATATCAAATGCCGGATCCTGGACAAGCTCTCTTACAAATTGCTCCGCTTGCTCAAACGGCATAATGAAAAAGATTGACCCGGTTAAATCCCCTTCCATTCGCAGGAAAATGCTTGCAACGGGAAGGTCTGCACCGCCAAAGAAATCCATTAAATCTTCAAACGAGAGAACCTTGACAAAAGGAACAGCCATATCAATTTTGCGATCCAATAGGTTGGCAAGAGCAGACGCTGCGTGGCCTGCCCCGATATTACCAACCTCTCCTAAAATATCTAGCTGTTCATCTTTAATTTCGTTGAAAATGCTCATTTCACATCCCCCTTAATGAACAGGTGCACCTTGAACGCTCTTGTCGAGGACAGCACCGGCATGAATGATATTGAAAAGACGCTGATCATGCTTAATAATACCTGTCACCCATGACTGTCCTTCTTTTTCAGCCGATTCAGGAGAAGATTCTACTTCTTCCTGATGGACGGTTATGACATCATTTGCTTCATCAACAATCCAGCCGACTTCAATATCACCAACTTGTACAATGATCATTCTTGTTTCATCTGTAATCTCGTTGTCAGTAGAACCAAGTCTGACTCTCAGGTCAATGACAGGTGTCACGACACCGCGTAAATTAATAACACCGCATATATAAGGGGCAACGCCAGGAACTCTTGTCGGCTGCTGCCATTTTTCAATGGACTTTACTTCTGATACTGAAATGGCGTATTCTTTTTTGTTTACGATAAACACAATCATCTTTTCGCCAGTTTTGATATCTGTACTCATTTCAGACCGCTCCTCTATTGTTTTTTACTTGATCAGTGCATTACAGTCAACGATGAGTGCAACTTGACCGTCACCTAGGATCGTTGCGCCGGATATCGCAAATACGTTTGGCAGATAATCTCCTAGTGATTTCAATACAACCTCTTGCTGACCAATAAATGAATCGACCACAAATGCTGTCAGCTTGTCTCCTTTACGAACAACAATGATGTGCAGCTCTTCCTCTAATTCATTCGCATTTGGTACGTGGAATTGTTTCTTCAAGTACACGACCGGTACGATAAATCCGCGGAAATCAATCACTTCACGATCATGCGTTTGCAGGATGTCACTTTTCTTAATGACAGCCGTTTCAATAATAGAAGAAATCGGAATCGCAAATGTTTCCTCTTCCAGTTTTACAAGAAGAACGGAAATAATCGATAGTGTCAGCGGAAGCTGGATCGAGAATAGGGAGCCCTGTCCCTCTGTTGAGTTAATACTCACAGATCCGCCAAGTGATTCCAGCTTGTTTTTCACAACGTCAAGACCTACACCGCGGCCTGAGATGTCAGAAATCGTGTCAGCTGTAGAGAATCCTGCTGCAAAGATCAATGAATCAATTTGATGATCTTCAAGTGTTTCTGCTTCTCTTTCTGTAATAACTCCGCGCTCTAATGCTTTTTCAAGCACCTTTTTACGGTTAATCCCGCCTCCATCATCCTCTACTTCAATGAAGACATGGTTTCCGCTATGATACGCTTTTAATAGAACCGTACCTTTTTCCGGCTTGCCTTTTTTCACACGTTCTTCTGGTGATTCAATCCCGTGATCTAGACTGTTTCTAAGTAAGTGCAAGAGCGGATCTCCAATCTCGTCGATCACTGTTCGATCAAGCTCTGTCTCAGCACCCTCAATAATAAGTTCAATTTTCTTATTAAGCTCTTTCGTCAATTGACGAATCATACGCGGGAATCTGTTAAAGACAGTTTCCACAGGTACCATTCTCATGTTCAGGATGATTGATTGCAGGTCTCCAGAAATACGTGTCATTCTTTCGACTGTGTCTGTGAGTTCGTTATTTTCTAGTTCTTTGGCAATCTGTTCTAATCGGCCTCTATCAATCACAAGTTCTTCAAATAGATTCATTAGAGAATCTAGACGGTCGATGTTGACACGAATTGTTTTTGTTCCGCCGGCAGCTGCACCGTTATTGCCATTTGCTTTTGGTGCATCATTTGCTGGCGCTTTCGCAGCAGGAACGGAGACTTCTTCTTTTTTCTGTTCAGGCTGCGCCTCTTGTTTTTCAGCCGGAGCTGCTTCATCAAATGCGGAGACTTCAGAGATCTCAACCTTCTCAACCTCTGAGATCGCCGTGACGATTTTCTGCACTTCGTCCATCGGCAGTTTAGAAAGATAAGAAATGCTGAATTCTGATTCGAAATCTTCTGATTCTAACAGCTCTGCATTCGGAACGGTTTTGACAACCTCGCCTGCTTCATTTAGTCTTTCAAAAATCATATAGACACGAACGGCTTTTAGTAAGCACGCTTCGCTTAATGTCACGTTGAGTTCATAGCATTTAAAGCCTTGCTCTCTCGCTTCATCAAGAACCGTTCGTTCAAATTCGTTATAATCTAAGTCATTAGCAGCTGCTGATGCATCTGCTGTTTCAACGCTAGAAGCTGCCTCAGCATGGCTTCCTGTCACATCTAGCTTTTTACTAATCTCAGTGACATCACGTTTCCCGTCTCCTCCTTCTGCAATCGATTGAACCATTGCTTCAAGATGATCGAGTGCTTCGAACATCGTATCCATTGACTCAGGAGTGACAATCATTTGTTCATTACGGATAGCATCAAACATGTTTTCTAAATGATGCGTTAAGTGAGCCATATCATCAAAGCCCATCGTTGCACTCATGCCTTTCAATGTATGAGCTGCTCTGAATATATCATTCACTAGCTGCAAGTCGGTTGGGTTCTTTTCTAAATCAAGAAGTTTTTCATTACAAGTTTGTAAGTGTTCTCTGCTTTCATCTAAAAAGATATCTAAGTATTGGTTTACATCCAACGTGTTCACGCCCTCTCTTTTTTCATGGAGCTTATAATTGCATGTGCGATGTCATCCACATGCCTTGTTTCATGTGCAAGGCATGCTTTAATGACTGATTTAGGCATTCCGAAAACAACACATGATTCTTCTTTTTCTGCAATGACTTTCGTATGACCGCTTGCGACCATTTTTTTGACACCTTCCGTACCGTCACTGCCCATGCCTGTCATAATGACAGCGATTTTCTCGTAACCCTTTATATTGCTGATGGATTCAAATAAATAGTTAACAGATGGTTTGTGCCGGCTTTCCGTGTCTTCAGGGGACAGCCTGATAACAAGTGATCCCCCTTGGTCATGAAGTGACATATTCATTCCACCAGGAGCTATGTAAGCCACTCCATTTTTCGCGATGTCTCCATCTTGCGCTTCTTTAATCGTAATTTGTGATAAATGGTCTAACCTAGCAGCAAGTGATGCCGTAAATCCTGCCGGCATATGCTGCACAATCAATATAGGTGCCTCTATGTCCTTAGGCAGCTTCGTTACGACTCGTTGAAGTGCCCTTGGCCCTCCTGTAGATGTTCCAATAGAAATAATCTTTCGGAGTGAGGCGCCTTTTACTGTTTGCAGACGGGGTGCAGCCACTGGACTTGGCGGCTTTATCACCGGCTTAGGAGACACCTTCTCTTCAGTGCGTTTCCTTGACAGTCCTGCCGCAAGTACCCGCTCTACAATTTGCCCTCTCACTTTGTGCAAATCGAGCGAAATACTTCCCGAAGGTTTTGTCACAAAGTCGAAAGCACCGAGTTCTAAGCAATGGATGGTTAAATCTTTTCCTTGCTTTGTCTGGCTTGACACCATAATTACGGCAAGGTCGTGTTCAGCCAGAATTTGTTTTAATGCTTCTGTTCCATTTAAAACAGGCATTTCCACATCTAATGTGACAACATCTGGATTCAGTTCCTTGATCCGTTTTAAGGCATCTTCCCCATTTCGCGCCGTTCCGACGACTTCAATTTCTTGCTCAGCACTTAGAAAATCACTAATGAGTTTTCTCATAAAGGCCGAGTCATCTACTACTAGCACTCTAATCATGAGTCCACCTTCCTCCTTTTAAAAAAAGAGGACAACTTATCTATAAACGTATGCTGTTCTCTCCGTGCCTCTCTTATCTGCTGATGATATAGTGTTTCTGCCAGCATCTTAATGGTTTTACTCAGCCTTGAATGAGGCTGCTTCATATAAAATGGAATTTGTTCTGATACTGCTTTAGGAACCGCAGGATCATCAGGCACAGCGCCAGCGAATACAAGTTTTCTGTGAAGAAAACTTGTGACCACTCCTGCTAATTTCCGGTAGGTTTCAGACCCTTCTGACGGGGTTTTACACCGGTTGACAATGATTTGCACAGACCGTTCAAACTGATGAATGGCTAAGTGTTTAATTGCGCTGTAGGCATCCATGATGGATGTTGGCTCTGGCGTAGTCACAACGACTACTTCTCCTGCTGATAAGACAAATGGCAGCTGATCTTTTGACAGCCCGGCACCCATATCAAAGAAAATACAATCGAAGCCCTGCATCATTTTTTCCATCTCTTCCAAAAAGAACGACCATTGATCTTTATCTAAAGAAAACAGCTGTTCAAGTCCGCTTCCGCCAGAAATGTAATATAGGTTGTCCGTTCCTTTTGTCATAGCTGCTTGGAAGGATTTTTTTCTAACGAGAACATCTAATATAGAGCTAGTCGATGTTTTCCCTAGTAAAATATCAATATTCCCCATCCCAAAATCAAGATCGATCACTAACACTCTTTTGCCTGTGCTTGCGATAGACAGTGCCATATTCAGTGTCAAATTCGATTTACCTACCCCGCCTTTGCCGCTCATAACGGCAATGGTTTTTGCCTGTCCGTTGACGTTATGAGGAGCCGGTGTGATCATTTGACTCTGCTGAACTAGTTTTCTTAACCCTTCTGCTTGGTCGGGCTTCATGATTGTAAAACCATCCTTGTAAGTTCACGAGGAGAACCTTCAAGAATATCCTCAGGCACATTTTGGCCATTTGTTAAAAAACCAAGTTTGATTTGAGAGTCAGCAATGATTTGAAAAATGGTTCCCATCGTGTCCGTTTCATCTACTTTTGTAAAAATGAATTGATCGATTGGAACGTGTTCAAAGCGCTTGACCATGGCTTTCATGTCTTGATATTTTGATGTAGCACTCATCACGAGAAAACTTTGAATGCTCTCATCAAATGGAATAATGTCGGTCAGCTCTTTGATATACGCTTCTTCTTTAAAGTTACGGCCTGCTGTATCGATGAAAATATGATCATACTCTTTAAAGGTCTCTTGAGCTTTTACAAAATCCTCTCTCGAATAACAAACCTCAAGCGGTGCATTCAGCAGTTCAGCATATGTTTTCAGCTGTTCGATCGCTGCAATCCGGTACGTATCAGTTGTAATAAAAGCGATCTTTTTTTGCTGCTGAATGGCCGTTTTAGCAGCCAGCTTTGCAATCGTTGTCGTTTTACCAGCTCCAGTTGAACCGAACAGTACAATGTATTTTGAAGAAATCATCGGCTCATCAGAGGTTTTAGCTGGTAGCATATCTGTCAGCAGTTGTTCAAGTTCTTTTTCTATGTGATCTTCTTTAACCGCGCCCTTTGTTAAAAGACCTTTCAGGCATTCGTCTCGAATAGCATCATCAAGACCTTGATCCTTTAGCTTTTGATCGATTGCTACGAGAGGTTCAGGCAGAATACCAGCATGCCGTTCATTCCTCACATATTCTAAAGGCTGAGTATGAGTATGAGTATGCGCTGGTTTCGCCGCTTTGGGAGCAAAGGATGGCTCTTCGGGCTGCTTTTGAACTTGTTCCTTTTTTGGTAACACTGGAAGAGGCGGCACAGGGTTTAACCCTTTACCAGCTCTTTCTTCGAAATCTTGATCCAGCACTGCAATCACTTCGACCATTTGCTGTTTCTTTAAACCAAACAGTTTGCGTTTGACAACGGTTTTGGAATTTAAAATAACGGCATCTTTCCCAAGCTGCTGCCTGATTTGAATCGTTGCCTCCTGCATAGAATTTGCTGTGATTTTTTTCATTTTCATTAGATATCCACCACTCCGATGCTCTGTACTTCCACATTCGCTTCTAGTTCGTTATAAGATAGTACCGGTAAATCTGGGAAATATCTTTCTAACAACTGCTTCACGTACATTCTTATAGGAGGAGAGCATAATAGAACCGGCGTTTCCTGACGAAGCGAAAGCTGTTCAATTTCTCTCGCCACTGATTGAATCACACTTTCAGAGGATTCTGGATCTAACGATAAGTAGTTGCCATGCTCTGTTTGCTGAACGCTGTCTGCAATCACCTTTTCTACTCGGCCTGAGCATGTCACGACTTTGAGTGATTCATCTTCTCTTGCATACTGTGCGGTAATCTGTCTTGCCAGGGCCTGTCTGACATACTCTGTTAATAAATCTGTATCAGTCGTTAATTTTCCGTAGTCTGCAAGCGTCTCAAAAATGGTGACAAGGTTTCGGATAGAGACCTTTTCTTTCAGCAGCTTCGCCAGTACTTTTTGAATATCACCGACTGCCAGCGGATTTGGCGTTACCTCATCCACTAAGACAGGATAACTTTCTTTCAGATGATCGATTAATTGCTTCGTTTCTTGGCGTCCGAGCAGTTCGTGTGTGTTTTGTCTAATCTTCTCTGTGATGTGAGTAGACACGACAGATGCTGGGTCCACAACCGTATAGCCTAGCATCTCAGCCTGATCTTTTTCTGCTTCGGATATCCATTTAGCCGGCAGTCCAAAGGATGGTTCGATTGTTTCAATCCCTTCAATTGGATCATCATCAGGCGTTGGGGACATCGCTAAGTAGTGATCAAGCAGCAGCTCCCCTTTTGCTACTTCGTTCCCTTTAATTTTCAATCGGTATTCATTTGGGTTCAGTGCAATATTGTCCCGGATCCGGACGACTGGAATGACAAGACCCAGTTCGAGGGCAAGCTGCCTTCGGATCATCACAATTCGGTCTAACAGGTCACCGCCCTGGTTTGCATCAGCGAGCGGGATGAGGCCGTAGCCAAATTCAAATTCAATGGCATCCATTTGCAGGAGATGAATAACGCTTTCTGGACTTTTCATCTCTTCTACCTCTGCCTGTTCCTCCAGTACCTCTTCAATTTCTTCTTGGTCTTGTTTGTTTTTCGACATCATGTATGCGCCAAGTGCAAGTAAACCTGCGATCGGCCCTGTCAAAAGTATGCCGATTGGCGTAAACAGCCCAAGAAGGAAGATCGTGCCCGCTGTCACATAAAGCATGGCTGGGAATGCGAAGAGCTGACCTGTAATGTCTGACCCAAGGTTTCCATTAGAAGCTGCTCTAGTCACAACAATCCCTGTCGCCGTTGAAATGAGGAGTGCCGGAATTTGCGAAACGATTCCGTCTCCTACCGTTAATAGGGTAAAGTGTGAAGCTGATTCTTGAATCGACATGCCTTGCTGAAGCATCCCGATAATGATTCCAAATATAATATTGATGATGACGATGATAATACCTGCGATGGCGTCCCCTTTAACGAACTTACTGGCACCATCCATCGCTCCATAAAAGTCTGCTTCTCTCGCTACTTTTTCACGGCGATTTCTTGCTTCACTTTCTGTCAGCATTCCTGCATTTAAATCTGCGTCAATACTCATTTGTTTACCAGGCATCGCATCGAGTGTAAATCTTGCCGCAACCTCTGATACACGCTCTGCCCCTTTTGTGATAACAATAAACTGAATGATGATCAGGATAAGGAAAACAACAAGACCAACGAGGATATTTCCTCCAACAACAAATGAACCGAACGTTTCGACAACTTTCCCAGCATCTCCTGTTGAAAGAATAGAACGTGTTGTAGAGATGTTAAGCCCTAAACGAAACAGCGTTAAGAGCAAAAGCAATGATGGAAAAATTGAAAATTGCAGTGGTTCTTGCATGTTCATTGTGGTGAGAAGCACGATAAGCGCAAGAGAAATATTAATAATGATTAAAATACTTAATAAAACGGGCGGAAACGGTATGACCAGCATCGCCACAATTAAAATAACACTGAATAAAACAGATAAATCTCTTGCTGACATGCCTGTTCTCTCCTTTTAAAACCAAAAATTCATAAAATCTTTTGTTTCGTTTTATAGACGTAAGCTAAAATTTCTGCGATGGCCTTAAAGTATTCTTCTGGCACCGCTTGGTCGATGTCGACCTGATCATAGAGCGCGCGGGCAAGCGGCCTGTTCTCTACAGTCATGACATCATGTTCTTTCGCAATCGTTCTAATTTTCAAAGCCAAAATATCCGTTCCCTTTGCTACAACATAGGGCGCGTCCATTTTTTCTTCGTCATACTTTAAAGCAATGGCATAGTGGGTTGGGTTTGTAATGATGACGTCCGCTTTTGGGACTTCCTGCATCATCCGTCTCATGGCCATTTCCCGCTGACGCTGTTTAATCTTTGATTTGATGAGCGGGTCACCCTCTGATTTTTTATACTCATCTTTGATGTCTTGTTTGGACATCCGCAAGTTTTTTTCATAATCAAATTTCTGATACATATAATCAAGCCCTGCCAAGATCAGAAGAGCACCAGCAGCATACAGCCCCATAATCAAGGTCATATTTGCGACGAAATGAAGGGTTTCCTCTGCTGTTAATAAAGGAAGCCGCAGAATTTCATCAAAGTGCATCCAAAGAGCAATAAATGTCGCAAAGCCAACAAAGCCAATTTTCAAAATGGATTTTAATAGCTCTACGAGGGCTCGAATACTGTATATTCGTTTAAATCCTTTGATTGGGTCAAGCTTTTCTAATTTCGGTTGAATCACTTCTGTCGAAAAGAGAAAGCCGACTTGTAAATAGTTACTGAGAACGCCTGCCAGCATACCAACACCAAGGATTGGCATAAGGAGGATCCCTGTTTCCTGAAGCAATTCCAAGAATAATTGATGAATATTAGATGTGCTAACCTTCATTAGCATGGTTGTTGAATAAAAACGTTCAATGAGCGCGATAATCCGCTCTTTCATAAAAGGCCCAATAAAAAAGAATGATAAAAAGATTAATAGAAATGAGATGGCTGTATTGACGTCGGTACTTTTGGCAACCTGTCCTTTTTTACGTGAATCCCGTCTTTTTTTCGGCGTTGCTTTTTCTGTTTTTTCACCTGCGAAAAATTGCAAGTCTAGTCTAAGCCTTGTCATCATGACGAACCACCGACCAATGCTAAGAAATTCCTCATGGTGAGTACAATCGTTTCAAATGTATTTTGGACAACACCGAAGATGACGCCCATACAGATGATGATCATAATAAAACTCACACCCATTTTAATAGGAAGTCCGACCACAAAAACGTTCATTTGCGGAACTGTACGTGCCACAATCCCCAGTGCCAAATCGACTAAAAACAGACTTGCCACTACAGGTGCCGAGATTTGAAAGGCAATGATAAACATTTGGTTGAAGCTCTTTGCGATAAAGTAAGCAAAGGATTCACTGCCGAAATTCAGCGCGTATTGATCAACTGCAATGTATTGAAAGCTGTAATAGATTCCATCAAGCAGCAGGTGATGTGCGTTTGTTGCCAGCATCAACAGCAGTGTGACCGTATAAAAAAACTGTCCCATCAGCGGCGTCTGCGCCCCTGTTTGCGGATCGATAATATTGGCAATCGCAAAACCCATTTGAAAATCAATGAATGAGCCGGCAATTTGAACAGCGGACACCATGATGTATGCAATCAGCCCAAGCAGCAGACCGACCATTGCTTCTTTCACCGCAAGCATCATATAAAGACCGTCGATGTCAAGTGCTGGCGGTTCTTTTATGGTGCTAAAACTAATGACAGCTAAAAACAGTGAGAATCCAACTCTGTGTACAGCTGGGATCGTTCTATGCGCTAAAAGCGGTACTGTCACAAAAAAAGCGGTGATCCGAATAAAAACTAAAAGAAAAGCAGGGAATAATTCTATGATTGACATCTCTGCTTAACCTGCAAATCGATCTAAATTCGAGAACAGTTCTGTCGTAAAAGACACAATTGTTGAAAGCATCCATGGACCAAACACAACGAGTCCAATGAGTACTGCAACAATCTTAGGAATAAACGCAAGCGTCTGTTCTTGAATTTGGGTTGTCGCCTGAAACACACTGACAATCAGTCCCACAATGAGTGCGAGCGCTAGAAGCGGCCCACTCACAAGCAATACTACATACACTGATCTTTCAGCCATCGTAATGACAAATTCTGAACTCATGTTTTAAGCACCTACTCTAAAAGCTTTGCAGCAAAGATTTAACTATCAAATACCATCCATCGACTAAAACAAATAACAATATTTTGAAAGGGAGTGATATCATAACCGGCGGAAGCATCATCATCCCCATTGACATCAGAACACTTGCGACCACCATGTCAATAATTAAAAATGGAATAAAGATCATAAAACCAATTTGAAATGCCGTCTTTAATTCTGAGATGGCAAAAGCGGGAACCATCGCCGTTAATGGAATATCTTTAATCGATTCAGGTGTATCCATTTTTGCGTAGCTAAGAAATAAAGCCAAATCTTTCTGTCTTGTATGTTTACTCATAAACTCTTTAATCGGCACTTCGGCTTTTTCATACGCCTGATTTAACGTGATGTCATCATTTAAAAGCGGCGTGAGCGCCTCTTTATTAATCTGTGAGAACGTGGGTGCCATGATAAAAAATGTGAGAAACAAAGCAAGTCCAACAAGCACTTGGTTTGGCGGCATTGAGTTGGTTGCAAGTGATGTTCTGACAAATGAAAGAACAATCACAATCCGTGTAAAACACGTCATTAAAATGAGAATGCCCGGTGCAACCGAAAATACAGTTAAAAGTAATAGAAGACGGACAGATGTGCTAATATTTCCTGCACCGCTGGAATTAAATAAATCGATAAACTCATTCATTTTGTTTCGGGCCTTTCTTTCTGACTTCTGATTGGGTCTTTTTCAATTCGGCTAGCTGCGCCTTTAAATTGGCTGAAAAAGAAGAAGTGGTCGGCTGATCATGTTTCTTTACCTGCGAGGTGAATTTTTGAACCATTTTTGGTAAATCGGTCTTACTCTCCATCGCTTCTTCATATTGTTTTACGATTGCTTCACATTCTTGTTCATCATCAATTTCTTTTAGCAGCTGGATTGAATCTGCTACGCCGACAACTAATACTCGTTTGCCCACCTTGATCAGCTGGACTGAACGGTTTTGTCCGACTGTCGTTCCGCCAATATTTTCAACATAGCGAAATGGTTTGAGTAAGCGGTTTTGCTTACCAACAAATCTCACCAATCCATAAATAAGCAGGATGACAAATAGTAAGGCACCAATCATTTTGACAAAATCCATAATGGAGACAGAAGAAGAGGGAACTTCTTCTGCCGGATTCGTTTGATTGTCAGTGGTTTTCTTCTCTGTATCCTTTTTGCTTTCTTTCTCATCTTTGAGCCAGTCATTCACTGTGCCATTCTCAGGATCTTTCGTTTCAGCAAACAGTGAGGCAGGCTGCATCGTCAAGAAAAGCATAAAACTGATCATTGCTATACATATCAAACGTTTTTTCAACAAATCTTACACCCTTTTTTAGCCTAACGTTTTATTAATTGCTTCAAGTACACGGTCTGCCTGGAATGGCTTCACGATAAAGTCTTTTGCGCCTGCTTGGATCGCGTCAATAACCATTGACTGCTGTCCCATTGCAGAACACATGATGATTTTTGCAGAAGCATCGATTTGTTTAATTTCTTTTAGTGCAGTGATTCCGTCCATTTCTGGCATTGTGATATCCATTGTGACAAGATCAGGAGATGTTTCTTTGTATTTTTCAACTGCTTGTGCGCCGTTTTCTGCTTCTCCTACTACATCAAATCCGTTTTTTACAAGAATATCCTTGATCATCATTCTCATGAATGCTGCATCATCTACGATTAATACCTTAGTAGCCATTTACTTATTCTCTCCCTGTATGTTTGTTTATTTTAAATTAGAAAGTCTTTCTGACTGGCTTAAAATGTCAGTCACACGAACACCAAAGTTCTCATCAATGACAACGACTTCCCCTTTGGCGACGATTCGTTTGTTAACTAGAATGTCTACTGGCTCACCAGCAAGTTTGTCCAGTTCAATGATACTTCCAGCTGAAAGCTCAAGAACTTCTTTCACACTGCGCTGAGTTCTTCCAAGTTCCACCGTAATGGAAAGCGGAATGTCCATCAGCATATCAAGATTTCCAAGCTGGCTTGTTGTATGCTGAGGCTCACTGAACGCTTCAAATTCGACTGGCGCCACATTTACAGGTGCTGCCGGCTTCGCCTGTCTTTTCGGCGGTGCTGCTTGCTGCGCTGGGGCAGACTGCGTTTGCGGTGCTGCCAGCTGAGGTTCAGGTGTGCTCACTTGAGCTTCTTGAACAGGCTCTTCTTCATTCGCAGGGACTGTTAATTCTGCGATTAAATCCTTCGCAAATGTAATAGGATAAAGCTGCATAATATTTGAATCGATCAGTTCACCTATTGTTAATCTGAAGGATACTTTGACAAGCATTTCTTCAGCTGGAATACGGTCTGTCCCTTCTCCTTCTTTCACATCAAGTAATTCGACGCGCGGCGGAGAAATATCAATCTTTTTATTAAAGACTGTCGACATAGACGTCGCAGCAGAACCCATCATTTGGTTCATCGCTTCTTGCACTGCACTTAAATGAATTTCGCTTAAAGAAGGGTCAGCATTTGTCCCGTCTCCGCCCATCATTAAGTCCGCAATGACTGCTGCATCTGTTTGCTGGATAACAAGCAGGTTACTTGCGCTGAAGCCTTCTGTATAATTCACTTCAATAGCGACATACGGATGAGGAAATTCCTCATTCAGCTTACTTTTTTGAATCACTGTAACCGTTGGAGTTGTAATCTCCACTTTTTGATTTAATAGGGTTGAAAGTGCTGTTGCAGAGCTGCCAAATGAAATATTACCGATTTCTCCAATGGCATCTTGCTCCATTGCAGAAAGGATTGTATCAGGCTCTATATCATCATTGCTGCCTCCTTTAAGGAGCGCATCGATTTCGTCTTGTGATAATTTACTTCCGTTATTCTCCATCTTCTTCACCTCTTATGTCGTGATCTAGAATTTGAATCGCCTGTTTCCGATTCACGCGGCCGGCCTGTCCCAAGAATTTCGGTTTATTTCCGACCATAACAGTAAGAGGCGCATTTACTGGTTTGTCCAAGGCAATACAATCACCAATTTCCAAATTCAAAAACTCTTCCACCGTCATTTCCGATTGTCCCAGCTCTGCGACTACCGGTATTTTTGCCTTCATAATCCGTTTTTCAATGGCCTTTGTCTCTTGCTGTTTTGGTTCATTTCGTTCAGACTGCATCCAGTAGTGTACAGACAGCTTCGGAATAATAGGCTCTAATACAACGTGAGGAATACATAGGTTAATAACCCCGCTTACCTCGCCAATCTGTGTATTAAGAGAAATGACGACAACTGTTTCGTTTGGTGACACCATTTGAACAAACTGGGGATTTACCTCGAAATCTGCCATTTCAGGCTCGATGTCGGTTATGGACTGCCACGCTTCTCTGTAATTTTCCAAAGCTCCCTCAAACATGTTTGAGATAATCTTTGTTTCAATTTCTGTAAGTGATTCTGTCTTATTATGACTAATGCCAATCCCGCCCATCAGCCTGTCCATCATCGCATAGCCGATTGTTGGGTTCACTTCAAGCATGATTCTTCCTTCAAGCGGGCTGACATAAAATAAGTTTAATAATGTCATATTAGGAATCGAACGAATAAATTCTTCGTATGGTACTTGGTCAACCGAGCTGACAGTAATTTGAATATATGATCTTAGCTGCGCTGAAAAATGCGTGGTGAGCAGTCTAGCGAAGTTATCATGAATCCTTGTTAAACTTCGAATCTGGTCTTTTGAAAAGCGCAGTGCACGTTTAAAGTCATACACTTTCACTTTTTTCGTCGTTTCTTCTTTTTTCAGCTCTTCTGCATCCATTTCGCCTGTTGAGATGGCGGATAATAATGCGTCGATCTCATTCTGGGAAAGCACTTCTCCTGACATTTCTTCACCTCCGTCGCGTTAATTAATCGCCTCTATTGCAGATTAAAGGAGGTTATATATACTTCTTTCACCTTGCCATCTTGCAAATAGTTATTCACTTTGTTTTTGACTTGTGTTTTAAAATGTTCTCTGCCTTTTTTGCCATCAAGTTCATCTGCATTCGTGTCTGATAAAATGTCGATTACAGCATCTTTTACTTGGAAACTTCTTTTCTCAAGCTCTGATTTTGCCTTTTCAGAGTCCGTTTCAATATTCAGGACAAGTTTGACAGCATTTCCTTCAGATTTTAAATTGGTGATAATCTCAGGAATTTCAACAGAAGCTTTTACGACTTCATCTGCTGTTGGCTCTTTTTCAGCTTTTGCTTCGTCTGACCCATTCAGCAGAAAAAAGATGCCTGCTCCAATTCCGACGATGGCAATAATCATGATTAGCATTACTACGACTAATTTCTTCTTCATTCAAATTCCTCTATTCCTTGATTCAATGAAATGACTTGGATTTTTCTGTAGAAAGAAATGATTTTCTCTTGAAGCTGCTCTTCATCTTCTTTCACAACGAATTTCTTTCCATTGGCCAAAGTAATGGTCGTGTCTGGAAAACTTTCGATTTGCTCGATATGGAGAGCGTTCAGCATAAATCCTTTGCCATTTAATCTTGTCACTTCAATCATATTGAGCAGAGAAGCGATCATCCGCTCCCCCTACCTCCTATCGTTTCAGATTCACAAGCTCTTGCAGAATTTCATCAGAAGTTGTGATCGTCTTTGCATTCGATTGGAATCCGCGCTGCGCGATAATCATTTCGGTAAACTCGTCTGTTAAATCAACGTTTGACATTTCAAGTTTCCCTGTTTGAAGTTCACCTGTTCCTTGAGTTCCAGGAGCGATGGCATTACTTGGTGCACCGGAACTGAGCGTTTGGCGATATAGGTTATCCCCAATCTTATCTAATCCTCCTGCATTACTGAATGACACAAGTGATATTTGCCCAACAGTACGAGAAACGTTGTTCTCAACAACAGAAACGGTCCCATCTGGCCCAACACTGACACTTGACACATTGTCGCTTGGAATGTTGATTCTTTGTCCATCCATGCCAAGTAGATAGTTTCCATCAGGTGTTGCCAAATCCCCATTTGAATCAGGTTTGAAGTTCCCTGTTCTTGTAAATAGGATTTCACCTTGCTTTTGAATACGGAAAAATCCATCTCCATTAATATAGAAATCATATGGTTCGTCTGTATTTTGAGAAGAGCCTGGTTTCATGATTTTATCAATAGAAGATAAAGATGATCCTAAACCAACTTGTTTTGAGTTGATCGAACCAGAATTGTTCGTCGGTCCACCTGAGCTTGAAATGGTTTGACTGACCATATCTTTAAACGTGATACGGCTTTTTTTGTATCCGTGTGTATTGACGTTGGCTACGTTATTGGCTACCACATCTAATTTTGTTTGGAAGTTTTTCATTCCGCTAATTCCTGAGTAAAGTGAGCGTAACATTTATTTTCCTCCTCGAATTACTTCGTTTTTTCTCCAACTGCTGTAACGTCCCAAGGGCTGATTTTCGTTCCATCTTCCAAAATAAGCAAGTATTCATTGTCTATGTTTTTAACAGACTTCACAGTGCCCGATATCTCTTTATCATCCAGCTTGCCCGATACTTCTTTACCAATCCAGCCTACATACGTCGTAAACGGATCTTGGTGTGCAACAAATGTAGACATGAGCTGATTCAGCTTGGTGATCGAATCGTTCATATTGGTTTGCTGTTCTAAAGATGAAAAAGTGGCAAGCTGCGTGACAAACTCACGGTCATCAAGTGGGTTTGTCGGATCTTGGTTTTGAAGCTGTGTGAGCAAAATTTTCAAGAATTGATCTTTGCCGAGCGTATCTGTTTTCTTTTCTGCTTTTGAAGAAGTGTCTGTTTGTGCGGCTGTTCTATTCGTAGCATCAACTGTTGCCATTAGATCTCCTCCTCTTCTTCATCTGACCCAACAAGAGCATCTAGGACATCTTGGAATTCTGCTTCCTGTTCATCAGTCTGCTGGAAATTCTGTCCTTTTGGCTGCTGCTGCTTGTTTTCTTCACTAAACTGTCCAAATAACGGCTGCTCATTTGATTGAAGCGGTATATGGAAACGGTCCACTTGAACCGACATATTCGGAAGCGCCTGCTTGAGCTGCGGAAGGTGATGCTCTAACAGCTCTTTTGCTGCTTGCGTCGAGGCAGTAATTTTACTCGCATACATACCGTTTTGTTTCGTTAGCTGAATGGTAATAAATCCAAGATTTTCAGGATTTAATCGAACGGTAAACCGTCCGCTTGAATTGCCAAACGGCGTGAATTTCATTTGCTTCCACGTGTTTAGAATTTGCTGATCAACTGTTCCTGGCTTTTCATCCGTCGTTTGTGTCTGCTGAACAGGAGCCGCTGACTGCAGGTGGAAAAACTGCTTATGACCTGGCAGAAGCGAGTGGGTCATTATTTTTTCAGAAGCTGGCGCAGCAGTGCTTTGTCCTTTAACGACTTCTTTTTTGATGAGCCACTCAAGAGATGCATTCCCTTTTGCCGGAGAAGCGAGAGTAGATTCTTGTTTTGGAGAGACCAGTTCCTTCAACTCTCCTAGTGAAATTTTCCACTCTTTGTCAGATCCTTTCGCACTCGCCATCATATGATCGATTAACTGATTAAAGTGCTTTAGCTCACTTTGAGTCATCGAATTCAGCTTTGGTGCTGAACCCTGCGAAAAGAACTGCTCTTTTACTTGCTGAACGAGTTTCTCATCTACCCCGTTTTTCGAAAGAAAGTCGATGAAGTCTTGACCTTTTCCTTCAATATCCTGCACAAGTTTCGCATCAAAGCTGAGCGGCTGTTGATTAAGCAATTGATAGATGAAAAAGTGGACTTGTATGAGCTGTTCACTATGTTCAGAACCTGGCTTTTCAGCTTGATCACCGTAAATGGAAGATTCCATTTTTTGAAATAATTCTTCAAGTGACTTGAGATCAGTTGCTTCAAGTGTTTGACCTTGTAGTGTTTGAAGCGCACTTAGTAGATCTGCGCTCATTCCTTCTTCAGGTGATTGCATCCATTTTTCAATGATCTGCATCGCATCATTGATAGAAAGTGAGGTAGAAGCGGCTGTCTCAGCATCAACAGGACCGCTTTGGGCGCCTGCTCCGCTAAGTAATTGTTTAAACAAACCGCTGGCAGTTGCCGCGCCGCCTCCCTTTAGTCCCGAGAGACCTTGAGAAGATTGCTGTAAGGCTGCAATATCCAATAGCTTCACTTATTGTCCACCCCCATTTTCACGTTCTTCTTTTTTGGCAAGCTCTTTTGTAAACGTTGCTGCCTTCTGAGGTGTCAGTTTTGCTAATATGTCTGTCAGTTTATTTTTGCTCAGCTCTTCAAGGATTTTTAATGCCTCTTTATCACTTAGTTCTGATAAAATTTTGGCGGATTTCCCTGGGTCCATGCTTTCATAAATGCTGGCGATCTTTCCTTTTGTCTGCTGATTAGAGGATGCCGCTGCATCAGAGGACTCCGCTGCCGAGTTATTACCTGACGTATTATTTGATGAGCTGTTATTCGATGAACTGTCATTGGCTGACGTATTCTTTGCATCATTTTCAGATGTTTTTTCAAGTGAGTTGATTTTTTGATTCAGTCTTTTAATCTCTTCATCACTTGTTTTCAAATCTTTTTGTGCAATTTCGAGCTCATTTTTTTGCTCTTTAATAGTCTTTTTCAGTTCTTTCAACTCTGCATCGCTTTGATCATTAGGTGAAGATGACGTTTTTGAGGTGTCATCTGAACCAACTAAGCTGCTGATCACCGGAATGTTTTGGAGCGGTTTTTTTAGATCAAAACCTGCCATATAAAGGATCGTGCCAGTGACAATCACAAGCACAATCAATGGGATGATGACAATAAACAAGATCCATTGAAATTTCCCGCCGCCTGATTCCTTTGTTTTTTCCTTCTTAGGCATTCATCTCGACTCCTAATGTCCTTGAAACATGAATTGGCTGATAGAGATATCATCCATTTCTTTCATTTCAATTGCCTTATGTTCAAGGGAAAACTTTTCAAATTGCTTTTCTTTCATTTTTTCAAACTTTTTAAACTCAATGTTTTTTTCAGTTAAATCAGATTGTTTTTCATTCATTTGATGACGTTTCATGATCACAAGCTGCTGATAATGCTGAATGGTGTTATCTAAGTTGGTCACAAATTGCTGGTAATGACGCATTTCTTGAACACTCATTCCACTTCTCAGCTTTTCTTCTTTGCTTTTTTCCATTAGCTCTTTTTTACTCATATTTTCATAGAGTTTTTCAGCGACTTGCTCAAATGCCGAAACGGATTGTTGGTACGCTGCAAGTGACTTGTCTTTTTCACTTTCTTTCAGTTCTAAGAGCTTTTGAAATTTGTATTGATATCTCACTGTTTTTGTCAATCCTCTCTATTCATCAAACTGAGCAATAAACTCACACTGTCTTCAATAGATACAGCCTCTTCTACATCCTGCTTTAAAAATGAAATCAGATGAGGGTAAGCCTGCATGGCCTCATCAATATCTTTGGAGGAGCCTTTTTTATATGCTCCTATATTAATGAGGTCTTCAGCGTTTTGATAAGTGGATAAAAGCTGGCGGAACCGGTTAGCCGCTTCCTTGTGATCATGACTTGCGATATTGCTCATGACACGGCTGATACTTTTCAAAATATTAACAGCGGGAAATTGTCCTTTGTTGGCTAAAGCACGATCAAGGACAATGTGGCCATCCAGGATCCCCCTCACTGTATCAGCGATCGGTTCATTCATATCGTCCCCATCAACAAGAACTGTGTAAAACGCTGTGATCGAACCAAGCTGATTTGTTCCAGTTCGTTCGAGCAATTTTGGCAGTATAGCGAACACTGATGGTGTATATCCTTTTGTTGTTGGCGGTTCGCCAGTTGCAAGACCTATTTCCCTTTGCGCCATGGCAACCCTCGTAACAGAATCCATCATGAACATGACATTTTTGCCTCTATCTCTGAAATATTCCGCAATGGCTGTTGCAGTATAGGCAGCTTTCAGTCTCGTCAGTGCAGGCTGGTCAGAAGTTGCGACGACAACAATTGATCGCTTCAGTCCTTCAGCACCTAAATCCTTTTCAATAAACTCACGAACTTCACGGCCACGCTCTCCAACAAGGGCAATCACATTGAGGTCTGCTTCTGTCTGCTTTGCAATCATCCCCATTAAGGTACTTTTTCCAACACCACTTCCGGCAAAAATCCCGATCCTTTGACCAGTGCCAACTGTGAGCAGACTATCAATGACTCTAACGCCGACACCCATCTTTTCTCGAATAGGCGGTCTGTCCATCGGATTTGGGGGTGATTGATCTGTCGAAACAGGTGCAAGTCCTTTCGGAAGCATACTGCCATCAAGCGGATCACCGAAGGCATCAACGACTTCACCAATTAATCCAGTCCCTACTTTGACCTTCAGCGACTCACCCGTCGCTTCCACAAGACTTCCTGGTGAAATATTGGATGCTTCTACATAAGGCATGAGCAGAATGTTTTCATCTCTAAACCCTACGACCTCTGCTTTGATCGGATGGTGCTTGCTCCCTTTTTTATGAATGAGACACACGTCACCGATCGAACTCTCCGGCCCCTTAGATTCAATCATCAGCCCAACCACTCGGTTGACTTTTCCAAATCGTTTATAAGGATCAGCGGTTTCAATCGTTTCTTTTAACACATCCATTTTCATTTGTGATCACCTGAATCAATGACTTCTAATAATTTTTCTTTCAACTGATTCAATTGGGTATCAACACTCGCTTCCACTTTTCCAAAACTTGTTTCTACGTAACAAGTTCCTCTTGGCGCTTTTTCATCCGAGTAAATGGCAAGATGTGTATCCTTTTGAAGGATTCTAATCAATTCGTCTTTATATTCCATCACATGCTCGTAATGTTCAGGGTCAACATAGATGGAAATATCGTCATATTCTTTCACTTCTGAAATGACCTGCTTCACAAGAGCCAAAAATTGATCTTTCGTCTCCTCTGCTGCATTCCAAACGCGTTTGGCGAGTTCAAAAGCAAGTTCCACAATTTGCTCAGCAGAGCTTTCAATTTTTTCTTCGTAGTCCTGCCTTGCAAGACCGGCGATGTCATTTGCTTGATCAAGAATAGCTTGGTACTGCAAATTCGCATCTGCTTCGCCCTTTTGAAAGCCGTCTTGATAACCTGCTTGTTTCGCTTCTTCAATGAGCTGTATTCTTTCTTCTTCAAAATCAGTTCTGCGCTGATTGATTTCAGCCATTGTTTTTTCCAGCTCACTGTTTGCTTGTTCTAATATGCGGCTCGCCTGATCTTCTGCATCACTAAGTACAAGCTGTGATGCCTCGGTTTCATTGACAAGCTCTTCTTCGTGATGTTCTCTTTTAAACTCCACTTGCTGTAAAGGAATCGTTTGCCGTCCTTGTTCAGGAATAACAGATGTTTCATGTTTGATAATCCTAGACAATGATATCGTCTCCTCCGCCTCGAGCTATGACGATTTCTCCAGCTTCCTCAAGTCGTCTTACGATGCTGACAATACGGGTTTGTGCTTCCTCGACATCTCTAAGCCGGACAGGCCCCATAAACTCCATTTCTTCCTTGAATGTTTCGACCATCCGCTGTGACATGTTGCGGAAGACAATTTCTTTGACCTCTTCGCTTGCCACTTTGAGTGCGAGCAATAAGTCATCATTTTCAACATCTCTGATGACACGCTGAATCGCTCTGCTGTCAAGAGTGACAATATCTTCAAAGACAAACATACGTTTCTTAATTTCATCAGCAAGTTCAGGATCTTGAATTTCAAGTGTGTCTAAAATGGTCTTCTCCGTAGCACGGTCTACACCATTTAGCACTTCCACAACCGCTTCGACTCCGCCTGTTTGCGTGTAGTCCTGCGTAAAGGTTGAAGACAGCTTTTGTTCAAGAATGCGTTCCACCTCATTGATGATCTCTGGAGATGTGCGGTCCATTAAGGCAATACGTCTTGCAACCTCAGTTTGTACTTCCTCGCCTAATTCAGATAAAATTTGCCCAGCCTGCACTGGATCCAGGTAGGAAAGGATGAGCGCAATCGTTTGTGGATGCTCATGCTGGATAAAGTTTAAAATTTGTTCTGGTTCAGCCTTTCGAGCAAAATCAAATGGTTTTACTTGAAGAGAGGATGTTAACCGGTTTAAGATGCTGTCCGCTTTGTCCTCACCAAGCGCTTTTTCAAGCACTTGTCTTGCGTACATAAGACCGCCCTGCGATATGTAGTCCTGCGCGATGGCAATGCTGTGAAACTCTTCGATGATTTCATCTTTTTTAGCAGTATCTACACTTCGTACATTGGAAATTTCTAATGTTAATTTTTCTATTTCGTCTTCAGACAGATGTTTGTATACAGATGCTGACACGTCTAGCCCTAAGGAAATCATTAGGATTGCTGCTTTTTGTCTGCCTGTTAGTCGATTTGGATCTTTTCTCGACATGTGTATTCCTCCTAATCCTCGGACAGCCAGCTGCGTAGCAATTTAGCAAAGTCTTCTGGTTTTTCTTTTGCCATTTTTTCAAGCTGATTTTTTCTCACCATTTCTTCTGTTTCTGGTTCAGTGTCGATATCAGGAACATCGATTGGTGTACGTTCATCAAACTCAAACTCTTCTTCCTCATCTCTTCTACGCTTACGTACAAGAAGAATGATAAGAGCGATAATTGCAAGTAGGAGCACACCGCCTACAATATAAACCCAGATTGGAATATTATTTGAAGGGTTATCTGCCGCAGTTTGCTGTTTACCGTCTAATTTTGATACTGATAAAACGATTTTGTTATCTAAGTCTGCTTGAGTGAGCGCTTGACCATTTGTGTATTCTTTATCAATCGATGTGCTAATGATCGTTGAAAGAATCTTTTTGATATCATCTTGTCTTTCAGCTGTTAAAGAGTTTGCATCGTTTGCAGTTGGTGGTTCGACCAACGCTTGAATGCCAACATCTCTAATTTTATAAGGGCTTTCTTTGATATCTTTATGAATGCGGTTGACTTCATAATTGATACGATCTTCACTCTTCTCGTAATCTCCGCTTCCATTCGCTCCATCGGCACCTTGATAATTTGTGACATCATCGTCACCTGTTCCAGCGGTGCCTCCAGCTGCTGCTCCATTGCCTGAATATGTTTCAGCAATCTTTTCAGCGCTGACAGCAATCCCCTGCATGTTTTCTTTATCAACAGGTTCTACAAGGTCTTCTTTTCTTTTTTCTTCAGTAAAATCAATGTCTGTTGTGACCGATACAGCCACTTTATCTTGACCCATCATTGTTCCGAGCAGCTGCTGAATTTTTCTTTGAAGATTCTTTTCGATTTCCTCTTTTTTCTGCTGCTGTGCATCCATTCCACTTGCATAAGAATCGGAACTGGTGTTTAAGTCGTAGTAGTTGGAATCTTGGTCCATAATGACAATGTTTTCTGTTTTTAAATTCGGCACACTTTTTGAAATAAGATGATAAAGGCCTTTTACTTGCTGCGGCGTAAGCGTGTAGCCAGGCTCAACTTGCAGCACAATGGATGCTGATGCATTACTTTGCTCTTCTCCAACAAAAACGGAATCTTTTGGCAGGTTAATCATCACTTTTGAATCTTTAATCCCATCAATTGTGTTGATCAGATTGGATAGTTCTGTCTGAGTTGCGTCTACTTTCAGAACATCAAATTCATTATCTGTTAAACCGAAGCCTGAATTGTTTGCAAAGAAGGAATAATCAATGTTGCCTGTCTTAGGAAGCCCTTCAGATGCGAGTGTTACTTTTAAAGAGTCTGCTTGCTTTTCTGGAACGAGAATCGTTGTTCCATTGTTTGCAAGTTCCGATTTAACGTTTTTGCCATCTAGTTCCTGTTTGATTTGTCCAGCTTCTGCCTCAGACAAGTCTCTAAAGAGCGGAACCATTTTTTCAGAAGAAGCAAAGATGCTAACAACCGTAATAATGATTGCTAGGGCAGCAACGCCGCCAATCATGAGTATTTTTTGTAATTTTGATCGATTTCGCCAAAACTCAACTGTTTTTGTTCTTAATTGCATTAAAGTACGATTCATCTTAACCCCCGGTCATTCCATTCAGTCTTTTTTTGTCCACCAGCACCTCCTACATCTGCATTCTCATAATCTCTTGGTACGCTTCGACTGCTTTATTTCGAAACTCTGTCGCAGCTGTGAGTGTGACACTCGCTTTTTGTGAAGCAATCATGACTTCATCGAGATTGACATCTTTTCCTTGTGCAAGCGCATTTGTATACTGGTCTGATTTCAGCTGTGATTGATTTAATGCCTCAATGGAATTCTTCAGCACATCAGAGAAATTCGTTTGACTTTTAGGTGCAGCCGCCTGCAAGGACGATGCATTCGTCAATTCACTTGCTTGCTGAGCGGTTTGAAGCTGGAAAGGAGATATTGCATTAACCAATTCTTTTCACCTTACTTTCCTATTTCTAAAGCTTTCATCAGCATGTTTTTGTTCGCATTTAGAGCAGTCACGTTCGCTTCATATGATCTTGAGCTGCTGATGAGGTCGACCATTTCTTTTAATGGATCGACATTTGGTGTTTGAACATATCCATTTTCATTGGCATCGGGATTTGTAGGATCATATTGAAGGTTGAATGGAGTTTCGTCTTCTGTAATCTTTGTTACTTTGACGCCGTTTCCTAATTTGCCGCTCGAATTCATACTTGAGTTCAATATAGATGAAAATGATTCACCTGACGGCTGTAATGTGACAAGTTTACGTCTATAAGGCTCCCAGTTGCCATCAACCTGTTTAGCTCTTGTTGTATCCATATTTGCAAGGTTTGAGGATACAACGTCCATTCTGAGCCTCTGTGCCGTTAATGCTGAGGCCGAAGCGTTCACTCCTGAAAAAATCGACATCACTTACCTCCTGTCAAAACTGTTTTAAGAGAATTAAATTTCCCGCTCATTCTTTCCACCAAAGCATTATACTGAATTTGGTTTTTAGCGAGTTCACTCATCTCTTGATCAATATCGACATTATTTCCGTTTTCTTGATATGAAGTACGGTTGCTAGAAACAACTGAATAATTAGACCCTGTTTTTGAAAAATCAATGTGACCTTGGTATGTTTTTTTAGCATCTAATTTGTTCGATGCGTCATTTAGCATGTCATGGAATGCGACGTTTTTCGACTTGTAGTTCGGTGTGTCTATATTCGCGATATTATTGCTTATGACTTTTTGCTTAACATTCGCTCTACCCAAGGCATTCTCAAGGTTGCTTATCGTTCCAGAAAATATATCCAAAACCATATACCTCCAATCATATGTATTTCATTCCATTTAATCATGTCGAGATTTGTAAAACCATATGTTCATTGTAAGAAATAATAGGATTAAAGTCTATGATGTATATGTAAAAAAAACTCGTAATATATATCTATTTTACGAATAGGTATAAAGGCCTAGATTCAAAGCACTACAGATTTGTAAGGGGTTTCTTGGAAAAAAGAGTGACATTTTTCGGACAAATCCTCATTTTTTCACATAAAAAAACCCTTTTCAGCATTTATTTCGGCTAAAAAGGGTTTTTGATTAATGAGATTTTAAATTTTCGAGTTCAATTAAAAATTTGTTGTTTAACACTTTGATGTACGTTCCCTTCATTCCAAGAGAACGAGATTCGATTACGCCTGCACTTTCTAACTTACGTAATGCGTTTACGATCACTGAACGAGTGATCCCTACACGGTCTGCAATTTTACTTGCGACAAGAAGACCTTCGTTTCCATCAAGCTCTTCAAAAATGTGCTCAATCGCTTCAAGCTCACTGTATGATAGAGAGCTAATCGCCATTTGGACAACCGCTTTACTTCTTGCTTCTTCTTCGATTTCCTCTGCTTTCTCGCGAAGAATCTCCATTCCAACAACTGTTGCCCCGTATTCAGCAAGAATTAAATCATCATCTGTGAATGTATCTTGTAAGCGGGACAGGATTAACGTACCTAAACGATCTCCTCCGCCGATAATTGGAACAATTGTTGTTAAACCTGATTGGAATAAGTCACGGTTCTCAATCGGGAAAGCTGTATATTCACTGTTAATATCAAGGTTTGAAGACGTTTCTGGGACATTGAATAGACTCTTTGTATATTCTTCAGGGAACTGACGATCTTCAAGCATTTTTTTCATACGTGCATTTTCGATCTGTTGATTAATGGAGTAACCAAGAAGCTTTCCCCTTCTGCTTAATACGAAAATGTTTGAATCAATGACATCTCTCAGTGTTTCCGCCATCTCTTTGAAATTAACTGGTTTCCCCGCTGCATCTTGCAGCATTGAGTTAATAATCCTTGTTTTTTGTAGTAACGCCATAATAATGATCCTCCTAGATTACTTTATTCATTTGTTAAAGTATAAATTGACTTAAATCTTTGTTATTTGCAATCTTTCCTAGCTTCTCTTCGACATACTGAGGGGTAATGGTCACTGTCTCCATCGTAATATCAGGCGCCTCAAATGAAAGCTCTTCAAGCAGCTTCTCAAGTATGGTATGAAGCCTTCTTGCACCGATGTTATCTGTCTCCTGATTGACATGATAAGCCACTTCGGCAATCTTATGAATAGCATCGTCAGAAAATTCAAGAGATATACCTTCTGTTTCAAGTAAAGCTTTATATTGCTTTAATAATGCATTATCTGGTTCCGTTAAGATTTTCACAAAGTCTTCTATACTTAATTTATCTAATTCTACACGAATTGGGAAGCGCCCCTGAAGCTCGGGAATCAAATCTGATGGCTTTGCCATATGAAATGCACCTGCTGCAACAAAAAGCACATGATCAGTTTTAACGGCACCATATTTCGTCATCACAGTTGAACCTTCTACAATCGGTAAAATATCACGCTGAACACCTTCACGAGAAACATCTGCAGATGATGCACCGCCGCTTTTGGCGATTTTGTCGATTTCATCGATAAAAATAATTCCTTGCTGCTCTGCTTTGTAGACCGCTTCCTGACTGACTTCATCCATATCAATCAGTTTTGAAGCTTCCTCAGCCGTTAACGCCTTTCTTGCTTCTCTGACAGTCAGCTTTCTGCGTTTTTTCTTTTTAGGCATGAGATTGCCGAGCGCATCCTGCATGTTCATACCCATTTGCTCCATACCCGAGCCTTGAAGCATATCAAACATGGAAGGCTGCTGTTCTTCTACTTCGATCGTGACGTAATGATCTTCAAGTTCTCCCATCGCCAGCTGATGAGCAATTCGCTTTCTTGTCGATTCGAGTTCCACTTCTTCATTTGAATGATCTCGATCACGGTCATCTTCATCTGAACCGCCAAACAGCATCTCAAAAGGATTTTTTACAGACTGGCTTTTTTTCTTACCAGGAACAAGTAAATGAACAAGACGTTTATTTGCTTGTTTTTCTGCTTCATCTTGAACATCTTTCATTTTTTCTTCTTTGACGAGTCTAATCGCTGTTTCAACTAAATCTCTCACCATTGACTCTACGTCACGGCCAACATAACCCACTTCAGTAAATTTCGTCGCTTCCACTTTAATAAAAGGCGCACCAGAAATTCGAGCAATTCTTCGGGCAATTTCTGTTTTCCCCACACCTGTAGGGCCGATCATTAAAATATTTTTAGGAACGACTTCATCCTTTAGCTTATCATGTAAAAGACTTCTTCTGTAACGGTTTCTTAAAGCCACCGCCACTGCTTTTTTCGCATCAAGCTGACCAATGATATATTGATCAAGCTTTTCAACTATCTCTCTTGGGGTGAACGGCTTTTTCTCCATACGTCTCATGTCCTTTCTATTCAAGCTCTTCTAAAGTGATTTGATCGTTCGTGTAGACACAGATTTCTCCGGCCGTTTCAAGAGCGGCCTTTGCAATTTCTCTCGCTGAGAGATGATCACCTGCATGGGTTTTGAGTGCTCTCCCTGCGCTAAGGGCATAGTTGCCGCCTGAGCCAATGGCCAAAATCCCATCATCTGGTTCAATGACCTCTCCAGTTCCAGAGACGAGCAGGATGCTCTCTTTGTTCATGACGATGAGCATGGCCTCAAGCTGCCTTAGCATCTTGTCACTTCGCCATTCCTTCGCTAGTTCTACGGCTGCCCGCTTTAAGTTGCCACCATATTCTTCAAGCTTTGTTTCAAACTTTTCAAAGAGTGTAAACGCATCTGCTACTGAACCTGCAAAACCTGCAAGCACCTTGCCTCCGAAAAGACGGCGCACTTTTTTTGCTGTGTGTTTCATTACGACAGCCTGCCCGAAAGTAACTTGACCGTCGCCAGCCATTGCACTTTTTCCTTTATGTTGAACGGCAAAGATGGTTGTTGCATGAAATGATGACATGAAAAAACCTCCTTTTAGGATCGTTTAAAAGCCCTTGGGTGATGAGACATGTACGTGTTTCTTAAAGAATCTTTTGATACATGCGTGTACACCTGTGTAGATGATAAATTTGAATGACCGAGAAGTTCTTGAACACTTCTCAAATCCGCCCCCGCGTTTAAGAGATGCGTGGCAAAGGTGTGCCTTAACATGTGAGGATGGATATGTAATGTACCTGACGCCTTTTTCATTAATTCAGTGAGAATGAATCGAACACCTCGGTCTGTAAGAGGCGTCCCGCGCTGATTCAAAAACACATGTGCATCAGCGCGTTCTTTCCCCTTAGATTTCAGCTTCTGCCTTCCATCCTCTAAATAAGTAATGAGCGCTTCATGAGCATATGACCCGAAAGGAACATACCGCTGCTTGCTGCCTTTCCCATGAACTAGCACTGTATCCATCGATAAATCAAGATCAGATTCTTTTAATGAACATAACTCACTGACCCTCATACCTGTTGCATAAAGAAGTTCTAAAATGGCTTGATTTCTTTGCCCAAGCGGTGTGCTGACATCAGAAACTGTAAAAAGCTCTTTTAGTTCCTCCTCATACAAAAATGAAGGAATCCGCTTATCCTGTTTTGGTAAGCTAACGAGTAAAAAAGGATTTTCTTTCACAAGCTGTTCTCTTAATAAAAATTTATAAAAGCTGCGAAGCGCAGAGACTTTCTTACTAATCGTTCTTCTTGTCAGGCCTTTTTCATAAGCTTCTGTTAAATAAATTCTCGTATCTTGATAGGATACCTCTTCAAAACCGTCTATTCCTTGAATGTTCATAAATCTGACAAACTCTTCAATGGCTTCTGTATATCCTGAGATCGTTAAAGCTGAATAGTTTTTTTCAATTTGCAGATATTCAATGAATAAGTGGACAAGACGCTGTTTATTCGTCATTTTTACACCTCTTTAAGGCTTTTAAATGGTATCACATATCTTGCTTTCCGTGCAATGTTTTACTACAGAGATTTCGAAATAGTTTGAATAGTTTCGATTGCGCGCTTAGCGTACTCTGCATAACGTTCTTGTTTGTTTTTAATTCGAACACCTAGATCTTTCAGCAAACCAAAATTCGCATTCATCGGCTGGAAGCTTTTCTTGTTTGTCGACGTGATGTAATAAGCCATACTGCCAATCGCCGTTTCCTCAGGAAGTGTCACAAGCTCTTCTCCTTTGACAAAACGAGCGGCGTTAATGCCTGCTACAAGTCCGGAAGCTGCAGACTCGACATACCCTTCAACGCCTGTCATTTGTCCGGCAAAGAATAGATCATCTCTATTTTTAAACTGATAAGTCGGTCTTAAAAGGCTTGGCGAGTTAATAAATGTATTACGGTGCATTACTCCGTAACGAACAATCTCTGCTTCTTCAAGGCCTGGAATCAAACGGAATACTTCCTTTTGATCGCCCCACTTTAGATGTGTCTGGAAGCCAACGATGTTATATAAAGTACCTGCTGCATCATCCTGTCTTAATTGAACAACAGCGTAAGGTCTTTTTCCTGTTTTCGGATCTTCCAGTCCTACTGGCTTCATCGGGCCAAACAGCATCGTTTTCTTTCCTCTTTTCGCCATGACTTCAATTGGCATGCAGCCTTCAAAGAAGATTTCTTTTTCAAATTCTTTTAATGGCACAGTTTCAGCAGAAATGAGCGCCTCATAAAAACGATCGAATTCTTCTTCTGTCATTGGACAGTTTAAATATGCGGCTTCTCCTTTGTCATAGCGTGATTTCAAGTACACCTTATCCATATCAATGCTATCTTTCTCTAGAATAGGTGCCGCTGCATCGTAGAAATAGAGATATTCTTCTCCTGTTAACGATTTTAATTCTTTGGAAAGTGCTTCTGATGTCAGCGGGCCAGTCGCGATAATTGTCGGACCTTCTGGAATGCTTTGCACTTCTTCTTGAAAAACCGTAACATTCGGATGATTTTTCACGCGATCTGTCACGTTTGCTGCAAATTCATGACGGTCTACTGCAAGCGCGCCGCCTGCAGGAACTGAGCTTTCATCTGCCGCTGCGATAATGGCTGAATCTAAATGACGCATTTCTTCCTTTAATACACCTACTGCATTCGTCAAAGCGTTCGCACGCAGTGAGTTGCTGCATACAAGCTCCGCAAATTTATCTGTGTGGTGAGCCGGCGTTTGTTTCACAGGTCTCATTTCGTATAAATTGACTTTAATTCCTCGTTTAGCGATTTGCCATGCAGCTTCACTTCCAGCTAAACCGGCTCCGATCACATTTACAAATTGACTCATTCGACAACTCTCCTATTTCGTAAGTTCTGTTTGATGACATAAAAAAGCAGGTGAACAAGGTTGCTCACCGCTATTTTTGTTGTTCCTCTTTATAATCACAGTTCACACATTGAACTTGAACGCCTTTTTTCAGCTTTTTCTCTACAAGCATATTTTCGCATTTTGGACACTTTCTTTCAATTGGTTTGTCCCAAGAAACGAATTCACACTCTGGAAAACGATCACAGCCGTAAAAAATGCGGCGTTTCTTCGATTTTCGTTCAACGATGTTTCCTTCATGACATGACGGGCATTTGACACCGATATCTTTGACAATTGGTTTTGTGTTACGGCAGTCAGGAAAGTTAGAGCACGCCATGAACTTGCCGTATCTACCCATTTTGTACACCATCGGATGTCCGCACTCTTCACAATCAACACCTGCGTATTCCGGCTCAATCTCAACTTCTTGCATCTCTGCTTCAGCTTTTTCTACCCGTTTTGCAAAGTCTTGATAGAAGCTGTCGATAATACGAACCCATTCGATCGTACCTTCTTCAACACTATCAAGTTCCTTTTCCATTTTCGCTGTAAATTCAACGTTAATGATTTCAGGAAAGAATTCGATGATTAAGTTGAGTACAATCTCTCCAAGCTCTGTCGGAGTAAATCGTTTATTATCAAGCGCGACATAACCGCGCTTTTGAATCGTATCTAATGTTGGTGCATACGTAGATGGACGGCCTATACCGAGCTCTTCAAGTGTTTTGACCAATCTTGCCTCTGTGTAGCGTGGAGGCGGCTGTGTGAAATGCTGTTCAGGTTCGATATCTTTTGAAAGGACTGTATCCCCTTCTTTCAGATCAGGAAGCATTTTGTCCTTTTCCTCGAGCTGGTCGTCCTTCCCTTCTACATAAACCTTCATAAACCCAGGGAATTTCACTTTACTTCCATTCGCACGGAAAGTAAGACCATTATGATCAAGATCCACACTCATTGTATCAAGAACAGCCGGCGCCATTTGGCTTGCCACGAATCGTTCCCAAATCAATTTGTACAGGCGAAGCTGATCACGGCTTAGCACATGCTTGACATCTGCCGGTTTTCTTAACGTAGAAGTCGGACGGATGGCTTCGTGAGCATCTTGTGCGTTTTCATTCTTTTTAGCCGTTCGTTTTGTTGTATTTAAGAAATTCTTGCCGTACGTCTGATCAATGAAAGCAGATACTTCTTCAATCGCCGTATTTGAAATACGTGTTGAGTCCGTTCTCATATAAGTGATGAGACCGACTGTACCTTCTTTACCAAGATCAATTCCTTCATATAATTGCTGTGCAATCATCATCGTCTTTTTTGCACGGAAGTTTAATTTTCTTGCAGCCTCTTGCTGTAAAGTAGAAGTCGTAAACGGAACAGCTGGATTACGTTTACGTTCTTTTTTCGTTACTTTCTCTACAGAGAATTTGTTTCCTTTTAATTTCGAAAGGATTTCTTTTACATCTTCTTTTGTTTTCAGTGGATGCTTTTTCCCGTTGAGGCCAAAGAAACTTGCTTCGAAGCTTTCTTTTCCTTTGAGGAATGTACCGTCAATTGTCCAGTATTCTTCTGGTTTAAATTCATTAATTTCATTCTCGCGATCAATAATGAGTCGGAGTGCAACTGATTGAACACGGCCAGCACTTAAGCCCTTTTTCACTTTCTTCCATAAAATCGGACTGATTTTGTACCCAACGAGACGATCTAAAATTCGTCTTGCCTGCTGTGCATCAACTAAGTCCATATCGATCATACGAGGATGCTTAAAGGAATCTTTAATCGCATCTTTTGTAATCTCGTTAAAAACAACACGGCAGTCAGAAGAGAGGTCAAGGTCAAGGCTATGTGCTAAATGCCAAGCAATCGCTTCTCCCTCTCTATCGGGGTCAGCCGCGAGAAAGACTTTCTTTGCTTTTTTCGCCGCTGTTTTTAATTCCTTTAAAACTGGGCCTTTCCCGCGAATCGTAATATATCTCGGTTCGAAGTCATGCTCAGTGTCAACACCGAGCTGACTTTTCGGTAAATCCCTTACGTGTCCCATTGAAGCCTTTACTTTATACTTTTTTCCTAAATAACGCTCAATCGTTTTCGCCTTTGCTGGCGACTCAACGATGACTAAATAATCAGCCATACTCAAAATCCCCCTTAAGAGGTGTTCTCTCTTTATACATTTCACAATTCATATTTATGTTAATTGCACCTATCTAACAGGCAATCGTTAAAAATTCTTTATGATGAACATCATTATAAACACGAAAAACAAAGTGTAAACTTAAATCCTCACTATTATTAAATATTCCGATGTCTTTTGTCAAACGATATTTTTATGAGAGTTCAGTATATTGAACGCTGCGGAAGGAGAATTCCTCTAAAATATCCTTTGTGGAATGAACAAGCTTTGCCCCTTGCTGAATGAGTCTTGCCGGCCCTGTGGAATTAGGATCAAAGATGGATCCGGCAACCGCAAATACTTCTTTTCCTTGCTCAAGTGCTTGATAGGCTGTAATAAGAGAACCGCTCTTTTCTTTGCACTGAATCACAAGAGTTCCTCTCGTCAACGCACTAATTAAACGATTTCTCATTGGAAAATGCCACTTTTCTGGTTTGACATAAGGCGGATGCTCTGACAAAAGCAAATGATGCTCGCTCATGTATTGAGCCATTTGCGCATGCTCTTTTGGGTATAAATGCTGAAAGCCGCCGGCTATAATGCCGATCGTTTTCCCTTTTTTCCTGATGCTCTCTTTATGTGCAAGTCCATCGATTCCTTTAGCTAGCCCACTAACAATCATCCACTCTTCTTTGACAAGGTCACCAACAATTTTTTTCACACATGCTTCTCCATAAGACGATGGAAGTCGCGTGCCGACTACACCTAAACTTTTTTCTTCATTTAAATATGATACGTTTCCTTTTAGGAATAACACAGGGGGAGGATCATAAATATTTTTTAGTGTGCTTGGATATAAGGGTGATGTGATGGGAATCATGTGAATGTTTTGCTTTAAATAGGCTTGAACGATGTGTTGAAAAATGGGGAATTCATTTTCTTCAGCTTGTTTTAAGCGGGTAAAGTCGATTGTTTGTAATGCTCGATCCTGTTTAAAATGATGTGTTTCTTCATTTATATATAGCTCAGGATCGACTTTCCACCATTTTGTAAGTAATGAGGGTGAGATGAGGCCTTTTAAGCGGTGAAAAATCATTCTTTCGGACACGTTGTACATACCATTCCTCCAGTTTAAGATAGAAAGAAGAAGACTTGTCAAAGAACAAGTCTTCTTGTGTCATTAATGCGTTTTACAAGCTTCGAAGAGATTCTTCTCTTTTAATACTTTAATCAACGTTTCTCCCATGACAGATGGTGTTTCTGCCACTTCAATACCACATTCACGCATTGTTTTTACCTTTTCATCAGCTGTTCCTTTACCACCAGAAATAATGGCACCAGCATGTCCCATACGTTTTCCTGGAGGCGCCGTTTTACCGCCAATAAAGCCTACGACTGGTTTAGTCATATTTGCTTTTACCCATTCAGCTGCTTCTTCTTCAGCCGTACCACCGATTTCACCGATCATAATCACAGCATGCGTTTCAGGATCTTCATTGAATGCTTTTAACACATCAATAAAGTTTGTCCCATTTACCGGGTCCCCCCCGATTCCTACAGCTGTCGATTGACCAACGCCAGCTTCTGAAAGCTGATGTACCGCTTCATATGTAAGCGTTCCAGAACGAGAAACAACACCCACATGACCTTTTTTATGAATGTAGCCAGGCATGATACCAATTTTACATTCTTCAGGTGTGATGACACCTGGGCAGTTTGGTCCAACAAGTCTTGTTTTCTTACCTTCCATGTAACGCTTCACTTTGACCATGTCCAGAACTGGAATATGTTCTGTGATACAAATGACGAGATCGACTTCTGCGTCAACAGCCTCTAAAATGGCATCTGCCGCAAATGGTGCTGGTACATAGATAACAGAAGCGTTCGCTCCAGTTGTCTGAACTGCTTCAGATACAGTATTAAATACAGGAACTCCTTCTACTTCAGTTCCACCTTTTCCAGGTGTGACACCGCCAACAATATTTGTTCCGTACTCAATCATTTGTTTTGTATGGAACAATGCGGTTGAACCGGTAATCCCCTGAACAATTACTCTCGTATTTTTATTAATAAATACACTCATTTAGGTTCCCTGCCTTTCTGCTCTACTTGACTAAAGATACAATCTTTTCTGCCCCGTCAGCCATAGACTCAGCAGAAGTGATATTTAAGCCTGAATCACTCAGGATTTTCTTCCCTAATTCAACGTTTGTTCCTTCCAGACGTACAACAAGTGGTAATGTTAAGCCGACTTGTTTCGTCGCTTCAACAACACCTTCTGCAATGACATCACATTTCATGATGCCGCCAAAAATGTTCACGAAAATCCCTTTTACATTTTGATCAGATAAGATGATTTTAAATGCTTCCGTTACTTTTTCAGCTGTTGCACCGCCGCCAACATCTAGGAAGTTTGCAGGGTCCCCGCCGTAATGCTTGATGATATCCATTGTAGACATCGCAAGACCTGCTCCATTGACCATACAGCCAATGTTTCCATCTAGAGAAATGTAGCTTAAGTCATACTTAGATGCTTCAATTTCTTTTGGATCCTCTTCATCAAGGTCACGGTATTCTAATATATCTTTTTGTCTATATAAGGCATTGCTATCAAAGTTTAATTTTGCATCAAGTGCCATGACTTTTCCATCGCCTGTTACAACCAGTGGATTAATCTCAGCAATTGAACAATCTTTTTCAACAAACGCATTGTAAAGGCTTGTCATAAACTTAACAGCTTGGCCAACTAATTTTGTTGGAATATTAATTTTAAATGCTACTTCTCTCGCCTGATAGCCTTGCAGGCCAATCGCTGGATCGATAACAACTTTCACGATTTTTTCTGGCGTTTTTTCTGCTACTTCTTCAATTTCAGTACCGCCTTCTTCAGATGCCATCAATACAATTCTTGATGTCGCTCTGTCCAAAACTAGTCCAACATAGTATTCCTTTTGAATATCGCAGCCTTCTTCAATAAGTAAGCGTTTTATTTCGCGCCCTTCAGGCCCTGTTTGATGTGTGACAAGTGTCTTGCCGAGCAATTCCTCTGCAAACCCTTTCACTTCATCTTTCGTTTTTGCAATTTTTACCCCGCCTGCTTTACCACGGCCGCCTGCATGAATCTGTGCTTTTACGACATATACAGAGCTCCCTAGCTCTTCTGATGCTTTCACTGCTTCATCAGGTGTAAATGCTACTTTACCATTTGGAACTGAAACCCCATATTTTCTTAGGATTTCTTTTCCTTGGTACTCATGGATATTCATTTCCCATCCTCCCAACATATGTAGAAACAAAAATTATAAAATAGACTGCGCTTTCATTTTAAAGAATAAAAAAGAGAATGTCTAGGGTTCTATGTAAAATCGTAAAATCCTTCTAAACATTCAAACTTTTATTTTATTAAAAATATAAATTTTTCAGTCAAATCACTTATTTTACCTTATTTTTTCATTTTTTGATCTAACCTGTAGATAAACGAAAAAATTTCTGCTACAGTATCGTATAACGCTTCAGGGATCTCCTCATCTAACGTTAAGTGGCGCATGAGTTCGACTAAATTACGGTCTTCCTGGATAGGGACTCCCGACTTTTTTGCTTCTTCAATAATATGATCTGCCACATAGCCGCTGCCTGTTGCAACGACTTTTGGCGCCTTTTGTTTTTCTTCATCGTAATGCAGAGCGACCGCTCTTCTAAGCGGTTTTGAATCCTTCATACTCGTAAGTCCAGCCCTTTCTCGCTGATTTTATGAAAGTGTTCATCTAGAAATTGAGACGGATCTACTGGCTCTTGTCTCTTTTTTGCTGTAATTCCCGTTAAACTGTATCCTAGAGCATTTAAATTCTCCCGTACAGCCGGAATCATCGGATTAATGGTTCCTTGCAGTTCATGAGCTGTCTCGACAGTAATGGACATGACCTTTTGCTGAATCGTACAGTCTATTAAGGTTTCTTCAAGGTTTTCCATGTTTAAATAAAACATCAGGCGGCACTGAGAAATATCAATAGAACCATCTTTTTTCTTATGTCCCTTTAGTATAAAGGTTAAATCTTGAACACTATGTTTTGAGAAAAGAGGATAGGAAACCATCATTTGACTGACGGTTTGGTTCTCCTGCTGCACAAATAACTGTCCATTCAATCTATGAAATAATTGATCCACTTCTTTTTTAACGTGCTCTGGTAAATCAGCCTGTCTCACATCATTTAAGGTAAGCTTTAATTGGTGCAGCTCCTGACTTTTGACATCCTGGCTGCCTTTTTCAAGCAGTTTCAGCATACCAATTTCATCACGCACACCGATTGCCTTTTTCATCGTCATTAGTAAATCGAGCACATCAGTTTTATTGCTTAATGTTGGTTCAGTCTGCTGCACCGCCTGAGCCAATGCTTTCGCCTCCGGTTTCGAAAGGAATGGGAACTCTTTTTGCAGTACAGCTGCTTTTGCGTCAGGCTGAGTGCCTGCCTGCTGGAGTCCGTGCAGCAATGCTGTGAGCTGTTTTAAGTTGGGTTCTTGCTGCCCATCTGCACCTTGTTTCATCAAGCTGGCCAGTATCCGCTCAATTTGCTGAAGCGGGATTTGCAGCTCTTTTGGACTTATTGACTGCTGCTGCACGTTTGTCTGAAGAACTTGGGACGGCTGACGCTCTTGAACGATTGGGGCATGGCTATTTTCTTTTTGCTTAGACGGATTGAGCTGAGTCGTTACTGGTAAACTACCGCCTTGCTTCGCCTCGCCTTCTCTCGCTGCTACAAGGACTGATAAGAGCTTTTCTGCATGGACGGCTGTCTCTGCATCTACAACTGACCGAACGGCTTGTGTAAGGGTCTGTGTAGCATCTGTGTGCTTCGGAAGCTGTGTTAATTGATTTAGCAGCGCTGTTATATCCTGATGAAGAGCAGAGGATGATTTCACGGCTAAAATAGATTGAAGTACCCCTTGCTGGATCGGTAAATCTTTCTTTAAAGCAAAGAGGAGTGCTTGGAGCCCTTTCTTCACATCAGCTCCTTGAAGCTGTTCGATCCATTTCACTGCCGTTTTTAACTCCCCTTCGTTAATGACGGACTTTTCCTTTAAAAAAGCTGTAGCTGTCAGCATGTTTTCAAGCCCATTTTTCAGTGAAAGTCCTTCTAATAGTTTAGCTGCTGCATCCTTTAACGTCTTAGGATCTTGATCAAATTGCTGAACGGGTCTTAGTTTATTGAGGCTGCCTCCGCCCTCTTGTTCAAATTGGAACCAATAAAATGCGTCTGCTTTAAGCTGAGCCGCCAGCTGCGCTTTTATTTTCGTTGAGCCTATTTGAACAAGGGCTGTATCATCTCCAAGCATTTTTAGTACTTTACCGAGAATCAGCCGATGAACATTTTCCTTCCCTTCGGTGTTTAATGGAACAGATTCAGCCGTATTCAGCCGGCTATTCAGTGCTGTATGTATATCCTCAACTCTTGTCATCACAGGCAGCCTCCTTAGATTAAAATTTATGATATAACAGATTTCACTGGCGCAAACGATAATCGGTGGATTGGGGCCGTACCATATGTTTGAATCGCAGCCAAGTGCTCTTTCGTTCCGTACCCTTTATGTTTTTCAAATTGATACTCAGGATACTTACGCCCATACTCTTCCATCATCTGATCCCTTGTCACCTTCGCAATACATGCACCTGCTGCAATGGATGCACTTTTTGCATCTCCTTTGATGATATTCTCTTGGTGAGTTGAAAGCGGGAGTGTCATGGCATCTATGAGTAGATAATCTGGTGTATGAGTTAACTGCTCCACAGCTCTCACCATCGCCAGTCTTGATGCTTCGTAAATATTGATTTCGTCGATCGTCGCCGCATCAACAATGCCGATTCCGATATCAAGTGCTTCTTTTTGAATTAAATCATAATAAGCCAATCTTTTTTTCTCAGATAATTGCTTTGAGTCGTTTAAACCGAGCAGGACTGTATCTTCCTTTAATATGACGGCTGCTGCCACAACTGGGCCGGCGAGCGGTCCTCTTCCTGCTTCATCTATTCCCGCAATACATGTGTATCCCTGCGCCTTTGCTTTGTTTTCAAATTGCAGCATGTCATCCCATGCCACGCGAAGTGCTTGCTGCTTTTCTCTCTCTTTGTGCCACTTTTCTATGAGTTTTTGGACACTTTTTCTCGTATCACCTTTTACAAGCTCACGAATGTATGACTCATCGCCTGCATGCTTTTCTATTAGTTCTTTTATTTGTTTCACCGTGTACATAGGCTTTTTCGCAGCCTCCTTCTTTATATCGGCAGTTTTTCACAAAAAATAAAGACCCGCATGAGCTGCGTGTCTTTTAGCTTTCAGGCTTCTCAAAAGTGAGGGGACCAAATTTTTCTGTTCGAATATCCCGAATAATGATTTCGGTGGTTTTGTCATAGTTTATGAATCCCCCGCTCATTAGACAGCCGCGCTTAGTCCCAATTGCATCAAACAGCTCAACCGTATCTTCAGGTATCTCCGCTAGGTCATAGCGTTTTTTTAATCGCTCTGGGTAGTTCTCTTCTAGAAAACGAAGTGCATACACAGCGACATCCTGTAAGTTGATGATCGAATCTTTGATCGCTCCAGTCACCGCAAGTCTGAGTCCTACTTGCTCATCTTCAAACTTCGGCCAGAGGATTCCAGGGGTATCGAGCAGCTCTAGTTCTTTCCCTACCTTTACCCATTGCTGTGATGTCGTAATACCAGGACGGTCTCCTGTTTTGGCAATGTTCTTTTTCGCTAAACGATTGATTAAGGTCGATTTTCCGACGTTGGGAATCCCGATAATCAGTGCTCGAATGGCACGTGGTTTGACGCCTTTCGCTTTCATGCGGTCGAACTTTTCTTTTAAAATTTCTTTTGAAGTTGTGATGATCTGATTTAACCCTTGTCCATCGACAGAGTTAATAGCTAGTGACCGAACGCCTTGCTGCTCAAAATGCGCCTGCCACTCCTTTGTCATACGAGGATCTGCTTTATCAGCTTTGTTTAATAGCATGATTTTGGGTTTATTTTGAAGGATTTCTTCGATCATTGGGTTTCTAGAGGACATCGGAATTCTTGCATCGGTTAATTCAAATACGATGTCGATGAGCTTTAATTTTTCTGTGACTTCACGTCTTGCTTTTGCCATATGGCCTGGAAACCATTGAATCGTCATATGTGCACCTTCTCTCTTCTACCTGTTATCTTTATACATTGTACAAAAAAAGAGCCTGTTACAGGTAACAAGCTCTTTCCTTTGATATCATTATCGTCTGATTTCTTTGATACGAGCCGCTTTACCGCGAAGTTCACGTAGGTAGTAAAGTTTCGCACGACGTACCTTACCGTGACGTACAACTTCGATCTTAGCGATTTTTGGTGTGTGTACAGGGAATGTACGCTCAACGCCTACACCGTAAGAGATCTTACGAACTGTGAAAGTTTCGCTGATTCCACCACCACGACGCTTAATTACAACACCTTCAAAGATCTGGATACGCTCACGAGTACCCTCGACAACTTTAACGTGTACACGTAAAGTGTCACCAGGACGGAACGCAGGAAGATCAGTGCGTAATTGTTCTTTTGTGATTTCTTCAATCAAATGTTGCATCGTTTTCAACTCCTTCCAACAGATGCTCATGTCCTCTTTCTTCATTGCAGCGGAACATCGTTTTCAAACTTGGATCAGCAAGCCGTCCAAGTCACAAGTAGTATCATACCATACCTCTATGCCGTGTGCAATACAATCTAGTCATTATGAAGCTGCCAAAGCCATCTTTTTTCATCATCCGTTAATGTTTTGCAAGAATCGATCAAATCTGGCCGTCTTGTATAAGTTCGCTTCAATGATTCTTTGCGCCGCCACTCTTCTATTTTGGCATGATTTCCAGAGAGGAGCACATCCGGCACTTTTAGTCCTTTATAATCCGCTGGCCTTGTATAGTGCGGGTGCTCAAGCAGACCTGTACTGAATGAATCTTCGATGTGAGATGCTTCTTTTCCAAGCACATGAGGCAAAAGCCTGACCACACTGTCTGCAATCATCATCGCTGGCAGCTCTCCGCCTGTGAGGACGAAATCTCCGATTGAGATCTCATCTGTGACAAGATGCTCCCTGATGCGCTCATCGTAGCCTTCATAGTGGCCGCAAATGAACATAAGATGCTCTTCTTTTGCAAGTTCTTCTGCCTTTTTTTGTGTATATCTTTCCCCTTGAGGACAGACAAGAATAACTCGGGGCTTCGTGCTTGCTTTCTTCGTTAAATCTTCTACCGCATCAAATACGGGCTGTGCTTTCAGTACCATACCAGCACCGCCGCCATACGGATAGTCATCCACTGTTTTATGCTTATGATCCGAATACTCTCTAAAATTGACAACATGAAATGAAACAGCTTCTTTCTCCTGTGCTTTTTTTAAGATCGATGAGTGAAGCACACCTTCGAACATTTCAGGAAAAAGGGTTAAAAAGTCGATTTTCATTCGTCAATGAGTCCTTCCATCATTTCAATGCGAACAGTTTTGGATGAGATATCAATGTTTTTGACGACAGATGGAATATATGGAATGAGGGCATCTTTTTTGCCTTTTCTTCCAACCACCCACACATCATTTGCCCCTGGCGTAAGGATTTCTTTGATTTGGCCGATCAGCTTGTCCTCTTCATCGTATACTTCACAGCCAATGATTTGGTGAAAATAAAATTCTCCTTCGTCTAATGACCCAAGATGTTCTTTTTCTACCTTTAAGATTGACTCTTTCAGAAGCTCTGCTTCATTTAATGAGTTGATTTCTTCAAATGTGAGTAAATCAAACTGTTTGTGCTGGCGGTGTGATGCGACAGTCACTTTCAGCGGCTCTTTTTGACCTTGTTTAAAAATATAGAGCACGCTTCCCTTTTTGTAACGCTCTTCTGGGAAATCCGTCTTTGACACGACGCGTACTTCTCCGCGCACTCCGTGTGTATTGACGATCTTTCCAACATTCAACCATTCTAGCTCCATGTTCTCAATCACCCCTGACGTATTTCCACAATGGTGCCGTCTTTCACGACGATGACATTATCTTGCATTTTGTCATCCCATTTATCACCTATTTTTACTTCAACCAGTGCATCCACTTCTGTTTCTTTCATTTCACTTCCAAGCGGCAAAATATGAAGCTGCTCTACTTGAAAATCAATCTGCCTGATCTTCTCTTGCCTTTTATCGATCGCTTTTTGAAATTGAGGGATGGCTTCTTGCTGATGTGGTTCTTTTTCATGTTTTTTTAGTTGAAAATATAATTGATTGCATTCACGTTCTAGTCTTTCTTTTTTCTCCAAAAAAGTCGTTAACAGTTTGTCCTTACTGCTTTCAGTTAATACTTGCATCACGGTGACATGTTGAATGATCTGCATCTTCCTTTTTGTCCCCCTATCCGAAGGCATTTGTCCTCTACAGTATAACGAAAAATAGATTTAAACGTGTAAAAAAAGGGGAGGTCCTAAGCCCTCTCCCTTTTTAGTCAGCAATCTCAAGTTGAACTTTCTTAGAAGACTCTGCACTTGCTGCAAAAATGACTGTTCGTATCGCTTTTGCTGTACGTCCCTGCTTTCCGATCACTTTTCCGGTATCTTCAGCATTGACAGACAGTGTGTAAATCACCTGCTCATCTTTTTCTAATGAAGATACGTGAATATCTTCAGGGAAATCAACAAGTGGCTCGACGATGGACACAATCAATTCTTCCAAGGACAGCTCATTCATTATTTGCTGTTTTTCGCATTATGAAATTTTTCAAGAATTCCTTGGCTTGAGAAAAGGTTGCGAACTGTATCAGATGGTTTCGCACCATTTTGAAGCCATTTAAGCGCTAATTCTTCGTTGATTTTCACCTCAGCTGGTGATACCACTGGGTTGTAAGTTCCAACTGTTTCGATGAAACGACCGTCACGTGGTGAACGAGAATCTGCTACAACAATACGATAGAAAGGAGATTTTTTTGCTCCCATACGTTTTAAACGAATTTTTACTGCCATTTTACTAGCACCTCCGAAAATATTTCAACAAGATAGTATATTAACAATGATAAAAGGGTTTGTAAAGTGTTTTTTCTTAACAACGGTTTTATCATGTATAACCAATTACATAAATGGTAATTTAAAGCCCTTTTTCTTTCCTTTGGACATGTTGGTCATTTGCTTCATCATCTTTTTCATTTCATCAAATTGCTTTAAAAGGCGATTGACTTCCTGTACAGATGTTCCGCTTCCTTTTGCAATCCGTTTTCTTCGGCTTGCATTGATGACCTCTGGCTGTTCTTTTTCCTGAGTCGTCATTGATTTAATGATCGCTTCGATGTGATTGAGCTGCTTTTCGTCCACTTGGACGTTTTTGAGCCCTTTCATTTTACCGGCTCCCGGCATCATTTGGATCAGTTCATCAAGAGGACCCATATTTCGAACTTGGCCAAGCTGCTCGAGGAAATCATCGAGCGTGAAGCTCATTGTCCGCATTTTTTGCTCAAGCTCTTTCGCTTTATCTTGGTCGACGTTTGCCTGTGCTTTTTCAATCAGCGTGAGCACATCTCCCATGCCAAGAATTCTTGATGCCATCCGCTCTGGATGGAATGGTTCAATTGCATCAAGCTTTTCTCCTAGTGCAGCGAATTTAATCGGCGTATTGGTGACAGCTCGAATAGAAAGGGCTGCACCGCCTCTTGTATCACCGTCTAGTTTTGTGAGAACAACACCTGTTAAACCAAGCTGTTCATTAAAGCTTTTTGCGACATTGACAGCATCTTGACCAGTCATAGAGTCAACAACTAGGAAAATTTCTTCTGGATTCGCTACTTCTTTTACTTTTTGAAGTTCATCCATTAATTCTTCATCGATATGAAGACGTCCTGCTGTATCTAAAATGACATAATCATGGTGTTCTTCTTTCGCTTTTTCAATTGCCTGTTTGGCAATTTCGACAGGGCTGACTTGATCACCTAATGAAAACACCGGCATATCAAGCTGTTTCCCAAGCGTTTGAAGCTGCTGGATCGCTGCTGGTCTATAAATATCAGCAGCCACCATCATCGGCTTGCGATTATGTTTTTTGCGAAGTAAATTGGCAAGCTTCCCAGTTGTGGTTGTTTTACCTGCCCCTTGAAGACCAACCATCATAATGACTGTTGGAGATTTTTTCGCTACAGCGATCTTACTCTCTTCTCCGCCCATTAATTCAGTGAGTTCTTCTTTTACAACTTTAATGACCTGTTGTCCAGGGGTAAGGCTTTTCATGACCTCTTGTCCAACTGCCCGCTCACTTACTTTTTTCACAAAGTCTTTGACTACTTTAAAATTGACGTCAGCTTCAAGAAGGGCAAGGCGTACCTCGCGCATCATTTCTTTTACATCTTGCTCTGACACTTTTCCTTTGCCGCGGATTTTTGAAATCGTCTGCTGCAGTCGGTCGGCTAATCCTTCAAATGCCATACTGTGCCGCCTCCTAATCTAATTTCTCAAGCGATTCAATTAAAGCTTCTGCTTCTTCCGTTTGCGCAGAATCAGCTACAAGCTCTCTCATTTTTTTGAGAAGTTCTTTACGCTCTTTAAATTTCTTAAACAAGAGCAGCTTTTCTTCATATTGTTCAAGCATCGCTTCAGTCCGTTTAATATTATCATAAACAGCCTGCCTTGATACTTCATATTCATCCGCAATTTCACCGAGGGAAAAATCGTCTAGGTAGTAAAGCGACATGTAGCTCTTTTGCTTTGCGGTCAACAACGATTGATAGAAGTCAAACAAGTAATTCATTCTCGTTGTTTTTTCAAGCGTCATGGGCTCTCTCCCCTTTGTTAAGTTCATTCCCTTTACATCAACTAAGTTTACACGGTTCTCTTCTGTGTGTCAAGTTTTTATCTTGTCACTTCATGAAGCTACGTATAAATAAAAATGCCAGCAGTTTTGCCGGCATTTTTTTGTTAGTCTTGTTGATCAATTACGTCTGAGAATAATCCATACACATACGATTCTGCATCAAACTCTTGCAAATCGTCCACCTTTTCACCTAAACCGACAAGCTTTACTGGGATGTTCAGCTCATTTCGAATCGCAAGAACAATTCCGCCTTTTGCAGTACCGTCAAGCTTTGTTAAAGCAATCCCTGTCACATTTGTCGCTTTAGAAAATTCCTTGGCTTGTGCCATGGCATTTTGACCTGTTGTCGCATCAAGAGCGAGCAATACTTCATGAGGTGCATCTGGAACCTCGCGCTCAATAACTCTCTTGACTTTCTCCAGCTCTTTCATCAAGTTGACTTTGTTTTGAAGTCTTCCTGCTGTATCGCAGATGAGGACATCTGCATTTTTCGCTTTTGCTGATTGAACGGCATCATAGATCACCGCTGCTGGATCAGAGCCTGCTGTTTGTTTGACGACAGGAACACCTGAACGCTCTCCCCAAACTTCAAGCTGCTCGATCGCACCGGCACGGAACGTATCACCTGCTGCTAAAATGACGGATTTCCCTTCATTTTTCAGCTTGTTTGCAAGCTTGCCGATAGTCGTTGTTTTCCCAACACCGTTGACGCCTACAAACAAAATGATATTCAAACGCCCGTCTTCAATGTTCAGCGCAGAAATTTGTTCCTCTCCGCTATTGTAGATGTCAACCAGTTTTTCAGAAATCACCGCTTGTACTTCACTTGGGTCTTGAATGTTTCTTAATTTCACTTCTTTTTTCAGCTCATCAATCAGTTCCATCACAGTTGTGAAACCAACATCAGCGCCGATCAGAACCTCTTCGAGCTCTTCAAAAAAGTCTTCATCGACTTTGCGGTAGCGAGAAATCAGTTCATTTACTTTTCCCTGGAAGGAGTTTCTCGTTTTTTCGAGTCCATCTTTAAACTTTTCTGATACTGAATCGGTTTGCTGCGTAAATTTTTCTTTTAATTTCTTAAAAAAGCTCATTGGTTCAAAAACCTCCTTTAATTACTGGACAAGCTCTTTCGTTTCTTCTAGTTTGACAGATACAAGCTTAGAAACACCTGATTCCTGCATGGTCACACCGTAGAGCACATCGGCTTCTTCCATTGTTCCCTTGCGGTGCGTAATGACAATGAACTGTGTTTCCTCGCTGTATTTCTTTAAATATTGCGCAAAACGGAAAACATTTGCTTCATCAAGCGCCGCTTCTACCTCATCTAATACGCAGAATGGAACAGGTCTCACTTTTAAAATAGAGAATAGTAAAGCGATCGCTGTTAAGGCTCTCTCCCCGCCTGAAAGCAGGCTTAAGTTTTGCAGTTTTTTCCCTGGCGGCTGCGCGACAATATCAACGCCAGAGTTGAGCAAATCATTTGGATCTGTCAGCTTAAGATCAGCTCTTCCGCCGCCAAATAATGCTTGGAATACAGATTCAAAGTGCCCGCGAATTTGAGAGAATGTCTCAGAGAAGCGCTTTGTCATCTCTTGATCCATTTCTTCGATGACTTGGAATAATGTATTTTTCGCTTCTGTCAGATCATTTCGCTGCTCTGTTAAGAAGAGATAGCGTTCATTGACACGTTCATACTCGTCAATGCTGCCTAAGTTTACTGTTCCAAGCTCTTCAATCGCTAGTTTGATCAGCTTCACTCGTTTTCTCGCTTCATCTGGCGATAACGTCAACTGATACATCTCTTTTGCTCCTTCAAACGAAAGAGCATATTCATCGTTCAAATAAGCAATCAGGTTATCGAGCTCGACTTCCATACGGCCTAGCTTAATCTCTTCATCTTTTAAGCTTGTAGTGAGCTGCTTGTATAAACGCTTTTGTTCTTTAAGTTCACGTTCAGCGAATTCTAATGTTTCAGAAAGAGCAAGACGCTGCTTACGCCGCTCTGAAATGAGTGCGGTTGTTTTGTTTTTGTTTTCCAGCTTCTCTTTCGCCGCTTCTTCCAGTTGTTCGGCTCCGCTTGAACTAGATGACATTTCACTTGTTAAGAGTGACAGATCTTCTTTTGTTTCCATCAGCGTCTGTTCAGCCTCTTCTAATTCAGCCATTAAACTCGAAAGCTTTTCTTGTTCATTGGCTAAGGACTGATCTTTTTTGGCAAGCGAGATTTTCAGCTCTGTTAATTCGGCAGAAATGGTTTCTTTCGTTGAGCTTTGCGTCTGCTTACGCTTTGTTAATGTATTGATCTCTTGATCAAGAGCCGTCAATTTTTCACCTATAGAGGCTTCAAGAGTAACCTGCTTTTTGTCCTTATCCGCAAGTTCAGTAGAACGCTGCTGCAATTCTTCTTTTTCTTGATCATAGAGTTCAAGATGAGCATTGATATTTTTTTCTGCGACTTGCAGTTCGTATAGCTTTCCTTTGAGTTCTTGCTGCTTTTCACGAAGCGTTTCGCCGCGCTGGCGCAGTTCGTTTAATTGGCTTTCGTTTGCTCCGATCAATTGCTTCGTTTCTTTTGTTTCTTTTTCAAGGATCGTTGTTTTCTCTTCCATTTCAACGAGCTGCTTTGTTAACGTTTCGATCTCCCGGTTTCTTGAAAGAAGAGAGTTGTTCTTTTTCTTTACGCCGCCACCGGTCATTGAACCGCCGGGGTTTACGACATCTCCATCAAGGGTCACGATACGGTAACGATGTCCAAGCATTTTTGCCAATTCATTGGCGCCTTTTAAGTCTCTAACGATCAGCACAGTTCCAAGTAAATTCTGAATCACCTTTTGATACTTTTCGTCAAAGGAAACGAGGTGACTCGCTACACCGATAAATGCAGCGTGCTGCTCTGCTGTTTGGACATCTCTGAGCTGAATGGTTCTTTCTTTGATGACGTTCATTGGCAGGAAGGTTGCACGTCCAAAGGAATGCTGCTTTAAGTATCCAATCGCTTGTCTCGCAGCAGCTTCATTTTCTGTGACGACGTGCTGCGTGGCTGCACCTAGCGCTATTTCAATTGCTGTCTCATACTGCTGATCCGTTTGAATCAGCTCTGCAATGGCACCGTGAATACCGCCTAACCGTTCTTTTGCCTTTAAGACCTCTTTCACTCCTTGGAAAAAGCCTGAGAAGTCTTCCTGCATGGATTCAAGCATCTCTTTTTTGGATTTTGCCTGCTGTACGTATTGATAGGCTTGGTAAAGAGCCGTTTCTTTTTTCTCGTATTGACGTTTTATTTGCTCAAGCTTTTGTTCTGCTTCTCTAAAACGTTTGACTTGAGCCAGAATGTCATCTTCCAGTGCTGAAAGCTGCTGCTCAGCCTCTGTTTTCTTTTCTTTGACAGACACTCGTTCTTCGATATGTTTTTGGTTATTTTGCGTCAGTCGCTCTAGCTGCATCGCCGCTTGGCGCTGCTGTTCTTCTAGTAATTTACGTTCATTACGGATGGAAGCCTGTTCATTGAGCAGATCAAAATAATCGCTTTTCAGCTGTTCAATTTGACCTTCCACATCTTCGCTATGAAGCGACAGTTGATGCTGCTTTGTGTTCACTTCATCTTTTAGCTGCTGCACTTCTTTTTGCAAGCTGTCCCGCGTAATTTTCTGCTGTTCAATCTTTTCGGTTAACAGTGCCTGCTTTTTACTTAAGCGAACGAGCGTTTCTTCTAGCTGCCCTTGGTTTGCGGCGGCATTTTTTTTTCGTTCTTTTAGCACTTCTTTTTTTCCTTCAAGCTTTTCTAATTCTTCACTTGTGAAAAGAAGAACTTCTTGCAGGTCATTAATTGATTCATCAAGCGCTTGAATGCGGTCTCTCGACTCTTCAATTTTGGCTTCTTTTGCTTGGATATCTGTAGACTGCTTCATTTCATCTTGTTTGAAGCGCTCGACTGCTTCACCAAGTGTTGTCCATTTTTCATGAAGTGCTTCGATGTCATGGACAGTGAGGGCGATTTCGACATTTTCAAGCTCTTCTTTTTTTTGCAAATAGTCTTTTGCAATAGAGGCTTGCATTCTTAATGGTTCTACTTGATCTTCTAGTTCATGCAGAATATCTTCTACTCGGTTTAAGTTGTCCTGCGTTTCAAACAGTTTATTCTCGGCTTTTTTCTTTCTTGTTTTATATTTCAAAACACCAGCCGCTTCTTCAAAGATGCTTCTTCTCTCTTCTGCCTTACTTGATAGAATTTCTTCTACCTTTCCTTGACTGATGATTGAAAAAGCTTCTTTTCCAAGACCTGAATCCATGAAAAGATCAATAATATCCTTTAAGCGGACAGATTGATTGTTGATGAGAAATTCACTTTCTCCTGAACGATAAACCCTTCTTGTCACACTGACTTCGTGAAAATCGATCGGTAAAAAGTGGTCTTCGTTATCTAATGTTAAAGTCACCTCTGCTAGATTGACTCTTTTCCTTGAGTCACTTCCTGCAAAAATGATATCTTCCATTTTTCCTCCGCGGAGGCTTTTCGCTGATTGTTCTCCAAGTACCCAGCGGATGGCATCGGTAATATTGCTTTTGCCGCTTCCGTTTGGTCCAACAACAGCTGTGACCCCTTTGACAAAGTCCACGGTCACTCGCTGTGCAAATGATTTGAATCCTATCACGTCTAAACGTTTGAGGAACATGAGAGTGATCCTCCTTATGTATTTAAAGTACTATCATCTTACCATATGAAGTGTAAAAAGATGATGGAAAACAGAGTGAAATCCCCCTGAATAACGAGGGGGATTTTATTGGTTCATATGATGTTTCTGCAATTTAGCAAGTGCTTCCTGTGCAGCGTGCTGTTCTGCTTCTTTTTTAGAGCGTCCATTTCCGATTCCGAGCACTTCACCTCGAAGGGATACATTTGCTTCAAATTCCCGGTTATGTGCAGGCCCTTTTTCATGCAGGATGCGGTATTCAAGCACACCTTTTCCATCGCGCTGCACAAATTCTTGCAGTTGGCTTTTAAAGTCCATGACGTGCGAGAACGCTCCATCATTAATTTTCGGATAAACGTACGCTTCTAGGAACCGTTCAACTGGTTCCAGCCCCTGATCTAAATAAAGTGCACCGATAAACGCCTCGAATACGTCCGCTAAGAGTGCTGGGCGTTTTCTGCCGCCTGTCATTTCTTCGCCTTTTCCTAAGAGAACAAGGTCACCGAAGGACAGCTCATGCGCTAGTGATACAAGTGACGGTTCACATACGATCGCCGCTCTTAGTTTCGTTAAATCTCCCTCGCTCATCGCTGGATATTTTGCAAATAAGAATTGAGAGATGGTCAATTCTAAAACAGCATCTCCTAAAAATTCAAGTCTTTCATTGTCCTCGTATGGCTTTTTCCGGTGTTCATTCACATAAGAGGAATGGGTAAAAGCTTGATATAGAAGCTTTTCATTTTTAAAGTGTACAGAAATGCGCTGCTGGAATTCTCTAAATTGCTCTAGTTTTTTGCTCTGTTTCTGTTTGTCTTTATATTGTTTTGGCATAGCAACCTCCAGGTAGGCGTAATCGCCTTTAAGGATACTGATTATATGGAGTCTCTCTTTCTACATGCAGGGAAACATTGCTCCCAGCATCTGAAAAAGGCTGACAATTGATCAGCTGAATGTGTTGAAACTAACATAAATTTTCAAAGTCCCGTCGAAAGTAGACGGGACTTTGTTACGCTTATTGCTGGTTATTTATGTAGTTCACAGCGTCACCGACTGTTGCAATTTTTTCAGCATCTTCGTCAGAAATTTCCATATCGAACTCATCTTCAAGTTCCATAACTAGCTCAACTACATCAAGGGAATCAGCGCCTAAATCTTCTTTAAATGAAGCTTCCATTTTCACGTCAGCCTCATCAACGCCAAGGCGGTCTACAATAATTTTTGATACACGCTCTAATACGTCTGCCATTGCCTTTCACCTCCCCTCAAAGTATTATAGTTGAATTGTTTTTAAAAAACTAGAGAAAACCTAATGAAATTTTGATATTTCTTAGGACATGACCATTCCGCCATCTACTTGGATGGTTTGGCCTGTAATATAACCTGCTCCTTCTGAAGCTAAAAAGACAACGACGTTGCTAATATCTTCAGGTGCACCAAAGCGTGCGAGCGGAATTTGCTTGAGCATTTCCGTCTGTACATTTTCATCAAGCTTGTCTGTCATATCTGTTGAAATAAAGCCTGGCGCTACTGCATTAACTGTAATATGACGGGTTGCCAGCTCTTTTGCTGTTGTTTTCGTTAATCCAATGACGCCAGCTTTTGCTGCAACATAGTTTGCTTGTCCAGGGTTACCACACACACCAACAACTGAAGCCAAATTGATGATTCTTCCGTTTCGCTGCTTCATCATTTGACGTGTCACGGCTTTTGTACAGTTAAAGACACCTTTTAAGTTTATGTTAATAACATCATCCCATTCATTCTCTTTCATTCTCATGAGCAGGTTGTCCTTTGTGATTCCTGCATTATTCACAAGAATGTCAATTGAACCAAAGGTATCGATCGCTTGTTTCATCATGGCTTGTACTTCTTCAGCATTTGAGACATCAGCTTTCACAGCAAATGCCTGCTGGCCGAGTGCTTTGATTTCATCGACGACTTCATTTGCTTTTGCTTCGTTTCCAGAATAGTTCACGACAACATTTGCACCACTTTTCGCTAAATCAATCGCGATGGAACGGCCAATCCCGCGTGATGCTCCTGTTACAACGGCTGTTTTATTTGTAAGCATCAAGAATCCCCCTTGAGTGTTTGAATGGCTGCTTCAATGGTTTCTTGATCTGAAACGGAAATCGTCGTCAGGCGGCGATTCACTTTTTTCACAAGACCTGAAAGCACTTTGCCAGGACCAATTTCAATAAATGTTGTGACGCCTAGATCAATAAGGCGTTCCACACTTTCTTCAAAACGAACTGGAGAATACAGTTGTTCAATGAGCTTTGTCTCAATGTCATCACGAGATGTCACGATGTCTGCTGTTACATTTGAGATGACCGGAGTTTTGGCATCCGCAATATCCAGCTTTGACAAAACATCTGTAAATTTTTCAGCAGCTGGTTTCATTAATGCAGAATGGAAAGGTCCGCTCACTTCAAGAGCAATTGCACGTTTTGCGCCTTTTTCTTTCGCTTTCTCTGAAGCAAGTTCTACCCCTTTTGCTGTACCAGAGATGACGATTTGACCAGGACAGTTTAAGTTAGCGAGCTCTACAAGGTGACCGCTTTCTGTCACTTCTTTTGTCACTTCGACAAGTGCCGCTTTGTCTAAGCCGAGAATCGCTGCCATGGCGCCTTCTCCTGCTGGAACAGCTTCATTCATTAATTCTCCGCGCTTTCTGACTGCATAAACAGCATCTTTAAACGAAAGTGCGCCTGCTGCAACGAGGGCAGTGTATTCGCCAAGACTGTGTCCCGCTGCATAATCGGCTTTGATTCCGCTCTCTTCAAATTTTTTTAAGATGGCGATACTTGTCGTTAAAAGAGCTGGCTGCGCGTTATAAGTGAGCGTCAGTTCTTCTGCATCCCCTTCAAAAATCATAGAAGATAAATCAAACCCGAGGGTATTGTCTGCTTCTTCAAATACAGCTTTAGATACTGCTTCTTGATCAAATAAATCTTTTCCCATGCCAATTTTTTGAGAGCCTTGGCCAGGGAATAAAAATGCAATTTTAGTCATGCTGCTTTACCTCCATTAAGACTCTTTCGTCGTTTCTTTTTGGACTTCTTGATGAATGATAGCTGAAACGTCTTTTTCTACGATATCACGTGCCTGACGAATTGCATGGAAAATGGCATTTTCATCAGAGGAGCCGTGCGCTTTAATAACAGGTGCCTTTAAACCAAATAAAGCGGCACCGCCATATTCAGAGTAATCCATTTTAGATTTCATCTGCATCAATTTCGGCTTCATCATGCCTGCTGCTATTTTTGCTGTGAAACTGGATGTTAATGTTTCTTTCAGCATTTTAAAGACAGAAAGGGCTGTGCCTTCAATTGTTTTAAGCGCAATATTTCCTGTGAAACCATCTGTGACAACAACGTCAGCAACACCTTCTAATAAGTCACGGGACTCTACATTTCCTACAAAATTCAAGTCTGATGCTTTTAATAATTCAAAGGTTTTTTTCGTTAAATCGTTGCCTTTTTTATCTTCTGTTCCTACATTTAACAGTCCAACACGCGGATTGCTCTTTGGGAAGACACGCTCTGCGTAGATGGATCCCATCATGGCATATTGCACGAGATGTTCTGGTTTTGCATCAACGTTGGCACCAACATCTAGTAATAAGAAGCCGCTGCTATCCAGTGTTGGCAAAGTTGGGGCAAGGGCTGGTCTGTCAATACCGTCAATTCTGCCTACGATAAACAGCCCAGCTGTCATGAGGGCACCGGTATTTCCTGCTGAGATGCAGGCATCTGCTCGTCCCTCGGAGACTTCCTGCGCCATTTTCACCATAGATGAATCCTTTTTACGTCTGACTGCACGCACTGGTTCATCCGTCGGTTCAATGACTTCTTTTGCATCTAAAATCGTGATGCGATCGTTGTTTGTTATGTATGGTTTGATTTTGTTTTCATCGCCGACAAGTGTAATCTCGATATCTGAAAATGCTGTTAAGCTTTTTTGCACACCGTCAATAATGGCTTTAGGGGCATGATCTCCCCCCATTGCATCGACTGCAATTCTCATATTACGTGCCACCTTTTACTTTTGTTTTGAGCGATACATGACGAAGTCACCTGAGAAGACAACTTCCTCACCAACATAGCTGTTTACTTCAACTACGGTTCTTCCTTTTTCTTTATCATGTGAGGCTACTTTGGCTTTAGAGACGACTCTTTCGCCTTGTTTCACCTGCCTTGTAAACCTGATATTCGCTTTTGCTGTCAAAGCCAATTCATCGTCGATTACGGCAACTGCCAGCGAATTTGCCTGGGCGAAGAGATGATGTCCCCTGGCAATTTGGTTTCGGCTGAATACATGCTCTTTTCTCACTTCTAAAATGGAAATGGCTTGGTCATCAAGTTCTACATCAATCATTTCTCCAATCACTTCATCCAGTGGAAGTGATTTTACTTCATCCTCTAATGTCTTTTCGGCCACATGCTTAATTCTTTCGCGTAATTCAGGGATCGACAGCTCTAAACGATCAAGACGAACCGTTTGTATGCTGACACCGAATTTACTTGCCAATTCTTCATCAGTAATGAATGGAGTCGAGCTGATCGTTTGCTGGAGGAGCTTTTGACGTTCTTTTTTATTTAGTTTCATATGCAGACACCATCCGTACATTTATGACTAGGTACTAATAGTAGTATATAATCTCATAGATGATAAATCAATCCTTGTTTCAAAAAGACAAGAAAATTCCTCCAGCGTTTGATCAGCTTAATTTATCTCCGCCCAACACACCGCTGTCTATCAGCGTTTGCCGGAGTTCTTTGTATTCGGGATCAGTCCAAAAGGCGTCCGATTGGACAAGGTCTGCCGCATCTTTTCTAGCCGTTTCCAGCGCTCTATAGTCGTGAACCATATCTGCTACCTTAAATTCGGGCATCCCGCTTTGTTTTTTACCGAAGAAGTCGCCGGGTCCTCTTAGTTCTAAGTCCTTTTCAGACAGCTCAAAGCCATCGGTTGTTTCGGACATGATCCGCATCCGCTCTTTTCCCGTTTCTGACTTTGGATCAGCCATTAAAATACAAAATGATTGATGCTCTCCTCGGCCGACCCGCCCTCTTAGCTGATGAAGCTGAGACAACCCGAAGCGGTCTGCATCATAAATAACCATGATGGTTGCATTCGGCACGTTGACCCCGACTTCAACGACTGTGGTTGAAACAAGAATTTGCACTTCATTTGCGGTAAAGGCTCTCATGACTTGATCTTTTTCATCACTTGCCAGTTTCCCATGCATTAAGCCGATTGACCACTTGCCGCGGTATGCCTCAGTGAGCATGCTATGGACATCAAGCGCATTTTGAACATCCAGCTTGTCTGATTCTTCAATGAGCGGACAAATAATATATGCCTGTCTGCCTTTTCTCAGCTCTTTATCCACAAAAGCAAGAATTCTCTCAAGCATGTCATGCTTCACCCAATACGTTTCGATTTGTTTTCTGCCAGCTGGCAATTCATCAATGACGGATACATCCATTTCTCCAAAGACAGTAATCGCAAGTGTTCGCGGAATAGGTGTAGCAGTCATAAACAAGACATCCGGATCCTGCCCTTTACTTCGCAGTTTTTTCCGCTGCTCTACGCCAAACCGGTGCTGCTCATCTGTGATGACTAGACCGAGCTGCTGAAATTCGACTTCGTCTTGAATGAGTGCGTGGGTACCGACTAAAATGTCAATCTCGCCTTCTTTTAGACGTTCAAGCAATTCTCTGCGGCGCTTTCCTTTCACAGAGCTTGTCAAAAGGGCGATATTCAGTCCCCATTTTTCAAACAGCTGGTAAAGCGAATCAGCATGCTGTTCTGCTAAAATTTCTGTTGGGACCATTAATGCACCTTGAAAACCTGATAAATGAGCGGCATAAAGCGCAATGGCTGCAACAGCTGTTTTCCCTGAACCTACATCTCCTTGAAGCAGACGGTTCATTCGATATGGAGACGCCATGTCCGACATGATTTCATCAAGCACTCGTGATTGTGCCTTTGTCAGTGGAAATGGCAGGCTGTGAACAAACTCAAAAACAGCCTCTTTGGAAAACGGATGCTGGATGCCTGATGTTCTCTCTCGTTCTTTCTTTCTAATCGCCTGCATCTTCAGCTGAAAGATGAGAAATTCCTCGTACACAAAACGGCGTCTTGCTTGCTTGAGTGAGTCTCTTGTTTCTGGGAGATGAATGGTTTTTAATGCTTCCTGATAGGACATGAGTTTATAGGCAGAAACAAGCTGCTTTGGCAATGGATCTTCAGCTTTGTCTGCATAAAGTGACAAGGCTTGTTTCACAAAGCGTCTCATCATTTTCACGGTCACATTTTCTTTTACTGAATAAACGGGCTCTATACTGCCATCTTGCTCGTGCGTTCCTTTTTTAAATTCCTGGACCATGATAGATTGGCGGTTTTTATCCCATTTTCCTGTGACGGAAACTGTATCACCTAACACAAGGTTTCGTTTTAAATATGGACGATTGAAACAAATCGCTGTAATGAGAAAACGCCCGACAAGCAGCCTGAATGTCAGCCTGCTTCGTTTTTTTCCATAATAGGTGAGAACGGGCTCACTATGTACTTTCCCTTCAACTGTGACTCGTTCGTCATGCCTTACTTCTTCTAAGTTACGAAGCTCATAGTCGTCATATCGATAAGGAAAGTAGCCGAGTAAATCGGCTACTGTGTAGATTCCAAGTTCATTGAGTGTTTTTTCGGTTTCCTCTCCAATCCCCTTCAGGACAGAGACATTATCTTGCAGTTTCTGTATCACGAGATGAGGTCACACCTCCGAAAATCTTCTTTTCAAGCTCTCTTGCTGTCGGTGTCGCAGCGAGTCCGCCTTGTGCTGTTTCACGAAGAGCTGTTGGCATCGTTTGACCGATCTTGTACATCGCATCAATGACTTCATCACAAGGAATGCGGCTAGTGATGCCGGCAAGTGCCATGTCTGCTGCGATCATAGCGTTAGATGCACCCATTGCATTTCGTTTCACGCACGGCACTTCGACAAGTCCTGCTACTGGATCGCAAACAAGTCCAAGCATATTTTTGAGTGTAATCGCCATCGCTTCTGCAGATTGCTGCGGTGTACCGCCTGCCATTTCGACAATTGCTGCTGCTGCCATACCTGATGCAGAACCTACCTCTGCCTGACAGCCGCCTGCTGCACCAGAAATGCTGGCGTTATTCGCCACAACAAAACCAAATGCACCAGAAGTAAACAGGAATCTGACCATTTGTTCCTTTGTTGGCTTTAATGTTTCTTTTACTGCAAATAACGTACCTGGTACAACACCTGCTGAGCCTGCTGTAGGCGTTGCACAAATGGTTCCCATTGCGGCATTGACTTCATTTGTTGCAACAGCCTTACTAACAGCATCTAATATTGTATGACCAGACAGCGTTTTGCCTGATGCGATATAGGCTTGAAGTTTGACTGCATCTCCGCCTGTTAACCCTGATAATGATTTCACACCCTTCAGCCCGTTTTCCACAGCCTGCTCCATCACTTCTAGATTGCGGTACATCTGGGAGAAAATTTCTTCACGTGACTTCCCTGTCACTTCCATTTCTTGCACAATCATAATTTCTGAAATGGAGGTATTCCGTTCTTCTGTTAGCTGCACGAGTTCTTTGACGTTTTTAAACATCATTCATAACCTCCTTGTTGTTACTCTGCTATTTGTGTGACTTGAATAATGTTTGGCAGCGTTTCAAGCTCTGATAGGACAGCTGGGTCAATATTTTGATCCACTTCAATCGTCATCAGCGCCTCTTGCCCGACATCTTTACGCGCCACTTCCATATGACCGATGTTGATGGCGAATTTCGCTAAGACATTGGCAACTGCCGCAATCGTCCCGTAGCGATCGTTATGAACCACAAGAATGGCAGGATGATTCCCTGAAAGCCTGAGCTCAAAGCCATTTAATTCTGTGATTTCAATTTTACCTCCGCCGATGGAAATGCCGATTAATTCAAGGCTTCCGTTCGCATCTGAAATCTCTACTTTTGCTGTATTTGGATGCGCCGGCACTGCCTCTTCTTCTTTAAATTCAATATCGATCTCTTTGCTTTTAGCAATATCGATCGCTGTTTTGATTCGTTCATCAAATGTATCAAAGTCAAGAACACCGCCGATAATGGCGACATCTGTACCATGCCCTTTATACGTATCTTTAAAGGAACCATAAAATGAAACGACAATTCGTTTCGGCTCTCTTCCAAATAAGCTGCGAGCTACTCTCCCGATACGAGCCGCACCCGCTGTGTGCGAACTTGATGGCCCAATCATGACAGGTCCAATAATATCAAACACACTTCTAAATTTCATAGGTCTTCCCCTCTCATCACCACTCACGTATGGTTTGGTTCTTTCTTTAGACTAATGGATTCATTCGTTTCCCGCAACTCATTTTACCGTTGAATGGCTAGTAAAAAATTGCAAAAGAAGAAGAAGGGCTTTATTTGCCCTTCTTTCGTTATTCAACCGCCAAAATATATGAATAAAGCGGCTGTTTTCCATCGTGGACTTCAACTTCTACATCTTCAAATGATTCTTCAATAAAGGCTTGTAACGCATCCAGCTCATCGGATGATGCATCTTCCCCTTTAATGATGGTGACAATCTCATCATCTTCTGTCACCATTTTGGCGAGAAGTTCTTTTGCTGCATCTAATTGATTTTTCGCTGTTAAGGTGATTTTCCCGTTGAACAGACCCATATAGTCACCTTTCGCAATGTCGATTCCATCAATTTGGGTATCTCTCACTGCAAAGGTAATTTGCCCGCTTTTCACATGGTCAATCGCTTCTAGCATCGCTCTTTCGTTATCTTCATTTGAAGCTGCTTCATTGAGAGAAAGAAGTGCCGACATTCCTTGAGGAACGGTCTTCGTCGGAATGACAACGACCTCACGGTTTGAGACAGTTGCCGCCTGTTTAGCTGCCATGACAATATTAGAATTATTAGGTAAGATAAAGACGGTTTCGGCATGTACGCTTTCTATTGCTGTGACAATGTCTTCTGTGCTCGGATTCATCGTCTGCCCGCCTTCAATGACGACGGAAGCTCCGATGCTTTTGAACAAGTCAGCAATTCCTTCTCCCATTGCGACACTGACGACACCAAAGCGCTGTTTTTCAGCAGCAGGTGCTTTTGGTGCAGCAGGTGCATGTTCTCTTTCTTCGTTTACGATTGAGCTATGCTGCTCTCTCATGTTCTCAATTTTCATATTAATCAAGCTGCCGTAGCGCTGGGCATATGATAAAACATCTCCCGGCTGCTCTGCATGAATATGAACTTTCGCAAGTGTATCGTCAGACACTACAAGAAGTGAATCTCCGAATTCACTTAAGTCTTCTCTGAAGGCATTCTCATCAAAGGACTGTTTGTCTTCTTCAAATTTCACCATAAATTCAGTACAATAGCCAAATTCGATATCTTCTGTGTTCATATGGCTTTGCGCACTTTTATGATGCTCTGCACTGACAAGTTCTTTTAGCGTCGGTAAAGAAGCAGCTTTAGGAGGAAGCTCTTCTCCTCTTAATGAAGCAAGGAAACCTTCATATACGCATAGAAGTCCTTTACCTCCACTATCGACAACACCCACTTCTTTTAAGACAGGAAGCAGATCTGGCGTTCGATCAAGTGATGCTCTTGCTTCCTCAATCGTTAACTCTAGAACGCGGTCAATTTGATCTTCTGCCGCTGAAACAGCAACCGCTTTCTTTGCTGCATCCTTTGCAACCGTTAAGATGGTTCCTTCAATCGGTTTCATCACGGCTTTATATGCTGTATCAACACCCGCCTGTAAGGCAAGAGCAAATTCTTTTGCATCAATCGTTTCTTTTTGTTCAATATGTTTACTGAAACCTCTAAAGAGCTGTGACAGGATCACGCCTGAGTTTCCTCTTGCGCCCATCAATAACCCTTTCGAGAGAGCCACGCCGACCTTCCCAATATGATCGGTATTTGTTTCTTCAACTGCTTTTGCCCCTGAAGTCATCGACAAATTCATATTTGTCCCCGTGTCTCCGTCTGGCACTGGAAAAACATTTAACGCATCCACAATTTGTGCGTTTTGAGAAAGATGGTGAGCACCTGCAAGAATCATTTTTGCAAATGAGCGGCCATCAAGATTTCTAATAGACAATATATTTCCTCCTTACTACGGGTTCGTAACTTTTACTCCTTGTACATAAATGTTGACCGAGTCAACAGAAAGTCCAATTGTGTGATGAATCGTGTATTTGACTTTCGTTTGAACATTATGTGCGACTTCTGATATTTTTGTACCGTAGCTGACGATGATGTACATATCAATATGAATGCGGTCTTCTTTTTGACGCACAAGAACACCCCGGCTGAAGTTCTCTTTGCGGAGAATATCCGTCAAACCGTCCTTGATTTGATTTTTGGACGCCATGCCAACAATACCATAGCAATCGATCGCAGCGCCTCCTGCCACCATTGCAATGACTTCATTTGATATATCAATTTGTCCGTATTTCGTTCTAAGTTCAATGGACACATTGGTTCCCCCTTTTTGAGAAATTGCCCTGAGTTATCACTATTTTACTATAAGACCCTTCTTTTTAAAAGAAATCATTCAATCCGACCCAATCCTACTTATACTATAGCCTTGATTTTTTATCAAGATGTCAAGGTATTTTTCTTGAAAGAGGAGTAAACAATCCTTGCAAACCCCTTGAAGCTGTGGTAAATTATTAAAGTATCTTGAGGCATCTCTAAGTACGTATATGAAGAATATGATGATGTTTTCGCAGTTAGGAGGGAAACAAATGGCACGTAAATGCGTTATTACAGGCAGAAAAACAAAAGCTGGGAACAACCGTTCTCACGCAATGAACTCTACAAAACGTACATGGGGCGCGAACCTTCAAAAAGTTCGTATTCTAGTGGACGGTAAGCCTAAAAGAGTATATGTATCAGCTCGAGCTTTGAAATCTGGTAAAGTTGAGCGTGTATAAGCAAGAGTAAACGCCTGCTACAATAAACTGTAGCAGGCGTTTTTATGTGGAAATAAAGGAGATTACTCATTAATCTTTTTTAAATGAACCAAGCATCGCACGGACAATGCCGCCAAGAAATCTAGGCAGTTTGATTGTATAAAATTTCATTTTGTCCCCCTCCTAAAAGTACCGCTTGCAGCACAATTGAGCTTAATCAGCCATCCACATTGATAGGTTGGTCAATCTTTGCTTCTTACCATTATTAATATGCCTTTATGAAAAGAAAAAGTACCATTTGAGTGGATGAGTTCGTTACTAATACATAGTGTGGAACCGGGCTCAATATGACAATTTTTCAGAGGATATTTGAAACCTTTTAATGTCAGCTTTTCAACCGATGTACCAAAGGGCAGAAACGACACATATTTTTTATCCGGGTCTTCTTTGATTTCGTATGTACCAGGCTCAAACATTTGAATGATATTTTGTTTATCTACAAGAGTCATGTTCTGCTTGTGCTGAATGCCTTGATATAGAAGGTGAATATTTCCTAGAAAATGATCAGCCCTTCCTCCTGTAATGCCGTAGATGTAAATATGCGCTGGGTGCTGGCACATGGCCCAGTTCAGTGCAAGCTCTAAATCGGTTTCATCCTTTTCAGCCTGAAATACATTCAGGGCAGGCAATTTCTTTTTCAGCTCACAAAGCTCTTCTTCTGTCACACTGTCAAAATCACCAAAAGCCTTGGCAGGCATGATGCCGCGCTCTAGTAAAAAAAGCGTTCCCCGGTCTACACCAACCCAGAGAATATCATCCTGCGATGCTTCATGTTCAAGGGGCGGAATGTATTCAAAAGGACCGCCGGCTACGATATGTATGTGCATGATATACGCTCCTCTCCATGTAAAAAGAACCAAAGATCAGAGTGACTTTGGTTCCTTTTTTTACGCTTCTCGAATAGCCTGAATAGCAGCTGCACGGTTGTCTTTACCGTATACCGCTGAGCCGGCCACAAGTAAATTAGCGCCCGCCTCTTTACAGCTTTTTGCAGTCTCTACATTGACACCGCCGTCTATTTCTATGAGTAAGTCTGATAAGCCCTTTTGTTCGCTAAGGGTCTTCACTTCTTTTACCTTCGTGAGGACAGAAGGAATAAACGCCTGTCCGCCAAAACCAGGATTCACCGTCATGAATAAGACAAGGTCTACATCCTCTAATACATGCTCAATCTGAGAAACAGGTGTGTGCGGGTTCAAGACGACACCTGCTTTTACACCTTGTTCTTTTATGTGCTGTATCGTTCGGTGCAAGTGCGGACAAACCTCAACATGGACAGAAATAATGTCAGCACCTGCTTTGGCGAATGCAGGAATATACCGGTCTGGCTGCTCAATCATTAAGTGAACATCAAGCGGCAGCTTTGTATGCGGTCTGATTGCTTGCACAACATTCGGCCCAAATGTGATATTCGGTACAAAATGGCCGTCCATCACATCGATATGGATGTAATCCGCTCCGCCTTGTTCCACATCACGGATATCTTTCTCCAAATTGGCGAAATCTGCTGATAAAATGGAAGGGGCAATATAAACCATGATTTAGTACCTCGGCTTTCTGTCTTTGATTTCAGTTAAAAACTCTAAATAATGCTGATAGCGATACTCTCTGATTTGCTCTTGTTCGACCGCATCTTTTACCGCACAGCCTGGCTCTTTCACGTGCAGGCAGCCTCTAAACTTACAATCTGCACTCCGCTCTTTGATTTCTAAAAAGTAAAGACCTAAATCTTCCGCTTCGATGCCGGTAAATTCGAGTGAGCTAAAGCCAGGTGTATCTGCAATAAGCCCTTCTGCTGTACGAATGAGTTCGACATGTCTTGTCGTATGCTTCCCTCTTCCAAGATGGGAGGAAATATCATTAGTTTTCAGCGCCAGATCAGGACTCATCGCATTTAAAAGGGAGGACTTGCCTACACCAGACTGACCAGCAAATACAGTGATCTTATTGTGAAAATGCGGGGTCAGCTTTTCAATTCCGTCTCCCTCGATCGTGGATGTTAAATGAACATCATATCCAATTTGCCGATAGTCCTCTGCATAGCCTTGAATACTTTCACGCTCTTCATCTGTTTTCAATAAATCCACTTTTGTGATACAGATAATCGGCTCAATATCATTTGCTTCTACAAGCACTAGAAATCTGTCTAAAAGCGATGTGCTGAAGGTTGGTTCTGTCGCAGAGAAAACGAGCACCGCTTGATCGACGTTACTAATAGGCGGACGAACAAGTTCATTTGTCCGCTCTTTTACTTCTAATAAGTAGCCTTCTTTATCGTTGTCTGCTTGATACACAACATAATCTCCAACAAGAGGTGTGATTTTGTTTTTACGAAAAATGCCTCTTGCTCTGCACTGAATCACTTTTCCACTTTCTAAAGACTCATCAAGCACATAATAAAATCCGCTTAATGCTTTAATAATTTTGCCCTCAGGCATAAAGTCCCTCCTTTATTCATCTTCAGGGTATTCAATTGTTTTAGAGCTTACGACTTTATCATCAACCGTCACTTGATAGTATCCTTTTTGACCTGGTTCAATCTTAAATTTAATGGTCCGTTCGGTTGGTGCAGTGATGTTAAAGGTTTCATATGAATCAGAAATGCTATGCTCAGCATCGTCAATGGAAATCTGAACGGTCATCTCTTGCCCTTCTGTTACTGGTTCATACGGGATGGCAATCTTCTCAGTCACTGTTTTAGCCGGTTTTTTCTTCGGTCCGAGTGAGAAGGTGATCTTAACCGTATCACCTGGTTTCACAGCAGTACCAGCTCCTGGCTCCTGTTTCATCACTTCACCTTTTGGCACATCATCAGAATACGCTTCTTTTTCATCAAGCTTTAATCCGTTATCCTCTAAATAATTCGATGCAGCCTGTTTACTATATGTCGTTAAATCCCGCAAAGTAATATCGGCAGGACCTATGCTGACCGTCAACGTCACTTCTTCATCTGCTGCCACAAGCTCAGTACTCGCTGAAGGTTTCTGTTCCATGACAATCCCAGATTCGGTGTCATTATCATTTACTTCCTCCACAACAACTTGCTTAAACCCTTTTTTCGCTAATAATTCTTTTGCTTTATCGACCTTTTCACCAGTTACATCAGGTAATTCGGTCTTTTCCTTGCCCGTACTTTGGTAAAGCTGAATCTCGGTTCCTTCTTTTACCTTTGTGCCGATTTTCGGGTCTGTTTTGACGACAAGCCCTTTTTCAATTTTTTCATCAGCGATCTCAATTGGATCAGAGGCGACGGTAAAGCCGGCTTTCTTCAAGGTGTCCTCGGCTTTATCAATCGTCATGCCAGATACATCAGTGACCTCCACATCTTTTGGAAAAAGCAGTCCCGGAAACACAGTGATGGCTAAAATAGTCGCAGCAGTCAGAATAAATAGGATGGATGCCACAATCCAAGGCCATTTTTTCCGTTTCTTTTTCGGCTTTTGTTTCTCTTTTTTCTTCGGTTTTTGCACTGGATGGACAGCTGTTTTTTCATTGTCTTGATCGACTTGATGATCTTGAATGATTGGGATCGCTTTCGTTGCTTCATGATCTTCTTCGATCACAAAGCGTTTTTCTTTTAGCCTTGAAGGGTCGAAAGCAGTTTGTAAATCTTTTTGCATTTCAGATGCATCTTCATATCGATAAAAAGGATCTTTGGCCATCGCCTTTAAAATGATGTTTTCCACGCTTTGTGGAACAGAAGGATTCCACCTTCTCACAGATGGCGGCTCTGATTGCAAATGCTTCAGCGCAACACTGACAGCTGATTCCCCTTCAAATGGCATGCGGCCAGAAATGAGTTCATAGAGCACAATGCCAAGTGAATAGATGTCTGATTTTTTCGTCGCAAGACCTCCGCGTGCTTGTTCTGGAGACAAATAGTGCACGGATCCTAGGACCGAATTTGTGTGGGTGATGGTCGCTGAGCTGAGTGCTATGGCAATCCCGAAATCAGTGACTTTAATATTCCCCATGTTGTCTATTAATATATTGTGAGGCTTAATGTCCCGGTGGACGAGCTGTTTCGCATGGGCTTCTTCCATCGCCGCAACGACTTGCTCCATAATGCGAACGGCTTCTTTCGGATGAAGCGGGCCATTGGCGTGTATGTATTCTTTTAGCGTCATCCCCTCGACATATTCCATGACAATATAATAAATGTCATCTTCTTCCCCTACATCGTAGATGCTGACAATATTTGAATGATCTAAGCTTGCGGCTGATTGCGCCTCGCGCCGGAAACGTCTAATAAAATCATCATCGCTTGCAAAGTCAAAGCGCAAAATTTTAATCGCGACTTCGCGATCTAAAATCATATCCTCCGCCAAATAAACGTTTGCCATTCCGCCTCCGCCTATGACGCGAAGAATCTGATAACGGCCGCTGATCCGTTTTCCGATCAACACTTGCTGTCACCCTCCTCTGGCTGGGAGGAGATTTCTAACAATACTGCTGTAATGTTATCTTCACCGCCGTTGTCATTCGCTGTTTGGATTAATGCTGTTACTTTTTCATCTGGTGCGGTCGTTTGGTTTAAAATATGAATCAAATTCTCTTCTTCTACTTTATTTGATAATCCATCTGAGCAAAGCAGGATTTGATCTCCTGGGTCCACTTCAAAAGTATGTGCATCGATTTGAACGTGTTTATCTGTTCCCAATGCTTTTGTAAGCACATTTTTTCTTGGATGATATTCTGCATCCTCTTTAGAAATTTCACCTGTTTTCACAAGCTCATTTACAAGTGAATGGTCATCTGTTAGCTGGGTCAGTGCTCCTTCTCTTAGCAAGTAGCAGCGGCTGTCTCCAATATGGGCAATTGTGACCGTTTGCAAATGAACGAGCGCACAAACAATGGTTGTCCCCATTCCTTGGCACTCCTCATTGTTTTTCGCATGTTCATATACTTGATCATTAATGTCACTAATTTTTGAGATTAACCAGCTTTCTTGCTCTGCTGGTTTTGCTGGGATTGAAGATGTTTCTTCCCAGTATTCTTTTAAAGAAGAGACGGCCATCCTGCTGGCGACATCACCAGCAAGATGACCTCCCATTCCATCAGCTACAACAGCTAGAAGGGTGTCTTCTTTTGCTTCAAAAATACCTGCATCATCTTCATTATGCTGACGGACTTTTCCTGTATCGGTTTGAAAGGCTGCCCTTATCAACATTCGTCACCTCGTCTCTTCCTGACGCTCCTTCGCTCTTAGCTGACCGCAAGCAGCATCAATATCATGGCCTTGCTCTCGTCTAATCGTTACGTTTACGCCGCGTTCTTTCAGCGTTTTTTCAAATAGGAAGATTTGTTCTCTCGGTGTTCTTACATAATCCCTTTCCGGTACATAGTTCACCGGAATGAGGTTCACGTGGCACTTGATTCCTTTTAATAAGTCTGCAAGCTCTTCTGCATGATGAACTTGATCATTTACTCCGCCAAACAGGCCGTATTCAAAGCTGACACGTCTTCCTGTTTTTTGAATGTAGTATTCAATGGCTTCCATTAATTTCGGCAGCTTATATGCCTTATTGATCGGCATTAGACGGCTTCTGATTTCTGTGTTTGGTGCATGCAGGGAGACAGCAAAATTGATTTGCATTTGCTCATCAGCGAATTGATAGATCTTTGGAATGATTCCGCTTGTCGACACTGTAATATGACGCGCGCCAATATTTAAGCCGTTGTCATGGTTGATGATTTTAAGGAAAGCAAGCATTTCGTCAAAGTTATCAAATGGTTCTCCAATTCCCATGATAACAACCGAGCTGACTCTCTCATCTGTTTCGTCAAGTGCCTGTTGCACTTTCAATACTTGAGCAACGATTTCTCCTGCTTCAAGGTTTCGTTTTAACCCGCCAAGTGTAGATGCACAGAATGTACAGCCAATTCGGCAGCCAACCTGAGTTGTAACACAGACAGAGTTTCCGTATTCGTGGCGCATCAACACTGTTTCAATGGTATAACCATCATGTAATTCAAATAAAAACTTGATCGTTCCGTCTTGAGACGTTTGTTTGATCACGGTTTTTAATGTGGTGATCGCAAATTGATTTTTTAATTTTTCTCTTAAATCCTTTGAAAGGTTAGACATATCGTCAAAGGATGTCACACGTTTCTCATAAAGCCACTCGAAAATTTGAGCTGCGCGGAAAGGCTTTTCGCCTTGTTCTTTTAACCATTCTTTCATTTCGTGAAGCTCAAATGAGTAGATCGACGGCATTTCTGTCTTCAGTTCTTTTCTTACTTTTTGTTCTGTCATTTTTTATCCCTTCTTTCTCATGCTGCAAATAAAGAAACCATCTGTTCCGAAATAATGAGGAAGAATTTGTACACTTCCGTTTTGAACAAACGGAGCAACCTGCTCAGGCAGCCGTTCATTAAGAGATAGATCGGGTTCGAAGTCTTGGTGTTCTTGTAAAAACGCATGAATCACTTGTTGATTTTCTGTTGGATCCATTGTACATGTACTGTATACAAGGGTTCCGCCCGGTTTTAAAAGCGGGGCCGCTTCCTTTAAAATGGCCTGCTGGATAGCTGCAAGCCTTGCTGAGTCTTCTTGTGACTTTGTATATTTCATATCTGGTTTTCGTCTAATGACGCCAAAACCGGAACACGGCGCATCAATGAGAATACGGTCAAACGAAGCTTCGCTGTAATAGTCTGCCGCTTTCCTTGCATCAAGTGCTTTTGCCTCAATGTGAGTAAGGTTCAGACGTTTTGCTGCTTGTTTGATGAGTTTCACTTTATGTTCATGTAAGTCGAGTGAAACAATTTTCCCCTCATCATTCATACGTTCTGCAATATGAGTTGATTTTCCGCCAGGAGCCGCACAGGCGTCAAGCACCGTTTCTCCTGGCTGAGGGTCAAGCGCTCTTGCAACAAGCATTGAGCTTTCATCTTGAATCGTAACATAGCCTTCTTGAAAAGAAGGGGTTGAGACGATGGACCCTTTCATGAGCTTAAGTGCATCTTCAGATAAGTCGCCAAGCTCCGTTTCGATGCCTGCATCCATTAGTTTTTGCTGCAGTGCCGTCCGGTCAGTTTTCATTCGATTGACGCGAAGGGTTTGCTTTGGCGGGACTAAATGAATGCGGCACATGTTTTCTGCCGCTTCAAATCCGTACGCCTGAACCCATTCCTGCACAAGCCATAATGGGTGGCTTGTCTCAATGGACAGCCGCTTTACTGGATCTTTGATCACATCAAATGACGGAATGCCTTCTCTTTGTACGGAACGAAGAACACCGTTCACAAGTGAAGAAATGCCTTTGTGCCCGCGCTTTTTCGTTAGCTCGACAGCTTCATGAATGGCTGCACGATCTGGGATTTTTTCAAGGTACACCATTTGATAAAGTGACATCCGTAAAAGCTGCATCACCCACGGAGCCACCTTTTGCGGTTTTTTCACAAAGGGCGCAAGCATATAATCTAATGCCAGCTTATTTTGCAGTGTACCATACACAAGCTCTGTTAACAGCGGTTTGTCTTGATCAGCTAAGTCTTTTTCTTTCATGACTGACTGCAAAAGCAAATTACTGTAAGCTTGGTTTTGTTCGAGTTTGATTAAAGCGTCCAGCGCTACTTCTCTCACATTACTTTTCTTCATTCATTAACCCTAATTTCTGCCCAATTTCGATATTTGCGCCTCTTAAGAAGTCTTCGCCGCTCATTTTTTTCTTACCAGCTGGCTGCACACCTGTTAACAAGAGGCCTTGCTTATTACCCGTTCCAATGACCGGACCTTCTTTTTGAAGCTCAATCACTTTCCCAGGTTCTTCTTGCGCTTGTAGCGGAACCTTTTTCGCTTCCCATACTTTTAGATGAGCGCCGTTCCATTCAGTATAGGCAACTGGCCATGGATTTAGCCCGCGAACTTGGTTGTAAAGCTCTTCACCGGTTTTTGTCCAGTCTAACCTTTCTTGCTCCCGCTTAATATTTGGTGCGTATGTGGCCGCTTCTTCATTTTGCGGAATCGGAGAAATAGATCCGCTCAGAACATTTGGCACCGTATCTTTTAGCAGTGCGGCACCAGCTGTACTTAATTTGTCATGCAATGTTCCAACATTGTCTAATTCATCGATTTCCACTTCTACTTTACTGATCATGTCACCTGCATCAAGCCTTTCCACCATGTACATGATCGTAACGCCTGTTTTCTTTTTGCCTTGAAGGATCGCATAATGAATCGGCGCGCCGCCTCTTAGTTCTGGCAGGAGCGAGGCATGAACGTTGATACAGCCAAACTTAGGTTCATCAAGTAACCGTTTAGGTAGAATTTGTCCAAATGCCGCTGTGACGATTAAATCCGGCTGTAATGCAAGCACCTTATCAATTTCTTCATCTAGGCGTACCTTTTCAGGCTGCAACACAGGAATGCCGTGCTTTAAGGCTTCCACTTTCACAGGAGGCGGTGTGAGCACTCGCTTTCTTCCTTTCGGGCGGTCTGGCTGCGTGACGACCCCTACCACTTCGTATCCTTCTGTTATCAGTGTTTGCAGCACAGGTACTGAGAAATCAGGGGTTCCCATAAATACGATACGTGCCATTTTCTTCACCCTTCCATTTCCGCAAGTTCTTTTTCTGTATAGGTTTCAATGATTTTTGACGTAAATAAAATGCCGTCTAAATGATCAATTTCGTGTAATAAGGCTCTTGCTAAAAATCCATCTGCTTCTATTGTAAATGGTTTGCCTTTCTTATCAAAGGCTTTTACCTTCACATAGTTTGGTCTCTCTACAGTGCCGTATAAGGATGGAAAGCTCAGGCAGCCTTCAATATCTGTTTGGCTTCCTTCTACTTCAAGCACCTCGGGGTTCACTAAATCAATTCTGCCAGATTCTTCTCCAATATCTACAACAGCGATTCTTTTTGAAACACCGATTTGTGGTGCGGCTAGTCCAACTCCATCCAGCTCAAGCATTGTATCATACATATCATCCAGCAGTTTTTTCAGCTTTTTATCGAACGTATCGACACGCTCTGTCTTTTGTTCAAGCACTTCTGCCGGATGTATGACTATTGGTTTTACTGCCACTTATAGCCCTCCGTTTTACATCATCATATATGGATTCATATCTATTGAAATCATCAATTGTTTTTGTTCCATTTCCTTTTGATAATGGTCTTGTATTTTCCGTAGTAAACTTGCCAGTTCATTTTCCCTTTTGTATTTTATCACGCATTGATAGCGATATCTATCTTTGATCTTAGCGATTGGTGATGCAGCCGGGCCAAGGATTCGCGTATTCGGTGCACAATTCATTTTTAGGAACTGAACAATTTGATCAGTCACATGTGCTGCCTTCGTCACTTCTTCGTGTGACACTGTCACCATCGCCAAAAAGTAATACGGCGGATAGGACTGGTGGCGGCGATGCAGCATCTCCTGTTCATAAAAGGCTTCGTAGTCATGCTGCTTCGTTAATTCAATACTATAGTGAGAAGGCGTATACGATTGAATAATGACCGAGCCCGCTTTTTCATGCCGCCCTGCCCTGCCGCTGACCTGTGTGAGAAGCTGAAATGTTTTTTCACTTGAACGGAAATCAGGGATGTGAAGGGATGTATCCGCACTTAGAACACCAACAAGTGTGACATCTGGGAAATCCAGCCCCTTTGCAATCATTTGCGTTCCGAGCAAAATGTCCGCTTCTTTATTGCCAAAAGAGGTAAGTAGCTTTTCGTGAGCACCTTTACGAGACGTTGTATCCACATCCATTCGGATGACTCTTGCCTCTGGCAGTACTTTTGTCAGCTCTTCTTCTACACGCTGCGTCCCCGTACCAAAATAGCGAATATGCTCACTGTGGCATTCTGGACATTCAGCAGGTACTGGTGCTTCGTGACCACAATAATGGCACTTCAGCCGTTTTTGATAGCGGTGATAGGTGAGAGAAATTTCGCAATGAGGACATTGCTCTACATATCCGCAATCACGGCACATGACAAAGGATGAATAGCCTCTTTTGTTCAGAAATAAAACGGCTTGTTCTTTTCTTTCAAGCACTTCCTTTAACCTAAGCATTAATTCCTCTGAAAACATGGAGCGGTTGCCATTTCTTAGTTCTTCTCTCATATCAATTAACGAAACGTGCGGCAGCTGCTGCTGGTTGACGCGGTGTCTGAGCGACAGCAATGTATAGACGCCTTTTTTCGCACGTGCATAGGTTTCAAGTGAAGGTGTTGCACTGCCTAATACGACTGGACATTGATGCCGCCCTGCTCGTTCAATGGCAACATCCTTGGCATGGTAACGAGGCATTTCTTCTTGTTTATAAGAGGATTCGTGCTCTTCATCTATAATAATCATGCCTAGATTTTCAAATGGAGCGAAAACAGCAGATCTTGCGCCAACGACAAGCTTGACTTCCTTGCGATGGATTTTCCGCCATTCATCATATTTTTCTCCTGTCGATAAGCCGCTGTGAAGAACGGCCACATTTGAGCCAAATCGTTCTTTAAATCGCTGCACCATTTGAGGGGTTAACGAGATTTCAGGAACTAAAACGATCGCTTCTTTTCCTTTTTGAAGAACATGATCGATTGTCTGCAAGTAAATCTCCGTTTTGCCGCTTCCTGTCACTCCGTGCAAAAGAAAGGTTTCGTGCTGATCCTCACTCACTGCTTGATGAATATGATCGGCCGCCTCTCTTTGCTCTGGCGTGAGATCAAGTGGAGCAGATGGTGTAAACTCACGGTCACGATAAGGATCTCGATAGACCTCTTCATAGCTTTCTGTTAACAGCCCTTCTTGAATAAAGGTTTTAAGCGTTTGAGAACTTGCGCCTGTTTGCTGCTGCAAGTCTTTCGCTAAAAAGGTTGTCTCTCCCGCTTGAAGCAGATAGGAGATCAGTGCTTTTTGTTTCACCGCATTTTTCTTTAGCTGCTGCTGTTTTTCTGCAAGTTTTTCTTTCGATACAGCCATCTGGAGCATGCGGACCTTTTTCTTTCCAGATTTTTGCGAGACATGGTATCTCACCTCTAGATGACCTTTTTGAACATGCTTTTGAATTTGTTTTAAATGTTCAGCCGGGATGTCAGCATAAAGAATGCTTTCTCGCTGACCGAAAAGCTCTTTCAATGACTGCGGAAGTTCTTCCTCTGAAAGCACCTGAATTTCTTTTTCATACTTTGCCTTCATGGCTGCGGGCAGCATCGATTGAAGTGCCGTGATATGATAAGACAATGTTTTTTCCGTCAGCCAGTGGGAAAGCTCCAATAGCTCATCTGTCAGAACAGGTGATAAATCAAATAAATCGACAATCTCTTTGATGTTTCCTGTCTTGATGTCTGTTTCATCTTTGACTTTTGTCACAAACCCTTGAATCTTCCTCGGGCCAAAGGGAACGACCACCCTCATTCCCGCTTTGACGAGATCTTTGAATCGATCTGGCACACGGTAATCAAATGGCCGGTCAATGGCTTTCGTTGTGACATCTACGATGACTTCAGCAATCATGCTCGATCACGCTCTTCTGGAAGCAGCTGTATTGCCTCCTTTAAAATTTCAAAAGCGAGGTCTTTTTTGCTCATCATCGGCAGCTCTTTTTTCGTTCCATCTGCTTTGATCATCGCTGCCACATTGGTATCTGTGCCAAAGCCTGCACCCTCTTTTGTGACGTTATTGGCAACAATCATATCTAAATGCTTGGATTCAATTTTCTTTTTCGCATAATATTCTACATCCTGCGTTTCAGCTGCAAAGCCGACCAGCACTTGATGCTCTTTTCTTTTCCCCAGCTCTTTTAAAATATCTTTTGTCCGGGTGAATTCAATGTCCAGAGCGCCGTCCTGTTTTTTCATTTTATGAGCATAGGTCGTGACAGGGGTGTAATCGGCGACAGCTGCTGATTTAATAACAAGATCAGCTTCCCCATATACCTCTAGCACAGCTTGATACATCTCTTCAGCTGATTCAACGTGCACTACATGTACATGGTCAGGTTCAGTTAAAGAAACAGGTCCAGAAATCAGCGTAACATCTGCCCCCATTTGCTGAGCAGCCTCTGCAATCGCATAGCCCATTTTTCCACTAGAACGATTTGTAAAGAATCGGACAGGGTCGATGACTTCACGTGTAGGACCTGCTGTCACCACGACTTTTTTTCCTGAGAGCGGTAAGCTTTTTGGCTCTTCAAAAAAAGCACGGATGTGTTCCACAATTTTTTCAGGCTCTTCTAATCGCCCTTTTCCAATGTACCCGCAGGCTAAATAACCTTCACTTGGCTCAATAAAGCGGTAGCCGTCTTCATATAATGTGCGAATGTTCCGTTTCACAGCCGGGTGATCGTACATATGCACATTCATCGCTGGAGCGATCCATACAGGCGCTGTTGAAGCAAGCAAAGTCGTCGTCAGCATATCATCTGCAAGTCCAGCGGCCATTTTACCAATTGTATGTGCTGTTGCAGGGGCAACAAGAATGAGATCGGCCCAGTCAGCTACGTCAATATGCGCAATGACTCTTGGATTGTTTTCTTTGAATGTATCCACATATACCTCATGCCTAGACAGAGCTTGGAAGGTAAGCGGAGACACAAACTCACGAGCAGATTCCGTCATAATCACTCTGACATTTGCGCCTGCTTGTACGAGTTTACTAGTAAGTGCTGCTGCTTTATATACGGCGATTCCTCCGCTGACACCGAGCAAAATATTTTTTGACTGTAACATTTGTTTGTCCCCCTTAACGGCCTTTTTCACAAATTCGTCTACAATTCAAAAAAGTCAAAACCAATCATAGTTTTGACTTTTTTGAACGTATCGTATCTGCATTGCAGAAGCGATGTGTTATTCTTGATCCTCTTTTTCAAATGTCAAAAGACCAGCGTCGATTTCTTCTAGTGCTTTGCCTACAAATTTGTAAGACTTTGTGTTTTCAATCTGCTGATCTTGGTGGATCTGCATTTCACGTGCACGGCGTGCAGACACTGTTACAAGTGTATATTTTGAATCAAGTTTGTTCATCAATGAGTCAATTGAAGGATCTAACATGGTTTATTCTACCCCCAGCATTTTTTTATATCTCGGTGCGACTCTGTCTCTGCGCAGGTGTTCTGCAAGGACGATCGCTTTGATTCTTTCACAAGCAAGCTCGACATCATCGTTTTCAACGACATAGTCGTAAGCATCCATCATTTCAATTTCTTCTTTCGCAGCGGCCATTCGGTTTCGAATGAGCTCCTCAGATTCTGTACCGCGTGTAATGATGCGGTTTTGAAGTTCTGAAAGACTAGGCGGTGCAAGGAAAATAAAAAGACCTTCCGGGAATGCTTCTCTTACTTGAAGTGCACCTTGCACTTCAATTTCAAGGAAAACATCTTTTCCTTCGCTTAATGTCTGTTCAACATAGTCAACAGGCGTGCCGTAGTAATTCCCGACGTACTCTGCCCATTCTAACAGCTTTTTGTTTTCAATCATATGTTCAAATTCTTCCCTGGTTTTAAAGAAATAATCGACACCATTTCTTTCACCTTCACGCGGTTTGCGTGTCGTCACAGAAATAGAGTATTCAAATTTCGTATCTTCCTGGGAGAAAATGGCTTGTCTGACCGTTCCTTTTCCAACTCCCGAAGGTCCAGAGAGAACGATTAAAAGTCCTCTTTCTTTCATAATGGCGTATTACCCCTGCCCTTCATCTATGATTTCTTCTTTTACAGAAAGTCTTTGCGCGACAGTCTCAGGCTGAACGGCAGATAAGATGACATGGTCACTGTCCATAATGACAACAGCACGGGTTCTTCTTCCGTATGTAGCATCTATGAGCATGCCTCGATCTCTTGCGTCTTGTATCATTCGTTTAATCGGTGCTGATTCCGGACTGACGATCGAAATCATCCGATTCGCTGAAATGATGTTTCCAAATCCGATATTGATCAACTTTATGGTCATCTTCTTTCGTCCCCCTGTAATATAAACGTCTCTAGTCTCGCCGAAAGAGACGCACTGTAAACAGCATACACAATGACTATTCTATATTTTGCACTTGTTCTTTTATTTTTTCAATAGCACTTTTCATTTCAACCACCAGCTTTGTTAAATGGTGATGGTTCGCTTTTGATCCAATGGTGTTCACTTCACGGTTGAGCTCCTGTACAAGGAAGTCAAGTTTTCGGCCGGCAGCACCGCCTTGCAGCAAGATTTGCTGAAATTGCTGAAAGTGACTTTTTAATCTCGTAATCTCTTCTGTAATGTCGCAGCGGTCAGCAAAGATGGCAGCCTCTGTTGTCAGTCTGCTCTCGTCAAGCGCCTCACCGATCCATTCTTGCAATCGCTGATTCAATCGTTCTTTGTACTGACTCACAACCTCTGGTGCAAAGACTTTGATTTCTTCTGTATAGGCCTCTAGTTCAGAAAGCCTTAGTTCACAGTCTTTTTGAAGTGATGCTCCCTCTTGCTCTCTCATGAAGCAAAGCTCCTTGACAGCATCCTCGCAAGCTTCCATCAGCAGCTGCTCTAGCTGTTCATTTCGGCTGGCTGACTCTTCCACCTGAACGGCAAGCTCAAGCCCCAATAAGTCATGTGCATGCTGAATGCCTGAAATGTGATAGCGTTCCTCGAGGTCTTTTGCGGCTTTCATGTATTCATCAAGCAGCGGCCAGTCGATCTGTAAGGACCGGCTTGCTAGTTTACCGCCTTCAATCGTGACAAACAGCTCAATTCTACCGCGCTGCACGTGACGAAGAATGATCTTTTTTAATGTATCTTCGAAATATAAAAGCGGCCTCGGCAAACGGGCATGAACCTCTTTAAAACGGTGATTGACCGATTTTAGCTCAACTGACACTGTCAGTTCTCCATCCGTTTTACTCGCTTGGCCGAATCCCGTCATACTGCGTATCATGTTAAAACACCCAATTCTTTCATATTAATAAAATGAAAAAGGTAATAGCAGACACTATTACCTCAAAATTATACCATAATGAATTATTTTTTTCTTGTCAAAAGTGATCCTGCCAGTAAAAAAGTTGGCAGTGCAGACATCCCGATGATCAGCAGCCAATCAATTGGTGCAATCGCGACCGTTTTGAAAATTGGCTGAAGCGGCGGGTAATAAATGACCACAAGCATGAGTAAAAGTGATGACAAAACCGCACCGATCAAATAAAGGTTCCCAAATGGATTACGTTCAAAAATGGACCGTTCACTGCGGCAGTCAAATACATGAATGAGCTGCGCCAAAACAAGCGTACTAAATGCGACAGTCTGTGCATATTGCAGGTTGTTTGGATCGCGGTGATACACAAATATAAATGCCAAAAGGGTCGCAAGCCCGATGAGGAATCCTCTTGAGATGACCTTCCAGCCAAGCCCCCTTGCAAAAATGCCCTCTTTCACATTCCGCGGCTTTCTCTTCATGACATCGCCTTCTGGCTTATCCATGCCAAGTGCCATAGCCGGTAGACCATCTGTGACAAGGTTTACCCATAAGATTTGTATAGGAACGAGCGGAAGCGGAAGCGCGAGGAGCATCGCAAACAGCATGACCAAAATTTCTCCGACATTTGATGCCAGCAAATAGCGGACAAACTTACGAATGTTTTCATAAATATTTCGGCCTTCTTTAATGGCGGATTTAATGGTCGCAAAGTTGTCGTCAAGTAAAATAAGAGAAGACGCTTCCTTGGCTACGTCTGTACCAGTGATGCCCATGGAGATGCCGATATCTGCTTGTTTAATGGCAGGCGCATCATTGACCCCGTCACCTGTCATCGCTACAACATGACCATTTTTTTGATAGGCTTTGACAATTCTCAGCTTATGCTCAGGAGAAACCCGGGCAAAGACATATACATTTTCAGCCGTTTGCTCAAGCTCTTTGTCGCTCATTTGATCAAGTGCTTTTCCGTCGAGCACCTGTCCTTGCTTCGGTAAAAGGCTTAAATCTTTTGCGATCGCTTTGGCCGTTTCCACGTGATCCCCTGTAATCATGACCGTTTTAATGCCAGCATCCCGGCACTCTTTAATCGCTCGTCTGACTTCAGGACGCGGTGGATCGATCATGCCCTCTAATCCGATAAATGTTAAATCAGCTTCAGCCTGCTGTACAGAGGTGATTTTTTCTGTCAGACCGACTTTTTTATACGCAATGGCAATGGTTCTAAGCGCCTGTCTTGCTAAACCTTGAATCGCAGCTTCTGTTTCTTGCCTGTGAGTGGCTGAAAAAGAAGCTGTGCGTCCGCCTTGCATGATATGACTTGAACGGTTCATTAGTACATCCGGCGCACCTTTTGCAATGACATACCGCTCTTTTTGATTTGTTTCAACGACGACTGACATCATCTTTCTTTCTGAGTCAAAAGAAAACTCCTCAATAACATGAAATCCAGCTTCAATGAATTGCTCTGTAAAACCCGCTTTACGTGCTGCGGTAAGGAGCGCTCCCTCTGTCGGATCCCCATCCAGCCTCATCTCCCCGTCTTTTTCAACGATAGTCGATGTATTACAAAGCGCCCCGTATAATAACACCTTTTGCAGGCTTGGATGCTTGTCGGCATGGACGATTTCCCCGTTTAAGGTAAAGTCACCGGATGGCTCGTAGCCTGTGCCAGAAATATTCCACGTTTTTCCCTCTGCCCACACATGGGTCACAGTCATTTTATTTTGCGTCATGGTTCCTGTTTTATCAGAGCAAATGATTGACGCGCAGCCGAGTGTTTCCACTGCCGGGAGCTTTCTGACAATCGATTTTTGTTTGATCATCCGCTGTACCCCTAGGGAAAGGGCGACAGTGACGATCGCCGGCAGTCCTTCTGGAATCGCCGCCACAGCAAGAGATACACCCGCTAGGAACATATGATACAATTCATGTCCTTGCACTACACCAAGAACAACAACGAGCACCGTTAAAAATAAAGCAGCCACAATCAGAATTTTTCCAAGCTGCTCGAGACGCCTTTGCAGCGGCGTTTCCATATTACCTGCTGCATCCAGCATGCCGGCAATTTGTCCCATCGCTGTATTCATTCCTGTACCAATGACAACCCCTACGCCGCTGCCTCTAGTAACAAGCGTCCCCATAAAGGCCATGTTCGTCAAATCCCCGAGCGAAACATGGCCGCTTGAAAGTGGACTTGCGTGTTTGACTGCTGGGATAGACTCACCAGTGAGGGCGGACTCCTCAATTTCTAAGCTCTTTGTATCTAGTAATCTAATATCTGCCCCAATCCGGTCTCCGCTTGAAAATTTCACAATATCCCCTGGCACGAGATGTTTAGACGGGATCTTGACCCATTCATTATTTCTCCTTGCATACACGTGCGGAGTTGATAATTCCTTTAACGCTTGAAGGGATTTTTCCGCCCGGCGTTCTTGATAAAAGCCGAGTACACCATTAATCAAAACAATGGCCACAATCGCAACAGCATCAATGTATTCTCCTAAAAAGGCAGAAATGATTGTTGCAGCAAGCAAGATTAACACCATGAAATCTTTAAACTGTGCTAAAAAAATGATCAGAGCCGACGCCTTTTTTCCTTCCTGCAATTCATTTGGCCCGTGTTTTTCAAGCCGCTTTTGTACATCTTTTTCTGACAGTCCGTCACCTATCGATGTATTCATTGTTTTTAATAAATCGGTTTGGTTCAGTTCATGCCAATTCATTTGACCTCGTCCACTCCTCTTTTGTTCTCTCTCATATGCAGTGTTCTATAAGCCAGTTTATTCAGACTCGTCCTAAATCATGCTATAATAATAAGACTGCCTAAAGAACGAGAAAACGGAAGGTTCTTTCAGTAGATTTGTGTGAAAGAAGAGGGTGTATCCAACATGTCATTTGACGGCATTTTTACATATGGTATGACTAATGAATTGCAAAAGGCATTAACTGGCGGAAGGATTTCAAAAATCCATCAGCCATATAAGCACGAGCTGATTTTTCATATTCGAGCAAACGGGAAAAATCATAAGCTCCTTTTATCGGCTCATCCGAGCTATGCAAGAGTGCAGCTCACCGAGCATCAATACGATAATCCAAGTGAGCCGCCAATGTTTTGTATGCTACTCAGAAAGCATCTTGAGGGCGGCTTCATTGAACGTTTTGAACAGATTGGATTTGACAGGGTCATTGTGCTTCACGTGCGAAGCCGAAACGAAATCGGCGATGAGCAGACGCGTAAGCTTTACATTGAAATCATGGGACGTCATAGCAACTTCATTCTTGTAGAGGATGGAACGCAGCAGATCATTGATGGTCTGAAACACCTTTCTCCATCTGTAAACAGCTATCGAACGGTGCTCCCTGGTTATGAATACCTACTGCCACCTGCTCAGCAAAAATTGAATCCTTTTGACGTGACAAAGGATGATATTTTGAAGCATTTACGCTTTCAAGAAGGAAAGATCGCCAATCAAATTGTCGATACCTTCTCTGGGGTTTCCCCGCTTTTTGCAAAGGAAGCAGTACACCGGGCCGGTCTTGCCAATCAAGAAACGATCCCAAATACACTGCTCGACATGTTCCAGCTCATTCGCATGCATTCTTTTACGCCGCAGCTTACAAGAAAAGACGGGAAAGAGTATTTCTATTTATTAGAGCTTCAGCATGTCCAAGGCGAGATGAAGACATTCAACTCACTCAGCCAGCTGCTTGACCGCTTTTATTTTGGAAAAGCTGAGAGAGACAGAGTCAAACAGCAGGCGGCTGACCTTGAACGGTTTGTCGTCAATGAAAAAAAGAAAAATGAAAACAAGCTAAAAAAGCTAAAAAGAACCCTTGAAGAATCTCAGGATGCACACAAGTATCAGCTCTATGGCGAATTGTTAACAGCCAATTTATATGCGATCAAAAAAGGGGATAAAGAAGCGACTGTCATCAATTATTACGATGAAGACGGCGGAGAAATTACAATCCCGCTTAAAACAAACAAAACCCCTTCTGAAAATGCACAAGCATATTTTACAAAATATCAAAAGGCAAAAAATGCTGTAGAAGCTGTAAATGAACAAATTGAGCGAACTCATGAAGAAATTGCTTATTTTGAAGAGCTGATTCAGCAGCTGTCCTCTGCTTCTCCGAAGGATTTAGAGGAAATGAGAGAAGAGCTTGTTGAAGGAAAATATTTGCGCGCCAAACAAAAGCGTCACGCCAAAAAGAAAAAACCGGCGGCCATTCAGCTCGAAACGTATGAATCGTCCCAAGGTATTCCGATTTTAGTTGGAAAAAATAACAAACAAAACGAGCATTTGACTACAAAGGCAGCTGCTCGTGATGATATTTGGCTGCATACAAAGGATATTCCTGGATCACACGTCGTCATTCGTCACCAAGCACCTGATGAACAAACGCTGCTTGAAGCGGCTCAAATTGCCGCCTACTTTTCGAAAGCAAAAGAGTCCAGCTCCGTTCCTGTCGACTATACAAAAATCCGGCATGTGAAAAAACCGAACGGAGCAAAGCCTGGCTTTGTTACGTATGATCAGCAGCAAACATTATTTGTCACGCCTGACCAAGATCTTGTGCTCAAGCTGAGAAAATAAATAAGAAAAGCCGATAAAATCCTGACATGAGGATTTATCGGCTTTTTCTTTGTCGTTTTTTTCTTTCGATGTAAAGGGCATCAAGTGCGTCAATATCCTCTTGTTCAAGCAAGGATTCAATTGCCGCCGCCAGCTGTTTTGTCCGGGCGGGGCTTGCACCGCTTGTAGAGACTGAAATCGTCACTTTTCCTGCTTTGACAACCTTCGGCACCATCACATTGCCTAGCTCTGATTGGCTCACACAATTCACAAGCTGGTGAGGCTGTGCTGTTTGTGCAATCCATTCATTTACCGAAGGGTCATTTGTCGCAGCTACAATGAAAAATGCATCCTTCAAATCTTCAGCGTCTACCTTCTTTTCCTTCCAATTCAATTGGTATGTATCAATGAAGTGTGCCATCTCTTCAGAAAGATTAGGACTGACAACGGTTATATGGCAAGGCTCCGTGCACAGCGCCTTTGCTCTTCTTAACGCCACAGATCCGCCGCCGGCAATGACCACTTGTTTATTGGTTAAATCAAGATGGACTGGAAGCATGGCTTTCTCCTCGGAAACGAAACGCATCGTCTTTGTTTAACATGGTTTCTTGCACGCGTTCAATATAAGCTGCTTTAACATGCGGATGAAAGCCAATATACCGGCATACCCGGACATCTTTCAGCCGCTTTCTCGCCTGAGCGGCTTCACTTTCAATTTCTTTCATTAAAATTCCGGTAAACAGCAAGTAAGGAACGATATAGACAGGCCCATCGTCATCTGCTGATAACTGCGCGAGAACATCTCGATAATTGGGCTCACATGCTGTGATAAAACACGGAAAAACCTCTGCATGTGGAAGCAGACTTCTGACATCGTCTGCAATGCCAAACACATCTCGCTTCACATCCGGATCAGAGCTCCCGCGGCCAATTAAAAGAATCCGCGCCCGCTCGCCTTGATATCCTGCTTCTTCAATTCTCGCGGCAACCGCTTTTGTTACTTCTTGATTCACCCCGATTGGCTTTCCATATGTGACCTTCACTTGCGGAAATCGCACGCGCACTTTATCAATTTCGACCGGTATATCCGATTTGGCATGCATGGCAGTTAAAAGGAGGAGCGGGACGATGGCAATGTGTGTCGCTCCTTTTTTCACACAGGCCTCAAATCCTTCTTCTATAGAAGGGTCCGTCAGCTCTAAAAAACAAATTTCTTGTATATCTGCTTTCACTAACGGCATACAGCTTTTCATAAAAGAAATGGCCTTATCTTGCGCCTCTTTTACTCGGCTTCCATGCCCAACATAAAGGACAGCTTGTTTCATGCGGCTCCTCCCTCTCACTTATTTCATCAGACGAAAAGACACGATGTATGTACGTACGTGTCTTTTCTCTATCATTCTCATTTCTCGATTAATGCGGGTTCAAACCAGTTCAGTTTTTGATGAAAATGAACGACATCTCCAACAACAATTAAACTTGGATGCTCGATCCCTTCTTTTTCAACGGTTTCAGACAGTGTCGCCACAGTGCAGCAAGTTGTCTTTTGCCTCGTCGTGGTTCCCCAGTGTATAAATGCAGCGGGTGTTTCTGGATCCCGTCCATTTTTTAAAAGCAGGCGCTGCACTCTTTCCACGTTTTTGACACCCATGTAAATCACAAGAGTATCAATCCCTGTAGCCAGCGCCTCCCACTTTTCTTCAAAATGTTCATCCTTTTGATAGTGACCCGTGACAAAAGCAACATTTGAGCTGAATTCACGGTGTGTCACAGGGATGCCCGCATAAGCAGCCGCTGCAATACCAGAAGTAATTCCTGGGACAACCTCATACGGAATTCCGTGCTCAGCTAAGCATTCGATTTCTTCACCGCCGCGGCCAAAGACAAAGGGGTCGCCGCCTTTCAGCCGAACGACAACGTTCCCTTCCTTTGCATGAGCCACAAGCGCTTCATTGATGGCTTCCTGTCTCATTGTATGATGATTTGGCAGTTTTCCGCAATAAATCAATTCCGCCTCTGGTTTGGCGTGGGCGAGAATGTCTTGATTGACAAGACGATCATATAAGATGACATCTGCCTGCTGTATCGCCTTATGGGCCTTTAATGTGATTAAATCTGGGTCTCCGGGTCCAGCACCCACAATGTATACTTTCCCCATCTTGCTTTTCTCCCCCTGCCATCAGGCGATTATTTCGTTGTTGCTTTTACATAATCTACAAGACGCTGTTTGGATTCCTCACGGGATAATTCCCCTGTATCTAAGACGAGCTCAGGCTCAGCTGGCTCTTCATATGGTGAATCGATTCCAGTGAAAAATGGAATTTCGCCGTTTCTCGCTTTTTTATATAACCCTTTTGGATCACGCTCTTCACACACGTTCAGATCACATTTGACAAACACTTCGTGAAATTCCCCATCTTCGACTAACTGTCTGACAATGTGGCGGTCTTCTTGGAATGGAGAAATAAAAGCAGTGATGACAATCGTACCTTGTTCCACAAATAATTTCGCCACTTCTCCGATTCGGCGGATGTTTTCTTTTCTGTCGTCATCTGAAAACCCTAGATCTTTATTGAGTCCGTGCCGCACGTTATCGCCGTCAAGAACGGTGACTTGATAGCCTTGTTCAAACAGCTCTCTTGCAGCTGCATTTGCAATCGTTGATTTACCTGATCCGCTTAAACCTGTAAGCCAGATAATGCCGCTTTTATGCTTGTTTTTCTGTTGATATTCTTTTTTTGTAATAGATGCATCATGCCACACGATATGTTCGTTGCTCATGTCATACCCTCCCTTTAAGATACCGTCGTTTTTAATCCTTCGATTAATGTTTCAATGACTTCTTTTCGGCTGAACGTGCTTGGTGGTAATTCACCGTTTCTCAGCATCGTTCGAACTTTTGTACCTGAAAGAATGACATGCTCGCTTTTGTCGTGAGGACACGTTTTTGGTGTGGCCATCGCTTCACATGTATTACAGTAGAAGCTGTGTTCAAATTTTAATGGCGTAATACCGATTTCTTCGCTTGTAAATTGATCAAATAGTTCCTGCGCCTCGTATGTGCCGTAATAGTCACCAACACCTGCATGATCTCTTCCGACAATAAAATGGGTGCAGCCATAATTTTTACGAACAAGCGCGTGAAATATCGCTTCCTTTGGTCCAGCATAACGCATTGCAGCAGGAAAAACACCTAAAAAGACGCGGTCTTTTGGATAATAACCATTCAATAACACTTGATAGCTTTTCATTCTCACATCTGCCGGGATATCGTCAGATTTTGTTTCACCGACAAGAGGATTTAAGAATAAACCATCGACCGTTTCTAATGCTGTTTTTTGAATATATTCATGCGCACGATGAACCGGGTTTCTCGTTTGGAAACCAACAATGGTTTTCCAGCCATTTTCTTTAAAATGACGTCTTGTTTCTTCTGGCTCATACGTAAATTGAGGGAATGGTTTTTCACTGCGTTTCGTCAGTGTAATTTTCCCGCCAATGTAAGTATCACCGCGTTCAAATAATTTTTTCACGCCTGGATGATTGCGGTCATCAGTTTTATAGATATTTACCGCTTCTTTTTCCTTATCTGGTGTGTATTGATCCTCTACTTCAATGACCCCATATACAGTTCCATTATAAGATAAGCGCACGATATCGCCTTGATGGATTTCCGCCGCCTTTTCTTTTGTCACTGGCAGTGTAATAGGAAGAGACCAAACGACACCACTTGCTAGCCGCATACTGCTCACAACTGCTTCATAATCAGCTTTTGTTAAAAACCCTTCAATTGGACTATATCCGCCAATTGCAATGAGTTCAAGGTCTGCAAAGGAGATCGCATCTAGTTCAATTTCCTTTGCAGCTGTGCTGAGATCATATTCTTCATTTACTCGATTAATTAATACGCCACCATGTGGTGTTAAACTCATTTGTTCATCTTCCTCTCAATGTTCATATTTATTAGATGTTAATAGTCGGATTTGTGATTAAATCCCGCCGCCCTGTTCATGAATAGAGCTGCTCTCATTTTTGACTGCCTTCATCAGACTCAGCGCACCAAGTGAGGCAAGCAGTACACTCATCATGATAAAGATAGAGTAATAGTCTCCTTTTAAGAAAAGGCTCACCAGCAAATACGATAGGCTGAGTGATAAGAAGGGTGACACCACCCACACTTTCAGCATTTTTTTCACAACATGTTTGTGAAAAATGTTTGGCCCGCCTTTTGCCATTCCAAGCCCGATAATAGACGAGGAGGTGATTTGTGTAAGCGGAACAGGCAGCCCAAAAATAGAGCTGACGATGACAAGCCCGGCACCGGTACTCGAAAGTAAAATCCCTTCGCCCGTTTGATAGCGGGTGATTTTCTTTCCGTTTGTTTCTAGTACCCTTCTCCCAAGCAAAAGCGCACCAAGTGCAACAAAGATCCCGCCGTAAAGAGTTCCTTGCCCGACTGACAAAACGCCTGACGCGACAAGCGGACCGACCGCATTTGCGACATTGTTCATACCAGCTGAAAACGCCTCTAGAAATCCGCTGAGGATTAACACGACAGATAAAATAGCTGTGCCTTTTTTAGACAGCTTCCGTTTAGGGAACATTCTGATGATTTTGACGACAGTAAAGGTAAAAAGAAAGGCGAAAATCGGGATGATCACCCAAAATGCCACAATCACTAAAATGGATTTCACAAACAATACTTTATACGCGACGGCCACACCAACCACAGCCCCTACTGTGACCTCACTTGTTGATAAAGGGATCGCCATCAGATTCGCTATGAAAAGTGATAGTGCAGCAGAACCAATGATAATACAAACGATTTCAAGTGTAATGACTGATTCTGGCATAATACCAGAGCTGATCGTTTTGACGACCTCACCGCCGCCAATCACTGAACCTGCTAAAATCCCAATTGCACAAACGCTGAGCGCATAAATGGGCTTTTGAATCGCACCTGACCCGTACGCAATGCCCATAGAAGCAGCTGCTCCGCTTGCGCCTATGTTTAAAGCAAAGAATAGACTAAATAAAATTGCGGCGATTTCCATACATTATGCTCCCTTACTCATGTAATCCGCACTCTGTCTTTGCTGTGCCTGACCATCTGCCAGAACGCAGATCATCTGCAGTAAATGCTGGTTGTGTACACGGTGCACAGCCGATACTTGGATATCCTTGGTCGTGCAGCGGATTATAAGTAAGTTCCTCTCTAGATGCATATCTCCAAATGTCCTTCCACGTCCAATGGATAAGCGGACATACTTTCACTGATTTGAATTTTTCATCCTTATTTAAGAAATTCGTCCCTGCTCGTTTTGGTGACTGCTCTCTTCTTAAACCGGAAAGCCAAGCTGGATAACCAGATAGGGCTTCTTGCAAAGGAATGACCTTACGCATATGGCAGCAACTTTGAGGATTTGTTTTCCATAATTGTTCACCGTGCTGCTCATTTTGCTGTTCAACCGTCAGCTCAGGCGTTTTCAGTTCAATGTCTAAGCCCGGGTATCTTTCCTTTACCGCATCAATTGTGTCGTATGTTTCTTTAAAATGCAGACCTGTATCTAAAAAGACAATTTTCGCATCTTTTTTTACTTTTGCAATCAGATCAATCAGAACGATGCCCTCAATCCCAAAGCTGCACGCATATACGAGCTGGTCACCATAATGACCGTACGCCCATTTCAGTACAGACAGGGCTCCTTTATACAAATCATCTTCTTGAAATGTAATGGACGGCTCTTGCCAATTTTCATAAGTTAACATGATTTCTCCCCTTCCGGAGTACAGCTCATATTGCTTTTATCCGCACTACTTCAATCTAATTTTTTCGTTCTTTTCCACTTGAATCACTTGACCGTCCTGAACAATTAACGTTATTGAACCGAATTTCATATCCCCAATCAGTTCTTGCATATGCTTTACTAAGTCCTCATCCTGATTTTGTTTCACTTCCATCTCCTCTTCCTCCTCACCGTTAAAATAAAAAAACTTTCTTTCAGTCCGAAAGAAAGATGAGGAAGCTCACGATTTCCTTATCTTTCAAAATAGAATCATTTTGCAGGAAGTAGCACCTTGCGAATCGCAGGTTGCCGGGTTTCATCGGGCCAGTCCCTCCACCTCTCTGGATAAGAGTTTCAATTTGTCTTAAATATTAACACAATTCAAACAAAAGTCAACCCGACTTTATTGATAGGATTAGTTTTTATTAAAATTTGAGTCTATTTTACTATTTTTACCTAAATAAAAAACTGTGCGGGCAGGCACAGTTTTTGTTAACGATGGGCTTTCACTTTTCAGACCGTTTCTTCCATCCAAGATTCTGAGGAAGGATCTTGTCTCCAGCGTTTTAGTTTGTTCATCGCAGCAGGCTCAATCGCTTTCAGTTCAAGTGCCACGTCTGTCAATGTGTCATAGTCTGTTAGGGTGACATATGGAATATTTTTTTCTTGAAATGCTGCCGCTGCTTTTGGCAGTCCGTATGTGAAGATCGCGGCAACTCCTAGTACCTCGCAGCCCTCATCTTGAAGAGCAGCGACCACTTCAAGCACACTGCCTCCTGTGGAAATAAGGTCTTCTACGACGACAACCTTTTGGCCTTTTGATACGGCTCCTTCAATTTGATTTCCTTTTCCATGTGCTTTCGGCTTACTTCTGACATAACACATCGGGATGTTCAAGCGGTCTGCTGCTAATGCCGCATGAGGAATGCCTGCTGTTGCAGTACCCGCGACAACCTCTGCTCCCTTGAAATGAGTGAGAATTAAATCTTTTAGACCTTCAGCAATGTCGTGTCTCACTTCTGGATATGACAATGTCAGGCGGTTATCACAATAGATCGGTGATTTTATACCGCTCGCCCATGTAAACGGTTCGTCTGGTTTTAATGAGACCGCTTTGATTTGTAATAGATGTTTCGCGATTTTTGATTTCATCTGGCAGTCACTCCCACTCTTTCAAAATTTGATGATAGGCTTCTATTGGTTTATCAGCTTTTGTGATTGATCTTCCGACAACGATTTGTGAAACACCTTGCTCTTTTGCATAGGCAGGTGTCGCCACGCGCTGTTGATCATCAGTTTGATCATTCGGTAAGCGAATTCCTGGCGTTACAGTGAGAAAGGATGGTGAAATATGTTCATGAAGTGCTTTAGATTCATGAACAGAGCAAACAACCCCGTCCAGCCCACTTTCATATGCTAATTGTCCGTACCGGATAACAGTCTCTTGCAACGGATGGTCAATGAGTAATTCGTTTCTCATCATGTCTTCTGACGTACTAGTCAGCTGGGTCACTGCAATAATGCCCGGGCGGTTTTGTCCAGCAGGAGTCCCGCTTTCAAGTCCCTCTAACGCAGCCTGCATCATTCGTTTCCCGCCAGCAGCATGCACATTGACCAAATCAACACCAAGTGCAGCAAGCCGGTTCATCGCTTTTTGCACGGTTGTTGGAATATCATGAAGCTTCAGATCAAGGAAAATACGGCAATTTTTTTCTTTTAGTGCGTCAATGATGGCAGGACCTTCTTGGTAAAACAGCTCCATGCCTACCTTCACAAATAATGGTGTCCCTTCAAAAGGGTCTAAAAAGGCAAGCGCGTCCTTCCCTGATGGAAAATCAAGCGCGATGATGGGCAAGTGCTTCATGTTTCCAGCTCCTTCCGATACATTCCTCTACAGATGAATAACCATATGCTGCTAACACATTTGGCAGCTCTTCAATGATTTCCGGGCAAATAAATGGATTCACAAAATTGGCTGTGCCGACAGCTACTGCACTTGCACCTGCTAGTAAAAATTCAAGTACATCTTCAGCACTTTGCACTCCGCCCATCCCGATAATCGGAATAGAAACCGCTTGACTCACCTCGTGTACCATGCGCACAGCGACCGGTTTGACAGCTGGTCCTGATAATCCGCCTGTTTTATTGGCAAGGATGGGTTTCCCCGTTTTTAAATCTAAACGCATACCGATTAATGTGTTAATCATGGTGAGTCCATCCGCTCCAGCAGCTTCAATCGCTTGAGCAATCTCCACAATATTGGCTACGTTAGGTGACAGCTTGACATAGACAGGTACAGAAGAGACTTCCTTGACCGCTTTTGTCAATGACGCCGCCATATTTGGATCTGTACCGAAGGCAATCCCGCCTGTTTTCACATTTGGGCAAGAAATATTCAGTTCAAGGGCATGAACATTTTTTGCTTGGCTGATTTGCTTGGCTACTTCCACATAATCATCAACCTGTGAGCCAGCAACATTCGCAATAATAGGTGTATCAAATTGTTCAAGCCAAGGCAGCTCATTTTCAAGCACGCCTTTTAGACCCGGATTTTGAAGGCCGATTGCATTAAGCATACCAGCTCCTGTCTCGGCTACCCTTGGCGTGGGATTGCCAAATCTCGGTTCAAGGGTTGTGGCTTTGATCATGATACCGCCTAGCAATGATAGGTCATATAAGGATGCAAATTCTCTCCCGAACCCGAAGCAGCCTGATGCAGGGATGATTGGATTTTTTAAAGATAATCCCGGTAACTCAACGTTTAGCATGACAACGCCACCTCCTCTGCTTTAAAAACAGGTCCATCAAGACAGACTTTGACGTAAGGTTTGTCGAGCTGATCGGTATGACAGACACATGCAAAGCACGCACCAATTCCGCAGCCCATTCGTTCTTCCATCGAAATATAGACGGGCTTATCAGGATACGTGTCTTTCAGCGCTTTTAGCATAGGTGTTGGACCGCATGAAAGCAGCACATCAAAGCTCAGGTTTTGCTCTTTTATCACATCTGTTACAAAGCCTTTAGCACCGTATGTGTCATCAACCGTTGCAATAAACGTATCGCCTAGTGCTTGAAATTTCTCCTCGTAAAATACATCCTTTTTCGATTGAAAGCCGAGCACATGCTTCACGATGACGCCTTTTTTCGTTAAACGCTTGGACAGTTCATATAGAGGCGGTACGCCAATTCCGCCGCCGACTAGTAATGCCGTCTCTCCGGGCTGGACGACTGAAGGATCATACCCGTTTCCAAGCGGCCCTAATACATCGACTGATTCTCCCTCCCGCTTTTGGGAGAGGAGCTTTGTGCCCTCTCCCTCTGCGCGGTAAATGATGGTTGCTTCTTTTTGCTCGGCATGAATGTTGGCAATACTGATCGGTCTTCTCAGCAGCGGTGTCATGGATTCACTGACCTTTAGATGAAGGAATTGTCCAGCCGTTTGAAAGGAGTCCACAAGGTCTCCTTTTAATGTCATTTCGTAAATATGATCAGCGATCTCTCGGTTCGAGACGACCGTCAAGTATGCTTTTTTCATATCGTTACTGTCACCTCAGCATTCGTTTTCACTTCTGGCATTTCATCTGCTCTAAATGTCATGCTCTCAAGCACTCTTAAAATGGCTTCTGCTGTATCTAAGGACGTTAAGCAGGCCACTCCGTTTTCAACAGATTCACGTCTAATTCTAAAGCCGTCTCTTGCCGGCTGTTTTCCTTTTGTTAAGGTGTTGATGACAAATTGCGCTTCCCCGTTTCGAATGACATCGAGAAGGTTTTTGCCTTCCTCTCCAATTTTGCCGACCACACTTGATGGAATGGAGGCTTGTTTTAAATAATTCGCCGTTCCTTCTGTCGCTAAAATATGATAGCCGATTGTATGGAATCTTCTTGCGATCTCAAGTCCTTCTTCTTTATCCTTATCAGCCACTGTCAGAAGTACTGTTCCGTCATTAGGAATTTGAATACCTGACGCAATCAATCCTTTATATAGGGCTTTTTCGATCGTGACATCTTTCCCCATGACTTCACCTGTTGATTTCATTTCAGGTCCGAGTGTAATATCGACTCTTCTTAATTTAGCAAAAGAGAAGACTGGGACTTTAACGTACACTCCTTCTTGCTCTGTGTGAAGCCCTTCTTCGTAGCCATAATTTTTGAGCTTGTCGCCTAAGATGACTTTTGTCGCAAGGTTGGCCATCGGGATGCCTGTGATTTTACTTAAGAAAGGAACCGTCCGGCTTGATCGCGGGTTCACTTCAAGTACATACACTTCGCCTTTTGATAGGACAAATTGGATGTTCAAAAGCCCAATAATGTTGAGTCCTTTTGCAAGCTTGATCGTGTATTCTGCGATCTTCGCTTTGATGTCCTCAGACAATGTTTGCGGCGGATAGACTGCAATCGAGTCACCAGAGTGAACTCCGGCTCTTTCAATGTGTTCCATAATGCCTGGTATCACGACCGTTTCGCCATCAGACACGGCATCTACTTCAATTTCTTTTCCTGTCAAATACTTGTCAATTAACACTGGATGTTGCGGATTGACCTTCACCGCATTCTCCATGTAGTGAAGAAGCTCGGCTTCTTGATACACAATTTCCATCGCGCGGCCGCCTAATACATAGGAAGGACGGACAAGGACTGGGTAGCCAATTTGATTGGCAATCGCTACTGCTTCAGGCACAGACGTTGCTGTTTTCCCTTTAGGCTGGGGCACGCCGAGTGTTTCTAACGTTTGTTCAAACTTGTCCCGGTTTTCTGCGCGGTCTAGGTCTTCTAGAGAAGTTCCAAGAATTTTAACCCCTCTATTTGATAATTCATCTGCTAAGTTGATCGCTGTTTGCCCGCCGAACTGAACGACAACTCCTTCAGGCTGTTCAAGGTCGATGATATGCATCACGTCTTCTACAGTGAGTGGTTCAAAGTAGAGCTTATCTGAAATACTAAAGTCTGTTGAGACCGTTTCAGGGTTGTTGTTAATAATGATCGCTTCATAGCCTGCTTGTTTAATTGCCCACACAGAGTGAACGGTCGCATAATCAAATTCAACCCCTTGTCCAATTCGGATGGGACCTGAACCTAATACGATAACGCTTTTCTTGTCTGTACGTTCTGATTCATTTTCATCTTCATACGTGCTGTAGAAATAAGGTGTCTCTGATTCAAATTCTGCCGCACATGTATCCACCATTTTGTATACAGGTACAATGCCTGCTTCTTGTCTTAGCTTGTAGACATCCGCTTCGTTCATATTCCACTCGCGGCTAATGTAGATATCTGAGAAGCCTTTTTCTTTCGCTTCTTTTAATACGTCTGTATTGCCTTTGTTTTCTTTTAATGTCTTCTCAAAGGCGATGATGCCTTCCAGTTTATGAAGGAAGAAGTAATCAATTTTTGAGAATTCGTGTATTTGTTCGACTGTATAGCCTCTTCTAAGCGCCTCAGCGATATAAAATAATCGTTCGTCTCCCGCTTTAATAATCCGTTTTTCAAGCACTTCATTTGTGATGTCTGCTTCATCTTTTAATTCAATGTGATGCACATCGGCTTCAAGTGAGCGTACAGCCTTTAGAAGAGACTCTTCTAATGTGCGGCCGATCGCCATGACTTCACCAGTTGCCTTCATTTGCGTACCAAGACGTCTGTTGGCAGATTCAAATTTATCGAACGGCCAGCGCGGTATTTTTGAAACGATATAGTCAAGTGCAGGCTCGAAGGCTGCATAGGTTTTACCTGTGACTGGGTTCATCATTTCATCAAGCGTTAAGCCGACTGCAATTTTCGCTGCCAATTTGGCAATTGGATAGCCTGTCGCTTTTGACGCAAGTGCAGAGGAACGGCTCACACGCGGGTTTACTTCGATGATATAGTATTGAAAACTGTTTGGATCAAGTGCCAGCTGAACGTTACAGCCGCCTTCTATGCCAAGTGCGCGGATCAGCTTAAGCGACACATTGCGAAGCAGCTGATATTCACGATCACTTAACGTTTGGCTTGGCGCTACAACAATACTGTCACCTGTATGGATACCGACAGGGTCAAAGTTTTCCATGTTACAAACAACGATTGCATGGTCACCGCTGTCTCGCATGACTTCATATTCAATTTCTTTAAAGCCTGCAATGCTTTTTTCAAGTAAGCATTGTGTAACTGGGCTTAGCTTCAGGCCGTTTTCAACGATTTCCTTCAGTTCTTGCTCGTTTGTACAAATTCCGCCGCCCGTTCCACCTAATGTATAGGCTGGTCTGACGATGACAGGGAAACCGATTTGATCCGTAAACGCCATTGCTTCTTCCAGGTTATGAATGATTTCACTTTCTGGTACAGGCTCATTTAGTTCATTCATCAAATTACGGAATAAATCTCTATCCTCTGCTTTTTGGATGGCTGACAGCTTTGTACCGAGTACTTCAACGCCGCATTCAGCTAATACACCAAGGTCTGACAATTCAACAGCAAGGTTTAATCCAGTTTGCCCGCCAAGTGTTGGCAAGATCGCATCAGGGCGTTCTTTTCGAATGATTCGTGTTAAAAATTCTGGTGTCAGTGGTTCGATGTATACCTTGTCGGCCATTTCTGTATCTGTCATGATGGTAGCAGGGTTAGAGTTCACAAGAACGACTTCATAGCCCTCTTCTTTTAGTGCTAAGCAAGCCTGTGTGCCTGCATAGTCAAACTCCGCTGCCTGACCGATGATGATAGGACCTGATCCGATTACTAAAATCTTTTTGATGTCTACGCGTTTTGGCATACTTCTTCCCCTTCTTTCTCAGTCGTATGAATCATTTCCATGAACTGGTCAAATAAGTAGTTTGCATCTTCTGGACCCGGTGATGCTTCTGGGTGGTACTGAACAGTGAATGCTGGTGCTTCTTTATGTTTTAATCCTTCAATCGTATTGTCGTTTAAGGCAATATGTGTGACTTCGAGCACGTCTTCGTTAATCTTGCTAACCGTGTAGCCATGGTTTTGAGACGTGAGTGTCACCTTGCCAGTTGCTAGTTCTTTTACTGGATGGTTAGACCCTCTGTGACCAAATTTCATTTTTTCTGTGCTTGCACCGCACGCTAGAGCAAATAACTGATGTCCGAGGCAAATGCCAAAGAGCGGCACCTTTCCAATCAATTGCTGAATCATCTCAACGGCTTCTGGTACATCCACAGGATCTCCAGGTCCGTTTGAAAGCATGATGCCATCAGGCTTTAGCTGCAGCACTTCATCTGCAGTGATGTTGTATGGCACCACAATAACGTCGCAATCACGTTTATTGAGCTCGCGCAAAATGCCGTGCTTCATGCCGAAATCGACAAGAACAATTCTTTTCCCTCTGCCTGGGCTTGGGTACGCATTTTTCACAGATACTTGACTCACCTGATCAGTTGGCAGCTGCAATGTTTGAAGGCGGCGGACAACGTCTTCCACTTGTTCTTCAGGTCCTGCAAACGCCCCTCTTAAAGTCCCTGCACTTCGAATCATTCTAGTCAGCTTCCGTGTATCGATTCCGCTCAGCCCCGGAATGTTTTTCATTTTTAAATATTCATCGAGTGAGTATGAAGAGCGCCAGTTTGAGGGCTTTTCACAAAGCTCTTTCACAATCAGCCCTTTCACAAACGGTGTGATCGATTCAAAATCATCACGGTTAATGCCGTAGTTGCCGATAAGCGGGTAAGTGAGTGTGACAATTTGTCCGCAGTATGATGGATCAGATAAAATTTCTTGATAGCCCGTCATCCCTGTATTAAAGACGACTTCTCCGACTGATGGTTCTAAGCTGCCAAAGCCTGTTCCTTCGAATACTGTTCCGTTTTCTAGCACTAAGCGTCTCTTCATTTTACTAGTCTCCCCTCTTCATAAACGACTTTCCCAGATGCAAGTGTCATGACCGGCCATCCTGATACAGTCAATTTGTCAAACGGTGTATTTTGTCCTTTTGATAAGAAGCTTGTTTTATCGATTGCCATTTCTTTGTTTAAATCAATGAGTGTAATATCAGCTATGTGTCCTTCTTCAAGCTTTCCGTATGGAAGGGAAAAGGCTTCTGCTGGTTTGATTGTCATATAATCAACGAGTTCTTTTAATGTCCATTCGCCTGTTTTGACAAATCGTGTATACAGAAGCGGGAACGCTGTTTCAAGTCCCACAATTCCAAACGGGGCACGCTGCATGGTTTCGTTCTTTTCTTCTTCTGTATGCGGCGCATGGTCTGTGGCGATGAAATCAATCGTTCCATCTAACAGTCCCTCGATCAATGCCTCGCGATCCTCTTTCCCTCTGAGCGGCGGGTTCATTTTATAGTTTGTATCAAGACCTGGAATGTCCGTATCACACAACAGCAGGTGATGCGGTGACACCTCAGCCGTCACACGGATGCCTGCTTTTTTTGCATCGCGTACGACCCGTACAGATTCTTTCGTACTGATATGACATACATGATAATGACAGTTCGCTGCTTCTGCTAAAAGAACATCTCTTGCAATATGCACCGATTCACAAATGGACGGTATACCGTTTAACCCATTTGCTTTTGAAAATTCTCCTTCATGAACGCACCCGCCGTAAATGAGCGAGTTATCTTCACAGTGCGCCACAATCGCTTGATCAAGACTTGCTGCCTGTTTCATCGCTTCGTACATCATGCCTGCTGTTTGGATGCCGACACCGTCATCTGTAAAAGCAAAGGCGCCTGCTTCTTTTAGTGCTGCAAAATCCGTCATCTCTTCCCCAATTTGTCTCGTTGTGATGGAGGCGTATGGCAGTACTCTCACAGATGAAGTCTCTTCGATTCGATTCATGAGCCATTCCATTTGCTCTTTTGTATCTGGAACCGGTCTTGTATTTGGCATCGCTGCAATCGTCGTATATCCGCCTCTTGCGGCTGCTTTAGAGCCTGTTTCAATCGTTTCCTTTTTCTCTCCGCCTGGCTCTCTTAAATGCACATGCAGATCGATCAAGCCTGGTGACACAAATAGCCCTGCTGCATCAATAACCTCTTCTCCGTCTTCTCTTTCTAGGTGACCAATCGCTTGAATCACTTTTCCTTTTAGCCTAATATCCTGCTGCACTCTTTCACCTGTGCTTGTTAAGATAAAACCGTTTTTAATGAGATATGACATAGACAGAATCTCTCCCTTTTTGATGTAGTGTGCTATTTTGAAAAGCTCTTTTTAATACGGCCATTCGGATATAAACACCATTTTCCATTTGCTTGAAAATCCTTGACTGCTTGGACTCTACTAAAGAATCATCTATTTCAACACCTCTGTTTACTGGTGCTGGATGCATAATAATCGCGCGTTCTTTCATTTTGTTTGCTCTGTCTACTGTTAATCCATAAGTTGATAAGTAATCTTCACTGCCCATTTTTTCAGCGTGCCGTTCATGCTGGATTCTGAGCAGCATCACCACATCAGATAGTGCGATGGCTTCATCTACTTGGACGTACGTTCCGTGAGGGTTTTGTTCATCCTGGAAGGAAGCAGGTCCTGAAAAGAGGACTGTCGCTCCCAGCCTTGAGAGAACCTCAGCATTTGACCTTGCTACCCTGCTATGTTTGATGTCTCCATGAATCGAAATCGTTAAGCCTTCAAAGCCGCCAAACTCTTCAAAAATGGTCATGAGGTCAAGCAGTGATTGGGTTGGATGCTGTCCGCAGCCATCACCTGCATTGATGATGGGAATTCCAACCTTCCCGATCAGCTCGTTATAATATTCATCGGTGCTGTCTCTGATCACACATGCCTTTACTCCGATCGATTCCAGTGTTTTTACCGTATCGTAAAGTGTTTCGCCCTTTTGAACGGAGGTGCTTGCTGCATCTAAGCTCAGGACATTCATCCCTAATTTCTTCTCTGCTACTTCGAAGCTAAAACGTGTTCTTGTGCTTGGTTCAAAGAAGAGGTTTGCCACAAATTCTCCGGCTAATCCATGTTCTTGTTTCCCCTTTTTGAGTGCAGCTGCTTCTTCAATCAGCTGAAAAATCTCTTCTTTTGATAAGCTGCTCATTGTCGATAAATCATTCATTTTTTCTTCCCCCTCTAGTTTTTCATCACTTTCAGGTTCAAAAAAACCCTAAGCCTCGGCAGCTTAGGGTTCTCCAAAAGAAGCAGCGGCACTTTCGTGCATTCTGCTCCATTTAGAACCCTTGTCAGCCTCACTGGACTTCTTTTAAAAGGTTTTCTGTATTTGATTCATTTGACTCGTCATCTTCCGCTTTTTGATGCGGCAGGATCAGGTTTAACAGGACACCCGTAATCGCAGCAAGTGCCATTCCAGATAGAGTGAGATTGATTTGTTTCACCTCAATGAATGCCCCTCCAATTCCGATGACTAGGATGACTGATGCGATAATGAGATTACGCTTTTCTTCAAAATTCACTTTATGATCAATCAGGATTCTCAGGCCGCTTGAGGCAATGATTCCAAAGAGCAGGAACGAAACGCCTCCCATCACCGCGGACGGCACTGTACTGATTAATGCTGAAATTTTCCCTACAAAACCGAAGCAGATCGCAAACACGGCTGCTCCGCCGATGACGAAGATACTGAACACTCTTGTGATGGCAAGTACGCCAATGTTCTCTCCATAAGTTGTTGTTGGTGGTCCACCAATAAGTGAAGCGAAGATGGTCGCCGCACTGTCTCCTAAAATGGAGCGGTGAAGACCAGGTTTTTTAATAAAATCTTGTCCTACGACCTTACTTAACACCACCTGGTGGCCAATATGCTCAGACATTGTGACAAAGGCAACCGGCACCATCACTGTGAGAATGCTTAAAGTCACAGCAGGTGTATAGTCGACAAATGGCACGACGAAGTCTGGGACAGCAAACCATTTTGCGTCAATGACCGGCTGGAAGTTCACAATGCCTTGTGTTAAGGCAAAGAGATAGCCGCTGATAATGCCGATTAAAACTGGGATTAAGCTAAGGAATCCTCTTAGGAAAATCATACTGATAATCGTGACAGCCAGTGTGAAGCCAGCGACCATTAAGTGCTTGAGGCTGTAAACAAGCTCGGTTGCATTCGGATCAACATACATCGCCATGTTGACTGCTGTTCCAGCGAGTCCGAGTCCGATGACCATAATGACTGGTCCTACGACGACCGGCGGCAGAAGCTTCATCAGCCAGCCTGTTCCGAGCCATTTAATGAACAGGGCAATGAGCGCATAAGCGACACCCGCCATGAAGGCGCCAACCATTGCGGCTCCGGGGCCGCCCGTTGCTTTCACATTCAGTATGGGGGCGATGAAGGCAAAGGACGATCCAAGATACGCCGGAATTTGTCCTCTTGTGATGATTAAGTAAACAATCGTTCCCACACCGCTTGAGATGAGCGCGACGGCTGGACTCATATCAATGATTTTTGGTACAAGAATGGTTGCACCAAACATCGCAAACAAATGCTGCAGGCTAAGTGATAGCCATGTGAATGGTTTTGGGATATCTCGAATGCCTAAATTGGCTTTTTGCTGACTCATGATTTTCCTCCTAGATGTGTCCTTTTTCATTAAAAAAGCCTCTTTGCGAGTATGCGCAAAGAGGCCTAGAAAAACCAGACACGTCATGTTAGCCGTGTGCTCGGTGTCTCTGTTATTGCCCTCTTTGCAAACTCTCTGGAATGCATTTAAAAAGGTTATTTTTCGTATATAGCGACAAGGTCGTTTTGATCTACTTCATTCAGTTGAACCATAACGGTCTCTGCTTTTGATGTCGGAATGTTTTTCCCGATATAATCCGCTCGAATTGGCAGCTCCCGGTGTCCCCTGTCGACGAGCACAGCCAGCTGAATGGAAGATGGTCTTCCTACATCCACAAGGGCATCCATAGCTGCTCTGACGGTTCTGCCTGTAAACAGGACATCGTCAACGACAATGAGTGTTTTGTCATTAATGTCAGCTGGGATGTCTGCTCCCTTTACAAGCGGGTCTTGATTGTCTGTCTTCTTTGTCAGGTCATCACGGTATAGCGTAATATCAAGTTCACCCACAGTGACTGGATTTCCTTCAATTTGCTCGATGCGCTCTGCAAGGCGCTTTGCAAGATGTATGCCTCTTGTCTTGATCCCGGCAAGGATGACATCCTTCATCCCTTTGTTGCGCTCAATCATTTCATGTGCAATTCGGGTAAGCGCTCGTCTGATCGCTTGTTCATCAAGAATGACTGCTTTTTGTTCCATCTTTTACACCTCTTTTTGACAAATAAAAAGCCCCTTCTGCAAAGGGCAGAGAGGGGCGTTCATTTGTGCATACTCGTGCACAAATTGATCCGTTATCCTTCTCAGCCTCTCTGGACTGTTTTAAAGAATCTCAATTTCTTCGTTTATTATTTCAAAAAAAGAACGGCCTGTCAATCGTTATTTCTTAATGAATCGATAAAGCCCCTCATATCAGCTGGAATTGGTGCTGTGAATTCGATATATTCTCCTGTTCTAGGATGATCAAATCCTAAAACACCAGCATGCAGAAGCTGTCCATTAAAATCGACTGTTTTTCTCGGCCCATATTTCGGATCTCCTGCAAGAGGGTAGCCGATATATTTCATATGAACACGAATTTGGTGTGTTCTTCCTGTTTCCAGACGGCACTCGACAACCGTGAAGTCTTTAAAGCGTTCAATCACATCAAAGTGAGTGACGGCCTGTTTTGCATTTTCTTTTGTGACCGTCATGCTTTGGCGGTCTTTTTTGTCTCTGCCAATTGGTGCATCAATTGTGCCTGTATCATGCTGGATAATACCGTGGACAACAGCCGTATACTTTCTTGTGACAGTTTTAGCCACCAGCTGATTGACGAGTGACTCATGTGCGATATCGTTTTTTGCAACCATTAACAGCCCAGACGTATCTTTATCAATTCGGTGGACAATTCCAGGACGCATCACACCGTTAATCCCTGATAAATCGGTACAATGTGCCATCAGACCATTTACAAGTGTACCTGACACATGACCTGGGGCTGGATGAACGACCATTCCTCGAGGCTTATTTACGACTAACACATCTGCATCCTCATAATAAATATCAAGATCCATTGGTTCTGCTTCTACATCTAGCGCTTCCGGATCTGGAATCTCCACTTTGATTTGATCCCCAGCTTGTACTTTGTAATTGGCCTTTACTTGTTTCCCGTTTACTTCGATCAGCCCATCTTTTACCCATTGCTGGACTTGGGTTCTTGACCATTCTGGTTCTGTTGTGCTTAGAAATTTATCTAGCCGTTCACTCGTTTGTTCTTCTGAAACGGCAATATTTACTTGATTCATGTAGTTGACTCCTTATTTTTCTTTCCATCTAACAGCATTTGAATGAAGAGCAGAATAACCCCTACACAGAGAGAAGAATCTGCAATATTAAAGATTGGGTAGTGATAATCCCCAAATACGAAATGAGCAAAATCAACCACTTCCTGACGGAAAATACGGTCGATAAAGTTTCCGATCGCTCCGCCAAGCATTAAGGCCAGCGCTACTCCAAGCAGCTTGTCCTTTTGTCCATGTTTTTGTAAGTAATAAACAATTCCCGCAATAACAACGAGTGTGATCACATAGAAAAACCACATTTGCCCTTGGAGAATTCCCCATGCGGCTCCTGAATTTCGGTGAGACGTGATATAAAAGAATCCATCAATGACTGGAACAGAATCACCGAGCATCATATTTTTGACAATGAGCCATTTTGTTAATTGGTCTAAACAAATGATAACGAATGCGATTATGTAATAGAACACACACGTTCCTCCATCTTCATACTTTGATCTTTAAGCATTTTATCAAGAAAACGGGAAGGAGTAAAGAAACTTTAGTTGACAGACAAAAACCTCCCTACATGTGGAAGGCTTCAAAATGAGAATCATTTGATTCGGAAGGATAAGGAGTGAATGCTTTTTTCTCGTATTGCTTATGATATAAAAAGTCGTCAGCCGTGCGGGCGGTAGGAAGAATGCTCATTTGTTCAAGCGGAATCATATTACCTGTCGCCTCACATATGCCATAGGTCCCTTGTTCGATCTTTGCAATAGCGAGAGACACATCTTGCAGCTCTTCTTTGATGTGATAAAGAAGTGTGGTCGTTTTAACGTCATTCAACGAGACATGCTCAGCGGGTGAACGAAATGATGCGTATTCAAACAGTTTAGATTGCAGCTCTTCTTTGATTTGAAGGAGTTCCGTGTAAATCGTCTCTAGATCGCCATTCATGTCGCTATTTCAACTCCTGCCCTGTCGTGATAATCATATTGTTGCCCTGCCTGGTTACTTTAAAGCCATAAGATTTTTCCTTTCGTTCTAAACGCTGTCATTTTCTCAAAAAAGAAAACGCCCCGCATATGACGGGGCGCCAGCTTGTGATATCGCACTGTTAATTTTGGTAATATTTCTCCACGATTTCAGCATTTTTCAGCGACAATGTTGGGTATTTCGGATTTGCACCAACATCTTTTGAAATAATGCGGGAACGTTCGCACAGTTCTCCTTCTGCTTTTTGAACCACAATTCTTCCTGATGTATATTCAGGCGCCGATGTATCTGCATGCTGCTTATCCTCGACCGTTAATTCAGAGATGATAAAGAGCTGCTTCACATCTTCTTTAATGGATGCAAGAAGGTTTTTCACTTCGTCTGTCGCATAAAGCGTCACACTTGCTTCAAGTGAACGACCGATGACTTTCTCATTACGCGCAATCTCCAGCGCTTTTAGCACATCGTCACGTACCTCCATAAAGCGGTCAAACTTCGCTTCTGTCGCTTCAGCTTGAGGAACTGCCACACCTTCTGGCATATCTGTTAACTGAACACTTGGCTCTTCAACAAAGCTTAAGTGGCTCCATAATTCATCTGCTGTATGCGGAAGAATTGGTGCAGTCAGCTTCACTAATGCCATTAATGTTTCGTAGAAGACAGTCTGCATGCTGCGGCGGTCTGGGTGATCCGCATGCTCAATGTAGACGACATCCTTTGCAAAATCGAGATAGAAAGAGCTGAGCTCAATCGTACAGAAATTGTGAATCGCATGATAGACGACCGCAAATTCGTAATCATCATAAGCTTTTTTCACTTTATCAATCAATTTGTTTAATTTGATCAAGATGTATTGGTCCACTTCGCGAAGCTCTTCTACTGGCACAGCATTTACTGCTGGATCAAAGTCAAATAGGTTTCCATGCAGGAAGCGGAATGTGTTACGGATTTTACGATAGACTTCTGCTACTTGTTTCAAAATATCATCAGACACTGGATGATCGGCTTGATAGTTGACAGAAGATACCCAAAGTCTAAGAATTTCTGCACCGAGCTGCTTCGCAACCTTCGTTGGGTCAATCGTGTTGCCTAATGATTTACTCATCTTACGTCCTTCTTTATCAAGCGTAAAGCCGTGGCTTAGGACACCTTTATACGGTGCTTTTCCAGTGACAGCAACTGCTGTTGATAAAGAGGAGTTAAACCAGCCGCGATATTGGTCAGAGCCTTCAAGGTAAAGATCTGCCGGACGGACTAGGTCATCTCTTTCTTCTAAAACGGCTTGGTGAGAAGAACCGGAATCAAACCATACATCCATGATGTCCTGCTCTTTAGTGAATTCACCATTCGGGCTGCCTGGATGTGTAAAGCCTTCTGGCAATAGCTCTTTCGCTTCTTTTTCAAACCAAATATTCGAGCCATGCTCTCTAAATAATTGAGATACATGCTGGATGGTTTCGTCTGTGATGATCGGCTCACCATTTTCTGCATAAAACACCGGAATTGGAACGCCCCATACACGCTGTCTTGAAATGCACCAGTCACCTCTGTCACGCACCATATTGAACAGGCGTGTTTCACCCCATGCTGGAACCCATTTCGTTTCTTTAATATTGTCTAATAACGCTTCTCTAAAATCTTTAATGGATGCAAACCACTGAGCTGTCGCACGATAAATCGTTGGTTTTTTCGTTCTCCAGTCATGCGGATAGGAGTGCGTGATAAAGTCGAGCTTCTTCAGCGCGCCTTTTGCTTCAAGCTGTTCTGTGATGGCTTTATTGGCATCCTCGTAGAATAGTCCTTCAAAACCAGGTGCCTCATCTGTCATCACACCTTTTTCATCTACTGGACAGAGCACATCAAGACCGTATTTCATACCGACAATAAAGTCATCTTCCCCGTGGCCTGGTGCAGTGTGAACACAGCCTGTTCCTGCATCCGTTGTCACGTGATCGCCAAGCATCACAAGAGAATCTCTACCATAGATTGGATGCTCTGCAACGATGTTGTCTAATTCTTTTCCTTTTAGCGTTTTCACGACTTCATACTCTTCAAAGCCGAGTGTTTTTGCCACTTGTTCAACCAATTCAGATGCTACGACATATCGCTCAGCACCCACTTGAAGAACACTGTACTCTAAGTTTGGATGAACACAAATGCCAAGGTTTGCCGGAAGCGTCCAAGGTGTTGTTGTCCAGATAATGAATTGTTCGCCGTTTTCAAGAACGCCTTTGCCATCTTTTACTTTAAACGAAACGTAAATCGATGGTGAACGTTTGTCTTTATATTCAATTTCCGCTTCAGCAAGAGCTGATTCACTTGAAGGAGACCAGTTAACTGGCTTTAATCCTTTATAGATATAGCCTCTCTTCGCCATTTCACCAAAGACAAGAATTTGCTGCGCTTCATATTCAGGCTTTAATGTGACATATGGATTGTCCCAGTCTGCTCTGACGCCTAAGCGTTTAAACTGGCTGCGCTGACCTTCAATTTGCTTCCAAGCATACTCCTCGCATAGTTTGCGGAATTCTGCTGTAGACATTTCTTTGCGTTTTACTTTTTTATTTTTAGTAAGAGCTGTTTCAATTGGCAGCCCGTGTGTATCCCAGCCTGGTACATACGGAGCATGGTACCCGTTCATTGATTTAAAACGGACGATAAAATCTTTTAGGATTTTATTGAGTGCATGCCCCATATGAATGTCACCATTCGCATATGGAGGCCCATCATGCAAAATAAACGTTGGGCGTCCTTTTGTCCGCTCTAAAACCATTTGATAGATGTCTTTCTCTGCCCACTCCTCTTGGATTTCAGGCTCTTTGTTCGGCAAGTTCCCTCTCATTGGGAATTCTGTTTTCGGCATTAATAAGGTGTCTTTGTAGTTCATACCCATTCCTCCACATGCAAATTCTGATTAAAAAACAATAAAAAAAGCCCTCTCATCCCATAAGGGACGAGAAGGCTTGTCTCGCGGTACCACCCTTTTAGACAAGCGCTATTTAAGCAGCCGCTTATCCACTCTAAAATCGTAACGTGATCAGACGCCTTTTCTTACTGTTTTTTTCAGAAAAGGAACTAAAGGGGTGATCTCATTGCAGCGTCTCGTAATGTCAGGCTTCCACCATCCCTGATTCGCTTAATTACGCATGTGACAGCTGCGAGTGTCCCTTTCAAACGTTTATCTCTTGTTAATTTATGATGGTATTATATGCAACATGAGCACGTCATGTCAAGATGATGCGCTTATTCTTTTTCGTCAAAGACAGCGTCCACTTCATATTCCAGTAAATGATCCCAATCGTCATTTTTCAGAAGATCAAGCTGCGCTTCGATGAGCATTTGGAAACGAGTTCTAAAGACCTTCGATTGTTTCTTCAGTTCTTCGATTTCCATTGCAATCTTTCTTGATTTTGACAGCGCTTCGTTGATAATACGGTCTGCATTTTTCTCTGCTTCACGAATAATCAATTTTGCTTCTTTATCAGAATGACGCTTAACGTCTTCTGCTGCTTCCTGCGCCACAAGAATCGATTTGTTTAATGTTTCTTCAATTGTGGCAAAATGACCTAGTCTTTCGTCAAGCTCGTTTACTTTGTCTTCAAGCTCGTTCTTTTTACGGAGTACGATCTCGTAGTCTTTACGTACTTGGCTTAAAAACTCGTTTACTTCGTCTTCGTCATAGCCGCGAAAGCTTTTTGTGAACGTTTTATTATGAATATCATTAGGTGTTAATGGCAACCTCGCCACCTCCAGATTCAAGTTCGTTATGTCATAAGCTCAAATGTTACTTTGAATTTATCTTTTTTGGTCTTCCCATCAATCGTTTTGAGGCTAAAGCGGCCAAATCCCCTTACAGAGAGCTGATCGCCTTCACCGATTGTAAAGGAAGGGTCCTCAGTGACTTTCCAATTGACTTTGACAAGTCCATTTTTGACTAAAAGCTGTGCTTTTTGCCGAGACTGACGGCTGACAGCAGCACATACAGCATCAAGCCGAAGTGAAGAAATGGTATCTTCTTTGATATCAGTCTTCGTCATCACTGGCTTTATTTCTGCCTGCGTGATTTCCTCTAATGAAACGGATGCTCTGCCGACATGTGTCAGCTGCGCCCGCACAAAATCAGCGACATCACTTGTACAAATAAACTGCACATCTTCCTCTGAAAATAATAGATCTCCGAATTTTTGACGCTTCAAGCCTGTCCCAATCAATGAGCCGAGAAGCTTCGGGTGTTCTAAGGAAATAAACTTTTTCGCATAGTTCACCTGAAAATATGACAGCTCAACATCTTCAATAGAAGGTTCTAAATAATCAGGATAAATGAGAGCTCTTTTGCGCTCCGCTCCCTCATACCCGCCAAAAAACATGATCCCAAGTTCTTCAGCATGCTGGATGACGGACTCGGTAATAAATTGCTCACGCGGATCAAGGAAGTCTGTTAATTTCATTCGATATTGGTCGAGTGCGATTTTTTTCCAGCCTAACACTTGGTCGACAAATGGCTGTTCGTCTTTTCTAAAATGCTGATAGATATCGCTCATTTTGTTCCCCTCTTATGTAAAAGAGCCTGGCAGTGCCAAGCCCGGCAGCCTGTTTACATGATTCCTGCAATCATTTGATAAAGACCTCTCAATCCATATTCTGAAGCAAAGCGAATCACAAGCAATGCCACAATCGGCGAGATGTCAATCATACCGATTGGCGGAATAATTTTACGAAATGGTTCTAAATACGGTTCGCAAATATTTGTCAGAAAACGGCCAAACACAGTTTCTCTTGCAGATGGCACCCATGACATAAAGATGTAAATAATAATCGCGAATGAGTAAATCGTTAATACCGTTCCTAAAATATTAAAAATGAAATTTAGAATCACTATGATTTACCACCTCTGAGGTTCTTCCTCTGTCAATAGCTCTGATATTGTGCCAGATACATCTACATTATCAGGTGTGCAGAGGAATATATTCGAGCCAATACGCTGGATGTCTCCACCGATTGCATAAACGGTTCCGCTTAAGAAGTCAATGATTCGCTTTGCTTGATCATGCTGAATGCGCTGCAAATTCACGACGACTGCACGTCTGTTTTTAATATGGTCTGCAATCTCCTGCGCTTCTGCATAAACACGCGGCTCACTTAACACCACTTTAGAGGATTTCTGCACGCTTTGCAAGCTGACAACATTTTGTTTTCCTGTCTGCGGGCGCTCTTGAAATGCTGCTTTGTCCTTCGTTCCTTTTTCTTCTTGAACGGGTTCTCTTTCTTCATCAATATATTCGTACTCATACTCTTCATCGTCGAGAGTGAAAAAGCTTTTAAACTTATTTTTTATGCTCATGTCACGCACCTCCTGTTTCATTTCCAACAAGTGAAGAGCCAATCCGAACGAATGTCGCACCTTCTTCAATTGCGATTTCAAAATCATTTGACATGCCCATCGATAAATGCTGACAAGGTGCATTTACTTGGTTAAGATGTTTTACTTCTTCTTGAAGGTTTTTTAATGCTTTAAAACAGTTGCGAATCACAGTGTGATCCTCTGTAAATGGAGCCATCGTCATCAGTCCTGCAATTTCAATCTGTTTGAAATCAGCGAGCTGCTTCACAAATGGAATGACGTCTTCACTTTTCAAGCCGTGTTTTGACTCCTCAAGTGATGTGTTCACTTGTACAAAACAGCGAACTGTGTGATCCGCTCTTTTTTCAATTTCATTCGCAAGAGACATTCTGTCGAGCGAATGTAAGTAGTCAATTGTCTGAATGACTGATTTCACTTTTCGTGTTTGTAAACTGCCGATAAAGTGCCAGTTAATGTTTTCATCGGTTATGGCCGCCTGCTTTTCAAGTAACCCTTGGTCTCGATTTTCACCAAAGTGCACAATCCCTGCTTCCTTGGCTTCTAGTGCTCGTTCAATCGAGACATATTTTGTCACAGCGACGACTGATACATCTGCTGGTTGTCTACCGGCTCTTTTACATGCTTCGTTTATTTGTTCATTTATTTGTCTGAGATTCTCTCGTACATTCAATTGCACTTATGCCTCCTTAAACCCGACAAAAGACATCATACGTCCTGTTTTCCCTTGATCACGCCGGTGTGAGAAGAAAAGCTGATCATTGCAGCTTGTGCACATCGAACTGACATGTATGTTTTCTTCTTTTATTCCTGCATGAAGCAATACGTTTTTGTTTAGTGTTTTCAAATCAATTTTATATTGTCCTTGTGAAATCTCGGAATACACATCCTCTGTTGAAAAAGGAAGCTGTTTCACTTGATCCATGACGACGTCATCGACTATGTAGCAGCAGCTGCCAATGGATGGTCCAATGACGACTTGAATCTGATCGACCTTGGCACCTTCTTGGCTGACCCATACATCAACCATCTTTGCACCAATTTGCTTGACGGTTCCTTTCCAGCCGGCATGAGCCGTTCCAATTAATCCGTTTTGCGGAGCTAGAAAATAAAGCGGAACACAATCAGCGAAACAAAGAGCGAGCATCATGTTCGTCTCAGACGTATATAAACCGTCTGTACCTGGCAGTGCCTCATCATAATGAAGACTTCCTCTTCCTCTTTGCTCCTTGGTGACTTTCAGGATGCGATCCTCGTGTGTTTGGTCTGCAAACACCCAATCAGAGAGCGGCACAGCAGCAGCATCTGCTATGACTTGACGATTCATTTGAACACTAGAAGCATCGTCTCCTACATGGAGTCCAGTGTTCAATGATTGATATGGAGTAAGGCTGAAGCCGCCATTTTTTGTTGTAAATCCGGCCAATACCTCTTTACCAGAACATGTCATGTTCGTCCAATCATGAATGGTCATTGCATATGGTGATTTCTGCTGAAAGGGGTCATATTTGTGTGTCAAAGCTGCCTCCCACCTTTCATTCATCTCTCTTTATTTCGCTCCTATTTTACCACAAGACATACATAGACAGTTAGTGGGATTCATTAAATATTACACTCAAATGTGCCCTTTCTGCAGGTTTTTTTTCAAATTGATATGAAAACGTAATCTTTTTACCCGAAAAAGACATTGTTTGCTAAGAATGAAGAGTTTATTTTAAGGAAAAATTGAATGATTCATTGAGGAGTTATACGAATTAAGAAGACAAGCGGACAAGTATCACATCTTCGCCAATTTTTACTATATTTCGCCATGGGACAATCATTTCCTCTTCTTTTCCGAAAAATCCCATCATTTTACCTGTGCCGCCAATAATAATCGCTTGGATTTTGCCGCTTGTGACATTAATATCAATGTCCCCAATGGTACCTAGTTTTTTCCCGCTGGATACATCGACGACATCCTTGATTTGGAATTCAGAAATGCTGATCATCTGTCCTTCCCCGCCTTTCGTTTTCTACTATAATATGTATGATGGAAAAGCAGGGACGCAGACCAATAGTTTCTTTTATCTACAATTTACTTAAATGCGGACGGCCATTTCTCCACATGACATCTACCGGACATTCAAAAAAAGAAGAAAGCAGGCCGCTTGTCATCATCTCTTTTGTTTCTCCTTGATCAAAAACAGATCCATTTTTTAATAATAAGGTATGCTGAAAAACAGGCAGAATCTCCTCTGCATGATGGGTCGTATAGAGCAAAGTAGGCGCATCAGGCTTTGCTGCAATCAATGAGATGGTCTCCAGCACTTGCTCTCTTGCTAGAAAATCAAGACCCGTCACAGGTTCATCTAAAATCAAGAGCTGCGGATCATTCATTAAAGCTCTCGCAATCAAGACTTTTTGCTTCTCTCCCTGTGAGAGTGTTTCATAAGTTCTGTTGGCATATTTGAATGAACCAAATGCTTTTAATAGATCAATGGCTTTCTCTCTCATTTCATCTGTCGGGGTTTCATAAAGCCCGATAGAAGCAAATGCGCCGCTCAGCACAATTTCAAAAGCATTGTCGTCTCTGTGCAATTTCTTTTCAAGTCCTGCTGAGATGAGTCCAATTTTCCTCCTGAGCTTTTCACCAAGAGCCTCCTTGCCAAAGACATGTCCCAGCACTGTCATCTCGCCTGACGTGGGGAAATAATAAGAGCAGAGCATATTTAATAATGCGGTTTTCCCCGCACCATTTAAACCGTAAAGTACCCAGTGTTCCTGCTTGTTCACCTGCCAGTCAATAGACTCAAGCAGCCATTTCCCATTTCGTTTTAATGAAACATTCTTCAATTCAAGTGACACGATAACTTCCTCCTGAGTAAAAATTCTGAATATACAAATAATGAATGTTTACAGCATATCGCAAATGCTCTTTCTGGTAAACCTCATGTAAAAAAGCTGCTCCTTTTTAGGAACAGCTTTTTTTATGGTTACGAAATTTCAATTCGTACGCCTTCTTTTATATCAGGAAACGTGTGCGGGGATGCAAATACAGCTCCTGGTAATACATCATCAAACGGCTCTTGGAAGTAGATCGAAATATGGCCGAGCTCTTTAAAGTTGTCATTTGCTTTATTGCCGAGGGCTGTGATCGTGTACGTTTGATCGCCCACTTGAATGGTTCCGCCCAGCTTCAGCGGCTCTTCTTCTAGATGTTCGAACTCATGAATGACAGACATATCTCTTAATTCCTGCGGCGCTGCGGGTCCAAATAATACAATCAGCTTATCTTCTTTAAATTGCGGGACTAAGATCCCAATTTCTTTTACGACAGATTGTGTTACCATGTATCTCGATTCCTCCTTTAATACGTTTAATACATACCGAAGCTAGCAACGTATGCGATCACAACAGATAGAACCCCTGTAATGAGACGGCTATACAAAACAGCTGGTACCCCATATTGTACCGTTTCCGGCTTCGCTTCACCAAGTGACAGCCCCACTGGAATAAAATCACACCCTACTTGACCGTTGATGGCAAATAGTGCAGGAAGTGCAAATTGAGGCGGAATGTTTCCTAGTGCGATTTGACTACCAATCAGAACGCCGATAACTTGGGCAATGACTGCTCCAGGTCCTAAGACTGGTGATAGGAACGGCAATGTACAGACCACTACGAGCAGTAAGAGCCCCCAAAGAGATCCTGCCAAAGGTGATAGAAAATGGGCAATCAGGTCACCAATTTTTGTATAATTGATAATTCCAATTAACATACTGACAAATGCCATGAATGGAATAATGTTTTTCAAAAGCATATCAACCGAATCACGGCCAGCCTGGTAGAACGTACCGGTGACTTTCCCAATTCCACGCGAGAATCTCATCAGAAAATTGCCTTTTTCCTGCCGCTCGATATTTTCCTCTTTCAGCTTTGCATACGTCTCTTTGAAATTCTCTTTGTCAATCGACTCACTGTTTTCCTGACCTTCTGCTTTTGCCTCACCATCAGATGCTTCTGCATAGGAAATATCTTTTTCTGTTACGCCTGATACGAAGATATCTTCTGTAATATGTTTAGCAAGCGGTCCAGAAGGAGAGGATGCCAAAACGTCTACAGTAGGAATGCGTTTCATTGGATAAAGTCCGATTCGCGCTGTTCCTCCGCAGTCAATGACAACACACATCATTTCATCTTCTGGTATGGAGTTTTTAAAGCCGTCACATGCTTCTGTCCCTGTCATTTCTGCAATTTTACGTGCAACTGGGTGAATGCCTCCACCTGTAATGGAAACAACCTTTCTTCTTTTACCAGTTGGTTCAAGCTCTAAGCCTTCTCCCCATCCGCCAGCACCTTTTGCAACAAATACTTTGTGGTTTGTCATGTCTAACCCTCCCCTATTGTGAATTCGCTTTCATTTTTCCTGCTAAATATTTTGTAATCCATTCAGTAATGATTCCGCGTAGTAAAATGACGACGATCCCGACTAAGAAGTAACGAACAGCAAGCTCTGACATTGAATATCCAGCTTCTTTAATCCCGTTCGCAATTCCCAAGTAGACAAATAGTTCTCCTGCGTTGGCATACGGGAACAGTGATGTCACCGGATGAACAAATGAAACAGCTGAATCATAGAATGCTGGTTTTTGTTTTTCAGGTAAGAAGCGGCCAAACGTATAAGCCATTGGGTTTGTCAAAATAAGAACGGATAAGATCGGCATTAACGTGTAGCGCAAAATGGTATACTTCGCTGCAAACTGAATGGCTCTATTCACTCGCTCTTCTCCAATAAATTTCATGACAGCATAAGTGAAAGTAAGTAACACAACAAGCGTTGGAACGATACCTGTAACAAGACCCATGAATTGCTTTCCGCCGGCTTCAAACATTCCGATAAAGTGCTCTCCAAACCATTGAATCCATTCCATGTTTCATCTCCCCTTTCTTTAGTTCACATTTGTTATATTTTTTTTCGAAATCGAGACAAGTGCCTGCTCAGCCGCCATGGATAGTGCTTGCATGACAGCTGGCGTCTTTTTACGTTTTTTCAATGTTTTCTTCATCATGTGGTGCTCGTCCAGCACAGCCCCTACATGCTTTCCTTCATATGAAGGAACTTCTTTAAATTTAGATAAGATCGACACGCCGCCAAGCACATGACATTTTTGAATGATATACGATTCATCCACAATGATGAGCGCAATGGCCCCAGGGCCAACTTTGCGCCGTTCCATTCCTGAAAATAAGTGATATCCCTGTTTCCCTCTGTAGTCATCAATTAGTGAGTCCATGCTTTTGCGGTAATACTTGATCTGAATAAAAGATAATCCATACTGCACGATGAGAATGATACAAAGTACGATTGCTAATTTTTCCATAGCTTCACGTCCTTATGATTGAAATAAGTGATCTTGTAATGAACGCAGCTTCCAAACCGTTGTGTTTGAATCAAGCTCTACATCATCATGAGTGAGGAACTGTCCTAATTTGATGTCTTTTTTCGCTACGACTTTTCCGCTGATTAAGCCAATTGGAATATGACCGTTCGATTTCATGTCTTGATGCGTTTCAAGTACACCTCTTACGGAGTATCCGCCAATTCCGTCAAGTGATTCTCCTGCTTGAATATCTCTTTTCGCAACAGCGACTGTTTCTGACACTGGTACACCAATCGGGTGGATCGATGAGTCATGCTGTAAGACCGCTTTGGCGATGGTAACAGGTGTTTCAAGACTCGCTAAATGGAAGGGACGGTAAAGCGTGTAGTGAGGACCTTTTCCAACTTTTAAGTAACGAAGCTCTTCATCTACTGGCTCAAGATCACTCTTGACGATAACGAATACGCCTGGTGCTAGCCCATTTACATATTCAACGACTCCGAAGTTATCGAGCACGCCGCCTTGTTGTTTTTGATTCAATTTATCTGCTACATTCTCTAAATTTGCTTCGACTCCGTGCATACCGACTTTATCTGGCAAAAGCCCTGTCGCGTTACTTAATAAGTTCATTTCTGCCATTGTTTTTGTTCCGTCTTGGAAGGCAGCGAGCATATGTGCACTCATATGTTTACTATCTGCTTCTGCTTTACACGTATCTGGATTTGCTTCTGGGAAGAATGGGTTGTTCTTGCCTTTCCCAGCAACGAGCACCTCAAGTCCCATTGTTTTCGCAAATTCATATAATTCTAGTGTTGCTGCCGGTTCGTCACCAGCTGATCCAGAGTAAACAAGTCCTGCATTTGTGAATAATTTATGCATCACCAAACCGATGGTAATATCAACTTCTACATTTAAAAGAACGAGATGTTTTTTTGAATTAAGCGCTTCCAAAGAAATGTTTGCTCCGACTTCTGGAACACCTGTTGCATCTACAACTACTTCCACAAAATCTGATTGAATCACTTCTCTATAATCATTTGTGACGACCATTTGATGCGGCTTCGCATGCAGCTTGTAAAAATTCGCTGCCTTCTCTGCTGCACTAAGGTGAATATCACAAACACCTGCTACAATCATGCCAGGAATTTTAGAAATTTGTGAAATGAGTCCAAAGCCCATTTGGCCTGCCCCAATAATGCCTACTTTGATTGGATCTCCACTGCGTTCTCGAGCTAACAATTGTTGATAGATTGACATAAAAATCATCCTTTCAGGTTTTCTTGCTTCTCGGGTAGATTGCTAGAAAAATAATCTGAAACTTTTAACAAATGTTATAAAAATTAACAAAAATCTGTTTCTTGTAACATTTGTTATTTTATTTATCATTTGTTATGAACTTAGTTTATATGATGTGTCAACTTTGTGTCAAGCTAAAATCGATAAAATTTTCAATCTTTTTGAGTCTAAAGACTCAAAAAAACTACCTAATATGATTAGGTAGTTACTTTAACAAGGCATCTCCTGTTCGTTCATCCGTAATTAATACATGAATTAATCCACCTTCTAATGCTGCCCTGATCGCTTCAATTTTCTCTTCGCCTCCAGCGACACCAATGACTAGCGGGATTTCCTTCAGCTTTTGCGGGCTTATGCCCATTACCCGGTCGTTCCACGGGTGGGGATACACTTCCCCTTGATGATCAATAAAGTTATAGCAAATGTCACCCGCCACATCCTTCGCTTGAAGAATATCCTCCTCACCGCTTGTCATATAAGATTTCACCATCGTTGAATGCTGCGGAACCCCGCCAATTCCGACAACCGCAATATTTGATGATTCTCCTAGTTTAATCACTTTTTTGATTGATGGCTGCCGGATTAGTACGTCCTTCGCTTCTTTCGTATCAAGCATAACAGGCACATGTAAAAACTCACATTTAGATTTGAGTGCTTCTGTGCACCTTGCAATAATATAGTTGGCGTGGATATCAACATCTTCGTTTCCCACACCCCCGACAAGCGGAACAAATGTCACGGATGGAAAGTGCTGAACTGACGTAAGCGCTTTCGCCATTTCATGCAAAGTGGTTCCTGAGGAAAAACCGATAACTTGTCCATCCTTTATTACTTTTAACAAAAAGCCTGCCGCTGCAGCGCCGATTCGGCTTTTGGTTGTTTCTTGGCTGAGCGTTTCCACACAGACGACTTCTCGCAGCCCATATTTCCGCTCTATTTTTCTTTCTAATGATCCATATTGTTGATTCACTTCATCATGAATAATGATTTCCACGATTCCTGCTTCACGTGCTTTTGCCAAATATTTCGATATGAGCGAACGGCTAACCCCAACAGCTTCTGCTATTTTAGATTGAGTGGCGCCTTCTTCATAATACATATGCGCAACCTTTATGAGCAGCCTTCTTTCATCATGGAATGTCATAATAACCCTTCTTTCCGCTTAAGTGTTCCCTAACAAATGATATCTAAAATAACATTTGTTAAAAACAGATTAAATGAAAAAAATAACAGAGTCAATACTAGAGACGTGCTCTCTCACAAGAATGAAAAAAGCCGCACATGAAGCGGCGGCTTTAAAAGATATTTTTATTCATTTGTTTGATGGCTGCTTTTTCAAGTCTTGAGACTTGTGCTTGAGAAATCCCGATCTCTTCAGCGACTTCCATTTGCGTTTTTCCTTGGAAGAAACGTTTGCGGAGAATCATTTTTTCTCGATCATTCAATCGGCGCATTCCCTCTTTTAAGGCTAATTCCTCTACCCATTGTGTGTCTTTGTTCCGATCATCACTAATTTGATCCATCACATAAATCGGATCTCCTCCGTCATTATAAATCGGTTCAAACAAAGAAACAGGATCTTGAATCGCATCTAGGGCAAAGACAATTTCCTCATGAGGCACTTCCAGCACTTTGGCAATGTCTTCTGCCGTTGGCTCCTTGCTTGTCTCACTAATCAGCCTCTCACGGACCTGAAGCGCTTTATAGGCAATATCTCTTAGTGAACGAGACACCCGAATCGGGTTGTTATCACGCAAGTATCGACGGATTTCTCCTATGATCATAGGGACCGCATAAGTTGAAAATCTGACATTGTGGCTTAAATCAAAATTATCAATTGATTTCATTAATCCGATACAGCCTACTTGGAAGAGATCATCCACATACTCGCCTCTGTTGTTAAAACGCTGAATCACACTTAAAACCAACCGCAAATTGCCATTGACTAGCTTTTCTCTTGCTGTATCGTCACCTTCATCTTGCAGCTGTCTGAACAATTTTCTCATCTCTTCGTTTTTCAGAACAGGCAGTTTGGAGGTGTCGACTCCGCAGATTTCCACTTTATTTCTGGACACTTTTTTCCCTCCCTACAGGAGCTGTTGTACAAAGTTCAGTATCTCCTTGGGATGGAAAAATATGCACGAGTGATGATGAGAATCATGAGAAAAGAAGTTGATTCCTTTGACAGCAAAGGGACAGAGCTTTCAAAAAAATTTTTTTAGACCATTTTGTTAAATTCTTTTTGTAATCGTTTAATAATTCTTTTTTCAAGCCTCGAAATATACGATTGAGAAATTCCTAGCATGTCAGCGACATCTTTTTGGGTTTTTTCTTCGCCGCCGACCAAACCGAACCTGAGCTCCATGATCTGCTTTTCGCGGTCATTTAATTGCTCCAGCGCTTTTTTCAAAAGTTTTTTATCTACATTTGCTTCAATATCCCGCGTGATAATATCATCATCTGTTCCAAGGACGTCTGATAAAAGCAGTTCATTTCCGTCCCAATCAATATTGAGCGGCTCATCAAACGACACTTCTGAACGAATTTTATTATTCCGGCGCAAATACATCAAAATCTCATTTTCAATACATCTCGAAGCATATGTCGCGAGCTTGATCTTTTTTTCTGGGTTAAATGTATTGACCGCCTTAATCAGGCCAATGGTTCCAATACTAATTAAATCCTCTATATTAATCCCTGTGTTTTCAAATTTTCTTGCGATGTAGACCACCAACCGCAAATTTCTTTCGATCAGGATGGCTCTTGCTGTTTGATCACCTTTTGGTAATTTGACAAGCAGTTCCTGCTCTTCATCCTTTGATAATGGCGGCGGCAGCGCCTCACTACCACCAATATAATAAATCTCATCACTCTTTAGACCTAGCTTCATGAGGAGTTTATACCAGTAGTAAGTGAGTTTAAATTTTAATTTTTTCATCTTCTTCTCCCTTCTAAATGTCAAGTTGACCTCGTAAGATAAAAGACATCACCAAAACTTAAGACACCCCTTGGATGATTTTTCCGTCTAACATATCTGGATGAATGATGGATTGAAATTCCTGATCTGCTGATAAACCGCTTAGACTCATGCCTACAAAACACTTGGCTGGCTGGATCATATGTGTTTTTGAATAAATGATGACCGTATCTGGTTTTAAGCATAGAAGAAACCCGTGATCATGACCGACCGCTCGATATGGAACAAGTCTTAAACGATCAAGAAGCGGAAATCGATCATCTAGCTTTTGCATCACTTCAACAGGATGAGACTGCTTCATAAGCTCTATAAAAGGCTCTCCGCAAATGGACATGAGCTGATCGGCCTGAACAATCATCACAGGTGTTTTCGTCATAGGATCATACAGCTGATTGCCAGAATCGACGAGTCCCTTTAGCCGGATGGTCTCTCCGTGAATGTGTATCTCCACAAGTACTTGTTCATCAAACTGTCTTTTTTTCGCACCGACCTCTCCTAATCTTTTCTTTGAAAAGAGCCAAATCGCAGGAAAGCCAGTTAAAACGAAAAGCCAGCTAATGGGATCACCAAATCCATCATTTTGTGAAATCAGCAGCCCGTTTTGAATAACAGTATTGGTTTGTAAAAACGAATGAACCCCGATCATGCCTCCTCCCATCAAAAATGTGACAAAGTAAAAAGCAAACAGGTTTTGAAAAAAGGAACGAAATCTTTGAAATCCAAAAGTTGCAAGCACGATCAAGACAGAAAAAAGCAGTTTGCCTAGAGGGTGTGACACAAACATTGCAAATGGTGTAAAGAGCAAGAGAACAATGCTCGATCCAATCAGAGCTCCTAACATATATCGCCTTTTTTTTACTTGTCGTTTGAGAATAAATGCAGTGAGTAAGAGAAGCAATAGATCAAAACAAAAGTTTAACAGCCAAATCACATCTAAATAAATGACCACCTTCTGCTCCTTTCATCTGAAACAAAGAATCAAAAGCAGTACTTGCACTTGTTTGTACCAGTATAAAACAGCCATGAGATGGAAGTCTGTCAATTCTTGTTGGGGATGATAGAGAACTTTTGGTGGATTGTTATTGTTTTTGTCGAGGAATGAGAGCGTAAAGCAAGGGAGTGTGCTCCTGGACAAGCCTTCAAACAATTGTTCGAAATGAAAAAGACACACTCCTAGGAGTCGTGCCTTTTTTCAAGGATTATTTTTCATTGATATTTAATGTGCCTGGAGCCTTTTGTCGTGTGACATTTCCATAATCATCCCGCACAATCACTTCAATGACTGCACCTTTTGCTTTGGCAGTAGAGGTAGCTGTCCAGTAGCCTTCATATGTTCCGTTAGCTACCTCGCGAAGCGGCAGCTCTGTTGTATTTTGCAGCTTTGATCTAGCATTTGTCAGCGGCATATGAATGACAAACGTTGCGTCTAACTTTTCTCTGCTGTGAAATGAAATTTTAACAGACTCACCTGATGATAGATTGACATTCTCTGCTGGGGTCAGCTTCGAAATTTCAGGTGCTTCGTATTGAACATCGATATCGACTTTTTTAGTCGTTTTGTTTCCTGCTGCATCTTTCGCTGTTACTTTGATCGTATTTTTCCCGTTTTCAAGCAGTATTCTTGCAGTATATTTCCCATCTTTTATTGCTGCCTTTTTTCCATCCACAGTGACTTGATCAAGATGATCATCCGTTACCTTTCCTTCTACAGTGAGAGATTCTTTGTTAGACTTTTCCCCTTTTTTCGGTGTATCTATCGTTAACGCTGGGGCTGTTTGATCAATGATCACCTTTACTGATTTGGATTTTTTCGTTGCGCCTTTATCCGTAACAGTAGCAGCCGTGAATACATGCTCTCCGCTTGACACTGTGACCTTCTCTTTGAAAACACCTGACTGGTCTGCTTTTACTTTGGCAATCTCTTCATCATTTTGATAGATCGCTACATCAAGCCCTGGAGAGGCTTTTCCTTCAATCTCCAGTTCATCTTTGTTCGTGACCGTTCCTGCTTTTGGAGACGTTATTTCTGGTACATCTGCTTCATATTGGACAAGCGCACGAATCATATAATTTCCCTCTTCTTTTGGAGAAGGAGAAAAGGCACCGCTTGTCAGCTGCCAACTTCTTTCAGCATTTGGTCCATCTTCATCTGTTGCAAGGCCTGGAGATTCCGTATTCTTTTTCGTTTGAATATAGACAAGGTAGAAATCTCCCTCCACCGTAATGGCTTGATCTTCTAAATCTACTTTTGTCCATTCACCATTGCGCAGCGCATTCGCTTTGAAAGGTCCAGCGACTTTCTCACCTGGAGCGCCGTCCTTCCCGGATGCATCATACACTTCAACCGCAAATTCATTCCCGCCAGGGGCTGGCCACTCTGTTGTCCAGAAACGGAAAAGCCCACCTGTGACTTGCGCTTGTTTCTTCCCCTTTTCTAATGAAAATTTCACCGCCCAGCCATTGCCAGGATCATAGAACGCCCGCGCATTTTCAGCTGTTCCGTCATCGTAGCCAATTTCGCCAGCAAAACCGATGAATGGTTCAAGCTTAATTGCTTTTTCAAGCGGCTTTTCTGTCACATCCGCTGTAAACGAATATCCTTTAAACCCTTTCGCAAATACTTTGACTGTATACACACCGCTCAATGCCTCTAGAGAAAACTCGCCAGATTCATCTGTTTTGACCGGCTCAATTTTCGCATCTTCTACAAGATAAACCGTGGCATCCTTGACTTTTTCACCCGTTGTTTCGTTTACAATTGTGCCGGAGATCGTTCGTTTCTCAAGTGGCTGCAAAGAGAAATTCGCCTCTGCCGTGTCATTTGAGGAAATATTGACTTTTTGGGTGCGTGATTCAAATCCATATGCTTCAGCTTTCACTGTAAACTCCCCTGCACCATGAGAAAGCTGATATCTCCCTGTCGCTTCATCTGTGTACGTGGACTTGCCGCTTTCAAGAACACTGATTTCTGCCTTCATCGGAAGAGCTTTGATAGACGGAGCATCTAAGCTTTTTTCCTTTTTCATCTGGACATGTTTTTCTTTTATTTTAGCAGGCTTTGCCCTTTTTGGATCGACGGGTTTCTTCTGCTCCTGTGCAGGCTTTTCTTTTTTGATGATGCCAAGTTGTTTCTTTGCCTTTTGAGGCAGAGCTTGATCTGTTATTTTCACATCATCTAAATAAAAACCGTCTTTTGTCACACTGCCATCCGTTCTGAGCTGAAAAATAACCCTCACATTTTGACCTTTGTAGGCCGATAAATCAACTTCTCCTTTTGTCCATGCACTTGTTTTACCTGTATAGGCTGCCACCTGGACAGCATCTTCCCCCTCAGGCTGCACATGAATATGCACATAGTCATAATTTGCTTCAAGGTCATGCCAGTATTGATATTGTAAAAAGGAGGAGCCTGACTCAGGTACAGCAATCATCGGCATGGATAAATGAGCATCTGTTTGATTTTCATAAGGACTGTCTAGGTTCGTGGCGTAGACATGATCTCCAGTAAAGGCTTGTTTCGGACCTGTGGTCGGCTTTCCCCACTGCCAAGGATCTTTTGTTCCACCACTGAACCATCCACTAGGCCACGCTTCAAAATCTTGCGAGTAGCCAGTCGTGATGGATGTTTTAATCGGAAGCGTATACGGTTCTGATGCGGCTTCATTTTCTCCAAAATCTTTCACAATCCATCGGTACGTGACGTTTTCTCCCTCAAGTTCTGGCAGCTGGACAACATATGTCCCCTTTAAATGATTTCCATCCGTACGTTTTGCTTGCAGCGTCTCCCTTTTCCCTTGATCCACTTGATAGCTCAAGGAGACATTTGTCACAGCTACTTCATCTTCGGCTGTGATGCTTAGAGGAGTTGGCGTAGAGGCAAAAATTTCATTCGGTCCTTTATGAGAAAAAACAGGTGGTTCTGTATCTTCTCCTTCTTTTGTTACCTGTCCTTCAATCTTGCCAATTCCATCTGTTAATGCTGTGATCGCCTCTCTTGCATCAACTAATCCTGCCCCATAGCCATTGTTAGGGGATTCCGGGAATTGCTGATCTGTCAGCGGCTTTGCAGTATCAATGAGAATTTCTTCGATCTCTTCCACAGACAGATCTGACTGTACTTGGCGAAGAAGAGCCACAACAGCTGAAACATGCGGACCTGCCATCGAGGTTCCATTCCAGCCATCCTCATACCCTTTTCCAGGTATAGAAGAACGAATGTTTACCCCTGGGGCCGCAATATCTGGTTTCATGACGCCATATGGAGAGGGACCTTGCAAAGAGAAAGAACCCAATTTGTTGTTTTGATCTGTTGCACCCGTCGCAAAGGCTTCTGGATAGTTCGCAGGATTTGCAATAGATCCCTCACCGCCAGGGTTAAATAAATCCGTATTACCAGCTGAAAACTCTGGGAAGATGTCTGCCGCTCTCCAAGCATTGACCACATCTTTATACCAATCATCAAGACCAGGCCCGCCGCCCCAAGAATTATTCACTACGTCAGGTGCCTTTTCTGGATGAGGGTTTCCGTTTTCATCTTTTGGGGCTAAAATCCATTCACCTGCGTCAAGCAGATCAGCATCTGATCCACCATCTTCTGAGAAAGCTTTCACCGCAATCCATTTTGCACCTGGTGCGACGCCAATTTGATTCTCTCCATTTGGCTCAGAGCCAACCATCGTTCCCGTCACATGTGTACCATGCTCTAAATCATCGTATGGCGTTTCAGAACCTGTCGTTGCATCGTACCAATTGAATTCATGTGAAGGTTCATTCGGACGTGCAGGATCAAATCCGCGGTACTTTTCTTTTAATGCAGGATGATCCCATTCCACACCTGTATCAATACTTGCCACAACGGTACCAGTACCGTCATAGCCTAAAGCCCATGCTTCTGGGGCATGAACTTGAGAAATATTCCACTCGATTCCATCTGCTGCTTTGATTTGTTTGTTCGGCTTTGAAGTCTTCAAATCAACAGGACGATGAATTTGACGGATTTCATTTGGGAGCACTTGATCTACTTCTGGGAAGGAAGCAACCTTTTCCATGACTTCTTTCGTTCCCGTCACAGCGAGACCATTCACAATATAGTACGAATGAATATCCTTCACTTGCTTTTTCTTTTGTGCCTTTTGTAAATAAGCAAGCAGCGCTTCCTGCGTCTCTTCAGATGTTGCTCTTAGTTCTGATACAACAGCTGATCTTTTTGTGTACTGCGTTTTAGCAGCTGTTAACTTCTGTTTTTTTGCTTTTGACACAGCATCCTTCGCCACTTTTTTGACATTTGTTTGTTCCTTCATTTTGACTAAAAAGGTCACCTTGTCTTCTTGTTGAAACTGTTTCATTAACCTAGATGAGATCTTGGCTTTTGTTTTCTTGGAGGAAACAGCTTCCTCTTGATATGAGGTAGAAGTCGATTTTGCTTGAACCATCCCAAAGCTTGTCATCGTTAAAGTACCAATCACCAAAAGACTCATCAAACGATAGCCGGCGGTTTTGTGAAACTTCACTTTCAATCAAATCCCTCCTCCTCAAATGGTCAAACAGAGTGCGGGTCTCACTCCTCCCTTTCCTTTGTTCATGACAAGATTCATGGTGTTCTATTTAATGTAGTCAAATAAAGATCATCATTTTGTCGCTTTTTGTAATAGGATTTAAAAATGATTCTTTTTACTTAATCACTCTAAGCCAAAATACATATTTTGAATGAAGTGACCCAGACAGATTTAAGACTTTTTGATTAGTAGTCATACGGGTTTCTTTATATATGAGACATGAAAAAAATCCCCTTCCAATGGAAGGGGATGAGTAATACTTGATTAGCGTTTATTACGATTGCGCAAGAACGTTGGGATATCCAGCGTATCATCGCTTGATTGTGTATTTTGTCTCGGCTGAGATGATGGCTGCTGATGCTCCTCACGTTTCACTTCACGCTTTTGAGGAATGGATTGATTTTGCTTTAATCCTTGTCCTAATGGATTTCTTTGTGGTTTTGTCACCTCTGGCTCTTGCTCAATAAATCCAGTTGCGATCACGGTTACCACAATTTCATCCTTCAAGTTATCATTAATGACAGACCCGAAAATCATGTTTACATCTTCGTCAGATGCAGAAGCAACAATGTCCGCTGCTTCTTGTACCTCATAAAGGCTTAGGTTCGTACCACCAGTAATATTCATGATGACACCTTGTGCACCATCGATTGCCGTTTCCAGAAGCGGTGAAGAAATAGCTTTCTTCGCAGCTTCAGCAGCACGATTTTCACCTGTTGCGACACCAATACCCATAAGAGCAGAACCTTTATTAGACATGATCGTTTTCACGTCAGCAAAGTCAAGGTTGATTAAACCTGGTGTAGCAATAAGATCTGAGATCCCTTGAACACCTTGTCGTAGTACGTTATCTGCTGCACGGAATGCTTCAAGCATTGGCGTGTTTTTATCAACAATTTCAAGCAAGCGATCGTTTGGAATCACAATTAATGTGTCAACTGCTTCTTTCATAGAAGCAATTCCTTCTACTGCTTGAAGCTGACGTTTTCTTCCTTCAAATGTGAAAGGACGAGTCACGACTCCAACTGTCAATGCACCAGAATCTTTTGCGATTTTTGCAATGACAGGTGCAGCACCCGTACCAGTTCCACCGCCCATACCAGCAGTAACAAAGACCATGTCTGCGCCTTTTAATACTTCTTCAATCTGTTCTTTGCTTTCCTCAGCAGCTTTTTTACCGACTTCAGGATTCGCACCTGCTCCAAGCCCTCTTGTCAGCTTAGCACCGATTTGCATTTTCGTTTCTGCTTTTGATAGATTTAACGCCTGTGCATCTGTATTAACTGCAATGAAATCGACACCTTGTACGTCATTTTCGATCATTCGGTTGACAGCGTTATTTCCGCCTCCACCTACTCCGATTACTTTAATTGATGCTAGGCCGTCTATATTTGTTTCAAACTCCAACATGCTGAATCCTCCTAATCCGTCGAAAATCTAATTCTATTCCCAGAACATATTAAATAGTTTTTTCATTTTGCCCGGTTTTTTATTTGTCTCTTCTTGTGCTTTTTGTTTTACTTTCGGTCTTGGCTGCGCTTCTTTTACTTGTGGTGCAGAAGAAACCGGCTCCATGGATGCGCCTACTTCATGAAACGCCTCATCCGGCATTTGGAATCCAACCTGTCTGCCCTGAATCTTTGCATTGCGATAAGCAAAGTGGATCAGACCCACTCCTGTCATATACTGAGGTTCTCTCACCCCAATATAATTCGGACTTGCAATTCTAACATTGTTTTGCAAGACCGTTTGTGCAAGAGAAAGGATACCTGGTATAGCTGCCTGTCCACCTGTTAGAACGAATCCGCCAGGCAAATCATGGACACCCATATTTCTTAATTCCTCTGCCACAAAGAGCAAGATTTCTTCCAGCCGAGCTTCGATGATATTGGCCGCTTCAAGCTGTGTATACGTCTGTTTCTGATCGGTACCGATGACAGAAACTTCAAATGTTTCCTCAGACGATGCCTCATCATAAAACGCATGTCCAAATTGTTTTTTGATTCGTTCAGCTTCTTCAGTAGAAGTTCTAAGTCCTATAGACAAATCTTTTGTAATGTTCTCTCCGCCCAAAGGGATACTGTGAGTAGAATAGAGATGCCCGTTTTCAAATACGGAAATCGTTGTAGATCCGCCGCCAATATCGACGAGAGCTACCCCTAGATTTTTTTCATCTTTCGATAATGCTGCTGAGCCCGATGCGAGCGGCTGCAAGCAAATATCCATAATTTCAATTCCAGCTCTCTCTACACATCGGAGCCAGTTATGTAGAATCGTTTTAGAACCTGTAATTAACGATCCATCCACCTCTAGCCGAACACCAAGCATTTTTTTCGGATCAGTGATCTCATCTCTTCCGTCGACGATAAATTGCCTCGGGATGACGTCTACGACGAGATGTTCTTGAGGAATAGATACTACCTGTGCAGCATCTAAGACACGTCTCACATCTTCAGCATGTATTTCTTTGTTTTCACTAGATACTGCGACCACGCCGCTCGTATTCTGAATATGAATGTGGTTTCCGTTAATTCCGACAATCGCCTTTTGTAAAGGAAAACCTACCATTCTTTCAGCCTGTTCAAATGCTTGTCTAATAGAATGAACTGTCTCATCTATATCAACAATCGATCCTTTTTTTAACCCTTCTGAAGGGACATTTCCAACACCTATAATGTTAAGCGAATCATCCGCCATTTCTCCGACGATGACTTTAATATTGGATGTACCGATGTCAAGGCTGACGTAAATTTCATTGTTGTTCATTCTATGGCACCTCCTCACATATCAATACTTTCTATTCTATTATTTGCTGAACAACAATACAATGAATGTGTTTTTACAAGTGTGTAACAAAACTTAAAAAATCAACATTTTTTATTAGGATTACTGAAAATATTCGTTACATCATATGTATATCCTTTTTTATGACTCACTTTTTTTCTTTTTTTCTCTAGAAATTGTCCATTTAGTTAGTAGAATTCTTCGAATAACTGCTATATTTTGAAACAATCTAACGCCGAAAGCAAACATTCCGACTAAATACAAGTCTACACCAAGATGGACGCCCAGAAAAGCTAAACTTATTGCAAGTATAATATTAAAAAAGAAGCCTGATACAAACACTAGTTCATCGTATGCCCCTTGCAGATGTGCCCTGATTCCACCAATCAATGTATCAAGTGCAGCAAGTACAGCGAGGGAAAGATAATTAGAATACTCATTCGGTATCGTAAAATTTGTTAAGAAACCGATCGCAACTCCTATGATTAAGCCAAGTACAGGAAGCCACATTAAGATTTCCCCTCCTTTACATCGTCAAGAGGCTTCAACTCGTTTACCTGAATTGCACCGTCATATGCTTTTAATTGTATTTGTTGCTTTGGCTGGCTAATACTCAAGCCGAAATTTTCCTGAGCAAACAAATCAGCAATATCTGATACATTTAAACGGCTGTATAATTTGTCGGCCTGGTCGCTGATCATCTTGATGGTCACTTCATCACCATCTAAGCTGTAGCCATCCATTTTTGTCGTGCCATTAATATCTCGAATCACACTAGTATTAATCACACGGTGGTCATTAATGGAAATATGCTTTGCCCCATACATATTGGCTTCGTTGATTAGCTTTTTCAGAAGATCAGGCGGGATATTTTTCACTTCTTCTCCAGTCAGATCCTTTGAGAAGAGCTGAGAGATATCAACTTCAATTCCCTCTCCTGTCACTTCTGTAAAACCAGCCTTTTCTTTTAAATCTTTTAATGTTTTTGTTAGTTGAGCTTCTTTTGATTGATCACCTTGATGACCATACTTTTTCAGCATTTCATCATATTTATCAATTTCTTTCAGTAAATCCAATTCTTTACTTTTAGATGCAGATAAATCCTCTCTTAGCTCCCACACATCGCGAGTATCACGAACTTTGGGCTTTTGCAATGAGTTAAATTGGATGGAGACCATGATGCCGAATATCACCATTAAGACTGTCAAACTAAGTAAAGGCTTCTTTTTCCTCAACACCACTCACCTTTTCACTTTTAATCTTTGTGTTTTAAAAGAGGATTCATACGAATATCCTTTTTTTCAATCGTCATCGAAATATGATCACTTGTCAGCTGATCGACCACTCCTCCTGCAATATTTAATGCAGGTATTAACACAGCCGGATCACCGATAGCAGAAATGACAAACGGCGCTGGATGCTGAACACCGTCAACTGTGACAACTGGGCCGTTGCAATGTATGTATGATTGGTGTGTAATTCTCTGTCCGTTAATAGATACGGCAGAGGCCCCTGATATAAACAGTTCGTTTATCACATGAAAAATGTGGCTCTCATGAACAATGTAATTATTGACATTTTGTCCACTCGGGATATAAGATGCATCTTCAAGGGATACTTTTACCCCTTTTCCTTTTACGCCGATCTCTCCTGTAAACATCCTGTATTTCTCAACATCTTCCAATACATTAAAATACTGCTCTTTTTCATTTTTCAAATTGGACTCAGTGGCTTGAACCTGTGATTGAAGGCTGTATAATTCTTTTTCAAGTTTCTGATTCGCCTTTTCTTGCTTTGTCAGCTGACTTTTCAAGGAGTATTCTTTTTTCCATTGCTCTGTGCGAATGACCTCTGCCTGATGCTGCTTAGTATATTGGTATGAAAAAGAAATCAGAAAACCAAGAACAAGCATTACAATTGAGAATATAACTGTTTTGCCTCTCAACGTTCATCTTCCTTTTTCTTAGATTTAAACGCTTCAAAATACGTCGCGACTTCCATATGGATTGTGCCTTTTTCAGAAGGTGAAAGTTCTTTTACAATGGCAGGATAGGTTTCCATTTTATCAGCGAATGTTTTAATTGATGCAATCACAGTGTTCCCATCATTCATATAAAATTTAACGAGCCATTGGTTTGAGCTTGTCGGCACATAATATATTTCCGAGATGAGTTCCTGAATAGAGGCTGGCAGCTGATTTAAAGATCTTACAGTTTGCTTCAGCTTCTCTTTATTGTCCCAATCCACAAAAATAGGTCCTGCATGACTTGGTGTGACTTCTTCTGGTAATGCTGTCCCATTTTCAAGAAGCTCATAGTATAGATTTCCCTTTTGAAGATACGCAATATTGGCATATTCTTTGACAGCAATACTGACCTTATTTGGAAAATGTTTTTTGATACTGACACTTTTAATCAGTTTGTTTTGTTTAATATGATCTGCTGTTAAATCTTTATTTAAATTCCAAAACTCTGTTTCGCCTTCTTTGATTTGAGAAAGTTTCACAAGCTGTTTTGTAGGGACATGCTCGTTACCCGTAATAGTTAAAGAAGAAATTTTACTGATTGGTGTCTGCAAATAAATAATGATTAAAACCATGATAAAAAACAGTAGAATAAAAGAGATTAGTCTCCGGTTCGCTTTCTGCTTCCTTTGTTCTTTAATTTTAGGAATTCGTTCTTCTATATTGACGATCTTTTCATTTTCATGATCAGGTCGCATGTATATTCTTCACCCCATTCAAAGCTGCTTGTCCACACCTTTGGGTCATCATTTTGATGAGAAAACAAACGGCATTCTTTCATGCCGTTTGTTTTCCTGTGATGCCATCATTCATAAAAACTAGCTTTTAATTTGCTTCACCGATAATTTCTACTTCTGTATGCATATCTACATTGTAGTCATCTTTAATTTTCTTTTGGATGTACTGAATTAAGTCCAGCACGTCTTGAGCAGTAGCACCACCAGCGTTCACAATAAAGTTGCCATGCATATCAGAGATTCTTGCTCCGCCAATTTGGTACCCTTTTAAATTCGCTTTTTCTACAAGCTGTCCTGCATATTCAGGCAGCGGATTTCGAAAAATACTTCCGGCACATGGTCGATTATAAGGCTGTGTTTCCTTACGATAGTCTTTATTTTGCTGCATTTTCTTTGTGATTTTCTCGCGATCATCCTGTTTGAGCTTAAACACGGCCTCGAGAACAATGCCTGGTCGTTCCTTTTGAAGGACAGATGTTCTATAGCTAAAGTTCATCTGCTCATTTGTTAGCCACTCGATGCTGCCATCTTCAAATAAGATTCTCGCTTTCACAAGGATCTTACTGATATCAGATCCGTGCGCACCTGCGTTCATATAAACAGCACCGCCAATAGATCCCGGGATACCAGCTGCAAACTCCAGCCCTGAAAGACCCTGCTTACTAAGAGACGTTGCAAGCCTTACAACCGAATAGCCGCCGCCAACTGTAATTTCTTCATCATTTACAGTTAAATGATCAAGTCCAGCACCTAACTTCAGGACAACGCCACGTATTCCTTTATCAAGTACGAGTAAATTCGACCCTCTCCCAATAACCGTCCAGTCCGCGTGGTGTTTTTTTATCTGATCCATGATCGTTTTAACTGCATCGATATCTTTAGGAACAATCAATAGATCTGCCGGCCCGCCTATTTTCATTGTCGTATGATTTGCAAGCGGCTCATTTTCAAGCACTTTACCGACTTGCGCTTCTAATAATTCATTCTTCAAGTTCTCCATATTACCCTCCGCCTTACCTAATATCATTCCATCATGTAGTCGTAATTTCTTTTAATACATTATATAAACGTCCAGCCGCATCTGGTACTCCCAGTTCTTTTGTTAAGCGGCTCATTTCGTTTAATTTTTCTTCATTACCAGCAATTTCATCAATGGCATGAAGGAGGCTCTCTCCAGAAAGCTCTGATTCTCTTAAAACGATTGCAGCGTCATGCTTTTCTAATGATCTTGCATTAATTTCCTGATGATTTGCTGTGACGTATGGGCTTGGAATAAAAATAGTTGGGATTCCAAGGGCTGTCACTTCAGCAATCGTTGTGGCACCCGCTCTTGCAACAATCACATCAATTGATTTCAAGTACTCCGGCATTTGGTGCAAGAAAGGCTTTGTGATCATATTAGGTGCTGCATCTTTTTCCTTTAGTTCGTTCAGCACTTTTTCATAATGAACCTCACCTGTGATATATAAAAGCTGATAGTTCTTAGCCTTTAATTCATTTTGCATGTCAATGACTGCTCTATTAATCGGTGCAGCCCCCCGGCTCCCGCCAAAAATAAGAACTGTTTTTTTCTTTTCATCCAGCCCAAACTCTTTAAGAGATTTCCCCTCTTTTATAGAGACGACTTCAGAGGCTCTAGGGTTTCCCGTAAATACAACCTTTTCAGAAGGAAAATGTTCCTTTGCTTCTTCAAAACAGATGGCTACCTTATCAACATATCTCGCCAGAAACTTATTTGTGATTCCAGGCAGACTGTTCTGTTCGTGAATAATAGTCGGGATTTTCAGCTTAGAAGCTGCATAAACAACAGGGCCGCACACATAACCACCTGTTCCAATGACCGCATCTGGCTTGAATTCTTTTAAGTAAGATTTACTTTTTTGAACGCCCTTTAGAAATCTCATCACCGTTTTTACGTTATCAAAGGAAAGCTTTCTTTTAAAACCTGAAATTTCTATGGACTTGAAAGGGATATTTTCTCTTTCTACAATTTTCTTTTCAAGTCCATTTTCAGTACCAATATATAAAAATTCTACATTAGGATGCAGTCTTTTCACTTCTTTAATAAAAGCTAAGGCCGGATAAATATGTCCGCCTGTTCCGCCTCCACTGATTACTATACGCATTATACCATTTCCCCTCAATTTTTTTCTGCTCTGAACAAAGTATAAACCCTGTTTTAAACAACAGGGCTCCGTTAAAACCTGTAAAGAAGAGTCAAAAAAACATGTTTTCAATACGAAAGCTGTCTTTTTCACTCTTCAAATCATTTTTTTGTACTTTTGCAAAATAAATGTCATCATGGTTTCATTAACTAGCAGCACATTAATATCTAGCGTACCTGCTTACATTCAGAAGTACGCCAATTGCCATCAGCATTAATGTCAGTGATGAGCCGCCATAACTTAGGAATGGGAGCGTGATCCCTGTCACAGGGATGAGTCCAGTAACAACTGCGATATTAATCATCACTTGAATGGCAACCATTGAAATAATGCCAACTGCTAGGAAACTTCCGTATAAGTCTGGGGCTCCAAGTGCTATTCGTATGCCTCTCCATAATAGAACACTAAAGAGCAGCAAAATGAGTGATCCTCCTATAAAGCCAAGCTCTTCAGACAATATCGCAAAGATGAAGTCTGTTTGAGGCTCAGGTAAATAAAAGAATTTCTGTCTACTTTGACCGAGACCCATTCCGAACAGACCGCCTGGACCAACAGCGTATAAGGATTGAATAATTTGAAACCCACTGCCTAGTGGATCTTCCCAAGGATTTAAGTACGATGTAATTCGTTTTATGCGGTAGGGCGCTGATAAGACGAGTGCTGCAAATCCGCTGAGCCCTAAAAGACCGAGAAATATAAAGTGAGCAATTCTCGCACCTGAAACAAATATCATAATAATACAGGTTCCAACCATTACCGTCCCTGTTCCCAAATCTGGCTGCAGCATTATGATGGCAAATGCAGAAAACACAATGCCTAATGCTGGTGCGAAACCTTTACGAAAGGATGTGATATTTTTTTGTTTTTCAGATAAGAATTTTGCAAGAAACGCAATCATCGCAAGCTTCATAAATTCAGAGGGCTGAATACTAAACGCACCGACACCGATCCAGCTTCTTGATCCATTTCTCTCCATACCGATACCTGGAATAAGTACAAGCAGTAAAAGGAGAAAACAAACAGCAATCAATATCTTTGACCAAGTCCGCCACGTCCAATAATCGACTCGCATAATGAAAAACATCGCGATAACTCCGATTCCGGCAAACAAAAGCTGTCTTTTTGCAAAATAAAACGAATCATCAAATTTATACGATGCCCACACAGCACTAGCGCTGTACACCATAATTAAACCAATCGTCAATAAAAGTAACGTAATGACAACAAGCAAAAAGTCCGGAGAAGTTTTCTTATTCGTCAAGAGACCGACACCCCAAGCATAATTCATTTGGGCTGTCAGTCATTATGAGAGACAAGCCCTTATTTAAGCATATGCACGGCGTTTACAAACATGTCTCCACGTTCTTCAAATGTTTTATGTTGATCCCAGCTTGCACAAGCCGGGGATAATAAAATCACGTCTTCTTCTTCAGAAATGTTAAACGCCGCAGGTACTGCTTGTTCAACATTATCGACATGTTTTACGTGATGTATTCCCAGTTCTTCACCAAGCTTCACAAACTTAGGTGCCGTCTCACCAAATGTGATGATTCCTTTTACATTTTTCATAAAAGGCTTCAATTCATCAAATTCATTACCGCGATCAAGCCCGCCGGCTAGTAAAATGGTCGGCTGCTTAAAAGCTGACAATGCTTTACTTGTTGCCAGTATATTGGTGGCTTTACTATCGTTATAGAATTTTCTGCTTTGAATTGTATCTACAAACTGGAGACGATGCTTCACTCCACTAAAAGTCGTGAGAACGTGTGCGATTGCTTCATTTGAACAGCCTGTATTTTTCACGACACATATAGCTGCCAAAATATTTTCTTGGTTATGCTCACCAGGAAGAACAACATCCTTTAAATCGATGATATGTTCATTCATGTAGTAAATTGCACCATTTTTAATATACGCACCATGTTCTACTTGCTCTTTTACCGAGAAAAATACTTTTTTTGCTTTTGAAGCTTCGGCTAGTTTTACAACTGATGGATCATCAAGGTTAATGACAGCTATGTCATCTTCAAGTTGATGTGCGTATACTTTCTGCTTTGCTTTTTCATATTCATCACGAGTGTGGTGATAGTCTAAATGTGCATCAAAAATATTTAATATTAAGCTGATTTTAGGTCTAAAATCAACTGTTCCCATTAACTGAAAAGAAGACAGCTCAGTTACAATCCACTCATCGCCAGCTGCCTTTGCAGCGACTTCGCTGGCAACTGTGCCAATATTACCTGCCACTAAAGTTTTTTGACTATCGCTTTTCAGCATTTCATAAATCAAAGTCGTGGTAGTGGTTTTTCCATTTGATCCAGTAATCCCAATAAAAGGAGCTGAGGTTAAATGATAAGCTAATTCAATTTCCGTCCAAACTGGAATTTGGCGGCGAATCGCCTCTTGAACCATCACATTTTCATATGGAATTCCTGGATTTTTAATTAAAATCGTTATTTCATTATCATCGAACATACGAAGAGGATGGCTGCCACAAATGACATCAATCCCCTTTTCAGAAAGAAGCTGAGCAGGTTCATTTTCTTCAAACGGCTTTTGGTCATTTACTATGACATTTACTCCATGCTCATGAAGAATTGAAGCTGCCGCATATCCGCTTTTTGCAAGACCTAATACTAGTACATGTTCGTTTTTTAACATTTGCATCTTATTCAATTATAACCACACCTCGATGTAAATTCCTAAAACAGCAAGTAATAAACCAGCTGTCCAGAAGGTGACAACTACTCTCCACTCAGACCAGCCAACTAATTCATAGTGGTGGTGAAGCGGACTCATCTTAAAGATTCTTTTTCCAGTTGTTTTAAAGGAGATCACTTGAAGAATAACGGATAACGTTTCGACAACAAATACTCCTCCAATAATGACAAGTAAAATTTCAAGCTTTGTTAAAATGGCAATCGCTACAATCGCTCCGCCTAAAGCAAGCGACCCTGTATCGCCCATAAATACTTTTGCAGGATGCGCGTTAAACACAAGAAACCCAAGAACGGCTCCAGCAACAGCTACTGAAAAGATCGCTACATCGTACTGTGATTGATTCCAAGCCAGTATAGCAAAGGCTCCAAAGGCAATAGCAGCGGTACCAGATAATAGACCATCCAGTCCATCCGTTAAGTTCACAGCATTTGAACCCCCGACAAGCATGAAAACGACAAGGATAAAGTAAGCCCATCCTAAATCGAAGCTGACATCTGTTCCTGGAATGCGAATCGTCGTTGCAAACTGATAATAATGGAAGACTGCATAAAAAATCACTGCGATCACAATTTGACCGATTAATTTCTGTTTCGATGTTAAACCTAGGTTTCGTTTCATCGCTACTTTAATATAATCATCTAAAAATCCTAATAGACCGTAGCCAAGCGTGACAAATAACAATAAAAACATTTCTGGACTAATCTCAGAAAATTTGTTGATCATCACAATCGTCGTAATTGTGATAGAAAAGATAATCATAATTCCGCCCATTGTCGGAGTACCTGATTTCTTTTGGTGAGACTGTGGTCCTTCTTCTCTAATACTTTGACCAAATTTAAGTCTTCTTAAAAACGGAATAAAAATCGGGGATAAAAGAACACTGATTAAAAATCCCATTATGATTGTAAACAATATCACCTGTTCAAGCATCGTTCTTTACTCCTTCCGAATTTCCAAAGCCGTTTTCCATCAGAAAATTGCATTCATTATTAAGGTATTCATTCGCGTTCTTCGTATGTTGTTTTTGTACAAAATGCTTCATTTCATTACACTCTTTTCATCATTTTAAGATTTGTTTAGATCTAAAATAGCGTCCATTGCAACCTTTGCATCATCAAAATCGTACACTTGATCGCCAACGATTTGATATGTCTCATGGCCTTTACCCGCTATTAAGACTGTATCGCCTTTTTTCGCATTGGCAATTGCAAAAAAGATGGCTTGTTTGCGATTCACAAAGCTATGATAATATGCGTCTGGCACACCATTTTCCATATCCTTTAAGATAGCTGAAGGATCTTCGCTTCTTGGGTTGTCTGATGTAAATACAGGCTCATCTGCATACTTCACAGCGATTTGGGCCATTTGAGGACGCTTTGTTTTATCACGGTCGCCGCCGCAGCCTATCACACAGAAAATTTTGCCGGCTGTTAATTCTCTACACGTTGTCAGGACATTTTCTAAGCTGTCAGGTGTATGGGCGTAATCGACGATCACAGGGAAATCTTGATCACAGTTCACAAGTTCAAATCGGCCTTTGACTCCCTCCAGCTCTTCAATAGCACTTACAATCGTTTCAAATGTTAAGCCAGATACGATCCCTACTGATACAGCTGCTAGGATGTTGTACACATTAAACTTACCGATGAGGGCAACTGTCACATTTTTGGTGCCAATTGGAGTGATTAAATCAAATTGAGTTCCCTTGGGCTTGATTTGAATATTCTTTGCCATGACATCTGCTTTTTGCTCTAAGCCATATGTCATGACTTCAGCAGCTGTCACTTTTTCATAGTAACTCGAAGCATCATCATCCGCATTTAAAATCGCATGCTTTGGCTTATCGTGATGAAAGGCACTGCCCAGCTGTGAAAACAGCAAGCTTTTCGCATGTTTATATTCTTCCATTGTGTTGTGGTAGTCAAGATGGTCCTGCGAAAGGTTTGTGAAAACGGCAATATCATAATCACATCCATGTACCCTGCCAAGATGCAGTGCGTGTGATGATACTTCCATAATGGCTGTGTCTACATCTTGATCAAGCATCTGTTTAAAGGTCTTCTGAAGTGTGACACTTTCAGGTGTCGTGTTTTTCACATCGAGAATGTCATCATTCACCTTCATATACATCGTACCGATTAAGCCTGTTTTCTTTTCGGCTTTTCTCATCATTTGTTCAATCATGTGTGTTGTGGAAGTTTTTCCGTTTGTGCCTGTGATCCCGATGAGATTCAGCTTATGAGTTGGCTGTTCGTAAAACGCATCAGCTATTCTTGCAAGAGCTCTTTGAGAGTGTTTCACAATAATGACTGGTACATCTGTTATGTTAAGAGGGTGTTCTGCTACAATCGCTGCAGCCCCGCTTTTCACCGCTTTTTCAGCATAATCGTGTCCATCTACTGTATAGCCTTTTATACAGACAAAAAGGCTTCCTTTTTTCACCTCTCTAGAATCCATTTCGATGGAAGTGATATCAGGATTTTCGTTTATTAATTCGTTGTTTTCACTTTTAAAGTATGTAAGGAGTTCTTGTAATTTCATTTCATATCAAACCTCTCAAATTCGTTCACGTGCATGTCTTGCGAAAAAAACACACAGTCTATATTTTATCGTAAAAAAAAGGATACATCCAGCGTATTCCTTAAGTTTCTCTTGGAAAAAACACACTTTAGGTTCTTTTTTTCAAACAGACCTTCTCTTTCAACAAAAAGAGGCAGCCGAATGAGTGCGGCTACCCTCTGTTCATTCTTTATTATTCATCGTTTAAGTATAATCTGATGGTGGAGCCTTCTTTGACCTTCGTCCCAGCAGCAGGTGATTGCTTCACCACTTTACTGCCAGTTCCAGAAGCATCGATCTTAAGATTAATCAGGAGGGATTCAAGGTCTGAAACAGATCCCCCTACAAGATTCGGTACTTCAATCGTTTTTGTGTCCAGCCACTGGTACTTCTTTTCAATTTGTCCTTTTCTTTTTTTCACACCCATTTCAGGCAGGCTGTCCCGCATAATATGACCCACAATTGGCGCAGCAACTGTCCCGCCAAATTGAATGGTGCCTTTCGGGTTATCTACAGCCACATATACAACGATACTTGGATCATCAGCAGGCGCAAACCCGATAAACGACACAATGTGGTTATTTTCCATGTACTTGCCGTCTTTTACCTTCTGTGCTGTCCCTGTTTTTCCGCCAACTCGATATCCTTCAACAAATGCATTTCGGCCAGTCCCTTGAGCGACTACACTTTCAAGCGCATATCTGATTTCTTTTGATGTTTCTGCTGAAATCACTTTCTTTTTGGCAATCGGCGATTGCTTTTTCACAACCTCTTTTGTAATTGGATCTATCCATTCTTTTGCAATGTACGGCGTGTAAAGTGTTCCGCCATTTACCGCTGCGGCTACGGCAGCTACTTGCTGTATCGGCGTAACAGATACACCTTGACCAAAGGCAGTTGTCGCCTGCTCTACAGGGCCAACCCGGTCCAGCGGGAACAAAATGCCTCGCCCTTCCCCTTGAAGATCAATTCCTGTTTTTTGGCCAAACCCGAAATTTTTAATATAGGAAAATAATTTATCCTTTCCTAGACGGTCGCCTAGTTCAACAAAGCCGGGGTTACAGGAGTTTTGCACCACTTCTAAAAATGACTGTGATCCGTGGCCGCCTTTTTTCCAGCACCTAAGCCTTGCACCATCTACTGTTACAGATCCGCTGTCAAAAAAATGATCGCGTTTTAAATTGACTTTTTTTTCTTCTAGTGCTGCTGCAAGTGTAATTATTTTAAACGTCGAACCTGGCTCATATGTGCTCCACACCGGTAGATTTCGGTTAAACACTTTCGAGTCAACTGATTGATAATCCGCTGGATCAAAATCCGGTCTGCTCGACATTCCAAGCACTTCACCGTTCTTCGGATTCATCGCAATTGCAATCATGCCGTCTGGGTTATATTTTGCCTGCGCGTTGTCTAATTCCCGCTCTATGATGGTTTGTACTTTCGCATCGACAGTTAACTTCATATCAAGCCCATCTTTAGGCGGTGTATAATCATCTGCTTCATCTGGCATTTTCTGCCCTTTTGCATCGGAATAGAACTTTACAGAGCCTTTTTCACCTTTCAGGTCATCATCATAATAGGCTTCAAGTCCAAGTAACCCTTGATTATCAATTCCAGCGAAGCCAAGCACATGAGAAAGAAAACTGCCGAAGGGATAGTGTCTGATGCTGTCTTCCGCGACATAAACGCCATCTAAATCAAGCTCTCTGACTTCTTTTGCTTTTTCATGAGATACTTTTCTTCCCTCTGGAGAAATTCGTTCGATCGATGTTTTCTTTGTGACGTGCTTGTACGCTTTTTCCTCTGACATATTCAGTACTGCCGCCAGTTTCTTGCTTGTTTCTGCGGGATCTTTAATTTGACGCGGAACGACCAATATAGATGGGGCACTTTTGTTCGTCGCAAGCTCTACCCCATTTCGGTCCAAAATATCTCCCCTTTCTGGTTCGAACGGGAGGTTCCGGCTCCATGAATCTTTTGCTAAGCTTGTGAGCTTCTCACCCATAATAAACTGTACATATCCTAATCTAGTATCTATGATGAAAAAAATGATCACCCCAATCAGCAGCACGAAAAGCAATCGTTTTCTCACTGTTACACTTGATACTCGCACGCCCGGTTCACTCCTTACATACATATGGCTTGTTTCCATCATATGCAGGCCCGTCCTTATATAGAACGTCTCGTCTATCCCGCTCGGCAAAAGAAAAAACCTAGCAAGTCGTTTGCTAGGTTTTGCAATTAATTCGGGCTTTTAAATGTCACAGTGACAACTTTATCTGAAATTTCCGCTCCACTTTTCACACTTTGTTTGACAGCATATCCTTGTCCCTTTGTTTCGATATGCACACCAGAAATGGATGCATATTGAAGGACTTCTCTTCTCGACCAGCCTGTCATATCAGGCATTTTGATGGTTTTTCCTGCTGTTTTCAAGAAAACTTTCTGGCTTTCAGAGAATTCAGAGCCTGCACTTGGCCACTGTCGTTTAATGGAGAGGCCGTCGCCGATGACAACAGGCGTTAAGTTTTTGTTTTTAGCTTCTGTTTCCGCCTGCTTCACTTCTAAATCTAAGAATGAAGGCATTGTTTCTTGCTTCACTTTTTGTTCGCCTGATTTTTTATCGTCTGTTTTTGTTGGTGCAATATTTAAATATAGCAGACTATTTTTCATCACTGGGTTAAAGATTTGTGCAACTGGGGCAGAGCCAGTTTCTGTGTCAGACAGCTGCGGCTGCTGTACAGCTACATAAACGAGCAGCTTTGGATCATCTTTTGGCGCCATTCCCATAAATGAAAAGACGTAATCGTTTCTTCCTTGGAGGTAACCGCCGGCACCGCCGATTTGTCCTGTTCCTGTTTTTCCAGCAACGTCAAAGCCTTTGATTTGGTAAGGCTGACCTGTTCCAATCTTCGAGGAAACAACCTCACCTAAAATGTCACGTACTTGCTTTGCTGTATCTGAAGAAATTGGCTTTCCAGCTACTGTTGGTTCGTGCTGTAAAATCGTTTTGTTTGTGTTCGGGTCTGTAATATGATCAATGACATATGGCTTCATCATCGTTCCACCGTTTGCTATCGCTGTCGCTGCTTCAATTTGTTGAATCGGTGTAATGGCAGACGCTTGACCGTAAGCTGTCGATGCTTTGTCATATTCGTATCTGTAATTGATTTTACTAGACGCTTCATTCGGCAAGTCAATACCTGTTTTGTCGTAGAAATGGAACTTCTGCAAATATTGTTCGTAGCGCGTGAAGCCTAACTTTTCTTTTGCCAGCTTTGCAAAGGCTACGTTTGACGAACGGAGAACACCTTCATGAAAGTCAATTTTCCCCCAGCCATTTCCGTTGTTGTGGTCTCTTACAAGGCCGCCGCCTACTTTATAAGTACCAGATTGATATTTATCATTGCCTTGGTAGACCCCTTCTTGGATTGCCGCAGCAAGTGTAAAGATTTTCATCGTTGAACCTGGTTCAAACGCATATGAAATGACATCATTGTTATAATTCGTAATGTCTAATTCATTTAAATTAAAGCTTGGCCGCTGTCCCATCGCGAGCACCTTTCCCGTTTTTGGGTCAACGACTGTAGCAATGATTTTCTTCGGTTTATATTTTTTAGCAACCTGCGTCATACTTTCTTCAAGGAACGCTTGGATTTTTTGATCGATGGTCAGCGTGACGTTTTTCCCATCCTTCGGAGCGACAATGTCTTCTTTACTATTTGGAAGAGCCCATCCGCTTCTGTCACTGTTATATGTCACATAGCCGTCTTTTTCTTTTAAAAATTTGTTCAGCGCCTTCTCAAGTCCCATCGCGCCTGACATGTCCTTTGTCGCCTCATCTAATCTTGCATAACCGATCAGATTTGAAGCAAACATGCCGTTTGGATAATATCGCTTCGTGTCTTTTTCAAATGCGATTCCTGGAAGCTTCAGCTTTTCAATTTTTTCCTTTGTTGAAAAACTGATGTCTTTCCCAGCTTTACCAAACTCAACTTGGAACGCATCTTTTGTATTCAGACGCTTTAAAATTTCGCTTTCGCTCATATCAATTACTTTTGACAGCTCTTTTGCTGTCTTTTCTTTGTCAACGACATGCATTGGGTGCTTTGGATCGACCGTCATTTTCTTGCTCATGATCGCAATCAGCTTATAGACAGATGTATCCTCGGCAATCACATTCCCATTTCGGTCTAAAATAGATCCTCTTTTGGCTTCAAGTGTTTTCTTCGATTGATATTGTTCATTTGCCTTTGCAGCTAACACTTGACCATCGACCGTTCCTGTAATCTGAATATAAATAAAACGTGCAAGGATGATAAAGAAAAACAGGGCGAAGCAAATACTCGCAATTGCCGCGCCTCTGTTCATCATTTTATTCTTTTTAGGCATCGCCATCTTAATCGACCTTCTTAACATCTTTCGAAATGCTTAAGCCTGCTTTTTTCGCAGCTTCAATGATTCTTTCTGGTTCACTCAGCAAGTCTTTTTCCTTTTGAAGCTCAGTAATCTTCTTCGATTCTAAAGATACTTGCTGCTCTAATTTCTGCACCTCGATATTGGCGTGATAGACAGCAAAGGCTTTAGAAATGATGAGAATAGAGCTGCACATAAGAGCCATGACAAACATGACAAGTAAGATTTTTTCACCAAGTGTGATAGAACCTCTTCTTTTAATAACAACCGATTGGCCTTGCTGCTCTGTTTGATATTGTTTTACTTCTCTTTGGTAAGCCAAATTACTCATAAGAAACCTCCTTTTTATCATCATCTATGGTGTCGTTTTACTTTTTTTCTGCAATTCGGAGCTTCGCTGAACGGGCACGGTTGTTATGTTCCAGCTCTTGTTCTGATGCAACGATTGGTTTTCTCGTGATCAGCTTCAGCTTTGGTTCAAGTCCTTCTGGAATCACTGGTAGTCCGTGCGGAAGTTCTGGAAGAGAAGACATTTCTTTAAATGTACTTTTACAAATCCGGTCTTCAAGTGAATGGAATGTAATGACAGAAATTCTCCCCTTCGGATTGAGTAACTCTATTGCTTGTTCTAGTGCTTCTTCAAAAACTTTCAATTCATCATTTACGGCAATTCGGATCGCTTGAAACACTCTTTTTGCTGGATGTCCGCCAGTTCGTCTTGCAGGTGCGGGAATTCCTTCTTTGATAATGTCGACAAGCTCCCCTGTTGTTTCAATTGGCGCTTTTTTTCTAGCTTCTTCAATTTTGCGTGCGATTTGCTTGCTGAATTTTTCTTCCCCATATTTGTAGAAAATCCGAACTAGATCTTCAAATGGCCATTCATTCACCACTTGCTTTGCCGACAATGCGGCTGTTTGATCCATTCGCATGTCAAGAGGTGCATCATGGTGATAACTAAAGCCTCTCTCTGGTGTGTCGAGCTGAGGAGATGAAACCCCAAGATCAAAAATCACACCGTCTACGCTTGTAATGCCTTGTTCATTCAGACGTTCTTTTAAATATCGGAAGTTGCTTTTTATGAAAAGAATGTTCGCTTTAGAATCCGCGAGCTTCTCTCGTGCATGATCCAGTGCAGCATCGTCTTGGTCAAATCCAATCAATGTACCTTTTTCTGATAGTTGAGATAGTAAATATGAGCTATGACCTGCTCCGCCCAGCGTGCAGTCTACATATGTACCGTCTTCTTTGACGTTTAAACCGTCAACTGTTTCTTTTAATAATACTGTCTCATGTTGAAACATGATGTTATGGTCCCACCTTTTTCAAATAGAAATGAATGTGTAGAAAGCTTGCTGCACAAGGGATTATTATATATCAAACCCAATCATGTTTTCAGCAATTTCAGCAAAAGAATCTTCTTGCTCTTCTGTATATTGTTCCCAGATCGACTTACTCCACAACTCAATTCGATTTGAAACGCCGATGACCACACATTCTTTTTCGAGTTTTGCATATTGGAGTAGGTTTGATGCGATGTTAATGCGCCCCTGCTTGTCCAGATCGCATTCAACTGCGCCGGAGAAGAAGAACCGGGTAAACGCACGTGCATCTTTTTTCGTTAGCGGCAGTGCTTTGAGTTTCTCTTCAATTAGTTTCCACTCACTCATAGGGTAGCCAAATAAACATTGATCAAGCCCTCTCGTCAGCACAAACTGTTCTCCGAGACCGTCTCTAAATTTAGCAGGGATGATCATGCGCCCTTTTGTATCAATCGTATGTTGGTATTCACCCATGAACATGATAATCAGAGCCCCACTTTCTCACCCTTACTCTCCACTATCCACCACTTCTCTCCACAAAACTTATTTTACACTGTTTCTACATAAAAAAAAACCCTGAACTAGTCAGGGTTCATTAAAACTTTATTTCAAAGTTTGACAATTTGCTGCTTGTTTTGAAATGAAAATGGCAGATTTTTGAACGTTTTGAAGAATTCTGGACCATATTTGTTTAAAAAGTACATGATATTCCAAATTCTTTCTTGCGGGGCATCTAGTGGTTTTAAGCTGTTTTCAATCCGTTCAAAATCCCGAAGGATATATCCTTCCTTCTCTTCCACACGCTGCGCCACCTTTTGATAAACAAATTGAAGCTGGTCTTCGATAAATTTGGCATTTTTATCTAGCAGCTGCTCGAAGTTTGGTTCAACCTCCAGTGCTTCTTGCCTCAATACACCGTGAACTTTCGCTAATTCACGTTTCGCATGATCAACGGCTTGAACAAAGCTGTCTGGAAGGCTTTGCTCAAAGTGAGCCTCTTTCTTTTCTTTTACTCCGCTTGTGAGCACTTCTTCTACAGAAAGTTCTCTAGCCGGCAGCTTCTTATCGATGTGCCTTTCAAGAATGGTCACGTGCAGTCTTGGAAGAACAGGTGCCATCTTCAATTTAAAATGCTCAAAGATTCCTTTCAGCTCCCCCCAATAGTTGACTTCACCGTGTCCTGCCATAAAAGCAAGTGTCGGAAGAAGGGTTTCCTGCATTAAGGGGCGCGTCACCACATTGTTGCTGAACCGTTCTGGGTGCTCCTCAATTTCCTGCAAAATCTCTTCTTTCGTCCATGTAAGCCCCACTTCTGATATAGAAAACTGGCCGTTTTCTTTTTCAATAAGGAAACGCTCCTCATCATATTCGTAAAACAGGTTCGCCTGATTGTCACCAGCTTCAATGATCGGCTGATATCCCGCTCGTTTCATGGCAGCCTGCGTTTCATTCAAACGAGCTGTGACCGCATCATTTGTCTCGACAATGTGCTTGAACAACGTACGCTCAAGTGGTTTAACGCCTAAGTCTCCTGAATTAAATAGAAGAAGTCCATCTTCTTCAAAAAGGTCGCATACAATCCATTCAAAGAAATCAGTAAACGTTTGTGATTTGCGTAAACATCGAAGAAGCTGATCAAGCAAGTCATTTGTATATGCAGATTCCTCATACGTTGAAAACACGTCACGTAGCCATTTCTCTGTTTTTTCTTGATGTAGCGGTGTTCTTTTTGCAGCAGTTTTTTTAACGTTATGTAATGGCAGCTTTTGCTTGACTGGACCTTTTTCGTCAGATGTGTAGACAAAATTAATTTCATCTACGTCATGATCCTCACCTGCTACCCAAAAGACTGGAATCACAGGAACGCCAAGCGCTGATTCTTTTTCTTTTGCGAACTGAATAATGGATATGATTTTATGTATGGTATAAAGCGGTCCTGAAAGTAGGCCTGCCTGCTGCCCTCCAACCACCATGACACTCCGCTTGTCACGGATCTTTTCAATGTTCTGACGCATCGCTGCCGATTCAAACTTTGCGTGGTATGCGCTCATATAATCTGCTAAAGCCTCGCGCGGGAAGCTCATTTCCATGAGATCGTCGTATCTCTTTTTCCATGTGTGCTCAGAATGTATATCATAATCAAAAAAAGCAGTCATCTCTTTTTTTTCTTCTATATAATCACGTATGAATAAATTCTGACTTCGGATGGAAAGTTCAGTCAATTGCATGTTTAGAACTTCCTTTCTTCAATAAATAGTTAGTTTCCCGAAAAAAGTATAGCATGTAAATGAGCTCACTCAAAAGATTTTGTTTGCTTTTTTTCCAATACTTCCAAGCTTCGATTGAAGAAAGTAAGATGTGGCGCCAGAATCTCTTGAGCTTGAGCCTTTTTTAAAAGATAGCCAACGATGGCTTTTCTTTCGGTTTCACGGCCTTTGACGATATCTTGAAGCATCGACGATTGATTGGCGGCCGTTTTCTTACAAATTGAAACGACGTGTGACCAGAGCTGCTCTTTTTCATCCAGACCTAAAATGGACAATGCTTCTTCAAATGCACATTTCATCATGTATTCATATGAAGGATTTGCAATCAATTCCCCATTTTTCACATGCAATAAAGCCGTGAGCGGGTTAATGCATACATTGACTAGCAGTTTTTCCTCCAGCACTTTTTTCCATTCATCCGTATAAATCATCTGAAAATGAGCCGGCGTTTCGTTTAAAGCATTTCTCACATCAGCTGCATCCTCAGGATGAAAAGCCCCCCACTTGATGACACCAATCCCTGTATGGTTTACCGCATGATCTGATACCTTCATCGCCCCGTGCTCTACGACACCTATATATATTGTATGCGCCGTTTTCCAGTTTTCTAAATCTAATAAGTGGGCCATGCCATTTTGTAAAAATAAGATTCGCTGACGAGGTAATGTCGATAGGTCATCAAGCACCTCTTGCAAATGATGATATTTCACCGTCACAATCAGCAGATCAAATCCTCCTGTAATTTCTGCCCTTGCCTCGGCAGACGACCAGAATGTCTCTCCTTTTACCGTTCGTTTAATTCCTGATGTTCGAATCTCCTCTGCCTGTTCTTTTCCTCTTGTCAAAACAGTGATGTCATGATGCTGTGATAAATAACTAGCACAAAGCAGACCAATCGCACCGCCGCCAATGATTCCAATGTTCAACTGCCGCACTTCCCTTTTTCTGTTTACTTCATCATATCAACCATTTTAACAGTTTCATGCCGCGATGCAAAAAGCAGATGGCGCGCCGCGATTGAATTTTTTTAATTTAAAAACTATAATAATAAGTGTAAAAACTTTTTGAGGCGGATGGGATGAAAACGCCTTCAACGACATCACTGTCAACATTATGTGTGTAAGGGGGAAGATCATATGACACAAGTAAAGCGACTTCTAATCAATTACAAAACTTTAGAGGAATTTAAACAATTTAAGGAATATGGCATACAAGAACTATCCATGCTTGAAGACCTTGAAAGTAATATGATAGAAAATGACAGCAACTCTCCATTTTACGGGATTTATTTTGGAGATAAGCTGGTTGCACGTATGAGCCTTTATCAAGTGGACGGCTCGACGACAACGTATTTTGACCACAATCATGATTATTTAGAGCTATGGAAGCTGGAAGTGCTTCCTGGGTATCAGCGTAAAGGGTACGGCGAGGCACTTGTTGATTTCGCCAAATCTTTCGGGTTGCCTATCCGAACCAATCCACGCGTCAAATCTGCCGGTTTTTGGGATAAAATGGGCTTTGAAGCGGTGAAATATGATATGGAACGCGACAAAGGTGAAAATCCACTCATCTGGGAGCCCGCCCATATTCAAAAGAATACAGGTGAATCCGCTTAATACTGATGGCAAAACGCCCCTCCTTTCTCTGTGAGGGGCGTTTTCTTATTTAGCATATTCTTTTAAGTTGATATTCTGTTTGACTCTTTCAACAATCCCAATGAGTGCCCGGTAATCTTCTTCTGTCATTTTTAATTGTCGCTTCAAGTGTTCATTTTCTTCCGTGAGCGACTTCAGTTGATGCTGTGCATCCGCTAGTTCTTCACGTAAATAAGCAGAGCCAGCAGGTTCTTTTTCAAGCTGCTCTAAAAACTGAATCACTTCTCGCAAGGTTAATTCAGTCTGATCTGAAGATGTCTTCTCTTCTATCGTTAACGTATTTTGCGGTAAACCTGAGGAATGGATCCCAATCTTTTTACGCAGTTCTTTTCGCTGTTTTTTCGCCAGCTCAATGCCTGCCTGATATTGTTTTCTGACGTATGAGTTCCATCTGAATCCACATGCTGCAGCTGTTCTTGACAATGCTTTCCCGACTTCCTCAAATGCGGAAAGCTGCGTTCCTCCATCTCGAATGTGCCTTAAGACGACTTCCGCTAAAAGTAAATCTTCATCTTGTGTCCATGCATCCTGCCTTGTAATCGTCAATTGATCATCCCCCCTGAATCTGAATACCACATCATATGCGCTTACTAGAGTAGATAGACTATTTGCAGGAGAGAAACCTAAAAAATAGACAAATAAAAAAACGCAAGGGAAGATTCCCTTACGCTTTTTTATCAAGCATTAGTTGCTTTTTACGTCTTTGCCTTTGTATGTTCCGCAAGATTTGCAGACACGATGAGAAATTTTCATTTCACCGCATTCTGGGCAAGCTACCATACCAGGTACTTGTAGTTTGAAATGCGTACGACGCAATCTTTTTTTCATTTTAGAAGTTCTTCTAAAAGGTACAGCCATTATTCCCACCTCCTTAAAGAGTTAAGATTCATTATTTTCTTCTAAGAGCTTCTTCAAGCCTTCCAGACGCGGATCAATTCGGTTTTGATGTGCATCTTCCGAAATGACCGCCCAGTCGTTCCCTTCCTGTGGTGCAGCACCTTTTACGTCTGTTTGGTCGCAAAAGATTTGCATCGGCACTTCAAGAAGAATTTCTTCCTTGACTATAGGCGTTAAGTCGATGATATCGTCTTCTACAACAGATACGTCTTCATCTTCTATATCGTCTGTCTTATGAAGTACAAATAGTTCTTTCGTTGAAATCGCAAATGGATAATTTACATCAACAAGCGTTCTTGAACAAGGCAATGTCATTTCACCTGTGATGGTTAAATCAAATGCGACTTGCTTTGATTCGATCACTCCAGTCCCTTTCACCTCTACTGGTGAAATGCGACGTATATCTGAATGAAGGCTAGTAAGTTCATTTAAGTCAACCGTCTCATGAAAATCGAAGCTGTTTTTAGCTTTTTGATGTAACTGATAAACTGTCCATTTCAATTGTATCACCTCTAAGAGCAACAAACATGATTATAGCTTTCATCATGCTATTTGTCAATATTTTTTCTTTACAGTCCTTTGTGATGTCAGAGCGTTGTTTGACATCAGTTCACGGAATGCCTACACTGAAAAAAATGGGCTTCATTTTTCCCTTATGCTACTGTAGCATAGACCATTTAACCATAGCAAGAAAGGCGGAACATCTATTGAAAGCAACAGGAGTTGTTGTCGAGTACAATCCATTTCATTATGGACATGCCTATCATGTTCGTCAGGCGAAAACACATACCTCCTCAGATGTAGCCATTGCCGTCATGAGCGGTTCCTTCCTCCAGCGCGGAGAGCCTGCCATCGTCTCCAAATGGACACGTACTAAAATGGCATTACAAAACGGTGTAGACATCGTATGTGAGCTTCCATACATCTATGCAGTGCAAAAGGCAGAAACCTTTGCAAACGGCGCTGTGTCCATTTTAGACGCTTTAAAATGCCGCTCCCTTTTTTTCGGAAGCGAGGATGGAGATATCAAAGCATTTGAACGAACAGCTCACGCTTGGCATGAGAAAAAAGAAGAAATTGATTTTTTCACAAAAGCAAAGGTCAAAGAAGGGCTTAGTTATCCAGCTGCCTCTGCCGCTGCGTTTCAAGAGATCATTGATCCTAAACACTTACTGGATCTGTCTAAGCCCAATAACATTTTAGGCTTCCATTATGTCAAAGCGATCTTAGAGAGATCTCCTCACATAGAGCCCTTTACCTCTCAAAGAATTGCATCAGGTTATCATGATCAAGAGCTTCCTAAACATCAGAAAATCGCAAGCGCAACAAGCATCCGAAAAGCGTTAAAAGAGAATGGGTCATTTGAAACTGTCGCCTCTTATCTTCCGGAAGCTTCGCTTAAGCAATTACATGACTATTATTCTTCTTATGATCTTTTACATACACAAGAAGACTATTTCAGCTTCTTAAAACATGTGTTTCACACAATGGATACAGCAGAATTAGAAGGCATCTATGAAATTGAAGAAGGCATCGAACACCGCATGCAAAAGGCGATCACGCATGCGTCCTCCTACGAGGAATATCTATCACTTTTGAAAACAAAACGATATACGTGGACAAGGCTGCAGCGGATGAATACGCACCTTTTAATGAGGGTAAAGAAAACTGTGATGCATGAGCTGCTAAACGAGAAACACACGCCATACATTCGTTTACTTGGTATGTCAAAGAAAGGACAGCAATACTTATCACTTGTCAAAAAAGAATTGGACGTACCGCTCATCAGCAAGCTGTCTTCCTTTTCACACCCTGCCCTTGATCTTGACATTCGTGCTTCCCGCGTCTTCAGCCTTCCCATCAGCGAACCAATGCAAACAAAGTTAACAGAAGCAGAATTTAAAACCTCACCGATCCGCTATGATGAAGAGACTGGTCTCTTCCAATCTTGATAAAAAGAGCAGCCTTTGATGAAGGCTGCTCTTTTTTTAGTTAAGATGCTTTCTCTTTTAACTTGTTTAAATAGTTCAGTGCGTCCTGCATTGTGTCCACAGGAACGATTTTCATATCACTTTTAATATCTTTCGCTGTTTTCACTGCATTTTTGTAGTCTGAGTTTGGATCACCTTTATCGTTTGGTGCAAAGAAGATATCTTTTCCTGCTTTATCTGCTGCAACGACCTTTTGAGCAATGCCGCCAATTGGCCCGACCGTGCCATCTGCGTCAATCGTTCCGGTCCCTGCAATCGCATAGCCATGAGTTTCGTCTTCCTTTGTTAGCTGGTTATAAATTTCAAGTGACATCATTAAACCTGCCGACGGGCCGCCGATATTTTCAATATCGACCTTAATGGAAGGCGAGACTTTCACATTTCGATCTGTAAATAATGATACGCCAATCCCGACTCGATTCGGCTCTTCTTTAAAAGGTTTTAACTTCACTTGCTGCGTGATATCCTTGCCGTTTCGTTCAAGGACAAAACGGACAGATGTACCTGCTTTTTGACGACTGATATACGACACCATTTTATCAGCTGAGTCATACGTCTTGCCATCAACGCTTTTAATCCGGTCACCCACTTCAATTTTGCCGTAAGCAGGCATGCCTTTCATGACGTAGCTCGCATATACCCCATTAAACGTATAATCTACTTTTTTACCTGCTTTTGTATACGCTGCAATCATGGCATTTTCTTGAGAGCTTTTCATTAGCTGAAGCTGTCTTTTCATATAATCTTCATCCGACTCTCCGTCCGCTTTAATATTTTCTTCTGGGACGATTTCGTCATATTTATTCATTTTCGCAAGCAAATACGTATACGGATTGGCTGGACCTACTTTAATTGTCATAAGAGAGAAGCTGCCCTTCTCACCGTATCCACCGTCCACTTGAATGTGAGGGGCAATCTCTGTTGCATCACCCGGCTTTGTCACGTAATACGGCAGTTTGACAAAAGTTAAGCCAAATAAGACAAGAACAACGACAAAAAAGCTGAGCCAGCGAATATTCAATTTTTTCATTCGATTAACACTCCCATTTATCAATGACATCTTTCAGTTTACCTGTTAATTGGTCTGCGGCGAGCTCCCCAGCTTCAATCATCTCCTGAACCTGTGTGAACGAACTAGAGCTAAATGTTTCAAGCCTCGGCCGAATCATGAGATCTGCATGAATGGTTTGATGACGGACCAATTCATTTTGAAGGATGTCCAAACTTTGCATAATCACATCCGATAATCTCGTCGCCTTTTCTGTTTTTTTCACCCTTGATACATCAGAGGCGATGATAAGGTCTGCGCCCATTTCTTTTAACACAGACACAGGAATGCGGTCAACAACCGCTCCATCCACTAGCTGTCTGCCGCCCATTTCGTGAGGAACAAACACGCCTGGAATGCTGATGCTTGCTCTAACTGCTTGTGAGACAGATCCTTCTTTAAACACAACCTTTTCCCCTGTTTCGAGGTCACAGGCGACCACCGCAAGGGGCATTCTTAATTCTTCGAATGTTTTCCCATATGTAAACGTGTGAATCAGCTGCAAAATTCGATTTCCTTTTAAAAGACCGATTTTTGGCAGTGTATAGTCAGCATAATACTTTCTTCTGAAGACAAGTGCAAGTTTTTTCATTTTTTCTACGTCTTGTCCTGCCGCATAAAAGCTCCCAACAAGTGCGCCAATACTGCTTCCTGCGATCATATCTACCTGTATCCCTTGCTTCTCAAGACTAGACAAAACCCCGATATGCGCCATTCCCCTCGCACCCCCGGAGCCTAGTGCAAGCCCGATGATCGGTCGCTTCATGAAAATCCACCCTCCTCTTTCTATGCATATATACGAATCTATAGGTCTAAACATGCCCCTACTGCTCGTATAGTAATAGAAGACAGGCTCGGCAAATTTCTTATCACGAGCTCGCCAATAGATCATAACGGCAAGGGGCGAAATCTCCATGAAAAAATGGAACACTCTGTTCATCGCTGCTTTTTTTATTTTTTTAACAGCCACTGTGATTACACACCCACAAGCCTCTTTGCAAGCGTCGAAAAATGGACTTGCAATGTGGTGGGAGGTTGTGTTTCCATCATTGCTTCCTTTTTTTATTTTGTCCGAACTATTAATTAGTTTTGGGATTGTCAGATTTGTCGGAGTATTATTAGAGCCATTTATGCGCCCCATCTTCCGGGTGCCAGGTGTAGGCGGATTTGTCCTAGCAATGGGAATGGCTTCAGGGTTTCCTTCCGGTGCGAAATTAACGACAAGATTGAGGCAGGAAAGGCAGCTGACGCGGATCGAAGCAGAGCGTCTCGTTTCCTTTACAAATTCATCGAATCCATTGTTTATTTTCGGTGCGGTGGCTGTTGGTTTTTTTCATCACCCTGCTCTAGGCATTGTATTGGCAAGCGCACATTATTTAGGGAACCTTGCTGTTGGTGTGACGATGCGGGGATATAAAGCGAGGCATGATGCGCATCTAAGAAGCCGTAAGAAATTTTTATTCCCGCCGTTTAAAGAGGCATTCAATGCTCTTCATACAGCAAGACTCGCAGAGAAAAGACCGCTCGGCCAAATTTTAAGTGATGCAGTCATGTCATCAGTCCAAACACTCTTTATGATTGGCGGCTTTATTATCTTATTTTCTGTGTTTAGTAAAATGCTGTCAGTTGTCCATGTGACAGACCTTTTATCCATAGGGCTCGGATATATGCTGCAAACGATGCACCTTCCGCCAGAATTAGACCTTGCCATGATTGCTGGTTTATTTGAAATCACATTAGGAAGCCAGATGACGGGGGCACAGGAAGTCACCCTTCTCGCTAAAACCATTGTCGTCAGCTTTATTTTAGGATTCAGCGGGTTTTCTGTTCAAGCCCAAGTCGCCGGCATTCTAGCGGCAACCGATATCCGCTTTAAACCATTTTTCTTCGCCCGTTTGCTTCACGGGATTTATGCAGCTGTTTTTGCCTTTTTATTATTCAAGCCTCTTTATGTCTCTCGATCAGACATCGCTCTCCCGGCGGGTGCCTTTGATGCAGGCCAGCAGGTCGTCATGTTCAGCAGCGTGCTTTGGAATCAGCTTGTGACAGCTGGTCCCTTAATCACACTTTGCAGCTTGATTGTGTATATCGCGCTCTACTATCGGAAATTAAAAAATGGATGAGTGCCAGGTGCACTCATCCATTAAATTTTTCCTTCAGCGCTGCTTCTACCTCTTTTGGTACAAGATCTTTGACTGCCCCATGATATTTCGCTACTTCTTTGACAATGCTGGAGCTTAAGAAAGAATATTGATTGTTGGTCATCATAAAAAACGTTTCAATTTCATCGTCTAACACTTTGTTCATTGAGGTGCCTTGCATCTCATACTCAAAGTCCGTCACAGCTCTTAGTCCGCGTAAAATAACTTTGGCCTCTTTTTGTTTTGCGTAATCAACGAGCAGGCCGTGAAAGGATTCAACTTTGATATTTGGCAGCTCCTTCGTCGCTTGGCGAATAAGCTCACACCGTTCTTCAACAGTAAATAACGGTTTTTTAGATGAATTATTTAATACACATACATACACTTCATCAAAAATCTTTGCACCTCTTTTGATGATATCCAAATGCCCCAATGTGACTGGATCGAAGCTGCCCGGACAAACGGCTATGTTCCCCATATTAATTTCCCCGCTTTCTATAGATCGTAATACCAGTCAATCCGTACAGTTCCTGTCTTGTGATGTGAAGTTGTCCTGCTTCTTCTGGCAGCTTCACATCTTTGTCGTGCTCACACACGATCACGCCGTCATCTGTTAACAAGGCGTGCTCGTCAATCATTTCAAGAAGTGCTTTTAGCTGTTGATCTTTATAGGGCGGATCAAGGAAGATGGCTTGAAAGGATTCCTCTCGTTTCACAACAGCTGCGAGTGCACGCTTTGCTTCATTTCGAAACACTTCACTTTGATCCATTAGCGACAATTGATTCAGGTTGCCTTTAATCGTTTGAATCGCCTTCATATCGCGATCAACAAATATGCAATGATCGAATCCTCTAGAAAGCGCTTCAATTCCTAAACCACCGCTTCCTGCAAATAAATCAAGGGCCCATCCGCCATCGAAATACGGGCCGATCATATTAAATATCGATTCTTTTACTTTATCTGTCGTCGGTCTTGTTGATTGACCTGGTACCGCTTTAAGTGTGCGGCCTTTTCTCGTTCCAGAGATGACTCTCATTTTTCCACCACTTTTTCTGCTTGCTTCTATTGGTCATTGTTGATGACAAAAAATTCAACATTATCTTACCACATCACTCCTCAAGGAACAATGCGCGGATTTTCATTCATTTTCTATGTATAGATCAAGAAATCCGGGGTCATACTACTTATAACAGCATCTGATGTGGTGCTGTTGCCAACCGCGGAGAAGACTTACGTTTCCCCATAAGTTCTTCCTCCGGTTTCTCCTCTCCCTTTGCCTTCTCCTTAATGAATCATTAAGAATAGAAGGACCCCGCGGGTGATGCCGCGGGGATTTTTTTGTGTCTTTAAAAGCCCACCTTATAATCATACTCTTTTGCTTTGTCCAATTTGGACTCGTACTCTAATTTAATAAAAGGTTTATATGAAGGCTCAACACGTTTCACAAATGGTAACGAGCTGAGCTTAGCCATATGGCGCTCAAGATCATTCATATCACAATAGATCACCGCATATTTCATTTTCCTTGAAATATAGTGAACATTCCCGAATTTTCTTAGCGCTTTTGACTGCTTTAACGAATGCAGCCAGACGACCATCCCTTGACGTTTGGTTTCCATCTTTTCACCTGCCGCTTTTCAATTCTTTTCATTCATTATGTAAAAGACGAGACATTCAAGTCTCGTCAAGATACTTTACAGCCGCAGCTGCCACCTGATCCACAGCCACCGCCGCATGATGATAGACCATCAAAATATGGGTTCCCTGTTGGAACTTTAATATATGCTGATACAGCTTGACCGATTTCAATACTAATCTCATCTAAGATGGATTGAATCGCTGTTTCTGCTTTTTTGAAATCAACCACTGTATCGTGAAGATCTAGCTTTCTTTTGACCTCACGCATTTCCTTTGAGATCGTTCTATAGTCCGGATGGTATTTGCCGAACCGCTGCACATCCTCATATTGCTCTTTTACTTTTGTAAAATGGGCAATAATTTGTTGGGCTTCTTCGTCTTGCTGGAGACGCTTAAAGCAGTTGCGGTAATGTTCAGCCTCCTCCGACTGAAGAATCATGGCAGCCAATTGATTTGCTTCCTCTTGGAGCTCCACAGATTCGATTGTCGCATACATAAATGTTGCACCTCCAATTCATAGTTTACCACGAAACCTATGGATCAGAAAATGCTTTTACGTGACAAATACATCCCATGTTTCTCTTTTCTGTTTATATTCTGGATGACGAGAATTCAGCACAACGGTCATTTTATGCTTTCCTTTTGAAAGGTGCTTGACCACAAATGCCGCAGTATACTCATTCCCTGCACGTTTCCCGTCTACATACACTGTGAAATATCCCGCCTTCTCGTTCTTTTTTAGACGCTCTGGCTGAAGATGAAAATCTTGAAGTGTACTTTCTATATAGACCGACGATCCCTGCACTTTGTATTTCAAAAAGCCTTGCTGCTTCATTTCGCTTTTGGCTTGCTGCATGACTGGTAATGCTGGGTCTTGCTTGATCACTTGCTCTTCTCCATGTTGACTTTGACACCCGGTAACAAGAAAAAGCAATGCGCCTATTGACAGCATCCATTTCATCATCTGATTCTCCTTTCATCTACTTTTATAGGATGCTCAGGAAATAGACATCTTAATCAACTCAAAAAAGCCTCAACCGGCTCCATTTTGATTGCGCATTGCTTGGAACATTTGAATCATCATTTCAGCCATTTGGACGCTATTGCTCAACTGACTTACACGATGAGGAATGGTTTTTTCGTAAAAGTTCATTTTATCTAATTCAAAGGACGATAGATTTTCAGGATGTCGCGTCAGCTGTCTGTACCAGAGAGGACGCTGCCTTATGAATTTGATTCGATCCTCTTCGGCCATGACAAATTCCTGTACTTCTTTTCGCACCAGAAGCATCCCCTTTCACTTAATCTTTCCTGAAGGAGAATGGGTGCTGACTGCCTCCAGATGAACCTTTCTTTGAACCATTGGATGAAAATTGGCCGAGTAAGCTTTGTAAAGAGGAAATAGACTGGCTCATTTTGTTAATCTGTTCATTCATTTGATCAGCATCCATTTTTTTCACAGCAGAAACCATTTTAGACATAAAATCTGCTTTTCCTGCTTCACTTGGCTTAGAGGCTTTTTCTTCTTTAGCGTCTTCAGATTTCGATTGCCGGTAAGGTGACCACATCTCATCTTCCTCACCAAACATGACCCAATTCTCGTAGACACTTTGCCAGCTTTTTTCTTGCGTTTGCACTTCTTGAATTAACTTCGGATGGCGTCTGACGAATTGTTTAAATTCATCAATGGATGTTTGTTTTTGCTTGTTTGTCATATCCTCACCCCCCATACAAATGCCTACTATACTATATACACCAGCATCTATTTTGGTGAGCCTCTTTTTAAACATCAAAAAAACAGCTGCGACTTATGCAGCTGCTTTCGTTTAAGATGATTTCTTGATGAAATTCTGGGTGTAATATTTTTCTTTCACCCCTACGCCAAGATGCGTGTAATCTTTATTTAATAACGCCTTCCTGTGACCTTCACTATTGAGCCAGCCCTCTACCGCTGCAGGTCCATCGACATAGTTATAGGCAATGTTTTCACCTGCGAGCTGAAAGCCCACCTCGCCTCTTTCTAACCGGTCTTTCAGCGTACCGTATTTTTTAGATTCATGGGAGAAATAATGATTCTCTTTCATGTCCTCACTATGCATAAAGGCCACTTCAGAGGTTTCATCATCCCACTTTAAGATCGGCAGGTTGTACTTATGGCGGATAATATTGGTCATATCAAAAATTTGTTTTTGACTGGATGTTTCGATATCTTTCCACTTTTCGCCCGATATCGGCTCAGGTTCTACCAATTGACCTCGGTAGACGACCTCATACGGCTTTTGTTTCACAAATGTATCTGCGTTAAAGGCCCTGATACTTGAAAGGGTGCTTTCAAACTTATCCATGTAAAGCTGAACATACACATCATCTCCCACTTTCACAGTGGGTCTTGTATTCATATCATCTTCTGAGAATTCAAAGCGGTATGAATTTTGTTCATCCTCTACATGAATGTAAGGTGCAATTTGTGTTTTCTTAAATACTTCACTCGTGGCTTGACCGATTTTAAACGGTTCTACATTCAGTCCGTCTCCTGTTGCAAACAAGGTCACCACTTTACTATCCTTTACCCCTACTTGAATATAGTGCTTCTTCGATTGGTTGTAAATCCACCAGTCATAATCATATGCGGAAGGATCAATGCGATCTGGTTCTCCCAGCTGTTTAAGCACTTCGTTTGAAGATTTCCCCATAAAGGACATGAGCCCCTTCTTTGGGATATTGATCGGCTTATCGCTAGATGTTTCTTCATTAGACACCTTCGGTTCATTGCTGTTTTCTTTTTCTGGTGAAGATCCATATTGAATAAACAGAACGTACGTTCCAGATATAATCAGGAGGATGAGGAGTGTTTTGAGCACAGTTTTCAAATAAACACCTCCGTTAAATTGGCAAGGTACAAAAAGTACCTTCTACTGTCATTTAAACAAAACTTGCTCCATTTATCAACGACAATACAGCCTATTTAACACGAATTTAAAATATGCCCCTCTTAATGAAGAAATCCTTGTCCATGATCTTGATCCTGTTGAGAGATTTCTGTCAGTGCATCTCCCGCGCGATCATTTGATAAATCTTCGACAGATAAATCTCCAAGAGCGACAATTCCTGTTAATGCGCCGTTTTTCACAACGGGAATGCGGCGGAGCTGATGCTCTGACATGAGTCGGACAATTTCTTCAAGCGTTGCATCTTCTTCAGCTGTTAGTACTTCCTTTGTCATCAGCGAGCCCACTTCCTGTGAATTTGGCTTTTTTTCTGCAATGCCTCTAAGCACAAGGTCACGGTCTGTCACTATTCCAACGAGCTGATCTCCGTCAACTACTGGAATGGCACCGATGTCAGCATCTCTCATTTTGACTGCTGCTTCATACGTATTGTCATCTTGCTGACATGTCACTACTTTTTTTGTCATAATATCTTTGATTTTTTTCGTTTTCACGTTGATTCCTCCATCCGTTATTTTCTTTATTACTGTAACCAGCTTATAAAAGAACATACCTTTCACAGTTGAAAGTTTAACGCTTTCATACTATGATTGTCAGTAAAGGGAAATTTTATAAGGAGGGGTTTTGGGTGAAGTTTGAAGGTACGGGGATTGAAGAGGTATCAGCTGACTTAAATAAATTAGATTTCATTATGGAAAGTGAAGGATTTGTACGAGCCGATCAATGGGATTATGAGCGTGTGACGTACGACAGAAAGTACAGCATGGTAGAGGGAACCTTTTATTTACGAATTTCCGGCTACGCCACTGAAGGAGATGTCGGTTCCAAAAAGGCACACATCCAGCTTCTAACACCATTACTTGGAAAACACTATTATCCACATGGCGTTGAATATGGCGAAGGCGAAGAATTCCCTAAGTCTCTCATCCAATCAAGCAAAAAAACACTTGCACAGCTGAAGGAAAAACTAGAAGCCATGACGGCTGAAGCATAAAACAAGGCTAAAATGATCTTTTAGCCCTTTTTCTAAGATGAAAGCACAGCCAGTCGGCTGTGCTTTTTTTATTCATATTTCGGAATAAGCGCATCTGGTACAGCATCTTTTGCTCTTTCTTTTCTTGCCCAGTCAAAGAAAACAACAGCAAGAATAGAGCCGTACACAATCTCCTGAATAATTTTCATCAAAATGGCACCTAGCTGCTGATCCTCTAGCAGCGGCAAGGTGTGGAACATATCAGGGCCAGTGAGAGCAAGGCCTGCAAGCATATCACTTGGCACACATAAATGCAGTGCTTGTATCCATGCACCTGCATCAGAATAGGTTGCATAGATCGGTGCCTCACTAAACATGATGAGTGCACAGGCTGGAGTCATCAATATCCCGTCTGCCATGATGTATCCAAGCTTCAAAATGCCTGTGATCTGCGGCAGACTTTGAACTTTATGGACAAGCGGCCACCACATGAAAAAGGCAGCGATAAAAATAACAACCGTCATCAATGCATGGTAAAACGGATCTGTTTTCACAAAATCAAACACAAGTGGAATATGATACAGCGAAAACAAGCCGTTAAACCCAAGCAGTGCAATTAAAGGTTTGGAAAACAAACGGAAAACGGCTTGAATACCTGGTGTTTGAATGATCCGCTCCCAGATGGCTGCAGGCAATCCTGTAATAAGGAGAGGCGGGATGACTAAATAGAGCACCGCCATTTGCGCCATATGTGCACTAAACATAATATGCCCCATTAAATCAATTGGGCTCCCTTTCACAGCATATAACAGAACAAGCCCAGTCAGAAATAACGTTTTCTCTTTCACCGTCGCACGGTGCTTCCCCTTTGTCACAAGAAGCAGATAAAGAGCAGCTGCTATCACAATACAAGTCAAATAATAAGGGCTCCATAATGCCCGAAATCCGAATATTTCTAAGTTCTCCATTGCTGCGCCTCCTTCAAGGGCAAAGCGGGTTTACCACCATATAATGGTCAAAAAGGCTAATACGGTAATAAACGCAACAAACACACCTGAGTATAGAAACAAGGCGGGTGTTTCATGCCCTTTTTGGTTCATGTGCATAAAATAATAAAGCTGAAAAGCCACCTGAATGCCTGCAAGCAGTAAAATAAATGGTACTGCGAACCAATTTCCAACGTCTTCTGAGGCGATCGTTAAAAACGCAACAAATGTTAATCCAATCATCAAGCCGAAAGAAATGAGCTGATGTTTCATTTCTTCGGCATTTTTCTTTTTACGATATACAAGGTCGACTTTGGACTGATTTGTGTTTTTATTTCCCATTCTTATCCCACCATTCCCATTAAATATACAACGGTAAAGATGAAGACCCACACAACATCAATGAAGTGCCAATAGAGACTTGCCACATAATATTTCGGTGCATTGTATAAATCGAGTCCGCGTCTCATATTTCGAATCATGAGAGCGGTAATCCAGCAAAGTCCGAAGGCGACGTGAGCTCCGTGAGTTCCTACAAGTGTATAGAAGGAAGAACCAAGAGCTGAGCTGGTAATCGTAAATTCATACGCATGCACGTAGTGATAAAACTCATAAATCTCAACCCCTAAAAATCCAGCACCTAAAAGGACCGTGATACCAAGCCAAAGCTGCATCTTTTTAAAGGCAAAGTTTTTCATATGATACATGGCATACACACTCGTTAAACTGCTCGTTAATAGAAGCATTGTGGCAATAAAGACAAGTGTGAGGTCAAACATATCAGTTGTTTTTGCTCCGCCTGCATTTGAGTTTTTCAGCGCCAAATACGTGGCGAAAAGCGATGCAAACAGAACGGTTTCTCCTCCAAGAAACAGCCAGAACCCGACAAACTTATTCTTCCCTTCTAACGTGGCTTTCTCAGGAGAAGCCGGAAAGGTTTCCGCCGTCATTTTTTGTGGTTCCATTATGCTTTCACCCCTTTATCATCGTCGTCGGTCAAATCTTCTTTGTGAATATGGTATCCATGATCATCTTTCAGAGACCTAACGAGCATGGTCGCAAACGTAATACCAAGACCAATGAAGATCACTGGAAGCCCCCAGTCGTGCTCTTGACGATACATGAAACCAAACGCTGACACAAATAGACCGAATGAGATAATGACAGGCAAAATGGAGTTATTTGGCATGTGAATATCATCGAGCGGTTCAGATGCTGTCATTCCTTTTTTACCATCCATTTTTTCAATCCATAATGGATCTAGTCCTCTCACAAGCGGAAGCTGTTTAAAGTTGTATTCTGGTGGAGGCGAAGACACTGCCCATTCAAGTGTTCTTCCATCTCCCCAAGGATCGCTCGATACACGCTCCCCTTTTGCTGTTGTCCAGATGATGTTAATCAGCATGATCACAACAGCTACAAACATAAACAGTGCCCCAATCGTACTGATCAAGTTCCCAAGCTCGAGACCCTGACCTGGCAGGAACGTAAAGACCCGGCGCGGCATGCCCCATAGACCGAGAAAATGCTGGATAAAGAAAGTTAAGTGGAAACCGATGAAAAACAGCACAAAGCCAATTTTTCCAAGTTTCTCATTCAGTATCTTTCCAAACATCTTCGGCCACCAGTAATGCACACCTGCTAGAATACCGAATACAACCCCGCCGATAATGACGTAATGGAAATGCGCCACAACAAAATACGTATCATGGAACTGATAATCTGCTGCAGCTGCCGCAAGCATGACCCCGGTTACCCCGCCAAGTAAGAACGACGGAATAAAGGCAACAGAATAAAGCATCGGCGTTGTAAACTTCACATTACCGCCCCATATCGTGAGCAGCCAGTTGAACACTTTAATTCCTGTTGGCACCGCAATTGCCATGGTCGCTACGGCAAAGATCGCATTGGCGATAGGTCCAAGCCCTGTTGTGAACATGTGATGCGCCCACACCATGAATCCAAGGAAACCAATCAATACAGTAGCGAACACCATGGACGAGTAGCCAAACAGTCTTTTTCTTGCAAACACAGGAATGATCTCAGAGAAGATTCCAAATGCCGGCAGGATCAAGATATATACTTCCGGGTGTCCGAAAATCCAGAACAAATGCTCCCAGATGATTGTATTTCCTCCAAGCTCTGGATTGAAAAAGCTCGTGTCAAACATTCTATCAAGCATCAGCATCGCAAGCCCTGCTGTCAGCGGCGGGAATGCGAATAAAATAAGTGCGGAAGCGACAAATGTCGTCCAAGTAAAGAGCGGCATTCTCATATACGTCATACCAGGCGCTCTCATATTTATAATCGTTGCAAGAAAGTTAATCCCGGCAATCAGCGTACCAATACCCGCAATCTGCAAACCTAAAATATAGAAATCCATTCCATGCCCTTCAGAATTCAGCGTGAGCGAAGCGTATGCAGTCCAGCCTGCATCAGGTGCTCCGCCCATAAACCATCCAAGGTTTAAGAAAATTCCTCCGAAAAAGAATAACCAAAAACCAAGTGAATTCACAAACGGAAATGCTACGTCACGTGCACCAATTTGAATTGGTACAACCGCATTCATTAATGCAAATAAAAGCGGCATAGCTGCAAGGAAAATCATTGTCGTTCCATGCATCGTCATGATTTCATTGTAAACCCCTGCACTGACAAAATCACTTTCAGGGATGGCTAGCTGAATACGGATAAACATCGCTTCGATTCCGCCAACCAAAAAGAAAAATCCCCCTGCCACTAAATATAATATGGCAATTTTTTTGTGGTCAACCGTTGTCAAGTAATCCCATAAGACAGCGCCAAACCCCCGCTTTTTAGCTATTGTACTCACCATGAAATCCCCCTCTTATCTCCCATTTGCCCCTTTTCATATAGATGTCTTTCTTCACGATCCTTTAAACAGACTATGTCTGACAGATGACGACTTCTCGGTTGTAGAGACATATTCGGGAGCTCTTAACAAAAACTTCACATCGATCACATACCCTCTTGCATATCTGCTTCTAGTTGTTACTCGACTTTAAGACCTTTTAAATACTCGTAAAGTGCATCTGCTTCTGAGTCATTTAATTTAGGGTACGTTCCTGTCATCTTATTACCTGGTTTAAAGCTTTCTGGATCTTTCAGCCACGCTTTCACATTTTCTTTGTTCATGTCTTTGATTCCAGCTACTTTCGTCCGTTCTCCGAAGGTCGCAAGGTTTGGTGCTGTCCTTGCTGCTTCCGGCCGTTCGTCACCAGGCTCTACTGCGTGACAGCTTAAACAGTTTTTCTCTTTAAATAGCTTTTCACCCTCTAAAGCGAGATCTTTTGTGGATTCAGGCTTCTTGTAATCAGCCATTTTTTTCGTCCATCCTAAGAACTCATCTTGAGAAAGCGTTTTAACTTTAAAGTCCATTAAAGCATGTGACGGTCCGCAAAGCTCCGCACATTTCCCGTAGAAATATTCCCCTGCATCTTTCGTTCGTTTCGAGTCAAAGATTAAATAAAATTTGTTCTCATTATCTGTGTTTGTATCAATTTTACCGCCAGCCGATGGAACCCAGAATGAGTGTTTGACATCTGATGCTTTTAGCTTAAAGTACACCTTTTGATCTGTTGGTACGATCAATTCCTGACTTGTGACAATCCCATAATCAGGGTATTCAAATTCCCACCAATATAAGCTGGCCCTTACATTCACAACAAGTGTCTTTTCAGGATCTCGTTTTTTCTTATCCATAGCGCTTGTATCCCCTAGTTCAAGCGTGTATGCCACAACAGGTACAACGAGAATAATAAGTAGAAGAATCGGAATCGCTGTCCATGTGATTTCCAAGTTGCGGTTCCCTTCCACCTGCTTTGGAATCGTATCTTCTCCCACTTTAGAACGTTTGAATTTAATGATGACGTAAAAGAAAATGATCGATACAACAATGACGACAAGAACCATAATAAGTGTACTCAGTACCGTTAGGAAAAACTGTTTATCTGCTACTTCCCCAACTGGCTTGAGTGTTGATAAGTATGGTTCACCACAGCCCGCCAAAACGAGCGTCAGTAAGAGAAACAGTGAATAAACACGCCATTTTCTTATCATAATTTGTCCCAACCCCTTTTGCTTGATCTCCTTTGCCTTTCGCTTTTTACCTCTTATTTATAAAATCACTTCTCACCCATCTATAACCCCCGCCTCTTATAAAAGCACTTACATTTCCTCTTTTCATAAAAAAATGATGTTTTTACTCAAAATACCATCTATGTATAAACAGAAAGCCGCCTAAATAGAACTGAATATCAGGCGGCTTTCATAGTTGTTAGAAAATGTTGTGTTATAAGATATAGCCATTGTTTTGATGTGATCAAAGTGTATTTCACTCTAGAATAGTGTAATAATAATCATCGCTACGAAAAAGATGGTTAAGTAGTTTAATGAATAAACGAACATGAGCGTTGACCACTTCATGACGTCTTTCATTTTAAAGCCCATAAGGCCAATAACAAGCCATCCAATATTAAGCAGTGTACCAAGTGCAACAATCGGCCATCCTAATCCACCTAAGAAAAATGGAAGTGGAAGAAGACATGCTGTCCAAATGATGATTTGGCGTTTTGTGACTTCAAATCCGTAAACAACTGGCAGCATTGGAATGCCAGCCTTACGGTAATCTTCTGTTTTCTTAATCGCAAGTGATAGGAAGTGCGGGATTTGCCAAATGAACATAATCATAAACAAAACCCAAGCCGTTGTGTCGATTGTACCTGTGACAGCTGTCCAGCCAATTAATGGCGGAACCGCGCCAGATACACTTCCGATAACTGTATTGATGGTGTAATGGCGTTTAGACCACATGGTGTAAAGAACCGCATAAGTAAAGACTCCAATAAATCCAATCACTGCTGATGTAATGGTTGTCATCAGAAGCATAATGAGTCCTAATACAACAAGCAGAATGCCAAATGCATACGCTTGCCCCGGCTGAATTTTACCTGTAACCGTCGGTCTTGTTTTTGTTCTTTCCATTAATATATCAATATCACGGTCAAACGCATTATTAATCGCGCATGAACCGGCAATAATAAGAGAAGAACCAATCATTGTTAACAGCACAATATCAAGATTTCCAAGAAAACTCATACCTGTAAAATAAAAAGCAAGCCACATTCCAGTAAATGTCGTAATGAAATTGGAATTGACGATGCCCATTTTAATCAGAGCAAGAAAATCTTTCCATGCTGTTGTTTCTTCTATTTGTCCATGAATAGCTGCTTCCGCGGCTGTTTTGGAATTTGCCAATGTGTATAACCTCCCTTGCCCAAACCTTCAAACGAACGAATGACACGTAAAATCATTACAACTCTATCATACAAGATAAACAGCTGTAAAAAAACATCCTATTAAATAATAAACGACAAACTTGAAGTTATTTGTGAACTTTTCGTGAATTTATTAGGATATATGTGTGTTTCAGAAGGCGGTGCAAAATGAAATATTCTCTCCTCTATTTCTATCAGACTGTCAAAGAAAGATCAAGCACTCTAAATCTGTAAACTTTGTGAACTAACATATCATTTTTTTGTGAACTTTGGTCATTATGAATTGCAACAGAACACGCATTTGGCTTAAACTTGAGAGCATGTGAGGTTTTCATTTACATCAGAAGTTTTTTAGAGAAGGTGAAATAATTTGATGAAATTTGCTTTAAGGCTATTGAGCGTGATCACAACATTTGTGATGCTGATCGTACTGATTGGCGGTGCGCTTGTTACGAAAACCGGTTCGGGTCTTGGCTGCGGTAGACAGTGGCCCCTTTGCCACGGTCGTTTCTTTCCTGAAATGAATCCCGCTTCCATCATCGAATGGAGTCACCGCATGTCAACAGGGGTTTCCACCATTCTTGTTCTGGCACTAGCGGTCTTATGCTGGAAAAAAATTAGTCCAGTATTCCGTGAAACCAAATTTTTGGTCATCATGTCCATTATATTCTTAGTGCTTCAAGCGCTTTTAGGAGCTCTTGCCGTCGTATTTGGTTCTAACGCACTTGTGATGGCACTGCATTTCGGTATTTCACTCATTTCATTTGCTTCAGTATTACTGCTTGCCCTTCTTGTCTTTGAAGCAACCAGATCTGAAACAAAACTTGTGAAGCCGCTTCATATCGGCAAAAAGATGCAGTTCCATATTTATGGGTTGATCACGTATACGTATATCGTTGTCTATACGGGTGCTTATGTGAGACATACAAAGTCAAGCCTTGCTTGCTCTGTCTTCCCGTTTTGTTCAAAAGACGGTGCGCTTCCAACTTATTTTAATCAGTGGGTTCAAATGTCTCACCGAGCAGCAGCACTTCTTTTATTCGTCTGGATATTTGTCGCTATGTTCCATGCCATGAAACATTATAAAGAACAGAAGCAGCTGTATTATGGATGGATCATCTCAGCCATTCTGATTACACTTCAAGCCATTTCAGGTGTGATGTCTGTTTATTCTCAGCTTGCACTTGGTTACGCGTTGGCTCACTCATTCTTTATTTCTTGTTTGTTTGGGGTACTATGCTACTTCTGCTTACTTATTGCCCGGTTTAAATATGAAAGCAAAGAGCCATTTGAATAAGATTTACATCCCCCTTTCATGCCGAGAGGGGGATTTTTTTATTGTTGTTTTGCTTCTTCGAATAGCGAGATGGCTTTTTTGCGTCTTTCCCCGTGATCAACTGTTGGCAGCGGGTATGTATCCCCTAGTACACAGCTCGATTTCAGTTGTTCATCGATCGGCATTTTACTTGGTTCATGAATCCATTTTTCATCGACATGCTTAAGCTCTGGTACATATCTTCTAATATATTCCCCGCTCGGATCAAATCGCTTTGACTGAGTCGTTGGGTTAAAAATACGGAAGTATGGAACGGCATCTGTCCCAACAGAAGCTGCCCACTGAAATCCTCCGATATTCGAAGCCTCATCATAATCCACAAGCTTTTTTGCAAAATACGCTTCTCCCTTTCTCCAATCAATCAAATAGTCCTTTGTTAAAAATGAGGCGGTGACCATTCTTAAACGGTTATGCATCCAGCCTTCCTCATTTAACTGCCGCATCCCTGCATCAACGAGGGGAAAGCCTGTTTCACCTTTACACCATGCGTTAAAGAGCGTCTCATCTTCATTCCATTTCATTCCTTGAAACGCCGAATTAATTTCTTTTTCTTTCATCTCTGGATAATGAGCATAAATCATATGGTAAAAATCTCGCCACGCCAGCTCTTTGATAAAGGTTTCTCTGCCCTCGTCTTCAAACAGCGCTTCCTCATGAACCGCATGAAAGATCGTTCGGATTGAGATTGTCCCTGTTTTCAAGAAACGTGACAGCTTGCTCGTTCCAAAAACAGATGGAATATCTCGTTTTTCATGGTAACGTGTTAATCTTTTTTGGATAAAGTCATGCAGCGTGTTCATCGCTTTGTGTGAGCCGATTTGATCAAATTTCCTTGAGCATTTCTTGATCATGCTTCGTAGTTTGTCATTCCCTTCATGCGAAAGTGACTCATCACAAATCGTATGAGCGCTGCTGAGAAATGATTTGTCAACTTTTATCACAGGCTGCTTCTCTTGCTTTCGCCATGATTGATAGTATGGAGTAAACACTTGATAATGAGTGCCATCCGCTTTTAAAATATCTTGCGCCCCGTGAAGGTGTGTATCTTGCCATTTTGACACATGAATGCCCTTCTTTTCTAAAAAATCGGTTACGTGATGGTCACGCCTTTGTCCGATTCCCACTTGATCTTCATTAAAAAAAACAGCTTTGATGTCATACAGATCGATAACTTGCTGAAAGGCACGCAAGACATCTCCATAGAGAAGGTGAACATACATTTGAGATTCTCTTGCTTCCTTGACGAAATGCGCCACGTTTTGAAAAAAATGTTCGTTGTTTAAATCGAGGTCCATTTCAGTAAAAAATGGATCTAGATGATAAAGAGCAAATAATTTGTACTCTTGTTTTTTTGCATATGTGATCGCTTTTGATAAGGCGATATGATCATCTAATCGCATATCCCGACGAAACCAAATCACAACAATTTTGTCCAACCTTCTTCACCTCACTCTATAGTGTAATCACTCTCACTTGCTGCTGCACATTTTAATGCGCTCAAGAAAAAGACACATCACGGTGGATGTGTCTCACTTCTTATTCAGGCTTTAATACAATGAGCAGATCACCTGTTTGAATCGGTTCTCCATTCGTCACATGTATTTCATCTACGACCGCAGAAAATGGGGCTTGTACAGTCGTTTCCATTTTCATGGCTTCATTGATCATCAAATGCTCGCCTTGTGAAATTTTTTGCCCTTTTTCCACGAGTACTTTAATGACAGTGCCTGGCATCGACGCGGCGATGTGATTTGGATTCGAGCGGTCCGCCTTCATTTTTTCTTGAACGGAGGATTTGATGCTTTCATCTTTAATCACCACTTCACGCGGCTGGCCATTTAACTCAAAGTAAAGAACTCTTGTGGCATCTGGATTCGGTTCGCCAATTGATACGAGTTTGACAATAAGGGTTTTTCCTTTTTCAATTTCTACCTCAATCTCTTCTCCAAGTCTCATCCCGTAGAAGAACGTTGGTGTATCAAGAACAGATATGTCACCATAGCTTTCTGCTGTTTGGACAAATTCAGAAAAGACTTTCGGATATAAGGCATACGCAATTGCGTCTTTCTCTGTTAATGTCAGGTCATGAGATTCTTTGAACTGCTTCTTAATGTCTTCAAAGTCCACTGGCTTCAGCTTCTCACCAGGTCTGACAGTAAGAGGCTCTTCCCCTTTTAAAATCAGCTTTTGCAGTTTTTCTGGGAATCCGCCATGCGGCTGGCCTAAATAGCCTTTAAATAATTCCACAACAGAATCCGGGAAGTCTAGTGTTGCTCCTTTTTCATAGACATCTTCTTCTGTTAGATCATTTTGCACCATATAAAGTGCCATATCTCCAACTACTTTAGAGGATGGTGTTACCTTTACAATATCACCAAACATGTCATTCACACGTCTATACATTTCCTTTACTTCATTCCAGCGTTCGCCAAGCCCGACACCTTTCGCCTGCTGCTGCAAGTTACTATATTGACCGCCAGGCATTTCATGCTCATAAATTTCTGTATGAGGCGAATTCATGCCGCTTTCGAATTCATGATAGTATTTTCTGACGGAATCCCAGTATTGAGAAAGGCGTTCGACAGATTGGACGTTCATGTCTGGCTTTCTTTCATGTCCATCTAAAGCATAATAAAGTGAGCTTGCACTTGGCTGCGATGTGAGTCCTGCCATAGAGCTGACGGCAACATCCACAATATCAACACCTGCATCAATCGCCCTTGCATAGGTGAACAGTCCATTTCCACTCGTGTCATGCGTATGAAGATGGATAGGGATTGTAAGCTCATCTTTTAAAGCAGAGACTAGCTCATAGGCTGCCTGCGGTTTTAATAACCCCGCCATATCTTTAATACCTAAAATATGTGCGCCGGCAGATTCAAGCTCCTTCGCAAGAGATACATAGTACCCAAGATCATATTTTGGACGAGACGGATCAAGGATGTCCCCCGTATAACAAATGGCCGCCTCTGCCACTTTGCCTGATTCCCGAACAGAATCAATGGCAAGCGTCATGCCTTTGACCCAGTTTAAGCTATCGAAAATACGGAACACGTCAATGCCTGCCTCGGCAGATTCTTTTACAAATGCTTTGATCACATTATCCGGATAGTTTGTATATCCGACAGCGTTTGATGATCTTAATAGCATTTGGAACAGTGTGTTTGGCACTTCTTGACGAAGCTCTTTCAATCGTTCCCACGGATCTTCTTTTAAGAAACGGTACGCGACATCAAATGTAGCACCGCCCCACATTTCCATACTAAACAGCTCCGGCCATAAACCTGCTGTTGGCTGGGCAACTTTCTTTAAATCATGAGTTCTAAAGCGTGTCGCAAGCAAAGACTGATGCGCATCTCTAAAGGTTGTATCAGTTAAAAGGACGTTATTTTGTTCTTTCACCCAGTTGGCAAGTCCTTCAGGTCCATGCGTATCTAACAATTGTTTTGTCCCAGACGGGATCTCTTGATTGAGAGGAAGCTTCGGTACGTCTGGCTTGTCAAAATGAGGCTTCTTTTTCTCCGCAATACCAGGGAACCCATTAATGGTAACGTTACCAATATAAGTTAACATCTTCGTTCCGCGGTCTTTTTGCTTAGGGAAATTAAATAGCTCTGGCGTTGAGTCGATAAACGATGTATCGTATTCTCCTTTTAAGAATTTCTCATGCTTAGCTACGTTTTCAAGAAATGGGATGTTTGTTTTAATCCCGCGAATCCTGAATTCTTGTAAATTTCGGACCATTTTAGCAGCCGCTTGATCAAATGTGAGCGCCCATGTGGACAGCTTGACCAATAGTGAATCGTAATAAGGTGTAATGACCGCACCTTGGAAACTGTTCCCTGTATCAAGACGTACACCAAATCCCCCACCTGAACGGTAGGCCATAATTTTTCCTGTGTCTGGCATAAAGTCATTGAGCGGATCTTCTGTTGTGACCCTTGATTGAATGGCAAAGCCGTGTGTAAAGATATCTTCCTGCTTTGGAATACCAACTTCTTTGCTGTGAAGGTTATGCCCCTTTGCAACAAGAATTTGGGTTTGGACGATATCGACACCTGTGATCATTTCTGTGATCGTGTGTTCTACCTGCACCCTTGGATTAACTTCAATAAAGTAAAACTCTCCATTTGCAACAAGGAATTCTACAGTCCCAGCATTAATGTACGATACATTCTGGGCCAGCTTGACAGCTGCTTCGCAAATATCTTCACGCAATTGATCTGTTAGAGACACACTTGGCGCCACTTCAATGACCTTTTGATGCCGCCTTTGAACTGAGCAGTCACGCTCATATAAATGAATGATATTGCCGTGATTGTCACCAATCACCTGCACTTCAATATGTTTTGGATTCTCAATCAGCTTTTCAACGTATACTTCATCATTTCCAAAAGCAGCTTTTGCCTCTGACTTCGCACGGTCATAGGCTTCCTTCAGCTCTTCTTTTGATCTGACAATCCGCATACCCCGGCCGCCGCCGCCTAGTGAAGCTTTAATAATAAACGGGTAACCGTATTCTTCACCGAATTTTTCGACTTCTTCGACCGAATCAACTGGTCCGTCACTTCCTGGAATGACTGGAATACCAGCTTTTTTCGCTTCTTCTCTCGCCTTTACTTTATCTCCAAACATATCTAAATGCTGAGAAGTTGGACCGATAAATTGAATGCCTTCCTCTTCGCATCGTCTTGCAAAATGAATGTTTTCGGATAAAAATCCGTAGCCTGGATGAATCGCATCCACGTCATTTCGTTTTGCAATTTCGATGATCCCCTCGATATCAAGGTAGGCATCAATCGGTTTCTTTCCTTCTCCAACTAGATATGCTTCATCTGCTTTATAGCGATGATAAGAGCCAGAGTCTTCTTTGGAATAAATGGCCACTGTACGTAAGTTGAGCTCCGTACAGGCCCTGAAGACTCTGATAGCGATTTCCCCTCTGTTTGCAACTAGAACCTTTTGAATTGTTCTCTGTGACATTCTCACTCCTCCATATCCCTTAAAATTTTATATGTACTCTATAATAAAGGAAGAAATGAAAACTGTACACTTTTGTTTTCTAAAGATTCAAAGTTTTCTGCAATCCATTTTTTTCAACCGATGGTTTGCTCATTGATTTTTTCTTTTTGTAACGCTCTTTATATTCAGTAAACATGCTGATATTCAGCAGCATGCCCATACAGATGCTAAGTAAAATGATGGACGATCCCCCGTAGCTGATAAACGGAAGTGTCACCCCAGTGATTGGAATAAGACCTGAAACACCGCCTAAATTGATACAAGTTTGGATCGCAATCATGGAGGAAATTCCTATTGCAAGCAAACTTCCAAACGGATCTTCACACTTTCTCGCAATATAAAAACCTTTCACGACGATGAAACCAAGAAGAGCGATAACGAAAAACACGCCGAAAAAACCAAGCTCTTCTGAGATAATTGCCATGATAAAGTCTGTGTGCGGTTCTGGCAGATATCCGTACTTTTGAACGCTTTCTCCTAGACCGAGTCCAAAAAAGCCGCCTGATCCAATGGCATAATATGAATTAATCAATTGATGCCCAGTAGCCCCTGCATCTTTAAATGGATCTTGGAAACTCTCAAAACGTCCGAGACGATTTTGCGTGAAAATTTTATCCCAAAAAAGAATAATAAATGGGGTCACGACGACCATTACTGCACTAAATAGCGCGAGCAGCTTCGCTAGCGTTTTGCCGCTAAAACCTGAGCATAAAATCATCGCAAGGGCAATCATGCCAATGATAAAGGCTGTCCCATAGTCTGGCTGCAAAATGATAAATCCGCACAGGATAGAGACAATCACGATCGGAGGCGTAACACCTCTTAAAATATGATCAATATAATGCTGCTTTTTGGCATACACCGCAGCAAGATAGATGATGACGACAATCTTCACAAATTCAGCTGGCTGAAGACTAAAAGGTCCTAATTTGATCCAGCTTCTTGCGTTCCCTGCAATATGACCGCCAAAATACACATAGATGAGGGAAAAAACTGAAAGCAGCAGCATACCAATCTGGAATTTCTTATTTGAAAACAGCTGATATGGAACTAATGCTGTAAAGATCAAGATGGCTGCTCCAACAATCATAAATAAGAGCTGTTTCTTAAAAAAGTTATCTGGCGCGGCATCGTATCTGATAACAGATGTAATCATACTTGAGCTATACACCATAACCAAACCGAATGCGCTGATTAAGATAATGGCGAACAATAATGAGTAGTCATACGATTTTAGCATTCTCTTTAACATATAATCCTCTTCCTAACGTCTGTTTCTACTGCTTGATATCTTCTTAGCTGTTCTTATTCTACTACATTTTCTCCGTTTGATCCCGTTTTACCTCTTTTATATTGTTCGTCATTCATGAAAGAATCAAGTCCGTTTGCCGTTAATCCATCAAAAGAAAATAGAGGACAAAAAAACTCAAACTTAGTTGTGGAAGTTTGAGTTTTCAATCATTATTTTTTTGTGAACGCATCATGAAGTGCGGAAAGCTCTCTCTCAAGTTTATCGAGTAGTTTCTTACCTTCATGTTGATCAACTAATCCAAGCCGGACAGCGAAATCAATTTCTCTCGATAATCCGAACATTTGAGTATCTAAAACCTCTTCATAAAGAGGACATTGCGGCATCGTTAAGTTGTCCATTTGCACTTGGATCAATTTTAAAATTTTATCTGCATCCAATTTTAATAAAGCCAGTGCTTTTTGCCGATGATCGACTAAAATTTCTGACGCCAAAAGTATCCCTCCGTTCCCCAGGCGAGTACCTAATTCTTCTATTTATCATAAAGCGAAACGCCCAAAATTGCAAGCAGATTTGTACAGTTCGCTTTGTAAAAATAAAAAGAAGACATTCATCATTAAAAGATACTCATCTCATATTTTTCACTCATGAGCTCAAGCAGCTTAATCCCAGCAATACTATTCCCTTTTTCATCCAGTGCAGGACCAAAAATTCCGATCCCAAAATCATATGGAGCCGCTCCCATAATCCCGCCTGAAACACCGCTTTTAGCGGGTATGCCGATATTAATGGCAAACTCCCCGCTTGCATTGTACATGCCGCACGTCACCATAAAGGTTTTACAAATTCTAGCGACATCTTTTGAAAGAATTTGCTGCCCCGTCTCTGGATGTCTGCCATCTAATGAAAAAACACAAGCAATTTTCGCCAAATCTAAGCTGTTCATCATGATGGCACATTGTTTCGTATACACGTCCATGACCTCTTCTACATTCCCTCTAATAATATGATATTGCTTCATATAATAGCACATAGCCCGGTTAATCATAGATGTCTCGAATTCGGATGCGGCTGTTTCCTTGCAGTATGTAATGCTTTTATCATTTGCAAGCTCTCTAATAAAGCCAAGCAGGCGGTTTAGCTGATCTTGCGGCGTCGCACCTCTTATTAAGCTTGTGACTGCAAGCGCTCCTGCATTAATCATTGGATTCAGCGGCTTATTCGGACTTGCTGTTTCCAGCTTAATCATTGAATTAAACGGGTCACCTGTAGGCTCTTGGCCAACAAATTGAAAAACTTTTTTTGGCCCTTCTTCTGAGAGTACGAGCGCAAGGGCTAATACTTTTGAAATACTTTGCAGAGTAAAGCGTTTATCTACATCTCCTGCCGAGTGGCAAGTATTACTCACATGATACACAGCCACAGATAAATCCGTCTGATCCGCTTTGGCGAGAGCGGGAATATAGGATGCTACTTTGCCATCTTTGGCCACTTTTTTTGCTTCTTCTACAAATCGCTGAAGCTCTTCATTGTCGCGACATGCCATGCCCAATATCCTCCCTATCTTTCATGTAAGATTAGTGTGTACAAGGAGATGCATGTTTATGAAAGTGACAAAGCAGGCGAAAACTTCTATAATTTATGGTGGAAAGGGGTTGTCTTGAACATGAGCATCATTCAAATTAAGGGGAACGTAAAGTACAAGATCACCATTGATCCAAGTGTATGGATTTTTGATGACCGCAAATTTTTAATGGATTCATTTTTTGAAAAAAGTGCAGCAAATGAAGAAAGTCAGCTGGATCAGGAGCTTGACCAAGAGCGGGTGATCAGAGAAGGACAAACACTTCCACCCACTTTAAAAACAGAGAAGAAGTACGAAAAGGAAAGACTCGTCACAGGCAGCTTCGGAATGAAGCTGGGTGATATGCTGAAAAATGCAGAACCGCTTGAACATGCAGATACATGCGAATTTGTCACAGAAACAGGAACAATTTCTGTTCCGCTTTCTCAGGCAATGGAAAGCATTGCACACTTCAGCCAAAATGGGAAGCCTATAACTGAAGAAGGACCAATCCACGTTTATTTCGCGGATCAGTCCAACCTCACTCAGCCGATAAAAGGTGTCAAAGAGCTCATCATTACATAAGACAGAGGGTCTGGACTACAGCAAATCAGCTGCAAGCTGTGCAAGTCCAGACCTTTCTCCTTTGACAAGCTTGACATGTCCAGATATTTGCTGTCCTTTGAACCGCTCAATGACATACGTAAGCCCATTATTTAAGCTGTCTAAATAAGGATGATCGATCTGCTCTGGGTCCCCCATAAGCACAATTTTACTTCCCTCTCCGACTCGCGTTAATAATGTTTTCACCTCGTGTTTCGTTAAATTCTGCGCCTCATCAATGATAATAAATTGATCAGGGATACTTCTTCCGCGTATATACGTTAAAGCTTCCACTTGAATCGAACCAATGCCCGCCAAAATCGCATCAAGTTCACCAGGTTTTTTTGTATTAAATAAAAATTCTAGATTGTCATAGATCGGCTGCATCCATGGTCTGAGTTTCTCTTCCTTTTCACCTGGCAAGTAGCCTAAGTCCTTGCCGACAGGAACAATTGAACGGGCGACGATCAGTTTTTTAAACATCCCGAGGTCCTCTGTCTGCATTAATCCGGCAGCCAGTGCAAGGAGTGTTTTACCAGTTCCCGCTTTTCCGATCAATGTCACGAGGGGAATATCACGGCGCAATAGCAGCTCTAGTGCCATCGTCTGCTGAACATTTTTCGGACGAATTCCCCAAACATGCTCTTGATCATAAATGAGCCGTTTCACATTCTCTGCTTTTTGATCAAGCATTCCTAAAGCAGAACCGCCTTCATTCCCCTTCATAATGACAAACTGATGAGGGTTTAATGCTACACTCGTGACTTCTTTTATCGGCAATTGGCTTTGTTTATAAAATGTATTCAATTGCTCCGTCGGAATATAGAGCTCATGATAGCCGTTATCAATGTCTTCGTTTTGCAGCACACGGTCACTTAAGAAGTCTTCAGCTTGGAGGCCTATAGCATCTGCCTTTACCCGGACTAAGACATCTTTACTGACCAAAATAACTGGCCGGCCGTGAGGCTTTGTTTCTTCCTCTAAGCTCAAATTTTTCGCGACAGCCAAAATCCGATTATCGTTCGTTTTTTCAATGAAAATTTCTTGAAGTTCATGGAAAGAGCGATGATTCAGCTCGATGCGCAGCGTTCCTTTTGACTCTAGCGTAATTTTTTCATGGAGTTTCCCTTTCGATCTCAAACCGTCGATTAAACGTGAGACGCGCCGAGCGTTTTGCCCAACCTCGTCCATGTATCTCTTTTTCGAGTCTACTTCTTCTAACACAACGGCCGGAATGACGACCTCGTTGTCTTCAAATGAAAAGATTGAATTCGGATCCTGTAATAACACATTTGTGTCTAATACATAAATTTTACTCAGGTCCTTCGCCTCCTGATCGGGGTTTCATTCATCCTTGTCTTTCCCAAAACGATTGTTAAAATATATGTTTTCATGAATAAAGTTAGAAGGTTAATTCAACAATAAAATAAATCATGCAGTTTGTGAAGGAGGGAATTTAGATGCGACTATTTTTAACATTATTCATGATTCAAACGATCATTCTGTTAGGAGCTTGCCAGCAGCAGGAAAAGCCAGAGGCGCTGGACAAGCAAGATGGACGCCAGCACTTAGTAAGGGTGTCTGACTCATCGAAGAAAAAGACAGATCAAGCCCGCCCATCCACAGATGTTGCGCAGCATCTTGTCAATGTGACAGAGCACGTAGCAGATGTCAATGATGCAACAGCAATCGTCATCGGCCGCTATGCTGTTGTTGGTATTGATGTAAAAGATGATTTAGATAGAAGCAAAGTAGAAACCATTAAATATTCAGTTGCAAAAGCGCTGAGAAATGACCCGGAAGGTGCAAATGCTGTTGTGGTTGCTGATCCGGATACAGTCAGCCGTTTAAAAGAAATGGGCAAAGAAATTCAAGCAGGCCGTCCTGTAAGCGGTATTATGGATGAACTGGCTGCCATTGTCGGCCGCGTGATGCCAGAGATGCCGAAAAATGAGATCGACCGTAACGAAAAGGATCCGACAAATGATCCGAATAATCAGCTCAAAGAACAAGATCAAAAACAGTTAGAAAAAAATCAAAACGACCAATCAAATCATCATATGAATCAAAAGAAATAATGAGAACGGCTTATATCTCCTGTGATATAAGCCTTTTTCTACGCTGATTTTAAGTGGCTGGAAAACATGCTATAATAAATGCAATAAAGTGAGGTGAAAATGATGAGAGTGAAGTGCTCATTATGTGAAAAGCTTGAAACCATTGATGATGATACACTCGTTGCGAAACGGTTAAGAAACCGGCCAATTCATACATATTTGTGCGATGACTGCCAAGAACGCATTAAAATAAAGACAGAAGCTCGCATCAAAACCGGCAGATTCTCTCTTTATCAGGATCCTGCGACAAAAGAGAAAAAGAAGAAAAAAGGAAAGAAAGAACAAAAGACATAAAAAAAGACCTGACACATGTTCAGGTCTTTTTTTACGTATTGACTGTTCCTTCTTTTTTCGCACGATGCAGCCGTATTTTATAAATAATCAAAATGGCAGCTGCCACAACAAGGCCTTCCGCTACTGGCAGGAAGATTCCTAGAAATGTGAGAAACGTGCAGCCAAAAATCAAAAACAAATAAATCACGAGCGCTTTTAAAATCGGTAAACGTCTTGCAAAGCCGAGCTTAAAAACAATAATCGCTAAAACAAGGATGGTGCCATATAGGAGCCACATCCCTGTTTGCGGATTTTCATCGACACGAAACAGCATCGCGAAAAAGGATAGATTTTCACTTACTTCCTGATCATTCAAAAAGATTCCCTCCCCTTATCTTTCAGGGTTCTATCTTTTTAATTCTTCATGGAATTAAGATAATCCTGCTAGCTTTTTCTTCTTCGCTGCTTTCTCACGTTCGTTTTTGTCTAAAATTTTCTTTCTAAGACGAATGGATTCAGGTGTAACCTCACAGTATTCGTCTTCATTCAAGTACTCAAGAGATTCCTCAAGTGACATAATACGAGGTTTTTTCATGCTAACCGTTTGATCTTTCGTCGCTGAACGTACGTTTGTTTGTTGTTTCATACGGCTTACGTTTACAACAAGGTCGTTCTCACGGTTATGCTCCCCAACAATCATGCCTTGGTATACTTCAGTACCTGGCTCAACGAAGATCACACCGCGCTCTTCAACACCTTGGATTCCGTAAGCAGTCGCTTTACCTGTTTCCATTGAAACAAGTACACCTTGACGGCGTCCGCCGACTTGACCAGACTGCATTGGCTGGTAGCTGTCAAACGTATGGTTCAAAATACCAAAACCACGAGTTAATGAAAGAAATTCAGTTGTGTATCCAATTAAACCACGTGATGGCACTGTAAAGATCAGGCGAACTTGACCGTTACCATTGTTGATCATGTCAATCATTTCACCTTTTCTTGCACCCATTGATTCCATAACAGAGCCAGTATGCTCTTCTGGTACATCAATTTGAACGCGCTCTACAGGCTCACATCGAACACCATCAACTTCTTTTACAATAACTTCTGGCTTCGATACTTGTAATTCAAATCCTTCACGTCTCATATTCTCAATGAGAATGGATAAGTGAAGCTCTCCGCGTCCAGAAACAACCCAAGCATCAGGTGAATCAGTTGGATCCACACGAAGACTGACGTCTGTTTGAAGCTGCTGCTCTAAACGCTCTTCGATTTTACGTGATGTCACGTATTTTCCTTCACGGCCTGCAAATGGGCTGTTGTTTACAACAAACGTCATTTGAAGTGTCGGCTCATCAATACGAAGGATTGGAAGTGCCTCTTGGTGTTCTACCGGACAAACCGTTTCACCTACGTTGATGTCTTCCATTCCAGATACAGCGACAAGATCTCCCGCTTTCGCTTCGTTGATTTCCACTCGTTTTAACCCTTGGAAACCAAAGATCTTTGTTACACGGAATTGTTTCACAGTGCCGTCGACTTTCATCAAGGCTACCTGCTGTCCTACTTGCATTGTTCCTCTGAATACACGGCCAATTCCAATTCTGCCAACATAATCATTGTAATCAAGTAGCGCCACTTGGAATTGAAGCGGCTCTTCATGGTTATCAACCGGACAAGGAATATGGTTCACAATAGCTTCAAACAAAGATTCCATGTTTTCATCTTGTTTGCTCGCATCGTTACTTGCTGTACCATTGATTGCTGATGCATAGACAACTGGGAACTCAAGCTGTTCTTCTGTTGCATCCAATTCAATGAACAAGTCAATCACTTCATCGACTACTTCAGCCGGACGAGCAAAGTCACGGTCAATTTTATTGACGACAACGATTGGTGTTAAGTTTTGCTCAAGTGCTTTTTTCAGCACAAAGCGTGTTTGAGGCATACAGCCTTCATAAGCATCCACAACAAGGAGTACACCATCTACCATTTTCATGATACGCTCAACTTCACCACCGAAATCGGCGTGTCCTGGTGTATCTAAAATATTAATGCGTGTATCTTTATAATTTATCGCAGTATTTTTAGCTAAAATTGTAATACCGCGCTCTCGCTCTAAATCATTTGAATCCATGGCTCTCTCAGCGATATTTTCATTCGCACGGAAAGTACCAGCTTGATGGAGCAATTGGTCAACAAGCGTCGTTTTACCATGGTCAACGTGGGCAATAATTGCGATGTTGCGAAGGTCTTTTCGAAGTTTCACATTTTCATCTCCTAAAATAATTAGATAACTTTCATATTATATCACAATCCCCTTTAAATGCCGATCGTTTTTCTGTAAACTTATATTAACTCTAAAAAAAGGGATGGGGACATATGAAACAAATCAAATGGCTTCTATTATTATGTGCATTACTTGCAGTTGTCAGTATGGCGTTTATTGGGGTAACTCTTGCAGAAAAAAACATACTGGGCATATGTCTAAGCATTGTATTCGCCATGATTTTCATGGGTACAGGATTTACATTAAAAAGAAAATTAAACGTGCAATCATAAAATTAGGTAAAAGCCTTTTACATTCTACATGTAGAAGGCTTTTTATTTTGAGTAAAAACAAGACAATTCACCTATGAAAGCTCCATTCATCAGACGAAACGTATATTGAAGGCTTGACAAAAATAAGTAATCTGAACCCCTCCATTTTTCGACAAGAACTTTTATAGTTCTCCAAAATCAAACATAAAGTTACAATTTTCCTATTCTTCCACAAAGTTTCTCATGGTATGCTTTTCTTGCAACAAAATTTAACAGAAAAGGGAGAGAAAAGAAGCATGAAGAAGTTTTTGAGCAAATCGCTCAGCTCTGTTGTATTTTTCGCTTTAGCTATTATTCTTACTTTCACAACAGTAGCTCCTGGGCAAGCAAGCGCTGCAACTTTCAAAGGCATTCCTTTTGAACAGCAGCAAATCATTAAAGAATTATTGGAGAAAAACGAGCGTGTCATCAACATTCTCATCAATTCATTTGTTGAGGAAGACAACAACTACACATTTGATGTGAAAAAAGCTGTTGAGCTCGGACTAACTGAAGAAGAAGCGGCGACTGCTGAGAAATTCTTAGATCGCGCAGCTGTTCTTACAATCGTTTTCAGTGAAAGCATAACTAAAAACGAAAAAGGGAAATTGGTTTTTGATGCAGCAAAAGCTGTTGAACTTGGTCTTACAAAAGAAGAAGCGGCTAAATTCGAAAAGCTTTTCAAATCAGTGATCAGAATTGCTGATCTTGCTGGTGATGCCCTTGTTCTAGACAAAAAAGGAAACGTTGTGATTGATTCAAAAATCGCAAAAGGTCTTGGATTCAGCTCTACTGAATTACTTGTTTTCAACCAAATGCTTAAGAAAATTCCTCAAGAGCAATTAAAAACGTTTTATGATGCAGTTCAAATTGCGAAAGAAAAATTAAGCTAAGCTAGAAAAACCCCCACCTGGTTTATCCAGATGGGGGTTTTTTATTTCAGCCAATAAAGAATAATCATCATGGCGTATCCTATACCAAATGCGATACTTGCTCGATATAACAGCTTGCCATAGTAGCGCTTTTCAAATTTTCTTCTTTCTTCCTTTTCATCTATATATGGCATGAGATCAGGAGTTTGTATAAGGGTTATTGGCTCTTTCATTTCGTGATAAAGGTGTTGGCATCTCTCGCAGGATTGTAAGTGCTCTGCAACAATTTTATTTGTTTCTGCACTTGTGTCCCCCTCTATATAAAGTGGTAACATTTCTTCAATCAAATAACAGCTCATTTATTGAACTCCTCACAATGTAGCATTCGCTTCAGCTCTAATCTGGCTCGATGAAGGGTTGTTTTGACTTTAGATAAAGTCCAATTCAAAATTTCAGCTACTTCTTCATATGACAATTCTTGAATATCTCTTAAAATGAGGACCTCCCGGTAGGAATCCTTCAGCTGATAAATATGATGCCACAGCCTTTCTATATCAGCTTGTTTTTCAATGTGATCTTCTGGTGTCGTGAACGACTGCTGCTCTAAGAAATCCATTTCCTCTACGTTCGTAAAAGTCCATTTTACTTTTCGGCGATAATCATTCACAAATGTGTGATACGCAATGGTATAAAGCCATGTTTTCATACTTGAATGTCCCTTAAAGGAGGACAACCCATGCAGTGCCTTCATAAATACGTCCTGTGCAAGGTCCTTGGCTGTTTCCATATTTCCCGTCCGGCGATATAAATATTTAGTGATTTCCTGAAAATATTCTTGATAGATTTTTTCAATTTGCTCTGCTGGTTTGGACATCAAAAATAAAACCACACAGTCATCCAAATCGATAAAACGATAAAAAAGAAGTATAACGAGTAAATAAACCCTTTCATGCGTTTTAACTCGTCATAGTCCTTCTGACCTTCCATCGGCGCTGAGGGCTGCTTTTCACCCGTGACCGCATGCTGAAATTGCTGTTCGTGTGCCTTCATCCAGCTAGCTGCCTCGTCTCCCAGATCCCCTTCTTGATACAGTTCATATAAGTCTTGAAAGATGGCTTGTTTTTCTTTATCTGTCAAAACGATGCACCTCTTTTGTTCGTCCATTCACTTCATAGATTTTATGCTCATTTGATCCGAAGGTTTGTATGATGACAAGCCATGAAATGTCGATGTTCCCTTCTTTGTCGATCATTCTCACAGGTTTTATTTGCTTTTTATAGATCGTATATGGTTTATACCTTTTAAGTACTTGCTGATAGACGTCCTCACGATCTTGATTAGATACTGCGTGCGGGATAGAAGAAGCAACTTGCACTCTCAACTCAATTCCATCATCCCCTTTAAACAGATTGACGACATGAGAGGAGCGTTTAAATGTATATTGTTTACTTTCACTAGTGCCTATTTCTTTCCTTATGTCTTTTGGTGTTTTCCCTATGATCTTTAACAAATCTTCATCGCTGACGTTCCCTTTTTTCTGTTGAAGAAACGCTTTTGACAGCTTGAAGCTGATGACTTCATTTAATGAGCCATTAAACAGAAACTCCGATTGATCTTTTGTTGTGACCCTCACTTCATGCTGCCAATCAAAATAAAATTCATCAATGCCTGTGATTTGATAAGCTGGCGGCTTGAGGTTTAAATGTTTATAAATACTGTTGATCCTGTTTTTTATCTCCGTTTCTGTTAAATGGATTCCGTCAATATCCTTTAATTGAAAGATGGCGTTTACGTATTGCGCTTGTCGAAGCGTCCCTTTTTCCCAGGTGGCAGACGCTAAACTGTCCTCTTCATTCTGAGACATTTTTGGCAGAAGAAGAACGTTCGTCTCTCCATCCTCTTTTTGTACAGTCAATTGAATGCGATTGAGATCTATTGACCTTCCGCTTCTTTCGAAAAATTCAATGGTCTTTTGCCTATATTCTTTATCGGTCAGTTCCTTTCCCTCTACACGACCTCGATAAGAATATTCGCTTAATTCACCTGTAAACGGAGAAATATTCACTTCATACTGATCATCTGCAAACACGTAATGATAAGGGATAGGCTGATGACTAGCATTTAAATACAGCGATTGATTCTCCGGTACAAACTTTGAAGCGAATGCTTTTGCACTTGCTGCTGATAAAGGGCGATATTCTTCCGAGAAAGTATCTACCAATTCCGTTTTGGTGAATTGGAACATGGTATGAGGGATATTAATAATCGGATTGAGTAATAGCAGAAAAAAGACAGCTATACAACCGGCGCCCCACTGCCTTAATCTCACTTTGTCCCGCAGTAAAGCAGATAACAAATAAATCGTCATAAAGCTTCCTGCTGCTGCCGCTAAAATGACAATCGATTTAAATGTAGATTGAAGTTCATACTTCGAAATAGAAGGATAAAATATATAAAGCAAGGCTGCAAAAATCAAACCATAGAATAAAAGCAATTCCTTCCACTTCCAGTGCCAAAACAAGCGAAAGAAAAGGTGCAGCACCAAAGCGGCAAAGCCAGCCATAAGCAAAATAGTAATCAGATCTCTCCATACTAGATCCATATCACCACTAAGAAAGAACTTTTTGCTTTCAGCAAACACAATAAACACGGTTTGACATAAAGGCAGAAGTAACACAGATAAATCAAAAGCAAAAAACATACCTTTATTTTTTAAATAAGGAAGAGAAATGACATAGTAAAGTGATGCGAGCAAAACATACCCATAAATGAGAAATTGCATGAAATCTGTCAGCACTTCAAATGTTTCGATCGTATACTGTCTAGCTAGGACTTGGTGGATCATTTCAACTGTCATTCCGCCAAGCAGAACAACTCTTAATACGATTCCACCATAAAATACATAACCACTCTTCTTTTCTTTCCATAGCGGAAGTGTCATGAAAAGAACAAATAGTCCAAGTACACACCATTGAATGATGCGGATACTATACTCATTTAAAATAAAATACCTTTCAAAATGGAGCGATAAATCACTAAACAAATCAAACATTGATACACAATCCTTTACATAAAATTAAGGCCTCATTCGTATAGACATTCGCCTTACCAAAAAGTTTCAGGAAAAACAAAAAATCACTTCATTCTCATGAAGTGATTCTGTTTATTTTTTATTTCCGCTTCCTTTTATGTAATCATGCAAGATTTTTTCACAAATGGATCGATTTCCGGCGACTATGCTGTTTTTATCTAGGAACGTAAGACGTTCTCCGTGAATATTTGAGTAAACAGCCCCTACTTCATCAAGCAGTACGCAGCCCGCTGCATAATCCCATGGCGCAAGCCTTAACGTGACATATGCGTCACTTCTGCCGCTTGCAATATAAGCAAGCTCAAGGGCAGCGGATCCAATCGTTCGTGTCCCTCTCACATCACGCACAAGACGGGCAAATGGTTTGGCGTCAAAATAAGGGCTTTCGATCGCCCATGTCGGATTAATCCCCACAATGGCTTTTTCAATTTCCACATCTTTTAATCGAGGGAGCAGGGTATCGTTCATATAAGCTCCTTCTCCTTTGATGGCATGGTAGAGCTCGTCATGAATAACGTCATAAATAAGACCGATTTTCCCAACACCATTTTCAAATATCCCGATTGAAATGGCAAAGTTGCGTTTTTGATGGACAAAGTTCATTGTGCCATCGATCGGATCAATAATCCACACAATCCCATCGAGTGAGGTCACCTCTTCCCCTTGTCCCTCTTCTCCTAAAATGTGATGGTCTGAAAATGTCGACTGTATTTTTTCAATAAAAAAACGCTCTGTTTCTTTATCGATATTCGTGACAAGATCATTTGGATTTGATTTTGTTTCAATTGATAGACCTTCCTGCATGGACGCTTTAATACGGCTCCCTGCTTCTTTTACCCAGAGCTTTGCAAGACGGTCAATTTCCACCCAGTTTGTCATCAGATTGTAAACCTCTTTTCTATGTAGGACCTATTTGTAATAGCATACTGATATTATGTACGTAAAAGCAAGAAAAAAGCAGCTTCATACAAAAACGAACCGATGAATTGGTTCGTTTTTACCTCACGCTGTTTTACCCTTGAAGCTGCTCCCATTCTTTTCTTAGGCGCTCAAGCTTTCGTTTGCTGCGTTCGATTTGGATGTCATCTTTATGCTCGATGGCTTCATGAAGCGTAGAAAGCTCATAATCAACCTCTAATCTCCACACAGCGATGCGATTCTTCTTCTCCTGCCTATACCCCTGCTTCACGATTTGCTTCATTGGTCAACGCCCCTTCCAGAGAATGATTCATTCCTTGTCAGTTTTCATTGATAAAAAATTCAATCGATAAGAGAAATGGTTCTTGCTTATATCGTATGAAGCGATCGCATAACCGCAACGACATTCTGAAAATTGTGTCTTTACCTATTTATTATGTACCACAAAATTGATGATTTTAAACGCTGCGCCACGACCTTCATAAACTTTGATCTAACGGTGCATCTTTTTTTGAGCTTGACCCAAGCTATGATAAAATATGATCAGCGAAAAGATACAGGAGGCATAACATGAGTGAAATGCGTTTTAGAGATGAAGATTTTGAAACATTCACAGTTGATGGTTTAGATGAACGAATGACTGTATTAAAAGAAAGAGTCCGTCCAAAGCTTGAGGCACTTGGCGAACATTTTGCACCACTTCTTTCTTCTATTACAGGAGACGAAATGTTTGTACACGTTGCAAAGCATGCTAGAAGATCTGTTAACCCGCCAAATGATACGTGGGTTGCTTTTGCAAACAGTAAGCGCGGATACAAAAAACTCCCTCATTTTCAAATCGGGCTTTGGAAAACACATGTCTTTGTCTGGTTTGCACTCATTTATGAATCTCCAGTAAAAGGTGAGTACGGCCAGCTATTTGAAAAGGAGCTAGACACCATCCAGCAGAAAATACCGCAAGATTTTGTTTGGTCTAAAGATCATATGAAACCAGATGTCATGCGTCACAGCGAACTAGATTCCGAACAGCTGAAAACGCTGTTTGAACGTGTTCAAACAGTCAAGAAAGCCGAGCTTCTTTGCGGCATTCAGCTGCCTAGAGAAGAAGTCGTGCAAATGAATAATGAAGAATTCCTCTCGAAAATCGAAAATGCCTTCCGCACATTGACGTATCTATACCGTTTTACACAGAAAGAATCTGTATGAAAAAACGAGCCCTTTTAGGCTCGTTTTTTACATGCGTATAATAGCAGTCTCTTCTGCCTCTCTTGCGGTTTTTACTGCATGATAAGGGGAATACCCGCTTCCCTTTTCAAACGCCGCACAATGCGTTTTTTCCTCTGCTTTTGATGGCACAACCTCTTTAAATCGTTTATAAGCGTCTAATAACTCCTGCTTCGCAATTCCTTTTTCGTAGGCTTTTTCAACAGCCTGAAAAAATGAAATGACCGCAATCTTTTCCTCTGTCGTCCAGTCGACATCCATTGGATATTGATATTCCATTTACTTGTCCCTCACTTTAATACTCATTTCTGATTTGAACTTTTATTATAGCATCTGTTTGATCAGAAACCGATTGATTTTATGCTTTACATTCCGATCAGTTCATAATATAATTCTTTTGTTTTATGCAATGAAATCTGCTGTAATTGGCACAATAATAGCAGGTATTTCGATGAAGGTGGGAAAGCAATTGTCACAACATGATACACCCTTATACACTGGACTAAAAAAACACGCAGCAACCAATCCAGTCCAATTTCACATTCCAGGCCATAAAAAAGGAGCCGGAATGGATCCTGAATTTAGAGCATTCATTGGCGACAATGCATTAAGCATTGACCTCATTAATATAGAACCTCTCGATGATTTACATTCACCTCGAGGGATGATAAAAGAAGCACAGGAGCTTGCTGCTGAAGCCTTCGGTGCTGATCATACGTTTTTCTCTATTCAAGGAACAAGCGGCGCCATCATGACAATGGTGATGACGGTATGCGGACCTGGAGATAAAATTATCGTTCCTCGTAACGTTCATAAATCAATTATGTCCGCGATTGTATTTTCTGGCGCCATTCCTGTTTTTATTCACCCAGAAATAGACAAAGAGCTTGGCATCTCTCACGGTATTACACCTGAATCAGCCAAAAAGGCGCTCACTGAGCATCCAGATGCGAAAGGTTTACTTGTCATTAATCCAACGTATTTTGGTATTTCAGCAGACTTAAAATCAATCGTAGACATTGCCCATTCATTTGCTGTGCCTGTCCTTGTCGATGAAGCACACGGTGTGCATATCCATTTTCATGATGACCTTCCCCTCTCTGCGATGCAGGCAGGTGCCGACATGGCAGCAACAAGTGTCCATAAACTTGGCGGCTCTCTTACGCAAAGCTCTATTTTAAATATGAAGGAAGGGCTTGTTTCAAAAGACCGTGTGCAATCAATTTTGAGTATGCTGACGACAACGTCCACTTCTTATTTGCTCTTAGCATCACTGGATGTCGCTCGAAAACGATTAGCCACTGAAGGAAAGGCACTAGCTGATGAAGCCATTCGTTTGGCTGAATCAGCTAGAAACCGCTTGAATCAAATTGACGGCATTAGCTGCATTGGCAAGGAAATACTCGGTTCAGCTTCTACTTACGATTATGACCCAACGAAATTAATTATCTCCATTAAAGACCTTGGGTTAAACGGACATGATGTCGAAAAATGGCTGAGAGAAAGCTATCGAATTGAAGTAGAGCTCTCTGACCTTTACAATATCTTATGTATCGTAACCCCTGGCGATTCAGATGAGACAATTGATACGCTCGTGACGGCGATGCAGGAAATTGCCGCAGTCTCTACTCGTGATGGCGGCAAACAAGCGGTAACAGAGGTACTGCTGCCTGATATCCCATCGCTTGCTATGACGCCGCGTGACGCCTTTTATGCCACAACAGAAGTCGTTCCTTTTAAGGAAGCAGTCGGCCGCATCACCGCAGAGTTTGTGATGGTATATCCGCCAGGTATTCCAATTTTTATACCAGGTGAAATTATCACAGAAGAAAATATATCGTATATCTTTAAAAATATTGAAATTGGCCTCCCTGTCCAAGGACCTGAAGATTCAACGCTTGAAATGATCCGTGTGATTAAGGAACAAAAACCAATTTTATAAAAAAGAAACATGCAGCCCCAAATGGAGCTGCATGCTTTTTTTATTTATTCAGAGGCTTCATCACAGCAATGACAGTGACCGCACGTTCCGTATAGCGTTGTCACTTTTTCATTTTCAAATTGATCAATGGTTTCATTGCAATCTTGACAAATAATTGTACCCACGTACATTCCCCTTTTCTTCATTCATAGTTTGAAAGCGTTTGATCTATTTCTTATCTCTATAATATGATGTCACATTTAAGTTGTCAACGGTTAATTGTATGACACATTTAATCATTTTTTATAAATATGTGCTTTTTTCTCATCATATTGAGGGAACGTTTCAATTGTATTTTGCTTCATATCAATTCTGTAACAATTGAGTAACAATCGAAAATTGTCAAAAGGGACATGATACACTAGAGTGACTAACAGGGAACAAGCTCCTAAAAATGTTGGGACAACCCCAAATGATTTTGAGGTGAATAGATTGAATTTTATGAGGACACTTCTCATTATATTCCCCATGCTCTTTGTACTTAGTTCATGCTCATTTGCGTATATCATACCGACTCAGACCGACCAAGTCAGTCATATTCAAAAACCGAGAATTCTCTTTTTTACTGATGCAGAAAACCTTGATAAAGAAAGCCCTTATTATGATGCAGTCCTCGATTTAAAGAATGAATACCCTAAGGAAATGTCAAAAATGATTGTGAAAGAAGATCGTAAAGGCTGGAAAAATGAAGTTGATGAACTGCCGGCTATTTTACTTGTCAATGATGAAAAAGTCATCGTGAAGGTTGAAGGAAATGTTCGCAGTAAACAGGAGATCTTATCGCCCTTATGCCATGCTTTAGACCGCGTCAATACAAACTAATGATATTTTCCTTGCACTTATATATAACCATATGAAAAAACCCCTCACCTCATGAGGGGTTTTTCATATGGTGTTCAGGGCGCAAAAAAACCCTCTCCATCAAGGAGAGGGTTTCATAGGTTCATTATTTTACGATGTGGATTGGGCTTCCAATTGCTACTTCAGCCGTTTCCATTGTAATTTCACCTAATGTTGGGTGAGCATGAATTGTCATAGCGATGTCTTCAGCAGTCACTCCAGCTTCAATTGCAAGGCTAAGCTCTGAAATCATATCAGAAGCGCCAACACCTGCGATTTGTGCACCGATAACTAGACCATCCTCTTTACGAGTGATCATTTTCATGAAGCCATCAGTTGCATCAAGAGAAAGTGCACGTCCGTTTGCTGCGAATGGGAATTTCGCTGCAACGATTTCGATTCCTTCTGCTTTTGCTTCTGCTTCAGTGTATCCAACAGTTGCAAGTTCTGGCTCAGAGAATACAACAGCAGGAATACCAAGGTAATCAATTTCAGCTGGCTCTCCAGCGATTGCTTCAGCTGCAATTTTACCTTCGTAAGAAGCCTTGTGTGCAAGTGGTGGTCCATCAACGATGTCACCAATTGCATAGATGTTAGATACGCTTGTACGGCATTGTTTGTCTGTTTTGACAACTCCGCGGTCAGTCAATTCAACACCAACTTGCTCAAGACCAAGCTCATCAGTGTTTGGACGACGACCAACAGTCACAAGTACGTAATCAGCATCAACTGTTTTTTCTTCACCTTTTACTTCGAATGTAACAGTGACACCATCAGATTTTTCTTCAACGCCTTTTGCAAGAGCGTTTGTATGGATTTCAACGTTTCCTTTTTTCTTCAGGTTACGTTTAACCAATGAGCTCATTTGCTTTTCGAAACCTGGAAGGATTTCGTCTCCACCTTCAAGGATCACAACTTCTGTTCCAAAGTTTGCATAAGCAGTACCAAGCTCAGTACCGATGTATCCACCACCGATAACAACTAACTTTTTAGGTACTTCTTTAAGCGCTAAAGCACCAGTTGAGTTGATCACGCGGTCTGTGTATTTAAAAGTAGGCAATTCGATTGGACGAGATCCAGTAGCAAGAATTGCATTTTTGAAAGTGTAAGTCTGTGCTGAATTTTCATCCATTACACGTACAGAGTTGCTGTCTACGAAATAAGCTTCACCTTTAACGATGTCTACTTTATTTCCTTTAAGAAGACCTTGAACTCCACCTGTTAATTTGTTTACAACAGAAGCTTTCCACTCTTGAACTTTTGTGAAATCAACTGTTACGTTTTCAGCTTTGATACCCATGTCTTCAGAATGCTTAGCATTTTCGAAACGATGGCCAGCATTGATTAATGCTTTTGAAGGAATACAACCAACGTTTAGACATACACCGCCAAGTGTTCCTTTTTCAACGATTGTTACTTTTTGTCCAAGCTGTGCAGCACGAATAGCAGCTACATATCCACCAGGACCTGCACCGATGACAAGAGTATCTGTTTCGATTGGGAAATCTCCTACTACCATGACATTACGCCTCCATTAAAATTAATTGTGGATCATTCAATAAACGCTTGATGTGGTTAAGGGCATTTTGCGCAGTAGCTCCGTCAATCATACGGTGGTCAAAGCTTAGGGAAAGAGCTAAGACTGGAGCTGCAACGATTTCGCCATCACGAACAACCGCTTTCTCAGCGATACGGCCAATACCAAGGATCGCTACTTCTGGGTGGTTGATGACTGGAGTAAACCATTGTCCACCAGCAGAACCGATGTTTGTGATTGTGCAAGATGCACCTTTCATTTCAGCTGGAGCCAATTTACCATCACGTGCTTTTGTTGCAAGCTCGTTGATTTCGTTAGACACTTCGAAAATTGCTTTGCGATCTGCATTTTTCACAACTGGAACGAGCAAGCCTTTTTCAGTATCAGCTGCAATTCCGATGTTGTAGTAATGCTTTTGAACAACTTCATCCGTTTTATCATCGATAGAAGTGTTAAGTACTGGGTACTTTTTCAAAGCAGAAGTTAGAGCTTTTACAACGTAAGGCAAGTAAGTTAACTTGATTCCTTGATCAGCTGCAACTTGTTTGAATTGTTTACGATGAGCAACAAGGTTTGTTACATCAACTTCATCCATTAATGTTACGTGAGGAGCTGTATGCTTAGAGTTCACCATTGCTTTCGCGATTGCTTTGCGGATTCCGCTCATTTTCTCGCGAGTTTCTGGGAATTCTCCTTCAAGAACTGGAGCTGCTGCCGCTTTAGGAGCTGCTTCTTCTTTCGCACTTTCAGCTGCTTGAGGTGCTGCTGCTGGGGCTGCAGAACCACCATTAACGAAGCTGTCGATATCTTCTTTTAACACACGTCCGTTTTTACCAGAACCTGCAACTTTGTAAATTTCAACGCCTTTTTCACGAGCATATTTACGTACAGATGGCATAGCGATCACGCGTTTGTTTGGATCAGCATCTACTTGCTCTTGTGCGCCTGCACCAGTTGCTGCTGCCGCTTCTTCTTGTGCTACTTCTTTCTTCTCTGGCTCGTTACCAGCTTCAGCAGTACCTTGTACTTGAGCTTCAGTTTTTGCTTCGCCTTCTTCTTCGCTGCCTTTAAATTGAAGATTTTCGTAACCAGGTGCATCAAACGTAATGATTGTTTGTCCTACAGTTGCAACTGTTCCCTCTTCAACTTTTAATTCTAATACTTTTCCTTTAACAGGTGAAGGAATTTCTACAACTGCTTTATCATTTTGTACCTCTGCTAAAACGTCATCTTCATTGATTTCGTCGTTTGGTTTAACAAACCACTTAACGATCTCACCTTCGTGGATACCTTCTCCGATGTCCGGAAGTTTAAATTCAAATGCCACTGTTTTTCGCCTCCTAGATTTTGTTGAACCCTTGTTGTGTATGTTTACACGGTCATGTAATTGATAAAGGGGAAGAGAAATAAATTCTGTTCCCCTCTGTCATTTAATTAAAATTCAAGAACTTTTTTCGCTGTTTCAAGTACATCTTTATGGTTTGGAAGCCATACGCTCTCAGCTTGAGAGAAAGCAAATACAGTATCAGGTGCAGCTACACGAAGTACTGGTGCTTCCAGGCTAAGGATCGCTCTGTCATTGATTTCAGCTACTACGTTTGCAGCAATACCAGCTTGTTTTTGTGCTTCTTGAACAACGATCGCACGTCCTGTTTTTTCAACAGAAGCGATGATTGTTTCAATATCAAGCGGGCTTACTGTGCGAAGGTCGATAACTTCAGCAGAAACGCCTTCTTTTTCTAGCTCTTCAGCAGCTTTTAGTGATTCGTGAACCATTGCACCGTAAGTGATGATTGAAAGGTCAGTACCTTCACGTTTCACGTCAGCTTTACCGATTTCAATTGTGTACTCTTCTTCAGGAACTTCCTGACGGAAAGAACGATAAAGTTTCATATGCTCAAGGAACACTACAGGATCGTTGTCACGAATTGCAGAAATTAAAAGTCCTTTTGCATCATAAGGTGTTGAAGGAATGACAACCTTGATACCAGGCTGTTGTGCGATAAGACCTTCTAAGCTGTCAGCGTGAAGCTCAGGTGTGTGAACTCCCCCACCGAATGGAGAACGGATTGTCACTGGAGAATGCCAGCGTCCGCCAGAACGGTAACGCATACGAGCCATTTGTCCAGAAACAGAATCTAATACTTCGTAAACGAATCCGAAGAATTGAATTTCCATTACTGGGCGGAATTCTTGTAGTCCAAGGCCAATTGCAAGACCGCCAATACCAGATTCAGCAAGTGGAGTATCGAATACACGATCCTCACCAAACTCTTTTTGCAATCCTTCAGTCGCACGGAATACGCCGCCGTTTTTACCAACGTCTTCTCCGAAAACGAGAACGTTTTCGTCATTTTTCAGTTCTGTGCGTAACGCATCAGTGATCGCTTGAATCATTGTCATTTGCGCCATGGCTTACTTCGACTCCTTCTGTTTGTAAATTTCAAGCTGTTCAACTAAGTTGAATGGTTTCACATCGTACATGTTTTCAATCAAGTCAGTGACTTTTTGCTTAGGCTGTTCGTCAGCTTCTTTGATCGCTTGTTTGATTTGTTCTTTTGCATCTTCGATCACTTTATTCTCTTCTTCTTCAGACCATAGGCCTTTGTTTTCCAAGAATTTGCGGTAGCGTACCAATGGATCTTTTTGCTCCCACTCGTTTTCATCTTCTTTTGTACGATATCTTGTTGGATCGTCACCAGCCATTGTATGTGGGCCGTAACGGAATGTAAGAGTTTCGATTAATGTTGGACCTTCACCATTTACAGCGCGCTCACGAGCTTCAGCAGTTGCTGCATAAACAGCTAATGCATCCATACCGTCAACTTGTACGCCTACGATACCAGCTGCAGCTGCTTTTTGTGCAATTGTTTGTGCAGCAGACTGCTTTTCAACAGGTGTAGAGATCGCATATCTGTTGTTTTGGACAACAAAAATCGCTGGCGCTTTGTAAGCCCCTGCAAAGTTAATACCTTCGTAGAAATCACCTTGTGAAGCTCCACCGTCACCAGTGTAAGTGATTGCAACAGCTTTTTTACCGCGCTTTTTCAAACCAAGAGCTACACCAGCAGCTTGAATGATTTGTGCACCGATAATGATTTGCGGTGAAAGTGCATTCACATCATCAGGCATTTGGTTACCAACAAAGTGTCCGCGAGAGAACAAGAATGCTTTTGTTAGCGGAAGACCATGCCAGATTAATTGTGGTACATCACGATATCCTGGAAGAATGAAATCTTCTTTCTCAAGTGCAAAGTGAGTTGCAAGCTGAGAAGCCTCTTGTCCAGCTGTTGGCGCATAGAAGCCAAGACGTCCTTGACGGTTCAATGAAATTGAACGTTGATCTAATACACGTGTAAACACCATACGGCGCATTAATTCTTTTAATTGGTCATCTGAAAGATCCGGCATTGCCGCTTCGTTTACGACTTCGCCTTTTTCGTTTAAAATTTGAAACGTTTCAAACTGCTTTTTGATGGCATCAAATTGCTTTTTGCTATCAACAATTGCTTTTTTTGTTTTTGCAGCCATTCTAAAGTCACCTCTTCCTTTCTTTTAACAGTCCATTTGTCGTGAATCCATTTATACATACAGATATAGGATAACCCAAAATACTCATATGACTCCTGTATATAATAGCCACTAAGATCGTTGTCGAAACATAGGTTGACCACTCTTTTTTGAGTCCTTCTAACTGTATTAACGATAGTTCACAAAAAACTAATACAACTTCTGTTAACAAGGAATAGTTTACAACAAGAAAAATAGTCCGTCAATTGATTTAACGGCTTTATTTAAATAAATGTATTCGCTTTACTTTTTATGGTGAACTGTATCAATCTGTTTAACAAACAACCTAATCTGTACTAGTATAGAGTGTACTACTGTACTACAATAGAAAATGTTTGTTTTTGTCGAAAAATAAAAAAAGAGCTGTTTTTCAGCTCTTTTTTGACTCTTGTTCTGCTGCTCTATACAAAGCCTTTTTATGATCATTCAATTGATCTGTATATCGATTGAACTTCTTACTTTCTTTTCTGACTTTGCTATATGAACGATTGACGGTCTTCAGCTTAGACTTCAGCTCTTCATATCCTAGATCCTTTTTCTTTAAAGATTGATACAAATGCTGATCTTGTTTCAGCGCCTTTTGATACTCCTTGTATAGCTGATCATATGATGCATATCGTTTCTCGATCGATTTGACTGTTTGATCTGCTTTCTCTTTTAACTCGGCATCTTGCAATCGTGCGGCAGATTCCTTTACCGTATTCAATTCTTTTTTCGATTCATCCATGCTGTCTTTTTCTGTTTTTAAATGTTCTTCTCGTTTCGCTGCCGATGCTAATGCCTGATCAGAAAGGCTTGACACTGTTTTTGTATGGTCCTTTGTTGTTTGAATCATTTTTGTATACAGCTTCTGCTCTTTTTTCTCATAGCTTTGCAGTGTACCTTGCTCTTTTTCGAAGGAAGCTTCTTTTTCACTCATTTTCGTCATCGCATCCTGCATGTCATTGAATGGATTTTGACCTCCGCATCCTGTCAGCAAAAGGGTACATATCCCCGCTAAAGCAGCACCTGCTTTCATGCTTCTTTTCATCTGTCTCATCACAAGGTCCCCCTTTACATCTCCACATACCACTATAATTTTTATAGGCGTTTGTGACAAGGAAAGAGATAAATCTGATGAGACGGAGAAGATTTTTTTCAAGCAATAGGCTCATGACTATACAAATAGTGCATTCATACATAGTTTATATTACACGCTTCGCCTTCACTTATGAAAGGCCGAGTGTATTTCCAAAGGAGGTCAAAAGTATGTCTAATTATAGTCATGGAAGTATGTATGGTGGATACGGCGGTTACGGGTATGGATACGGCGGCGGCTGTTGTTACCCAAGTTATGGCGGTGGATACGGATGCGGATACGGCGGCGGACGTACATTCGCTTTAATCGTTGTGCTTTTCATCCTATTAATCATCGTTGGCGCAGCATTCTTAGGCGGCGGTGGCTGCTGCTAAGGCTGTTTAAGCCTCTGACCGGTCTCAAAGGACCGGTCTTCTTTATTTCATTGCATATGTTGTGTATCATTTTATATACTTTACATACAAAGGAAATAGGAGTGAAGTTTTGTGATTACCATGGATGATATCGTAAGGGACGGACATCCCGTCTTAAGACAAACAGCTGAAGCGGTCGAGCTCCCGCCGACAGAGGAGGAAAAACAGCAATTAGCTGACATGATCGAATTCGTCAAAAACAGTCAGGATGCTGATATTGCTGAAAAATACGGACTAAGACCCGGCGTTGGATTAGCTGCTCCGCAGATCAATATTAGTAAACGGATGATCGCAGTTCATTGTGAGGATGAAGACGGAGAAGAATACAGCTATGCTCTGTTCAACCCGCGTATTGTCAGTCATTCAGTCAAAAGAGCTTATTTAGCTACTGGTGAAGGCTGCTTATCAGTTGATGAAGCCATCCCTGGATTTGTTCCTCGATATCAAAAAATCAGGGTCAAGGCCACAACGCTTGAAGGAGAGGACATTGATATCCGTCTAAAAGGATTCCCTGCTATTGTCTTTCAGCATGAAATTGACCATTTAAATGGCATTATGTTTTATGATCATATTCAAAAGGATCAGCCTTTCGCTGAGCCAGAAAACTCTGTTGCGATCGGCAGATCATAACATAAAAAAGAAGACCCCACATCTAAGGGTCTTCTTTTTTATTCTTCAATAAGGCCAAGATGGGTCACTGCATGGAATATGCCGTCCTCATCTACTGGCTTTGTCACAAAATCAGCCAATGCTTTCAGTTCACTCACAGCATTTCCCATCGCAACGCCTGTTCCAGCAAACGAAATCATTTCTCTATCGTTCAGTCCGTCTCCAAAGGCAATGGTATCCTTTTGATCGTAAGGAAGTCTTTCGATGACTCGTTTGATGCCTTCAGCTTTTGATCCGCCTTTTGGCAGAACATCTGTTGACAGCTCATGCCATCTGACAAGGTCAATCTCATTGTAGAATGCCTTATATTGCTCTTCCTCTTCTGCCTTACAAAATAACAGCATTTGAAAAATGTCGTTTTCTTTAAAGAAAGACAAATCGTGCTCAGGATGCTCTGTTTTTAAAGTACCGATTCCTTCATGGATAAACGGATGGTTCGGCACAGACGCCTTCATCGTTTCTTCTCCCATAAAAACAAGCGGATGATCATGACGATCCGCTGTCTCATAAATCCGCTCCATCAGCTCCTGCTTCAGCGGATTACCGTAAATAACATCTCCCTCATACATGACATACTGACCGTTATAAGCAATGAATGAGTCAAGCCCTAATTCTTCTAAAATGGGCTGAATCAGAAAAGGAGAACGCCCAGATGCAATAAAGAGATGATGACCTTTTTCTTTTAATAAATGAACCGCTCGCTTCGTTGACTCAGGTATATTTTTATCATGGTCATATAAAGTACCGTCGATATCAAAGAAGATGACTTTTTTATTCATATCTCGCCCTCCTGTCCTTTGTTATGTATACACACTCCCTTTCATCATACAGAAAGATTTCCGCTTTCGAAACCAAATCCTTTTGAAAACGCCTATTTTCCCACATATATCCATGTAACATTCATTGGAAACATCATATAATACAAGTATATAGAGAGAGCGGAATACGCTGTTTAAGCTTACTTTAAACCGAAAGGAGGCGGCCTGTGATGCTTCGTCGTCTGCGCAAGAAAATTCGAAGACAATGGAAGGACATGCTTCGTAAAAAATCGATTGCTTAAAGGGATCTTTCGCACATTTGCCGAAGGTCCTTTTTTCTCAGAGACTTTTCTTATGCGCGTTTTTTTAATATAATAGAATAAGCGAGTGTAACATACGGTATTTAAGGAGAGATTTGGATGATATATAAGGTATTTTTTCAGGCAAGTACTACTGAGGTACCTGTAAGAGAACACACAGATTCACTATACGTTGAAGCGGTTTCTGAAAGAGACGTACGCGATAAGTTGAAAAAACATAACTACAACATTGAATTCATTCAGCCTGTAGACGGTGCTTTTTTAGACTATGAACGAGAAAGTGAAAATTTTAAAGTATTGGAGCTATGAGAGGAATGAAATTTGTAAAAAACGATCAGGCGGCAGTTTTTGCGCTCGGCGGTTTAGGCGAGATCGGTAAAAACACGTATGGCGTTCAATTTCAAGATGAAATCATTTTAATTGATGCTGGTATTAAGTTTCCTGAAGATGAGCTTCTTGGAATTGACTACGTCATCCCTGACTATACGTACTTAGTTAAAAACGAAGATAAAATCAAAGGTCTTTTCATCACTCACGGACATGAAGATCACATCGGCGGTATCCCTTACCTTCTCAAGCAAGTGAATATTCCAGTTTACGGCGGCAAACTCGCAATCGGCCTACTTCGTAATAAATTGGAAGAGCATGGTCTCTTGAGACAAACAAAACTTCACATTTTTGAAGAAGAAGATACCATTAAATTTAGAAAAACAGCTGTGTCTTTCTTTAGAACGACACACAGTATTCCAGATTCTTATGGAATTGTCGTCAAGACACCTCCTGGGAACATCGTACATACAGGTGATTTCAAGTTTGACTTTACTCCTGTTGGCGAGCCTGCCAATTTAACCAAAATGGCTGAGATCGGAAAAGAAGGCGTACTTTGTCTTTTATCTGATAGTACAAACAGTGAAATCCCAGAATTTACGATGTCTGAAAGACGTGTAGGTGAAAGCATTGATGACATCTTTAGAAAAGTCGACGGACGTATCATCTTTGCCACGTTTGCTTCAAACATTCACAGACTTCAGCAAGTGATTGAGTCTGCTGTTGCCAACGGCAGAAAAGTCGCTGTATTTGGACGCAGTATGGAGTCTGCTATTGATATTGGACAAGATCTTGGCTATATTAAATGTCCAAAAAACACGTTTATCGAACATAATGAAATCAACCGCCTTCCAGCAAACAAAGTAACCATTCTTTGTACTGGTAGCCAGGGTGAACCGATGGCAGCTCTTTCTCGTATTGCGAACGGTACTCACCGCCAGATTTCGATTAACCCTGGAGACACTGTTGTCTTCTCATCTTCACCAATTCCAGGTAACAATATTAGCGTAAGCCGCACCATTAACCAGCTTTATCGTGCAGGCGCTGAGGTCATTCATGGCTCGCTTAATAATATTCATACATCTGGTCACGGCGGACAAGAAGAACAAAAACTGATGCTCCGTTTAATTAAACCAAAATTCTTTATGCCGATTCACGGTGAATACCGCATGCAAAAAACGCATATCAAGCTTGCGAATGACTGCGGCATCCCTGAGGAAAACTGCTTTATCATGGATAACGGTGAAGTTCTTGCACTGAAAGGTGACGAAGCAAGTGTCGCTGGCAAAATTCCATCAGGCAACGTGTATATCGATGGAAGCGGTATTGGCGATATCGGAAACATCGTTTTAAGAGACCGCCGCATTCTTTCTGAAGAGGGTCTTGTCATTGTAGTCGTCAGCATGGACATGAAAGAATTCAAAATCTCTGCTGGACCTGATTTGATCTCAAGAGGTTTTGTCTACATGAGAGAATCTGGAGACCTTATCAACGATGCACAGGATTTAATTTCAAAGCATCTTGAAAAAGTAATGGAACGTAAGACAACTCAGTGGTCTGAAATCAAGAACGAAATTACTGACACTCTTGCACCTTTCCTTTATGAAAAAACAAGACGCCGTCCAATGATCTTACCGATTATTATGGAAGTGTAATCACAAAAAAGAGACACAAGCCGCTTGGCTGTGTCTCTTTTTTTCACCATTCATTGAAAAAACCGCATATATACATATGCGGTTTCTCTTTTTTATGATTGAATTGGGAGATGCTGAAAGCTTCTGACATCAAACAAACCCTTTGTCGTCATTTTCACATCAGGAATGACTGGGAGTGCCAAGAAGGACAGCGTCAAAAATGGGTTAAAATCTAAAGTAAAGCCTGTTTCTTTTAACGCTTCATGGAGTGCATGAAGGCTTTCATTTACAAGATGTGCCGGCTGATCTGAAAGTAAACCAGAGATCGGTAATGGCAGCGTATGAAGAGACTCGCCATTTTTGACAACAGTCAAACCGCCGCCTGCTTCTTTTAACACGTCAATGGCTTTTACGATATCAGCATCATTTGTGCCAACCGCAATTAAATTGTGAGAATCATGCGCAACCGTTGTTGCAATTGCGCCCTTTTCTAATCCAAAGCCGCTGACAACCCCTATCCCCATTTCAGATAAGCCTTGATGGCGTTCGACAAGCACCATTTTTAATACATCTCTTTCTGTATCACTAGTGAATTGTCCGTTCGTTTCTGAAGGAGAGACTTGTTCTAATTTTGTTTCTAGCTGATTCGGAATAATGCGGATCACATTCATTTTTTGATGAGCTGTGATAGGCAGTGCCAGATCTTGCTCTTGAACGTCTATAGTATGAACAGATTGTAATAATGCTGGACTCGGTACAATTTTTTCGACACCTGGCTTGTACTCTCCATGCTGCGCCACCAATTCTCCTGCAATAAATACGCTGGTGATGTCGACTTGATGAAGATCAGAGACGAGCATAAAATCAGCATCAAAGCCTGGCGCAATGGCTCCCTTTGTTTTGAGGCCAAAACACTCTGCTGCATTTAAACTTCCCATTTGATACGCTAAAAATGGGTCTAACCCTTCTTTTATAGACATACGTACTTGTTCGTCAATACTTCCCTCCGACATTAAATCATCTAAATGTTTATCATCGGTACAAAAGAAAAAGCGTCTCGCATTCTTTTCATTCACAGCTGGTAAAACGTTTTTCACGTTTTTGGCAACAGAGCCTTCTCTTAGCATGACATACATGCCTCGTTTTACACGTTCAAGGGCTTCGCTGGCTGTTGTTACCTCATGATCTGTTTGGACACTCGCTGTGCGGTAAACGTTTATTAATCGGTCTGTTAAGCCTGCTAGATGGCCATCAATCAGTTTATGTTCGTTTTGTGCATCAAGCAGCTTTTGAAGCATATCTTCTTCTGCCTGCTCTACACCGACGTAATCCATCACCTCAGCAAGACCAAGAACATCTTTCTCTTGATACAAAGGCTTTAAATCTTTCGCTTTTAAGACAGCACCTGATCGTTCAAAACTGACTGCCGGTACGCAGGATGGCAGCATGAAATAAATATTTAAGGCAGCTTTTCTCGCTTCTTCCAGCATAAAACGGATGCCTGAGATCCCTGACACATTGGCAATTTCATGCGGGTCTGTTACGACAGTTGTCACACCGTGCGGGACGACAGCTTTGGAGAATTCAGCAGGGGTCACCATAGAGGACTCGATATGAACGTGGCCATCAATAAAACCGGGTACAAGCATTTGACCTGCTGCATCCAGCTCCTGTTCTCCCTCGTACTCTCCAATCCCTACTATTTGTCCATTTTCAACAGCGACATCAGCGTCTATCCATTCCTGGTTAAACACGTCCATAACCTTCGCATGTTTAATCACTAGGGCTGCTTTTTTTCTCTTTGCAGCTACTTCAATTTGATGTCTGAAAAGCTCCTTATCCAACGACACTGCCTCCTCCAAGTAAACAATATAATGTTTCTTATCGTAAACGAATCTGTTTGCCCAGTCAATGACATTTAGAGAAAATCATCCAGATAAAAAGGCTGATTTTTATTTCTGAATAGTGATAATTGCACGAAAAATATGATGATTAGCTTTTGCTGTTAATGCAGAACAAAATAGCCCTTTTTTAGTGTCTTCTTCTCTCCTCACTGTCCGTCCTGTGTGTACACAACAATATAAAAAAACACCCCGCTCCGGAGTGTTTAATAATCGTTCTGCATTTCTCGTTTTTCAAAGCGTCCAATATCGGCTACTGCCCCGATGACAATGAGAATATCTTCTTTTTGAATCATTTCATCTGCGAGTGGTGAAACAATCACTTCTTTCCCACGCTTTATCGCCACAATATTAATGCCATATCTCGCTCTAATATCGAGATCTAAAAGAGAATGCCCTGCAAGCCTGCTGTTGGCAACGATTTCAATGAGGCTGTACTCATCTGACAGCTCAAGATAATCTAATACGTTGTTGGAGATGATTTTATGTGCAATTCGTCTGCCCATGTCTCGCTCTGGATGAACGATGCGATCAGCCCCAATTTTATTTAGTACCTTTTCGTGATAGTCGTTTTGCGCCTTTACTGTGACCATTTTGACGCCAAGCTCTTTCAGCATAATCGTCGTCAAAATACTGGCCTGAATGTTTTCACCAATCGCAACGATGACATGATCAAAATTACGAATACCGAGATTTTTTAAAACCGATTCGTCTGTCGAATCGCCAATGACCGCATGTGAAGCAATTTTCGCGTATTCGTTCACTCGATCTTCATTCATATCCATGGCCATGACTTCAAGTCCTTCTTCGCTCAGCGCTTTGCAAATACTTCCGCCAAAGCGTCCAAGACCAATGACTGCATATTCCTTTTTCATGTTCAGACTCCTTTTATCTCACTTACCATGCATTTTACTACGGTTTGATTAATGAATCCATATGCGAGCGAATTTTTTTACGGAACGCTTCACTTAAGTAGAGGTCTGCTCCTTTTTCAATTTCACTGCGGTAATGACCTGGTGGAGCAATTTCTTCGCTCTTTTGAAGAACAAGAAAGGTTAAACAGTCCTCATATATTTGATCACCTATTTTGACATCGACAAAAGCTGGACGATATGTGCCCTCATATACGCCTTCTCGTTTGTACAAATATCGAATGGCCTCAAAAGGAACCTCATATAAAACGCCCTCTGTTTCTCCGCCGTCTTCTACCATATCGGCTCTTGACCCATCAGGCCTCACCAATGTAAATCTAGTTGTAAAGCCGTTCAGAGCACCACCGCCGATGATTTGTTTAAAATAATGATCGACTTCTGCCAGTTTAAATCTTGCATCATCCATACAAGAGCCATAGGCAAAATAATAGAAGGATGCCGGCCTCTGCTGCCATAGTCTATATTCCTTCCAGCAGCCAGTCTCGATTTCCTTCAGCGCTGATGCCTTCTGTTTTGGTAAAGTGTATGTAATAGCCGCCACCAGCCCCCGGTCTGTCATGACATCGACCACCTGCTTGTCATACCCTTCCTCAAGTAAATCTATCTTATTCAGCGTGCTTGCGGTTACCTCGTACAATTCTCCATATACTGTGCTTGTTTCTTCTGGAACGCACGCAGGGTATCCTTGACCTGTATCATAGATTTTGCCGCTGATCCAAGCTGATTTAGCTAATAGTCTGCTTTCTTTCATATATGTCTCGTGGTGTTCTTCATGCTGCAGAAGCGTCCCATATACAAATAAAGCTTTCGCCTTCATGAAATCACGTCCTCTCGCCTTGCTGCTGTCTGCTTTTTTGACACACAGGTAAATAGATATGAAAAGTTGTACCTTTTCCCAGCTCACTGACCACATCCATCCTACCGTGATGATCTTTTAAAATCGTTGCACAGATGGTGAGGCCAAGACCCGTCCCTTCTGTTTTCGTGGAGAAGAAAGGATCATATATTTTCTGAATATCCTCTTCAGACATCCCTTTTCCTTCATCTTGAATGGTAATTTTCCATTCGTTCATCACTTTTTCTGTTGATATGTATATGCTGCCGCCTTCAGGCATTGCCTCAATGGCATTTTTGATTAAATTAATGAACAGCTGCTTCATTTGATTAGCGTCTGCTAAAATAGCGCCGGCATCCTGCTTTTTAAATGGCTGTTTGAGATCAATATTCGAAAGGACTGCATTGGTTTTTAGCAATGTAATGACCTGCTCTAACAGTCCATGAAGCTGAACTTCTTGAAAATGGACCGACTGCGGCTTTGCCAGCACAAGCAGTTCACTTAAAACAAAATCAATCCGTTTAATTTCGGAAAAGATAATGTCAAAATAATCGGTTCTTTCAGGATATTGAGTTTTCATTAGCTGCAAAAAGCCGTTTACTGAGGTCAGCGGATTTCTGACTTCATGGGCGATTCCAGCGGCGATTTGTCCTGCAACGGCCAGCTTTTGCGCCTGCATTTGCAATTGTTGATTTGACCTTTCAAGCTCAAGCTTTGCCAGCTTTTGTTTTGTAATATCTGCAACTGTTCCTATACCTCCAGTAAACTGGTGCTCTTCATCAAAGTAGAGCTTATAATGAACGTCTCCCCATACTTTCTTTCCCTCTTTATGAAGAAGCTGGAGCTCGATCCGTCCTGAATCTTTATGCTCTTTGATGACAGATGACAAATGCTGAATAACTCTTTCTTCTTGATCAAAGTACTGATTGTACATCGTACCTAGACATTCATCTATGTCATAGCCGGTCATTTGTTTCCATGCTTGATTTAAGAAAATGATGTGCCCTTTTTCATCTGTTTCAAAGACGATTTCCTGCAAGTTATCTGTAATTCGATTCAGCCGCTCTGTCAGTTCGTGTGCTTCTTTTTCTCTTTTATTTAGATCTGACACAAGCAAAGTCAAGCGGTCTACATACCCTGAGACAACCCAGATCCCTGCTAACACAACGACTGTAAAGGCTAAATCGAGCGGCCAATTAATTTGATAGCCGCCTAGATAATAAAAGAAATCCCAGCTTATGATTAAGATAAATGCAAGAACAGATAACACGATCCGCACTTGATATGTTTTGTTCAAATAATTCCACCTGCCGCCCTGAGATTCTTTGTCAATTGTACCATTTTCCACTTATTTTTTGAGGGAGATGGGGCATTTTTAAGGAACTTTTTTAAAGAAAAATAGCCTGTTCTCAGCACAAAGGAAGAGAGCAGGCTATTTCGATTACTGCTGAAGAGCTTCTTGCAGCTCTTTTAACAGCAGTTCTGCGCCTTCAGCGCTTAATGTAATTTGACCATTTCCGTATTCATGGTTCTCTGATGTAATCTCACCAGTCATGAGACAAACACCCTCTGGCTGATATTTTTTCAAGACGATTTTATCTCCATCTATAAAAAATTCCATACTGTCTTTAATAGCGATATCAAGTGCTCTTCTCAATTCGATTGGCATGACAATACGCCCTAGTTCGTCTACTTTTCTTACGACTCCGATAGATTTCAATTTCGTTCCCTCTTTCTTTCATTAGCTCAAGATCAATCTGTTTTTCACCAATTGATATATCGTAGACGTAAGAGATTCTTAAAAGGTTTCTCCTCTATAAAAATTTTTTTCATAAAAGAAAAAACAAAGGGAAAATTTATTGTGATTGTCAAAATGATACTTGAATTTTACAGATTCATTTCAAGGTGATCACAAACCCCCACAAATGACATCAACCCTCTGAACTTTTAAATGTAAAATTGTTTAAAACAGCAAAAATAGAGATTGGGTGAAAACATGTTTCAAAATGCCGAAATTGGAATTGATTTAGGAACAGCTAACATATTGGTTTATAGTAAAAATAAGGGAATTATTTTAAATGAACCGTCCGTCGTGGCAGTCGATACAGAAACAAAGACTGTACTTGCCGTCGGATCAGAAGCAAAAGAAATGATCGGGAAAACACCTGGGAAAATTGTTGCGATCCGTCCGATGAAAGACGGTGTTATCGCTGATTATGATATGACAACAGATTTACTTAAACAGATCATGAAAAAAGCAGGAAAAAATATCGGGTTTACCTTTAGAAAACCAACTGTCGTTGTATGTACACCTTCTGGATCAACAGCTGTTGAGCGCCGCGCCATCAGCGATGCTGTGAAAAACTGTGGAGCAAAACATGTGCATTTAATTGAAGAACCTGTTGCAGCTGCAATCGGTGCTGATCTTCCGGTAGACGAGCCTGTTGCGAACGTCGTAGTCGATATTGGCGGCGGAACAACAGAAGTTGCGATTATTTCATTTGGCGGTGTTGTCTCTTGTCATTCGATCCGAATTGGCGGCGATCAGCTGGATGAAGATATCATTACGTTTGTCAGAAAGAAATATAACCTATTAATCGGCGAACGGACTGCCGAGCAGGTGAAAATGGAAATTGGGTATGGTCTTATTGAGCATGAGCCTGAATCATTAGAAGTGCGCGGGCGCGACCTTGTGACAGGTCTGCCAAAAACGATCACACTTGTCTCTCATGAAATTCAAGGCGCTATGCGAGAATCACTTCTTCATATTTTAGAAGCGATTCGTGCCACATTAGAGGACAGCCCTCCAGAGCTAAGCGGAGATATTGTAGACCGCGGCGTCATTTTAACTGGCGGAGGCGCTCTGTTAAATGGAATTCAAGAATGGCTCTCTCAAGAGATTGTTGTTCCAGTTCATATTGCAGCTAATCCACTTGAGTCTGTTGCCATTGGAACAGGTCGTTCATTAGAAGTCATCGACAAATTGCAAAAAACATTAAAATAATCTTCATGTTCTACTTCTTTTTTCGTCATTTCGATCATATCGTGAGAAATGGATAAACGTGAAGGAGGAAGAACATGTTGCTTGATTTAGGTAAACGGGTCGTTGTCACAGTCATTTTAACGGGTATTATTTTAGGAGGAATGAGCCTGTCGTTTTCACATATGCCGCCTTCTAATGCACAGCCTGTGAAACAACTGAACCGCTAAAAAAGCCGCACGAAAGCGGCTTTTTTATTTTGGCTTTAAGCGTGCTCCCCATTTTCCTTTTCGGTCATAAATCTGATATGATGAACATGACTAAAGGAGGGTTTTTTATGAGTTCATTTGAAAAACAACTTGATCAATATGCCAAGACCATCGTTGAAGTCGGTGTGAATGTACAAAAGGGGCAGGAAGTAGTTGTATCCGCATTTACTGAATCTGCACACCTTGTTCGTCTTGTCGCGAAACACGCGTATGAGCGCGGGGCGAAAAACGTACATATCCGCTGGAGTGATGGTGTTCTCACCCGTTTAAAATTTGAACATGCGCCACAGGATGTCTTTGAGCAATTCCCAGAATGGGAAGCACAGATGATGGAAACCATCGCAAAACGCGGCGGTGCTTTTATTACCATCCTGTCAGAAAGCCCTGACCTTCTGCGAGGCATTGATTCGAAAAAAATCGCTGCACAGCAAAAAGCTGCTGGTTCAGCACTACATACATATCGTCAATACGTTCAATCTGACAAAGTCGCTTGGACGGTCGTAGGTGCTGCATCAAAAGAATGGGCGAAAAAGATTTTCCCTGATCATACAGATGAAGAAGCTGTCACTTTATTGTGGGATCAAATCTTTAAAGTCGCACGCGCTGATCAAGCAGATCCTGTTGAGGCTTGGAAAAAGCATGATGCGTCATTAAATGAAAAGGTCAAAATACTCAATGAACGTCACTACCATAAGCTTCATTATGAAGCACCGGGCACAGACCTAACGATTGAGCTTCCAGTGCAGCATATTTGGGTAGGTGCTGGCAGCGTAAGTGAACGCGGCGTCTCGTTCATGGCCAACATGCCGACAGAAGAAGTCTTTACCGTACCGAAAAAAGACGGTGTAAATGGGACCGTCTCAAGCACTAAGCCGCTCAGCTATGCCGGAAACATCATTGATGAATTTTCATTAACCTTTGAAAATGGCCGGATTGTGGATGTGAAAGCAAAAGAAGGCGAAGATATTTTAAAATCTCTCGTTGAAACAGATGAAGGCTCTCATTATCTAGGTGAGGTTGCCCTCGTACCAGATGATTCACCAATTTCTAACTCCAATATTCTTTATTACAATACACTTTACGATGAAAATGCATCAAATCACCTTGCGATCGGCAGCGGATATGCGTTTAATATCGAAGGCGGAAAAGAAATGAAACGAGAAGAATTGGATGCAGCGGGTGTGAACAGCAGTATTACACACGTTGATTTCATGATTGGTTCAAAGGAAATGAATATTGACGGGATTACAAAAGACGGGAAACGCGAACCGATCTTCCGAAATGGAAACTGGGCGATTTAATCAAAAAAAGACATCCTATGGATGTCTTTTCTTTGTTATGCGTAAAGCTCTTCAAGTCTTTTTTGGATGTCTTGATCTGATAAGAACTCATCATATGTTGTTTGTTTATCGACGATGCCATTTGGCGTCACTTCGATAATTCGGTTTGCGACTGTTTCAACAAACTGATGGTCATGAGATGAGAAGAGCATTGCTCCTTTAAAGCTCATGAGGCCGTTATTCAGCGCTGTAATGGATTCTAGGTCTAAGTGGTTCGTTGGCTCATCCAGCAGCAAAATATTCGCTCCAGACAGCATCATTTTTGATAACATACAACGAACCTTTTCTCCTCCTGATAAGACACTTGCTTTTTTCTTCACTTCTTCCCCAGAGAAAAGCATACGTCCTAAGAAACCACGCAGGAAGCTCTCACTTTGATCGTTCGGAGAATATTGACGAAGCCAATCAACGAGATCAACATCGTTTCCTTCAAAATATTCACTATTGTCTTTCGGGAAAAAGGCTTGTGACGTTGTGACACCCCATTTAAATGATCCGCTGTCTGGCTCCATTTCACCAGCAAGGATCTTAAATAAAGTGGACACAGCAAGCTCATTACGACTTAAGAACGCAATTTTATCTTCACGGTTCATAATAAAGCTGACATTATCAAGTACTTTCACACCGTCAATTGTTTTTGATAGACCTTCTACTTGAAGGACATCATTTCCGATTTCGCGCTCTGGCGCAAAATGAACATATGGATATTTACGTGAAGACGGCTTAATATCGTCTAAAGAGATTTTATCAAGCAATTTCTTTCTTGATGTCGCTTGCTTCGATTTAGAAGCGTTCGCACTAAACCGGGCAACGAATTCTTGAAGCTGCTTAATTTGTTCTTCTTTTTTCTTATTTGCTTCTTGGCTTAGTTTCAGCGCTAACTGGCTGGACTCATACCAAAAGTCATAGTTACCGACGTATACTTGGATTTTTCCGAAATCAAGGTCCGCAATATGTGTACATACTTTGTTTAAGAAATGACGATCATGCGAAACGACGATGACGGTATTTTCAAAGTTAATGAGGAACTCTTCGAGCCACTGGATCGCTTGTAAGTCCAAGTGGTTCGTTGGCTCATCGAGAAGAAGAACGTCAGGCTTGCCAAATAAAGCTTGAGCTAAAAGTACTTTTACCTTTTCAGAACCGCCAAGCTCAGACATTTTCTTCGATTGAAGGCTTTCTGGAATGCCAAGACCCTTTAGTAGAATCGCTGCTTCACTTTCAGCTTCCCATCCGTTTAATTCAGCAAACTCACCTTCAAGCTCGGCTGCACGAATCCCGTCTTCATCTGAGAAATCAGGTTTCATATAGATCGCATCTTTCTCCTGCATCACGTCATATAAACGTTTGTGACCCATGATGACGACTTTCAGCACTTCAAACTCTTCGTATTCAAAGTGGTTCTGTTTTAAAATCGCTAAACGCTCACCAGGGCTCATATGAACATCACCCGTTTGAGCCTCAATTTCTCCAGAAAGAATCTTTAGGAACGTTGATTTACCAGCTCCATTGGCACCAATTAATCCGTAGCAGTTGCCAGGAGTGAATTTAATATTTACTTCTTCAAATAGTTTACGATCAGCAAAGCGCAAACTAACATTATTTACTGCAATCATTTATTAATCCTCCATCACTCATTCATCATTATGAAGTATAACATGAATAACGTTTGATAGAAACGTCTCTCGCTAAGAACGAAGGCTTTTTGTCCATTATGGTATAATAAACGGGAATGATTGATTGAAGGAGTTCGGGCGATTTGAGATTACTCACACTGATGGAATACTGTTTATTGATTTTCTTTATGGGCATTTATTTATCTGCAACAGGCTTTAATGCGAAGGACTTTGGCCTTTATATTGGGCTTGTCCTCATTTACACACTGGTCCACATCTTTTCCAAACGCTTTTTACAAAAGCGGGGAAAAGAAAACCAAAAAATCGGATTGTTTCGATCCGTATTAGCCATTACCGGATCTGTGTTCGCTTCGGTACTAGCCATTGTGATCATTGTTACAGTGCTCACGCCAAATTAAAAACGACCCTTCTGTAAGGGTCGCTCGTTCAAGCACCTTTCTCTTGCCTCTGAGAAGGTGCTTTTATTTTGTCTGTCGAATGTCGCCAAACGGGAAGAAAACAAATTCTGATGTCCCGACAACCCGATCCTTTTCAATGAGGCCAAGTCCATTTCTGCTGTCCATGGAATTGAGTCTATTGTCCCCCATCACAAAGTAATCGTTTTTCGGTACTTTCACTGGACCAAAATCTCCAGTTAAATGCACTTCATACTCTTTCGCATGCGCCTTGTTCTCTTTTAAATAAGGCTCATCTACTTTTTTACCATTAATGTAAAGCGTATCATCCTTCATTTCAATCGTATCACCTGGAAGGCCGATCAATCGTTTGACATAATGAATCTTCTGACCATCTTTTCCATTAATAATCACGATGTCACCGCGTTTGACACCACCGAGATAGTTAATGGTTTTGTTAACAAACAGCTTTTCCCCGTCATGAAGTGTCGGTTCCATTGACTCTCCTTCCACCACATAAGGTTCAAATATAAATGTACGGATGAGCAAGACGAGCGCAAGTGCAATTAAAATGGCTTTGATCCATTCAAACAGTGAACTTTTCTTCTCTGTTTTGGCTTGCTTCGCATCAGATTGAATTTCATTTTCGTTTTGTTTGTTTTCTTCGTTCAAAATACTGCTTCCTCCTAAGACTTTCTGCTAAAAGACTTGAAACGTGAATTGAATAACTTTACTTTATCATATGTCATTTAAAAATTCACAAGACAACCATCTAATTAGATATTTTTTCCTAATTCACTGATGATTAAACAAAAAGAAGCACCGTTTTTCACGATGCTTCTCTTCTGCATTACGCTTCTTGTTGAACCGGTTTTTTCAAAATACCCAGTAAAATCGCTGTCACAACAGCACCGATTAAGATGCTGATGATGTAAAGAACTGGATGATTTGTTACCCAGAAAACAAATAGTCCGCCATGCGGTGCAGGAAGCGTCACTCTAAAGAATTCCGTTAATCCACCAGCAACTGCTGCACCAATAACAGCTGAAGGAATCACACGAAGAGGATCTGCCGCCGCAAATGGGATCGCCCCTTCAGTGATGAAGGCTGCTCCCATGAAGTAGCATGTAATCCCTGCTTCACGGTCACGTTTTGAGAACTTATTTCTAAAGATCGTTGTTGCAAGTGCAATACCTAGTGGTGGAACCATTCCGCCTGCCATAATTGCAGCATGCGGTGCATAGTTGCCAGCAGCAATCATTGCAAGACCAAATGTGTAAGCCGCTTTGTTAATTGGGCCACCCATATCAATTGCCATCATACCAGCTAAAATAATACCCATTAAAACAAGGTTTCCAGTACCTAATGATTCAAGCCAATGTGTTAATCCGTCCATCACCATTTTCACTGGTGTGTTGACAATATAATGCATGATAATGCCTGTAAAGAAAATACCGAACAATGGATACAGCAGAACCGGTTTAATCCCGTCGAGTGTCTGCGGTACGAATGTGAATACTTTTTTGAGCAGTACAACAATGTAACCTGCTAGGAAACCAGCAATCAGTCCACCTAAGAACCCTGCACCTGCTGCTGACGCCATAAATCCACCGACCATACCTGGCGCAAAACCTGGACGATCTGCAATACTCATGGCAATAAATCCAGCTAATACCGCAACGATCAAGGCAAGCGCATTATCGCCGCCAATTCCTTTTAAGACAGCTGCAAATGAATTAAATGAAGGATCCTTAGGATCTGCTGAGTTAATACCCCAGAAGAATGAAATCGCAACTAAGATACCGCCTCCGACAACAAATGGAAGCATGTTACTTACACCACTCATTAAGTGCTTGTAAAATCCGCTTCTTCCTTTGCCAGATGATTCAGTTTCGTCTTTAGAAGAACTGCCGCCTGAACCTTTATAAATCGGCGCATCTTGATTGATGGCTTTTTCAATTAATTCCTGCGGACGGCGAATACCAGCTGTTACAGGGACTTCAATGACATGTTTGCCTTTAAAGCGTTCCATTTCAACTTGCTTGTCCGCTGCCACAATGATGGCTGGTGCTTCTTCAATTTCTTTTGCTGTAAGGGCATGTTTAATACCGCCAGAGCCGTTTGTTTCAACTTTAATGTCAACGCCCATTTCTTTTGCTTTTTCTTTCAAAGCATCTGCTGCCATAAATGTATGTGCAATGCCGGTCGGGCAAGCTGTTACCGCTAAAATTTTAGCAGGTTTTCCTTCTGCAGCCGGCTCTTCTTGAACTTCCTCTTCTTCTTCATCATCTTGATCATGTGTATTGATGATCTCAATGATTTCATCTTCAGTCGCCGCTTCAAGAAGCTGCTTTCGAATTTCTTCACGCATAAGAAGTGTAGATAAACGAGAAAGTGCCTCTAAGTGCGTGTTGTTTGCGCCTTCAGTTGCGGCAATCATAAAGACAAGATGACTCGGCTGAGCGTCCAGTGATTCATAATCTACACCAGCAGTGGAGCGGCCAAATGCAATGGCAGGCTCTTTTACACTTGCTGTTTTAGCGTGCGGGATGGCAATTCCTTCACCAATACCAGTAGAGCTCTGTTTTTCACGATTAATCACAGCTTCTTTATAGCCCTCTTTATCATTTAACTTGCCTGCTGTATCTAAAACAGTGACAAGCTCTTCAATGACTGCTTCTTTCTGCTGGCTGTCTAATTGAAGCTTAATGGTATGCTTCGTGAGTAGTTCTGTAATTTTCATGATGACTCCTCCTTTAAATGCGTGTGACTTTTACTTGTGGTAATAGTGTGTCGACAAGCTCTTTTGTGCCAAGCTCCTCAGAAAAGGCTGTAGCGCTTCCTGAAGTGACACCAAGCTTAAATGACTCTTCAATTGAAAGGCCTTTTGAAACGCCGGCTAAAAACCCTGCAACGACTGAATCCCCTGCTCCAACTGAATTAACGAGCGTTCCTTTTGGAACATTGGACTGATAGATTCCTTCTTTACTGAATAAGAGGGCGCCATCACCAGCCATGGAGACGATGACATGCTCAGCACCTTGTTCTAACAGCTTTTTCCCATAAGGAATGGCTTCTGCTGCTGATGAAATACTCGTCTCAAACATTTCACCCAGTTCATGATGATTTGGCTTCATTAAGAACGGTTTCATGTCTGCTGCTTTTTTTAACGCTTCGCCAGAAATATCAAGAACAACTCTTACACCTTGCTCTCGGCAAACTTCAGCAATACGCTCATATGTGTTATGAGGTAATGATGAAGGAATGCTGCCAGCTAAAACAACGACATCTCCTTCAGTCAATGAAGAAAATTGAGATAGAAACGACTCAAATTGCGCTTCAGTAATAGATGGGCCGAGTCCGTTGATTTCTGTCTCTTCACCTGTTTTTAGTTTCACATTGATCCTTGTATCTTCTGACACCTCGTGAAAGGCTGTTTGTAATTGTTCGTTCTGTAAAAAATTTTGAATATATTTGCCTGTAAATCCACCAATGAATCCAAGTGCTTTCGATTCAACACCGTGACGTTTTAATAGCCTTGAGACATTGATTCCTTTACCACCTGGATATTTTTGATCATAGGTTGAACGATTTAAACCGCCGACTGCAAAATCCTCCACGTGTACGATGTAATCAACTGATGGGTTTAAAGTAACTGTATAAATCATGTTTTCACTACCTTTATAACCGTTTTTTCATGGTAATTATCGAATGAATCTTCTTTTGCGTCGTTTGTGATAATGGTGGCTTCCTGTAAACTAGCAAAGGTTGAAAACGATATTTCGCCAAACTTCGAGGCATCTGATAAGATATAGGTTTTTTTCGCCTGTTTCATGGCTCTTTTTTTCATGAGTGCTTCCTCTGGATCAGGTGTTGTAAAACCCGCCTCGGGATGAATGCCATTTGTCCCAACAAAGCTTTTGTCAAAACGATAATTCTCCATCGCTGTCAAAGCTGCGGCTCCAACCATGGCTCCTGTTCGATGTTTCACTGATCCGCCTATCAAGTAAAAGGTAATACCTTTTCTCATGAGGGCTTCAATGTGCATCACACCGTTTGTCACCACGACAATATCTTGATCTGGATCGATATATTCAATCATTTGCTGTGTGGTTGTACCAGCATCTAAATAAATACAGTCGCCCTGTTTTAAAAGAGATGCCGCTGCCTCTGCTACCAATGACTTTTCTTGAAGGTTTTTGGCAGATTTCTCAAATACATCTGGTTCAAGGCGAATACTCGAAATCTTGGCTGCTCCTCCATGAACCCTTTTAAGAAATCCTTTTTCTTCAAGGGCTGATAAATCTCTTCTAATTGTAGATTCAGACGCATCCGTCATCATCGTTAAGTCCTGTATTTTAATGACATCATTTTCTTCCAAGCTGTCGATAATGAGTTGATGTCTTTCCGGTGTTAACATGCAAACACCCCTTTTGAAAACGTATTCATTTTGCGCGCACCTTTATTGTAATCGCTTTTTTCAACATTATCAATACAAAACAATCAAATACATTCAATAACTATCAAAATCTTTCACCATGGTCATCTTACCTTTATATGTACCATTTGTAAACTGAAAAATATGTGACAATAAGATGAAAGTCATGATATTAGCATTTCTATCATTTTTTATTTCATTCAATGGAACTAAAAAAAGCTTTTATGCGATTTGCATAAAAGCTTTTGATGGGTAATGAAGGCGAATGTAAACTGTTTGTATGCTTCTTTCCTCTTCGATTTATTCATACCTGAGCGATTCAATAGGGTCTAGTCTCGCTGCTTTATTCGCAGGAATTAACCCAAAAACAATACCAATGAGCATACTAAACAGTACGCCTCCACATACTACTTGCCAAGATACAAGAGACGGCCAGCCGGCAAATAGTGATACTAACGAAGCTCCGCCTAAACCAAGTGCAATCCCCATCAACCCGCCGATGAGTGTTAAAACGACAGACTCAATTAAAAACTGGACGAGGATTTGAGCCCTTGTTGCTCCCATCGCCTTTCGAATACCGATTTCTCTTGTCCTCTCTGTCACAGAAACGAGCATAATATTCATCACACCGATTCCGCCAACAAGTAAAGAGATCCCGGCTATTGAGCCAATGATCGTTGTCATAACGGATGTTATTTGACCAATCCCTTCTGCGATTTCTTCCATATTGATCATTTCGTAAGCATCTTCTGTATGATGATTTTCATTTAATATGGCAGCCGCGCTCTTTCCTACTTCCTTCATTTGATCAGCATGTGCGACTTGAATAGACAACTTATCATATTCACTCATACCAAATGTGGAGGTGAGCATCGCAAATGGGACATAGATTTCATTCATATCAAATGAAAACATCCCTTTCTGTTTTGCTAACACACCGATGACTTCAACTGGCTGTCCGTTCATCCAAATCAGTTCGCCTAATGCCTTTTGTCCGTTGAATAGTTCTTTTTGTAAGCCATCTGAGATAAGAGCAGCTCTTCTGCCGCTTCTAAAATCAATATCTCTTAAATCCTGTCCTTCTGCGATTTGTAATGAATGTACATTTGTATACCCTTCATTTATACCGTTAACTGTCGCATCAACTGTCGTATCTTGAAACCTCAGCTGCATTCCTTGTGCAGTCGAGGAGGCGACCTGCTTCACCCCGTTGATTGTCCTAATGCTTTTTATGTCTTCCTCAGTAAATGATGCTTCGAATAAGGCATTTGGATTTGCATTTAATTCTTCGTCAGAAGGCGTATATGTCATATCAATGGTATTGTTTGGACCTGAAATCGATCCTTTTAACATTTGCTCACCGCCTTGACCGATCGCCACGACTGCAATGACTGATCCAACACCAATAATAATTCCAAGCATCGTTAAAATAGAACGTAATTTATGAGCTAAAACCGAATTCAGCGCTATTTTGATATTTTCAAAGAGTTTCATTCATAGCGTCCCCTTGTATCCATCTATCTTCAACAAGCCGTCCATCTCTCACAACGACAGTCCGATTTGTATACGCAGCTATTTCTTCTTCATGGGTGACAAGCACAATCGTTGTCCCTTCCTCATTCAGCTGTGTAAACTGTTCCATAATTGAGATGCTTGTTTTTGAGTCGAGAGCACCAGTCGGTTCATCTGCTAAAATCAGCTGAGGCTTATTGACAATCGCTCGTGCAATTGCCACCCTTTGCTTTTGTCCTCCTGACAACTCACTTGGCATATGTTTCATTCGATCTGCCAAACCAACCTTTTCCAGTGCCAATTCCGCACGTTCTTTTCTTTCCTTTTGACTGATCCCAGCGTAAATCATCGGCAGTTCCACATTGCGCCTCGCATTTAACCTTGGCAGCAGATGAAATTGCTGAAAAACAAATCCAATGGATTGATTTCGAATGACCGCAAGCTCCTGGTCCTTTGCTGCTGACAGCTCTGTACCTTGAAAATGATATTGTCCTGTCGTTGGGCGGTCTAAACAGCCAATAATATTCATTAATGTTGATTTTCCAGAGCCGGACGGGCCCATAATGGACATATACTCGCCTTTTTCAATGACAAGATTCATATCACTTAATACATCAAATGTTTCGTGTGCGACCTCATAGCTTTTTGTCACGTTGGAAAGCTGAATCATTCAGCATTCACTTCCATTCCGTCATACATGTCATCTGTTGGATGAGCAATGATTTGATCCTCTGCCTTGACACCTTTTGTCACTTCAAGATCATGACCTGACGTTTCCCCTATGACCACTTTTACTTTTTTCAGTACATTTTTTCGAACAACATAAACGTATTGTCCATCAGTCTCTTTTTTTACCGCTGTTTCAGGAATTGTTTGCGCTTGGCGCTTATCTGTTTGAATTTCCATGATCATTTTAAAACCAGGCTTCGCCTCAGGTTTCTTTCCCTTTATTTCTACCTCAACAGGATATTGAACCGTTTGGTCGCTCGAAGTTGTTTCGACTGCTGTCTGGACAGGAACAGCGCCTACTTTTTTCACGACTCCTTGCCAGCTCTTCCCGCGAATGACATCAGACGTTACCTTCACTTTTTGTTTCTGTTTGATTTTTATGGCATCATACTCTGAGATCAAACCCCGCACGATCATTTTTTTCTCATGACCAATATGGATGATCGGCTGCCTTTCTTCCGGCCCCCCTGCCCCTGCCTCTTGCTCAATGGAAATCACTGTTCCATCAATTTTACTATGTACGGTTAAATCTTCTATTTGCGCCTTTACTTTTTCTTGGCTGATCTCTGCTTGCTTTTGTTCTAATTCAGCCGCTTTCAGTTCTAATTGAAGCTGATCTCGCTCGCTTTTGATATTAGCGCCTGCTTTTTTCTCATCTAATTCACTCAGCCGATTTTGCAATTGTTCCAGTTTTAATGTACTTGATTCAACGGCTAGTGCTTGCTGCTGCTCCTCAAGCTCCAGTTCCTTATTTTCATATGTAAGAATCGGCGTTCCAGTCTTTACCTTTTCCCCTTCTTTCACAGCAATTCCCTTCAATTTCCCCTTTTCCTCTTCTTCATAGATGAACTGCTCTTCAGAGAATGAAAGTGTCCCTGGTGTCATCACGGTAGATGTGATTTCTTTTGGCGTGAGTTTGACTGTTTTAATCGCTGCTGTAGAAGCAGGCTTTGCTTGGTTTTTCGCAATATTAAATCCAATAAATAGTCCAATCACAATAATTAAAATAGATCCGATGATGATTTTCTTTCTCATAAAAACCTTCTACCCCCAGCTTACTGATATGTTAATTGCTGTTCCTACATATTGAAAAATTAACGATAAGATATAAAAAACGCCTATAATCACCCAAGAAATTCTCGGTGATATACGCCCAACTTGGATGAATAAAAAGCCAGTTAAAACAAGATTCCAGATCACAAATAGATCAATATTGGCTAACACCGCCTGCCATGGACCAGAAATTCGAATGAGCGCGTTTAACGAGGTAACCGTGATGTCTTTTGGAACATGAAAAAGGATGACTGCCAAATGAGAAATAATTGTCCCAATGATCGTAACGGGTGTAATGAACAGGACCGCTGAAAAAAGCTGCCGAAATGATGCATCACCTTTCGCTAAAAAAACGATGAGCTTATATATTGCCGCATTGATGACAATCCCAAATACGAGACCAATGAGCGTCACCACATAAACAACAGGTACCGGCAAACTTAAATCTGCCCACATTCCCTTATTTACAAGCTCAGACAAATAAGTCACAACGACTGTTAAAATAAGCACACAAGATAAAGGCCACCAAACAACTGGATTTTCCCATACTCTTTTCAGGTGCTCTGATGGTCTTGTACTCACTCCAATGATTGTAGGTTTGTCCATGTTTTCTTTCATCAAATGTCATCCTCTCTATGTCAAGCAAGTATGCAAACGCACAATAACGCTCTTTTTCTTTCTATTTTATCAAAAGATTGCCAATAAGTGATCGAACATTTGATTTTCTTATTTTCGTTGAGAAAAAATTTTATCTATTATTCTATTTTCACGAAAGAAACCCTTCAAATGACCTCATGATCCGACCATATTCATACCAAGAATCGTGCTTTTACTGACCTAAAAACATTTTATTAAGTAAACAATATGTCTTTCGGAATAAATATCCTTTTCTTTTGGATTCGCATGGTCTTAGATAGACACAACAATTTTTTGTTAAAATAATCCTAGTAATTTCGACAAATCCCGGCTTTATAGGACTATGATTGGTTTCTTTTACAGAACAAATAAGTCTTTAGTATCAATACTTTCATATTAAAAAATTAAAAATAAAGGGATTTTACTTGATCAAAAGTTATTTTTTCATATAATGTAAAATAGAGGTAGGTTAAATGATAGTGGAAATGGAGTCAAGTGAATGTTAAGAGAAAAATTGAAAATGCAATTGATTTTACTGTATGAAAAGGAACAAGAAGCATGGCAATACTTTCGAAAGGAAAGAGAATCGATTTATCATGAGCTCAAATTACTTGATATGAAAGAAAGCAGACCTTCTAATGACAAAATATACTACGCTGCAAGATGTGTAGATATTATCAAAGAGAAAAAGGGAAGCATTGTGAGCACAAAAGAATTAAAGGAACAGCTTCAAGCCCAAACAGATTTCAATGTGAGACGAATCAGCGAATTGTATGATCTCATTCAGCAGCTCGATCCTCACATTTCTAAAGCAAGAAGGGGATGTTTTATTTACGAAGATCACACCCAAGTACCTCTACAAACTTTTCACACATAAAAAATTGGTTACAGCCGGGTGGCCATAACCAAATCCTCTAATATCTATTATCCACCACTTACAGGAGGAATGAGTGCAACAGTGTCCCCGCTACGCACTTCAGCATTTTCCCTCGTATATATTTCGTTGACTGCAACCATTACGTTTTGTGCAGCATCAACACCATATACCTCCTGTAATTCTATTTTAATCTCATCAACCGTTGTTTGATCTTTTTGAATGATGATTTGTTGTTTACCGGCCTTCTCAGCAAGGCCGGCGAACAATAATACATTAATCATGCTGATCACCTTCTTTCTCTGCAAGTTGAAGATTGCTAGGTTTACCTTCTGGATATGAAACCGTTTCAAGCTGATCACCTATCCAGGCCTCTCCGTCTTCCCAATATTCTTTTTTCCAAATGGGAACGATTTCCTTGATGCGTTCAATGGCATATTCATTTGCTTCGTAGGCAGCCTTCCTATGAGGAGACGAAACGGCGATCGCAACAGCAATATCCGTTATCTCAAGTGTTCCAATCCGGTGCACAATCGCTGCTTCAGTGTCAGGCCATCGATTCTTGATTTCTTGTCCAATCTGCATTAGCATGCTTTCCGCCATTGGTATGTATGCTTCGTAGGTTAAACGCAATGTTTTCTTGCCGTTTGTCCATTCTCTGACCGTCCCAATAAACGTCGTAATCGCCCCTGCCTTTCGTCTTGTCACATGCTGAATCAATTCGTTTACCTCAATCGGCGTTTTTGTTATTTTAAAAAGTTCGCTCAAAACGTGCCGCCTCCCTTCAATAAGTGAAAAGCAAATGTCATCCCGCGCTTATCAAAAGCTGAAAACACAGGAAACGGGTAATTTTCGGTTAATTGATCTTCTTGAGAAAAATAAATAGCTGCTTGTATATTGGAAAGAGCGGAAAGGTCAATAAGCTCCTCTTCATTCTTTACACAAACGATTTTGCGATAAGGCGCCTGTTTGTACCCCTCTATGAGAACAGCGTCTAACGGAAGATGCTGACACATGTTGAGCAGCTGTTCTAACGTGAAGTCCTGCATCGAAAAGTGAAACTCACCTTCTCCTTCCACACCTGCGGCATAGGCACCTGCCTGAATATATCGATCAGTATCTTTTTCTTTGAAAAGACGATCTGGTGTCCCGCCATGTCCATGGTGTTTAAAGCAACCCAGCTTCAGTCCTTCACGTTCGGCCAGCTGACAGAGCTTTTCAATCAATGTGGTCTTGCCGCTATTTTGAAAACCGACCACCTGTAATATGCTTAATTTGTCATCCAGCATGGAGACCCACCGCCTTTGTGCTGAAACAGCAGAACATCAACTTGATCACCTGCTTGAAAACCTCTTGTTCCCCCAGGCAGCATGATGAAACAGTCAGCCTCTGCAATAGAGGTCACTGCACTTGATTTATCAAGACCTGTCGGAGTTACACTGATCTGACTCCCAGTGAATTGAAGAGCCGCCCTGACAAAACGAGTAAACGGATTGGCTTTTGGAAAATCATGTGTGAGTTTCGCCTCAGCAAAAGCGGGAAACAGATTGTCTTTCATATACCACTTATAAATGATCGGTTTCACAAATAATTCAAAGCCCACAAAACAGGCAGCAGGGTTTCCAGACAGCCCAAACAGCAATTGACCATTCGGCATTGCAGCCACAGTCGTCACACTTCCAGGTCTCATGGCTACTTTATTAAACAGTACCTTGGCTCCCAGCTTTTCATAAATGGCAGGCAGAAAGTCAAAATCACCCACAGACACACCGCCTGTTGTAATCAGAATGTCTACCTTGCTCATGGCTGCTTTTACTGCATGATAACTTTTGTCAAAATCATCGGAGACTCCGCCTAAATCTAGCGGATCAGCTCCGGCCTCAAGTACCTGCGCATAGACCATACTCAGATTACTATTTCTAATCTTGCCGTCTACCATGGCATCACTTATTTGAAGAAGCTCTGTGCCCGTTGAAATAATGCCAATCACCGGTTTTTTGACAACTGGCACTACCGCATATCCAAATGTCGCCAAAAGAGCCGTGACGCCAGAAGTGACAGCTGTTCCTTTTTTGACCATCACGTTTCCTTTGAGAACCTCTTCTCCTTGACGAGAAATATTGTCTCCCTTTTTCAGCGGTCTTTTCAGTGACATGAATGATTTGCCGTCTTTTTCGAAAGTCTTCGTCAGCTCGATCATGATGACGACATTTGCTCCATTTGGAATTTTTGCCCCTGTCATTATACGGATGGCCTGAAAGGGACCGATGGTTTTTGCTGAGACCATTCCTGCACCAATATGATCAATGACCTCGAATTCAACTGGATGCGCACTTGACGCTTCTTTTGTATCTTCTGCCCGAAGCGCAAATCCATCATACGGAGAACGATCAAATGCCGGAACATCATGGTCTGCCAAAATATCTTCTGCAATAAACCTTCCAAGGCTATCCTTTAAAGGGACCCATTCTATTTCTCCATGTTTTTCGTATTGGTGAACTTTCTTTATGGCCTCTTCTACTGGTATTGGCTGCCGTCTTTCCATCACACTTCACTCCTATATCCCTAGCAGTCTTGCTAGTAATGAATTGGCTTCTTTTTCATCATTTGTTCCATGGATTAATGCACGTCCTCCTTTGAAACAGACCATCCGGTAATTTTCGTAGCGTACATGGATTAAGAAGTCGTTTACTTCCACCTCACAAATAGATGAGAGCCGCTCTTTCATATGCTGAAATGAGAGTTTTGCTAAATCTTTTGAAACAATTTGAACGGTGTCACGTCCGCAAAGGACCGTCGATTTTTTACGCTGATCATGTAAATAAGGATAGGTTCTTGCAATGCCGCAAGTTGGACAGTTCTTCTCTTTAGTGCGAGATAAATCCATTTTAAATGATGTGGACTGCCAAAGATCAAACGTGACAAATTTCCGCTCGATTTGATCTTCATGCCCTGTTAAATATTTTAGTGCCTCTGTTTGCTGATAAGCAGAAACCATTTGAACAGCAGGTGAAATAATCCCCGCTGTATCACACGTCAAGCCGCCAACAGGCATTGCCGTGAACACACATGATAAACATGGCGTTTTATCCGGTAATATGGTCATATACATCCCCTGACTGCTCACACAAGCACCATATATCCACGGCGTCTTCGTTTCTAGTGATAAGTCATTCATCACCATTCTTGTCTCAAAATTATCTGTTGCATCAATGACGATATCTGCTCTCTGGAATAACGGCCTTAACAGCTCCGCCCCTGCATCTTCAATCAGAGCGTGTATGGTCACTTCATGATTGATCTGCTCGAGACGTTTTTTTGCCGCAGCTGCTTTTGGTACATGTGCCTTTGCATCATGTTCCGTGTAGAGCTGCTGCCGCTGTAAATTTGAAAATTCCACATAATCACGATCGACAATCGTAAGCGTACCGATGCCAGACCGGACAAGCCCTTCCGCAGAAGCGGTACCAAGTGCACCGGCTCCAACGATCAGAACATGACTTTCAGCCAGCGCATGCTGCCCTTTTTCCCCAACCGGAGGGAACAAGATTTGTCTTGAATATCGGTCATTCAATGCTGTTCTCTCCTCACCGTTTTTTTATGTATCATATCATACCGTTTTCAGGTAAATCGCTTCTTTTATTGATATTACGAAATTCGTTTGATGTCACGTTCAGTTCTTCCTCTGAAACGATGCGCACCTGAAGCTTTTGAAGCAAAGCTTTAATGGCTAATTGATTCTCTTTTAAACACGCGCGAATAAACGGCAGAGAGCGGCGGTGATAAAGTGCAAATAAAGGCTGTAATCTGCCCTGAACAAGCGGGATGATGGCATCTGCGTGCTCACTGCAATAGGACGATAATACTTCCGCCGTTTTTTTCCGTATGAAAGGCATGTCACATGCCGTCACTAAATACCATTCTGCTTCTTGCTTTTGCATCGCTGTATATATGCCGGCAAGCGGTCCGCATCCGCGCACCTCTTCATCATCTAAACACACACTTTGTTCCCCTCTTGCTTTGAAAAAAGGAAGAAGCGATGGATGGCTGATGATGACAGTCTGCCCGTCTAAAAGCTGCTCTTTCACATGCTCATATAATGGTTTCCCTTGATACATATGACTTGCCTTTGGCTCTCCAAAACGTCTGGAAGCTCCTCCAGCTAAAATCACATTCACTACGTGCATCCTCTCATCCCCCTTTGATATGGTTGTTCTAATCGCACTCCTTTCGCATACTTTATTGGTAACATGAATAAGGAGGGTCTATCGATGAACAGGCGCCATGCTTCTCCCCTATTCCATGATCTATCTCAAGAAAATTTATACTTAAAAGCTGAAACTGCCAAATATCAACAAATGATCTCTGATTTACAGTCCTCATATACGTATTCTAAAAATAAGAAGCTAACTCAAGAATATCATGAGATGAAAAAGGATTACACACAATTAAAACAACAACTGGATGAAATAACCAATGATCAACATGATGCTGCCTCAAAAATACAGGATCTCTCCTACAGCAAAACAGAATTGTTACATAAAATGGTCCTTCTCCATGAGATGCTGCAAAAGGAAACCTATCATAGAAGAAAAGAAACCGAAGAAAAACACAGGCTGCATTTGAAAGTTGTCAAATATAAGGAAATCTCGCAACAATTAAATGAACGGATAGAAGATCAAGATAAACGACTTGCAAAAGAGGAGAAAAAAGGAAATACTTTATCCGCAGTGATTGAAAAGCTGCAGCAAAATTTGGGCGATAAAAACGCAGAGCTCCATGTATTACAGGAAGGCGTCAGACACCTTCAAGAGCGTTTTCATGAAACGCAGGAGAAATTACTGCAAATTGAAAAAGCAAAAGAAGCGATTTTTTATGAAACGCTCACGAGCTATCAAAAACAGTTAGCAGAAAGCGAGGAATGGATCGCATCTCATTTTGCTGATATTGACCAGTCAGCACAAACAAATTCACAGCCATTCTCACGAGACATCCTGCAAACGACAGAAGAAATCGAACCGATTTTGAAGAAACTCAACGAACAAGTTCAAACACTTCAGGAACAAGTCGATGCTGTGCAGCGTAATGGAGAAGTCATGACAGTCAAAATCGACGGCTTTAAAAAACAGCGTGATCACCTGCCTAAGGAACGCAAAATTGTCTATACAGTTGATCAAAAGAAGTAATTCTCGAATAAAAAAACTGCTGGCTTGACGCCCAGCAGTTTTTTTATTTATTCGTCTTCTGTTTGAATGTCGCCTTCTAAAATATACTGTCCGCGATAAGGCTTCTTCACTTCAGGATACATTTTAATTAAGCTTTGCATAAACGTTGTCATATTTGGGATTTCAAGACCGCTCTCTTTTTCGATCTCTTTTTGAAGCTCTGAGCTTTTAATCGCTGCATTATGACGTTTTAACGTTTTAATCGCAGCTTCACGAAGCTTCGCTGCCTTTGAGCCAGGACGAGCTGTGCCTCTTCTGCGTCTTGTCGATCCTTCAGGAATACCTACAGGTGCACCGTTTAGCTGTCCTGTTCCTAAAGATGATGATTGTGGTTGTGCCGGCTGCTGGTAGCTTCTCATTTCTTGCGCAGCAAGCTCAGCTAATACAGGCAGTGAATCTGTCTTTCTTTCTGTACGTACTTCTTTTTTTGTATCTGACACTAGACCTGTTCCTTGACGGTCTAATTCTCTTAATTTTGCATAAATCGCATCGCGCTCAATTTGATATTCACGGATGACCTTTACTTCTGCCTCGTTTAATTGTTCCAATCGTAAACGTAACGCTTCCCTCTCATTAAACAATGGATTTCCCCCTCATCATATAAAAAATATTCTATAGTAAATATTAGATTAGAAAACTAATTTTATCAACTATTTTTTTATCATTTTACAGTTTGCTAACAGATAGGTATTTTCAACTAAAATTTTGCCAAGGAGGAAAAATCGGCACTCATTTCATTGCCACTATAGGCTTTTGACAAACCTTAAAATATTGTAAAAAAATTGAATAAACGCTTATACTACTTGATTTACATAGTTATTTACCTAACTGAAATTTCTTTTGTGCAAAAACGTTCTGAATAGTAAAAAGTTAAAATCTTTACAATTTCATTTCAAAACAAAAATGTAAATAGGTCGTTATACCTTTTTGTTTCAGGGATATTTTTTAATAAACTCCCTCATTTTCTCTTTTCTTAGGAATAATAAACTCGTCCAGTGCAATACGCCGCCTGTTTTTGCCCATGAAAAAACCCCCATTTATGGGGGAAAGCCTATTCTGCAGCCTTTTCAGACTCAGAAAGCACTCGATTGACACGTTTTTCAAGCATTTTCATTCCGCTTCCGCCGGCTTGGAAGTGACGCAAAGCACCTGTTTTATCAAATACATAATATGCAGGTACATATTCGTTTTCAAAGGCTTCTGTTAGGTGATGATCACTGTCCACAAAGATTGGCTGCGTAATTTCATGCTCTTTCGCAACTTCTTTGATTTTTTCTAGATCTAGGTCATCTTCTGAACGAGGCATATGAACTGCTACAACGTTTAGTTGATCCTTGTACTCATCACGGAATTGATTGACTTGAGGCATTGCCTCTTTACAAAGATGACAGCTGACTGACCAGAAATGAATCAATGTTGGTTTGTCACCAATCAAATCTTCTTTTGTTACTTCTCCATTTAACCACTCTTTTGCACCAGTTAGTTCTGGCATTGGTTGACGTAATTTCATTATGAAGCGCCTCCATCCATTGTATGTGTCGAAACAAAAAGGTCTAACATCAGTTAGACCCTCCTGTTTCTTCAGTTATCAATTAAAGTGTTTTTTGACCAGGTTTCCAGTTCGCTGGGCAAAGTCCACCAGTTTGTAATGCTTGAAGAACACGTAATGTCTCATCTACATCACGACCGATATTGTTGTGGAATACTGTTTGGTATTGAAGTTCGCCTTCTGGGTTAATGATGAATAAACCGCGAAGAGCAATTCCTTCTTCTTCAATTAAAACGCCGTATTCTCTAGACACTGTGTGGTTAGTATCAGCAGCTAACGGGTATTTTAATTCACCTAGACCATTGTCTTTACGGTCTGTATTGATCCAAGCAAGATGCGTGTGGATTGTATCAGTAGATACACCGATGATTTCTGCATCTAAATCTTCGAACTCGTCATAACGATCGCTCATTGCTGTAATTTCAGTTGGGCAAACAAATGTGAAATCCATTGGATAGAAGAAAAGAACTGTCCATTTGTCATTCTTCATGTTTTCCTCTAAACTTACTTTACCAAATTCCTTGTTAGCAAGTACTGCTTCCATTTCAAAACGTGGAGCTTGTTTTCCTACAAAACGCTCTGCCATATGTAAATCCCTCCAAAAAATAATATCTTTATACAGTCTTCTTAGCTGTATATAAAATGAGAATCAAAACTTAAAATTCTCATTTAGTTAATAACTTCACAATTACAATTATAATACTTATGCGATTTTTAGTCAATATTAATTAATAATAAATTTAATTAACGATTTGTCACAATTCCTGCTTCACCTATCAAAAGTTTAACATGACTTGCATAAGGGAACAAATGATTAGCTTCTCTTTTAGAGCATACATAGAAAGGTTTTGAAGATCATGAGAGCATTTCAACAAGTAGATTGGGTTTCCATTATCCTCAATATCAGTATGATTTTGCTAAAACTAGTCGCCATTTTTGCCATTTACTTTATCATCAGAGCCATAGGAAACAAGATGATTAAGCGAGCCTATTCCACATTCGCTGAAAAGCATGAAGTCTCTTTATCAAGAGCACAGACGCTTCAAAGTCTGACGTTAAATATTTTCGCCTACTTATTGATTTTTATTCTAGTTGTGATGATCCTCGACTTATTTCATTATAACCCGACTGCTTTGCTGGCAGGTGCAGGCGTTGTAGGACTTGCGATCGGTTTTGGCGCTCAAGGGTTAGTGAGTGATATTGTGACCGGATTCTTTATACTATTGGAAAAACAATTTGATGTAGGAGAATATATAACGGTCGCCGGCTTTGATGGGATTGTTGAACAAATTGGACTAAGAACCACACAGCTTCGAAGCTTTGACGGCACCCTTCATTTTATTCCTAATCGCAGCATACTGAATGTGAGCAATCATTCAAGAGGGACGATGCAGGCACTCGTTGATATTGAGCTGTCTCCGGATGAAAATGTGGATCAGATGATCACAGCCCTTCAAGCTGCCTGTGATGAGGTGCGGGAGGAAACTCCTCAAATTATCGAAGGTCCTCAAGTTGTCGGCGTGGAGGCGTTCGGTTCTTCCTCTCTTGTGCTGCGCATCATAGCGAAAACCGAAACAATGGAGCAATGGCGGGTAGAACGAATCTTGCGCAAAAAAATGAAAGAAGTACTCGATATAGAAAAAGAGCAAAAAGAACCGGGATCATAATCTACCGGTTCTTTTTCTTGTTTTATTGAACACGCTGTTCTACTTCTTGGCAAATTTCATCAGCCGTCATACCTGATGCTGTAATAACAGATGCCTTTGTTGTTGTGTCTGAAATGCCAAGAACATTTGAATCTAATCCTGTGACGACATAACAGTCACACTGATCCATTTGCTGTTCATTTTGAATACGTACGACATCATACCCTTTTTGCTTCAATAGTTCTTCTACATCGGATAAAGATTGTTCTACACCAATTCTTGTCATAATCAAGAACACCTCCTGTTCATAAGGTGTACAGGAGGCAGCTCGATTATTCATTCACCAGCTTGCTTTTTAAAATAAGCCGTCATGACATTCACAGCTGTTTCAATCGCGTTTTCATCCGGCTGGAGCTTTGCATGATGCAGGCCGTATTCTGAATCGACCCCTAACCAAAACATGAAGCCGGGATATTTTTTCAGCATGTAGCCAAAATCTTCTCCTGTCATGGCTTCCCTGCATTCAATCACATTCGCAAGCCCTTCTTCGGCTACATATGACATAAATTCCTCTGTCAAATCCTTTGAATTGTCCACTTCGTAATAAGACGAAGGATAACGAACAGTTGCTTTGCATTCGTAGCCAATTTCAATTCCTTTTGCCAATGCTTCAATTCGCTTTCTTACCTTGTCCATAGACTCTGGCGAAAGTGTGCGAATGGTACCGTCAAGCTTTGCATGCTGCGCAATAATATTTTGAGCCGTTCCGCCGGTAATCGTGCCCACTGTAATGACCGCACTATCAAGGGGATCAACATTACGCGAAATCACCGATTGCAGCTGACCTACAAGAGCACTTGCAGCAACAACCATATCATTTGCTAAATGAGGATATGCAGCGTGTCCGCCTTTTCCTTCAAGCTCAATCACAAGCTCACTCGTATTGGCAAATAACAAACCCGGCTTTGTAGCAATTGTTCCAACAGGATATTCAGGTGCGATATGCAGCGCTGTAATAAAGTCTGGTGTCCATTTTTTGAGAACATCACTTGCAAGCATTGGTTCGGCACCGCCTGGACCTTCTTCTGCCGGCTGGAAGATAAATAACACGTCTTCTTTAATCGGTTCATGAACGAAATGATCGATGATACCAAGTGCAATGGTCATATGAAGGTCATGTCCACATGCATGCATCTTCCCTTCATGCACAGATTCAAATGGATACCCTGTTTCCTCGGGTATAGACAGGCCGTCCATATCTGCACGATAAGCAAATACGCGCGTTGGATTTGTCCCTTTCACTTTTACAAAAAGCCCAGTTCGCCATGTTTCAATCTCAACTCGATCTTTTGAATAGGTGTCCAAATGCTGAATAAGATACGCTTGTGTTTTAAATTCTTGGAAACCAAGCTCAGGGATTTGGTGTAAATCTCTTCGAATGGATATTAATTGCTCACGATTTAACAAGTGAACTCGCTTCCTTTCTTCTATACGAATAAGACGTGGATATCTCATCCACGTCTTTGTCTTCAGCTGCGAATTATATGATTAAAGCTGACGCAGTTCTTGTTTGATTTCAGTCTTACCTTTTGTTTTTTCATCGATGTCTTTGATTTTCTTAGCAGGTGTACCTGCTACAACTGTGTAAGGCTCTACATCGTTCACAACGATTGCACCAGCAGCTACTACTGCACCTTTACCAATTGTCACGCCTTCTAGAACAACAGCGTTCGCACCGATGACAACGTCATCTTCTACCACAACTGGTTTAGCAGACGGCGGCTCAATAACACCTGCAAGAACAGATCCAGCACCGATATGACAGTTCTTACCTACTGTCGCACGGCCGCCAAGCACCACGTTCATGTCAATCATCGTACCTTCGCCGATCACAGAACCGATATTAATAGAAGCACCCATCATAATGACTGCATTATCACCGATTTCAACTTGGTCACGGATGATTGCCCCTGGCTCAATACGGGCTTTAATGTTTTTCAAATCTAACATCGGAATTGCAGAGTTGCGGCGGTCATTTTCCACGACAACATCTTCAATTTTGTCTTTGTTTGATGCTAGCACATCTTGAATTTCACTCCACTCACCGAAAACAACTCCAGTGTTTCCTGTGATGAATGTTTTTGCATGTTCACCAAACTCAATACCTTCTAAGTCACCTTTAATATAGACTTTGACAGGTGTTGATTTTGTACTATTTTGAATAAATGAAATAATTTCATTAGCGTCCATTTGTTTCATGTATGTATGTCCTCCTCTTAATTTATACTTCATTACTGTACCAAAGGAGTGTTTTAATGACAAGTGAAAGAGTCATCTCCTCAATGGAAAATAAAACAAGCGGGACCGATTATCCCGCTTCTTGCTGGTGAAGCTGAACAAATTGTTTACCAAAAGAAATTAATTCGTCTTCTTCCTCTCCTTCTGGATTCAGCTCAATTTTAACTGATGGGAGGACAATGTCACCGCCAAGCTCCTTCACTTTTTCTTCGATTAGGTCAACAGCTCCGCAAAAATGTTCGTAAGATGTATCGCCAGAACCGAATACTGCAAATGCTTTTCCCGTTAAATCAAGCTCTTCCATTTCTTCATATAAATCAATAAAATCATCCGGAAGATCGCCATCTCCCCATGTATACGCACCTAACATAATGTGCGAGTAATCATTAAGCAGCTCGGCATCAATATCCATCGCTTCATGCCGGTCCACGCTGGCTCCTGCTTCCGTTATACCTTTTTCAATTAAATCTGCCATCGCTTCTGTATTTCCAGACATCGTGGCATACACCAATAAAACCTTTTCTGTCACTTTTTCTTCCTCCTTATCAATGAATCAACGCTGGCTCCTCATACGGCCTGACAAACTTACTTTCATATAAACCCGCACAGAAAAAGTTTTCGTTTTGATTGGCTACACGAAAACCGTGTCCTTTGATCGTATCAAACCATTTGAGCTCTTTTTGCTCAATATCAAGCTGATACACTTTAGAAAATCCGTGTTCGTCTTGTGAGGTGGTCACATACACAATGCCATTATCCTCTGATACATCCAAAAATGATTCTTCTCTAGCAAAGGCCTGTGATTGAATATCATGCAGAATATTTGTATGTAAATCTAAAATTTGAACAGATCCTTTTTTGCCTTTTTTTGAACCTAATGCACAAACAAGAAGATGTTCATGACAGAGCAGCATAGAAGCTGTCATTCGGTGCTCCTCTCTGTTTAAAAGAAAAATCTGTTCACTCTGCAAGTCATACACCCATATTCCTCCGTGAACCTCATGAATCTGTGTTCCAATATAAAGGTGGTCACCTGCAGCACATAAAGAACGAATGACCGGCGGATGATTCACATGAGCAAATGGCTTCATAATTTCCCAGGAAATTCCGAAATCATTTGACACATAGATACTATGTTTTCCATGCGCACATACAAACCCATCTTTACGTCCTGTAATAGACCAGACGACTGCGTTTGTTGGAAATGAAGATAACGCCCATGTATTGCCTTCATCTCCTGATCTAATCACTGTGCCATTTTCACCAACACCGAATAAATAAGGGCCAATATAGCTGATCGCATGAATTTTATGCTTGAGCTTAAATAGCTGCTGCCATCCGCTCTCCACACTATAGTGAAAAATACCTTCACGTTTTACAGCAACAAAGTATCCACCACTTTTAGATGCTGCAACGGCTGTTGCTCCTTTATGAAACATGATTTTCAACTCGTTTCTCAGACAAAGCGGCCCACGTTAAAAAGCTCACAGCAAATTCCTGACAGCACGCCACATCTTCATCTGTATCCGGTGCAAGCTCCATTTTTAATGTTTCAGGAAAAACAGATGCACCCGTTGATTTCAGCATGTCATGGAATGTATGGACAGCCTCGCAAAACTTTGGATAGCTGTAATCACCCGATCCAAAGACAGCTGCTTTTATGTGACTAAGTTCAAGAGTAGAGACCTCTTCATAAAAATCCTCTGCTTCATATGGCAAATCTCCATCACCCCAAGTATAAGAACCAATGAATACGTAATCGTATGAGGAAAGGTCCTCTGCGTTCGTATCATCAAATTCCATCATCTCTGTATCTATGCCTTTTCCTTCAAGAGTTTGCTTTAAGATCGCTGCCATATCTTCCGTATTTCCAGACATACTCGCAAATGCAATTAGTGCTTTCATCTATCGGTCACCTCATCTAAATGATAATCATTTTCAATTATTATATGTACACTTTAAATGATAATGATTTTCATTGTCAAATGATTTCATAAAAAAAGCACCTCCCTATTCCAAGAAGGTACTTACACGGCATCATTTTCAAGCATTTCTTTAACCACACCAACAAATGCTTGTACCTGTTTTAACTGAAAAGACGCTTCATAGCCTAGCAGCCATGTGTCACGGCCGATTTGCTCTCCGTTCACATCAACAAGCGGTGTTTTATAAACACTTTTTTCGTGGTCATATAGAGTAACAGAAGGCAAAATGGCGTAGCCGATGCCGTGGTAGGCCATTTGTTTACATGTTTCAATTTGGTCTACTAAAATCGTCTGCTTTGGAGATACTTTAAATTTTTGATGCCACCAGTGCTGGATTTCCTGATAATACGTGCTGTCGCTTTTAAATTGGATAAATGGCCGCTCAGTCTTGATTAATTCATCTACGTCCTTGATCACGGAATCGACTAAGTATAAATGATCTGTCATCAAGTATTCCTTTGTCCCCTTCCAATCAGGGTTTCCGCGAATGATTCCTATGTGCACATGGTCTTCATACAAGCTTTTGAGCATTTCACTGCTCCAGCCGGTAACGAGTGACACCTTGGCATTTGGATATTTTTCGACATACCGTTTTAACACCTTTGGCAGCCAGTGCTGTCCAATAATCGACGCCACCGCAAGCTTGAGTGTACCGTGAATGTCACCCTCAAGTTCATCAATTCGTTCTCTCACTCGATCCTGTTCAACCGTTACTTCTTTTGCAAATTGGATAATCTGTTCACCTGCTGAAGTCACGGTCAGCCCCTTTTGTGAACGAAAAAAGATTTTCGTTCCCCATTCCTTTTCGATCGTCTGCAATCTTTGCGATAATGCAGGCTGAGAGACAAAGAGCCGTTCCGAAGCCTTCCTCATATTCAATTCTTCACTTAGCACAACAAGCATATGTAACTCCTGAAGCTGCATGGGCGTCCCCTTTCTCTCTATAAGTTTTTCTTATTTCATATGCTCATTATATAAATTTTAACTTATGAAGGCAAAAAAAAATAAGCTGGGCTGCAGCTCATTTTTTCACGGAATGAATGACCTCATTTAAGCGCTTTAATACAACTCGTCGAGTAAAAATGCCTTCAAAGACTTGCTCCTCATTTACTACACAAACAAATCCATTATTCGTCACAGCGTGAACGCCTTTTATTACAGGATCTGTCGTTTTGAGTCTCGGAATATCCTTCAGCATAACCTCTTCGACCTTCAACTGGTCGAGCTTCTCAAATTCGATTCGTTCTAAACCGAAGATTTTATCCATAATCATATTCGTTCCAATTAACCCGTGTAAATGATAAGAAGCGTCTAATACCGGAATGGCTGTATATCCTGTTTTGGTTAGGACCAATAGGGCATGCTCAAGGTTATTGCCAATTTGAACATGTGCGACTTTATCTGCATCAATCATATGCTCGGCTACTGTGGACTCAAGCAATTGAGTCGGCTCTATCTCTATCATGTTTCTTCGACCCCTTTTCTCTCAATCATCAATCATACATTCCCCATTACGATTAAGCATAAACTAAAACGAATTTTGTCGAAAGATTTTTTCTGCATAAAAAAGATACTCAGCCCCCGAGTATCTAATAGAATGTTAAACCAATATTAATTCTCAAACCTTACTCTGTCATACAATGTGATCAATTGCTTATACGTATTGTCGTCGACATTTTTTGTTCCACATTCTATATCATTGATCTCACTGCTTAGTAATTCGACAGCATATTCCTGATTCAGCAATACGTTTAATAATAGCTTTTTCTCTTCTTCATTAAAACGATTTTCGATGACGCTCATTCAACATCAGGCCCCCTGTTTCATATATGCTTTTATATTGATTAGCAGGCTTTTGAATGTCTGCTTCCTCTCTATACAGCTAGAATAAGGAACTAGAATCGAATCGTCAACCGCACGTTTCGACAAGGTTTGGAGAAAAATGACGGAATTTATTTTGTGTATCGATTGGCATAGCAAAATGCTGCATATGAGTCGGGTTTTATTTTTGCTTCAATTCCCATAGCTGTGATCATTCCGGTCATTTCCTGGATCAGCTCTTTTGTACTTCCTTTTTTGCCAATATCCAGATGGGCTTCAAAACGAAGGTCTGCCCCTTCCTCAGCAAACGGAAGAAGCAAATCCATCAGTTCTGTTAAAGGCCCCTCAAGGATGTCTGCACATACCTTTTGGCTAAACGCTGTCTCTAATGAAATTTTTTCTCTAAGACTTTGCACGGGTCTTTCAATCACTTGTTGTGTGAGGCAGCCCCAAGCTCCTTTGCCAATCCGGTGGAGATGAATTGCAGTCATAAATGTTGTGACATTTTGATTGACCTGAGAATCCGTACCAATTGATAACACATAGGCGGACCTAGGGTCTTTTCGAATAAAGTCTTTCATTCTCATGACGACATCAGAAAACGCTAAACGATCTTCAGAAAGATTGTAGAAAAAAGAATCACTCACAGAAAGGAACTCCTTTTTAATGGTCTCTTATCCGAAAAATGCGCTGATTGATCATCTTCCATTTGTACATATCATCTATGATGATCCATGTATGATGCCGCAATAAACGAAGGAATCCTCAGAAAAAACATTTCATACGATTCAGCTTAGGATTGTAGAAGCTCAAAAATCTCAATCGAAATCATATCAATGTTGTCAAATGGGAAAGTGTTTGGCTTATCCCCTTGTTGAAAAACAGTCAATTCAAACGTTTGATTCTTTTCGAAATACTTAACACTACAGATTTTCTCACCGTTCACTTCGAAATAACGCTGTGCCGGCTCGTTTGCAGCTTCTGCTGTCTCTTGAAGACTTTGCAGCCTTGTAATGATACCCATTAATTGTGACATTCTAAAAAAAGACTCCTTTCAAAAAAACAACTCAAGATGAACCCGTATTGATTATACACAAGTCCTACAAAGCATCATACCATAAAGTGTTCTCAGATGATATTTTTCCTCTTGAATTCAAAAAAAGAAAAAGAATCTGTTTTTTTAGTTTGAGTCTTTTTTCTAATCTCATGCACCATGATTTTTATAAACCAGCAGATCTCATCAGCCGTTTCGCAATTTCATCAAAATCCTCTTTTGAAATGCCTGGAGCAAACTCTTCCGGTAATTCTCTATAATCTGGCACAGGTGCACCTTGCGGGGTGCCTTCAATGACTGTGAGCGGTTTTCCATCAATCGGGTGGCTCCCTTTCCAAATTTTATTGATATCCTTGTAGTCCGTATCACTAAATGTATACAGCTTTGTATGAACATTCTGGTCTTCAAATTTTCTCGCTGAATCAAAGTATTTATTATCGAGATTTGGGATTGGGAGCATCTTCCCTACATCTACTCCTGTAGCGACTTCTAGTGCCTTTGCATATGCCACAATATGCACGCCGCCCCTGACAAGTAAATAACCGATCATCTCTCTTGCTGTAGGGTGGTCCGTCATTTCATATACACGCATTTTGTGCGTACGTGCTCCGCATTCAAGGAAGAAATTATGAAGGAGGTCAAGAATCAGGTTGCCGCTTGAGAACACATTCTCTCCTGTCCAAGGTTTTGCCATTGAATCAAACGGATAGCCTGTTTGGGCTGTTTGAATAAAATGCTGTGTATTTCGTTTATCGACAGCTGCCTTCATCGGCGTCGTATCTGGATCTCCTCCATGGGTAGTTCCTGTAATCATGAGATTGATGGCTGTGGTCACAAGCTCAACATGACCGAATTCTTCAGCTGTAATACTGGATACGAGGTCATAAAACGGTTTGAGTTTTCGTTTCCCTCTAAAGTTAAAGGATTGAAACATGTAATTATTTAATGTGGACATTTCACCGAATTTTCCGCCGAGTAATTCTTGCACAGCAGCGGCACCATTTGCATCTGGGTGATCTGGTCTTGGCAAATCAATGAGCAGCCGCGTGTCACGTTTGATCATGATGTTTCCCTCCTACTGTCTAACTATCATCACTTAAGATGTATGGAGGGTTTGGGCTGTCCTATGCATGAAGGGAAAGATTGAAGCACAAAAAAAACTTGGCGGGGGTAGCGCCAAGTTTTTTGGATCTTGATCTGATAGAGGGGTTGGGGAACAGAGAGTAGCTTCTCTCTATAACTAAATGATAATGATTATCAGTTTCATTGTCAACCATTTTTTATTTTCTTTTTTCTATCAAAAAAAGCAGCCTACGAGGCTGCTCAGATTGATGACAAAAAGCTGAAATTCCTTTTGTTTACATTTCAGTGTGATAGAAAACCTTTGAAGTCTAGGAAGGACGAGTACCGGAGCGAATTATACATTCGTGAGCACTGCCACGCAGGACTGACAAAGAATGCGAGGATTAGTCTTCACGCCGCGTCTTCAAATTAATCCATCTTGCTCATATAAATAGGCATATGGAAGGTCTATAAACAAATACATATCTCCCTCTAAAGGATAAGAAAACGTACGTATCCTCTCACCTGTTTCTAAATCACTATAAATATCGCTGAAAAATCCTTTTCCGCTAATTCTCATTTGAAGAATATTTGCTAGGAAATAAGGACGCCAGCTCCAGTTTTTTTCTATATACTCCGGCTGAAACAACCATTCTTCTTCTTTTTTGAACACATTTCCAGTGATTTGAAAGCCTTCTTCATTACACATATAAATCCGAAAGCTGCAATCTGTTAGTTCAAGTGCCAGTTTTTGAATGAGCTCATCATTTGTGCTGCACGATTTCTTTAAAGTCGTAACAGCTTGATGAATTCGTTTATAAAATGTTTCAGAATGTTCGTAGACAGCTTGCAGCTTCTTTTTCTCATGGGCAATAAATTGCTGGAATTCTTCTCTAAGCTGATCTTTTCGGTGGCTTCGATCGATTAATTCTCCTGCAGGCTCATGAAGATAGAACCCTTGAAAATATCTCCCGCCATTTCTCCAAGCATACTGTAGCTGGAAATTTGCTTCAATGTCCTCATAAATTAAAGCAGCTCCTATTTTTCTTGCAAGCAATGAAATGCTGTACAAGACATATTCATAGGAAGGAGATGGAGCCGATGCCTTTAATGCCTGTAAATCTATTTTTAATAAATCAGGTGAAAGCAAGGCAATCCGGTCCAGATTACTGCTTTCTTTTCCTATATTTGAGACAGCGATTTTAATCCCATATGTACGATAATACGTTAACGTATGGTATAGCTGTTCAATGTCGCCGCTAAACGTATGCTCTGCAAACTCAATAACAAACCGGTTAAGCTGAATGCCCCTTGCTTCATATTCCTTTAAGAGTTCTAAAAAGCTTTCCCCGTGATCCAGCATGAGGATATTGGCATCATGATTAATAAAAATGAGCAAATCGTCATCTGCTGTTGTGAAGAGATCAAGTGCTTGAGTCAGTACTTTGTGATCTACTTCCAATTTATATTCGTCAGGAATAGATGAATCCGTAAAGAAGGAGCCTAGGCTGACCGTTTCTGACTCAAGCTTCATTCTTCCTAGAATCTCATAGCCTATCACTTTTTGCTCTTCCGCACTGAATATTGCTTGATAGTGCGGGAAAACATCTTCAATATTCGTTAAAATATCCAATGGATCGACCATTTTCATCACCTGCTTCTCTCTTTGTGTGATTATACCACATCAAAAGCAGGTCTTACATCGTCAATCAAAATGGTGATTGGTTGAGCCATTGTCCCCCATCCATCGTAATACAATCTCCATTTATATAAGACGCATGCTCCGATAATAAAAAGCTCGCAAGCGCTGCAATTTCCTCTGGTGTGCCCAGTCTGCCAAGAGGAACGCTATCTAATGTTCTTTGCGCTGCTTCTTCTGATTCCCATAGTTTATCTGCTCCGCCTGTTCTCTCGATTGGGCCTGGTGCGATGGCATTGACGCGAATTCGATATTGCCTCCCCCATTCAACAGCAAGCGTTCGAGTCAGGGACAACACGCCGGCCTTTGCTGCCGCCGAATGCGCCACGCCTACACCAGCACCCCATGCATAGGTAGCCACCATGTTAAGGATACTTCCCCTTTTCTTTTGCCGAATCCAGTAATTGCCCACTGCATGGCTGCAAAAGAATGTACCATTTAACACAATATCAATCACAGCTTTCCAGCCGTTAGGAGACAGCTTTTCTGCTGGCACTAAAAAATTTCCTGCTGCGTTGTTAATGAGGGCATCGACATCACCAAATGTATCCACCGCAAACTTGACCATTTGGTCAGCATCCTCTGGGTTTCGCACATCCATTTGGAAGTAAGCGACTGCTCCGCCCTTCTGCTTCATTTCTTTTGCCGTCTTTTCCAGCGTCTCTTCCGTTCTACCAGTAATCACAACATTCCAGCCTTCAGCTGCCAAATGGGCAGCCATTGCCTTCCCCATACCGCTTGATCCCCCTGTCACAATCACTGTTTGCTTCGTCATTTGTTCTCCCCCTTTGTATGATTTGAATGACTATTCATTCATTATTGTCTATCATATCATGATTGACCCTCGGTGCACCATATGGGAGATTATCCAAATATGATGCTATACTTAATTTTATTTATAAAGGAGTCTTATATGAAGCAGCTTTCCCGCAGACAATTTTTAAAAGGAGCAGCTGGTGCGAGTATTCTCGGGTTTTTGGCTACAAGTTGTGGATATGGATATGCCAGGTACATTGAGCCGCGCATGATCGATACGGTGTCACTGACGATTCAAGATGCTCAGCTTCCAGCTTCATTTGACCAGTTTAAAATAGCTCAATTTAGTGACGTTCATTTGAGTGATACATTTCCTGCGAAGGACCTAGAAGCCATCGTTCAGAAAATCAATGCTGCATCTCCAGATCTCATTGTGTTCACAGGTGATCTCGTTGATTTTCAAGCATCCACCCAAGAGCATGAAAAAGCGAAGACTTATTTGAATAAGCTTCATGCTCCGTTCGGTAAACTCGCCATCTACGGAAATCATGACTACGGACCATTTGGCGTGGAGCTTTATGAGAAAACAATGGAGGCTTGTGGATTTACATTATGTAAAAATGATGTGTTTCTATTAGAAAAAGATCATGCACATATTCAGATTGCTGCACTGGATGATCTTATGATGAGCGTGCCTGATTACGATTTGATCAAACGGGAAGTATCATCTGATTTATTTACGTTGCTGCTCGTCCATGAGCCTGATGCAGCATTAGAGCTGAAAACAACACCTATTAACTTGCAGCTTTCCGGGCATACGCATGGCGGTCAAGTGCAGCTGCCTTTCTATGGACCGATTCTCACAGCACCTTACGGCCGTAAATATGTAGAAGGTTTATACGAAAGCGATCAGCAACGCATCTATGTCAACCGTGGACTTGGGACAACACGGCTCCCGCTTCGGTTTTTAGCCAAGCCAGAGTTAACCTTTTTTACCTTTACATCTCGTGTATAAATAGAAGCCAAACCGCCCTCTCCTGCATATGTATAATCAAAGTTCTTTCTCATGACAAATGTTAGGAGAAACCTTACTGGGCCTGATTCCGTCCATATAGTATGTCAAGTGACGGCATCATGGCTTCTTTTATTTGAGTAAAAGGAGTGTACTTTGGTGCTGCGATATACGGTGAAAAGAGGAGAAACTCTTGCTTCTATAGCGCTTGATTTTCGAACAACAACAGATGCCTTAAAGGCTGCAAATCCGTCACTTCAAGCTCGCGAGCCCGAACAAAATGAGGTCATCATCATACCTGGTTTGCCAGATCCTAATGCGATCCCATACCGCATCTTTGTTTCGATTTCAACGAAACGCCTCGTTTTGTTTTCTGGATCACAACTTATTCGTTCGTATCCGATTGCAACAGGGAAAATTTTAAATATGACACCGACAGGTTCTTATTATATTGTCAACAGACAGCCAAACCCAGGAGGTCCCTTTGGCGCTTATTGGCTGAGCCTCTCAAAAATTCATTACGGCATTCACGGTACGAATAACCCGTCTTCAATTGGTAAAGCTGTTTCTAGAGGATGCATTCGCATGTATAATCAGAATGTCATCGAGCTTGCTTCACTCGTTCCAAACGGAACACCTGTGACCATTAGCCAGTAGATGAAATCAATTGTACGAATGGTTAAAATTTTATATGATATAAAGTGGGATCTTCAGGTTAAGGAGCGTATTTATGGATATTTTTAAAAACAGAAATTTTGTTCGTCTCTTTTTTGCGGCACTTGCTTCGCAAATGGGGACAACAGTAGGCAATATGGCGTTTGCCTTTTATTTGCTCGACCATTTTAGTCATCAGCCCGCATACGCCACATTGGCTGAACTTATGTATTCTCTTCCTACCGTCTTTGTCTTTTTTATGGTCGGTGTGGTCGCAGACCGTTTTGATCGTAAAAAAGTCGCAGAGAATTGTGATTGGATACGAGCTGGGCTGACGATTGTATTATTCATCGTTATTTATTTTAATTCACTGCCACTTATTTTCTTGATCTTGTTTATTCGAAGTGCTATTACGAAGTTCTTCTATCCAGCTGAAGCTTCTCTCGTTCAGGCGATTTTAAATAAAGATCAATATGCAAAAGCCGCTGGCTTAAATCAAATGCTGTTTAGTTTATTTATGGTATTTGGCGTTGGGCTCGGTGCCATTATGTATAAGACGATTGGACTTCACGGTGCCATTACAATTGATTTGGTCAGCTTTATTATTTCAGGCATCCTGATTCGTTCATGTAACATTCCAATTGAAGCGCGTCAGCCAAATGGACAAGCTGGCTGGAGAGGCATGACCATCAAAACGTCTCTGAAAGATTTTAAAGAAGGCATCCTATATATTTTAAAAAATAAATTATTGGCTTCTTTAATTTTTGGCTTTTTTGTTTTCGGTCTAGTCAATGGCGCATTTGCCGTTCTTCCGATGTTTACAATGAAATATGGACTTTCACCAGACCATTTTGAACTGCATACATCCTTCTTTACCATTGCGATCGGTGCAGGCTTGCTCGTTGGAAGCTTAATGGGCTCTGTCCTCGCTAAAAAGGTAAAGATGCAATATCTCATGTCGATTCCAATTTTGGTCGCAGGTATTTTGATTTTTGTCCTTGGTTCTACCCATACATTATGGTTGTTTTACGTCACGTCATTTGTCATTGGTACATGCATTGGCCCAGTCAACATTGTCATTGGCGGCTGGCTGCCTAGAATCGTCCATCCTCGACTGATGGGCCGTGTGTCAGGATGGGTTGACCCGCTCACTATGTTTGCTCAATCGATGACATTAGGTCTGATTGCTGTATTATTTCCAAAACTCATCACAAATGTTTCTTATATTTATTACGGAATGGGCTTTATTATTTTACTTGTCTTCCTTTTTTACTTCATTACACTGCCAAAGTTTAGCAGAGAAGCTGACGACTTAGACGTGCAGCGTGAACTAAAAGGGCAGGGAGTTCAATAAGTAAATAACAAAAAGGACTTTCTTTTTCAGGAAAGTCCTTTTTTCATGGATGAAACGTCCTTCATGCATTTCCTCTGTTGAGAGAATCTGCTTGAAGGCTTGCTTTATTGATCCATTTTTTCTTGTTTTTCACAATTAAATTCCTTTACATCTTTAAACGTTTTATAGTAGGATAGTCAGGTTGGAGGTGAAAGAAATGCTAAAAAGTTACTATTTTATTCATACTAAAAATGAACAGGGACAGTTTGTTGTACATACAGAAGATTGTGCATTTTTAGGCGATGCTGCAAGCCGTACGTTGATTGGCCTGCACATGAATGGTGAAAGCGCCATGGATGAAGCCAAACAAATGACGAATGAAACTGACTTTAATGGTTGTTTTTATTGCGCTTATTCTATTCATACAAAATAATTTATCCTGTATGCATCACATATACGCGCATATGGTGGACTGCATATATAAAAAAATATTATTTGAGAAACTACCCATTTTGATAAATAGGTAGTTATCACGAACTAATAGTTCACTTTGTTTATATTTCATACAGTCAATTCTTCTTATCATTCCTTCTATTGTTCATCACCCATCCCGCTCATTTTTTCGGCTGATACAATGCCAAGAATAAAATCATATAGACAATACAAGCTGTCCCTATCCATTGGAAAAGTCCGAATGGCTCTTTTAACCAGAAAACAGTCGTGACGACTGCTGCAAGGGGCTCAACACTTCCAATTAAGCTCGACTCTTTTGGTGATAAGTATTGCAAACTTTCTATGTAAAACCAAAAAGCGATCATCGTTCCAAATATGACCACAAACAATAAATAGACATACGCTTCAAAAGGTAAATGAGTGAGATTGACCTTCCATGGAGGATGGATCAAGCTAAGGGCGCCTCCTCCTATAAGCATCGCCCAGCCGACAACCACTAGAGAGTCGAATTGTTTTAACAGGCTGATCGGATATAACGTATAAAACGAGAGCGCCACAGCCGATAGTATTCCCCAAATCACTGCCACAAATGGAACGGTTAATGTTGAAATAGAACCATTCGTCAATAAGAAAAACATGCCCGCTAAAGCCAATACCACTGTAACCAAATCTCTTCTAGTGAAGGTTGATTGCCTGCGAATGACCAAATACACGATAATCATGACAGGGGCTGTATACTGCAGCAGCGTTGCCACAGCAGCATTTCCATGTTGAATGGATGCCATATAAGTATATTGAACAGCCAGCATACCCATTAGCCCAAATAGAAGGATTTGCATCGCTGTCCTCTTCTTTTGCCACACACCGAACAAATGTGTTTTTTCTTTTGTCATCACATGAACAAATAAAAGCAATCCCCCTGAAATGAGCAGCCGAACCGTCACAAGCCAATTGACATCAATCCCATATTGCTGAAACAATTTTTGTGAAATTGTTCCTCCTACTCCCCAGCAGATAGCGCCTATGAGTACAAGTAAAATTCCCTTTCTCCTATTCATTTTCATTCTCCTCAATTCTCAACAAATCATGATAATATAGTTGATAGTAGTTCACTTTGTTACATATTGATATATCAATTGAACATAAAAATAAAAGAATATTGAGGAGAATTATGCACAACCATCATTTTCTGATTGACTACAACCTGAAAGAATTGACGGAGCATTCTACGACAACATGGCCTATTGCTATTTATCATACAAAAATTCGTCATCATAGAAGCGGCTATATCCCTCTTCACTGGCATGACGAGTTTCAATTTGTCTTTATTTTAGAGGGTGAAGCTGAATTTCATATCAATGAAGAAACATTATGTTTAAAGCAAGGAGATGGCATTTTCATCAATAGTGGCTGCCTGCACATGGCAAAAGATGCGAATGGGACGGCATGTACTTATGTTTGTTTAAATGTCTCTCCCTATTTCATCACAGCGAATGAATTATTCACCACATTTGTCCATCCATATATGCGTGCGAGCCAGACACCTTATATTTTATTCAACCGAAAAGATCATTGGCCAAAGCAGATCTATCAATGCATTCAAATCATTCAACAATTAATTGATGAAACTCCGGTATATTATGAACTTGAACTCAATATTCAGCTCATCACCATTTGGAAATGCTTATTACAAAACGGCTTCCAAATGAAACATGATGCGCGTAAACACGATAAAAATGAACGGATGAAACTTATGCTGAATTGGATTCACCAGCATTATTATGAAAAGATCCTTCTCGAAGATATTGCTCGTGCAGGACAGTTAAGTCGCTCAGAATGCTGCAGATCCTTCAAAGACATTTTAAAGAAATCACCCATGCATTATGTAAATGAATATAGAATTCAGCAAAGCCTCGTCCTGCTCCAAGAAACAGATTTCAATATTACAGAAATCGCCTACCAAGTAGGCTTTAACAGCACAAGTTATTTTATCAATTTGTTTAAAAGAATAAAAAATACGACACCTTTAGCATATAGAAAATTAAAACAGCTGGATTCTCTCCAGATAAAATGGATAGAAGAAAAATAATGCAGAAGGCGTCTTAAATGGCTTTTGTAAATACAAACGATGAGAATGGCTACATTTAAATCGCCCTCGCCTAATGCAGACAAGGGCGTTTTTTATTGTTGTTTTTGTTCTTTTAGTTTCTTAAAAATCACAAATTGATATACTCCGAATAGTACGGTGAGGATCATAATTGCTGTAAATAATTGATCGGCTGGAAGCAAGAAATATACGACAACAAAAGATAAAAGCAACACAAGATAACCTATATTGAACGCTTTTTTGAATGTCATGATATTACCTCCTTTCATTAATAACTTCTATACATACTATATAATCAACAGAAATAGAATCAGTTGAAGTTTTTTTGGGGGAGAATGGGGGGATTCGAACACACAAAATTTTTAACCCTCCATAATCCCTTTATACCAAAGGTTTTCTTTTTACAATATCTCTATTTGCAATTTACTAATAAAAACGTATAATTTATACTAAGCACAGGAAGACGAAAGACAAAGGAGAGAAAAAATGGACGATTATGCTCATACTAAAGACATAGAACCTACAGCAGAAAACATCGCAAAAGCCATTTATACTGTTAACCGCCATGCTAAAACCGCACCAAACCCCAAGTTTCTTTATCTTTTGAAAAAACGCGCGCTGCAAAAACTATTGCAAGAAGGTAAAGGAAGAAAAGTGGGCCTACATTTCTCTAACAATCCCAAGTATAGTCAACAACAGTCCGACGTGCTGATTGAAATTGGAGATTATTATTTTCACCTGCCACCAACGAAAGAAGACTTCGAATTTTTGCCACACTTAGGAAATTTAAATCAATCATATCGCAACCCGAAAGCGAATATGTCATTAAACCGAGCAAAGCAAATACTTCAAACGTATGTCGGTTTAAAAGAAAAACCTACCGCCACAAAACAAAAATCACATTACACAAAGCCCGTCTTCAAACGACTCGGGGAAAGTTATTTTTAAACAGAAAAAAACCACTCATGCCGAGTGGTTTTTTGTTTAGATAATAAAATGATCGACTTTTTCAATCAGCTGATGAATTTCTGGTTTACTGATTTGATCATCTGCCCCGATTGTTTCCCCTTTATGACGCAAATCTTCAGTGATTAATGAAGAGAAGATAAGAATCGGGATGGAATTTGTTAAAGGATTGTCCTTGAGCAATTTTGTTAGCCGGTGGCCATCCATTTTAGGCATTTCAATATCCGTAATGATCATATCAATTTCTTCTGTCACACTGATTCCTTTGCTGACAAGATCCATGACATGATCATATGCCTGTTTGCCATCTTCAAAGGTCACAATGTTTTTATAGCCTGCTTCGGTTAATTCATTTGTTAATAAACGCATGAGAAGCGGAGAATCTTCAACGACATACAGCTTCTTCCCTGTTCTTCTCTCGTCTTTCTCACCGTCAAACATATGATACGTATCAACACCTGAAGCGGATTCAATATCATAAATGATTTTTTCGTAATCTGGAAGGAAAATCATTTTTTCATCAAGCTTAATGATGCCCGTTAAATGACGGTCCATCCCTTGATTCAGTGCAGTCGGCTTCTCAATCTCTTCCCAGCTGACGCGGTGAATTTGTGATACTGTTCCTGTGTGGAACACAAATTTCCGTTGGTTGAATTCAGTCACAATATATTTCTCTTGTTCCGACTGATCTGACTCGACATTAAAAAAGGAAAATAGATTGATGACTGGTAAAATCTCGCCTCGTAAACTAATCATCCCTTCTACATCTTGGTGAGAGTGCGGTACAACCGTCACCTCAACCGGCTGAATGATTTCTCTTACTTTCATGACGTTAATGCCGAATTGATTTGCACCAATTTCAAACTTCACAATTTCCAATTCATTGGTACCAGAGTCAAGTAAAATTTCTTGTTTATTTAAAGCCACGGAAATCCCTCTATTCTTCAATATTAGATTGTACTTTTTATATCGGCAGCATAGGTAAAAAGTTGACGTTTCTTTACGCTTTCTCTCGAACGAATTGATGAATCACAAGTCCTATCGATGCAAGGATGAGCAAAGACCCTAGTGCAAGGCGGCTTGCGAGATTTCCGTGCTCTGCAAACAGCAGGGTAACTGAGCCATAAATAATGGGCCCAATAATGGAAGACACCTTTCCTGAGAAGGCAAAGAGGCCAAAAAACTGTCCTCGCTTTTCCTTCGGGGTTAGTTCAATAATCAAGATTCGTGATGCCCCCCAGCTTGCGCCAAGTGAAATCCCAAATAAACTGCCAGCTACCCAGAAGACCCATTCGGTTGTCGCTGTCACAGCTAGAATGAGCGCCACAATTAAAATGACATACACGACGGTAATCGAGCGTTTTGCCCCTATCGCTTTTGTGATATAACCAAACAGAAAGGAGCCAATGATACTTGAAATGGTCGACACAAGATAGAGTAAAATAAATTGCCCAGCTGTAAAGCCAATAATGATTTTGGCATAAACAGCCATCATCGCAATTGCTGTTTGTAAGGCATCATTCATAAAAAAGAAGGCGATCATAAAAATAAAAGCTGGCTTGTACCTTTTCATCTCTTTAAACGTGTGAACAATCTCTTTATACCCGCTGAAAAAAGATGCCTTTTTCTCTTGCTGAGGCAGCGGATGAGGATCTTTTACAAAAAAGAGAAAAGGTAGGAAAAAGAGAAGGAATAAAAGGGCTGTTGGGATAAATGCTTCATGAAACTGGTCATTGCCGACAAGTAAATAAACAGAGAGACCCACAAGTGTTCCTAAATAGCCAACGGCGATACCAAATCCAGAAATAAGCGGGATTTCATCCTTTGTCCCAAGATCGGGCAAAATGGTGTCATAGAAAACAAGACTAGAATGATAGAAAAACTTTGCGATCACAAACAAGGTAACCACGACCAATAAAGAAACAGGCAGCCCAAACCATTCACTTGAGAAATCAATCCCAGCAAAAATCCCCATCAACACCGTACAAGCAATACATATGAACGTAAACACCGTAATGTAGCGTTTCTTTTTTCCTGTACGATCAATCAGCACTCCGTATAAAGGTGTAAAAATGACGAGAAAAAAGCTGGCTAATGCGTTTGCATAAGAAATAAAGGTACTTGCGATCTGGTCCATTCTCGCACTGTCCCCGATCGTTTCCTGCAAGTAAAACGGGAAGAAAATGGTGATCATATTTGATGAAAAGATCGTATTTGCAAAATCATACAAAGCCCAGGCCAGCACAGGTGCTGTCAAAAACAGCCCGAAGCCTGCCCCTTTTTTCTGAACAGTCATTTTCCCTCTTTTCAATAGATTGACTCCCTTCTCTGCTTTATTTTCACTATCATTCTACTTTATGTGACGTTTCCCTCTTCCATACAAGCATCTATACAAAAAGCACCCCTTACTATATAGCAGAGGTGCTTCTTTTCATTATTTCTTTACAACAATGGTACTTGCAATCAAATCGTGAAGTGCTTGTTTTTTTTCTGTGAAAAACGCAATGATGTAGCCAATACATAAGATTGGAGACAAAAAGCCTTTTGCAAAAAATCGGCCTGTCGCGCGCCCGAATGTTATTTTTTCACCCGTTACTTTTGTCACTTTAATTCCAAGAGCCATCTTGCCAAGAGTTCCTTGCAACTTTGATGATTCCATGATCGCATAATACAGCCAAGTCACCGCGATACCGACTAAGATCGTTACGCCATAGAAAAAGATAAGGCCCATAATGACTGCCCATTCTTCATCCGTAATCACCGTTGAAGAATAGTAATAGCTATCATCATACATTAAAAATGCCGCCTCAGGGCTTGAGACAAAAAAGAGTGTTGCCAGAATAAATACAATGAATGAAAATGGTACACTAATAATGATACCGTCCAAAAGATGTGCAAGAAAACGATAGCCTACGCCTGCTAGCTCAGGATGCTTCTTTTCTTGAATGTGTGGTTCTGTTATGTTGGTTTCCATCCTATTTCTCCTTTATTATGTATGTTTTCTATAAATTTCTTATAATCATTCGTTATTATATCCTATGAATATAGCAAGATCAATGCAGCTTTACACTTTTACATACATTTTAGATCAGTTTGATCTAAATGATTTATGTGAATAAATACTGAAAATTTGTGAAAATCATGGCACTTCTAGTTCTTTTACCTCCTGATTTTTTAACATTTTGTGATATTTTCGTCTTGTTTCCATTCTTCTGTTGACAATGATTCTTCAAATGGTACAATAGTCAAGGATTTTTTAAAGAAAGGTGTTCATGATGGGAACTGTCGTATTATTAAAGAACAACGAAATGACTGTAATTGAAGATATTTGCGAAGCTGATTATTTAGATATGAAGCATGGTTTGTCAAAAGATGACACAGCTTATATCTCTTGGTACGAAGACTACGATACTGCTTATGGATATTGATTTCATTTCATAGATGAAGCGTAAAAAAAGGCGATACAACCTGAGAATAGGTTGATCGCCTTTTTTACGTTTGTGAGCTTCTTTCACTTTCAGGTTCCACATGAATAAAGATTTGCGCATGCGTAAATTCGAGCTGAATCTTCTCTTCAATTCGATCACATAATTGGTGAACATCTTCAATGGTTGTCTTTCCATCTACAATCAAATGGAAATCAATATATTCCTCTGCACCAGACCGCCTTGTTCGAAAGTCATGATATTCAATGAATTCTTGACTGAATCCTTGAATGATCGCTTCAATTGATTGTTCTTCCTCTGGTGTTAAACGAGCATCAACAAGCGGCGGGAAGGCTTCCTTCATGAGTTTAAACGCTTCACGCATAATAAAGAGGGCCAGAATCATTCCAATGATCGGATCTAGGAAATACCAGTCGGTTAATGCCACAAGCAATAAACTGAATGCCACCCCTAGTGACGTATACACATCCGTTAAAAGGTGCAATGCATTTGATTTCATGGCGACTGAATGTACTCGCTCAGCCTCTTTGTTCACAATCCTCGATACAACAAAATTGATGAGCGCGCCTAGCAGCATGACCACAATGCCAAGCACGGGTAGCTTAACTGGCTCTGGATGCATTAATTTGTGAACACATTCGTATATAATCCAAATGCCAGCAACGAATATCAGCAGGGTCTCAATCGTTCCAGAAATATTTTCGACTTTTCCATGTCCATAAGGATGTTTAGAATCTGCTGGCTTTCTTGAAATACGAACAGAAATAAATGCAATAAACGACGCCATTAAATCGAGAAACGAATGAATGGCTTCTGATAAAACCGCAACAGATCCGGTTAAGAGACCTACAATGATTTTTAAGATGACAACAAATGTGTTGCTCAGCACGGATAGAAACGCGATTTTCGATGTCTTCGCTGATTGTTCCATCTATCGTCCTCCTTTAGGAGATCGTATGTCTATGAAAGCCATTCCCATGACCATGATTCTCACGTTCTTTCAGTTTACGCAGTTTTGCCGTTTTCTAATCATTCTCATCACAGCCTGTATTTTCTCTTGAGGTTACGCTATAATAAATGTTGCTCTTTCTTCAATATATCACTCATGCGGTGATGGATAGGAGAATAGACTACATATAACGCTATCCAGTGCCTTTCGCAGGTGACATTTATGCAGTGAATGGTAAAATAGGATAAAAACATAAATTTTTAAGGTGATGAGAAATGGAGCATTTGCTGAATCCAAGAGTAAAGGATATTGAAATTTCAGGCATTCGAACATTTTCAAATCTCGTATCGTCATATGAGGATGTCGTTTCATTGACGATAGGCCAGCCCGATTTTTATACGCCGCATCATGTCAAAACAGCTGCCAAAGCAGCCATTGACGAGAATTTCACCTCATACACTCACAATGCTGGTTTCTTAGAGCTAAGACAAGCGATCCAGCATTATATCAAGAAGAAAGTGAATCTTGATTATGATGCAGAGTCAGAAATCATTGTGACAACAGGTGCAAGTCAAGCAATTGATGCTGCGTTTCGAACCATTTTAACAGAAGGCGACGAGGTCATTTTACCTGGACCTGTATACCCCGGATATGAACCGATCATTCGAATGTGCGGTGCCATGCCCGTACATATCGACACAACGAATGCCGGCTTTAAATTGAATGCCAAGCTGATTGAGGATGCGTTAACGGAAAAGACAAAGTGTGTGGTTCTTCCTTACCCTTCAAACCCGACTGGTGTCACGCTTTCAGAAGAAGAATTGAAAGAAATTGCCCAGCTCCTTGAAGGAAAAGACATCTTTATTTTATCCGATGAAATTTACAGTGAGCTGACATTTGACCGGCCGCATCATTCAATTGCCTCTTTCTTAAAAGAACAGACCATTGTCATCAATGGACTGTCTAAATCTCATAGCATGACTGGATGGAGAATTGGCTTTTTATTTGCTTCAGCTCCAATTGCTAAACATGTATTAAAAGTACATCAATATAACGTGTCTTGTGCCTCGGCTGTCTCACAAAAGGCGGCACTTGAAGCTGTGACAAATGGTGTGGATGATGCACTGATCATGAGAGAGCAATATAAGAAAAGACTCGATTATGTATATGATCGGCTCATTTCTATGGGGCTTCCGGTGATTAAACCTTCTGGCGCTTTTTATATTTTTCCATCCATTGAATCGTTTGGGATGAGTTCCTTTGATTTTTGCATGGAGCTGTTAGAAAGTACAAGACTTGCGGTCGTTCCAGGCTCTGCTTTCTCTCCACTCGGCGAAGGGTATGTGCGCCTGTCTTATGCTTATTCACTTGAAACGCTGAAAGAAGGACTTGACCGGCTAGAACAATTTGTACTTGAAAAACGTTCCATTCATTCGCTAGATTGAAACAACGGCTCTCTTGCCGTTGTTTTTATTTTGCAGGAAACATGATGTGAAATACGGTGCCCTTTTCAGGCTGACTATCCACACGGATCGTCCCATTATGATTTTCTAAAATATTAAATGTGACCATAAGGCCAAGCCCAGTTCCTTTTTCCTTTGTGGTTAAAAAGGGCTCTCCAATCCGTTTCATCACCGCTTCTGGAATGCCGACCCCTTCATCACGAATGGTGACAAGTATTCCATCACTTTCTGCTTTGGCCGTGATGTCTACCTTTCCTCCGTCCGGCATGGATTCTACGGCATTTTTGATTAAATTGATAAACACTTGCTTGAGCTGATTTTGATCCCCGTTCATCAGGAGACCTTCCTCTATCTCACTTGTGTTCATTAAAATGCCATTTAAGTTCGCTTGTGTTTCTAACAAAGCCGTAACTTCGCTGATGATTTTTTTCAAATCAAGCGTCTGCATTGAGGATGTTTGCTGCGGTTTCGCCAGCATTAGCAGCTCACTCAAAATAATTTCTATTCGGCTCAGTTCAGAGAAAACAATCTCGAAGTATTGATCGCGATCTTTTGTTTTCGGTTTAATGAGCTGTAAAAAGCCTTTGATGGCGGTTAATGGGTTTCTGATTTCATGTGCAATGCCAGCCGCCAATTGACCTGCGATCGATAATTTTTCTGAGCGGAGCATGAGCTCTTCTGTCTGCTTACGTTCGGATATATCTCTTAAAATAATTTGAACCGCTGTTTCTCCAAAGAATGTAGTTGGGATACATACCATTTCTGTATAAATCAGCTTATGCTTAAACGTATGACAGCTCATCGTGACAATCTCGGAATCTGATGCTCTTTCAATAATACGAGATAAACTCTTTTTGACCTTCTGCTGATCACAGGAATGAATTTGATGAAAGATATCCTTTCCTATTAATTTATCGTAATGCTCGGCTTCAAATAATTTAATGCCTGATTCATTCATAAACACCCATTTGTGATCATGGATGACCGCAATCGTGTCAATGGAGTTTTGAATGAGCAGCTGATACCTTTCCCGGCTTTTTTGAAGAACAGTTTGGAATTTTTTACGGGATGAGATGTCCACTAGCAGCAAAAGCTCTGCCCGCTGATTTTGATAAATCGTCGGTGATGACTTTACCTCAATATGAATACTGCTCCCATCCTGACGCTTCCATATCTGTTCAATCATTCCGACTGGAAGGCCTTGCTGCAGCCTTGTTATGCGGCTTCTGACAATATCATGGTACTCTTCAGCAATAAAATCAAACGCGGACTTGCCGATCATGTCATCTCTTGCACTTACCCCCATTAATTGCAGCATCGCATCATTCGCATACACAATTTTCCCTAAAGTCGTAATACATAACGGATTTGGCAGCATGGCAATCAATTGTTCAGCTTCACCGACATTTTGGAAAGCCGGCAGACTGCCTAGCGACTGTTCTGCTACTTTTGATGCTTCTTGAAATGCTGCTTTTTGGGGCTTAGTATCCAGCACCCTCATTTTCAGGATCATTTCTCTACTTACTTCGTTGTCTAACCCATCACAAGCAACAAAATCAATGCTTGCTTCGACCCATACAGCTGTCAGATCACTTCTTAGCAGTCTAAAGTGGCAAACCTCTAGCATGTGCTGATTGTAAAAATAACTTTCGACGAGAAATTGATCTTCGGTATGAACAAAGTCTTTCAAAAAACACCCTAGTAAATCCTTTTGTTCATAGAGCAAAAGCTGCTTACAGTTGGAAGAAATGTAGAGAAAGCGGCCATTAGAAGAAAGAACGGCATGTAAATCGATGTTCGAATACAATTGATTCGAATCTTTCATTTGTTGTTCCATCGTCGTCCGACCCTCCTTTTCATTTTTTAGGGTTGTCCTTAGATTGATGTATAAAAAAGATTCGCTAGAAAACCCGTATTTTCCTTCTGTCATCGAGGGAAACGTCCATATTTTCAGCAAAAAGGGAGCACTTTCTGCTGCTGTGCTCCCTGCGGTTTATTGTTTTTCATATTTCTTTTGTAATTCAACGTACTTATCCACAATTTTACTTGGGATATTTTTAATGACAGGATCTTTATCTGAGACATAAGGTGTCACGACACTAAACGCTACCTCTGGATTAGAAGAAGGATAATATCCTCCAAAGGTTAAATTGTACGTGGCATTTCCCCACCAGCTGCGGTTGGCGCCATAGTAGAAGGTTTGCGCTGTACCCGTTTTTCCCGCGACATCATGCTGACCAAATCGGCCAGCGGCAGTTCCGCCTGTTGATGTGACCATTTTCAGTCCCGTTTTTACGCGGTCAATATCTGCTTTCGAGTTGTTAATCGTATTCAGCACCTTCGGCTCATATTTTTTTACGACTGGGCCTACTTCATCCTTCTTCGTTGGAAGATGAACACTTTTCACTACTCTTGGCTGAATACGGCTGCCTCCATTGGCAATTGTCGACATGTATTGTGCCACTTGGAGCGGTGTATACGTGTCATACTGACCAATTGCTTCATCAAGCAAAAGTCCGCCGACCGTCTTAGGATGCGTCTGCATCCCGCTTGATTCCTGCGGCAGGTCGATCCCTGTTTTTACGCCAAGACCGAATTGCGCATAGTAGTTTCTCATTTTTTGTAAGTGCTCAGGCCTTGCAGGTAACGGACCATCCTTTTGATAGGTGATGCCCGCCATTCTCATCGCTACTTGGAACATGTAGACGTTGGAACTTTTTTGGAGTGCCTGAATGTCGTTAACCCATCCAAGAACTTTGTAAGACTGTTTCGGCTTTCCATTACTTCCTGCAAAAAAGAGCGGTGTATCCATATAGGCCTGATTGTGTGACATCCCGTCCTGATAACCGCCAAGTACTGTGGCTCCTTTGACAACAGAGCCCATTTCGTACTGGGTGGTAAATGTTCCGATCGCATAATCTGTGACGTCTCTGCCGTCCATTTTCTTGCCCGACATGGCGAGAACATCCCCTGTGTGAGGATCCATCATGACGACAAAGGCACGATCCATCATATAGTTTCTCGCACTGGCCGATCTAAGCTCTGATTCGACGATTTTGTCGACTTCCTTTTGCAGCTCCATATCAAATGTCAGCGCAAGATCAAGTCCTCTTCGTCCTTCTGTCCGCTTGATCTCATCAAGCAGCTTCCCGCCAACCTGTGTATATTGAACGGTCGCTTTCTCTGGGTTTAGAAAATCCTCGTATTGATATTCTAAATAGCTCTTCCCTACACGGTCATTTCGCGAGTAGCCTCTTGCCATATAGTAATCTTCGCGCTCTTTAATGATTCCTTGCTCTGGTGTGGTCACACCGCCAAGTACATTATAAAGGGTCTTTTCATACGGATATTTTCTTGTCCAGTCGTTGATGACGTTCACACCTGGCAGTTCATCAAGATGCTCTGAGACAAGTGAAATCTCTTCATATGTCAAGCTCACGGATGAAGTCTGTTTTGATTCTTTCGTTTCATCGAGTAAAGCAACTTTTTCGTCACCTTTTTTCTCTTCGTTTGGGTCCATTGCCTTCACGATTTGAGGCTCAAAGGCATATCCACCTGTAAATCTACGGTAGATCGCTGCAACAGCTTTTTCCTCCGCATCCTTTTCAATCGCTTTGACTTCTTTCTTTGGGACACGCTCTACTTGAAGCGGATAGACATCCTTTGCATCGATATCCTTTTTCTCCGTTTTTGAAATGAGCTTATCCGCTTCTTTTGGATGGCTCGCCAGCCAAAAATCCCGAATGTCACGCTCTCTCAAAAAATCAGTATCCATTTTTATATAAGTCGCAAGCTTTCTTGCTACCTTAATCTTATCCTTCGCTTTCACACCGCTTTCTGATGTATAAACGATGGCAGGTACACTTTCGTTATCAACGACGACTCTTCCTCTCGCGTCATACATTTTTCCTCTTGGAGACGGGTATGATGCCGTTTTGACCTCTGTTCGGTTGGCTTGCTTTTTATAATCTTCACCATTGACGATTTGCAGCACACCAAGCTTGATCACAAGTCCAGCAAATAAACTAAATACAGCGAAGAAAAAGAGATTAATCCTCCAGGCGTTCCGGCGCTTCATTTTTTTCTGCTCGGCAGCACCTTGATGCTGTTTCTCTCCCACTTATGTAGCTCCTCTCATCCTTTTCAATCTTTTACAATTACCACTCATTATTGTAACACTTTTGTAATAGTTGTTACAGCGAAACGAGTGAAAAAAAGCTGTCAATCCCTAATCTGCAAAAAAATATACTAACACTTTAAAATATTGGTATGTTTATGTCGTTTTCTTTAAATGGAAGGATGCCCCATCCTTTGATATGAAGCGGCTCTTACTATGACTTTAACAAAAATGACAAACTGGTATTGTCAATGGAGGATGCTGGTACGTTTATAACAAAAAGTCCATGGTATGATTTTTTGTGAGAAAACAAAACAAAGATTTTAGGAGGAGTTACAATATGAAGAAGAAATCATTCTTTTTTTCAGCGCTGACAGCTGCTGCACTCATCACATTCACTGGGGGACATTCGGCTGATGCGAAGGAGCTTAACCTGAAACAAGTGATAAACGTACAGCATCAAGCCATTGATCTTCATACATTAGCAGCAAAATTACATATCTCTTCAGATGTAAACAAGCTAAGCAAGTCAAATCAAAAAGAGATCGAAGCTCTATTAAACAAGCTGATCAAGAGCGGTCAACCTGTTACTGGAACAAAAGTAGTGAAAGAAGTAAACAAAGCAAAACAAGAACAAAAACAAGAATCAGTGAAAAAACCAACTGCTTCTAAACCAAGCACCCCAGCAAAAGAAAACACAAACAGCAATAGCAACACAAAAGCTGACCAAAAAGACACAAATGCATCAAAAGCAGACAGCAGCTTAAATGCATTTGAAAAAGAAGTGGTTGAGCTTACAAATAAAGAGCGTGCAAAGCAAGGCTTAAAGGCACTTTCTGTGGATTCTAAATTAAGCAAATCTGCTCGCGCAAAATCTCAAGATATGAAAGATAAAAACTATTTCTCTCATACAAGCCCAACTTATGGATCTCCATTTGATCAAATGAAGCAATTCGGTATCACTTACAAATCAGCAGGTGAAAACATTGCCCAAGGTCAAAGATCTCCTCAAGAAGTTGTGACAGCATGGATGAACAGTGAAGGCCACAGAGCGAACATCTTAAACAAAAGCTATACACATATCGGTGTTGGTTATGTGAAATCTGGAAACTACTGGACGCAGCAATTCATCGGAAAATAATATCAAAAAAACCTGTCCTTATTTGGGACAGGTTTTTAATTTTCTACTTTTTCAGCAATGCGAGGGCTTGTTTACACGCTGCAATCCACATAGGCGGGGCAGTTTTTTATTTGACCCATAATTTATAGATGCTCTGTGTCCCGCTGTTTTCTTCGCCCTGTTCACTCAGCTTTTCATAAAGTGATTTCGCAAGTGAGAGCCCTGGCATTTCTTCTCCCATCAGCTCTGCTTCTTCAAGTGCAATGCCCATATCCTTGATAAAATGCTTCACATAAAACCCTGGCTCGAAATCGCCTTTCAGCATTCTTGGTGCAAGGTTTGACAAAGACCAGCTGCCGGCTGCACCTGTTGTGATGCTTTTGAGCACCTGCTCTGGATCAAGCCCTGATTTTTCGGCATAAGCCATTGCCTCTGCGACACCGACCATCCCCGCTGCGATGGCAATTTGGTTACACATTTTTGTATGCTGACCGCTTCCTGCCGGTCCTTGATATTGAATGTTTTCACCCATTTGCTCAAATACCGGCAGGCAGGCTTCATAGGCAGACCTTTCTCCGCCGATCATAATGGCCAGCGTGCCATTTTGGGCTCCTATATCTCCCCCTGATACAGGTGCATCTAATGCAAATACACCTCTTTCCTTCGCTTTCAACTCAATTTCTTTTGCAAGCTGAGGCTTCGAGGTCGTCATATCAATGAGATATGTTCCAGGCGCCGCATGTGCCACAAGCCCATCTTCACCTAAATAGATCTCTTCTACATCCGATGGATATCCCACCATTGTGATGACAGCATCTGCACTCTCTGCAATGTCCTTTACTGCCGGCTTCCATGACGCCCCTTTTTGAATCAATGCATCTGCTTTTGCTTTCGTTCTTGTATAAACGAGAACTTCATAGCCTGCATCCATTAAATGTCCTGCCATACTGCGCCCCATTACACCGATTCCTATAAAACCAACTGTTTTGATTTGTGCCATCACTTGTTCCTCCTTAAAGAGACTTTGTCAAGCCACCATCGATGATCAGTGTTTGACCTGTCATATATGTATTGGCTTCAGATAAAAGAAAAGCTGCATATGCTGCAAATTCCTCTGGCTGTCCATAGCGGCCAAGCGGGATCGCTTGTTCAGCCTGTGCTTTGATTTCTTCAACCGTTCGATTCTCTCTTTGTGCGCGGTGCTTTTCCAGCTGTTTGACGCGGTCTGTTTCAATTTTTCCGGGTGCTAACGTATTGATCAAAACACCATCCTTTTCCAGCTCCTGAGCGACTGTTTTTGTCCAGCCGGCTATAGCTGGTCTAAATGTATTCGACAGCATCAAGCCTGGGATCGGTTCTTTCACTGACATTGACGCAATGTTTAACACACGTGCACCACGTTTTTTCAAATAAGGTAATGCCTCTTTTAATAACCGAATATAGCTGAGTAAATGAAGCTGAAATGATTCGATCCAATCTTCATCTGTTAAGGTGTCAAGCGTTCCTGTTTTAGGTCCGCCTGTATTGTTCACAAGAATGTCTAGACGTTGCTCATCGCCAGCCGCCGCTTGAACAAGCGCCTTAATTTGCCTGGCGTCAGATACGTCACATACTTGATAAGTCAGCTGTCCTTTGGCAAATGGAGACAGCTCGTTGACTGTTTCTTTCAGCGTTTGTTCATGTCTTCCCGAGAGCATTACATCCGCTCCCTCTTTTGCTAGAGCAAAGGCAATCGCTTTTCCGATACCTTGACTGCTTGCAGCGACCAATGCTTTTTTTCCAGTTAGTTTGACATCCATGTAAGCACCTCCTCTCGTTCATTTTATCATACAAAAAGAACCTTGCTCACGTCGCAAGGTTCCTTTCCGCGAATCACACCTTAAATCGGTCAACCGCCTGACGCAGTGCCTGGCTTGATTCGTTTAGCATTTCAGTTGAGGTTTTCGTTCTTTCTAACGCTTGAACTTGTTCATCTGTAGACGCATGCACTTCCTCAGCTGAGGCAGCAGATTCTTCTGAAATAGCAGCAATACTTTGAATGGATTCACTCATCTTCTGCTGTTCTTCTGTCATTTCATTGATCTGTGTATGAATGCTGTCGATTGAACCGACAAGTGCCTGCATTTCCATTGTGATGCTGCTGAGTGCCTCACCTGTTGCATTAATGGCATCACCTTGTTCCTCATTCATTCTACTTGCTGCTGTCATCGCTTCCGCCGCTTTCTTCGATTCATCTTGAATGAGTTTGACGGTTTCACTAATGTGTTTTGTTGACTGCGCAGATTGTTCAGCAAGCTTTCTGACTTCTTCTGCAACTACAGCAAATCCTCGTCCACTTTCTCCAGCTCTCGCCGCTTCAATACTTGCATTCAGTGCAAGTAAATTCGTTTGATCAGAGATTTCAGAGATAGCAGTCACGACGTTTTCAATATTTTTCGTTTTATGCTCAAGATCTAGCAGCATTTGCTCAACCTTTTTCGATTCATCGCTCGCTTGTGTTGATTTTTGGACGAGCACACCAAGTGCATCAAGCCCTTTATAGCTTGCATCTTCAGATGATTTTGAGTTGGTTTGCATTTGTGTGGCGAGTTCACCCATATGGCGCACTTTCTCATACAATTGCTCTGATTTCTCATTAATCGTTTCTGCATCCGACGCCTGCTTAGTCGCCCCTGTTGCCACCTCTTGAATCGCGGTTGCAATCTGTTCGCTAGACAGCAAGGTCTCATTTGAAATTTGGGTCACTTCATCCGCTGATTCCACAACTTGATCTGAAGCCCCTTTCACTTTTTCAATTAACTCCCTGATGTCCTCGGTCATTTGATTAAAGCTTTTCGTAAGGAAACCAATTTCATCTTGAGACTTCGTTTCAAGCGTGCTTGTTAAATCGCCTTCTGACACCTTACGAGCGTGCTCTATTAGACGCTTGATTGGCGTAGTTATGCTTCTTGCCAATAAGAAGCTGAGGATCATCGCAAGAATAATGGCAATGACGGATATAATGATGCTTGTCTGATTCATTTTTTCTGTAATCCAAAGCAGTTGCTTTTTCTCAAAGCTGACACCAACCGTCCAATCGGCTTCTTTGATTTTAGATGTGACCGTCAGTTCTTTACTGTCATCAATACCTGAGTTGTCGATCGCTTTTTTCACAGAAGCGACCTTTGATATATTTTTTCCTTGCTCTGTTGGATGCGCCAAAAGGGTGCCTGTGCCATCAACTAAGAAAGCGGTCCCCTTATAAGGAATCTCTTGTTCATTGATATAGGACTGAATCGAGGACAGCTTCAAATCAAGTCCAGCGACCCCAATGACCTTTCCATCTTTGACAATCGCCTTCGTGGCTGAGACAATCACTTTTTTCGTTGCTTCATCTACATATGGATCTGTCCAAACGACCTGATCAGGCTTTTCGGCTGCTTGTTTAAACCAGCCTTGTTTAGATGGATCATAGCCTTCGCCAAGATCGAACTCTGGGAAGCCGAGCATTTTGCCATCAATTGTTCCAATATAGGTAAACGAAATGAGTTTATCCTGTTCCTGCAATTTTTTTAGTGCATCTGTTTCATAAGCTAATGTTTGTTTTGTTTGTTTTTGCGCAAATTCTTCAGTCATTGTACTTGTTGCCACTTTGTTAATGGTATTGCCGTAATTATCAAGCTTTTCTGTAATAATGTCTTTCAGGCTTTCTGCCGTTGCTGCTGCGGTGGTTTTTGCATCTCGTTCAATAAGTGGTCTTAACACTAAGTTAGAACCCACTTGAACAGCCACGACGGTTAAAATTAAAATAACTGAGATGAAAACAGCTATTCTCACTTGAAGTTTCTTAAACATCTCCTCACACCCCTACATCTACTTTCACACCTTATTTTATATATCGGCAAAATGGGTAAAGCATTCAATAGTTGTAAGAAAATTTAAATAGAAAAAACAAGCCCTATAGGCTTGCTTTAAGTAAAATATTCAATCTTTGCAGACGGAAAGTACTGATCAATATATGATTCTAACGTCTCTCTTAGTTCTTGTTCCTCATCTTTTTGGTAGATATATTTCCCAATCCCATATCTCCCCCACTTGTATCGTCTTTTTTCTTCATCTAATTCTAATTTAGATTTCGGGTAGTTTTTTTGAATCACACGCTTTGCTGGTTTTGTAAAGCGATGCTGAATCATCTCAAAAGTAATATCATCTCTCACATCATCAGGAAGAGCTGCATCGAGCTTTTCAAATAAAACTTTATATCCTTCCTGCCAGCCTTCATGGATGTAGATGGGAGCAATAATAAAGCCAAGAGGATAGCCTGCCTTTGCGACCTTAACAGCCGCTTCAATCCGCTGATCAAGCGGTGATGTGCCAGGCTCGAAATATTTAATGACATAATCGGCATTAATACTAAAACGGAATCTTGTCCGACCATTATGCTTTGCATCTAACAGATGATCAACATGATGGAATTTCGTGACAAATCGAAGCTTTCCTAAGTCGGTTTGCCCGAAGTATTCAATCGCTCGTTTGAGTGTATGTGTCAAATGGTCAATTCCTACGATGTCTGAAGTACATGATGCTTCAAATCTCGTGATATCTGGCGCTCGCTCGTTCATGTACTGCTCAGCTTGATCTAATATTTCTTCTACATTGACGTACGTTCGAATGTAGGGCTTACTTCCCATTGTTGTTTGCAAATAGCAATAATGACAATGTCCCATACATCCTGTTGCAAATGGGATCGCATACTCTGCAGATGGTTTAGACGAGTCAAACTTCAATGTCTTTCTCACACCAATGACAAGCGTTGACTTCGCGTTACGATACTTTTGCAGGTCATTTTTCCCCGGAATATTTCTTACCTGGTTGTGTGAAGTCGTTTCTCTTATTTCGATTCCCATACCCTCGAACTTTTCCTTCAGCTCTCGTCCTAACGGGTACTCTAACGCCCGGGGTTCAATGTAAACTAGCTGGGGGACGAAAGGTTTGATCATATTAAGCACATCCTTACCTTTAACGTTTTTATACCGTTACTTTAACCGCACAGGATGGCTTTTATCCTTTCTAAAATCTCCCTTATTCAAATAAGTCTTGATAAAGTGCTTCTGCTTCTTCATATGTTGGAAAAACAGCATCATCAGGTGCTAGTGGATGATACGTTTCAAGTAAAAAGAGGGCAAGCTCTTCTTCGTTGTATGGATGTGAAACAATTTCTGCTTCTTTAATTTGTGCTACGTTTGCAGCATGTGGATTTCGATAAATGACATATACTTGATCACCTGGTTTATAGTCTGAGAAAGGCAATCTGGTCACCTCCATTTTTTAATAATAGGGTGCCCTTCTCACTGCCCAATATGACTCAATATGATAAAATTCGACAAAAAAACCAGACAGTTTCACCTGTCTGGTTTTCATTCACTTAGTTCTGTTGAAATGTTTTCTTGACGAAATCAACCACTTCTTCTGTTGTGCTAAGTGATAAAATATGCTCTTTAAATGATGCAGCTTCTTCCTTAGATAGCTTGCTTAGCTGTGTTCTAGCTGGAAGAATGGATGTTGCACTCATTGAGAATTCATCTAATCCTAATCCGAGTAGAAGCGGGATTGCGATTTCATCTCCTGCCATCTCACCGCACATGCCGACCCATTTACCCTCTTTATGCGCTGCTTCAATCACAAGCGTAATGAGACGTAAAATCGCTGGGTTGTAAGGCTGGTAAAGATAAGACACTCGTTCGTTCATTCGATCAGCAGCCATTGTGTATTGAATCAAATCATTCGTTCCAATACTGAAGAAATCTACTTCTTTTGCAAATTGGTCTGCGATGACAGCCGTTGATGGAATTTCTACCATCATTCCGATTTCAATGGAATCAGAAACGTCTGTACCAGCGGCAACCAATGCTTCTTTTTCTTCAAGTAAAATGGCTTTTGCTTCTCTAAATTCTGATAATGTCGCGATCATAGGGAACATGATTTTCAAGTTTCCATATGTACTTGCACGAAGTAAGGCGCGTAGTTGAGTTCTGAAAATCTCCTGCTCTTCCAGGCAAAGACGAATAGCTCTATAGCCAAGGAACGGGTTCATTTCTTTTGGAAGCTGCAAGTAAGGAAGTTCTTTATCGCCACCAATATCTAGTGTGCGAACAACCACTGCTTTCCCTTCCATCTTCTCTAAAACGGTTTTATACGCATCGAACTGCTCTTCTTCTGTAGGAAGCTGGTCTCTGCCCATGTATAAAAATTCAGTACGGTACAATCCGACTGCTTCGCCGCCATTTTCAAGTACACCTTTTACATCTTCAGGTGTTCCGATATTTGCAGCTAGCTCTACGTGAACGCCGTCTTTTGTTACCGTTGGCTGGTCAACAAGTTTCGCCCATTCCGCTTTTTGAGCTAAGTAGTCTTCATGCTTTTTTTGATACGCTTTCACTTCATCTTCAGAAGGCTGAATGATGACGTCTCCAGTAATACCATCCACAATGATCAGATCATCGTTTTTCACCGTTTTTGTTGCTTCTTTTGTCCCAACAACTGCTGGAATCTCCATAGATCTCGCCATGATCGCTGAGTGAGAAGTACGACCGCCGATATCTGTCGCAAAGCCTTTAACAAATTGTCTGTTCAGCTGAGCAGTATCAGAAGGTGTTAAATCTTCAGCTATGATGATGACTTCTTCAGAAATCATGCTTGGATTTGGAATGTCAACGCCTAGCAAATGCCCAATAACACGTTTTGTGACGTCGCGAATATCCGCTGCACGTTCCTTCATGTATTCATTGTCCATTGCTTCGAACATTGTGACAAACATTGTCGCTGTTTCTTTTAAAGCAAATTCAGCATTTACTTTGTCAGCACTAATTTTATCCTTTACTGGGTTAAGCAGTTCAGGATCACTTAACACAAGAAGGTGGGCAGAAAAGATATCTGCTTTGTCTTGGCCAAGTTCTTTTAGCGCATGTTCTTTAATTGCTTCAAGTTCTTGTTTAGAAACATGAATTGCTTCTTCAAAACGCTTCACTTCTGTCTCTGGATCGTTGATGTCTTTTTGGTGAACTGTTAAATCTGGTTCTTCCAGACGATATGCTTTTGCAATTGCAACGCCTGCTGAAGCACCGATTCCTTTCAGTTGTTGCATTACTCGCCTAGGCCTTCACTTTTCATTGTGTCTTTAAGCGCAGCAAGTGCATCATTTTCATCAGAACCAGAAGCAGAGATTGTGATTGTAGCACCTTTCGCAATTCCTAGAGACATTACACCCATAATAGATTTCAGGTTCACTGTTTTACCATTATATTCTAAGTTGATATCAGCATCATATTTACTAGCAGTTTGTACAAGAACTGTTGCAGGACGTGCGTGAATTCCAGAATCTGCAGTTACTTTGAATGTTTGTTGAGCCATTTTTATCAATCTCCTTTTTATACAATTAATACATCCACAATATTATATCATACTGCCGAGCTTGTCATCTAACAAGAACGGCAGTTATGAAAATTATTTTGAAATTTTCATGATGTTTTCTTGTCCAGCTTTGATTTCACCGGATTCTAGAAGGTCAATAAATTGTCCTTCACTTAAGTTGGTAAATACAATTGGTGTCATCAAAGATGGTACTTCAGACTTAATTTTATCAATATCAACCTCTAAAAGTTTTTGACCGATTTCTACTTGATCTCCCTCTTGTACAAATGCTTCAAATCCTTCTCCTTTGAGGCCGACCGTATCAATTCCGAAGTGGATTAAAATTTCAAGTCCACCGTCAGATTGCAGGCCAATGGCGTGTTTCGTCGGAAACACATTTAAGATCTTCCCTCTTACCGGTGAAACAACCGTTCCATCTGTTGGCAAGATAGCGAAACCGTCACCCATCATTTTCCCTGAGAATACTTGATCTGGTACATCTGTAATTGGATGAAGCTCCCCTGTAATTGGTGAAGCAAAAATTTCTTCCCCTTGTTCATTTTGAAGCGGCTTTGCAATGACTTCTTCGACCTGCTGGCTGACTTCTTCTTTTGCAGAAGGGTCTTTCGCTGGACGAGGCGTGCGGCCTGCAATGATGTCCTGCATTTGTGTTTTTAAATTATCAGAACGCGGGCCGAAAATTGCCTGGATGTTGTTCCCTACTTCGAGAACACCAGAAGCGCCAAGCTTTTTCAAGCGGTCTTTGTCCACTTTCTTCTGATCATTGACAGTAACACGTAAACGCGTGATACAAGCATCAAGGTGCTTAATGTTTTCTTGATCACCCATTGCTTCAAGGATTTCATAAGGCAAGTCATTCCCTTTTTCAGACTTCGCCTCAATTGCTCCGTCTGCTGCTTCATCCTCGCGGCCTGGCGTTTTCAGATTAAATTTGCGAATGGCGAATCTAAATCCGAAGTAGTAAATGACAGCAAGTACGAGACCTACTGGAATGACAAGCCACCAAGCGGTTCTATTCGGCAGGATACCAAATAGGAAGAAGTCGATTAACCCTCCTGAGAAGGTCATCCCGATTTTCACATTTAGAATATCCATTATCATAAAGGATAATCCAGCAAATACACAGTGAATCGCAAATAATATCGGTGCTACAAACAAGAATGAGAATTCAAGCGGTTCAGTGATCCCTGTTAGGAAAGAAGTAAGGGCTGCTGATCCCATAATTCCTGCTACAAGCTTTTTATTCTTTGGTTTTGCTTCATGGTAAATCGCAAGAGCTGCTGCTGGAAGACCGAACATCATGAACGGATATTTCCCTGTCATGAATGTACCAGCTGTCAGCTGAACACCATCTTTGATTTGCGCCATGAAAATACGCTGGTCACCACGGATAATATCTCCTGATAAGCTCTTATAGCTAAAAAATTCATACCAGAATGGTGCGTAGAATATGTGGTGTAGACCAAACGGAATTAATGAGCGTTCAATGACTCCGAATACAAAGGCAGCCAGCGGCTCATTTGCTGCAAGCAGTCCTGTTGAAAATGAGTTCAATGCACCTTGGATTGGCGGCCAAATGACTAGCATCAAAAGCCCTAAAATAAGTGCTGAAATAGAAGTGACGATTGGAACAAAACGCTTACCTGCAAAGAAGCCAAGGTATTGCGGAAGCTCAATCTTGTAAAATTTATTAAACATATAAGCGGCTAATACCCCGACGATAATCCCGCCAAAAACGCCGGTAGACAAGGTCGGTATACCGAGCATATTCACATATGCTGGATGGCTTTCCTTAAAGAACTTAGCCAATTTGATCGAATCGGATGGAATAGATCCGTTAGCCATTAATACGGCACTCATCGTTACGTTCATGACAAGGTAACCGATGATAGCGGCAATCCCTGCCACTCCGTCTCCATTAGCAAGACCGATGGCAACCCCTACAGCAAATAATAGCGGAAGATTCGAGAAGACGATGTTCCCCGCATTCTCCATGACACTTGCAACAAGCTGAATTGTATCATTGCTTAAAAATTGAGCTACATCAATCAGCTGCGGATTTTGCATCGCATTCCCAAGTGCTAGTAAAATACCGGCAGCAGGAAGGATCGCAACTGGAAGCATAAGAGCTCGTCCAATTTTTTGCAACACACCAAAAAGTGATTTAAACACTGGTTGAACCTCCTTTTGTTTTCGCTTACAACATACATTTGGGCTGCTCCCTGACGTACATTTCATAATTAACCGTTTACATTTCACTTTCAAATGCAAAAAAGGCATGGTGATATAAGGTTGCGCAAATAACAGGATCTTATCCTGTATTTACCTTAAGTCACTCATGCCTGATCGAATCAGTTACACGTTTCAAGGAAACTATGAAATTTTATTTGTCAATCTGTACAGATGAAGTGTCAAGTAGACAGCCTCAGCATCCTGTACAGGCTTTTTCAATGCATGTTGCAAAATTTTGATCATTTTCCAAGCAGTATTGTAGCATAAAGGATATTCATTTTTCAATAGATGAAGCAATTTTTCTGGCTCCTCTAAAGATTCTCCCCGTTTAATACGCTCAATTGAAAACGTAATATGGCGTAATAAGCGTAAATAATGAATACTTTCTCTGTCCACTTTCATATGAAATGAATCTTCTATGACTTGGACCATTTGTGTAATCAGCTGCGAATGACGGTTCACCTCAGATAAAGGCCGATTCGTCAAAGCTGAATGGATATGGAGCGCTATAAAGCCAATTTCTCCTTCTGGCAGCTTCGTTTTAACATCTGGCCGCTCGTTAATCAGTTCAACGACTTCCTTTGCGACCTCGTATTCTTTCGGGTATAGCGATTGCGTCTCAAGCATAAAAGGGTTCGTGATATCATAGCCTTGCTGCACCCGTTTAAAACTAAACGCAATATGGTCGGTCAGTGCAACATGAATATGCTCATTCAAGCGTTGTCCCATTTTTTCTCGTATATGATAAATGACGTCATTGGCAAGCTCGATCATGTTCTCATCAATATGATGAAGCAGTTGTTTATATTCTGTTTGTTCTTTCGTGTTTTTTAACACAAACATTTTTTCAAACACGTCTTGATCGAGAACATCCCCCGATTTTTTACCGAAGCCAATCCCTTTCCCAATCAGAACTACTTCGCCCAAAGAAGGGTGCCTTGCGATGATGACATTATTATTTAACGCTTTATCAACGGTGAAGGATTCCATGAACATCCCCACCTCCTTCTTTTTCAATCCCTCTTATCGTACAAAACAGATGAAACGTGCGTCAACGATTGTTTTTCAAAACGGTAGTTGTTCGCTCAATCAGACGAAATGGCAACATTCTTTTCTCTGATTTCCCTCCCTTTAATGCACGGTCAAACAAGTCAAACGCTTCCTGCCCCATTTGTTTGAGGGGAATATGAATGCTGGAAATTCCTAGCGCCTCACTCAATTGGTTATTTTGAAAGCTGAGTATGGCTGGTGATTCGCCTACTTTTATGTCATGACGCTGCGCCTCTAATAAAAAGCCTGCAGAGACTTCGTCATTTGTAATGAATAAAGCTGTAGGGCGATTTTTCATTTTCTGCCATTCTGCAAATAAGTGCTTCCCATCAAGCAGGGATAGCTTCCCTTCGATGATCCATTCCTCATCAATGGTCTGCCCGAGGGATTGCATCATGTCTTGATAGGCCTGAAGGCGCGACTCGCTATTCGCTCCTTCTGTTCTCGCAAGAACGATCGCAATTCGTTGATGTCCGCATGCCGCCAAATGATGCAGGCCCTCCTTAAATGCTTGATCATGTGCAATCGACACGGTTGAGCATTGATCGTGCGGCGCAGGATGACAAAATATAATCGGTCCTGATTCCTGCCACTTTAAAATATGCCTATCACTTAACGCATTTGAACAAAATATTAAACCATCCACACGGCGCTCTTTTAAACTCATTAACGCTTCTTTTTCTTTTAATGGATCATATCCTGTTTGAAATAAAGCAAAATGCATGCCGCGCGCCTGTGCTTTTTCTGCAATACCTGTGACGAGTGCGCTGAAATAAGAGTGTTCAATGTTTGGAAGGACGATGCCAAGCATATTCGAATAGCCCTTCGCTAAATGGACCGCCTGGATGTTTCTCGTATACTTGAGCTCCTCCATCGCTTGTAGAACACGTTCCCTTTTTTCTTCTTTAACATAAGGATGCTCATTCAACACACGTGATACGGTTGTCACAGATACGCCCGCTCTTTTCGCAATCTCCCTTATGTTTGCCATTTTTTCTCCTACTTTCTCTTGATATGGTAAGCGTTTCATACTTTAAGATGTATGTGAGCTGAACAAATCACTGGATGGAAAGGGGAATTCAAGATGGGTTTCATCATATGGATTATATTATGTATGACTGTTTTGTTTTCTGCTCGTTTTGCATTACATCCTTTAGGAAAAGAACATAAAATCAAACCGTTTCAATCAATTGATGATTTTTTTGTTGATAAGGATCGAGAAGAGTGATAAAAAATCACGATGACGCTTCCAAGACCTGGACGTTCATCGTGATTTTTTTCATTACTTAATGATTGTCAGCTCTTTCGGATAATTGGTTAAAGTGACTGGACCATCTGCCGTAATGAGAACATCATCTTCAATTCTTACGCCGCCGACTCCCGGGACATAAATTCCTGGTTCAATCGTATACACCATACCTTCTTGCAGAAGGTCGTCATTTGCCTGACTCATTGAAGGAAACTCATGAACAGAAACCCCCAACCCATGTCCGAGGCGATGCGGGAAATATTCATCATATCCCGCTTCTGTGATGAGCCCGCGGGCTTTTAAGTCAAGATCACCGATTCTAACGCCAGGCTTACTCATTTCAAGTGCTGCCATTTCTGCATTTAAGACGGTTTGATAAATGTCCTTTTGTTTTTCAGAAGCTTCCTGATAGATGAATGTTCTTGTGATGTCTGAGCAATATCCATCCACAATGACACCAAGGTCAAATAACACAAAATCGCCTTTTTTTAAGGCTGCCTGCCCAGGATTTCCATGAGGCTCGCCTGATTTTTCACCAAAGAGAACCATGGTTGAAAAGGACATGCCTTGAATGCCTTTTTTCTTTAGTTCATATTCAATGACAGCGAGAACTTCTGTTTCCGTGATTCCTTCTTTTAAGGCGTTAACTCCAATTTTTACACCTTCATCTGCTAATTGTGCCGCTTTTTTGAGTGTAGCAATTTCAGATGCATCTTTAATCAGTCTGAGCTGATTGAGCTCACCTTCAGCCCGGACGAACATTTCTGCCCCCGTGACAGCTTGGAGCTGCTCTGCTCTTTGAAGCGGTATCGATTCTTTTTCAATCGCAAGACGCGCGGCATGAACACCTCGTTTTTCTATCGCTGATTGAATGAAATCAAATGGATTCTCATGATCTTCATATCCAATGATATCGCCGGACCATCCTGCATTTTTTGCCTGCTCGACTTCCATTTTAGGCAAAATAAAAAATGGTTCTGCCTCTTGAAACACAAACAGCCCCATCACTCTTTCATGCGGCTCTGTGAAGTATCCAGATAGATAAAACACATTTTCCTTTGTATGTATAAATGCACCTTGAATGTCTTCTTTCTTAAGCCAAGAAGACAAGCTCTTCATTCGGTTCATCATGATCCTCCTCACACGTTTTACTACTGGTCTATTGTATCAGTTTTTGCTGTATTTCGCACAAAAGCGCACTGGCATATATCCAGTGCGCCTTGATGATTAATTAAGATGCACGAAGTAGACGCAGACCATTTAAAATGACCAAAATCGTACTTCCTTCATGCCCGATGACGCCAAAAGGCAAATCAAGCACTTGTAAGAAATTCGCACAAATTAACAGACAGATCACCGTTAATGAGAAAACAATGTTTTGCTTAATGATTCGATTCATTTTTCTTGAAAGACGGATCATCTTTGTTAGGTTATTTAAATTGTTCTTCATTAAGATGAGATCCGCTGTTTCTAAAGCAACGTCTGTGCCTCCGCCCATCGCAACCCCAACATCTGCTGTAGCGAGTGCTGGCGCATCATTGATTCCGTCTCCTACCATGATGATTGAATTACCTTGTTTTTTTAATTGATTGACCTCATGTACCTTTTCATCTGGAAGACATTCAGCCACGACAGTTTGGATACCAGCTTCCTGCGCAATAGCTTCAGCCGTTTTTTGCTGATCTCCTGTCAGCATGACGGTTTGGATGCCTAAATCATTTAGTTCTCGAATCATTTTTTTAGCTTCAGGTCTGATTTGATCCTTAAGGCCAAGACAGCCAACAACTTCTTCACCCTTTTGAACGTAGACCACTGTGTATCCTTGCGCCGAAAGGTCATCACCTGTCTCTTCCATCTCGCGGTTGATTGACGCCTTACCAGCGAAGTCTTTCTTCCCAATCCGCCACGTTTCCCCATTTAATTGTGCTTTCACACCAAATCCAGAGGTTTCTTCAATGGTGACATGGACTGATTTATCTGTTTGGTGCTCCTTTGCCATATCAGAAATTGCTTTCGCTAATGGATGGTTTGATTGACTCTCAATTTGATAGAGCGCCTGATAAAAAGCAGATTCATCCTGTCCTTTAGCGATGACGACTTGCTCTACGGCTGGCTTCCCGTTTGTAATCGTCCCCGTTTTATCAAAAGCAATCATGCTACTTGTGCCTAGTTTTTCTAAAAAGACACTACCTTTGACAAGCATTCCATTTCTCGCGCCATTTGAGATCAATGACAGTGCTGCTGGCATTATGGATGCGACTAGAGCACAAGGTGAAGCAACGACCATAAACACCATTGCCCGGTAGAAGGTTTCACTCATGCTCCAGCCGAGTACAAAATGAGGCAGAACCATTAAAATTGCGACGGTGATCAGCACACCTTTTACATAGGCACCCTCAAATTTTTCAATAAATGCTTGGCTTGGCGAAACACTTTCTTGAGCAGATTCGACAAGTTTAATAATTTTATGGAAAAGCGTTTCTTCATTATGTTTAGTGACTTCCACTGTTAAGGAACCATTTAAGTTCACTGTTCCTGCAAATACGTCTTCCCCCTGCCCCTTTTCCTGTGGAACAGATTCGCCTGTAAGTGCAGATTCGTCCACACTTGTTCTCCCGCTTAAAATCACACCATCTGCTGCAATGCGTTCCCCAGCTTTGATCATAATACGGTCACCAGGTGTTAATGATGAAGCGGCGATTTGAATGGTCGTACCATCTTCTTCAATTAAAGTTGCTTCATCTGGTGCAATGCTCATTAAAGCTGTTAAATCTTTCTTGCTTTTATTTGACGTATACGTTTCTAGCGCACCACTCAGTGAGAAAATAAAAATTAAAATAGCGCCTTCTGCCCAATAGCCGATCAGAGCTGAGCCTATTGCTGCGAAAATCATTAAAAGTTCCACATTCAAGGTCTTAGACGAAATCGTTTCTTCAATTCCTTCTTTCGCCTTTGCAAAACCACCAATGACAAATGCCAGGATGAAAAGAGGAATGCTCCACATGCTCTCATCTTTTAGAAACCATCCAATTAAAATGAGAATCCCCGATATTCCTGCTGCAATTAATTCTCCGTGCTGTGCCCATTTATGTAAGGACCATTTCGATTCCTTTTGATTTGTCGTTTGGTAAAGTACTGTATTCTCATTCATGATTGTTTTCTCCTCTCTAATTGATAATCGTTTTCACATTATCAATCGTTGCCCGTTTCTTATTCCATCTATATTTTCTGCTGTTTCAAGCTTTTTATTGGTCTGTAACTCATTATAACAGGTTCTGAACAATTTTCAATTAATAATTATTATAATTTCTTTTTGATAATAATTATCATTATTGATATAGACCGTTCCTTCTTCTTCTGAGCACAGTGTATTCAGATGAAAAGCAAATGAACACAAAAAAGAACCAACAGAATTGGTTCTTTCACAGAAAGGATTCTTTCTAAGAATTCGTCCACTCTTTAATTTGTTTTTTCGTCAGTGGACCTACATGATTTTTCACCACTTCTCCTTTTTCATTAATCAAAAAGGTCGTTGGAATGGTGATAATTTGATACTTCTTCATCATTTCTCCGTGTTCATCTAGTATGATCGGGAATGTAAACCTTCTGTCTTTCACAAATTGGGCAACAGCATGTTTACTTTGTTCAGCACCTAGTAAATTCACGGTCAATATGTCAACATCACTCTGATTTTCTTTCACAATCTGTTCAAATTCGGGCAGCTCCATTTTGCAGGACGGACACCATGTTGTCCAAAAATGCAAAATGGTCTTTTTCCCTTTTGCGGGAACCATCTGCATTTCACCAGTTAATGTCGGTGCCTCTATTCTTGGCGCCATCACAGGCTCTTTTGCTTCCGCTGCTGCGCTCATTAGAAATAGCAGCATGGTCATCATTAGAAGACTGGCGGGTAGATGTTTACGATTCATCAGGATCTTCCTTCCCAGTTTTCTTATAGCTTGCCCTCTCGATGGCGATGACATTCAAGCTTTTTTCAATGTAAGAAACATTGAAACGCCGAGCTCCTTACAAATCGTCGCATAATGCAGGGCAGTCAAAAGCAGCATGCCTGTGTTCATCCCTAAAATGACCCCCATCATATTCAAGCTTTCCATTGAACCGAGGAAATACACCATAGAAAAAGAAACGACATGCACCCATATATTATGTAGGAACACATCTTTGATGAGCCCCATACCGATTAAACACGCTTGAAACGGCATCACAAACAGGTGGCATAAAAAGTATGGCCAAAGCAGCTGTAAATAGACAGCAGCTTGCGGTGAATCAAAAAAAAGCTGTGTGAGCGGGTAAGCAAAATAATACATGACCATCACTGCCGGCACCCCGTATCCAAACGTTATGAGAATCGCCTGTCTGACCCGTTTTTTCACAAGATCATACTGACCTAAAGCATAGGCTTCAGAGACACTCGGAATCATCACAATCATGATCGAATGAGCGATAAACGCTGGGAAAAAACCGATCGACATCGCGACACCAGCCAGCATGCCGTAATGATCAACAGCAAGTGTTCCAGAGATGCCTGCTGCAACGAGCGCTCCTTTGATTAAAAATGGTTCAACCGCATTAGCGATCGCATGAAAGATGCGCATGCCCGTTGTCGGTATAGAAACGGCTAATAGGCGCTTTCGCACATCAATCCCTCTTAATTCAACAGACCTGACATTCACAGCATTTTTCGCCATGACGTATTGGGAGTATAAATAAATAAAGACGACAAGATCACTCGCAACAATGACACCGATGGCGATGAGTACTGCTGTTTCAATATCAAACGAATACCAATGAAAAAACAAAAATAAGCAGATCAGCTGGATTGTTTTCTTCATCATATTGGCTAGAGCGATTCTGCCCATTTGCTGCTTTCCCATAAAGTAGCCGCGGGCAATGGAGGTAAACGCAATAATCGGGATAAGTGACAGCACTAGGCCCTTCATAAGCGGATGATACGACTGAAACACTGGAATGAAAGGCAGTACAATGGCTGCTATACCTGTTGTTGTACTTGTCACCACAAGCGTCATTTTAAAGGCATGACGGAGCATACTTTTGTGGAGACGCTCATGTGATTCTGCAATGAATTTAGAAATGGAGACTGGCAGCTCTAAGCTGGCGATCACAAGGACAAGCATGATGATTGGAAGGATACTCATATATAAACCCATTCCATGTTCTCCAAGCTCTCTCGCTAAAATCATATTGACTAAAAACTCGATACACTCCGCAATAAAAGCTGCGACAGATAGCAGAATGACCCCTTTTACAAATCGATTCATGTAGCCTCCCCTTGTCTAAAGCAAATTCTTTTCACATTCTATGAGACAAGTCCAAAAAATATTTTAATAATTGAAGACAAAAAAAGAGCAATCTCATTGATCGCTCTATGCATGTAAACAAACCCTCGCTATTGGTGTCAGTCCCACGTGCTGGTGCTCACGAATGTCAAACTTGCTCCGCGCCAATACTCGTCCCACGTGTCTATGTATTACATTGGACTTTCTTATGATACTTATAAGGCACATAAGAGCAATTCACTTTATATGATTCGAGAAATTAATTGTCTAACTGTTATGGCAGGTAATTTCATTGATTTTGAATGCAGAGAAAAGGCGCTTCCTCATTTATTGTCAGCTTCAGAAAAATCTAAAGCAATTTCTAATAAGCCAATGATTGTGAAGTCATTATTTAATATTGGTTGTTGTTATAAAGGATTAGGTGATTTTAATAGGGCACTAGTTTATTTTAATCAGGTTATTCTTGAAGGAGAGCCTATTCATGCTACAGAGTTGCTTTTGGTTTATTATGAATTATCGTTATTTCATTTGAGTCAAAAGGAATTTATTGAGGGAGAAAGATTTTTCAAAAGAGGCTTGGAAGAAGCGAAGAATAGAAAAAATGATCTGTTTTTATCGTTGCTAATGGTATTGGAAATTTTATTTTTAAAAACAGCAAACCTAAGTGAGGTCTTGAGCTCGTTGGAAAAATTAGAGAATGAGAGGGGTTATCCATACATGGAAGACCTAGCGCTCGAAGCGGCTCGGTACTATAATGAGAATGGGCGTATGGATGAATCTGTAAAAATGTATGAAAAAGTGATGTACGCCCGAAAACAAATCCAAAGGGGCGACTGTTCATATGAATTTTAAAACGGTTCTTACTTGTTTTTTGAGTACTTCAGCATTGCTAGGTGTGATCTCTTTATCATCTGTCAATTTTGATGTGAATTCAAGAAATGCTACTTCTCCTGAATCAACTGATCTGACTGTAAGAAATGCTACAGGCAGTAGCGTTACTACTCAAGATTTTCCTCTTATAACTTTATCTCAACATGATAACGATTTTGCTGTAGGAAATGGAACACGTTCTAGTGTAAATCCGGATATTCGTTTTGGAACACGTAATTCTAGGTTATCTACTTGATGAATTAAACAGACCTTTAGGGTCTAAGACCTTAGTCAAGCCCCACCTTTACTTCGAGTAAAAGTGGGGTTTTCACTTATTTTGATTTCATGGCCGCGAAAGTAAGCATCACCTGCATTGAAACTTTTTTCAGTCCTCGAAGTTTCGTCCATCGCATTGCATCTGCAAAAACACGTTCTATTGTCTCTTTCCTTTTGCATAGATGTCCTTATTCATTTATGTGAGTCTCAGATGGTCTGCTTCATCTAGATAGTCCTGCCAAATAGATATTAGATCAAAACCATTTTCATGAGGACAACAATTTCCACACTTGATGTGCCATTGTCTGAACTATAATGATCCTTTGACAAGATCATAAACGAAATCAAAATGATCTTCAGGCACTAATACTTCTAAGGCACTATTTCTAATTGATTTCTTCTTCACGTTTCGATAGCATGTTCATCCCCCTCAGAAATATGTTATTGCCCATATTATACAAAAAAGCGTGTAGGCTTTGTCTACACGCTGAGAGCAATCTCATTGATCGCTCTTTTTCTTTATACGGCAAATACGTGACGTCCGATGCGTTCTACAATTTTGCGGGAACGAATCCAATGATCTGTTGCCGTTTTTGGATTATAAAAATAGATAGCCTTTGTTGTTCTGTCATGCTCTTTTACTACCTGCTTCACAGCTTTAATGGAATCTTGATCTGCCTTATCATGAATACTTCCATTCGATACTGGCTGGAAAGCATTTCGCTGATAGATCACACCTTTCACGCTGTCAGGAAAAGAACGATGCTCTACTCTGTTTAAAACAACGCTTGCTACCGCTTTTTTCCCTTCGTAAGATTCACCTTTCGCTTCAGCGTGAACCAATCGAGAAAGCAAGTCCATTTCTTCATTAGAATACTGTTTACCACTTGCCTTATTCGTCGTTTCAGATTTTACTTTTTTCTTTTGCTTCGGTTTTGAAGACTTTTCTTCTGTTGACGTACTTAGCATTTTCACTTTTGGCTGACGCTTCTCTTCAGAAAATGCTGGGATGACTTGATCGTGACCTTGATCTATATATGAAAGCTGATGTTTAACAGGTGCTTTTGAAAGTTCGTGACTTAATGTGCCTTGCTGCTCTTGTATATTGTCCATCTTCATTGCTGCAACCAGCATAAGGATGACAAAAAGAGCTGTATGAATTTTAATCATTCGCCTTTTTCCTCCTTTAATCAAAGTAGGCTGTAAGATACTTGTCCACTCTAACAAGACCTCATTCTATTTTCACGCACAAAGATTTACATGCCTGTCCAAATTCCGTCATTAAATGGCATGTCCTAGTTTTGCGCACATAAAATGGAATTGTTAGCGCTTAAAAAGGTCCCTTTTTCACCTATCATCATCCTTATGCTCCTGTTTATGGGTTATTACATTTTCTTTTCATATGTATCAAAGTGGTTTGAAGTGTGACAAAAGAACGAAAATAAAAAGCTTTCTCTCATCAATGAGAAAAAGCTTTAACTTCTTGCTTCTGTAAGATATTCAAAAATAACATCTCCACCATGTTTGGCGATTCCGCGAAAATGTTTAAAATCATCTTGATTCACCAAAACAGAACGAAACGTTAAAAAGTCATCTTTTTGGATGGTCACCTGTTTTTCCGTCCCATTCCGTAAAGATTCGATGATTGTGAGGATTTGTTCTTCAGTCAAAAAAATCGCTCCTTTTCAGCCATGATCAAATATTAAATATACCATTCGTTAGAAGAGCATACAACGAAAACAAAACAAAAACGTCTTTATCCTTTACATTGGTATGAAAATATTGCAAAATACTTTTTAATAGGGAATGAAATCTGTTTTTAAAGGAGAGGGATCGGTTGAAGATTGCAAAAATTGGAAATGTGATCGAATTTAGAAATGGTTTAACAGGTGTAGTTGAAAAAGTGAATGAAAACTCTGTCATTGTGGATGTCACCATTATGGACAACTATAGAGATTTAGAACTGGATTCACTAACAGTCGTTAATCATAAAAACTATAAAATCATCAAAGACTCCGTACATTAATTGCAATCCTCAATACAGACGATCGGTACATACGTATATATAAAGCAAAGTTAATCACGATTTGACCAAATGGTGATTTCTATTTCAATACCCTTCTTTTTCATTTTAAAAAAATGATAAGATGCCGTATTAGCTCTAGACAGGAGAAACTAATATGCAAAATTCCAATGATATCATTGTACGTTTTGGAAAAATGGAAGATGCTGAAATGACTTTAGAAATACAGAAATCAGTTATTGCTGAATCAGATTATCTTCTTACATCACCTGAAGAAAACAAAAAAACCCTCTTAGAACACAGGAAATGGATACAGAAAAGAATTGAAAATGAAAACGAGACGTACATAGTTGCTCAAACTGATGAGAAAGTCATTGGATGGATAGCCTTTGAACATTCATCAAATAGAAAAAGAACTTCTCATACGGGATCATTCGGGCTGATGGTGCATAAGAGCTATAGAGGTTTAGGCGTAGGGGGAAAGTTACTAACAGCTTTATTACATTGGGCAGAAAAGAATCCTTCAATTGAAAAGGTTAGTTTAGCCGTTTTCTCTACAAATCAAAAGGCCATTTCTTTGTACAAGAAGATGGGGTTTATAGAAGAAGGACGTAAAATAAAAGAATTTAAGATAAATGATCATGAATACTGGGATGATGTTTTAATGTATAAGCTCGTTTAATGCTGTGAAAACGAATTGCAGAAATAAGGACATAATATCAATTGAGTCATCAATTTGTTATGTCCTTTTCTTTATCTCGCCATACATCATATCAGTAAGCATTAGTCTTTTTGCGTATGAAAGGTTTGCATTTCCGCCTTCGTCTTGTACATCTCGACTTCCTCAGGGGTGATCACTCCTTTATCAATCAAGAGGGCAATCACTCCAAGCAATGTGGAGGCACTCCATTTATACCGTTCTTTGTTTTGATGTTCAAGCATTTGAAGCTCTTCTCTAAGCTCCATTAGCAGCTGCTCTGCCCGCTCTTCTTTGTTTGCCAAATCCAACGCCTCCATTTACCATTCAATACCCCTATTTTATCTTAAATCAAATGAGATAAGCAAAAAAAGCATGATTCATCTTTACAAACATACGTTCTGTCATGTATAATATATTTACGAGCTGGTAGCCCCCAGCCGTCCTAGCAAGTTCTATTCCCATTCGTATGAGAAGAGTGACATGACTCTTCTCTTTTTTATGATTAAATCGCTACAATCCCATAAAAAAAGACATGCATCTGGCATGTCTCAGATTGTTGACAAAGGGCTAAAATGCTTGATTTTAGCCCTTTGTCTTCATTTCAGCGTGATAGAAAACCTTTGCAGTCTAGGAAGGACGAGAACCGGAGCGGAGCGAATTTGACATTCGTGAGCACCGGAGCGCAGGACTGACAACGAATGCGAGGGTTTGTCTACACGCTGAAACATGCATCTGGCATGTCTTTTCCTATTTATTAGCGATTATCAATCGTTTCTGGATACATATCATGGTTCATCATACGATACGATGCCATTTCTTCATACTTTGTCCCAGGTTTCCCATAGTTCGTATACGGATCAATTGAAATACCGCCTCTTGGCGTAAATTTGCCCCAAACTTCAATATATCTTGGGTCCATCAATTCGATTAAGTCGTTCATAATAATGTTCATACAATCCTCATGGAAGTCACCATGGTTACGGAAGCTGAACAAATATAATTTTAGGGATTTACTTTCGACCATGATTTCATTTGGGATATAGCTGATATAAACTGTTGCAAAATCCGGTTGTCCTGTTTGCGGACATAGTGATGTAAATTCTGGGCAGTTGAATTTCACAAAGTAATCTCTATTTGTATGTTTATTTGGGAACGTTTCAAGCACTTGTGGTGCGTAATCAAACAAATAATTGGTTCCTTGGTTTCCTAGTAACGTGACACCTTCTAATTCTTCTGGTTTTCTTGTCGTCATGACATCTCTTCCTTTCTATACGCCTCGTTTATTTCCCCACAATAACGTGTGCAGCTGTGGCAGCACTCTTACACGGTTTAAGTCTGGATCTTGTGCGACTTGATCTACAAGCGCTTCATATTTTTTTAATAAATGCGTCAATAAGTACGCATCATCACCTGTCGTCGTGTCATCATTTCCTACCTGCAAATAAAAAGGAAGCTCAGGGTATTTCGCATGAACATCCTTCGCATAGGCTAGATCACGATCGTCAAAGATCACGACCTTCAGGCTTGCATGCTGCAATCTATTTCCGTTTTTCAGCTCATCTATGATACGTGTTAGTTTCGTAAAATCTGTTTTCATATTCGAGCTTGGCGGCTTAGGGGAAATGGTTAAATCATCAATTTTCAAAAACCATTCCTGATACATCGTCCCTTGTGTTTCAAGCGCTGTATCGATCCCCTCTTCATGCAGTAAATCAATGAGGGATTCCATTTGTTTTAAAAGCGCAGGGTTTCCTCCTGAAATGGTGACATGAGAAAAAGCCTGTCCGCCTATTCTTTTTAATTCTTTGACAATGTCTTCTGCCTCAAGCCACTGAATATCATGCTTCGCTGAGCCGTCCCATGTAAAGGATGAATCACACCAGCTGCAAGAGTAGTCACAGCCAGCCGTTCTGACAAACATCGTTTTTTGTCCAATCACCATTCCTTCTCCTTGAATGGTTGGACCGAAGATTTCTAATACAGGAATCGCTTTAGCCATTGATCTCAACTCGTTTCGGACGGTAAATGCAATAGCTTGTTGGTGTCTCTCTGACAAAGACTTGAACACATGTTGGCTTGTTCGCTAAAGTCGATAAATACGCTGCGACTTTGTCATATACGGTCTTTGCCACCACCTCAGTGGTTGGCATCGCGTATCGATCGTTTGATGAGAATTCCTCGTGATCATTGAGCAGCGTGTGATCGTACTGCCCATGAATGAGCTTCTTCAATGTACTAAAATTGACAAGGAAACCCGATTCATCTAGGTCGTCGCCCGCAATTGTGATGTTGATGGTGTACGTATGACCATGAACACGGCTGCATGCGCCCGCATCTTCTCGTGGGATGAAATGGGCAGCCGATACATGCATGTCTTTATTCAATTCAAATGAAAATGGATGATCGGTTTGTGGATAGATTTGAGAAAGCATTTATTTTGCCTCCTTCATTTCCATATAAGTGTCATAGCCGTTTTTCCGCAGCTTACACGCAGGACATTCCCCGCAGCCATCAGAAATAATGCCGTTATAGCAAGTGAGCGTTTCATTTTTCACAAATTCCAGTGCATTGAGCTCATCTGCAAGCTTCCATGTTTCTGCTTTATTCAGCCACATCAGTGGCGTATGAATCACAAATGGTTTTTCCATTGCTAAATTCACTGTGACGTTGCAAGATTTCACAAACTCGTCACGGCAATCTGGATAGCCGCTAAAGTCTGTCTCACAAACACCCGTGATAATATGTCTTGCTCCAATTTGATACGCCAAAATAGAGGCAAAGGATAAGAACACTAAGTTTCTTCCTGGCACAAATGTGGAAGGAAGCTCTCCTTCTTTTTCCTCAATGTCAATGTCATCTCTTGTTAAAGCATTAGGTGCCAGCTGATTCAAAAGAGACATATCTAATAGATGATTCTTCACACCTAACTTGTCAGCAATTCCTTTGGCGACATCAATTTCTTCTTGATGACGCTGATTATAATGAAAGGTCACTGTTTCTACCTCTTCAAATTGTTGAAGTGCCCATAATAAACATGTCGTACTGTCCTGTCCCCCGCTGAAGACAACGACTGCTTTTTCATTTTTCATTTTCTGTTCTCCTCCTTTTGCAGATGCGTACAACACTGCATCTGAAAGGCTCCTGAAAACCCCTATTTTTCTCAAAAGAAAAGACACCTTTACATGTGTATGAGGTGTCCCAGCCATAAAAAATAAAAAATGCCACATCCAAGGATACGGCAAGTCCTTAGTTTTTTATAGAGGGTTTTGCTAGAACCTCTCCCGTCTTCACGGATTTTTGTTCAATTTTCACAGATGATAGTGTACCACATATTTTTCATGCAGGCTATCCTTTCTTTACTTACCTAGCGGTTCAGGCACTTTTTTTAGACAAAGAAAGAGAATAAAAAAGATGCTGACATAGCCAAAAACCGGGTAAACTGTTGAAATCAGTGTACCGTAACCAATTTTACTAATCACATAGCAGCATATGAGAATAAGGGATATCGTAAAGATGCTGTTCATTCGGATATATGCCCTTACTTGTCTCTCCAGCCCGTATAAATTGCCTATGACGGATGTAAAAACTTCACCGAAGATGACAAATAAATAAATGAGATGAATGGAGTTTGCAACTTGATACACCACCTGGGCCATTGGAATATCAAACGCCTCCAGCATATTTAATGAAGAAAGAGATAAAAAGCAAGCAAGCAAAATGAGTGTCAGCATGACGCCCCCAAGCACCGCTCCCTTTTTAATGACTGCTTCAGAGGTCATTTCATTTGCAACGGGTACTAACACTGCCTGTGACAGTGCTAAATTAAAGGCACCATAGGACACTGCTGATAGTATCCACTCGCCCTCACCCATTTGCAGCGCAAGAACATAACTTTCACTGCTGCTAAAAACAAATGAATCAAGAAACACAATCAATGAAAAGAAAATCAGCATTGGAACGACAAGGACGTTAACACCAAATAGTCCTTTTGAACCTTTAAAGAGTACAATGACGCTCAGAATGATCGTCAAAAAGATCCCATACTCCTTGGATATGCCAAGCTGTTCTTCAAAAATAGCCCCTGCACCTGAAATCATGACTGAGGTAACACCGAGTAAAATAAAAAACATCACAATATTAATATATCGACTCGCAGCTGCGCCAAATAAAAACCGGTTCATATCTTGATAAGATTCTGCTTTGATTCGTTTCGAAATCAGCATCATTTTTGCACCAAGGCCAGTAAAAATAACACCGCTAATCAGAATCCCTAATAGTCCAATCCAGCCAAAACGAACAAAAAACTCTACGATTTCTTTTCCTGTCGCAAACCCAGCTCCAACCACTGTTCCTACATATACAAAGGCAAGCTGAAAAGCGGATTCATTTGAACGTTTCATGTGACCCCTCCGCACCCATCACTTTCGATTGTCTCTTTTTTATCCTATGAGACAAGTTCCTTGAAAAGAAGGACAAACCATGATTAAATGCAAAAAAGGATTTTTATCCGTCTTTGAGCAAAACAGTTGAAAGTCAAAATAGGTCAGAGTATACTATAGTCAAAGATGGTCAAACAACAGACCATTTTCTTTAACATTCATTGGTCAAATAAAGTCAAACTTTATTTTAAGGAGGTCATGGCAAATGCGTTGTCAACATTGTCAAGTAAATGAAGCAACTATTCGCCTGAATATGCAAGTAAATTCGTCCCGGAGCCAAATGGTTTTATGTGAAGACTGCTATACCTCTTTGATGGAGCAGTCAAAAATGAAAATGGGACCTCAGCTTTTTGGAGGAAGTTCATTCTTCTCTCAGCAGGCAGGTCATGCCCCAAACATGGAGCAGCCAAAACAAAAAGGCTTACTCGATGAGCTTGGCCGTAACTTAACAGATGGAGCAAATGCTGGCTTAATTGATCCAGTCATTGGCCGTGATGAAGAAGTCGCAAGAGTCATTGAGATTTTAAATAGAAGAAATAAAAATAACCCTGTTCTTATTGGTGAACCAGGTGTTGGAAAAACAGCGATCGCAGAAGGACTCGCACTGAAAATTGCCAGCGGCGATGTACCAAATAAATTAAAGAACAAACAAATCTATTTATTAGATGTTTCTTCACTTGTCGCAAACACAGGTGTACGCGGTCAATTTGAGGAAAGAATGAAGCAGTTAATTAAAGAACTGCAGAGCCGTAAAAATATCATCTTATTTGTAGATGAAATCCACCTTCTTGTGGGCGCAGGATCTGCAGAAGGATCAATGGATGCTGGAAACATTTTAAAACCAGCCCTTGCAAGAGGCGAACTGCAGCTAGTAGGTGCGACGACATTAAAAGAATATCGCCAAATTGAAAAAGATGCTGCACTCGAACGACGTTTCCAGCCCGTTATCGTGGATGAGCCAACACCAGATGAAGCGATCGACATCTTAAAAGGTATTCAAGAGAAGTACGAGGCCTATCATGGTGTCACCTATTCAGATGAAGCCATCAAAGCGTGCGTTCAATTATCTTCCCGGTATATTCAAGACCGACATTTGCCGGATAAAGCCATTGATCTAATGGATGAAGCTGGTTCAAAAGCGAACCTCTCCATTGATGCAGCAAGTGAAGATGAACTGACAAACCGACTTGCGCAAATTGCCGCAGAAAAACAGGCTGCGCTAAAAGAAGAACAATATGAAAAAGCAGCGAAGCTTCGCGATGAAGAAGAAGCCATTGAAGCAAGACTTCAAAACAAAACAACTGACAAAGAGCATATCGTCACAGCAGAGGACATTCAGGCCATTGTGGAACAAAAAACAGGCATTCCTGTCGGCAAACTACAAGCAGACGAACAAACCAAAATGAAAGAAATTGATGTCCGTCTAAAAGCACGAGTAATTGGGCAGGAGCATGCGGTTGATAAAGTGGCGAAAGCCGTGAAAAGAAGCAGAGCTGGATTAAAATCGAAACATAGACCGACAGGCTCCTTCCTTTTCGTTGGACCAACAGGTGTCGGGAAAACCGAATTGTCTAAAACGCTGGCTGAAGAATTATTCGGCTCAAGAGATGCGATCATTCGTTTAGATATGAGTGAGTACATGGAAAAACACTCTGTGTCCAAACTCATCGGTTCTCCTCCTGGTTATGTTGGACATGATGAAGCTGGCCAGCTGACTGAAAAAGTGCGCAGAAAACCTTACAGCATCATTTTGCTGGATGAAATCGAAAAAGCACATCCAGATGTACAGCATATGTTCCTTCAAATCATGGAAGATGGGCGTTTAACAGACAGCCAAGGCAGAACTGTCAGCTTTAAAGATACAGTCATCATCATGACAAGTAACGCAGGCAGCGCAGATAAAACGGTCAAGGTCGGCTTCCAGTCTGATCAGGACGAAGCGATTGAGGAACAATCACTCATTGATTCGCTCAGCAGCTACTTCAAACCAGAATTTTTGAACCGTTTTGATAGCATCATTCAATTTGATTCACTAGACAGAGAGGACTTAGTGAAGATTGTTGATCTTCTGCTTAATGAGCTGTCAGAGCAATTAAAAGAGCAGAATTTAACAGTCCATGTCACAAATGAAGCGAAAGAAAAAATCGCAGAGCTTGGATATCACCCTGCATTTGGTGCTCGTCCACTTCGAAGAACCATCCAAGAGCACGTTGAAGATCAAATGACAGAGATCCTGCTTGAAGAGGAGCAGCTTTCTGGATTTACTGTGGATGTTGAACATGACGAAATCGTCGTAAAAAAAGGATAACTACACCTTCAGGATGATATGCACCTCCATCATGTTGCGGCGGCTAAGTTCCATCTGAACGCTGACGCTCCCCCGCCTCTTTTCCTTTACGATAAAAGAAAAAGAGGTGGATCACATGATGAATTGGAGCTACGATCTTGTCAAAATCATGTATGAAGAAAAACTAAAAGAGCTGCTTCATTTAGATGAACCAGCACAAAATGATTAGATGGAGACTCCCTTTATATGAGAGGGAGTTTCTTCTTTTTACATATACAGAAAGCGCTTTCGTCAAAAATTCTTCACAGAAACTGTCTTAATTTTATATTCTGACTAAAACCCTTCTAGAACACACCGATATTAACTATAGAAAAAGATAGTTAAAGGATTTGGTGAGATAATGGACAAAACATCGTTAATTGGTATTATTTTAGCATTTATTGCACTAGGTGTCGGTATGGTTTTGAAAGGTGTGAGTCTAACTGCTCTTCTCAACCCGGCGGCTATATTAATCATCATTGTTGGGACGGTTGCAGCTGTTGTCATCGCATTCCCTTCTAGTGAAATTAAGAAAACACCAAAATTGTTCGGCAAAATTTTCAAAGACAGCCAGCTTCCAACGATTCAAGAAATGATCCCTCTATTTTCAAACTGGGCACAAATTGCGCGTCGTGAAGGCCTTTTGGCATTAGAAGCAAGTCTTGAGGAAGTCGATGATGATTTTCTAAAGAACGGGTTAAGCATGGCAGTTGACGGCCAAAGTGCTGAATTTATTCGAGACGTTTTAACAGAAGAAGTTGATGCCATGTCTGAACGACATCAGTCAGGCGCATTAATCTTTACACAAGCTGGTACATACGCTCCGACACTAGGGGTACTTGGCGCCGTTGTCGGACTTATTGCAGCACTTGCCAACATGGGAGATATTGAAGCACTTGGACATGCAATCAGTGCTGCCTTCGTCGCCACACTGCTTGGGATTTTTACCGGGTATGTATTATGGCACCCATTTGCCAACAAATTGAAGCGTAAATCAAAGGAAGAAGTAAAGCTTCGTCTAATTATGATCGAAGGCATTCTTTCTGTTCTTGAAGGTCAATCTCCAAAAGTCATTGAACAAAAACTTCTTATGTACTTACCAGCAAAAGAACGTGCAAATCTTGTCATTGAAGAAGGAGAAAATCAAAATGGCTAGGAAACGTAAAAACCATGATCATGAAGACCATGTAGATGAATCTTGGCTTATCCCTTATGCCGATCTTCTGACACTTCTTCTCGCCCTCTTCATTGTGCTTTTTGCATCTAGTTCGATTGATGCGGCAAAATATGAACAGATGGCTAAGTCTTTTAATGTTGTTTTTACTGGCGGTACTGGTGTCATGGATCAATCCAGCATGCAAAGCACGGAAGAAACTGAACATAGCAACCAAGTCAAGAAAGCAGCCGAGGAAGAGAAAGATGAAGAAGCCAAAGCAAAGGCTCGAGACCAAGCGGTTCTCACAAAGGTCAAACAGCAGGTCGATTCATTCATTGCAAATAAAAAACTTGGTTCCAAGCTCGAAACAAAGCTTACGGATGAAGGACTTCTCATTACGATTGAGGATAGTATCTTCTTTGATTCCGGGCGGGCAGTTATTCGATCTCAGGATGTCCCGTTAGCAAAAGAAATCTCAAAGCTGCTCGTCATTAATCCCGCTCGTGACATCGTCATTAGCGGACATACAGATAATGTACCGATCAGAAATTCAGAATTTGAATCAAACTGGTATTTAAGCGCCATTCGTGCTGTGAACTTTTTAAATATTCTTCTTGAAAACAGCAACCTAGATCAAGAGAACTTTAGTACAAAAGGATACGGCGAATTCAAACCGATTGCCTCAAACGATACAGCAGAAGGCAGAAGTAAAAACCGGCGTGTAGAAGTACTCATTTTACCGATTGAGAAAAAAGCGAAATAAAAAAGGAAGCCAGCGGCTTCCTTTTTATTTATTCTTGATGATCATATAAATGCTTTGCACGCAGCCCTACATGTTTGAGCATATCGATGCAGGCATCTTTCTCTTCTTCGCTCAGGACACTGATCATCTCATGAATTTCTTTCGCATGATCTGGGAAGATGTCATCAAGCAAAGCTCGTCCCTGCTTAGTAATATGCGCAAATGTCACCCTGCGGTCTTCTGCACAAGCCTTCCTGCTGAGGAGTTCTTTCTTCTCCAATTTATCGACCACATACGTGATGCTGCCGCTTGCAAGTAAGATCTTATCACCGATTTGCTGAAGCGGCTGATCACCTTTATGATACAGCAATTCTAGCACAGCAAATTCAGTTGGATTCAGCCCGTGCTTCACAATATGTTTGTTCATGTGATGATTAATTGAGCGATAGGCACGTGATAATACAATAAATAATTTCAATGATTTTTCAACATTATGATTTTCCATTTTTTATCATCCTTTATGAAATGCAACCCACTAATGTGACATTAATAAACAATAAGTAAAATGTCAACATTTTGATCCATCTTTAGCACGAAAATGAGACCAGAACGAATCACCTAATTTTTTAAAAATCACACAAGTCATCGTAATAAAGATAGGTTCAATGCTATAATAAGTCTATTAGGTAATACGTTGGAGCGATGAATGATGAGTATACTCAAAGGGTTTTGGAAGAAGATCAGACTTTACCTTATTTTGGTCATGCTTCCAACCCTAATCATTAGTTATTTTATCTACGAAAAAGAAACTGAAAAAATCGATTTAAAGAACAAACAAACCGCTACACTTATGTTAAATATTCACAAAAACCAAATGAATTATTTAATAAGTGAAACAGAAGCGAGATTAACTTCCCTTGCCATGGGATTTGACCAGCCGGTTGAGACGAAAAAAGTACAAAACATCCTAGAGAAAATTTATAAACAAGAACCTCGTTTTTCAGGTCTGTATCTCCTAGACAAAAAAGGAAATGTAACAGCAAGCACCACCCCGTTAAAGGAAAAAATCAACCTATCATTCAGAGATTACTTTAAACGCATTCAAGTGACCAAGCAGACCGTGATCACAGACAACTATGTGAGCCGAATTACAAAACAGCGGATTCTCTCCATTTGTGTGCCTGTTCTCGATGAAAATGAAGAGGTCACCAATGTGCTGATTGCCGCCATTCAAATTGATTATTTAAGAAATATTATGAATGTATTGAATCCTGATCTTCATTTTAAAATGCTGAATCAAAATGGACATGTCGTGTTTACAAGTGGTCCACAGCCAGTACCTGAGGGCGGCAGCACCGTGTCTACATATTTAGATGAAAACAGCTGGAAGCTGGAGGTCTTTCCGCAGCGTGCTTCAACAAGTGAAGTGCTGTCTGTGATGCTCATCCCTTTATCCAGTGCGTTTATTTTATTAAATATTTTATTCACACTAGTGCAGTATATCGTGTTAAGGCGGCAAACTCAGCAGGAGCGTCATCAAAATGAAGCGCAAAAGCTTGAATTGATCGGAACACTCGCAGCAAGTACAGCACACGAAATTCGCAACCCATTAACTGGGATCAGCGGATTTATCCAGCTATTGCAAAAGAAGTATCATTCAGAAGAAGATCAGCTCTATTTTTCTGTCATCGAGGAAGAAATTAAACGGATCAACCAAATCGTCAGTGAATTTCTTGTATTAGGAAAACCAACGGCAGAAAAATGGCAGAATAACTCTGTTAAAGAAATTGTAAGTGAGATCATGCCGATCGTTTTCTCTGAGGCAAACCTTTATAATGTCGAAGTGGACCTACAAATCAATACGATTCAAGATGTGGGCGTGTATTGCACGAAGGATCATATTAAACAAGTCGTTTTAAATGTAGCAAAGAACTCTTTAGAAGCGATGCCAAACGGCGGTCATTTGAAGATTGTGATCGAAGCTGAAAAAGAACATGTCATCATTAAAGTAGCGGATACAGGTGAAGGCATACCAGAAGAGATGTTAAAGCACATCTTCCTCCCCTTTATTACGTCGAAGGAAAAAGGCACGGGTCTTGGGCTTGTCGTGTGTAAACGAATCATTTCGATGTATGGCGGAACAATTGATATTCATAGCGAAGTGAATAAAGGAACGACTGTTATGATCATGCTTCCTTCTGCTCACTCAGCATAGCTGAAGATGTCAGCCGGTTTTGCTTATGCAAGACCGGTTTTTCATGTCAATAAGAGGGGCGGTTCACAGATAAAAGACTCATTTGAGACACAAGATCATGAAAGGAGGGGGCAGATTGTTTCTCATGAAAAAGAAGATGCTGATACTCATTCATCAGGTTGTCCAGTTCTTGACTATATTTAATTGTCATCTCACCAGTGTACCCTTCCACTTGAGCAGCTTCTACCATCTGTTTTCTCTTCTCATCAATGGACATCAGCAATTGTTCTTTCCTTACATAAATATTCATGATCTCAGCTCCCGCAATGATTTCGACTGTCTATGCTCAAAATGATCCGACACCAAAATTATACTTTATTTGTAAATTAAATTAAATATGCTTATTTTATTTAATTTTTTACAGCCTAAAGACCTTTTACCCAATCAAATTTGGGGGTAAACTTCAAATTTGGACAGGACTGTCACATTGATTAAACAGAATTTTATCCTATACAGAAGATCAAAATCAACTATTTTCTTTCACATTTTATGTCTAATTTCCTAAAAAAAAGCTGATCTTCCGCCTCATGCGGAATGATCAGCTCTATCATTAAACCGTTTCTTCCTCGTAAATTGGCACCCAGCCCTCAGTTGTGACAAATATGCGAACTGCGACCACTTTGCGATCCTCTTGAAGTGTAAAGTAATGACGGATGTTTGGCGGAACAGAAATTAAATCACCTGGGTTCAATCTCACATCAAAAAAGACGCCATCCTTGCCTTGAATAGCAAAGATTCCGTGCCCACTCACAATAAAGCGTACTTCATCATCTGTATGGTGATGCTCACGTTTAAAGTTTTGGAGCAGCTCATCAAGATTTGGCGTGGCATCAGATAATGAAATCACATCCTGCGCTTTGTACCCTCTTTTTTCAGAAATACTTTGGATTTCCTTTTGGAAAACAGTCAAAATCTCTTCCTTTTCCTCATCGGTTAAATCATACTTTTCTGATAAACGGTTTGGCAGCTTTTCAATATCCCAATGCTCATAAATAACCCCTTGGTTTTCTAAATATGATGCAACCTCTTGCTCGTTCTCAAGTAATGTGTTCTCTTCATTGTGAATCAAAATCGTCGCCATGTGCTTTTCCTCCTTTTTATCTTACAAGCTGCTGTTGATACAGCGCTAATTTTAAGTGATAGCTAAATAAAAATTCATATGCTTCTAATACTCGTTTTGCTTCAAAGGCTGTTTTTCCCCAGACCGTGATGCCATGATTGCGAATGAGTACAGCACCAGATGACGCCTCTAGTGTCAGATGTTTGGCAAATTGCTCTGCAAGATGCGGAATATGAGCTGGATTTTCAATAATCGGAATCGACACTTCTGCATCCTCTTCCCAATAACCAAGCGCTTTGATGATTTCGTTGCCTTTAAAACGAATCTCTCCCTTATCCCCATACAGCTCTGACATCACATTATTATCAATGGTGTGGACATGGAGACAGCAGCCTGCTTTCGTCCGTTCATACACGTACGTGTGAAGCAGTGTTTCAGCTGATGGCCTAAGCGTCTCGTTCGGATCATGGGGCTGGCCTGCCGCATTTACTAGCACAAAATCTTCATTTGTTTCTTTTCGTTTATCTTTGCCGCTTGCCGTCACCAAAAACGTGGTTGGATCATCCGACACCTTGATCGATAAATTACCGCTTGTTCCGAAAAACCAGTCTCTTTGGGCCAGTTCACGTTTAACGTCTGCTAGCTCCTGCCAGCGTTTGCTCTTTGCGTCTGCCATTCCTTCACTTCCTTTATTTGAACAAATTGCGCGTGTAGATCAACAAATGTGTCAAACTCCTTATGTACGAGCCCGAGCTCTTGACATTCATTGAGCAAGTAGTCGCGCGCAAACGTAAGATCTGCATGTTTCGCCGCCTCCACATCAGTCACTGAATCTCCGATCATGATGATGAAATCATCCTCATGAGTCAGGTTTCGAATGATTGAGGGCTTGCAGCATCCGCATCCATTTTGACATTGCGTATCGCAGGCATGCGGCCATTCAATCTGAATATGCTCTTCCCCAAATGATGCATGATTGCAATAAATATCGTCTCGATCGACAATGCCTTCGAGGATGGGGTAGACAAAAAAGTCCATCCCCCCACTAAGTACATAGAAAGGAATGTCTGCTTTTTTTACCTCATCCACAAATTCCTTAAATCCTTCTCGAATCTCTGTATCCTCTAAAATAAATGATTGAATGGCTTCCTTCTGATCACTTGTCAGTAATTGAAACATCTGCCCGACGCCTTCTTGAATGGTAATTTCCTTTGACAGGACACCATCCTTCAGTGTCGTCCATTCACTCGGTGCAAACTGTTTCATGATGCGGATGATATTATCATTTTTTGTAATTGTTCCATCAAAATCACAACACACAATTGGTTTTTTCATTATTCTGCTACCCTTCCCCAAAGATCAAGTGCCGCTTTTAAGTCTTGGCAGGAAGCCGCCTTATCTTGGATAGACTCTTCCTGTATCACGGCATCAATGATCGAACGAAATGCCTTCCCTCCGCCGATGGCTCCCCGCGGATGTCCGTGAATGCCTCCACCTGCGTTAATCACATGATCAATTCCAAAATCTTTGATCAATACTGGAACCATTCCTGGATGAATGCCTGCTGACGGGACAGGGAATGTTTTTTGAACCGTATCCTCTTTCACGCAAGCTTCATAGATTCCAAGGGCATCCTTTTTCGGAAGTGCAACCGATCCATAAGGTGAGGGAAAGAGGCTCAAATCAGCGCCAGCATATCGGTTTAATTTGCCTAAAAGAAGAGAATGCGAGAATCCATATTCAGGAGAGGATGTCAATGCACCACTCACTGCGGGATGCGCCATAATAGGCAGTGGAATATCTGGATCCTCAGCTAAGCTTTGCATGACATCAAGACCGTAAGCAAAGACATTGAATAAGAGCGCATCTGCTCCAAGTTCAGCGGCCTTTCTCGCTCGATCCCTCAGGTCAAAGGTTCTGCCCGTTAAATTGACAGCATACAGCGTGCGGTGTCCTGTCTCTTCATAGGTTTCTTTTAAAATCTCTTTTCCTTCTTTGATTCGCTCTTCAAAAGGAGCTAATGGACTTTCAAATAAAATTTCATCGTCTTTGATGAGGTCAACCTCGCCTAATGCCTGTAAACGGAGCTGCTCTTTTAAATCCTGCATATCACGGCCGATAACACCTTTAAAAATACTCATCAATAATGGACGATCAAATACATTTACCTTATTTCGTATGCCATCAATTCCAAATACCGGTCCTGGCAGGCTTTTTTTAAATTCTTCAGAAAATTGGATATCGACTAGCTTCACTTTTCCGTCTAGTGAAAGCTTTCCAAAAATCGTCGTGAAAACAGCTGGTAAATCTGCTGAAAAGTTTGCCTCAGGATAAGCAATGGTCACCTCTGATTGATAAAGGCCATTTTCGGCTGGAGCAGCCTTTTCTAATACTTTTTCAACTCGGCCTTTATGCTTTTGAAGCTGCTCCTTTTTGAGCTGAGGCAAATCCGTCCATGATCCAACTGTTAAACCAAGCGCGATCTGCTCCGCTTTTCGATTTATTTGTTCATCCTCTCGATGTGTTAATACGTATGTTGCCAGTAATTCACTCACTAGGAATCCCCTTTCGATTGCATCATGCATATGTTCAATAAAAAAACCTCTTCAAGTGCTTCTTGAGCGCCTTAAAGAGGTTATTTCGTGTTATTCATCCGAATCTTATCTCTCAGCGCTTGCTGCAAGAATTAGCACCGTGCTTCATGGAAGTCGGTTGCCGGGCTTCATTGGGCTAGTCCCTCTGCCTACTCTTGATAAGAATATTCAATTTTCTTAAATATTGCCTGAATTATCGCACCATTTTTTTATGTTGTCAATGGCTTTTTTTCAAACAGCTTCAAGGCAGCGATGCGCTGAGCAGCTTCTTGTAACCGCTCCTCGCTTGTTAGAAGCCCTACTCTCACGTACCCTTCACCGTGAGCACCAAAGCCATTACCTGGCGCTACAACAACATGCGCTTTTTCTAATAATAAATCAGAAAAGGCTTCAGATGTATATCCTTCTGGCACCTTTAACCAAGCAAAAAATGATCCCTTTGGAGCACTGACTTCCCAGCCAATTTCTTTGCAGGCAGCTATCCACACATTCCGTCTTTTCTCATATCGGTCATTTTGCACCCGTACGCACGTTTGATCGCTTAATAGGGCTTCCGCTGCTGCATCTTGCGTGGCTTTAAACAACGAGACAAACAAATGATCCTGATAAAGCTCAATCGCTTCAATAACAGACGAATTACCTGCTGCAAATCCTACTCTCCACCCTGCCATATTGTACGTTTTAGACAATGTGTAAATTTCTATTCCCGTCTCTTTCGCTCCATCTACTTGCAGAAAGCTGATCGGCTTTTCTCCATCAAATCCAATGCCGCCATATGCAAAATCATGAACAACACAAAGCTTGTGATCTTTCGCAAATGTCACGGTTTCTTCAAAAAATGAACGGCTTGCCGTAGCCCCCGTCGGATTGTTGGGGTAATTTAAGTACATTAATTTCGCCTTTTTCTTATCATCCTCAGGCAGCAAATCGTAGTCAGGTAAAAAATCATTTTTTTCAAGAAGTGGCATGGTCACCATATGAGCTCCAGCAAGTACAGCACCTGACCAATAATCAGGATAACCTGGGTCAGGGACGAGAAGCGTATCACCCGGATTCAGCAGGCATTGAGGCAGCTCAACAAGCCCTGCTTTCCCGCCAAATAAAATCGCAATTTCCGTCTTTGGATCAAGCGTAACGCCATATTCTCTTTCATAAAAAGCGGCAGCGGCCTTTTTTAATTTCGCTGTTCCACGGAATGAGGAGTATTGATGATTTTCAGGTTTTGCTACCGCTTCCTGCATGGCTTTTACAATGTGCGGAGGAGTTGGCTGATCAGGATTTCCCTGCCCCAAATTAATGATATCTGCCCCTTCCTGCACTTTTTTCTGCACCTTTTGGACAAGGGACGCAAAAAATTGTTTCGGTAATTGTTTCAACACATCTGATTGCTGGAATTCCATTTCTTCACCTTCTATTCAAGTTACGTAACAATACAATCACTGTAATGGATTGTTTTATGAATTGTAAAGCAATTTTGAAAAAAGATTGACATGTAAAGCGCAGCTCTGATAATATCTTGAATTAAGAAATGCAAACAGACACGAAACAATTACATATTGATTTCTCTTATCGAGAGTTGGGCGAGGGATTTGGCCTTTTGACCCCAACAGCAACCGACCGTTAATACCACTGTGAAGTGGGGCGCAGCAAGTAACGCGCCAAGACAATTGTCTTATAGGGCACGGTGCTAATTCCATCAGACGTATGTGCTGAGAGATAAGAGAGGCTTTGAGCATACACACCATCAAGCCTCTTTCTCTCAGGAGAAAGAGGCTTTTTTATATGATTTGGAGGGGAAGCAATTGGTTACACTTACGGCATCATATGAAGAACTAACAGAAAGCTCGGCAGTTGCACTCGCAATTAGACTTGGCTTAATCCAAGAAAGCAGTCATTTGACTTGTACTGAAATCGGCGACGGGAATTTAAATTACGTCTTTCATATTTATGATCACAAACAAGAAAAAGGATTGATCATCAAGCAGGCGCTGCCTTATGCAAAGGTGGTTGGTGAGAGCTGGCCTCTTACATTAGACCGGGCAAGAATTGAAAGTGCTGCCCTGATCAAACAGTCAGAATATGCTCCGCATCTCGTACCAGCGGTCTATTACTCGGATACAGCTCTTGCAGTGACAGCCATGGAGGATCTCTCACACTTAGAAATCGTCAGAAAAGGGCTAATTGCCAGAAAACAATATCCGCATTTATCTGATCATGTTGGAGAATTTTTAGGAAAAACACTTTTTTACACATCTGACTTTGCGACAAATCCTAAAATCAAAAAACAATTTGTGAAGCAATTTACGAACCCTGACCTGTGTGATATCACAGAAAAACTCGTCTTCACAGACCCTTTCTTTGATAGTGAAACAAATGACTTCGAAGAAGAATTAAGAGAATCAGCAGAAGCGCTTTGGGCAGATCTTGAGCTGCAAGCCAAAGCAGCAGAATTGAAGCGTATCTTCCTCACATCAGCTGAAACATTGGTTCATGGAGATCTTCATACAGGCAGTATTTTTGCAAATGAGACTGAAACGAAAATCATTGATCCAGAATTCGCGTTTTACGGTCCCTTTGGATTCGATATCGGCCACTTTATCGCCAATTTGTTCCTGAATGCTTTATCTCGCGAGAATGAACACGAGCAGCAGCACCTTTTTGACCATGTCGTCAATGTATGGGCAACATTCAAAGAAGTGTTCACAAAAGCTTGGAAAGAGGACAGCATTGAAGCATTTAGTGTATCGGACAGCTTTTTAGAAACAACGTTTGATCGGATTTTAAAAGAAGCGACAGGCTTTGCCGGCTGTGAGCTTGTCCGCCGAACAATTGGTCTTGCTCATGCCGCTGATCTTGATGCGATTCCATCACCAACTAGACGGATTCAGCAGAAAAAAGCAGCACTGACACTTGGAAAAACATTTATCAAACAATATCATGCAGTGGAAACAGCGTCTGACCTCGTCGCATTATTCCAGCCATCTGTAAAGGAGTGACGGGTTTTGTCAAAAGAATTTGAAGTCCCCCGTTCTGTCGAATGGGAAGAAAACCGTATTCACATTTTAAATCAGCAAAAATTACCGACCGAAACCGTCTTTGAGTATTTATATACGAAAGAAGATGTGTATGATGCAATTGTGACATTAAAAGTACGCGGAGCCCCTGCGATTGGCATTACAGCAGCATTTGGACTGGCACTTAGTGCGCAAGCCATTGAGACAGAAGAAATCGATGTTTTTAAACAAGAAGTGATTCGAATCAAAGAATATTTAAACAGTGCTCGTCCAACTGCTGTGAACCTCGCCTGGGCATTAGACCGGCTGCTGCAGCGCATTCAGCGTGCAGCGTCAGTGAATGCAGCTAAAACAGATCTTGTCCATGAAGCCATTCAAATTCAAATTGAAGATGAAGAAACATGCAGGCAAATCGGTCAAAATGCACTCCAGCTCTTTAAATCAGGTGACCGTATCATGACCATTTGTAATGCAGGTTCCATCGCAACGAGCCGGTACGGAACAGCCCTTGCTCCTTTTTATTTAGCCAAAAAGAAAAATCTTGACCTTCACATTTATGCATGTGAAACACGCCCTGTTCTTCAAGGCGCTCGTCTGACAACATGGGAGCTCATGCAAGGCGGCGTGGATGTGACACTCATTACAGATAACATGGCCGCCCATACGATGAAAGAAAAGCAAATTTCTGCTGTCATTGTTGGAGCTGACCGTATCGCTCGTAATGGAGATACAGCGAATAAGATTGGAACGTTGGGTCTTGCCGTTCTAGCCAAGCATTTTCACATTCCGTTTTTTGTAGCAGCACCGCTTTCCACTTTTGATGTATCCACCCATGACGGGTCAGATATCCCAATTGAAGAGCGCGACCCGCTGGAAGTAAAGGAATTAAACGGTGTCCCCATTGCACCGCCCGATGTTCAAGTATTCAATCCCGCCTTTGATGTCACTCCTCATCATCTCATTTCAGGCATCATTACAGAAAAGGGAATTATCACATCGAACTATGCAGAAGAGATTGATGCTCTTTTCGCCGAAAGCATCTCCCAATGATCGCAAAAAAGCGCCGTGTTCTTGTCATTTAAGAGCACCGCGCTTTTTTGTTTCTTGATTCGTTTTTGTTAAGATTTCTTCTTTCTGTTCTTCCGTCAAAACGTTCATTTTGACACATAGTGACGTAACTGCATACACTTTACCTTTTTTGCCCCAAAACATGCCAGCGCCCTCCTTTTTCCCTCAACCAACTTTTTTAGCTTAATAAAAGGATATGTCACTCAGGAAAAATTCGGAACAGGTCAATCGATTTATTTTTGAACAAATGGGATGCCTTCTAATTCAAGGAGGACCGCTTTCATGTCTGTCTTCGATCCTGCATAGCCCGTCAGAGACCGGTCTTTTCCAATCACCCTGTGACACGGAATAAAAATAGGTAATGCATTTCGTCTGTTAGCTTGTCCGATGGCTCTTACAGCCTTGGGATTGCCTATCGCCTCTGCAATGTCTGCATAGCTTTTTGATTCACCATATGGAATGGCCGACAATGCTCCCCACACCTGCTCTTGGAACGGAGAACCTGTTTGCTTGAGCGGGAGATCGAATACTTGACGCTCTCCCTTGAAATATTCATCCAGCTGCTTTTTCGCTTCTTGTAAGACAGGCGTATCTGCTTGGTTTAGATTCATTGCCTGCTTTTTTGCTAAAAACGGCTCATCATCAAACATCACCTCGATGATGGCATCGTCCTTTTCTAGTATGTATAATGCCCCGATGGGTGCGTGATAGACGGTATAATACACGTTACTGCTCTCCTTCTTGTTTCTGCTGCCTTAGTGGAAGCGTGAGATGGAAGACGGTTCCTACGCCTTCCTCACTTTCTACCTCAATGGTTCCTTGATGCTCTTCAATAATTTTATAACTAACCATTAACCCAAGTCCAGTTCCTCTTTCTTTCGTTGTATAAAAAGGCTCACCTAGACGCTTTAGCTTATCCTCCGCCATTCCGCAGCCTTCATCACGCAAGGAAATGACAATATGCTCCTCGCCCTTTCGCTGAATGCTCACATAGACATTTCCTTTGCGCGGCATGACTTCAATTGCATTTTTTAAAATGTTAATAAAGACCTGCTTTAATTGGTTTTGTTCACAATATATCAGTGGTATCTCGTCCAGCACATTGAGATGCATTTGAACATTGCCAAGATTCGCCTGTGCGTGCAGAAGATCCATCGTGTCCTTCACAATTTGCACCACATTTTTTTCTTCATATACAATAGCTTGTGGTTTCGCTAAAATCAAAAATTCCGTGATGATGGATTCAATTCTTTTCAGCTCTGATGTGATGACATTAAAATAGAGCGAATACTCTCCTTCTATATTTCCTTTTAACAGCTGAATGAAGCCTTTTAATGCTGTCATCGGGTTTCTAATTTCATGAGCAATTCCAGCAGCAAGCTCTCCGACCACATGAAGGGTATCTGATTTTCTCACCCGCTCTTCTAATTCCTTCCGCTCTGTCACATCTCTAAAGATCGCCAAATTCATATTATGGATAATGTTACGTTTAAAAGAGAATTCCAGTATACGCTGATCTGGATGGTTCAGTACAAACGGAACCTCATTGTCCATTTCATCTAATGACATCGCCTCGGCTGGTTGAGCCAAATTTTCAATTTGATAAGGGGCAAGGATGTGGAAAAGATTCATTTCTGTTAAATGATCGTCCTTCAATTGAAGCAGCTCGCTTGCAGATGGATTGACTTCAATGATTCGGTATTGATTATCAAAAAGAACAATGCCGTCCATTGACCCATTAAATACTTTACGGAATTTGAGCTCACTTTCGCGCAGCTCCTGCTCCATTCTTTTTCGATCACTTACATTACGTAAAATGGTTAGGTGCTGTCCTTCTAATACCGCATGTTTTGATGTAAACTCAAGCTCTTTATACTGCCCATTTGCCATTTTGAACAATAGCTCTTCCCTTATTTCATGATTGCGGATATAACGTCTTCTTGTTGGTCTATATCTCTTATCAGATTTGACGAGAAAGTCGGTAAGTTTTTTGCCAATCAGCGAGTGCATCGGTAATTCAAAAATTCGGCAGGCTGATTCATTGGCTCTCACAATCTCTCCATCATCCGCCCATATGATGATGGCATCCATTGCATTTTCGAAAATTTCTCTAAAGCGTTCTTCACTTTTTAACAGTTTCTCTTCCATCAGTCTTTTTTCTGTAATATCACGCATGATGGACATATAAAAACCACTCATCACATTTGATGTAATGGTGAGTTCGAATAATTTTTGCTGGCCAGATTGAAGGGTAACAGGAAGCTCCCCTTTTGCTTTCCCTGTTTCTTTAAGTGACGTTAAAAGATGCTGCAAAGCTGGAAGATTATCGCCTTCGACAAATTCATGTAAATAGCGATCGGTTAAATCAGTCTTTTGCAGCTCAAAGCTCTGACAAAAAGAATGATTCGCATCAATCATGCAGCCATCCTGATCAAATATGACCATCCCGTCAATGGCTCGGTCAAACAAATCTTTGAACAGCTGCTCATTCATGGAGCGTTCTCGTTCTAATATTTTTTTGGAGGAAATGTCTCGCATGACCACAATATATTGCTGATTCATGGTGTCATGCTCTGCAACAAATTCAATGTATTTTGTTTCACCACTTTCAAGCTGAATGGAGATTTCTCTTTTTAACGTACCTTTTCGAAAAAATAGATCGAGTGAGCATTCAACTTTATCTTTCGGGATGCCGTATAGGAAATCTAGAACGGATTTATTGAGGAGGTCTTCTTTCGGTGTCTGTACAAGCCTGCATGTTGCTTCGTTGGCTTGGATGATGTTGAGGTGTTGATCAAATATAAAAATGGCATCTAGCGTCTTATTTAACAGCATTTTTTGCTGCATCAACTCAGTTCGCAAATATTCGTTCTCTTTTTCTAATTTTCTGATATCTCCTGCAGGGGTTAATCTATTGCCATCGAGCGTTTCAGTCATTCTCTTACACTCCTTTTCCAGCCTCATTCCTCTACAATATTTCTACAATATTTTCATTGTTCCTTCATTCGACTCATAAAAAAAGATAACTTTTTACACGAAGACTGTCTCATTTATTTCATTTGGATGACAGGATTGTATAACATTTCACTTTTCTTACGCTTCTTTTACAACCGTTCTACAATTTCACATCAAATAGCGAATTAAGCAAAAATGTATTTTAGAATGGGGCAAATAAGGGAACAGTGCACTTAGAACATTTATGTTTGAAATCGAGCAGGAAAGGTGATGTTATGGCATCTTCACGAGATAGTTATTTTGATAATGCAAAATTCCTTCTGATTTTTCTAGTTGTTTTTGGTCATTTGTTACGATCATTCATTCACGATAATGACTGGATGCTCTATTTATACAAGTTTATTTATACCTTTCACATGCCCGCCTTTATTTTAGTTTCTGGCTTTTTTGCAAAAGGGTTTAGAAAACCGGGCTTTATGAAAAAAGTCGCCGTTAAGCTGATCATCCCATATTTAATCTTTCAGGTGATCTATTCGGTTTACTATTACCTATTACAGGATCAAAGCATAACCAATTTAAATCCAATTGATCCGCAATGGTCCTTATGGTTTTTAATTAGTTTATTCTTTTGGAATTTGCTACTTATTCCTTTTTCAAAACTGCCGTTCCACTGGGCAATGATCGTCAGTTTATCGATTGCATTACTTGTCGGTTATGTGGACAGCATCAGCAATACACTCAGCTTATCACGTACGTTTGTCTTTTTGCCTATGTTTTTAGCTGGATTTTATTTAAAAAAGCAGCATTTTGAATTCATTCGTACAAGCAAAGGAAAACTGGCAGCACTTTTTGTATTAATGGCTGTCTTCCTGTTTTGCTACTTCTATGAATTTGATTATTCCTTCTTATTTGGCTCAAAGTCGTATGCTTCTCTAGGAGATGAAGGAATGATTGCGGCGATGAAACGAATGGCATGGTATTTGCTTGCATTTGGTGCTACATTCAGCTTCTTTGCATTAGTTCCAACACGCCGTTTCTTCTTTACAAAATGGGGAACAAGAACGTTATATGTTTATTTATTACATGGCTTTGTGATCAAGCTGCTAAGAACCACTTGGTTTGATGACTGGGCGCTAAATGCAGCAAGTGTACTCATTTTATTGCTGCTGACCATTCTGTTAACCTTTACCCTTTCTAGCACTTTTGTCAAAACCGTTGCTCAGCCAGTGATTGAACTCAAAATGAACAACTTCATGCGAACGATCACCGGCAGGCAAGGGAGTTATATCAAATAAAAAACGATCCTTATTGGATCGTTTTTTCTATTTCTTATTCTGCTTACATGCAGCATCTTTCTTTGGCTTCATCAACGTATCAATCCATTTGCTGCTGTTGATATCTCCAAGCTCACTGCCAAATTCCTCTTCTAAAATATCTGGGTCCATTGGCTTTTTATGGTCCTTCATCTCTTTGCTCTTCACATGCTTCTTAGTCACGAGATGCCCCCCCTTGTTTCCCTTTATGAGAATTTCGGTTTGCCTGACGATCTCTTGATTGTTCATCAAATTGGGTTTGTCCTTGATCATGCGCCATGCTTTCTGTCGGCGTCATATTATTTGTTAATGCTTCATTTTTCGCTGCTTTTCTTTTCATCTGAATTCAGTCCTTTTTTGGCAGGTTTAGTTCTTCTCTTAATTGGTCAAGGAATTCCTTCATCTGCTTGACCGTCACTGGCTTTTCCTCAGGTTTTAACTCATAGCCAATTTGTCCATTGGCTTCTAGCGTGGCTTTTTTGAGACTGCTGATGTCAGTGATGCCTTGCTGCTTTAAACGCATTCTAAATTCGTCCCTTGTGAGCCTTGTTTTCTTCAGCTTATGATCAAGCATTTCGCCATCCTGTAAAATCACGACCGATTTGCCTGAAAGCAACTTTTCAAAGAAATCAGATTGAATCGACAGTTTTTCCATAATGACAAGTGCCACAATAAAGATAGTAGCTGCATAAATGGTTTCAAGTAAATTATGCTCAATAAAGGGTTGGATAATAATCGATCCGATTGAAATCATAATCACTGTTTGTTGTACAGTTAATTGACTAATGGATTTAGGCCCTGCTATTCTCAGCAGCAAGGTACCAACTAGCAGCATGACAATTGCTTTCCATAACACATCCAGCACGTCTCGTTCACCTCTTACCTATAGATTGCGAACATCCCATGTGATTTAGCCAGTTAGATAATGGAAATAAAAAAACAGCATTCAAATTGAATGCTGTTTAGCCAATGATGACGCGCTCTTTCGGATAATGATAATTCGCTTCGCTTTCTCTTCGGCCGATTAAATATAAAAAGCTTGGAATACCGATCCGTCCAATAAACATGACAATCATGATGATACATTTACCAAACACAGTGAGATCTGAGGTAATCCCAAGCGACAGTCCCGTTGTTCCGAAAGCAGAGCAAACTTCAAATAAATTTTCAAGAAGTGTATTATGCTCTGTTAAGGATAACAGGAACGTAGCGCCAAAAACCAAAATAAAAGCCATCATGGTCACCATAAGGGATTTATTAATATCTGCTTGATGAAGCTCCCTCTTGAAGATTTTGATGGACTTGTTTCCCCTAGCATAATGAAACAATGCGAGTAAATTAAGGGCAAACGTAGTTGTCCGAATTCCGCCCCCCACAGAGCTTGGGGAAGCCCCGATAAACATGAGCATACATAAAAATAAAAGCGTCGGTTCGGTCAGCTGCGTAATATCTAACGTTGTCAGCCCCCCGCTTCTTGTTGCAGTCGATTGAAACAAAGAGTAAAACAAGATTTCGTGCCAGCTCTTCCCTACGAAGCTAAACCCGGCCTCTAGTGCATATATCCCAATCGCTCCAACAACGACAAGACCGCCAAACGTGAGCGTTGTGATTTTTGTAAACAATGAGAACGATGCGTGCTTTCGGTCCTGATTGAACAAATAATCCTTCACTTCCACTAGCACAGGAAAACCAATCGCTCCAAAGATGATCAGCAGCATCGTAATAAACTGGACGAAATAATCATCTTTGTAAGGGATAAGTGAGCTCCCCGTAATATCGAAGCCCCCATTGGTTGTCGCACTAATACTCGAGAAGAAACCATGTAAGAAAGCTCCTTGCACATCATAATATTTGAGAAAATACATGCTTAAAATGAGCCCGCCGACAAACTCAATCAGTAAAATCAAATATAAGACCTGCTTCATTAGTTTTACAATTCCAGATAAATTGCTCTGGTTTTGATCTGCCATGATAAGTTTTCTTTCTTTAATTCCAATTCTTTTTCGCATGACAAGCCATACGAAGGTACCGAGCGTCATAATGCCAATGCCTCCGATTTGCAGAACAAACGCAAGGATCCACATCCCTGTGACACTAAAAGTTTGTGAGGTGTCGACAACAGTCAGTCCTGTGACACTTACAGCACTCACCGCTGTAAACAAGGCATCAATGAATGTCCATTTGACCCCCTCTTGATGAGCCACTGGAAGGCTGAGAAGAATAAGCGACACGGTTACAGCAAGAAAATAATAAAGGGCAATCAACTGAAACGCTGACAGCCGGTCAATTAGCTTTTTTATAGGATTCATTGTCATTCCTTCTTTTATCTATCTTTTCGAATACCTTTATCATTTTAATGAAAAGAGACATGATTTTAAAGCTATTTTATGCTTTATTTTCTTTTTCATCAAAAAGAAAAAGACATCCTGTAAAAGAATGTCTTTTCGTCCTTCTTATTTTGCTTCAAGTCTTCTGATTCTTTCATTTAAATCAGGGTGTGTTGAGAAAAGAGAAGCTTTTCGTTTACCGCTGATTTTTAGCGTAGCGACTGCTGTTTGGTCATCATCTTTGATTCTTGACGTGTACGCCTCAAGTGAACGAAGCGCATGAATCATTTTATCTTTACCTGCAAGGTCGGCTCCGCCGCGGTCTGCATGGAATTCACGGTGTCTAGAATATGCAAACACGACAAGACTTCCTAGGACAGAGAAAATGATTTGGAAAACAATCACAGCGATAAAGTGAACAATCGGCACAAGCTCTTCACGTGAAACAAAACGGCTTGCGATCCATGCCGCAATTCTTGAAAGGAAGACAACGAACGTGTTGACGATTCCTTGAAGCAGCGTCATTGTCACCATGTCACCATTTGCAACGTGAGCAACTTCGTGGGCGATTACACCTTCAACTGCTGCATCATCCATTTCATGAAGCAATCCAGTTGATACCGCAACAAGTGATCTTCTCTTAGAAGGACCTGTTGCAAATGCATTTACTTCAGATGATTGATAAATACCAACCTCAGGCATTTTAGAAAGGCCTGCTGCTCTTGAAAGTCTGTGCACGCGGTCAACAAGCTGCTGCTCATCATATGTTAATGAATCCTTTTCTGGATTTAACACACGTACACCCATCATCATTTTTGCCATCCAACGAGACATTGCAAGTGACATAAACGAGCCAACAAAACCAACAACTGCACTGAATACAAGAAGATAAAGGATATCAAGTCTTCCGTCTGCTCCTATATAAGAACCAACACCAGTTGCTGCACTAATAACCGACAGTACAATACCAATCGTAGTGATAACAAGAATGTTCGTTAATATAAACAGAAATATTCTCTTACCCATACATAACCTCCGCTGTCATATTAAGTTCAAATGAACTTATTAATAAAATTATAAAAATAAACGTCTCAAATTGCAAGGAAAAAGGAATCACTTTCTCTGTTTATCATAACGGCTAAAGCCCCGTCACATCAATATTTACGACATTTGCCCCAGCATAAAAGTGAACAAATTGTGACGCGCCGGCTTTGATTTTGAGTTTATTTTGCATTTTCATCAAAAAGAGACTATGATGTTGAATTAGATCAATAATCACGTTTTGACGTACAAATGAGGTGGAACATGGTTACTTTTAAATTAACGAGAATTGACATGACAAGACTTCTGTATTCTCTAAAAGGAGAGGGAGATCTGACTCCGCTTCAGCTTTTGAAACTATCTGTAAAAAATGGCAAGGATCATGACTATGATGAATTAAAGATCCCGTCTTTTTTTGAGAAGCTTGAACGGCGGAAGCAAAAATCAGAGCATGGTCTTTCTACAAATGAAATTGTTGAGCTTGGCAACTTGTGTGAGCTGACTTCTCTTAAATCGACGGCGATTCAAAATTGGATCAAACGTGATATTAAAGATATGATTGGCCATCCAGAGCTTGGCAAAAAATACTCTATTGATCAGGTCGTTATTTTATTAATTGTCAGGGATTTAAAATCAGTTTTTGACTTCGATACCATTCGTGTGATCTTATCTGCCCTATTTAACACCATCACAGATCGAACAGATGATATTATTAGTCCAATCCGTTTTTATGAAGCATATGCGCACGTCCTTGATTTTATTTATCACCATACACAATTTCCATTAAAGGAAACAAATTTACGAGAAATAACTGAGGAGCAGACAGACAAGCTCCATGACGAGTTTACAGAATTGACGAAGAGCCAATGGCATTTGATTAAAGGGATTATCAGTTCTACCGTCTTCTCTGTCTTTACTTCTCATTTGCAAAGCACAGCTCAAGAAATGATGTATAATACGCTGCAGCTGAATAAGGGATAAATAACAACCGAGGTGACTTCCATCACCTCGGCTTTTTTGTACAGCAATTGCCAGCATAATTGCACGCCGTTTTTTTCAAAATAAGAAGGCGCAACAAACATGAGGTGAAAGGAGGAATATGACATGGCAAATCGAAATCAACTTCTTGTTCCTGGAGTAGAACAAGCTTTAGATCAATTTAAATACGAGATCGCTCAAGAATTTGGCGTCACTCTCGGTTCAGATACAGTCTCACGTGCTAACGGTTCTGTTGGCGGTGAAATCACAAAAAGACTCGTTCAACAAGCTCAATCACAAATGGGCAATCAATCTAAATCATGACATGGTGAAATACGCCGGAGCTATTCTGGCGTTTTTTTATTGTTCATATGTGTGCTCATGCCTGTTCTCGCGATAAGGAAACGGTGCACCTTTCCCTTTTTGCTTTGCATGTTCTCTTTTTTGTTCAGCGGAAGGATTGTTCAGATCCCTGCGGTTTTTTTTTGCGTGTTTTTCCGCATCACCACGTGATGGTCCGTTCCAGTGTCTTCTTTCATCACGATCAGTTGAGTGATTTTTTTTTTGCTCTTTATCGAAAGAAGGAACCTTTTCTTCCTTTATTTTGTTGTCTTTGCTTTCATCCTCAGGTTTTTGAGGCTTTTGAACAGATCCTTGCTCTTCCCTCTCTGCTTCCTTCTGCTCTTTGTCCTCAGCTTCTGGAGCCTCTTGATCTGGCTGCATCTCTTTGCTATCGTCTATTTTTACGTCTTCTTGTTTGTCTTTATCTGCTTGTTCTTCATCATGTTTCTTAGGATCTTCTTCCTTCACAGCATCGTTCTCTGCTGCGTCTTCATCCTTTTTGATATTTTCATGTTCTTTGTCTTGCATTTCTTGATTTCTAATATATGTTCCTGTTGAAATGCCTGCCTTTTGAGCTTTTTCCCTTGTTTCCAGGTCACTTTCCACAGTTTCCAGCTTATAATTGCGTTTTTGATATTCACCAGAAATGGTGTTAATTTTGCTTTTTACGTTTGTTTTATATGTATTGTCCTGCTTGTTTTCATAAACGGTTGAAATATAAATACTTTTAGAGTCGTTCACATATCCTTTTTTGTCACAGTCATCTATAATTTCCTGCACGACTTTGGTCATGTCGTTTTTTTCTAAATCCTTCATACTCGCCAGTACTTGCTTCGCATCTTTATTCAGCGGTGTGACACCGATCACTTGATAATTGTGATCAAGCTTCAGCTCAAAGCTTGGGTTAATGTCAATTGTCATATACGCATATGCTTTTTGACTTGAGAAAGATGGCATCATAGTAAAAATTACGACAATAATCGCTGCTATTGATAGGATTCCTGCATTTAAAGGACGTAAACGAAGCAGGTCAAAAAAACCGGCTCTTTTTCTTTCAAGACGTGATTCATTTGGAAATGTCACTTCTTGGCCGATTTCATAGTTTTGCTCTTCATATTTTGTCCGCAGAAATTGTCCATCAGGGGTCAGCAGCGTGACATATTTTTTGTTTTTCTCTACTATAATGCCTCTTCTCATGAATTAAGCACCCCTTTAAGGTAATCTTTCAAATACACATAATCACCTGTCATAATGATCGCCATCGCAATGATATATTTTCTATTTCTCTCAATCGTTTTGCGGCTGACTTCCACTAGCTTTTCCAGCTGTTTGACCGGCAATTGTTTTTTCTGAAATAAAATCGTTCTCAGCTCATCGTGTTCAACGAGTGTATGGGCTACTTTAATCGCATTTTGCCTGGCATCGGCATGCTTTGGTGAATGCTCAAGCAGCTCTTGAAACGTGAGACCGTATACTTTCAGTCGTTCTTTAAAATGTTCAATCTCTTCTCTTCTATGTTCTTGTTCAATTAAACGCCTATATTCATTTGCAGAGAGCTCTGCTTCAATCATGCTTTGAGAGTATTCGCCATTCTCACTTTCTTGCAGGTCCATTTGAACCGTTGGCGCATTTCTTGCTTCTTTACGAATATAGTCAATCACTTTTCTTTTAATAATTAATTCTGCGAAAGCAAGCAGTGAGTTTCCTTTTTCGGCAGAGTATTTTTCTATCGCTTCATTAAAGGCAATTAAGCCTATGCTGAATTCATCATCTTTTTCATCTATATATCGTTTACAAACGGATGAAACCGTCTTAGCGACAAATGGTTTGTATTGCTCTATTAATGCATTTTGCAGTTCGCTATCACCTTGTTGAATACTGATAGCCGACTGCTCTAATGTTTGCTTTTTCTTTCCTTTTTTAAACAAAAGGCTAAGCAATGGTTTCACCTCAGTTCTCCCTATATTACTCATTTATGATAGCTAATTTATGAGGGAAGCGCAAAGGAAGAAATGAGGAATTCATTTCCTGTTACTCAATTATGACATGTATGTCATCATCTACTTTACAATGTTTCGTCTAAAAGCAAAGAAATAAGGGGGTATCTCCCCCTTATTTGTAATATACGTGTTATGAAAATGAAATGATATTTCTTTCAAAAAAACTACTCTCCCAGGCGCGCCTCTTGTTTCTCCTCGTTTTCCTGCCCGCCTTTTCTTGATGGACTTGATAAAAACCAGCCAAATGCTGCAATTGCGAGAAGCACGGTCCAGAAAATGATTTTCCATAATGCTGAATGGATAAAATGAGATGATACGACTCCAATAGCTGGATGTGACAGTGTATAAAGCGTGAGCTTCACACCCACCCATCCGACAATGACAAATGCTGCTGTTTCTAGGCTCGGTCTTGTTTTGAGCAGTTTCACAAAGACCGTTGCTGCAAATCGCATAATGACAAGACCAATAATACCACCTAAAAGAATGACAATAAATTGACCGCCATCGAGTCCACCGATTTGCGGAAGACTTGTTTTCGGCAATGTCACAGCTAAAGCAACGGCTGCTAAAATGGAATCAACAGCAAAAGCAATATCGGCAAGCTCTACTTTCACGACTGTTGCCCAGAAACCGCTTTGCTTCATATTTGTTTCAGTTTCCTTTTTCTTAAATACGTGCGATTTTAAAATATGGTGAATGGAAATATAAAGAAGATAAATTGCACCAATGGCTTGAACTTGCCATACATCCACTAAAAACGAAATAAGAAACAGAGAACCAAACCGCATGACAAACGCACCTGCAAGTCCGTAAAACAGTGCCTTTTTTCTTTGTTTTTCAGGAAGGTGTTTGACCATCACGGCCATGACCAGCGCGTTATCAGCTGCTAAAATCCCTTCTAATCCAATAAGTACGAGCAGAACCCACCCGTACTCTAAAATAATGGCTGCATCCATCATCATTCCTCCTTGTTTTTTTATCTATTGTCCCACAACAGACAAAGGCTTATGAATGCAAAAAAGACCTTTGCCTGTAATGGCAAAGGTCTTGCTAGACATGTGATATGTAGAATCATGCCAACAAAGCCGATGAACATCAGTCCATGTAATGACGACTTTGTTTCCGGTAAAAACCGGACGCTACTCCCCTTTGGCGGGATTTAGAATATTTAGATTACTTATATCTTAATCAATAGACACTGGATTGTCAACAGGTGAAATTCACTTCGATCCATTGATTAGGCAGTTGGCGTTTCTGTTTTTCTTTTTCTTCGTTTTAGCAATAAGTAGAGAACAAACAATAACACAACACCGATCCCAATTGGTAAAAGATATGGATCTAAGATGGCGCCAACCTCTTTCCAGTTCTCTCCGAGCATAAATCCAAGATACACATACACAAACGTAATTGGTGTAATGGCCAAAAACGTATACAGGCAAAAGACCCACACATTCATCTTGGCAATACCGCACGGGATGGAGATAAGTGTTCTGACTCCTGGTATGAACCGGCCGCTGAATGCGACGAATCCGCCATGCTTTTCAAAGAAAGCATCCGATTTATCAAGCGACTCAGGTTTTATAAAAAAGTACTTTCCATATTTATTTAAAAAGGGTCTGCCGCCATAACGTCCTAACCAGTACAAGGTCAAAGGACCAGCCACGCCGCCAATGGAGCCGGCCGCCACAACACCGATAAAAGCCATGTCCCCTTCTGAGACCCAGTAACCCGCAAGGGGCAAAACCACTTCAGCAGGTACAAATTCAATGCATAATGCGAGGAAGATGCCAAAGTATGACAAGTTCTTAAAGGCATCAGCTAAAGAAATAATAAAATCTTCGATGTTTATCAATCCCTTTCAAACATAATCATTTGACTGATTCTATCTCTTTTAGAATCACACCATATATTAAACGAATAAAACCGAAGAAACGATTCGCTTTTCGTCGTTTTTTTACATTAAATTTGATTTTACTATAAAAGAAGGGTGAAAAAAACGTTGATTATTGTATTTAAGTGAAGGAAAGGTGAACACAGAAGCCATTCGATCCGATATATTAAGTATATGTCTGTTTTAAAGTACTGGAGGTTTTCTTACATGACCCATTTAACAGGAAGCTACAATGGATGGCTTGTCTTTCTGTCAATCGCTGTCGCCGCTGTTGCCTCCTACTCAGCTCTTCATATAGCCAGCAGGGTAGCACAATCAAGCGGTGCAAAGAAAAAGGTATGGCTGCTCATTGGTGCAATGATCATGGGAATGGGGATATGGTCGATGCATTTTATTGGCATGATGGCATTTCAAATGCGTGTTGGCATCACATATGATACATACTTACTGATTTTATCGATTTTGGCCTCATTTATCGGATCCTTGATCGCTTTTTCAATATGCATTCAAAAGCAGCTCTCTAGAAGACGGCTGCTCATTAGTTCAATCACCATGGGTTCAGCTATTTGCAGCATGCATTATCTTGGAATGGAATCAATGGCCAATGTCTCAATCAGCTATGATCCAGTCCTCTTTTTTCTTTCGTTTTTCATTGCTGCCATTACCTCCTACTTCTCATTGAAGCTCTTCTTTCGTGTTGACCGCACTAAAAGTAAACGGGAGAATTATCTTTTAAAGGGTCTTGGTTCAATGTTGATGGGCGGTGCTATAGCAGGTATGCATTATACTGGTATGGCTGCTTCTACCATGTTTTATCATTCAAATGGACAGGCCGATGCAGGTGGTTTTTTTGAAATGTCGCCATTTAGCCTGTCGCTTTTCATCGGATTGATGACACTGATTGTCCAAACGCTGATGATCTTTGGTGCCTATATTGATCACCGGATCATGACACAGTCAGATCAGCTGAAGGAAAATGAACAGCGGTTTCAATCGCTGATCAAGCATAATATAGACGGTATTATCGTGTTATCTGTCCATCGAAAGGTGCTTTCTGCAAATGACTCAGGTAAACAAATCTTAGAGTTGTGCAATTCTAAGATTGGTGATGATGTCAGCCAATATGTGATGCCTACTGAATTGTGGGAAGAATTTATTTCTCAGTCAAAAAAAGCCATTACACGCGAAGCAGAACTGAAAGCAGCAGATCGTTTTTATTATTATCATGTCACTTACATACCTGTCCATGTAAACAATTCACTCGACAGCATTTATCTTGTTTTAAAAGATTTAACGCAGCAGCGGATAGCAGAAAAAGAAATTCATGTGATGGCACATTATGATGCATTAACAGAGCTTCCTAACCGCCGCCACGGCATTAATCATTTAAATGATGTTCTCTCCGCTCAAGAAAAGTCAAAAACATCAACAGCGGTTCTGTTTCTTGACTTAAATCGTTTTAAAATTATTAATGATGCACTTGGGCATAACATCGGAGACTTACTGCTGAAAGCTGCCGCAAATAGACTGACGCAATGTTTACCGGACAATGGCTTTATCGCAAGACTTGGCGGCGATGAATTTTTAATGATCTTTCCTCACATGGATCATGATACATATAAAGTCGAACAATTTTCTAAAAATATCATCCATCAATTTGAACGTCCTTTTTTCATCCAGAACCATCAGCTCATTACATCCATCAGCATTGGAATCGCTATCTCTCCGCAAAATGGCAAAGACGGAATGGAGCTGATGAGAAAAGCCGATATGGCCATGTATTTATCCAAAAAACATAAGCAAAGCCGTTATGAGTTCTTTACCGAATCCATGGAAAGATTGAGTGAGGACAGGTTAAACCGGGAGCTGGAGCTGAGGGATGCCATTCAAAGAGAACAATTTGTCCTTCACTACCAGCCGCAAGTCAGTGCCAAAACAAGAAAGATGACTGGGGTTGAAGCCCTTTTAAGAATGAAGGCACCAGATGGTTCCTTAAAGTCACCTGAGGCTTTTATTGAGCTGGCAGAGGAATCAGGACTGATCATCGATATTGGCAGATGGGTCATTGATACGGCTGGCAAGCAGGCAAAAAGGTGGTATGACGATGGGCTAAAGATCCCTGTGGCTGTGAATTTATCTGCGAAACAATTCAATTCTGAAGACTTAATTGATTTGATCAAGCTGACACTGAAAAAATACGACCTGAAACCGTCCCTCTTGGAGCTTGAAGTCACAGAAAGTATGACAATGGACAATATCAAGCAATCAAAACAAGTGCTGACATCGCTAAAACAGCTTGGCGTCCGCATTAGTATTGATGATTTCGGTACAGGCCACAGCTCCTTAAGCTATTTAAAGGATTTACCTATTCATCGGCTGAAAATTGATAAATCCTTTATTGAGGATATTTTAAGTGATTCAAAGTCAGAACAGATTACAGGGGCTATTATAGCGATGGGACACCAATTATCTCTCGAAGTGATAGCAGAAGGTGTTGAAACATTTGCACAGGCCCAGCTATTATCTGCCCAGGGCTGTGACGACCTGCAAGGGTTCTATTATGCCAAGCCGCTGCCAGCAAGCGATATTGAAAAATTCATCGCCTATCCGGCGCATCTTGATACATAAAAAAGGTGCCAATCATGGCACCTTCCAGCGTGCAGACAAACCCTCGCATTCGGTGTCAGTCCTGCGTGCCGGTGCTCACGAATGCTCAATTCGCTCCGCTCCGGTACTCGTCCTTCCTAGACTTCAAAGGTTTTCTGTCACGCTGAGCCGAGAAGAAGACAAAGGGCTAAAATAAAGATCACTTTAGCCCTTTATCAACAATCGAAAAGGTGCCAATCATGGCACCTTTTCGTTTTATCTAAATAATAAATGCTGACTGTGAATACCTGCTTTTTTCAATAGACTAATCAATTGCTCTTGTTCTTCACGCGTCAGACCAGAGAATGCACGCGCAATCCGAAGAGAGTGGATCGGATAAATCTTGTCAAGATAACTTCGCCCTTTATCCGTTAAATGGGCATAAACCGAACGTTTATCCTTAGGGTCCTGTTCTCTTTCAATGAAACCATTTCGTTCTAATTTGTCAATTACGTACGTCACATTCCCGCTGACAAGCAGGAGTCTTGAGCCGATTTGCTGAAGCTTTTGAGCACCTCTCGTGTACAGTAATTCAAGTACGGCAAATTCAGTTGGATTAAACCCATGCTCTTTGCTGTCTCTAATACTGTGTTCTGAAACGCTTTTAAATGCTCTTGCAAAAACTTTGTAAAGCGTCATTGAGCGTTCTACTTCTTCTTCATTAAACGATAGTCTCATCACATATCTACCTCTTATAATATTTTTTTAACTTCAAGGCTGTCTTGCGGTGCAGTTGGAGCCTTTCGTAAAAAATAGAAGTACGTTTTTGAAAACCCTTTCAACCACATAAGTGACTCCATTCGTGTTATGTATAAGTTTTCGATATAAACTTTTAAAATCCTTCTTATTTTTCACAATCATCTCGAAAAAAAGCTTTTTCAGCAAACCATCAAGATGCGACACACTTTAACATAATCTGTAAAGAATCTATGGTTTCTCGCACTTCATTCGCCAAATTTCTACAAAATTCAATATTGCTATAATATTAAACACAAAAAAAGAACCCTTTATGTGACATACGCACATTTCAAGGGATTTTTACAAACAGCGCTCTGTTTTGTTGAAAAAGAAATGATACTCTTTTTTTAAGTCACTAATTGTCATGTTCTTGGCCGCATCAGGGCTGTAAACCCCTAATGAACATAGCTGCTTCGTATAATAATGTCTTTCTTTTGCTAAAGCTTCTTTTAATATACGCCGCACCGATTATCCCCTCCTATCAAGTGATTTGGATCGGGTGCTTATGAAGACCTCTTATACAAATCATTTTGTATGGCCCTTAGAAGCGCATGTGCATTCTGACCCGCAGCCTGCATGAATTGCTCGAGCAATTCATCCCTCTTCACATCTAATGCGATGATTTCTTTTGCCATACGAATGATCTGTGCTTGCTCCATTATATGCTCCTCCTCCTATGTCAACTCACCATGATTATATGCCGGCGTAAGATGTATTGCACATTATCTGTTATCTTTCCTTCCATAGTTTTTTCATTTTTTTCGTTTTTGTGTTATATTTTCTAACAAACGATAGGTTTTTTTACTTCTCGTTCTATATAATATGAAGAAAAGACTTGCAGGGGTGAGTATATGACGCAGGAAGATGTATCTTATAAAGATAAAAAAGTCATTTCAATCGGGATTGTCAGTGAGTTAACAGGGCTTTCCGTCAGGCAAATCCGATATTATGAGGAACGTAAACTCATTTACCCCCAGCGCTCAACAAGAGGCACACGGAAATATTCTTTTGCAGATGTTGAACGTTTAATGGACATCGCCAATAAACGGGAAGACGGTGTGCAGACAGCTGAAATTTTAAAAGACATGAAGAAAAAAGAACAAGCGCTAAAAAGCGGACAATTTAAGAAAAAAATGCTTGAAGGCCAGATTAATGCACACTTTCGGTATAAAAATCGTTAAACAAAAAAAGAATCGCTTATTCTTTAAAATCAAAGTTTTGTTCGTATTGATTGTTGCAATTGCTGAATGAAAAAGAGACAGCGATTGCTGCCTCTTTTTTAACTAACGCACCTGTTAAGTGCAACGAGTTAGTGTTCATCGATTCGCTCAGGAATCGAAACGGTTCGTTCATTGACCACATTCCCCGTGTTTAGCGTCGTTTTGGGTTCAATTAATAGCAAATGAACTTCTTCTTCAGCAATTGGCTGATGTTCAATTCCTTTAGGAATCACAATAAACTCCCCTTCATTAAGAGCTATTTCTTTATCCCTGAAACGGATGACCAGCTTCCCTTTACATACAAAAAACATTTCATCCTCTTCATCATGGTGATGCCAAATGAATTCACCTTTAACTTTTACCATCTTAATGTATGAATCGTTTAATTCTCCGCTTATTCTAGGATTCCAATAATCATTTATTTGCAAAAATTTCTCTTGGACATTCGTCTTTGAAATCAATAGATTCCCTCCTCATTCATTGGAAACGTTTGTTTTTCTTTTCCTAGATAAAATTCCCTACCTCACCATCCTCCTCATGATCAGATACCAAGGGACACAATTAGCATCAACCTCTTATATCTTTAAGTTTACTTATTCCATTGGATCACGTAAAATCAAAAAATAATGTATAGTTGATCACAATTTGTGATGCAAAAAGGAGAGTTATTTTGGATATTAAATCTTTGGAAGTGTTTAAAGCCGTTGCAATTGAACAAAGCATCACAAAAGCGGCACAGAAATTGAATTATGTGCAGTCCAATGTTACTGCACGAATCCAACGTCTTGAACAAGAATTAGGAGTTCCTCTTCTCTATCGATATCATAAGAAGATATCTTTAACACCTGCAGGACGCGAACTATTGCCCTATGTAAACAAATTACTCTACGATTTCGAAGAAGCGATAGAGGCAGTAAAGCTTTCATCTACTCCGCGGGGAACTTTACACATTGGATCTATAGAGTCAACCGCTTCTACAAGATTGCCAAAGATTTTTGCCGAATATCATAAGAATTTTCCACAAGTAGAATTGAGTATGTATATGGCACCTACAGTAGATCAAGTTAACGCCATTCTTAACTACAAGGTAGACGGCGCATTGGTAGATGGGCCCATTCTTCATCCGGAAATTATGGAGTATCCTGTATTGGACGAATCCCTGGTCCTGATTACAAGCTACTCCTCGGAGCAATTCCAGGTAGAATCAATTTTACACGAACCATTGCTCTCGTCATTCGCTCATTGCATCTATTTAGGCCGTTGGCAGCAATGGCTAGAGAGCAGCGGTTATCCTCCTATGAAGGTAATGGAATATGGTACTTTAGAGGGCGTGCTTAAATGCGTTGAAAACGGCCTGGGAGTTACCGTATTACCAAAATCTATGGTTGAATCCCGGGTGCAAGGCGGCTTTACCTGTCATCCATTACCGGAGCCACATAGAATAGTACCCACTGTGTTTATAAGGCGCCGCGATTCTTACATGACCAGTGCCCTCTCACACTTTATGGAGTTAATGGGCATAACTAATTTGTGATAAAAAAGAGGATAGGAGAGCTAATTTTTGTCAGCTCTTCTATCCTTTTAAAGATACCTTGACTTTTATTTAGAGGATGCCTCAGACCCTTCAACAACCCCTACAAAGTCAATTAGCACACCGCCTCTTTCTGGATCTTCTTTCACCCGGAGGGCAAGTGCCTTTTTCTTCCCGGTTTTTGCATCTTCATAATTCGCATGGAACACATGAATGCTGGCTTCTTCTAATTGAAAGTCCTCATAAGAAAGTGTGTCTATGCCCCATTCTTTTTTCAATTTCAGAATGTCATTTGGGCTCGGTACCGCACCTTCGACGTAGACGTCTTCCATTTTTCTTTTATTTCCTTCAGTGATGGCTTCAAGCATATGCTCTGCAGCCACTAGCCTCCGGTCTTTCCCCTCGTCTTCCCTTTGACATGCATTCAGCAAAAGCAAACACATCAAAATGAATAAAAACTTCTTCATGTTTCTCTCCCACCTTCTCCTTAAAATGTAAAGGATGGAAGCGCTATATGCAATCTTTATACAAAAAAAGCCTGTAAAACGTCATGTTTTACAGGCTTAGATTGTGGACAAAGGATGGTCCTTTGTCTACCTTTCAGCACGATCTGAAAACCTTTGAAGTCTAGGAAGGACGAGTACCGGAGCGGAGCGAATTGAACATTCGTGAGCACCGGCACGCAAGGACTGACACCGAATGCAAGGGTTTGTCAACGCGCTGAGACTGTAAAACGTCATGTTTTACAGTCTTCTTGCTACATAAGTGTATGGAGGAACGCTGTCGCAATTCCAAAATAGATGAGCAGTGATAAAATATCATTCAATGTTGTAATAAGCGGCCCAGATGCAATAGCAGGGTCGACGTTTAATCTGTGTAAAATAATAGGCACGATCGTACCTGCCATCGTTCCAATAATCAGTGTGGCAAGTAGTGAGGACCCGACAACAAAACCTAAAATCATATTGCCCTGCCACACCATTGCGACGACTGTAATAATGATGGAACAGACAATCCCAATGTAAATACTGGTCCGGAGCTCTCTAAAAATTAGGCGCATAATGGTTTTTTTCGTTAATTCTTCTTTTGAAAGTCCTCTAATGACGACCGCTAGCGACTGTGTCCCTGTATTCCCTGTCATCCCAGCAATCATTGGCATGAAGAAAGCTAAGGCGACGACTTGCTGAAGGGTATCTTCAAAGTAATTTAAAATACTGCCTGAAATCAGCCCAATGAATAAAAGTAAAATGAGCCACGGGAGACGGCGGTATGCTGCAACAAAAGCGGGCGTGTCGAATGTAATATCTTTACCGGAGGCTGCGAACTTCTCATAGTCTTCTCCTGCCTCTTGGATGACGACATCAATGATATCATCGACTGTGACGATTCCGACGAGGACATTGTTCTCTTCCACAACAGGAATGGCAAGAAAATCATACCGTTCAATCAGCTTGGCGATTTCTTCCTGATCCTGAAAGGCCCCAACGGCAATGACTCTTGTAAACATAAGATCCTGCACTTTTTCATCTGGTTCACCTAAAATGAGATCGCGGTACGACAGAACCCCTACAAGCTGCTTTTGATCGTTAATAACATATAAATAGTTGATCGATTCTGCAATTTCAGCAAAGCTTTTCAGCTTCACAACTGCGTCCTGAACCGTATAGTGCTGAGGAATCCATACGTACCGGTTGGTCATAATCCGGCCTGCTGTCTCAGCAGGATAATTCATGAGAAGCTGGACGGCCTTTGATTCCTCTGCCTCCATGTTTGATAAAAGCTGATCTTTCAGCTCATCATCCATTTCATCAAACAAGTTGGCTAGGTCATCGTTATCCATTTTGTTTGTGACGAAGGTGGCTTTGTCTTTCCCTACTTTTTCAAGCACAATTTCTTGGTACTCGCGCTCAAGCTCACCCATCATTTCCGTCACATCATCGACTGTTAAAAAGCTAAGGAAGCGGCCGCGGTGTTTTTCTGGAAGTTCTTTAAATAAATAGGCCATATCATATGGCTGAAGTTCTTCCATAATGTTTTTGAATTCTTTGCGTTTGCCATCTCTTAACAAAATAATGATTCTTAAAATGAGTTCATCGTACGTAATGTTCTGTATCATCGCTGTTACCTCCCCAAAATCAGGAGATACCCGAATCCCTTAGAATGTGCGGGGGTCAGGATCTCCTCTGTCTGATGCGTCAATCTGATCTTCTGACATACTCTCTATGTGTCTCGAATCGGGATGATCCATCCCCACACCTCCTTTTCTCATAAAAAAGCACCTTCAACCGAATGAAGGCGCTTTGTAAGCATGACAAAATAAACACTTGCTCCTTCAATCGTAGAGCTTTAGCACTGTATGGCATAGGATAAAATCCAGCTGCATTAAAAATCACCTTATGTCGATGATTTCTGTTGACCCATTGGCGTCTTTGGACATTTTTGGGCAGCAGCGTATCTCCATACAGGAGCCTCACCTAACGAAGTCTCATATTGTTAACACACTGAGATTACAGAAAAAGCGGAATGATGTCAATAAGCAAGATGCCAAGTATTCTTATGTATTCGCTTACTTTTCAAAAAAAAGAGCGATGGACAACTCTTACCATCGCCCTTTCCTGTCTTTTTATTCCTCTTCCGGCTGATTCATATCCTCTTGGGAGAGGAGATGAAAGGAATCATGCAAAAACAAAGCATATCCTTCTCCATCAGGATGCGGAACGTATTCCGCATAATCCATTGTCTGCTCTTCTTCTTTTTTCTTCATATTCTCTCGCCTCCTTTCCCGTAGTTTGTCCCAATGAAAAAACCTTACACATGAAAGTGTAAGGTTTGATGATGGCTTAATCATCCCATTCTTGCTTCAGGATTTTGCCCGTTTTAGCGGAAATCTCAAAATCAACTTCTTCGCCGCTTGGTGTTGTGATTTCAACTTCATAGATGTACACACCATTTTCTTTATCTAGATCAGAATCGGTGACTGTGCCTTTTACTTTTGCAAGAGCAATTTTTTCAGCTTGTTTTTTCGTGATCTTCACATTCTGTTTCTTTTCTTTGACTGGATCATTCAGCGCTTTTCCAGTTTTTGCATCGACATATACTTTATATTCAAAGCCGCCTTTTTTAATCTCGACCTCATACACCCATTTTCCTTTTTTACGCTCAAGATCCACATCGTCTACATAGCCTTTCACCACTTTTAAGGCTGCTTTTTCAGCTTGTTTCTTTGAAACAAAAGACGATTTCTTTTGCACGACTTGCTCGGCGTTTGCTGTTTGATTTGTATTTTGCGCTTGAAGTGTGAAACCACCTGCGACAAGAGTTCCCGTTAATGCTGTAGCTACTAGTACTTTTTTCATCATGTTCATTTCCTCCTCTTTTTGATTTCTTCTATATCTTAAGAAAACAAGATGATAAAGGAAGGAAAGAAACATGAGAATATCATGAGAAAAGGATTAGTTTTCGTACGTAATGCCCTCAATGTCTCCTGTATAGGCGTTCACAAGTACCTCTGCCTCTCTGCCGTCAGGCAAATCCAGCTCCACCTCAAAAACGAGCATACCGCTGAATGTTTCAAGATCGGCATCATCCACTGTTCCGCCAACTTCTTTGACGGCAATTTGGATCGCTTCCTCGACAGTGATTTTTGTGAGCTTCTTTTCTTTAGAGGTTGGTTTTTTCTTTTCTGCTTCAAGCACCTTGAATGACTGTTTGTCGACCTCGACTTGATACAATTCTTTTTTTGATTGGATGGTAAAAATAAAACGATCTGTCGTCTCTTTTTTTTGAATGACGGTTCCGCTCACCTTTTTAACAGCCGCCTCTTCTGCCTGGAGCTCAGCATTTTTTTCATTCGGCTTCTGATAGCTTTTTAACTGTCTAATTTCTTTCATTTGACCGCTTGAAGAAGATGCAATGATTTGGTAGATGCCATTTGCATTTTCCAGCGTCAATGTATAGTCCTGTTTATGGTTGATTAGATCAATATGTGTAATGTTTCCATTGTAGTCTTTTGAGATCATTTTTTTCATTTCTGCTTCACTTAATATTTTATGATCAATGGTTTGGATCATGAGCATTGCAAAGGCCGCAAGAATTGCAAGACATCCTGCGAGCGCAAGCACCATTTTCGTTTTTCTAGACATGCAGCGCCTCCTTCCTATTTCCTATTTTATAAGGAGGAAATGAGAAATTGATGAGAAAAGACCCATTCATTTCTGAAAAAGAATGGTCATGGCTGTCCCTTCGCCGATACGGCTGTCTACCTTCAGCTCGGCCCCATGTTCTTCTGCAATTTGCTTCGCAATTGAAAGACCAAGACCGGTTCCGCCCGTCTCGCTGTTTCTCGCTTCATCCACACGGAAAAAGCGGTCAAAGATTTTCGGCAGATCCTCTTCTTTTATACCGATTCCTTGATCAATCACTGAAATAAACGGCTTGTCTCCTGCCCATCCGCAGGTCACATCAACTGGCTCTCTACTATATTTGACCGCATTATCAATTAAGATGGTCAAAAGCTGTTTGATTTTCTCTTCGTCTCCTTCTGCGATCAGCGGCTGATCTGTCTGCACATGGAATTGGATCGTTCGATTGGTGGCCACTTCAAGTGTATGACATAGCTGCTTGCACAAATGACCAAGATCAACCGGCTTCATATCCAAGTATAACGGCTGACCGTTTTTCGCCAATGTCAGTAATTGATCTGTCAGTCTTTTCATTTTTTTCGCTTCATCATGAATCGCTTGGGAAGATTCTTCTACAACCTCTGGACGTGTTTGCCCCCAGCGTTTTAGTAAATTGCTGTAGCTCATAATGACGGTAATCGGAGTCTTTAATTCATGAGAGGCATCATGCAAAAATTGCTGTTCTTTTTCATAATGCTTCTCGAGAATCTCGGACATTTCATTAAAGGTTTGTCCCATTTGATATAGTTCATCCTTTGAATCGCCTGTTAATTCAATTCGTTTAAACGCCTTCTCTTTCATACTTGCCTTCATGGTACTCGTTATTCTGCTAATCGGCCGGACAATTTGCTTTGTTAACACGTGGCCAGCAAAATAGGAAAGCACAATAAACAAAACGCCGGTTGTGATTAAAATCATTTTTAATAACGCTAAGTTCTCTTCCGTATTTTCGATTTCTTCATATACTTGAAGCGACATAATCTCACCATTTGTCCAAATGACCGGAATAGCAGCGAACGCAACCATATGCTTATTGTATTCTTTGATTTCAGCCGTCTGGCCAGATTCGTATGTAAAAGGCAGTGAGCTAAACGTTGATTCCTTTGTGACAGTCAGTTTTGACTCTTCCGATTCTGTCACGACACGGATCATGCCATTTTGAGGCAGATACGCCTTCAGCAGCTCCGAGGACGGAAGACCCTCTTCCTCTGATTTTTTTAAAGCAATGGCAATATTTTCAGCCACCTCAGACAAACGGGACATATCTTTTTGCGTCAAGGTCATCGAAAAAATAAAATAAATGGCTGTATGAAACAAGAGCACCATTAAAAACAAAGACAACGACGTATAAAGCTGAATCTTATTTTTTAATCTCATTCTTTATCCTTTCATCACATAACCCACACCTCTCACTGTGTGAATCAGCTGTTTTTCGAATGGGTAATCGATTTTTTTCCTTAAATAACGGATATAGACATCAACCACGTTTGTATCACCAAAATAATCAAAACCCCAAACCGCTGTTAAAAGCTGATCTCTTGTGAGCACTTGCTGCTGATGGTTCAGTAAGTGGACAAGCAGATCATATTCTCTCGGCGTGAGTTCAAGCATTTGCCCAGCCCTTTGTATTTCTCTTGTTTTCTCGTTGACCGTTAAATCTGCTATGCTCAGCTCTGTCTCCTTTTCTTCTTGTGCATGTATATTCAGTCTTAGCTGCGCGCGAATTCGTGCTAATAATTCTTCTATGTCAAAAGGTTTTGTTATATAATCATTCGCCCCAAGATCGAGCCCGCTTACTTTATCAGGGACACTCCCCCTTGCTGTAATCAAAATAATAGGTGTCGCTGTATTTGTCTTTCGAACCCTTCTCAGCACTTCAAGACCACTTAACTCTGGAAGCATGACGTCAAGCAGCACCAAATCGAAGCTGTCTTCTTCAAGAGCCTGAAGGCCGGCCATTCCTGTCTCTTTGACTGTCACCTCATATCCTTCATATTCAAGTTCAAGTGACAGCACCCTTGCGATTTTCTTTTCATCTTCGACTACGAGTATCTTCCCTTTGTTCATCTCTATCTCTCCTATCTGAAAGGCAAGCTTGTCTTTCCATTATTATATGTTGCCTTTCTCATTTGGAACAGTCACAATCTTCACATCTATTTTTTCATAAAAGAAGAAATATATTGAATGAAGTTGTTTTTTAACACAGTAACCGCACATCAATTGAAAGGAAAATAAAACGGCTAACCACTCAAAAAAAGACCTCATCTTGAGGCCTGTTTACTTTTTTATAGGTCTGCTGACAAAGAGCTGATCTACTGAAGTTCCTAAAACAAAAGCTATGTCAAAAGCTAATTGCAAAGTGGGGTCATATTTATCATTTTCGATCGCATTAATGGTTTGTCTCGACACCTTACAAAGTTTAGCTAATTCTTCTTGAGACAATTTATTAGATTTTCTTAGCTCTCTAATATGATTCTGCATTTAATCACCATATTTTTTTCTGTAAATGAGGAATGTGAATACATATATTATTGAAACCACAGACAGGAACGCGATAGGTGAAATCCCAATCCCCTGATTTGAGTTCCCTTGAATCGTTAGAAAAATATTTTGTGCGACTTCTAATAAAAGCATACCGAAAACCACAATAAACGCATAAGATTGAGCTTTCGAGTAAATAAATCTCTTTCGTTCATCACCCTTTTGAATCATCGAAGTGATCAAAATGAACAATCCGATCAATAATATTATAACTGAATAGACAACCTTTACGTAATCCAATCTTTAGTCCCCTTTCAAATAAAATGTCAAATATTCTTTACATTTATAATCATAGCATTAGTCCCTTAAATGTCAAATACTTTTTACATTTCTTATTCTTTATAAAATTATCATTGAAAAGCAATATTCTGCTCTCATGGTTTATCTATTTTCTTCTCTTCTTTCATCTATTGATTCTTTTTCAATCTGCCTATTTTAGTTCTATTCACCCATTTTCATCTGTACAGGTGCAACCTCACTATGCAGCATTTCCTTCTTTTTCATATGATATCAAGAGTTTTCTTCAAAAGGTGAGCTCTTTCGTCAATAAGTGAGGAGAACTGCACTTTTGATAATAGATTGATTATTTGAAAAATTATTACAATTGACCCTTTCCGATCAAAAGTTTCTTTTATACAATAACATTATGCAGCCTGAATCTACTTTGAAAACAAAATAAGGAGGGCTTTCTTATGAAAGGTGAAATTCGCTTAATTCCGTATGAAGTAAAAGCCAATGTGATGGAAGCGAAAGAGACGCCGGAAAGTATTCAGGAGATTAAAGCACCCGAACTTTGGTCAAGTGGCTTCAAAGGAAAAGGCATAACCATTGCTGTCCTTGATACAGGCTGTGACACAGAGCATCCCGACTTAAAAGATCAGATTATCGGAGGAAAGAACTTTACCGATGATGACGATGGAGATGCTGAAAATGTCAAAGACTACAATGGGCATGGTACCCATGTAGCAGGAACGATTGCCGCAACAGATCAAAATGGCGGAATTTTAGGGGTTGCCCCTGAAGCCAAGCTGCTCATCGTGAAAGTTCTTGGCGGTGAAAATGGCAGCGGAAAATATGAATGGATCATTGATGGCATCAACTATGCTGCAGAGCAGAAGGTTGATATTATCTCCATGTCTCTCGGTGGTCCAAGCAATGAGCCAGCCCTGCAGGAAGCCATTCAAAATGCGGTGAAAAGCGGTGTGCTTGTTGTTTGCGCAGCAGGAAATGAAGGGGACGGGGACGAGCGTACGGAAGAGTTCTCCTACCCAGCAGCATACAATGAGGTCATTGCCGTCGGTTCTGTTTCCCTTGCTAGAGAATCCTCTGAATTTTCTAATGCCAATAAAGAAATCGACCTCGTCGCTCCAGGAGAAGACATTTTATCCACTCTCCCTAACCATAAATATGGCAGACTCACAGGGACTTCAATGGCTGCCCCTCACGTAAGCGGTGCACTAGCCATTATTAAAAATGCCGAAGAAGAAGCGTTCCAGCGCAAGCTGACAGAGCCTGAGATCTATGCTCAGCTTGTCAGAAGAACCCTTCCATTAAAACAGTCGAAAGCCCTTGTAGGGAATGGATTTTTATATTTAACTGCGCCTGATGTCCTTTTAGAAAAAACATTGGAAGCAGATCTTTTATCTCTATAGCTTAAATAGAGATCCTGAGAAAAGTAAGAATTTTCTCAGGATTTTTTTAATTAAAATTATTCAAAATTTACTTTGACGAAATGAAGTGAACGTTATATAATCGAACACAATAAATTCATAGTTTGAGAGTCGGTAATTCGATTACACGTCGAATTTTAATTGGGAAGACCGGTGAAAATCCGGCGCGGTCCCGCCACTGTGAGTGAGGAGAGCTTTTCTCAGTAATCCACTGTCATTAGGATGGGAAGGATGAAAAGCTTGCAGATTCACCAGCCAGGATACCAGCCGCTCTATCACATCAAACCCCCTACGGTTGATAGGAGATGTCGGAAAAGCGTCGGTGATACTCACGCCTTATTTCGCACACACATTTTGTCTTTTAAACCAGACATTTACCTCATCAATCTTGATCATGAGCGTAAATGTCTTTTTATATTTAGAGGAGGAATTGGAATTGACAATTGTTAAAACAAGTAATCTAGGCTTTCCGCGAATTGGTTTAAACAGAGAATGGAAAAAAGCACTTGAGTCTTACTGGAAAGGTCAAACAGACCGCGAAACCCTCTTAGGCACACTGGATGAACAATTTTTAACTGCCATTAAAACACAAATCGATCAACAAATTGATGTTGTACCTTCTGGAGACTTTACCTTCTATGATCACGTACTGGATACTGCTGTTATGTTCAATTGGATTCCAGAGCGCTTCCGCAGCTTAAAAGACCCGCTAGATACATACTTCGCGATGGCAAGAGGGACAAAAGATGCCGTCTCAAGTGAAATGACAAAATGGTTTAATACAAACTATCACTACATCGTTCCAGAATACGAAAAAAGCACAGAATTTAAACTCACACACAACAAACCGCTTGAAGCTTACGAAAAGGTGAAAAAGGCATTTGGTGTTGAAACAAAACCGGTTGTACTTGGTCTTTATACATTTGTCTCACTTTCTAAAGGTTATGAAGCAAATGAAGTGAAAGAAATCCAGCAGCGTCTAGTGCCGCTTTATACGCAGCTTTTAAAAGAACTTGAAGAAGCCGGTGTCAAATGGGTTCAAATTGATGAACCTGCACTTGTCACAGCTTCAAGTGAAGACGTAAAATCCGTAAAAGAAATTTATCAAACGATCAAAGAAGCCGTACCTGGCTTGAACATTCTTCTTCAAACCTACTTTGATTCAGTAGATGCGTATGAAGAGCTTGTCACATATCCTGTTGAAGCAATCGGTCTTGATTTTGTCCATGATCAAGGGCGCAACCTGGATCAAGTGAAAAAGCACGGCTTCCCGAAAGATAAAATTTTAGCAGCTGGCATCATTGATGGAAGAAATATTTGGAGATCAGATCTTGGGGAAAGATTATCCTTTATTTCTGAAGTCATTGCTGAGGCTCAGCCGAAAGAAGTGTGGCTGCAGCCATCAAGCAGCTTACTGCATGTACCAGTTGCCAAACACCCAAGTGAACAGCTTGAAGAAAAACTATTAAACGGACTATCTTATGCCACTGAAAAGCTGGCTGAATTGACATTATTAAAAGAAGGTTTAACAAAAGGAGCAGCTGCCATTGATGCCGACATTAACGAAGCAGCACAAGCACTTCTTACCTTAAAAGAGTTCGCAAAAGGAACAAATGCGGATCTCACAGCGGAACGCAACAATCTTTCATCGAAAGATTTTAAACGTCCAGTTGCCTTTGAAGAACGCCTGCGTATCCAAAACGAATCTCTTGAGCTCCCGCTTCTTCCAACCACAACGATTGGCAGCTTCCCGCAGTCTGCCGAAGTGCGCAGTGCTCGTCAAAAGTGGCGCAAAAATGAGTGGACAGATGCAGAGTATGATGAATTTATTAAGAAAGAAACAAAACGATGGATTGATATTCAAGAAGAAATTGGCCTGGATGTGCTCGTACATGGAGAATTTGAACGGACAGACATGGTTGAATACTTCGGTGAAAAGCTAGCCGGATTTGCCTTTACAAAATTTGCTTGGGTACAATCCTATGGATCACGCTGCGTGAAACCGCCAATCATTTATGGAGATGTAGAGTTTACAGAGCCAATGACAGTGAAAGAGACAGTTTACGCACAAAGTTTAACAGAGAAAAAAGTTAAAGGAATGCTGACAGGACCTGTTACCATCTTAAACTGGTCTTTCCCAAGAACGGATATCTCTCGAAAAGACATTGCTTTCCAAATCGCTTTCGCTTTGCGTAAAGAGGTAGAAGCTTTAGAGGCAGCTGGTATTCAAGTGATCCAAGTGGATGAGCCTGCGCTAAGAGAAGGACTTCCGCTCAAAGAAAGTGATTGGGCAGAATATTTAAACTGGGCAGCAGAGTCATTCCGTTTATCCACATCATCCGTTCAAAATGACACACAAATTCATACACATATGTGCTACAGTAACTTCGAGGATATTGTCGATACGATCGAAGACTTGGATGCTGACGTGATTACAATTGAACATTCACGCAGTCATGGCGGATTCCTCGATTACTTAGAAAAGCACCCGTATTTGAAAGGACTTGGACTAGGCGTTTATGACATCCATAGCCCGCGCGTTCCATCTGTTGAAGAAATGAGCGAAATCATTGATGATGCGCTGAACGTTTGTCCAACAGATCGCTTCTGGGTGAATCCGGATTGCGGTCTAAAAACTAGACAAGAGCCTGAAACCATTGCTGCTTTGAAAAACATGGTCACAGCTGCTGAAGTCGCTCGTAAAAAGCTGGCGCAGCACGCATAATTGAATACCTCTCCCCTGCTGAACGTGGCAGGGGTTTTTTATGTGCAAATTGGCCTGTTCGATCTTCTACTATGAAGATTTCTTTTCTAGCATGATTCGTTTATACTAGAGAAGTCAGTCGAACAAAGGGAGGAAGACAATGAATCACGAAGATTTTTTACAACGCGCAATTGATCTTGCAGTAGAAGGAGTCAATAGTGGAACTGGCGGCCCTTTTGGAGCAGTCATTGTCAAGGATGGTCAGATTATTGCAGAGGGAAGCAACAATGTGACAACGAGTAATGACCCTACCGCACATGCAGAAGTCACAGCCATTCGAAATGCATGCCAAACTCTACATACATACCAATTAGAAGATTGCACTCTATACACAAGCTGCGAGCCTTGTCCGATGTGCCTTGGCGCTATTTACTGGGCTAGACCAAAAGCGGTGTATTTTGCTGCTGGACATCAGGATGCAGCGGATGCTGGTTTTGATGACTCGTTTATTTATGAAGAAATCAACAAAGAATACGAATCAAGAAATATACCATTTTACAAGCTGACACCTCAAAAAACCCTTGCGCCATTTGAAGCATGGGAAGCATACGATAAAAAGAAAGAATATTAAAAAAAGACACCTGCTCGTAAGCAGGTGTTGCGAATTGTTGACAAAGGGCTAAAATGGTTTTTATTTTAGCCCTTTGTCTTCTATTCAGCGTGATAAAAAACCTTTGAAGTCTAGGAAGGGCGAGCACCGGAGCGGAGCGAATTCGACATTCATGAGCACCGGAGCGCAGACCTGACAATGAATGCGAGGGTTTGTCTACACGCTGAGACACCTGCTCGTAAGCAGGTGTCTTCTACTATTACTCCGCCACTTCAAGCTCTACTTCAATGTTCCCTCTTGTTGCTTTTGAATATGGACAGAATTCATGTGCAGCATGGACAAGCTCTTTCACTTTGTCATGATCATGACCTTTCGCAGACACAATCAGCTTTACGCCAAGCTTAAAGCCGCCGTCGCTTTCATCTTTTAAAAGACTGACATGTCCTTCTACTTCCGATTCAATTTCTATCCCTTGCTTCTTGGCTACCTGTTCAAGTGCTCCTCCGAAACAAGCTGCATAGCCTGCTGCAAATAATTGCTCTGGGTTTGTACCAGTCTCTCCATCTTTCTTTGCGTTAGGCATGACAATGTTATGATCGAGCACACCATCTTCTGAACGAACATGTCCAGCTCTTCCATGCTGCGCCTTTACTTTTGCTGTGAATAATGGTTTCATCTTCATCTCCTCCTTTATCTATTGATCCTTTTCACGTTCTATTCATTTCTCAAACATTTATCGCACATTGAACAATTTTTCATTTTTCGTCTGTATTTATTTTAAAAAGGAAGAAAATCTTATACAATGATAAGTATGACAAAAAATAGTTGGTGACTGACATGACAAATGAATTTGAACATATGAAGCTGGAAAATCAGCTTTGTTTCTTGTTATATGCAAGTTCACGAGAGATGACGAAGCAGTATAAACCGTTATTAGAAGAATTAAACATTACGTATCCGCAATATTTGGCACTGCTTTTATTGTGGGAGCATGGAACATTAAATGTGAAAACGATGGGAGAGCTTCTCTATTTAGACTCCGGTACACTCACACCCATGCTGAAACGAATGGAGCAAAACGGACTCATTATCCGAGAACGCTCGAAAGAGGATGAGCGGTCTGTGCAAATTCGTTTAACGGAATATGGAGAACAGCTAAAGGAAAAGGCTACTGCAATTCCGTCTCACATGCTGACTGGGACAGGCAGATCAGAAGAAGAGCTAAAAATACTGCGCGCCTCTTTACATGAGCTTTTGCAAAATTTAACACAACCAAAAGGCTGAGGGAACGATCCCCTCAGCCTTTTATTGATGTCTAATTATTGTGCGACAGCTACTAGTTCTACTTCGATATTTCCTTGAGTTGCTTTTGAATATGGACATACACCGTGTGCTTTATGAACAAGTTCTTCTAATGCTGACTGCTCAATGCCAGTTCCCTTTACTTCTAATTGAACGCCTAGTTTGAAGCCGCCATCTGAACTGTCTTTTAATAAGCTGACATGTGCTGTTACTTCACTTTCAAAACGGATACGCTCTTGTCTTGCTACCATTTGAAGGGCAGAATCAAAACATGCAGAGTAGCCTGCTGCGAATAATTGCTCTGGGTTTGTTGCTTTTTCAAGTTTTTTTGCTCTTGGTGTTCCAGGCATTGCTACATCATGCTCAAGTACACCATCTGTTGAAACAACCTTTCCTTCTCTTCCTCCGACAGCTGATACCGTTGCTGTAAATAAAACGTCTGACATGAATATAACCCTCTTTCTCTCCAATAATATTTTCTACAATTGAATTGTACACAATTTAAATTGCGGAGTCAATCAATAAATACTCTTTTTTAAGTTTTCCTCCCTGAACCCTTTTTATGAGCATGTCCCAAAATTGTTAGACATAAAAAAAGCCCTTTAACAAGGGCTTTTAGATCGTGTCATGCTGTGGATTCGGTTGTTCTAGCGTATGGTTTCTGTTATCTGGATCGGCATTTGCTGCTGCCAGCCACAATGCCATGATGGTGATGCTTGTACAGACGACTGCCCATTTTTTAAAATTCATATAAACAATCCCCTCTCTGAATATAGATTCGCGCATGTTCCGCTTCCCCATAGAACATGGAAGATTTTTCATAATCCCCCATTTCATTATAATACTTTGCGGTATCTAATGCCAGCTCCTCTATATCAGGATATGCATAGGCAGACTCTAAAAAATGGAAAATTTGTTTCATATGCTCCGCATCTTGTCTTAAATACAATGCTTCTAGAAATATGGTTTTCTGAATATGAATGTCATCTTGAAGAGCTTCTGCTCGCTTCATACATTCTTCTCTGTAGTGTAATGCTTCTTCGTGTTTTCCTTGTTTGTATAATATCTGAGCGGCTGTATAAAGAGGGTCTATAGATCGACGAAGATGATCGGATTGATTTTGATCAAATAACGAGATGGATTCTTTCATTAATTCGAGTGCGCGGCCTAAGTCTCCCATTCGGTAATAACTGTTGCCCATATTAAATAAAGAGGAGGCAATAAAACGCACATTCTGAAACTCTCTTGATCTCGCAAGTGCTCTTTCGAGATGTGGTAATGCTTTTTCATGCCTTCTCATATCATCGTAGTTACCGGCCACAATAAATTGACACTGAATGGTGCGAAGCGCATACAGTTCATGCTGAACATAAACATCCAGCGCTAGTTTAGCATGGTGCATCGAGATATGCGTTTGTTTCATGTGGTAATATATTTCTGACATTTTAAAATGAAATTCCGCACGTTCAATATCATCTGATACAAAAGAAAGCTTGTGCTCTGCCTTTTGATAAGACGATATGGCAGCAATATACTCCCTCCGTCCGAATTCATACATGCCTCTGAAAAAATGATAGTAGTATTCAAGCATGCCTGTGACATGCGTTTGATGCTCATCTATTTCTTTCGAAAGCTCGGAAAAGTTGGCGCGAAGCTTTCCTTCCTTTAATGGCTTTAAATAATCGAGCATGACCTCATGCCGAAATTCCATTAAAGAAAAATAGAGAAGCAAATTCTGATCTTCTTCCATTGAATCAAGAGAGGTGCGAATTTCCTGTTTTAACTGTTCTGCTTGTTCTGAATCAAATCTGCGGATTAATTCATACCACTTGTTGATTTTCACTCCAATATCCGAAGAGGGAATGATTTTCGCCATACGTTGCCTTCTCCAATCTTCTCAAAATATAAAACATTACCATATTTTATCATACTTGACCGGAGAAATACAAAAATGAAAGGAAAAAGAGAGCCTGTTGTCACAAGACTCTCTTTTGAATTCGTTATTCTCTTATTTGTCCTTGACCACGAATGACAAATTTTTCAGACGTTAAGGCTGGCAGACCCATTGGTCCTCTTGCATGAAGTTTTTGTGTACTAATACCTATTTCCGCTCCATAACCAAATTCAAATCCATCTGTGAAACGAGTAGAAGCATTATGATAAACAGCGGCTGCATCGACAGCTGTTAAGAAAAGGGCTGCATGTTCATCATTTTCTGTAATGATCGCTTCAGAGTGCTTAGAGCTATATGTTTGAATATGCTGAATCGCTTCTTCTAAGTTTTTTACTATTTTAATGCTGACAATCGGTGCTAAAAACTCCGTTGCATAGTCCTCAGTTGTCGCTAATGCAGCACTAGGAGCAAGCGCGCAAACGGCTTCATCACCGCGTATTTCTACCCCATTTGATTGAAGGGCTTCAAATAACGAAGCACCGTAGGTTTTTGCCCAAGTTTCATGAATGACAATGCTCTCAATCGCATTACAAACAGATGGTCTTTGGGTTTTGGCATTCAGCACAATCCGCTCAGCCATTTCGTTTTTCGCTGTTTCATCAATGTAGATATGACAATTTCCTGCACCTGTCTCAAGCACCGGCACAGTAGACTCTCTCACTACAAGATCAATTAAATTCTTCCCTCCGCGCGGAATGAGGACATCGAGGTATTCATTTAAGGTGAACAGTGTTTTCGCCGTTTCACGGCCAGTATCTTCAATCAATTGCACACTGTCTACTGGAATATCCGTCGTATGAAGCGCTTCATGAATCACCTTTACAATCGCTTTATTACTATGAATAGCAGATGAGCTTCCGCGCAGAATCACAGCATTGCCAGTTTTCAAGCAAAGGGTCGCAGCATCGACTGTCACATTTGGTCTTGCTTCATAAATCATACCAACCGTTCCAAGCGGTACACGGACCTTTTCGATGAATAGACCGTTTTCTTTTTGAATGGTTTCTAACGTTTCACCAATTGGGTCTTTTAGCTGAATGAGTTGAAGGGTCGCGTCTGCAATGGCTTCAATTCTCTCTTCCGTGAGTGTGATCCGGTCAATGACAGATGGCGTGAACTGCTTTTCCTCAGCCGCTTGAACATCCTTTTGGTTCTCCTCTATTAAATAAGCTGAAGATGCTTTTAGTGCACTTGCAATGGCGTGCAAGGCAGCATTTTTTTGTTCCGTCGTTTTTAGAAGCAGCTGATCTTTAGCTACACTTGCTTTTTTTGCTTTTTCAAGAACTTCATTCATCGTATTCCCTCCTCAGTTTTGTACATGCTGTACCCAGTGATCTCGGTGTATGACCTCAGGCTTCTCTTTTGAAAGCTCGTCACTTCGCATTCCTTTAATGCCAAGAAGCTCATCGGATGCGTACAAGGTTTGTCCCTTACCAACTAATCCGTTTGGCCCGACGACTTCTACAACCTCTCCTTTAGAAAAGTCACCAGCGACATCAATGACTCCTGCCGGAAGAAGACTTCTACCATTATGCAAAATCGCCGCTTCCGCTCCTGCATCAATCATGATCTTTCCAGAGACCGGTGAGTGGAATTGAATCCATTGACGGCGGTTGTTCACAGCTGATAAATCCTGTTCACCGATATACGTTCCGTCACCTTGACCCGCAAGAATGCGAAGCAGTTTGTCTTCCCCAGTGCCTGTACCAATGAAGACTTTCACACCAAGTGAAAGTGCCGTTTGTGCAGCAGACAGCTTCGATTTCATTCCGCCTGTTCCAACCTTTGAACCAGTGCTCTTTGCATATGAAAACAATTCTTCTGAAATGTGAGTCAGGACATCAAACCGCTTCGCCTCAGGATGCTCATTTGGATTTGCATCATAAATGCCATTGATGTCTGTTAATATGATCAATTGGTCTGCATGGATTAATCCACTGACAAGAGCTGACAGCATGTCATTATCCCCAAAGGTAAGCTCCTCGATGGAAACTGAATCATTTTCGTTTATGATCGGCAAAATCTTTCTTTCCAGCAGCTCCATCATCGTTGCGTAAGCATTTCGATATCTTGTTCGATCTGAAAAGTCATTACGTGTTAAAAGCATTTGAGCAGGTGTCATCTGAAACTGTGAAAAAAGCTCTGTATATTTTTGCATTAACAAGCCCTGACCAACGGCAGCGGCTGCCTGTTTCCCCTTTAAGGTCACAGGTCTTGATGGATAGCCTAGGCTTCCAAATCCTGCCGCAACGGCTCCTGATGAAATTAAAATGATTTCATGCCCTGCTTCTTTGAGCTTTGCTATGGCTCTTACATGATCCTGCATCTTTTGTTCATCAATCGCTCCTTTTTGCTCTGTTAATGAACTGCTGCCAATTTTTATGACGATCCTTTGCTTTTTCATCCTTGATTCCCTCCGCTATACCTTTAGGCACAAAAAAATCCCTTTTTCTCCTTATGTAAAGGACGAAAAGGGATTTTCCGTGGTACCACCTTCATTGAATAAGCATGCGACATGCTTATTCCACTCAACTCCTGTAACGCCAGGCACGCGCTTAGATTTTTCCTCTAAGGCTCAAAGGGCAGGTTCAGCAGCTGTCTGCGGCAAATGTTTCAGCATATCATTTGCTCTCTTTACGCATCAGTTCCTGCTTACTATTCCTTTTCAACGCTCGTTAATTTTTTTATATTATCACCAATTGCTAAAGAAAAGTCAAGCGGTCAATTAAAGACAATCGTTTTATTCTCATGAACAATAATTCGATCTTCCAAGTGCCATTTGACAGCACGTGCAAGCACACTGCGCTCAATTGTCCGGCCAATATTTTTTAGAGCTTCCGCATCATCCCGGTGATCTACACGCTCAATATCTTGTTCAATGATCGGTCCTTCATCTAAATCATTGGTCACATAATGAGAAGTCGCACCAATTAATTTGACGCCCCGTTCATATGCCCGCTTGTATGGGTTTGCACCAATAAACGCTGGCAGGAAGGAATGATGAATATTAATGATTTTATTCGGATGCTCTTCAATAAATTTAGGCGTTAAAATTTGCATGTATCGAGCAAGCACAACGGCATCAATGTCGTACTTTTCTAATAGAGCAAGCTGCTGTTTTTCTGCCTCTTGACGAATGTCTTTATTCGCCTTCACAAAATGGAATGGGATGCCGAGTGCTTCTACTGTATCTTTTGCCGTTTCATGATTGCTGATCACAACGGCGATTTCAGCCATTAAATTTCCGCTTTGCCATTCCCATAGAAGTTCATTTAAACAATGAAGCTCTTTCGATACGAAGATCGCCAGCTTTTTCAGATCACTTGCACGTGACATGCTCCATGTCATTTGAAATGATGCGGCAATTGGCTCAAAGCTATTTTTCAACTGATCTAAGTTGGCCGAAATGTCTTTCCAATCAAATTCAATTCTTAAAAAGAACCGACCGCTTTCATGATCTGTTGTATATTGGCTGGATTCAATGATGTTCGCTCCGTGCTCAAATAAAAAGGAAGAAACAGCTGATACAATACCAGGCTGATCCGGGCAGCTGACAAGCAGTCTGCCTTTTTGCTCGTGCTTTTGTCTGTGTAATTCAAGTTTCTCTGTAATCAATGTTCTCATGTATCATGACCTCATTTACGTTTTCATTCTAATGAAATATTATACTGGACTGGAAAGAGAAAAAGCAATGAAGAGCCCCTTTTTTTATTGAATATTCATTCAATTCTGCACCTAGCGTGATATAATGTGAGTAGACCTTTTATCACAAAAGGAGTGATGGAGATGAAAAGCATGACTTTGTTTGGTAAAGTGAGCTTTTGGGTCGGCATCATATGTCTGATCACAGGTATTTATCTATTTATGACCGGTGAAAGACTCATTCCTTTGCTCACATTTGGTGTCTGTTTTCTGCTTGTGAGTCAGCTTTACCGCAAAAATGAAAACGATTCCAATCATCATTCGATGTAATAAAAAAGGCTGGCAGACAGATGCCAGCCCTTTTCTTATTCAATAATCTTTAACCCGACCGCCGCAGATAAAATCAATGCGATAAAGAAAATACGTTTTGCGTCTTTCGACTCACCATAAAACAGCATGCCGACAATGGCTCCTCCAGCAGCTCCAATACCTGTCCAAATGGCGTACGCCGTTCCCATCGGAATTGTATTCATCGCAAGAGAGAGCATGAGAAAGGACAGCGAAAATCCAGCTGCAATAAATAAAATCCATTTGACATGCCGGTCTTTCTGGAATTGATTCATCATGGTGACACAAAGCATTTCTAAAATGCCTGCCCCAATGAGTAAAAGCCAGCTCATGATTCAGTCTCTCCTTTCTTTTCTCCTGTTGTCAGTTTGAGCCCTAATACACCGCTTAAAAGCACCATGATTAAAAGTAATTTCACTAGCTGTACCGGCTCCCCCATGACCATACCTACTATGACAGTACCTGCTGTCCCAAGTCCGGTAAAAACGGCATAAAGTGTGCCAACTGGCAGTACAGTCGTAGCTCTCAGGAGTAAATAAAAGCTGACGACAATACAAACGATGGTTGCGGCCCATTCCAATAAAGAGTCAGCATATTTCAATCCCATCACCCAGCCGACTTCAAAGATCGCCGCAATCAAGACATTTCCCCATTTCATTAGATCCCTTCCTTTCTGAACGATTCCAACCAACAAAAAAAAGCCTGGAAATCGATCGTTTGATCAAATCTCCCGGGCTTTTATCCCTCCGTGTCATACGGTCTATTGTCTAGACCCTATGTGTTTTCTCTCGGTCCAGACTGCGCCACCCGCACGGAACCCTAGAAAACCAATTCATGATAAGCAGATCTGACTTAGAGCAGATTCTGTGTCAAAATTGTATCACACCCCTAAATACTGGTCTATCACTTTGCTTTCCTCTGCCAAATATACTTGTTCATTTTTCGAAAGAATTTTTATGGGACCGCCGTATACTAAGTGTTAGAAACAGGTTAACTGATCAAGAAGATTTACGGGCTGTTTCGCGTGCTGCGGACTGAAGGGAAATGAGCATATATGACAATCCATTTATTTTTTATCACATTGACGATCAAGCGTAAATACAAGGACATGGAGACCGTACTTTACGAACAAGAAGTTGAAGCATTTTATGAAGAAATGAAACAGAAGCAGCTAAAGTATATGAACTAAAACAGGAGGAGATCGACATATTTATCATGCTTTCATACGAGAAAGAAGATTCATTCCGCCTTCCTTAAAGCGCGGGTACGGGTACGGCAACGATCACATCGCTGATATAATGAAATAAGATTGATGTGATGAACGATCAACTTTAGAATGCTGAAAAACATTTTATAGAAAATCAAGAGGTGGATTCATATGATGATGACCGATGAACAAAAACATGAATTTTATCAAGCACTTGTTGACAAGAATCCGCAATATGACGGCACATTCTTTGCCTGTATTAAGACAACCGGCATTTTCTGTCATGCCACATGTACGGCCAGAAAGCCAAAATATGAAAACTGTGAGTTTTTCTTTACAGCGGAGGAGGCACTGCTGGCAGGGTATCGCCCATGCAAACGCTGCACACCGTTAACATACCCTAACAGTATTCCTGAAGAAGTCAAAACACTCGTTTCAGCAGTAGAAAAAAATCCTGAGAAACGCTGGAAGGAAGAGGACTTCCGTCAATTAGGGATTCACTCTGCCACAGCTCGAAGAAAGTTTAAAGACATTTACGGCATGACCTTTGTTCAATATGCAAGATCACGCCGAATGGGACTTGCCTTTAAAGAAATTTTGAACGGAAAAAAAGTAATTGATCAGCAGGTCACCTTCGGCTATGAATCTTCAAGCGCCTTCAATGATGCATTTACGAAAATCATGGGAAATCCCCCTAAAAAAGCGCAGATTCACATTCTCTATGCTAATTTTATTTCCACACCGATCGGGCGGATGATCAGCGTGACAGATGCCACACATGTGTATTTACTGGAGTTTATGGACAGGCGGGGACTCGAAAAAGAAATTGAAATATCAAGAAAGAAGCATCATGCCCGCATTTTAGTTGGAGAAACAAACGTCCATCAGCAATTAGCAAAGGAATTGGCCTTATATTTTGAGAAAAAGCTGACCAAGTTTACTGTACCCCTTTCCTTACATGGCACCCCTTTTCAAATGAAGGTGTGGGAGCAGCTCTCACTCATTCCATCAGGCGAAACGAGATCCTATCGTGATCTAGCCACAATACTGGGCGATCCGCATTTGGTTCGTGCCGTTGGTAATGCAAATGGTGCGAATCAATTGGCGATTATCATTCCTTGCCACCGCGTGATTCAAACAAGTGGTGAACTTGGAGGCTACGGCGGGGGAATTGAACGAAAGAAATATCTGCTTCAGTTAGAACAACGTGCATAAAAGAGAAAACGGCTCTGCTTATTCGGTAAGCGAGCCGTTTTCTCCGTTACGGGTGATGCTGTAAACATCAATGATTTGGTCCCATTTTGAAATGGTTTTTTCTTTTTTCATACCCATTTTTAAAGCAACCTTCACCGACGCTTCATTCTCAGGACGTATTAAGCTGATCATCCGTCTGACCTTCATTTCTTCAAATCCATAGGTAAGACAGCCTTTTGCAGCCTCCGCAGCATAGCCATTTCCCCACGCCGCTTTCTTTAGCATATAGCCGATCTCAAGCTCGGTTTGCCCTTCAATGTTTTGCAGAACAATTCCGCTTTGTCCAAGTCGTTCATTTGTTTCTTTATCTTCAATGATCCATAGCGAGGTGTGGTACGTGCGGTCATTTTTTTGATTCCATGCAATCCACTCTTTTGTCTGCTGTTCATCCTTCAAAGAAGGATAATACTTCATCACTTCTTCGTCTTGGAACAGCTCGTCATATAAAAATGACGCATCATGTTCATTCATCGTTCTCAGTTTCAGGCGCTCTGTTTCAAATACTGTTCTTGTTTGAATTGTCATTGATGATCCTCCCTTTTTTACTTGCTAAAAATATCTCCGAACAACCCATTTGAATCTGGGGCAAAGTAATGGAAGCCCGCACCGGTTAAACTTGCAGCCAGCGCTGTCCACATCATTAAGCTGACGGTCATCCACACCGCGACTTGCTTTCTTTTCGTTCCAAAGCTCATGCACATCAAGGCCGCTAAATGACTGCCGATGATAAAAGGACCAATGAGCGCTAATCCAGGCAGACCATATCGTTCCCAAATTTTTCTCGCCCGCAGCTGCTTTTTCTCTCCTTTTTCATCACCTTTCTCTTCTTTTCTCTTTAACCACCATGCTTTAAACCGGTCCACAAACAAAATGAGAAACAAGACTGTGAGAAAGTTGCCGATGAATCCAATCACAGCCGTTGTCACAGGATGCAGCCCACTTAAGATTGCGAATGGAACGACACCAATCACTTCAAAAAAAGGCAAAGCAGCCAATACAAAAACGAGTACATATCCCCATACGATATCCAAAAACAGAACCCCTTTTCATTTTTGTCCTCTCCCCATTGTAATGAAAAACACAATTCCATTTCTACATTTTTTTAGAAAAAGAAAAGCACATCGGATCGGATGTGCTCAGTTTACATTCGTATTTTCATTTTTCTTATTTGCTCGGCGCAGGACAATGAGCATAAGCCCTATTAAAATCACAATAGACAGCAGGCTTTGCAGTAAAATCACACTTGGTGACGTCCAGCCAATCCATTCGAATATGAGCTGCGGTCCGAAAAAGATGAGCGGAATCAATGAAACGACATTCGCCTTTAAGATTGCATTGAATACAACGATACATAGCAGCATAAGCAGAATGACGCCCCATCTTTGTCCTGAAGTAAGTACAAGTAATGGCGTACCAAGTTTTTGATCCAAAAGTTTGATTGTCACCATTGCTGTCAGCTGAAAAATTCCTAATAACCAAAAGTAGAGGAATACCCGGCTGCTTGTTTGAAAGGCGGTCGCTCTAAACATCACAATGATCATGATCACATTGGCCACTAAAACGATTGGATATCCAATCAAAGCAAACCAAGAATACGATAAATTTTGGCTGATTGCATCTGATAAAATCATGTAAAAAAGTGACCCAATTAAAAAAGCACTGACAAACGGCACCCAGTCTTTATGATTTCCTGACAGCTCTTTTGAGAGTTCATCTGCATAGCTCCGCGGATCTCCGCCGAACACATCCTCTCCTGTTTTGCCGTCTTTTTCAGCCTCAACCGCATGTGTGGTCAGTTCGTCCATCAGCTCATCAATCTCATCCTGATTTTTTCCCTTTGATATGAGATAAAGTTGCAGCTCTAGTAAAATGTGTCGTGTTTCTTTTGATACCATAATCTCACTTCCCTTTTTGTAATAAGCGGTTTACATTATTTGAAAGCTCATCCCAGCGGGCAATAAACTCTGTGAGCGCTAGTTCACCCGCTTGTGTGAGCGTATAGTATTTCCTTTTCGGTCCGCTTGCTGAAGCTTTTGTGACAGTGGTCACCAGCTGTTCCTTTTGCATTCGCAGCAAAATCGGATAGATACTGCCTTCACTTATTTGATCAAACCCATAATGCGCGAGCTTCTTCGTCATTTCATACCCATAAATTTCACCCTCAGAAATAATCGACAGCAGGCAGCCTTCTAAAATTCCTTTTAGCATTTGTGTGGATGTTGTCATAATCGTTCCTCCGGTTTCAGTATCTTGCATCACAAGATAGCTTCATCTTACCATACACTATCTTGCCATGCAAGATACCGTACTAGAAAAAAATCACCGCTTAAAGGGTGATTTTTACGCCCAAGGTTTATCTGTCCCAAGTGCGTCAGCAAGCGCCTTACTATGTTTTCGGCGGCTTTTTCTTTCCTCTGCCCGCTGCTTCGCTGTTTGATGAAGCATGATCTCTTCTTCTGTTTCCGGCATCACCTGCGGGACTCGTTTAGGCTTTCCGTTTTCATCTAATGAAACAAATGTCAGAAATGAAGTCGCTGCGAGCCTGCGTTCTCCAGACATCAAGTTTTCTTTAATGACTTTAACGAACACTTCCATAGAAGACGTGCCGACCCATGTGACATAGGATTCCAAGCATACGGACTCCTTTTGTCCAATCGGCTCTAAAAAGTCAACAGAATCCATTGAAGCTGTGACCGTTTCACTGCGGCTGTGTCTTGCTGCCGAGATAGAGGCAATGTCATCTATATAGCTCATTAATTTCCCGCCAAATAACGTTTGGTGGTTATTCGTATCGAGAGGGAATACCCTGCTGGTTTTAACCACTTTCGATTCCTTGCAGTATTTGAAATTTTCTTCACTCATCATCATAGCTCCTTCTTGCTGTTTTCGTAGATGCGGAACGACTTTTATTAAACACTATTCTTTTAGGTTTGTCTAAACTTTTTGCTTTAGTCTTATGTGAGAGATTTTCTTTCGGAAATGTTTCAACCCTGACAAGAAGAAGGAATAATAGAACTATGAACGAACAAGGAGGCCATTTGATGGATTCGATGAGAGCAGAGCAATTATACAAAATGCCGCAATGCATGAGTGAATACGACGATTTAGAAGAAGTTCTTTTATGCAGTCCTATTTATATGGAAATCAAACAAATTATCAACGAAACACAGAAACATTTTGCGAAAGAAAATATTTCTCAAATGAAAGCAGTCGCTCAGCATAAAGAGTTGATCCAAACGCTTAAAGATCATCAAGTACGGCCCATCCTGCTCCCAGCGAATGACCGCTTCCCTGAGCAAGTCTTCACTCGGGATATTGGGTTTACGATTGGACATACACTGTTTGTTTCAAAGATGGCCGCTCCGGTTCGGCAAGGAGAAGAACAATGTCTAAAAGAGTGGGCACAGGCAAACGGGTTATCAGCTGTCACCTTGACAGACGGAACGATTGAAGGCGGCGATGTGCTTGTGGATCAGAACCGTGTGTTTGTTGGCACGAGCAAAAGAACTAGTCCAGCCGCTATCTACCAGCTCAAAAAGGAACTGCCGGATCACGACATCATCCCAATTCACCTTCCTCCTCACATTTTGCATCTCGATTGTGTGATGAATATTCTGTCTCATGACGAGATAATCATTTATCCTGAAGCGTTCAAGCAAAAGGATCTCCAGCTGCTCAAAACGTATTATCATTTTGTTGAAATCAGTGAACAAGAGCAATTCACACTTGGACCAAATGTTTTATCCATTGGGCAGAAAAAAGTGATCAGCTTGCCAAGCAACCAAGAAACAAATGCTGCATTAATCTCTCACGGGTACACCGTTATTGAAGTGGACTTTTCTGAAATTATTAAATCTGGCGGCTCGTTCAGATGCTGCACATTACCTATTCGGCGTTCATCTATTAAAAAAGCCAGCGTGTAGAACAGCTTGTCTACTTGCTGGCTTTTTATCTGGCTTGTCCTATTTTCTATTATATAAATGACAGGCGACTTCATGTCCTTCTTCCACTGCTTGTAATACTGGCTTTTTTTCAGCACACACATCCATCGCGGCAGGACATCTTGTTCGAAATACACAGCCGCTTGGCGGGTTCACTGGACTTGGAATTTCTCCTTTTAAAATAAACCTTTTGCGCTTGTCCTCTACGTCAGGATCTGGAATGGGGATGGCAGACAGCAAGGCTTGTGTATATGGGTGAAGCGGTGTTTGATATAATGCATCACTCGTCGTCAATTCAACGAGATGGCCTAAATACATGACACCGATTCGGTCGCTAATATATTTCACCATCGACAAGTCATGTGCAATAAAAAGAAAAGTTAATCCTTCCTCTTTTTGCAGTTTCTTCAGCAGATTCACGACCTGCGCTTGAACGGAGACGTCTAATGCAGAAATCGGCTCATCTGCCACAATAAACTTTGGCGCTAAGGCAAGTGCTCTTGCAATGCCGATTCTCTGCCTCTGTCCTCCGCTAAATTCGTGCGGATAGCGGGTGGCAAAATCATAGCTTAACCCTACCGCTTCGAGCAGTTCTTTTACGCGGGCAATCCTTTTCTTTTGACTGCCATAAAGCTGATGAATCTCCATTGGCTCCAGCATAATATCTTTTACTGACAGTCTCGGATTTAAGGAGGAATACGGATCTTGAAAGACCATTTGCATTTGCCGGTTGAAATCAAATGATTCTTTTTTAGAAAGGCGGTGAAGACTTTTCCCTTCATATAAGGCTTCACCATCTGTTGGTTCATAAAGACGCATGAGCACTTTCCCAAGTGTGGATTTGCCGCAGCCAGATTCACCAACGAGACCAAAGGTTTCACCTTGTTTCAGCTGAAAAGAGACACCATCCAGCGCTTTTAACGTTCTCCCTTTTGATAGGTGAAAATGTTTTTTGAGGTTGTTTACTTGTAAAAGTGGTTCAACTGTCATGACCGCTCCTCCTCTCGCTTGGTAAATACCGCCTTGCACCTGCCCATTCCTTTTCATATGAAGTGCCAGAAAGGGAGAGCAGTTCAATTTGTCTGCCGGTTTTAGGCGAATGAAGCATCTTCCCGTCCCCAGCGTAGATCCCTACATGGCGGACCGCTCCCTTTCCGTTTTCATTTGCAAAAAACAACAAGTCGCCTGGTTCTAAATGGCTTGATGTCACCGGCGTTCCTTGAACTGCTTGGTCACTTGCGTCTCTCGGCAAAAGATATCCGCACGCTTTGTACATGCTGTAAGCAAAGCCTGAACAATCATAGCCAAAGCTGCTCATGCCTCCCCATAAATACGAAAGTCCAATAAATTGTTTTCCTGTGTCTACGACATCTTTGCCGGTCAAAGAGTAAGCATGTGAAACTGGGCGTACATCCGCTTTGTTGATTTCTCTTATTCCTACTGGGGTGACAACATAAAATTGATCATCTGTTTCTTTGGCTGCTGCCAGCTCTGTTAAAAAACTAATCTCCATATCGGGTTCCCCGTTTTGATAGAGCGTGGCTTTTTTCTGACAAACAATCAGAGATGCTGCTGACGCACTTCCCTCTGTTACTTGGTTTAATTGCTCAACAGGTATATAGCCTGGATAGCCTTGCGGATGTTTCCGGCTGGCCTGCTGCGGTATGACAACTTTCATCCAGCCATCTGCCTCTTCTAATCCAATCACTCGCCCGCCGAGCAGTACTTGAGATTGAATCAAATTTTCTTCACATAAAGCCAACTTTTCTTCATATGTTTGCTGGTCAATCCACTCTTTGATGTTGATGGAGTCCTGAAGTACATTTCGATCGATTTCTCTCGGAGACTGCGGCGCTGTCCATACGTTAGCGACTGGAACCTTTGATTCATATATCATCACGAGACTCCTTTCACCCCTTGAATCCCTAACCCATGATCGAGCGGTAAAAATATGTCTTTTCCTTTGTACACGATTCCTCCGTCTATCATGTCTTCTTTCAGCATAAGCGGCGCATCAAAATCGCAGCGGGTGATATTCGGCTGACTTGCGGCGAAATGTGCCGCTGCTGTAATGCCAAGCTTTGACTCAATCATACTGCCAACCATGCACTGAACACCGTATGCTTCAGCTAGGGCATTGATTTTTAGTGCTTCTTTTATGCCGCCCGATTTCATTAGTTTTAAATTGATCAGATCACAGCTTCTCGTTTCAAGCACTTTGATTGCATCATGAAAACTAAAAATGCTTTCGTCTGCCATAATCAATGTATCAGTTGCTTCTGTCACACGGCGCAGACCTTCGATATCTTCTTTCGGCACTGGCTGTTCTACTAATTCAATATTCAGTGCTTCCATTTTTCGAATGGCTGTGATCGCTTCCTTCCAAGTCCATCCTTGGTTTGCGTCGAGCCTGATCTGAATGTCCGGTCCGACTTTTTCTCGAATCCGCTTGATCCGCTGAATATCCGTGTGTATGTCATCTTTCCCCACTTTCACCTTTAACGTCTGAAAGCCTTCGGCTGCGTATTGTTTCGCATCTTCTGCCATCTCGAGCGGACGGTTTACACTGACCGTATAGTCGGTTTCGAGCTGATGACGATATCCGCCAAGATATTGATAAAGCGGAAGTCCTGCCTGCTTTGCTAACCCATCATAAATGGCCATATCGATTGCAGCCTTTGCGCTTGTGTTGCTTGCGAGCACACGGTTCATAGCAGAAAAGATTTGTTCATACTCTGCCAAGGAAGCCCCGAGCAAGATGGGTCTGATCACTTCACAGATAGCATAGTCGATGCTTTCCAGCGTTTCTCCTGTAATCACCGCCGTGGGAACTGCCTCTCCGTAGCTGACGTCACCTTGATCATATGTGATGATGACGATTAGAGATGCTGCGTCATACACCGTTCTTAAAGCGGTTTTGAAAGGCTTTTTTAGCGGTACACTCGTTCTGCATGTATGAACATCCACGATTTTCATTTGATCGCCTCTTTCGCAGCAACGCCTGGAGAAATGTGCAGTTTTTTCCCCTCCGCATCTAGTGCAGCCTGCACGCCCATTGGAATGGCAAAGTTCGGTGATGAATGACCGATCCGAAAGCCGCCGAGTGCAGGTTTCTTTTGCGGCACAATATAGGTTTCCCACAGCTGTTCCAAGGTTAAGGACTGGTCTTTCTTTTTTGGTTCACATTGATGAAAATCTCCAATGATGAATCCTGCCGCATCATCCAGTTTTCCAGCAGAGGTGAGGTGCTGCATCATGCGATCGATTTTATACGGCTCTTCGTCAATATCTTCAATGAACAACAGCTTTCCCTTCGTATCAATTTCAAAAGGTGTACCAAGTGTTGTCACGATGAGGGCAAGATTCCCTCCTATGATGTCACCTGAAGCAGTGCCGGGGTAGAAGGTATGAAGAGGTGACAAGTGATGCGTATACGTAAAGGCCTTCGGGCCAAACAGCTGCAAAAAGGTATCCTTCGTATACGGATGAACCTCTTCAAGTCCTACATCAGAGGAAAGCATTGGACCATGAAAGGTCACAAGGCCGGTCTGCTGCTGGATGGCCGTATGTAAAAACGTAATGTCACTATAACCCCAAAAGATTTTCGGATTCCGGCGAATGAGATCATAGTCAATGGCTTCCGCAAGTCTTCCAGTTCCGTACCCTCCGCAGGCACAAATAACTGCTTTGACTTCTGGATCTTGAAACATGCCATGAAGATCTTCCACTCTTTCATGATCACGCCCCGCTAAATACCCGTACCGAGAATCGAGATACTTCCCTTTTTTCACCTTCAGCCCGAGGCTTTCTAAAAAGGCAATTCCTTTTGCTAATTTCAATTCATCAGGCGGGCTTGCTGGTGCAATAATCCCCACCGTATCCCCTGTTTGAAGCGCTGCTGGCAGCTGGTTCATGCCAATCCCCTCTTTCTCTTTGTTTCTTTCAATCTATGGGCATCTTCTCCATAACATGAACGAATAAAGGAACAGACGCTTTTTTCCAAAGCGTCCGTGTTTCTCATTTACTACTCTCCATCTACTTGTGCCCATTTCAAATCGATATACCCAACAGGATGGCGGACAATCCCCTTTACGCCCTCTTTTTGTAAATGGACTTGGTTATAAAAATGAATTGGAATGATCGGTGCTTCTTCCATGAGAAGTGCCTCTGCCTCATGAAGGATGCTGTTTCTCTTTTGTTCATCTGCTTCCTGGCTCGCCTTTTTAATCAGCTGATCATAGGTGTCGTTTGACCATCCCGTCCGGTTCATCGCATTCCCTGTTTGAAAGCTCTCGAGGAAATTGATCGGATCTGCATAGTCTGCTAAAAATGAACTTTGCGAGAATTGGAATTTCAGTGCCTTTTGATCTTCTGCAAATACATTGGCTTCCATGTTCGCAAGCTTCACGTCTACACCCAGCGCTTCTTTTAATTGCTGCTGGATGGCTTCAGCTTTTTTCTTGTTCTCAGGCTTTGTACTATATGTTAATGTGACGGGCGGCAGCTTCGAATAGTTCTCTTCTTTCAGCCCTTTTTCTAATAGCTTCGCAGCTTCACTCGTATCTTGTTTGACAAGATCGCCGCCAGCTTCTCTGAAATCTTCACCCTTTGAATCTAGAATTCCCGGTGAAACGAAGGCGCGGGCAGGCTTCTCTTTATTCTTTGTTACATAATCCACGATATCTTGCGGATTGATCGCCATTTGAAAGGCTTTGCGAATGTTCTTATTTTGAAAAGGTTCCATGTTCACATTCAGACGATAAAAGAACAGTCCTGCCTGATCTTCAATATGCACATCTTTATTTTTCAGCAAATTTTCACTTTGTTCTGCTGGGACGAAGGCAGTATCTAAATCTCCCGATTGATACATTTGATAATCAGTGTTGCGATCACTGATCATCAGCCACTTTACCTGATCCAGCTTAACTGATTTTTTGTCCCAATACGTCTCACTTTTTTCCATAGTGAAGCTCTCATCATGCTTCCATTCTGTCAGCTGAAACGGTCCATTCCCAACAAAGGTTTTGGCATCCTTTGCCCAGTTTGGGTCCTTCTCAGCTACCTTCTCATTGACAGGGAAAAAGGCAGGGTTTGCGGTCATATTTAAGAATGACTTCTGCGGGTATGCCAGTGTGACTTTTAGCGTTTTGTCATTTTCAGCACTGACTTTTACGTCCTCTTTCTTTCCCTTTCCGCTGTTAAATGCCTCTCCGCCTTCAATCATGTAAGCTAAGAACGATGCAGAGGAGCCTGTTTTCGGATCGAGCAGACGCTTCCACGCATATTCAAAGTCACTCGCTTTCACTGGATCACCATTCGACCACTTGATACCATCTCTTAAATGAAACGTGTACGTTTTTCCATCCTCTGAAATCTCCCATTTTTCAGCCATTGCAGGAGATGGTTCGTGCTTTTCATTCAGTCTCGTTAATCCTTCCATTAAGTTATTCAGCCCTTGCCACGATACATTATTAAAACCAATCGGCGGGTCAAATGACGTCGGTTCGTTTTCGTTATTTAAGGTTAATATTTTCTTTTCACCTTTACTACTTGATGATCCTTTACCTGCTTGCTCATTCGCTGTACATCCTGCGAGCAGCATGATGATGAACAAACAAACACTGATGATCCACCCTTTTTTTCTCATCAAAAACTCCCCCTTTGTGTTGAAGATAACATCGCTTGGTTCGCTCGCTCATCCTGGAGCCAGCAATGCACTGTATGAGTAGGTGATCGCCGCGTTTCATGCGGCATGATATGATCACACACTTTCATGGCCACCGGGCAGCGATCGGTATACGGACAGCCCTTTGGCGGCGCAAATAAATCAGGCGGGCTTCCTTCGATCGGAATCAGTTCATCTTTCATATCAAGTCTTGGAACGGATTGCAGGAGCCCTTTAGTATAAGGATGCTGCGGACTGTAAAAAATATCTCGTCTTGTTCCGACTTCAACCATTTTCCCTCCGTACATGACTGCTACTCGGTCGGCAACTTGGGCTACGACCCCTAAGTCGTGTGTGATTAAAATAATGGTGACACCTGTTTTCCTCTGAATCTCTTTAAACAGCTCTAAAATTTGTGCCTGTATGGTCACGTCCAGCGCGGTCGTCGGTTCATCTGCGATCAGCACCTTTGGCTCACAAATCAGTGCCATTGCAATCATGAGCCGTTGCCTCATTCCTCCGCTGAATTGGTGCGGGTATTGCTTTAACCTCTCCTTCGGCTGCGGAATACCAACCAAATCAAGCATCTGTACGGCGGCTTCTTTCACTTCTTTTTTCGTCAGCTTTTGATGTTCCTTCGCTGCTTCCATCAGCTGATCTCCTATTGTCAAGGTTGGGTTGAGTGCCGTCATCGGATCTTGGAAGATCATCGAGATATCGACACCTCGTATGGCGCGCATTTCTTTTTCAGATAATGACAGCAAGTTGCGGTCTTGAAACCAGATTTCTCCCTGATCAACATGCGCGCTGTATGCAGGCAGAAGCCTCATAATACTTTGTGATGTCACACTTTTTCCGCAGCCTGATTCTCCTACAATGGCTAAGGTTTCTTTTTCATAAACATCGACATTCACTCCGCGTACTGCTTGAACTGAACCGCCGTATGTTCGAAAGCTGACGTGCAGATCGATAATTTGCAGAACTTTTTTCACAGCACCATCACCTCTTCATCTTTGGATCAAGCGCATCTTGCAAGCCATCACCTAAATTGTTAAAGCAAAACATCGTGAGTGAAATAAAAAATGCCGGGAAAAATAAACGCCACCAATGTCCATTGTCTGACAGCACAGTCGGCAAAGCATCATTGGCCATCACGCCCCAGCTTGCAAACGGCGCTTGAATACCTAAACCGAGAAAGCTTAGGAACGCTTCAGCAAATATCGCGGTCGGCACAGTGAGGGTCATCTGGACGATAATCGGCCCCATCGTATTCGGCAGAAGGTTGCGGCGAATGATCCGCAGGCTTTTGGCACCAAAGGTTTTTGAGGCAAGGACATATTCCTGGCCTTTCAGCTGAAGAACCTGACCTCTCACAATTCTTGCCATTCCAATCCATCCGGTGACAGTGAGCGCTACAATAATGGTGACAAGCCCTGGTCCCATGAGCACCATCAATAAAATGACGACAAGTAAATAAGGAAGTCCATAGAGCACCTCGACAATCCGCATCATGATATGGTCATAGCGTCCGCCTTTATAGCCGGCTATGCCCCCATAAATCACACCGATGGCAAAATCAATCAGGGCTGCCATGACACCCACAAATAACGAAATGCGTGCTCCGTACCAAGTACGTGTAAACACATCTCGCCCAAGCTCATCTGTTCCGAACCAGTGAGCAGCAGAGGGCGGCAGATTTTGCATCGAAAGACGCTGCTCTGTCACACTGTTTGGCGCAAGCAATGGGCCTAAGATTGCCATGACAAAAAGAAAAATCAGGACCGATAGACTAAACATCGCAAGCTTATTTTGCTTCAGCCGCCTCCATGTATCAGCCCAATAGGAAAGAGAGGGTCTTTTAATGGCATGGGCTTCCGTTTTCTTTTGCTCTCGAGGAGAAAACCATTCGTCCGGGACTTCAGGATGCCTGTTCGGTGGATCATGCTGAAGGTGTATACTCATGCCTTTCCTCCTTTCTGATGCAGCTGAATCCTTGGATCAAGGAGACGATACGCCACATCGACAATGAAGAGAAGTGTGATTAAAATAATGCTGTAAAAAACAGTGGTTCCCATGATGACAGGATAATCACGATTGTTAATGCTCTCGACAAAGTATTTTCCCATTCCAGGAATGGCAAATATTTTTTCAATGACAAAACTTCCTGTTAAAATACTTGCGACAAGTGTTCCAAGAATGGTCACAACGGGTAAAAGTGCATTCCGAAGCGCATGCTTAAATACAATTTTTAAGGGAGAAAGTCCTTTTGCTTTGGCAGTACGGATATAGTCTTGCGACAGCACTTCAATCATGCTCGATCTCGTTAACCTGGCGATAATGGCCATTGGCCCGACAGCAAGGGCGATTGTAGGCAGCACCATATGCATTGGACTTGTCCACATCGCTGTAGGAAAGAGCTTCAAATTGACAGCAAGCTGCTGAATTAATAAGGTAGCAAAGATAAAGTTTGGAATGGATATACCGAAAACAGCAATGGTCATAGCGATGTAATCAATCAAACCATTATGCCGGAGGGCAGCCATGACCCCTAGCAGAATGCCAGAGATGACAGCAATCAATATTGAGATAAGACCAAGTTCTAATGAGACTGGGAAGCCTCTCGCCAATAGATCATTGACACTTTCAGAAGGCTTTTTAATGGAAGGACCAAAATCAAAGGTAACAATGGATTTTAAATAGATGACATATTGAACATAGAGTGGTTCGTCTAAGTGATAGTAGCTTTCGAGGTTTCGCTGGACGGTTTCGTTTGTATTTCGTTCTTCATTGAAAGGCGATCCTGGGATGACCTTCATTAAAATAAACGTTAAAGTCGTAATCGTTAAGATCGTGGCAATCATCGCAATAAAACGCTTGAGCAAAAAGCTGGCCATCTACTGTCTCCCCCTCGTTTAACAAAATGTTGTACGTGCGGCAAGCTCTGTCATGACAAGCATCGCTTGATAGGCTTCTAATATATTCTCTGCTTGGTACGTCACCATTGTTGTTCCTTCTATGATGGCAGTACCCGGCATTAAATTCGCCCATTCAGCTTGTCCATAGTTGGCAAACTCAATCTTAAGCAGCGGCTGATTAGGAGGCGTCAGCGGCTTCATTTGATCAATCTGTTTCATCGCGGCTTCCACTTGCTGCGAGATTTGTTTATTGACTTTGGCTGGAGGTAAGCATTTCACAGCAGATCTTGAGATGGTCTCTTTCACCGCTACTGTTTTCACACCAGGCATCAGCTTTTCTGCCTCTAGTGCTGCTTGATCATCCCCGCAAACAAGAATCACTGGAACACCATAGTAGCCTGCAACATACGCATTAAAGCCCATTTCACCAATTGGATGATCATTTATGTAAAAATGTCTGACCCCAAAAATCATACTGTGCGACATCACACCTTTCATTGATGCTCTTGCATGATAGCCTAAAAAAACAGCGGCATCATAGGTTTGATCCAACCCTTGCACCATTGAATAAGGCTTTACATCACCTGATATGAGAACTGCCTCTTCATGCAGTTCTTCGATCAAAAGATTATTCATTTTAGAATGACTGTCATTCACCAAAATATCGGTGGCACCATGCTGGATAAGCGCCTCTACACAGGCATTCACTTCACCTGTCATAATGCGTCTGCCCCGCTCATAGTTATGCTGGCGTGAATCAACAAATGTATGATCAGCTAGACCAGTAATTCCCTCCATATCGACAGATAGATAGAGCTTCATTCCCATCCCCCTTTAATTAAACATAAAATTTGTGTATATTTTTCTAAATTTTCTAAAAAATTATATGAGAACTTGATTGATTTTTCAATACAATGTCTGAAAATAAGGAATTTAGACTCAGATAATACAGGTCAAAAGACTATTTCAGAAAGGATTTTTTTAACAAATAAAACACCACTAACTATGTCTTTAGTGGTGTTTATCCGCTTCATTAATCTGCGATTTCAGCTGTTCATATTTCTTCATGGTTTGTGTAAATAAATCATCAAACATCTGAGGTGCCTGCTGTTGAATGACCTCAGCACCTTCTCCTGTAATTCCCCCTTTTGTCGCCACTCTATCGACAGTTTCAGCAAAGGTGAGACCTCGTTCTACAAGGATCTGGCCTGTCCCTAAAAGGGCATACGTTAAAAATTCATTCGCTTCCTCTAAGGAAAGATCACTATTTCTCACAGCGGCTTTCGCCATTTCTTCAAACAGAGCAGCAATAAAACCAGGAGATGAGCTTGTCAAATTGCTTGCCGCATCAAACCGGTCTTCCTCTACCTCCCTGACGATGCTAAAAGCTGAAAGCAGACGGTGTAAACGTTCTTTGTTCTCACGCCCTGCGGCTGCACCATGTGCAACAAGGGATACGCCTGTCCCAACAGCTGACGTAAGTGTTGGGATGTATCTAGACACTGGCTGTGTTGTATGTGCTTGTAACTTTTCTAATGTCACAGCTGCTGCTACTGACACAATATGTACCGCTTTCGCTTTAGATGGCAGCTGATCTAGAACATCTAGTACAGCAAGCGGCGGCACGCAGACAAACAATATATCACATGACGCAGAAAGTTCGTCTAATGAACAAATGCTGATTTCTTGGTACTTTTCTTGAAGCTGATGCAGGCGTTCCGTTTCACTTCTTGTATGGATCATGATTTGATGAGCATCTAGCACCCCATTTTCCAACCACTTTTGCACCATCATATCAGCCATACTTCCATATCCAATAATTCCGATTGTCTCCACAGTTTAAACTCCTCTATTTACTAAGATTCACTACTTATTTTAACAATTTCCCACAATGTTTTCATTTTTATCCCACACTTTTTTCTTACGATAAAATCAGTCACCACCACATACGGTAAAACACCTTGAACACATACATGAAAAAATCAATGAAAGAGAGTGATTCGGATGACTCACAAAGATGACAAACAAACTATTGAACAACCTCAAAAACAGAAGAAGCCAAATGGCTGGTTTAAACCATTCGTCAGCGGTGTTGTAGGCGGTATATTAGCGTTAGGTGTCTACGTTCTTACACCGTATGCTCAGCATTCATCAAACAGCTCTGCAAATGATTCGGCAGCGAAAACAGAAGCAGTATCGACAAATCACACGAATTCGTCAAAAACAACAGCCGTCCAAACAGCAAATTCATCAAACAGCATTTCCAGCATGGTCGAAAATGTATCACCAGCAATTGTCGGCATTACAAACTACCAAGCACAAACTCAAACAGACACGAGCTTTGGCGATTTCAGTAACCCTTTCGATGAATCACAGCAAAACAAAAGCAGTCAAGAGGAAGAAACCGGTACAGGCTCAGGAGTGATTTTCAAAAAATCAGGCAATAAAGCCTATATCTTAACAAACAACCACGTCATTGAAGGGGCAAACAAACTCACCGTATCCTTACACGATGGCAAAACCATTGAAGGAAAACTGGTCGGAGCTGATCCGCTCACTGACCTAGCTGTTGTGGAAATTAGCAGCAGTCATGTGACGAAGGTGGCGGCATTAGGCAATTCCTCCTCACTGCGTGCTGGAGAAACTGTCATCGCAATCGGAAACCCGCTTGGTGAAGACCTTTCAAGAACGGTAACACAAGGAATTGTCAGCGGTGTCGATCGAACAGTCTCTATGAACACATCAGCAGGCGAAAGCAGCATTAATGTCATTCAAACAGATGCAGCCATTAATCCAGGTAACAGCGGCGGCCCGCTTCTAACGACAGACGGAAAGGTTGTGGGGATCACGAGTATGAAAATCTCTGAAACAGGTGTGGAAGGCATTGGATTCGCGCTGCCAATCAATGATGTCAAACCAATCGCTGATCAGCTTCTCGCAAAAGGAAAAATTGAACGTCCATATATCGGCATCAGCATGCTGGATCTCGAACAAGTTCCAGATGTGTATCAGAAAGAAACACTCGGACTTAAAAGCAGTCAGCTCGATCAAGGCGTGTATGTCAAAGAAATCGCCGCTGGCTCACCTGCCGCCAAAGCAGGCTTAAAGTCAGAGGATGTCATTACCGCCATCAATGGAAAACAAATCAAAACTGGCAGCGAATTACGTCACGAGCTATACACGAATACAAAAGTAGGAGACACCGTGAGCATCACCCTCATTCGAAACGGAAAACAAGAAACGAAACAGGTCACATTAACACAATCTGAATCTAAGCAAGTCAGTTCCTAATGAAAAAACAGCTCAGTTATGAGCTGTTTTTTTATGACGATTGAATTGGCGTTAATCTTTGTTCAATTTCTGCTCGTTTATGCTCTAGGAATGGCGGAAGGGCTAATTGATCGCCAAGTACATCCACCCCTTCATCAACTGTAAACCCAGGACCATCTGTTGAAATTTCAAATAAAATACCATTTGGCTCTCTAAAGTAAAGAGCTTTAAAGTAAAAGCGTTCTACAACACCAGAGTTCGTAAAGCCTGCTTTTGATATTTTTTCATACCATTTTTCAAGCTCTTCTGCATCCTTCACGCGGAATGCGACATGATGCACACTTCCTCTGCCGGAACGTTCAGAAGGCCCTTCTGTTTTTTCAATCACATGAATTTCTGTTCCAGCACCGCCATTTCCTGACTCAAAAATGGTCACGATCTCACCATCATTTGATTGTTCACGTGCTCTTTCGGTGAAACCAAGGATGTCTGTTAAAACACGGATCGTCTTATCAGCTTCTGCAACAGTTAATTCAACTGGACCTAAACCTCTAATCGCATACTCTGCAGGGATATCGTCATGCACTGGCGGTGAGCCTTCTTCTTGTGCGTTCGGTTCTACTGTTAAAAACAGCTGCTGCCCTTCTGGATCTTTAAAACGCAAGGCAGGTCTTCCGCCTCTCAAGGAAGCTGTTTCTTGCTGTACGCCTTTATCTTCAAACCGCTTTTCCCAAAACGTGAGTGCCTCTTCAGAAGAAACGAGAAGGCCTGTGCTTGTGATCGCATTTGTCCCTTCCAAACGGCGGGCAAGCATTGGAATCTCAAAGAATGTAAGCTCTGTTCCTGGTGAAGCAACCTCATCTCCATAAAACAAGTGATACATAGACGGGTCATCTTGATTGACTGTTTTCTTTACAAGTTTCAAGCCAAGAATTTGGCGATAGAAATCAACATTCTTCTGAGCATTGGCTGTTAACGCAGATACGTGGTGAATCCCATTGATTTTCATTATTTTCACTCCTATTTTTAATTATCTCGAATTCGAGATAATATCCTTATGAATAAAATAGTTCATTTTTCAAGAAAAGTCAACCATTTAACTGTACGTTTACTGGATGTTCGGTTTCTGGACATTAAATTAACATTAAATCGAAAATAATCTTTTATTGTTCGTTTTTAACACAACATTCACCCTAATATCTCCAATAAACGAACACTTTCAATCACAAATACGAAAATCAGAAAATTTTTTTAATTCTTGTTTTCCTAAAATCGTATTACAATGAACAAAATACATGTCACAGTAACGTACGAAAGTGATGCAGGAGGTCGTGTGTAATGAACAAAGAACAACCAGCGTTAAAACAAGACATCGGCTTATTTTTCGCCCTATCTCTTGTCATCGGGACCATTATCGGGTCAGGCGTCTTTATGAAGCCAGGCAACGTCCTTTCCTATTCAGGGAGCTCAGACATCGCATTATTCGCTTGGCTGTTAGGTGGAATCTTAACCCTTGCAGGCGGACTGACTGTCGCTGAAATTGGTACACAAATCCCGAGAACCGGCGGTTTATACGCCTATCTTGAAGAAGTGTATGGTGAATTTTGGGGCTACTTATGCGGCTGGGTACAGATTATTATTTACGGACCCGCCATCATTGGTGCACTTGGTCTTTATTTTGGTTCATTATTAGCCAATTTATTTTCGCTTTCGACTTTATGGTCTACAACGATCGGCATTATCACCGTTTTATTTTTATGTATCATCAACATCATGGGAACAAAATACGGCGGATTTGTTCAGGGGCTGACCACTATTGGAAAGCTTGTCCCGATTGCCGCTATTATTGTGTTTGGCATATGGAAGGGTAACGAAAACATCTTCATGGCTGTCAACGATAGTATCGCTCAAATGAACTTCGGTGCAGCGATTTTGGCTACGTTATTTGCTTATGATGGCTGGATTTTACTTGCTGCGCTTGGTGGAGAAATGAAAAATCCTGAGAAACTGCTTCCTCGCGCGATGGCAGGCGGAATTTTAATTGTGACGGCTTGTTATCTCTTTATTAATGTCGCACTTTTGCACGTGCTGCCAGCTGATCAAATCGTCCAGCTAGGTGAAAATGCGACAAGCACTGCTGCTACCATGCTCTTTGGACCAATTGGCGGGAAAATCATTAGTATTGGGATCATCATCAGTATCTTTGGCTGTTTGAACGGAAAGGTTCTTTCATTCCCACGTGTGATTTTTGCGATGGCAGAACGAAAGCAGATTCCTTTCGCCAACGCGATTTCCCGTATTCACCCAACATTTAAAACACCTTGGATCGCTGTATTTGTGCAAATTTTGATCGCCATTGTGTTTATGATCGTCAGTAATCCCGAGAAGCTGTCTGAAGTATCGATTTTCATGATTTACATCTTTTATGTCATGGCCTTTTTCGCCGTCTTTAAGCTGAGAAAACAAAACAGCGGAATGAAGCGTGCGTACAGTGTACCACTTTACCCGCTGACACCAATCATTGCGATTATCGGTTCATTATTCGTCTTAATCAGCACCATGATCACCGATTGGAAAAGCTGTCTGATCTCCATGCTGATCGGCATGGCTGGACTGCCTATTTATTATTATATGAAAAAAACACAAAATAAAGCAGAGCACTAATCAGTGCTCTGCTTCATTTTTTATATTGTTTGATCACTTTATATGATTCGTTTAAATATCTCATGAGCCGGTATGGCTTACTAAGCACGCGGATTGGGAGCCTTGAGATAAATCCATTCAGGTTCGACTTATATTCCTGCGTGATCCGCTTTGGCTTTGTCGCTATTTTTTCATATACTTCTTTGTAAAATTCCTTCATGATGTCGACTTGCACACTGATCTTTTGATGACACTCTGTACACTCAACGCTTTTCATCTGATCATTCACATAAACGATGCTGTGGAGGGTCTCTTCTTGGCACCGAGTACAATGTAGGTTTGCTTCCATTTCGGTTTTCTTCAAGATACACAGCTCCTTTCTCGTTTGATGTTGCTCTTGTTATACCATTCGAACGCTGCAAGCCTTTTATTGCACGGATGCTTCCTTTAAAATGGCTGCCGCCGTTAGTTCGTCTGTCACCAGTACTTGGATGAAGCCGCCATTTAAAGCCCCTAAAATACTTTCAGCTTTATGGGTTCCTTCTACAACAGCGATGACCGTTTTGACGCTCTTTAATTGTTCCAGCGATAAGCCTATGACCTTTTGATTCAGTTCATCTTGGACAGGTTTTCCTTCTCCATCAAAGAAACGAAAACCAATATCACCGACAGCGCCTGATTGCCTTAAACCAGATAAATCCTCTTCTTTTAAATAACCGACTGTTTTTAAAGTCGACCCTTTATGCGGGTTGCCAATACCGATGAGGGCAATATCCACATTTCTGCCTTCTTCAAGCACAGCTTCTATGTCCTGCATCGCCATGAGCCGTTCTTTTAATTCTTCTGTTTCTAAAATCGCAGGGGCATATAAATAGGAACACGTGCCGTTCATTTTCTTTGCCAGCTCATATGCCAGCTGATTGGCATGAATATCGACTGCCTGCCTGCCCATTCCGCCCTCTAAAGGAATGACCTTCACATCGTTTCTTCGTTCAAACGGATATTCTTTGACAAGCTCAGCAAGCGTGGTCCCCCATGAAATCCCGATTTTCTCCGCATTTTTCATGTTTTTAGACAAATAATAGGCACCTGCTTGACCGACTGCCCGCTTCACCATCTCAGACATTGTCCCAACACTTGGGACAACGACCGCATCTGTTAATTGAAAGGTTGTTTCCAGCTGCTTTTCAAGTTCCACCGTATGAATGCTTTCGTCTTTAATGTACACTTCAACGATTCCCACATCTTTTGCTTTTTGTAAGAGCTTTGAAATGACTGGCCTTGAGACATTGAGCTTTTTTGCAATTTCTTGCTGCGTCCACCCGTCTGTATAATAAAGATGAGCAACTTTGACGAGCTGTCGTCTTTCTTCCCAATTCAGCATGTGACATCATCCTTTTAATATACTATGATTACCAGTATATCAAACATTCGTTTCCAATTGGAACAATTGTTATGAAAATGAAAAAAAGAGCGATTAACTCTCCGCTCTTTTTCCCTCAGTATATTTCGGCTGATATGTTCTCCCACCGTCTAACAGGATAATTTGTCCGTGCAAATAACTCCCCTCATCACGTGTGAGAAATAAAGTGAGTCCTGCGATATCCTCAGGTTTTCCTAACCTTCCGATGGGAATGAGTGATTGCAGCTGCCTCTTCTCCTCAACAGTCGGATAGAGTGTATCAAGCATTTGAGATTCAATCACGCGGGGAGCAATCACATTGATGCGTATATGATGGGAGCCTAGGTCCTTTACGAGCGATCGCATCAATCCAAAAGCACCTGCTTTTGATGCATAATATTGAATACCGCCGCCTGAGCCGGTGATGGCCGATCCCGATCCAATAATGACAACACTGCCTTCCTGCCGCTCACACATATAGGGTGCCAACGCTTTGATGCAATAGTAAAGACCATATAAGTTCACAGCCAGTGTCTTTTTCCAAAGTGAAAAATCGACTTCTAAAAAAGGTAGTGATTTTGTCATTCCTGCTGAATACACAAGATGAGCAATACCGCCCAGCTCCCTTTCAGCTGCTGATATCATTTGCTGAACACTTTCCCACGATGAAACGTCAGCTTGAAATATCAGCAGCTGAGGATACTGTGTCTTTAAGAGCGAAAGTCCCTTTTCATCTATATCTGACACAGCAACTGGCTGTCCTTCTTTTAAAAAACGCTCAGCTATTTCTTTTCCGATCCCTTGTGCTCCGCCAACGATGAGAACTGGTTTTTGATCATTAGCCAGCGCTCTCACCCCCATCAAGCATAATCGCCACGCCATCTGTAAATGCACCATAGGATGTACTGAGGAACACCGTCATATGTGCCACAGTCTCCTTGATTTGCTCTGTATCAGGAACCAAATCGAGAGGCGGAGGCAGCAGCGCAAGCACCCGAATGCCTTTGTCTTTAAATTCTCTTGCTAACCCTTTTGTCATGGCATTCAGCATAGAATTCGATGTAGCATGCGAGATCCCGCCATCACCTGTGATACTGCCTGATGACGATATATTAATGATGCAGCCTTGCTTCTGATCAACCATATGCCATACGGCAGCCTGACTGGAAAGAAAGACGGTATTCACAGCCGATTCCACTTCATCTACCCACCCATCAGGGCTCACGTCATCAAGCTCTGCGCCTGCTCCTTGCTCTGCTTGATTGACCAGAATATCCAGTTTACCGCATGTATCAATCACTTGCCTCAGCATCCGTGTCGCATCACGTGGCGTTTCCAGCGGATTCTGAATAATACTCGCATGACCGCCCATTTTTTGAATGTCTTCACGAATGGTTTTAGCCTTTGATTCATCATGAAACGTGTGTAAAAAAACATGTGCACCTGCCCGGGCTAAAGCCAGGCAGATGGCTTCTCCAAATCCATCTGTGCTACCTGTCACAAGTGCCGCTTTCTGATGAAGCTGGACGTGCACACGTATCTCCTCCCTATCCCTTGTTTGGCCATTATTTTCTCAGCTTACTCACGATATCAAGTGCTGCTTCATAAAAACCTTCTGAGATGGTCGGATGCGGATGAATCATTTTCGCCATCTCTTCTGCTGTTCCTTCTAAATACATAAAGGAGGAAGCTTCTGAAATCATCTCTGTGACGTGCGGGCCAACCATCGTCGCACCAATCACTTCACCATAGACTGTATCGTATACCAATTTAATAAAGCCTGTTTGCTCGCCTGCCGCTAGTGCTTTACCGCTTGCCGCTAAATCAAATCGTTCCGCCCGCACATTAAGTCCTTTAGCTTTTGCCTCTTTCTCAGTCAGACCGACACTTGCTACCTCTGGTAATGTATAAATACATCTAGGCATGATATCAGCATTCATTTTTTCAGACACACCGCAAATATTACTGACCGCAACAGCAGCCTCTGCCATCGCTGCATGAGCCAGTTGATAGCCGCCAGCAACATCCCCAACTGCATAGACACCTTCAACGCTTGTCTGCATCTTGTCGTTCACCTTGATAAAAGGACCATCCAGCTGAAGATCAAGCTGGCTGACAGCAGAAACAGTAGGTCTTCTTCCTACACAAACAAGCAGTCTTTCAGCCGTAAAGATATGCGTCTCCCCTTTATCGTCTGATGCATGAACCGCTTTGACTCCTTCGCTTTCCGTTACCTCTGTCACAGTGGTTTTCTTCGCGATATGGATGCCTTTTTTCTTTAATTCTCTTTCTAGCAGCTTAGATGCTTCCTCGTCTTCTTGCGGAATAATGGACGGAGCTGCTTCAATAATCGTGACTTTTGATTGAAGGCTCTGGAAGATACAAGCCAGCTCAAGTCCAATGACACCGCCGCCAATGATGACGACAGAAGCAGGAATATCTGGGATGTCAAAGATCGTATCACTTGTGTCAAATTGAATGTCTTTAAGGCCCGGTATTGGCGGAATAGCGGGTGAAGATCCAGTGGCAATCATGAGCTCTTTCGTTTCAATCAATTCTGAACCATCTTGTTTTTCAATCTCAATCTGGTGTCTTGTCACAGCTGTACCTCTGCCGTTATATACATCAATCTTTCCTTGCTTTAATAAAAAGGCAATTCCGCCTCTGAGCTTTTCAATGACGTCATCTTTGCGCTTTCTCATTTTATCGAAGGAAAGGACCAAATCACCTGTTTCAATTCCCCAGCTTTTCGCCTTCTCAATTGATTCAATGACTTCTGCATGTTTGAGCAGTGTCTTTGAAGGAATGCAGCCCCGATTTAAACAAGTACCGCCAAGAAAATCCTCTTCAATCAATGCGACCTTCCGTCCACGCTCAGCTGCTTGAAGGGCGGCAGTATACCCGCCAGGCCCTCCGCCAATGACTGTCAGATCATACGTTTTCGTCATCCGATTCATCTCCTACATTAGCAATTCAAATGGTTGTTCAAGCACTTTTTTAAGGTCTGTTAAAAAGGCAGCCGCTGGTGCGCCATCTACCACTCGGTGATCAAACGATAAACTAACGCCCATCATCGGCCGCACCTGAATTTCTCCATCTACCACAACAGGTTTTTCTTGAATGCGCCCAACGCCTAAGATCGCCACTTCTGGCTGATTGATAATCGGGGTAAAGGTATCAATGGCATACATACCTAAGTTACTAATGGTAAAAGTGGACCCTTTCAGCTGGTCTGGCAGCAGTTTTTGGTCACGTGCGTTTCGGCCGATTTCTTTCGCCTCTTTTGTCAGCTGTTTTAATCCTTTTTGGTTCGCATGAGAAATGACTGGAACCATTAAGCCATCTTTTACAGCGACAGCGAGACCAATGTGCACATCATCATGGAAATGGAGCTCATTTTGTTCAAACGTCATATTGATATGCGGGTGTCTCGTGAGTACATTGCTAACCGCATGAATGATAATTTCTGTGAACGACAGTCTGTAGCCTGTCTCTTTTTCAATCGCTGGCAATAGCTGTTTGCGTACTTCTTTTGCTTTTGTCATATCGATTTCACTTGTTAATGTCACGTGCGGTGCTGTAAAGGCACTTTGTGACATGCGATCAGCGATCACTTTTCTCATGCCAGCTAGTTTTTGTGTTTTGACTGGAGAAGACTCAGCTGTTTGTGCAGCTGCTGCCGTTACATCACTCTTCATAATTTTTCCGTGCGCACCAGATCCAGCAACATTCGCTAAATCGATTCCTTCACGAGCAGCCACTTTCTCTGCTAGAGGTGACACGCGTTGATCTTTCTCATTAGAGTGGACAGCCGCCTCGACGTCCCGCTTTTGAACTCTGCCTTTAGGTCCTGTGCCAGATACCTCATGAATCGCCACATGATGATCCTTTGCCGTTTTTCTCGCCGCAGGAGTGGCACGCACTTTTTCATTAGGTGTTTTTGGGGCTTCAGTAGAACTGGATGAAGCCGTGTCTGATGAAGCCGATTCGCTGCTCCCGGATGAATCTTCATCTGATTGTGCTGGCGGTTCGCTTGGCACCTGTTCATTTGCCTCTCCGATATATCCAATGACAGCATTGACTGGAATTTGATCATCGGCTTCATAATATTTCTTTAGAAAAATACCATCATCATAGGCTTCCACTTCGATATTGATCTTGTCTGTCATAATTTCAAAAAGAGGCTCACCGATTTCAACCGAATCTCCTTCTTCTTTAAACCATTGAAGCAAGGTGCCGACTTCCATCGTACTGCTTAGCTTCGGCATAAATATCTCTTTTGGCATGATCTTCTCCCCTTTACTTAAGAGCGCACAAGCTCTTTTGCTGCTTCAATAATATCTGGCACTTGTGGAATGACCGCTTTTTCCAGCGTCGGGTTGTATGGTATTGGAACCGCAAGACCGCCAAGTCGTTTAATTGGAGCATCTAAGTAGTCAAAGGCTTCACTTTCCGCTATCATACTTGCAATCTCTCCGCCATAGCCGCCTCGTTTTACCGCTTCATGAACCACGATACATTTACCTGTTTTCTTCACAGATTCGATAATCGTTTCTTCATCTAATGGGACAAGTGTTCTTGGGTCAATGATTTCAACATCGATTCCCTCTGCTTCTAGTTCCTTCGCCGCTTCTAACGCTTTGTGAACCATAATCGCTGTTGCTACAATCGTGACGTCTTTCCCGCTTCTTTTCACATCTGCTTTTCCTAGAGGAATTGAATATTGCTCTTCAGGCACTTCACCGATTGTTTTATATAAAAGCTTGTGCTCGTAGAAAATGACAGGGTTGTCATCATCCATCGCTGCTTTTAAAAGACCTTTTGCATCATAGGCTGTTGAAGGCTGAACCACTTTGAGTCCTGGAATATGTGCCATCCACGCTTCTAAGCTTTGTGAGTGCTGCGCCGCTGCACCCGTTCCCGATCCTGCTGGCGTTCTTACAACAAGCGGCACCTTCCCTTTTCCGCCAAACATGTATCGTGTTTTGGCTGCTTGGTTCACAAGCTGATCCATTGCGATTGTAATAAAGTCAGAGAATTGAAGTTCTAAAATCGGACGCATACCGGTTAAAGCCGCTCCGACTGCCCCACCTGCGATGGCAGCCTCTGAGATAGGTGTATTGCGAACGCGCTCTGGACCAAATTCTTCAATCATGCCGCGCGTGACCCCAAAAGCACCTCCATATACGCCAATATCTTCACCTAAAATGAAGACATCTTGGTTTTCTCTCATTTCCTGACTCATAGCCTCTCGAACAGCTTCTAAATATGAAATCTCTCTCACTGTTGTTTTTGTCACGTGATTCCCCTCCTAATTAGGCGTATACATCCTCTAATAGTGTGTCAATTGACGGTTCTTTACTGTTTTTGGCGAATTCTACAGACGCTTCAATTTCCTGCTTCGCTTCTTCCTGTAAGCTTGCTGCCTGCTCTTCTGTCAAAACATTCAGTTCAATCAAGAGAGACTTAAAGCGTTTGATGCCGTCTTTTTGTCTCCACTCTGTCTCTTCTTCACGTGTACGGTATTTTTTCGCATCACTCTTAGAGTGACCCTTCCAGCGGTACGTTTTCATTTCAATAAGTGATGGGCCTTCTCCCGCTCTCGCACGGCTGACTGCTTCATCAACTGTGTTCATAATTTCAACCATGTCATTTCCATCAACTGTTTTCCCTGGCATTCCGTAGCTTTCTGCTCTTGTTGAAATATCTTCAATGTTGATCATTTCTTTCACAGGACCAGACATACCGTACTGGTTGTTTTCACAAATAAACACAACCGGTAAATCCCAAATGGATGCGAGGTTTAAAGCTTCATGGAAGCTGCCTTCATTTGTGGCACCATCTCCGAAGAAACAAAGAACAACAAAGCCTTCCTGCTTCATTTTAGATGTGAGCGCTGCACCTGTTGCCAGCGGGATACCGCCGCCAACAATTCCATTTGCCCCAAGATTTCCTTTTTCTAAGTCCGCGATATGCATGGAGCCGCCTTTTCCTTTACAATAACCGGTTTCACGTCCAAACAATTCAGCCATCATTTTATTGACCTCGGCCCCTTTTGCAATACAGTGACCATGTCCTCGGTGTGTGCTGACGATCTTATCTTTATCTTTTAATACGGCAATCGATCCAACAGCTGATGCTTCCTGTCCAACACATAAATGAGTGGTGCCATGGATAAGTCCTTTTGCAAAGAATTGATCGACCTTTTCATCAAAATATCTCACTAACCACATTTGTTTATATAAATCTGCTAATTTCTCATGACTAATCTGTTCAGGCAAAGTGATTTGTTTTTGCATTTCTTCTCTCCCCTTTACATTTGTTCTTGTATGTTACATTTGTAATTATCATACGTTTAAGTGTCAACGAAGTCAAGCAATTCTCTCTCATTTTTAAGCGTTTTCATCTTTTGTCAGAAAAAAAGAGAAAGGCAAAGCCCTTTTCCAAAGAACTTCTCTTTCTCTTTTAATCTCCTACACTCATTCATCTGGATACATCATGATTTTGACGCTCTCACCCTCAGGATTCCTTGCACATTCTATCGCCTGAAGCAGCTGGCTTAACGGATAACGGTGCGTCACCATCTTTTCAGTGTTGACCACTTTTGCTTTCAGAAGCTCAAGGGCTTCACGATAATGATATGGATGCGATGAATAGGCTCCTACTACCTTCACTTCATCATTGAAAAATCGTTCAGCAGGAATGGCCACATCTCCCTTTGGAAAATGAGCAAACACCAAAATCGTCCCGCCTCGCGCTACAGCTTGAAACGCCTCTTTTAAAAGCGCACTGCTTCCAACAGAAATAATAACGAGGTCTGCTCCCTTTCCATTTGTTTCTTTCATCACCCGGTTTTCCACTGGTTCAGCTGCTGGATGAAAAGCGGCATCTGCACCTAAACTTCTCGCACGCAGCAGCCTGTTCTCATTCACATCTGTTATCATCACTTTTCCAGCTAAATAATATTTGGCAAGCTGCAATTGAATACAGCCAATTTGCCCCGCTCCAAGGATCAAGACGGAATCTCCTGGATGAACAGGTGCTCGTTCAAACCCGTGCAGGCAACAGGCAACGGGTTCTACCATCGCCCCTTGCTCATACGATACGTCTTTAGGAAGCTTGCCCATCGTGTGCTTGACATGCAAAGCAGGTATACGGATATATTCTGAAAACCCTCCTGGCTCTACATTTGTGGCTGTAAACTGCGGACACATCGTATAGAATCCCTTTTGACAAAAGTCACAGGTGAAACAAGGCACATGATGCGCCACATAGACCCTGTCTCCCGTCTGGACATTTGTCACGCGTGTGCCGGTCTCGACAACATCACCAGCGATTTCATGTCCCAGCACGGTCCCAGGAGGTACTGTCTCATGCGTTGCTTTATAAATATCCGTTCCGCATAAGCCGCAGGCTCGCAGCTTTAACAGAACTTCATCATCACCGATGACTGGCCGGTTCCGCTCCTCATACCGAATGTCCTCTGAAGAATAAAAGACAGCTGATTTCATGTAGCGGCATCCTCCTTTTCATCACCCTTCGCAAAATCCTGTAACGTTTGCACAAGCTGTTTGTACTCACTCATCTCACTTGATATCCAGTAACGCCCTCCGAATATCCGGGCTGGTCCCACCCTGACATAGACTTTCCCGATATGAGGATATGGCTTTAAAAAAAGCTTTCCTTTAATATCAGACACAGCATATGTGTGCCATCTGCCAAAAGCCCCTATCTTCAGTTGATCTTCACTAATGACGACATTTGTCGGCTGGTTCAGTCCTGTGATACTAGACAGCATGAGAATCGGCAGTGTATAAACGCCTAACACTGCTAACGGCTCAGGTCCTGCTGACCATAACGTATAAAGAGACCAGAGAAAAAACAGACAGATGAGCACAGCCGGAAGAAAAATAGACAACACTGCAGACGTTCGGCTATAAGCATGATGCTGCATGAGACTTCCTCCTTTCAAATCACTAGAAGGAGCCGCGAAAGCTCCTTCAGAAAATAGCTCTCTACTTGATATGCTCTATGATTTTCTCGATATCATCTTCAATACCAAATCCAGTTAAAAAGGATAATGTTTGAATCACAGGCGTTCCTTTTGTATCACTAACAGGTGTTGTCGTCACAATTAAATCAGCACCCTCTGCTTTTTGCGGGACTTCAGATGCCTTACATTGTTCCACCACGACATCATATCCTTTTTCCTTTAATGTCTCTTCTACCTTTTTAGCCACAACCGTTGATGTTGCAACTGCCGTTCCGCATGATACTAATATTTTCTTCGCCATTAGAATCCCTCCAGCTCATTTATTGTTCTTTCTGATCTAAGCCCATTTCTTTTGCATACTGCTTTTTAATATCATTTCGCACCCAGTACCATAGAAGCGCATAAGCCAGAGCACAGATAATCGCTGCAATAAAGTAAGGGTTGCTCGGATCAAGAAGTCTCACCATGATCCAAGGAATGACGTGAGAACCAAGGTCAATACCTGAAATCATGTTTGCCCCTTCTGGGAAATCAAAGCCGACGGCTTTCCCCATGGTTGTTGCAAGCGGTGCAAGGTTCGTTGCGATAAAGAAGACAATCATTAATGTAAAAACACTGTTAATAAGGCCGCGAATAATATTTCCACGAGCGGCTGCTACTGCCCAGACAACTGTAAATGGCAGAACCGATAAGTCAGCAAACGGAAGCATGCCATTGTAAGGCAGAACAACAGCGAGCAAAATCGTAATCGGCACCATTAAAAGGGCTACCGCCATATTCGCTGGATGACCAATGACAATTGCTGTATCTAAACCAATATAGACATTTTTCCCTGGGAAACGCTTTTGAATATAAGAACGAGCGCCCTCAGAGATTGGAATCAGTCCTTCCATTAATAACGCAACCATTCTTGGCATTAAGACAAGAACTGCTGCCATTTGAATCCCGAGTGTCATCACGCCTTTTGCATCATAGCCGCCGAGAAGACCAATAATGATACCAAGTATGAGACCCATCACAAGCGGTTCGCCAAAGATGCCAAAGCGTTTCTTTAATGTTTCTGGATCAGCATGAATTTTGTTTAAACCAGGAATTTTATCAATGACGCGGTTGGACGCATACATCAGCGGTGCGAAGTTGACCGTTTCAGCATGAGCCATCGATACGCCTTTTAATCCAAAATGGTGTTCGATTGTCGGCGCTGTCCAATCGGCTAATTTAAGCGTGATCGCAGAAACAATCAAGCCAACAGCAAGAGCCAAGAACATATTATGATAAGCGTAGTAAGTAACAGAGGCTGCGAAAATTAAATGCCAGAAGTTCCAAATATCCACATTCAGTGTTTTCGTGAAGTTTACGGACAATAAAATCACATTTAACAAAAGCACAAGAGGAATCATGAGCGGGGCAACAGGTGTACCAAAGGATATGGCAGCGCCAATCGGCCATCCAACATCCAAAATATCGAGCTTTAGCCCAAGGGAATTAACCATAGCTTTCGCTGCTGGCCCAAGACCGCTCACGAGCAAATTAATGACAAGATTGACACCGACAAATCCAATTCCGATCGTAATACCGGCTCGGAAAGATTTCTTAAAGCCCTGTCTTAAAATCATACCGAAAAGCGTCATAATAATCGGGAGCATAATAGTTGGTCCAAGGTCTAATATAAAATCGACGGCTTGCTTGATCATACATCCACCTCCTGAATTTTTCAGATAAAGCGCTTACATTATTTCATGAATGATTATTGGTTTAGCTCTTGTTGAAGCAAGTGAGCCGCTTCTTCATAAGAGGTCATGTGAGACAGCTTTGTCATCACTTCTTCTTTTCTAAAAAGTGTCATCAGCTTCTCGAGCATCACAAGCTGCTTACTAGGCTCAGAGATTGCTAGGACAAACACAATTTTGGCTTGCACTGTTTCATCGGGGCTCCCCATCTTATGAAACACGACAGGTTCCTTTAATGTAGCAACACTAATCGCCGGTTTGTTCACATGCTCAGGATCTGTATGCGGAATCGCTACCCCAAAAGTTGCAAGCGGGAGACCTGTAGGATATGTTTTTTCTCTTTCAAGCACTGCAGGTAAATAGCTCGATTTAATGTACCCTCCAGCTTCTAACCTGTCTGCTAAGTATGTCGTCACCTCCTCTCTCGAAGATGCTTCGAACTGCAGCGTAATCAGTTGTTCATTTAACTCAAACAAGTTATTCAAACAACCACCCCTTTCATTTGGTATAAATATGAACACATGTAACAAAAAGAATGAACATTTTAGAATAGAACCTTTTATAAAGCGCTTACAATTATATGTTATGAAAAATGTTCAATATTGTTACCTTTGTAAAGATATTATAATATTCAAAATTATAAGTCAATGTTCCTAGGGAAATTTTTATAAAAAAAGACGCAGTGATCACTGCGTCTTTCTCTACTCGCCTTCTATACTTCTTGTTAAATGTGGCTTCCTATATCTAAAAATTCAGATACAAATAGATTGTCTGTCTGTACTGCCATTTCTTCCTTTGTGCCAATTTTTTCGATTCTTCCTTCATTCATCACCACGACACGATCAGCAATATCGAATGCTTCTTCTTGATCATGTGTCACAAAAATAGTGGTCATTTGAAAGTCACGATGAACTTTTTTCAGCCAATGCCTTAATTCTTTCCTCACCTTTGTATCAAGAGCGCCAAAGGGTTCATCTAAGAGGAGTGCCTTCGGCTGAACGGCAAGTGCTCGTGCCAGTGCTACACGCTGCTTTTGTCCGCCTGACAGCTGCTCTGGATAACGCTGCTCATACTGCGTGAGCTGAACAACCTCTAAAAGCTCATGCACCCGCTCTTTGATGTCTTTTTTAGACAGTCTTTCTCCTCTAGGTTTAATTTTCAGCCCATATGCCACATTATCAAAAACCGTCATATTTCGAAAAAGTGCATATTGCTGAAACACAAAACCGATTTGCCGTTTTCGTACTGGAATGTGTGTGTAATCCTGATCTCCGAATAAAACTTGCCCGTTATTGGCGTAATCAAGACCTGCAATGATTCTTAATAACGTCGTCTTTCCAGAGCCAGATGGTCCTAATAAAGAAATCAATTCACCATTTCTTATCGATAAATCCACGTTTTGCAAAACCTTTGTCTGACCAAATTGTTTTGAGATTTGTTTTGCTGTAATCCCCAAGGCCGATCCCTCCTCCATTTATGTTGACCGCTTGCCAAGCCGGTGATCCCTCTGCTGAATGATTTGTTTAATGATTAAAGTAATGACTGCCACAAATGCCATAAGAGACGCCACAGCAAAAGCGGCTTGAAATTGGTACTCATTGTATAAAATTTCGATATGAAGCGGCATCGTATTGGTCATCCCTCGAATATGACCTGATACAACCGACACAGCACCAAATTCACCAATCGCTCTTGCCCCGGCTAAAATAACGCCGTAAAAAAGAGCCCATTTGATATTTGGGAGTGTCACAAGGAAAAAAGTCTTCCATCCGTTTGCACCAAGTGTGAGTGATGCTTCCTCCTCATGAATGCCTTCATGCTGCATAAACGGGATTAATTCTCTAGCAATAAACGGAAATGTCACGAATATGGTTGCTAGAATCATGCCTGGTACAGAATAAATGACTTTCCATCCATTCTCCATAAGCCAAGGTCCTAAAAGCCCGTTTGAACCAAATAAAAGCACAAATACAAGTCCAGCAATCACAGGCGAAACGGCAAACGGGAGGTCAATTACAGTCGTTAACAAACGTTTGCCGCGGAAGTTAAATTTTGTGATAAGCCATGCAGCACTCACCCCGAAGATCATTTGAAGCGGCAAGGTAACGACGACAATGAAAATGGTCAATTTGATCGCCGCTAGTGTATCTGGATGTGAGATGGCCATAAGGTATGAACTCCACCCTTTCTCGAATGCCTTTGAAAACACGGCGATCAGCGGTATGAGTAAAAATAAAATCAAAAAAGCGTACACCACCGTAATTAATAGGATTTTTACCGTTTTAGATTCGGTTACAGGACTTTTATACTGAACATGATGCCGATGACTAAGCTCTCTCTCCAATGGTTTCACCTCACGTATACTTGTTTTTTCCGCTCAACATACCACTGAATGCCGTGAATCAATAACAGGATGAAAAACGAAAGAATCAGCATCAAGCATGCAATCGCTGCTGCACCATGATAATCATATTGTTCAAGCTTGGACATGATCATCAGCGGTGTAATTTCTGTTTTAAACGGAATATTTCCAGCAATAAACACAACAGAGCCATATTCCCCTAGTGCTCTTGCAAACGCAAGTGAAAATCCAGTCATCACCGCAGGAAACAAGGCTGGTAGCAGCACGTGAAAAAAGGTCTGTCTCCTTGTCGCACCAAGAATCGCCGCAGCCTCTTCCACTTCCTGCTGCAGCCCTTCTATCACAGGCTGAACGGTTCGGATAACGAATGGTATGCCGATAAAAATAAGTGCCAAAATAATCCCAATCGGTGTGTATGCCACCTTTAAATGCAGAAATTGACCAATCCACCCATTTGGAGAATAAAGGGTGGTGAGAGCGATACCCGCAACAGCCGTTGGGAGCGCAAAAGGCAAATCGATGAGAGCATCTAAAATTTTCTTTCCGGGAAATGTGTACCTGGCGAGAACCCAGGCAATCAGTACACCAAACCCTGCATTGATGAGAGCAGCTGCAAAGGAAGTAGTCACGGTCAGCTGAAGCGACTTCAATACTCTTGCATCGGTAAACACCTTCCAAATCCCCTCTGCTCCTAATGAAGCCGTCCAAATAAATACCATGGATAAAGGAATGACGACAATCGCACTCACATAAACGAGTGTCACCCCAAGGCTCAGCCCAAATCCAGGCAATATACGTTTTCTTTTATTGGCGGCTGCATGTGTTTTCTTCATCACATCGCCCCCTATTTTTGTCCGCTGTATATTTGATCAAATAAGCCGCCATCATCAAAAAATCTTTTCTGCGCCTTTCTCCACCCGCCAAATGCTTGATCAATCGTCACCATATCAATCTTTTTAAACTGGTCTTTATATTTGTTTAAGACTTCTTGATTTCTAGGACGATAATAGTTTTTCGCCGCAATTTCCTGCCCTTTTTTAGAATATAAATAATCTAAATAAGCCTTTGCCACTTTCTCTGTTCCTTTACGTTTCACATTTTGATCGACGACCGCAACAGGCGGCTCTGCTAGAATACTAATCGATGGGGTGACAATCTCAAATTTGTCTTTGCCTAGTTCGTGCTGTGTTAAATAGGCTTCATTTTCCCATGCAATTAACACATCTCCAAGACCGCGTTCAACAAAGGTCGTTGTGGCCCCGCGTGCACCTGAATCAAGGACTTCGACATGTTCATATAGCTTTTTGACAAAATCCTTTGTTTTGTCTTCATTCCCATGAAATGTTTTATCGGCATATGCCCATGCAGCTAAGTAATTCCATCTCGCACCGCCGGACGTTTTCGGATTTGGTGTAATGATGGACACACCTGGTTTAATCAAGTCGTCCCAGTCTTTAATATTTTTGGGGTTCCCTTTCTTCACAAGAAACACAATGGTCGATGTATACGGAGTTGACTGATTTGGAAATTCTTTTTGCCAATCTTTCGAAAGCAGTCCGCGATCTGCAATCGCATCAATGTCATACCCTAAAGCCAGCGTTGCCACATCTGCCTCGAGTCCATCAATAATCGATCTTCCCTGCTTTCCTGATCCACCGTGAGACTGCTTGATCGTGACATCCTCACCTGTTTTGTCTTTCCAATACGTCTGAAAGGCTTGATTGTATTCCTGATACAATTCACGTGTAGGATCATACGAAACATTTAACAGCTCAACCTTCCCCTTTTGCTTTGAGGATTCGTTTGCGTTTGAGCACGCAGCACTCGTCACAGCCAAGACCACTACGATGGTTACAACCGAGACCCATTTCCACTTTTTCACGTTATCCCGCTCCCCTGTTATCAAATAATAGTGACACCAACCTTGCCGTTTCATACGCAAAAAAGACCCTTAGCCACTTGAAATACATTACAGTCCTGCACTTCAAATTGCCAAGAGCCTTCGGTTGTCCGATCAGCTATGTATGATTGATGTTAGTCTATATATTATTCAAACTATTCACAGGTGTCAACTCTGTTTTTTAATTAAACAAAAAAAGAAACGCCATCTTGCAGAGGCGCTTCTTTTCCCGGGAAATGGTTTTAATCGGCAGATAGCTTTAAATTGACACCAACAGCGGTTCCGTTTCTCGAGGAGTCAGCAACTCCAGTAAAAGTCCCTGCTTTTCGATCAATGAGTAAGGCTTGCACATTTCCTATATCAATAGGCGAACTGCCAAAACGGTGACCCATGTCATTTAGCTTCGTTCTCACATCAAGGGGAACTCCTACTTCGTAACGGTAAGAAGTTGGACTGTTTGTATATATCCGCGGCTCTTCCACTGCATCTTGAAGCTCCATATCGTATTCAAGCAAGTTTAGGATGGTTTGTGAAACAGAAGCAATAATGGTCGTTCCTCCAGGTGAGCCAACAGTCATGACCGGCTCGTTATCTTTGAATATGATCGTCGGGGTCATACTGGATAATGGACGTTTATTCGGCTGGACTTCATTTGCTCCGCCTGGTCTTGCGTCAAAATCTGTTAGTTCATTGTTTAAGAAAAAGCCATATTCCGGAACAAGAATCCCTGTACCAAATAACTGTTCAATGGTTGTTGTGAATGACACGACATTTCCCCACTGATCGGCAACAGTAAAATGAGTGGTCTCGCCAATGGTTTTATCTTCTGGCTGCGGGACAATCGGGGATGGATTTTTTTCATCCTCATAAGCCCATGGATCTCCTTCTTTCGGGTTTTTATTCATTTGATCTAATTGAATGAGAGAAGCTCTTTTTGAAATGTAATCATCGTCTAGTAGTCCTTTTAGTGGAACATCTACGAATTCGGGGTCGCCTGCATATGCAGCACGGTCAGCATAGGAGAGATGCATTGTTTCAGCAAGCAGCTGATATTTTTCGAATGATTTGGGGTCATATTGTGATAGATTGAAGTGATCTAGTATTTTGAGTATTTGCAGCATAAACACACCGCCTGAGCTTGGTGGAGGCATACTTGCAAGCTGGTATCCTTTATAGTCCCCCCAGATAGGCTTGTCAGTCTTGACCTCATAACGACCAATGTCATCAGTTGTCATCGTTCCGCCAAAATCTTGGACTGTATTTGCAAGTGCCTTTGCTACTTTTCCTTCATAAAATGCTTTACTTCCTTTTTTCGCAATGAGCTTAAATGTTTTGGCAAGGCCTGGCTGTACAAGCAGATCGCCTTCTTTGAGCGGCTGATCATCTGGAAGAAAGATTGGCGCTGCAGCCGTTTTTTTCAGCTTCCCTTGATGATCTTCAATGGCTTGTGCCAGAACAGAATCGATTTCAAATCCATCCTCTGCAAGCTGAATGGAAGGCTCAATCAATTCCTTCATCGAACGGGTCCCCCACTTATCCAATGCTGCCTCGAGACCTTTTACTGTCCCTGGAACACCAACCGCATTACCGTGTGTAGACCGCTCAGCAAATGGGATGACTTTTCCTTCGTCCGTTAAAAACATGTCAGGTGTTGCGCCCTGTGGTGCTCGTTCTCTACTATTGATGATGGACGTTTCTTTTGTCTTTCCATCATAAACCATCATAAAACCACCGCCGCCAATTCCAGACATCATTGGCTCTGTCACATTCAGTGCGTACTGGATGGCAACAGCAGCATCCACTGCGTTTCCACCTTTCTTCAATACATCAGCACCTACTTCTGATGCCAGCGGGTGAGCAGTAGCAACCATGCCATCTTTACCAACAGCTACTTTACTCCCATGAGATTCGTTCGCATTGACTTGGCTGACAGGCAGAAAAAACGAGAAAACAAACAGACATATGGACAAAACAGTTAGAGAAATGCGTTTCATGAACAACACCCCTTCCATATTCTTACTTTGACCTTACCGACTTCTTGACCAGAATACAATAGATTATTCTAAAATTTCTAAAATTTTCATCCTATCATCCTACATTTCCCAAATCAGACATTGTTTTTCAAAACATATGACGCACTCGATCATTAGGAATAAAGACACAGCATTTCCAACGATTCGGGTTCAAGGTATAATAAATACAACAAAGAGGGGGAAAAAACGGTGAACAACAAAAGCAGATTATTTTGGGAAGACTATTGGAAAGAGAAATCAGAACAAGCACCCGCTGACGCATTTGTATCGGCGTGGGCATTCGGATCAGATCCAGATCATTTACTTGATCTTGTCAAGCAAGGAAAGAAAACAGCCACTTGTTCTGGACACCTGTTTTATGAAAAGGAACAGGAGCCGCTTCCAAAACCCGGACAATATGCGGTCATTTTGGATAGCCAGGAAGAGCCAAAAGCCATCATTGAAATTACACATGTAGATGTCATGCCAATGAATGAAGTCCCCGAATCATTTGTAAAAGCAGAAGGTGAAGGCGATTTATCTTATGACTATTGGTATAGAGAACATAAAGAATTTTTCACAGAAGCACTCCAATCATACGGATTAGATTTCAAAGAGGATATGCTTCTTGTTTGTGAAAGGTTTAAGCTGATTCATTCGGCTTCTTAGCCTATAAGCGGTGCCAAAAATGGCCCGCTTTTTTCGTTGCTTTTCCCCTTTTAGAAAAAGGTGTGTTGAGATCACATCTTTAGGTCAGAATAAGATCAAATAGAAAAAGTGAAGAAATTTTCGACTACACCTGTTTTTTTTCGACAAAAGAATATATAATTATTTGATGTGTGCATTGTCTCATTTATACAATGGAGGGTTTTTACATGTTAAAAAGGAAAAAAGACAAGTTTTCCGTCTTGTTAACGGAAATTGCTAAAAATTTAGATGAAACTGCTGAGTATTTTGTTAGCTATAAAGTAACAAATCAAACCACTCTGAAAGAATTTTCTGACACATTGAAGGAATATGAGACAAAAGGTGATAATCATGTTCATACCATGATTAAAGAGCTGAACAAAGCCTTTATTACACCGATTGAACGTGAAGACATTCTTCAATTAACGAATAGCCTCGATGATGTTTTAGATGGAATTGAGCATTTTTCCGCAACATTAGAAATTTACTCAATCACAAGCTCTGACGAACATATCGACAAATTCAGCCACTACATCAGAGAGTGTGCGAAAGAAATTTTAATCACAATTGATTTACTAGCTGAAAATCGCTTGAAAGATATTCATCCGCACGCAATCAAGATTAAAGAGATTGAACATAATTGTGACAATCTTCATCGTAAATCATTAAAGAACTTGTTTGGAAAAGAAACAGATCCAATTAAGGTGATTCAATACAAAGAAATTTACGAAACACTTGAAGAAATCGCTGATTCCTGTCAAAGTGTTGCCAACAATCTAGAAACAATCATTATGAAGAATGCGTAACGGGGTTAGTTAAACATGGACACATTACTCATCCTTACCATACTTATTGTCATTTGTGCACTTGCTTTTGATTTCATTAACGGGTTCCACGATACAGCAAATGCCATTGCGACTTCAGTTTCAACGAAGGCATTAAAGCCTAGACATGCGATTATCATGGCAGCGTTCATGAACTTCTTAGGAGCAATGACATTTACAGGTGTGGCAAAATCCATTACAAAAGATATCGCAGATCCATTTACACTTCAAAACGGCTCTGTTGTGATCTTGGCTGCTTTAATTGCCGCCATCACATGGAACTTGCTTACTTGGTATTACGGGATTCCGAGTAGTTCTTCACATGCACTAATCGGATCAATTGCAGGAGCGGTTATTGCCTCTGCTGGTTTTGGCGCTTTAAACTATTCGGGATTCATTAAAATCATTCAAGCCCTTTTGCTTTCACCTATCCTAGCTTTCGTATTGGGATATATCGTGTATACCATTATCAAAATTATATTTAGAAACAACAATCTCGCAAAAACAAATAAACAATTCCGACGTGTTCAAATTTTAACGGCTGCACTGCAATCGTATACCCATGGAACAAACGATGCGCAAAAAGCGATGGGAATTATTACGATGGCTTTAATTGCAGGTAATTTGCATACAACAGACGACATTCCTTTCTGGGTACAATTCTCTTGTGCGCTTGCAATGGGACTCGGTACTTCTATTGGCGGCTGGAAGATTATCAAAACAGTCGGCGGTAAAATTATGAAAATTCGTCCAGTAAACGGAGTATCTGCCGACTTAACGGGTGCAGCTATTATCTTCGGTGCGACGTTTATTCACTTACCTGTTAGTACCACTCACGTGATCTCATCTTCTATTCTAGGTGTAGGTTCTGCACACAGAGTCAAAGGGGTAAACTGGGGTACGGCAAAACGTATGCTTGTCACTTGGGTGATTACATTACCGATTTCAGGAACTCTAGGAGCTCTTATATACTTTGTGTTAAATGCGATTCTCTAATTTCAAAGACCTGTCTGACAGGTCTTTTTTTATTTGTCTGCACACTTAAATATCCTTTCCCCGCAGGACATTTTTTCATGAAGCAGGGTTTCCAATCATATCCATAGAAATAAACAAGTAATCATCTGTCTATGGGAGAGAAGAACATGCTATTATTTTTTCAATTGACTGTATGGTTATTGCTAGGTGCTCTTGCTGTGTATGTATTTGCGGTATGGCGCTTTGAACAAAAAGTAAAAGAAAAGATGTTTGCCATTCGTAAAACGTGGTATTGGATTTATGTAGCGGGTGCTGTCGTGTACTGGACAAATGATCCTTCTTCTATCTTCACTGATTGGATGCACTACTTGATCATTGCCGTTTTTTTCGCATTAACCGATGCTTTCATCTTTCTTAGCTCCTATATTAAGAAACTCGGAAATCATGAGCTGGAAACCGACACCCATCAACTCCTTGAACAAAATAACGATCTGCTTCATTCTTACCTTAATAAACTAAAAACGTACCAATACCTATTGAAAAATGAACCGATCCATGTATATTATGGAAGTGTAGAGGCATATATAGAGGGAATTGAGCGGCTAATTTATTCTTTTGCCGACAAGATGAATATTCAAGCGGTGCTTTGTCCATACGATACGCAGGAACAAAAAGATGACCTGCTTCGGACACTTGACCAGCGGGCTCTCATTCAGGCGAAGCTTGACAGGCAGGAAGTATATTATGATGATTTCGGTCATTTGGTGCTCATCCCATTTTCTGTAGCAGATGCTCATTTTGTCATTAAGCTCACCTCCGATGAGATTGTCACGGAGTTCGACTATTTATTAATGACATCACTTACAACAATTTATGACCTAATCTTGCCTGACGAAGAGGAAGGTGATGAAGATGGACCACGCACTTCAAGGGGATAACAACAATCCTAAGAAAAACCCTTTTAAAATTTTAAAGAAAAAACGCCATATCAGTATGGCCGATTATAAGGTAAGCCCCCATACTGAGCGAATTTTTAAAAAGAATGAACAGCTTCTCGATGAGTATAAAAACAAAAAGGCTTGATTACACTAAAGGACGCGGAACGAAATCCGCGTCCTGATTCCATTTTTACATAGACTTGCATACAATACGCTATACGCTGCAACGATTGAGGTGCCAAAATGAAAAAGAAAATCAAACAACTAAGATATGTTCAGTTTGCCGAATATCAGCCATCCCCATATACTAGGCGATTAATTGAAAAAAGTGAAACAGCCATCCAATCATACAAACAGAAACACTCACTGATTTAATAGTTTAAGCAGCTTTTCCTTCGTTTTAGGACCGTATACCCCATCACTTGTCAGACCGTTCACCAGCTGAAAGCGTGCCACGGCATTCGCCGTTTTTTCTCCGTAAACACCATCGATGCCTTTATCTGCAGCCGATTTATCAGGATAAAAATAAACGGCAGCAAGCGCTTTTTGGACGAGGCGTACGTGCTCTCCCTTCGTTAGAGGCGAAGTCACCTTTAAAATCCCATCCGGCAGCTCATACATCATTTTTCCATCATTTCGATAAATTTTAAGAACCTGTCCAATTTGAATCTTGTTCGGGTCGCTAATGTTATTCCACTTCTGTAGATCCTGAACTGTGACGTCATGAGCTTTAGCAATACTCGTTAACGTATCCCCGCTTTTGACGACATACGTGATGACCGTCTCAGGGTCTCCTGCCGTTTCAATTCCTTTTTTAAATTCATCCCATGTAGCAAGAAGCAGGCGTGGACATGCTTTTCCAGACCAGTGCTGATGTGTAACCACGTTAGCTAGTGGAATGTTATGTTCTTTCAGCAGCTTTTGGATGAGCCATTGCGCATGTTTGACCGCTTGCTGGAAATTCCCATCTTCATTTTCACAAATTTCAATGCCGATCGACTTTCGATTACCATTGCCTTGTCCGTCCCCTGCATGCCAGCCATTTTCATTTAACGGCAGATGCTGAAAAATTTCATGATCATCCACTGTAAAGTGCCAGCTCACCTCTGTCGTTGGGCGTTTCACATATGCCGCATGACTTTTCGCATCCGCTCCTTTTGATGTGTTTGCTGTGTTATGCACCGTCACATACATCGGTGTCATGGCGTATCCTGGGCGGTTTCCGTTTCCAACTGGAATAAAATCTTGATAAATTTCTACCATGTTCTGCACTCCCTTTTGCTAGATTGAATTGATCTTTCTCATCAATTGGTGGCGTTCGTAAGACAACATGTATTTGTTTTAGTGATAAGACTATGGTAAAATTTGAATTCAATCCACTCTTTTTAGTAGTGAAAAACGTAAAAATGCAGAAAAAAACAGGAATTAATTCCATTTTTCCTTGATTTTATGTTAAAATTGTTAAAAATAAGCCGATATTAAAAGTAAGCAATAGCTCAATTAGCTATTTAGTCCTATATGGACTTTTCTTTTACACCAAAAACAGAACATACGTTTGCTTGGAGGTTTTTAAATGACTGGATTTTTAACCCATTTAGAAGAAGAGATTAAGCGGTTATATGCCAAATTACAAATAAGCGGTCCTGCTTATAGAGACATGCAAAGGATCGCTTCTGAATTTCATGTATGGGTCCACTATGAGGATACTGGCAGCATGATGATCAAACATCAAGGTCTTTACAGTATTATATTAAACAGATCTCTATCGTCTGAGGAACAATGGCAGGATTTTGCCCACGAGCTTTGTCATGTGCTCAAGCATGCAGGCAATCATTTCAAGATGCACAAACTCTTTCGAGAACTGCAAGAGTTTCAAGCTAAACAATTCATGTATCACTTTTGTGTACCGACCTTTATGCTGATGCAAATGAAGCTTCCAAACCTTCGGCAGCAAGCCATTTTGCACATTGCGCAAACATTTCACGTCACCTGGGCTTTCGCTGAAAAGCGGCTGGCCTTATTCGAACAGCGGAAAGCCGGCATTCGCTTCCAACAAGAGTTTACATCTTATTTAATGAAAGCCGAAAAGGTCGCGGAAAAAGAAGCTGTTTATCAAACGTAAGCCTCTCTGCATAGGGGAACAGGCGTTTATTCATACAGGTTTAATACTTGCTTGAGTACATTTGTGTACCGATAAAATTGCTCATTTTGCGTTTCGCGGCGATAGCGCCGTCTGAAGTCTTGAAAGAATGCTCTTCTTTGCGCCTGACTGATTTCAAGTTGTACACTTTTTCCCGTCAGACATTGATTATTGATATTGTGAGGATGTGTTCCAGAATAACGATCAGATTCAGATAGCAGCACTGCTTGGAAGCCATTAAGCGTTAAACGTTTCACTGTTTCCGCCGCTCTTTCTCTGTCTGTCCCGCCCACTAATGTTTGAAGCATCTCCGTTTCCCCGTAGCCATGGAGCGCAAACGTGTAATGATGGGTATGCACTAGAGAAAGGCAGACCGGCTCATCGAAACGTGTGCTTGTAATGTGAAGCACATGATTGCCTTTCACTTTAAGGCCTTCAAATAAATACATAGACTGATTACTTGCGATTTCATGAATGAGCTCACTCACGCCAGATTCAATTCCTCCGGCATGAGGGGATAAAACCAAAAGCTGGTCACCTTTCCGCTCGTGAAGAATTTGATAATCGATTCCTTCTCTTTCATGAGCGGAAAGCTCTTCATAACTTTGATATGTATCAATGATTTGCGTCATTCCATCTTCCCCATTTCTCTATATGAGCATAAGTCTACTGATCTTAAATTCTTTTGTAAAGGGATTTCGAATGACCTATCAACATAAAACATCCTTAAATTTTCCTTATCTTTACGGCTATCTGTTGAATTTTGAGAAAAAATGACCGATAATTGAAATGAATAGAACTTTTGGACTATATGAATCTTTTTGCATTCTCTCTCATAAATTAGAAATATTGTGATCTACATCTGGAGGAATTCATGTTAAAAAAGAAAACCACCATCACCCTTGTCATCTTATTCCTTAGCTTCGCTGGCATCATTTACTGGAAATGCTTTTCTCTTCAAGGCGTATCTCACGGAACCTTTATCCGCTCGATGACATCACCTGACGGAACATATATCATCAACACCTATCGACATAGCGGAGGGAAACTAAAGGAGAATGCAGTTAGAGCAGAAATTGAAAACAAGCTCACCCACCGAAAGAAAACGATTTACTGGAAATACCCTGATAAAGACCCCCTCATCAAGTGGAAAAATGGACAGCTTGTTCAAATCGGGCATGAATTTTTAAATGTGGTAAAGGGTGAAACATACGATTATCGCTTTGATCGGAACAAAAGAAAATAGCGTATTAAAAAACGAATCCCTCTTGGATTCGTTTTTTACGTTGACATCACATGCTGCATAAATTCTTTCATTTCTTTACTTACGATTGTCAGTCGTTCCACAATTTCACTAAACTCTGTTACAAGTAAAGCCTGCTCTGCTGATGAACCTTTCATATGTCCCATACTCTCAAGTAATGTATGTATATTGGAGGAAATTCCTTGTAAAGAGCTTTCGATATTTTCTGTTGCACGTGAAGTTTCACTTGAAAGCTTTTGAACCTCACTGGCTACAACACTAAAACCAGCCCCTTCTTTTCCTGCCCTGGCTGCTTCGATTGACGCATTCAATCCTAGCAAACTCGTTTGTTTCGAAATCCCTTTAATCATCTTTGTAATATCGGATGTTTTTTTCGAGCTTTCAAGTGTTTGCTGCGTTTGTAAGGTCATTTCCTCACTTGTCGCAGAAAGCTCCTCTGAATGCGCCGCCACCACATGCACCTTTTCTTGAATACTATGAATGATGTCATTTAATGACTCCATATATGCTTCAAGCTCTAATTGATTTTTAAGCGGAAAACCTAAAGCGAGTGCGCCGATCACTTGTTGATTTTCATCAAAAATTGGAAGCCCCATTGCATTTAACGGTATTCCGTAAACCGATTCAGGCACAAACATACTTGATGTCTCACCTCTAAGCGCTTTTTTCATATTTAAATCATCTGGTTTAATAAGTTCTCCAGCACGAATTTGAAAATCTACATCTTTCGATGGCAAATACAGCAAAAATTTCTCTCGATCAATGACACCCATCGTCACTTCGTTTTTTAAAATCTGCATCATATAAGGTGCTGCTGTCACAATACTCTGTAGTATATCCAATTTCTCTACCCCCTTATATAGTTTATCGGTCGTTCTTCTTAAATTAATAGTTACTTTTTAAAAATAATAATAATGATTGAAGAAATTCTTCATATTTACGAGTAAAAAGAAGTACGTTTCCTTTCTATATTCAAGCGGAAATTTGCTATAATTAATGAATCAACATATGATGAAATGGTCATGTAACCATTTTGTGTATTCAATGGAGGCGCATGTTTTGACACAACCCATGAAATATGAGCGGGCAATCGTCATTGGCGGAGGTATCACCGGGATGCTCGCTGCAAAAGTTTTATCAACGTTTTATCATCAAGTATTGATTATTGAAAAGGATGAACTGCCGGACTCTCCTGAGAATCGTCTCGGCACTCCTCAAGCCTTTCACCCACATAGAATGTTGCCACTTGGCAAGCAAATCGTTGAACGTCTATTTCCTGGTTATACAAAAGAATTACTGGCAATGGGCGGATTTAATACCATGCATCAAACCTCTCGATTTATCACAAAAGATGGCGAATTAACGCTCACTGATAGAGAAGAAACCGCCGTCACAAGACGCGCAATGCTAGAGTGGGTATTGATGCAAAGAATGGTAACAGAGGAACGCGTGCAGTTTTTAGAAAAACATGAAGCCATCTCCCTTCAGTTTAAAGAGGGAACTAATCAAGTCATGGGGCTTATCGTGAAGGACCGGCAAGTAAAACCTGGCAGCATTCATGAAATGAAAGCGAACTTAGTAATTGATACGTCTGGAAGAATGTCTAAATTGCCAAAATGGCTGAAAGACGCTGGACTCACCTTACCACAGACTGATGAGTTAAGTGTGTTTCTAGGCTACAGCACAAGATACTATCAAATACCATCAGGTGCGCCACCCCTGCAATCAATGGTTGTAGTTGGCCAACCAGACAAGCAAATCCCAACAGGACTGTTTGAACGGGTAGATCATGATTTAGTAGCTGTGCTTCTTTCTGCAGCCGGCGGTTCACATTATCCAACAACGGATGCTGATCAGTTTGATTCAGAAACCGCTGCTCTGAGCGATCCCGCGATAACAGAAGCCATCACCCATTTAACGCCCTTTACAAAACCAAAAGGATTTAGAGTACCTTCTTGCGTAAGACATCACTATGAACATATGCAGGATTGGCCAAGTGGATTATTGGTGATGGGCGATGCCTTATGTACGTTAGATCCCATTCATGGTCAGGGTATGACCAAAGCAGCTCTTGAAGCACAAACACTTGACCGTATGCTCAAACAAGCACAAAAAAATGAGCGGCTGTCTTTTGAAAAGGACACATTACAACAAATGCAGCAAGTGAGTGATCTTGGCTGGTGGCTTTGTGCAATTGCTGATATGGCTTGGGACGGTGTTGAGTTAAAAGGAGAAACAACCATACCCCACTTGACGTTCGTACAGGAATTTTTAAATCGCTACGTACAATACGCCATTGTCACAAAACAGCCTGAACGTCTTGAGGTGTATCACCGAATGCATTCTTTCTTAACAGAACCGAGAGAAATCATCAACTTAGAACAGCTGCACGACATGATTCAAGCTGACACCTCAGGAGAAACCGCCGAATGGTGGAAGCAATGGGATCAAAAGAACGATGAAGGCAACCGAGCTTTTTTCCATGAAGCGGTTCCTGACTTTCGTCTAGAGCACTTGCTGTCATTTGATTGAACTAAAAAAAGCCCCTTTATTGGGGCTTTTTCATTAACGTAATAATTGAAGTACGTTTTGTGGCTGTTGGTTTGCTTGTGCTAACATTGCTTGAGATGCTTGAGAAAGAATGTTGTTCTTTGTGAACTCACTCATTTCTTTCGCCATGTCAACGTCACGGATACGAGACTCAGCAGCTGTTAAGTTTTCAGCAGAAGCACCAAGGTTGTTGATTGTGTGCTCTAGACGGTTTTGAACTGCACCAAGTTTAGCACGTTGAGCAGATACTTGGTTGATAGCTGCGTCAACAATTTTTAGTTGAGTATCAAAACCAACATCTTCTGCTTTTGCATCATTGTCAGCAAATTTTCTTACATCGATGTCTTTAACAGCTTGATTTTCTACAATTTCCCCATCAGTTTTAACTCCTAATGCATCAGTACTCATTTTTTCAATATTAACTGAAATTTGTTGAGTTGCGTTAGCACCGATTTGGAATACTAAAGCATTACCAGTAGCTGGAGTTGGAGTTGCATCTGGATCATCTGGATCTGGAGCTGCTGCATCCTCTCCTGCTTTAAACGTACCATCTAACAATTTTTTACCGTTAAACTCTGTACGATTTGAGATACCATCTACTTCTTCTTGTAATGCTTGAATCTCATCTTGAATAGATTGAAGATCCGTATCTTTGTCTTGTGTACCAGTGTTTCCAGCTTGAATAACTAGTTCACGAACACGTTGAAGGATTGAGTGAGTTTCAGTCAATGCACCTTCAGCTGTTTGGATAAGAGAGATACCGTCCTGTGCGTTTTTAGATGCCATTTCTAAACCGCGGATTTGTCCACGCATTTTTTCAGAAATTGCTAGACCTGCAGCGTCATCTCCTGCACGGTTGATTTTAAGACCAGAAGAAAGTTTCTCCATGTTCTTTTGCCCTGCTCCATTGTTTGCAGACAAACGGTTCAGAGTGTTAAGTGCTGCGATATTGTGGTTAATTCTCATTTCCTATTACCTCCATGTGTTTGAACCAATTAGACATCCATGTCCAAAAGTTCTAAAACAGATTTTTTTGTAAGCCTTACATTCCCTTTATCGAACCATAATAGAGAATGTTTAACAAAAAAGGATCAAATAAGGAAAAAGACTTATTCGTTATGATCGTTTCGCTAGAGAATACTTTAATTTGAGGACTTTTTTCACATTTTACAAAAATGACTTAAGAATCATAAAAAGAGAAATTCGAAGAACAAGACATAAAAAAAAGCCCCATAAAGGGGCTTTTCATTAACGTAGTAATTGAAGTACGTTTTGTGGCTGTTGGTTAGCTTGTGCAAGCATTGCTTGAGACGCTTGAGAAAGAATGTTGTTCTTTGTGAACTCACTCATTTCTTTCGCCATGTCAACGTCACGGATACGAGACTCAGCAGCTGTTAAGTTTTCAGAAGATGCACCAAGGTTATTGATTGTGTGCTCTAGGCGGTTTTGAACCGCACCAAGTTTACCACGTTGAGCAGATACTTGGTTGATTGCAGAATCAACAATCTTTAATTGTGTATCAAAACCTACATCAGTTGCAGTTGCAGCATTATCAGCAAATTTAGTTACATCAATATCTTTCACAGATTGATTAGCTAAGATTGCTCTTCCAGTTGTATCAGCTGGATCTTTAACTCCTAGTGCATCAGTGCTCATTTTTTCAATGTTAACTGAAATTTGTTGAGTTGAGTTAGCACCGATTTGGAATACTAAAGATTTCTCAGTAGCAGTTGGTGCTGCAGGATCAGCAGGAGCTTTAAATGTACCATCTAACAATTTTTTACCGTTAAACTCTGTACGATTTGAGATACCATCTACTTCTTCTTGTAGAGCTTTAATCTCATCTTGAATAGATTGAAGATCAGTAGTTTTATCCTGTGTACCAGTGTTTCCAGCTTGTACGACTAGTTCACGAACACGTTGAAGGATTGAGTGAGTTTCAGTCAATGCACCTTCAGCTGTTTGAATAAGAGAGATACCGTCTTGTGCGTTTTTAGATGCCATTTCTAAACCGCGGATTTGTCCACGCATTTTTTCAGAAATTGCTAGACCTGCAGCGTCATCTCCTGCACGGTTGATTTTAAGACCAGAAGAAAGTTTCTCCATGTTCTTTTGGCTCGCACCGTTGTTTGCAGACAAACGGTTTAATGTGTTAAGTGCTGCGATATTGTGGTTAATTCTCATTTCCTATTACCTCCATGTATATGGGACCTGACAGACGTCCTTGTCTGAAAAAAGTCCTTTATTCTAGGGCTTAACAACCCTGACAATTCTATTATCGGACGTGATTATAGGATGTTTAGCAGATTTTTTAAAAAAAATCGCATTTTTTTCATGACGTTGATCCTAACTTTGACAATTCTATAAAAATAAAAGCTGCTGATCTATAATCAGCAGCTTTACAAAATCTATGAATATCAGTATTGCTTGATATCAAACATTAAGATATTTTGGTACACAACGTAATCCTTCTTACTTGTGAAAGGACCTTTATTGTGTTCATCATTGATTTCATAGAAGTTCATGCCAATTCCAAAACTTCTCTCTTTATACCAGTTTAGAAAATCGTTGATTTCTTTCATTGAAAGCAAATAATCCTTTTGCAGCCCGTTTATCATGGTAATTGAAAGTATACCTTTTGTTGATTCTTCACCAGGTTTTGTCCCGTCCTGATCTTTCGGTTCTTCGGTTGTGCCATCACCCGGCTTTGTTCCGTCTTGATCTTTTGGTTCTTCGGTTGTGCCATCACCCGGCTTTGTCCCGTCTTGATCTTTTGGTTCTTCGGTTGTGCCATCATCTGGCTTTGTTCCGTCCTGATCTTTTGGTTCTTCGGTTGTGCCATCATCTGGCTTTGTTCCGTCCTGATCTTTTGGTTCTTCGGTTGTGCCATCATCTGACTTTGTTCCGTCCTGATCTTTTGGTTCTTCGGTTGTGCCATCATCTGGCTTTGTTTCACCTTCAGCAATTTGTAAATCTTTTAGTGAGATAGAAATCACTGATTTGTAATCACTTTTAATCGATTTTGAATGATAATCTTGCTGGAAATTTCGTCCACCTATGATATATATGGTATCCTCAATCGTTACAGCACTTGAACCTACTCTAGCTTCAGGTAAATTGATCGAGCTTCTTTTCACAGAATTCGTTTTAGCATCATAAAACTGTGTGTATGGTGATAATAGACTGGCTCTGTCATCATACTGACCTCCAGCCATGAACAATTTTCCCTGATATGTTGTAAATGCAGCCCCTAGTTGATAAAACTTTAACTGTGATTTTGTTTGTACCCATTGATTTGTTTCAATGTTGTATTCATATACTTGGGAATTTTTGTGATTACTAACTGTTCTTTCTCCACCTGTAGCATAAATTTTGTTGTCAACGACTTCTGACATAGACATACCAGTAAATTGCTGAGGAAACATTTTTAATTGTAGCCATTTATCTGTTTTTGTATCATAACTATAAAAATTATGTTCTTGATGAGGACTTTTATTCGTTGCAAGAATATAAATCTTATCATTTACAACACTTGCACTTATGTCACCTTTTGTCACAGCATAGTATGGTATATTAATCGGTGTTTCTGCCCATGTATCTAATTCTGCATCATAAATATCAATCGTATTTGTGCTATCTTGATATGCTCCTCCAATGACATATACTTTTTTACCTATCGCCACTGCCGTACTATCTGTTCTTTCTCTAGGCATGTCAGCTTTTGAGCTCCACTCATTTTTGTGAGGATCGTACATGTAGGTATTTTTATTACTATATGCCTTTTCACTACTTCCCCCAAAAACAAAAATCTTCCCATTTACTACTGCGGAACTAGAATGAAGTCTCTCTTCCGGTAAGTCTGCTCGCTTCGTCCACCCATTTGTCTCAGCTGCATGAGCTTTTAACGGATGAATTGTGACCATCATAAAAATAGTCAAAAGCACTAAAAATAAACTTTTTTTCATCGTTTCTTTCCTCCATATCTTAAATATCCCTCCTTTTATCGACATATTTGTAATAAAATTTAATTTTTATCATTGTACACCAGAACAAATATCCTCAATTTGCACCTGTTATTTATCCTCACACATACATCACCGGCGTCGATATTTTAATAATCTTCCCGCCCCGACGATAAAACCTAGGAACGCGGCGGCTTAAAGTGGCAACAACTTCGTAGTTGATCGTATTGAGCATTTCAGCAATTTCATCGACAGAAATTTCTCCGCCCTTTTGACGACCGTAAATAACGACTTCCTCGCCTTGCTTTGCTTTCATTTCTCCTAAACTGATCATGGTCATATCCATTGTGACTCGGCCAGCAATCGGCATTCGTTTTCCTCGGAAAAGCATAAATCCTCTATTGGATAAAGCACGTGAATACCCATCTGCATAACCGATTGGTATGGTTGCTATAACTTCATCAGGTTTTGCTACATAGGTTGCCCCATAGCTGACGGTCCTTGGCTTTGTCACCATTTCCTTCACGAACGCAATCCTTGCTTTTAAACTGAGAGCGGGCTCTAGCTTAACAGCGTCTAAACTCTCAATGTATTGCGAGGGGTACAGTCCATATAGCCCGATGCCGAGCCGAATCATATCTGCACTAAATTCAGGAAATGCGATGGCAGCTGCTGTATTGTTCATATGTACCGTGGGCAATGTAATGCCTTGTTTTTTTAAGAAACGAAGAAAATCAATAAAAATGCTGTGCTGAAGCAGTGTGAAATCAGGGTCAGGCTCATCCGCAGTGGAAAAATGCGTAAATATTCCATCCCATCTCAGGTTTTCACTCTCTTCAAGCGCCCTCACCACCTCTAACAGCTCTTCCTTTGTCCGTACACCTAATCGTCCCATCCCAGTATCGACATTGACATGAATCCCAAGCCGGGGCAGACTTTCTTCTTCCGCTAAAATCTCATTTGCTTGAACAATCCAGTCTTCACGAAGGCCGGAGAGATCAATTCTCCAGGTTGCAGCTCTTTTCACACAGTCGAGCGGGGTAAATCCAAGGACGAGAATCGGTGCTTCAATTTTTGCTCTCCGCAATACAATGCCTTCTTCCAAGCTGGCAACTGCAAGCTCTGTCGCACCGCTTTCTAATGCCTGCCGCGCAACCTCCACGGAACCGTGCCCATATGCATTCGCCTTTACGACAGCCATGATCTTACTTTTCTTTGGAATATGCGCTTGAATGGCTTCGATATTTCTTTTAATCGCGTCAAGATTGACCTCGATCCAGACTTCCCTGCAAAGCTTTTGCATGTATGTTTCCTCCTCATCACATGAGTCATTTCGATATCAATGTTCGTTTTCGTGTCTAGTCTATCTTTATTCATTTTTGAGAAAAACATTCAACCGCAATGACTGGATCAGCTTTGACTTGATTGACATAAAAAAAGAAACCACCTCAAACTGTGATTTCTTCTTTATGAACAGTCATTTCATTAATCCTCAGATTTCATCATTGAATCAATTTCATGATAAATCTCCTCCAGATTTTCTCGTTCAATCAAATATTCTGCGGTGCTCTTACGAACAGGCACATCAAATTTTAGAAAGGTGAGCGTGATCGTTGATGATTCCTGATCATTCATAGTTAATCTCAATTCAAGTGTCGAGATCTCTTCATTATTATCACTCTCAACAGATTGTTCAATCGGCACACCATCTTCTAACATGTCAACTTGTTTCAACTCTTTCATGGAAAGCTCAGTAACATCAAACCTGAATTTTCGAGATGAGCCGCCAGGTTGATGTGTAATAAAGCGCATGACCTTTCGCACATCATCAATCGCAAAACCTTTATCCACATTTTGTGAAAAGATGTATGTTGAAGCCTGAAATCCGTCTTCTTGAAAAAGCATCATCATTTTATCTAATAATATGTTTGGACCATTCTTTTCTTTTTGTCTTTGTAATCTACCAGCTATGAATAAAATGACCATTCCCCCGATGATGCTGAGAGCCGTCCCCAACCCATTCCCTACATCTACGAAAACAGTAAAGCCTAAAATAGCAACAATATAAGCGATTACAATACCTATGATGAATACCACATCGAGCTCTCCTGTCTGAATCTTCATTGTTATATTGGTTTAGCCATAGTATAGCATCTGGATTTTGATCGAAAAAAAATCTACTATAGACTAAACAGATACTACATTCATTTCACTTTTCAAATAGAAAGGATTTTTATGATGAACCTCTACACGACAGACGAAATCATTGATGCTCTTTATAAAGCATGGTCTTCTCAATCTAGTTCAAAATGGAGTAAAGACAACCCGGCAAACGGACAATGTGGCGTCACTTCTTTAGTCGTACATGATCTTTTAGGCGGAAAAATAAACAAAACTGCATTACCCAACGGATGGCACTTTTACAACGTAGTGAATGGAACAAGAATCGACTTTACTTCTGCACAATTCTCTGAGGAAATCGTTTATATGGATGTACCTTCAAATCGAGAAGAAGCATTTCAAGATACGAATGAGGATCAGTATCGTTATTTAAAGGAGCGAGTCGTAGAATATTTAAACATTTCATATTCATGAAAACAGACCATAAGAGGTCTGTTTTCATTGCAGTTCAATAAAGTGTTTAAAAGATAGGTAGTAAGAACTCACACACGCCTTCTTCTTCTCTATATCTCTCCATAATAGGTACCTGACGCGTGTTCAATTGATTGTGTTGGATCATTTGAGGCAATTGTCTCCAAAATAAATTCACTTTTTCGGTTGTATGTGTCACTGTAAACACAGCATACTTTCCCCCTTCAAAATGACCAGTCTGAACCATTTGATCATTTGTGAAATCTCTATTTGTCATAAGCATGAGGTCGTATCTGCATTTTTCTGATGGAATTTTTCCAGGAACATCTTGAGGAACACCATATATACCATATTCCTTTAATTCATCATTTAATTGATGTTGCTTGATCCATTTCTTAAATCTCTTCATCATCTCAAAATTCTCTTTGCTGCCATATGATCCTATATTTCTCATATACACCATTTTCATATTCGTTAACATTTCAATTTTGTAATTCATGATTTCCCTCCAATTTTTATTGGAAGACTGGCCAATCATTCCTTACAACCAACGGTAACATCCTTTAAAATAGAATGCAGTAGGATATTAAAAATAATGTAATGTGCGATCTAGTTCATACATGTTCTCTGTCATTTTTAAAATAAAAAAGAACGGACTTTAGCCGCTCGCTCGTTATTGATTTTCTTTTGAAGATTTAGCATTGAGAAAGACGACAATCAAATAGATGATTGTTCCGAAAAACAAACCATTTAACAAACTGATAAACAACATCTTACAAACTAGGCCAATATAATAAGACGCTGGCGTTCCTGGAAACACAGCCATATTAAACAAGCTAATCATAAAGGTTAAAGCAAAAAATATAATAAAAATCCTTCTAAATAATGTTGATTTTAACATTGTCATTTTTACTTCCTCCTTAATATCTTTTCTATGGAAAAAATATTCTTTATTCATAGCATATATTCCGTCTTAAAATAAAAAGCCCTTAAAGGGCTTTTTATTTTATGCAGTGTAACCGATACTTGCAGTATGACCTCTCCTAGCTTCATCATGACTTGCTGTCACTTCAGATGTAAAATAACCAACAATACTGATAATGCTGATCATCACAAATACGACTGATAACGTTTTAAATTTCATACTGACAGTCCCCCCGCTTCACTTGAGTTTGGAAATAAAGAATTTTCTCATAAAAAAGCATCGCATTGTCTTTATCTCCCATTTCATTATAATATTTTGCAGCATCTTTTGCTAAATCTTCTAGATCAGGATACATTGACTTTATTTCTAGCAATTCCATTATTTTTTCCAACTGCTCAAAATTGTTGTCAACGTATAGTGATCTTAAAAATTTGAATATCAATAACAGCACATGGTCTTTCAGTTTTTCAGATAGTTCTATGCCGTTATTTAAAGCATATATACCTAAATCCTGTTCTTTCTTTTTGAAGTAGGCTTTTGACAACATAATAAGCGGGTCTAAGATTCTATTTAAATGTTCGTATCCCTGCTCTCTAAATGCTCGAATTGAGTCATTAAAGTGAATTATTGCTTGGGCTATTTCTTTGTTATGAAAATAACTCAACCCTAAATTATAGAGTGCTGATCCTTTTAATCGTTTTGTTGAGTTGTCGGCGGCTTTTTCTAGTGCGTGTTGAAAATGGGGTATTGCTTTTTCGGGGCAGCCCATATCTATGTAGTTTAATCCAATCACAAAAGAACATTGTATTTCTCTTACTGTGTATGTATCTTTTTCTCGATAACATTCTATCGCCTGTGCGATATGGTGCATGGACATGTGGGTTTGTTTCATGTGGTAATAGATTTCAGCCATCTTGTAATTGAACTCGGCCCGTTCAATATCGTCACTGACAAGAGACAGCTTTTTTTCTGCCCGTTTATAGAAGGTAATCGCATTTAGGTATTCATAGTTTTCGAATTCATACATGCCGTAGAAAAAATTGAAGTAATACTCGAGCAATCCTGTTAATTTCTCTTGGTCCCTTTTGATCTTCATTGCGAGTTCCTTGAAGTTGGCCCGCTCTTTCCCATTTTCTAAAGGATTCAAGTAATCAAGCATTAATTTATGTCTGAACTCCATGAGTGAGAAATACAATAATAAATCTTGATTTTCTTCCATATGATCAAGCATTGATTTGATTTCCTCTTTATATGCTTCGGCGTCCGGTACGTTAAATCTTTGAATATGATAATACCATTCATTGATTTTCAAACCGACGTGAGAAGAAAGCACTTTCTCCATCAGCCCTTACCCCTTCCTCTATTTTCCCTATAATGACATATATTATCATTTTATGAACCATTCGACACCGAAAAGAAACCGCAAAAAAGCCCTATAAAGGGCCATGCGAATGATAAGATAAAAAGACTTCTATTCATAAATAAGCACCCAGTATTCTGCCCCAGGTTCTCCTTCTTCTACAACAGCCTTCCAGCCTCTTTTTTGATAAAAAGATAAAGCTTTGTGATTTTCGGAGACACATTTGAGGGTGACCGGTGTTCCCAAAACTTTTATCGCTTGTTTGAGCAGCAGATCTCCAGCCCCTTGGCCCGCAGCTTCTGGATGTACAAACAAGAGGTGAATAAATCGATCGGGTACATATAGAGAAATGAATCCGAGGATTTTATTGTTCTCCTCAGCTAAGAAAATTTGCTCTTCCTGCGTATCTTGATCAAAATCTTGCAGATTGAGTTCTTCTGGATTAAGCCAGTGAAAGCTTTGGCGCCGGGATTCTAAATAGATTTGTCTTAATTCTGGATAATCTTCTATGCTTGCTTCTCTAATCAACATCGCAACATCTCCTATGTTTTTTATTTGAATGTTAATTCGCCTCTAGAACGCGTTTTGCCTGTATTATGCCTGCCAGTAACAATTGATCACTGAACTGCGAATCATTGACAGCACGTGCAAGAGCAATTGTACCAATCATGCTGCTTACTAGTGCGTAACTTGTAGAGAGATCTATGTTTCCAGCATCAGCTATAAAATCCATAAATCGTTTCAATTCATCGGTATAAGCATTCCTTACCTCTTGCGATAATTGAGCAATTTCTCCTGACAGCGCAGGCAGTATACAGCCGACCTCCGTCTGATCACGGTGAACCGAACTTAAATAGAATTCAATGATCGTCTGAATTCGAGGCTGGTCTGCTTTCTTGTCTGCAACACTTTGCAGCAGTTTGATCGTATCAGTGATAGCAAAATGAAAAGTCTCTATCACCAACTGATCCTTGTTCTTAAAGTGAGCATAAAACCCTCCATGAGTTAGGCCTGCTCCTTTCATAATGAATGGCAAACTGATATTACGAACGCCATTTGTTCGAAATGCTCGTGCAGCACTTGCAATGATCTGCTCTCTCACTTTTGACTTATGACCTTTCGGATAAGGCATTCCTCTACCTAACCTCCTTCTTATCAAAATATTATATTCATCATATTATCTTGTGTCAATTGACTGAAATCCATCTTTCCAAACTCAGATGGGATTGACTTCAATAAAATATGATGATTATAATATATTATGATCATCATATTTTGAAGTTGGAGGTGCAAGAAATGATTCATTTAAACGCAGTAGATACATTAGTAATTGGATCAGGTCCGGGAGGCTATGTGGCGGCATTACGTTCAGCTCATCTCGGCATGAAGACAGCGATTGTAGAGCGTGATCAGTTAGGTGGAGTATGCACCCATGTAGGCTGTATCCCTTCTAAGGCGCTAATAGCAGAAGCAGAGCGGTTCAAGCTCCGCACACAATGGGGTGGTTTTCAAGAAGGCGGCTCTTTCAAGGAAGCTCAAGCGTTCAAAAAAGCGGTTGTGGACAAACAAGCGGGAGGCGTACAATTTTTGTTAAAGTCAGCGGGAGTTACCATACTGGAAGGCGATGCAAGCTTGATCGATCAGCATACAGCGGTCATTCAACATGCAGAAAAAGGTGAAAAGCAAATCAACTTCAAACACCTTATACTAGCAACCGGCTCCCGTCCAATTGAAATTAAATCACTCCCTTTCGGCGGTCGTATTTTGTCTTCCACTGAAGCACTATCCCTTCCCGAGATCCCTAAAAGCCTTGTCGTAGTTGGGGGTGGTTATATTGGGGTTGAATTAGGACAGATGTTTGCTAGGTTTGGAACAAAAGTCACCATCTTGGAAGGCGGCAATCAAGTATTGCCTGGCTTTGAAAGTGAGCTTGTCTCGCCTGTCGTTCGTCAATTGAAAGAAGATAAAATCACGCTGATTACAGGAGCAAACGTCACAGATGCCGAGCAGCGTATGAGCGGAATTGATCTTCATTATGAGAAACAGAAAGAAAGCTACACGGTGAAAGCGGAATATGCACTGATTACTGTCGGAAGAAAACCGAATACAGATGGAACATTAGGTCTTGATTCTATCGGGTTGTCTATTCCTTCTCACGGACGAATTGAAATTGATGAACAATGCAGAACATCCATCCCGCACATATATGCGATTGGTGATATCACAGAGGGGCCTGCTTTGGCTCATAAAGCTTCCTATGAAGCAAAAGTTGCAGCAGAAGCAATCGCTGGTAAACCTTCGATAATAGACTATAAAGCGATCCCACTTGTTGTTTTTTCCAGCCCAGAATTGACGAGTGTTGGACTAAGCGAAACGGATTGCAAGCAAAAATCCATTCCGACTGTCATTGGGAAAGCAATGTTCTCCATTAATGGCCGAGCGCTTGCATTAAAAGAACCAGAAGGTTTTGTGAAGATTGTAGCCCATGCTGAATCTGGTCTTATTCTAGGGGCACAAATCGTAGGGGCTGAAGCATCTACTCTTATATCAGAACTAGCTCTCTCTATTGAAGTTGGCGCTACAGCAGAAGATTTAGCAATGACGATTCATCCTCACCCAACATTAGGTGAAATGATCATGGAAGCTGCAGAAATGGCTACCCGTAAAGTTGAAAAATATCTTGCAAGATAATTCGTTCATGTGCAGCTTCTAAAAAAATAACCGCCATAGCCTATTTAATTAGGAATAGGCTATGGCGGTTTCCATTGTGCAATGATATAAAAGCGCCGATCAATTGATCTTTAATTCGATCCCACTTCGCGTTTTTTACCAAGATTCATGGATAACTGAACGCCAATCATCAGCATGACGATGACAACCATTGCCACAATAGAAGCATAAAAATGTCCGCTTAGATCGAAAACCAAGCCAATGAAAAATGGACCGAATCCACCTACAATGTACCCGCCCATCTGCGACATCGCTGACCAGGTTCCGGCTTCCTCTGGAGTATTCGTCTCCATAATCGGGAGCATAAGCGCTAAAGGAAATAATCCACCTGCACCCATACCTAGGAAAATGACGGCTGGCAAGATCGGCATTGGCAGAAGAAGAAAGATAAGGCCAATAAGTTCAGACAGACTGCATAAAATGAGAAATAATTTCGGTTTTCCTAATCGAGTAACGACCGCTGGAACAAGCAGTGCCACTGGAATCTGAATGAGTGTAAATATGGTCAGCAGCATGGCAGCATATTGCGGACTGTTTCCAAAGCTAAGAGCAATCGGTGAAATCCATGCCGTCAAAGAATAAAACATACTAGACATAAAGCCAAAGAACAAAGTGAATTGAATAGCCTTTTTGTTTCTCAACGGCAATTTTAACGGCAAGGTTACATGATCACTTTGCTCATTTTTGCGAACTAAACCGACCCATAGAATAAGGGCAATCACCCCTAGAATCGCCCAGCAGGACAAAGCTAACGTAAGGTGATGCTGACTGCGTAGATAAATCGGAATGGTGAAGCCGGAAGCGAGCGCTGCACCTATTGTCATCGAAATTGAATACACACTAACAATACCAGGATTTCTCGGGAAATATTTTTTAATAAAACTAGACAATAAAGGACCCGCAAAGCTAATCCCTACCCCTCCTGCGAACGCAGTCATGAGCAGGATAGCAACCGATTGGCTTGTACCACGCAGTGCTGTGGCAATCGTGATAAGAAGAATTGAGAAAAACAGCGTTCTTTCTAAACCAAAACGCCGGCTGAGTATCGTCGCAACAGGAGCAAATACCCCCATACAAAGGACAGGCAAAGTGGTCAAAAGACTTGCTGTCAGTGCGTTTACACCAAGCTCTGATTGAATCATGCTCATCATGGAAGCCACGGACGTAATGATTGGACGTAAGTTTAATGCTGCTAAAAATAAAGCGGCTAAATAATATATTTTTTTCATCAATACCCTTCTTTCATCTCGTTAAGGTTACTTTGAGTATAAAACTGCTGCATCCATTGATCAATACAATAAATCGTATTATGATGATAGGAAAAGGCTATCATTTATGAAAGGAGGACAAATGGATACCCGGCATATTACCTATTTTATGGCTGTATATCATCATTTGCATTTTACAAAGGCTGCTGAGGAGCTAGGCATTTCACAGCCGACACTTAGCCAGCAAATTCGACTGCTTGAAGCAGAAGTTGGGATGCCGCTCTTTGATCGAATCGGCAAAAAAGTCGTGGCTACCGAAGCCGGTTCGCTGCTTTATCAATATGGCATGAAAATGCTTCAAGCTGAAAGAGATGCAAAAAATGCGATGAAAGAACTATTATCGGAAAAACGAGGAACCGTTCGTCTCGCAGTACTCCCATCCGATCTTGATTTTCAGCTGGTGCCACTTTTTGTAGAATTTAAAACACTTTACCCCGAAACCAATCTGAAGGCATATTCAAATATCTTCGTGCGTGAAGAAGTCCTTTCGCATAAAGTGGATCTCGGCATCGGGCTGCGAGGGCCTGCAGATAAGCGTCTCGTTCAAATTCCACTTGGGAGTGAGCCATACGAATTATTTGTTCATTCAAAAAGTGATTTAGCCCAAAAGAGTGAAGTGACATTGGAAGAGCTGACTCAGCATGCGTTGGTCATGTATCCGAAGGGATATCTAGGAAGGGATTTAGTAGATGACGTATGTAAAGAACAGGGTGTTGAACTAGACACTGCCATGGAGGTTGGATCCGCATTTTCGCTATTGCAGCTGGTTGAAGCCGGGATCGGTGCAACCATTCAGCCAAGAGGATTACTAAAACAACATTCGACGTGGTCCAATATTGTTTCGATTCCTATTGCTGAGCCAGCACCTGTCCGGCACTTGGAATTAATTTATTATGCAGATCGATTTGTCAGCAAAGCACAACAGCAGCTATCTGAATGGCTGATAGACTTTTTCAAATCAAGAACAAACTAAAAGTGAGGTTAACACATGAAGAATGCAAACAGCATATTCACAAGAACAAACCGGGTTGTTATTCGCCAATTTGACAGGCAGGATATTGAAGCATTTTATCAATACCGAGCAAATCCCTCTATTGCAAAATTTCAATCTTGGGAAAACTACACGTACGAAGATGCTGAATCATTTGTTCAACATCAAATGACACAAAAACCTAATCAACCGGGGACGTGGTTTCAATACGCTATTGCCTTATCTGAATCCAATCAGCTGATAGGAGATTGCGCCATTCATACACTTGACAGTGAGCCGAGAATTGTTGAAATAGGTTTTACACTCGCGCCTGAATACCAAGGAATGGGCTATATTCATGAAGCTCTGAGTGCAATTTTCGAATATATCTTTATAACACTAAACAAACATAAAATCATTGCCTTTACAGATGTGCGCAACGAAAAATCCATTCGAGTGCTGGAACGTTTAGAAATGAGACGCGAAGGACATTTGCTGCAAAATTATATGTCGAAGGGACATTGGGTCGATGAATATCAATATGCCATGCTTCAATCTGAGTGGGCCGCCAAGCACCATTAAACATTTATTTCCTATTCAAAATCCCTAAATAAGCGCTCCACGGGCCCACATCGGTTCGATATCGTTCCGCCATGACCCGAACAATCTGGGACATATGTGTGAAGTCATGGACAACCCACGCAGAAAGTAATTCGCTCACTTTCACGACCCCAAACTCCGGGTGAACGCCCTTTTTTTCTAAATCAAGGCCTGAATGTGTCATACGCTGAATGTATGCCACATTCTCCATCCGCATATGATGAAACTCAGATAATGCTTGTTCTATCTGTCTTTCAGATTGGTTCAAATGAGAGTAGCGGTCAAACGCAGGAAATGGTGTATTCTCTCCATCAGCTAGAATCACATTTAATCGAGGAATCCAGTTGAATTTCTCTGCTTCAATCAAATGTTCAATGACTTCAACTGGATTCCACGTCCCCTCCCCTTCACGGCTGTGAAGCCAATCCTTCGATAAACCCGACAAAAGACTTTCTAACGTGTGAGGAGTTCGACTCAACATATCCAAAGCTTCATTTAAATTAAAATTCATGTGGTTGCTCCTTTATCCATTTTCTTTATTCTAATGGATTTTGGATAGATTGTAACTTATACCTCAAGACAGATAAAAAAATTCAAAGCCGCTTTTAATCAACCTTCTATATAAAAAAAGAACTTTTCTATAATGCTCTCAATACTTTCCATAAGATGGCTAATTGCATTACTTACAGACTGAATACAAGTACGATGATCACTGTAGCTAGGTAAGGAGAGTTCAAGATCATTAGATAATAAGTTTATCAATAAATTCCATATTAATACATAAATGTCATCAATAATGTTATGATATAAATCATTAATTTATTTCTCATGCAATTAAACTCAAAATCCCCGACATATAGGAGAAATCAGTATGAGTTTTTTGAGATATAGAATGATTTAAGTAATCTAAAGGGAGAATTGATATGACTCATTTAGAATTCGCATTCGGCTTGCTTCCAATAAGTATTATCGTCGTTTCATTTATCGGCACATTATTTATACAAAAGATTTATTTCATGCCAGTTTTGAGCTTTATGATATTGTTCATCCTGACATTTACACTTTTTAATGCCTCCTTTTTAGGCTGGGCCATTGTTTACACTTTATTCTCATTCATTACTTCATTTATTGCATTATTCATCATCAACACTTTACATAAAAAGAAATCACAAACTAAAATCAAAAAGCCCTTTTAAGGGCTTTTATTCTTTTACTATGGCTTTTTCACTGGATGAATGTCTTCTCCCAAAAGGACGGTAAGAGCCTCTCCACTCTTTTCTAGAAACTCAGCAATTTCTTGCAGCTCTTGATTGATACGATCATTCCTTGGCATATCTGGATTTAACAAAAGAATGGAGTGAACCGTCGTGGCCGCCTCATACAAAACATTCTGATCTTTTATATGTTTGATGCTTTGTTTCATGCGATCGAAAAACCATTCAATCTCTTCAATGTCTTCCATTGGATAATGTGCCATTTTAAAGAGGTTCTGCTGACGAAGGTCTTGTCTCTCAAATATTTGTTCAAGCTCTTCTTTACTGACATACAAATCCGAAGATTCCTCATCAATCTCTACAACCTCGATCATCGCATCTTCAGCTGTATATAACTGCTCAATAAAATCATCGAAAGTATCCGCCAGTTTAAAATCGACTCCCATCTCTAAATCAAAATAGTGAATAGGCGGGTGTTCCTTCGTTTCTCGATAATCCATTGCGATCCATGTATCTTCTTCTCCGCTGATGATCACAAGCCCCTCCGGCAGCTCCAATTCATCACTTAACTGGGAACTATTCATGATGCCATCATCTTTGGCGATTCCTCTTAGATGGTCAAATTGAACATGATCATCTGCCCATGAGTTCGGCCGATCAGTTGGAAACGCATTACGCACTGTAAAGCCACCGTTCCATTCTAAAATGAGCTTTTTGTATGTAGCAGGTAAAGTGACACCAAGTGTCCCCTCTGCTTCACGAATTTTCTCCTCATCTACCTTTTCTAACGTGAAAGGGCTCTCTTCTTCTTTCTCCCAGAATGATTTCAAAGTGGATACCTCCCTATATCTATTGAGGTTAGTATAACATTGACCAACTGTTCAATTGCTCATTCTACTTCATAAAAAAACAGACTATTAAAGTCTGTTTTAATCTTTTCTATACGTTTTCAGAGGTTGTATTTCGATCAATTATAGTCGTATTTCGATTTGATTTTTGTTGTTCCTCCATTGTTGTATTCCGTATTGATTTTGTTCCAATGATTTTCAAAGTTTCTGCTGTTGAAACACTTAACAATACAATGGATACAATGACTAGTAATTTTTTAATAATCATACAGACACTCTCCTTTTTGAATATCATTTTGAGCTTTAAGAGCCTTTCTATAATATTCGGCAGCTTTTTCAAAGTCCCCCTTTTTTTCAGAAGATAATCCGATACTTTGAGCAAATGCCTCGACATAGACATATAGTTGCTTTTCCTCAAAATAATTTAGCACTTCCTGAATTGCTTTCTCACTAGCATTTATATAAATCGCTTTTAAAGCTTTAAATAACATCAAACACAACGAATCATTTCTCTCTAAGGAGCACTTAAGACCATCTTCTACGAGTGGAGCGGCTTCATCATGTAGACTAGACTTATACAACGACCAACTTAAACTAAATAGGGTGATTGGTTTTATATCAATACTTCGTGGTGTAATAATGTCTAAAACTTCTCTGTAGCGTATGATTGCTTCAGTGTACTTTTGTTGTCGATCATATGTATTCGCTATGTTCAATAGAATTTTAGCAATTAACATATTATCGGCGAGCTCTTCTGCTATAGAAAAAGCTGTATTTAGATGCTCTAATGACTTGTCATATCGCTTGAAATCATCATAATTTCCTGCAATAACAATCAAGCTTTGTATTTGGCGAACTTTATATTGTTCATGCTGCTTATAGATGTCTAAGGCCTTTATGATGTGATGCATAGAAACATGAGTTTGCTTCATAATATAGTAGGCTTCAGCCACCTTGAAGTGAAACTCCGCTTGCTCAATATCATCTACAACTAATGCGAGCTGCCTTTCAGCGATCTTATAATATTGAATAGCCTGTATGTATTCTTTTTTACTAAACTCATACATTCCTCTAAAAAAAGCATTATAGTATTGCAGCATACCAGAAAGTTGATGATTTGAATTTTCGATTTTATCAACCAAATCAGAAACAGAAGGCGATCGTTTTTCTGAAGGCTTAATATAATCAAGCATAAGCTGATGGCGAAAACACATTAGTTGATAGTAAATCAGTAAATCCTGGTCTTCTTCCATCCGTTCAATTTCTTGTTCTACCTCAGCTTTCAAAATCTCTGCATCGGGTACACTGAATTGCCGAATCATTTTATACCATTCATTTATTTTCACACCAACATGTGAAGAAATCACTTTCTCCATCCCTTATTCCCCTTCCATTAAATTCCCTTATATTACATTTATTATCACATGCAAGAGATGACAAAGCACCGAAAAGAAACCGCAAAAAGAACAGTTCATAACGTGACTTTACACATTTCTGCTCACAACAGAAAAAGCAGACTCTACTAAGTCTGCCTTTTTCTATCAAATGACTATACCTTTGAAAATTAAGTATACAATGAATCGCTTAACCACTCTTCACAATGTTCTATCAGCCATCTCAAATATTCCACATATTGACCGGCATGATAGCCGTCACAAACAGCATGATGTACTTGAATGGCGACTGGCAAGATGATTTTTTCTTCTTCCACCTTAAATTTGCCTAACGTAAATATCGGCAGTAAATAAGTTTCATCTGTAGATACATTAAGGTTAAAAGAAGTAAAATCAATCCAAGGCAGGCTTGAAATATTGAACATATTTTCTGGCATATGAGGTTTCGGAAATAGTTTGTTACTTTCGCTATAAGCTTCAATATCAGCTACACAGCTTTTATAAAACCGAGCAAAATTTTCGTCATAAGGCGTCCAAATACTTGAAAATGTCTTTGTTTCTTTATTTAGAATCGTATAACTAGGATGGAGAAGATCCCAGTGACCAAGTTCATCATTCACTAGATCCATCCGAAACTCCGGTATTTTTTGCACAGCCCTTGCTAACAAATAAATTTGCACAGGATATACTTTTAGCTTTTTTTCTTTTAATATTGAATGCAATTTCGTGATATCTAAATCGATAACTAGGCTATATGAGCATCGGGTTACCTTCATATAATGATGAAAGTGCTCTTTTCTCGGATAATTTTCATCTATTTTTTTAAACATTTTTTATCTCCTCCTGAATGTGATTTACTGTATTCAGGAGGAGACTTTATCTGTTTTCACCACCACAATCATCCTTTCAAGAGATATATTATGTTTCAGTCTATCACTTAGCAACCTTCAACAACTCTTCGTAAGTCAACTTGGCTGAAGTATTGAAGTATTCATTCTATTAGTATATCTAAAGAAGTGGAACTCGAATAAAAAAGCACCTTCTATCTTAGAAGATACTTATCTTATATTCTAGCACTAGCTTTTTTATAATTTTGAAGAAAATGATGACCTTCATTTAAAAAAACTAGAAAACGCTTATTCATAGTTTCAATAACGATTCTATCTGGTTGACCATATGGAGCACCAATTCTATAATCAATATTATCTGCAACTGCATACTTGTCTGACTCTTTAATACTAACGATTTGATCAATTGGTATTTCTGTTTTAGATAAACCAAATTTTAAGACTAAGTATTTTTCACCAAAACTGTAACGAGTTTTTAGGAAAACAGTAAAAATAAAGAAAAGTGCTAATAAAAAGATTAACATAATTACATATTCCATAGAATCACTCTTTCTTATACTTTTATCTAATTTTACCATGTTTTTTACTTTTTAAAACCAACAACTTTAAGAGAAGGATTATATATGTTTTAATTCACCCTAGTAAGGCAAGTTCTATGAAGTGCTGTTTATACATTTGTATAAGGTACCTACGATTCCTCCTCCTCTATATTGGAAAGAATGACTGAGATACTTCTCACTATTTTACCAATGTAAAACTTATAAAAAAGCATCCATCTATATATGTCCATCTTACTTTTAGTGAAGAAATCAATTGTTTTAGTTTGTTGCAAACGACCTTTGTTCGTGTAATTCCTCAATGAGGTGCTCGGCTAGTGACACAGGAAAATAAGGCATCCAAAGGTTTGTTAATTACTTTACCCGCCGCTATTATCGCTATTGTGTTGATTTTAGGAAAAATTGATACACCTGTAACAAATATTTTATTTTATGTAGTAGCTTTTGGTGTAATGGGTTTAACTGTTTCAAGCTTAATAAAAGACTACAAAAAAAAGAAAGATTGATTACTTGTCAGGGAGCTGCTTTATGTAGCTCCCTGTTTGTTAAAAACAGGATAATGACTAACACTGAGAAATACAAAAGCCACTCTCGAATATTTGGTTAGTTGGATAGTATTATTATTTGTCGTATTCATTGGCGTTGAAGCGTCTTTTAGAACGATTTTTAGAACGATCTATAAAATAAGACATCTAAGCGAATAAAGACAAACAAAAAAGCCCCTTTATATAGGGGCTTTTGGTTTATTAACGTAATAATTGAAGTACGTTTTGTGGCTGTTGATTCGCTTGTGCAAGCATTGCTTGAGACGCTTGAGAAAGAATGTTGTTCTTAGTGAACTCACTCATTTCTTTTGCCATGTCAACGTCACGGATACGAGACTCAGCAGCCGTTAAGTTTTCAGAAGATGCACCAAGGTTGTTGATTGTGTGCTCTAGACGATTTTGAACTGCACCAAGTTTAGCACGTTGTGCAGAAACTTGTTTAATAGCTCCATCAACGATTGCTAACTGATCATCAAATCCACCATCGTCATCAGCTGCAATTGTTTCAAATTTAGATACATCGATATCTTTAACAGACTTACCTGTCTCAACTGCACCATCTGCGTCTGTAACGCCTAAAGCAGCAGCGCTCATATCTTGAATGTTGACTTTAATTTGTTGTGTAGCATTTGCACCAATTTGGAATACTAAAGCATCACCAGGAGTTGCTGGGACTGCAGGTGTACCTGTACTTGGATCATCTGGATCTGTCGGCGGAGTTGCTGGTGTGCCAGGTGTACCTACTCCATTAAACGTACCATTTAATAATTTTTTTCCGTTAAACTCAGTACGATTAGAAATACCATCGACCTCTTCAACAAGCGCTGTGATCTCATCTTTAATTGCAGCTAAGTCTTCACCTTGCTGTGTACCAGTATTTCCAGCTTGAACGACTAGTTCACGTACACGTTGAAGGATGGAGTGAGTTTCAGTCAATGCACCTTCAGCTGTTTGGATAAGAGAGATACCGTCTTGGGCGTTTTTAGAAGCCATTTCTAATCCACGGATTTGTCCACGCATTTTTTCAGAGATTGCAAGACCTGCTGCGTCATCTCCTGCACGGTTGATTTTAAGACCAGAAGAAAGTTTCTCCATGTTCTTTTGGCTTGCACCATTGTTTGCTGATAAACGGTTTAATGTGTTAAGTGCTGCGATATTGTGGTTAATTCTCATTTCCTATTACCTCCGTGTAATTTTTTTTAGAGAGCTTATCTGTAAAGTCCATTTGGATGAGAAGCTCTTCCTTAGAATTTTCGATTTCTAAGGCATGTGTATAGTAGTAACGCAGAGCACCTTTTGGCTCTCTTACTTTACTACCGTGTGTAACATCAGTTATGGCAATAATCATGAAACCTCCTTCTATTCATTCAAAATGATTAGTCTTGTCACTTTTACGAGACTAGATACCCGCCATAACAATGAGTATTATGTTACCTACTATAGACTGAACTTCCATATATTTTAGTTTGTGGAAATTGTTAAATTCACAAATTAGACACATTTAACAAGAAAAAATACCTCGTCCATGTTGTCATATTGGCTTATGTTAAGCTTGTGAAAAAACCTCATTGATGTATAATACAATTGATGTATTATGCATCAATTGTAGGAGGTTGACCTTTTGAAAAGAGAAGATGCCTTAAAACTAAGAACAGATATTAAGAAAATGATTATATTAACTGGGGTTTTCGAATCTCAAAATTTGCCGAATGGACCATTTGAAAAACCTCTACCAACTTCTCAAATGATGGCGTTAGAGGAACTAGAGATGGAAAAATTAACTGTTTGGCAACTATCCAATAAACTTAGATTAGAGACTTCAACTGTAAGTAGGTTGGTAGATAAGTTAGTAAAAATGGGGCTTGTTTATCGTGAAGTAAATGAAAAAAATAGAAGAGAACTTTTTCTGCACCTCACAGAAAAAGGGCACATTACTGTTAATCGCTTAAGAGAACAATCCCTTACATTTTATCAACGTATCCTTAATAATTTATCAGAATCAGAACAAAAAATTGTTGTGGATGGTTTTGAATTATTTATTGATTCTATTTCTAAGTCTTTTGATTAGAGTGAGGTCATAACCTTTGGAGGATAAAATGAGTTTGGATTTTGAACGTCCTATTATTGAACTAAAAGAGAAATTTGATGAATTAAAGAAAATGATGAAAGAAAATAATGTAGATTTATCATCAGAAATTCATTTATTAGAAAAACGTTTAAATAAAATGCAAGATGAAGTTTATTCTAATCTTACAGCTTTTCAACGAGTTCAAATTGCAAGGCTACGTAACCGGCCCACGACATTGGATTATATACCTTTATTGTTTACAAACTTTTTCGAACTTCATGGTGATCGATTATATGGTGATGATAAAGCAATGATAGGTGGTATTGCAAAATTTAAAGGAATGCCCGTTACGGTTATTGGTCATCAAAGAGGTAGAAGTACAAAGGAAAATATAGAAAGAAATTTTGGAATGGCTCATCCAGAAGGATATAGAAAAGCGCTAAGACTGATGAAACAAGCTGATAAATTTAATCGCCCTATTATTACATTTATTGATACAATAGGCGCCTATCCAGGGAAAGGGTCTGAAGAACGTGGAATTTCTGAAGCGATAGCTCGAAATCTATTTGAAATGGCTACGCTTAAAGTGCCAATTGTTTGTATTGTAATTGGAGAGGCATCAAGTGGTGGAGCTCTTGGCATTAGTGTCGGTAACCATATCCATATGTTAGAGTATTCATGGTACTCGGTAATTTCGCCAGAAGGAGCAGCATCTATCCTATGGAAGGACGCTAAGTATGCTCCAGAAGCTGCGGAACATATGAAAATTTCAGCAAAAGATTTAAAACAGTTAGGAATGATTGATGAAATCATCCCTGAAATGAAAGGTGGAGCACAAAATGATATCAAATCACAGGCACAAATGATTGAATCTGTGATCGAATCATCTCTAAAAAAATTGACACCATTATCCTCAGAAGAGCTTATCCAACAGAGATATGAAAGGTATAGACAAATAGAAAATATGTAAAGTCCGTATTACATTTAGGAGGATTCTTACAAGATAGTTCTAAATATTTTGTAAGTAACCTCTTAAACTGAATATGCTGATACTATTAAAAGATGTGTGGTTGGTATGAAAAAGGATTTCTTCCATCAATACTTTTTCTGAAGGTCCTCAAATAATTCCTCATAAAAAAACAGACCCTGCATGGTCTGTTTTCATTTTGCCTATATGTTTTGAGATTCTCCATCTCTCAGTCGCCGAGACATATCTAAAGCAAAATAAGTCAAAATGCCATCGCATCTGGCGCGTTTGAACGACATTAATGATTCTTCAATTACAACATTTGCATCAAGCCAACCTTTCTGAATAGCTGCCATCAACATTGAATCTTCTCCACTGAAGAAAGAATTTTGTCCATTCCTTACCTAATTTCCATAAAAAACTTAATATTATATTTATTATCACATCCAAGGATTTACAAAGCACCGAAAAAAAACTGAAAAAAGCTCCTGTAAAGGAGCCTTGTGATAGTTATCGATTTAATATGAAACTTGTTTATAAAAGTACATCATTGAAAATTATTTATAATGGTACTTAATGCTTTCTTTAGTACAACCTTATCATCATTTGACAAGTTTTGAAGCGCTGTCTTGTTCAGCTCAATTGTTGCTGCTTCAACTTGATCTCTAATGACTAAAGATTTTTGAGTAGCCTCTACTAATATATTTCTTCGATTGTTTGGATCTATTGTGCGTTCAATTAAGTCAGCTTTTTGCATTTTATCTAATATTCCAGAAACGGTTGAGGCTTCTAAATATACAAGTTCTCCAATTTGTTTAGGAGATAACTGACCCTCTCTCCATAGACAGTTCAACACACCATATTGAGCGGGTGTCAAATCACTTTCCTCTAAAAGTTTACTAAAGTACTTGAACACTTTATTTTGACTAACACTTAGTAAAAAATTTATGCACTCTGATAATTCCATTTTATCTCCCCCACATTGACTTCACCTATAATATCATGGTAGTTTTTTAATTGAAATACTTTTGGAACAGAAATATTTTGTTGTAATATATTTTTAGAGAGGAAGATACACAATGGATTCATTTAAAGCGATTCTAGTTACAGAAAAAAATGATCAAGTTAGTTATGATCTTCAAAATGTAAGTGTTAATGATTTATCTGAAGGAGAAGTATTAATTAAAGTAGCATATTCTTCAATCAATTATAAAGATATGCTGGCTGTTCAAAAAAATGGAGGTGTTATTCGTAACTATCCAATGATTCCTGGAATTGATCTAAGTGGGACTATCGTTCATACAACAGATCATCGTTTCGTAGAGGGTCAACAAGTGATTGTCACAGGTTTCGCTATGGGCATGAGCCACACTGGAGGTTTTTCTGAATATGCTAGAGTACCTGCGGATTGGATTGTTCCTTTGCCAAATAACTTGACTTTAAAAGAAGCAATGATTTTTGGAACAGCAGGCTTTACCGCAGCTCTTTCTATCATGGCTTTACAGGAAAATGGTATGAGTACGAAAAATCAACCTAATATACTCGTTACAGGGTCAACTGGTGGAGTTGGTAGCATTGCTATACAATTATTATCTAAAATTGGGTACAACAATATTTTTGCTTTAGTGCGTAAAGATAATCAAGTTGATATAGCAAAATCTTTAGGAGCAACTGATGTCATTTTTGCAAACGAATTAGGAGAGCTAAAAAAACCATTAAACAAGCAAAAATTTGACTTCGTCTTAGATACCGTAGGAGGAGATGTGGCTTCTGTGATCATTCCTCAAATTTCTTATGGTGGAAGCATGAGCATGTGCGGGAATGCAGGCGGAATTAAATTAACAACAACTGTGTTACCTTTTATTCTAAGAGGGATCAACCTTCTAGGGATTGATTCTGTAAATGTACCAATCAATAAACGCAAAGTAATTTGGAACGAGATAGCAAACGAATGGAATATCTCCCAAACGACTCTAGTCAATGAGATTACGCTCGATACGTTACCTGAAAAAATTGAAGCCATTAAAAATGGCCAACATTTAGGAAGAACCATTATTAAATATTAAGATAAACGAACTTTATTTATTTAAATTACACCAGACAAATATTGAATGTATTGATGCAGATACCCCATCCCAAACAGGTGGGGTACATCTATTCAAAAAAGAGCAGGACATGCTAGTGCTAAAATACCCTCAGATATTTATCATCATGTCACAAACAAATTAGAATTTAACACCGCAGAACACTTTAATCGTTTTAACCTAAAAAGAAACAATCTGCAAAAAACAAAAAACCCTTGCTACGCAAGGGTTTCAACGATGATTCCGACTGGGCTCGAACCAGCGACCTCTACCCTGTCAAGGTAGCGCTCTCCCAGCTGAGCTACGGAATCGGGTTATGTATCAGTTCTGGGCTTTCTGTTACTGACAGTCTCTATTATATAACCATAATAATAAAGCGTCAATGGTTTTGTTTAAAAAAGATCAAAAAGCCGGCGGCTGTGCCGGCTTTTTTCTCTCCTTCTTTATGATTGGTTCACAAGAACAGGCTTTAGTTGATCCAGTGCTTGTTTGAAGTCACGTTTGAGGTCTTCTCCGTTTTCAACTCCGACACTTAAACGAAGCAGCCCATCTGTAATCCCTCTTTTTTCTCTTTCTTCTTTTGGCATAGCTGCATGTGACATTTTGGCTGGATATGACAAAATCGATTCGACGGCGCCGAGGCTGACGGCGAATACAGGTAATGTGACGGCATCCACCAATTCTTTGACTGCCGCTTGGTTTTCTAGTTCAAATGAGAGAACAGCCCCTGCTCCGCTTGCCTGCTTTCGCTGAATATCTGCACCCGGGTGATCATCTAAGCCTGGGTAGTATACTTTTTTGACCGCAGGATGTTCTTTAAGAAATGAAGCTAGCTCGAAGGCCGTTTGACTAGCTTTTTCTAATCTGACCTGAAGGGTTTTTAACCCTCTTAAAACGAGCCAGCAATCCTGCACGCCAAGGACCGCACCGAAGGAGTTTTGCAGTGAATAGAGTTCCTCTCCCAGCTTCTCATCTTTTACCACGGCTAAGCCTGACAGCACATCACTGTGGCCGCTTAAAAATTTCGTTGCGCTGTGCAGAACAACATCCACACCAAGGTCCAGCGGACGCTGAAGCGCAGGCGTTAAAAACGTATTATCTAAGAATGTCAAACAGTCATGCTCTTTCGCAATCTGTACGACACCTTCAATATCTGTAATGCCTAGTGTTGGATTTGACGGTGTTTCCATGTAAATGACCTTTGTATTCGATTGAATGCCTCTTTTGACTTCATTCAAATCCGTCATATCCACGAAGGTATGCTCAATTCCAAATCTCGACAGAACTTGGGTGATCATTCGGAAAGTCCCGCCGTACACATCTCTTGTGACAAGGACGTGATCTCCCTTTGATAATAGAAGAAAAGCGGTTGAAATAGCAGCCATGCCTGATGCAAAGGCAAGCCCTCTCGTTCCTCCTTCCAGCGCCGCAATCGTATCCTCTAATGCTTGACGTGTAGGAGTTCCCGATCTCGAGTAGTCATATTGGCCAAATTCATCGAAGCTGCTTTGATGAAAGGTGGATGCATGCTGAATCGGTACACTGACTGCACCTGTTGAACGGTCTGTTTTAAACGCATTATGAACGAGTTGTGTTTCGAGTGTCCAATCATGTGTGGTCATTTGGCGTGTACCTCCTCTTTTACTTGTGATAGTGCCTGTTTCAGGTCTGCTTTCAGGTCATCTACATGCTCGATGCCAACAGAGAAACGGAGCAGCTTGTTACATACACCGTTTGCAATGCGAATTTCTTCTGGGATATCCATGTGCGTTTGCGTTGCAGGATACGTAATGAAGCTTTCGACTCCGCCAAGGCTTTCAGCAAAACAAATCGTTTTTAGCTGCTTTAAAAATGGATTGACCCAGTCCTCTTTAGCTACTCGAAATGACAGCATGCCTCCCTTTCCTGGATAAAGGACATCTTGAATTTCTGGCTGCTTTTCTAAAAACTGTGCCAGCTCCTTCGCATTTGCCTCGTGCTGGCGCATTCTAAGAGCCAGTGTTTTCATTCCTCTCATTAAAAGCCATGAGTCAAATGGTGATAGAACCGCTCCAATCGCGTTTTGATGCTGGAACATGTCTTCAGACAGCTGCTCTCCTTTTGTCACGACAAGCCCTGCAAGAACATCATTATGTCCGCCTAAATATTTGGTTGCGCTATGAATGACAATGTCCGCTCCAAGCGTAATCGGCTTTTGCAAGACTGGTGTGTAAAAAGTATTATCGACAATCACCAAAGCGCCATGTTCTTTTGCAATCTTCGCTATTTTTTGAATATCTGCTTCCTGCATCAGTGGATTTGTCGGTGTTTCAATAAAGACCGCTTTTGTGTTTGGCGTGATTTTAGAGCGTAAACAGTCTTCATCTGCAAAATCATCATAAAGAAAACGTAAGCCGTACTTTTTCCATTCGTTTTCAAACAAACGGTATGTACCGCCATATAGGTCTGATGAGACGATGAGTTCATCTCCGCTTTCAAATAGAGCCATGATCGTTTGAATCGCAGCCATTCCCGAACTGAAGGCAAAACCGGCCGTCCCTTCTTCGAGTGAAGCAATTGCATCCTCTACGAGCTGTCTTGTTGGGTTTTTCGTTCGAATATAATCAAATCCTGTAGATTCCCCTATACCTCTATGTCTGTATGCTGTCGAAAGGTAAACGGGAGGACTGACAGTGCCAGTCACCTCTTCGCTACGGTTTCCAATCTGCGCTAATTTCGTTTCCACATGTTCTGTCATTTGACACCATCCTAAGTAAAAATCTGATTTCAAAACAGAAAACCCCTTCTTCATAAGAAGAAGGGGTTTAATCGCTTCCTCTTATCTTCCAAGCAAAAAAGCTGCTTGCTGGATTTAGCACCTTGGTACATCACATGTAGTGATGCATACCGGTTGCTGAGGTTTCAAAGGGCCAGTCCCTCCACCTCTCACGATAAGAATGTGTTGTCTGTCTGTTCTAATTCTTAATACTGTAACCCATTAAATCTCATTTTTCAAGGGGAAATGTCATGATTAATTAAAATTTTCTGTATTTTATAACAGAATCGATGTTATACGGTTTGATTGCATGTTAGCATATAGGAACAACGCTGTTTTTCGTGTTACAATGAATGGAAACGTTTCACTTTATGATGAATTTGGTTAGCTGGAGGAATGGATTATGGTGAAGAAAACAGGAATCATTCAAGAAGAAACCTTACAGTCAAAAGAACTTGGGGCGGACATGACCATTTTGATCTATTTGCCAGTCAATTACTCCCCCCTTTATACATATCATGTCATCATTGCCCAGGATGGTCATGATTATTTCCGCCTAGGCAAAATAGGCAGACAGGCAGAAGAATTGATGCAGAACAAAGAAATGGAACGCTCGATTATCATTGGTGTCCCTTATGAAAATGTTACGGAAAGACGGAACACGTATCATCCAGACGGCACAAAGTTTGAAGCGTATAAACGCTTTTTAGCCAATGAACTGGTTCCTTATATTGATGAACACTATCCAACCTATCAAATTGGATCAGGACGTACGTTTATTGGTGATTCACTTGGTGCGACGATTTCCCTCATGACAGCCATTGATTATCCTTCTTTATTTGGCGGGCTGATTTTGCAGTCCCCTTACGTTGACGAGTCGGTTCTAGAAGCCGTCAAACAGTCGACAGCCCTTTCTCATTATGCGATTATCCATCAAATTGGGCTGGAGGAAACCGCTGTGAAAACAACAGATGGCCAGGTGCTTGATTTTGTTCAGCCGAATGATGATTTAAAGGCCCTTCTTGAACAATCTGGAGCGGATTATTTATTTGAGACATTCGAAGGGGATCATAAATGGACGTTTTGGCAGCCGCTCATTGCGCCTTCGTTAAAAAGAATGCTCCCATATTCGTTAATCAACTGAATTTTGTTATAATAAACAATAATAAATACTTTCTTATTCAGGAGGGAACATGATGAAATACGGAGTTGTTATATTTCCATCAAAAAAATTGCAAGATATTGCGAACTCTTACCGGAAGCGTTATGATCCGAACTATGCACTCATACCGCCTCATTTAACATTAAGAACACCTTTTGAATTAACGGATCTAGAAGCGGCTGAGGTCGTCTCAACGTTAAGAGATTATGCAAAAAATGCTTCTCCTATTACGTTACGTATTAAAAAATTCAGTTCATTCGCTCCTGTAAACAACGTCATTTATATGAAAGTAGAACCGAACGAGGACATCATGGCGCTCAATGAAAGATTGTACGCAGAGCCACTGGCTGGTACACCTGAATATGCCTTTGTTCCGCATGTCACAGTGGCTCAAAAACTATCAGATGATGAGCATTCAGACGTACTTGGCACATTAAAGCTGAGAAAGATTGACCATGAAGAAACAGTGGATCGCTTCCACCTTTTATATCAATTAGAAAACGGATCTTGGACCGTCTATGAAACATTTATTTTAGGAGAAGAGGGTTAAAGACATTTGAAAACAGTCATCGCAACAGAACAAACACAACGAGAAGATGCATATTACGTTCGAAAAGAAGTATTCGTCAAAGAACAAGAAGTTCCAGTAGAGATCGAAATAGATGAACTAGAGGACAAAGCCACCCATTTTGTCATTTACAATGATGACAAAAAGCCTCAGGCGGCCGCTAGACTGCGGATCATTGAGGGATCAAAGGCAAAGCTAGAAAGAATTTGTGTGTTAAAAGAGGCGCGCTCCTTCGGCCTTGGCCTCAAGCTATTAGAGGCGCTAGAAACAGAAGCAATTGCTAATGGAGCAAAAGAAGCGGTGATGCATGCCCAAGTCCATGCGCTTCCTTTCTACGAAAAGAAAGGCTACAAAGCGGTTTCTGAACCGTTTGAAGAAGCTGGAATCACCCATGTCAAAATGACAAAAACACTGTCTGTTTGACCAAAAGAAAAGCCAGAGCATTCAAAATGCCCTGGCTTTTTCTTTTTCATTATCGTTCGCCAATGGAAGAAAGCGCAATCATTTATATATACGTATTGATATGAACGCCTTTTCCTTCCTCCATAAACATATCTCGTACAAAGCGTTCCCGCTTTTTTTGCTGTACTTTCGTTTCCGCTTCTGTCACTAAGTCCTCTTTTTTCTCCAGCTCTCTGTAAATCTTGTCATGAAAGGTGCGAGTAACCTTTGTTACTTTCGCGTAGTCTTCTTTATCCTGAGGAGCTGGACGATTGATATATTGAAAATACAGATCCGGCTGAATCGGGGCTATATATCCCATCAAGAACGCCTCCTTTGCTTCTCTCTTACTCTACTATTCCCTAATTATGACTGTTTGAAACACGCCTCATTTGATATGATTAGATGTGTTTCATTTTAAGATTGATTGACTATTGGAGGACTAGCTTTGAAATGCGCACGACGACATGATCGAACGATCTCATTACATACGTATTCGAGAGAACATTATCAATTCCTCCATGACGAGGGAAAAAAAGGACAATTATTCTGCCCATATTGCGGACAACCGGTCTTTTTTAGATTAAATATACATGATGAACCTGCCTTTATTCATAAGCACATGTCTCAGCAAGAGATTTGTGAACAAGCTGAAGAACAAGCAGATCATAATCAAACGGCTGAACAGGAGGAAAAGGCTTCCTATAAAGAACTTGGCGGCTTCCGTTTTCCAACCGGCAAACAGATCATCTCGCAAACTAGCGAATCATATGACTGGCAGGAACCAAAGTCGATTCAATTTAGCGACGCCTTACATTTAGAAGAAAATGAACAAGTTCATACGATCGACCTCTTCCCGCATATCACCTTTAGCACACCGCAGCTTCAAGCTGTCACACATTTAGATGGTCCGATGCTTGTGCTGGCTGGTGCCGGCAGCGGGAAAACAAGAGTCCTGACGGCTAGAGCGGCTTATCTCATGTCCCATCATCATATTCCTGCTCACCATATTTTACTCGTAACTTTTACTACAAAAGCGAGCAGTGAGATGAAAGAAAGACTGCGCAAGCAATACCAGCTTCATCCTTCACAAGCCAGCCAAGTGGTGACAGGCACCTTCCACAGTCTTTTTTATAAAATGCTGCTTCACGATGACGCAAATAAATGGAACGGCCAGCATCTGATCAAGTTTGACTGGCAAAAGGAGCAATACATTCGAAAAGCCATAATGAATGAAGGACTTGATGAGAAAGACTACCCTACTGATCAAGTGCTGCAATCCATCGGCTATTGGAAAAATGCCTTTTTACCAGGTGAACTTCCTGATTTGAAGGATGAAAAGGAAAAACACATGTGGACGATCTATCAATCATATGAACAGCAAAAACGAGATCATCAGCAATTTGACTTTGATGATATGGCGATTGCCTGCTTACATATGCTGACAGAACAGCCTAAACTGTTAAAACGGTATCAAGAACGATTCCAGTATATTTTAGTGGATGAATTTCAGGATATTAATCCAGTGCAATATCGCTTGATTCAACTTTTAGCCGGAGAATCAGAGCAGTTATTTTGTGTAGGGGACGATGATCAAGCCATTTACGCATTTAGGGGTAGCAATCCTGCTTTCATCCTTGAATTCAAACAGGATTATCCTTCGGCTCAGATCGTCCATTTACATGCGAATTACCGCTCTCATCATACAATTGTCGCAAGTGCAGATGCGATTATTAAGAAAAATCAGCATCGTTATGAGAAGACGTTAAAAGCCGTTCGGGCGGAGAAAATTTCGCCGACGCTCTTTTATCCATATGATGAAGAAGAGGAAGCGACGATGATTGTCGCAGATATTCAGGAGAAAATTAAAAACGGCGCAAAGCCGAATGACTTCTGCGTGCTGTTTCGTACGAATACAGGCGGCCGTGCGATTTATGAACGACTGCATCAGTCGGCCATTCCGTATGAAACGGATGCTGGCGTTAAAGCCTTCTACAGCAGACGAATTGTTCGGGTACTCCTCGCCTTTCTTTCCTTAAGTCAGGATGCAGATGATGTGGCCGCCATGAAACAGCTGCTGCCGGTTTTCTTTTTAAAGCAGCAAACGCTGAATACACTAAAGGCACTGACTATCACAGAGGATTGTTCAATGGTAGATGCGCTCGGAAAGCTGACAGATATACAGCCGTTTCAACGGAAAAAGCTGCAATCAATCGTTCCTTTGTTCCGAACGTTACGAACATTAAAGCCATCGGACGCGGTGACATTTATTGAACAAAAGATGGGACTCGGTGATTACTTAAAAAAACGGGTGAACGATACGAATGTACTTGAAAAAGGGACAGATGATGTACGTGATGTGAAAACAGCTGCCAGACGCTTTGAAACGATTGAAGCCTTTCTCGCACATGCCGAACATATGAAATCTGCCGAAAAGGAAAAAACAGATGAACCCGGTGTTCAGCTCATGACGATCCACCGCGCAAAGGGTCTTGAATTCCAGACAGTATACATCACTTGTGTGGTCGACGGGGCACTGCCTCATGATTTCTCACTGGATGAACTCAGAAACGGTGATGAAGAAGCGCTGGAAGAAGAGCGCCGTTTATTATACGTGGCCATGACAAGAGCTGAACAATCTCTTTATCTGTCTGTTCCTTCATTTAGACGAGGCAAAACGGCTCATCGTTCTCGCTTTTTGTATCCTCTTCTAAAGAAAAACCGTGAATTATTTACAAAAAAACAACAGGCCCCCCTTTAAACGGAGAGCCTGTTGTTTATTTTTTGTTATTCATCATTTTAGCGATTGTATTGAAATCAAGCTTTTCTTTTCCACTAGTAATCGATTGAACGATTTTGTCTTCCATTTCTTTAGGTACACGTTTGTTCGCAAGCTGCGCTACTTTTTTAATGACACCTCGAACGGTATTCTCATCTTTAAAGTTGGCATTTTGCAAAGAACCTGCAAGTTTAAACACATCATTCATATTCACACCGGTTTTGTTTTCTACGCTTTTAAAGAATTTATTATCCATTCATTTGCCTCCTCTTTGTGGAGTAATCACCTTACTATATGAAAATAGGCGGGATATGTGCCTATCCTAAAACCTTGTTTGACCAAAGAGAAAGGAAAGCAAAAGGCTTCCCCCTTGCTTCCCTCACCTTCTTACTTTTTAGTAGTTAAAGAAAGAAGCACCAACGATGATTAGAAGGATGAAAAGCACGACAACAAGAACAAATGTTGATCCATATCCGCCGCCGTAGCCTCCACCGTAGCCGCCGCAAGAACCGCCACCGTAACCGTAACTCATATTTAAGCACCTCCTCTTCTCCCTTACAAAGTATGAAAAATGCAAGAAATGGTTTGGACGATCACATAAAAAAGTGCGGAATTTTTATTTCTGCTGTTTAAAGACGTAATCTGCCTCTGTATGACGCATCATGAATGCTTCTGTTTCTTTTGCAAAAGCCTCCATCTTCACGCCAAATGCTTTTAAGTGCTCCTCAAGATCATGCGCTTTATCCGATAGATCCATTTCAGCCTTTTCGTGCGCTTGTTCTTTCCCATCATGGGGTTTAGTGAACAAGGAACCGATTAATTGTTCGAATGCATCCATTCTGGTCACCCCTTCTCTCTTACATATGCACCACTCAAAAAAAGGGCAACAAAAAAACCGGATAAATCCGGCTTTTGTTTTTCTCTTCTATTATTGAGGTTTCTTTTTGTTTCCACAGCCGCAGCCAGTTTTCTTGATTTTTTTCGTATATACAGATTGTTGATTTGACTGCGCTGGATAACCTTGAAGCATATGTGACGGCGTTTCAGTTGGTTTCATCGCAACCCTTCCTTTCCTGTTCCATGATAGTATATGCATTTATTGAAAGCGTGTCTGATCAGAATGCCTGTTTATTTCACAAGCTTCGAGACGACCGCTTCAATGATGCCTGCTGCTGCGGCAATCGCTAATAGTAAATTAAGCCACATGCTGATGACAGGAAAAAGTATGTATATCAGAAGTAAGGCAGCAGTGCACCACATGCCAGTACACCAATAACAGCTTAACAGTTCTCCAACCCAGGACCGCAGTCCTTCCCCTTTAATGATGATATATGTTTCGACTTCACCTTGTTCATTTACCTCTTCCTGTTCTTCATGAAATAGACGGCGGAAAGGGGCAGTAATGGTATCAAACACAATCAGTCTCGTCAGTCTAAAGGATGCGAGGGCAAACACGACAAATGACAAAGCACCGCTCAGAAGCCTCCACCTCCTTCTTTCTTCTTTTTCCGTCCTTTCTTTATATATGCAAGAAAAAAGACTGTCATGATGAATCGAGTGGAAATAAAATTGGGTTGTACTTTTTCACACTTTCCGATTCCACCTTGAGTCGTTGCTGCATTAAATAATGTATAGATAAGAAAGGAGTGAAAGTATTGTCTATTGAAGAAAGTGCTGAAATATTATATACACAACTGTTAAACGAATTAATCAGCAATTATGATGATTTCATTGAGATCAAAGATTCGGAAAATGTCACAATTCATAAAACAGATGTAACAGCTGCACTCTCCCTTCAAGCGACCGTAACGACAATCATTACTCTTTTAATCCAAATTCTTGTACCAGACGATGAAGTGGCTGCTGACATCACAGATCAGCTTTTAGCTGTGCAACAAGTGGAAGTACAAAAGAAAACTGTGATTCAAATCATCAACTGCTATAACATTACGATTACATTATCAGATGCATCCATTATGAACTCCGTCCAAATTCTCACTCAAACATTGAATGTGCTCTTAGTTGAAGCCGGCATTCTTTGACCCTTTCTTTTTCTAACATGACGTATGAAAGAGGTGAAATCATCGTGGCTGAAGAGAACGAAAAAAAGGAATTTCAAATCAATACGGATATTGATCCATTAACAAGTCTTCTTGTCAGTGATGTGTTAAACAAAAACAATATCACTGATGATCAGAAAGCAAAAATTTCAGATGATCAAAGAAGAATGATTTTGAAATTAGTCGAGGACTTACAAAAGAAAGCAAATGATTTCGTAGAACAGCAGCAGGAGAAAAAAAGGCAGGCTGAGGCAGCAAAACAGCCAGAAGAAGTAGTGCCTGAACCAAAAGTACGTCCAAATCGAAATTCACTTCGAAATCGTATTCAGCAGCGTCGTAATGCTCAGCGTAATAACGATTAAATAAAAATGGGTTGCCTGCTAGGGTAAATGCCCGAGACAAAACAACGCATTCCAGCATTTAATAAAGTAAACGGAAGGAGGAATAGAAATGGATTCTAAACCATATTCTTGGGTCGCTCTAGATCGTAACTGTTCACACCACGGACACCACAGATACCACGAACACCACGACGATTGCAACTATGAAAGAAAAGCACTTTGTGACGATTATTATGATGACGAAGATGTCTTACAAGATTTGGATCAAGTAAGCTTCACAAAGCAGACATCTGAAGAGGTCATTATCGTTAGGGACTCTTGTGACATTAACGTATCTTCTGTCGATGCACAGGTTGCAGCATCTATCCAAGTAGCGATTCAAACAGCGATCATCACCATTACAAACATCTCAATCGCAGACGGTGATTTGGCAGACCGCGTCACGCAGGATCTCTTACAAGCTGCTACTCACAAACAAACAAACCGCCAAAAACTTGTCATCGAAAATTCAAGAAACGTTACAGTATCTACAATCGATGCGGACATCTCTATCGCAATCCAAACACTTACACAAACTCTTGTTGCGACAATCGTTGCAATCGGCATCCTCTAATGTCCAAAAGCAGAGCGAAAAGCTCTGCTTTTCCTTTTATAAAAATACAACAAATATAAATGGTCATTTACCCACACCAACTAGAGGGCGCATACATATGTTGATAAGGACTAAAGTCAAATACCTTGTTAAAGGAGCTGAAATCCATGAGCTGCGGAAAACACCATGGCCGACATGATGAAAACTGTGTATGCGATGCGGTTGATAAGATTTTAGCAGAGCAGGAAGCTGTAGAAGATAAATGTCCTACGAGCTGCTACAGTAATTTATTAAGCCCAACAGTTTCTGGAAAAGATACGATTCCGTTTTTACTTTTTGATAAAAAGGGCGGGTTGTTCTCTACTTTCGGAAATATTGGAGGATTCGTTGACGATTGCCAATGCTTCGAATCTATTTTCTTCCGGGTTGAAAAATTACACGACTGCTGTGCTACGTTATCTGTATTAAGACCTGTTGATGTACACGGACATACGCTAAGCGTGTGTCACCCTTGTGACCCTGACTTCTTTGGTCTAGAAAAAACGGACTTTTGTATTGAGGTTGATTTAAACTGCTTCTGCGCAATCCAATGCTTAAACCCAGAGCTTGTCGACAGAGTCATGCCATCGAAAGATAAAAAGCATCATCACCACGGCTAAATCAACAGGCCGATCATCTAACTTGTCATGAGTCAAAGCATCCCCTTCCTTACGAATGACAGCCAATTATGCGGAGCAGGCAGCATAAGAAGCGGCCGCTTCCGCATTGGTTAAAAGTAGATGCACGTACCGGCAAAAATAGCTTGTAGATGATAACAGTGCTCAAACACTCAAACAAATTTCCTAGTATAGGAGGGTTGAATATGAGCCGCAAACATTCATGGAACTGTGTAGCAGAGGCTGTTGAAAACATTCACGACTTACAAAATGCCGTCGAAGAAGATTGCCCGACCAGCTGTTACAGCAATCTCCTTTCTCCATCACATTCTTTAGGTGACACTGTCCCATTTGTTCTCTTTACATCCAAATCAAAACCATTCGTCGCATTCGGAAATGTCGGAGAAGTAGATCCAGGCCCTTGCTTCAGCACTGCATTTTTCAGAGTCGAACATATCTGTGATCACTGTGCAACACTCAGCTTGCTTATCGCATTTGACAAAGACCGTCATATTTTAGATTTTACAGATAAAGATTCCTTATGTGATGTGTTTCGATTAGAAAAATCGAAGTATTGCGTTGAAGTAGACCTTGACTGCTTCTGCGCTATCGAGTGCCTAAACCCAAGACTCATCAACCGTAACTGCTAACAAAAAAAGTCCCTATATGGGACTTTTTTTCTTTGTTAAAAACCAAGCGGGTGGATGGAAGAAATCTCAGCAATCACTAATTCGACTGGATTTCCCCCGCCTGCTGTACGAATGATCACAGTATCATCTTTTCGATCCATGATAATTCCTCTATATGTTTTACCATCAGCTTCAATCAGACAAAGAGCTCTTGGCATATTATGAGGCAGTCTTGTGAGAAAATCGACTTTTTCATCAATACTCATCTGACTTAAAGGCTTTTTCACTCGTTTTCTTCTTGGTTCTTCTTTTGTTTCATGAAAGACACCTTCTGGCTGGTTTCCTTCTTCTTGCTGAGGCTCTTGCTTTTGTATGAGCTCTGGTTCTTGTATGTTCTCTTGTTCCTGTGCAAGCTCGGTTTCTTGTATGTTCTCTTGTTCCTGTGCAAGCTCGGTTTCTTGTATGTTCTCTTGTTCCTGTGCAAGCTCAGCCTCTTGTGCGATATCTCGTTCTTCTGTAAATTCGGCTTCTTGTTTTATATCTCGATCTTGCTGGTGTGCAGGCAGCTCGGCTTCTTTTTTCTGCTCAATTCCTTGAATCGCAGGCTCCTGCTGCGTGCTTTCTTCGATCTCGCCTTTTGCATTGTGATCACTTTCTGGCTGTTTTTCTGATTTTTTTCGCTTTCTCACAATATTTTGCATGGCCGGCTTTGATTCATGATAGCTCGGCTGAACAATATACATCAGCGGCTTTTGATTCTCATCACCTTTATTTGACATACTAATCCCTCCCGAATGATTCATTCCTTATATATATGAACGGAGGGCTCAAATCAGAAGAAAAATAAAAAAACAGCATACCCTTCATCGGTATGCTGCAAGTCATGTATTCGTTTATCGGGCAATGATATGGAAGCCAGAATCAACATGCAGATTCTCACCTGTCATGCCGCGAGATAGATCACTGAATAAGAATAGAGCTGTATCGCCAACTTCTTCAGGAGTTGTTGTACGGCGAAGCGGTGCACGCTCTTCAATATCCTTCAGAATGGTATTAAAGCCGCTGATGCCTTTTGCAGATAACGTACGAATTGGACCAGCAGAAATACTGTTCACGCGGATGCCTTCTGCACCTAAATCAGCTGCTAAATATTTCACACTTGCTTCAAGTGATGCTTTCGCTACACCCATTACGTTGTAGTTAGATACAACACGCTCTCCGCCTAGGTATGTAAGCGTCACAATGCTTCCACCCTCTGTCATTAATGGACGTGCTGCTTTTGCTACAGCAGTTAATGAGTATGCACTAATGTTGTGCGCCAAAAGGAAACCTTCACGATTCGTGTTCAAGTATTCGCCAACAAGCTCTTCCTTATTTGCAAATGCAATGGCATGCGCAACGCCATGAATGACTTGTACTTTTTCTTTAATTTCAGCAAAACATTTCTCGATTTCTTCATCACTTGTCACATCACACGGAAGAATAATTGAATCATCACGCTCAAGTGTGCTTGCAAGCTCTTTTACCGATTCAGCAAGACGATCTCCAACATAAGTAAAAATCAAACGAGCTCCAGCTTCATGAAGTGAACGGGCAATTCCCCAAGCGATGCTTCGTTTATTGGCAACACCCATCACCACGATATTACGGCCTTCTAAAGAAAAGTTCATATGTAATAAAGCCTCCTATTTTTTCAAGACATAGTATTAGTACCTGATCATAATATTATCACAGATCATAAGAGAATGACAATTTCCTCTGAAAGAAAGTTTCATTTTCGCAAAAAAACCGCCCTCACAAGGAAGGCGGTTCGATTCCCTTAACGTTTGATTCTGTTTTGCTGATAAGCAAAATGGTTCGTAGGCCCGTGTCCAGATCCAATTCGTAAAGGGAATTTGATCGCTTCATGGACAAAGCTTTCTGCTGTTTCAAAGGCTTCCTTTATCGAATAACCTTTCGCAACTTCAGCGGTTAATGCTGCTGCAAACGTGCAGCCTGTGCCATGTGTATGTGGTGTATCAATATGTTCATTTGTGATTTCAATAAAGCCTTTTCCATCATACAGCAGGTCTGTAATCATCCCATCAGATGGACCATGGCCGCCTTTGATCACGACATGTTTCGTACCGAGCTCATAAAGGCGCTCTGCTGCCAGATAGCGATCCTCTTTCGTCTGAATACGTAAACCTGACAGTACTTCTGCCTCAGGAAGATTCGGCGTTACAGCATAGCTCACAGGCAGCAAGTGTGTTTTCATCGCAGCGACCGCATCTTCATTTAATAAAGAGGCTCCTCCTTTTGCAATCATGACTGGATCTACAATCAGCTTCATATCATATTGAACCGTTTTTTCAGCTACGATCTTGATCATGTCTGCACTCCACAGCATCCCTGTTTTGACGGCATCTGGCAGTAAATCTTCTGCCACTGCATCTATTTGACGCTCTAACGCCTCAATTGAAAGCGGGTAAATTCCGTGAACACCTAGTGTGTTTTGCGCAGTAATCGCTGTGATTGCAGACATTCCATACACACCGAGCTCCTGAAAAGTTTTCAAATCGGCCTGAATGCCTGCTCCGCCGCCAGAATCAGAACCCGCGATTGTGAATGCTTTTTTGATCGTCATTTCTTCACACCTCTCATTAGCCAATCCATTGATGATAAATCGTTCTTGCTTTGGCAATATCATTGGTTCCATGAACAAGCGCTCTGCCATCTTTAAATAAGACAAGCTTAAATTCATCCTTTTGACACGAAAGCAAATATGGATTTTCAAGCACATCCATCCCTGCTTTCTTTAACCGATGAGCCACTTCATGTAAAGGCGGCGGTGTTTCTGCTGCACTGCGGATTTGTACCGTATTGCGGCCGCATAGTACATCTGCCTTCGCACTCTTCTCATATGAAAGAAATGGATACATCTTAAGTCCACAGCTTGGACATTGCTTCTTCTTTAAAGATGCGGCCGACCGAATGTCAGACCGTTCATTTTTCCATAAATCGAAGGATTTTAATATTGGCGTCACTGGATGTCCTGTTAAATATTTAAGTGCATCTGCCACTTGATATGCGGCCACCTGCTGCACAACTGGACTAATGATACCTGCTGTATCACATGTCATGCCTTGTGCAGGTAAATGTTCAAGCAGACAGTGTAAACACGGCGTCTCACCAGGAATCACAGTAAATTGAATACCATAACTGGCTACACAGGCCCCATAAAGGAACGGAATTTGATGTTTGACAGCAGCATCATTTGCAATCATTCTTACCTCAAAATTATCCGCTGCATCGACAATGATCGAAGCCCCGCTGACCAGTTCGTCAATATTGTGAGCAGTCACATCAATCACGATGCCTTTGACGTAAACGTCACTGTTTACTTGCTTGAGTCTTTTTTCAGCCGCCACAGCCTTTGGCAGCCGATCCTTCACGTCTTGCTCCGTGTAAAGCTGCTGGCGCTGAAGGTTGCTCCATTCAATATAATCTCGGTCCAAAATGGTGACAGATCCAACGCCGGCACGAACGAACATTTCTGCACTAGCCGTTCCAAGTGCCCCCGCTCCAATAATGACCGCCTTTGAGTCATTTAGCCGCTTTTGTCCCTCTGTTCCAATTGGCTGAAAAAGCTCTTGGCGTGAATAACGAGTGCTCAAAATGACGGCATTCCTTCCTGTGGACTGCTCGCTGTCCCATAGTTTTTCAGCGGAATACGTCCTGCCTCATAGCCTAGTCTTCCTGATTCAATCGCCAGTTTCATTGCTTTTGCCATTTTCACAGGATCCTTTGCACCAGAGACAGCGGTATTTAGTAATACTGCGTCAGCTCCAAGCTCCATCGCATAAGCTGCATCCTTTGGAGAGCCTACGCCAGCATCAATAATGACCGGCACCTTCGCCTGTTCGATAATAAATGAGAGATTCAAAGGATTTAGTAAGCCTTGGCCTGATCCAATCGGAGAAGCACCAGGCATAATGGCGTGGACACCGAGTTCTTCTAATTTTCTTGCGAGCACCACATCATCAGATGTATATGGCAGCACAATAAATCCTTCTTCGAGCAGCATTTCAGATGCTTTTAATGTTTCAACTGGATCTGGCAAAAGAGACCTTGAACAGCCAATGACTTCTACCTTGATCATGTCACACAGCCCAGAAGCCTTTGCTAAACGGGCAATACGCACTGCTTCTTCTGCTGTACTTGCACCAGCTGTATTCGGAAGCAGCGTATATCTTGATAAATCAAGCTGCTCCAGAAAATTAGGCTGAGATGCTTCGAATATGTTCATTCTTCTGACAGCAAAGGTTAAAATTTCGGCTTCCGATACGTTCACCGCTTCTTTTTGAACCTCAAATGATGGGTACTTCCCTGTTCCGAGTAATAGTCTTGATGTGAATGTTTTTCCGCCAATGTGCAGCATTGGATCATCCTCCTCCTACAAAATGAACGATTTCAATCGTGTCATTTGGTTGAATCACTACTTGTTGAAACGCTTCTTTATCAATGATTTCTTGGTTCTTTTCAACGATCACCACACGGTTTTCAAGCTGATAGGCTGATAGCAGATCATAGATCGTTCCATTCTCTTGATCGAAGTCAACGATTCTGCCATTCAATTGAATCTTCATACGAATAGTGCCTCCTTTCGTCCAATACGAAATGCGTGAAGCCATTCCTCTTTGACCGGTTTGTCTAATATGAGGTCACGAATGATTTCTCCAGTAATCGGCGCAAGTAAAATGCCATTCCTGTAATGCCCTGCAGCAAAAAGAATACGCTTGTCTTCTGGATGTCTTCCGATATAGGGATGCCGATCGTTTGTCGCCGGACGAAGGCCTGCCCAGCACTTTTCAATCGGCATCTCTTTAATAGAAGGCATCAGCTGAGACGCCTTTTGAATCACAGCTTCCATGCCGCCAAGCGTTGGAACAGCCTTCCACTCGTTTGGCTTCATCGTTGCACCGATAACAAGCTTTCCACTATCTCGCTGAACGATATAACAATGATCATGATAAATGGTGTATGCGAGCGCCGGACCGTTATTCCATACAGACACACATTCTCCTTTTACTGGATAAAGAGAATGCGATAATCCGAGCTCTTCAAAAAAACGGCCAGACCATACACCACTTGCAACTGTCAGGTCATCACATGTGAATGTGCCCTTCGTTGTTCTGACAGTTAACACTTCTTTCTCCCGCTTCACTTCGATCACAGGTGTACACTCTTTCACATCTGCTCCGTACCGGACCGCCGCCTGCCATAAAGCCCTGCATACAGCGTAAGGCTCCACATGCACATCCTCTTCAATCAAACCTGCTCCCAGCATGTGATCTGTTACTTGAGGCATGCATTTTTTTACGCTGCTTGCGTCAAGCCACTTAAATGTAGACAAATGCTGCATCCGGCAAAGGGCCTGCTTCTCTTCTTCAGTAAAGGCGACCTTCATAATGCCGCCTGCTGAAGTCCGAATATCAATGCCTGATTCATACAAAAGATCGACCTTTAATTTTTCGTATAATGCCTGGCTTGCTCTGCCTGCCTGAAAGAAAATATCCTCATGCCCCTCTCCTTCAGCATGTGCACCGAGCATCCCGGCAGCCGCACTTGTCGTTTGCTTCCCTATCTCATTCGCTTCAAATAAGACCACCTGTTTTCCTGCTTTTGCAAGGTGATAGGCGATTGACATCCCTATGATTCCACCACCAATGATTGCAACGTCATAATGCTTTTTCATAAGGATTCTCCTTTACCTTTTCAGAAAATGCTTGTGCCATCATACGCGGCTGATGATGAGTAAATATCCCAGACATGACAGCGATTCCTTTCACATGAGCATGTTTCAATTCTGGAACTCGTTCTGGGGTCATCCCGCCGATGGCCACCACTGGAATTGTTAGTGCAGAAGTCAGTTCTTTCACAAGCTGTACACCTCTTGCCTGGAGTCCTGGTTTACAAGAGGTGTCATATACGTGCCCAAACATGACATACTCTGCTCCATTTTTCTCTGCTGCTTTCGCTTCTTCTATCGAATGGACGGACACCCCTGCATGAAGGTGAGGGAATTTTCTTCGCAGCTCTTTCGGCGAAAAGCTATGGCCCGGAAGATGCACCCTGTGAATATTGGTTAGCAGCGCCACGTCTACTCGGTCATTGATCACGAGCTTTTCTTTCGGCACACCTTCTAAAAGGAGATTCTTCACGAGATCAACAAGCTCACCTGCTGTTTTAGAACGTTCCCGAATATGAATAAAATCCACTTCAGACGCAATGGCTTTTATTTGTTTGATCAGTTCACCCGCAGGAAGCGAATCATTTGTCACTGCGTGGAGTTCCATTTGCACCAACCCCATCTAAGCATGCTGTTTGCCACAATTCTTTTTGATACGCCATCTCCCAAAAATGATATTCGTAATAGCTTGAAATCACAAAATTTTCTTTCATATTGGCGCGTACATGTTCTGGTGCTTTTTCTGCTAGTTCATCAAAGCGGTTCACCTGTTCGAAAACGAGTTCCTTAAACCAATCGCCTCCATATGTCAAAATCCATTCTTGGTAAATTGGATGGTCAGGTGTTGTTTGTTTCAGCTTTTCACCTACCTCATAATAGAGCCAGTAACACGGTAATAACGCGGCTAAAATCTCTTCAAACCGTCCGCTTTTTACAGATCGATACATATGAGAGGTATACGCATAAGCAGTCGGGGAAGGCTTAAAGTTCTCAATGGCTTCATCAGAAATTTGCAGAAGCTCTGTAAATTTCCTATGCAGCGACAGCTCTGCTTCGTACGTGCCCTGGGCATGATACGCCATTCTGCCCGTCGTATGTAAGTCCTCACTAATCGCCGCTCCATATGCCTGCACCTTTGCAAAATGAGTTAAATAATACGAATCCTGCATCACGTAATAGGTGAAACGATCGAGTGAAAGTGTGCCATCCCCAATCCCTTTGACAAAAGGATGCGTAAAGCTTCCATTCCACCACGTTGCTGCAGCCTCTTTACATTCTGTTGAAAACGTCATGTTCCTCTCCTCCTGTTTTTCCATATAAAAAAGCCACTTTCCGCGTGGAAAGTGGCTTGGAATTTGTAAAAAGCATAGTCAAAAACCGCACCACTTCCCTACGCAGGTATGAACCTGTTCAGGTAATGAGGGTCTAAAAGTCGACACTTTTATCTCAGCCCTTTTAAAGGACTCCCCTAGTGGATCAAATATATGATGTTGTACCTCTATCTTAATCAGGAATTGTTCATTGGTCAAGGGTTCATTGTCATTCTAATTGGGCTCTTAGTCCTGCTACATACTCCCGGGAGCCCGATACAAGCACACGGTCGCCGCTTCTAAGTGTCGTATCTCCATGCGGTACTAAGCTGTCTACCCCTCTGAAAATCCGGACAAATACCAAATCACCGGTGAAAGGAAATTCTCTCAGCATGACATTATGATAACGATGATTGTTCATTTGAATTTGATACAAAGAAGAATCCTCATTTGTTAGCAATCGAATCGCATCAGGTGCTTCAATCAAAGCTCTTAGCACTGTTTTAGATGAAAGAAAAGTAGAAAACGTATCAATGCCTGCTTCTTTCAATGTCAGCTCTGCCTCAGCTTTGTTGACACTTGCAATGACTTGTTTTGCTCCTTCTTCTTTTGCAAATAAAGCAATTTCCTTATTTTTTGTCTCACTGCCTGTTGCGACGACAAGGACATCCTCTTGGCCGACGCCTGCCTTTCTCAGCGTCTCATCGTCGTATTGTTCAATTGATTCGACTTCAAAGATAGAGTCTGCCAGCAGTGCTTCCTTATTTTCTTGAAACACATGCAAAATCCGAATGTCATATTCATCCTGATGCAAATCAAGTGTGACAGGTAAGGTCAGCTGATTTGCACCAATAAAGGTCACACGCTTCTTATGGCTCGCCGCTTGTTCTTTTTTAAAGAGCGCTTTAAACCAAACAGGTGTTAAAATACTCGTTAGCACAGCAACTAAAATTAGCGCTCCAGACATTTTATGATCAATGACACCGAGCCGCTCACCAATCGTCGCTGCTGCAATGACAAGAGATAACGTTGAAGTTAATAAAAAGCCGGAGCCGATGACCTTATTCATGTCATACCATTTTTTCAAATAAAGAATTGGGATGAGCTTACTTATAAGCAACGCAATAAACAGTAGCGGAATCATGATCATGATGGTTGGATCCTTAAACAGTGCCCATATATTCAGATCCACTCCGACCATCACAAAAAAGATCGGGATTAAAAATCCGTAGCCAAATGAGTCCAGCTGCTGAACGAGCTCTTTATTTGGCGAAAGAAGGGACACAAGTACGCCAGCTAAAAACGCCCCAAGAATATTTTCAGCCCCGAGTGATTCAGATAAGGCAACTAAGACTATAATGAGAGTAAAGATTGCCCTTGTCCCAATTTGCACGGTTCCTTTTGACATCGACTGAAAAATTGACTTTGTCTTAAATACGCGGCCAAATAAATAAAGAAGAATGCCTGCAGCAAATAATAAGAGCAGAAGCCACATGTTCCCTGTTCCATCTCCATAAATGGAGGAAAACACAGCAAGTAAAATCATCGTGACCAAATCAGCAATGACAGCTACAAGCAGAATGATTTGACCGATATTCGTCTGCATCAACTTTTCCTCTTTTAAGGTTGGCACCACTACGCCTAATGAGATGGTAGAGATAATGAGCGTCATTAAAAAGGCATTTTGGATAAACCCTGCGAGTACAAACGCATAGGACAGGATAAAAGAAATACAAAATACCCCAAGAAAAATAATGGTGGCTGCTTTAAATGTATTTGGTTCTTTTAAACCATTTGGAAGTTCTCGTGCTTTCTTCTTTGACTCAAAAGAAGAAAAATCTATTTCAAGTCCACTTAAAAACATCAGAAAAATAAAACCGAGCATGGATAATGTATCTAACCACGCATCATGTTCGACAACCAGTTGAAGACCGCTTTTCCCAATGATGAGCCCCATAATGATTTCAGCTACAACGACCGGAATGGTCAGCTTAAATCGGTGCAATAAAATAGGGGTGAAAAAGGCGACAATAATAACGACAACGAGTGATGAAACAGATGTATGCTCCATTGGCTAAAGCCTCCTAACATTCATGTTTAATTTTATAAGTCTTACGTTAAAGGATTGATTCTAACAATTGCCTAAATGAAATGAAAGCCATTCGTTATATTTTCTAAAATTCAAACTTCTTTATATCCGACGAATGGATGAAAAAAATCAGGAGGAAACCTTATGAAATTCGATATCATTGGCGATATCCACGGCTGCTACGAAGAGCTGCTTACCCTCATACACAAACTAGGATACGAACTCAAACATGGATTACCCGTCCATCCTGATAAGAGAACGCTGGCCCTTGTTGGTGATTTAACAGATCGAGGGCCTCAATCAGTAGACGTCATGCGATTTGTCATTCATGCCTATTCACACGGCGCAATCCGCTATGTACCTGGCAACCATTGCTTTAAGCTTTATCGTTATTTAAAAGGAAATCCCGTCAAATTGCTTCATGGCATCGAAACGACAGTGAACGAAATAAAAAAACTGCCAACTCATGAACAAAACAAATTATCACATGAATTTAAGCAGTTATTCGAGAAGGCTCCGCTTTATGATGTACTCATTCCTGATGAGCTGATCATTGCACACGCAGCGATGAAGGAAAAGGATATTGGAAAAAAGCCGAATAAACAGATGCGGTCCTACTTATTATTTGGTGCCGTCACAGGAGAAACATGGCCAGATGGACGGCCTGTTCGCAAGGACTGGGCAAAGGAATATCACGGAAAACCGTGGATTGTGTACGGCCATACACCTGTGAAAGAACCTCGATTCGTTGGCAGAACCGTCAATATTGATACAGGCTGTGTATTTGGCAACAAACTGTCTGCCCTCACATACCCTGAGCTTAAAACGGTCTCCGTTCCCTCATCTATGCCTTATGACGATTCAAGATTTCAGCATTTCACATTATAAAAAAACCCGGCCCTGCATGCAGGTGACCGGGTTTCTCTAATTAAAAAGCAAGGATTTCATATCATCAGGAAGCGGAGCTGAAAATGTCATTTGCTCACCTGTCATCGGATGAGGAAACACAAGGGTTTCACTATGCAGTGCCTGCCTGTCTATCCGCTCGGCCCTTCCGCCATACAGCGTATCTCCGATGAGCGGATGCCCAAGAAATTGCATATGCACACGAATTTGATGTGTTCTCCCGGTTTCAAGCGAGAGAGACACATCCGACATATTTAACTCAGCGATTACTGCTCGCACGTTATAATGCGTCACTGCCTCCTGCCCAGTATCATCAACCATCCGCTCGATGATACTATCCCCTTTTCGGGCAATTTTTGCAGCGATGGTTCCATGTTTTTCTGTGATTATGCCATGTGTAAACGCTCTGTATGTTCGCTTAACCGCTCCACTTTTTTGCGCCTTAGATAAAAGGCTATGGGCAAAACGATGCTTTGCCACAAGCATAACGCCAGATGTATCACGATCAAGACGGTTCACTAAATGAACCGTATGCCGAACAGACTGCTTGGCATAATGGTGCAGTAATCCATTCGCAATACTGTGCTCGGGGTGCTCCCGAGAAGGGATCGAAGGAATATACGGCCTTTTATTCAGCACAAGGACATGCTCGTCCTCAAATATAATATCAAGCGGAATCGGTGCAGGCTTCAGCCCTTCACTCACTTTTTCCTCGGGAAATAAAATGGTGAGCCTGTCCCCTTCATGCAGCTCATATCTCACGGTAACATGCTCTCCATTAATGAGGAGGTCACCGCCATCAAACTTAATATCCGTCAGCATTCTTTTCGAAATACCAAGATCAATTAAATATTCCTTTAAAAACAGCCCTTCTTCTTTGGCTGTCATGGTTTTGTTTAACGTAAAGTATTCCAGCGAGAACAACCTCTTTCTTATTCTCCTTTTCCGATAAAGGAATCTTGCACCCTTTTCCAAAACGGAAACGGTCTAAATCTAGCAAAACGGACATTCTCGTCTGCCACCCGGCATTGAATGGATTTGACGTCTTTATGAAGCAGCGTCAAATGATCAATCGTCACCTGAAAATCGACATCATTCCTCGGCTTAATCACACAAGTATGGTGGTCAGGCAAAATAAGCGGTGAACCGACCGTCCGGAACACTCTGTTGTTGATTGAAGCCATTTCTGCCAGCTGAATGGCTCTAATGGAAGGATGAATAATGGCGCCTCCAAGTGCCTTATTATAGGCCGTACTGCCTGATGGAGTAGACAAACAAAGGCCGTCACCTCTGAATGTTTCAAACAGCTGGCCTCTGATTTCAACATCTGCCACAAGTGTCCCTTCCATGCTTTTAATCGTACATTCATTCATTGCTAAATATTTCTCTTCTCTGCCGCCGTCGTTGTATCTGACAATGACCTCTAAGATCGGATATTCCACAATATGATAAGGCGTTTTCGCAATGGCTAAGACGAGTTTTTCAATCTCACTCGGCACCCAGTCAGCATAGAAGCCAAGATGACCTGTATGAACACCGACAAAGGCTGTTTCATTCAGACGGTTGCTGTAGCGGTGAAAGGCATAAAGAAGGGTGCCGTCTCCACCAACCGTAATGACAAGATCCGGTTCCTCTTCATTTAGTTCCATGCCAAAATCCAATAAGTAGGTCTGAATTTTACTTTTGAGCGTGTCAGATACAGAATTCCCTTTTGAAGAAACTGCAAATTTCATGAATTCTTCTCCTTTTTCACCTTGCTGCTATGAGAGGGCAGCATCATATTTGATCAAACTGGCTCAGCTGTCGTTTTTCTTTTTCCGGGAAAATGCCACTTGTGCTTCTTGAATTTCCCCTCTAATTTCGGACATCTCTTCATCGAGACGAGATGCTGCCTCAGATGCTCTTTGAAGGCGCAGCTTAACCTTCTCCGGGATATTCCCGCTATATTTATAATTCAGAGAATGCTCAATGGTCGCCCAAAAGTTCATCGCAAGCGTACGAATTTGGATTTCGACAAGGAGCTGCTTCTCTCCGTTGATCGTTTGCAGCGGATATAACACAACAAGGTGGTAAGAGCGGTATCCGCTTTCTTTATGTTCTGCAATATAGTCGCGTTTATCTACAACCACAAAATCTTTACGTGACTGGAGCATTTTTTTCACGACTTGTATATCTTCTACAAACTGGCACATAATGCGAAGCCCAGCAATATCCTGCATCGTTTCAATCTCATGCATCGGGATGTTTTTACGCTTTGCCTTTTCTAATATGCTGGCAACGGGTTTCACTCGGCCTGTGACAAATTCTACTGGTGAATGGTCATCCTCGAATTCATACAGCTTTCGAATGCCTTTTAGTTTCACTTTTAATTCTTCGACTGCTTGTTTATACGGTGCGAGGAATTGATCCCATTGTTTTTTGTCCATGAAACTTCCCCCAATTCCATATACCTAATTATTTCAGAGGAATGTGCTTTTCACTTTCTCTTCCATATCTCCGTAATTGGCATTGTCTTTAATATTGTCGATTAAATAATGTAATTCCTGTTGAAGCTGAATGAGTTCCAGCGAATATTCATCCGATGCCAAATAGACAGGGATGTCACGATTCATTGCTTCTTTTAATGGAGCCCATGTATGTTCCCCTAAAATAAGATACGAAAAGGACTCCTCGGTTTCAAGTATGTAAACGAACGCAAAGTGATCAGAATCAACAAGCATTTGTCCTGATGCTTTTGCTTTTTTGATTTGCTCTTCTGACTGGATTGTCAAAATCAGCCTGTCTTCTTTTAAAGTTGCTTCTGTGATTTCAATTCTGTTTTGCATCATGATCTCCTTTACAACAAAGTACAGCTTTATTTTATCATATCAAGTTCAATATTGATAAACCGAACTTTTGGAGAAAATCCTGTTTTTCTCTTTTAAATGATTCTTTCCCACGATTCTTCATTCAATTTGGTCCACGTCTAAAGAAAATAAAGAGAAAAAACAGTCTTTTACATGGTGAACACACTTCATGTACAATAATCATATTTCTTCTAAATGAAAGGTTGATGTCAAAATGGCACAGGAAATTGAAATAGAACTAAAACAATTATTAATGAAAGAAGAATTTGATCAGCTGAAACAGCATTTTCAATTGAAGGATGCGGATTTCCACACACAAACCAACTATTATTTTGATACACCTCAATTTGATATAAAATCTCAATTGGCTGCATTAAGAATGAGAGAAAAAAACGGTCAATGGGTGCTCACATTAAAGGAACCGCACGAGATAGGCTTGCTTGAAACCCACCAAACGATTGCTCCCCCATCACAACTTAACGATTTTGAGCTGCCAGAAGGTGAAGTTGCGGACAGATTAGCCCACCTGAACATTCAAAAGGATCAAATTGTGTACTTTGGTTCACTTGAAACGTCAAGAGCAGAAAAAATGATCCAAGAAGGCTTAATTGTTTTGGATCACAGCCGATATTTAACAGTAGAGGACTATGAACTTGAATTTGAAGTGAGCGACCTGGAAATCGGACAAGCCGCTTTCTCCGCATTGCTCCGCAAATTTCATATCCCAGTACGAAACACGAAAAACAAAGTCGTTCGTTTTTATGAAGAAAAAATGAAAACACAGAATAGATGAATTCCTTGAAGGAGGAACATGATGAACGTTAATCAACTTCAATCCTTTATGCAGCTTCAAGCGCTTAAAACGTTACAAACAGATCCAGCACAAACGCAAATGTCTGCGGGTCAAGAATCGAATGCCCAAGCTTCATTTCAGTCGCTGCTGCAAGATTTTTTAGGCGGATCAGAATTATCACGTCTCCCGCTTTCCATCTCTGCTTTTATGGGCACGGATCCATCAACGGCTCCGAACACGCAATATGCGCGTACAAACCCATATTTATCTGCGATTGCCGGCAGTGATCAGCTTGAGGCTCAATCTTTATATGCAAATGACAATCAATTAAATACAGCGAATGGCATTGGAAATGTCTTAAACAACAGCTACACACCGCCGCTTCAAAAGGCTGTCTCCAGTGGCTCATCATCAAAAGAGATTAATCAAATCGTGTCACAAATGGCTCAAAAGCATGGCGTTCCTGAAAAGCTTATTCACGCAGTCATTAAGCAGGAATCCGGCTATCGCACGAATGCTGTCAGCCATGCAGGTGCGCTTGGTCTCATGCAGCTCATGCCATCTACGGCTAAGTCACTTGGCGTCAACAATGCCTTTGATGCTACCCAAAACATTGAAGGCGGAACGAAGTATATAAAACAAATGCTTCAGAAATATAACGGAAATATCTCACTCGCCTTAGCTGCCTATAATGCAGGTTCAGGAAATGTAGATAAATACGGGGGCATCCCTCCATTTAAAGAAACACAAAATTATGTAAAGAAAATCACAGCTCAATATTTCGCTTAAACCGAAGAGAATAACCTCTTCGGTTTTTTGTATGTCGCTTTTCCCCCTTTTTTGACTGAATGTGTTATGATATGGTCAATTGATCACGGAACCCGCCCCACTCTTTATTTCGAGCAGACCAAAGCTGTTTGTTTGTGGAATTGAGATGAGGTTGTTAAAATAAGTACAAGAATAGAAACAATAAAATAGAACAAACTGAATATCACTTTTGAAATAAATGAAATGCGCAATAGGGTGAGTCATCCTATTAACTACGAGTAAAAGGAGTAGTCAACATGGTACAATCGTTTAACGCACCTTACGAAGCGGTTGGAGAGGAACTTCTATCGCAACTTGTTGATACTTTTTATGAAAATGTAAAGTGTCATCCTTTGCTTCATCCTATTTTCCCGGATGACTTAAAAGAAACAGCAAGAAAACAAAAACAGTTTTTAACGCAATATTTAGGCGGACCACCGCTTTATACAGAGGAGCATGGCCACCCAATGCTGCGGGCGAGACATCTCCCTTTTCCGATTACTGAGGAGCGGGCGGACGCATGGCTTGAATGCATGGAGGATGCAATGGATCAAGTAGGACTAACCGGCGATATTCGTGACTTTTTATTTGAACGGCTTTCTCTGACGGCTCGTCATATGGTCAACCAAACACCTGAAAAGGATGGACGATCTTGAGCTGCAATTCGCACGATCAATATTTCTCACACTGTCACGGACATCCTCAAAAGCCGATTGAAATCTATGTATTCATTGATCCGCTAAGCCCAGACTGCTGGTTATTAGAGCCATCCATTAAAAAATTGAAAATGAAATATGGCCGTTTTTTCACTTTACGAACAGTAACAAGTTCTAGTATTAATGCATTGAATCGGAAAAGAAAGAAACATTTACTGACTGAAGCATGGGGGAAATTTGCCACTAAAACGCAGACCAAAAAAGAACAAATGCTGTCTGAACAAATTGTGACATCCCCCTACCTCGCCTCACTCGCATTAAAAGCAGCGGAGCTTCAAGGAAGAAAATGCGGAATGAAATTTTTGCGTCTCATTCAAGAATCGCTTTTTTGCCATCAGCAAGATGTCACAAGTGAGCAGGTGCTGATAGAAAATGCAAAAAGTGCTGGTCTGGACATCGAGGAATTCCAGCGCGACATTCATTCTCAAAGTGCGGTGAAAGCACTACAATGTGATATGAAAATTGCAGCTGAAATGGACGTATCTGAGCTTCCGACCTTCGCCTTTTTTAATACCGTAAATGGAGATGAAGGATTAAAAATTTCAGGTGCCTGCTCTTATGATATATACGAGGAAATTCTTTTTGAAATGATTGGTGAAAAACCAACACCATCTGAACGGCCTCCAATTGAATGGTTTATTGCATACTTTCAATTTGCATCCGCAAAAGAGATAGCCGTTGTTTATGACCTGACGCTTGAAGAAGTTGAACGAGAAATGAAGAAGCTAGCTTTCGCTCAAAAGGTAGAACGTGTACAAGTGCAGCAAGAAATGTTTTGGCGCTATAAAGAGAATGACAACCATACAGATCTTGATGTCTATCGCTGTGAAAATGAACATGGGTGCTGACCCATGTTTTTTCTTTACTTCAAAAAGGAACATTTGTTCTATTTATAGACACGAAGAAACCGCGCCGGGATAAGCGCGGTTTCACTATGTCTTAACGACAACAAAGGGGATGGGAGAAATTTTTCACGGTCAAACAAAGGGGTAATGTTTGTATGTGATTAATTTCACATCTGTAGTATATCAAATTTTGTCGACTTATGACAACAGATATACTATATGTTCATATTTTTGTCACAAAACATAAGAGGGTTGTCACTTTCATATAGTAAAAGTAACAAAAAAATGGGGGGATCTGCATGCGCAGCACAACTATTGGACTTGTTGCCATTGGCTTATGTTTCTTTTTAAATATATTAGGCTTAATGAAAATGCTTCCTCTTTATTTGACGTCTCCACTCTTATTTGCTGCGATTCTTTTTACGCTTTATCGAATGAATCACCGTAAGACCTTTAGAGGTTTTAAAGGTTGATCATTAAAAAGGATTGGCCTCTACATCTGAAGAGGTCTTTTTTATGAGAAAAAAACTCCTGTCAAAATATGAGCTGGCACTCACACGTCTGACAGAAGTCTTTTCATTACTCACCTGTTTTGGAGATGAGCTCTTCCATTTCTTTTAGTTTTTCTTCAAACAATTGGCATGCTGCTTCAATTGGTTCTTTAGAAGCCATATCAACACCAGCTTTTTTCAGCACATTGATTGGATAATCAGAGCTTCCTGCTTTAAGGAAATCTGTATAGCGCTCTACCGCTGGTTTTCCTTCTTGTAAGATTTGCTTGCTTAATGCCTGCGCCGCACTATAGCCTGTCGCGTATTGATACACATAATAGTTGTAATAGAAATGAGGAATTCTCGTCCACTCTAATCCAATTTCCTTATCAACCACCATGCCGTCACCAAAATACTTCTTGTTCAGGTCATAATAAAGGTTCGTCATAAATTCTGGCGTTAAAGCCTCTCCTTCTTGTGCTTTCACATGAATAAGATGCTCAAACTCAGCAAACATCGTTTGTCTGAATACTGTTCCTCTAAATCCTTCTAACAAGTGGTTTAATACATACAAGCGCTGTTTTTTATCGTCTAAATGATTAAGCAGGTATTCGCCTAGTAACGCTTCATTTGTAGTGGAAGCCACTTCAGCTACAAAGATACTATAGTTTCCATACGGATATGGCTGGTGTTTTCTCGTGTAGTAGCTGTGTACAGAGTGCCCAAATTCATGAGCCAGCGTAAACAAATTATCAATGTTATTCTGCCAGTTCATGAGGATATATGGATTTGTACCATAGCTTCCTGATGAATAAGCACCGCTTCGTTTCCCTTTATTCTCATAAACGTCTACCCAGCGATTTTCGAGTCCTTCTTTTAACACGGACACATATTCTTCTCCTAATGGCGCTAACCCTTTCAGCATATAATCCTTTGCTTCATCGTAGGTGAGCTTCATGCCAGCATCTTTCACAAGTGGTGTATACAAGTCGTAATTGTGCACTTCATCAAGCTTTAATACCTTTTTGCGTAATTCAATATAGCGGTGTAACAACGGTAAATATTGATGAACTGTATCAATTAGATTGTCATACACTTCTTCTGGGATGCTGTTTCGTGATAGTGCTGCTTCTCTTGCCGATTTGTAATTTCGTACTTTTGCATAAAAATTATCCTTTTTAATTGAACCGCTTAGTGTAGAAGCAAGTGTGTTCTTATACTGATCATACGTTTTATACACAGCTTTAAAGGCATTCTTTCTCACTTCACGATCATCACTATTTAAAAATGTAATAAAGTTGCCGTGGGTAATTTTCTTTTCCTCCCCATTCTCATCCTTTACAGAAGGGAACGAAATATCGGCGTTGTTAAACATACTAAAAGTAGTAGATGCAGATGAAAGTGGTTCAGAGGCCTCAGCTAATAAAGCTTCTTGTTCCTCACTTAAAATATGTGGACGCTCTTTATTAATTTCTTCGAGAGCATGAGAATACAGTTTTAATTCTTCTTTTTCCAGAATAAATTGCTGCAATTTATCTTCTTGAATTGATAAAATCTCTGGAACAATATAAGCAGATGTACTAGACAGCTGTGTAAATAGATTCGAGGCTTTATCATTTAACGCCTGAAAGGATGAGTTCGTTGTATCTTCATCGTATTTCATGTGCGCATATGTATAAAGCTTGCCAAGCTTTTCAGAAAGTTGATCCTGAAAGGTTAGGGCTTCATACAGGACATCAGCAGAATGGGCCAGCTTGCCTTTAAATTGTGCCAGCTTCGGAATTTCTTTTTTGACCGCTTCGAATTCCTTGTTCCATGCATCGACGCTTTCAAAAATATCTTCAAGGCGCCATTTGTTTTCTTCTTTTACTTCGCTTCTGTCTGGTAGATGATTGTTTTTGTTTTGTGAAGTCATATGAATCCCCCTTGCATGAGTTGTGTTGAACCAACCTTTCGGAAAGTGAAAGAAATTGGTGTTGTATTTATCTTCTTTGTTTTGAACTATATTTGTCAAATCATATGCAGAAATAAATACCAAACAGACTAAAAAAATGAGAAAAAAGCGTTTCTTTCGATTCAATAGCAGCACCACCTTTTTCTTATCATGATCAAAGTGGTCATGAAACATGCTAATGAAATAAGAAAGCATCTCGTTTTAGCACTTCATCAAGTGTTTGTATTGGCATTTGATTCGACGATACTTCATAATTACCCTCTTTCGTCATATGTAAAAACCCTTGTCTTACAAGCGCCTTTACATATGCAGTGACCACCCCTTTTATTTCTTCTCTTGACACATCACTATATCGGAGTTTCACTTCTTTCATCTGCACACACCGGTTGATTTCTTTCATCAGCTGTTGAATCGTTAGTCTTCCGCTTCCTTTTTTCCTCATCATCCAATCATAGAGGCAACCTTGCCAAACATATACGGGACTTGAAAAGATATACGCTTCTTGCACCGGGATAAATAATGCAGTCGGCAAAAAAGGAAATGCTGTTTGATGATGCTCATAAAAAATATCTCTCAAACGTTTGCTTTCATTTGATAAAATGCGAGGAGGACGCTGCCTAAATTGCTGTATACATTTAAGCCATTGTTGGTTTACTTGACACTTGCTTGAGGGAGGAGATAGGAGTGCAGGAATTTTGCTGTATGCGGAAGGTGGTCTGACAGTCATTGCCGCACATATTTTCGTTGGTTGAAACACGAGAAATTGATCAAGATGGATGAACTTATTTTGAAGCGGGCAGAAAAAAATCAACCGCCTTTTCTCTGATTCCCTTAAAATTCCCCAATGAATGGAGGAGAAAGAAAAAAGCTGGGCAGATTTTCGTTTCAAACGATTTGCCCCTATCATCCATATTGGAAAGAGACCTGCTTCACGGAGACCTGCTGTTCTTCTGCGCAGCTCCTGCCGGGAAATATTAGCACATTGAAATTCGATTGCATAGGTTTCATTTCCTATAGAGACGGTCACATCAGGACGCTGATGAACCTTTGACATATACTTTTCCAGCGCTGGTTTATGTCCAAGCCGCTTCAGCCAATTCATAATGGCTTCCTTTCCCGCCTGATGATAAGCCGTCTCGCCTGAGGCTAACGAACATGCTGTCAGCTGTTTATGCGCAAAATGATAGACACGATGCTCCCCTAGCTTTAATTGCACCTCTTCCCTACATTCAGGACAATAAAATTTGCACGTCGTTCTTACATGCTCCAGCCGGCTTTTCGATAGATGATGTGTAATTCGGATAAGCTTACCGTTATCCATCATTGCTGTATTCATTCAGTTCGCCCCTCGCTCTTTGATGCCCGTATTATAGCTTGTTCGTCTATAAGAAAGCGAAAAGGGAAAATGAATTTTCACCGTGTCAAAAAATGATTTTACTGATCATAATTTCCGTAAAATAAAAAATCCCCCTTATAGAAAAGAGGGAAAATACAATCTTTATAAAAGTGGTGATAATAATCTTGCAGTTGATTCAAACAGTCTGACCCTCAAAGGTCTCTTTGCGAACTCTTCTGACACAATTTCATGTGACTGCTCTAAATCACCTAAGAAATCGTTGACAAGCTTCTCTGTGCTTTTCGTTTTATAGAGGAAGGCATTCACTTCAAAGTTCAAATGAAAGCTTCTCATATCCATGTTTGCCGTTCCAATTGACGCCAGTTCATTATCCACAATAATAAATTTACTATGCATAAAGCCTTGATCATACTCGTACACCTTCGCCCCTGCATCAAGAAGCTCTGGGAAGTATGAACGAGACGCATGGAACACAATCCGTTTATCTGGATTCTTTGGAGCAATAATCCGGACATCTACTCCGCTCAATGCGGCAATTTTCAATGCGGACAGAATATCATCATCCGGGACAAAATACGGTGAAGCGATCCAGATGGACTTTTTAGCGGAGATGATCATAGAGAAAAAGAGATTTTTAATGACCTCCCACTGCTTGTCAGGCCCGCCAGCAATCATTTGTACGCCTTCTGTTGTACTCTCAATGTGGCTGAAATCTTTGAAATAGTCCACACCTGAGCATCTTTCATTCGTCATATAATACCAATCCTGCATGAAAATCTGCTGGAGGTCACGAACTGCTTCGCCCTTAATCATCAGATGTGTATCACGCCAGAATCCATATTGTCTACTTCTGCCCATGTATTCGTCTCCGATATTAAGCCCGCCGACAAATCCCACTTCTCCATCAATGACAACAATTTTCCTATGATTTCGGAAGTTAATTTTATTATTTAAAAGGGGGAGCCTTACTGGTAAAAATGGAACGATCTGAACGCCAGCCTTTTCTAGGTCAGCAATATATTGACGAGAAAGCTTTAAGCTTCCTACATCGTCATATAAAAAGCGGACAATCACGCCATTTTTCGCTTTTTCAATTAGAATGTCCTTTAATTCTTGGCCAAGGTCATCGTGGCGGAGAATGTAATATTCTAAATGAATGTGATGTGTTGCTTTTTTGATCTCTTCAAAAATATGAGAGAATGTTTCTTCACCATTGGTTAAGACTTTAGAGGACGTGCGATATGTAATAGGAGTATGTCCAAGTCTGTGGGCCAGCTTAAATAAGAGCTGCTGATGATCACCCATATGCGTCATTTTTTCAATCGCTTCTCTATGAATACGTTCATCTTCCTGGATTAACTGCTCATCCAATACCGCTTTCTTTTCAAACAGCCGGCGCTTTTTGATATTGCGTCCAAAGAAAATGTAGAACAAAAAGCCGAATAACGGAAAGCTGCCCAGCAGAACAAGCCATGTAATCGTGTGAGACGGATTCCGATTCTCCAAGAAAATAACAAATCCGATGAAAATAATCGATAAAGTAAATAGAACACTGACTGAACTTAATACACTTACCGCTAAATCACCGGCAATCAATTGGACAATTAAATAAGCACCTATCGTAATGATTAGAAAAAATAGAACTTTGACTAAATTTCTCATTTCATTTTCTCCTTGCCGATCTCTTTATTTACCTATTCATTCAGATAAAAAAGCCGATTCCTCTATAGAAATCGACTTTTTGTTAGTTACGAGAAGTGCTGTTGAATCGTTTCAAGGGCATTCCCTTCGATAATCAGCTGACCGTATTCTTTCAGTCTGTAGATGCTGACAACTGATTCATGAGCATATTCAAGCAAAATGCTGAGCTTATTCTCCACTTGCTCATCTGACAAATCCTCGTGGAAGTCAACATATAGATAATAACGGTTTTCAAACGAATATAAACTTGTGGTAAAATCCTGCATATTTAATTGAGAAAGTGCAATCAAATCTTCAAAATCATCCATTTTCAACACGAATTGAAGTTGAAGTTTTTTGTCCTTCTCATTATGGTCTTCTTGATCTTGCTCTTCTTTATGAAAATCATCAAGCAGTGCGTCTAAGCTTTCTTCATCTGTTTGATCTTTTTTATCTTCTGGAATCGGCAATTCGAGCTTTTGTCCATCTTTAGAAAGTTGGGCTTTTGTCACGACAATTTCAAGACCCTTGTCAAGTGCCTGTACTTGAATCCAAAGCGGTCCCTCTACTGCAAATTCTTCTTCTTCGTGCACTTCGTCCATTACTTCCCAAAACAGCTCTTCACTGCGCTCACGATTATACCAAATCTCTTCACGGTCAAATCCGCGATCTTCAATATCACCGTAGGAAATATAAAATTTGACTGTATGTTCATTTATTCTTTCGATTTCCATTTTGCCAACCTTCCCTTCTATATAAGATGTTGAAGGGACATACAAGCTCCCAATTAATAGTACTTTACTACACTTTACCCGTTCCGTCTACATGTTAACCGTTTAAAGAATTGAGGTATTGCTTCGTACTGTCTATTTTATGATAAAACATGAATAAAAGAAATAAAAACGCATTTTTTGCAGAGAAAACTTGCAGAAACATATATTTGAATTGTCTTCATATATTGGTTGTACGAGCTCTATTTGGGACATGAGGTGAAATGGATGGAAACAGAGTGGATCGTATCCTTACTGATGATTATTGGCATAGACCTGATTTTAGGCGGAGATAATGCGCTCATCATTGCAATGGCCAGTCGAAATTTATCACATGATAAACGCAATAAAGCCATTTGGATCGGCACACTTTTAGCCGTGCTGATGAGAATTACAATGACTGGTGCCGCCGTTTATTTATTGACTATCCCTTATTTGCAGTTTATTGGCGGTCTTTTTCTCCTTTATATAGGATACAATCTGTTAATTGAACAAAAGAAGGAATCGATTCGGATTAAGAGCAGCGGCTCCCTTTGGCGTGCGGTGCAAACCATTGTGATTGCCGACCTCTTTATGTCACTTGATAATGTCATCGCAGTTGCAGGTGCGGCAAAAGGCAACATGCTTCTGACCGCTTTTGGCCTCATGATTTCTGTACCGATTATTATTTGGGGAAGCAAGCTGATTCATGCAGCTTTGACCAAATTTCCGTTTCTTTTATACGGAGGAAGTGCGCTGTTGGCCTTTACTGGCGGAGAAATGATTGTGCGTGATGTAAAATTGACTGAATTTATGTCACAGCATGCCACGCTTGAATTGTTGCTTCCGTTCTTAACCGTCATAGTGGTCATATTAGCCAGCCTCTTTTACGAACAAACGGCTGAAACCAAATAAAAAAAGCTGCCAAATGATCGGCAGCTTTTCGTGTTTATATTAGTTAGCAAGTCGCTGAGCTTCTCTAAGTTGGAATGTACGAACCGTTCTTGGCAAGAAACGTCTAATTTCATCTTCATTGTACCCAACTTGTAATCTTTTTTCATCCAAGATAATTGGACGACGTAAAAGACCTGGATGCTCATTGATTAGTTTATACAATTGTTGAAGCGGCATTGTCTCAACATTGACATTTAGTTTTTGGAATACTTTTGAACGTGTTGAGATAATTTCGTCTGTACCGTCTTCTGTCATTCGAAGAATTTCTTTGATTTCATCGATTGAAAGAGGCTCAGAAAAAATGTTTCTCTCTTGATATGGGATATTGTGCTCTTCTAACCACGCTCTTGCTTTTCTACATGATGTACAGCTTGGTGATGTGTATAATGTTACCATAAATCTTCACTCCTCAATTTGTAGAATGAATATTGATCTGTATTCTTAAATTAAAATTGTTCTAAATAAGTAATCTTTATAGTGATTATACTATAAAAAAGTAAGTGTGAACAGATTTTCTTGCAATTTTTGTGACAAAAACTAGACAATTTCATTCATTTTGTAGTGCTGCTTGATGTCAGAACATTCTCATTTAGTCGAGATGATCGAAAATATTTTTTTGCTTTCTATTTTCAATGATCTTCAATACATCATCAACATCCTCATACGATTGTCCATACCATTCTTCATCTTTATACGTATGAATTCGTTCATAGGTCTTCCTCATGGCTTCCATGATCTCTTCCTCATGATTTGTAAGAGGCGACCAATAAAGAATTTCCATGCGGTTCACTTCATTTGTTGCAAGTGACCTGCGTTTATAACCGATTGATTCTGCATGCTTGAAGTGCTCTCTTTGGTAAAACTTTAGGCGTTTTGCAGTATCTGCATCATCTTCATCTACAGGCTCGACTTCAAGCAAGATCGGTTTCTTTTTTTCCTTCAGCTTATGGATCAGCTTTGATCCGAGGCCTTCACCTCTTGCATCTTTGGAAACAAATAAATAATCAATAAAGATGAAAGAATCAAATTCGGCGTACATCATCACATGATGAGGTCCTTCCTCCTTATGATAAATATCACTTCTTTCCTTTAATAAAGCTTCCATATGCTCTTTTGACTTCATTTCTTCTATCGGGAAGTATTCACTGAGCTTTCATACCAATTCATGGATCTGCTCCTTATGCTATAGTTAAGAACCACTTCCTTAGATATTCCCGATTTCCTGCTATTTAAACGCCTGTACTAGTAAGACGCAGCAAAGTCTTCAGTAGTTTCACTTTTTTTCAATTAACGTAAAAAAAGTTTTATAACGAACGATTCATGACGAGTTGAATACAGACAAACAAGATCAGTGTCATCGTGATTTGCAACATGATGAAATAAAGATATTTTACACGCCGTGCTTCTTGCTTCTGCCCCCTTGTCTTTCGGTTAAGCATATATTCCACTGAAAAAGACACAATCCCAATGAGCGCCATAAACAAGAGCATCCACTTGCCTCCGTTTGGCTTCCTGAAAAAAGACGTTGAAAATAGTATGAATACAATGAGAACATGAAGCAATGAATAACGATAGGTTTTCCAATTGGACATTTGATTTCCTCCGGTTCTGCTTGTACTTAACTAGAAATTACCATCATCTTGTTTTTTTGTAAAATAAAAAAAGAAGCACTGCATTAGCAGTGCTTCTCTCTTCTTATGATTGTTTCGCCTGAAGCTCTTTGAATTCTTCCTCTGTGCAGCTCACAAAGTGACCTGGCTTCACTTCACGGAACTCGGTGTTTGTTCCTTTGTGAACAGATGGATCATACTTGATTCGTTTACGGTTACGCTCATAATCAGGATCTGGAAGCGGAATCGCAGACAATAATGATTTTGTGTATGGGTGAAGCGGGTTTTCGTATAATTCATTCGCTGGTGCCAGCTCAACCAATTTTCCGAAATACATCACGCCGATACGATCGCTGATGTATTTTACCATGGACAGGTCATGGGCAATGAATAAGTACGTTAAACCTTTTTCCTCTTGAAGCTCTTTCAATAAGTTGACGACCTGCGCTTGGATCGACACGTCTAATGCAGAGATTGGTTCATCGGCGATGATGAAATCAGGCTCTACTGCTAATGCACGTGCAATTCCGATACGCTGTCTTTGACCGCCTGAGAATTCATGTGGGTATCTGTTCGCATGCTCTTTGTTCAATCCAACAGTTTCAAGTAATTGATACACACGCTCTTTACGCGCCTGTTTTGTTTTCGCAAGACCATGAATGTCGATGCCCTCTGCAATGATATCAAGCACTGTCATTCTAGGATTGAGTGAAGCATATGGATCTTGGAAGATCATCTGCATTTGACGGTTGAATTCAAGCATTTTTTGTCTTGATTTCTTCCCGTGTACATTTTCCCCTTTATAAAGAACTTCACCATCTGTCGCATCATAAAGTCTAATGATTGAACGACCCGTAGTGGATTTACCACAACCAGACTCACCTACAAGACCAAGCGTTTCACCTTTGTAAATATCAAATGAAACCCCATCAACTGCTTTCACAGTTCCTCTTGCTGTATGGAAATGCTGCTTCAAATTTTTGATTTCTAACAGTTTTTCTGCCATGCTATTCACCCTCTTTTACTAATACAGGTTTTTCGTAGCTACCTTCTAGTTCACGCATTCTCGCCTTTACAGAAGCAGGCGGTTCAACTTTAGGTGCATTCGGATGAAGTAGCCATGATTTCACATAATGCGTATCTGATACTTTGAACATTGGCGGTTCTTGTTCGAAGTCAATTTTCATTGCATAATCGCTGCGGAGTGCAAATGCATCTCCTTTCGGCGGGTTTGTCAGATCTGGTGGTGTTCCTGGAATGGCAGTCAGCTTTCCTTCTTCTCCACCATCAGTGTCAAGACTCGGCATTGATGCTAAAAGTCCCCATGTATACGGATGCTTTGGATTGTAGAAAATTTCATCAACAGTCCCTGTCTCCACAATCTGTCCTGCATACATAACAGCTACACGATCAGCGACGTTGGCCACAACACCTAGATCATGCGTAATAAAGATAATCGAAGTGTCAACCTTTTTCTGAATTTCTTTCATTAATTCTAAAATTTGTGCTTGAATTGTTACATCAAGTGCAGTCGTCGGCTCATCAGCAATCAACAGCTTTGGATCTGCTGCAAGCGCCATGGCGATGACAACCCTTTGTCTCATCCCGCCACTAAATTCGTGCGGATATTGTTTGATTCTTTTTTCAGGCATTGGAATTCCTACAAGCTCCAATAGTTCAATGGCTCTTTTTTCAGCCGCTTCTTTTGAGATTTGTTCATGCTTGAACAGCACTTCTGTAATTTGCTTCCCGACTTTCATCGTTGGATTCAAAGACGTCATCGGATCTTGGAAGATCATTGAGATGTCTTTTCCTCGAATGGTTTGCATTTGTTTCTCGGTTTTCTTGACAATATCCTGGCCATCAAACAGGATCTGTCCGCGCTTGAAATAACCCGGCGGCATCGGAATTAGTCTCATGATCGCTTGTGATGTCACACTTTTACCAGAGCCAGATTCACCTACAATAGCAAGTGTCTCGCCTTTATTTAAGTGGAAGTTCACACCACGAATGGCTTGAACTTCTCCACCATATGTTTTAAATGAGATTGCAAGGTCTTTCACCTCTAGAATACGTTCACGTTCCATCCTAATCACTCCTTATTTACGCAACTTCGGATCTAAAGCGTCTCTTAGTCCGTCTCCAACCACGTTAAAACCAAACATTGTAATACAGATAAATGCGGCTGGGAACCATAATCTCCAAGGGTAGTACGTCATGGCTGGAATTCCGTCAGACGCCATTGTTCCCCAGCTCGCTAACGGAGCCGGTACACCAAGCCCTAGATAGCTTAGGAACGCCTCTGTGAAAATAGCAGAAGGAATCGTTAATGTCATTGTCACAAGAATTGGTCCCATTGAGTTTGGAATTAAGTGTTTAAATAAAAGTCTAGATGTTTTCGCACCTAATGTTTGTGCTGCAAGAACGTATTCTTGACTCTTTAATTGTAAAACCTGTCCCCGAACAATACGCGCCATGTTAATCCAGCCTACGACTGTCATGGCGAGGATAATCGTTAATAATCCTTTAGGAAGAACAACCATCATTAAGATGACCATTAATAGTGTTGGAATTGCCCATAAAACGTCTGCAATACGCATCATCACTTCATCTGTACGGCCGCCTTTGAATGCAGCAATACTTCCCCAGATAATACCGATGATTACGTCAAGGAGCGCTGCAGCAAGACCGATGAAGATCGAAATTCTTGCCCCGACCCATGTACGGACAAACATGTCACGTCCTAAATCATCTGTACCAAACCAGTGCTCTTTTGAAGGCGGCTGGTCAGCATTCAGCAAATCAGTCGTGGAGTAATCATATTTAGAAAAAATCGGAACAAAGATGGCCAGCATCACAATAATAAAAATGATTGTGAGTCCAACCATTGCAAGTTTATTGGCACGGAAGCGAAGCATGGCATCCTTCCATAAAGATAGACTAGGTTTAGAAATTTTTTCAGATTCTGCTGCGTCAGCTGTCGCAGGCACAAATAAATCTTTTCTCATCTCTTCCATGTGTTAGACCCCTTTCTTCGCCTTCGTCAGTTTAATTCTAGGATCGATAATACCGTAGAGAACGTCAACGACTAGAATACTGACTAATAGAATAATACTGTAGAAGACTGTAACACCCATGATGACGGTGTAATCACGGTTTGTAATGCTTGTGACAAAGTGAGAGCCTAATCCAGGAATACCAAATATCTTCTCAACGACAAAACTACCTGTTAAAACTGAAGCAGCCATTGGTCCCATGTATGTGATAACAGGCAACAATGCGTTTCGGATGGCGTGTTTGATCGTCACAGCTGATTTTGTTAATCCTTTCGCTCTAGCCGTTCTAATATAGTCACTATTTAGTACTTCAAGCATACTTGACCGTGCAAGTCTAGCGATAAATGCCATTGGCATGAAGGAAAGTGCAATAGAAGGTAGTACGGTGCTGGCCCAAGACTCCCATCCTGCAACTGGGAAGATCGCTATAATGCTTGCCTCAGATGCAAATACATATTGTAGTAGCGCCGCTAAAATGAAACTTGGAACTGAGATTCCAAAGATCGTTAAAATGGCAATCGTATAGTCTTGCCACTTGTTATGATAGAGCGCTGCAAGGACCCCAAACAATACACCAAATGCTAATGCGAGGAGAATTGCCTCAATTCCGAGGGTAAAGGAAACGGGGAATCCAGAACTGATTAAGTCATTTACGGTTTGTCCTTTATATTTAAATGAGGGACCAAAATCTAATTTTGCAACTGAACCTAAGTAGCTTACATATTGAACAAATAAGGGCTTGTCCAATCCGTAGTGCTCGTTTAGGTTTGCTTCAATTTCAGCAGGAAGTTTCTTCTCTCCAGAGAATGGACCACCAGGTGCTGCCTGCATGAGAAAGAAAGTTGCAGTTACAATAACAAACAGTGTGATTAAAATATATATTAATCGCTTACCGATATATTTAAGCAACGGAATTGCACCTCCATGATTTTACAACAATTTCTCTAATCAGCAAGAAAGGTATATGGAGAGACATCCTCCATATACCTTAAGATCCTTGCCGTAGATCTCTTACACTATGACTCTTACTTTTCGAAATGTGCCCATTTGTATTGAACATCACCTAGTCCAGATACAACTACACCTTTTAGTTTAGGATCTTGTACCCAAAGCTGAGTGTAGAAGTAAATTGGTGCTACAGGCATATCGTTGATGATGATTTCTTCTGCTTTTTTCAGCATTTCTTCACGCTTTGTTTTATCTGTTTCTTTAGCAGAATCATTCAACAATTGTTTGTACTCTTTGCTTTCCCATCCAGTGTCGTTGTTTCCACCGTCTTTATCTTTGTAAAGCTCAAGGAAGTTCACTGGATCGTTGAAGTCACCTAACCAGCCCATACGTCCGATTTGGTAGTCTCCACTGTGGATTTTGTCGATGTATACGTTCCACTCAGAGTTATCAAGTTCAACTTTCACACCTAAATCTTTTTTCCACATTTCTTGAATTGCTTGTGCAATCTTTTGGTGGCCTTCATCAGTGTTGTAAGAAAGTTTCAATGTTGGAAGATCAGAAACAGACTTATAACCTAATTCTTTCACACCTTTTTCAAGAAGCTCTTTAGCAGTTGCTACATCGTGATCTTTGAAGTAGCCAGTTTTGTTATCAGTGAATCCTTCCATTGTTGGAGGAACGATTGCCATTGCTGGCACTTGCTCACCTTGCGTAATTTTGTCAACGATCGCTTGACGGTTGATTGAGTATGTCAGGGCCTTACGGATATTTGCATTGTTTAAAGGTTTTACTTTTGTGTTGAATTTGTAGTTATAGATACCAGCGATCGTTTGGATTTTCAGACCGCCTTCTTTTTTCAATGTTTTTAAAGACTCAGTTGGAAGGCTTCCAGTTGGAGAACCAGCCCAGTCAAGCTCGCCTTTTTTGAACATGCTAAGCTCAGTGTTTGTATCTTTGATCATAGACATGTTGATTTTTTTCAATTTCACAGTATCTTTATCCCAGTATTCATTGTTCTTTTCAAGCGTGATAGAACCGCCATGTTTCCATTTAGAAAGAACGAATGGTCCGTTAGATACGTAGTTTTCACCAGCATTTGTGTACCAGTTTTTATTCTTTTCAGCCACTTTTTTGTTGATTGGCATATACGTATAGAATGCAGTTAGTTCAGTAAAGAACGGTGTTGGGTTCTCTAGCTCAACTACAAGCGTTTTGTCGTCTTTAGCTTTAATGCCAACATCAGCAACTTTCGATTTCCCTTTGTTCGCTGCTTCAGCACCTTTAATATAGTAAAGCTGGTAAGCATATTGAGATTCATTTTTAGGATCTAATGCCCATTTCCAAGCATATTCGAAATCTTTAGCTGTAACAGGGTCACCATTAGACCATTTTGCATCACGAAGTGTGAATGTGTATGTTTTACCATCAGCACTTGTTTTGATATCAGAAGCCATTGCATTTTCTGGCTTTCCTTCAGCGTTAATTCTTGTTAATCCTTCAAAAGTCTGACGGATGACACTACCTGAAGTTGAATCATTTGCCAATCCCGGATGTAGAGAAAAAGGCTCAGTGGAGATATTCACATTTAATGTTGTTTTAGCCTCTCCAGAACTGCTCGTGCTGTCGCCTGATTTGTTTCCGCTGAAACCACAAGCGCTTAATACAAGTGTGAAAATAAGCATTAAAGTAACAACAGACCAACGCTTTTTCAACTGTATTCCCCCTTATAATATGTTTTTAGTTCAAAGGTCTCGATAGAAGATGAGATTCAGATTTAAGAAATAGCGTAAAAAAGTCCCTGAATAGCTTACTTTCTATTTCTTTTGTTTTTTCTGAATTTTCACTATGTAAAGAGCCTAGCACAAACGTGTGAACAAATTCATTATAATGAATAGAATAATTTATTGCAATATCAATTTCATATATTTTTTAAAAACGTAAATGGGGATAAAGAGGGATTTTTATAAACTAAAGTCTCAATCACTTCAACAAATTAAAGCGTAAATTGATTAAAATAATTTAACAAATTGAGCAGGAATAATGTTTTATACATATAATTAATCATCCTTTTTTAAAAAATTCTGACAGATATTTGTTATTTTATCTAAAATTTTAAGTGTCAATAGGCATGATGAGAAGGTCACATAATGGCTTCGTGACTTTTTCATGGGCATCCTTTATAATAGATAGACATATTGTTGCGATGAAAAAGAAGAGTACATATATTCACCATTTACAGAGAGTCTGCGGCCGGTGTGAGCAGATAATGGCATGTATGGAATGGGCTTTGGAGCAGCTAACCGAACACTTCTAAAAAAGTGAGTAGGCTTAGACGGAGCAGTCTCCGTTATCAACGTCTTGAGTGATTTCTATGTGAAATAACAAGGGTGGTACCACGGTTCATTCGTCCCTTTTCTGTTGAAAAGTGATGGGTGGGCCTTTTTATATTGAAGAAAAGAGGTTTTAGTATGACAAAGAAGACAATTTTTTCAGGCATTCAGCCGAGCGGTTCTGTCACATTAGGGAACTATATTGGAGCAATGAAGCAATTTGTCGATTTGCAGCATGACTATAATGGCTATTTTTGTGTCGTAGATCAGCATGCGATTACAGTGAGTCAGGACCGATTAGCTCTCCGCCAAAATATTAGAAGCTTAGCAGCTCTTTATTTAGCTGTTGGACTTGATCCAGAGAAGGCGACATTGTTTATCCAATCAGAGGTACCTGCTCACGCCCAGGCAGGATGGATGCTGCAATGTGTTGCTTATATTGGAGAATTAGAAAGAATGACCCAATTTAAGGACAAATCCGCTGGTAAGGAAGCCGTTGTTTCAGGCCTATTAACGTATCCCCCATTAATGGCAGGCGATATCTTATTATATGGTACTGATTTAGTCCCTGTTGGAGAAGACCAAAAGCAGCATCTTGAATTGACTAGAACGCTTGCTGAACGCTTTAACCGAAAATACAATGACATCTTCACTGTGCCTGAAGTGAAAATTCCAAAAGAAGGCGCTCGGATAATGTCTTTAACAGATCCAACGAAAAAAATGAGCAAATCCGATCCGAACCAAAAATCCTTCATTACCTTATTAGATGAACCAAAGCAGCTTGAAAAGAAAATCAAAAGTGCTGTGACGGATTCAGAAGGCATCGTCAAGTATGACAAAGAGAACAAGCCTGGAATTGCCAACTTGCTGACGATTTATTCTGTATTAGGCAACATATCGATTGCAGAGCTGGAGCAAAAGTACGAAGGCAAAGGATATGGTGAGTTTAAAGGAGATCTTGCGAACGTTGTCGTTGATTCTTTAAAACCAATTCAAGATCGTTACTATGAACTGATTGAATCAGACGAGCTTGACCGTATTCTAGACGAAGGTGCTGAAAAAGCAAACCGCGCAGCAAACAAAATGCTGAAAAAAATGGAGAATGCGATGGGTCTTGGCAGAAAACGCAAATAAAAAAAGCTTGCAGCACTACCCGCTGCAAGCTTTTTCTAATTTACTTTTGATTCGTTTTCCATTTCCCAAAGCTTTTCGAAAAATGGCTGTCCTTTAATCATTTTTTCACAGAAGGCTAAATGATTCTCTGACCACCCATCAATCGTTTCATTGTAAAGCATGTTCCAAATCTCTTCGAATGACATTCGTTTGATTTGGTTGTACATGCGCGGGTTCCATTCCGTATACCAATACGCAATCTCCGCCCTGTTTTGGAGCCCCTTTAATTGATCGAGCGCCATAAACATCAGCTGCTTCAGCTGTCTTTCTTTTCTCGTTAATCCGCTGATATGCTGCGGCGGCAGTGATAGAATGTGGTACTCCTTCGTCGATTCAAGACTGTCCTTAGAGAATTCATATTCTTCTGCTTTCACATCTTTCACCATTTCATAGACCAATTGCTCCTGCCTTGGGATCAAGCGGCTTTTTCTCACAGGAATGGAATACCCAATCGTATCCACGGCAATGATTCGTATGCCATCTGTGACTACAAAGCAATACTCTAATTTACGGCGCTCATGATTTTTTCGAATATATGATTTCTCAAATACAGACTCTAGCAGCGTCTTTGGCAGCTCTGAAAGATCATTCTCTATGTAATCAAACAAAGGACTCTGCACCTTAAGTAAAGGCACTTGATCTAACAGCTCAACGCTGTCCTCCTTACGCCACTCATGAAAATGACACACATTGTAGCCATTTTCTTCCCCTTCAAACCAATTCACCCATACGTCATGAAGAAATAACATAACCAATCCCTCACTTTATAAAAACTGTTGTCCACAGTATGGGCAAGGGATAGAGAAATTATTCCAACTTTATCAAAACTTCAAACTGGATGAATGACGGCTTCGTGTATTTATTTCATTCAGGAAACGGAGAGTGCACGCAGAGCCCCTTTAAACCTTACTTCAGCTTTTTAGGATCAAGCGCATCTCTCAGCCCATCTCCTAAAAAATTAAAGCATAAAACAGTCAGCAAAATGAGTAAACCTGGGAAAAGCGGGTACCACCACGCTTGCACCATAATCGAGAAATTTTGTGCATCTTGCAGCATGTTGCCCCAGCTTGCCGTTGGCGGCTGAATACCAAAGCCAAGGTAGCTGAGCGTTGATTCAGCTAAAATGACAGAGCCTACTTTTAATGTAGCTGACACAATAATAGGACCGATACAGTTCGGTAAAATATGCGAAAAGATGATGACATGATTTTTCGTTCCAATGGTTCTTGCCGCGAGTACGAATTCTCTTGTTCGAAGTGATAAGAATTCACTGCGAATGAGCCTGGCGGTTGTTGTCCAGCCTGTCAAAGCAAAGATTAAAATTAATTTATCAATGCCCGGTTTGAAAATGGTGACGAGCGTGATCAATAAAAAAATGTCTGGAATCGACAACACGACATCCACAAACCTCATTAACAAGGAATCAACAAACCCTTTGAAATACCCCGCGACCGCGCCAACGACAGTTCCAATAGTGATTGCACCAACCACCGAGACGAAACCGACCAATAAAGAAACGCGCGCGCCATATAGTACCCTTGAGAAAATATCGCGGCCAAACTTGTCTGTGCCCATAAAATGCTCAGCACTTGGCGGCTGGAGCCGCTTCAATAAATCTTGATGCTCTGGTGCATATGGAGCGATCACTGGAGCAAAAATGGCAGAAAAAATAATGACCAATAAGATCACCGAGCCGGCAACTGCCAATTTATTTTTGAAAAATTTCTCGCAAAATAAACGCAGCATTGTCTCTGGCTTTGGCGGAAGGCCCTCCTTTAATTTGATATCAACAGGAGGTGTTCCCATATTAGGCTGTGCCAATTGTCCTTCAGCTCCCTTCTAATATTCAATACGCGGATCAACGATCGCATATAAAATATCCGCTATTAAATTTCCCACCACCACGAGCACTGCGGAAATAACGGTCATCGCCATAATGACCGGATAATCTCTCGAAAAGGCAGAATCAATGAACAGCTTTCCAAGTCCAGGCCAGGTGAAGATTTGTTCCACCACGACTGCGCCGCCAATAAAGGATGGTATCATCAATCCGAAAATCGTTATGACAGGCATAAGACCGTTTCGTAAACCATGTTTAAAAATAACTTTGTTTTCTCTAAAGCCTTTCGCTCTTGCGGTGCGAATGTAATCCTGCCTCATGACATCAAGCATACTCGACCTTGTGTACCGGGTCAGCCCTGCCATATCAGCCGTTGCTAAAACAAAGGCAGGTAAAATAATGTGATGGAGCCGATCAAACACATTAAAATCAGCATTCAAGGTAGAGACTCCGCCAGTCGGGAACCACCCTAGGTTCACGGATAAAACCATAATGAGGATGAGACCAAACCAAAAGTTTGGAATAGCCAGTCCGATAAAAGATGTAACCGTAATCCCATAGTCAAGCTTTGTATACGGACGTTTTGCTGAAAGAACACCAAATGGGATGGCGATCAGCAGGGCAACTAATGTAGAAAAAATCATGAGGATGAGGGTATTTGGCAGCCGGGCAAAAATCAAATCAGCCACGGGCGTTCCCTTTTTGACAATGGATGTGCCAAAGTCACCTTGAAGCATATTGCCAAGCCATTTCATATATTGCACATATTCCGGATCATTCAAGCCGTACTTATCAATAAATGCTTCCCGGTCTGCCGCACTAATGGTAGGGTCCATCATGAGTGACATCGGATCGCCTGGTGCTGCTTTCATAATGGCAAAGGACAAAATGGTAATCCCTAATAAAATAGGAATAGAGAGCAATGTCCTTCTAATGATATATGTAACCATATGCACAACTCCTTTTTCATCGGATCGCCATTCTGTGAAAAAAAGGCTAAAATGAAGTTATTTTAGCCCTTTGTCTTCTTTTCAGCGTGATATAACCCCCCTTGAATTCTCGTGCTGATGCAGAGCGCGATTAGCACCACGCAAAGACCGGACACCAAATGCAAGGAATTGTTCTCACGGTGAAAGGGGAGAATCCTCCCCCTCTTCACTATCAGCCTACTGTTCAAGCCACCATTTTTCGATTTTGTAATACTCATCTTTCGGGTGGTAAGAATAGCCTTGAAGATTAGATGGCATAGCGCGATGTGAGTTAGCATAGTAAAGGAACGTATATGGCTGATCCTCTGCGATCAGTTTATAAATTTTTTCATATGCCTTTGAATAATCTTTTCGATCGCTTAATTTTTTAGCATCGACTAACAGCTTATCGACCTCTTTATTTTTATACCAGATGTTATTTAAGCCTTTTTCTGACTGGCTTGAGTGGAAGATGCTAAATTGATCAGGGAATGTCGCAAGGCTCCAGCCGAGCAGCAGTGCATCATAATCCCATTTAGGCGGTGTCGTCTGCTCAATGAGTGCACTGAATTCCACAATTTGCGGCTTCGCTTCCACACCAATTTCTTTGAGCTGCTGCTGGACAACGACAGCGATATCTTCACGAACTTTATTTCCTTGGTTGGTCTTTATGACAAAGGAGAATTTCTTGCCATCCTTATCAAGATAGCCGTCTCCATCTGTATCCTCCCATCCCTCTTCTTTCAGCATCTTTTTGGCTTTTTCTTGATCAAATTCAAATACTGGAACACTTTCATCCTTTGGATAGTTCCAGGACAGCGGACTTTCTGGAATGTTAGCTACTTTGCCGTCTCCATCTAACACTTGGTCAACAATCGTTTGACGATCAATGGCATGCGTCAGCGCTTGGCGAACCTTTTTACTCTTAAAAAGTTCATTTTTCTGGTTCCAGCCAATGTATGAATAATTCAGGCCTAGGTCAGATTCAATTTTAATGTTGCTGACTTTTTCAGCTGTTTGCAGCTCTGCTCCTGGTACAGCAAAGAAATCAATATCGCCTGCTGACAGCTGAGCAATGGCTGCATTTTGGTCAGGAATCGTTTTAATCGTGACGGTATCAAGGTATGGGCGTCCATCCCAATAATCGTCAAAGGCTTCTAGTTTGACGTAGTCTCCTTCTTTCCACTCTGCAAATTTAAATGGACCTGAACCGATTGGTTTTTTTCTGTTAAATTCGTTTTCACCGAGGTCCTTTATAGGCACATCACCTAAAATATGCTTAGGTAAAATACCGTAGCTTCCTAATGTAACATTATAAAAATAAGGATCTTTTTTATTGAGCTTGAATTCGATCGAGTAGTCCCCTGTCTTTTTAACAGACTCTAATACTTCAAAGCCTGATCCGCGCTCCCCATTGTAGTCCTTATTGATTGGAATGCTGTATGTAAACACAACATCATCAGCAGTCAGTTCTTCACCATCATGAAACTTCACACCTTTTTTAATGGTGACATCAAACTGCTTGCCATCATCTGATTCTTTAATATCCTCTGCCAGCGATAGCTGAGGGTTCAGCTTTCCGTCTGTTTGAAGCAAGAAGCTGTAGATTCTTTCTTCAATATCAGAGCTTGCCACATCTGTAGAATACAGAGAGTTAAATAATGTTGGCTCTGCAATTGAACCGATGACTAGATCGCCGCCTTGTACCGGTTTACCTGTGGATTTCTTTTCACTGTCTCCAGATGTTTTATTTCCACCAGAACAAGCAGCTAGGATTAATGTAAAAATCAGCAGTAAACTGACCAATATGGATTTTCTATTTCTAACTTTCATAGACAATTCCCCCTATTTTTTTTTGAAATCATGACAGAAACCTGTTTCATCCCCCCTCTCAAAGATGTGATCATACAAGCTTGATCAAGCGTTGTAGAGGTGGCAGGCAACAAAGTGGTTCGTTTTTAACTCCTGAAATGCTGGTACTTTTTCTTTACAGATTTCTTTCGCATGTGGGCATCTTGTGTGAAAGACGCAGCCTTTTGGCGGATTTGCAGGACTCGGCAGGTCGCCTTGCAGCATAATGCGTTCTCTTTTCACCTGCCCTTTTTTACGGGTGACAGGAACGGAAGAAAGCAGAGCCTGTGTATATGGATGGAGCGGTTCATCGTACAGACTATGTTTATCGGCAAGCTCCATCATTTTGCCGAGATACATGACGCCGACTCTATCGCTAATATGCCTGACCACACTTAAATCGTGAGAGATAAATAGATAGGTAAGGTCAAATTCCTCCTGAAGCTCCTCCATTAGATTAATGACCTGTGCCTGAATGGATACATCAAGTGCTGATACAGGCTCATCTGCGATGATCATGTCGGGATTCATGGCAAGCGCACGAGCGATGCCGATTCGCTGCCTCTGCCCGCCTGAAAATTCATGGGGATAGCGGTTCGCAAAGCTTGGATGAAGACCTACCTTTGATAAAAGCTGTTCTACTTTTTCATTTCTTTCTTTTAAGGAATATAAGTGATGTGTTTTGTAGGGTTCTTTGATGATGCTTCGAAGTGTTTTTCTAGGGTTGAGTGATGCAAAGGGATCTTGAAAAACCATTTGGATGTTTTTTCGTGTAGATTGTCTTAGCTTTGATTCTGATACGCGCGTGATGTCTTGCCCTTTAAAAAAGATTTGACCGTCAGTTGGTTCATATAGACGAATCATCGTCCGTCCTAATGTGGATTTACCGCATCCTGACTCCCCGACAATACCTAACGTTTCACCTTTATAAATCTTCAAGTCTATGCCGTCAACAGCTTTTACTGCACCGACTTTTTTCTGAAAGACACCCGCTTTAATCGGAAAATGTTTTCGAATCTGTTTCAGTTCAAGAATCGTTTCTTTCTCTGGTAATTCCGTTATTTGTGTTTGATTTTGAGCAAGGGTCATGTTTGATCTGCCTCCTCATATAAGAAACATCTGACGCTTCTGCCATCTTCAAATGTTCTCAGCTTAGGCAGTTCACCCAGGCAGCGTTCCTTCACTTGCGGACATCTAGGAGCAAAGCGGCAGCCGGCTGGAAGCTGATCTGGCGCAGGAACATTTCCTTTGATGGCTGTTAACGGCTGGATGTCTCCATCAATGACAGGAATTGATTCAAGCAGCCCTTCTGTGTAAGGATGAAGCGGCTGTTCAAACAACTCTTCCACGGTTCCATTTTCAACAACCTGTCCGCAGTACATGACAATCACTCGATCTGCTACTTCAGACACGACACCTAAATCATGTGTGATAAGAAGAATAGAAGTACCAAAGGTAGAGCATAAATCTTTCATTAATGTGAGTACCTGTGCTTGAATGGTCACATCCAGGGCAGTTGTCGGTTCATCTGCAATGAGAAGCTTCGGATCACAGCTGAGCGCTATGGCAATCATTACTCTTTGCCGCATGCCGCCTGATAATCGATGCGGATAATCTTTCATGATTTGCTCCGGACGGGAAAAACCAACAAGCTTCAGCAGATCAACCGCTTTTTTGACCGCTTCTTTTTTTGAAAATTTTTTGTGATAGATGAGGATTTCTGTTATTTGTTCTCCGATGGTTAAGACGGGATTAAGTGAGGTCATGGGTTCCTGAAAGATCATAGATACTTCATTACCGCGGATGCTGCATAATTCCTTTTCACTATATGTAACAAGGTCCTTTCCATCAAGTTTGATAGAACCGTCCATAATTTTCCCACCAGTTCCATGAATCAGACCCATAATGGATAAGGACGTAATGCTTTTGCCAGATCCAGACTCACCGACTAACGCGACAGTTTCTCCTCTGTTGATGCTGAAATCAACGCCATCAACAGCAGGTATCGGTTCCTTTTTTCGAAAAAAATATGTTTTTAAGTTTTGCACTTCAAGCAGCGTGCTCATTCATTCGCCCCTTTCTCCATAGATCAATAGAATTGAACCTGAATATTCCGTCTTTTTAAAATAAAAAGAATTATTTGTATATTATTACATCGCTATGACGAAATCAAGAAGTATTTAGTAAATTTGTAATATGTCTCTTTTTATGTGAATTACTCACTTTTTGATTCTATCGCTTTTAAAAAAGTTTCTGACGGCTCTGCAATCATAGACTCCTCGCTGATTCGGTGCTCATTAAAATATTTTTTCACGATATAAAACCCGGTGGCGTAACCAAGCATTTTAGGGTAGTTCCCTTTTCCATAAAGAAGATTCTGTATCAGCCTTTCGTCGTCCTGGACTTTTTGATCAAGATGACTGGATACCCATTTCTTGTACATGCGCTGAAGCTGGGATTCGCTATAGAAGGTGGTCCATTTCGCTGTATAGCTTTCACCATATCTATGATACACAGCATATTCAGCGAGCCCCTCCATCATGATTGTATCGAGGAATGTAAAGTCTTTTTCTTCTTTTGAGAGAAAATGCAGCCTGCATACATGGTGATACTCGTGAGTCAGCAATGTACCGATTCGCTCCTTCGGGGTATTTGGAGACAAAAAAAGAAAGACCTTGTCATCAAATGCCATGCCGGATTGATAATAAAATTGCTCTCTGATTTCTCTGCTGCTCTCGTTGACAGGTAAAATAAACACAGGGATGTCAGGACCTTCCCACTCTTTTTGAAGCGTTTGGTATTCTTTCATGACAAGCTTGAAGTACCCTATTTCTTTGAGCTTGTCGATCATGTTTTTACACGAGCTCCAAGACCGAACCATCCCGTGATGCTGCAGGTGAGCGAGGATAGACGACCATTCTTTTTCCTCTGCCCCTTTAAAATAAGGAATAAAGCGCGCCGCAAGCTCCTGAAATGATGATGATTGATGAATGAGATATTGTGTATTGATCAGACCCATACCGCTGAACACCTCCATTTTCATCATATGCAAAAAAGCGGCGATCTGTTTATCGACCGCCGCTTTCTCAGGAAGTATTACGCTTCGTATTTTTTGAAAATTATTGTCGCATTATGCCCGCCAAAACCAAGTGAGTTACTTAAAGCAACTTGTACTTCTTTTGAACGTGCTTCATTTGCTACATAATCAAGATCACATTCTTCATCCGGTGTTTCAAGATTAATGGTCGGAGGAATGACGCTGTCTTTAATCGCAAGAACAGAGAAAATAGCTTCTACTCCGCCCGCTGCGCCAAGTAAGTGACCTGTCATTGATTTTGTTGAACTGATTGCAAGCTGGTTCGCATGCTCTCCGAACACTTCTTTAATCGCCATTGTTTCAAATTTATCATTGTAAGGTGTGCTTGTTCCGTGGGCATTGATATAATCAATGTCTTCCACAGACAAACCTGCATCTCGAATCGCTTCTTGCATTGCACGGACGCCGCCTTCACCGTTTGGAGCTGGCGCCGTAATATGGTAGGCATCTCCAGTTGAACCATAACCAACGATTTCAGCATAAATGGTCGCACCACGTTTTAACGCATGCTCAAGTTCTTCAAGAACAATAATCCCTGCACCTTCACCCATGACAAATCCGTCACGGTTTTTGTCGAACGGACGGCTTGCTGTCTTTGGATCAGGATTTGTCGAAAGGGCTTTGTTCGCACAGAAACCCGCAAACGACATTTTTGTTAACGGCGCTTCTGTTCCGCCTGTGATCATTGCATCTGCATCTCCGCGCTGAATGACTTTAAATGCATCACCAATTGAGTTTGTACCTGTTGCACATGCTGTCACTGTACAAGAGTTAACTCCTTTTGCACCAAGTGCAATAGAGATTTGACCTGTCGCCATATCAGGAATCATCATTGGGACGAAGAATGGACTTACGCGTCTTGCCCCTTTATTTGAATACACTTCGAACTGCTCTTCAAATGTTTCAAGTCCGCCAATACCAGACCCAACCCATACACCAACACGCGGTGCGATTTCATCTGTGATTTCAAGACGTGAATCTTCGAGCGCCTTTTGAGCAGCAACGACTGCATATTGCGTAAAGCGTGCCATTTTTCGCGCTTCTTTTTTCTCCATGTAATCTTCAATGTTAAAATCTTTTAGTTCTGCTGCTACTTTTGCGGTATATTCACTTGAATCGACACGTGTAATCGGTCCAACCCCTGATACACCCGCTAAAGCATTTTTCCATGTTGACTCTACATCGTTGCCAAGTGGTGTCAAAGCACCTAATCCTGTAACAACTACTCGTTTCTTATCCATTAATTTGTGCACCCCACTCTTTTATCGGCCCCATCGCATAGCGATTGCGCCCCAAGTTAATCCGCCGCCAAAACCAACCATTACAATCACATCGCCGTCATGAATTTTTCCGGCTTCGATTTCTTCACATAGTGAAATTGGAATAGAAGCTGCTGATGTGTTTCCATATTTATGGACAGTCTTCGACATTTTTTCAACTGGCAGCTCTAAGCGTTCGCGTGCTGCTTCCATAATGCGAATATTTGCTTGATGCGGGATCAAGAAGTCAACGTCTTCTTTTGATAGTCCAGCTTTTTCAATGACGTTTACACTTGACTCGCCCATTTGTCTTACAGCAAATTTAAATACTTCTCGTCCATTCATGATTGTATGATCTTTTTCATCTAAGTACAAGTGCTTCCCGCCGCTTCCATCTGCTCCGAGTTCAAATGATAGAATTCCTTTGCCTTCGCTGACTTCTCCCAGCACAGCAGCGCCAGCTCCATCTCCAAACAAAACAGCTGTATTGCGGTCATCCCAGTCGGTAATGCGAGAAAGTTTTTCAACACCGACGACAAGCACGTGTTTGTAAGTTCCTGATTCGATAAATTGTTTTCCAGTAACAAGCCCATACATAAAGCCAGCACACGCAGCGCTAATATCCATTGCACATGCTTTATGTGCACCGAGCTGCTCTTGAATCATACAAGCGACTGTCGGAAATGCTTGATCTGGCGTGACTGTCGCCACAAGAATCATATCGATATCTTCTGCAGCCACATCTGCGTCAGCTAATGCTTTTTTTGCAGCAGCAAGCGCCATATGAGATGTATTGACATCATCAGATGCAATTCTTCTTTCTTCTATACCTGTTCTAGTACGAATCCACTCGTCAGAAGTTTCAACCATTTTTTCTAAATCATGATTTGTTAATACTTTTTCAGGTATATAGCGGCCAAGGCCAATAATTCCAGCATTCATTGAATAAGACTCCTTTTACTCATACGAGCATGTGATATTGTGATCTTATATTAGTATCTGGTACTAATTTTACCTTATTTTTTTCTTCTTGGCAATACAAACGTCTAACCTTTCCTCTCACTTTTTTCATAGATTAATGATATATACCAATAGTAGAAAGGAACATGTGATATGGCGCAAAAAGATATTTTCTCAGCAATGATGTTTGGACAGCCGATTGAAAAGGAGAAAACCAAGTCAGAGGCAAAGGAGGAACGTGCGGAGACATCTTCAAGTGATGACTCAATTGACTACATGCATGTCATGAATCAAATTGGGAACATTATGAACTCCATCGATGAGCTGAAGCCTGTGTTTAAAGATGTTGGTCCTATGATTAGTGCCTTCAAGAAAAAATTATCATAAAAAAAAGCCACTATTCTGTGGCTTTTTCTGATTCTGCATCTGCTTTTCCAAGCTCGTATGCTTCCTGCATGACAGATGTAAATAATGTTAGCAGCGGCTGAAGCGCTTCAGGCTCAAGCTGAATCCCTGCTTTATCTAATTCTTCCTTTGCCTGCGGAAAATACTTCATGGCAATTTGTAAAAATTCCATCGATTTTTCGTGCTGCATGATCGTCGTCTCCTCACTTTTCATTTGGCAGTTTGCCAGTTTTTTTGTAAGACGCAATATCACTTTCAATGTCTTTCACAAAAGCGTCGTCAATGGTGGTGCTAAATTTCCCCATCTCGATCACTCCTTCTTTAAAATCAAAGGAGTACTCACCTTGTTCATTTAGCTTGCCTTCATTAAATTTCTTTGCAATGATGCTGTACGCTTTATCAACATGCTGGACAGTGCTCGTTAAAACCGTATGACTTCCGAGGTTGGATTGATCGGTCACGTACCCGATCGCTGATAAATTATCGGCTTTGATTTGTTCAATGACAGGGATATTATAACCATCACCTGCGGGATACACAACATCTACGCCCTGCTTTTTTAATTTTTGATAGAGCTCCACCGCTTTGTCAGCATCATCCCAGTTTTCGACAAACTCTGCTAACACTTGTACATGTTCATCTTGATATTTTGCCCCTTTGATAAAGCCGTCTACCTCACTTTGCCAATCATATGTAGCAAGAATACCAATCTTTTTTGTTTTAGACATATGTGCAGCTGTCATGCCTCCGAAAAAGCCCATCGCTTCACCTTTAAATGTCACGTTTGTGACATTGTCCGCCTGAGGCTTGTTTCCATTGACCGTAATAAATTGTATGTTTGGATAATCTTCACTGATCAAGTTGAAAATTTCACTGTATTCATTGCCATGGCCAATAATCAAATTGACTCCTTTTTTATGGAATTCTTCAATGGCATCAACGATTTTCTCCTTGTCGACCATTCCTTCCTTATAATAAACATCTACACCAAATGTTGATTGGATACTTAATAAGCCTTTATAACCTTTCGTTCCCCAAACTTGATCATTGATCGTATCGGGGACGAGTAAACCCACCTTCTCAATTTTTCCTTTTAAAGGCGCCTGCGAGCAGGCAGATAATAGAAGAAGGAACGAAAAGATCATGACAAGCCGCTGGTACTTCATGCCATGTTCAACTCCCTTTTTGCAACATGCAGTGATGAACCTGTATGTTAAATATAGGTTTATTTTATACTGAAAAAAGATAAGATGGAAGATCATTCTTGCTTTTTGTCGAAAAATGTTGAGTTTTGTCTTTTCCATTCAGCTATCATATCTTCTGCTTTTTTGTCATCTGTTTCGCTTTCTACCTTCAATTCATACGTCATGTCCTGTCTTTGACCTGTGTCTGATACCCATTGTAACAAGTTCTTCGCCACATCTTCTACAAAAAATGAATCTGCACGCTTTGTTTGATCTTCATTGAGTGTCCATGGTCCGAACATGTTAGGAAGAATCACTGCCGGCACATTCTGTTTTGCTGATTCGTTTTCAGGTTTATCAAAAAGAATCCGGTACATGCCATGCTTTGCTTTGATGTCTTCCTGCCTGTTATGCGGTTCCTCTGATTGAATAAAAATGAGATCATACGTGTCTTTGCTATCCTGAAGGTCAATGACACGAACGAGATCATTTCTGCCCAGCCACATCATCCGCTCTTCTAACAGTCCTTTTTGTTCTTCTTTAAGATCATGAGGACGCGTGATATCCACTTGAATGCCCTCTTTCATCATATATTCACAAAGTGTCAGGCCAAAAAACTCATCTGCCCCTATGATCAGTCCTGTTTCCATGTTCATGTCCCCTTTTTTAATATCGAATAAAAAGAAGAGCCCTTTCTATGAAGGGCTGTTATCATCCTATTCATCACAATTCTCTTTCATGCGATTTATAAAACTTGTGAATGGATTGAAAGATTCTTCTCGGATGATCAAACATATGCAGTGTGAGATCGATCTGACAATGTTCTGGATTTTTCATATGCTGATCAATAAAAGGTTTTGCGTGAAGTTCATATGCATAAGGTGCGCCGTTTAGTCTTTGCCATATATGAATCGGCACATGAGCAGAATGAACAGGGCAAGAAGGCAGTGGATACGTTTCAGCTTCCTTTTCAGAACAGCCATAGCTCTCTGCTAACTCTTTGATCAGCTGCTTGTAAAAGAATTTGTGTTCCTTTTCTCTTTCTCGTTGTGCATCCAGATTCAGACATGGATTCATCATCGCAATGGACCTTAACACTTCAGGCATCTCCTCAGCAAGGCTCATGGCAACAAGTGCGCCCATTCCCTCTGCGAGCACATGAATTTCCCGGTTTAATATTTCTTGTTTTAATGTGTGATGCACGAGCTGCTTGGCACTAAAAACAGCATCTTCGCATCCCCAGTGATTCCCATGAAGTTGACTATTAAACAATGTATATCCTTCATCCTTTAAGGCAGTTAAAAGCTGGTTTCTTCCATAATGCTGAAGCCAGAATGATGTATTTTCCTGCACAAAGTGATTTCGGTCACCGAGGATTAGAATGCCAAAGCCATTTGGTTTTTGAGGAAGGTGAATGATATTCCACTGGGAACCAAGCTGGAAAAAACGTTCGCTTACACCCATATGGCCAGCCTCCTTTCAGTGATTCTGCTTTCTATGATATGAACAACAACTCTTGTAGGAATAAGGAAATCCCCTAAAGACAGAAGAATTCTTTTTATTTTTATAGCAGAAGGTCTAAAAATGGTCACATAAAGGCGGAAAACAGTCTTTTCCCTTCACTTGCATCTATGGTATGATAATCAATAGATTGTTACATAAAGGACGGTGGGATTATGCATTATATTATCACCCTCATTTGGACTTTTCTGCTGACACATATGGCTGGTTACATCGTTGCCTCTATGAATGGAGCTGCTTATGATTTTACGCTCACTTCCATTCTTGCAGTTGTGTTTACGGTTATTTTATTCATCTTTGCTGAAGTAAGTCCAATGAAAGAAACGGAAAGTTCAACAAAACACTCTTAATATGCAAGAAATCGATTTGTGAAAAAGAGCTAAAATGATGTTTAGCTCTTTTTCTTTTTTTCTGCGTGATTGAAAAGCGGCATGCTAAAACCCCCTGTCTATAACATACAGGGGGTTTTTATTGTTCACACCTCGACGGTTTCGGACTTTTGTTTGTCCGCTGTCAAATGGCTTTTCGCAAGCCCTGTAAACAGGAAGATCGCGATACCTGATAAAATTTCAAGGATTCCTCCGCCAGCAATGACGGGTCCCGCTCCAAATCTTTCTGCCAGAACGCCTGATACGACAGCTGCAAGCGGGAGAAAGACATTTGATGACGCATTGATCACAGCATATACTTGCGGCTGATCCTCTTGGTCAACAGACGTTTGAATAATGACCATTTCCGGTACATTGATCGCACTGACAGCAGCTCCGAAAATAAAGGAAGCAAGCAGAACGACCGGCAGCCATGTACTCATCCCTGTCATAAAGAACGCGGCCCCTTCAATCATGCCAGCGACAATAAAGAACAAACCAAATCTCTTAATTTTGACCTTCGCTAGAGCGAAGCCCATCATAAACGCGCCCACTGCGGCAACGCCTCTTAAAATGGAATACACCATGGAGTCGCTTTGCAGCGCTTCTGCTACGTATACCGCTGAGAGCGCCTGCCACGGAGCTGCTGCGACATTCATTAAGATACAATAAAGTGTGAGTGCAAATAAAATGTGATGGTTTTTGACAACGAGAAACCCTTTTTTTAAGTTATACAAATATGTATTCTTCGCTTGTTTAATGCCTGCTGCTTTTTCTTCATCCGTTTTCTTCAGTTTAACCCCGATAATAAACAGACCAGAAATAACAAATAAAGCAGTGGTGATCAGCAGAGTATCAGCAGGTCCAATTAATTTAACCAAAAGACCAGCCACCATGACTGCTGCAAGTGCAACAATCTCAAAAGAAGATTGCAGGATCGCATTTGCTTTTTGAATGAGATGCTTTGGAACAATCTGCGGTAAGATGGCCACCGAAGCTGGATTATATGCTGCACCTGTTGCCGATTGAATAACCATTAATGAGATCAATAACCATAGAGGCAATAGATGCGAAAAGTGCAGAAGTGGAATAATGAGTACAATTGTTGCTCGAACAACATCTGAAGCGAACATCCATTTAGACAAATGATGCTTTTTCATAAGAGGTCCTAATATTGGGGCTAACAAAGATGAAGGGAGAACAGTTACTGCTAGAAGAAGTCCTGTACCGAGCGCTCCATCCCCTCTTAAAATCAATAGCCAAAGGACGGATGTAAAAGCAAAACTTTCCCCTGTGTTTTTAATGAGTCTTGATATGAATAATGAGGTGAAGCGTTTATTCCAAACACTTTCACTGAGATTCATCTTTTCCATCACACAAATCCTTTCAACAATATTTTCCAATTACACATTTTAGTTTAATTTCCATACTATTTATTTGAAAATTGGAACTTAATTGCTTTTTATTATAAAGAAAAAAGAGGCATGACACATGCCTCTAAAGACTTATTCCTTATGACTCTTAGTCAATTGCTTACGGCTTTCTTTGGTAAGTCCAAACACGATTATGGTTCGAGTTATCAGGAAAGACATCGCCTGCTTTAAGCTTAATCTTTAAAGGATCTTTCACCATACTGCCAGTTTCACCGATCTCGATATATACACCATTATTTGGTGCCTTATTCCCTGATTTAAATTGATGCTGCTGACCCATTTTCATCCTCCTTTCTCGATTGATGTTATTATGTCCCGTCCCTTGACTCTCCAATCCTTTATGCAAAAAGTCCCTGCTCATACGAGTCAGGGACACTTTGATTTATTTGGATGGTTGATACATAAGTTCTTTCATTAACGCTTTTTGCACATGCAGGCGGTTTTCTGCCTGCTGAAATACTTTTGAGTGCGGCCCGTCAATAATATCTGCCGTCACTTCTTCGCCGCGATGTGCCGGGAGACAATGAAGGAAAATATAGTCCTTTGCCGCAAGACTCATCAGTTCGTCATTGATTTGATATTCTTTAAATTCAGCAATACGTTTCTCTGTTTCTGCTTCCTGGCCCATGCTTGTAAACACATCTGAATAAATAACATCTGCATCTTTTACAGCTACGACAGGATCTGTCGTCACGGTCACTTCTGCACCTGATTGTTTCGCAAACTCACGGGCAGTGTCTGTTACTTCTTGAAGTGGTTCATAGCCTTTTGGTGATGCAACCGCAATGTCACATCCTAGCTGCGCACAGCCGACCATCAAGGAGTGCGCCACGTTATTTCCGTCACCGATATAGGCGACTTTGATTCCTTTTAACGTGCCTTTTGTTTCTTTAATCGTTAATAAATCAGCAAGTGCCTGACATGGATGTGAGTAGTCCGTTAATCCATTAATGACTGGAATAGACGCGTATTGTGCAAGCTCTTCAACCTTCTCATGCTCAAAGGTTCGAATCATAATACCGTTGACATAGCCAGACAGCACCTGCGCTGTATCACTGATGGTTTCCCCTCTGCCAATTTGCAAATCATTTGAGCTGAGGAAGAGCGCATGTCCTCCTAGCTGCGTCATCCCCGCTTCAAACGAGACACGGGTTCTAGTCGAAGATTTTTCAAAAATCATTGCTAACGTTTTCCCTTTGAATAAATCTTGATATGGGTTTTGTTTCATTTCTTCCGCTTTTTCAATTAAATAAGCAATCTCATTGATTGAGAAATCTTTTAACGATAAAAAGTCTTTTCCGTATAATGCCGGTTGCACGTCGATTTGACTCATGCCGTCACTTCCTTTTTATATAATTCATGGAGTGATACTGGTGATACATCTCCATTTTTCCCTTGCAGGAATGCTTGAACTGTTTCATATTCAGTTAGAACTTGAACGCCGTGTGTGAGTGCTTTTACACGCTGCTCTTTTGCCTCTTCATCTTCTCCTAAATGAATATGAAGGGATTTATCTTCATTCTGCAGCCAGGATTCAAAGCTGCCATTCCAGACATCAAAGCCTGCATGTTTCGCTTCATCGATCAATTGCTCACTGCCTTGTATAAAGAGGCTTCCTTTTTTCTTCCAGATCGGTGCAAACACTTTTTTCAAGGCGCTTTCGGCGTTCTTGCCTACACACATTCCTTCTCCTGTCGCTTTCATTTCAGGTGTCAGCTTGAGGTCGATATCTTGAATGGCATGGGATGAGAACACTGGGAATTTGACCGCTGTCCCCCCTTTGTTTTTCGTTGCAGGGTTTAGCTCTTCAAGCGCCGCACCAGCTAATAATTGAGTGGCCATTGGGATCATATCAATGCCCATTACCTTACTGACGACTGGAACAGTCCGGCTTGCCCGCGGATTCACCTCTAATACAAGCGCCTGATCACCTTTGACGACAAATTGGATATTCATAATACCCTTGAACGCTAATTTCTTCGCTATTTGTTCAGACGCAGTATGCACCTGCTGTTTGATATCTTCACTGATTGAGATGCTTGGTAAAATGGCAAAGCTGTCACCTGAGTGCACGCCCGCTTTCTCAATATGTTCTACGATCGTTGGAATGAAGGCTGTTTTTCCGTCAGAAATAAGATCCACTTCAACTTCTTTTCCAGTGACGTACTCATCAATTAAGATTGGGTATGGCAAATGATCTGGCTGATCGAGCAGTGATGCCAAATGTGCTTCTGACTGAACAACGATCATTCCCATTCCGCCAATGACATACGATGGGCGAATTAATACAGGGTAACCGATGCTTTTCGCATGTACGAGTGCTTCTTCTTTTGAATGAGCTGTATCTCCTTTTGCGTGAGGAAGGTTCAGTTCATCAAGAAGCTGATAGAATAAATCACGGTCTTCAAGTGCATCCAGCGTAGCAAAGGATGTACCTAACAACGTGACACCGGCTTTTTCTAAGCCTTCTGCGACGTTGATCGCAGTCTGTCCGCCAAATTGGACAATGACAAAATCAATTTGTTCTGCTTCCACAACGTTTAGGATGTGCTCTAATGTAATCGGCTCAAAATATAAACGATCTGCAATCTCATAATCAGTACTGACTGTTTCTGGATTGTTGTTCATCATGATGGTTTCAAATCCAAGCTTTTGCAAGGTAAGAACGCCATGAACGGCACTATAATCAAATTCGACCCCCTGCCCGATTCGAATCGGACCTGAGCCAATGATAAGAGCACGCTGCTTTGTTTTTTCTTGATGCTCACCATCACTTTTTCCAAAGTAGGTGGAATAGAAGTAATTCGTTTTTGCATCAAATTCCGCCGCACATGTGTCGACAATTTTAAATGAAGCAGCAATCCCGTACTCTTGACGGAGCTGCCTGATTGACTCTTCCGTTTGACCCGTAAGAAGAGCAATCGTTTCATCAAGGAATCCTTTTTCTTTTACCTTTTTCAAGGTATCTTTTGATAGCGTCCCCTTATGATCGTTCAATTCTTGCTCGAGCGTAATCATATTCTGGAACACATGTAAGAAGAATCGATCGATTTTCGTCGTTTGATGAATCGTTTCAACCGTTTCTTGTCTTGAAAGAAGCTCCATAACTGCGAAAAATCGGCGATCGTCTGGTGTTTTGATGAGTTCAAATAATTGTTCTGTCGATTGCTCTTTCAGTTCTGGCAGGTGGAAGCCCTTCGTTTTAATTTCAAGGGATGCAACTGCTTTTTGGATGGCTGATTCTAAATTCCGATCAATCGCCATGACTTCGCCAGTAGCCTTCATTTTTGTGCCTAATTGACGGTCTGCCTGTTTAAATTTATCAAACGGCCAGCGCGGGAATTTCACGACAACATAATCGAGTGCCGGCTCAAAACTAGCATAGGTTGTGCCTGTGAGCGGGTTTTTCAATTCGTCAAGCGTATACCCCACCGCAAGCTTAGCTGCCATTTTCGCAATCGGATAGCCTGTTGCTTTTGATGCAAGAGCGGATGAACGGCTGACCCGAGGATTCACCTCAATGACAAAGTATTCTTTACTGAGTGGATCAAGGGCAAATTGGATGTTGCAGCCGCCGACTACATCCAGTGCTGAAATGATTTTCAGGCTCGCTGAACGGAGCATTTGATAATCCTGATCCGTTAGTGTTTGGGAAGGTGCAACGACAATTGAGTCTCCTGTATGCACACCAACTGGATCGATATTTTCCATGTTGCATACCGTGATACACGTATTTTGACGGTCTCTCATGACCTCATATTCGACTTCTTTAAAGCCAGCTATGCTTTTTTCAACTAAACACTGGTGAATCGGACTCGCTAAAAGAGCTCCTTCAATGAGCGGCTTAAATGCCTCTTCTGTTAGAGCGATTCCGCCGCCTTTACCGCCAAGTGTGTATGCTGGTCTTAGGATGACTGGGAAGCCGACTTCTTTTGCAAATTGAAGGGCATCTTCCGCATTATCCACAATTTCACTATCTGGCACAGGTTCGTTCAAATGCTTCATGAGAGCACGGAATTTCTCTCGATCTTCACCGTTTTCAATTGTTTCAACTGACGTTCCGAGCAGGGTCACCCCATGCTTTTTCAGCACACCGGCTTTTTCTAGCTCGACAGCAAGGTTTAAAGCCGTCTGTCCGCCAAGGTTGGCTAAAAGACCATCTGGTTTTTCCTTTTCAATGATTCTTGTCACTGAATCAACTGAAAGCGGTTCAAAATAGATTTCATCAGCAAATGACTCGTCTGTCATAATGGTTGCTGGGTTATTATTCACTAAGATGACTTTGTAGCCTTCTTCTTTTAAGGCCATACATCCTTGTGTTCCTGAGTAATCAAATTCTGCTGCCTGACCAATGATGATCGGACCAGACCCGATGACTAGAATGGTTTTTATGCTTTGATCTTTAGGCATGTGCGACTTCTCTCCTTGCTTGTTTCACTTTCTCAATAAAATCATCGAATACCCATTCACTTTCAGCAGGCCCTGGGTGTGCTTCTGGATGAAATTGAACTGACATAATCAGCTTTTCTTTATGAATGAATCCTTCTACAGATCCATCATTGACATGAAGGAATTTCACATCCACTTCTTTGTCATTCATGCTTTTTTCATTCACCACATAGCTGTGGTTCTGACTTGTCATAAAGACACGTTTGGATTCAGTATCCTGTACAGGATGATTCGCTCCCCTGTGGCCAAATGGCAGCTTATACGTATCCCCGCCAAGTGCTAGAGCGATTAATTGGTGACCTAAGCAGATTCCAAGTGTCGGGAATGTCATCATGATGTCATGAATCGTTTTTAAATATGGTGTCATGGTTTTCGGATCTCCAGGTCCGTTTGACAGCAGGATCGCATCTGGTTTGATCTCAAACACCTTTTCCATTTGTTTATATGGAATGACGGTTACTTTACAGCCGCGCGCTGCAAGCGAATCTGCAATTGATTTTTTAAAGCCAAAATCAATGAGCGCCACATGTTCCTCACCACTGCCTTGTGTGTAGATCTCGCTATCTGTCACCTGTGCGACGACATTGTCTTGTTTCATTGCAGGCGGCGTTTCGTTTTCGTCTACACTGAGCACAGCGTTCATCGTTCCATTTGCCCGGATGTTTTGCACGACTGCGCGCGTATCTGTATGTGTCAGAAGCGGAATATTCCACTTTTGTAAATAATCTTTTAAGCTGACCGCTGCAAGATGATGTGAAAAATGCTCTGCTGCCTCGTAAACAGCCACCGCTTTTACTTGAGGCTTTTTGCTCTCAAAGTCTTCATGATTAATGCCGTAATTTCCGATCAGCGGATATGTGAAAACAATGATCTGACCTTTATAGGAAGGATCTGTGAGCACCTCTTGATAACCTGTCATACCTGTAAAAAAGACCACTTCACCTGTGATGCCAGCTTCTCCTGTCAGATCTCCTTCAAAAGAGGCTCCATCTTCTAAATTTAAATAACCTTTCATGCTTATGTCACCCCAAAATTGAATAATTAATGATATAAATGTATTTTTATACGTTTCTTTGTAAAAAAATTTACACCGAAACTGTTTTATTGGCTAATACTTGAACAATTGCTTCGATCGCTTGATCCAGCTCTGCTTTCTTCACATTCAGCGGAGGTAATAAACGAATGACATTTGGACCAGCTGGAAGCACCAGCAACCCTTGTTCTCTAAGAGCTGAGATATAGTCACCGACTGGCTGATCACATTCAATACCTGCCATCAATCCTTTTCCCCGCACTTCTTTTACAATATTCAGCTGTTTGACATTTTGCAGCTTTTCTAACAAGTAATCGCCCTTTTCTTTGACTTCTGAAAGAAACTCTTCTTGGAAAATTACATCGAGTGTTGCATTCACAGCGGCCATGGCAAGCATATTTCCACCAAATGTTGTACCATGTGAACCTGGGGAAAATGCATCTCCTAGAGCTTTTTTCCCTATAACTGCACCAACTGGAAAGCCGTTTCCTAACCCTTTTGCTGCAGAGATAATATCAGGATCAAGACACGTCTCTTCGTACGCAAATGCTGTTCCTGTACGACCGATGCCCGTTTGAATTTCGTCTACAATCAGCAGTGCTTCATGCTTTTCACAAAATGCTTGAACTGCTTCTAGAAATTCTGGTGTCGCTGGATTCACTCCACCTTCACCTTGCACAACCTCCAGCATCACCGCTGCCACATCATCGACTGCACAGGCTGACATAGCGTCTGGATCATTAAACGGTACATAGTGAAAGCCTTCTAGCATAGGACCAAAGCCAGTTTTGATTTTATCTTGACCTGTGGCAGCCATACCAGCATACGTGCGCCCATGGAAAGAGTGCAAAAATGTGATGATATTTGTTTTCCCTGTCGCTTTACGTGCTAATTTAATGGCACCTTCATTTGCCTCTGCGCCGCTATTGCAGAAAAACACGAGATCGCCTGAACTGTTTGCTGCCAGCTTTTCTGCTGCTTTTTCTTGCAGACCATTTTCAAACAGATTCGACACATGCCAGACGTGATCAAGCTGTTCCTTAATGGCTTGATTGACCTTTGGATGATTGTGGCCTAAATTTGTTACTGCAATGCCTTGGATAAAGTCTAAATATTTTTTCCCATTTGTATCGACTGCCCAAGAACCTGCTGCCTCTTTAATTTCAACATTCCACCGTCCATAATTTTGAAAAAGATGACTCACAGGACCGCCTCCTTTTGTTTTACGATTCTTGTGCCTTTAAAGGTTTCTCCTGTAAAGATACTGCCTTTGCCATTTACGATCATCACTTCATCTACATCACCTGATAAAGCACTCAAAGCGGATTGTACTTTTGGAATCATTCCCCCGGAAATAATGCCTTCATCAATGAGTGAAAGGGCTTCTTGTTCGGTGACGACATCTAATAGTTCACCATTTTTTAAAATGCCTTCAACATCTGTGACAAACATGAGCTTATCAGCTTTCATGGCTCCGGCGACAGCTGATGCTGCTAAATCAGCATTCACATTTAAGGTTTGGCATTCTTCCGTCATAGACAGCGGCGCAATTACAGGAATGAATTGTTTCTCCATGAGTGCTTCCGCCATTTCTGGATGAACTTCTTTGATTTCGCCAACGTACCCATAAACGTCTTGATCAAGGAAATCGGCGACAAGCATCTGCCCATCTTTACCGGATACGCCGACAGATGGTATATCATGCTTTGCGAGCTCTGACACAAAGTATTTATTGACTGTTCCCGAGAGAACCATTTCGGCTACCTCTAACACAGGCTTCGTTGTTTTACGCTGACCGTCAACAAATTCTGTTTTCACTTCTAATTTTTGCAGCATGTCGGTGATTTCAGGTCCTCCGCCATGCACGATAGCCAGCTTAAACCCAGCAGCTTGAAGTGAGCGGACATTTTCATAGAAGGTATCTGAAAGTTCTCGAATGACACTGCCTCCACACTTGAACACGATCGTTTTATCCATGTCTATCTCCTTCTTTATGTGCGATAGCTCGCGTTAATTTTCACATAATCATAGGTGAGATCACAGCCCCAAGCTGCTGCTTCACCATTTCCCTCACTCATTTGAATGAAAATCGTAATCTCATCCTGCTCTAGATATGCTTTTGCTTCCTCTTCTGAGAATGGTTGCGGTTCATTGTGTTTGAATAAACATTGTCCGCCTAAATAAACTTCTACCTCTTCCGGAGTGACGGAAGCTGCGCTATGACCAATGGCTCCAACGATTCGGCCCCAGTTAGCATCCGTACCATATACGGCGGTTTTGACAAGACTTGAACCAACGATTTTTTTCGCAATGATGCCGGCTTCCAAATTATTTTTAGCACCAGCGACTTTCGCTTCGATTAATTTCGTTGCACCTTCTCCATCTCTCGCAATCTCTTTGGCTAAATCCTCACAAGCTAGTTTTAATCCTTCTTTAAACAATGGCCATTCTGGATGCTCTTCATTGAGTACATCGTTTTCTGCCATGCCATTTGCCATCACGAGCACCATATCGTTTGTCGACGTTTCTCCATCGACGGTAATTTGATTAAAGGTCACATCTGTAATGTCACGAAGCGCTTGCTGTAACGCTTCCTGTTCGACATTTGCATCTGTTGTGACAAAGCCAAGCATTGTCGCCATGTTCGGGTGAATCATGCCAGAGCCTTTTGCTGCGCCTGAAATGATGATCTCTTTTCCGTCTATCGTAAGGGTGTATGTTGTATTTTTAATGACAGTATCTGTCGTTAAGATCGCTTCTTCAAAATGGCCTTTTTCGGCTTTTGCTTCTTTTAACTCGGCGATGCCCTTTTTGATTTTATCCATCTCCAGACATTCCCCAATGACACCAGTAGAAGAAACAGCAATGTAATCAGGTGCTACACCTAACATATCTGCACAGGCTGCCTGCATGTCGTATGCGTCTTTTAATCCCTGCTCACCAGTACATGCATTGGCGATGGCACTATTGACAATGACACCTTTTAATTGTCCTGTCTTTTTTAAGCTTTGTTGTGTGACTTTGAGAGGCGCAGCTTGAAAGTGACTTTGTGTGTAGACCGCTGCACTTGCTGCTGGTACTTCGCTGACGATGAGGCCAAGGTCTTTTTTTGAATAGCGCAAGCCAATGTGAATCCCCTTCGCTTCAAAGCCTTTTGGTGATGATACGTCACCGTCTATTTTGACAATGCTTTTTTCATTCAATTCGATCATGTTTGTTGTCTCCCCTGTTCTCTTATGGATAAAGAGGTGTCATTGTGAGGCCCGCCTCTTCATGTAAGCCTTTGATGATGTTGAAGTTTTGAACCGCTTGGCCGGCCGCGCCTTTCATGAGATTGTCTATGACCGACACGATTGTAAGTCTCCCTGTTCGCTCATCTAAATGAAAGCCAATATCACAGAAGTTACTGCCGTATACTTCTTTCGTTTGTGGATAAACGCCGTGATCTCTCACTCTGACAAAATAGGAATCTTCATAAAAGCCTTTCATTCGCTTCATCAATTCTTCTTTTGTGACATCGGTTTTTAATTGTGTATACATCGTCGCCATAATCCCTCTTGTCATCGGGACAAGATGCGTAGAAAATGTGACGTTCGCCGTCTGCGGATTCCATTCTCTTAATATTTGCTCTATTTCTGGCGTATGCTGATGCTCATTCACCTTATAAATTTTAAAGTTATCGTTTAGTTCTGAAAAATGCGTTCCAAGTGAGGCAGATCGTCCGGCACCGGACACCCCTGTTTTTGCATCTATTATAATCATAGATTCATCGATGACATTCTGTTTGATGAGCGGTGCTAAACCGAGAAGAACTGCGGTAGGAAAGCAGCCCGGATTGGCAATCACTTCAGCTTGTTGAATTTTGTCACGATTCAGTTCGGATAAACCGTACACCGCTTGTTGAACAGATGCTTCATCCGCTGCCCTTCGTTTATACCAAGCTTCATAGGTGTCTCCATCTTGAATGCGCAAATCACCTGATAAATCAATGATCGGCACTCCTTGATTCATAAGCTTTGGCGTCAGTTCACTTGATACGCCTGCTGGAGTCGCTAAAAACACAGCATCTGTCTCTTGCACAATAGCAGCCGGGTCAATGGTTTTTAATGTTTGGTCAGTAATCGCTGTTAGATGTGGATAAGATTGACTGTATGATTGCCCATCACCACTTGATGAATACAATATACATTCCTCCACATGCGGGTGATGCTTGAAGATACGAACCAATTCCGCACCACCGTACCCTGTAGCACCTATAATACCTATTTTCAACGTCAATACACCCTCTTGATCTTTGTGAAATTATTTAACATTATAACATGTATAAAAATTAATTCAATTGTATATTTAATATTTGTTTTCATTTTTTTTCAACAAAAAAACCGCATATCTTCATGAGACATGCGGATTTATCTTTCGTTTTTGATATAGATGACCATGAGCGCACTGCATAAATATAATATAGAGCTTGCATAAAAAATGAAGTAAACGGTAAAGAAATCAGCAAACAGGCCCCCAAGCATAATGGCGATGGATGAAAAAAGAGCTGTCCAAAAATGATAGTGACCGACTTCTTTCATTCTTTTGTTCTCTGTTGTGAGGTCCGTGACGAGCAGTTTCTCTCCGTGCTTTTGAAAGCCGCCAAGCGCACCAAGTGCCAGCTGAATCATATACACTTGCTCCACTTCTGTTATATGCGGAAAAAGCAGCAAAAGAAACGCCATACCGAACGAATGAATGATTAAAAAGAGCCGCTTGTCGGTGGTTTCGGGCAGTTTCCCTAAGAGTAAATGAATAAATGCTCCGCTTAAACCAAACAGGCCGTAGGCAAGACCAAACTGTGAATAGCTTGACCCAACATTTTTAATAAAAAGAATGTAAAAAGGGAAAATCAAACTGCTGGCGAAAAACAGCAGACTTTGTGAGTAGACGAACCATTTCATTGCTTTTGCATTCATTGTGTATTGTACCTCTCATAAAAGTAGTTGGTGAACGTGCCATCTGGATCTGCTTGTTTTTTCTTTTGGAAGAATACATCGGTTTTAGGATACGCCCGCTTCATTTGCGCTTTCGTTTGATAAGGCATATACGGTAAGTAATAGCTTCCATCGTGCTGCAGCGTGATATCTGTCATTTTTCGAATGATTCGCTCGGCTTCCGCCTTCTCTTCTTTTTCGAACCCGTAATTCACTAAAAGCACAAGTGCAAACATATCTTGTTTCGCATAGGAGAGATCCGCTTTTTCATTTTTTTGTACATAACGTATTGTGATATTCATTAGATTCAAATCTTCTTGTTGTAAAAAGGATCTCATGTCATCGATGTACGCACGAAAACGGTCAACTGGGACGAAATATTCCTGCAGCACATCTGTGTCGGATTCATTTTCATATTCTAAAAAGGCAGAGTCAGAACGCATCACATTGTTTCTTGTGATCAGCTGATCATTTTGACTTAAGAAATACTTTTTTTGCAAATTCCAGAGCAGATCTTTTCCCATATCAAATCTTCTTGAAAGGCCGAGCATAAATTTCAAAGGCATGACGAGTTGGTCTTCTTTCAGTTCTTGATATGATTCAATCCCTTGTTGTGAAGTAAGTGAATAATTCGTCACATACATCTCTTTCAAAAAGTTTGTTTTCGCTGTTGAGATTCTGGCAAGATGCATGCGTACTTCTTTATTGTGTTTGACATGCTTTTGAAAATAATCCGTATACTCATCGTAACCCAGAGAGGTTGTCTCCATTTTATATAGTTCATCTTTTGTTAAAGAAAGCTCCACATCTAAAATGACGCCGAACAAACCGTATCCCCCAATGACGGCAGTAAATAAATCATCGCCTGGCTTTACTGTGACAATCTCACCGTCTGCTTTTAACAGCCTGAATGAGCGAACTGTGTCAATGAGTGACCCGTAACGAATGTCACGTCCATGTGCATTTGCACTTAAAGATCCGCCAATTGTAAAGATATTCTGCGATTGCATTACCTTCACAGCAAGACCATATGGATTCACATATTTTTGTATATCATCCCATGTAGCGCCGCTTTGAACCCGAATCGTTTTCTTTTTTGGATCAAACGCTAAAATTTGGCGGAATTCCGTCATATCAAGCACGATGCCGTTTTCATAATATGTGTGGCCGCCCATGCTATGCTGTTTTCCGGCAATAGAAATCGGCAGGTGTTTTGCTTTTGCTTCTTTCAATACGTCTTTTAACGTGTCTATTTCTTTTCCTTGAACAACTTTTTTGATTTTGACAGGCATGAGATGACTAACATCAGTAAAAGCCTCAAGATCCTGTTTTTTGTGTGTTTGGCTTTCGCGTATGGTGATTGATGCAAAAAATGCAGCAGCATATACGATCAAAAGAACGACCCATAGCCATTTTCGTTTCATGATAGGTACTCCGTTCTATAAAATTACATCCATTATATCAAGCCATTCTCTTCCTCCACCTTAATTTTTCATAAAAAAAACCTGGCATGAGTTTATCTCATACCAGGCATTTTTCATTTTGTGCTTATTGAATACCGAGCGCGATTTTTGCGTATCTTGACATTTTGTCTCGTGTCCAAGGCGGATTCCATACGATGTGAACTTCTGTTTCTTTTACTTCTGGAAGATCACTTAATGCTTTTTTGACTTCATCCACAATAATTGGTGCAAGAGGACAACCCATTGATGTTAAGGTCATGGTGATATCCGCTTTTCCATTCTCATCAAGATCGACATCATAGACAAGTCCAAGGTTGACGATGTCGACATTCAGCTCAGGGTCAATCACCTGTTCTAGGGCGCCTAAAATATTTTCTTTCAATGCTTCATCCATGATATCCACTCCTTTTTCCATTAGTATAACGTACTTTTTGTTATGACTAAACGTTTGTGCTTTTCAGATGAGTCACAAACCAGTCAATCGTTTCAAACATCGCTTGTCTTGAGACCTTATGGCCAGCTTGTCCATCAGTGATAAAGCGAATCAGGTGCGGATCCTGCTTATATTGTGTGGACGCTAACTCATCGTATAGGGATTTTGCGTGCCTGTACGGGACCACAGGATCATTTTCTGCATGCCAGAATAACAGCGGTCTTTTGTTTAATCGATCCGTTTGCAGCGTTAAATCATATGGGCGCAGGGCGTCTAATTGCAGATGAACCTCTTCGTCTGTAATGTCTTTCATCAACCCTTTGTGACGCATGTCCATGATCTGTGCTTTTAGAAACGTCGTATAGTTCGGACTCCCCATCAGGCTGACAGCGGCTTTGATCCAGTCATGTTTGGCAAGTGCACCAAAGGTAGTGATGCCGCCCATGGAAGTACCTGCAACGCCTATCAAATCGGCTTCAATCAATTGTTTTTCTTGAAAGTATGTTTTGAGTATATCGATTTCACGAATTTCGTTCAGGACAATTTCCCAGAACTTTGATGCCAGTTCCTCTAAGCTGAGGTTTTCTGATCTTACACCATGATAAGCACAGTCAGGCAAAATGACTCTCATGCCTTTTTCCGCCAGATGGAAGGCGAAGTGTAAATTATGCTCTCGTGCACTTGTAAATCCGTGAATAAAAAATACAAGCGGCAGCGGTTTGTCTTTATTTTCAGCTTTTACGATATGTAAAAATGGAATATCGCGCGTAATTTGCTCATCAATGGTGATCACAGCCTATGAATCCTCCTTTATCATTCCCGTCTTTGTTTATTTTAACATGTAGACAACAAAGATGTGATAAAGATACACTATAGAAAGAGGCGCTAACATGAATTGCCTCCTATCACTTACAGATCAAAGGAGATTTTATGGAGACTAAACCTTATCTAATCGCACTTGACCTGGATGGCACATTATTAAAAGATGATAAAACCATTTCTGCGCACACACTTGACGTCATTCAAAAAGTGAGAGACAGCGGGCATCACGTCTGTATATCAACAGGCCGGCCATTTCGATCCAGCTCTCCTTATTATCAGCAATTACAGCTTGATTCACCAATTGTGAATTTTAACGGAGCGTTTGTCCATCATCCTCTTGATGAGAAATGGGGCAGATTTCATACGTCACTTGATCTTCAAGTGGTCAAACAGCTTGTAGACATTAGTGAAGAGTATAAAGTGCACAATGTGTTAGCTGAAGTGTTAGACGATTTGTATTTCCATTATCATGATGAAAAACTCATTGATATCTTTAATATGAATGCAAACAAAGTCACTGTTGGGGACCTAAGGGACAACCTTGGAGAGAATGTGACGAGCGTGTTAATTCATGCAAAAGAAGAGGACGTCGGAGCTATTCGAAGCTATTTATCAGATGTTCATGCAGAAGTGATTGATCACAGACGCTGGGCTGCCCCGTGGCACGTGATTGAAATCATTAAAACAGGCATGAACAAAGCTGTTGGATTGCAAAAGATCAGTGATTATTACGGTGTTCCTAAGGAGCGGATTGTGGCATTCGGAGATGAAGACAACGATTTAGAAATGCTTGAATTTGCTGGATGCGGTGTGGCAATGGGCAACGGAATTGATGCCGTGAAACGTGTTTCAAATGAAGTCACTGATACGAATGAACAAGACGGGATTGCAAAGTTTCTAACGAATTACTTCTCGCTTTAATTTTTCCATTCATACATAGCAGATGGAAACGGGCATACTACCGTTAGACAGGTTGTCCTGTCAGCTTGTGTAAAGGGGCGGATTCCGAATGGGTAAAAGAAGCAAATCGAAACGCTTTATACAACAAGGTAAAGATTCAGTCAGTCTTCATGATGCACGTTTTCCTTACCGTTCGACACTTGAAGAAGCGTCAGACAGAGGAAATATGAAGACTGATGCTTCTGGAGGTTCATTGTGAGAAACGAACTTTTTGATCAAGCCAAATCATTTACTGAAGAAGCTCTTACTTCTTCATTTTCATCTGGGTTAGAGCGTCAACAGGCAGTCAAACGAGCGAAAAATGCCGTATCCTCTGCATTTGCCAATTCGACAGATGCAGAAAGAAACCAGCTGCATACCTTCCAAGACTTGCTTGATGATCTCTGACATAAAAAAGCTGTCCACATTTGATGGACAGCTTTTTCTAATTCCCTTGCTTATTTGACTTGGAATGTTTTCTTCTCCGTGATTTGTTTCAGCCCTTCTGCTTTTCCTTTAAACGTTACAACCGCTTCGTATGTTCCGGGCTTTACACCGTTTGACCACGTGTCTTGAAAATCATAGGCCTCGCCTTTTTTCAGCACAAAAGTTTGGATGGCCTGTGTGAACATACGGTCTTTCGAATAGCGATATTGTTCGTTCCCGTTTTCGTCATACACACTGAGCTCGAATTTTTGGCTTGTGTTAAAGGTAAATTCAATATCTCGATCTGATTCATTTTTCAGTGACATGTTAAATTGAACTGAAGAACCTTTCTGGACGGGGTCTACTGTGAGTACAACCGTTTTTTCTCTCATTTGACCGGAAACCTCCTTGTCTGGTTCATCCTTTTTTTGTTGTCCACAAGCGGCTAAAAACAATAGAATGAGAAGAAGTACCAACCCTTTTTTCATCTGCTACCCACCTTTTTAATCTCGTCTGAAAAATCCAAGAATATTGGTTGTCTGCACAATATTTGTAAAGGCTTTTGGATCGACTTCTTTAATAATTTGTTCAAGTTCATACAGCTCATACCTTGTAATGACGATCACCATCATTTCCTTTTGCTCGTTGGTGAATGCGCCTTTTGCAGGTACAGTCGTAATACCTCTGACCATTTTTCCGTAAATGGCTTCTTTGATTTCATCTGCTTTTTTCGTCACAATCATCGCGGTCAGCTTCTCATGTCTTGTATGGATGGCATCAATGACCCTTGTGGTCACATATAATGTGACAAGCGTATATAATGCTTTCTCCCAACCTTGTAATAATCCTGCTGTAAAAATGATGATTCCATTTAAAATGAAGAAATACGTGCCAACTGGTTTGTCTTTCCATTTTGCTAATACCATAGCAACGATGTCGAGTCCGCCTGTCGATGCCCCGTATTTGAGCGTGATCCCAATCCCTACGGCGGATATGACACCGCCAAACACAGCATTTAATAAAATATCATGGGAAACACTCGTTTCTGGTAAAACGCCAAGGAAAATGGTTGTTAGTGCAACACTGATGATGCTGTACAAAGTAAAGGAACGGCCAACTTTCATCCAGCCTAAAATGCCGACTGGAATGTTTAAAATAAATAATAGAATCCCTGTTGATACATAAAATGGCGCATATTGATCGATTAAGCTGGATAGCAGCTGGGCTACCCCTGTAAAACCGCTCGCATATACGTCAGCTGGGATTAAGAATAAATTCAGTCCAATCGCATTGAGTAATGCACCAATTACGACGACAATGAGTTTTTTTGCTTCTCCAATGAACATGTTGTCATTCCTCCACTTACCATTCTCTCTATGGTTTTCCCTAAAATTTAGAATTTGAACACGAAAAGATGATTTCTATGATATAGTTAGGCTAAAAAGATGTAAAATATGGCTTATTTTTTAGAAAGAAGGGATTTATATGACTGTTCATATCATAGCAGACAGTGCTGCTGATCTGCCTCTTTCTTATTATGATGAACATAACATAACACTCATTCCGCTCCGCGTGTTGCTTGGCGAGCAGGAATTTGAGGATTTGATCACCATTGAACCAAAACAAGTATTTGATGCGATGAGACAAGGAGCCAGTCCAAAAACGTCACAGGCTTCACCAAACCGGATCAAGGAAGCCTTTGTCTCTGCCGCTCAAACCCATACATCTGCCATCTATGTCGCTTTTTCATCAGAGCTTTCAGGTACATATCAGACAGCTGTGATGATGGCAAACGAAGTGAAGGAAGAATACCCTGATTTTGATTTACGAATCATTGATTCTAAATGCGCTTCACTTGGCTATGGGCTTGCTGTCAAACACGCTCAGTCACTTGCCATTGACGGAAATACAATACAAGAAATTGAAACGTCTGTAAAGCATTTTTGTGAATCTTTACAACATATTTTTACTGTAGACGATTTAACGTATTTAGCAAGAGGCGGAAGAATCAGTAAAGCATCCGCATTTGTGGGCGGTTTGTTAAGCATTAAACCCATTTTACATGTCGAAGATGGAAAACTCATCCCGCTAGAAAAAATCCGCGGACGTAAAAAGCTGCTGAAACGCATTATTGAACTAATGAAAGAACGCGGAACGGATTGGCGTAATCAAACGGTTGGCATTAGTCATGGTGATGATCCTGCACTTGCAGAAGACATGAAACAACTGATTGAAGACGAATTTCATCCTAAAGAAATTGATGTTCATATCATCGGCGCCGCTGTGGGGTCCCATTCAGGACCTAGCACGCTTGCGATCTTTTTTACAGGCAAATGATCATAAAAAGCACCCTTCCCTGACACAACACGGGAAGGGTGTTTTTCTTATGAAAGTTTAAATCGCTGGACGGTTTCATTTAACCTTGCCGTCATACTCATCAATTCTTCGACTTGTTTGTTCATTTGATGGAACGATTGCAGCTGTTCATTTGCTGAGGCAGAAATTTCTTCGCTGCCAGCTGCTGTTTCTTCTACTACTGCACTAATATTTTCAATCGAGTGCAGTACTTGTCCGCCAAGTTCTGTTGATTGGATAATTTGGTCATTTAAGACCGCCATTTCTTGTTTAATATGCTGCGCTTTTGTTTCTATATCTTCAAAGGAGTGTGAGGTTTTGTCCATCGCATCCTGCTGCTGAAGTGAAAGCTTGACCCCTTCTTGAACCGTTTGACTAATGGATTGAATCCCTCTTTCAATATGACTGACCATGTCAAAAATTTGTCTTGTTGCATTTGACGATTCATCGGCAAGCTTGCGAATTTCATCTGCTACAACGGCAAAGCCTTTTCCAGCTTCGCCTGCCCTTGCCGCTTCAATGGCTGCGTTTAAGGAAAGTAAGTTTGTTTGATCCGCAATGTCAGAAACCGTTTTGGCCATGGCCGAGATTCCGCTGGCGTATTGCGTGAATTCTCCTGCTGATTCTTCGATTTGTCTCGTGGCATGTGTATTTTTTTCAATCGCTGATTTTGTTTCTGTTAACGTGTGCTTTCCGCTTTCTACGGCTTCGATGGCATCCTCTGTACTGCGGATGACCGTTTGTGAGCGTTCGGAATTTTTACGTCCATGCTGGTCCATTTTCTCAATCAAGCTGACGCCATGCTGGAGATCTTCTGAAATCGCTTGTGCCCCATTGGCCATTTCGTCTGTTGAGACAGATACTTGATTGGCAGATTCCATCATCTTTTTATTTTCATCATTCAGGTGGATCGAGAATGTCTCTACTCGGCTTGAGACATGGCTGATTTCTTTAATCAAACTAATCAACTGATCTGTCATTTGATTAAAGGATTCATTCAAGCCGCCGATTTCATCCTTACGCTGAATATCTGTCCGCTCCACAGCAAGATTCCCTTCTGCGATCTGCTTTGCTCTGTAGGAAAGTGATTTGATAGGTGTCACGATGGATCGCGTTAACCCCATATTCAAAAAGACGGCAATGACAATCAGTGTGAGGGCTGAGACGAGTGCACTTGTAATAATCCATTGTACATTGTCTGCTGCATCCTCTAGATTTTGTTTATACGCTTCTTCTGCTCTTTTATTCATCGTATGCACATCGTTTAAAACGCCATCAATTCTTGCTGCCACACGTCTTGCATCCGAGGCGTTTTTTTCGCCAATGGCATTGTTGGCTTCTTTGGTCCATGTGTCATATTTTGAATTTAACCTTGTTAATGCCTCTTTGTTCAAATTTCCTGCATGCTTGTTTAACGTTTGCAGCTGTTTTTTTGCTGTAGAAATATCGTTTTGAACGATCTCTAGCTGTTCATCTGAAAGTGTCATCGAATAATTGGTCATTGCTTGCTCGACACTTTCAAAGCTTGCCTTCGTTTTTTGTACGTTTAATAAGGTTTGGACATCTGCTTCATTTGATGATTGGATCTTTGTCATGCTGACAATGATAAACGCGATGACGCCAACTGCTAAAAGAAGTGAGATAAGTGAGTTGAGTAAAATTTTGACGCGTAAGCTCATGATGCGCCCCCCTCTTCTTTTAGAAGCGTCTGCTTCAGACCATTTAATTTTTTGGTCAGTGTCTCAGCATTTTTTAAGATCCGGATTTTTGCCATATCGATTCCATCATTGCTTAAGTCATAGACAACATGTCCGCTTTTAATTTGATTGTTCTTGACGACCTGTTCGCTGAATTGATAGACCACTTCATCGACTTTTTTTACCATAGATGAAATCACAGCTTTTTCTGCAGTATAGTACTGATCGCTGTCCACACCAATGGCATATTTGCCTTGCGATTGCGCTTCTTTTAATACACCAACACCTGAATAACCGGCTGCAGCATATAAAACGTCTGCTTTCTTTTTGATCATATCTTTGGCTATTTTACCGCCCTTGCCTGCATCACTAAATGTACCGGCATAGGTAGATAAGATTTTGATTTTTGGATTGACTGATTTAGCGCCTTTTTGGAACCCTTTTTCAAAACGATGAATGACGTCTGCATCAACACCGCCAACAAATCCAATGACATCGCTTTTCGTTGTCATCGCAGCAAGTGCACCTGCTAAATAGCTGCCTTCCTCTTCTTTAAACGTCACAGAGGTCACATTTTTCAGCTCAGATACGGCATCGATCAGAAGAAACTGCTTCTTCGGATATTTCTTTGCGACTTTTTCTAGGTCTTCTTGCATACTAAAACCTACACCGATAATGAGATCATTACCATCTTTTACGAGTTCTGCCAGCCCTTTTTCATATGTATCAGTTTCTGCAATTTCTCTATAATCAAATTCAATGCCAAGCTCATCACGTGCTTTTTCTAATCCTTTAAATGATGAATCGTTAAATGATTGATCACCAAGACCATCATCTGTGAGCATAACGCCAATATGCTTCGCAGTTGATTTTGGCGACCCCTCCTGTTGATTACCGCATGCGGCAAGCACCATAAGCATGGCTGCCATCAGAAGCAATGAAATCTTCACTTTCATCCAAAAACACACTCCTTTTATCATCCTTACTCCTTTTTTATCGGATTTGAGGGGCGTTGTTTCAATGCTATAGTGAAGGTTTTCATGACTTTTTTCATAGAAAAAATCCATTATTTAAGACAAAAATAAAAAAGTGAGCAAATGCTCACTTTTAGATCATTGACAAAGGGCTAAAATGAACTTTATTTTAGAACTTTGTCTTCTTTTCAGCGTGACCTGAAAACCTTTGCAGCCCTAGGAAGGACGAGTACCGGAGCGGAGCGAATTTGACATTCGTGAGTACTGGCACGCAGGACTGACACCGAATGCGAGGGTTTGTCTGCACGCTGAAGTGAGCAAATGCTCACTTTTTCTCGTATGTCCAGCCTTCTTTTTGGTAAACGAGATCATTTTTCATCAGATGACCTAGTGCTCGTTTAAAGGCGGCTTTGCTCATTTGAAATCTTTCGCGGATATCCTCTGGATCACTTTTGTCTCCGTAAGGCATGGCGCCGTTTCTTGTTCTCATATAGGTTAAAATTTCTTCTGCATCGACAGATAATGCATCCTGTTTTCTAGGAAGCAGAGAAACGTTCACGGTTCCATCCTCTTTCACTGCAATAACGCGTCCCGTAACGGTCGATCCTAGTCTTGGCTCTTCTTTTCGTTCCGTGCGGTGAATAAACCCTCGCACACCTGTATCTGTCAGCATAAAAGAACCTGTCGCAATTAAACGATAGATTGTTCCAGTGATTTCTTTGTTCATTAAGGTTTCTGGTGCCTCAGTAAACAATTCACTGATCACGTCTTCTGTGGCTGGTTTTGCGAACATTCTGCCGTAACTTGTGACTTTCAGCATACAGTAGAGTTTGTCTCCTTTTTTCGGCCATGCTTCCTCAAATGGCGGGAGGTGTTCTGTTGCCACAAGTGCATCCTTTGATAGTCCAACATCGACAAATGCACCCATGTCTTCTACCACGTCTACAACTTGTACCCAGCCATATGTATGTGCGTTAATTGTAGGGATTTTCATTGTGGCAGCGAGTCTTTCTTCATGATCTACATATAAATAGACCTCTACTTCATCTCGGTCATCAAGATCCTCTGTCATTTCACTGCGGTGCAGGAGAACCGAATCTTCACCATCTGTCAAAAAGTAGCCGTATTCCATTTCGTTCTCTATTTGCAAGGTCAGTTGCTCACCTGGTCTCATGTTCTCTTCCTTCCTATCTGCCCATAAAAGAGCGTTCGTTCATCTTTTGATTCACTTTATTCTACTATACTTCTCCCCGCATGAACATCTCTAGTTCTGTTAGCTAAAGTGGACAAACTGGTCACGATTTATACCGCAGCCGGCTGAACTCTTTGCCTCATCTCTTCGATAAAGTTTCTTCTTCGCCTATTGGCATGATAAAATAGACGCAATATCAATACTTGGAGGTCATGTGTGATGGCAAAAGAAAGCTCATTTGACATTGTATCGAAAGTCGAACTGCCTGAGGTGCAAAACGCTGTTCAAGCAGCGCTGAAAGAAATTAAAAACCGTTATGATTTTAAAGGAAGTAAAAGTGATATTTCTCTCGAAAAAGAAGAACTTGTTCTCATTTCTGATGATGACTTCAAGCTTGAGCAGCTAAAAGATGTACTTGTGACAAAGCTGATCAAACGAAATGTGCCAACTAAAAACATCGATTACGGAAAAACCGAGCATGCTCTTGGCGGTACAGTACGCCAGCGTGCGAAGCTGATCAGCGGGATTGATCAAGACAACGCTAAAAAGATCAACGCACTCATCAAGCAGTCTGGTATCAAAGTGAAATCACAATTTCAGGATGACCAAGTGCGTGTGACAGGGAAAAATAAAGATGATTTACAAGAGGTTATTTCTCTTATGCGTAAGGCTGATTTGCCGATTGATGTCCAATTTATAAATTTTCGATAAATTTCAAATTTTCCATTGATTATTTCTGCATTTTTCGTTACAGTTGATGGAAGTTCAATTCATTGACATGTTCATATTGCTTTCTTATCAAGAGAGGCAGAGGGACTGGCCCTGTGAAGCCTCAGCAACCGGTGTAGTAGAAATCTATTTTCTATGACCAAGGTGCTAAATCCAGCAAGCAACTGCTTGGAAGATAAGGAGAAGAATTACGATACAGCCAAAAAGTCTTCTTCTTATCAGAAGGCTTTTTTTGTTACATAGAAATAAGGAGGAATACAATGGGCCTATTACAAGACTTACAAAATCGCGTACTGATAGCTGACGGAGCGATGGGAACACTTTTATACTCTTACGGCATTGACCGCTGTTTTGAAGAATTAAATTTATCGAAAGAGGATGAAGTGAAACGCGTGCACGAAGCTTATGTGCAGGCAGGCGCTGACATCATCCAAACGAACACATACGGTGCGAATTATATTAAACTATCCCGCTACGGCTTAGAGGAAGAAACGAAACGAATCAATACAAAAGCGGTACAAATTGCAAAAGCAGCCGCTGGCTCTGCCTATGTACTCGGAACAATTGGCGGCATTCGAACGTTTAACAAAAATGCCTACTCTATAGAAGAAATCAAACGAAGCTTTAGAGAGCAGCTGTATATCCTATTAAATGAAGAGCCTGACGGATTATTGCTTGAAACGTATTATGACATAGAAGAAGCGAAGGCTGTTCTCCAAATTGCTCGCAAAGAAACGACTCTCCCGATTGTCATGAATGTCTCTATGCATGAACAAGGCGTTTTGCAGGATGGTACCCCGCTGAAGGATGGTTTATCTGAGTTATCATCTCTTGGTGCAGATGTCGTCGGCATCAACTGCAGGCTGGGCCCTTATCACATGATTCAGGCACTCGAAGGCGTTCCACTTTTAGAAAATTCGCATTTATCTGTCTATCCTAACAGCAGTCTCCCCTCTCTTGAAGAAGGCAGACTCGTCTATGATACTGATAACGATTATTTCCGAAAAAGTGCACTTGAATTTAGAAATCAGGGCGCACGCATTATCGGAGGCTGCTGTGGAACAACACCTCAACATATTAGCGCAATGGCTGAAGCGGTCAAAGATTTAGCACCGATTACTGAAAAAGAAGTGAAGGTGTTAAAAGAAGAAATCATTTCCATCCAAGATCAGCGCACTGAACCAGGTCTTGATGAGCTGGCTGTGAAAAAACGATCGATTATCGTAGAGCTCGATCCACCGAAGAAGCTGAACTTCGAAAAATTTCTCGTTGCTGCAAATGAATTAAAGAATGCTGGCATTGATGCGTTAACGTTAGCCGATAATTCTCTTGCAACTCCGCGTATTAGCAATGTCGCTTGCGGCGCATTATTAAAGCAGCAGCTTGATATGCGTTCTCTTGTTCATATCACATGCCGCGACCGTAATTTGATTGGGCTACAATCCCATTTAATGGGGCTCGACACTCTTGGATTAACCGATATTTTAGCGATCACAGGCGATCCATCTAAAATTGGAGACTTCCCAGGTGCAACATCTGTGTATGATTTAACCTCCTTTGATTTGATTCGTCTCATCAAGCAATTTAATGAAGGCCTTTCTTTCTCAGGAAAGCCTCTTGGCAAAAAGACCAATTTTTCAGTGGCTGGCGCGTTTAACCCAAATGTGCGTCATATAGATAAAGCGGTCAAACGTCTTGAGAAAAAAATCGAATACGGCGCTGATTATTTTATTTCACAGCCTGTTTATTCTGAAGAACAGCTTGTGAAAATTCATGAGGAAAGCCGCCACTTGGATAAACCTATTTACATCGGCATTATGCCGTTAACAAGCAGCCGAAATGCAGAGTTTATTCATCACGAAATTCCCGGCATCAAATTATCTGATTCTATTCGTGACATTATGGCTAAGGCTGGCGAGGATAAAGAAAAGCAGCGAGCAGAAGGTTTAGCGATTGCTCGCTCTTTATTAGATACAGCCTGCGAATTGTTTAATGGCATTTATTTAATTACTCCTTTCCTTCGATCAGATTTAACAGCAGAACTGACCACCTACATCCATCAGAAAGAAAAGGAGTCTAACATCCATGTCAACTATCACTGAACAGCTCAAAAAACGCATCCTCGTCCTTGATGGTGCAATGGGCACAATGATTCAAAACGCCAACCTGACAGCAGAGGACTTTGGCGGAGAAGAGTATGAGGGCTGTAACGAGTATTTGAATGTGACAGCCCCTCACATCATCCGTGCGATCCATAGGGAATACCTCGAAGCAAGTGCCGATCTCATTGAAACAAATACGTTCGGCGCGACAAAGCTCGTCCTTGATGAATATGGGCTTGGCCACCTTGCCTATGAACTCAATGTTCGAGCTGCACAGCTGGCAAAGGCTGAAGCAGACCGTTTCTCCACACCGGATAAGCCACGTTTTGTTGTAGGCGCAATGGGCCCAACAACGAAAACATTGTCTGTAACAGGCGGCACAACCTTCAGTGAGCTCGTCAGAAACTATGAAGAACAGGCTCGCGCTCTAATTGACGGAAAGTGTGATGCCCTTCTTTTAGAAACAAGCCAAGACATGCTGAATGTAAAAGCTGGTTTCAAAGGAATTCAGGAAGCCTTTCAGAAGGCAGGCATTCAATTACCACTCATGGTATCAGGAACGATTGAACCGATGGGCACCACCCTTGCTGGTCAGGATATCGAAGCCTTTTATATCTCTCTTGAGCATATGAAACCCATCAGTGTGGGCCTGAACTGTGCGACTGGTCCAGAATTTATGACAGACCACATCCGCACGCTCTCCTCCATCGCAAAGTCAGCGGTGAGCTGCTATCCGAATGCTGGTCTCCCAGATGAAGAAGGCCAATATCATGAATCCCCTGCTTCTCTTGCTAAAAAAATCGCCGCCTTTGCTAAGGAAGGCTGGTTAAATATTGTCGGCGGCTGTTGCGGAACGACACCTGCACATATTCAAGCATTGTCAGATGAAGTACGCACGATTCAGCCGCGTCATATCACTCGCGAATCACCGCAGCATACCGTATCAGGAATTGAGCCCCTTATTTATGAGGATTCAATGCGTCCTCTTTTTGTAGGCGAACGGACCAATGTCATTGGTTCTCGCAAATTCAAACGGCTCATTGCGGAACAAAAGTTTGAAGAAGCAGCAGAAATTGCTCGTGCTCAGGTGAAAAATGGCGCTCACGTCGTTGATGTGTGTCTCGCCGATCCAGACCGTGATGAGGCAGCAGACATGGAAGGCTTTTTACAAGAAGCGATGAAAAAGGTGAAAGCTCCTTTTGTCATTGATTCAACGGATAAACACGTGATTGAAAAGGCACTCACCTATTCTCAAGGGAAAGCCATCATCAATTCTATTAATCTTGAGGATGGCGTGGAACGTTTTGAAGAGATTCTACCTCTTGTGAAGCTATATGGCGGTGCACTTGTTGTTGGCACAATTGATGAAATAGGAATGGCTGTGACAGCAGAACGAAAGCTTGAAATTGCTATACGTTCGCATGATTTGTTAACGAAGAAATATGGAATTCCTGCAAGTGACATTATTTTTGATCCGCTTGTCTTTCCTGTAGGCACTGGAGACGAGCAATATATTGGCGCCGCTGAAGAAACGATCAAAGGCATTAAAATGATCAAGGAAACCCTGCCCGAGTGCCTCACCATTTTAGGCATCAGCAATGTATCTTTCGGACTTCCGCCTGTTGGCAGAGAAATCTTAAATGCCGTCTATTTGTATCACTGCGTGCAAGCAGGACTTGACTATGCCATCGTGAATACGGAAAAGCTTGAGCGCTTCGCATCCATTCCAAAGGAAGAAATCAAACTAGCTGAAACCTTGCTTTATGAAACAAATGACCAAACACTGGCTGAATTCACCCAATTTTACCGCGGCAAAAAGAAAACGGAGAAAAAACCAAAGGTCTCCTTATCACTTGATGAAAGGCTGGCGCTCTACGTTGTCGAAGGAACGAAAGAAGGTCTCATCGATGATTTATCCCTTGCTTTGGAGCAATATGAATCGCCGCTTCATATTATCAATGGTCCGTTAATGCAGGGAATGGCTGAGGTTGGTCGTCTTTTTAATCAAAACGAACTGATTGTCGCCGAGGTGCTTCAATCAGCAGAGGTCATGAAAGCATCTGTTTCGTTCCTTGAGCAATATATGGAAAAGCAGCATGCCAGCGGGAAAGGAAAGATTCTTCTTGCGACCGTAAAAGGAGATGTCCATGATATCGGGAAAAACCTTGTCGACATCATTTTGAGCAATAACGGCTTTCAAGTAGTCGACCTCGGCATCAAGGTGACACCTCAAACATTGATTGAAGCTGTGCAAAAGGAAAAACCAGATATGATCGGATTATCAGGCTTACTTGTAAAGTCCGCACAGCAAATGGTATTAACCGCTCAGGATTTACAAAAGGCCAATATTTCTGTTCCTATTTTGGTCGGCGGTGCTGCCCTTTCTCGCAAATTTACGAAAATGAAAATTTCGCCTCATTATGATGGACCTGTTCTTTATGCAAAAGATGCCATGGACGGTCTGTCATTAGCCAATGAGTTAAAAGCGAATCCACTGCAATTTCAAACAAAGCCCGAAGAGGAGCCAGTGGCACCTTTCAAGGAGAAAGAAGGAAAGCAGCCGAAAGCTGTCATTGAATTACTAGAAAAACGCGTAGCCCTTCCTCAGGCACCGGTATTTACGCCAGAAGATACTGCACGCCATTATGTGAGGGACATCGATTTGCATCATATTATGCCTTATGTGAATGAACAAATGCTCATTGGTCATCATCTCGGCTTAAAGGGAAAGGTCAAAACCTTATTAGCTGAACAGCACCCAAAAGCATTGGAATTAAAACAGCTTGTCACAGATCTTCTAAACGAAGGCAGAGAGAAAAACTGGTTTGCGCCAGCATTTGTGTATCAATTCTTCCCTGCCGGTTCAGACGGAAATGATTTGCATATTTATGATCCCGAAAAGCCTGACCGCATCATTGAAACGTTCCAATTTCCAAGGCAGGAGAAGCTCCCGTACCGCTCCATTTCTGATTATGTACGGAAAAGTGATGAAAACGAGAAAGATTATATTGCCTTATTCGCCGTCACAGCTGGCGCGCGTATACGTGAAGTCGCGCAGCAATTTAAGCAGGAAGGAGATTATTTAAAAATGCATGCTGTCCAAGCTCTGGCACTTGAGCTTGCAGAAGGATTAGCTGAAAGAACCCATCAAGTGATTCGTGACAAATGGGGCTTCCCTGACCCAGTCGATTTTACAATGGAAAAACGATTTCAAGCGAAATATCAAGGGCAGCGCTATTCCTTTGGTTATCCAGCGTGTCCAAATCTCGAGGACCAAGAAAAGTTGTTCAAGCTGCTTCAGCCTGAAAAAATCGGCATCCACCTGACAGAAGGATTCATGATGGAACCTGAAGCATCTGTTTCAGCGATTGTCGTCTCCCACCCTGAAGCTCGATATTTTAATGTTCATTAACTCTAGAACCTCCGTGATTGGGGGTTCTTTTTCGTTATAAAAATGGAATAAATATCAATTTTTACAATAATCCACCGATAATATAAATGAAAGAAAATGAATGAATAGGAGATGTTTGTCATGTTTAAAAAGAAAATTGGTTTTTTACTGCTTGCCGGTCTCTTCATCGCTGCCTCTCTCTTCCAATCACCTGCACTAGCAAGTGAAGCATCTACGAAACAAACAAAAAATTATACAGAAGAATTGGAGCACCAGTATCCAGACAGTGATTATGCCAACAATGATACGATGGAAAAAGCTCAGTTCCTGCAGCCTTCTCTTTATTTGAATAAATCTTATTTATATCACGAGGGAAGTATTTCTTCTATAAATGACGTCGACTTTTACCATTTCACCAGTTCCAAATTTGATGGTGCGGACGGTCGTTTTTCCATTAAACTTGTGAATGTAAAGTCAGGAAATGATTTTGATCTCTATCTTTACAATAAGGACGGCGCGCTTGTGTCTTCCTCTGTGCGGACATACAACCAAAATGAGATCATTCATATGCCGAAAATTGCCGCCAGTACGGATTACTACCTAGCGGTTAAGCCTAAACAATTACTAAATGAAGAAGATAAAATGTACCGCATTGTCTTTGATAAAAGCATTGAAAAAGCAACACTCAAACGATATGGGTCGCCAGCCACACTCAACAGCTTCAATGAAGCCGGTTCTCCAAATTCTAATTTTGATTTAAGCAGTCTGCCGCAGGATGCTGTCGTAACTGGTCTTTCATTAGAGGCTGATAAAGGCAGTACCAACGCACACAATTATGTTTTCACCGTTTCTTCTTTAAAAGGCGGAGCAGTGAATGTACCTTGGAACGGTCAAAAGGTTGATATCTCTTCCTATAAAACAAGCCAGGTTCCAGCAAAAGACCGCTTTTTTGTTTCTTTCAACGCGATAGAGGTCCCTCAGCTTATCGGTGGACGATTAATTAAAGTAGGCGTCGTGTCGATTAAAAACTTGCAGCTCACCTTCGAATATGAATACAACCGTGACCTGAATTATTAATAAGAGGACAAAAGGAAAAGGATCTCCCTTTTCCTTTTTCTTATGCTTTCTTATGGTACGATACATATAGATGAAATCAGCTAAGAAGGAGTTGCGTGTATTGGAAAACGTTGTACAACGAACATTAACACTCGATGACATACCCGATCTTATCGCATTGTCAAAAGAGGTCGACTGGCCTGATTACAATGCGGATGAGCTTACATCTCTTTTAACAAACGGATATTTTACTGGTTTTTCAACAACGGATGGACAAGTCATCTCATGTGCGGGACTTTTCCAATATGATAAAGCAGCATCAATTGGTGCAGTTATTGTATCTGAGACGCATCGCGGCTTAGGCCTTGCACGGAAAATGATTGACACCCTGCTTCGCCGGAGCGATCAAAGCGTTCCTGTCGTTTTAACTGCTACTGTACAAGGACAGCCCGTTTACGAAAAAATCGGATTTCAAACGGCCGGCTATATTCATACATACAAAGCACAGACCACGAATCCATCAGCTTTTCGTGTGTCAGGCGGGATTCACCTTTCTCCTGCTGATGAAGCGGACCTTCCGACTATTGAAGCACTTGACGAAAAAGGTGCAGGCACCAATCGATCTAGCTTTATAAGAAAGCGAATGGATCGAGCATCGTTCCGGCTGATCGCACAGAATGAGCATCATGAAACAACTGGCTTTGCATTTGGCATCGAAACCCCTGCTAATCTCATGATTGGGCCGCTTGCAGCAAACGATGAACAAACCGCTCTCTCGCTCATCCAATCACTCATCTCGTCTTATTCAGGGGCAATTCGTTTAGATATGCAGCAAGAAACTGCTGAACGCCTTCATGAACCACTTGTTGAAGCAGGATTTACGAAAACAAACGTAGCCCATTTCATGATGATTCGCGGAAAAGAAAAACTAAATGATCCCGCCCTTTTCTATTTCCTTGCCTCTCAAGCATTTTCTTAAAAAACAAACAAGCTGTAGACACTTGATGTCTACAGCTTTTTTATTACTTCTCTCCAACTGACGAAAGAACATGAGCGAGTGCATTTGTGACCTTCCCATGCTCTGATGCATGCGGGCGGTCATCTCCATCTCCATAGCCATAATCAATCATTCGATTACGATTTAAGCAAAGCTTTGTCAGCTTCGGCTGGAATAGATCAAATAATTCAAAACGGTCTTTTAGCTGTGGGAATTGATTTTGATACTGCTGAATTTCATCAGCAAGCAAACGCCAAAGAGTCGTTTCATCTAACAGATCGTGATTGTCTAATACGTTGGATACATAGCGCAGATTGCAAATAAATAATCCTGTAAAGATAAATTGTACTAGACCTTCTGGCGGCTCACTGCGCAGCACTTCTTTTAAATCTTCTTCTAGTGAAGCTAATTCAGGCAGCGGCTGGTCACTTATATTCACATCATCCACGAAATCTTTGATCGCTAAACGATGCGGCTGATGATTTTTTAACACAAGAATCGTATTTTGACCATGCGGTGAAAAGACTGTGCCGTATTGATACATAAAGTGCAAAAGCGGCGGCATCACGACATGGAAAAACTTCGCCATCCATTCTTTTGCGGAGAGACCTGATTTTCCAATCAACTGCTTGATATACGGCTCTCCTTCATGATCCTCATATGTGAGTGCCGCAAGTGTAACAGGGCTTTCCCCTTCTTCTAAGTACGTATAAATGCTTTCTCTAAAAATGACACCGAGCATCTCAAGATATTGATACGGCGCACCAGACAGTTTGCTGTAGTATGGATGATCGACATTGATACTTGCATTCTCACCTGGTAAAATGACGCGGCACACATCAGATAAAAATGAGTCTTGATCAGCAATCCCTTTAATATGTGCTGTAATGCGCGGGGCAATGACCGTACGTTCTGATGGAAGTCCACGGTACACAAGTGTATTTAAAATGCTCATTGGCAGTTTAATATGATGCTTGCCTTTATTTGAGATATTTGTAAAGGTTCTGATCGACTGCTGCGGGATATATTGATCCAGCCCCTCTCCTAAATACACAATCCGGCGCAAGGCCAAATCTTCCGGAAAATGCTGAATAATCATATGCGTCCACTGCCACTGATGGACAGGCATCATATAATAGTCAGCTGCATTCAGTCCTTCATCCTTTAACACACGTTGAAATTGACGAATCGTGACTTCATCTAATTCTTTGGCGATCACCTGCTCATAGTTTTCATGATCGACTGCATGGAATGTCGCAAGCTCCCTGTGAACAGCAATCCAAGACAGCTGCACACATTCTTGACGTTCTGGTGCATAGGCTAAGTAATCATCGTAGCTGAATCCTATACGCCCTTTGTTATACACAATCCAAGGATGGCCTGTCATTTCTCCTTCAATCCATGCATAATCCGTATCTGTCAGCTCATCCGCACGAAGCGCTTTTTTCGACAGCAAATGGACATCGGCTAACAAAGTATGGTGAAGCTCTTTGATAAGATGGCCTGTTGTGTCAGAGGACATTGGAATGATCGGCTGAATGTCTAGTAAAAACACAATGGCACTGACATCCTTTGACCACTTTCCATCCTGGCAGCACTCAATTGATTCAGCGATTGTATCAAAACTATCAAACAACCGAGGTTTTGCCAGATAACGATATTTCTTATGTTCATGAATGATTAATTCATACTGGGCAATGCCATCCTTACGATCCAGCTCGACAGGATGAAGCATGTCCTCATACATGTATTCGGACAGCATTTTTGCCACCATTCTCTGGTTTGCCTTTTTCCAAGCAGCAGGATTCACCGCTTTTTTCAATTCATCTTGTACACTCATCGCTTCATCCTCCTTAACCTTTGATTTCTTCAAATGTGTGTGCGTTCTTGTGTGTACCAAATGTCTGGAAGACGTGCTTTTGATAAAGTGGATACACGGTTTGACGAGCAAGTTCATTGATGATCACACTGTTTCGATAAGCCCCCAGCCCCAAATCTGGAGCGCCGACCCCATGTGTATGAAGCTCTGCATTTTGTACAAAAATATCATTTTCACCCATCGTATTTGTTTTCAAACGATATTCACGTTCCACTTGGAAACGTCCTTGATCATCCCATTGAATGTGGTGAGAAATAGGGTTGATAAATGGCGGCAGAACGGATTGATAGCCAGTCGCCAATACAACAATATCCGTCTCATGCGTAAAAGATTCTTCCTTGACCCACTGCGAGCAGGAAAGTGATAATCCGCCCGCTGTTTCCTCAATCAAGTTGACCTCCGTCATGGCTTGAAGCACTGTGTTCAGCTGCGTTCCGCAGGCAGAACGTTCATAAAGCAAATGATAAATATCACGAATCATTGCCGAACTGATGCCTTTATACAGCAAGTCTTGCTGTTTTAATAACGCATCCTTTTTTGTTTGCGGAAGCTCATAAAAGAAATCAATATAGTCAGGGGAGAAATACTCAAGCCCTAGGTTTGAATATTCCATTGGGAAAAATCCTTTTGACCGTGTGAACCAGTGAATATCCTTCGCTTCATCATCTGATAAAATGTCATAAAACACTTCTGCCGCACTTTGACCAGAGCCGATAACTGTGACAGATTTCCCTTTGAAACAGCCTTCTTTCTTTCGTTTTAAATAGTCAGCTGAGTGAAAAACCTTCTCTCCTAAAGCTGGCTGGAGCGATGCTGGCACTGCGGGCTGCGTGCCAATTCCCAAGACGAGATGTTTGCTTTCGAACACCTCTACAGTTTGATCCTTCACATGACGGACATGCACTTCATACCGCTTTTCCCCTGCCTTTTCAACCAGTGAGACAGATTCGACGTTCATGCCAAATCGGCAAGAGTCTAACTGGTCAGCGACCCAGCGACAGTAATGACTGTATTCCTTGCGCGGGATATGGAAGTCCTCTAAAAAGTAAAATGAATACAAACGGTTTTGTTCCTGCAAATAGTTGAGAAAGCTATATTTGCTTTTCACATCTGCCATACTGACAAGGTCCGCTAAAAATGGGACTTGCAGTGTCGTCCCTTCAATGAGCATTCCTGGGTGCCAGTGAAAGGCTTCACTTCTTTCAAAAAACAAAGCGTCTATTTCATTTACCTCTTCAGATAATGCGGCAAGTCCGAGATTAAACGGGCCAATGCCGATCCCAATTACATCCACTATATTATTTTGCTTGTTGAACCGCGTCATGGTTATACTTCCTTTCGAATCGTTCTCGATCACAAAACATCAAAAGACCTGTTTTATCCGGTAAAGTGACTGGTTTTACACGTTCAAAGCCGCATTTTTCAAATACATGAATCATTTTTTCATTGCGAATATCCGGCTCAGCGACGATTTTTTCTGTTCGCTTGTTCTGCTCAAATTGAAATGCTGTCATTGCCTGAAGGAGCGGCGCAGCAAATCCTTTTCCCACATAATCCGGCTCCCCTATTAACAAGTGGATGCCTTGATCATGCGGAGAAGGCTCATAGTAGGATTCAATGACATCTCCTTTCACGTTATAAGCCTCAAAATAACTCATTGGCGTCCCATCAATCGTGCCTAAATAAAGGGTTTGATGCGGATCATGTATTGCCTGATAAAAATGCTTTTCAAAATTAGGAAAAGGAATATTCAAATGCCAAAATGGGTGAACATACTCTTCTTGCATCCATTTGTGGACAAGCTGGACGTCTCTTTCAAATTCAGCACGAATAAACCTAATACGATGCCTCATCCAATCAGCGCCTCCTTATGTAAAAAGAGCGGATTCAAGACAGCTGTGTAACGAGACTGTGTTTCCAGAGAACCTGTCAGCTCATCCATATCTTCAAATCGTGTCAGCAAATTCGCTTTTGAAGGAAGTTCTTTTGAACGGAGAAGGCTGTTTGTCAGATCAGAAGCTCCGTACTTCTCCTCATGAGCAAGCAATGCATCTCTCACGAGTGCCAGCAAGTCTTCTTCCTTTGCTAGTCCTTCTGTGCCAAAGCCATTAATGAGACCAAATAAATGATTAAAGAAGAAATAATAACGGAGTCTCTCAACGGCTACATCATCCGCACAAATGGTTTCACTTCTTACGCTCAAGTTTTGAACTAGATTTGCGAGCTTATCTTTTTTTGATTCACTATAATAGTAGCCTTGGTTATCACGGTAATAGAAGGTGTCTGGATAACCATCCTTCATTTGCACAACAGCATTTTGCTGATGGGCCTCGAGTGCAAGACCATACGTTTCAAATAGCCAGAGCATCGGCTTTAACGAAATGGTTAAGTATTGTTTAAACCAATCTTGGCTGACCGCTTCTGTTGACCGGCCTTCTGCATCTGCAAGTTTATGAATAATTCCTGCTAATCTTGATTTTCCTCCGTACGCATGATCCTGACATAGCCCAGCAATTAAGCTTGCGCCTTTTTCACGATGCAAGAATGGATTTTGACGAATGACCACTTCAAAGCCAGATTCCGCTTCATCTCCTCGAATAGATAGATATGCAGGATCTTCAATGACCCGGAATCCAGAGAATTTTTCATATAAAGAAACGCCTAATTCTGTTTTTAAGATGCGGGACATCTCTACTCCTCGATCCAGTTCCTTTTGTTTATTGATGCGTAATGAGTTCGTAATTTTCACAGGAACAGAGAATTTGAGCATGTAAGCAGAATCCTTTTGATAGACCGTTCTAAAGGATGAGGTCGCTGTGTATTCAGACCCCAGCGGTCCTAAATAAGTCAGTTTCCCCTCCTCTATATACCGCTTCACGAATGCCTTCTCCATGACCACTTTGACTTGCAGCGGATGAATTGGAATGAGCACATATTCTCCGTTTTCTGTTAACCTATTCAGTCTCTCTATTTCTTCTGGCACCTGACGCGAAAGCTCTTCTAACATGAGACTTGCCGCAGGTTGTGAAATAGATGAATCCTGAAGCACAATCGAATGGTGCGCTTTAAAGTAATGAAGCTGGAAAGCCCCTTTCAGCTCAGGAGAATAGACGGCTTCCTCCTCTTCTGTCATCCCTTGTCTGCTTTTTGGTGTAGGATGTGTTAAATGTCCAAGGAGAAGTGACTGCTCAGCCTCGATGTACTCAAAATCAGCTTGAGATAAAGCAGCTTGATCACTTTCTCTCTCCCTTAAGAATCGTTCAATATTTCGGCAGCTTAAAATGATGCGAAGCATGAATTCATCCTCTGCATCTGTGCGGCCATATGCAATGAGAAGCTCCTTTGAACATAAAGCAACAAGTGTCGTGTAATCGACGATCGTCCCCTCTTGCTCGCTTCCACTCGGACGAAAGCGAATCGGAAAATCAAAGAGATGGCGGCCTACAGATGAAAAGTATCGGATCGGAATCACAAGCTCAAGGTCTTGCTTTGCTAGTTTTGCCACGAATACAAGCGAACCATCTGCTTTCGTCTCTTTTTTTGCAGATCGATCGATTCCTGTTTCACGTAAAAAACAGTTTAAAAAGCTTTGCATAGTTGCATTTTCAGCCATTTGTTTATATTGACTCAACGTAGTACCCTCCCGGATTGAATATGAGCGATCCCGATATCAACGATGTCAGAAAGGATTTCCTCAATATGTGTAATTGTCGTTCTCGGATTTAACAAAGTGAATTTCAAGCATGTTTGACCATCCACCACTGTTTTTGCAATGACAGCAGTTCCTGATGTGAATAGCGTTCGATGGATGATTTTATTGATGTCATCCGCACCCTTAAATCGAAACACTACTGCATTGATTTCTGGCTCAGGATTGATCACTTCAAGGTGATCATTGCTCTCGATAAGCGCAGCCACATCCTTCGCAAAATCAATGGTATGGTCAATCATGTCACCAAACCCTTCCTCCCCAATCAGACGAAGAGAAAGAAGCAATTTCAGTGCATCAAAACGGCGCGTCGTTTGGACAGATTTATTGACGAGATGTAGTATTCCATCCAGTTCATCTTCTTTTGGATTAAGATAATCTGCATGATAATTGATCAAGCCGAAATGCCTTTTATCCTTCAGCAAAAATGCTCCGCAGGAGATCGGCTGATAAAATTGTTTATGAAAGTCGATCGTGATGGAATCAGCCAGCTCAACACCATCTAATTTATCTCGGTAGTTTTCACTTAATACAAGCGCTCCACCATAGGCAGCATCTGCGTGTATCCACAGACCGCATGGTTTGACGATGTCATACACATCTCGAACCGGGTCAATACTGCCAAAATCAGTTGTCCCGCAAGTCGCCACTAGCGCAAAAGGCAGGAGATCCTGTTCCTTTAACTCAACTAGTTTCTTCTTCAAATCGTTGAGGTCCATGCGGTGATGCTCATCTGTCTCTATCAGAACAACCGCCTGCTCCCCTAAGCCTAGCTGGGATGCAGATTTTTTCACAGTGAAGTGAGCATTCTTAGAGCAAAGAATTCTCATACGGTGAGCCTCACTCGGCAAGCCTTTCTGCTGAACATTCCATTGCCATGTGTTCTCACAAAAAGCATCTCTTGCAAGAAGCAGCCCCATGTAGTTAGATTGGGTTCCACCGCTCGTAAATGTCCCATCTGCTAAATTTCCATAAGAAAACTTCGCACATAGCCACTTTAAAATTTCCTCCTCAACCAAAGATGCAATACCGCTTTGATCAAAGGAATCCATTGATTGGTTAAATGAACTTACTATCACCTCTGCGGCAAGCGCAGGTATAAGCGGCGGGCAATGCAAATGTGCCAAGCATTTAGGATGCGATACATCAACCAGATGTGGCAAAAGGTGCTGCTTTATATCTTGAAAGACAGATTCAATTGATTCGCCAGACGGTTGAAACTGAAATAATGATTCGACACTAGCCGCTAATTTCCCAGGCAATATTCCACTGTATGGTCCTTGGTCTTTTTGCCATTGGTCCAGTAAGCTGTCGAGAGATGTATGAAGAGCCGCTTGGAAGGACTCTCTTCCAAGCTGGCTTTGATTGATAAATAATGAATCCACAGAAGCTTTAGTTGATTGCATCGTAAACGGCCTCTTTGAAAATAGCAATAACTTGTTCAAGCTGTTCTTCAGTCATGATCAATGGCGGTAAGAATCGAATGACGCTGCCGAAACGGCCTCCTGTCTCTACAATTAAGCCTTTATCGAAGCAATTCTTTTGAATGAGACTTGCTAGCTCAGGATTTGCTGGATAACTTCCATCCACATCCTGCTTTTCATTTGGATTAACTATTTCAGCACCAATCATTAATCCTCTTCCTCGAACATCACCGATAGCAGGTATATTTTTTTGAATGTCTTTTAGATGAGCCTGCATGCGATTCCCTAACTGGTCAACATGATCAAGCAGATTCGTTTCTTTTATAAATTTAAGCGTAGCGGTTCCTGCAGCCATTGCCATTTGATTTCCTCTAAATGTGCCAATGTGTGCCCCTGGATTCCATTGATCCAAATCTTTATCATAAATCACAACTGAAAGCGGCAGGCTTCCACCAATGGCTTTAGATAATACAATGACGTCTGGCACAATTCCTGCATGTTCAAAAGCAAACATCTTACCAGTTCGGCCAATGCCTGATTGAACCTCATCGATAATGAGCGGAATGCCTTTTTCATTTGTGATTCTTCTCATTTCTTGCATCCATTCAATAGATGCTGGAATTGAGCCTCCCTCACCTTGTACTGCTTCAAAGATCATACCTGCTGGCGGAAGAATACCACTTTCAGGATCATTTAATACACGCTCAATATAAGAGCTGGAAATGCGGTGTGAATCTTTCCCGCCAATTCCGAATGGGCAGCGATATTCATATGGATAAGGCATGAAATGCACATCTGGGATTAACCCTTGCACTCTTTCCTTTGGAGACAAATTCCCGCTCAATGACATCGTGCCATGTGTCGCACCGTGATAAGCACCGTGGAAAGAAAGAATGGAACGATTTCCTGTCGCTGTCTTGACTAATTTAATCGCAGCTTCTATGGCATCACCGCCAGTTGGTCCACAAAATTGAATTTTTGCTCTCTTTGCAAACTCTTCTGGCAGGTGAGAAAAAATTTCATTCACAAACTCTTCTTTAATTTCTGAGGTTATGTCCAACGTATGCAATGGCCTTTTTTCATGAAGCATACGTTCAATCGCTTCTATCACAACCGGATGATTGTGGCCAAGTGCAAGTGTTCCTGCGCCTGCTAGACAGTCATAAAACTCTCTGCCATCCGCATCTGTCACGATCATGCCCTCGGCTTTTTGCATGGCTAATGGGAACCGTCTCGGGTAAGACCTTGCATTAGATTCTCTTTGACTTTGCTGCTCTAAAAATTGCTGATTTTTAGAAACGGTTTTGATGGACATAATAAAACACTCCTCCAATTGATAAAGATTATCATTTTCATTTACTAGCCTAGAGGATTTGAGATAGGAAAGTCAATTGTATTCAAAAAGATGATTCGAAAAGCATATGAATACAATATTCTCTTTTTAATGAGTATTTTCGAGTAATTTTTACAAACCTTACTGCCATAAGGAGATGGAACGCATGAGACGGATTGACATTGAAAAAAATTACAAATCATTTTTCCTGGTTCATTTGTTCTATTCAATTCAAAGCGCTCATTTTATGCAGAAATTTGGATGAAATGAAGGTAGAAAATTGAAGAAATCACACTGTTTTTTCTTGATATAAATGGTTTGGGTGGTATAATTTCTCTGAAACATAAGGGATGGAGAGGGGAATTTTGATGATTTTAACAAAGCACGATCTTCACCATTACTTAACGCAGGATAAGAAAGCATTAGCTATCACGCGCAGAAGGCCAAAATGGTTTGGGGACGATATATGGAAATATCAAAGGTATTTACGAAAATATGAATACTATTCTAATAGCGGCGCTACATTGCGCAAATGGTTTTACCGCTATTTACATAAAAAGAAAGGGATGCAGCTTGGCTTTGATATCCCGATTGGCGTCTTTGGCCCCGGCCTTAGAATCAATCATACTGGCCTCTTAATTGTAAATAAGCACGCAAAAATTGGGGCATTTTGTGATATTCATCAAGGGGTGAATATTGGTCAAAACCATTCCGAAAAGGATGTACCAACCATTGGAGATCACGTATGGATTGGGCCCGGTGCTAAGCTGTTTGGAGACATTTATATCGCAAATCATATCTCAATTGGAGCAAATGCCGTGGTGAATCATTCCTTTCATGAAGAGCAGATCGTCATTGCTGGTGTACCGGCTCAAAAGGTAAAAGAAAAAGGCCCTTCTTCATGAAGGCGCCTGATAAAAAAGAATAACACCGATCAAAACAGAGATGAGCAGCATGAGATAAAACAAGATGGTTAAAATCAAGATCGTCCAGCCCAGCCCCTTCCTCTCTGTCTTGATCAAATAAATGCCGAGTACGATGGTACTAAAAAGCACGCCTAAAATGGCCCACAGCCATTTGTCTTTGTGATGCTTTGGCGCATCAAACCATAAATAGATAGCAACAGCAAGTGAAACGAATAGACCCGTTATTCTCAAGATTAAACTCCCCCTTATTATGTATACGCGCTCTCTATGATGCGTTTGAGTATCCGATGAGCAGCAACAGGAAGTAAAAGACATAGACTAGCATAACAATAGAATAGATGATGATGGACACGATCAGAACTGTCCAGCCCAATCCTTTTCTTCCTGTTTTGATGAGGTATATCCCAAATGCAAAGAGCCCGAATAAAAGACCTAAAATAGACCATAACCATTTATTTTTCCCATGTTTTGGTGCATCTATCAATAGATAAATTGCGACTAAAATAGATACAAACCATCCAGTGATCCAGCCCACATTCATCTGCCATCCTGCTTCTTCAGTTTATTCCGTTATATGATACTTTTTTCCTAAAAAATAATGATTCAGAGGATATTGCGCGGGAGGCTTCGCCATTCTTCTCTCAGCATTCCGTAGCGCATCGAATCATAATACTCTCCTTGATAATAACGGACCTTTCTTAGTCTCCCCTCAAGGACAAATCCGCATTTCTCTGCGCACCGCATCATCCGTTCATTCCCTGACCAAGTAGTTAGACCAATTCGAGGGATATCAATATGCGTAAATAATACATCAATCCATAGATTTAATGCCTTTGTCCCAATGCCCCCGCTCCAAAAGCGTGAGTCATAAATGACAATGCCGCATTCAAGCCACCGTGTACGTTCATTCTCCCAATAATATGATACGGTACCTTTGATATCACCGTCTATTTCAATGCCATATAGCTTTTGGGGAATAGATTCATCCTGTAAGTAACGTTTCTTAAATGCAGAAAGCGGGATTTCGTGTTCATAAAAATAAGGGGCATTCCATTTCCGATAGGACTGGTCTGGTGCTTTAAATTTTAAATGCCACACCGCCTCTAAGTCCGTTTCGGTTAATGGACGTATGTTTACAAGCTCTTCCTTTTCTCTTTTCATCTGTTCACGTTCCTTTACTTTGTCGTTCTTTTTGCTAGATGACGGTATTCAATCGGCGTCATGCCTTCATTTTGCCGAAACAGCTTAGAAAAATAAGTAGGGTCGTCAATGCCTACATGCTCTGCAATGGCTGCGATTTTTTCATTTGTTGAGGCGAGCATGCTTTTAGCTTTTTCGATCTTGAGACGATGGCTGTACTGGTTTGGCGTCAATCCATACACCGTCTGCATACACCTTGTCATGTAGTCAGGATGATAGTGCAGTTTCTCTGCAAGCTGCTCCATATGCAATTTCTCCATAAAGTGATGCTCAAGATAGTGAACCACTTCTGATGCGACAGTCTCCTTTGCACTTGGAATATGAAATGCTTCCTTTTGCAGGTGAATGAGCAGTTCCTCAAATAGAAGCTGTTTTTTCAGCGGAAGTTCAGATGCATCATGATTTAGTGCGCTCATCGCTGAAAGGTGTTTTTCTAACACACTTCGTCCCTTCACTTTTCCTAAACGAGGCAGGCTAAATTCATATGTTGCCGGCTTTTCGAAGGTGGCTTGGTTTTGTTTCATATCAATCCAGTGTTCTCTCGGCCGGTTCGTCAGCTCAAATCGATCAATTGAGAAATGCAGCCACTCATAGTAGGTATCCTCTTCACATGGCAGATGTCCGCCATGAGACAGGCCCGGTGAGAGAATCATATATTCACCTTCTTTTACGTGAAAAGCCTCCTCGTCCTCTGTCATCCATAGTTCACCTTTTCTGACATAGAGAAGATCAAATACAGCGAAGGTTCTTGAGATATGTCTTTCTCCTTGATGAAATATCCCTTTACCTGAAGCTATATAAATAGGAAACGGCGGTACAGTAAATGTAATAAATCGATTCATATTCATCCCCTTATGAAGTCGTATTTCTCCAATAAGTTTCGGTTTCATCTCTTCTTATTATAGTCGATGCAAGGTACACTATAAATCGGATTTATACGAAAGGGGGCTTTGTGATGAAATCTCAAACCCTGTCATATGAAAAGGTTCAAGCCAAAGATGAGAAAACGCACCCTTCATTATTTGCATTAACTTGGCCTATTTTTATCGAAATCTCTTTATATATGCTCATGGGGAGCGCTGATACACTTATGCTCAGCCAATACTCTGATAACAGTGTGGCCGCAGTAGGTGTAAGCAACCAGCTCCTGAATTTATTAATTGTCATGTTCAGCTTCATTACAACAGGAACGACCATTGTGATTGCGCAGCTTCTAGGAGCTGACCGCAAGCAGGAAGCGACTCAAGTCGCCTATGTCTCACTAGGGACCAACTTCTTGATCAGCTTTGTCATTAGTCTCCTCATGTTTATGTTAGCTGTTCCAATTCTGCACATGATGGGCTTATCAAGTGAACTCATGCCGGATGCGGCGGTCTTTTTACAAATTGTCGGGCTGCTTTCTTTTATTCAAGCGCTTATTATGACGTATAGTGCTATTTTAAAAAGCTACGGATATACAAGAGACACGATGTATGTCACCATCGGAATGAATTTGCTAAACGTTGCCGGCAATTATTTGGTCATTTTTGGTCCGTTTGGCTTTCCGGTATTAGGTGTCATGGGTGTTGCCTTTTCAACCTCGCTGGCTCGATTGATCGGATTAATGGCGATGATTCTCATTGTCCGCCGCCGAATTGGATTGCGCTTTTCGCTGAAGAGCATGTTTCACATCCAGCGGACGCATTTAAAAAGACTGCTGAAAATTGGCATTCCTTCTGCTGGAGAGCAGCTTTCTTATAACGGCTCTCAAATGATCATTACCCTGTTTATTACATTTATGGGGACGCAGGCTTTAGCAGCAAAGGTCTACACTCAAAATTTGATGATGTTCATTATGTTATTTGGTGCAGCGATTAGCCAAGGCACACAAATTTTAATCGGGCGCCATATTGGGGCGAAAGAATTCGATGCGGCCTACCGCAGATGTATGAAAAGCTTATACTGGGCCATTGCGATCTCTCTTCTTTCTTCCACTGCTTTATCTTTATCATCGACGCATTTGCTTACGTTTTTCACTAGCAATCATGAAATCATTCAAATCGCCGCCACACTTCTCCTATTGACGATCATTTTAGAGCCGGGACGCTCTTTTAATATGGTCATTATTAATTCATTGCGGGCTGCTGGTGACGCGAAGTTTCCAGTGTACATGGCGATGATTTCAATGTGGGGAATTGGGCTTCCGATCGCTTACTTGTTAGGCATTCAGCTTGAAATGGGGCTCATCGGGGTTTGGATTTCTTTTATCGTGGATGAATGGGTCAGAGGCATCTTTATGTATAGGCGCTGGCGTTCCAGAGTATGGACGGAGTATCGTTTTTCTTCCACATAAAAAGGACTGCGGGGTGCAGTCCTTTTTTACGTAATATCTTCTAAAATAAGTGCTTTTTCCTGTTTTGAAATAAATGCTCGCTCTGTAAAGACGCGGTATTCGTTTTCTCTTGTTTTATCTAAGATGGCTTTATAAAAGTGGGCTGCTGCTTTCACCGGTATACGTGAATATAACGGGAATTCATGAAGATGGTCAAAAAACTCCTCATAGTATGCCTCTGCCTCAAAAGCAATGTACTCCCAGACGTGCTGAAAAGCTTGATTGACAATCCCTTCCTTCAATTCTTGCTCTGTGTACCCGAATTGATCCATCACTTGCTTTGGCAAATAAATACGGTCTCTTTCAGCCTGATCTTCGCCGATATCTCGAAGAATGTTGGTTAGCTGCATAGCGATCCCTAACGAAATGGCTGCTTCTTTTAGCTGCTCTTTTTTACGCGGTGCAATAATGGGAAGGAGCATGAGTCCAACGGTACTAGCAACATGATAGGAATAGATGAGCAGTTCATCTAACGTTTCGTATCGCTGCTGCTCTAAATCCATCTCCTGTCCTTGGAGCAGGTCACGAAACGGGGCTTCATCCATCCGAAACTCTTGAAATGTATGCTCTAGCGCCACCCATATCGGATCATTCCGGTCTACCTCACCTTGTAAAAATTGATCAAACGTCTTCCGAAAGGATGCAAGGTCCTCTTGTGGCGAAGGCGACTCATCTACAATGTCATCTGCTCTCCGGCAAAAGGAATACACGGCCCAGACGGCCTGTCTTTTCTTTTTAGGCAGCATGGAAAAGGCCCGGTAAAACGTTTTTGAATGGGTTTGAATGGTTTCCTCACACACTTTTAATGCTGTTTGTACATCAACCACTTAACTTCACTTCCTTTCTATCATTCAAATCTTTTAGTAGTACAGAAGCCATGAGCTTCGCACTTTGCATCACGATCGGCACCCCGCCGCCCGGATGGATGGAAGCACCTGCCGCATAAAGATTGTCTGTCTCACTGACCTTCACTTGCGGGCGGAAGACACCTGATTGAAACAAATTAGGCGCAAGTCCAAAGCTGCCGCCTTCAAACAATCCTTCTCGCAGGGAATCATTTGGTGTCCTGACCTTTTGCCAGACAATCGACTCTCGCAATCCCGGAAAACCTCTTTTTTCAAGGACACCCACCATGTTCTCGACAAAATCTGTCTCCTCTTCCCAGTTGATATGATCTCCTGAAGGAACGGGAACGAGCATGTATAGAACACTGCAGCCATCTGGGGCAAGAGATGGATCAATGATCGATGGATTAAATGTATAAAATGACGGGTCTTGAGGAATCGTTTTCGTTTGAAAAACCTCTTTCATATGCTGATCAAAGTGTTCTCCCATAAAAAATTGATGAACAGGTGCTTCCTGATACATCTTGTTTAAACCAAGATACACCATCATACAGCCAGAGGACGGCACGTATTTTCGGCGATCTTGTTCGTCTAAACCAAACTGTTTTAACGCAGCTGGATAATCTCCATTGATCACAAATGCATCAGCGGCTACATGTTCATCATTCACTTTTGCTTTGACTGCCCGTTTTCCCTCAAACTCAAATTGCGTGACTTCTTCATTTTTTCTTACATGCACACCCATTTTGATAAGCTGCCCTTCCAATATATCTACTAAACTTGCATAACCGCCTTTTAAATAGTAAATACCATGTGCGTGCTCACTATATGAAACAAGCGAATAAATGGCCGATGCTTCATACGGGTTTCCCCCAACATAGAGGGTTTGAAGTGCGTATGCATCTCGCAGGCGTTCGTCTGAGAAATATTTTTTCAGAGCGCTTTGTACCGTTCGATACGCCTTTAATTTCATTAAAATCTTCATATTGGCTTTTGTAAAAAATGTACGTTTTTCGTGAAATGATTTTTCTAGAAAAGCTTTCTGCCCTTCTTGAAACCGGTCCGTCATTTCTTCCATAAACCTCTGGAACCCTTGATCTTCTTTTGGAAATACACGTCTGATTTCATCTAGCTGACGACGTGCATCAGAGTATTTCGTATAGGAGGTTCCATCTTGATATTGAATTGTGTACAGCGGATCAAGCTGCAGCAGATCAAGAGATGATTCGTCAATTCCTACCTCATGTAAAATGCCTTTTAACATGTCAGGAAGTAGGACAATGGTCGGACCTTCATCTACTTTATATCCTTTCTCACGTACAAAAGCAAGTCTCCCGCCAAGCCGTTCATTTTTTTCGACAAGGGTGACATCATGTCCCGCTTTTTTCAAATAAAGCGCTGAGATCATTCCGCCAATACCGCCACCTGCAATCAATATATGTTGTTTCATGAGGCGCTCCCCTTTTCTTGATGCCGCATTGTTTTGTGTGAATGTTTCTCTTTTGAAAGAATGGCATTTGTCGTGATACGCGCTGATTCTAAAATGGTTGGCAGTCCGCTTCCTGGATGTGTTCCTCCTCCAACGAGCCAGCAGTGCTTTAATTCATCAAATTCATTGTGCGGCCTTAGGACCATCATCTGCGTCAGCTGGTGGCCAAGGTTAAATGTAGCTCCTTCATATACGTAAAGGTCTTCCTCCCATTGCTTCGGTGTGATCATCCGCTCAACTTCTATATGCTGCCTGACATTCTGAAAGCCGGTTTTCCGCTCCAATGTATCCAGCACTAGCTCTCTAAATTCATCTTGATGCGCTTCCCAGTCAATACCGCTTTGGTTATTGGCAACTGGAGCAAGCACATAAAGAGCTGATTTTCCTTTTGGAGCAAGTGAGCCATCAGTTACGCTTGCATTTTGTATATAAATAGACGGATCATCTGGCAGCTCATATGTTTTCGTAATGCCTTTGACGAATCTAGCATAATCATCGGAAAAAACAATGGTATGATGCGGCTCATCGTACATGGTATCCAATCCTAAATAGAGCATAAAGGTAGAGCATGAGAATTTTTTCTTTTTTAGTTTTTTCTCACTGTATTTCTTTAAAAGACCTGGCTCGACAAGCCTTGTCATCACATGTGCAAAGTCTCCATTGACGACAACCTCATCTGCTTGTATTTCTTCCCCAGATTCTAAACGAATGCCTTTTACTTTCCTTCCCTCCGTGAGCAGCTTTTCGACGCCAGCTGACAGATGAATCTCTGCTCCAGCTTCAACCGCCGCCTTTGCCATCGCTTCTGACAGCTGATTGACACCGCCCTTCGGATGGAATACACCTGTATCATGCTCCATAAACGAAAGGATTGAGAACGCACCAGGGCATTCCCACGGCGACATTCCTAAGTACTTTGATTGAAATGTAAAGGCATATTTCACTGATTCATTCGAGAAATAGTCTGACAGTACATCATACAAACTTTTATTTAGCGAAAGCTGTGGAAGTGCTTTGATCACCTTCGGGCGAAGGTAATGATGAAAGCGGTCCATTTTACTTTGTAAAATTGGTGTGAGCCGATCCATTTTGCGCTTTGTATCCTTCATAAACCTTAGATATCCTTCGCCCTCACCCGGCGCAAAGGCTTCTAATCGTTTGTACATTTCATCGCGATCTCGAATCATATCCAGCTGATTGTCTTGAAAAATTAATCTATACATCTCTTTTAATTCAATCACATCGATATAGTCATAAAGATTTTTACCAGCAAAGGTGAACAGCTCCTCTGCAATATGAATCATGCTGAGAAAGGTAGGACCTGTATCAAACGTGAAATCACCAAGCTGAAACTTAGCATTACGTCCGCCGACAAAGGACTGTTTTTCGTATACATGAACTTCATGTCCTTTGCTTTGAAGCATCATAGCTGCCGCAAGTCCCCCTGGTCCCGCTCCGATCACAATGATTTTCATTATCCTTTTTCCTCCAAATTAATTCACTTTAAGTTAATTATACAAATTAGAAAGACTAGATCAACTTTTGATGTGCTCAAAAAGTCTCATGTTATGTATCAAAAAAGCCGGCTTCCTTTCAACAAGTACAAGAAAGCCGACCCTTTATTACGCTTCTATATCAATTCGATACGTTTCAAACCAATGATGAATCTGTGCTAGATGGGCAATCAACTGCGGGCCCTTCATGAGCTGGCCATACCAAGGCACATGAAAGGAAGCTCCTTCCGTTTCAATCAGCTGCTTTAATTGATGTGGATCTAAAAATTCGTGAAGGACAGAATCTTTTTGCGCGAGACAATTTGTTAGCATCTCTTTCACAGCCTGAGTATAGGCTGGATGATGTGTTTTCGGGTAAGGACTCTTCTTTCGATAAAGCACTTCATTCGGTAAAATTCCCTCTAATGCTTTTCGCAAAACCCCTTTTTCACGATTTCCATGCATTTTCATTTCCCAAGGAATATTCCACACATATTCGACAAGGCGATGATCTGCAAATGGCACACGTACCTCAAGACTAGCACCCATACTCATTCGATCTTTTCGATCAAGCAGTGTTGTCATAAACCAGATCATATTTAAGTAAAAAAGTTCTCTCCGGGCTTTATCGACTCCAGTTTCTCCATCTAAAAGAGGCGTTTCTGCCACCGTTTCTTCATATTTGCTTTGCGCATATTCCTTAAGTGACAGCTTTTTTTGCCACGAGTCTTGCAGGAGCTGCGTTCTTGCTTCTGTCGATCTCATCCAAGGGAAACTATTTGTTTCATTTGCCATGTGAAACCAAGGATAGCCGCCAAAAATCTCATCAGCACACTCACCTGATAAACCAACAACGAAATCCTTTTTAATTTCTCGGCAGAATATAAGTAAAGAAGAATCGATATCTGCCATCCCTGGTAAATCTCGAACCTCAACCGCTTCCTTCAAATACGCAGCCAGCTCTTTTTGACCGATGATACAGTTGTGATGATTCGTTTGAAATGCTTTGGTCATTTGATTAATCCACGGGCCATCAGCATTCGGCTGGAATTGACTTGCTTCAAAGAATTGATCATTTTCTTCGTAGTCAATGGAATACGTATGAAGCGGTGCTTTCCCTATTTTCTCAAAGTGCTTAGCGGCAATGGCAGTAATGGCACTAGAATCGACGCCGCCAGATAAAAATGTACATACAGGCACATCAGAGACAAGCTGTCTTGTCACAGCATCTGTAAAGAGATGCTTAATGTGCTGTGCGGTGTCATCAAGTGAGTCAGTATGCTCCTTGCTTTTGACATTCCAGTATCTCCACACGCGCAGGCCGTCTTTTGAAAAGGTCAAGGCATGTGCAGGTCTCAGCTCTTTTACCCCTTTAAACACTCCTTGGCCTGGTGTTCTTGACGGCCCTAAGCCAAAGATCTCCGACAGCCCTTCATGATCGACTTTTGCTTTGATATCAGGGTGAGCAAGAAGTGCTTTAATCTCTGAACCAAATAAGAAGGAATGATGACGTTCTGTATAGAAAAATGGCTTGACACCGAGCCGATCTCTCCCTGCAAATAACAATTCACGCTCACTATCCCAGATCACAAATGCAAAAATGCCATTAAAATGGGAGACACACTCTTCCTTCCATTCTGTATAGGCATGAAGAAGAACTTCTGTATCAGAATGCCCAAGAAAGCGGTGCCCCCTTTTTAACAATTCTTTTCTTATATCCTCCGTGTTATAGAGCTCTCCATTGTATACAATCGTATAAGCATGGTTTTGATGTGTATATGTCATCGGCTGCTTTCCGCCTTCTACATCTACCACCGCTAACCTTTTATGTCCGAAAAGAACATGCTCACTTTTCCACGTATTTGTATCATCTGGCCCTCTTTTAGATAATGTATCTGTCATTTGATTGATTACATGATCCTGTTGGATGAGCTGCTTTTTAAAGTCTGCCCAGCCTGTAATTCCACACATCATCATCAGCTCCCATCCGTTTTTCCTCAAGTGTTCTCATTCAGCCTTTCTTAGTTTATGCATCGTCTCCTTGATAGTTGATTTGTCCTTTTTTCCCGGCGTATAGGACAGGCTTGATTTGGTAAGAAAAGAAAGAGGAAAGGAGCTTTTGCAAATGGAGAATCGAATGAAGCAGCTTGAACGCTGCAGCAGAAGATGGTGTAACGGGTATTTGCTCATTGAAAACGGACATTGTCTGATTGAAGATGAAGAAGGAGAGATCATGCTGCCAGAAAGTCTTCAAAGCACAATGATCTGTTTGAAGGAAAATGACCGATGGACAAAAGGAGAATTGCTTGGTTCCATGGTTCTTCATGAAAACGGGCAGCTAATAGAAGTACAAGGAGGAGAAAAAATTCAATATACGGCGTCCCTTGCCAAAGGCTGGCTCGATCTTCTCATGTTCGTACCGGAGAACGTCTTTGATCACATCCTTGAGCAGGTAGAGCAGCTTGGTTTTTCCGTCTATGATTGTGTCTTCTCTTCCTTTCATTCATTGCAGCGCGTCTCTTTCTTTCAGTTTTCGGCAGATACGCAATCACTTGCACTTCAATGTCACCATGACCCTGCCTCCAGTCACATTCGTTTTGAATGGACCACTTCAGATGGACAACGGATCGTTTCACAATTTGATGCCACATAAAAAGGACACTGCTTCGTATAAGCAATGTCCTTTTTATATTAAAAGATATGGAAACCGATCGGCAGACGTAAACCGAGAAGAATGGTCACAATCGCAAATACGATAAAACCAATCAACACACCAGTCACCGATTTTCCTTTTTTCTTGCGCACTAGGACCATTTCCATGAAACCGATCACTAGGATACCGAGAATCATTTTTCCGATATACTCGCCCCCGAAACCTGGAATTTTCATTCCTGTGCGAACATACAACTCTACGCCTGTTGCGATAATGATCAAGTAGAATAAGCGAACGATCATGTGCACAATTTTAGCGCCTTTGTCGTTTTTACCTGCTAGAGCAAAGGCTACGAAGAATAAAATAATCCCCAGCACCCATGCTGTGATATGTAAATGTGTTCCCATTTGTGATTTCCCCCTTTATCAGAACAAGTACCTTCTCATCGTACCACGAAATAAGTCGAACACAAAGCGACAATCCTGTGTCATCACGTGCTTTATTTGACGTGATTTGTCAGCGTCCCAATCGGTTCAATCGTGATGTCAATTCGATCTCCAGAAGCTAAAAACTTAGGCGGTTCAAAGCCCTTCCCTACCCCAGAAGGTGTACCTGTTGCAATGATGTCACCTGCTTCTAGCGTCATCCCTTTTGAAAGAATGGAGACGATGTTCTCAATTGTGAAGATCATTAATTCCGTACTGGCAGACTGACGAACCTCTCCGTTTACCTTTGTTTCCACATGGAGCGCACCATGATCCTCGATCATTGATTTATGAACGATATAAGGTCCTATCGGGCAGGTTGTATCTAAGCTTTTGCCAATGAAAAATTGTTTGTGTTTTTTCTGCAAATCTCTTGCCGTCACATCATTTAAAATGGTGTAACCGAATATATAATCTTGTACCTCTTCAGGAGCAATGTTTTTCCCTGATTTGCCCATCACGATAGCAAGCTCTCCTTCATAATCCAATTCACTTGTCACATCTTCATGAAGAAGAATCTCATCTTCGTGTCCAATGACAGAAGTAGGTGCCTTTGTAAAAATCATCACGTCTTTAGGAATATCCGCCGCACTTCCCATTTCCATAACATGATCTTGATAATTCTTTCCGACACACATGATGTTTTTAGACGGCTTTGGAATCGGGGCATGGAGTTTCACGTCCGAAAGCGGATATACATAAGAGCCGCGGTCTTCTTCTTTTTTCTCAGCCCAATCAAGAAGCTGCCCCACATGTTCTACAAACTTGTCCCCCATTTTGATGCACTCAGATAAAGAGTTTGGCAGTGTCTCAAGCTCAAATAATTTGGCTTCTGCCTTTTTGACGTCCATCACCCATTCATCATCAATGACTACCCCAATAAACATGCTGCTATGTATCTCACCTGTAAAAAACTTCATGTCTTCCCCTCACAATCTTCATTTCGCTAAGTTATGATGTCTCATTTTATTTCTCTATGAAATAAAAAAAACCCTTTTTTATCATACTCTCTTTTAAAAAGGGTTTCAAAAATGATGATTGAATGCCTAGCGGAAACGGCGGTATTCCCACATATTTCCTTGATCCCATTTACGCTCAACATTTCCTGTTCTTTGAGAACGATGCTTCTTCTTTCCACATCTATGGCAAGATCGGCTGCGTTTATGGTGATGAGAACGTTTAGATCGATGGCTACGGCGTGACTTGCGGCTCTTCTTATGATGGGATCTGTGCTTGCTGCGATGTGACTTGCGGCAGCTTTTCTTATGATGCGATCTGTGCTTACTGCGATGTGACTTGCGGCAGCTCTTCTTATGATGCGATCTGTGCTTGCTGCGGTGTGACTTGCGGCAGCTTTTCTTATGATGCGATCTGTGTTTGCTGCGACATGACTTTTTCGGTTCGCTCTTTTTGCTTCTGCAAGATTTTTTGCTTTTATATGACTTTTTACTCTTCATGCTTTTCTTAGAGCGATAACTTTTCTTTGAACGATAGCTTCTGTAGCTTTTTTTACTGCGGCGTGATTTACGGCGTCCACCACCGCCAAAGAACCAATGACCGCGATTTGAATGACGAGAACGAGCTGACTTATGCGAACGTTTCGATTCTGGTTCACGATCTAAGTGATGATCACGTCCCTCACTTCGAAGTGAAGCCACTGCATGTTCAATGTGCGAATGATCAAATGTACTCACGAACAATTCCCCTCCAGTCTATGCTTCGACAAAACAAACAGACAAAGCTGTTTATCTTCTCTGCTTTATGTTACGAGACTCGGTAGACAAGTGTTCGTGACGAATGCCTCTTTCCTTTAAAACTCCATGAATACCTACCAGCTGGTACAGGACATTCCTTCACTTTCATATTGTAAAGAAGAGCATATAGGAGGCTGATGAACGTATGAACACGGAATCTTTAAAACAACTTGATATGTGGATTCATCCAAAGGACCTGATTGAACTAAAAAAAGACATTTGGAACGATGAACCTGTTGAAGCTATTCTGAAAACAGGCCAAACCAAATCACATATTTATGCTTCATACCGCGGTTCACACATTAGAAAACTTAAGAAAAAATCCTATCAAATTGAATACCGAAAGCCAAAACAAAGACAAGGCGAATCCATCTTTCATTTAAATGCAGAGTACAATGACCCTTCGTTTATCCGAAACAGACTATCCTTTTATTTCTTTGAGCAGATGGGGGTGCTTAGTCCAGCCGCTTCTCATGTGTTTCTCACCATAAACGGAAGAAAAGAAGGCATTTATTTGAAAATAGAATCCGTCGATGAGTTCTTTCTTCAAAAACGGCAGCTTTCAGGAGGCGGCATTTATTATGCGGTTGATGACGACGCGAACTTCTCCCTTTTGAGTTCTTTTGATAAAAAGCCAAAAAAGCACCTTCTTCTCGGATACGAGAAAAAAACGGGGACGTCTCAACATGATCAGCAGTTGAGCGAATTTATTTACTTTCTCAACACAGCAAGAGATGACACTTTTGCAGAAAAAATTGAACAATACCTAGATGTAACACAATATTTCCGCTGGCTCATCGGTGTGGTATGCACACAAAACTTTGATGGTTTTGTTCATAATTACGCTCTTTATGTGAATGAACAAGGGCGGTTTCAAGTACTTCCTTGGGATTATGATGCAACATGGGGTCGTGACATTCATGGAGAAGAAATGGCGTTTGATTATATCCCAGTAAACGGCTTTAATACATTAACTGCTAGACTACTAGATATCCCTTCGTTTAAAGAAGCCTATTACACACTTTTCCAGCATGTACTCGATACACATTTTGTAGAAGACCGGCTCTGTCCAATCATCGAGAAATGGCATGAATCGATTGTGGACCGAATTGGAGATGATCCATATACGAAAGATCGAAAAGACATCCTACCATCTGAACGAGACTTAATCCGGCAGTATATCAACAAAAGACGACGTTATTTACAGGCTGAGATCAGAAAAGAGAAATTTGGTACGTAAGAACACTTTCGAATTTTGTCACTTTATTACTCATATTGACGAAACAGCTTTTTTTATAGAAAAATAGGGTATACTAACCATATCCTTCTATTTGATAAAAAATGTGAGAGTTGGCGTCCGTTATGATCAATTATGAAATTGAACAAAAAAGATTACATTTAATTGAGACTGCAAAAAAATTCGGGATGAATGCGGAAGAAACCATCAGATGCAGTCAAGAGCTTGACATGCTCTTAAATAAAGGCATCAAATCCACCTCTAAAGATTGCTCAAAAAAAGGGTAAGCCATACATCTAATTCCTCTCATGAAAAGCTTTCAAAAAGACAATCACACATTAAAAGCCCCATCATAAGCTATGGTGAAACGCCCAAAAACAAAGTGCCCTAATTTTATAAAGGATGTGCACCGCTATGCCGGCTATTGTGGGAGCCTTTAAAGTAAATGCCGTCGGAACGAGCGGAGTCGTTCATGTTGGAGACTGTATCACCATTTCTCCAAATAGTCAGGTTAAAACGTTTGCTGGCGCAGGCAGTTTTAATACAGGTGATCAATTGCAAATTAGCAACTACAAAAGTGTGACAAATACGTACGACAGTGATGTCATAGATCAACCGCTTGTTGGTAACTTGTAAGGAGTGAGGATCCGTTGAACTTCTATATTAATCAAGCGATACAAATTAATTATTTACGTGTGGAGTCTGTGAGTAACTCCTCTGTTCTGCAAATCGGGAGTGCTGGATCCATCAAAGCCCTTTCCAACCTGTATAACACGGGAAGCTACGTAGAAGCAGCGCCTGCCGCAGCAGGTACACAAGGAATTGAAGAATCTCAAGGCGCAAGCACAGCACCTTTTGTACCGCTTCAGTCACCAACAACTTAAGTCATCTGCAATCCCCGGAGGTGTAGGTAAATGTATGATTATCAGAGCAACGCTTCACAAGTATATGGCATCATTCAAAAACAATCGCAACAAATCATGATGCTTGAAAAAAGGCTTAACGAGCTTCAGCAGGAAATACAAATGATCAAAGATAAACCGACAACGAATATAGAACGGATTGATTATCAATTTGATCAACTGAAAATCGAACGGCTAGAAGGGACGCTGAATATCGGCCTCAACCCATCTGATCCAAACAGTGTTCAAAACTTTGAAGTGGGCCAAACAACAACCCCGGGAATTGGAATGATGCAGCAAGAAATGGCTGATCAATTTTTCAATCAAACACGGCAGCTTGTCGATGCATTTTTAAATGAAGAAGCTCCAGAACTTCTTGAAGAACTAGAACAGCGATATGAAGGATCCCTCGATGAAAGCAACAAACACCATATCATTGAGGACATTCGCAAGCAAATTGACAGCAGGATCAAATACTATGCGGGACAGTTACCACACCGGGAAGATATGACACCGTTGCAGCGTTCAGAGCAAATTGCTGAATATGTGAAGCATGATGTAAAGCGGGCGATTGAGCACTTTTTAGCCCATATTCCAAGTGAAACGAAAGGAGAGGAAAACGGATGAATTTCACAGTTGTCAACCGCAACATTGAGACCGGAAGCATTAAAGTAGTCGGGGTATCGTCTTCTTCCTTATTTATCATCGGGGACACAGATCATGTACAATTATCCTCAATTTTCGATACACCGCCAGAATCTCTGATTATTGGCCCGTTTGTTCCTCTAGCACCTCGATAATGATCAAGCGCACATCTCAAGTGAAGTTCTCAAAGGTGAATTCTGTCGGGATTTCGAGTGTGGTTCAAATCGGTGATACTCAGGAGCTATGCCCGAAAGTCAAGGTGTTAGCTGTTCAACGAACCATTAGTTTGTTTTATGGCTATGAAGCAGAAAATTTAGATGCGAAAGAATTTGAAGTGTATTATGAGCCTATTCCATTGATGCTGCCAGAACGATCAGTGAGAACAGCCTTTTACCATGAAAAGCCTGTGATTAAAGTGTCTTCCATCCATGTAGAAGGGGTATCATCGTCCTCTGTCTATCAAATCGGCTCTACTTGTCGAATGAATGGCGTTGCGCGAGTGAAGCATATTAGGGAGCTATTTAGCAATGATGAAAGTCCGCAAAACTCACAAATGGACCTACCTGCGCATATGATGGTGATATGACTTCGAATAAAGGATGTCGATTATGCCAGCAATTGTCGGACCCATTTACATTAACTCTATTTCTGGAGGCGTCGTAAACGTCGGTGACTCATTCTACCTGTCGCCTAAAAGTTCGTCAAAATCTGCTTTAGGCTCTGGAGCGGGGAATACCGGAGATTTCTTGATATTAAATAATGGCATTAGCGCCACCAACTATGTGGATCCTGACTTAAACGATCAGAATATGGTAGGCAATGCATGAAGCAGCTCCTCTACACCCATTTCAAATAGAGGAGCGCTTTTTTATGCTTATTTCTTTCTGCGCTGTCTCGATTTTTTTGTTTTAACCAGCTTGCTTGCCGGCTGTTTCCGAATCCATTTGATGTACGAAGCAAGCTTTTCATCCTGCCTCAGTGCATCAATTGTGTTCAAACGTGCGGCAAGCTCCTGGTTTGTAAAAAGGGCATGTACTTGTTTATGACAAGGGATGCACAAGAAGGCAGTCGGTAAAAAAGCACCACCCTCTTCTCTTGGCGTTAAGTGATGTTCTGTGAGCAGGACATCTTGTCTTCCGCACAGCTCACATAATCCAATTGTTTGCTTTGCCACCGTGTCATCACCTCAATATTTACATTAATTCCATTGAGACTGTTGTCCCTTTCCCGCTTGGATCTGCTGGATGGACAATCAGTTTCTTCGGCAGCCGCATTTTCAATTCTTCCACATGGCTGATGACACCAACAGCTAAGTTTTGGGATTGTAATTTCTCTAATGCGGTAATGACCGTATCAAGCAAGTCTTGATCAAGGGTACCAAAGCCTTCATCAAGGAAAAAGAATTGCAGCGGAAACTCACCTCTCAGCTGAATCTGCGCTGAAAGAGCTAGTGCAAGCGCAAGCGACGTCAGGAAGGTTTCCCCGCCGGACAAGCTGGACACTGGACGTCTGACACCGCCATTCGCATCATCGCGCATGACAAAGCCGCCTTCTGAATCCACCTCAATCGCATACCTTTGTCTTGTCAAAATACCAAGACGGGCAGATGCATCACGACTGACACTTTCCAGCTGTTCTTCTGCTAAGAACTCAACAAATGTATTTCCTTTAAACACAGTTTGCAGCTTATCAAGCCGATCAATTTCTTGCTGCAGCTCCGCTAAGCGTTCATGAATACTTGCAAATCGCTGGTGATTTTCTTCCATCACACGCAGATGTTCATAAGCAGAGCCGCTCATCACTGTTGCTTCTTCTAATGCCTTTTCTGCCGCTTCTTTCCTCAGTTGAATATCAGTCCACTGCTCTTCATCTAGTGACTCATCTTTCAGCAGTTCAGAAATTCGCTTTAAGTTTGCGGCACATTGCTTTCTTTTATCCTCAAATTCATCAATTTCTTGTTTAACTGATTGACGTACTGCCTGATTCAGCAAAGCAGATTCAATCTCTTGAGGCTTATCAAAAGGAGAAGACTCCGATTCTTTATCCCATGCTGCTCTTGCTTCTTGTTTTCTTCGTTCAGCCTCTTGAAGCTGACGCTCACTGCTTGAAAAATGGCTTTGTGCTTGACTAAAGAGCTCCTGCGCGTGCTGTAATTGCTTGAACGATTGCTGTTCCATTTCATTGAGACGAACAAGCGTGTGTTCAACCTCAATCAGTTCTTCAGAAATAGTGACAGCTTTTAATGGATACCGCCCTAAATCTGTTTCATATTGATGAATGAGCTTTTGCTGACTTTCCAGCTGATGCGCTAGTTTATCAAGTTCCTTCTCCACATCGTATATGGCTGTTTGCAGCTGTTCTTTTGCCTGCTGTTTTTCTTCCAAAAATGAAATACTTTTCTCAATCCGCTCTTTATAGCCTTCCGCTTGCTGGTCCTTTTCATCTATCTGCTTTTGCATTTCTTGTACTTGATGCAATGTAAAGTGCGGGAAGGCCTGTTCAAATTGAGATGTTTGCTCTGAAAGCTCAGATTGAAGCTCCTTGATCAGCCCTTCTAATTCTTCGATACGCTGCTGTTCAAATGTCATCTGATCTTTTATCTTGTTTATCTCTGCTGCTTGATCATGTGTTTCATCCATTAAACGAGCTCGTTTACGATCAACTTCTTGAATATCTTGTTTCAAGCCTTTCCATTCTTGCATGAGATACTGCAAGGACTCCGGATTTTGCACTGCTTCTACTGCTGCCGCAACTTCCGCACCTGGAGCTTTCTGAGATAAAAAGGCAAATTGTTTTACTAATTGATTAGCGTGCGTTTCCAATAGCTGCTTGGCGGCATACATGTCTCTTGTGTATTCCTCTGCCTGCTTAAGCTCTGTGTCCATCCGTTGAATCACTTCATCGATTTGTGCCACTGTTTCTTCATGGTCATTGTTTTCCAATGCCTTTGGGTCATGATGAACCGATCCACAAACAGGACATGGCTCACCATCTACAAGCTCTGCCGCTAATTCTTTTCTTAATTCCGCCGCCCTAACAGCATCACGCTGTTTTAATTTTTCGAGCTTCTGACTTTGTTCTCTTTTACTCCATTCTGTAAAAGCCCGTTCGAATTCACATACATAGAAATAGAGCTGTTCAATCGCTTGAAACGATTGGTCTATTTTTTCATGATGGTCTTTTTGCTGTTTTTGAAGCTTTTCAAATGCTGCTGCGGTCTGTGATGATCGCTTTTTGAGCTCCTCCATCTTTTGTTCTTCCTTGTGTATGCTTTGATGTATTCTTTGAACATTTTCGCTTAAACGCAAAGCATCCTGTACACTTTTCCGTTCTTTTACAGAGACTTGTAATGACTCCAGCTCACGCTTCAGCTGTGTTTGTTTTGCCAGTGCACGTTCTAACAATGATTGGAGATTGTCTGCTTCTTCTTTTTTTTGTAATAATTGCTGCGCTGTATTATTTTTTCTCTGTTCGATTGCCGTTTTTTCCTGAAGAGCCGCCTCTTTTTTTCGTTCAATTTCCTTTAGCTGAATCAGCTGCTCTTTCTTTTGGAGAAGTTCCGGCTCAGTTTCTATTTTCTTTTGTCTGGCTTGCTCATAGTTCTGCGTCATTTGATCATAGATCGATCGTTGATGCAGAAGCTGATTTTCTGCTTCCTGCTTCTCTTTTAATGCTTGAGAAAGCTGATTTTCAGCCTTTGTTAATGCATCCGCATAGGGCTTTAATGCATCTGCCTGCTCAGCAATATGAAGCTTGGCCTTTTTTTCTTCCATTGATGGTGCCAGTTGATTCAGATGGTTTAGTTCCGTCTCATAAGCTTCTTGTTCTTTTTGATACTGCCAAATTGTTTGCGCCTTTGTAAAAGCAGTGAACGCCTCATCCCGCGCTTGTTTTTTCTCATGAAAAATAGCCTTTGCCTGCTCTGCCGCTTCCTTTGCCTTTGCGAGCGCCTCTGGACCAGCTTCACCTAAACCATTCAGCTCAGCAAGCAGTTCATTTTTTTGTCCATACTGATTCTGCGCCTTTGCGCGCAAACGTTTGACGAGCTGATCCCCATACTTTTCCAGGTTAAACAAACGCTGAAGCATTTGTCGTCTATCGGCTCCTTTTAAGGAAAGGAATTCTGCAAACTTCCCTTGGGGCAAGACAACCGCACGCGTAAAATCATCGATGGTTAACCCGAGTAATTCCTCTATTTTACGATTGACCTCACTCGCTTTATCTGCAAGGACTGTCTGCGAATCACCAATTTCAATCAGACGGCATAGTGTCGTTCTGACTTTCATTTCATCCGCCCGCTTAAAAGCACGTTCGACTTTATAAGAAATATGGTGTTCCTTCTGCAAAGCGAACGTAAAGGAAACTGACAGTTTCTCTTCCGCTTGGTTCAAAATACCATGTGTATTATTTAACGCACGTTCCACTTTGCCATAGAGTGCCAGGGTCATCGCGTCTAATATGGACGATTTTCCGCTTCCTGTCGGTCCAAAAATGCCAAACACACCTGCATCACATAATGAGCTAAAGTCAATTGTTTGTTCTTCTCTGAAGCTATGAAGTCCTTTAATGGTTAGCGTAATCGGCTTCAAGTCGCTTCCTCCTCTTGCATTTCATTGGCGAGCTCTAAAAACAGCTTAATTGTTTTTTCATCAGGAAGTCCGCCGCCTGTCTGTCGCTCATAAAATTTCACGAACCGCTCTTCGATCGAGAGCTTTTCGATTTGCTTTTGTTCTTCCAATTGCTGCAGTTCTTTAAATTTTGGTCTAATATGGACAAACCCGCTATGCTGCTTTCGGAGCTGATGGATCTCTTCTATAGAGAGCTGATCTGTTAAATGAATCTCTAAATCAATCCATGCCTGAAGATCCCGTTTTTCATCCAGCCACTCGTGTACTTGACTCAGTCCCTCAGTAGCCTTCCATTTCACAAGTGGTTTTCCGCTTGATAACAACACTTCTTTCCAGCTTGCTTTTTCATTAGGTTTTGCTTCAACAATCGTGACTGATTTGGCATATCCTGATTCAGAAAAGCTGTAAGCAAGAGGTGACCCGGAATAGCGGGCGATCGTTTTGGCACGCTTGATGGTTTGCGGCCTGTGCAAATGACCAAGGGCCACATAGCAGGCTGCTTCTGGCAGACTTTCAGCCGCAACGGTATATGCACCGCCTACTTCAATCGGTCTTTCTGAATCTGTTTGACTTCCTCCTGCCACATAAATATGGCTCGTTGCGATATTGACCGTATCGGCTTGAAATTGAGTGCTTAAATGTTGGAATGCTTGCTGTATTTTTAAATTGTAATGATCACGAAGCACTTTCTCTTCAAATGTTTCAGCCAGTACCTCGTTTAGTCTCGCTTCAGACGGATAGGCGAGTGCTGCAATGGATAAACGTTCACTCGAAGAAGGAACATCGACGCGGATGATATCATTTGTCGGATATCCAATTAAATGAATCCCCTGATCATTTGTTAAAGGAGACGCGGCGGATAGTCGATCCGGATTATCATGGTTGCCTGAGATGACCACGACCTGACGTTTTCCTTTATCAGATAAGGCGGATAGACTTTCGTAAAAAAGCTGCTCTGCTCTAGCAGGCGGATTCACTGTATCAAAGGCGTCTCCAGCCATGACAATGACATCAATGTGTTCGTCTTTTACGATTTGATACAGCTCATCTAAAAACTGTGCTTGCTCATCAAGCCGGCTTCGGCCTTCAAGGGTTTTTCCTAAATGCCAATCCGCCGTATGCAGAATCCTCATGTGATTCACCTCTCATTCCGAAACATTTATAATGAAATTTCTATATTCCCATCAAAGAAATAAAGAATTTTCTCCTCTAATGTTCTGTTTGTTAAACGTTCTACTGCTTTTGCATATAACGCGATTTGAGTTTCATAGCGTTTTTTCAATATAGGCACAGCTGCTTCAAGGCCGTCTGTAAATCTGCCTTGCACTCTATCGGTTTTATAATCTAGTAAATATAGCTTTCCGTCCGTTTCAAATAAACAGTCAATCATCCCTTGAATAAGGACAGGCTCCCCCTCTGCATCAATATGGCTGTATACCTCTTTAACAGGTAATACCATACTAAATGACACTTCTCGTTTTACCCAGTCCGCTTTTCGCAGCTTTTGACCAATAGAAGTAGAGAAGAAAGCTGCAATTCCTTCTTGATCAATTGACTGGACTTGCTCATTTGTTAGCAAGTCTCGCTGCTGTAAGGAATCGAGCAGCTGCTGTATACGTGAATCATCGTAGGGCTCGTCAGAAGGAAGCGCAATATGCTGCATGACTGTGTGCATTGCGGTGCCTTGCTCTGCGGCAGTGAGTGCTTTTTTCTTCATGAAAGCCGGCCGGTCATACAACGTGGCACGAGCTTTTCGAAGAGAAGAAGGAACACTGTACTCATCCTGTATTTCTTTCATTCTCTTTATCTCGGAAACAGACTGCTTTGTGCCGACTTGTGAGGCCGCTAGATATGGGTATCTCCATGAAAGTCTCTCTGCTACTTTCTCATCAGCATCACCATATTCTTCAACAGGCAGCCCCTCCATCAAAGCTTGTACCACCTCGTCTTGCTGCTCCTTTTCAAGTGACATATCTTCTTTTAGAAGATCGGAAGCTTGAGTAAATGAGATTGTGAATGCTGATGGATGCGAAAGAACAACATCACCTGTTTCTTCTAAAATAGATGACATTGCTTGGTGACGGATGAGAGCAGGACCAATAAAATCTAAGTATGTTTTCGATTGATAACGTTCAAAATCAGGGAGCAGCCAATCTTCTCCGGTTGCAGCATTTTGCCATTTGCTTAATGCTTTCACCTGATTTTTCACAGAGCCGACCAGAAATAATTTTTCCTTAGCCCTTGTGAGCGCCACATATAGAACTCTCAGCTCTTCAGATAACAGCTCTTTCCTCATCTTTTTTTTCATCGCTACAAGCGGTAATGTTGCATAACTAATTCTCAGCTCGGGATGGATATACTTGCTTCCAAAACCTAGCTCTTTATCAAGTAAATAGGACTGGTTTAAGTCCATCATATTAAAGTTTCTGCCGAGTCCTGCGGTAAAGACGATTGGAAATTCTAACCCTTTACTGCTGTGAATTGTCATCATGCGAACAACATCTTCTGTTTCACTGAACGTTTTTGCCGCACCAAGATCATCTCCACGCTCCTGCATTCTTTCGATAAAACGAAGAAAACGGAACAGCCCTCTAAAGGCAGCTTTTTCATACTGCTTTGATCGATCATAAAGAGCGCGGAGATTCGCCTGTCTCTGCTTGCCTCCAGGCATCCCGCCAACGTAATCTAGATAATGCGTATCGCGGTATACTTCCCAAATCAATTCCGCTACTGAATGATTCATCGAGAAATCACGCCATTTACGCAGCAACCTGAAAAACCGTTCTAGTTTTTTGCATGTAGGGTGATCTGAATGAGTCACCCTCATAAATGCCTTCACAGCATCATAATAAGTGCCTTTTTTATCACTCGTGCGAATCAGTGCCATTTCATTTTCGTCTAAATGGACAAGTGGTGATCTTAATACAGCTGCAAGCGGGATATCCTGATATGGATTATCGATGACTTTTAACAGAGAAAGAATGACAGACACCTCTGTTGCTTCAAAATAACCGGAAGAAAGATTCGCATACACAGGGATTCCCTGTTTCTTCAATTCCTCCATCATTTGCGGGGCCCATGGCATAGAACGAAGCAAAATCACAATATCCCGATACTGCAAGTTACGGGTCATTTGCTGTTTTGCATCGTACACTTGAAATGGCTGCTCCACCAATTCTCTTATTTTTTTAGCAATGACTCTCGCTTCAAGCTGTACGGTCTCTAGTTCTTCTCGCTCTTCGTCAGTTTCTGCTTCCTGTTGATCTAAATGGACAAGAAGCATTTCTGTCGTTGTATCTTCGCTTTCTGGATAACTCGCTCCAAGCTTTAATTCAGCTTGTTCATCATATTCAATTTCTCCAACTGTTTCCCCCATCAGCTGTTTGAACAAAAAGTTCGTACTGTCTAACACATCTGAACGGCTGCGGAAGTTTTTATTTAAATCGATTCTCTTCCCTGTTTCTTTGCCGTCTGGTGTAAATTGTTTATATTTGTTTAAAAAGAGCATGGGCTCAGCCAGTCTAAAGCGATAAATGGACTGCTTTACATCACCAACCATAAACAGGTTGCCGTCTGCGGCATGTTCCCCTTTAGATACAAGCTTTAAAATCGTTTCTTGTACAAGGTTTGTATCTTGGTATTCATCAACGAGCACTTCTTCAAACTGCTGTTGATAGTACTTGGCCGCTTCTGTTTCGATCAAATTTCCTTCCGCATCCTGCTCTGCTAAAATGCGTAAGCAATAATGCTCTAAATCCGAAAAGTCCACGATTGATTTTTCTTGCTTCGCTTTTTCGAAACGCTGTCCAAATTGGATGACAAGCTCCACAAGTGTTTCGACCACCGGCTTCATTTCAGCTAAGCTTTTCAAATGCTGGGCTGGACTGCGCATAAAGTATTCATCTTTAAGTTTTTCTAATTGTTTTTTTGCTTGATTGCGTGCATCTGTGGCTTTTTCTAACAGCACAGGGTCATATTCGTCCCCTTTACATGTTTTGAGCCTTTTAAAATTGATGTTTGGCAAAAGCTCGTAAAGCTTTTCAAAATCATTTTGGTGCCTGATTAATTCATTGACTTGCTCTAAATCATCTATAAAATTTTCTGCTCTCGGTGCCGGGCCGCCCGGTTCTTTTGATAGGGCGAGAGCTCGTTCGAGTAGTTCGAGACAGCTTCGAAAAACGAGAGAAAGATCCTCTTTGATATATGGGTAAAACGGTAATTGTTCTACTTTTGTTTGAGCATCTACATCATAAAGAGAAAGAAATGCCCTCATCCATTGCTCAGGTGAAGGGTGAGATCTGGAAAACTCATAAATTCTCTTCACAAGCCATTGCAAGTCTAAATCATGGCGGTCAGAAGTATAGCGATCAACCAGTTCAAAGAACGATGGCTTTCCAGCCTTATATTCATCCTCAAACAGTTCATCTAACACTTCATCTCCTAATAATTCTCCTTCTGTTTGATCAGCCAACCGGAAGCCTGGATCAAGGTCAATTTCATAATAAAAGGTGCGCAGAACCTGCAAACAAAAGGAGTGCAAGGTAGAAATATTGGCACGATTCATGAGCGACAGCTGTCTTCTCATATGAAGGGACCCGGGGTTTTTCGCTAATTCCTTTTCAAGTGCTTCTGTGATCCGATGCTTCATCTCTGCCGCAGATGCATTTGTGAAAGTCACAACGAGCAGACGATCCACATCAACTGGATCTTCTGGACGGGTCATTTTTCGAATCAGCCGTTCAACCAAAACAGCTGTTTTACCTGACCCTGCTGCCGCCGCAACAAGGATATCTTGTCCTTCTGAAACGATGGCTTCCCATTGGTCATCCGTCCAAGTACTGTTATTCGGTTTTGGTATTTGCATACTGATCCCCTTCTTTTTTGATCCGGTCTATCACAACATCATCCTTTTCAGATGATAGCACTCTAAATTCATTATCCTCTATCGATTCATCAAATTGGCAAATAGACTTAAATGAACAAAAGCGGCATGGTGTTTGATCCTTCAATTTATATGGATTAATGGCTACTTCACCATTTGTAATTCTTTCGCCTGCTTCTTCAAATGTGCGCCGAACGTGCTGTGTGAGTATATGGAAATGATCTTCACTTAAAACAGCAGAGTCAGAACGGAAAGATCCGTCCTTTTTCAAACCGGCTTGAATGACTTGTGATCTTCCTGATTCAAGCGTTTGATCCATTAGCTTTACCGCTTCTACATCTTCAAGCAATAGACCTTTCATTTTAAATTTCTTGAATATTTCCTGCTCAATTTCATCCTCTGCAAGCGGAATCGGTGCTTGAATAAGCGGATCATGGATATGGAAATATAAAATGCCAGCTGGCGTTGCTTCTACACCGAGCCATTCCTTCGAATACGTAATGGTTAAATCTAAGTAAGTGAGCATTTGCAAGGCCAGCCCATAGTATACCTCTGCTAGATCAAGACCTTTCTCACTCGATTTGTAGTCGACGATTCTCAACAACAGCCCTTTTGAACCTTCTGCTTTATCTACGCGGTCAATTCTTCCGACAAGCTCCATCGTGCAGCCATTTTTCAATTGAAAAGTAAACGGCGGAAGAGGTCCTTGGCCGCCAAACCCTAACTCAAGTCCAACGGGAGAAAATCCACTCACTCTTGCATGCTCACTTAAGATAGAAGAGACCCGAATCAAGATTTTTTGGAGTTTTTCTTTAATATAAGCATGCCGATTAGAGCTTAAGAGGATTTCCTTTTGAAGACGCGGAGCAAGCTGTTCGATTGCATGTCTTGAATAGTTGACACAGTCATCCTTCGTTAAGTTTTTCCAATCCTTTTTTTGTTCAACAAGCGTATCTGAAATATGCTTTAAAGCCGAGTGAAACAGCTGGCCGATATCGGGTGCTTCCAATTTATAAAATTGCCGGTCCTTTAGTTTTAACCCGTGGGAAGCAAAGTGAGAAAATGCACACGCATTGAATTTCTCCATTCTTGAAACACTGCCTTGAATGTGATCACCGTAAAGTTCTTTTGTGACGTTTGGTTTTAAGCGCTTTGCTCGATTTGTAAAAAACAAACTCGACAAGATGTTTTTTGATACATCCCGATGAGTTGACGTTATCAAATAATTATAAACACTCCACCATACACCACTGATGGGATATTGGTTGAGCCATTGCTGCAGCTGCGAGACAGTATACGATAACGAGACATGCTCATTCGCTACAAATTTTAATTGCTCCTCGTCATCCAGCTGTTCCGGGTCTAACACATACAAAGCATGCTGATGATTTGGCATAAGCTCCTGACAATACTTGATAAGAGTTGAAGGCAATAAAGAGCGCCCCTCTTCATCTGACACTGAATAAGACAGATACAAATGATGAGATGGACTCGACAGCGCCTGGTAAATTAAAAATTGCTCATCTAGCAGCCGTTCCTTTCCTGTCTCTGCCAGCTCTGCTCCTGCTCGCTTTAACCATTCCCTGTCATCCTCAGACAAGACACTTTCGTCAGAAGGGCGTGCGGGAATAACGCCATCATTTACCCCAATGATAAACATACACTTCACTTGATACATTCTTGATAAATCCATACTTCCGATAAATACTTGGTCGAGTGAAGGCGGAATTAAAGCGAATTTTAAAGAGGCCAATCCTGTATCCATCATTTGCTGGAATAAAGGAAATGAGAGCTCCTCCTCACCGAGCATTTCAACAAATTCATCCATTAATTGAATAACAGCATCCCATACTTGTCCATGCTGCATGGCTTCAGCTAATCTACCTGCTTCTTCTGCTTCCAGCCTAGCTTTTTCAAGTTTATCTGGCACTTGTATTTCCTCTAAAAAGACATAGACTGCCTCCACCATGTCTTTTACCTTTTGCGCTTTTTTCAGCCTTTTTTGCAATTTGAAAAGCGGAGGTGCAATCCATTCCTTTACATCATTCAGCATCTGTTCCATTTCAATTTCTTGATCTGTTTGTCCAAAATCCTCATCTAAAGATTGGAATCGTCTGTAGTGGAAACGGGAGCCGTTTGTCCAGCGTTCTCCTTTTACACCATAAGCAATACAGTAGTTTTCAAGCTGATCTGCCTGTTCTCTCGCTTTGTTTTTGGCAAGTTCGAGCGGAAATAAGAACTCTGTTTTCACGCAGCGAAACACGGCCTCATACCGCCAGTTTCCTTTTATGACATCCAAGCTCGAACGAATCAATTCAATGAGCGGATGATACTGCATTGATTCATTTCCATCAATAAAAAAAGGAATATCGTAATCTCGAAAAACCTCTTTTAACGTATCTTTATAGTCATCTACATGCCGCGCGACAACTGTAATATCTCGCAGTCTAAGTCCTTCTTCTCTCACTAAATGAAGAATTTCTCTCGCTACTCCCTCAATTTCAGCTCGTTTACTCGCACTTTTAGACACTGTGAGATGAGGGGTTACTTCCTGATATGGCTGCACCGGTCTCTGCTCATATTGGCGTTCTAAATAAGCAAGATCTGGCGTATGAAGATGTCGGTTATTTCTCTCCAAAATGTGCTCAGAAATGGCCGCTCCGCACTCTTTAGCAAGCTGATAGAGCTGGAAATACGTTTTACCAGTCATACGAAATAAATCAAGTTCATTTGGCTGCTTATCATGATAGGAACGATCCACTGTGAACGCAGCCGTTATTTTCTCAGCATGAAGCAGAAGCTGTTCAATGACGAGAAGCTGCTGCGGTGTAAATTGATAAAAGCCATCTATATAAATATGTGCTCCTTTTATTTCTTCAGATAGAGGAATTTGCTGCGTGAGAAGCGTCAAATAGTCTTCTGAGTGCACATATTCATCTTGTAAATGCTGCTCCATCTGCTGATAAAGAACATGCAGATCATGCAATTTTTCGCCTGCCCGTCTTTCTTCTGTATATTCTGAATGTATGCTCGATAATGCAATTTTTTCAATATCCTCCGGCAGCATGCAGTATCTTTTGAACTCAGCCATCGTCTTTTCGATTTGCTCGACAAACCCTGGCTTATCACTCGCTTTTTTGAATACCTTAAACTTTTCTTTCTCTTCTTCAATTACTTTTCTTAAAAGCATTTGAATTCCTGTGCTTGTCACAAATTGCCGGTTCGCTCCGCCAGTCTGCTGTAAAATAGACCAAGCAAGACGCGTGAAACTAAATACTTTGGCCCTGATCATCCCGCCAGCTTCAGACGTTTTTGCAAGCTCGTACTCCATTAAGAATGTCATTTGATCCGGGACTAAAAAAATGATTGGCGGACCCAGCGGATCTAGCCGAAGCTGTTCTTTGATTTCCTCTAAGATTGCAGTCGTTTTTCCACTCCCCGATCTGCCTGCTAAAAACTGAATCTCCACGCTCCACAACACCTTTCTTATGTACTCATATTCTAGCGAAAATAGAATTAAATAGCTATTTTCCCCTTCTCCTTCCTAAAAAGATATAGGCACCTTTCCTAACTCTTCTCATATCATAAACCATCATGAACTTAAAGGAGGCTGGCAATATCATGTATTACGGTTATTATGACTACTCGCCATATGACATGCGCCAAAACACAAGGATCATTTCTGACCTTGAAAAAGCGATCAATGGTGAATATTCTGCGATCCAATGCTACGAAAAACTTGCCCAAAGAGCAAAAACTCCTGAGGCAAAAAAAATCATTCAAGAAATACGCCAGGATGAAGTCAGACACTATCAACTATTTACAAAGCTATATTATTCTTTAACAGGTAAAAACCACAAACCAAGCGTAACAGAACCTTGTCCAGATCAATTTAGAGAAGGGCTTCTTTTCGCATTTAAAGATGAACAAAGAACGGTCGATTTTTACTTAACGGTATCAGATTATGTCCGGGATCAAGGAACAAAAGAGCTGATGAAACGTATTGCTCAAGATGAACAGCAGCATGCTGTATGGTTTTTATATCTTTTAACGCACCATGTGTCTTAGATAGTCCTATTTTAATAGGAGATCGTATGTTCCGTCAAAAAATGAAATCGTCTTTTTGTTCATTCAATCTATAAAATAAAGGACTATTTTCAGCAAACCTCTCATCTCTTTCCCTTTTTCAAACGTGAAAACAACAATTTGATAAATAAAAAAACTCCTCTGCCACACATAGCAGAAGGAGTTTTTTTCATGATCGTTTAATGAAATTTTGCTTCATTGCTTTGCTGCTGATGTTTTAGCAGCCCATCAATGGACAGCATCTTACTGCCGCTAAGTGTTAAATAAAGCGCCATGACAAGCAGTGATAGTTCAAATTCATAACCGCCAACAAATCCTTTAGAAAAACCAACCGTCATAATCGCCACAGCCATAATTGGTACAAATAATGCTGCGAAAATACGTGTTCCTAGACCTAAAATCAAGGCGATACCACCGACTAGCTCAATTGTCTTCACAATATAGGCCATAAATTCAGGTATACCGATTTGTCCAAAGAATGCCGCTGTTCCTCCCAGACCCCCTTGATATGCCTGAAGTCCGTGTAGAAAGAAGATAATACCTAGAATAACACGTACAAAAAGTGTTCCTATTTCTTGATTCGTTTTCATATAGTGATTTCCTCCTGTTTTTACACTACATAATGTAATGTTAATTAGTAAAAAAAATTAGTAATTTAGATTAAGCATAATCATTAAGACCACCATGAGAATGGTTGATGTGACAATGGGAATGATGGGTACATTGAAAGGAATATTGTATGTTGGATTTAAGATCTTTTGTATTCTTAAATTCAATGCCCGATCTCCAAAGGATACCGCAAACTTCGTTTGTTTTTGAAACTGAGTTCTCTTTTTAATGAGTTTCAAAAGGGCTTGCCCTACTCCAAGCTCAGTGCCTGTCTGCCGGATCGCATAGTCATCTGCGATCACTTCACGAAAAACGGAATAGCTTTGTCTCATATGCTTTAACACTGGAATGTACCAAATAACTTTTGTGAGCATTGAGAGTGTGAAGGCCTTTAAAGGATCATAGCTGTATTTGTGGTGCAATTCATGATGAACAACAGCGTCAATCTCCTCTTCATCCAGCATGTCCATGAGAGACGTTGATAAGTAGACCTTTGGGTGAAGCATCCCCATGGCGAAAGCAAGCGGTTCATGACAATGAAACACAATGATGTCGTTTGCATATTTCTCAGATAAAGATTCGGTCGAGTGGTGATCAACTGCAAGCATGAGATTTTGCTTGAATTGAATGTACGTTTTGATTTGCTTCGTCATATAGAAAATCGCAAATCCCAGTGTGTAGAGGACTAAAGCATCTAGAAAATATTTCAAAGGAGTGAATCCATAGAATTCGAGAACAGATTGGCATACATGAATGAGATTATATGCTTGATTCCAACCAAAAAAGCTTGAAAGCACGTAATACCCCATCTGATAAAAAATCGTTAAACCAATCAATATACCGCCTAAAAATAGCAGGCTCGATTTCATTTTATTCATTTTGCTGCTCCTCTTTTTTGGATGCCAGCCTTGCTTCAAGCACTTTGAGTAATTCAGGGTCAGCACTTTCAATTGCATCCACCATATGATTCACTGCCAGTGGACCAAAATCGTCCATCAGACCTTGCGTAATCCATTTTGTCTGCTCATTTAGAAATTCTTCTTTTGTTAAAATGGGGTTATAAATAGATGAACGCCCTTTTGTTTTCTTCTCCACAATTCCCTTTTCGGTTAAGCGGTTCAGCACAGTCATCACCGTGTTGAAATTAATCGGCTTTTCATCTGACAGCTTCTGCTGCACTTCTTTAATCGGCATATCCTCACCTTGATAAAGGATCTCCATAATTCTTCCCTCTAAAGGACCGAAAAAACGATTCAATCCCTTTTCATTATATTTAAAAGAAGGAATTTTCATGTTATCACCTCACACTAAGGATTGTAGTGTAATTGAAAATGATAGTCAACTGATAACAAAAATAGGGGAAAATCGTTGTATATTTGTTTTTGTTTTTGGTAAAAATTATATCTTCACTTTTATTAAGAAGCTGTCAGGTTCTTGATAAGTTAATCTTATGAAAATGGTAAAAAAATTCGTATTTTATTTATAGAGACTTTTGTATTATAGTGAAGATAACAACATTTCACTTACTGAACAAAATTACAGGAAGAAGGTTTACATGTGATGAAACAAGGAAACAGCCTTCGAACCGATCTCATTTTGATCGCAATAAGCGGTTTAGGTGGTTTTCTTTTGTCTTTAACAGGAATGTCTATTGGCTGGATGATCGGTACATTAATCACAGCTGCATTTATTGCCATGCGACGTCCCACCCTGTTTCAGCGTAAAGGAAACAACACCTTGCGTATTCACAGCAGATGGCTACTCCTTGGTCAATTTATTCTCGGAATCGAACTCGGACAAAAAATGAACATGAAAGTTCTTCATATTTTCGCTGAACATTGGCTCCCTGTGAGTTTCATGCTCGTTTTTTCTATTCTACTGGCGATGCTCTCTGGCTTTGCCTTATGGAAGCTGAGTAAAACAGATATGCTGACCAGCTTTGTCGGCACAGCACCAGGCGGTTTATCTGCTATGCCAGGGATTGCCCAAGAGGTTGGAGCAAATACAGCCGTTGTCAGTCTCGTACAAACAACACGTGTATTAATGGTGGTACTCACCATCCCTTTTACGGTGTTCTATTTAAATACAAAAAATCCAGCGGATGCAGCTGCAGGCATTCAAGGGAGCGCCTTTTCATCCGGTGTTTTCACCCTGTCAAACATCTCGTGGACTGCTGCACTTATTTTAGGTGCCTGGCTTATGTCACGCCTAGCGGTTCGTCTTCATTTCCCTGCCCCTTGGCTGATTGGCAGCATGTTAGGAGTTGCTGCTCTTCAAGTAGGTGCAGGTGCGCTCATAGGTCATGATTTGATTCCTTATTGGCCAGCACAAGCGAATATCGCATCACAGGTATTTCTAGGTGCAACCATCGGTTCAAAAATGAATAAACAGATGTTTGTCGGACTAAAAAACACGTTAATTGTAGCAGTCGTCAGCTCAGCTGGACTAATTGCTGCAACGGTTCTCAGTTCAATTGCCATTGCTGAGGTCACAGGGATTTCTGTCATTACAGCCATTCTTGCCTTTTCGCCTGGCGGTATTGCAGAAATGGCAACAACAGCAGTTACACTCCATGAGGACTCAACCTTTGTAGTAGCTGTACAAGTCGTTAGAATCATTCTTGTCATAGCTATGCTGCCACCGTTTTTTCGATTCTTACATCATGTCTGGGCAAAAAGACATCCTGAATATAAAGCCGCTAAATAAAAAAGAGAGACGCTTTGCATGTGCAGAGCGCCTCTTTTTTATTTATCCTGATTTCTTTTGACACCAACTACTTGATCTTTTGAAATCGTTCCAAAATGCCGGCTGTCAAAGCTATGTATTCGGTTATCTCCGATCACGAAGTAATGGTTTTTTTTGATTTTATCATGTCCTGTGATGGCTTTCAGCTGAAAATCCCCTGTCAGGACATTCCCCATTTTATGTTTTTTCTGCTCTTTTAAATAGGGTTCTTTCCATTTTGCCCCATCCACAAATAACTGATCATCGACATACTTGATCGATTCTCCCGGGAGCCCAATGACCCGTTTGATCAAAATTTGATTTTTTGGTCCGTGAAATAACACATAATCAAACCGGCTAATTTTCGTGAGTTTTGGCGAGAACTTGTTGATTAATAATTCTGTTCCATCTGTAAATGTGGGGTCCATACTAACCCCTTCTACTTTATACTTCACAAACATGAAATTCTTTACCTGGAACAATAAGACGATGCATGTAATAATCATCAACCATAACAATGGCTTCTTTTTCATTAAGAGCCTCCTTTGTCCTCACGCTTGCTCATTCGAATGTTCAACCTATTTTCTACTCTCTTTCCAACATACCATAATAAAACGATAACTAGAACCGCAAAAACACTTCTTAACGGATTCTTTACTAAGGCAGAAAGGTCATAACCAATAAAACTAATGATAAAGAGCATGACACACTTACCAGCTAAAGCAGCTAATGAAAATTGCCACATGCTAATTCTTGATAAGCCTGCTACCACATTGACGGCAGCAGAAGGTGTAAAAGGAAAGCAGAGTAAAATAAATAACGGACCAAATCCCCGTTTCTCTACCCAAAGCATTAATTTCTTAATGGAAGGGTGTCTGCTAATAAAGTTCAGCATTCTCATCTGTCCAAATTTTCTGATCAGTAAAAAGACAAGAATAGAACCTGCACTTGCACCGATCCAGGTTAATAAAAAGCCTTCCCAAAGGCCGAATGCATTTGCATTTGCCACCGCAAACGCCACGAGTGGTAAAAAAGGAAGAAATGCTTCAATTAGAGGAAGCAATATAGCGACAATTGGTCCAAAGGCCTTGTAGCTTTCAAAAAATGATGTGATATTTTCATGAGTAAATAGAGAAAGAAATGATGTCAACTTGTTTGACTCCTTCAAGGTTTGTCTACATTTCATTTTACATGGAAAACATAAAAATATACAAATAAATCCCACTCGCCCCCCCTTGAGATTGTTTGACTCATTCGATATAATAAATAGGAACGTTTGTTCTATTTATAAAGAAAGCAGGCTTAGACATGACGAGACTATCAAGAGTACAGCTTCAAATGATGGAACAGGCCATCTTTCTTCCTATGGTCATCTCCATCCTCAATCGTGATCTGACACACTTAAAACAACATCAAACATTTAAATTAAATGAACCATACATTCAGCTTGTGACCTCTGTGTTAAAGGAAGCACAGAAAGCACTTTATGAACTGAAGCAGCATTTACGTAAAGAAAGTATGAAAGTACAGCAAATTGAACACGATGAGGGATTTACAACGTACCTATTTATCATAAATGGCTATGAAGAAAAGCATAAATACTTTAATCCGCGTATACGTCACCGGGTAGAGGAACTGCTGACTCGATATTTTCTCCAACAAACAAATGAACTATAGGCTGAAATGCGGCGCGGTACCCATGCAAAAAAAGCCTGCCGCGGCGGCAGGCTCCTACTTATTTATGATAATTCAAGCTGTTTTCTCAGCTCTGTTCTGACTTCGTTTAATTCTGGTCCATCTAACTCAAAATAATACACATTCCCAGGCTGATAATCATGACCCTTTAGCTGAATGGTATCTACTGATTTCAATGAGCTCAGTAATGGAAAAAGACCGATGAACTGTTTCATGGAAAGATTGGTTGAGACATTATCACCAAGCGTATCAATGATGTTGTCGTATGACGGGATCGAAGAAATCGATTTAGATTTTTCAAAGATGGCTTGAAGTGCTTCCATTTGGCGCTTTCCGCGCATGAGATCACTGTCTGCTTTTCTCGTTCTCACAAAGGCTAAAGCTTCTTCGCCATTCAGTCTATGAGTGCCTGTCTGCACTTGAACTTTTCCTTTTGAATCCTTTTCCATCTGCTTTACGATGCTCTCATCTTCAATCGTTACATCAATTCCATTTAGCTCATCCACAATGTCTTGAAATGCTTTAAAGTTCCCTGAAATCACATAGTCTACAGGAATGTTCAACAAGTTTTCGACCGTTTTGACTGACAAATCTGCACTCCCAAACGCATGGGCGTGAGCAATTTTATCATATCCTCTTCCCGGTATATCCACATAGGAATCACGAGGAATACTGAGAAGCTTAATGGTTTTGTCTGTTCGGTTCACCGCCGCCAGTAAGACCGCATCACTTCTTGCTTCGTCTACCGTTTCACCTGGACGGCTGTCAATTCCAAGAAGCAGCACCGAAAAGCTGTCTTTTCCCGGATCAAAAGCTTTCACACGCTTTTGCGAGGTGTCTCCTCTTTCTAATGATACTTGGGCCTTATTCGACGCTTTTGAAATTTTATAATATGCGTATCCAGTCACGGACACTGCCATCACCATGACAAATGCCATGATAAACAGCACGGCTTTTACCCAAGGCCTTAGTCTTCTTTTTGATCTTGTTTTTTCTTTCATCCTTTCCGAACCCTCACTCTATCTTAGTCTATCAATGTAGGTCCCACTATAACATATTTTGATGAAAGTTTCCTTCATACAACATATTTTTATGAATCCACAATCTTAAACTTCAGACAGCTCACAGCTCACCTATTTACAAATTTAAATCAAAAAACAGCCTGCGGCTGCGGCTGCTTTTTCCATCATGATTGAATATCAAATTGAAATTGTCCCTTCAGTTCTTCTTCTGCTTCTTGAAATAACTGACGCAAGCTCTCAGCATAATCGCCAAGAGCGTCTTTGCTCGTTTGAAAATTCACCCATGTCAGTTCTACTGGAAGATTCACCTCTCCTGTTAAACAGTCCCAAAGAGCATCAAGGTTTTTCCCGTAATAATCAGGAAGGTGTAAAATGGTTTTTAGCTGATCATGAAGCTCTTCTTGTGACCTGCAAACTGCGCCGTCCAGCTGCACTTTTTTCATGTTCATCTTCCCCTCTCCTCTCTATATTTTAAACGAATTGGAGGAGAAAGAGAAAGATCGACACCTTACTTTTGTTTCTGTCTGACACCTGAGATGAATAAAATGAGGCAGGCAGCCACAACGAGTAAGAAAAAGAGGATTAATACGATCTGAGTACCGTAAATATCAGCGAAGAGGCCAACAAACACACTTGGAATACCAAGACCTAAATAAGCAAACAAGTAATAGCCTGCAACGGCTCTAGCCGCCTCTTTTTTCCCCCGCTCAACAATGAGCTGAAGTCCACCTAAATAAGTAAATCCATAGCAGGCAGTACCCGCCAGCATCGTTCCGGCAAGCACAAGGAAGATAGATCCGCTGTTTGCACCGTATAGCAAGAGGCCATATCCGCATGGAAGACATATAAACCCCAAAAGAAGCGCTGTGCTGCTATTCATCTTACGCACAAAGGGCTGCATCAGGACACCTGCCATATTAATCAAAAAGAGCGCCGGTCCTACCCACAATTCATAACCATTTAATTTAAGCTGTGCTGGCAAAATTGAAATGACAAGGCCGCACACCGACCACGCGATAGCAATGGCTGCATTCGCCGACATTGTTCCTTTTGGAAATCTTGGCATATTCATCATCGGTTTACCTGAATCTCCTTGGACAGGCGGCACGAAAAAGAAGACACCCACAATAGTTAAGAATAAAAAGGACAGCACAATCCAATAGCTAAGCGGCGTGAGGGACACACGCTGAAAAGAAAGAAGTGCTGTAAAAAGAGCACCACCCCCAAATCCAACCGAGCTGCATAATGCAATAAAAGTTGGAATCCAGCTTGATTTCTCAGGATATAAAGCAATTAAATATGCGGTGCATGTTCCAACACTAAGACCAAGACCGACACCTTGCAGCAGCCGGGCAGCAAAAAGCATCTGTATGGAAGGATGTACAATCATCAACAAAGTGGCACATAACGAAAAGCTAAGCGCAACCAATAAAATCGGTTTGCGTCCAGCCCGGTCAGAAATACCGCCAAGAAAAAGCAAAACTGGAATGAGACCGAAGACATACGCGGCAAATACAAGTGCTGTTGCCGCCTTTCCGTACCCTGCTTGTTCTGCATATGCCGTATAAAGGGGCACTTGCAGATTGACAGCAATCGTAATCATAAAAAGACCAAGTAAAACGAAAATAAACGGGATCATGGATAAGTGTGCCGTTTCTTCTTTGGATGCTGGGATCATTTGACTCTCTCCTCTATATCATTGCATATGAGAACAGTGTACACACCATTTGGCTTACTTCCTACATCCAAAAACGGCACTATTGACCAGTCCATAATTCCGTGTCATCATCATCTTATGATGTGAAAACGAGAGAAGGTGCACAATGTATATTCATTTAGACCGTTCAAGCGCTACCCCGCTCTGGCAGCAAATCGTAAATGAGATCATTCAAAAAATTCATTCACAAAAACTGCATCCTGACGATCAGTTAACACCGACAAGAGTGCTCGCACAGGAGCTTAATGTATCAAGATCAACCGTCCAGCTTGCCTACGATGAACTGCTGGCAAGAGGCTACGTCAGCACATCTAGAAGAGGCGGTACAAAGGTCATTTCAAGTGATCAATATACAGCTTCCCCTCCCCATCAAAGTGAACCGCCTTTCCCACCTCCGATAAGACCTCACTTTGAAGAAGCTGAAAAACAAATGGATCATTGGCTGTCAGCCAATCAATTTCATGAGAAGCTCGATATTGATTTTCGTCATCAGGAACCGGCGATCGATGACCACTTTCAAAACATATGGAAACGCTCGCTCATGAAAGCATTACAGCGATTAGACATGAAGAATTGGGGCTATTCCTCCCCGCATGGATTATGGGAAGTGCGTTCAGAAATACGCCAATATTTATCTGTTGAGCGCGGGATTGAAGTAGAAGAAGATCAAATGGTGTTAACAGGTGGCACCCAGCAAGCCATTGATTTGATTTCACAGGTATTGCTTAAAAAAGGGGATACAGTAGCTGTAGAAGATCCAGGTTTCCCTGGGGCAAGGCTGTCGTTTATGCATCGCGAAATGAACATTCACCCCGCACCAGTTGATGAAGAAGGAATGGTGGTGAATACATTGCCCCACCGAACAAAACTGATTGCTGTGACGCCCTCCCATCAGCGTCCAACTGGAGTATGTATGAGTGTAAACAGAAGGCAGCAGCTGCTAAAGTTTGCTGTCAGCCATCAGTCTTATATATTAGAGGATGATTTTGATGGAGATTATCGTTACCATGGCGGGCCGCTCCCTTCCCTATTTTCAGAAGCACCCGAGCATGTGATTTACATCTTAAGCTTCTCAAAGGTGCTGGCGCCTGGCATCCGCCTTGCTGCCATTATCGGCACCAAAGCAGTCATAAAAGAAATTGCCGCACTGCAATCACTCATTCAAAGACAGCTGCCCATTATGGAACAAATCACACTCGCTTCTTTTTTCAAAGAAGGAGAATTCACGCGGTATGTCAGGCGAATGAGACAGCTCTATAAAAAAAGACAGGCTGCCATGATGGAAGCCCTTTTGGCACATCAATTTGACAAACACTTCCGTATCTATGGAACCGATACGGGCCTTCATGTCTTTTTAGAAGGAGCACCAGACTTTGATGAAAAAGGAAGCATTGAAGCAGCAAAGGCAGCTGGCGTTGGCATTTATCCCTTAAGTCCTTATTGTTTTGAAAGCAATCGAAAGGGATTACTGCTAGGATTCGCCTGTACGGACGATAGCATGATTCAAGAGGGCGTTCGCCGTTTAAAGAAAATACTGCACATCTAAAAAAGCCTGGAAGTAAACCTTCCAAGCTTTTTTAGGATGATTGCTGAATCTGACCTACTTCTTCAATAAATGCGGCTGTCTGCTGCAAGCCATCCTGAAAATCATGGGTAGCGGATATAAACAGCTTTTCTTGATCGGGATGCTTCAAGAGCTTCTCCACCTTACTAACCCCTTTTTCAAATGAAGCCAGGCCTGTCTTTAATTGTTGATCGGCCTTTTGATAAGCGGCTGGAACTTCTTGATGATCAAGCCCTTTTTGAATCACACGATCAAATGCTTTCGTCGCTTCTGTCAATTTTTTATTTGTTTGAATTTTTCCATGTCCATCTGAGATAAACTGATCGGTCATCTTTTCATATGATTCATTTAACTCATCCATATAAGATTGAACCCATTGTTCATAAGCAGCTTCTTTTGCGTCTTGTTTTGAAGGCGATTGACCTGCTTGCTGACAGGCTGCTAGTAATGTCACTGTTAGGATAAATAGCAGCACCAAATGTGATTGTTTTTTCATACAGAGCCTCCATTTCTTCATCCCACTCGTTCATATCGGTCAAATATAAGCATCCTTTACTACATAAAAATACTTCGCAAGAATTGATTTCTTTTATTGTAACAGACAAGCTCGTGTCACTTCTGTGATTTATGAATAAATAGATGAAAATACGTCTAAGGATTCACATTTCCCTGTCATTTCCCAATACAACCAATAGACGACGAGACATACGTATTTGGTTTCAATGAATTCATCTTTATGATGTATGTCCCCCTTTTTACATTGCATGAAGTCCATATGAGATAAGAGGTCCAGCGGCTGCTCTGCCGCTGGCTTTTGATTAATATCTGTTACGAAGCTCCCTTAATATAAAATCGTATACGAGATTGAGCTGCTGTTCCTTTGGATACAGCATAAATTCTTGTTTCTTAGGAAGACCTCCATCAAGACGATCTTGAAATTTCGTTCGGAGATATGCTGTTCGGTGCACCTGACTCTCAAATGATTTATATGAGACATCAAGTTTGATGGTTTGCTCATTTGTAAAGGTGACCACCGTGTCTCCGAGGGATGATTCCTGGAAGGTATGAATGTATTTGTGGGAGATCCAGCCGCACTGAGGACGGTTGGATGAATAGGTTGGGAAGAAATACAGATGGTTGGATGAGTCAATCACAATTGGGGGTTTGTGAGAAATTCCTGTTACTTCGTATGTTCCCGCCTTTCTGCCTGCATAGCTTGAGCCGAAGAATCTGCAGCTGCGTTCAATAATTTGCAGGGGCTTTAATTCAACATAAAAGCTTGTCTCTCTTTCGATGACTTTTGAATATACTCTTTTTCCTTCTTCAACTGAAAGGACCGCCATTGTTGTTTGATTAATGACATATGAATCTAAAGGTGTTTCACTAATTCCTGACACTTCATTTCCTCCTGTGTTAATATTTGGTTATTTAAGATACTATTAATCTATCACCAACATATAAGAAACGACAGGATTTTTTCAAAATTTATTAAAAATCATCTTTTTATCATATTTTTTAGTCCATTCGATCTATCGAAAAGCTTTTTTTAAAGATATATCACATTCTGTCGATTGGACAAGTGATGTCGATTCTGCTCAAAAATAAATTGTCTAAAAATTATAAATTCTTGTTGATTTTTTCTTCGCCAATCCATATACTATAAAAAAGGCATCGGGGGGATTCTTTATGAAAGAGAAAAAAACGTATGCTGAGCTCATGAAGTCCCGCAACACCCAAAAAACCGAAGAAAACGGCGTCACCATTTTAGACATCTATATTCAAATGGTTTTAGATGAGGCGCTTTATAAACAGCGCTTAACCTTCCTAAGAGAAGAGATTGATAAGGCACTGGATCAGCGTGATAAAAAGCGATTCAATGACTTGTCAGCTCAATATGCAGAACACTGCTTACATCAATCATGATGATTTTACTTGCGGCAGAGAGACAGCAACTTGTCTCTTTACCGCAAGTTTTTTGTTTATCCATTTAAAATGGTTCCGCCATTCACATGGAGCATTTGTCCATTCATATAAGATGAATCTTCACTTGCTAAAAATAAATAACTCGGTGCAAGCTCTACTGGCTCACCAGGACGCTCCATTGGGACATCCCCACCAAATTCAGAGACTTCTTTTTCCGTAAAGGTTGATGGAATCAGCGGTGTCCAAATGGGACCCGGTGCTACCCCATTCACTCTAATCCCTTGTTTAATGAGCGATAAGGATAATGATCTCGTAAATGTGACGACCGCCCCTTTTGTAGATGAATAATCGATCAATGTTTCATGCCCTTTATAGGCGGTGACAGATGCTGTATTAATAATACTGCTTCCTTTTTTTAAATGAGGAAGAACAGCCTTTGTTAAATAAAACATGGCAAAAATATTCGTTTGAAACGTCCGAAGAAGCTGATGCGAGGTAATTTGCTCAATGCTTTTTTGCGGATGCTGTTCCCCGGCGTTATTCACCAAAATATCAATGGAACCAAACGCATCTTTTGTTTTTTTGACGACCTCATTTGAAAAAGCCTCATCCCCTAAATCACCCGCAATTAAGATGACACGGCCTCCCGCTTTCTCAATATAGTCCTTCGTCTCCTCGGCATCGCGATGTTCACTTAAGTAAACAATGGCGACATTGGCACCTTCTTTCGCAAATAAGACAGAGACTGCTCTTCCAATCCCGCTGTCTCCACCTGTCACAATGGCTGTTTTTCCCGCTAACTTTTTGTCCTGCACCTCACGATCAAAGACAGGTCTAGGGTTCATTTTATATTCAAGACCAGGACGTTCATTTTGGTGCTGAGGCGGCAATGTTTTCTTCGGCTGCTTTGTTGACACGTTAGTCCACTCCTTCCTTTTATCTTGTTTATTTTTATGTGCTGGCTCCTTTTTTATGTATGACGCCCTTGTTTCATTACAGATGTATGATTTTCATCATTGTGGAAAAATTATACACAACAAGTTAAGTGGAGGCGACAACATGGAACAAGAACATAAAGGAATGGAAGAGGCAAAATCGTTATGGCTGTCGGACAGCCGGAAGCATTCTTTTCCTTCTGTCAATGAAGATCTCACAGCAGATGTGATCATTGTCGGCGGCGGTATTACCGGTATCGCTGCGGCGTTTGAAATGACAGAGCGAGGATTAGATGTGATCATCATTGATGCCGAACAATTGCTGCAAGGCACGACCGGACACACAACGGCTAAAATCACCTCACAGCATGATGTGTACTATTATGAGCTGATTCAACAAATTGGCATGCCAAAAGCACGTTTGTATGTAGAAGCAAACGAAAAAGCAAAAGACCTCATTCAAGCTCGTATCAAAGAGCACGACATCGATTGTCAGCTAGAGATAAAAGATGCGTACCTTTATACAAAGGAAGAAAGCGGTGTAAAAAAGTTAAAGAAGGAATTAGATGCCTACAAACAGCTTGGTATTGACCGGGAATGGAAAACAGAGCTTCCTTTTGACGCTGACATCAAAGCAGCCCTTGCGATGACCAATCAGGCACAGTTTCATCCCCTTCATTATCTCAATGCGCTAATCGACAAGCTCCTCGAGCGAGGTGTACGTATCTTTGAACAAACAACCGCTATTGATGTAAAAGAAGGAAACAGGCCTGCTGTCGTCACAAAAAACGGACATCATCTGACAGGGCGCTACATCATTTCATGCTCACACTTTCCTTTTTATGATGGGAAAGGACTTTACTTCACCCGAATTCATCCAGAACAATCCTATGTCGTAGCAGCCAAAACGACGAAGCCTCTCCCAGACGGGATGTACCTCGGAATTGATCAGCCTGCTCACTCTTTAAGAACGGCAGAATGGCACGGCGAGGAAGTTGTCCTCATCGGAGGAGAAGGTCATAAAACAGGACAAGGCGGAGATGAATCCGCTCACTATGAAGGACTAGAAACGTTTGGAGACGCCACCCTTGGAATTGAAGAAGTGCTGTATCGCTGGTCGACACACGATATGGTCACAATGGATCAAATCCCTTACATTGGCCGCCTGACCAAACACCACCAGAATATCTTTGTAGCGACCGGCTTTAGAAAATGGGGCATGACCACAAGCCACGTGGCTGCTACTCTTATCGGTGATTTAATTGAAGGAAAATCGAATCCATACGAATCAATTTTTACGCCATCAAGACCTGTTACTGACTCTTTCGTCAAAGATTTCATAAAAGAAAATACCAATGTCGCTGCCAAGCTGATCAGTGGTAAATTCAAACGAACTGATCAAACAATCGATGATTTACAACCAGGCGAGGGCGGCATTATCTCGTATGAACATAAAAAGTGCGGCGCCTATAAATCAGAGGATGGAAATGTCTTTCTTGTCGATACCACGTGTACTCACCTAGGCTGCGAAGTCGCTTGGAATAATAGTGACCGCACTTGGGATTGCCCGTGTCACGGTTCACGTTTTTCTATTACTGGAGAAGTAGTAGAAGGCCCTGCTAAAAAACCACTAAAAAGGTCGTATAAAGAACAGTAAAATTTCACTCTTCCCCTTTAAAAAATCCAATATTATCCGATAAAAAACATAAAGTCTGATATTTGTGATGATTATGGGGGGACAAACACATTGTTATTTAAAAAAGAACCGAAAAGAAAAAACACTGCTTTTTTCACAGAGCAGGATGATGGGATAAAACGAATCAATTTCTCGAACAATACGGACATCGCTAAACAAATCAAAATGATCGACCTGACGCAGCATGACCTATTGATATTAAAGCAGCTCAATTCAATTGTTCAGGATGATATTGCACATATCGTTGATAAATTTTATAAAAATTTAGAAGTCGAGTCTTCCTTGATGCATATCATTCAAGACAATAGTTCTGTCGATCGTTTGAAAAAAACACTCCGCATTCATATTAGCGAAATGTTTGCAGGTGTGATTGACGAAAACTATGTGGCAAAACGCATTAAAATTGCGCAAGTTCATTTACGGATTGGACTCCAGCCTAAATGGTACATGGCCGCATTCCAAGACCTTCTGCTATCAATTATGGATTTATTTGCAAACCATATCCAAGATTTCAAAGAATATCAGACAGCAGTCAAAGCGACAACGAAAATTTTAAATTTAGAGCAGCAGCTTGTCCTAGATACATTCCAAAATGAATATTCTAAAATTCGTGATGAAGCAGAAGAGCAGCAGCAGGAGCTTCATACAAAAATCACGGAAACGTCAAATTCGCTTGCTTCGCTCTTCTCAAACACAACAAGTGCAGTTGACAAGCTTGTCTCAAAATCGGATGAGATGGCGGACATGTCACAAGCTGGAACACAAATTTCAGCACAGGTTGAAGAAAAATCAATCGGCGGTAAAAAAGAATTAGAAATTCAGCAAACACAAATGAATCAAATTGACGGCAGCATGACAAAAATTGAAACAGAAATTAAGCGCCTTGAAGAAATCGCTAAACAAATTGAACAAATCTTTGGGATCGTTACAAGTATTGCAGAGCAGACGAACTTGTTATCTTTAAATGCCTCAATCGAATCTGCACGAGCAGGTGAACACGGAAAAGGCTTTGCTGTCGTTGCAAACGAGGTGCGCAAATTATCAGAGGACACAAAGAAAACGGTTTCAACTGTATCTGAACTCGTTAACAATACCAATTCACAAATCGCCATTGTGTCCCAGCATATTGCGGACGTGAACTTACTTGTGACAGACAGTAAAGAAAAAATGACTCAAATCAATTCACTCTTTGATGATATCGTCAGCAGCATGAACTTAAGCAAAAACCAAAACGGAAAAATTGAAATTGACCTTCAGACCTTCCTTAACGAATTGAAGGAAGTCAAACAAACGGTGTCTCAAGTCGCAAGCTCCGTCGAATCCTTAACTAGCCTGACAAATCGCTAATACAGCCTTTTTTCTTCTGCTTTAGTATAATAGAAGAAAAGATAGAAAAGGCGGGATTTGATTGACAACAATTTGCCTAGTCAGACACGGGGAAACAGATTGGAATGCAGCGAAACGAATTCAAGGACGAACAGATATCCCTTTAAACGACACAGGTAAATGGCAGGCTGAACAAACTGGACTTTACTTAAAGGATGTCCATTGGGATGTTGTCATTTCCAGTCCACTCATAAGGGCAAAAGAAACGGCACACTTGATTTTAAATCATGTCCATGCCCCACTTGTCATCATGGATGATTTCATTGAACGAGATTACGGTGACGCTGAAGGCATGTCGTTTGAGGAACGTCAAAAGCTGTTTCCAGATAAACAGTATCCAAATATGGAACCACTAGAGACGATTCAAAACCGAATGTTAGAAGGAATTGAGAAAGTCAGAGCAGCCTATCCAGATCAACATGTGTTGATCGTGGCTCACGGTGCTGCTATCCATGCTTTACTCACCACTTTGGCTGATGAACATATGGGTCTACAGAACACGAGACTTGTCAATGCTTGCTTAAATTATGTGGAATGGTCAGATGGTAAATGGAAGGTTCGTGATTATAATGTGGTCAGCCATTTAACTCAATCTACCCCTTCTTAAAGAGCCTGTTATCTTAGCAGGTTCTTTTTTATGACAAAAACAATGATAAAATAATATTTTTTTATATCGAAATTCGAAATAGATGCTAGACGATTCTACCTATTTTATGGCTTTTCGGGTATCGAATATTTAACTAGAAATGGATCATGAGAAAAAAAGCATACTCCCTTTTTAATAGATCATCGCTGAAATGATAGAATAAACATATTTTACCACCAGTTCCAAGTGACTTAATTCCCCAATTTTCGCTAGGACTTTCACAAAAATTCAGGTCTACTCTTATTTGCCTACTTCCCTTAAACTGAATATACAGAATAATCAAACGGATCATTCTATTAGACTACGGATGATTATTCTGAAATAAGAAAAAAGGGATGTGGAATGTGCGTGAAAAAGAAAAATGTGATGACAAGTGTTTTATTGGCTGTCCCTCTTCTGTTTTCAGCAGGGTTTGGAGGCTCCATGGCAAATGCCGAGACGGTCTCCAAAACAGATAGTGAAAAAAGCTATATTGTTGGTTTTAAAGCCTCTGCCACCACAAACAGCTCTAAAAAACAAGCTGTCATTCAAAATGGTGGAAAACTAGAAAAACAATACCGCCTCATTAATGCTGCACAAGTGAAAATGTCCGAACAAGCCGCCAAAAAACTTGAACATGACCCTAGCATTGCTTACGTAGAAGAAGACCATAAAGCAGAAGCATATGCACAAACCGTCCCTTATGGAATCCCTCAAATCAAAGCTCCAGCTGTACACGCTCAAGGTTATAAAGGTGCTAATGTCAAAGTAGCTGTCCTTGATACTGGAATCCACGCTGCACACCCTGATTTAAATGTTGCAGGCGGTGCGAGCTTCGTCCCTTCAGAGCCAAATGCCACCCAAGACTTTCAATCACATGGAACTCACGTAGCTGGAACCATTGCTGCCCTTGATAACACAATTGGTGTACTCGGGGTCGCTCCAAGCGCTTCCCTATATGCTGTAAAAGTATTAGACCGTTATGGCGACGGACAATACAGCTGGATTATTAGCGGTATTGAATGGGCTGTAGCCAATAATATGGATGTCATCAATATGAGCTTAGGCGGACCAAGCGGTTCAACAGCGCTTAAAAATGCCGTTGATACAGCGAATAACCGTGGAGTCGTTGTTGTGGCGGCAGCAGGTAACTCTGGCTCTAGTGGCTCTAGAAGTACAATTGGCTATCCAGCAAAATATGATTCTACAATTGCCGTTGCCAATGTAAACAGTAACAATGTCAGAAATTCATCTTCTAGCGCAGGTCCAGAATTAGATGTTTCTGCACCTGGTACTTCTATTTTAAGTACAGTACCAAGCAGCGGATACACATCTTATACTGGAACATCTATGGCGTCTCCTCATGTAGCAGGAGCAGCAGCGCTTATTCTTTCTAAAAACCCGAACCTAACAAATTCACAGGTTCGCCAGCGCTTAGAAAGCACAGCGACACCGCTTGGTGACTCATTCTATTACGGAAAAGGGTTAATCAACGTTCAAGCGGCTTCTAACTAACCAAGTGTGATAAAAAAAATCCGGCTGATCCAGCCGGATTTTTTTATTACTGCTTTTTAGGCGGCTTCTCTTTTTCCGCCGCTTTTTCCATATCCATGATTCTCTCCATCATGGTTGGGTGTCCATAACGGAAAATCTTCACTAGAAACGGTGGATTCACCTGGGACAATCCTGATTTTGCAAGTTTTTGAAAAGACGTTACGCCCGCCTCCCCGTCTTTTGTCATGTTCACCGCATATTCATCGGCTGCCCGTTCTTGATGCCTTGACACTGCATTTGTAAAAGGTGAAGCTGCAAATGACAGCATCGATACGATGATTAAAAGAAGCGGAAGAGCAGCAATGTCGTGTGACACCTTCAGACGAAATGTGGCTGCCCCTTTTTGATAAAGATAAAAATAAAGACGATCGATCGCAAATAATCCGGCCAATGACAGCACTAAATATCCTGCTAATCCAATATAAACATGTTTCATGACGTAATGTCCCATTTCATGCGCCATGATAAATAAAATTTCGCGGTCTTTCAGCTTTTGAAGTGTTGTGTCCCATAAGACAATACGCTTATTTTCACCAATTCCTGTGACATAAGCGTTCATCGTGTTCGTTTTCTCAGACATATTGACCTCATACACATGATCTGCCGGAATATGCGCTTTGTCTGCAAGCGTTAATATCTTCTTCTCAAGCGCTTGATCCTTTAGTGGATAAAAATTGTTATATAACGGATCAATGACGACCGGCTGTATAAAGAAGAGAAACAGCGTAACTGGGACTGTCAAACACCACGCATACAGCCACCAGCGTTTTCTTCTCTTTTGAATCAGCCAAAAAAACACAATTGCACAAAGGGCAAGGAGCGGATATTGAATCCAAAAATCCAGTGTTTGATCTTTCAACCAGCTTGCCGTACTTTGTGCAGATACTCCGTAGTGTAAAGACAGCTGATAGCCAATCCACTTAATTGGGAATGAAATGAGCATTGTTAGAAACGACAGCACAAACACGTACACAAGTTTGCTTAAAAACGTGAAACGAGCTGCTGCCAGGCTCCAGTCTGCTATTTTCCGTGAAAACCCTGAAATGAGCAAAAGGAAAAAGACATACCAATCTAATGGGATGGTTATGAAATACAGCAGGTTCCGTATGTTCGAGAAATTCTCGCTGATCGCAAGCTCATGACTTGTCATAAAAGTATGCGGATCTGCACTTGTCCCTTTTACGCTTTCAGGTACCGATGAATCCCCCATTAGAAACAAATATGAATAAATAAAAAGACCGTACAATATGTATGCTACCGTTGCAAGAGCTACCCATTTACGTACTCGCACAGGTCAGCCTCCTTTCCATTCCTCTCTCTATTCTAATCACTCTTTTTTTCGTTTAGAACCTGTCTCATGTGGCTCCATCATAGCATGCCCCATCTGAAAAAGCTTTCGCGAAAAAAATGATTATGCGACTCAAAAATCGGAGAAGCTACATGTATAACAGTGAGTTGGAGGATCAAAATGAAGAAAATCCTTGCAGGAGTTGTGATTTTGGGACTTTTATTCATCACCTTCTTTTATGTGTTCAGCCGGACGAGCGAAATCTTTGATGAGAATAGAGCAGAAAAATTGCTGCTCTCGCCAGCGAATGAAGCCATCTCGTATGAAATAGATGATAAGGACACAGCAGAAGATCTAATTGAAGAATTAAATAAAGGCAGACAAACAAGCAATCATCTCAAGAAAAATTTAAAAAAGCCCGATTATATCGCCAAAGTGATGTTCGGACGAACAAACGGCACCACCTTTCAGCTTTGGACCGACCGATCACAAGTCGTTTTTTTAGTTGATGGAACGTTTTATGAACTGAATCAAAAACAGTCGAAATCTTTTCAGAAACAGTTAAAAGAAGCCATTCAAAAGAGCTAAAATGATCTTTTTATCCCTTTGTCTTCTTTCGGCGTGAGATGCGAGGATTTGTCTACATGCTAAGGGAGCCTCCTCATCAGAGACTCCCTTTTTTTATTTACTTTCTTCTGCTTGATACTTTTCCTTTAGCGCTCTTCTTAAAATTTTACCTGTTGTGTTTTTAGGAATATCATCTATGAAATGGATCGTTTGGGGCTGCTTATATTTCGCTAAATAGCGTGAACAATGTGTAATGATGTCTTCTTGATTGATGTGAGCATGTTTCTTAGGGGAAATGTAACAGACGACTGCCTCTCCTGTGTTTGGGTCTGGCACACCGATGACAACGGCTTCTGCTACAGCTTCATGTTGATAAAGTACCTCTTCTACTTCTCTTGGATACACATTATAACCGCCAACAAGAATCATATCCTTTTTCCGGTCGACAATATAAATATATCCTTCTTCGTCTCTTCTCGCCAAATCGCCAGTATACAGCCAGCCGTCTCTTAGTGCAGCTTCCGTATCTTCTGGCATTTGGTAATAGCCTTTCATGATGTTCGGCCCTTTTGCTATCAGCTCTCCGACTTCATTTGGACCGACTTCTTCTCCTAGTTCATTCACTATTTTATTCTTCACATTCATAATGTCAGTCCCGACAGAACCTGGTTTTCTTTTTCCGTCAAGAGGATTAAATGCAGTCACTGGTGATGCCTCTGATAATCCATAACCCTCAAGCACCGTAACACCGAACTTTTTCTCAAAGCCATGAAGTAAGGCAACAGGCATGGAGGCACCGCCTGATATACAGATCCTCACAGATGCCATCGCTTTATCATGCCCCTCCTGGCGGTACAAATAGTTATACATGGTGGGCACACCAACAAATAGCGTTGGCTTCTCTTTTTCCATCATGCGCAAAAGCTCTGAAGGGCTGAAATGCGGCAAGACATAAATCGTCGCACCATGAATCAACGGTGCATTCATGCAGACTGTTAAACAAAAAACATGGAACATTGGCAAAGCGGCAATGACCTTGTCCTTTTTATCAATCGATAAATACTCAGCGACATCTCTAGCATTTGAATAAAGGTTGAAATGAGTCAGCATTGCACCTTTTGGTTTTCCTGTCGTGCCAGATGTAAATAAAATAACAGCGGTATCATCTGGCTGAATGGAAGGATGTACATTCTCATTCGCAACACCTGACACAAGCTTTCCAAAGAAAACAAGTCGATCAGATACTTCCTTGAAGCTTGATCTGCACGCCGATTCATTTTCTGCACAAATGATGACTCTTTCAATGGACGGAAGCTGCTCATACACCTGCTCGTACACTGGCAGAAGCTGTTCAGGCGCCACAATACCTTTTACATCGCCTGTGATGAGCATATACCCAATTTCACTAGGTGTATATGTTGGGTTAATAGGTACTACGACAAGCCCTGCCTTTAATGCGCCAAAAAAAGAAATGACAAAATGCGGTGAATTTCCTAAAATAAGCGCGATATGATCCCCAGCTTGAAACCCTTCGTTGACTAATCCATCTGCAAAACGCTCGATACTTGTCATCAGCTCTCGATAGGTCCACTTCTTTCCTTCAAAGATCAGTGCGATATTTTCTCCCTTCGTCATCGCCGTCTGCTGAAGATTTTTGATCAAATCCATTCTCCCACCCCTTACATGTCATCAATGAATGAATGAATGACCATTCATTTTATGGCCGAACATTCCTCCTTTCTATTATAATAGACAATCGAAAAAATCCACAAGATCAAATGTAAATCGCTTTCATTTCCTTCAATCAAAAAAGCACCGCTATCTCTAGCCGTGCTTTCACGCGATTAATAAATCAAATCAAGAAAATCCTCTTTTGATACGTTGCCGAAATAGTGGCGCATATCCATATCTTCTAAGACGTCACTGATCGTTTTACGATCATATTGCTGTCCAATGAGCCGCTTCTCAATATCGGCAATATCCCCTACGCCAAAGAAATCACCAAAGATTTTGCAATCCTGGATCATCCCTTTTTTCACTTCTAATCGCAAATCAATGGAGCCTGCAGAGAATCTCTTAGAATGCTGTAAATTAAATTTCGGTGAACGGCCATAGTTCCATTCCCATTTTTGATAGCGATCTCTGGAAATCTCGTGAATCTTTTCCCAATCCTTTTCGGTCAGGCGATATTGAGGCACGTTCCCATTTGTATCAAAAATGTAGCTTAAAAGAATTTTTCTAAACTCTTCTGTTGTCATTTTTTGATCCATCAGTTCACTGATATTGGCAACCCTGCTTCTAATCGATTTGATGCCTTTTGATTCTATCTTTTCTTTTTTCACATTTAGAGCCGAAACGACATGTTCAATCTCTGAATCAAATAGCAGCGTGCCATGGCTGAAAATACGTCCTCTTGTTGCAAATTGGGCATTTCCAGAAATTTTACGTCCATCTGCCATGATGTCATTTCTGCCGCTCAATTCAGCTTTAACACCTAGCTTTTCAAGCGCTTTGATGACTGGTTCTGTGAACTTTTTAAAGTTATGGAAGCTGTCCCCATCATCTTTTGTGATAAAGCTGAAGTTTAAGTTTCCTTTGTCATGGTAAACTGCACCACCGCCGGATAAGCGGCGCACGACTTTGATTCCGTTGTCTTCCACATACTTCGTGTTGATTTCTTCTATTGTATTTTGGTTCTTTCCAATAATGATTGACGGCTGATTGATGTAAAACAGCAAATACGTTTCTTCTGGATCTAAATATTTTAAGCAATATTCTTCAATTGCCAAGTTAATCATTGGATCATAATGTTGTTCGTTATCGATAAACAGCATCTCTATCTTCCTTCCTTGTTCCATCTAAGCCCTGAATGGGCAAGCTGTATATTGCCAGTATATAACGCCTGTGCTTCATTGACTAGGTCTTTATGACGACCAAAATGGGGCAGATGGGTGATGATGAGTTCCCCAACATTTGCTTCCTTTGCAATCTTCCCTACCTCTATACTGTTCATATGTCCAGCACCTGATCCATCCTGTCCAGCGTAAAAATTGCTTTCGGCTATAAGCAGATCTGCTCCCTTGCTAAATGGAATAAATGCCTCCTGATAGCTTGAGTCTGCTGTATACACGACCACAGCATCCTCTGCCTGAATTCTCATAGCATAGCATTCTGCCGGATGAACCGTTTTCAAAAAATCAATTTGAAATGGTCCAAGCTGAATCCCTTCTTCTGGCTGATAAGGCTTTGCCTTTGTATGTACATCATCAGAAATCCGTCCAAATGCTTCTTGATCACCAGTATGTCCATAGATCGGAAGCGGGCCGCTGCTTTTTCCTAAATGATATCCCACTAGCTTCGCATATTGGAGTGGTCCGATATCTGCAATATGATCGTGGTGATAATGAGAAAGGAGAACAGCATCTAGTTCTTCTATATCAATGTATTGCTGAAGCTTTGAAAGAACACCGCTTCCGCAGTCTACAAGGAGCCTGAAGCCATTTGATTCAAAAAGGTAGCCTGATGTCGCTTCACCTGCTGCCGGAAACCCTCCATAGCATCCAATTACGGTTAATTTCATCGTCATTTTCCCTCCTTTTCTAAAAATCCCCTTCTTACAATATACCCATTTTTCATGGAAAAAGCATTCTTCTTGCCTATTGTTACAAAACAGATTGACAAATATTAATCTGTTATAATACAATGATAGCAACAAAACGTATTGGAGGATGACAAATGCTAGGAAAAATCACAGAGTTTTTTAGAAATTTGCCCTCAAAGAAATGCACAAAATGTGGAAATGATTTAATGGAACAGCACGAGTGTTACGGTAATGAATGTGAGGAATGCTCACAAGTAAGTTATCTTAAATAAGGAAATAAATTGAATAAAAAAGCACTTTTTCCCTCCTCCGTCAGTTGGAGTCAAAAGTGCTTTTTATTTTTTCTGAAAAATAGGTAAAAAGGTAAAACCCTTGTCACAAAAGGGTTTTTTGGTATTTTTATATGATGAGTTTTAGTTCTGAAGACACTTTTTATTGACTAAAAACAATGAAGGAGGTTCTAAATGTCTATTTTTTCTAACAATTTTGTATTTTCTTAATATAATTTTATCGTGGACGAACCTCTTTAATTTTAGTTATACTTTAATTCATATATTAAAACTTAATATGATGGGAATATTCCTTTAATGAATATGTTAGGGAGGAAATCTATGAAAAAATTAAAATTTGGATTGGCTACTCAAATCCTAATCGGTCTTATTCTCGGTGTCGTTGTTGGGGCAATCTTTTTCGGTAACCCAGGAGTCGAGACATACTTAAAACCAATTGGAGACTTCTTCTTAAGACTCATTAAGATGATTGTCATACCAATTGTCGTATCCAGCTTAATTTTAGGTGTTGCAGGTGCGGGTGATGGTAAAAAAGTAGGGAAACTAGGTTTTAGAACCATTCTTTATTTTGAAATTATCACAACATTTGCGATTATCCTTGGCCTTGTCCTAGCAAACTTTGTACAGCCTGGTGCAGGCGTTGACTTTGGACATGCGGAAAAACAAGATATTAGCCAGTATGTTGAAACGGAAAAAGAGCAAAGCAGCAAATCAGTTGCTGATACGTTCCTTCATATCGTTCCAACGAACTTCTTCCAATCATTGGCGGAAGGTGATTTGCTTGCGATTATTTTCTTCACTGTGCTGTTTGCACTTGGCGTTTCAGCGATTGGGGAACGCGGTAAACCAGTGCTCGCCTTCTTCGAGGGTGTATCACATGCCATGTTCCATGTCGTTAATGTTGTGATGAAAGCTGCACCATTTGGTGTATTCGCACTCATTGGTGTGACCGTATCAAAATTTGGTCTTGAATCTCTTATTTCATTAGGTAAGCTTGTAGGTCTTGTTTATTTTGCGCTCGCTCTCTTCCTTATCGTTGTATTCGGAATTATCGGAAAGATGATTGGCGTCAATATTTTCAGATTTCTTGCTTACATGAAAGACGAAATGCTTCTTGCCTTTAGTACATCCAGCTCTGAAACAGTTTTACCAAGAGTCATGGATAAAATGGAACGCATCGGATGTCCAAAAGGAATTGTTTCGTTCGTTATCCCAATCGGTTATACGTTTAACCTGGATGGCTCCGTCTTGTATCAAGCCATTGCTGCGCTTTTCCTTGCACAGGTATATGGCATTGACCTCACGATCGTCCAGCAGCTTACACTTGTTCTTGTACTGATGGTAACATCTAAAGGAATGGCTGCCGTTCCTGGTACTTCATTTGTTGTATTACTCGCGACATTAGGAACGATCGGTGTACCTGCTGAAGGTCTTGCATTTATTGCAGGTGTGGACCGTATCATGGATATGGCACGGACTGTTGTGAACTTAACAGGAAATGCACTTGCAGCTGTTGTGATGTCTAAATGGGAAGGGCAGTATGACCCTGAAAAAGGACATCGCGTGATGACAGGACAAGAGGTACCCGAGCCAACACAGCTTTCAAGCTAATGAAAAAGAACCCCATCTATCGGGGTTCTTTTTTTATGCTGTGATTAATGGTGATTGAACATAGTGATAAAGAAGATCTGCAGTATGGACAAGTGAATCTTCATGTGTTCTTTCAAAGGCATGCGAGGAATCTATACCAGGACCAATCAGTCCATGAATGATATCATGCCCTGCTCTAATGGCTGCTGATGCATCAGAGCCGTAATAAGGGTAAATATCAAGGCGGTAATCAATGTTGTGCTCTTCTGCTAATGCAGCTAAATGCTTGCGTAATCCATAGTGATAAGGGCCGCTCGAATCCTTTACACAAATCGATACACTGTATTCATCTGTTGACTGACCGTCACCAATCGCGCCCATATCTACAGCTAGATATTCCACCGTTTCTTCTGGAATATTCGAGTTCCCGCCGTAGCCAATTTCTTCATTATTAGAAATTAAGAAGTGCGTCGTATGCGGCAATGTGATATTTTCCTTTTGAATTCTGTGGATGAGCCGCAAAAGTAGCGCCACACTTGCCTTATCATCCAGATGTCTTGATTTAATAAAACCTGAAGACGTCACTTCCACTCTCGGATCAAATGAGATAAAGTCCCCTACTTGAATGCCAAGTGCTTTGACATCGTCTGCATCTTTCACCTTTTCATCGAGACGAATCTCCATATTTTCTTGGTTTCGTTTCGCTTTTCCAGCATCCGCATAGACGTGCACGGATGTTTGATGCATAAGAATGGTCCCTGTGTATGTATGGCCTGATGCTGTTTCAATTTCACAATATTCGCCTTCAATTGAGTTATACTGAAAGCCTCCAATAAGTGCTAGACGAAGCCGTCCATTTGATTTAATTTCCTTAACCATCGCACCGAGCGTATCGACATGCGCTGTCAGCATGCGATGTTCTTTGTCATCTGTTCCTTTAATGGTGGCAATTAATCCGCCTTTTCGATTTCGTTTTGTCTCAATGTTCAAATCTTGTAAAAAACGTTCAACAAAGCCGATCACTTTTTCTGTATTTCCTGATGGACTTGGGATTGATACAAGCTTTTGAATCAGCTGAACGGTTTCATTTACTTCAGTAGTCATTCGGCATTTCCTCCTTTGTCTGAAAGCAATTCCTTCCATGTATGCCTTTTTCAGCATCTCTTCTTAAAATATATCGCTTCAGGTTCGAGATGTCTAATTTCAAATGAAAAATCCTTCCTCTATTAAAGAGAAAGGATTCATGGATTAAACTTCGTCCTGTTTCATTTTTCTTACGTTCCAAGCAAAGTATGCTGTTGTTGCCGCCATCATGATGATCGCAACTGTACCAAGGATCGCTGCTTGGTGCCATAAATAGCTGTCATCACCGCTTGCAATGATCGTTCTAAATCCGTTGATTGTATACGTCATTGGAAGCAGACTGTGAATGACTTGGAAGAATTTCGGCACAAGCTCAAGCGGGAATGTACCAGCACTTGCTGCGAGCTGAAGAACCAAGATGATAACAGCAATGAAGCGTCCTGGGTTCCCCATTGTTGTCGCCAGCAGCTGAATGATCGCTAAGAATGTCAGACTGACGATAATCGCAAAGAGATAGAAGCGCCAGAGGCTTTCCACCTCAAGACCGAGCCCAAAGATGAGCAAGGAGCTTGCAATAACTGCTTGCAGGATACCGACAAAAAAGAGCACACTATATTTGCTGAAAAACCATTCAAACGCATTTCTAGGGCGTCCAGCAGGGTCTTTCATTGGGAAGACAACGGTGAGCATGAGAGCCCCTACAAAGAGTCCCATCGATAAAATATAAGGTGTGAGTCCTGTACCATAATTATCAATCTTTTTCGCTGTATCATTTTCTGTTTTCACGGGACTCGCAATCATATTGTAATTGTCTTGACCCGCATCAATTTCTCCTGTTTCATCAGCGGCGCTTTTTAATTTATCGGACAGCTTACCTGTTCCGCTCTTTAAATCTCCCAATCCTTTATCGAGTGATTTTGAGCCTTCAGCAAGCTTAGATGTGTTGCTTTGGATATTCGTTGAACCACTTTCCAGCTTATTTAACGCTGCGCTTAGCTGGCTTGAACCATTTGCAAGCTTATCTGCACCACTTTTCGCTGTATCAAGCTTTCCATTTGCTGTTTGCAGACCATCTTGTAATTGGCCTTGACCTGTTTGAAGCTTCAGTGCACCTTGATACAATTTATTCGTACCAGATGTCATTTGATCAATCGCATTTTGTATCGCGACTGTAGATGTGTACAGCTGTTCTGTTTTCTGTGGCAGCTGTTTGACTTGCTGCAGCTGAGCTTTTGCAGAAGCAACCGCAGATTGAACCTCACTTGCATCAGGCAGTTCCTGCAAGGCCGCTAAGCTTTGTTCAAGTCCAGACAGATCAGGGAGTTCGATTTTAGGCAGACTGTCAAGCTGATCCATTGCCGCCTTTTTCTCTTCATCTGTCATTGAGCTGTTTTGGATAATGCTTTTTACTTTAGCATCTCGATTCGATAACGCTTCTTTTAATGAAGCAAGTTTTGTACTAAACGTTTTTGCGTCTTTTTTCACCTGATCGAGTTTAGGCGCCATCTTTTCAAGATTCGCTAATTCTGGTGATGACAAGACTTTTTCTACTGCTTCAATTTTTTCTGAAAAGGATTGTGCTTTGTTGTTTAGCTGCTCAATGCCCGCTGTGAATTGCGGCATTTTAGAAGCGAGCTGCTGATGGCCTTCCCGGCTTGTGTTTAACCCTTCAGTCAATGTATCAATTCCTGAACCAAGCTCTCCAAATTTCTGATCGATGGTTTGATAGCCTGTTAAGAGCTGGCCAAGTCCGCTGTCAAGAGATTGTATCCCTGTGTTCAGTTCACCCATTTTACCAGCAAACTGATGAACACCTTCGCTATAGGTTAACGTTCCTTCAGCCAATTTTGCTAAATTGTCTTTTAACTTGTTACTGCCATCTTTTGCACTTTTTGTTCCGTCATCAATTTTCTTCGCACCATCGCTTGCTTGATCTAAGCCTTTTGCAATCGTTTTGAAGTTATCAAAAATGACCTCTGCGTAATTTTTTGTGACTTCCTTTGAAACCGAATCTTTTAATTTGATAATGGCATTATTCGCAATTTGTGACGCCGCATAGTTGGCGCCTGGATTCGTATAATATTTCAGATTCGATTTTTTTGGATGTTTATCAAGGACTGTACTTGCATTTTTCGAGAAATCCTTTGGTATTTCCACGACGAGATAATAATCCTCGTTATTTAATCCCTTCACTGCCTTTTCTTCACTATCAACAAAGTTCCATTTGAAATTATCGTTTTTCTTTAATTCCTTCACTAAATCATCGCCGACATGCAGTGTTTTCCCGTCATAGTGACTGCCTTCATCCAAGTTGACCACTGCTACAGGCAATTGATCGACTGTACCATATGGATCCCAGTACGCTTTTAAAAATACGCCACTGTAAATCAGCGGAATAAATAACACAGCGAAAATCGGGATCAGTAGTTTTTTGCTCGTCACAATGTCTTTCCATTGATTCCGAATTAAATTCATTGCTGTTTTCCTCCCATAGATGAATGACTAAATTTAGAATTTGGTCATTTGAACTTAAAAAAAATTATGTTGCGGCTAAAAGTCCTTTGAGTACATAAAGCTCCAGCGACTCGGCCACCTCTTCTTTTGTTAAAGGCTCGTATCGCTTTTCCCAATCAAAAATAAGTGCAATATATAGTTTCACCATCACAAATGCAGTCAATTCAGGATCACATGGCTTAATATCGCCTTTATCAATCGCTTCTTTTACTTTCGTTTTAACATAGCGAATGATCATTTGCTCCATCTTCTCAATCATTTCCTTGACCGCTGATGTGCCAAGCTCCGCATTTTCCTGAAAGATTTTGATTGTGAGCTGGTGGTTTTTTCGAAATTCCAATATTGCAAAGAGTGCTAAATGAAGGTTTTCAGAGAAACTTTTCTCCTCATCCATTGCTTCATCTGCAATTTTCCTCATCTCTATTAAAAGGGATGTGAAAATTTCATCGAACAGCTCTTCTTTGTTTTTGAAAAAGGTATAAATGGTTCCTTTTCCGACGTTGGCCAGCTTCGCCACAAGATCCATTGTGGTGGCTTTATACCCAAATTGAGTAAATGCCTTCGTAGCCCCGTCTAAAATCATTTGTCTCCTATCAACACTCATGATCTCACTCCCAAAATGACTATTTGAACGTTTTGGTCATTAAGTACAGAAAGTAATATACCACATCCTTTTCTCCGGATGCAACAACTTTGTTCACTTTTATGATTCACAACTCTTTTTGAATTATTCGAACACGAAAAACTCCCTTTCCTTGGTAGAAAAGGGAGTTTGTTTTATGAAAATAGATAAGATACAGCCTCTGAAATGGCCGCTTTTCCTTGATCAATACAATCAGGGATTCCGACACCTTCAAAAGCAGCACCTGTAATATAAACACCAGGATATGATTGCTTAAACGTTTCTCGCATATTCGAAATGGCTTTCTGATGACCGACGTGATATTGCGGCATGCTAGTCTTCCAGCGAGTCACTGTCGTCAGTTCTGGATCTGCTTTAATATCCATAATTTTCTTCAAATCCTCCAGCACAATGCTGACGATTTGATGGTCTGACTGTTCGACAATTGATTCGTCGCCAGCCTTCCCTACATAAGCACGCAATAGCGTTTTTCCTTTAGGAGCTGTATGCGGCCATTTTTTGTTCGTCCACGTACAGGCTGTAATAGAGAAATCACTGTTTCTTGAGATGACAAAACCAGTGCCGTCATATTCATTATGAACATCCTCTTCTTTAAAACCGAGTGCAACTGTTGCAACAGAAGTAGATGTCATATCATGCAAGTACTCAAGTCCCGCTTCTTTTGGAAACATGGAATAGATCGATTGATGCGGAGTTGTCACAATGGCTGAATCGGCAAAAAGCGTTTGACCGCTGTCTAATTGCACTCCATAGCCCCCATCAGTTTTTTCAATCTGCTTCACTTTTGTCCCTTTATAAACCGTTGTCAGCTTGAGCTTGCTTTCTACTGCTTCAACAAGCGCTTGCAGTCCTTGATTGATCGTTTGGAACTGCCCTTGTTTTTTCGCTGTCACTTGCTGCGCTTTCGCATGCTGCTGTGATTTTTTCATCCCAAGAATCAAACTGCGATGCTTTTGTTCTGTTTGATAAAACTGCGGGAAGGTGGACATTAAGCTGAGGCGGTCAATGTCACCTGCATAAATGCCTGATAGAAGAGGTTCGATTAAATTCTCAACTACTTCATCACCGACACGTCTTCTAAAAAATTCACCGAGCGACTGATCTTCTGTCTGCTTGCTTTTTGGCAGTACGAAATCCATTGCGGCTCTCGCTTTTCCTGCAACTGAAAAAAGACCGGTTGTGATGAATGGGCTGATTTGAGTTGGAATACCCATGACAGCGCCTTTTGGCATCGGGTGAAGGGTTTCATTGACTAGTACATATGCTTGCCCTGTTTCATTATTGACGAGCTGGTCCGCGAGACCAACATCCTTCGCCAGCTGCGGTCCACTGACCTTTCTTTCTAAAAATGAATCAGGTCCACGTTCAATGATGTACCCGTCTTTATATAATGTTTGTATTTTTCCACCTAGCCTAGGGCTCGCTTCAATAAGAGATATTTGAATGGGAAGACCTTTTTCTTCGACTTCCTTTTCCAAATAGAAGGCGGCGGCTAAACCAGTGATGCCACCGCCAATGATGACAAGGTGTTTTTGATTGTCATGCATAGGATCGCCTTCTTTTATATAATTACTTGCTTTCGTCAAGCTTCTTTAATACGACAGTTGCGAGAGCATCAATAAATGCTGGTTTCGCATTTGGCATTTCTGGACGATAGTAGGCTGCACCGATTTCATCTGTCACGACTTTACATTCATAATCGTTGTCGTATAACACTTCAAGATGGTCAGCGACAAACCCAACAGGCACATATACGAACGTTTTATAGCCTTTTTGTTCGAATAGATCCCGTGTTAAGTCTTGAACATCTGGTCCAAGCCATGGATCAGGCGTGTTGCCTTCACTTTGCCAGCCAATTTCATAATGTTCAATTCCTGCACCTTCTGCAATCATTTTGGCAGATTGTGCGAGCTGATCAGGATATGGATCTCCTGCTGCAATAATTTTTTCAGGAAGACTGTGTGCAGACACAATGAGTACGGCTGATTCTCTTTCCTCTTCACTCATCGATGCATACGTATCCTTCACTTGTTTCACCCAATAGTCCACAAACTTCGGCTCATCGTACCAGCTTTCCACAGACGTAATCTTCAGATTGCCAAGCTTGTCTGCCTCATCTTGTGCACGCTTGTTATACGATTTCACGCTAAAGGTTGAAAAATGCGGGGCAAGAACAATACTCACTGCTTCTGTGATGCCGTCTTTGTGCATCTCTGCAACTGCATCCTCAATGAATGGTTCAATATGCTTTAAGCCAATGTAGACATGAAATTCAATGTCGTCTTGGATGTCGTTCAAATGATCACACAAACCATTTGCCTGCTGTTCTGTAATTTTTGATAAAGGAGATATACCGCCGATTGCCTTGTAGCGATCCTTCAAATCTTGCAGCATCTCTGGCTCCGGTTTTCTGCCTCTGCGGATATGTGTATAATAACGTTCAATATCTTCTTCTTTATATGGGGTGCCATATGCCATGACAAGAAGTCCCATTTTCTTTTTCTCCACAACCAACACTCCTTCAGATCATTTGAAATAGTTTAGATGGATGATTTTTTATATTTCGCTGAATAATCGTGAATAAAATCTGTCAGCTTCTTTAACGTATCTGGTGAAACATCAGGAAATACCCCATGACCTAAGTTAAAAATAAAGTGATCTGATTTCATTCCTTGATCTAAAATATCTTTTGCTCTTTCTTCAATGACTTCCCAAGGAGCAAGTAAGATGGTTGGATCAAGGTTCCCCTGTAACGTTTTTGTGAGCCCTTCTTTTCTCGCTTCATCTACACTCATACGCCAATCCAGTCCAACCACATCAAGCGGCAGATCGTGCCAGTCTTTCGCTAGATGGCTTGCACCAACTCCATACATGATCATTGGGACATTTTCAGACTTCAGCTCTGTGAAAATTCGCTGCATGACAGGCTTAATGAATGTCCGGTAATCTGCTGCATTTAAAGCGCCAACCCATGAGTCGAAAATTTGAAATGCACTGACCCCGGCTTTTACCTGCGCGCGTATGTACGTGATCGTCATATCAGCTAACTTGTTCATGAGCAGCATCCACGCCTCAGGATCACTGTACATCAGCGCCTTTGTTTTATGATAATTTTTAGATGGACCGCCTTCAATCATATAGCTTGCCATCGTAAATGGTGCGCCAGCAAAACCGATAAGTGGAACATTCAGCTGCTCCTTCGTTAAAAGCTGAATGGTATCAAGCACATATGGCAAGTCTTCTTCAGGATGAAGTTCCCCAAGACGTTCGATATCTGCTTTAGATCGAATCGGTGCATCAATCACAGGTCCAATTCCATTTTTAATTTCTACGTCCACTCCAATAGCCGGAAGCGGGGTCATAATATCTTTATATAAAATAGCGGCATCTACACCATATTGTTCTACAGGAAGTCTTGTTACATAAGCACATAACTCTGGCTGATGCGTAATTTCAAATAGCCCGTATTTTTCTTTAAGGGCACGATATTCAGGCTGTGAGCGTCCTGCCTGTCTCATATACCAAACTGGTACATGGTCTGTTTTTTCCCCTTTACACGCCTTTAAGAACGTGTCATTAAAAACCTTCGTTTTTCCCATTACCTTTCATTCCACCTTTCGCCTTACACTCTCTTTGCATAAGGCTCAAACACTGCTTTTACTATACCGCGTTTTCAAGGCACGGTATACTAAAGCGGCTCAATGTTCAAAAAATCGCCGAATATTAACGTCCAAAAGACTCTGGCTTGACATACGCACTGCCTTCGCCTTCTTCTTGTGTTTGGGTATTATATGGAACAACTTTATACTCTGCGTTTGAAAATACATTGGCATACGGCATTGTATAACTGCCCACGCCTGTCACTGTGTCGATCAGCGTCTCGCCTCCATTTCTCTTTTCATAGATGCGGTATTCAACGCGTTTATCCTCCTGCTTGTCCCAAGACAGCTCTAATGTAAATAATCCTTTGATTTTAAACGCATAGCGGGCTTCAAATCCTGATACTCCCTCTAAATGGATAGGAGATTGAAGCTCTTTTATTCCCTCTGGTTTTTCAAACGTTTCATTGGTGATTTGAGCTGCTGTTAAAATATCTTTAAACAGCTGCACTGGGTATTGACTGCCCCCAGTTAAATAGTGGCTGTTATCGGTTTTGTCATACCCCATCCAAATCGCACCCGTTGTACTAGGCGTATAACCGGCAAACCAAGCATCCTTTGTTGCACCTTTCACACCCGAATATGTGGTCGTCCCTGTTTTACCAGCTAAATCTCCAGCGTATGAACCGCTCTGGGCTGTCCCGCCTTTGACAACTTGCTGAAGCATTCTTGTCATGTTCCATGCATTCTGCACGCTAAACACTCGTTCTTGCTTACCACGATTCTTTTCTACAGTTTCTCCTTCATCATTGGTGATCTTTTGAATAAAGAAAGGCTTTTTATATACGCCTTCATTGGCAAATGTATGGAAGGCTCCAGCGATCTGTAATGGCGAAACTCCTTTTTCTAAACCGCCAAGCGCAATAGCTAAGCCTTTATCAGAGATATCTATCCCCATTTTCTCGAGATATGACTTCGACGTATCAATGCCCAGCTGGCTTAACGTCCACACAGCAGCGGTATTTTTACTTTTCATGAGGGCTTCCATCATTGTGACCCGGCCCTCATACTGCCCATCGTAATTCTTAGGTGAGTAGCCGTCATAGCTTTTTTCTTTGTCTTCAAGCAGCGAATAAGGTCTGAATTTTTTCTCCTGCATTGCCGGACCGTACACCGCGATCGGCTTAAAAACAGATCCCGGCTGCCTAACAGCTGTCACCCTGTTATAGCCTCTCGCCTGATATTCTCGTCCTCCAATGGCTGCTTTCACTCCACCAGACTCGTTATCAATAAATACGGCGCTGCCTTCCGGAGAACCGCTTTTTCCCGGGAAATAACGGTTGTTCTTCATCGCATCATATGCAGTTTTTTGCAGATTCATATCAATCGGTACTTTAATGGTATAGCCGCCTTGAAGCAATTGTTCATGTGAAATGGCATACTCTGATTCTGCTTCTTTTATGATGAGATCAACATAGCTGTCCACCCAAGGTGTTTCTGATTTCTTTTTTAAATGAATGCCTAGTGTTCTCCCTTTTGCTTCTACCGTTTCTGTTGAAGACAAATATCCTTGTTCGTTCATTAAATTCAGGATGGTGTCCCGCCTTTGTTTATTTTTATCAGGGTGTAGAACAGGCGAATAAGTAGATGGTGCCTTTGGCATCGCAGCGAGAGTAGCACCTTCGCTGACCGTTAAATCTTTGACATCCTTACTAAAGTAATAATTGGCTGCTGCCTGAATACCATAAACACCATGGCCGAAGTAAAGCTGATTCAAATACATTTCAAGCAGCTTATCCTTGGAATAATCTCTTTCTAAATTAATGGCAATAATGACTTCTTTCGTTTTTCGAAGAAAGGTTTTGTCATTTGTGAGAAAAATATTTTTTGCGAGCTGCTGAGTAATTGTACTGCCGCCCTCTACCTTTCCTCCTGCTAATATATCTCGATAAACCGCCCTTGAAATAGACTGTGCATCAATTCCGTGATGCTCATAAAAACGCTTGTCCTCGACAGCCACAAAGGCTTTTGCTACTTTATCGGGCACCTCTTTTAACGACACAGGGTCCCGATTTTCTGAATACATGCTTGTGAGTTCTTTTCCATTCTGGTCAATGATTTTGGAGGAAGCGTGAAAAACAAGCTTCTTTTCATCTATGACATAATGTCCTAAAAATAAAATCGTCAGATAGCCAATAAATGAGAGTACGATTGTACTTCCTGCAATGACTAATGGAATGATTATCTTCTTTTTCTTCAAATTAGGTCACCTCATTCCTTTATACGGATAGTATGGGATGTATTGCTTCATAATATGTTTTATGGATTGACTGCCAAAGAATTATATATCATTCTTTTGTTATACTATCAAGCAGGAGGCGGTTTAGATGAATTTCTATATTACATATGGAACAGCAGATTTTTTGCATAAAATCGCAAAAAAACACCATCTGGAAAATCTGCTTTATATGGTCGGGAAAGAACAAGCAGCTCTTTTTCATGAAACGGAGGGTGAGACTGTATTTAAAGCCCCTCATGCCTATGATGTGATTTATGCGAAAGGCGAGCTTGTCCAATCTGGTTTCGTCACCTTGAATCATATCCCTGTTAAGCTTGAAAGCAGAGCACTCTTTGAATCCACCTTTCAGAAAAAGACGAACATCTCAGAACATCAGCGCGGCTTCCAAGCTATTCGCGTTTTAAGACCTCAAAAAGATGAAGAAGTTTATTTGATTTTGACACTTTGGGAATCAGAGGACTTATTTCAAGACTTTCAAGAATCAGAAGCATTCTTTCAGCCACACGAGGATACAGGCTCCATTTTCTCTCGTCCGGCTTACCTCACATCCTACCATGCCGTCACAGACAATTAAGGAAGTGCTGCTCTCAGCACTTCTTTTTTTCATGAAAAAAAGCCCAATCGCTGGGCTCTTCATTTTATGAGCTTGATTTCAGCTCGTACCGATGAATGATCGGCTGAAGCACATAGAAATTCAGCAATATCCAACCTAATAAGATCGGCCATTTCAACATAGGTGAAGCACCTTTCAATTGAACGAGCAGCACCAATAGCGGAATCAAACAGATCATGAAAAAACTCATTTTTGAGACAAACGTTTCTTTGATTTGATGCCGGCAGCTTGGACACATCATCATTTTCGTATGTGATAAATGGAATTTTTCGACGAAAGAAAATGTTTTTGAACAATTTGGACAGCTTCCCAACGCTACTCCTCCCTTTCCCTGCTTCATATCAACTTCGACTTTTATGTAAAATGACCTTTTGATACTGACCACGAAATCCTCTTCTGTTGAAAGATTCTAACAATTACCATACAATCAGTAAAAGAGCATGAAGGAGGTTTTCGATTCAATGACAATATCCACTTTACAGAAAAGCATCAATGAACGTCTTGATGAACATTATGAGGCAATGGTTGAAATTAGACGCCATCTCCATATGAATCCTGAACTTTCTTTTCAGGAAGAAGAAACAGCCGCTTTCATCGCCAGCTACTATGATACATTACAAATCCCTACGCGTACTCAGGTGGGCGGTCATGGCGTACTCGCTTTTATCGAAGGAGCTTCTCCGGGGCCAACCATTGCCCTCAGAGCTGATTTTGATGCACTTCCCATCCACGATGAAAAAGATGTACCTTACAAATCAACAAAACCTGGAGTGATGCATGCGTGCGGTCACGATGGGCATACTGCGACACTTCTTGTATTAGCAAAAGTTTTGCATACACATCGTGACCAATTAAAAGGAAAGATCGTCCTCATTCATCAGCATGCGGAAGAATATGCTCCCGGCGGTGCAAAACCAATGATTGAAGACGGCTGTTTAGACGGTGTCGATGTGATATTTGGTACGCACCTTTGGTCTTCAGAGCCTTGTGGCACGATTCTTTATAAAAGCGGAAACTTTATGGCAGCCGCCGATCGTTTCTCTATTCAAGTCCAAGGGAAAGGCGGACACGGTGCCCAGCCTCATTTAACAAAAGATGCCGTACTCATCGGTTCACAAATCGTCGCAAACCTGCAGCAAGTCGTTGCCCGTAAAGTCAATCCGATTGATTCTGCTGTAGTGTCTGTTGGAGGTTTTGTCGCAGAGAATGCCTTTAATGTCATTGCAGATTCAGCTGTTTTAACTGGTACTGCACGATCCTTTGAAGAAAGTGCACGGCATATCATCGAACGAGAAATTGAACAGGTGGTAAAAGGGGTGTGCCAGATGCATGATGCTTCCTACACATATGAATATGTGAGAGGATATCCAGCTGTCAAAAACCACCCGAAGCCGACTGAATATATTGCGGACGTCGCAGAACAGACGGAAGGTGTAACAGAAGTAAAAGAAGCGGAAACCCAAATGGGCGGAGAAGACTTTGCTTACTACCTTCAGCATGTCCCTGGCACCTTCTTCTACACAGGCGCCATGCCGGAAAACAGCCAGGATGTGTATCCACATCATCATCCAAAGTTCGATATCAACGAAAAAGCAATGCCTGTCGCAGCAAAGGTACTCGCTAACGCCGTTCTTTCCTACAATGAATAAAAAAAAGCCGCTGTCCTCAGCGGTTTCAGCGTGTAGACAAACCCTCGCATTCGGTTTCAGGTCTGCGCTCCGGTGCTCGTCCTTCCTAGACTGAAAAGTTTTTTTCTATCACGCTGTGCTGAAAAGAAGACAAAGGGCTAAAATAAAAATTATTTTAGCCCTTTGTCAACAATCTGAAGCCCCTGTCCTCAGCGGCTTTTCTATTTCATATCTTTCAATATCCGTAAATGAAACACATGGCGTGCGACCTCTCCGAGCTGTCCTGTCAGCTGATGATTTGCCACGCCGCCAACAGCGGCTCCGACGACCGGCATTAATTGAAACAGCTTCGCAAGATCAATGTAATCTCGATACTCCTGCTGAAAGCTGTACCAATCCATTTCCTCTCGGCTCGTTTCCCAATCATCTATGATCTTCATCATTTTTTGACGATGTGCACTGCTGGAAAAAGCGAGTTGAAATATACAGAGCAAAAAGAGTCTTTCTTCCTTTTGAGATAAATCAAAGCCGTAAATACACGCCAGCTCATAAAGGCATTTCATCTTTATGCTCAGCAGCAGCGGAAAGTCTGCCATTCCAAGGAATAAACCGCCTGCACCTGTTCCAATCCCTTCGACGGCAGCCGCCTTCTGGTAATACTTCACTTTATCCTTTGCCAGTTCATTTCGTTCTACAAGAGATAATTGTTCATCAATCACTGAAAATGAAGTGAAGTGTGATCCTGATACGGTGGATTCAACCATTGTTTTGACTGCACTTGTGATGACTTGATGAAACCTGGCAGGAATTCGGCGGTTCACCTGCTGCTGAACTCCTTTTGAAAACCGTTCGATCTTTGAAGGTTTTCTTAAAAAACGTGTTTGAAAAAGAATGGCTTCTTCATACAACTCCCGTTCAGCTGCATTCATCCGGTCCCCTCCTAGATGTCATCATACGCGCGTTGTAAATCCACTTATCTCATCTTTTTTAACCTGCTCTGTACGTAAGGCTTAAAGAGGACAAGCACAAATGCTAAAGAAATGAGAAAGGCAAGTCCGCTTCCCTGCCAGCCTCCTGCTGGAAGTACTGCACAGCTCAGCAATATCGATTGGATGATGAGCACATTACGGACGAGAACAAAAAAGCTTCGATCCTTTTCTTTTTGAGAAACTGGATAAAGTGCCTGTAATGAAAGATGAGCAAAGTGCTTCGTTAAAGGCACAAGCTGTACACCTGTGATAAATACTGTGAACAAGACAAGCAACGCACCCACCCAGTCTGCTGCACCTGTATACAAAATAATCAGGACAAACACGGCCGTTAATCTAAACACCAGACCAAAATAGTCATTTGAGCGTACAAACGCCCTCACATACATATAAGAAAAAGTTTTACGCTGATCGTAAGGAACAAACTTCAACATCCAGTCCATGTATGCTCTTCTTTTCACCTGTTTCTTTAAGTGAGGCACATCGGTGAATAAGTTTGCCAAACGATAAAAGCGCTGCTTCCGTTTTAATTCATCAGAAATATGCAGTTCCCATTGAAAAGGCTGTTTTTTCACTGCATTTGTTAAGTAGACGAGATAGACACCGTAGATAAGATAAAAAACGATTGCAATCACATAGGCTGCCTGTAAGACGGTGTAGATCAACATCATATTTAATAGAAAACGAAGGGCTGCATCGAGCCATCTCACATGTTTTCCTTGAAAATAAGTCATTCTCCATTGAATGGCTGTATTCAAACCCTTTATCAAAATCATTTGCGCCAGTATCAGCACATACCCCGTGATGCCTCCTGAAGACACTGCCGAATAAAGCGGAAGTGCGACAATGGATACAGCAATGAGAGGAAATAGCTGAGAAATGAAGCTAAAGTTAAAAGCTTGTTTTAAGTAAGGCTCCATCTTCCCTTCTAAAGGAAGTAAAAACACGAGATCGGCTTCTTTAATTAACGTACGTACGTATGAGCTTGTAAGTACTAACGAGAAAACAACTGCCATCACCCAGTAGGATGGGAAGTGAGCCGGAATCTGTTTGAGCCAGCTGCTGTACCAGCTTGCTCCGCCTGCAAGGAAAAAAATGAGCACAATGACAAGATGATCGTTGAACATGTATTTTAAGTATTTTCTTGTTTCTTGTATGTGTTCCTCTAATCTTGATTTCCAAATAGTAAGCGTTGTTTTACTCATAGTTTTCTTCCTTTGTTAATTCCAAATAAAGATCATCGAGTGTCGCATCTCTCATATTGAACTGTTCTCTCAGCTCTGCCAGTGTTCCTTTCGCTCTGATTTCCCCTTCGTGCAAAATAATAAAGGAATCACAATAGCGCTCAGCTGTCGCTAAAATATGCGTTGACATCAGGACACTAGCGCCGCTTTTCTTCGCAGCATTCATCCGTTCAAGCAGTGCATTGATCGCAAGAGGATCAAGCCCTAAAAACGGTTCATCGATGATATACAGCTCTGGTTCCACAAGGAATGCACACATAATCATGACCTTCTGCTTCATTCCTTTTGAAAAATGAGCAGGGAACCATTTCAGCCGTTTCTCCATCCGAAATTCTTTCAGCAACGACGGCAGCCGTTCGTCTAATTGTTCCTTCGATAGACCGTAAGCCATCGCTGTCAGCTCTAAATGCTCTTTTAACGTTAATTCTTCATATAAAACAGGTGTCTCAGGAATAAATGTAAATTGTGAACGATACGCCTCTTGGTCGTCTTGAAGGGTTCGTCCATTCAATTCAATGACACCTTTATGCGGTTTCATAAGCCCGATAATATGGCGGATGGTTGTACTTTTTCCCGCCCCGTTTAAACCAATGAGACCAACGATTTGATTTCTTTCTAATTCAAATGAAATATTTTTTAGAACGGGATTCTTCGTATATCCACCCGTTACATCTTTTACAGTGAGAAGGGACATGAATTCGTTCCTTTCTTTCTTTTTTCCTTTATAGTAACAAAAACGAATGATAATTTGAAATGTTTACCTATAGACGAGTCATGAATAAAAAATAGGCGCTATGGTCATCATAATGTATGTAGAAGAAATGAACTTGATGACCAATAAGTAAATGAGGTGTTTGTTAAAGGCAAAGAACCGCATGACAAGTTGGTTTTTCATCTAAAAACCTTAGCTTCTGTTTTGCTTCACTGATTCTTGATTTTTGTGTCCTATACAATATGTATACGACAAACCAAAACGTCAAATGAGGTGTTTACGGCAGAAATAGCAGGCATATGAATTCTTTATTTCAGTAAATAGAGAATTCAAAAGGCATATCGAATGAAAGCATCAGCATTTCTTCTGCAGGAGCAGGATGAGCGACCAAAGGAGTTCGCTTGTCCTGTTTTCTTTTTTGCTTCTTTTTGTGATACGATAAAGGAAAAATAATGAGGAGTGACATGGCGTGAGCGACTGCATTTTTTGCAAGATCATTGATGGAGACATTCCATGTGCAAAAGTATATGAAGACGAGCATGTATTGGCTTTTCTTGATATCAGCCAAGTAACAAAAGGACATACCCTTGTAATCCCGAAAATACATAAAGAAAATATCTATGAGATGACACCAGAAGTGTCTAACCACTACTTCCAAGCGATTCCGAAAATTGCAAGGGCGATCAAACAGGAATTTGAACCAATCGGGTTAAACCTCCTGAACAACAACGGTGAAAAAGCTGGTCAATCGGTGTTCCATTACCATATGCATATCATTCCGCGCTACGGCAAAGGTGATGGCTTTGGTGCCGTATGGAAATCACATCAAGATCAATACACGTCAGAGGATTTAAAAGACATTTCTTCTGCCATCCACACGCGGCTTACCTCATCTTAACAGATGAGGTTCAGCATGTAGACAAACCCTCGCATTCGGTGTCAGGTCTGCGTGCCGGTGCTCACGAATGTCAAATTCGCTCCGCTCCGGTACTCGTCCTTCCTAGACTTCAAAGGTTTTCTATCAGGCTGAAAAGAAGACAAAGGGCTAAAATCAAGATCATTTTAGCCCTTTGTCAACAATCTGTATCTCATCTTAACAGATGAGGTTTTTCTTATTTTTGCCCCTTTTCATCGCTTTCATCTCTTAATAGTAAGATATTTTGAACGATTCAAATTTTTTGTCCAAATGCTTCAAATTTGTGATAGGATGGTTTTATCTTTTGATCCATTAACGCGAGAAATAGGGAGAGATTGTGATGAAGCGAACGACAAATTTTAATGCTGGTCCGGCGGCACTGCCGCTAGAAGTGCTTCAAAAAGCACAGGAAGAACTTGTTGATTTTAAACAAACTGGGATGTCTGTGATGGAGCTTTCTCATCGCAGCGGTGAATATGAAGAAGTCCACAATAAAGCAAAAGCGCTTTTGGTGGAACTGATGGACATTCCAGAAGATTATGAAGTCCTCTTTTTACAAGGCGGAGCTAGTCTTCAATTTGCGATGATTCCTATGAACTTCTTACATGAAGGCGAAACAGCTCATTTCATTCAAACAGGCGCATGGTCAGAAAAAGCATTGTCAGAAGCAAAAGGGTTTGGTCAGACATCTGTCTTTGCTTCAAGTGAAGATGACAACTACTCATATATTCCAGAAGTAGATGCTTCCGGTTTAACAGATGGTGCTTACTTACACATCACATCGAACAATACGATCTTCGGCACTCAGTGGAAAACGTTCCCGAACACGTCACTCCCGCTCATTGCGGATATGTCCAGTGATATTCTCAGTAAAAAAATAGACGTTTCTTCATTTGATTTCATCTATGCCGGGGCACAAAAAAACCTAGGTCCATCAGGTATCACGATTGTGATTGCGCGCAAACGTTTATTAGAGAAAGAGAAAAGCAGCACACCAAAAATATTAAAATATTCGACACACGCAAAAGCTAACTCTCTTTATCACACACCACCGACTTTTGCGATTTATATGCTGTCGCTTGTCCTTGAGCATGTTAAACAAGCTGGCGGTGTAGAAGCAGCGGAAAAACGCAATGAACAAAAAGCAGGCATTCTCTACGATACAATTGATCAAAGCGGCGGTTTTTATCAAGGACATGCGCGTGCTGACAGCCGTTCGCATATGAATGTCACCTTTACTCTTCGTGATGATGCACTTACTTCTTCCTTTGTGGAAAAAGCAAAGCAAGAGCAAATGGTTGGACTTGCCGGCCACCGTTCTGTCGGTGGATGCAGAGCATCTATTTACAATGCGGTCTCAATTGAAGACTGCCAAAAGCTTGCGGACTTTATGAAAAAGTTCCAGCAAGAAAATGAGTAAAAAGGCTTTTCTATAGGGAAATAAATTTGTTATAATAACGAGAAATATAAAGTCATGACTCTTGCAATAAATGATGAGCCATATTATTGGAGAGTCCTATAAGAGCTTAGCAGAGGAGAGCATAGAAATGAAAACAAAAGAATTAGTGATTATGTCATTGCTTGCAGCAATGGGAGCTGTTTTGCATACGATTTTCCCGCCCATCTTTTTCGGAATGAAACCTGATATGATGCTGGTCATGATGTTTTTAAGCATCATCCTTTTCCCAAAGGTTCAGCATGTCGTCGTGATTGCGCTAGTGACTGGTGTCATTTCTGCATTAACAACGGGATTCCCAGGCGGACAAATTCCGAATATGATTGATAAACCAGTGACAGCCTTTATCTTCCTAGCCCTTTTCTTATCTTGCTCGAAGATAAAGAACAAAGTCGTGCTGACCGCTGTGTTAACTGCGATTGGAACCATCGTATCCGGCGTGATTTTCTTATCTGCCGCTTTACTGATCACTGGACTGCCAGCTGCATTACCGGCACTTCTTGTGGGCGTCGTCCTGCCAGCAGCCGTGATTAATACCATCGCTATGGTATTTGTCTTCCCAATTGCTCAGTCAATTCTGAGACGTGCAAGAATGATAGAAGTTGCTTAACGAATAACCGAACCTCTTCATGATAGATGAAGAGGTTTTTTCATGCTTTTATAAAAGAAAAAGGGTCAGCAGCAAAATGAGGAGCGAAATCCCTGCACCTGCCGCACACACAAGTGCTTTTTGCTTTAAGACATGTTTTGGCGGATAAGACCCTGCATACCCAAGCTGTCTTGCATAATGAATAGAACCACCTGTAAAAACGATGACGATACACATAAAAACGAACAGAAAGACAGACAACCTTCTCCCCTCCCTTTTCTTCAAAAGTATGCTAAAATAAAGCAAGCTATGTATGGAAGTTCAATGAAGCTGATCGTCAGCTCAGAGAGAACATGCGAATGTGTAAAATTTGACTAGAGGTGATTTGAATGGCTAGTGGACGTTCTTTATTAACAGGATTATTTGTAGGCGGTCTCCTCGGAGGTGCGGCAGTGCTCCTGACGACTCCCTCTTCTGGCAGAGATGTGCGCGGAAAAGTGAAAGACGGCTATGACAAATTCGAAGATACGCTGACAAAATTAAAAAGAGATGGACAAGCTTTAAAAGAGCAAATTGTGGAAACAGCAAAAGAAAGCGCAGAGGTGATTAAAGAAGTCGGATCTGAATTGCAAACATCGATTCAGCAATGGCGCGAAGAAATCAAACCTCATCAGCAGGACTTACAAAAGGAAATTCAGGAAATTGAGGAAAAGCTCAAACAACTGGAGAAAACCTTACAAAACTAATATACTCACAAAAAAATATTCGTTTACAAAAGTGTGCGGGGTGCGTATCCCGCACTTTTTTTGTTGAAAAAAGGTTATTTTGTCAATGTTTTTCATGACTTTTAAAAATTCTTGAATTTTCAGCTTTATTAATCTTTATTTTATTGGCATAATAGAATTACAAGAAAAAGAGAAGTAGGTGAAATGGATGAATCATTCGGAACAGCCTTTCGATGTAAAAGAAGCACTTTTATTCAGTCAAAGAATGGCCCAATTGAGCAAAGCTCTTTGGAAATCCATTGAAAAGGACTGGCAGCAGTGGATCAAACCGTATAACCTAAATATCAATGAACATCATATTTTGTGGATTGCGTATCAATTAAAAGGAGCTTCAATATCAGAAATTGCAAAGTTTGGCGTCATGCATGTATCAACGGCGTTTAACTTCTCCAAGAAACTGGAGGAACGAGGATTTTTAAAATTTTCTAAAAAGTTAAACGATAAACGCAATACGTATATTGAACTAACGCCAAAAGGCGAAGAGACATTCCATAAACTACTCGAAGATTATGACCCGGCCCGAACTGGTATTGTCAAAGGCGCACAGCCGCTTCATGACATTTACGGAAAGTTCCCTGAGATTTTAGAAATGATGTGTATCATCCGAAACATTTATGGTGAGGATTTCATGGAGATTTTTGAGAAATCGTTTTCAAACATTGAGAAGGACTTTTTGAATGAGCGAGGAAAAGTCACGAAAAAGACTGAGGAACTTGAAAACTCAGCTGAGGCAGCAGAAAAAGCGGCTAACACAAATCAAATTGTTTAATGATCTTTATAAATTCATTCATTAGCGGCTGAAAGAGCCCTTGATCATGCAAAGCAAATATCGTCTCATGAACATCCAGCTTTTCAATTAACTGTCCCGCAAAGAGCGCAAGGAGATCGTCAAACATGACGTAGCCTTGTGCTTTTTGCTTATCCATTTCCTCTGAAAGCTCAGCACAAATACGCTCAATTTCCTCTGCCTCTTCTTTCGATACACGCTGCCTGATCAATAACGCATAATATGGATAACGGCTCATATCGGTTGCCGTCAATAAAAGTTCCATATAATATTCAAGCTGGCTCATTCGTTCCTCAATACTCATGTACGTTCCCTCTTTCTCTTAGTCCTTCTATTTTAGCCGAAATTACTCATTGACGAAAGAGACGAACCTCCCCCTTCTGTTCTTTTTTCTTGAAAAATCCAAAGTTTCCTCTCTTTATTCCATTTGAAGGCAGCATTTTATTTTTTTTCATCAAAACCATTGATTTTTATCCTCAGGAAGAGTAAATTATCTTGAGATATTCAATTCGATTTTTAGATTGGAAGGATGAAAAATGAATTGTTGGAAGACCATTAATCTTGAAAAGGATTATGGTTATACGAGAATGATGATTTCTGCCATAAGTCTTGCTATCCTTTTTTTCATTATGGCATTTTTATGTTTTCAACTGACTCATCCTGAAACGAGGCTAAGCAGCCATAATGCACCGCTTTTTGCCGTGCTCTTACTTGTGACATTGCTTGTCCACCGTGTGGTTCACTTGATCCCAGTGATGAAAAACAAGAAAAAAATGACGCTATTTATGAAACGAAATTGCTGGCAGCGCGTGCCTAAAAAAGTGATGCTTTTTTCACTTCTCAGCCCGTTTTGTGTCATCTCACCGGTTTACTTTGTATTAGGCGTGGCGTTTCCCATGTATGCACACTATTTTATCATCATCGCAAGTATACATGCAGGCTATTGTTTGCCTGACTTTTTATTTGCATGGAAGCTACTCAAAGCACCTAAATCCTGCATCATCGATCAAGCTCAAGACGAGTTTGATATTTTAGTTGACCAAACTTCCTCATCATGAGGTTTTTAAAGCCAACTTCTATCTTTTTCATAAAAAATTTGGTAATGTAGTATGGGAATAGCATAGAGAGGGGGGATCTCCGATAGTTTTATTTTACTTCATCGTCTTTGCCGCGTTTATTGTGTATTCAATAAACAGGCTTACTAATACATTATGCCTTGTCAGAGAGATTCCTGAAGAACGGCAAGATAAGGTGTTTCGCTTTATCAATGTATCAATACTGATCTTACTTATCTCATCATTTGTTGAAATTACCATTTCCATTTAAGATCAAAGCAAAAGCTGCCAGTTTGAGGGCAGCTTTTTGTGTATATTTTAATTAGCAAATCCAAGATGCACCGATGATGATCAATAAGATGAATAATACGACGACTAGTGCAAAACCGCCAGCAAAGACTTCTCCTCCCATGTAAAACACCTCCTGCCAGTTCTTCCTCTGTTCTAAGCTCAGTGTATGCAGAAAAATAAAAAGCGTTTAGGCACCTGTCATCGTTTGAAAAAAGAACCGCCCTCACGCATGGCAGGACGGCTCCCTTCTGTCACAGCGATTTAATTAATAAAGATATGCTGCACCAACGATGATCAGCAAAATGAATAGCACGACCAATAAAGCAAACCCATTAGAATATCCTGCTCCCATATAATTCAGCCTCCTTTTTGTGATCACTATATGTGTATGTCGCGCGCAATTTTTTGACTAGACGAATGCCCTTCCATTTGCATTTCTTTTTACAGCATGTCACAATATGTTATGATACAAGCAATGATAAATAAATTGGAAAGATTAGGAGTGTTTTTTGAATGAAAAAAATGGCTTTAGCAGCTGTAACAGCAGTAAGTGTTTTAACTCTTGGCGCATGCAGTAGCGGTGATAAAGATGTAATCGCAACAACAAAATCAGGAGATGTCACAAAAGGAGAACTTTATACAACTCTTAAGAAACAAGCAGGTGGAGATGCTCTAAACCTACTTGTTCAACAAAAGGTTCTTGCTGACAAATACAAAGTATCCGATAAAGAAATCGATAAGAAATTGGAAGAATATAAAAAGACACTTGGTGAAGATCGTTTAAAACAGCTTCAAGATGAATTCGGTAAAGATTACATCAAAGATCAAGTGAAATATGAGCTGCTGACTCAAAAGGCTGCCAAAGCTAACATCAAAATCACTGATAAAGAAGTCAAAGCGTATTACGATGACCTTAAAGGGAAAATCCGCGCAAGCCATATTTTAGTAGCTGATAAGAAAACAGCTGACGAAGTGGAAAAGAAATTAGATAAAGGTGAAAAATGGGATGCCCTTGTCTCTGAATATTCAACTGATACTGCTTCAGCTGCACAAGGCGGCGATGTAGGCTGGTTCGCAAAAGAAGGCCAAATGGACGAGAACTTCAGTAAGGCTGCTTTCAAACTAAAAGTAAATGAAATCAGTAAGCCAGTAAAATCCCAATTCGGCTACCATATCATTAAAAAGACCGAAGAACGTGGTAAATATGATGACATGAAAGCGGACTTGAAAAAAGAACTGCTTGACCAAAAACAAGCAGACACAAATGAAATCCAAAACATCTTAAACAAATTAGTAAAAGATGCTGATGTGAAAGTAAAAGATAAAGAGCTTGAAAAAACGTTCAAAGAAAAATCTGAACAGCCTGCACAAAATCAGCAGACTCAACAGTAATCACAAAAAACCCCTCTGCCATCATCGTGCAGAGGGGTTTTTGTATGACTAGATTAAGCAATCGAATGATCTTCATGTGCCGCAGTATCCTGTGATCTTTTCACCTGCTGATCCTGACGTCTGCGCTCTCTTTCCTGTTCCATTCGCTCGATAAAAATTTCTCCTTCCTTTTCAATAAAGGATTGATCAATTTCTTGCTCCTCTTTGGCTGTTGTCATTAATTTATACGCACAGAAAATAATGCCGATGATACAGGCATACACCCACCACGGAAAAAACAACATTTTTTCATCGCCTCCTTTTCTTAAGGACATTCCTCTCTTCCTTTGTGTTACATGCTTATGCGAAAAGAAGACAAGTTATGAAAAAAACGCCCGCATAAACGGACGTTTTGACATGATTATTCGTGATGGAAGGTTGGTTTATAAAACGAACGATTCTCAAGTGCAAAAATACGTTCTGTATATTCTCCTGGTTTCACATGCTCAAGCGCACGATCCATCATGTTCATTTTCGCATCTAAATTATCAATATAGTGGAGAATTTCAGCCTCTTTCACCATTGGTGGTTTCGGGCTGCCCCACTCTCCTTTTCCATGATGACTTAGGACTAAGTGCTGTAAAATGAGAATTTCTTCTGAATCAATGCTAAGCTCTTCCGCCGCTTTCGCAATTTCTGTCACCATGATGGAAATGTGGCCAATTAAATTCCCTTCCACTGTATATGTGGTAGAGACTGGACCTGAAAGCTCTTTTACTTTCCCTAAGTCATGAAGAATGATGCCTGAATATAAAAGATCTCGATCTAGTGATGGATATAGGTCAACAATGGATTTTGCTAAATGCAGCATGGACACGACGTGGTAGGCGAGTCCAGAGACAAATTCGTGATGATTTTTTGTCGCTGCTGGATAATCAGCAAATTCCTGTCCATATTTCTTCAGCAAATGCCTTGTAACACGCTGAATATTAGGGTTTTTCATATCAAAGATATATTGCATAATCGTATCCATCATATCGTGTTTTGGAATAGGAGCTGTTTCGAGAAAATCATCAATTCGAATTTGCTCGTTTTCAGCAACAGGGCGTATATTCCTAAGCTTCAGCTGATTCCTCCCGCGATAATGATGAATGTCGCCTACTACCTTCACGATGGTTTGCGGGCCATAGGTGATTTCATCATTCTGCTTTGCATCCCATAGTTTCGCCTCAATATCTCCACTTTGATCTTGAAGAATGAGCGTTAAAAATGGTTTGCCATTACTTGCAATCCCTTTAGTAGATGATTTAATTAATAAATGCAGGTCAACTTGTTCGCCGACATCATAGGTCATGATCCCTTTAGCCATTCAATAAAAGCTCCTTCCATGTTTCTGCTCATATAAGTATAACATAAGTCATTATTTGTCAATCATTCAACTGCTAAACTCGTAATCTGTCCATCTTCTGCTGCCTGCGCCATATGCTGATGACAGGTAAAATAAAACAGCTGTGTTTCAAAACGCGTGAGTTCATTCATCAACTCCAGCACTCTTCCTAGACGAACATGATCAAAATGAACGAAGCTGTCATCCATCATAAACGGAAGCTGACATTCCTGCTGATGCGACAAGGCGAGTGCAAAACGAATCGCAAGATAGACTTGTTCACATGTTGCCTGTGAGAGCTCTTCTGGGCGGAATATTCGTCCATCCAGCCTTTTCACGATCAGCCGGTCATCCTCGGGTGAAAATAAAATGGCTTCATATCGATCATTCGTTAACGGCTGAATAAAGCTTGAAGCTGTTTGCAGCAATGCTGGCAGCCTTGTTTCTTTATGCTCATTCAATTTTTCTCGAATGACGGAGCGGACAAGCTGAATTGCCGCCCATTTTTTCGCAAGGTGCTTTGCATGCTCCTGCTCAGCTGCAAGCTGATGAGTCAAATCAGACACCGTACCAGAAGCTTCTATTTGCCGGATTTCCACTGCTCGTTCTGCCAGGCGTTTTTCCATATTTGCCGCATTCGATTGTACGTTATTCAGGTGCTGCTTCGCTTCTGCACACTCTTCTTCAAGAAGACGCAATCCTTTGCGAACAATCGATTCTTCCTCATCAAAGCAGCCGCTTCTATGCAGCTCTTGATTCAGCTGCTGCAAATGGGAAAGCCGTTCCCGATATTCTTTCGATAAATGAGAAAGGATTTGGTAATCTTTTTTGGACTCTGCTTCTACTTGACGAAAAAGCGCGTCCATTTGTTTTTCGTAATAGTCAATTTCCCCTTCTAGCGTCGTGATCTGCTGTTTCACATGTTGAATCGATACATCCAATGTCTGACGTTCTTTTTCTCTTTTCGCCTCATCTTTCAATATCTCTTGAAAGGCCAAGATATTCTCTTGAATGGTGCCTTCCTTTCGTTGAAGAAGACTGCTTAACGCTTCCACTCTATGCTCATAATTGGATTGCTGGCCTAAAAGCTCGTCTATTTCCCGGCTAAGCTCCTCATATTCCGCTGTATCCGTTTTTAATTGCTTCAGAATAAGGAAGGCTTCTACAAGGAAAGAAAGCTCTGAGGACAAGCCCAGCTGTCTTTTCTTTTCCTCTACTTGCTGCTGGACAGGTTCCAGCTCCTTCTCCCAGTCTTCATATTGCCGGATAATCCTTTCGTACAAAAGCTCCTTCTGCCTCACAAGCGTTTCAGCTGAAGCTGCCTGCACTTGGAAGGAATCGAATGTTCCCACGCCGCTTCCCTGTTTCACCTGTGCCGATTTCAAAAATGGGTAAATAGCAAAGAAGACAAAAACAGAAAAACCTGCAAATAAGAAAGTAACCCACCACTCTGTTAAAAAGAAAAGGACAAGCAGAAATGCAGCATCAAACATCACCATCACAGGGAATAACCACGCCCGGGAATGAGCCTGTTTCTCTTTTGTTCTTGTTTCCCCAGTTTCCACTGTACTGTGCGATTTGGCCTGCTGTTCCTTTAATCCTTTTAAAGCGGTTTCCGCTTCTTCCAGCTCATGTCTTGCATGATCAAACCTGTCATCCAGCTGTGCCTTTCTGTCCATTAAACGAACATATTGGCTGACAGCCTCCTTTAATTCCCACTCAAATTCAAGGGAGTCGTCGATCTGGTCGAGCTTGACTGAACGCTGCCACTTCAGCTTCACTGCGGCTTCGTCCATTTTTTGTTTCAATGAATCACGTTCTGCTTTACATTCAGCTAAGCGATTTTTGACACGTTCAGCATGAGGAGATTCATCAACGACACGCTTCATCTCCAGTAACGTATCCTTGTCATGAAGCGGTTGAACTTGTGCCAACGTGGTTTGCAAATGATCTAATTTTTGCTTTAGTGCAGTCATTTGAGCCTTTTTCGGGTGAAGGTGTGATTCTAACTTATCCAATTCATGCTCTGTTTCTGATCTAAAGCGTTTGACTCGTTCTGGATAACGGGCTAATTCTTTTTTTAACTCCAGCTTCTTCTCTATCATGGGATAAAGTTGAATGTGTTCAGTTAGCTGCTGTATCTGTTCTTCTGTCTGCTTCATTTCCTTTTGAAGCGCTGCGATCGTCTCTATGAATTCAGAATGCTCCCGTTTCTTTTCTGTATAACGGCCTTCTGCCAATCTAGCTTGTTTCAGCTGGCCAGTCAGCTCTTTTAAACGATCAAGCTGCTGGTTTAATTCTGGCTTGCGTCCATTTGGTTTAAACAGCTGCTCCTGCTGCTTAAGCAGCCTGCTCTCCATCTTGGAGGCCGCATCTGAGCCAAATAAACTTGAGAAAAGAAGAAATTCACCGATTTGATCTTCGTTTAAGGCTTGGACATTTTGCAGTCCAAACACATCAAATGAGTAGATTGATTGGAATAATCTGCGATCCGTTCCCTTTAAAAGAGTCCGCAGAAATGCTTCGTCTTTCACTTCACCATTCGGTAAAAACACCTGTGCTTGACCGCCTCGATCGGACGATCTCTCAATGTGAATGACACCTAACTCCTCATCTAAGCAAGTGAGGGAGCCGCCATAGAAAGAACCTTGTTTCGACTTGTACATCTTGTTTTTTGAAAAACCAAATAACATCGACTCAATAAACGCCTTCAATGTCGTTTTCCCCGATTCATTCAGGCCGTAAACTAGCTGAAAACCGTCATCAGAAAAGTGAAAGGTTCGATTTGAAAATTTCCCAAAATTCGCTATATGGAGTGAACGTATTTTCATCATACCTCTCCTTTTCTCATAATTGCTTCAGCTGTTCCGTCAGCAGCCTTTGTGCTTCTTCTTTTATATCCACTTCATCCTCTTTTGTGAGCGCTTTTCCTGACTTTCTGTAGGTTGGGTGACGCTTGATAGGTGTAAGCAGCTCTTCATATGACTCAAACTGTGCAATTTCTGTAGTGAGTTCCTTCAAAAAAGAATCCTCTGGATAGATCACATCCTCATTTGTTCGGCAGTCAATTGACATCACCCAAACGAACACGTCTTCATCTTCCTCCTGCTCATGAAAAACAGTCATCAGCTCTTCGAGGACCTCAAGCTGTGTATGCTCAAAGTAAGAAGGCGCATCACCTATCAATTCAATTCTCACAAAATGAGGAATGCCTTCCTCTTTCAGCTCATTGATTTTGCCTTCCACAAGTGTGACAAGATCCGTCATATGAGCCGTTTCTGTGATGTCTATTGCCAGTGTCTCAAAGATGATATCTGCACAGCTGATAAAATCCGCTGTGTGAGAATCTTCAGAGAGGTGAATCAAGTAACAGCCTTTTTCTCCCGTTTCTTTTATATGTCTGCCCTGCACATTACCAGGATAAATAATATATGGATCTTCATGCAGAAGGGCTCTTTTATGTATATGTCCGAGCGCCCAATAATCAAAATCTTGTGAAAGGAGCTGCTGAAGCTGAAATGTGGCGTAGGCATCATGACCTTCTTGCCCGGCTAATGTGCCGTGAAGCATCCCAATGTGATAGGCAGCATCTGTCGTTTTGACATAATGAGATGTCATATTTTCATAGACAGCCCGCTCTTTGTAGCTAAACCCATATATGCTTGCGACTAGCTGATCCTCTCGATAATAGGAGTGCTCACTTGGTGTACTGCTCGAAAAGACATGTACATTCTCGGGCCACTCAATCGGTGTCCATTCACCGCCTAAATGATCATGATTCCCATAAATAATAAAAACTTCAATCCCATGTGTTTGCAGTCTTACAAACTGGTTTCTTAAAAAGAGCTGTGCTTTCAGGCTGCGATTGGATTCATCAAATAAATCTCCGCTCAGCAGCACAAAGTCTACTTCTCGCGCAACGGCAAGATCAAACATGTTCTTAGCACTTTGAAATGTACTTTCTTTGAGCCGCTTAAATATAGAATTAGGTATAGTCGACATTCCTGCAAATGGACTGTCTAAATGTAAATCTGCGGCATGAATAAAGGTGAGCTTAGTCAAACGTCTATCTCCTTGTCCGATACTGTCATTGTCCATATTTTATCATGCCATTTTTACGAATGCACGTTCTATCACTCTCATTCTACAAAACACATTTTTAAGGGCTAAAAAAGAGGTTTTGTCTTATTCCATGTTTAATTACATTAAAAACAGAGGAAAGGAAGATGAGGGATGGAGAAGACATACTTTTTAACCGTATTTGACCGGTCGGGTGAGACTTTATTAAATGAAAAAATCACAGCGGATAGTGACGAGAAGGCAAAGGAATTAGGACGTCATCGCTTAATGGAACAGCAATACACAAAACATTCCCATCGACTCGTTAATCAAGCAGGCAAGCTGCTTTTATTTGAACGTTAAAAAGCCGGCTTTCGCCGGCCCAGATTGTTGACAAAGGGCTAAAATGATCTTGATTTTAGCCCTTTGTCTTCTTTTCAGCGTGATAGAAAACCTTTGCAGCCCTAGGAAGGACGAGTACCGGAGCGGAGCGAATTTGACATTCGTGAGCACCGGAGCGCAGACCTGACACCGAATGCGAGGGTTTGTCTACACGCTGAGCCGGCTTTCGCCGGCCTTATGTTCATCTATGCTTTTTGAAAGACAGGTCGTCTTTTTTCTAAAAAGGCCTGTATACCTTCCTTGTGATCATGACTTTTTCTCAGTCTTGCCTGTGCTGCTCTCTCTTTTTGAAGAACTGCTAAGAGCTTTGATTCTGACTGCTGGAAATAGATCATCTTTGTTTCGATAAAGGCTTGAAGCGGCATGTTCATAAACGGTTTCACACACACTTTTTGGTACGCATCGACCTCTTCTTGGAACAGCCCGTCTGCAAGGTTCAGCTTTAACGCTTCTTCAGCCGGCAGCTTTTGTCCGCTCCAAATCAATTGTTTGGCGGTTTGCTCACTGACTCTTTTTGTGAGGAAAAAATGCCCCCCGCCATCTGGAATTAATCCTACCCCATTAAAATTCATGGCAAGTTTTGCATCGTGATGCATAAACAAGTAGTCACAGCTTAGGGCAAAGCTAAAAGCGAGGCCTGCTGCTGACCCGTGGATAAGCGCAATCGTCACTTTTTTCATACTAGCTAGTGAAAGTGTAATTCCCTCGATCAAATCCATCACACGATGGAAATCTTCTTCACTTTCCTGCTTAAGCATCATCCCAATATCTCCGCCTGCTGAAAATCCTTTTCCCTCTCCCTTGATGACAACGACTTTAGCACTGCTTTCCTCCGCTGCATCACATGCTTCTTTGAATTCAGCAAACATGTCCACATGAAACGAATTATAAGCTTCAGGCCTATTGAAAACGATTTCAAAAACATCCCCGTCTAACTGACAATTGATATATGTCATCATCCATCCCCCTTTTTGTTTAAAAGCTCATAACTTACTTCCATTTCCATCAAGTAAAACCTTTTTCTCTAAATAAAAAATTTCAAGATCAATTGATACTAAAATAAGCATAATCATTGAAACAAGAAATATATTTTTATATAGTAAAATAAGAAAGAAAATAAATTTGAAAGGAGGAGGATGATTGATCAGATGTTCCATCATGATATTGGTTAGCTTCATCGTCATGTTTTCTCCTTTTTCAAATGTCGTTTTTGCGTCACAAGCAGAAGCGAGCACACCTAGCCTGATTTCTCCATCCATCTATGATGAAGAAATCAATGCTGTGAAGACACCTTCATTTTCAAAAAAACATGCTTCATCCATTCTGCTGAAGGACAGATTATCAATGGCGGATGCCAAGACTTTTCTGCCAAAGCCTGCCCCATCAGCTGCATTATCCATTGATTTATGTTTTTTGGAAATGAAGTGTGCGATCCCCGTTATGTATCAATCTAATTACCTATACTGATTCATTTTATTTCATCCATATTTACTATACGAAAAACACAGCCTATCAAATTTGGAGGGATAAAATGAACATTAAAGAAAATGATCTTCCTGGGATCGGAAAGAAATTTGAAATTGAAACGAGAAATAGAGAAAAGATGACGATTGTGATTCATGATGATGGCAGACGGGAAATTTATCGTTTTGACGATGATGATCCAGATGAAGTGCTGTCTACCATTTCACTCGATGATGCTGAATCCCGGCAAATCGCTGCTATTATCGGCGGTATGGTGTATAAACCGCAGACACTAGAAACCATTGAAATGGCCTTCAATGACTTGATCATTGAATGGTTTAAGGTCGAAAAAGGTGCAAAAGCGGTAGGACATACACTCGGTGATTTAGATGTGAGACAAAATTATGAAGTCACCGTGATTGCGATCATTAAAGATACAAATGAAAAATTACTCAACCCTGGTGCCGATTCGATTATTCAAGCAAATGATACGATGGTCATTTCGGGCGAAAGAAAACACTTGAAGCGATTGGTACGTGATTTTCTTTCTAGAGGGGGAGAGTGATGAATGGATCATTTAGTCTTTGAAGTTGGGACGGCGCTTATTCTTATCGCCATCGCCAGCTTAATCGCCAATAAAATTAAATTTTCTATCATCCCTTTTCTCATTGTCCTCGGAATGATTGTTGGGCCGCATGCTCCAACTATCGGGATCATTGATTTAAAATTTATCGAAAGCACCGAGATTATTTCGTTTTTTGGCAGAATGGGCGTCCTGTTCCTGCTTTTCTATCTTGGACTTGAGTTCTCTGTCGGAAAACTCATTAAATCTGGTAAATCCATTGCAGTCGGCGGATCTATTTATATTTTGATCAACTTCAGCTTAGGACTGCTCTACGGTTTTATCACAGGGTTTGGATTCCTTGAGGTTCTCATTATGGCAGGAGTGATTACCATTTCATCCAGCGCCATTGTGGCCAAAGTCCTTGTCGATTTGAAACGGACGGCAAATCCTGAAACAGAGTTAATTCTAGGGATTATTATGTTTGAGGATATTTTCCTTGCCGTTTATTTATCCGTCGTATCAGGTCTTGTCCTAGGAGATGCCACTACTGTTGGCGGTGCCTTATTATCTATTTTAATCGCTTTTGGTTATATGATGCTTTTCTTTATCATTGCGCGAAAGCTGCCAAAACTATTAAACAAGTTGTTTGATATCCGTTCGAACGAAGTGTTCATCATTGTGATATTTGCGGCTTTGTTCTTTGTCGCTGGTTTCTCAGAAACGATTCATGTAGCAGAGGCTATTGGGGCTCTCTTACTTGGTCTTGTTTTCTCAGAAACAGAGCACTCTGACCGCATCGAGCACCTCGTGGTTCCGTTTAGAGATTTCTTTGGAGCAATGTTCTTTTTCAGCTTTGGTCTCAGTATTGATCCATTTACATTGGGTGATGCCTTCTGGCTTGCGATCGGCGCTGTGATGCTTACCTTAATTGGGAACTTCACTGCCGGAATGTTTGCTGGACGGAGAGCTGGATTTACTCATAAAGCCTCTTCTAATATTGGATTAACCATCGTATCGAGAGGAGAGTTTTCAATCATTGTTGCCGAGCTTGGCATTGCGGGCGGACTTGCCGCTACTTTGAAGCCCTTTGCTGCATTGTATGTCTTAATTCTTGCGATTTTAGGACCGCTCGTAACGAAAGAATCTAAGAAAATCTATCAAATCCTTAACAAAATCTTCAAATGGAAACCTGAAAAACCAAAAGTAAAAAAAGAAACGACGATCTAATAAAAAAGGGCCCTATGCTTGGGCCCTTTTTTATGTCTTATTCAAATTGCTGAAATGCAGTTTTTTGCTTGACTGGCGCTTCCTCGCCCCCACGAATGGTTTGAATCACTTTCTGGTTGCGGTAAATCGATAGTTTTAAATTGGTCGCCGCTGTTCCATGAGAATGATCAAGATTCGTGAATGTAAAGAAATGATTTGAGCGCTTGTCTTTGAACACAAGCCTGAAGTCGTCTGTCACTTTAAAATGCGCATCACTTTCCCATTCAATCAGAGGTTCATATGCGTCAAACCATTTAGGGATATTCGGTGTGTACCCTGTAGCTAATACGGCATGTTCTGCTGTTATGCTTTTTTCTTTCTTCAGCTGCCACTGTCTGAGGTGCAGCTCTAAGGGCTGCTGCTCTCCTATTTGAATCGCTTCAAGCTCAGTCATTGGCTGAATGATCACAGATGGCTCTTCACCTGAAACAGAGCGATGATACAATTCCTGATAAATGCGCGAAAGCGTCGATGCATCTATGCCATTTCTTAATCCTGTCAGCCTAGGCAATGTGTTCATACGTTCTTCATAAGGAAGCGAATGAAAATACTCGACATACTTTGGTGTAAAAAGCTCTTGGCCAAGCTCAGCCGTCTCCAGTTCTCTAAATTCACTAGAACGCGTAAACCACGAAAGCTGCTGGCCTTTCTTTTGATGCTGAAGCAGGTCTAAGAAAATTTCGGCTGCACTCTGCCCTGAACCGATCACCGCCACCGACTCAGCTTCGTGAAGTGATTTCTGCTGTTCTAAATAACGGCTGCTATGGGTCACATATGGGTATGCTGCTTCAGGCACATCGACCGGAATCATCGGTTTACTTCCTGTTCCAAGCACGACATGCTTTGCACGATACTCAGATAGTGAACCATCTTTCAATCGTCTGACTTTCACAAGGTAGCCTTCTTGGCAGTCCGTCACTTCTTCTACCTTCATCCCAAACTGACAGCTATCTAACTCTCCTGCAACCCATGATAAATACTCATTGAATTCTCTCCGCGGGATATCAAACTGTTCAAATGTATAGAAGCGGTGAAGTCTATTTGATTCATGTAAATAATTTAAAAAGGTATACCTGCTCCTTGGATTCGCCATTGTGACAAGGTCTGCTAAAAAGGAAACTTGTAAATCCGTTCCTTTGATCAGCATACCGGGATGCCAAGCAAACTCAGACTCCTGTTCAAAAAAACAGCATGAGACATCCTCATACTCCTCTAACAAAGCGGCCAATCCTAAATTGGCAGGCCCAACCCCAATTCCGATCACATCTATCATATGTACACCTGCTTTAACTTTTTATCACTTATATACCCTTTTACAAATGAAAAAAACACTGCGTCATCGCAGTGTTTAAACGTGAGAAACAAATAATGATTCAAGGAATTGAATTTTCTCTTCTGTATAGTGTTCATAGCGGTCATTATACGATTTTGGATCTTTTGGATTGGCATACTGTGTAATTTTCCCTGACCGTGGATCAATGAATTTACTTGCTGCACCGCACCCAATGCCAATGATTGTCTGTACTTCTTCCATGATAATGATATTATACAAGCTTTCCTGTCCATCTAATGAATACCCGACATTTTCGAGATTTCCCAAAATATTTTTTTGTCTATATAAATAATATGGGTAATAATGATGCGCTTTCGTCCAAGTGACCGCTTCATCCATCATACGTGTGATTTCTTCTCGGTCTGCTACTTGGTATTTCTCCTTATTGCGCGTCATTTCAGATGCTCTTTTAAAGGAAAGTGTATGCACAGTTAAAGATTCAGGCTTGAGTTCCTCAGTCTGCTGCAAGGAGTGCTGGAATTCTTTGAGCCCTTCTCCCGGCAATCCAATGATTAAGTCCATATTGATATTATTCATGCCGTACTGTCTTGATAAGTGATACTTTTCAATCGTTTCTTCCACACTATGATGCCGGCCAATAGCTTTTAGTGTTTCATTCTCATACGATTGCGGGTTAATGCTAATTCGGTCAATATTGTAGCGGTTTAGCACCTCTAGCTTATCAGGAGAAATCGTATCAGGACGCCCTGCTTCGACAGTTACTTCCCGTATATGCTTCACATCAGGGAACGAGCGATACATTTCTTCATACAGCAAATCCATTTCTTCCGCTGTGATGCTCGTTGGCGTGCCTCCGCCAAAGTAAACGGTCGTCACTTTGATCCCATGTTCTTTTAGCCATTCGCCCATTTTTTGCATTTCATAATGCAGACCAAACAAAAACGTTCCCACTCTACCAGCTTGTCCTTTAATGGCGTAAGCAGGGAACGTACAATAAGCACATTTTGTGGGGCAGAAAGGAATGCCGATATAAATACTCACTTCCTGCTGAAGGTCATACAGATCTGGGATGGCTTTAAGCTGACGGTCGACAATCTCCTGCATCAAATTGATTTTTTCATCATGAATCAAGTAATCACGCTTTAATGTCGCATGTGCATCTTCCTTTGACATGCCTTCTCTCAGCATCTTATGAAGCAATTTCGTAGGACGTATTCCTGTGAGAATCCCCCACTTTTGTGTCATTCCTGTGTGCTCCTGAAGCAAGTGTAAATAAACAGACAGCACTGTGTTTTTGATTTGCTTCCAGCGCTCCTTATCGTTTAAGTTCTTTGGGAGATCCCGTGAAAAACGACTGGTGATATCTGATCCATCGATATAGCCAGACGCTTCCACCATGCCATTTTCTTCCTTCCAACTAAATTCAATGACCAAACCATCATTAAATTCACTTGGTTCAAATATCACTTCACTATCTTCTTCAAATAAATTGGCTATATTGACAAGCGGGCGATGAAATCGTTCATCTGACAGCCCTTTAATTAAAATTCGCATCATATCACCTTTATCTTCAAACTTGTTTCATTTTACAAAATTCATGTAGGAAAAGCAATGAAGGGAACAGACGAAGGCCCTGTCATTTCTTGATTGACAGGGCCTTCACTGTATTATCTTTTAATATCAAATTGATGTAAAAATCCTTCTCTTTGCTGCATTCTAAAGTATTCCTTGATCATATATGCCACACCCTGTTCATCGTGCGAGCGGGTCACCCAATCGGCTTTGCGCTTGACATCATTGGGAGAATTTCCCATAGCAACGCCTAAACCAGCCAATTCAAGCATTGGAATATCATCTGTTCCATGTCCAATAACGACCGTATCTTCTAAAGTAAAACCGAGTGCAGAGGTTAAGAGAGAAAGTCCCGCTTCTTTCGAAACCCCTTTGCAGACAATATTCATTTTCTCATCACTGATCCTAATAAGATCAACAGATGGGAATGCTTGTTGAATGGTCCTGTGAATCTCAGGCTGAAGCTCCGCTGTCGAATATACTTCAATCACTGGTGTACTGACCGGTTCATCCATCAGCATATCACTTAACGATTCAACAAACTGAACGGGATAGAAAATTGGATCAGACGGATGAATGAGCGTCTTTCCCATCAGCTGAGACTGCGTTTTTTTCCGGTTGCCGATCGAGAATTTTTCATGCAGCAAGCGGACATTACAATCGAAGCTTTCAAGGATTTGCACAAGATTAAATGTCTTTTCTTCCGTTAATTTTTTCACATGAAGCGGCTCATCGAGTTTATCCGCGATAAATGCACCACTATGCGTCACAAGGGTTGATGTTGGAATCTTCAACGCCTTGGCAATTTTTTGAGCGGAACGAAAATGCCGGTTGGTGACAATCGTCACGTAAACCCCTTTTTTCTTTACATATTCCACAGCTTCTTTTGTAGCGGAATGGATTTTACCATTGGAACGAAGTAACGTCCCATCTATATTGAGTGCAAGTAGTTTTTTTGACACTGAGGCATCCCCCTTCTTGATGACTGTACTTACGATGAGGATATGCCCTAGCTTGGCGCTTTAGAACATGCAGTTGAAAGAGCCACAGGTTATGAATGATTGATAAATAAAAAAAGCCTACCCCTAGGCTTTTTTTTTATGTATGGTTTGGATGCGTTACAATGGAGTGATGAAGCTCCCCATGATCCCCTTATCTTTCACACACCAAAGCATTGCTTATATCAGATCCCCTTATGCTTTGCGTTTCTCCCAGAAGCGCTTCTCTCTCGTTTGGCTCACTGCCTTAAATCCCAAGTGAAACGCACCCAATTGTCCCTTGAGAGCGCCTTTTTGAAAGCACTTTCAATATAAGTATTATCGCAGAATTTATGTGCTTCGACAACCTTTTTTTAAAAGATATTGAGGAGAAAAGATAAAACAAAAAAGGGCGAATGACATCGCCCTTTCCATTAGTTTTCTTCTGGATTCCCATAAAGCTCTTCAAGTGGCTTCATGATAATTTTATTTAATTCACCGATAAGAACACTCACACGTTGTTCCGCTTCCATCAACTGAGAGATTTTGTCGTGCTGCTGAACAAGCGCAACTGTTTTTTGAGCTTGCTCCACTTCTTCTTGTGTGATCTCTTGACCAGTCATTTGTTTTTGTTGAAGGTTTACTTGAATGTCACGGAAGTTCTCAAACATTCTTTTAGAGGACTCATCCGCGTTTACCTCATCATAAAGATTTCTTAAAGTTGAATATTCTTCGCTATGACGCAATGCTTTTTCAAGGTCATATGCAACATCGTAAAGATTTACAGACATGTTATGTCTCCTTTCTATCCGTTATCACCGATATGATCGGCGGACACCACTCCACTATAACAAACTATGGCTTTCGTTTCACATATATACAATGAATTCATTAAAATTTCTTTAGCTTGTCTTAGAATAGAGCCACAAAAACAGCCTGGATAGCACCAATCATCCCGCCTAAAAGACCGCCTAGAAATGTAATCATTTTCAGCTCCTTATTGGAGATGCTGACTACTAGCTCTTCCATTTTTTCAAGCGGGAAAAGTTCAATTTGTTCACGAATGATATCTTCAAATTGCAGCTTAGCAAGCAGACCCTCTAAAGCATTTGAAGCCGCTCCGATCCCCTTATCAATCAACACTGGCGCAAAGTGTGTTTTAAGATCATCCGCGACAGCACTGACGTATATCCCAACAGGTTTGTCTAATATCAGCTTTGTAGAGAAATGAGAAAGCAATTGATTTTTCACACTAAAAATAAGTTCCTTCACATTCCATTTTTCATCAAGCTCATGAAGAGAAAATTGCTTCACCTTGTCCCATTCTTGAACAAGCAAATCGGATAAAAATCTTTTTGTTTCTGCGTTTCTTAAAAACTTGATGATTTCGGGATGTACACGATCAATTAAGCTTGAATTCCCTAGAAACATTTGGACCATACTGCCAAGCATTCCCCGTTCTTTTAAGAAATCATCAATCATATTGCCTAGCCTTGCTTTGCCTTCATCACTTTCAAAATAATGAATGCCTCTCTTTAAAATATAATCTGCTGCATTTGGAATTTTCGATGATATTTTGTTTTCCACTTCTACAGGGAGCAATTCAGATAAAGTTTGCTGGTTATAAGTTTCAAGCAGTGACTTGAGCTTCTGATCAGACCACTGATGGAGCCATTTATCTGCTTTGACATCAGCCTCTGTAACGCCGAATCTTTCTAGCAGGGAGAATACGGTTATCTCCATATTTGCGCCTTTGTCAATATATCGATGGACTGTACGCAGGATCTCTTGCTTTGCCTCGGATGATTCAAATCGCTTTTGAATACCTTCTGGCGTGAGCAAATGCTCCATAACCATGACACCAACCTGCTTGGCTACTTCGTCTCTTCTTTTAGGGATAAGCCCTGGTGTAAATGGAAGCTGTTTTCCGAATAAGTAATATGGCTTATAAGGCCGAAAAAGCATTTTAATTGCAAGATGGTTTGTCGCTGCTCCTATGACTGCGCCGATAACAATCATAAAGATAAACGTTGTGAATATATTCAAAGTCGTCATCTACCTTTCAAACAACACCCGATGTTTATTGTTTTGATCTATACGTATTATAGTTGTTGTCAAGTTTCCAAGCAAATGAAGTATGCAGCGAGACATATGATCAAGCGATCTGTCGTAATGATAAAGGAGCGCAAGCTTTAAGTAAAATCATAAAAAAACGTTTTTGTGATGGTAAAAAAAGAAGTTGAAAAGAAGGTGTTTTTTAATGACAACATTAGGTATTGTAACCCTTTCTCCGCAGTATGAAGAGGCATTTACACGTCAGCTCGCCAAAGCTGCCTCTTCTTATCATTTAAAGGTTGTTCGTTTTACACCACTTGATTTAAAGCCGGCTTCAAATTTGATACAAGGTCAAACATATATGAATGACCAAGGGTTTGCCGACGCACAGTTTCCGATTCCCGATTTGATTTACGATCGATGTCTTTACCGGCATGACGCACAATCTAAAAAAGCAAAACCCATCATGGAATGGCTAAAAAAGTATCCAAAAACAGATTTTTTGAATACCGGCATTTCAAATAAAATGGTGCTATTTGAACAGCTCCGCCTCCTCTCTGCTTTACAGCCATATTTACCTGGCTGCTCTTTATTAAAAGAGCCCTCAGATCTGATCAATATGGTAAGGGAGTGCGGGGCTGGCGGTTATTATAGAATGCAGCCTCTCTCCCAGCAGCATGCAGCATCTACTTACTTCATTTCCTTTGATGGCAAGTCAACATTCACCGTTCAGCTAAGTTCCAATCAAACCATTACATTTTCTCGGGCGTCAGAGATGGAGCGCTGGTGCAAAAAATATGCAGGCCGGTATTTCCTTCAATTTTTCAACACGAGTGATCAAAAAGAACCTTTATTTAATGAAATCAGGATTTTTCTTATGAAAGATTCACAAAATCAATGGAAACGCATGGGGATTCACACAAAATCACCTGCAGAAAATAGTCTTTTAAGTTATACACAAAAATCGGATCCTGTGATAGGCTTTGAACACTATCTACATACATTGCAGCCACACATCAAGGAGCTCCTTTTAGATGATATTGCATCCATTCAGGCATCAATTCCAGCTTATATAGATAAAACGTACTCTCCTTGCTTTGAATTCGCAGTAGACTTACTTCATACAAGTGAAGGCAGGCTGTTCATATCAAATGTCAGATCAAAGCCAGGACGGTCCGCTTTTTTAAAAGTTTACCCTGAAAAGGAACATCAATTGATTCGTACCATTCTTGAACATGCGCAATCGATGATGTCTCAACCGAAGGAGGTTTCTTATGAACAAAAATCGCTGCATCATCGCCCCACACCTCACAAGTGAAAAAACAATTCATCTTCCAGACCATTATAAACAGAAAGAGGCCATCTATTCTCTTGCTCTAGGGTCTCGTTTAGTTGATGGCTTCAACATTTCCTATCATCAGCATCCAAAGAAAATATTATTATCTGAAGATCTATACAGAGATTTACTGATTCCTTACCAATCAAAAGCTGATGTGATCATCATTGACCATACACTTTTTATAGGGCCGTTGATGGGCATTTTCACTGCAGGTTTTGAGCAAAGCACGCAGCCATTAGGAACAAGATCACAATTCTTTATCAAACTGCTGAATTCTTTCAGACAGCATGCTGGTTTTGCCTATCTTTTTGGGTCACATTCTATTGATTGGGAAAAAGGAATTGTAGAAGGATTGTTGTACCAGCAAGGTTCATGGGTTAAAAAACAGCTTCCACTGCCGTCAGTCATTTATGACCGTCTTCCAAATAGAAAAGCTGCTCAGTCAGCACTCATTCAAGAAACGAAGCGAAAACTCACCCAAGACTATAATATCCCTTGGTTCAACCCTTACTTTTTTAATAAATGGGAGATTCATGAACAGCTATTAACAGATGAAAAAACATGGTCCTTTCTCCCACATTCTGTACAATTAGATCCCATGGACGCTCTAAGTAAAATTGAAACACTTCTCCACCTGCATCAAGTTATATACTTAAAACCGACGAATGGAAGTCATGGAGACGGTATTTATCGGTTAAAAAAGGAAAATCACGGAATCACTGTATGCTCAAATTTTGGAAGGGCTATTCCATATGATTCAATAGATCAGTTTGTTCAAAGGCTGCGAAAAGATCATGCAATTCATGATTTTATTGCACAACAAGGCATTGAGCTTCTTCAAATAGACAATCAGCCGATGGATTTCAGAGTTCATACGAATAAAAATAAAGACGGTGATTGGACAGTCACAGCAGCAGCAGCAAAAATTTCTGGAGATCACACCATCACAACTCACCAGTTACACGGCGGAACGGTGAAAACACTTTATGCTGTCTTTCCAGAAGAAAAGAAACGTTTGCAGATTTTACATCAGCTTTCTCATACTGCCATCACGCTTAGCCAAGTAATAGATAAAAAAATGACCGGGCATATTGGTGAAATCGGTTTTGACTTAGGCATTGATCAAACAGGCGCCATTTGGATGTTTGAGGCCAATTCTCGCCCTGGCCGAGAGATTTTCCAGCATGTCTCTCTGAAAAAATCAGAATGGCTGATCGGGAAAAGAATCATGGATTTCGCATCTTACCTTTCAGAAACGGCACTCACCACTTCAGATCACGCGAACGTCTACTGACTACATTTTTGCCACATGTCGTGCTCTTAAATTTATGCTTTTTCTATGCTCTTTTCATGAGATGAGATACAATAAAATCAAGTTCAAGGTTGTTTCCGTGTTGTCGTGTTTGTTTATTGTTTCATCAATAAAAGCAAGGAGGCAATGATGATATGATTTCTCATTTTCAATGGAAACCTCTTTTTAAAAAAGCACAATTGCCAGGCTGGAAAATATCCTTTTTCCACAATGGTGCGCATTATGAAGGCATCTACCACAAAACAGGTGACATTGAATGGGGCTCTCAGCTTCCGCCCCATGAAGTTGAACCAACCTTAAAAGAAGAAATCCACGAATTAATGCTATTCCATGTCTATGATTAAACTGTTTAAGGAGCCCCGCCATGTTAGAAAAATTAAAACTTGTTTACGGAGACCATATCATCAGTACACCTACTCATGACAAACAAATTCTTTGGTATCAAACAGACGAAGGCGAAATATTTGGAGTAGACAAATCGGAGATTACAGCAAGAGAAACACTACTTCTCAACTCTTTTCTTACACCGATTGATCTATTTCAAAAAGCGCATACCGAGGGTGAACAAAGATGGTTCAGCTATCTTTTTGAAAACAAACCACTAACTGTCCAACATCCCGTCCGTGTTTATTATTTTCAAATGATCCATCAAGAGGAACAAAGACAGCAAATAAAAGAGGCTGTGAATAACAGCCTCGAACATACTCATTTCATATGGACAGGCCCTGAAACAGCTATGCTGATTCAACCAAACGCTACATCAGAAAATAGTCAATTAGATCAATTAAATGATTTGTCTCTGGCCATTACAAGTGATTTTTTAACAGACTCAGTCTTTATACAAGGGCAGCTGCATTTGCCAAATGACCATTTACAGATGAGATTATTAAATGAACAACAGCTCTTTGTATGCCACATGCAGCGAGAAAAGCTTAGATCAGGGGTTGCCACATTTTATCAATGCCTACCATCGTTCATTTGTTATGATGCATCTGTCCTCTCTCATGCTATATCAGATGCTTTTAAAGAAGCGATTGTTGACCGAGATGTTTACCGCACTCTCATGACCTATATGCAATGTAATTTAAACGCATCCAAAGCAGCAAAAGCATTATATGTTCACAGAAACAGTCTTCAATATCGAATTGATAAATTTATTGAGCGCACTGGGCTAGATATACGACATTTTTCAGAAGCATCGGCTGCTTATTTAATGATGACTCTACTCGATCTTTCATAAAAAACGAAGGTATGAGCATCCTGCCCAAAAATGAAAATAGGATGTTGTGCACGTTGTCCATTTACAGACTCTTCCCCATTTTATACACTTTATTCAACAATGAAGCGCTTTCAAAAAGAGAAACTGGGGAGGCTGACATCAAATGGCTGAAATAATGCTGAATCAAATTTATAAAGTGTATGATAACAAGGTAACAGCAGTAGACAACTTTAATCTACATATAGAAGATAAAGAATTTATTGTGTTTGTTGGTCCATCAGGCTGCGGAAAATCAACAACCCTTCGCATGATTGCAGGTCTAGAAGAAATTTCACAAGGAGACTTTCTGTTAGATGGAAAACGGATGAATGATGTAGCACCGAAAGACCGGGATATCGCAATGGTTTTCCAAAACTATGCATTATATCCTCATATGAATGTGTACGATAATATGGCTTTTGGATTAAAGCTTCGGAAGTTTCCGAAAGCAGAGATTGATGAGCGTGTTCGAAATGCGGCTAAAATATTGGGGCTTGAGCAATATTTAGACAGAAAACCAAAAGCACTGTCTGGCGGTCAAAGACAGCGTGTTGCCCTTGGCAGAGCGATTGTACGTGATGCAAAGGTTTTCCTTTTGGATGAGCCGCTTTCTAATTTAGATGCAAAACTCCGTGTTCAGATGCGTGCTGAAATTTCTAAACTTCATCAGCGTCTGCAAACGACATTTATCTATGTGACACATGATCAGACTGAAGCCATGACAATGGCAACCCGCCTTGTTGTGATGAAAGATGGTTTTATTCAGCAGGTTGGAGCACCGAAAGATGTATATGAAAACCCAGAGAATGTGTTTGTAGGTGGATTTATCGGCTCACCTGCAATGAACTTTTTTACAGGAAAGCTCTCTGACGGCGCCATCGCGGTTGGAAAAACGCACATTCGTGTACCAGAGGGAAAAATGAAAGTATTACGCAGCCAAGGCTATATTGGAAAGGATGTCATACTAGGCATCAGACCAGAAGATTTTCACGATGAACCAGTATTTATAGAGGCGTCTGAAGGCACAAAAATTAATGCTAACGTAGAAGTAGCTGAATTAATGGGAGCAGAAACGATGCTTTACTCTTCTATCGATGATCAATCGTTTATTGCACGTGTTGATTCTCGTACCGATGTACAGGCCGGACAGTCTATCCCTCTTGCGATTAATATGAACAAAGCCCATTTCTTTGATTCAGATACAGAGCTGCGCATCCGCTCAGCTGAATAAAAAGATATATAAGCAGCGCCATCACTCATTATTGGGTGATGGTTTTTTGTATGTTCACACAACATTTACCATGTTCTTTTCTCGTATGTTTTTTTCGGAAATAACCATAATACTTAGTACAAAGCAGTTACTGCATTGGGTTTCGCCAAGTGGCAAATGACTTGATCATTTCGCTGGTGCGATTCCAGCAAACCCAACCAAAAAAATAAATCATATACAAAAAGGAGAATCACATCATGGCAAATTCTAATAGTTCAAACCAATTACTAGTTCCTGGAGCAGAGCAAGCAATCGATCAAATGAAATACGAAATTGCTTCTGAATTTGGTGTAAACCTTGGAGCAGAAACTACAGCTCGTGCTAACGGTTCAGTTGGTGGAGAAATCACAAAACGTCTTGTGTCTTACGCTCAACAAAACCTTGGCGGAACAAAAGCTTAATTTCATACCTGGATCATAGAAGGCACCTCTTATGGTGTCTTCTTTTTTTGTTTTTATCCCTCACCAAACTCCTTTCAGCTCATATCATGTAGTAGAAAGGAGCGGATCTTCATGGACATTATTTCTGGTATGAACTTTGAACTTTTACAATTTGTAGGGATCTCTCTATTAAGTGAATATGGTCATAGTATTCGGTCCTTTCACCTTTATAAAAAGAGCATCACATAAAAGTTGTACCATTTTGGGTTCTTTTCACTTATAGTATGTAGTGGAGGGATCGAACAGATGAAAATAGCTCTTTTCGGTGCTCATGGACGTGTAGGACAAGCATTTCTTCGTTTCGTTCAAGTAGATGATCGTTACATGGTTCGTTCATTGATTCGGACAAACCGGGAAGAAATGCTTGCGGGTATGTTTCAAGTCACCGGCAATTCAAGAAATCGAGAAGATGTGCTTGAGACAATGAAAGGAGCAGATATTGTTGTGAGCTGTCTATCAACAGATGGTGATGATACATTATCTGTTTCAATGGAGCATATCGTACAAGCCATGAAGCAAACAAATACATCTAGAATTATTACAATTGGTACAGCAGGTATTTTAAAAGCAAGGCAGCAGCCGGAGCTTTACCGTTTTGAAACAAATGAATCAAAGCGGACTACTTCCCGAGCAGCTAAAGAGCATGCGAAAGCGTTTGAAATCCTTCAATCAACTGATCTAGATTGGACCATTATTTGTCCAACCTATTTACCAGATGGAGAAGTGACACGGTCATATCGCTATGAGAAAGATTTTCTCCCTATAGATGGAAAGAAAATTTCAGTTGAAGATACCGCACACTTTTTATATCAGCAGTTAAATTCGAAGGAATTTGTGCATCAACGCGTCGGCATCGCTTATTGATGTTGCAGCCTGTCCAAATGATATAACCTGTAAAAGTCGTCGACTTTTTCATGCAAAGGAAAAGAGCCTCATTCAATTTGAAGAGGCTCTTTTTTCTACTATTCATCAACTGTTTGCAACAGCGCCTTTTTGCAGTTCATACATTTGCGCATACAGCCCTTCTTGCTGCATGAGTTGTTCATGACTGCCACGCTCGACGATTTCACCTTTTTCTAACACCAAGATCATATCGGCTTTCTTAATCGTGGATAATCGGTGAGCAATCACAAAAGTCGTTCGTCCTTCTTTGACTACATCAAGCGCCCGCTGAATGATCGCTTCTGTTTCTGTATCAATGTTGGCGGTGGCTTCATCTAAAATTAAAATCGCTGGATCGTATGCTAATGCGCGCGCAAATGAAATCAACTGACGTTCCCCTGAGGAAAGGGTGCTTCCCTTTTCAACGACTGGTTCATCAAAGCCTTGCGGCAGATGCTTCAATAACTCTGCTGCGCCTACTTGCTTTAATGAGGATTCAATGGTTTCTCTTTTGATGTCTTCATTTCCTAAGCTGACATTGGAGGCAATCGTTCCCGAAAATAAATACGGATCTTGCAGCACAATGCCCATTTGTTTACGCAGCGTTTGACGCGACTGATCATAAATGCTTTCGCCATCTATGAGAATGTCTCCTTGCTGAATGTCATAAAAACGCAGCAGCAAGTTCATGATCGAGCTTTTCCCAGAACCAGTATGCCCCACAAGTGCAACCGTTTGACCTTTCTTAGCTTCAAACGTAATGTTCTTTAAGACATTTTTCCCTTCATTATAAGCAAAGGTGACATCTTTGAACTGAACGTGTCCCTCCAGCTTCTTCTGAACAGGTTCTTCCACCTCTGTACCGGGTTCATCTAATAATCGGAACACCCTTTCCGATGAAACTCTTGCTAATTCCAACCTAGAGAATTGATTCACAATACCTGTGATCGGCTGAAACAATCGATTTAAATAATCGACAAACGCATAGAGCACACCAATGGACACAATGCCTGTCGCACTTAATGACGCACCGCCAAAATACCAAATGAGCGCCACATATGCTAAATTTCGCAGCAGGTTAACCAAGTTATGTGAAAGAAGTGAATTTAAATGCAGCATCTTTCGCTGATACCGAAAGTGATTGTTGTTCAGCTCATCAAATTCCTCTTTCGTCGCTTTCTCATGACGAAACGCTTGAATAATGGTCATCCCTTGAATGGCTTCATTTAACTTGGCATTGATTTCACTGATGATCGAACGAATTCGGTGATTGTACACGGATGCAAACTTTCTGTAAGTCATCGACCATAGGAATATAATTGGTACTGCGACCAAACAAATGAGTGCCAGCTTCACATTTAATAAAAACATGGCAATGTAAATCCCAATCATGTAAATGGCACTCGTCACAAAATTAGCAAGGACTGTGACATATAGGTCACGAATGGTTTCCGTGTCATTGGTGATTCTCGCGACAACCTTTCCAGCCGGTAAATTATCAAAATATCGGATCGGCAGCGTTTGGATGTGCTCAAAGACGTCTACTCTCATTTTTTGAATAATTCGATTTGCAATCCTCTGGAGCAAATAATGCTGCCCATACTGAAAGAAAATCGCAACGATGAGCAGCCCTAGATAAAATAGAACAAGCTGCACCAAACCACTGATTTCTGGGTGATAAAAAGCAAAAATCTCTTCTTTTGATAAACGCTGTACCTCATAGGTCTCACGCTCGTTCCCATTATCAATGGTGAGCTGATCTCCCGATATTTTTCTGTTTCCATCAAAACGAATCGGCTCATTCACAAAATAGTAACCGAACCCGACTTGCACCACATTGATTTGCTTTCCAGATTCCATTCCATTGTTTAATCGATCGCTTCGTATATAGTTATTTCCCTGGTAATAAACGGTTTTGTCTGTCTTTTCATTGACCTCGACATACGGTTTTTCTACACCTAAAATATGATCATCAATCATTTTCTTCCCAATAAACGGTCCTGTCAGCTCAGCACCAACTGCAATCATTAGAAAGATTAAGGCAACAGACAGTACTTTCTTATATAGGAGTGCGTAGGCAAGGAGTCTTCTTCCTGTTGTCATGCCTCATCCCCTCCTTCCAGCTGATTTGTCAGCTGCTGACGCAAAAATTGTTCTTTATACCACCCATCCTGCTGGATGAGCTCGTTGTGAGTGCCCTTTTGGACAATGCGTCCTTCTTCCATGACAAGAATGAGATCCGCATGTTCAACAGCTGATAGGCGATGAGTCGTAATAAACGTCGTTTTGCCATGACGGTTTTGTCTTAGATTTTCTAGGATAGCGGTTTCTGTTTTTGCATCTACCGCAGACAATGAATCATCCAAAATTAAAATGTCTGGATCAATTAATAAAGCACGTGCAATGGATATTCGCTGTTTTTGTCCGCCTGACAGCGCAACACCTTTTTCCCCAACCATGGTCTCCAAACCCTCTGGCAGAAGGCGTAGATCCTTTTCAAAGTAAGCATCTTTGATTGCTTGTGCTAACTCATCTTGTTTCGCGTCCCGATGACCAAAGCGCATATTCTGTTCGACACTTTTTGAGAAAAGAATATGATCCTGCGGTACGTATCCGATCCATTGAAATAACTGATCTAATTCAATGTCTTGGATTGGAACACCTGATAGCAATAGTTGCCCATCACCTGCCGGGTACTGGCGCAGAAGCTGTTTGACAATGGTCGTTTTGCCGCTTCCCGTTTTGCCTGTAATCCCAATCGTCTGCCCTTTTCGAACGGTAAAGGACACATCAATGAGATTATCTTTAGGTGAAGTTGGATACCTGAATGTCACGTGATCAAACTCAATATCTCCAGGCTCTTGTAACGTTTTCGGCTGAGCAGCGTCTGTTACGTCCGGCTTGTAGCTGAGTGTATGATTCAACCGGTCTAACGACGCATTTCCTCTTTGCATAATATTAATCAATTCGCCGATCGCAAACATTGGCCAGATCATCATGCCAAGATAGACGTTAAATGCAACAAGCTCCCCAATGGTTAAATCACTTTGAAATACGAGATAGGCTCCGTAGCCGATTCCGATTAAGTAGCTGATCCCCACAAGTAATTTCACTGTCGGTTCAAACAAGGAATCAATGATCGCCACTCGCATGTTTTTTTGGAATACATCATCTGTCATTTCGCGAAAGCGTTTGACGTCTTGTTTCTCCTGCACAAAAGACCGAATGACTCGAACGCCTGCCACTGATTCAAGAACACGATCGTTCATATCACCAAATGCATCCTGAGCGACAGTAAAGCGCTCATGGATTTTGCTGCCATAAAACGCAATTAAGAGCGCCATCAGCGGCATAGGGATAATCGCCATTAAGGTTAATTTCCAGCTAATTGTCAGACCCATCGTAAAGAAGATCATCAGCATATAAGCAGTGGAATCAACCAAGGTCAGAACGCCAAAGCCTGTCGTTAAGGCTACAGCATTTAAATCGTTTGTTCCTAATGCCATTAAGTTACCGGTTTTTTTCCTTTCATAAAAGGTCGGTGTCATCTTCAGCAAGTGGCGCATCAGTTTCCCGCGCATCACACGCTCCATGACATTTGCGCCGCCAAATAACTGATACATCCAAAAATATGTAAGTGTATAGACGACGACACCGAGTAAGCAAAAAATGGTCACATAAAACAAAATACTGGATGTTGTAAATTGACCAGAACGAATGTCATCCACTGCCTGGCCAAGGTATCTTGGCGGCAGCATTTCAAGCACATTCACAATGAGCAAAAGCGTAATAGCGATTGTATAACGCCTCCACTCTTGTTTAAAGAACCAGCCTAATTTCGCAAATACTGAAAACATGTTTGTCTCTCCTTTTCAAGCTAGCCGCTTTCTAAATTTTCCTGCAAGTCACCTTGTTTCGTTTTTTGGGCTTTTATCATTTGTCTTGATTTTGGCATGTTCACATGCTTTCACTCCTCTTCATTTACTTGTTGTTTTCCATCCCTTTATTTCGGAATGCGAAATGAATACAACAAAAAAAGAGGCCACCAGCTGGCTGGTACGCCTCTTTTCGTCATGTAAAAAGGCGCATGTTGACAAATACGCAACATACGCCTTGATTCATCCGATCAATTGGAACATACGAGTTCCTTTTCAATGACCAATGAAGGTGTAATTGTCACGTGAATCAACCCATTCATGCAGTTTGATTTCATTCTTCCAATGTTGCACATGACATTTCCTCCTTTTGGCTCTTGAATCTTTTTTTATCTTATAGCGGCTGTCACCATTTTGTCAATAAATATTTTTCAATAAATGAAATTTTCTAACAAAAATCAATCTCCCTTATGTGTATCTTTTTCTATTAACGGGTATACCATGAGTGTAAAGACTCCTTTTGAAAGGAATGAGGACATTGTTTCAAGCTGATCGGATGGTCGTTGCGTTTGATGGACATGAAGACAGTAAGAAAGCATTAAAGAAGGCAATCGCTTTAGCCAAAACCTTGCATGCCAAGCTGACCGTTGCCTATGCCCATGATGGCAAAACAGGCAGACAGGTGTTTGATGCACCGCGCCCAATGACTGGCGGAGCTTATATCGGCGGCGGTACGGCAGATCTTCAAACACCCCCTGTGTATGTGCCTCATGATGAACAGCAAAGTCCCTTGATTTTTGAAGACCATACAGAAGAGGTCGTCGCAGAAGCAAGAATGCTTTTAAATGAGGAGCAGTTTGAGGCTGCCATTGAAATTGTGGAGGGAGAACCGGCAGAAGCGATTATCGAATATGCTGAGGAAATATCAGCAGACCTCATCGTCATGGGAGCACGTGACCAAAGCAGATTGAAAAAAATGCTATTTGGCAGTGTGAGTGAAAAGTTATCAGCAAAATCAGATATACCTGTGCTTATTGTGAAATAAATGCATCACAAAAGGCTGTAAACGAATGTTTACAGCCTTTTTTATTTATGAAGAGATCGATGCTTCATTTTCATGTTTAATTTTTTGCTGGAAGCCTTCCTGTACGCGCTTTGTCAGCTCGCCTGGAACGCCTTTCCCTACTGGCTCGCCATCTATTTCAACAATCGGAATGACTTCAGCCGTCGTCGAGCTGATGAAGATTTCCTGAGCGCGCAGCAGTTCTTCTTTGCTTATTCGATTTTCTTCAACAGTACATCCTTCTGCCTCACATACCTCCAGCAGCTTTCTACGGGTAATGCCGTTTAAAATGAGATTGTTTGCAGGGTGAGTGCGAATCACGCCATCAATCACGGCATATACATTCGAGGAGGTTCCCTCGGTCACAAAGCCATCTCTTATCAGGATTGCTTCAAACGCACCAGCTTCAGATGCTTTCTGCTTTTCCATGATGTTATATAAAAGGTTTAAGCTTTTGATATCACATCTTAACCAGCGAAGATCCTCAGATAATATGGCCTTTGCACCAGCTGTCTGCTCTTGAACAGGCTTTTTCACCTGGAACGTATATGCCGTGATTTGAGGAGTGAGAGAATCGCTATATTGATGCTTACGAGGAGCGACTCCCCGCGTGACTTGAATATACACACCGCCATCTGTTAATTGATTGTGAGCGACGAGCTGTTTTAACTTTTCTTCCATATCAGATACTGTACCTTGCAGATGAATACCAATTTCCTTTGCACTCTTGAACAGACGCTCTGTATGCTCCTTTAACGTAAACAAAGTACCATTGTATACTCGGATGACCTCATAGACTCCGTCACCAAATTGATAGCCTCTGTCCTCAATATCAACATGTGCATCTTTTTTTTCAATGAAATCTCCATTGTACAATACTTTCATATGGAATCTCCCCTTCGCTTTGCAATAATGGTTGAATCTGATGCTATCTTAGCGGATAAATGAGTACGTTTCAATGATTATTCAGAATTATTTCACATCATATGAAATGGATAACTTTCTATTGTAACAAATATAGATTCATAACCAAAAAGATTCCAATTTTTTAGCATCTTCTATATTCATAGGCTCTTTTTTCCTGTATACTGACACCATATAAACATGACAAAAAACAGCGGAAAAAGACAGAATCTACTACATGATTCGACACAAATTTTTGATTTATTGGAGCGATTGTAATGCAACGGGTTAAAAAAAAACAGACACCTTCAAACACAATGCTGCTCTCAAAGGCGATTGGTTTTGTCATTCTGACACTGATCCTCTTTTTTATTTGGGATATGTCCAAAACCAATATGCAGGCAGCAGATCAGCCGGCGAAATTGTCTGCGAGCAGTCAATTTAGGGACACAAGCACTAGTATGAAAGCAAAAGATGCTTCTAGGAAAACATTAGATGCACATTTTAAGATCGATTCTAATAAACATGTAACGGATCAAACAATCTTTTTAACCTTTGATGATGGTCCATCAGCGACTTCAAATCAGCTGTTAGATGTGCTAAAAGCGCAAAAAGTGAAGGCTACATTCTTTATGCTCGGGCCGCAGATTAAAGAACACCCGGCAGCTGTGAAAAGACTCCATCAAGAAGGACATCAATTAGGGCTTCATGGTATTACCCATGATGTGAAACGCTTTTATCAAAAAAGTGATTCTCCTGTTAACGAGATGAAGGAAGATCAGCGCATTTTGGCTTCTGTCACAGGTGAGTATACCCATCTTGTAAGAACACCTTATGGCAGCACCCCCAATTTAACCGATCAGCAAAAAGCACGTTTAAAACAAAAAGGCTTTGTCTACTGGGACTGGACCATTGACAGTCTGGACTGGAAATATAAAAGCTCAAAATATGTACCAGAGGTATTAAATCAGCTACAAGTGCTGGAAACAAAATATCCAAAAGAACCAAAAATCATCTTAATGCATGATCAGCCGGCAACAGCAAAATACTTAAGCAGCTTAATCACGCAGCTAAAGGCAAAGGGCTATACATTTGAAGTTCTTGATGAAACAATGAAGCCGCTGCAGCAATAAAGAAAAACCCGCACCTTTAGGTGCGGGTTTTTTAATGATTTATAAAGCTTTCACGAGATCGCCAATTCGCTCATGAAAGACAAGATCAAAAAGCGGATCGAATTCTGTTTCACTCAAATTCATCATCACCATGAAGATGGAAGGATCATGGGCTGCGTCTTCTGGAATATATCTTGCTGGCGCTACTTCTAGGGAAGTCCCCATGACAAGGAGCATGTCCGTTTTCTGAAGTGATGCCTCCACTTGGTCTAAATGTTTGACCATATCTCCAAAAAGAACAACATCTGTTTTTAGCACACGTCCGCACGTACTGCCATCAGAGGAAACCCTTTGACAGACAGGCACCTCTTCTTTTAACAAATAAGGCAAATCATATACCGCCTGGCAGGATGGACAAGTAGCCGTTTGAATGGAACCATGGAGTTCATATACGTGCTGGCTTCCCGCCTTTTTATGAAGACCATCAATATTTTGGGTAAAAATATCCACATGCTTCCCTTGTTGCTCAAGGCTGGCTAAAAAGATGTGCCCGCTATTTGGCTCGTATTCCCCGCTCATTTTCATCTGAAACAATTCCTTAAATTTCGGCCAAAATTGATGAGGATTTGATAAAAAGTAGGACCGGCTCATCACCTCCATGCGAGAAGTATCTTCCGTCCACAATCCACCCGTTGATCTAAAATCAGGAATACCCGATTCTGTACTCATACCTGCACCTGAGAGTACTGTGATATGTGAAGCCTGCGATATTCTCTCTCTTAGCGCTTCCACCTTTTTTTGATCCACGTACCATTCCTCCTTTATTCACCCAGCTGTTTCTCGCCTTTTTGTTTCATATAAATGGTCTGTCCAGGGAAAGCAAATTCTACACCTTCTTCGTGGAAAATATCTATGATGCGATAGTTAATGTCCTGCTTAATATCAAGGTTTTCAGACCAAGCTGTCGTGTTTGTATAAAAGTTGAAAAACAAGTTCAAATAGCTGTCTGCCAGTACATCGAGATTCACCATAATCGTCTCCTTATGCACACCATCATGCTCGTGAAGCATCTGTTTGAGACGCTTAATACACTGATCAATGTTTTCCTTTGGTGTATTGTAGGAAACGCGAACAGAAAACGTAATCTGACGTTTATTCATTCTCGTCCAGTTTGTGATCGGCTCCTTAGAAAGCGTAGAATTCGGAACGGTCACAACGGCTTCAGCAGGTGTTCGAAACTTTGTGCTTCGAAATGTAATATCTTCAACAGTCCCAAGAACACTTGGTGTCTCCACAAAGTCGCCCATCGTAAAAGGCTTCTCTGTAATGATGACAATCCCTCCAAAAAAGTTAGCCACTGTATCCTGCGCAGCCAGCGCAAAGGCTAGACCACCTAAACCAAGACCTGCCACAAGTCCATTGACATCATAATTAAATTCTTGTGCAATGATACTAATACTTAGTGCGATAATAATGAAACGAAGTACCTTTGATAAAAACGGTGCTAAAATATCATCCATTTCTAATTCAAATTTCGAATTGACCTTTTGAAATAAGAAGGAAGATGCTGCGGTTAAATTACAAAGTCCCCACGTCAGCATCAAAATAATGGAGGATCTATACAATTTAATGATGACATCCATATGATGCTCAAAGTATGGCGCCTGTCTTAACGCAAAATATAAACCAAGTGCCACGAAAAACAGCCTGGCTGGTTTTTCAAATGCCACAACAATTTGGTTAATGACCTCCGTCTTCGACCGATTTGTCAGCCTAAACAGAAGTTGAAATAAATACTTCGTAAATACTTTCCGAAGCAATAAAAACAGCAATAAAATACAAAGGCTGATTCCAATTTGGATCGCAATATCTACTGTAAAATATGTATCCATCCATTTTTGTGTAAACATGTCTGTCTCTCTCCTTTAAAACAATCCTCTCTAGTTTATAATATAACCTTCGTTCATGTCCTCTCTTAAATGTCTGACCTCTACATAAAAAGCCTCGGGAATAATCCCGAGGCATGATGTTCAAATATGAAATTTTGGCTAGAGACATATCGACGGGCAGCAAACTACTTTTTCTTCTGAGCCTGATCAAGGAGAGTCGCTTTAAACATTTCAGCATCCGTTTCGGCCTTAATACGTTCTTCCACTCTAATTCTCCCTTTACCCAATCATCTCGCCTCCTTTTCATCATTATAAAACATCAGAATTTTCAGTCAACATGACGAAAGCACTAATATTTTGACGAACGCTGACGATTTGGACAAAATTGATCGAAGAAAAAATGATGTAGTTCAGATTTACTCAATAAGAGCTTGGGATATTCCTGCAACTTTTCACCTTTTATACACGATGCTTTCTCACCACAAGCCATGTTCCATTACATACAGCTCTCCCTCGTTCCATATAGTAAAGAAGGAAAAACAGCAAAAATTTGATATGATAAGACCAGAACTTATGTCAGGAGCTGGAGCATGTGTATATTATCGCACATAGAGGGTCATCAAGCGCTGCCCCAGAAAATACAATCGCCGCATTTGATTTAGCTGTTCAGCAGGGTGCGGATTATATTGAGTTAGACGTCCAGCTGACAATGGATCAGCACGTAGCCGTTATCCATGATGATACCGTTGATCGAACGAGTAACGGAAGCGGATTAGTGAAAAGTTATACACTTGATCGGCTGAAGAAACTGGATGCAGGAAGCTGGTTTGATTCTCAGTACGCCAACGAACGAATTCCCACCTTACAGGAAATCCTTCAAAGGTACAGTCAGCGTGTCGGGATACTGATTGAGATCAAGCATCCAAAACGGCAGATTGGGATTGAAAAAGCAGTTGTCGACATCATCAACCGGTTTGCCTATTCCCGTCACATCATGGTTCAATCTTTTGATGCCAATGCCCTTCAAAGAGTCAAAGCTTACGCCCCTTCTCTTCGAACGGCTTTTATTATAAAACCCTCTGCCTTCAAACTGACGAAAAGGAAATTAGCGGAGTACAGCTCCTTTGCGGATTGCCTTAATATGAAGAAAACGCTGATCAACAGATGGTGGATTGATCGCATCCACTCATTTGGAATGGATGTCTTTGTATGGACAGTGAATGACCAAAAAACAGCCGACAGGATCAAAACATATCCCATTGATGGAGTGGTGACGGATCACCCGCCATTTTTTCTAAAGGAGAAATGATGTAAATGAAAGCATATCTCGCCGTATTTATCGGTGGACTGGTTGGTACCCTTTGTAGATATGAACTTAGCCAGTCCGTTGTCAGCCACACATTCCCCTATGCAACGCTGATTGAAAACATTATAGGCAGTCTGCTTCTTGGCTTTTCAACAGGGTATTTTATGTTTCGGAAGGGAAAAAAATATCTTGCTGCTTTAATCGGAACAGGATTTTGTGGTGGTTTTACGACAATGTCCACTTTTTCTAAAGAAACAGTTCTCTTATTACAGGATGGACTGTTCACATCAAGTGTCATGTACATTCTACTCTCAGTGATTGCTGGAGTGGGCGCTGCCTTATGTGGACTGATCACCGCTCAGCACCTCTTTCAACAAAATGAGCAGCCGAAAGGAAGCAGATAAATGATTGTATTGTATACAGCTGTTGCTGGCGGGATAGGCAGTGCCCTTCGTTTTTTCCTCAGTCAATCGATTCAGAAAACCAAGTTTCATACTCGTTTTCCGTTTAGTATTATTCTCATCAACTTACTCGGCGCAGCCGGTTTAGGTTTACTGACAGGTGCAGTGACTAACAATGATCCGCTGCTTATGATCATTGGGACTGGTTTTTTCGGTGGTTTTACAACATTCTCTACATTTAGTGTAGAGGCTGCGTCCATGCTGCATGAGCGGCAAATTGGACAGCTTGCTGTCTACTTATTGGTCACCATCATCGGGTCTTTATGTCTGTTTGCTGCGTTTTATCAAATAGGACAGCATCTTTTTTAAATATTGGTGATGGCGGCTAAGCTGATGAGCAACTGATCCATGAGCTGGCGCTTCATCAAAAAGAGTGTTTTTTCACTATAGCCGATTTCCATTGCACATTTTGCCATCCGCCAATCTCGAAAATATTTATAATCGATGAGCTGCTGTTCTATTTCATCCAACTCTTTTAATGCCGTTTCAATACAAGCAACGATGAGTTCATACTGACTTTTTTGCTCTTCTAACTTTTTCCGTGTCATGTGGTCGAGATGATGCGGGCTTCTTTTTTCAAGCTGCCTTTCGATATTTAAGATCGCTGCTTGATAATTTTTGAAATTCTTTAAATGAAACTCAATTCGTTTCATTGAGGTTTTTTTCTCCGTGATACTTGCTGTTTCGTACCAAAGCATGTCCATCCCCCTTTATCGAACGTTTGTTCTTATTATATACCGAACATATATTCGTTTAAAAGAGACTAAATACCTAAAAAAACCTTGAGCTTATTTTTCGCTCAAGGTCATTTCGTTTACTAGCAGCGGCTCCTTTATATCAAGCCCAGTGCGTGCACTGCCTTTTTCTGCCGATGTGACACCTTTTTTTAAATCAATCTTTTTAACGTAACGTCCATCCATTTCCAGCACTTTCATTCGAATATCATCAAGATAGATGGATTGTCCTTCTCTAATATCAATATTCTCTTTTAAGATGAGCCCGCCGATTGTATCAATTTCCTCATCATGATATGAAATCTCGATCAAATCTTGAACTTCATCCAATCTCACTTTGCCATCTAAAACATAATGATGATCGGCTCTTTTTTGAATAACTGGCTGCTCATCTTCATCGAATTCATCTCGAATATCTCCGACAATCTCTTCTAAAATATCTTCCGTTGTGACAAGCCCAGACGTTCCGCCATATTCGTCAGTTAAGATCGCCATATGCATTCGATCACGCTGCATCTTGACGAGAAGCTCTTGAATAGGAATCGTGTCGATGACCTCAATCACTGGATATATATAATCTTGAATTTTCAGTTGATCTTTTTCTCCTTGATACACAAGATCTGCAAAGAGCTGCTTTTTGTTCAGCATGCCGATAACATGGTCTTTATCTCCTGAAAACACAGGGAAACGTGTATACTTTTCCTGCGTCATAATGGCGAGGATATCATCTAACGGCATATCTTCTGGAATCGCACAAATTTCTCTGCGCGGTATCATGATCTCTCTGGCAATTCGATTATCGAAATCGAAAATCTTGTTCATATAATTATATTCTGATGGGTTGATTTCCCCATTTTTTAAGCTCTCAGATAATAAAATCTTCAGTTCCTCTTCAGAATGGGAATGTTCTTTTTCAGACCCCATATCGATGCCCATCATTTTAGTTAACAAACGGGCTGACCCGTTTAACACATAAATGAAAGGGAACATAAGGATATAAAATGCATGCAGCGGGCCTGACAGCCATAGCGTCATTTTTTCAGCCTTTTGAATGGCAAGCGTTTTTGGTGCAAGCTCACCTACAACTACATGCAAAAAGGTAATAATAGAGAACGCAAGTGTTGCTGAGATCAGGCTGATTGCTGAATCAGGAATATTTGTCAAACCAAAACCTCGAACCAAAAGTTCTTTCACAGCCGGCTTACCAATCCACCCTAAACCAAGGGATGTCACTGTAATACCGAGCTGACAGGCTGACAAATATTCATCTAGCCTTGATGTCACCTTTTTCGCCATGATGGCCTTTTTGGACCCTTCGGCAACAAGCTGATTAATTCTTGAACTTCTCACCTTGACTATGGCAAATTCAGATGCAACAAAGAAAGCTGTTAAAGCAATCAAAACACCGACTATACTCAGATTAACAATATCGTCCATTTAACCTTGCTCTTTCTTAGAAGAACAAGGAGTCACCTCCTGATTGATGATGTTATGTTTTGTAAAACGGTTAACTGATTAAATAAGACGACTTTGAGGGCCCCACTTAACCACCTCCGGTTCACGTAAAATTCCGCCTCTCTACATATATATGAAACGGTATTCATTTTATCTTACCATAAATAATCTGAAAATTCCTGTATCATCATGCTGTTTTTGACATGACTGACTAAATTGAGGGAAATCCTCCTCTGTTTCTTCTTATTGGCAGGAAATATGAACAATTAACTTGTGTTTCAGACTAGAATTATATTAAACTATTTTCATAAACTATAACGTGACGGTTAGGAGGAGATGTTCAGATGGGGCTGAGAAAAAGTATCGTATTGGTGAACTAGCACAGATTGCACAGGTAACGAAACGAACTGTAGATTATTATACAAATCTAGGTTTGCTTGCGCCTGTTAGATCTTGCTCAAATTATCGTTATTACGATGAATATGCTTTAAAACGATTACAATTAATCGTTCTTTGCAAACAGCAGAGATTGGCTCTTTCTGACATCAAATCCAGATTAGATGAACAATTTCCTTCTCAAAAGGAAGATCAAGATGAACTTGTCCATTTAACCTCTGATATCGATCGGATGAATGAGCATATGGACCGCATTTTGGCACGTTGTAAGCAGCTTCAGCCAGAACAACGTGAAAAACTAAAAGAACAGCTTACTCCTGAAAAAATGACGGCTGTCCAATCATTTTTACTGCTGTTAAGTTAAAATTTTTACTAAACAGGAGGTGTTACCTTCGTTCTCAAAGTCAGAACGAAGGCCTTAATTGGACATAGTTAATTTACTCATAGTTGCTTTACTTATAGCTTTAACCGCGTTTTTCGTTGCATCAGAGTTTGCGATCATTCGCTTAAGAAGCTCAAGAATTGATCAGTTAATCGCAGAAGGTAATAAAACAGCAGTTGCTGTCAAGCATGTAACGACTCACCTTGATGAGTACCTATCAGCCTGTCAGCTTGGTATTACCATTACCGCCCTTGGTATTGGTTGGTTAGGGGAAGAAACAATTGCACATATGCTTGCTCCACTATTTGTAGAGCTGTCCATTCCTCAATCAGCTAGTTCTATTGTCACTTTTATTATTGCGTTTAGTATCATGACGTTTTTACACGTTGTCGTTGGAGAGCTTGCACCAAAAACGCTTGCCATTCAAAAGGCGGAGCAAGTATCCCTTCTATTTGCTAGACCACTGATGATCTTTTACAAAGTGATGTTCCCGTTCATTTGGGTATTAAATGGTTCTGCTCGTTTGTTAACAAAAGCGTTTGGTCTTCAGCAAGTATCTGAGCATGACATGGCGCACTCTGAAGAAGAATTGCGGATTATTTTATCAGAGAGCTATAAGAGCGGCGAGATTAACCAGTCTGAATTCAAATATGTAAATAAAATTTTCGAATTTGATGACCGTCTGGCGAAAGAAATTATGATTCCTCGTACTGAAGTTGTCAGCTTCCCTCATGATATTACCATTGAGGAAATGTTGAAGGTAACAAAGGTAGAAAAATATACACGTTATCCAATTGAAGATGGCGACAAAGACAACATTATCGGTGTTCTAAATATTAAAGAGGTTCTCACTGCCTGCATTAGCGGTGAGTGTTCTACAAGTGATACGATCGAAAAGTTTGTGAATCCGATTATTCATGTGATTGAAACGGTTCCTGTTCATGATTTATTGCTCAAAATGCAGCGTGAACGTGTACACATGGCCATTTTATCTGATGAATATGGCGGTACAGCAGGTCTTGTCACTGTTGAAGACATTCTTGAAGAAATCGTCGGTGAAATTCGTGATGAGTTCGACATTGATGAAATCAACGAAGTGCGTAAACTTGGAGAAGACCATTACATCTTTGATGGCAAGGTCCTTGTTGATCAAGTCAACCTGCTATTAGGTATACAGCTTGATAATGAAGAGGTCGACACAATCGGCGGCTGGTTCCTTACTCAGAAATATGAAGTAGAGAAAAATGACGCCATTCGTGAACAAGGCTATGAATTTATCATTAATGAAGTCGATGGACACCATGTGGCATACATCGAAGTAAAAAAGTTAAATGAACAATTATTAGAAGCAGCTGAAGAAGGCGCTTCTTAATAAAAAAACGACCCTTGCCTAAGCAAGCGGTCGTTTTTCTTATGACTTTTCAATTAATTGAGCTTCTAGCTCTTTGATTCTCGTGTTTAATACTTCCGTCATGGCACCTAATCTTTCTTTTGGCGGGAGATGGTCAAATTCAGACAGTTCAATCGGTTCACCGATGATTAAGCGCATTTTCCCTTTTTTGAAAAGACTTTTCGCATTTGAAGGTCCTTTATATGCAGCTGGAACAATTGGCGCTTTACCGAGCTGCGCAATGGTCACTGCCCCTCTTTTTAAAGGAACATCCTCTGTTGTACGTGTTCCGCTTGGAAAAATCCCAACGATCTTTCCCTCTTTTAATAATTTAATGGGCGTTTTAATACTGCTTGGCCCAGGGTTCTCTCGATCAACTGGAAAGGCATGAATCTTTTTTAAAAATCCACCGATCCATTTATTCGCAAACAATTCTTTTTTCGCCATGTAATGGATCTCAAACGGAAGAATTCCTGCGCCTAATGCAAGAACATCCACAAAACCCTCATGTGTACAAGCAATGACAAACCCCCGATCAGTTGGCAGATTCTCTTTTTGATATACTTTGATTCCACCTCGGAGACCAAATATTAATTTGACGGTATAGCCTGAAAATTTATACATAGTGCACTTCCTTTGTTTGAAAAATGAAGGATTTGTCTCTATTATAACAAATTTTTTATTACCTGGTACTAAAAATTTATGAGCAGCCCAATCCTCCCTGTCTTTTTCGTTTAAAATGAACGTTCTGACTGTATTCAAGCACATGGTTTTAGGGGAGAATAGAATAGGAATTGTGTCCAATTTTGTCGTTTTTCGATGTTTTTTCCTGATTTGTTCTATTGAAAATACTTTATAAATGATGCAAATTTCGCTATGATAAGGAGAAATGATTTTGATTCGGCGAAAGAAATGAGTAATGTACGGTAATGAGAAGTTTCGTGCAACTTTATGCCTTTCTTATGCGTGTATAACATAGAGGGGAGAAAAATCAGTGACGATCGATGAAATTTATCAAATGTATATGAACGATGTTTACAGGTTTCTGCTCTCCATGACAAAAGACAAACATTTGGCAGAGGACTTATTGCAGGAAACCTTTATGCGTGCTTATATACATATTCATTCCTACGACCATAGCAAAGTGAAACCTTGGTTATTTCAGGTGGCACGAAATGCTTTTATTGATTATGTCAGGAAACATAAAAAAGAAGTGACCATATCGGATGACCTTATTGGCGGTCTTTTACAAACGTCTGTACAAAGCCCTGCTGAACAGGTTGAAATAAAGGAAGTACTCACCATGTATTTGGAGCAGCTTCCAGATAACTACAAGGAAGCGTTGACATTGTATTATTTAAAAGAACTAAATTACAAGGAAGCATCCAAGGTCATGAATATTACTGAAGCAAATTTTAAAAGTGTTTTATTTCGTGCAAGGCAGCGCCTAAAAGCACTTTACAACAGAGGTGTTAATGATGAATGAAGAGTTTAACAAGCGATGGGAAAAATATAATAATGGTGAGATGAATGAGGAAGAAATGATAGCGTTTGAGGAAGAGCTTGAAGAAAACGAAAAACGCTTAAGCCAGGAACTGAACGACTCGGATTGGACAGATTTTTCCATCAGTCCTGAGAAGCAAAAAGCCATTTTACAATACGGAAAAAGAAAGTCATATTTACGTATTTCCGTACTTGCTGTCATATCAACACTCATTATTTTACCGCTTTGTACATTAGGAAGTTATCTATACTACGGCGTTGGCGGAGCCGAGAGCAAAGGCAATCACTTCATGGAAACAGCCGCTGTCACCGTCGCTTTGACCAAACCAAACGTGGCTATAGATATGAAGGATTTAAAAGGTCAGGTCAAACTTTTTGGGATGAACACCGAATTGAAGCTGCAAAAACAAATTGGCAATAAAACAGAAGCCATTGGCAGTGAACAAATCGAGATGTTTTTCGATAAATTAAAGCAGCCTACTATCTCTTATTATGGTGACAGTGCACGCGAAACAGAAGGTTTCTTTACTCATCCTTCGGCGCAGGCAAATGCCTCAAAAAAACAAACACTCACTACGTTAGACAAGCTTCCTGAAGGAACAGTAAGTGAAGTGTATGTATCCTATGACAAAGCTTACACACCAAAGGATGTTTATTCCTTTGCTAAAAAATACGATATGAAAGTGCTGTGGAATGCGATTAAAACAGAGGATTCATTAAGTGGAAATCAGCGGCCAATCGGCTTTCCTGGGAAAGACTCTGAATTTTTAAAAGAGCTTCAGCACACATCCAAAACTGAGGTAGATCAATTCAAAGATGCCCTTGCTTATGTCAATCAGCACCCGACCTGGGCAACAACGATCTCCGGCAGACCTGATCTTGATCTGTCTAATCGTATACGCTATATCGATCAAAATGGCGTCACGGTTTATGGCTCTGTGGTCACTGGACCTTCTAAAGAAATTGAGAAATTTGTGAAGACAAAACGTATTAAAACGGCAAAAGTGAGCGAGGTGGAATTATGGAATTGGTAAGAATCTTTAAAGAGCATAATGTATTTGGCTGGATTTCTGTCGGCACAGCGATATTATCCCTGCTCATGCTAAACCTCGCCATTATCAGCAACGTGACATTTTATTCTTTTCAAATGCTTCCTTTTGCAATGGCCGCAGTTCCATTTGGCATTATTGAACTGTTCATTAAAAAAGGCCGTACGGGTCCAGGTTTCCTCGGTGTCGTACTGAATATCTTTGTCATTGTTTGTGTCTATGCCATCGTATCAATCGATGTCGATCTTCAGTTAGGTTTTTAATCAGCAATCAAAAGCAAAAGCCCGTGTTACTTGACTGCACCAAGTAGCACGGGCTTTTTTAATTTATTTTTTATTCAATTCTGAGTGCTTTCTTGAATATAAGAAATACACAACCAGCCCAATGGCAAGCCAGATTAAGAAACGAACAAAGGTGATTGCACCAAGCTTATAAATGAGCAATCCGCAAGATAGAATAGCCAAGATCGGAATAAGCGGAACTGCTGGGCATCTGAATGCTCTCGGTAAGTCCGGCTGCGTTTTTCTCATCACAATGACCGCCACTGAAATCAAAATGAATGCTGAAAGTGTCCCGATGTTCACTAGGCTTGCCAGCTCATCAAGTGGAATAAATCCACCCATTAATGCTGACAATGTACCGAAGAACAGTGTATTGATGTAAGGTGTTTTATGCTTTGGATGAACCTTTGATAGAACCTTCGGCACCAAACCATCACGAGACATAGCAAACATCACGCGTGTCTGGCCGTACAGCATGACAAGCATCACGGTTGTCATCCCTAGGATCGCACCGACATCCACAATACCCGCCACCCAGTTTTGTCCGGCTACTTGTAAAACGAGAGACACTGGATGTGATACTCCCTCAAAATTCATGAAAGGAACGATGCCCGTCATAATCGCACTAACAACAACATAAAGCAGCGTACAAATCAATAAGGAAGTAATAATCCCTCTAGGCAGGTTGCGTGATGGATTTTTTGTCTCCTCTGCCGCGGAAGCTACTGCATCAAAACCGATAAATGCAAAGAATACTAGGGCTGCTGCACTTAAGACCCCTGATGTCCCAAATGGAACGAATGGTGTCCAGTTTTCAGGTTTTACATATTTCACAGCGACTAAAATAAAGAGCAGAATCACAGCAATTTTCATAATAACCATGATGTTATTTACTCGTTTTGATTCTTTAATACCAAAGTACAACAGGAAGGTGATGACCATTAAAATAATAAATGCTGGAAGATTAAAATATGTCACTTGCCCCTTTAAACCACCTGGTGCTGCTGTTAATTCAACTGGTATATGAATCCCTATCCCATTTAAAAATGACACAAAATAGCCCGACCAGCCCGCTGAAACGGCACTAGCGGCCAGCATATATTCTAATATTAAATCCCAGCCAATGATAAACGCTAGAAATTCCCCCATTGATGCGTACGTAAATGTATACACAGACCCTGATACAGGCACTGTGGAAGCAAATTCCGCATATGACAGTGCTGCAAACAAACAAGCAAGACCTGCGATGACAAATGATAGAACAAGTCCTGGCCCTGCAGTGACGGCTCCTGTACCTGTCAGAACAAATATCCCTGTCCCGATTATGGCTCCAATGCCAAGCATGGTTAAATCAAATGAACCCAATTCCTTTTTTAATGCTTTTTCCCCTTGTGTTGCCGCAATGAGCTCTGAAATGCTCTTTTTTCTAAACAACGAATTGCTCATACCATCACTCCCAAAACTTAGTATCAGTCTAAAGACGCCACATTCATGTAATTCACAATATTTTCTGAATATTTAGATTAAATTTAGCACAATAAATTGGTGGCGTAAAATTATTATATATGAAAATTAAAAAATGAAAACACTTTTTTTAAAAATAGAGTGAAAATTCTTATATATCAACGGAATGTTTGTCAATAAGTGGGTTAGATTTTCTCCATTCCTTATTCAATTGATAGCTTGTCTTTCTCTATTTATTATACAACATAGCAGATTATATTTTTTTAGTATACTTATTATGCAACAAAAATTAGACCCTTTTTTAAAAAGTGGGTCCACAATTATATTATTTTAAAGCCTTTAGACTGATAGTGATCTATGAGAAAAGACCAGTTCCGCGGCACAATTGATATATGAAAAAAGAGACTGCTTCATAGCAGTCTCTTAAAATGAATTAGTTTACAAATGTTTTCGCTCCAAGATAAATGGGCTTCCAATAGCTTGATGTCATATCACTGATCGTTACTCCGTCAGAAGCAGCATGAATAAACTTGTTGTTCCCAAGGTAGACACCCATGTGAGATGGACCCGATTTATACGTTGTAAAGAAGACAAAATCTCCAACTTTTGGTTTGGATACACTTTTCATCGATCCCCAGAAGCCTTCAGTGGTTTGTCTTGAAATCTTTTTTTGTTTGTTAATGATATACCACATAAATCCGCTGCAATCAAAGCCCTTCGGTGTCGTTCCACCCCATCTATATGGTGTACCGTTCTGCGCTTTAGCATCTGCTATGAGCTTAGACGTGTTTAAGGAAGAAGTAGAGACTGTTTTTTCTTTTACAGGTTTCGTCTTTACTTTAGACGTCTTTTTCACCTTTAGCTTTTGTCCGATTTTGATGAGGTCTGTTTTAAGTTTATTTAACGATTTCAGCTCTTTCACAGTCATCCCATATTTTTTGCCAATCTTCGATAATGTATCGCCTTTGACAACTTTATGAGTGGCAGTTGCTGAAGCCGTTTTTACTTTTGTTGTTGTTTTTGATGTTTTCACTGCTTTTTTCGAAGAAGTGCCATTCACTTTTAAGGTTTGTCCAACATAAATTACGTTAGATTTCAGCTTATTGTCTGATTTAATTTTGCTCACGCTTGTTTTGTATCTTTTCGCTAGAACAGAAAGAGAGTCACCTTTTTGAACTTTTACTGATTGTGCTGAGGCAGCTCCGGCAAATAATGTCGTCCCAAGTAGAACTGCACTTGCAGCTGTGATCAATTGTTTTTTCATTTGTTCCTCCTGTATGTATCTATCTGATCCGATTTTTTATCTACTCCCTATTATAAGGATCAAATACCAGAAGAAATAGTCTTGACTTCCTACGACATTATGCTTATTAATTCGGCAAAATTTATTTTTTTTTAGGGTTCTTTTTATTTCATTTTCATTACACAATCATGACAAAATAATCACACCTTGTCATGGATAAATGATACATTCATTTCTCTTTTTGGTTCATTCTATGTAAAGTGGACCTTTACAATTTTAAAGTGAACTTTACGATGCTGTAAAAAGGAATCCACACTTCTGCTCTACCATTGTAAACGTAAGAGCGATACATAAACAATGAGGAGGCAAAATGAATGAGTGTGTTGAAAAACTCAAAAACGAAAATCGCTGCAGTGGCAGCAGCATCTGTGCTATCGATTGGCATTTTTTCAGGGATTGAATTTGGACAAGCTGACAAAGCTGAGGCTAAAAAGAAGCCGAAAAATGATGTGCAAAATGTGATCGTGCTGATTGGAGATGGCATGGGAACACCTTATCTTTCAACTTACCGCTCATTTAAACACAACGGTGACCTTTCAAAGCAAACAGCGTTTGACCCTTACCTCACTGGCATGCATAAAACATACCCTGACGACTCTAAAAGTAACATTACTGATTCAGCAGCGGCTGGTACAGCCATGGCCACTGGTAAAAAAACATACAACAATGCCATTGGTGTAAATAAAAACGGCAAAAAATTAAAAACCGTTTTAGAAGAAGCCAAACGCAAAGGAAAGTCAACGGGTCTTGTCGTGACATCTGAATTAACGAATGCCACGCCTGCTGCGTATGCCACTCACGATGTGTCTAGGAAAAACACAGCAGCCATCGCTGATGATTTCTTCGATGAGAAAATCGGTAAACAGCATACAGTCGACGTCATGCTTGGCGGTGGACTTGTCGATTTTGTGCGAAAGGATCGTGATCTGACGAAAGAATTCAAACAAGCCGGTTATGATTATGTCACCAATAAAGCCGCCTTACAAAAAAACAAAAATGAAAAAGTGTTAGGCATTTTTGCTGATGGAGGTCTAGATAAAGCCATCGATCGTGATAAAACGACTCCTTCCCTGCAAGATATGACATCCTCAGCCATCAAACAGCTGTCTAAAAACAAAAAAGGATTTTTCCTTATGGTTGAAGGCAGTCAAATTGACTGGGCTGGACACGATCATGATATTGTCAGTGCGATGAGCGAAGTGAAGGATTTTGAGAAAGCATTTGAAGAAGCGATTCGTTTTGCGAAAAAGGATAAAAACACGTTAGTCATCACGACAGCAGATCATTCAACTGGCGGACTTTCCTTCGGAGCAGACGGTTCGGGCAGCTGGGATTACAAGCCTGTCAAAGCAGCAAAAAAGACGCCTGACTTTATCGCAAACAAAATTGTCAGCGGCATGCCTATTGAGTCAGCGCTGAAACTATATATCAATCTTGATTTCACAAAAGAGGAAACAGCCGCCATTCAAAAGGCCGCTGAAACAAAGGATGCTGTTAAAATTGATGATGCGATTGAAGAAGTGATCAACACGAGATCACATACAGGCTGGACCACATCAGGTCATACCGGTGATGAAGTTCCATTCTATGCATATGGTCCAACAAGCCAGCAGCTAAAAGGTCTGATGGAAAACACCGATCAAGCAAAACACATTTTCAAACTGCTGAAAAACCAATAAAACGAGCAAAAAAGATGTCTGCTAAGAGACATCTTTTTTCGTCTTTTTTTATGCGAGATATTTCCTATGAACCCCTTTTCCATCATAAGAAAACATGACTTCTTTTCCTTCAAGAACGGACTCGATATGCACACTTCTTCCCCATAGCTGATATAAATACGGCAGGACTTTTTCTAAGTATTTCAGATCAAGTTCAATGCCTTCATACCAATGCTTGATATAAAGTTCATTATTTTTTAAATAGTCGCCATCAATCACGGTCAAATACGGAAAGCCGCCATTCACTCTCATGCTGACTAACTGATCACGTACCGCCTTCCATTCTTTATCAATGACTTTATAATCTCTCCCCTGCTTTTGAAACAAGTACAAGTCTTCTCTCATCACAAGGTCTTTCGTTAAGTAGTTTCGAATAAAGGAAATATCCGATTCAATTTCCCTGACTTCAAACATTTTGCTGCGGCCAGATCCTTCTGTGACCCCTGCTTTTTTTAATTCTTCACACGGGTTGTCATAGCGCTCTTCGATATCTTCAAAAATCTTCAGCCCTAAATAGTAAGGATTGATGCCTGTTTTAGATGGCTGCACCACACCTGCATTTAATTTTGCAAACTCTATCGATTCACTTGTATCCAAATCAAGCTCCCGCATAATCCGCTGGTGCCAATACGATGCCCAGCCTTCATTCATAATCTTTGTTTCCAGCTGCGGCCAAAAATAGAGCATTTCTTCTCTCAGCATAGTAAGAACATCCCGCTGCCATGGCTCCAGCTCCCGGGAATGCGCCTCAATAAAGAGTAAAAGATCCTTTTCCGGCTTTGGTGGAAATTGTTTGACGGTTTTCTTTTTCTGACGCGTCTTCGGCTCATCCATTCCCCACAAATCATCATAAGGCGTTTGACGTTTTGGTTTATCATCTTCATATTCTTCTTCATCGTCCATACTCCAGCTTAATTTTGATCGAACAAGAGACGGATCAATATGCTCTTGGATAGCCAATACCGCGTCTAAAAAGGATTCGACTTCTTTTGTTCCGTGGATATGCTCATATTCTTTGATCCGCTCTGCCGCTGCTGACATGCTTTCGACCATATCTCGTTTTGTGTTTTGGAAACGGCAATTATTTTTGAAGAAATCACAGTGTGCCAGTACATGAGCCACAATTAATTTATTTTGAACAAGCGTATTGTTATCAAGTAGAAAGGCGTAGCAAGGATTTGAATTGATCACCAGCTCATAAATTTTACTTAACCCTAAATCATAATGAAGCTTCATTTTATGAAATTGCTTCCCAAAGCTCCAGTGGCTGAATCGTGTTGGCATTCCGTATGCACCGAACGTATAAATAATTTCCGCGGGACAGATTTCATATCTCATCGGATAAAAATCTAGACCAAATCCTTCTGCAATTTCTGTAATTTCATCAATCGCTCTTTGTAAAAGACGTTTTTCAGATACGCTCAAGGAAACCATCCCTCCTCATCGGACTTATCCCTACTATATGAGCGTATGTAAAAAAACATGATGTTCCGCCAACCGTTTAGACGACTTCCATTTCTTTCGTGGATTGCCCGCCGAATGCTTCGAAATGAATATGGTCTGCTGGAATTCCCAGCTCTTTTAGAACATGAATGATCTCCTGTGTAAACACCGGGGAACCGCATAGATAAAATTGGCCTTTCCCTTCTCCGATCACCGATTGAAGAAATGGATGATCAATGCGGCAAGCCGCTTTCTCAACAAGCTCACCCTTTCCAGACTGCGCAAATTGTTCATTACATAGAATGATGCGCCCATGGACAGCTGAAGCTAAAACGCGTTCAAACTCATTTTCAAAAGCGGTGACATCCTCTAGTCGATCAGCATGAATCATCGTAAATGTCCGGCTATTTTGTGCTGCAGTTTTCACTAAACCAATCATTGGTGTGACACCAGACCCAGCACTGATGAAATAAACAGGCTCTTTTATGTCATGTTGCAAGCAGAACATTCCCTGCGGCATACTCACTTGAAGAACGTCCCCTTCTTCCATTTCATCATGCAAAAATGTAGACACATGACCATCACGCTTCACTGTAATACGGTAATAAGATGGATGATGCTCGTCTGATAAGCTGTATTGTCTGCTGCACATATAGGCTTCTCCTGGCATATCTGTCTGAACCGTAATGTATTGGCCTGCTTTATACATTGGCAGCTCTGATTCATCTTCTGGTACTAAATAAAAGGAGATAAACGATGGAGATTCTTGCTTCTTTTTCTTTATCACAAACGGCTTCACATCTGCCCATCCGCCTGTCTGCTTCACATTTTCATCCATCATTTCTAATTCAATGGTAATGAAAATATTCGCAATGATGTCATATGCAGCTTTCCACGCTAATAAAGTGTCATCTTCTTCTCTTAAACCAAACACATCTTTCATCGCTTCAATCAGGTGATATCCGACAATTGGGTACTGCTCTTTTTTGACCATGACACTGACATGCTTATGGGCAATTTGTTTGACCGCAGGAAGTAATTCCTCTAATCGATCAATGTGCAGTGCAGCCTGATATAATGTCGCAGCAAGTGCCTCTGGCTGACTTCCGTTCATAAGATTTGTTTTATTAAATTGATTGAGCAGCTCCGGGTGCTGGCGAATCATATTTTGATAAAAAACAGTGACAAGTTTGGTTCCCTCGGCTTTTAGTAGAGGAGCTGATTGCTTTATTGCATTCATTTGATCTGTAGATAACATCGTCATTCCTTCTTTCAAAAGAAGTATTTTAAATACATCTTTATCGTAATGGATGACAGTCTCTAAAAGCAATATTTATAATACATGTTTTAAATGTTGTCACATTTCACACTTTCTCGAACAGTTTTTGTCTAAAATGTGTTACGATGATACAAAACTCTATTAGGTTTAGAGGTCGTCAAAATGAAACTTACGAATTACACAGATTTCTCATTAAGGGTACTCATTTATTTAGCATCAAGAGAAAACAATGAACTGTCAAATATTCAGCAGATTGCCGATGTTTATGGCATTTCTAAAAATCATCTGACGAAGGTGATTTATCATCTTGGAAAACGCGGGTATGTAGACACGATTCGCGGAAGAAATGGCGGGATCAGGCTTGGAAAAAGCCCAGAAAGCATTAACATTGGAGAGGTTGTCCGTTATACAGAGGATGATTTAGTCATGGTTGAATGCTTTGATCCAAAGAAAAACGGCTGCATCATCTCCCCGATTTGTTCATTAAAGCATGTACTTCATGAAGCACTCACTGCTTATTTAAGCGTTCTTGACCGATACACACTAAAAGATTTAACACAAAACAAAGATGCTCTCAGGGAGCTCCTGCTTTAAGGCGAAAGAATTTTATTCTTTCGTCTTTTTCTTTACCTTCTTGTAATAATAATTTATTTAAAATTATTATAAATAAATATTGACTATCATGTTTGATTCAATATAATTAGGGTATATAGATTGCTAGAAAACACTTTTTTGTTTACAGGAGGAGAAAAGAATGACAAATTCAAATCATAAAAATTTGACAACGAACCAAGGCGTTCCTGTTGGCGATAACCAAAACTCAAGAACAGCTGGTCACCGCGGACCTACCTTTCTTGATGATTACCATTTGATTGAAAAACTCGCACACTTTGATCGTGAACGTATTCCAGAACGTGTCGTTCATGCTAGAGGCGCCGGCGCTTACGGGGTGTTTGAAGTAGAAAACAGCATGGAGAAACATACAAAAGCAGCCTTCTTAAGTGAAGAAGGAAAACAAACAGACGTTTTCGTTCGCTTCTCCACCGTTATTCATCCAAAAGGTTCACCTGAAACCTTACGTGACCCGCGCGGCTTTGCTGTCAAATTTTATACAGAAGAAGGCAACTATGATCTCGTTGGTAACAACTTGCCGATCTTCTTTATTCGTGATGCATTGAAATTCCCTGATATGGTTCACTCTCTCAAGCCAGATCCTGTAACCAATATTCAAGATCCTGACCGTTATTGGGATTTTATGACCTTAACACCTGAATCCACTCATATGCTCACATGGCTCTTCTCTGACGAAGGAATCCCTGCAAGCTACGCTGAAATGCGCGGTTCTGGTGTGCATACATTTAGATGGGTGAACAAATACGGTGAAGCAAAATATGTGAAATATCACTGGAGACCTTCTGAAGGTATTCACAACTTATCTATGGAAGAAGCAGCAGAAATTCAAGCGAACGACTTCCAGCATGCGACAAGAGATTTATATGACCGCATTGAAAAAGGCAACTTCCCAGCATGGGACTTATATGTTCAGCTTATGCCGCTTAGCGATTATGATGAACTTGATTATGATCCATGTGACCCAACAAAAACGTGGAGCGAGGAAGATTACCCGCTTCAAAAAGTTGGACGCATGACACTCAACCGCAATCCTGAAAACTTCTTTGCTGAAACAGAACAGTCTGCTTTCACGCCAAGTGCATTTGTTCCAGGAATTGAGGCATCTGAAGATAAACTGCTTCAAGGTCGTCTGTTCTCATATCCTGATACGCAGCGTCACCGTCTTGGTGCGAACTACATGCGCATTCCGGTTAACTGCCCTTATGCACCTGTACACAATAACCAGCAGGATGGCTTTATGACAACGACTCGTCCAAGCGGTCATATTAACTATGAACCCAACCGTTATGACGATCAGCCAAAAGAAAACCCTCACTACAAAGAAAGTGAGCCAGTTCTTCACGGTGACCGTATGGTGAGACAAAAAATTGAAAAACCGAACGATTTCAAACAAGCTGGGGAAAGATATAGAAGCTACTCTGAGGAAGAGAAACAAGCATTGATTAAAAACCTAACGGCTGATTTGAAAGATGTAAATGACAAAACAAAATTACTTGCAATCTGCAACTTCTATCGTGCCGATGAAGATTACGGTCAGCGATTAGCGGATTCACTTGGTGTGGATATTCGCGCTTATCTTCAAGGAAGCATGAAGTAAATCCATCTCGAAATAAATCGTTGGACAAAGGGCTAAAATGATCTTAATTTTGGCCCTTTGTCTTTTTTTGAGCGTGCTAGTAAAGGCAGTTATTGAGGGTTTGTCAGAACGCCTCGAGCACCTTTTACAAAAAATGTGCTTCTTTATAGTCGAAACACGTTAATACTAATCAAATGACCGGTCACCGGATGAAAATAAATTTCTGCATGTGCTGCAAAGCGAGTTGTGCCTTCCTTAACAGTTACGCGAAACACATCTTTTGTCTGCTCATCATTTACTTCTGTCCGGCCAATGTAATGATAATCGTTTAAAGCGGCACCTTTATATTCATCTTGCAACGCTGTGTACGCGAGTCTTTCCCAATTTTCAAACGGCTGCACCGCTGCTTTTGATGCAGGATGAATCATCAAACTGCCAAGCAAAACGATTCCTGCTGCAATAAGCATCCACCATTTCGGCTGCATGATATCATTGATCTCACTTTCATATATGTTTTGTTTAGGTTTAGCAGGCTGGTCCTTTTTCATACATGAAGCAATTATTCAGCCTATAATTCCCGGTACGCAATTCATGCGGACACCAACTTTTCCCCTGAAAAAGTCGATATGATCCGAGCAAACTAATGAGGACTTCTCAAGGGAAAGGAGAAGGTTTAATGAATGTGGCGGATTATGATAAAGCACTTTATTATACGCATCGCTCGCAATGGGATAATTTACTTATTCTTATGGTACGTACGCAAGATGATCTGCTCTCGAAACGTATTGAGCATTTCTTACATGCGTATCAATTTAACCGGAACGATGCAGATGTTGAAAAATGTTTATATGGGCTCCTGCAGTACATTGACCACGCTTCAGAGGCTGCTGCTTCTGAAGTCTATTCACAACCGATGTACACATAAAGAAAAAGGGCTAGAATGAAGTTTATTTTAGCCCTTCCTTTTTACATACAATTAGCAGTGCGCTGTGATTGGAAACATAAAGTGGCCTTTTGCCCAATGTTCCTTTGTGTAAATAAATAGTGCATCCTCGTCATTTGGCTTCGTAACTGCGTGTAAACCTTCAATTGTCGTATCAGGCGTGAAATAAAAAATCACTTTTTCCGTTGTTTCCTTCACAATGCTTTCTACAACTTCTTGTACATTTGGTGTTTGAAGCGAAATGATATCGAACACATGCATCGTTTCATTTTCTTCATTCATCAGCACAATGGTATCTAATGCTTCAATATAAAAAATGGCATCCGGCCATACTAATGTAAAATAAAACATCAATAAGCTGCTGTGATGCTGAGCATCCAGCTTCATTGAGTGAGTTTGCCGCTTTTCTGCGAAACGTTCAAGTAATGAGAGGTCTTGCTCCAATGTCAGCTTTTTAACATCTACGCCTTTTTTTATTTGAACAGCGCTTTTATTGATATTTAAGCTAAATTCACTTTCGTGATGACGGGTAAAACCAAATCTCGGATAAAAATCTAACACAGTTTCATTAGCAAAAAGAAAGATGACATCACACTCATTTTTGTATTCATCCATGATATGCTGCATTAACTTTGCCGCTAATCCTTTACGCTGATAGGCTTGATCTGTCATAACAGTGCCGATTTGAACTGCTCGATACGTTTGCCCATCAATGATCACTGACATAAGATAGACAGAAGCGTTAGAGATTACCTTCCCGTTATGTACAAAGGAATAAGGTATATATTTTTCATCCCAATAGCCTCTTTCGTACCAGTCACTAAAATCCAAATCAAATGTATCGATCGCAAGCTTATTAAAGCTCTCTTTTAATTTGACATCATGGCGATAATCACTTACTAATTCATATTTTCCCACTTTGATTCCCTCCCATTTTAAATTCACCTGTGATTGACCAGTTCATCACCTCCTATAAAATAAAAAAAGACTTGATGAGCATCCACTCGTCAAGTCTTTTACGTTTTTCTATTAGAAATTAGACTATACATGCCTCTCTTTTTACACAAAAGCGCACATCAAATAACCAACATCTGTGCTCTTTTTTATTCAATTCATTGAATTGAATGTGCGCTTAAAAGTTTTAGCATAACGACTAAGATCCTTTCTGTCATAGCAGCTCTTTTGGCTGATTTTTTTGATAATCCACTGCATACAGAGCCGCCTGGGTTCGATCTGCCAGCTCTAGCTTTGATAATACATGAGATACGTGCGTTTTGACAGTCTTTTCAGAAATAAACAGAGATGAGGCAATTTCTTTGTTGCTTTTGCCCTTTGCAATCTCAAATAAAACATCTCGCTCTCTATTGGTCAGCTCTTTCATCAATGCCCATTTCTGCTCTTTTGGCTCTGTCAGATGCTGCACAAGAAAGGTCGTGATATGACCATCTAACTGATAGGTGCCATTTTGTACTTCAATCATAGTCGAAAGCAGCTTTTCTGGTGCTACATCCTTTAATTGATAGGCTTTCGCCCCTGCTTGAATAGCGGGAATCACATAATCTTTATCCGCATAGCTTGTCAGGATCACAATGCGGGTGTCCGGCATTTCCAGCATCATTTGTTTCGTTGCCTCAATGCCATTCATGACAGGCATAGACAAATCCATTAAGACAATGTCAGGCTGAGTATCTCTGACAACCTCTAATGCCTCTTGCCCATTGGACGCCTCACCAACGATGTCCACATCAGGCTGTGTCTGTAAGAAAAACACCAGGCCTTTTCTCACAATATGATGATCATCTGCAATGACAACTCTCATGACGATCCCTTCCTTTCTTGTGAAAATGGCACTTTTACATGAATCGTTGTTCCTTTCCCTAACTCTGAATGGATACAAAATGTTCCACCTGCTCTTCGGATGCGGTCAGACATCCCTTTCAGCCCAAGTGAAGGAAGGCTCATCTGCTCGTCATATTGAAAACCTTTTCCGAGGTCAATGATTTTCATCTCAAACGTGTCTTTTGATTGCTCAAGTTTGACCTCGACTTCTTCTACTTCCGCATGTTTTTGACAGTTATTCAGCGCTTCTTGACATACCCGAAACAAAGTTTCATTGTGAGAATGATCCATTTCTATACAGCCTGATAAAGATAAATTGCAGCGTAATCCTAAAAGCTGAGCATACTCTTCAATTGCTGTCGTAAACCCTTTTTCAAGGCCTCTTGGTCTCAACTGCCAAATGAGTGACCGCATTTCAATCAGAGCGTCTTGTGACAAATGCTGAATAAAATCAATCATTTCCCCTAGATTCTGATCGCTTGTCATTTGCCGTGCAGCCTTAGCAGTCAGACTCACAGAGAATAGCATTTGGTTGACAGAATCATGTAAATCCTGTGCCAGCCGGTTTCTTTCTTGTAAAAGGGCGTGCTGCTGTTCATTTTGCACAAGCTTCATCCGCTGAATCGCTGTACCAATTTGAAGCGCAATGCTTTCAAGCAAATTCAGCTCTTCTTGTGTAAATGTGACTTTTCCCTTTGCCGCCACATTTAATAAGCCGAACGTACGCTTACATGCTTGTAGAGGCACCGTCGCATGATGTGTAATCCCTTCTGTATCTCCAAGCTTTTGTTCAATCGCCGTTTCAATCCGTTTGCAGTTCATAATATTGGTGGCTGATTGCAGTGAGCCTTTTGTGTATCGATTGATGCAATAACAATCATTTTGACACATGAGCTGTTTTTGATGCTTTGCGAGTGCTTCAGGTAAAGAAACCTCTGCCATCAGTTCATATGACCCGTCTTTTTCTATAAAATAAATCCATGCTGAATGAAAGCCTGTGACATCCATCAGCATATGGAGCACTTCATGGAGCGTTTCTTTCATTTCCATGCCTTCATTTAGCTTTTCAGCAATTTCTTTTAACGTTTTTAATGTTTCAACCTTCTCTTGGTATTCTCCCATACTGTTTACCCCCGGCATTTGCAGCCTTCACTTATCATTACGCTCATTATACCATGAGTCCCCACGCGGCTCTTTCTCCAAAAGAATGATTTTTTCTCATCCTTTTGACTGAGAAAAAAGCCATCATGCATTCATACACGATGGCCTTGTCTTTCGTTATTTCGCTGTTTCTTCCACAATATCATAAACGACTTTCATCACTTCTTCTGACAGATGCTTTAGTTTTTCTTCACTATCTGTTAAAGATGTGCCTTTGACTGCAATATAAAATTTCACTTTAGGCTCAGTGCCGGAAGGTCTTAAGCAGAACCACGAACCATCCTCAAGGAAATATTTCAGCACGTTTGATGCTGGCAGATGAATGGTTTCCTCTTTCTTTTCAGCCACAAGATGTCTTTGACTTGATTGGTAATCCTCGATCACTGTGATGCGCTGCCCTGCGATGGCAGCTGGCGGATTTGTTCTAAAGGTATGAAGGATCGCTGAAATCTGCTCTGCTCCCTCTTTTCCTTTTAAGGTTAATGACTTTAATCCTTCACGGTAAAATCCAAACTGCTTGAAAATATCGACAAGCGCGTCGTACAAGGACTTGCCCTGTTTTTTATAGAAGGCAGCGACTTCAACGGCTAATAGTGCCGCTTGCACCGCATCTTTATCCCGGGCAAAGTCACCGATCAAATAGCCATAGCTCTCTTCATAACCGAATTGAAACGTGTATTCTCCGCTCTTTTCAAACTGCTTAATTTTTTCTCCAATAAATTTAAAGCCTGTAAGTGTGTCTATCGTGTCGGCACCAAAAGCTGATGCTACAGCACGCCCAAGCTCACTTGTGACAATGGTTTTCATCACAACAGGACGAGGCGGCAGCTGACCCAGCTTTTGTTTTTCAGACAATAAATAATGGAGCAGCAGGGCGCCTGTTTGGTTGCCTGTTAAGACGGTAAATTCTCCTTCGTGATCTCTGACTGCAATGCCTAACCTGTCAGCATCTGGGTCTGTGGCAATGAGGATATCGGCATTTTGTTTTTCGCCAAGCTTGATGGCATACTCAAATGCTGCGTGCTCCTCTGGGTTCGGCGAGGTCACTGTTGAGAACTGTGGGTCTGGTTTTTCCTGCTCAGGCACAACCGTGACATGCTGATAACCTAGAGCCTGAAGTCCGCTTCTGACAGGATGATTGGCTGTCCCATGAAGCGGAGTAAACACGACTTTGACATCGACCTCATGTGCCAGCTCAGGGTGCACACTTATGGTTTTTAATTTTTCAATATAAGCCTGGTCGATTTCTTTTCCGATCATTTTGATCAGCCCTTGCTGTTTCAACGTTTCTTCAGAATCAACTGAAATCGACAGTTCATTTTCAATTGCATCTACTTCTTGAATGACTTGATCTGCTTCAAATGGAGGCAGCTGCCCGCCATCTTCACCATACACTTTATAGCCATTATATTCTGGTGGATTATGACTTGCTGTCACAACGATTCCAGCAAATGCATGCAGCTCACGAACCGCAAAGGAGAGCTCTGGTGTCGGACGCAATTCATCGAATACGTACGTTTGAATGCCTTGTGAAGCAAGTGTTTTGGCTGCTTCCATCGCAAATTCAGGCGATTTATGACGTGAATCATATGCAATGGCGACGCCTCTTTTTTTTGCATCCTCTCCATGTTTCGCAATATACGCAGCAAGACCTGCTGAAGCTTTACGAACCGTATACACATTCATTCGGTTCGTGCCTGCACCAATCTCACCGCGCATTCCTCCAGTGCCGAACTCAAGGTTTTTGTAGAAACAGTCTTCAAGTGCTTGATGATCATCTTGATGCGTCTCCAGCCATTCCCTTAGTTCAGTATCCAGGTGCTTCTCATTGATCCATCGCTCATAATTCGTCTTCCAACTCATGGTCGTCCTCCCCAGCTCTTATCATCAATAAAATAACATCTACTGTTATTTTATATGGAATCCCCCTTTATGTCATGCTATATCATTGGCAGTTGGAAAAAATGCAGAATAAATAAAAAAAGCCGATACATGATCGGCTTTTCCTTTTATTCAGCATCAAGCGGTACGACTGCTTCATGGAATAATTGATCTAATTCTGTTTGATGTTTCTGTTTTGCTGCTTCATCCCAGCCAAAACGCTCTGCCATGTAATCAACAACAGGCTGTGCGTATTTTTTTGCCCAATTGATATTAAATAATAGGCTTCCTGTTCTTCTTAAAAAGAAATCGACAGGTGTTACAGCTAATTCTTCTTCGATCGCATAGACAAGCTCTGCCAGCACATATGCTGGAATGTTTCGTTTGTCTGCTTCCCCTTGAAGCTGCTCTACTCGTTTGTAGACACTGCTGACGTTTGAACCATATTTTTCAGCTAGTTTTTGTGCAATCGGTTCTGTTAAACCAACAGATGCTCCTTCTGCTGTTTTCGCTTGAACAAAAGCTGCCATGTTTTTAGATCCGCCTACATGGCCGCCTGAGATTGGCATATGTTTTGTTTTACATGGACCGTAATCTTTGCCAGTCTCTTGTTTCAATCCATCACGTACGAGATCGACAATATGCTCAGCCATTTTGCGATAGCCTGTTAATTTACCACCAGCAATGGTGATTAAGCCTGAAGATGATGTCCACACTTCATCCTTACGAGAAATTTCTGAAGGATCTTTGCCCTCTTCATGAATGAGCGGACGAAGACCGGCCCAGTTGGACTCCACATCTTTTTCTGTAATATTGAGATCAGGGAACATGTACTGAATCGCTTGGATAACATAGTCACGATCCGCTTTTGTCATACGCGGATGCTCCAACTGTTTTTTGTACACTGTATCTGTTGTTCCAACGTACGTTTTGCCTTCTCTTGGAATGGCAAAGACCATACGTTTATCAGGTGTGTCAAAGTAGATCGCTTGTTTTAATGGGAAGACCGATTGGTCGAATACTAAGTGAATTCCTTTTGTATGCTGTAAGTGTTTTCCTTCTTTTGAGTGATCCTTGTCTCTAAGCTGATCTACCCATGGACCTGTCGCATTGACGATCTTCTTCGCATACACATCGTATGTTTTCTTCGTCATAACATCTTCAATGACAACACCAACCACTTTGCCTTTATCATAAATAAATTCTTTTACTTTCGCATAGTTGACCGCTTCCGCTCCGAATTTCACAGCCTCTTTCATCACTTCGATTGTGAGGCGTGCATCATCTGTACGATATTCAACATAGTAGCCGCCGCCTTTTAAGCCGTCCTTTTTGACAAGCGGTTCTTTTGCAAGTGTTTCTTTCGCACTTAGCATGCTTCTGCGTTCGCTATGCTTTACGCCCGCTAAAAAGTCATATACTCTCAGTCCAATAGAGGTTGAAAACTTCCCAAATGTCCCGCCTTTATGCATCGGAAGAAGCATCCATTCTGGCGTCGTGACATGAGGACCATTTTCGTATACGATGGCACGCTCTTTACCGACCTCTGCGACCATTTTCACTTCAAATTGTTTTAAATAACGAAGCCCGCCGTGCACTAGCTTCGTTGAGCGGCTAGACGTACCTGCTGCGAAATCCTGCATTTCTGCAAGACCGACACGCATTCCGCGTGAAGCCGCGTCAAGTGCTGTACCAGCGCCTGTAATACCCCCACCAATGATAAACACATCATATGGTTTTTTTGTCATTTCCTGCAGCATTTGTTCTCTTTCTAAGCTAGAAAAAGTCATCTCTTGTTCCTCCCATGTTGTACGGTAAAGAAAAAGAGACCGCAAACACCCAAAGCGTATTTCTACACTTCGGTGCCTGCGGTCTCTCCAGTTCTCCAACCGTTCTATTAACTTACTTGAAGTATACCATACTTTTGGTTTATTTGAAAGCTTGAGCTGCTTTTACAGCCTTTTTCCACCCGCTGTATAACGAGTCACGGCTGTCCTCTTCCATTTTAGGGTCAAAGCGCTTGTCAAGATTCCATTGTTTTGCAATGTCTGAACGGTCGTTCCAGAAGCCAACTGCTATTCCCGCAAGATAGGCCGCACCGAGTGCCGTCGTTTCATTAATTTCTGGACGCTCTACTGGTACATCCAGCAAATCACTTTGGAAGCCCATTAAGAAATCATTCTTTACAGCTCCGCCATCTACACGCAAAGTTTTTAATGAGATGTTTGAATCCTTTTCCATCGCATCTAAAACATCCTTCGTTTGATAAGCAAGTGATTCTAACGTTGCACGGACAAAGTGCTCCTTAGAAGTACCGCGTGTTAATCCGAATACAGCGCCTCTGACATCACTGTCCCAGTATGGTGTGCCTAGACCAACGAATGCTGGAACGACATATACGCCCTCTGTTGACTCAACGCGCTCCGCATAGGCTTCGCTGTCTTTTGAGTCTTTAAACATTCTCAGTCCGTCGCGCAGCCACTGAATCGCTGAACCAGCTACGAAAATACTTCCTTCTAAAGCATATTCAACTTTACCGTCAATGCCCCATGCAATTGTCGTTAATAAACCATGATCCGACTTAATTGCTTTTTCCCCTGTATTCATCAACATGAAACATCCTGTACCATACGTGTTCTTCGCCATTCCTTCTTCAAAGCAAGCCTGACCGAATAGTGCAGACTGCTGGTCTCCCGCAGCTCCTGCAATCGGGATATTTCTGCCGAAGAAGTGATAGTCTGTTGTTTCACCATAGATGTGTGAAGATGGTTTCACCTCTGGAAGCATAGAAGCAGGTACGCCAAGGATATCCAGTAATTCTTCATCCCATTTCAGATCGTAAATGTTGAACATTAACGTTCTTGACGCGTTGGAGTAATCTGTGACGTGTGATTGACCGCCTGTCATCTTCCAAATGAGCCATGTATCGATTGTGCCAAACAGCAAGTCGCCATTTTCTGCTTTCTCACGAGCACCTTCTACATTGTCTAAAATCCATTTTACTTTTGTCCCTGAGAAATAAGCATCAATGAGAAGTCCTGTTTTATTTCTAAACGTTTCATTGTGTCCTTGCGCTTTTAGCTCTTCACAAATGCCTGACGTTTGTCTAGACTGCCAAACAATTGCATTATAAACAGGTGCGCCTGTATGTTTATCCCAAACAACAGCTGTCTCACGCTGGTTCGTAATGCCGATACCGGCGATTTGATCTGCTTCAATGCCTGATTCAATTAAAGCAGTTGAAATGACGGATAGAACAGAGCTCCAAATTTCATTTGCGTTATGTTCTACCCAGCCTGGGTTCGGAAAATATTGATTAAATTCCTTCTGAGCTGTATGTGCAATTTTGCCTTCTTGATCAAATAAGATCGCTCTTGAGCTTGTTGTCCCTTGATCTAAAGCGAGAATATATTTTTCTTTTGCCATGGTGTTTTCCTCCCCTTACATACTTTCATTTACAGCATTTGTTTGATTTTTCGTAGAGACATAGAGTCCTAACAATACCACAACTAAAATAACGCTTACAATCCAAAAGGCTGGAGTGATGTTCGCTTTAAAGGCTGCATTGTAGAAAACACCGCCAAATGCGCCGCCTAAAATTGGACCAACGACTGGCACCCAAGCATACTTCCAATTCGATGGACCTTTACCTGGAATCGGTAGAATCGCATGAGCAATTCTCGGACCTAAATCACGTGCAGGATTGATTGCATAACCAGTTGTTCCGCCTAATGAAAGACCAATTGCGACAATTAAGAAACCAACTATCAGCGGATTGATTCCGTCTGCGAATTTATTTGCACCAATCGCTAAGATTCCTAGAACCAATACAAATGTACCAATGACTTCACTAAGTACGTTTGCAAAAGTATGGGGAATCGCAGGACCAGTTGAGAATACACCCAGCTTTGCACCTGGATCGTCTGTTGCTTTCCAGTGCGGTAAGTAATGTAAAAAGACAATAATAGCTCCTAATAATGCGCCAAGCATTTGACCGGCAATATACATTGGTACATCAGCCCAAGGAAAACTTCCTTCTAACGCAAGCCCGATTGTCAGTGCAGGATTCAAATGCGCTCCGCTGATTCCACCTGTTGCATAAGCTGCTATGGCTACTGCAAATCCCCATCCGAAAGCGATTACAATCCAGCCGGACTGATATGCGAGCGATTTCTTTAAATTGACTGCCGCACATACACCGCCTCCAAAAATAATAAGCAGCATTGTACCTACGACTTCACCCCAAAATGGTGTCATGAAAATTCCTCCTCTGGTTCAGTTGCCATCCCCTATGAATGTGTAAAAAAGATAAAGAAAAAAGATCCACAACAAACATACTTTACATCAGGGTCATTTGTCACCTAGTAAAGCGCTGTTGTGGATCTCCGTTTCTCCATCACATGATATTAACTTAGTGCTATAGTATCAGAGGATGAAAACGTTGTCAATCAATTTTCACATTTTATCTTTTTCACTTTTGGAACGCTTTCCAAAGGGCTGTATTCGATGTTGTCACAGCTGTAGCACCTGCTTCAAGCGCTCTTTCTACATCTTCTTTTGTACGGATAAACCCGCCTGCAAATATTGGAATCCCAGCTCGCTCGCGCACTTCTGTAATGAGATCCGGCACGACCCCTGGCAATACTTCAATAAAATCTGGGCGATGTTTCCCTACGAACTCCATGCTTTTTTCCATGGCACTTGTATCAAGTAAAAACATTCGCTGAATGGCATATACCTTTTTTTGCTTGGCTTTTACTATGACAGAAGACCTAGTAGAAATAATTCCTGCCGGCTTCATTTCCTGACAAATAAATTCCGTTCCATACTCATCATGTTTGATCCCATGAATGAGATCGACATGGACAAACATTTTTTTATGATGGGCATTTGCCTCATTCATGATGCCCTTTAGCCGGCCTAAATGGACATCAAGTAAGACCCCATATGTAAATGGACTTTTTAAAAATTCCTCAAATTGCTTCATATTGCGAACAGCAGGTAGAATGGGTTGATCATGAAAACTCATATGCCGTCTCCTTCAAAGTGTATTGGTTCAGTCATCTCCTAACAGTAATAGAATCTCTTCTATTTTTCAATACACCTAGTGTATCCAATGCCGATTTTACTTAGCAGCGTATGTGCTTTTTTCCATAGAAAAAAGCAGAGAAATCTCTCTGCTATAACTGTGCCATGCTTTCTTTAAGCGTGTTCATAATAAATGAGGCGTCTTCGTCTGTTATATTGAGCGGCGGTGCAAGCTGGGCAACGTTATTATAGCCGGCAACCGTATCACCATTTTTCCCAATGATCAGTCCGCGTTTTTTACATTCTGCAATCAATTGACCGACAATCTGTGGATCAGCTGGTTTTTTGGACTGTTGATCCTGGACAAGCTCAATTCCAAACAGCAGGCCTTTTCCTCTGACATCACCGACAAATGGATGCTCTTTTAACTCTTGCAAACGTTCAAGCATGTCTTGCCCAAGCGTGTCAGACCGTTCTACTAATTTCTCGTTTTCCATGATCTCTAGGTTCGCAAGGGCAACCGCACAGGAAGCAGGGTGTCCGCCAAATGTATTCACATGGCGCAGCCTGTCATACGTATCTTCCCCTGCGTAGGCTTCATAGATTTCTCGTTTCACGCACGTTGCAGAAAGAGGTAAATAGCCGCTTGTGATCCCTTTTGCCATTGTGATGATGTCCGGCTTTACATCTTCATGCATAAAACCAAACCGCTTCCCTGTCCGGCCAAAGCCGCAGATGACTTCATCCACAATGAGAAGCGCCCCATGAGCCTCACAGATGTCTTTAACCTTCTTCAAATACCCTTTTGGCGGCATCAAGATACCGCCGCCTGTAATGATCGGCTCCATAATAACTCCAGCAATGGTCTCACTTAGTTCCCACGTCATCGCTTGATCGATTGCCGCTGCACTTGCCAAAGTTTCTTGATCCTCAGGATGACGATACATATCAGGCGGTGCGACATGGATAAAGCCTTGACCTAATGGTTCATATTTATATTTACGCTGCGCCTGCCCCGTTGCGGCAAGGGCAGCTGCTGTATTGCCGTGATACGACCGATACCTGGAGATGAACTTTGTTCTTGTGCTCTCTCCTTTTTGCGCATGATATTGTTTGGCGATCTTAAATGCGGCTTCATTGGCTTCAGAACCGCTGTTAGAAAAGAAGATGACATAGTCCCCTCCAAGCCATTCATTTAGCTTTTCAGCCAATTGAATCGCTGGCACATGACTTTGCGTCAGCGGATAATAAGGCATTGTATTCAGCTGCTTATATGCCGCTTCTGCAAGCTCTTTTCTGCCATAACCGGCATTTACACACCAAAGACCTGACATCCCGTCTAAATAACGATTCCCATGAATATCTGTCACCCATGCGCCTTCTGCCTCGTGAATAACCATGCTTTCATTTTCCTTGTTTGTCCCTTTCATATGATGCCAGATCAACTGATCATCTTTCGCCTGAAGATTTTGAGCCTGCTCATGTATTTTCATCTTCCCGCCCCCATGTATCCGTTTTCATCACTAAAGAAGCTTAGACCGGTTCAGCAGCACATTGCCTCTCCATTCATTATATGGATGAAAAGGGAGGCATATGAAACTGAAACTAGGCCGCCTGTAAGAGAGAACCAACCGTTACTTTCATTATAAAAAAGGGGCCGGGCTGATTACATTAGACAGATCGTCAACTGATTGAAAAGAACGATAAGACATTCTACTCGTGTGCCTTAGCAAATCTAACAAACCTCGTTAACGGCGATTTCCTTGCAGGAATTCATATGCAAGAATCGCAAATTCAAGCGCCTGTCGTTTCGGGGCCTGCATCATATCCTCGCCAAGCAATGCATGCAGTTTATCTAGTCTATGATAAAGGGTCTGCCTGACAATAAAGAGCTGGCTTGCAGTTTCCTTTTTAGAACCGTTTGTCTGTAAAAAGATATTCAGCGTTTGATAGAGTCTTCCGCTATTTTGCTTATCATATAAAAGCACAGGCTCCAAATACTCTTTCACCATACATTCAAGCAGTCCGCTTTCCTGCATGACAGGCATGAGACGGAGCATATGCAAATCTTGATAAAATGGGCTTTCCACCAGCTGGGGCATCACTTTCTTTAAATGCAGCACTTCTTTGGCTGCTTGAAAGCTTTTTCTCATATGCTGAAACTGCTCACAATATGGACCGATGCCAAAATTGATCACGGTTCCGCGTGGCTGCTCCCGATCATACAATTGTTTGATGTCGCTTGCAGCCTTCTCTGCACGCTCTTTCCAGTCCTCCTTCTTTCTCGTGTTCAATAAAATAAACAAGGTTTGTCCTTGATGCTCATACGGAATCAAATGGAAACCCGCACGCTGAAAGATGGAGCGGCACGATACGAGAAAATATAAATTTCCTGCGATTTCTTCGATTTGATGATGCTTTTGAAAGAGCATCACGACACAGCCGGTTGGCTTTTTCAATCCTTCTGTTTCTTCAAGATGCTCTAATATATCTCTTTCTGTATGCTCTTCTTGAAACCATTTTTGCAGCCATTCGTTCTCTTTGGTCTTCTTCAATTCTTCTGTATAAAGCTCTCTTAGCGTTTGCTGGGCCAGAGCATTTGCTCCTTTATCCATTACGAGCAGTTCAAATTCTGAGAGTGTGTTTGTTTGATGAATGAGCACAAGGTCCGCAAATGTCTGCTTGAGTGCAAGCACTTCTTTTTTGGTCACTTCGTATCCTTTTGGCAAGGAAGCAAACTGTAAATAATTCATGACCATCTCTTCGGTTTGTTTGGAGGAATCACATAAAATAATCGGCTCCCCCTGAACAGGAATGAGTAAAAGAATGCCCCTTACGTGCTGATACACTTGATCCAAAATATCCATCTGCGGATGGGGAGTCAGCAAAAGCTCATTCAGCTTTGATGATAGTGCTTCTAGATCAGCCATCATTTGATACTGGCGTTCAATCATCATCGTATGGAGATGCTGTGTGATGTTGACGAATTTCACTTCTTTTGTAAACAGAATGAGCGGAAAATCTCTTTCTTCTGCATACTCAATCAGTTCTTCCGGCACATCGAATCTGAGCGGAACAAATTCAATACACAAGCCTGCCGCACCAGAATCGATCAGCTGTTTTAAAAATGCTTGAAACACATCCAATTGATCATGGAATCCTGCGGCTGTTGTTAGTATGAGCTCTCCCCCATTTAACAAATCTTCTACAGCAGGCACTTCTAACACATGGACCCATCTGACCTGCCGAAACAATCCCTTTTCTCCTGCTAACACTTTCGCATGGGCAAAATACTTTGTTTTCAACACATCACTCACTTGAAAATGAACGTCTACATTCATTGATATGTCCCCCTTTGTTTTGCCGCCTATCCCCTATCCCAGAGGGTGCATAGATAAAATCCATAATAAAACTGGTAATGTCACGATGCTTAAAACGGTACTGAGAAATGTCGTGCTTGAGACAAACTCAGGCTTCGTTCGAAATTGTACAGCCATGAGCGTAGTATTTGCTGCTGTCGGCATCGCTGCAACTAAGATCATAATTTGTTTCACTAGATCATCTACCGGTAAAATAAGTGTAAAGCCAAATGCGATGAGTGGTGAGATAAACAGCTTCAGCAATACAGCATAAGAAATGTTGCGATAATCCACTTGCTTAAAAGAAATGACGGCGAGCTGCATGCCTAAAATAAGCATAATCGTCGGTATGGCGGCATCTCCCACAAGCTGGACACCCGTCATCACCTCTTTAGGTAGTGAAAAATCCATCAGCTGAAATAATAGACCGAGGAGTGCCCCATATGCAACCGGCATACGCAGCACTTTTTTCAGCACGACCTTTCCATCCCCTGCATCCTCTCCGCCCTTTGCTGCATAATACATACCGATCGTACTCATGACAAGCTGCTGCAGCACCATTAAAACGATGGCAATATCTAAACCAGCTGCTCCGAAGACAAGCAGGACAACAGGCGTGCCGTAATTCCCATTGTTCATAAATGCTGACGACAGAATCATGGCACAATACATTTCCTTCGAATAACCATAAATACGAGATAAAATAAAGACACATAAAACAAGTGAAAGACAAAGTCCGACGACAAAAATAGATAGGTACACATAGTCCATCGACACTTTGTTTTGATAAAAGGTTTCAAACGCAAGAAATGGTGACATTAAATATAAAGACATTGATGAGAGCGTATGTATGTCAAAACCAATGGCCTTCTGCCCAATATACCCGATAAGGAAAATACCGAACACTGGCAGTAAGACAAGTAAAAACTCCATGCTGCACCTACTTTTCTCTAGATGAATTCCTATTTTTTGTTTCCTCATAATCATACCACTGTTAAACAATAAAAAAGAAGCACCCTTATGAAGGTAGCTTCTAATTATTGACAAAGGGCTAAAATGTTCTTTATTTTAGCCCTTTGTCTTCTTTTCAGTGTGATTGAAAACCTTTGCAGTCTAGAAAGGACGAGTACCGAAGCGGAGCGAATTTGACATTTGTGAGCATCGGAGCGCAGGCCTGACACCGAATGCGAGGGTTTGTCTACAAGCTGAAGCGCCCTTATGAAAGGCCGCTTCTCTCCTCATCCAAATAGAACACTTCCCACAAATGACCATCAAGATCCTGAAAGCTCCAACCGTACATGAACCCATGATCCTGCTTTTCCTTAAACGGTGACCCGCCTGCTGCCATCGCCTGCTCCACCAGCTCATCGACCTCTTTTCGTGAATCAACCCGCATAGAGACAATGACCTCGGATCCCTGCCTTGCATCCACCAATTGCTTCTCTGAGATGGTTTGAAAATGCTTATGGGTTAACAGCATAACCGTAATGGTGTCACCAATGACCAAACAAGCTGCCTGATCATTCGTCAGCTGCTCTTGAAAATCAAAACCCAGCTGCTCAAAAAAAGCCTTTGATTCCTTGACATGCTTTACCGGTAAATTGATATACAAATGTTTAGCTTGTCGCCCCATTTTCCTCTCCTTTTTGAACACATGATCTCGTTTCAGTATATTCAGATTTTTCTCGAGCATCCCTTTATCACATGAAAAAATAAGCTCTCCTCCTTCTTTAGCTTATGTTTACAATACTTATGATGAATCTTGAACAGGTGGCTACGAAAGCCTTAGCTCGTCCAGCTGCTATGTCATTTTAAAAAATGTCATCAAAAAGAAGCGCCTTGTGGTAGGCGCTTCCTTTCATTATTTCTTATATTCAATATGGTACACATCTCTTCTTCGGTCTTTGAGCTGACGTACCGTTCCATCTTGCCGCTGTCTTCTTAAAATTTCTAAATCGACATCGCCAACGACAACCATTTCTATATTCGGATTACATTCTCCTACAATCCCATCTCTTGCAAATTCAAAGTCAGATGGGGCAAAAATCGCTGATTGTGCATATTGGACATCCATATTTTCGGTTTGCGGAAGGTTTCCGACAGTTCCAGAGATGACGGTATAAATCTGATTTTCAACCGCTCTAGCCTGTGCACAATAACGCACTCTTAAATAGCCTTGACGGTCTTCTGTACAGAACGGAGTAAAAATAATTTTTGCTCCTTTATCAGCTGCAATCCGAGCCAGCTCAGGAAATTCAATATCGTAGCAAATTTGGATCGCAATTTTACCACAGTCCGTATCAAATACCCGAACCTGATCACCTGCTGAAATCCCCCACCATTTTCTTTCATTCGGTGTGATATGGAGCTTATATTGCTTTTCAATCGTTCCATCACGTCTAAATAAATAAGCGATATTGTAGATTTTCCCTTCCTCTTCAACGAAATGGGATCCACCAATGATATTAATGTTGTACTTCACAGAAAGGTCTGTGAACAAATTAATGTAGTCCTCGGTATATTCCGTGATACGCTGCACTGCAAGACTTGGGGAGCGCTCTTCTAAATAAGACATGAGCTGCGTTGTAAAAATTTCTGGGAAGACTGCAAAGTCAGCTGACGCATCTGATGCGACATCAACATAATACTCCACCTGATTCATAAATTCCTCAAAGGAATGAATTTGTTTCATCGCATATTGAATGACGCAAATACGAACTGGGAACGCCGATTTATAATATCTTTTCGATTGCGGACGATAATCGACGTTATTCCATTCCATTAACGTCGCATATGTGCTGGATGCCTTATCATCCGGCAAATAATTCGGATTAATCCGCATGAGGCTGAATTCATTTAACAGCTGAAAAGATAAAACAGGATCATAAATTTGGTGAAGCATGACCTGCTCCACATATTGACGAGGCGTCATTTCCTCTTGGTATTTGTGATAATTCGGGATGCGTCCACCAATAATGATACTTTTTAAATTTAATCTTCTTGCTAAGTCTTTTCTTGCTTCATATAAGCGATGCCCAATTTTCATGCGGCGGTACTCAGGACTAACCATAACCTCAATTCCGTACATATTCATCCCATCTGGATTATGGTTTGTGATGTACCCATCATCTGTGATGTCCTGCCAAGTATGACGGTCATCGTATTCATCAAAGTTAATTAATAAACTTGAACAAGAGCCAATGATTTCTCCCTCAAATTCAGCACAAAACTGCCCTTCTGGGAAATGTTCAAGATGGCTTTCAAGATGCTCTCGTTTCCAAGGGTCCATGCCCGGAAAGCATACCTCCTGTAAGGCAATGATTCGGTCAATATCTTCTTCCCGGATATTACGGATCACCATTCTTTTTTCAAACCGCGTTAAATCGAGTTTTTCTGCCATGATGTTGTTGCCCCCTTACTGATCCTCTTTTTCAAGCTGATGGAATAGCTGGAGCAATTCGATTTCAGCCATGGATTCTAATCTCACATCATATTCTTCAAATTGCAGCGTGCTCGTCACTTTGTTTGGGACGATGACGCATTTCATGCCTGCCCGTTTGGCAGCCACTGATCCATTCACTGAATCCTCAAAAGCCACACAATCCTTTGGCTCTACACCTAAGCAGCTTGCAGTTTGCAAATAAAGCTCTGGATGAGGTTTGACTTCTTCCACATCATCTGACGTGCGGATACATTCAAAGTAATCAAAAAGACCAATTTGCTTTAGGTGATCAGACACCCATTTATAGTCTGAGCTGGAAGCAAGTCCAATCTTGATTCCAAGCTCTTTTGCTGCCTGTAAATAAGCTTCTACGCCAGGTCGTGCTGATTCATCCTTCATTCTCTTTTGAAAACGAGAACGCCGGTCCGCTGTGAGTGCCTCATGATCGAGCGTCTTTCCTAGCTGTTTTTCCAAGTATTCAAACGGCTTAAAGCCTGCCTGCGTCCCGATGACGTTGCCCCAAACGGAAAGAGGCAGCTCTGACTCATGCTCCGCAAACATTTCTTGTAATACTTCATATTCATGTGTTTCTGTATCTAAAATTAATCCGTCAAAATCAAATATAATCGCCTTTACCAACGAGGCCACTCCTTTTTTTTACGAAAGTCTTTAATATGATACTCAATGCTATCATATCGTGAATAAAATTGACTTTCAAAGATGAATGTCTGCTAAAATAATTATGTATAAAAGGAGCCTGTACCATTTTGTCAGGCTCCTACCCGTGTTCGGTTCATTCTGCAAGAGATCCAAGCGCTCCGATTCGTGGAGAAATAGGCAATGTTGAAAAAGAGCGGGTTTGGTATTACAGATCTAAAGGTTTCTCCGTTCCCTTAAAAATAGTATGTGCGGCAGCCTTGTAAGTTAACAAGGAAGTTCACACCAACTTTTACGCATTTTGAAGGCGGCGGCTGGCAAAATCGTCTAAATCAAACGGAAAAGAAAAGCCGCATGCATTGACCTGCTCACGGTTTCGCTCGAATAGCTCACGATCACACTTTGTAATATGGCGTTTAGGTTTTACAATAATGGTATGTAATAACTGAAGTCCCGATAAAATACGAAAAGCATCGTCCATCGTTCCGTTATAAACCCCTTCAACAAAGGTTAGCGGGCGTTCTTTTTGAGGCGCAGCTGGGTCTTCGCCGACAGCATGGGATAGAAGATCTTCAACATCCTTTGATATTTCTTCAATTGCCTGCTCTTGCAGGTCTGTAGCAGCTTTCATTATTCTCACGTGACATCTACCTCTCTGTCGTTATTTCTCCATTCAGAATAGCACAGAAAAAAAGGCGTTCGCCAAGGTAAGTGTTTCCTATATATACCCAAAGAGAGGAACGGATATCATGAACATTCAAGGACACACGCTCTCGCTAAAAGTAGGTGAGCAGCATCAAGATACTTCACTGAGTCAGTTTTTAAAAACAGCCGTGTCGGCTTCAAAACCGATTATCCATTTTTGGATGGACCATCAAAAAGTACGTTTAAATCAAAAGCCGGCCCATCACGCAGCAAAAGTCAGTTCAGGTGATCACATACTGATCGATTTATTTGAAACGGAAGAAAGTGATGTGACGCCAGAATATGGTGAATTAGAGGTACTATTTGAGGACGAGCACTTATTGATTGTGCAAAAACCCGCTGGACGACCGACGCACCCGAATGAAAAGGGACAAACGGGCACACTGGCAAACCTTGTGTCCTTTCATTTTCAAGCAAATGGCGAGGAAAAGCGAGTGAGACATATTCACAGACTCGATCAAGACACAAGCGGCACGGTCATTTTTGCTAAACACAGATTAGCTCATGCAGTGCTTGATCAAATGCTTTCTAAAAAAACGATCAGCCGAACCTACATCGCCATCGCAGAAGGACTTTTCAAGAAAAAGAAAGGCACTATTGATGCAGCGATTGGCCGTGACAAGCATCATGCCGTCAGACGAAGAATCTCTCCTACTGGTCAAAGTGCTGTCACACACTTTCAGGTCATGGACACCAATAAACGTCTGCAAATGACATCCGTCAAGCTGCAACTTGAGACCGGAAGAACACATCAAATTCGAGTCCATCTTAGCAGTCTCGGGCACCCTTTAGCCGGAGATACACTTTATGGCGGAGCTCGTCATCATATCAACAGATGCGCTCTCCACGCCAAACAAGTAGACATGACACATCCTTTTACAGGTGAGCACCTGAGCATAGAAGCACCGCTTCCTCTAGATATGTCTCAGCTCATGGACGAAATCATCCATTAAAAAAAGAGCCTGCTGATCAAATGCAGGCTCTTTTTATTTAGACAGATGCTCTTTTTGCATAAATAATATACCGCTCTGGTGCATTGCCGACGAAATGAAATGGATAGCATGTCGTTAACACCAGCTCTTCCTTTTTATTCTGTAAAGTAATAATGGAAGTATCATGCTGATCCACGATTTTCGTATGTGTGATTTCATAAACAAACTCACCATACGGCACAGTGATTTTCAGCTGATCCCCAATATTCAGTTCACCTGTTCGGCGAAACACCGTGTCACGATGGCCAGATAGGACGATTTGTCCCTTCTGATCTGGGTAATAACTGCCTTTGTAATGCCCGACTCCTTTGGCAAGATCATCCGCATCTGTCCCTTCGACAATGGGAAGGTCTGCTTTTAATTTCGGAATCGTCAGGATGCCAGAGGCTTTCCCCACATCAGGAGAAAACTGCTTCTTTGACATCCCTTGATCGTCCGCTACCGCTTTCTTTGCATCTTCTAATGATTGTGCCGTTTGAAGGTGCGTAGAGGCGATTTGCCAAATTCCCCAGCCGAGCAAGACAATTCCTGCTGTCATCACAGTAAGTGCAAGCCACTTTTTCATGCTTAAACTCCTTTACCTGTTACATTTCTCTTAGATGATACGGTCATTAGCTTGCTGCTTTTTCTTCTTGTTTTGCTTTTTGAATGCGTCCCTCTTTTTGATACACAATGGAAGCTCCTTCAAAGCTCTTCACAAAAGCGACAGTGGCTTCTAAATCCTCTGGACCTGTTTCAGGATTTTTCCCCAGCCTTCCTATCGGTTCATATTTACTGCCAGTTGCAGTTGCCATAAAGTTATTCACCGTGAGTGTATACGTTTGATCGAGCGCAACGGCTGAACCATCTGGAAGCTTTAAGTCGACTACTTTATATGTTACCGGATCATAGGAATATGAAAAGCCCGAAATGCTATAATCTGGTCCAAATTGAGGAGAAATTTGCGCTTCAATGATCTCAGCCAAGTCTTTCCCCTTAATCTCAAGTTTAACTAAGACGTTGCCGAAGGGCTGAATATTAAACAGATCTCCCCACGTTATCGGCCCTTTTTCAAGGTTTTGCCTGATCCCGCCGCCATTCATCATGGCAAAATCACTTTTCATAGAATATCTCATACCATCGGCAATCAAATTACCGAGCGGCGTGTCTCCATCATTTGAATAGCCGCCTTCCATTTTGACACCAGCTTCACCAACTACCTCACTAATTATCGGTTCAACTTCTTTCCCGTAATGAGCCAAGATGACGGCTGCTTCCTTGTCCTTTTCAATACCAGACTGGTCTACATACTGGATATTTGCACTCTTTTTGACAATATCCTTCGTTTTGCGGTCAAGTGTTACATTAACTTCGCCAATGGCCTTCCCATATTCAAAGGCTTGAACAATTAATTTCCCATTGACCTCTCCGTTTACGACTTCGTGATTATGCCCTGCAAAGATGACATCAATTTCATCATCGCCTTCTTTGGCAAGCTTCGCACTCTCTCCAGTGATGGTATCTCCATTTTGCGAGGCTGTCATATGAGCTAAAACCGCAATGGCTTTGATCCCTTTTTGTTTTAATTCCTTCGCGGCTTCATTTACGGCTTTAACTTCATCTGTAAACTGAATGTCTTTAATCCCTTCTGGCATGACCATTCCTGCGGCTGATTTTGTCACAACACCGATAAATGCTACAGGGATTCCTTCGACATCCATGATTTCATATGCAGGTAAAAGTGGTTTACCTGTATCCTTGTATTCACAGTTTGCACAAACGAGCGGAAAATTCTGTCCGTCATATCCCTTTGTGCCTTTAGGATGTTCTCCGCCATTTATGATACGTAATAGCTCGTCCACCCCTTCATCAAATTCATGGTTGCCGACTGTGCCAACATCAAAGCCAATGTTCTCCATGAGTTCAACCGTTGGTTCATCTTGCAGAAGAGAAGATATTGGAGAGCTGCCGCCAATCATATCTCCAGCATGAACTGTGATCGTATTTTTGTTTGCTGCTTGTTTTTGTTTCATATAAGCCGCCACATAATCCATCCGTCCGTACGTTCCTTTATTGCCATCACCTTTCAGATCCAGTTCGTATTGTTGATCAATTTTCCCGTGTAAATCATTCATGCTTAAAATGGTTAATGGGACTTCCCCAGTTCCTTCTGCCGGCTGATAGCCAGCCTGTTCTGCTTCTTCTTTCGAAGCAAAAAAGATGCGTTTATCTACAGCGATTTCTTTCCAGCTGTCAGGCGATACGTACGTTTTCGCTGATGAATCACCGACGTAGCGTGTCAGTCCTTTTTTCTGTTCACGTGCTCTAAATTCAAACGGCTGTTCCAGCAGCGGATCTGCTTCATTCCAAATGCCAAGCCCTTTTTCTTTCGCCTCTTTGACAGCTTTTTGGAACGTCTGATAGTCCTTTTCATCTCCAACCGGCCAGATGAAATACGTAGGAGCATATCCTTTTTTCACAAGCTCTAAATTCGTATTGACCCCTTTTTTGGTTTTCACTTGAGCTAAAAGACGTCCATAGCCGTCCTTCGCTTCTGGACCAATCTTTAATGTGACTTTATCTCCGCTTGAAAGAAGTGTGTTTAAATAGTCTGCCGCCTTCTGTCCAAAACGCAGCTGGTTTTGATCTAATTCATTTTTTGGCTTATGGTACGTTTCCGGCGTGTCCATATTCACAAAGCGCACCTTTGTTGTACCAAGCACAGGCTTCTTTAAATGAATCGTATCTCCATCCACCACCCGGTCAACCGTTGCCTCGTATTCTTTCTTGATTTTTGGCGGCTTTGGCTGGCGTTTCAGCAGGCTGACATCACCCTTCTGTCGTGGAAGCACCTGCAGCGAATCATACCTGCTTAACACTCCTGTAAACTCATACCATTTCCCTGTCTTCACTTCATCAATGGCACTTGTATCCACCATCACTCTAAGGGTGGTGCTGTGATATTTTTTATCAATGATCACCACATTGTATCCACCGCCAGCCGGCTGCTCTGGTTTTGATTCAACATAGCCCTTGACCTTCACAAGTTTTCCTTCATGTTTACGTGCCTGATCCGTTTCTAGTTGTTTCACGGAGACTCGCTTCGGCTTTGGCAAGGTTTGATTCACACCATCGATCTTCAGGCGGTCTCGATCCGGCACAATTTCAATCAGTCCTTTATAAGACGTGATCTTCCCCGATACTGTCACCTTCATGCCCGCTTTTAGTTCTGGGAAGTTGTCAGGCTGTGCTGAATATATATTGATTCCAGCTGATTTGTCTTGAATGTACGTTGACAGTTTCCCATTGCCTATAGCCGATTGATCTGCTGTCACAATTCCGCTCACTGTCACTGTCTCTCCGATTAGCTGACGGGCTTTTTTAATTTTCATTGGTTTCTTTTGGTTCCATACCGTTTCCTTCTTTTCAGACGCACTGGCTTGTTCTGCTGTGATCATGCCAGGCAGTAAGGATTGCAGACTAAAAATCACCAAAACCAAACAGCAGATCATTCGAATGGATAGAACACGTTTCATTAGACCTCTCCCCTTCCGAGCTTCATCTCTCATAGTGTACTAAGTAAATATTGATGGTAGATGGATTTCTTGTAAATCTTATGTCTGCTAGCTCATTGGAAACGTAATAATCACCCGTGTCCCCTCGAAGCTTTTGCTTTCAAAACGAATGCTGCCGCCATGGCTTTCAATGATTTTAATCGTCATCATTAAACCAAGGCCAGTCCCTTTTTCCTTCGTTGTATAAAAAGGTTCACCCAGTTTCCCTATTTCGTCTTCTGGTATGCCCTTACCTTGGTCTTCAAAGATCAGCATCATCTGATTATGTTCCAATACGGATGTGACCTGAATAACACCTGTCACACCATCCATCGCTTCAATACCGTTTTTAAGAATGTTTAAGAAGACTTGTTTCAGTTCATTCGGTATACCTTGAATGTTTGGCAGCGACGGAGACAAATTCTTTTGAATAGACACGCCTTTTAAAACCGCTTGTGATTCAACGACCATGATCACTTCTTCGAGCAGAAGATTGACTTGTACCGGCTCAAATTTCACCGATTTGCTTCTAGAGAGCACAAGGAATTCATTAATAATGGCTTCAAGCCGATTAAATTCAGACATCATCACATCTGCATAATCCTTCTGATATTTCTTACTTTGAATCATCAGCTGTAAAAATCCCTTTAACGACGTCAGCGGGTTCCTTATCTCATGGGCGATGCCGGCTGCAAGCTGACCTACTGCGGACAGCATCTCTGACTTCATCAGCATCTTCTCTGACTGCTTTTGATTCGTAATGTCCTCTGAAATCCGCATCACGGTAGACTGCATTTTGTCAGGATCATCAATTCGATGTAAAGAGACCCTCTCCCATCGTTCACGGCCTGATAAATCCTGAAAGTACAGCTCACCTGTCCAGCTGCCTTCTTTTAAACAAACGTCCCATTGCTTTTCTAAATCATCACATTGACACAGAGAATGGTAGACAGAAAAGATATCTTTGCCGATCAGGTCATATTCATGCTGCTGCACAAACTGGCAAAAACGCTGATTCACGCATTGGATGACCCCTTCCTCAGTTGCAACAACAATATGAATATGGCTATTATCCAGTGCTGTTACCGCTAGATGAAGTGACTGTTTGATTTTTGTCATTTCCGTCATTTTAATCCACGTCATCACCGCTCCCTCATGATCTTGGTCAAGAATAGGTGTGATGTGAACGGTGAATTGTTCTCCTTCATTCGTTTCAATTTCTCGTTCGATGACGCGCTTATCCGAGATAACGGATTGTATGTCATGATAGAGCGTTTCCTGCGTAAGTTTCTTAGCCATCGACTGAAAGGATTGCTGGTGCCTTATTTGAGCTGAAGTAAATAAAGAGGCAGCTGTAGGAGTGTAGTAGCGAATATTCATGTCTCGGTCCACAAACAACGTCGCAAGCTCCGGCTTGACAGAAGGTCTATACAGTTCTTCCCTTGTTACCCTTAAGTTGTTTATGATATTAATAAAATGATCGTGTTTTTTCTCAAGCTCCGCTATTTGCGTGTTTTTCGCTTTTAATTGAGCCCTTGCCTCCTGCTCTTTTTGTTTGACTTCATTTAGTTCATTTTCTAAGTCGACAATACGCTGTTGATAGACTGAATTCTGATCTGACATCCCATTTTCCCTGCTGTTCTTTTGATTTTTTCCTCTCTCATTCATTCGAATAAGAATGACGTATACTCCTTTAAAACGGCGATCAAAACTCTTTACAGTAAAGTCCGCATACTGCTTTTTTCCTTTTTCCGAAATGAGAACATGCTGAAACACAACCTCTGTCTCGTCAGTCCACACCTTTTGAAAGGTTTGACTTAACATCTCTTTCAAATATTCAGGTGTCACATATTCACATGATTGATCTGACACTTCTACATGGTCTAAGAAGGAATAGGCCCCATTTGACATTGCCAGGATCTTGTTACAATCATTAATGACTATACATGCATCATAATCCTCGCTTACATCCTTCATATATTGTGCAGCTCGTTTTTTTAACTCGGCATCACGAGCGTCATGTACCCAAGGGACACTAGGTACAGGAACGTTGGAATAGGTGTAAATGTTCCACTTCTCATTGAACAATTGAAACAATCGAGGGATATTGGGGACAGTTTCATTTGGCCCTAAAATCAACACCCCTTGATCTTTTAAAGCATATTGGAATCGGGATAATACTCGTTTTTGCACTTCTGGCTCAAAGTACATCAGAACATTTCGGCAACTGATAAAATCGAGGTGGATAAAAGGTGAATCAATCAATAAATTGTGAGGAGCAAAAACAATATGTTTTCTAAGCGACTGCTTCACAATAAAAGCGTCACCTTTCTTTTCGAAATATCGCGCCCGCCATTTTTCCGGTATGCTTGCCATAGATTCTCTCGAATAAAGACCTTTACTAGCTATTTGAATGGCTTTTCGGTTGATATCTGTCGCAAAGACTTGAAGTTCAATGGACACATCTCTTCGCTTCATTTCTTCTAAAAATAAAATTGTAAAAGAATAAGCTTCTTCCCCTGTCGAACATCCCGCAATCCAAATTCGGCATCGAGATTTCCCGTTGTTCATTGAATGGTCAATGATTGACGGTATCACCTTCTGTTCACATACTCGCAAAGCCTCCGTATCTCTAAAGAAAGTAGTCGTGCCGCTTAGGAGCTGAGCATGCAGGCGATCAAGCTCATCTGGTTCTCTTTCTAATAAACGATCGTACTCTGATAATAATGACATCTGTTGATTTGCAGTGCGCATACGCTTTTGAATGACAGAAAGCAGCCTTTTCTTCTCATAGGCTGAAAAGGCAATCCCTTTATACATTTCAAGACGTTCAATGATTCTTAGTAAAGCTGGATCCATCTCATCAGTATGCGGAACATTGATGATATTGGCCATATATGCCGCAAGGGTGGCTGGATTTTTGAATGTGTGATGATACATACTGTCAAAACCACTCTCTACCTCACTGCATGATAAGGCTGTACCGCCTTGCTCAACCAACTGCAGCAATCCACTCCCCACACAATGACCTTTTTGAAAGAAGATCGCAAACGCCTCTTCCTTTTGAACACTGGCAAGTGACTTAAAAAGCGAGTTGACAGAGCATGTCTTGTTTGTTGGCAGCTGCTCAGACACATGAAGCCGGTGATCTTCCGTTAACGTCACAGCTGCATGCTGCGGACAAAAATAGATCGTCTTTTTCATGACTTTCTCACCATGTTTAATCGTTTTTGCCCGGTAGCCAATCGGTAAAACAAGTGCTTCCAAATCTGTTATACAATCGCCTGTCACATGATTTTGCACAACAATAAAAGAGGCATTTAAATCATGTGGTAATGATTGAAAAAAAGCCTCAAGATGATGCTGTTCAAACGGCGAAACACCGATGCCGATCACTGGTGTCTGCACATGTTCGTCTTCTATCAAACGATTAATGATTTTGTCCTGCATCTGGTACCCCCATGTTCATTCGTCTGATACTTTTTTTCGACAAAAAGAAAGAAAACCCTCTAATTGTAAATAATGTTTTTTGCATGAAATCGTGAAAACATCCTCACATTAAAACAGAGTGTATAAACAGAAGGAGGAATCTCAATGCAAAACGATCAGCAGCCAATGTTTCAAGGAAGCGCTCAGCAGCCTGAGCTCAACCATGGCGGGCATGAGTTATTCGATTTACATGAAATTTTAGCCGGCACGATTAATATTTTGGATCAATATATGATCTTGAGGCAATTTATTCAAGATCCTGCATTATCCGACATCCTGGATCGACAATATCAATTCGTTTTATCCCAGTACAATGTCACTGTAGATTGTTTTTCTACAGGCCAAAAGCCTACTGAAGAAACCGCTACTTATATGATGAAAGAACACACACAAGTGACATACGGAATCAAACCTACTCAGCCGAAGAAGCCGAACCAGTCACTACAGGATGTAAAAGACTTAGGCATCACAGGACACATGCTCAGCCTAGTCAAATCACACGCCGGGTTACTTTCAATGTCAGCATTAGAAGTAACAAACCCTGTTGTCAGACGTGTGCTTGCTGCGCAGATTCCGAACTTTATCGAAATGGCGTATGAAATTTTCTTGTATCAAAACAAGCATGGCTACTATCAAGTTCCTCAGCTTTCCAAACAAGACATGACAGCCATGACGTCAGCTTTTGCACCGCTTCAGGGGCAGGTTCAAATGCCTCCTAGCAAGGCCGATCAACAAAAGCCTCTTCATTAAAAAAACGGCTGACCCCCTTCTTTGGTCAGCCGTTTTTTCTTTGATACATGACTTTAAACTGATCTTCGAAATCTGTGAGCCTCTTCCCCGTCGCCTGTTCAAAGCCGCTAGCAAATTGGCCCGTTTTCGCAGTTTCCTCTATGATTTCATGTATGACGTCTCGTCCGCAAAGCTGCACCAGCTCATAGATCATATAATAGCTTTGTAAATATACATCTGTCTCATACGTCACCCGTGAATTCTGCCAGTCTTGATCAGAATGAAGAGATTGAAAAGGAATCACGTCGAAGCGTTCAGACGTAGCATTTAACACGTCATAGGCCGTCCATTCTGCTGTTCCTTCGTGGAACCAAAGCGGAAAAATGCCTGGAGACACTTCATATGAATGGACCTTTTCATAGAAAACAAAATGAGCATACTCATGAATAAACAACGTATTGAAAAAATATAAAGGCAGTGTCTCTTTCTTCAATAATGCTTCCCGTTTATCTGGATATAAGCCAATCATTTGATCATGATCAGAGTAAAATCCGGTAATATGCTTGATCCCTGCCATTTGTTCGATCGACTCTTTATCATCAAAATAGATAACGTCTAAAGGTCTGTCAGCTTCAAATTGAAACACTGACGCTGTCCTCTTCTCTGCCTGTTTCAAAGCCTCTATTGTCAGATCAACAAAAGCTTCCTCTTCCTCTGCATAGTAGATTCGAATATGTTCATAGACTTGCTTATTGAGTCCCTCCGTTATAATCGTTTTAGGAGAAGACTGCTGCTCTAAATATTGTCCTGTCAGCTGAAACGCAACATAAATCAAGTACGCGGTGAAAGCATAAAAAATCAGACCTGCTGCAATCATTCCGCCTACAAGTTTTTTATGAATCAATGACGGCTTGGCTTTCATTTGCTCCCCACCTGAATTCATCCTGCACCCTCTTTCTCTTTCTATGAAGAAACAAAGATCAACAAGAGGTGATATATTTTTTACTTTATGCAGTCAGGTACGCGAGGTGCGGTTCCAAACAAAAAAGCCGCATATGACATACGGCTTTTGTCGTAGCTATTTTGATTCAGGGAAGACACGTCTAACCGTTTCAGTAAATTCATCGAAGAATCCTGAAATTGGCTCTCCGCTTTTAATACGTTTTCCGTAACCTTGCATACGATCGACAAAGTCTGGATTAGCAGATACATACACGTTGTCGATTTGTTGATCCGTTGATTTGACTTTGTCTGAAATTTTCTTTTTCAGATCGTCCGTCACATCACCGCTTTTATTGCCTTCAAGCACAACGGCTACAAATGCATTTTTTCCAGTGACAAGCACGTTCGCTGTTTTCACTTCAGACATATTCGCTACAAGTTCTGACGCCTTATCTGCCACTTTGACCTTCTGAGGTGTTTGAACATCTGGCTGATCCTGTCTCATGTTGTCATTCTTATATGTGACATTTTCATATTGCCTTTTCATTGTTCCTCTACGCTCATCGCCTTGATTGTTCATTCCACACCCAGCGGTGATTAATGTTGGCACGAGCAGTAAAGATAGCATCCATTTCTTATTCATCAATTATTCCCTCCTTTTGCTCATAGGTTTTTCATCCAGCCGGCTTTTTATGCACACATCCTCTGTTTTTGTAAAATGAATTCATAATTCAGCTGGGTTTGGTCATCCTAAACATGATGAAGAATCATCACGACCAAATGGAGGGATTCGTTTGTTTAAAAAAAGAAAAGGTATGAGCACTGGCGCAATGATCGCAGTATCAACAGCTATCATTGCATTATTCTCCCCGGTATTACGAAGAAGGCTGAAAAGCATGACACAAATGAATATGTCTTCAATGATGAAAGGCGCAAACCATCAGCACCAAAACTCATCTCGCCATGAGTCCCACTCACATAAAGAATCAAAAGGAACAGGTGAAGTTGGACAAATGATCAAGCAAGCATTCACAGCTGTCCAGCCAAATCAAACAAACCAGCACCAATCACCAACAAGAACCCATCAGCCAAGAGAGTCTTATGCGCAATCTCTTCACATTGATGAAAATGTGATGAATGTGATGGATGATGAATCAATCCAGCAAGTCATCAATGACATCGAGCACAAATAATAAAACAGGAGCCTTCATAAAGAAAGGCTCCTGTTTATTCTCCAGAAAAATGTTCTTTGACCATGAGACAAAAGGAAGGTAAAAATGAGATTTCGATTGTTGTGAGGAAGTCGTCATGATGATCTAATATCAGCAAAAGCTCCTTTTCTTCCTTCCGATCTTTTTTTATCTCTACATGCTGCACTGTTTTAAAATCATATATGCCTAAAACGGATTCGGTCTTTTTTCGAACGACCTTTAAGGTAAATTCCCGCATAGCAAGCGACATGTCCACAACAAATCGCTCCTCCTGATTCTCGAACCGAAACGTCAAATCTTGATATTCAACCGGCATTTCTTTTTCAAATCCGGCATCTGGCATTTTTTCAAAAAAAGAAAGCCAGTCCGTTTGATCTGGAAAGCGTTTTCCTCGCATTTTCTTCAATTCCTCTTCATTAAAATTTTTATTAATTATCCTTTTTACCCTTTTCTTTTGCAACAAATTTTAGTAATTTTAAAAAGGTGATTCTATTTTGCTAAGAGACCTCTTTATTAATTTAACAATTCTTGTTACTTTCCATTATTTATTTATGCTTGTGTTTAAAGAGAATTTTCTAAAAAAAGAAGATACCTTGCTCAGACAAATATGCAAAGGCATGCTTTCTGGGTTACTCGGTGTCCTTTTAATGTTCTTCTCTATTAAAACAGGACCAGCGATCATCGATTTAAGACATATTCCCCTTATTTTAACGGCCTTTTATGGAGGCATCGCCCAAACAATGATTGCAGCCTTTGTTGTCGTCATTGGCCGATTATTAATTGAAGCCAACATCGCTTCTTCCATCAATATTTTTTCCATGATGTTTATCGCAGCCTCTTCTTTTTTGATTGCAGAGCGTCATATGAATCATGTTGTGAAAATGCTGTTATCCCTTACGATTGGTAATGTGATGGCCACAAGCCTGTTTATCATGGTCGTGCATGAGACATCATTTCAACTGCATTCTACTTATTGGATTTTCTCATATATTGCTGGATTGTTTAACTTTTATGTCATTGAGCATCAAACAAAAGCATATCAGCTGTTAAATTTGTATAAATTCCAAGCTCATTATGACTTTTTAACAGGTGTTTTAAATAAACGAAAGTTCGATGAGGTATTAAGTGATGCTTTTACTAAGAAGTTGAAGCAGCCTATCCATCAAATGTCCCTTATTTACCTAGACATCGATTACTTCAAAACCATTAATGATCAATATGGGCATCATGAGGGAGATATCGTTTTAAAAGAAATCGGTACAAGGCTGATTAAAAACACAAGAAGCTCTGATTATATTGGGCGGATTGGCGGTGAAGAATTCGCTGTCCTTCTTCCAAACTGTACAATTGAAAAAACATGGCAGATTGCAGAACGCTTACGAAAAAAAATAGCAGATCAGCCGATTTATTTAAAAAACGGTCTGTCCATTCATACTACGGTATCAATCGGATGTGCTTATTCTCATGGAACTAGTGCAGACATTAAGCAATTACCGATTATAGCTGATCAGGAGCTCTATAAAGCGAAGGAGTCCGGCCGAAATCAAGTGAGCTTTTCAGAGAGAAAAAAAGACCATTTGACATAGGCATTTTCCTCAATTTGTTAGCGCTAATTATTTTTAAAAAAGTTTTCGTATAACAGTTGTTTTTTCCCGCAAACACTGGTAAAGTAAAGGTAATTATTTTTGTTCGTATCATCTTTAAGAAGAAAGTTTTGTAAGAGTTTTCGTCTTTGAAGTTTGTGTAAGAGCAAGAATAGTGAATTTAAGCGTTAAGATCGCTTTAGGAGGAAATTTCATGTTAGAAGGTAAAGTAAAATGGTTCAACTCTGAAAAAGGTTTCGGATTCATCGAAGTAGAAGGTCAAGACGATGTATTCGTTCACTTCTCTGCTATCCAAGGCGAAGGCTTCAAAACTTTAGAAGAAGGTCAATCAGTTTCTTTCGAAATCGTTGAAGGTAACCGTGGACCACAAGCTGCTAACGTTAACAAAGCGTAATTTAAGAGCATCTGCTCTTTTAGCACTTTATAGAGTGAAGGAAAACCGCCCGGCTTCTGCCGGCGGTTTTTTTGTTGCATAAAAAAAAGAGAACCTGATGAGAGGTTCTCTTTTTTATTTATCCTTCTGCTTTAGCTTCTGCAAAGCAGAACGATACATATCATCATTCATTTTAGTTTCTGGTTCTTCTTCTTTGACAGGTGGTTCTGGCTGTTTAAACTTTTGAAGCGCCTGTCTATAGAAATCGTCGCCAGACGCAGCATCATCTGTTTGAGAAGGCTCTGACGCTTTTTTTTCAACTTCAGGCTCTACAGGTCTCGCCACAGCTTCTGGCTCGCTATGCGGCACGTCAGGCTGATTGGAGACATCTTCTTTGATCTCTTCCTTATCGGCCGATGCGTGTCTGACATTGAACGCTACTAATCCAATAATGACTAGAACAGCAGCTACTAACGCTACAATAATCGTCGCCAAAAGAACCCTCTCCTTATCGCTTAAATGATGCAGTGACTGATGCTACACGTCTTCCTAGTGCTTTTCCGAGTTCAATGCCTTCAGTCGAAATCAATTCATCAGAATCGATCGGACATGTCACACCAGCTCCATAGTAAGAGCCGTATAAAGCATTCTCAGGAACATTCCCAGGAAGGCCGACAACAAGCATTCCTTGGTGGAACATCGGGGTAATCAAATTATGCATTGTCATTTCTAAACCGCCGTGTGTTGTAGCAGTTGTACAGAAAACAGCACCGACTTTATCGATTAGTTTTCCTTCTGCCCATAAGTAGCCAAGACGGTCAATCCATGTCTTTAACCCAGAACTAATAGTACCAAAGTGACCAGGGCAGCCCCAAATGATCGCATCCATTTGATCGAGCTTGCGAATGTCTGCATCTTTCACGTGATCAATGAATACTTCAGCTTGCTCTGTTTCACCTGCGCCTGCTGCAATCGCTTCTGCAAGTGCTTTTGTATGGTCACCTTCACTATCGTATACAACATAAATTTTCATGTACGGTCCCTCCACACTTATCTTGCATCTTGGTTTGCTTCCTTAGGTGCTGGAAGCAATGATATTTCTTGTTTCTTATGCTGCTGTTCTTTTCGCTTTTTATCCTTACGAACATCTCGCAGGAACAAGCTGAGAATGACACCAGCCGCACAGAATAATGTCACCCACATGTAAGCATCATTGATACCCATCACGTTTGAATCGATCTGTGCTTTCGTAAAGAGCTGGGTGGATACATATTTTTGAGCAGCTTCTGCTGTCATGCCCATATGATGCATCACATTCGATACAGCCGCCTGGAATGAATTCATAAAGAGCGGGTCGGCTGTATTTGTTTGATCCGCCATATTGGAATAATGGAATGTCGTCCGATTCGTATAAATCGTTGTGATCAAACTCGTACCGATGGAACCGCTAATTTGTCTCAATGTATTAGACATCGCTGTACCATGGCTGTTTAAGTGCTGTGGTAATTGGTTCATCCCTGCTGTCATCACCGGCATCATAAGAAGTGACATACCAAATGCACGTACTGCATACATGAGCACAATGTGACTATAAGAAGTATCAATGGTCAGCTTTGTAAATTCATATGTCGTGACAACGGTAATGAGCATCCCTACAATCGCAAGCGGACGAGGTCCAAATTTATCAAACAAGATCCCTGAAATCGGGGACATAATGAGCATCGCAAGTGCCCCTGGAAGCATTAATAGCCCAGATTGCAATGCCGTAAACCCAACGAGGTTTTGCAGATAAATCGGAAGTAAGAACATCCCTGTATATAAGGCAACCGTAATAATGATGTTAATGACACTTGATAATGAGAAAATGCTGTATTTAAATACGCGGAAATCAAGCATCGGATTATCAACTTTCAACTGTTGGAAAATAAAGAGAATAATCGCAATCGCACCAATAATAATCGTAGATAAGACGATCGGATCTGTCCAACCATCACTTCCTGCTTCACTCACTCCGTAAAGAAGGGAAGCAAAACCAACGATTGAAAGAATCGCACCAAGACTGTCCAGCTTGATTTTTTTAGGCTCTACAATATTTTTAAACATAAAGAAAGCCGCGATAATGACAATCGCACCGATTGGTACAAGTCCGTAAAACATAATACGCCAAGAATAATGTTCAATAATGTAACCAGATAATGTTGGTCCTACTGCAGGAGCAAACATCATCGCAAGACCGAAAATCCCCATTCCTTTCCCTCTGTTTTCCGGAGGGAAAATAAAAAGGATTGTTGTCATGACGAGCGGCTGTAAGATACCGCCGCCGACAGCCTGAATCAAACGGCCGATGAGCATTGTTGAAAAGTTTGGCGCAATACCGCAAATAAATGTACCTAGTGTAAATGAGATCATGGCCACTAGGAATAAGCTGCGCTGTCCAAAACGTGTGATTAAAAACGCAGACAACGGAATCAGCACACCGTTGACAAGCATGTAGCCTGTTGTCAGCCACTGAATCGTCGTTGCACTCACATTAAATTCTGTCATTAAATGGGGCATAGCTACGTTCAAAAGCGTTTGGTTTAAAATCGCTACGAACAAACCGGCCATTAAAATGATCAGTAAAGACAAGGAGCCTGCTCCCTGTTTTGTCGCTGCAGGTTGATTTGCCATCTCAGACAACCTCCTTTCATTTTTTGATATCAATCATCATTAAGATGAAATTTTGACAGAAGCATTCATACCTGGAAGTACTTTGTCTGATGGATTTTTAATAGAAATTTTCACTGCTACTTTTTGCGTTACTTTTGTATAGTTACCACTTGAATTTGTTGCTGGCAGCATATTGAATGTTGAGTTTGTCGCATAACCAATTTGTTCAACAGTTCCTTCAAATGTTGTATCAGGATCTCCATCTACAACGATGTCGACTTTATCGCCTTTTTCAATGTTTTTAATATCTGTTTCTTTAATATTTGCTGTGATGTAAAGCTTGCTTAAATCGATTGTTTCACCAAGAACTGTACCAGGCTGCACTTGTTGGTTGTTTTGGATTTCTTTTTTGACTAATGTGCCATCAGCCACTGCTTTAATGTTTGTTTTTGTTTGTCCTTCAACTTTTGCAACTGTGCTGTCTTTTTCCACTTCGTCACCTTCGTTGATATCCCAGCCTTTGATTTGTCCAGCTGCTGGTGCTGTGATTTGATACATGTCACCTGTCACTTTAGCCTCATCTGTTTTGACAAAGTTTGTGCTTTCGTAGTAGTAATAAGCACCTCCGGCAATAATGGCAAGAATTACAATAAGGCCAATAATGTTCGTTAGCAATAAACGCCCTCTGTTCATGTTTTGTTTCTCCTTTCATGTATAAAAATATAGTGTCATCTGCTTTAGCAAACTTAGAATGCCCATCATCTGACAGAATATGAAACAAGCTCAATAATCTGTCCTTTTCCCTTGATCTACCCCCGCCCGAAACATGGTGTGCAGCCCATTTATATTTATTGTGCAATTATGAGCAAGGAGCAGAAAAAGAAGAAAAGACGATCGGCATCTTTTTTGAAAAACTTATATTTAACAAGATTAAATATTAATAAATGAAAATTGAAATGTCAAAGAGAAAGTTTTACTTTTTTTCTGGTGATCCCTTCCTTCTCCACACAAAAAACCCTTCAGCCCTTATGCTGAAAGGTTTTATCAAATGTGCTCGTTATGAATGAACTTCTTCCTGCTGAAAAAATTTTTTTAGTGCGAGAAAAACGTCTGATTTTTGCTTCAGAATATAATGCTTAAATTTCTCATCCTGAATATGCTTGTATGCTGACATTAACGTAGAATGCCGGTTGTATTGATTCACTTCACCATAGCAAAATAAATTGGCTTTTTTCATGATCTCAGAAACAAGTTTCACACACCGGGCGTTATCTGATGTCAAATTGTCACCATCAGAAAAATGAAAAGGATAAATATTATACCGCGACGGCGGGTATCGTTCGTCTATGAGCTCTAGTGCCTTTCGATAGACAGACGAGCAAATGGTCCCCCCGCTCTCACCCCGCGAGAAGAAATGTTCTTCGTCTACCACCTTCGCCTCTGTATGGTGAGCAATAAATTCAATATCGACTGTCTCATACTTTGTCCGTAAGAAACGTGTCATCCAAAAGAAAAAACTTCTCGCCATATATTTTTCCCAAAGACCCATACTTCCGCTCGTATCCATCATCGCCAAAACGACGGCTTTCGACTCTGGTTTGGTCACTTCATTCCACGTTTTATACTTGATATCCTCCGGGTAGATGGGATAAAAGGAAGGACTCCCTGTCATCGCATTTCGTTTAAATGCCGAGAGCATCGTTCGTTTTTTGTGGATATTTCCTGTTAACCCGGTTTTGCGAATATCGTTAAACTCAATTTGTTCGACAATGATGTCGTCAAGCTCCTTTTGCTTGAGGTTTGGCAGCTCCAGTTCACGAAACAGTGCTTCCTCGAGATCCATTAATGAGACTTCTGCTTCGTAATAATCCTCACCAGCTTGATCTCCAGCGCCCTGCCCCTTTCCTTGACCCTGCTTACTGTCTGAGCCGTCACGCGCAACAACATCGCCAACCTCGCTGTCTCCATCCCCTTGACCCACATGTTTATTTTTGTCGTAGTTATACCGAATTTTATATTCATCTAATGAACGAATCGGAATTTTCACAACATCTTTTCCGTTCGACATGATGATGCTTTCTTCTGTGACAAGATCCGGCAAATTGTTTTTAATCGCCTCTTTGACTTTTTTCTGATGACGCTGCTGGTCGTCATAGCCTTTTCGATGGAGGGACCAGTCTTCCTGAGACACAATAAACTGACTTTTTTCTTGCCGGGACATCCATCCCCCTCCTCACATTTTTGCACAATTCTTCCTTTATCCTATGCTGATCGTCATCCAAGTTGACGATCATTTCTAAAAAAGACATTACCGGTGCTGATGCGCCAATAATGCCTCCTTCATTTATTAACGATTCAGAAGACTGCCTACATATTTTAAAAGTTCATTTGCACTTGTTGAATTATAGCCATGCTCATCAATCAATCTAGCTACTACTTCGTTGACCTTCTTCAGCTGCTGTTCATCCGGTGTCTTCGTCGATGTCGTAATTTTCACCACATCTTTTAGATCGGCAAACAGCTTCTTCTGAATGGCCTCTCGCAATCTCTCATGCGAATTATAATCAAAGCGTTTTCCCTTTCTCGCATAAGCCGAAATACGAATCAGAATTTCTTCTCTAAATGCTTTTTTGGCGTTTTCAGAAATGCCGATCTGCTCCTCAATTGAACGCATGAGCTTTTCATCAGGATTCATTTCTTCACCTGTTAACGGATCACGCAGCTTGTTTTTATTGCAATAAGCCTCGACATTATCTAAGTAATTATCCATCAGCGTTTTCGCAGACTCCTCATAGGAATACACAAATGCCTTTTGCACTTCCTTCTTCGCAATATCATCATACTCTTTTCGCGCGACTGAGATGAAATTCAAATAACGCTCCCGGTCCTCGCTGGAGATAGATGGATGCTGATCAAGCCCTTCTTTTAAAGAGCGCAGGACATCCAGTGCATTGATCGATTCCATGTTCTTACGAATGATGGTAGATGAAATTCGGTTGATTACATAACGCGGGTCAATTCCGCTCATCCCTTCATCATGAAATTCCTTTTTCATCTCATCAATGTCGACTGACTGGAAGCCTTCGACACTTTCTCCGTCATACAGACGCATTTTTTTCACCAAATCAATATCAGAACGCTTCGGCTCTTTCAATCTCGTCAAAATGGAGAACATTGCTGCTACCTTCAGCGTATGCGGGGCAATATGCACATCTGAGACATCACTTTCTGAAATCATTTTATGATAAATGCGTTCTTCTTCTGTGACCTTTAAATTATAAGGAATTGGCATCACAATAATTCTTGAATGCAAAGCCTCATTCTTTTTATTTGAAATAAATGATCGGTACTCGGTTTCATTCGTATGGGCGACGATCAATTCATCTGCACTAATTAAGGCGAATCTTCCTGCCTTAAAATTTCCTTCCTGCGTTAATGACAAGAGGTGCCATAGAAATTTCTCGTCACACTTTAACATCTCCTGAAACTCCATCATCCCTCGGTTTGCTTTATTGAGTTCTCCATCAAAGCGGTACGCACGGGGATCTGACTCTGATCCAAATTCGGCAATGGTTGAAAAATCGATGCTTCCTGTTAAATCGGCAATGTCCTGAGATTTCGGATCAGACGGACTAAAGGTACCAATGCCGGTCCGTTTATCCTCTGAGAAAAAGATCCGCTCGACCCTTACATCCTCAATTCTGCCGCCATATTCCTCTTCCAGTCTCATCATGTTCAGAGGCGACAAATTCCCCTGCACACGAATCCCATATTCTCTATAGAAATCCTCCCGCAAATTTTGCGGAATAAGATGAAGCGGATCTTCATGCATAGGGCAGCCTTTGATCGCATAAACTGCGCCATGATCTGTCAGTGAATATTCTTCAAGTCCTCTTTTCAATCTAGTGACAAGCGTCGATTTCCCTCCGCTTACTGGTCCCATCAGTAATAAAATACGCTTCCTGACATCCAGCCGCTTTGCAGCAGGGTGAAAATATTCCTCCACTAATCTTTCGAGTGATTCCTCTAACCCAAACAGCTCCTGATCAAAAAATTTGTAGGTTCTGACCCCATTCTCCTCTTCAATCCCGCTATCTTTAATCATATGATAAACGCGAGAATGAGCAGATTGAGCGACAAGTGGATTTTCCTTAATAATGTCTAAATAATCGCTGAATGTGCCTTCCCATTTGAGACGCTGCTCTTCTTCTCTGTGCTGTTCGATTTTCTTTAAAATATCCATATGAACCTCCTCTTTCAAGATTGAAGCTAGAAATCAGATACTGTTTTACAATCTATGCGGAGGCGTCCTATTACATGCTTTCGTTCTTCAAAATGACGAATTGGCAAACTGAATTGACAACCATCCGCAAGACCCTTCATAATAAAGGAAAAATAGGAGAAAAATGATTTTCTTCTCCTGCTTTTCAAGGTGAACTTCACATCATATGAAACAGGCAGCGAACGGAACAAAGGGATAAGGGGGAGCTTATATGAGAACGGTCATTATGATGGGCGTCATCATTACGTTTTTAGTATCCATTTTCACTGCTGGCTACGAAGGCAAGCCTGGGAAATGAAAAAAAGGATGTTCCATTTGCGGAACATCCTTTTTTCATTTAGTTCGTTGTTTTCAGCACTTGCATATTCACTGTATTCCCTGACACCTGAACCTTCGTAAAGTCTTGGATATCCACCACAGGTGTGACGGCACGATTATCCAATGTGATGTCAGTAAAACGAGTAGAGAAGTTCGCCCGAATGTCTTTTCGATAAATATCGTCAGTTACTGCTACCGTCGACAGTAGTTTCCATTTGGTCACAGCGCCAATGTTTGAGTTTTGAATTTCTGTAATAATGCGGCCGGTATAGCCAACATTATTTGTGCCCCAGAACGTCGCTCTTGTATGCCCATTCAAATTTTTATAAATCGTCATTTGAACAGTACTTCCAGGTTTAAATCCCTTTGTATACGTAAAGTCATTTTTTCCTTCGATATATGTCTCTTGATTATTTGCTCCTACTTTCATCGTAGGTTTCCACACATTATAGGTTGGACTGTATTGAAGCCCAATATCCGCTTCCTTTGAACCTGTGAATCCAGAATAAATATAAGCTGTACCATTTGACACACTCATTGCGGGAGGGAGCTGAATTTTTGTGACCAATATGGATCCGTTACTATTGATATAAGTACGCCCGCCAATCCCTTTTGATAGCTGAGCTGCTTCTATCTCCTGCGTCTGAGAGAGTCCTGGAATACTGACTGGAATCGTCCCCATTAAAATTGCTGAGCTGATGGCACTAGTGATCAGTAGCTTTTTCATCTCATTACTCCTCCTAATGGATTCATCATTTTTTGAAAACGTCATCACAATCTATCATACTACCTATTTTTTAACATGTCAAAAAAAGTATAATTAAGTCATATTTTTCATCTGTCTGTATCTTATCTCACATAAAAAAGCCGAGATCAGTATCTCGGCTTTTATCATGATCTTATATGAGATCGCGATATTGCTGCTGGCGAAGTGCCTCATATACAAGAATGGCTGCCGTATTCGACAGATTCAGGGAACGAACATGCTCTGTCATCGGTAAACGAAGACAACGATCCATATTCTGTTCAATCAAATCTTTTGGCAATCCACTTGTCTCTCTGCCAAAGACGAAGAAATAGTCTTCATCCAGCTGAGAGTAATCAAATGTCGTATGCGGCTTTTGGCCAAATTTTGTGATATAGAAAAATTGCCCCTTCGGATGAGCCTCAAACAATTCATCAAGTGAATCATGATAGACCACATTGGCATATTTCCAATAATCGAGTCCTGCACGCTTCAGCATTTTGTCATCTGTCGAAAAACCAAGCGGACGAATCAGATGAAGGGTTGTATTTGTTGCTGCACATGTACGCGCAATATTTCCAGTATTAGCTGGAATTTCTGGTTGATATAAAACGACATGAAGTCCCAAAAAAGTTCACCTCTAATTTTCTTTTCCGCTCAACATTATACCACTAACTACCTTTCGCGGCATCGTCCAAAATGTGAAAAAACATATATCGAATAGCAGGTGTATAGGCGGTCGAATCCTCGTATGACCAATAACGCATGCGGCAGTCATACGTCTGTGCATTCACAAGAGGCATTCCACCTTTGTCATGATCAACAACAATGGTTGTATGATTATACCTTCCATCACCTTCAAAATCGTAGCAAATGACATCTCCAATTTGAAGCTCGCGTGGTTCTTTGAGTTTCTTTGCTCTCAAACCCGCTTTCGAATTCGCTAAATAATTTTTCATCGCATGAGCCACCGTCCAGCTATAGCTCCACGTATGCGGACGCACCCACCAGCCAGACCCGCGGTTCGGATATCCTCTTGTTGGCGCATTCCCTGCTTTCAAACATTGTGAAATAAAATTTGTACAGTTATCTTCAAAATTTTTATAGGCTGGATTCCGCTTATTCCAGTAAGTCTCCGCATACTGCACGGCTGCCCGCCGGTCATAGTGAAAAGCTCTACCGAATTGTTCTTCGGTCTGAAAGCGCTCATCCATAAGCTCTTCCCCTTGCCGCTCTTCTAGCATCATCCGATCTTTGACAAGCATGTCGTTATAAAGAAATGCTTCTCTTTTTTCCACCTGTTCCTCTAAATAAAAAGAATCGTCTACATCCTTGCAGACATATGTGAGATGAGCAAGGTACTGCACATGCTGAGCTCCATCATCTTGAATGGCTGAATCGAGAAGTTTTGTTTTTGCTTTCGCCTTCACAATTTCAACCTGTCTTCTAGCAAAAAGCTCTTTTTTCCGCTCTACTGCTTCCACATCAGACATAAGCTGCGGCTGCTTGATTGCACGGTCATTGATTAAATACGCCAGCCTGTCTTCTAAAGTTTTCTCTAATAATTGTTTCACACAGACACCACCAAACATTTTTTAAAATCTCTGTTTGGTTCATTCTATGTTCACAGGGATGTTATTTAGTATTTAAAGGTGTCTGCAGGAGCTCAATCCCTTTCACAATCTCCGCTTTCGCTTCTTCATCACTTTCTCGCTCAAGGGCCTTTTCCAGCTCTGGGAGCTGCTGATCACCGCCAATTTTCCCAATTGCCCAAGCAGCTGTTCCCCGAATGACCGGTCTTGGGTCCTTGTGCATCAGCTCAATTAACACTGGTAAGGCAGATGTATCTTTAAAATGAGCGAGTGCCAAAATTGCATTCCGCTGAATGGGCTTTTTCCCCCGCCATGAACCTGAAACATGACCGTATTTTTCCTTAAAATCACGATTGCTGATTGTCAGAAGCGGCTTTAACAGCGGCTTTGCAATTTCAGGATCCGGCTCCATTTCAGGATGCAGATGAAAATCTTTTCCTTTATTGATCGGGCAGACAGTTTGACACGTATCGCACCCGTACAATCGATTTCCTATTTTCGAACGAAATTCGTCAGGTAAAAACCCTTTTGTCTGCGTTAAAAATGAAATGCACCGCTGAGAATTCAGCTGTCCGGGATTCACAAGCGCACCTGTTGGACACGAATCCACACATTTATTGCATGTTCCGCACTGGTCTTCAATTTTCTCATCCGGTTCAAACGGGACATTTGTGATCATTTCAGCCAAATACACATAGGATCCAAACTCTGGCGTGATAATCATACAGTTCTTTGCACTAAAACCAATACCAGCACGTTCTGCTACAGCACGATCAGACAATTCTCCTGTGTCCACCATTGATTTTGTCCGTATATCGACATGCTTGCTCCGCAAAAATTCTTCGAGCATATCAAGCTTTTTTTTCAGCACGACATGATAATCTGTTCCCCATGAAGCCCGGCAAAAGATCCCCCTTCTCGCATCCTTTGTACTTCGTGGAGCATCTTTCATTTTGGAAGGGTACGCGAGCGCTATCGCAACAATTGATTTGGCCTTCGGAAGCAGCAAAGAAGGGTTTGTTCGTTTTTCAATATCAGGCTCTTCAAAACCTGACAAATACCCTAACGATTCATGTAAGATGAGGCGGTCCTTTAATGAATCAAATGTATTGGCACTTGCAAATCGAATTTTATCGACACCAATTTCTTTCGCATATTGAATCAATTCTTCTTTTAATTCTCCAACATGAATCACCTTGCAAACCTCCTTTCTTTGTTTCTTCTGTTGTTTTCAGTATAATACGAGTGTATCACGACCGATTGGAGTGAGTCACTGTGAAGATACATATGGAAATTTCTCATCCTCAAAACCCGTCTATCCATGTTGGGCAGATTGAATATTCGCATATTGAAGTTGGCACATCACCTCAAATGTTAAAAGGCCGCTTACGCCTGTTTCAAGAATCTTTATTTTTTGAATACGAAGATAAAGTATTAGAAGAAGTACCAGCCATCAAAGAATGGACGGATCTTTTAAAAGATGTTCCTTTCCTTTCACTTCTTGCTGATATCCAAAAGGAACAATTTATTGACTCGACCAATTCCGTACAGGATTTGTCGATATTTTTCTCACTAAAATATTTCTTACCCATCCTGACATTAGATGCCGATCACATCAAAGGACCGCTTTCACTGACAAAACATGAGGCTGGTCACATCGAATGGCAGGACGGTGCAGGACTGAATGGATTATTTTCTCAAGCAAGTACAGCACATATTTCTCCAGACACAAAGAACATTCTTCAAATCATCCTTTTCCCTCCATCTATTTCCCGGGAAAAGAGTGAAGCTCTTATTCAATCCTTGACGAAGATGTTTGTACAAATACATGGCGGAGAAAGCAAATATGAACTCATTGAAAAAGCACTGTAGCCTGACAGTGCTTTTTCACATTATACTGACATAATAAAAAACGCAACACTTCGTTTATCTATGAAACGAAATACTGCGTTATAAACAAAATTATGTATTGGAGCGGGTGATGAGAATCGAACTCACGACATCAGCTTGGAAGGCTGAGGTTTTACCACTAAACTACACCCGCATCAATTTTTTAAAAGCAACGTCATCGCGTTGACTTTTATTATGTTACAACTTTCTTAACAATTCGTCAAGAGAATATGAAGATTTTTCGTCAAAAAAATTCATATTCTCCGTATATATTACGATAGTTATTTATCTAACTGAATATAAAATAAGTACGCATGTGACTTATTCTTCAACGCTTCCTTTGGATTCTTCTCAATTACGTCAAGCATTGGTGCATTTCCTTCTTTCCCCATTGCTGCAGTATATGCAATTAGTGCCTTTCCCCCTGAAGCAACTTTGACAGATTCAGATTGTGCAGAAAAAACATAATCATTTACTTTGAACGGAAAGCTTGATGTCGCTTTCGTCATCCCATCATTCTTTTTATCTGACCAAATACTAAATTGTGATTCATATGTATCTTTCTCATGATGTAATTGAAGAAGTACATTCACCGTTTGGTCGGTTCCATTCTGGTGTAAAGTAAAGGTAGCAGATGATGCTTCCTTATTCACTAATCGGCCATTTTTGTAATGGCTCCCGATAAACGTAATACTCTTGTTCTTCTTCGTTAATCCTTTCAGTGTCAGAGCCACCTTTTCATTAGTCGTTGCTGCTTCTAGTAAGTTTTTTTCTTTTTTTGAGAGTTTCATTTGTTCGATGGTTACTTGGTTTTTAGTAGTAGGCTCTGTTTTTATTGTCGAAACCGTCTTTTCGGTTGTCGTCGTTTCTGCAGCCTTCTCGCCGCATCCTGCTAATAGAAAAACTGTGAATAAAAGAATGCTCCATTTTTTAAACATTGTGATCCCCTTTGATGTTTTTTTATTTCTTATTATACTAAAATTTGGTTTGTCATACAAAAAAAGATTAGGATAATTTTCCTAATCTTTCGCTCTTTTCTGCTTTATTGCTGATAGGCATGCCACAATGAGAAAACTCGCAGCAAAAATCACAATCATATAAATAAAAAAGTTTGGCTTGATCTGAAAAGTAAATGCGGACGAGCCTTCCATTTCAAAAGCGAGACTGTTAAATAATAAAGCATCATTCGTTTTTGATTGAAATAAATGATAGAACAGTACGCCGATTGTCAGCATCGGAAAGCCTAAGAACCCCAAAAAACCACCAACTATTGCGCCTTGTTTCATCGCCTGTACGTTCATGATCGTTGTCCTCCCATTCCCCCAAGCAATAGCTGCTTCATAATGGATTTACCATCCCCCATAAACGGAAGAAGATAGAGTAATTGGATAAAATACGAGATTGAAAAAATGAAAAAACCTGTTGAAACCGGATTTTCTTTTAGAAATAAAATGGTCACAATGATGCCTGCTGCGCCAATCACACCGGGAACGAGCGGTCCAAGCAGCGTAATCCATACCTGCTTTTTCTGAAACGGATCTAATACGGGTCTTACAAACTTCACTGACATCATGTCACTCGCAAAAAAGCCTTGAGGACCATCTCGCCCTGCAAATTTTCGATGCGCATAGCCATGTGCCGCCTCATGTAAGGCAGTTCCGGTAATTAACCCGAAATATATAATCGTAAAATAAATCGCAATGGCTGCAATCGATGGATCAGGAATGAATAAAAAAGCGAGCCCTGCCATGACCATAAAAAGCATCCAGAAAAAGATGATTTTACGCGTCACCATGAGCAAAGCCGTTCCAAAAATGTGAAGGAACGAGTGACCAGTACAATCAAATCGTTCCTTCATTTTGACTTGATACTGCTTGAAAAATTGACAGCAGGCTGTCACAATCCGATACGGTGAATGATAATGAATGGACAGCAAGTGATGCTGATTCAATCCCGTCATCAGCTGATAAAAGTCACGAGCAATCACCGACTCATCGACCTGAAATAAATCGGCGAGCTCTGATGTAATACTCGCTTCTGTCCTTTTACCGTCCACTTTCGTTAACATATGATAGGCACTTTCATTGATCGGGAGTGTGCTTCCATACTGCGTATCCGTAAGATGCCTCTTTTGTAAGGTCACATACGGCGCTAGTTCCGGTACCCGCTCAATCTTTAGCTTATTGTTAAGAAGTTGAATCATGTGAATACCTCCATGAAAAACCTTTGTATATGGCAAAGATGAGCAGACCCTCAAATGCAGCGACAAGCAGCCATTGAAGCGTTTGACTCGCTGCCCCTATGACATAGTTTCCAATAAAAACAATCGGAATCATGAGTAAAATAAGCGCTCCAAATGAAAATATGCCTGTGTAGGGATTGTTTCGATCAAGAGGAAGTAAAATACCTACTATATAAAAGAGCGCAGTGGCATTGCATAAGACAGCGGCACCAATCAACGCGTGCCAAATTTGATCAGGAAGCGTCAGCGTTGTCAGCATGAATAAAACAATTTGCAGTACACCAACAAGCAGAAGGCCGATAAACTTATACAAAGCCACTTCCCATGATCTCAGGCCAAATGTTTTATACATCCCCAGCATTCGTTTATCATTGCCAAACGAATTGAAGGCTGTTAATCCAGCAAGAGCACATAGAACAAAAAACGCTTCTTCTTCAAAGCGGAATCCAAATTGATAACGAACGAATAAGATCACAATGAGAAGAATAAGAAAGTTTAAAATGTTTTCTTCATTCCGTACCTGTGACTTCATTTCCTTCACAATAAGTGACCACTTTTTTGAAGAAGAAAATGGCAGCTTGTGTAAAAAGGTTAACGCTTTTTTCTCTGCCATAATCGGCATCATCGCAAGAGAAAGAAATGTGCCGCCTGCTGATAAAAGGATGAACAGAATCAAGATGGCATAATTCACCCCTTCAGGAGACATTCCTTGTGCCGCTAAGAAAAACGGTGCTGTAAAATACATCAAATGATAATCAAACTGTAGATATGATTGCTGAATTTGGCTAATATCAAAATGCGTCAATCCATACGCCACAACGAGTGCCAATAAAACAAATATCGCTGCAAATTTTTGCAACGGTAATTTTAATTTCAAAACGAGTAAATAAGTGATATTGTAAATAAACTGCAGGAGCATTAAGACAAAGAGCGACTGCAAAAGCACCATCAAAAAGAAAGTAAAGATAAAGAAAATACCTATTCCCTGGGCAATAAAATTAGGTAAAAGCAGAATACCGATAAAAAATAAAACAAGTCCTGTCACCACTGTCACCATCGGAATGAAGTATCCAAAACTTTTCTGAAAGGTAGAGAGCGGAAACCAGCTGAGCTGCATAGAAAACCGGTCTTGTTCAGGTGTTCTGACCTTGATCAAAACGAATAACAAACTTGTAAAAATAGAGGTATTGATTGCCATTGACACAACGAGTAATCCAAGTGACCGTTCATCTCCATTTAAAAAAGCCTTCATAAAGACACCTGTAAAGCTGTATCCGATAATGGCTCCCATTGTGACAGCAAACAAAAAGAATAAAACCACAATGATCCGCTTCGTTTGAGTATCAAAGAGCTTATACATTTCCTGCTGCCACATTTTAAGCATCATTTTAGAAATGATTAATGATTTCATCAAAATGTGCACCCCTATCACTTAACATTGAAGCTTTCAGAAACACCTGTTCCAGTGTGCTTGATTGATACTTCTCCTTTAAGGCTGAAACTGTTCCTTCATCCATTTTATTTCCCTTAGAAATAATGGCGATTTTTTGGCACAGCTCTTCCGCTGAAAGCATATCATGCGTTGAAAGCAAGATCGCACCATGGTGCTCGGCATACCGCTTCATCAGTTTCTTTGTGTTTATAACCGCTTCAATATCAAGTCCTCTAAAGGGCTCATCCATGATCACCAATTGACTATTAAGCATAAAGGCAGCAATCAGCTGTGTCTTTTTTTTCATCCCATGTGAATAGGTTTCGATCGGTCTTGATAAAGCCGAGTCCATATCAAACAGTTCAATTAGTTGATTTCTTCTGTGAATTGTTTTACATTCATACATAGAAGAAACAAACTCTAAATATTCAGCACCAGTCAATGCTTCAGGGAGCAGCAGGTCATCTGGAACATAGGCTACTTGTTTTTTAAAGGATGGTTCATCATTAGTGACGCCCTGCAAATGAATTTTTCCTTCTGTATGCTTAATGATGCCAAGTATACAGTTAATCATCGTTGTTTTACCCGAACCATTCGGTCCAGCAACAGCAACGATTTGATGAGGGTCGATCTTTAAATGAAAATCATTGACAGCAGTCACGTTATTTTTATACGTTTTGGTTAAATTCTCGATCGTAAACATATAACCTCCAAGTGTCTGCATATTCTTTAAAAACAGATCAGGCTAAACCGCCCGCCACAGACGGTTTAGCCCTGGTGTCTTATCTAAGAAGTAAAAAGATGAATCCTAAGTATAGCTACTTACATTCAATTTGGACTTTTAAGCCACTTTCCCACTGAACGGCTCCTGTAAAGCTACCCTTGCCGTTTGCGATACACCAAACTGCTGCTCCTAGAACAACTGTTGCTCCCAATCCAAGAAGGACAGCAACAAATACTAAGAACCAAGCTTGGTCCATAATAGCAGGTTCCATAGTGGAATAGTCAACTTGCGGCGCTGCATAAGTCATACTTTTCACCTCCCAGCTTATGATGATCGTATCATAGGCGTCACACGCCAAACATCTACAGAACATCCCATTTTTGACCGAACATACATTTGATTAAAATGTGACTTTTTATTCAATTATTCACCTTCATCTGTTTAAACCCTCTCTTATTTACTAGATTTTAACACCTCTTAAGAACCACAAAACCCATTTAATGTCATTTGCACCATCTTTTTTCTTCTCTTTTTCAAATAGTCCATATTTATCATCTATCATTTTTATTCTTTCTTTTTTGTGAGATAGAAAGAATTCCCCCGATATATCAGATATAAAAGTCCTGATTATATGTCGCAATAACATCAATTATGAAATATTTACTGATCATTCCGATAAAAGAGTGAGTATATTTTCCTTCTTCTCTTGACTCTGAAAATATGTATATACAAGAAAATCGATTGGGAAAAAAGCCCTTACCTTGTTCAGCAGTACACAACATATGACTCGCTCCTATTCTATGAAAAAAAGCAAAGCAGCCATCGCAGACTGCTTTGCTTTTTCATATTTATGAGGAACTAGCAGCAGAGGCTGCATCTGGAAAATGATTGTTCCCAATGATTTCACCAGCTGGCACAGAGAGTCCTGTATCCCCCGACCTCTTAAATGGAAGGAGCGGGAAAACAAGCTCTGCTAAATAATAAGCTTCTTCTAGGTGCGGGTAGCCAGAAAATATAAATGTATCAATGCCTAGAGACTTGTATTCTATGATACGATCTGCTACTGTTTGCGGATCTCCGACGAGTGCTGTTCCTGCACCGCCGCGTACTAAGCCAATGCCTGCCCAAAGATTTGGGCTAATTTCAAGTTTGTCTTTCCTCCCTTGATGCAATTCCACCATCCGTCTTTGACCTACTGAGTCCATCCCCTGTAAAACTTTTTGCGCCTCCTCAATTGTTTTCTGATCTAAATGACGAATCAGATGTTCCGCTGCCTGCCATGCCTCCTCTTCGGTATCTCGCACGATCACATGAAGACGAATGCCAAACTTCACCGTTCTTCCTTCCTTTTCAGCCTGTTTCTTCACTTGTTCAATTTTCTCTTTTACTTGTGCAGGCGGTTCGCCCCAAGTTAAATAGACATCTGTATGCTTGGCGGCCGCTTGAATTCCTGCTGATGATGATCCGCCAAAAAAGACTGGTGGATGGGGGGTTTGAGCTGGCGGGAATAGCAGCCGGCCATTTTCCGCTTGTAGATGTTTGCCATGAAATTGTACATTTTCTCCTTTCAATAACCGCTTCCAAATCGTCAAAAATTCTTCTGTTGCCTCATAGCGTTCATCATGAGAAATGAACAGTCCATCTCCTTCAAGCTCCTCTTTACTTCCCCCTGCTACCACATTAATCAGCAGCCTTCCACCTGAAAGACGATCTAATGTAGACGTCATTCTAGCAGCAACAGACGGCTGCATAAGCCCTGGTCTAAGAGCCACGAGAAACTTTAAATGAGTGGTTTCAGCAGCTAAAGCAGCTGCCGTCAGCCATGGATCTTCACATGATCTCCCAGTCGGCAGCAAGACCCCTGTATAACCAAGCTGATCAGCTGCTTGAGCAATCTGTTTAAAATATGGATAGTCTGCCTGTCTTGCCCCTTTTGCTGAACCTAAATAACGGCCGTCTCCATGTGTTGGAATAAACCATAAAATATTCATGACATCGCCCCCTGTTATTATTCACCTTGATAACTAGTGCGCCACTTGAGCAGACGCTTTTCTAACAGACGTACAAATGAATCTGTCAGCTTACCTACTACTGCAAAGATGATAATTCCGACAAACACTTTATCCGTTTGAGAGAACTGCCTTGCATCCATAATCATATAGCCGACGCCGCTGCTTGAACCCATTAACTCAGCTACCACTAAACCTAGCCAAGCAATTCCTAATGACAGCCTCACGCCCAGAAGAATATGCGGAAGAGCAGCCGGTAAAATCAGCTTTGTGATGCTTTGATACAGATTAAACTCTAAGGCGCGGGCCACATCAAACAGCTTATTATCTACACTGCGAATACCAAGAAAAGTATTAATATATATCGGAAAAAAAGCCCCAAGTGCAATCAATAAAATTTTCGCCGTTTCATCAAAGCCAAACCAGAGGATGAATAAAGGTGTGACCGCTAAATGGGGAACGGTTCTCAGCATTTGCAAGGTCGGATCTACATACTGCTCTGTTTTTTTAGAAAACCCTACGCATACGCCCAGCATAAGACCTAAGCCTCCCCCAAGTAAAAATCCACATATTGCTCGATAAAGACTGATGTAAAGATGGCCAAACAGCTCACCAGAACGTATCAACTCTCGAAAGGATTCAGCAATCAAAACGGGCGAAGGCAATACAGTGGAAGAAACAATTTGAGAACCAGCTATAATCTGCCAAACCGCAATAAGTAGAACAGGTAATACCAGTCCCTTTAACTTATATAAAGAAGAAGCTTTTCTCCTTTTTCTCTTTGACCGCTCAATTTTAGATGCTAAAGCCGGGTTCGAAATAGCTTTCATTCATCCATCTCCTCTTTCAGCATTTTTTCAATAAACGAATTATCTACAACCTGATTGACATCAATTTTCCGCTGGATCGCCTTTGTTTTATATTGAAAATCAGCGGTATGCTGCTGAGCATTGATGATCTTCTTCGAAATGGGCTTATTGAGTGGTTCCGTATTGTTTAATACTTGTGTGACGATCTTCTTATCTAAATTTTTTAAACGCGCATATAGAGTAACAGCCTCTTCTGGATGTGATTTCTGCCACTTCACCGCATGGTCATATACCTTTAAAAATTTCACCACTAGTTCAGGATGCTGATCAGCAAACTGAGTGCGAACAAGTGTGAAACCTGGAGAATATAAATCAGTCGCTTCCCCATTCACCAGCAGCTTTGCTCCTTTCTTGATCGTTTCAAGTGATAAGAACGGCTCCCAGATCGACCAAGCATCAACGGACCCATTTTCAAATGCTGATATCGCTTCATCTGGCTGTAGCTGAATGATCTGAACATCCTTCGCAGATAAACCTGCCTGATCTAATACTTTGTATAAAAAATCAAAGCCACTGCTCCCTTTAGCGACAGCAATTTTTTTCCCTTTTAAGTCTTCTACTTTTTGAATCTTACTGTTCTTATTCACTAAAATACCGTTCGCTTTCAGCCCATCCTGAGATAAACCAATTTCCTTAAAATTAATACCTGCTGCCTGACCTGCTATGACAGGTGAGTTTCCAACTTGCGAGAAATCTAATTGATTTGCAGCAAGGCCTTCAAATTGGGGAGGACCACTTTGAAACTCCACCCACTTTACCTTCACTCCTTCTTTTTCAAATGATTGTTCAAACCACCCTTTTTCCTTTGCTAAAAGCAGCGGGCTCAAACTTTGCTGAATCCCAATCCGAATTTCTTTCACCTTGTTTTCTGAGCCGTCTGCTGCTTGACCACACCCTGCTAAAACAAGGAGAAGACTCAAAAAAATCACGATCATTTGTACCTTTTTCATGCGATTTCCCCTCCCTAAATCCCTGATCCATCAGTTAGTAACAATTCATCTGTTTTCTCAAATTCTGAAAGCACCTTTTGTCTTAAATGTTGAAAAGAGGTTGATGTTCTATCACGCGGAAAAGGCAGATTCACAGGAAGAATTTTATGAATTCGGCCAGGTCTCGCTTGTAAGAGCACAATTTCATTTCCTAAATAAATCGATTCATCAATATCATGAGTAACGAGCATCATCGTTGTTTTTTTCTCCTGCCAAATGTCCAGCAGCACATCCTGCAAGTGTTTTCGCGTGAATGCATCCAGCGCACCAAATGGTTCATCAAGCAATAAGATCTCCGGATCACGAAGGAGTGCTCTCGCAATGGCAACCCGTTGCGACATTCCTCCTGAAAGTTCATGTGGATAAGCATGTTCAAATCCTTTTAATCGAACAATTTCTATCAATTCATCCACTTTGCGGCGTACATCCTGTTGTTTTAAATTGAAATTGGCCGCTATGTTTTCTTCGACTGACAGCCATGGAAACAGGCGGTGTTCCTGAAAGATAAAGCCCTGTTTCATTCCTGGTTCTGTGACCCGTCTGTCTCCTATCAAAATTTGCCCATCATACGATGTGTCGAGCCCGCCTATGATTTTTAGCAATGTACTTTTTCCGCATCCACTCGGACCTATCACTGTTACAAATTCACCTGGAATCATGCTCAATTTCAAGTCTTCAAGAACCCGAATGGACTGTTTGTCTTTCCAAAAGGATTTATCCACAATATCAATTGAAATCGTCATTGAAACCCTCCACTCCTCTTGCCATCAGATAAATACACAGAAAGGCCCTTATCCCCAAAAAGAGATAAGAGCCTTCGTGTTGTCCGATCAGCTAATCATATTGATTTGTTAGCACCATCCTAAATCATATTAATCCCATAAATCAACTCAAATTTATAAAATAGTTATTTTGTCCTTGTATGCTTTTCATCAATCCGATCGTAAATCGCTTCTATTCGTTCCTTGCTGCTGTAAATCTCATATTTGTTCCGCTCAATTAAGATGTCTAGTGTGATATCCATATGTTTTCTGTATTTTTTTCGTTTTTTCTTTTTTTCCATCTTCATCATCCTTTCTCATTCAAATAAAAAAAGGCTCTTCACTCATGCTTGAGTGATAGAGCCTTCGGTTGACCGATCAGCCATTCTTGTTCGCGTTTTCAGTATGCTCATGTTAATACATACTATTCCTACCTGTCAACTATATTTATTGTTTTTTCAGATTTATCTAAAAAATGATTGACCGAGCAGTGAACAAGATTTATAGTCTTATTAAATATTTCTTATCAAAACAGTTGGTTTTATCTAACAAAAGGAGGATACACACATGTCAGAAGAACGTCCATTTCGTTTAGAAACAAAAGCCATTCACGCGGGTCAGGAGCTTGATTCAGCGACCTATTCAAGAGCCGTGCCTATTTACCAAACAAGCTCCTTTGGTTTTAGAGATAGTGATCATGCAGCGAATTTATTCGGTCTTCAGGAACCGGGAAATATTTATTCACGTATTATGAACCCGACAAATGACGTATTTGAAAAGCGTATCGCAGAGCTTGAAGGTGGGATTGGTGCACTTGCTGTTTCTTCTGGGCAAGCAGCGACGACTTATTCTATTTTAAACATTGCAGGAGCCGGGGATGAAATCGTTTCCTCAAGCAGTCTTTATGGCGGCACCTACAATTTATTTGCCCATACACTCAAAAAACTCGGAATTACAGTAAAATTCGTCGACTCATCCAACCTTGAAGAACTTGAAGCAGCGATCACAGACAAAACAAAGGCAGTGTATGCAGAGAGCATTGGGAATCCAAAAGGCGACATTTTACATATTGAAGCCATCTCAGCCATTGCACACAAGCATCATATCCCGCTTATTGTGGACAATACGCTCGCCAGCCCTTATTTATTAAGACCTATTGAGTTCGGTGCAGACATTGTCGTCCATTCAGCGACAAAATTTATTGGCGGTCATGGTACATCAATTGGCGGCGTCATCGTTGATAGCGGCCGATTCCCTTGGGCTGACAGCGATAAGTTCAAAGGGCTGACTGAACCAGATCCAAGTTATCACGGTCTGACATATACAGAAGCGATTGGAGAAGCGGCTTATATCACAAAAGCACGAGTACAGCTCTTACGTGATTTAGGGGCAGCTCTGTCGCCATTCAACTCATTTTTACTTCTGCAAGGCTTAGAAACATTACACCTTCGTCTTGAGCGGCATAGTGAAAATGCGTTGAAAACAGCACAGTTCTTACAGGATCATCCTCTTGTCGATTGGGTAAGCTATCCGGGCCTTGAAAGTCACGAATCCTATGAACTTGCTCAAACCTATTTACCAAAAGGACAAGGCGCAATCCTCACATTCGGTATCAAAGGTGGACGCGAAGCAGGTAAAAAGCTCATTGATTCTGTGAAACTTTTCTCCCATCTCGCAAACGTGGGTGATTCTAAATCTCTCATCATTCATCCTGCCAGCACAACGCATCAACAATTAAGCGAGGCAGAACAAAAAGCGACAGGTGTCACACCAGAGCTCATTCGTTTATCCGTTGGAACAGAAGCGATTGAAGATATTCTTGCAGATCTTGAACAGGCGATTACAAAAAGTCAGTCTGCATGACATAGAAAAAAGCACACGGCTGTGTGCTTTTTTCTTGTTTATTAATGATTGAGTAAGCGAATGTCTTGGAAAGGATAAAATACAAATGAGGTAGTTCCTTGAATATCGCGCTTTGTAAAAAGACCTAAGCCGTTGCGGCTGTCCATTGAATTTTGGCGATTGTCCCCCATGACAAAGTACTTTCCTTTTGGAACAGTCAGAGGGCCAAAATCAGGTGTCAGCAAAGTACCATCCGCCGCTGCTTTCTTTTTGTTTGACGCTAAGTAAGGCTCTGCCACTTTTTTTCCATTAACAAATAGCTGATCATTTTTCATTTCAATTTTATCACCAGGTAAACCAATCAATCGTTTGACATAATGAGTGCTGCGATCTTCCCCATCAAGAACAATGATCTGTCCCCGTTTATAATCACCGAAATAATCAACCGTTTTATTCACAAACACCCGCTCTGTGTTATGCAGTGTTGGGTCCATAGAAGTCCCTTTCACAATGTACGGTGCGAATAAAAAGTTCCGAATGATAAAAACAGCAATAAATGCGATTAAGATGGCTTTGATCCAGCCCCATAATTCTGATTTCTTTTTTTGTGTTTTTGTATTTGTTGTCATAAGCTCCTCCTGAATTCCCCAAGGACGAAATGTGTGTCACCAGCTGCCAGCCAGCATCACGCTTGTTTCTCCCTAAATATAAACATATTTTGCCAACAAATCAAGCAAAGAGAGAGAAAAAGGCAAGCACCTTTCTGTGCTTGCCCAAAACTCAGTTAGTTAGCAGAAGAATCCGCTTCTTTTTCTTTGTTTGCTTTACCATAGAAATAATCCGATGGATTCACTGGTTTGAAATCAGATAACTTATGGAATCGAAGAAGATCCCTATAGAGCACTTTATCTGAAAGACTTAACTGATTATCAACACGGGCTTTAATCGCCTCTGTCTTTTTATTTTGTTTCACCACTTTACCCGTTTTCGTATCATAAACGGTATTATCGACAAGTGTGTATTTCGGTGTCACATAGTTTCCATTACGGAAGGCAACAGTCTCATCATGCTTTTTAGAGAATAAGTCTGTTCCAAAATTCACGAATTCATTTGAATCGATACCTTGTAAGTGAAGAAGTGTTGGCATCACGTCGACTTCACCACCATACGTATGGTTCACGCCGCCCTTCTTACCAGGAATACGAATCATGAGCGGAACACGCTGGTTTTGTGCATTTTGATAAGGAGTGATTTCTTTCCCTTGAATTTCACTCATTGCACGGTTATGGTTCTCAGAAATACCGTTATGGTCACCATACAATAAAATGACTGAGTCTTTATACATACCTGATTTTTTCAAGTCTTTGAAGAATTGCTCTAATGACTCATCTAAATATCTTGCTGTTTGGAAATAGTTATCGACTGTTTTATCGCCCGTTGTTGCCTTAGCGATTGTCGCATCTTTTTCATCTAAATTAAATGGATAGTGATTTGTCAGTGTCATTAAATGTGCATAAAATGGCTTTTTCATTGATTCTAGCATTGGGATTGATTCTTTGAAAAACGGTTTATCCTTCAGACCCATATTCACAAGGTTTTCTTCATCCATGTTGTAATAGGAAGCATCAAAGAATTGATCAATTCCCATATGTTTATAAATCGTGTCACGGTTCCAGAAAGATTTATAGTCCCCGTGAAGCACTGCACTCGTATAGCCTGCTTTTTGATCTAGGATGGCAGGTAGTGATTGGAAGGTATTTTCACCCTTTGTCACAAATGCTGCTCCCTCTGGCAAGCCAAACATACTATTATCCATCATCAGCTCAGCATCAGATGTCTTCCCTTGACCAGTCTGATGGAAGAAGTTATCGAAATACGTAAAGTCATCTTTCCCATGAGCCAGTTTGTTTAAAAATGGAGTCACTTCTTCTCCATTTAATTTGTAGTCAATTAAGAAAGATTGGAAGCTTTCTAAATGAATTTTAATAATGTTTTTACCTTTTGCTTTTCCAAAATACTCTGCATTTGGCTTTGCATAGTGAGAAGACGTATAGTTCACAACATCCGTTAAATCTTCACTGCTTGCATTTGCAACCTGCGTTGCGTTTTGTGCTGCTTGTACCCCGTCATAAATCGTATAATTGTAAACACCTAAGTATTTGACAACATACTTATGATCAAAGGTTCTCGTTAATAATTCTGGACGATCCTTTTCAGCCAAATGAAGGTTTACAAAGAACAGTCCAATACCTGCAGCTACAATCAGCAGTGCAAACGTCTTTTTCATTTGGAACTTCTTCACTTCCGGTCTCCAAATGACAATCGCAATCAAGATGATGATATCAAGGAAGTATAAAAGGTCATGCGGCTTAATGCTTGCTAACACACCGCCAGTCATGCCTCCCCCAAGATTTCCTGCCTGCTTCATTGTTGAGAAAGTCAAAAAGTCATCAAAGAAACGGTAATACGCTACATTTGCATATAAAAGTGCGGTCATAATAAAATCAATAACAATTAAAACAATGGCAGATTTACGCCCCTTTAAAAAGAGAGCAAGTCCAAAAAACACAATGGCTGAACTAAATGGATTCAATAAGAGAAGCCCCTCTTGAAAAGAACCTTTCACTCCTAAATTAAAGTCCATTTTGTAGGCTGTGTATGATTTAGCCCAGAATAATAGGACAGCCAAAACAAAAAAGCTATATTTGTTCGCAAATATTTTTTTCATAAAACCTCTTCTTTCTTATCATCGTTCTGATATAAATGAAATCATAAAAAATTTACATTCATTTTGCAAATGTAAATCTTCTTCGTCAAGCATTCCGATGCTCTGTCTCCGCCGGATACATGCGCTCCTTTAATATAACGAACGAGAGGCATCATAAGTTTCAAAAAAAATACGAGTAAATAAAAGGAAAAATATCCATTTACATTAAATTTACGCACACTTCATGTTTTAGTGGATGAAGAAGGTTTTGTAAATCACTCAGTATTACTTTACTTTTTTCATCTATTCGTGTCAAAGTAATTATAAAGAAAAGGAAGAATCACCTAGGCTTTTCGACTCACTTACCCAAATTTATACAAAATTCGATCCATGCTTCTTTTATTGTGACTCAACCTTCATTAATCCATGTACCTCCTAAAAAAACAGTTTTAAACAAAAAAAGCTTGATTTCCCCTACTGATGTGCGGTGTGATTAAGAGGTAGATTTTGATCATATCATCCTTATGTTCATAACAAAAATATCGAGCTGGAGGACATCACATGAAGATTAACAAACAAATCAACACTTTTGTAGGAAGATTTTCAGAAGATATAGTCACTATCATAGCTGTGACAGGACCTTCTGGCGTAGGGGCAGGGAAAGCAGGACAGGCACCTCTTTGGACCGCTTCTATTCCACTAATTGCCTGGAAGGAAAACGGCCATATCACAAACGAAAATGTAAGACTTTGCTGGTTAACAGATGACGAAGGATTAAGGGAAAAGCAGTCACAATTACATAAAGAATCAATCGTTACACTTCAGGTTCGAAAAGGCGAAGGTGAATTCATGCTTGTATCTTTGATCAATACAGATACAAAGGATCAAGCACTTCAAGAAATTTTAGAACAAGGCCAAAAGCCTGTGTTTTATCATGATGTTACACTTGGAACCTTTGAGTTAGTGAAAGGACTAGACTTATTTGAAAAGACGATCCAATGGAGCAATGAAGAGTGCCTTCTCTACTTTAACCTCGAAGAAGATGAAAAAATAAATGACTCACTTTCTACAGCAAAACAACTCATACAAGAACAAGCCAAATGGGATTCTTCTATTAAATCATTTGCCGCGAATCAGCTGATAGATCTAGCAAAGGATTGGCAGGAACAAGACGAAGCAGCTGAAAAGCAAGAAGAACTTACACTGAATCAATTTATGAGCCGCATTTCACTTGAAAGCCTGCATGTTTACCCTGAGGGAGAGTTTGAAGTCTACTATCATGACGGTGATTTATTTTGGGGACATGTCATTATTATCACAGGAAATATAAATGGCACATTTCATGATGCACACATTGCAGGCTAACAACTGGAGGGACATTAGATGGAGATCAAAGCTTTTCAAGAATTAAATCTAATTGGGAAAACGCCAGCCATTGCCAAAATAGGCGGGTTCCGTCCTGATCCAGCTGTACACAGCTGGTTTGCAGGCCATTTTTTCATCGATCCTCATCAGGGCTGGCCGACAGATCAAGATGGTGCCATGATTCCGATCTTACAAATTTATTTACCAGAAGTGCCAGGAGGAATGAACGGCTTCAATGAGTGTAAGCTGATTCAAATTTTCCTCAACCAGAAAGCACTTCCGATTGATATCACCAAAAACGGCGAAGGCTGGAAGCTCATTGAATATGCATCAATCGAAGGTTTAGAAGTAGCTGAGACTCCTGAAGAAGTGAGAGGACTCAAACCCTTTCAAATCCAATGGAACAAAAGTGAGCAAAGGGACTTCCCTTGCTGGGAAGAAGCATGGTCATATATCGATTTATCAGAAGTAAACGAAAGTGAAGAAGCGACGGACCACTTCTTTAATCAATACACAAATTATTCGTTCACAAAAATCGGTGGATATGGGGCGTATATTCAATCCCCACCCCAACTACAACAAGGCGAATTCATGCTGCAAATCGCCTCAGAAGAAAAACCTCGTTTCATGATTGGTGATAACGGCACGATGTATTTCTATTATGACAAAGAATCAAAAGAATGGTTTATGCACTGGGATTGTTTTTAACGTTTATTGAATGAAACCTTGCCTTCTCCTAAGCGTAATGAATAATATGAAAGGAGGAAGCAAAATGGGATTCATTTTAGACATCTTTTCACTTGCTGTGTATATCCCTTTTCTACAAGTGGATGAAGAGGATATCTCAAGGAACGCAGCACATCTCAAAAAATATAGCTGGTTTAAAGCACTATTACATGATCAAACTTGCAGGGAGCTCATCATTTATGATCCCGGTGTCCGGCGTCTCATAGGCAGGTTTAAAACGGAGAAACTCCATAAGAAGCGATACAACTTAAGATGCGAACGTAAATTACTACAAGCATTACAACGCGCAATGTAAACTGAAACAATAAGAGCCGCACTTTCCTGTGGCTCTTTTTTTATCAATTGAATCGTTCCTTTTGAAGAAAACATTTGACGCCTGGACAACTCTCCCCGTATATTATGTATAAATCCATCTTTTTCAAAGAAAAGGGGGCCTCACATGCGCTTGTTTAAGAACTGGAGAAAAAAGCAGCCTGCACAGCAAGTCGCTTCAGAAAAGCAAGAAGACAGCATCCCAATCAGCTTCTCCACACTTCCCTTTGGCACAGACACCGTCGATGATTTTTTGTTCAACCTAGACCTGACCTCCAAGCTCACAGATCCCTATAAAGAAACAGATACGAACAAGCTTACCTAGCTCTTCACAAATCCTCATCCAATACTGGATGATTTTTTTATACTCAATGAAAGGTGTATCCAATGAAAACATATTATATCGTCAGACACTGCCAAGCAGATGGACAATCTAAAGATGCAGCTTTAACGCCACAAGGCATCACTCAATCTCACGAACTGTCACAGTTTTTTTCCAGCATTCATCTCAATCAGATTATCTCAAGTCCTTATAAACGAGCGATCCAAACTACTGAGCCCCTTGCTCATGCAAAACAGCTCGAGATAAAAATCGATCAACGCCTCTCTGAACGTGTGTTAAGCAGTAAGCCAATAGACAATTGGTATGAGAAGCTAAAGCTTAGTTTTACAGACTTACATATGACCTGTGAAGGCGGAGAATCGAGCCAAGAAGCCATGAATCGTATTGTAGAAGCGCTCCACGAACAAATAAAATTAGAAAAAGATCATACCCTATTCATCACACATGGTAATATCATGAGCCTGCTTCTTAAACACGCAGATCCAACGATTGGATTCGAGGAGTGGGAAAAATTAAGCAATCCAGATGTCTATATCCTGAAATATTTCAAACCAGATCATGTAGAAATAGAACGAATATGGCATAAATAAACGGCAGAATGAATTCTGCCGTTTCCTCATCTATTGTTGATAATAAAAAGCCTCTACCCACTCATACGGCTTCTTACGCTCCGCACACCATTTCATGAAGCCTCTTGTCTCCGTTTGCTGAAATTTCTTCCAGTCCGATAAAAGCTGATCATAATAGGCTGCTTGCTTTTCAACATTAGATCGAATCCTCTTATCTTCAATCAGCATCATGACATCTTCAATACCTTGAATTCGCTCTTGGTCTTTCTCATAGGTGCTTAAATAAAGATCTTCATGTATATGATGAAACGAATACCACAAGGCCGATAAATAGATTTCACAAATTTGAACAATCACACGCTGCTCCTTGCTGCCCCCAAGCTCTAGCGCTTTCAATAAATAGGGCAGCCCTTCTCCCTGATGTACAAACAAGCCCTGCCAGCGATATGGTCTCACATCCATTGGATCAACCTTCTCCCACTCTTGCAGAACAGGCTGAATCACCCCAATTATCAATGGATACACAAGCAAATGATGACCATCCTCAAACCGTTCAATCTTCTCAAACAGCCAAGAAACAAATGAACGCTGTACTTCAAAATCGTTCTCTTTCATCTCTTCAATAAAGGCCTGAAGAACTTTTAGCGCATCTTTACGCAGGCCCTGTTCTTTTCTCACACAGTACTGTCTAAAAAGAGGATAATCATTTACTCCCTCGTCTTGAATGATAGCCTTTAATATCGTCTTCGTTTGCAATAACAACGCCGCCTCTTTATATTCATTCTTTTCTCTTTTGACTTCTTATTTAAAGGTAAGTAGTTTTACATCCAATCTTTTCTATGCTCATGAATGAATTGAATGTCTTTTTGATAATGTTCAAGATGTCCTTCATGGATCATGTCTTGAAAAGCGATATCACCCTCACTCGCTTTTCGTTTCATGTACTGACATAACCCTTTTAAACGCAGCAGCACCATATCCAAATAATCTTCTGCTATTTCCTCCCCATAAGATTCAAAAAACAGTTTCACTCTATGCTTTATATAGTCTGCATGGTCTAATGATGAATATTTCACGACCTCCCCTGTTTCAGTGCGAAAAAATCTACTAAGAGGCACACATGTATATAGGGTATATGCGATATCCCATAGCCTCGGACCAGGAGCAGCTACATCAAAATCAATAATCCCTACTGGTTTTTTATCCTTGAAAATAATGTTATACATAGCAAAATCATTGTGGCAAACAACCTCTATGTTGTTAGGCGTATTGTCCATTCGTTCCCAATCGTCTGAAATGGGAAAATCACAAACAGCATCATGATACAGTCTAAGCATTCTCGCTAATTCTTTTAAGGCATGGTGAGAGCACATGTATTCTTTTAAGGGATCATGACCAGCTACGCCTTCAATGAAAGACAAGATCTCTCTACCTTTTTCATCAACCCCTAAAAACTTTGGAGCATAGGAAAAATTCTTTTTTTCTAAATGCTTTAGCAGCTTTCGTATATTGATATTGTCTGACTTTACTTCTCGACGAACCGTATCTCCCGAACGATATACGTTCGAGACATTGCCACCTATCAATAACTCTTCATGATCACTTTGTTTTTTCATAAATTCTCCCCTAAAATTGGGTCACAATGATGATGTCAGCTAAAGATGTGTTTTTCCCCAAATATTTTTAGTTACACAAAGGTAGTACACTGTTTTGTGTGAATGTGCTGCCCCATTTTGTTTCCTTACATGGTTAAATGTATCTTATCAAATGTTGCAAATCATCTAAAGATTATTCTGCTAAAAAAGTACATGCTCATTATTTTCTAATAGTTTTCTATTTTTAATAACTCATTTAAACCACAAAAAAACGTTTACCACAAGGGTGAAACGTTAGGTTCACGGTAAAAACCAATCATGAAACTTTTAATAGATACTGATGGCAAGGGTTGAACCGGCACCCGTGATAAATTATTCCTAAAAGGCAAGGTATACCCTCTTAAAGTAAAGTACTCGTTTATAAAATAAGAATCAAAGTTCTTCTTGATATATTTCTGATTTTATCGGCTTTAAACTCAAAGGTATTTTAAACTCATGAATACTTTCAATATGATTAAAAAAATGATCGATATCGTCATAATCCATTGACCATTCTTCTACCACCTTTAAATTTTTTAACTCGCTTGTTGGTTTAAATAAAAATTCACAGTGTAGTTGTTCCATGTGAGAATAATCATCTTCTTCATAAACTGTAAATTGACGTACAAGGTCAAAATGAAATAGTTCCTCTCCTGTAAAGTCATAGACACCACACTGAAATAAAATTTCTTTATCTTCTTCGCCCTCAACTGCCTCCTTTGAAAAAGCCTTAAATGTTTCCCAAACCTTTTTTATATCATCGATATCTTCACCAATGCTATCTTTAAGATAACTTTCAGCATTTTTAACCGTAATCATGACAACACCTCTCCTATGTACAATTTATCTCATCCTTCTTCAATTATCCTGTCCTTTTAGTTTAATAATAAGGTAACCATCAATAAAGTAAAAGATAATCTCCTTCATATGTTCCTCGTAAGGCTTTAATTCAGAAATATTTATTCCTTGTACTGTTAGAACATTAAGAAACCCCTTAAATTTATTCATGTAATACTGAATAGAATGTAGTCTCAAATATTTTAACGTCGTGCCATTTAGCTAATTCCCCTTTCACCAGTAAACAGAACACGATTGGAAGCAATTTTGTCGTGTGAAAAATCAGCTAAAAAACAAATAAAAAACGCCCTCCTACAATTTGTAGAAAGACGTTTTAAACGTTGATATTCCTTAATTCTTCTGTAATGAATGATAATAAAGAATATCTAAAACTAGATACCGGTGGCCGGGGTCGAACCGGCACTCCGTGAGGAACACGATTTTGAGTCGTGCGCGTCTGCCAATTCCGCCACACCGGCATGATCATTAAAGAGCGCATCTTATATTAAAAACAATGGTGCCGAGGGCCGGACTTGAACCGGCACGGTAGTCACCTACCGCAGGATTTTAAGTCCTGTGTGTCTGCCAATTCCACCACCCCGGCAGTCTTTTCAAAAAAGGCGACACCCGGATTTGAACCGGGGATAAAGGTTTTGCAGACCTCTGCCTTACCACTTGGCTATGCCGCCATTATTGGAGCGGAAGACGGGATTCGAACCCGCGACCCCCACCTTGGCAAGGTGGTGTTCTACCACTGAACTACTTCCGCACATCAACTGGGCTAGCTGGATTCGAACCAACGCATGACGGAGTCAAAGTCCGTTGCCTTACCGCTTGGCTATAGCCCAATAATAAAATGGGGCGATTGATGGGAATCGAACCCACGAGTGCCAGAGCCACAATCTGGTGCGTTAACCACTTCGCCACAACCGCCATAGATGTAATGAATTATAAAGTATAATTGGCAGGGGCAGTAGGAATCGAACCCACACCGGAGGTTTTGGAGACCTCTGTTCTACCTTTAAACTATGCCCCTATGAAAATAAAAAATGGTGGAGGGGGGCGGATTCGAACCGCCGAACCCGGAGGGAGCGGATTTACAGTCCGCCGCGTTTAGCCACTTCGCTACCCCTCCACATTTGAAAAACAGTGCCGGCAAGAGGACTTGAACCCCCAACCTACTGATTACAAGTCAGTTGCTCTACCAATTGAGCTACACCGGCAAATAGTGGTGGCTCGGGACGGAATCGAACCGCCGACACACGGATTTTCAGTCCGTTGCTCTACCAACTGAGCTACCGAGCCAAGTATTCTTTTGGAAAATGGCGGTCCGGACGGGACTCGAACCCGCGACCTCCTGCGTGACAGGCAGGCATTCTAACCAACTGAACTACCGGACCATTTTGGTTGCGGGGGCAGGATTTGAACCTGCGACCTTCGGGTTATGAGCCCGACGAGCTACCGAACTGCTCCACCCCGCGACGATATAAAAGATATGGTGGAGGATGACGGGCTCGAACCGCCGACCCTCTGCTTGTAAGGCAGATGCTCTCCCAGCTGAGCTAATCCTCCGAATAAAAAATGCTGGTATATATTCTATAAAAATGGTGACCCGTACGGGATTCGAACCCGTGTTACCGCCGTGAAAGGGCGGTGTCTTAACCGCTTGACCAACGGGCCCTTTATTATGTAAATTGTGGCGGAGAGCAAGGGATTCGAACCCTTGAGACGGGGTTACCGCCTACACGATTTCCAATCGTGCTCCTTCGGCCACTCGGACAGCTCTCCAAATTGGCTCCGCAGGTAGGATTCGAACCTACGACCGATCGGTTAACAGCCGATAGCTCTACCACTGAGCTACTGCGGAATGAAGAAAGCCTGGCGATGTCCTACTCTCACAGGGGGAAACCCCCAACTACCATCGGCGCTGAAGAGCTTAACTTCCGTGTTCGGTATGGGAACGGGTGTGACCTCTTCGCCATCATCACCAGACAATTTAGTGACAAAAGATATTATACTATGTATTGAAAATAAATCAAGAGATATTTTAAAAATGTTCTCTCAAAACTAGATAACAATGTTCATGTTTCACATTAGAATATAGGTTAAGTCCTCGATCTATTAGTATCTGTCAGCTCCACGTGTCACCACGCTTCCACCTCAGACCTATCAACCTGATCATCTTTCAGGGATCTTACTTCCTTGCGGAATGGGAAATCTCATCTTGAGGGGGGCTTCATGCTTAGATGCTTTCAGCACTTATCCCGTCCGCACATAGCTACCCAGCGATGCCCTTGGCAGAACAACTGGTACACCAGCGGTGCGTCCATCCCGGTCCTCTCGTACTAAGGACAGCTCCTCTCAAATTTCCTGCGCCCGCGACGGATAGGGACCGAACTGTCTCACGACGTTCTGAACCCAGCTCGCGTACCGCTTTAATGGGCGAACAGCCCAACCCTTGGGACCGACTACAGCCCCAGGATGCGATGAGCCGACATCGAGGTGCCAAACCTCCCCGTCGATGTGGACTCTTGGGGGAGATAAGCCTGTTATCCCCGGGGTAGCTTTTATCCGTTGAGCGATGGCCCTTCCATGCGGAACCACCGGATCACTAAGCCCGACTTTCGTCCCTGCTCGACTTGTAGGTCTCGCAGTCAAGCTCCCTTGTGCCTTTACACTCTGCGAATGATTTCCAACCATTCTGAGGGAACCTTTGGGCGCCTCCGTTACATTTTAGGAGGCGACCGCCCCAGTCAAACTGCCCACCTGACACTGTCTCCCTGCCCGATAAGGGCAGCGGGTTAGAAGGTCAATACAGCCAGGGTAGTATCCCACCGATGCCTCCACCGAAGCTAGCGCTCCGGTTTCCAAGGCTCCTACCTATCCTGTACAAGCTGTACCAACATTCAATATCAGGCTGCAGTAAAGCTCCACGGGGTCTTTCCGTCCTGTCGCGGGTAACCTGCATCTTCACAGGTACTATAATTTCACCGAGTCTCTCGTTGAGACAGTGCCCAGATCGTTGCGCCTTTCGTGCGGGTCGGAACTTACCCGACAAGGAATTTCGCTACCTTAGGACCGTTATAGTTACGGCCGCCGTTTACTGGGGCTTCAATTCGCACCTTCGCTTACGCTAAGCGCTCCTCTTAACCTTCCAGCACCGGGCAGGCGTCAGCCCCTATACTTCGCCTTACGGCTTCGCAGAGACCTGTGTTTTTGCTAAACAGTCGCCTGGGCCTATTCACTGCGGCTTCTCGGGGCTTTAACACCCTAAGAAGCACCCCTTCTCCCGAAGTTACGGGGTCATTTTGCCGAGTTCCTTAACGAGAGTTCTCTCGATCACCTTAGGATTCTCTCCTCGCCTACCTGTGTCGGTTTGCGGTACGGGCACCTCTCACCTCGCTAGAGGCTTTTCTTGGCAGTGTGGAATCAGGAACTTCGCTACTAAATTTCGCTCGCCATCACAGCTCAGCCTTTACGGGAAACGGATTTGCCTATTTCCCAGCCTAACTGCTTGGACGCGGATATCCAATACCGCGCTTACCCTATCCTCCTGCGTCCCCCCATTGCTCAAATGGTGAGGAGGTGGTACAGGAATATCAACCTGTTGTCCATCGCCTACGCCTTTCGGCCTCGGCTTAGGTCCCGACTAACCCTGAGCGGACGAGCCTTCCTCAGGAAACCTTAGGCATTCGGTGGACGGGATTCTCACCCGTCTTTCGCTACTCATACCGGCATTCTCACTTCTAAGCGCTCCACCAGTCCTTCCGGTCTGGCTTCACAGCCCTTAGAACGCTCTCCTACCACTGTTCGTAAGAACAGTCCGCAGCTTCGGTGATACGTTTAGCCCCGGTACATTTTCGGCGCAGAGTCACTCGACCAGTGAGCTATTACGCACTCTTTAAATGGTGGCTGCTTCTAAGCCAACATCCTGGTTGTCTAAGCAACTCCACATCCTTTTCCACTTAACGTATACTTTGGGACCTTAGCTGGCGGTCTGGGCTGTTTCCCTTTCGACTACGGATCTTATCACTCGCAGTCTGACTCCCAAGGATAAGTCATCGGCATTCGGAGTTTGACTGAATTCGGTAACCCGGTAGGGGCCCCTAGTCCAATCAGTGCTCTACCTCCGAGACTCTTACCTTGAGGCTAGCCCTAAAGCTATTTCGGAGAGAACCAGCTATCTCCAGGTTCGATTGGCATTTCACCCCTACCCACACCTCATCCCCGCACTTTTCAACGTGCGTGGGTTCGGGCCTCCATTCAGTGTTACCTGAACTTCACCCTGGACATGGGTAGATCACCTGGTTTCGGGTCTACGACCACGTACTCATGCGCCCTATTCAGACTCGCTTTCGCTGCGGCTCCGCATCTTCTGCTTAACCTTGCACGGGATCGTAACTCGCCGGTTCATTCTACAAAAGGCACGCCATCACCCGTTAACGGGCTCTGACTACTTGTAGGCACACGGTTTCAGGATCTATTTCACTCCCCTTCCGGGGTGCTTTTCACCTTTCCCTCACGGTACTGGTTCACTATCGGTCACTAGGGAGTATTTAGCCTTGGGAGATGGTCCTCCCGGATTCCGACGGAATTTCACGTGTTCCGCCGTACTCAGGATCCACTCTGGAGAGAACAACATTTCAGTTACAGGGCTGTTACCTTCTTTGGCGGGCCTTTCCAGACCTCTTCGCTTATATCGTTCCTTTGTAACTCCGTATAGAGTGTCCTACAACCCCAAGAGGCAAGCCTCTTGGTTTGGGCTGTTCCCGTTTCGCTCGCCGCTACTCAGGGAATCGCATTTGCTTTCTCTTCCTCCGGGTACTTAGATGTTTCAGTTCCCCGGGTATGCCTTCTCATACTCTATGTATTCAAGTATGGATACTACTCCATTACGAGCAGTGGGTTTCCCCATTCGGAAATCTCCGGATCAAAGCTTGCTTACAGCTCCCCGAAGCATATCGGTGTTCGTCCCGTCCTTCATCGGCTCCTAGTGCCAAGGCATCCACCGTGCGCCCTTTCTAACTTAACCATTTCTTACTTTAGAAAGAATCACTATGTGTGATGAACTTTGCATTGCATTCAATGTGAATGTATTACTTATTGTTATCTAGTTTTCAAAGAACAATCCTGTCTCGCTAGAGACATGTTTTGAAGGAATGATCCTTCAAAACTAAACAAGACGAAAACGCACGCTGCTCCATATATCCTTAGAAAGGAGGTGATCCAGCCGCACCTTCCGATACGGCTACCTTGTTACGACTTCACCCCAATCATCTGCCCCACCTTCGGCGGCTGGCTCCATAAAGGTTACCTCACCGACTTCGGGTGTTGCAAACTCTCGTGGTGTGACGGGCGGTGTGTACAAGGCCCGGGAACGTATTCACCGCGGCATGCTGATCCGCGATTACTAGCGATTCCAGCTTCACGCAGTCGAGTTGCAGACTGCGATCCGAACTGAGAACAGATTTATGGGATTGGCTAAACCTTGCGGTCTTGCAGCCCTTTGTTCTGTCCATTGTAGCACGTGTGTAGCCCAGGTCATAAGGGGCATGATGATTTGACGTCATCCCCACCTTCCTCCGGTTTGTCACCGGCAGTCACCTTAGAGTGCCCAACTGAATGCTGGCAACTAAGATCAAGGGTTGCGCTCGTTGCGGGACTTAACCCAACATCTCACGACACGAGCTGACGACAACCATGCACCACCTGTCACTCTGTCCCCGAAGGGAAAGCCCTATCTCTAGGGTTGTCAGAGGATGTCAAGACCTGGTAAGGTTCTTCGCGTTGCTTCGAATTAAACCACATGCTCCACCGCTTGTGCGGGCCCCCGTCAATTCCTTTGAGTTTCAGTCTTGCGACCGTACTCCCCAGGCGGAGTGCTTAATGCGTTAGCTGCAGCACTAAGGGGCGGAAACCCCCTAACACTTAGCACTCATCGTTTACGGCGTGGACTACCAGGGTATCTAATCCTGTTCGCTCCCCACGCTTTCGCTCCTCAGCGTCAGTTACAGACCAGAGAGTCGCCTTCGCCACTGGTGTTCCTCCACATCTCTACGCATTTCACCGCTACACGTGGAATTCCACTCTCCTCTTCTGCACTCAAGTTTCCCAGTTTCCAATGACCCTCCCCGGTTGAGCCGGGGGCTTTCACATCAGACTTAAGAAACCGCCTGCGAGCCCTTTACGCCCAATAATTCCGGACAACGCTTGCCACCTACGTATTACCGCGGCTGCTGGCACGTAGTTAGCCGTGGCTTTCTGGTTAGGTACCGTCAAGGTGCGAGCAGTTACTCTCGCACTTGTTCTTCCCTAACAACAGAGCTTTACGATCCGAAAACCTTCATCACTCACGCGGCGTTGCTCCGTCAGACTTTCGTCCATTGCGGAAGATTCCCTACTGCTGCCTCCCGTAGGAGTCTGGGCCGTGTCTCAGTCCCAGTGTGGCCGATCACCCTCTCAGGTCGGCTACGCATCGTCGCCTTGGTGAGCCATTACCCCACCAACTAGCTAATGCGCCGCGGGTCCATCTGTAAGTGACAGCCGAAACCGTCTTTCATCCTTGAACCATGCGGTTCAAGGAACTATCCGGTATTAGCTCCGGTTTCCCGGAGTTATCCCAGTCTTACAGGCAGGTTACCCACGTGTTACTCACCCGTCCGCCGCTAACATCCGGGAGCAAGCTCCCTTCTGTCCGCTCGACTTGCATGTATTAGGCACGCCGCCAGCGTTCGTCCTGAGCCAGGATCAAACTCTCCGAAAAAGTACAAAACCGAAGTTTTGTTTTTCGTCAGCGTTTGACTGACTACCTATGAAGTATCATAGGATTTTTTTATAAAAACTCGAATTAACAGGTACGTTTTGTCTTGTTTAGTTTTCAAAGATCATGTTCGTTATCGCTCAGAGGCGACTTTCTTAATATAACATTTGAGCACCGTGTGCGTCAAGTGTTTTTTAGAATTTCTTTTTGTCAGCTTTTCTTTCAAAGCAACTCAGTTGCTCGTTAGCGACGTTTAATAATATACCATCATAATATTCATGCGTCAATATCTTTTTTCACAAAATATCCTCGATGATAGATTTTTTGTCCCTTTGTCTCAATCGGCTCCACTTGAACAATTCCTTTTTCCACAAAGAAATCAATCATCACGCTAAGGTCAGGTGTAAAATACTTTAGATCAGGGTGGGCAAGAAGCTCACCAAAAAGCCATATATCCTTCTGTTCCATGACATGACGCAAATGAGCGGCACCAATTTCTGCTTTTGAATGGATCAAAAAATCATTTGCTAAAAATAAAAGTTCTAAACGCTTATGCAGACTTTCATGACTTTCAATCAGTTCTGAATAAAGTTTGTATACTTCCGGCTCCATATGACGCACTTGGTTCCAAACGGTCACTTCTGGGTGGAAGCCTTTATCAATTACTTCAATACGTGCTAAGTGATGCAGGGCATGCACAATGGAATTATATGCATCAAGGAATTGATTTGACTCAAAAAATGCTTTTCCTTCTATATATCTGCGAATGAGCTTGCCATATTCTAAACCGATTTTGAGCTTGCGGTTTGAAAACGGGAATGTACTTAGTTCATCAATTAAGTTGAAAATATATTCATTTCGATCAAACAGGACTTTTCCATTCAAAATCCAATCGATGATTCGTCGGTTAGTACCAAGGGTAATCCATTCCTTCAGTTGATCATCTGTGACAACGTTTAAAGAAGCTGTTTGGTGATCGGATTCATAGTGCTTGATAAATAACGGTTCTTCCGCTTCTTTTACGATGACTAAAAGTGCTGCATCAAAGTTATCCGTCTCAGAAGATACTTTATGTCTTCTTTCTACTATAATCACAGCTAATGTATCTGGATGGCTTGCTCTCTCTTGATAAATAGGACGGAGAAGATTTTCCATAGTGATTCCTCCAATACTCGGGTGTAAAGTTCTTCTCTAATGCTATGTATTTCTCCTCATAGAATCAAAATTCCTTCAATACATGAAAAAAGATCATTGAATCATTATAAGCAATTTATTCACAAAACTCTATAACTAATTCAAACGGAAAGGTAAAATGTGCTATATTGGAGACAAGGGGGACTAGGGATGGCGAAATACTCCAGTAAGATTAATAAAATCAGAACATTTGCACTTAGTTTGGTTTTTGTTGGCTTTCTGATCATGTATATCGGTGTGTTCTTCAAGGAATCGATCTGGCTGTCGACTTTCTTTATGCTGCTCGGCGTCTTATCGATTGGATTAAGTACAGCCGTTTACTTTTGGATTGGTATGCTTTCTACGAAGGCAGTACGTGTCGTTTGTCCAGGCTGTGAGAAGGAAACAAAAGTGCTTGGGCGTGTGGACATGTGCATGCATTGCAGGGAGCCGCTTACACTTGATCCAGCATTAGAAGGTAAAGAGTTTGATGAATCCTACAATCGAAAAAAGTCATAAAAATAAGCTGACCATTTAACCGGTCAGCTTTTTTCATTAATGATTTTCTTTTTTCGCACATTCTTGACAAGTTCCATAGATCTCCAAGCGATGATGACTAACTGTAAAGCCCGTCACATGGGATGCAAGCTGTTCAACTTCATCAAGGCCAGGATAGTGAAAGTCCACGATTTTTCCGCAGTTTTCACAAATCGCATGGTAGTGGTCAGATGTCGCAAAATCAAATCGGCTTGAGGAATCACCATACGTTAATTCCTTTACTAATCCAGATTCCCGGAAGACTCGTAAATTGTTGTAAACCGTTGCGACACTCATATTTGGAAATTTTCCTTCAAGTGCTTTATATATATCGTCTGCGGTTGGGTGAGTCATAGAATTTACGAGAAACTCCAAGATGGCATGGCGCTGCGGAGTAATTCGAACACCGGTTTCTTTTAGAGCATCTAAAGCGTCTTTTAGTTCGTGAGCAGCCATTTCATCATGCACCTCTCTTCAAAAATATTCTTATATTGTAATCTTTATAAATAGTGTACCCCCAGAGCCGAAACTTTGTCAATTACAATCCTCTTTTTTACCTATTCTTCTTTACAAAAAAGACCGGCATGACTGCCGATCTCATCCTGTTAGGATATTAAGCGTGAGCTTTCAATTCCTCAAGCGCTTCCTCCACGTGGTCTTTTACCTTTACTTTTCGCCATTCTTTCACAAGCGTGCCTTCTTTATTAATAAGAAACGTTGAACGCTCGATTCCCATATATTCTTTGCCAAAGTTCTTTTTCAGCTTCCATACGCCAAAGGCTTCAGACAATTTCTGTTTATCGTCTACAAGAAGCAGGAACGGCAAATCATGTTTTTCTTTAAACTTTTGGTGCTTGTCCTGACTGTCTGGGCTTACGCCGATAATGACAGCATCTAGTTCTGCAAAGCTTTGATGGTGGTCGCGGAAATCACATGCTTCTGTTGTACAGCCTGGTGTCATATCTTTTGGATAGAAATAAAGAACAATATGTTTTCCTTTAAAATCAGAAAGCTTTACTTTCTCCCCATTGTCACCGGTTAATTCAATGTCAGGTACTTGCTGCCCTACTTCGATTGTCATGACACAATCCCTCCAACCTATTTTTTAATTAGCCTATCCAATTTTGAAAGGATATTCAACTAAGGACGCTTGCATCGGCATGTTAAAATAATGATAGACGACGTGATACGTTGAGATAGGAGGCTATTTATGAAATTCACAGAATCAGAAAAATTACATCAAGAGGCGCTGGAGCACATTGTTGGAGGTGTCAACAGCCCGTCTCGTTCATATAAGGCAGTAGGCGGCGGTTCACCCGTTGCGATGGAAAGAGGAGAAGGCGCTTATTTTTGGGATGTTGACGGAAACCGCTATATCGACTATCTAGCAGCATACGGTCCAATTATTACAGGACACGCCCACCCGCATATTACAAAAGCCATCACGAAAGCGGCTGAAACAGGTGTCCTTTACGGAACACCAACGAAGCATGAAGTCACTTTTGCTAAAATGCTGAAGGAAGCCATGCCTGCTTTGGACAAAGTTCGTTTTGTCAACTCAGGTACAGAAGCGGTGATGACAACGATTCGAGTAGCTCGCGCATATACAGGCAGAACAAAAATTATTAAGTTTGCCGGATGCTATCACGGTCACTCTGATCTTGTACTAGTGGCAGCAGGCTCTGGTCCTTCCACTTTAGGAACACCTGATTCCGCGGGTGTACCAAAGAGTATCGCCAATGAAGTCATTACGGTTCCATTTAATGATATTGACAGCTATAAAGAAGCATTAGATCGCTGGGGCGATGAAGTAGCTGCTGTCCTTGTCGAGCCAATTGTCGGGAACTTCGGCATCGTGGAACCTAAGGACGGTTTCCTGCAGCAGGTCAATGACCTCACACATGAAAAAGGCGCACTGGTGATTTATGATGAAGTCATTACCGCTTTCCGCTTTATGTATGGCGGTGCACAGGACTTGCTTCAAGTAAAACCTGACCTTACTGCATTAGGAAAAATTATTGGCGGCGGACTTCCTATCGGTGCTTACGGCGGTAAAAAAGAAATTATGGAGCAAGTGGCTCCGCTTGGACCAGCCTATCAAGCTGGCACAATGGCAGGAAATCCCGCATCCATTCTTTCAGGTATTGCCTGCTTGGAAGTGTTAAAAGAAGATGGCGTTTACGAACGTCTTGATCAGCTTGGCGCTATGTTAGAAGAAGGCATTTTAGCCTATGCCAAAAAGCATCAAGTAGATATTACAGTGAATCGCTTAAAAGGTGCTCTCACAATTTATTTCACAACAGAAACGATTGTGAACTACGAGCAGGCTGAAAATACGGATGGCGAAATGTTTGCCCGCTTCTTCAAATTAATGCTCGCGCAAGGCATTAACCTCGCTCCTTCTAAATATGAAGCTTGGTTCTTAACAATTGCACATACTGAAAAAGATATTTCCGAGACGCTGCAAGCAGTAGATCATGCGTTTGCACAGCTGAAACAATCATAATGAAGTCCAAAACAGGCGTAAAAACATGCGCCTGTTTTTTTATTGACCGGCTCTTGTTTGTCAAAAGCGTGCGAATCTGTTACATTTCTTCTCAATACCTTCTTTTGATGTTTTCATGAACTTTCAAAAATCACTTGAATATTTCGGAAGACCGCTGTATATTACTTAGTTGTTTCATCAAAATATGAATGATAAATGACGAGTGATCATCTATTATCGAAAAGAAAGGAATGCAGGGACAAAACCAATGAAACTTGGAGCCCGTATTTTAAAAACTGGTATTGCCATTGTACTCGCGCTTTACCTGGCAACATGGCTTGGGTTGCCAACGCCCGTCTTCGCGGGAATTGCAGCTGTATTTGCTATCCAGCCATCTATTTATCGATCTTTTTTAACTATTGTTGATCAAGTGCAAGCCAATATTATTGGAGCAGCACTTGCCATTACGTTCGGTCTGCTTTTTGGCACAGGACCAGTCATTATCGGTTTAACCGCCGTCATGGTTATCGCCATTAATTTAAAGCTGAAGATTGAACACACAATTCCAATTGCACTTGTAACCGTCATCGCGATTTTAGAAAGTGCAGGGGATCATTTCCTTTCCTTTGCCTTAATTAGAACAGCTACTGTGGTGTTAGGAGTTCTTTCTTCATTTTTAGTGAATTTAATCTTCCTGCCGCCAAAGTATGAAACAAAGCTTGTTCATCACATTATGGAAAATACGGAGGAGATTTTAAAATGGATCCGTCTGACCTCCAGACAGTCTACTGATCATTCCACTTTAAAGGATGACATCGATCAAATAAAAGAACGCATGATCAAATTAGATCACATTTACTTGTTATACAAAGAAGAACGAAGCTATTTAAAGAAAACCACCTATGTCAAATCAAGAAAGCTTGTTTTGTTCAGGCAGGCCATTATGGCATCAAATCGCGCGCTATATTTGCTGAAAAAGCTTCATAAATTAGAAAATGAGATTCATTTGATGCCAGAGCATTTCAGGGAAAGCCTAACGGATGAAATTGATTATTTACTGTATTGGCATGAGCGCACCTTGATGAAATTCGTCGGAAAAATGAAGCCGCAGGACGATGAATTTCAAAATGAATGCTCTCTTCGCCTTGAGACGTTAACGAAATCATTTATTCAGCATCAGCAAAACCAAGAAAATGACCTGCTCGATTACAACATGCTGAATGTCATGTCCAGCATCATTGAATACCGTGATGAATTAGAGCATTTAGATACATTGATTACAAGCTTCCAGACGTATCACCCAAAAGATAGTGAAATCGAGACAGAAGAAAAAGAAGCATAAACAGAAAAGACCGATTCCTAGAATCGGTCTTAAATTGTTGACAAAGAGCTAAAATGATCTTGATTTTATCTCTTTGTCTTCTTTTCAGCGTGCTCTGAAAACCTTTGCAGTCTAGGAAGAACGAGTACTGGAGCGGAGCGAATTGAGTATTCGTGAGCACCGGCACGCAGGACTGACACCGAATGCGAGGGTTTGTCAGTGCGCTGAGACCGATTCTGAGAATCGGTCTTATTTTATTTTCTTCATTTTAGGATCCAGTGTGTCTCTTAATCCATCCCCCATCAGGTTAAAGCCTAGAACCGTCAGCATGATTGCTATCCCTGGGAAGAATAATGTCCAAGGGGCTTGAACGAGATAAGGTCTCGCGTCGGCGAGCATTTTTCCCCATTCTGGACTTGGCGCCTGTGCACCCAATCCTAAAAAGCCTAAAGCCGCTGCCTCAATAATTGCCGTTCCGATCGCTAGCGTCGCCTGTACGATGACCGGCACCATACTATTTGGCAGAATGTGGCGCAGCACGATGCGGCGGTGTGACATCCCAACCGCCTTTGCTGCCAGCACGTATTCTTCTTGTTTAATACTCAGTACTTTTGAACGAACGAGCCGTCCAAAAGTTGGGACATTAATAATCGCAATGGCAATAAGGGCATTTTGTAAGGAGGGGCCTAGGATGGAGACAATAGCAATCGCTAAGAGAATGCTAGGAAAAGCAAGTAAAATATCAAACAATCTCGAGATCACAGCATCTAGCACTCTTCCGCCATAGCCAGCTATCAATCCAAGCAGTGTGCCTAAAATGACAGACCCGAGAACCGAGAAGAAACCGACCCATAAGGAAATCCGTGCTCCATGCACAACTCTTGAAAAGATATCTCTACCGAAATCATCTGTACCAAACCAGTGTGCAGCTGAGGGGGCACTAAATCGCTCACCAAGTGATTGTTCATTGATTCCATAAGGAGCAATGAGCGGTGCAAAGATCGCTAGGATGAGAAATAAAAAGACAATCACACTGCCAATGACCGCCAGCTTGTGCTGAAAGAACTGTTTCATTGATTCAAGAATCAATGATTGAGGGCGTTCATCTTTTGGCTGAGGTGGGTCAAGCTCTTTTTGTGCTTCCATATTGTCACTCTCCTTCCCTAATATTTAATCCTTGGATCAATAACCGCATACAAGATGTCCACAATGAAATTGATCAGGACAAATATGAGCGCAACGACGAGAATGCCTGTTTGAATGACTGGGTAATCACGATAACTGATGGCGTCATATATATACCGGCCAATTCCCGGCCAAGCAAAAATGGTTTCTGTTAAAATCGCTCCACCAAGTAAGAGGCCTGTCTGAAGACCAATAATCGTCAAGATCGGAATGAGCGCATTTTTCAGACCATGCTGATAAATGATGAACAATGAACGTACCCCTTTTGCTTTTGCTGTTCGAATAAAATCTGAATGAAGCACTTCCAGCATACTTGCCCTTGTAATTCTCGCAATAATCGCTGCAGGGATTGTCGCGAGTGCTGTACTTGGTAAGATCAAATGCTTGATACTGTCAGCGAATTGATCAAACCGGCCTTGCAAAAGCGTGTCCAGTGTATGAATATACGTAATCGATTCGACTGGATTCCTTACGTTTTCTCGACCCGTTGTCGGCAAAACACCTAATTCGATCGAGAACAGCCACTGCCCCATTAAGCCTAACCAGAAAATTGGCATGGACACTCCGATGAGTGCAATAAACATTGCGGCATAATCAAAGAAAGAATGCTTAAACCAAGCACTAATGATTCCGGCATTCACTCCCACGACAATCGCCAGCACCATGGCAAAAAAGGTCAATTCTAACGTCGCAAATAAGTAAGGTTTCATTTCCTGGGCAATAGCCGCTCCTGTTCGAATAGAAGTCCCTAAATCCCCTTTTAAAAGGCCAAGCATATAATGACCGTATTGAACATACCATGGCTGATCTAAACCGAGCTGGATCGTTAATTGTTCTACTGCCTCTTTCGTTGCCCGCTGTCCTAAGATGACCTGCGCTGGATTTCCAGGTATAAAACGAATAATTGAAAACACGACCAATGTCATTCCGATCAGTACTGGGATGAGCATTCCTGCCCGCTTCATACAATAAGCAAACAAACAGCTTTCACCGCCTTCATCTTTGTTTGAATAAGGGAGATATAAGATCTCCCTTATTTGCTTATTCGAAATACACGTCAGTTAAAGCTTCTGAACCGGTTGGATGCGGCTGGTAGCCTTTTAAATCATTAGATGCGGCAAGCATTGGAATTGAATGCACCAATGGAATCCAAGGTGCTTCGTCATGAATGATTTCCTGTGCTTTTTTATACAGCTCATTTCGTTTCTTTTGATCTGTGTCTGTTTGCGCTTCAATGAGGATGTCATGCATTTTATCGTTTTCGAAGAATGTATAGTTGTTACCGCCAATGCTGTCTTTGTCCAGCAGTGTGTAAATGAAATTATCAGGATCGCCATTGTCTCCTGTCCAGCCTAATAAGAACACATCCGCTTCCCCTTTACTTGCTTTATCTAAATAGGTCGCCCAGTCATATGTCACAATTTCTGCTTTGACGCCGACTTTTTCAAAATTTGACTGAATGACTTCTGCTACCTTCATCCCATCTGGCATGTATGGACGTGGTACAGGCATTGCCCAAAGCTTGATGCGAAAGCCGTCAGGGAAGCCCGCTTCTTTTAATAGTTCTTTCGCTTTTTCTGGATCATACGGATATGGCTCAATGTCATCATTGTAGCCTTCTAAAGCTGGCGGCAATGGATTTTTTGCTGGCTCAGCAAGTCCGCCATAAAATGACTCAATAATCGATTCTTTATCAACCGCATAATTGAGTGCCTGACGAACGAGCTTGTTATCAAGCGGCTTTCTTGTGACGGTCAGACCGATATAGCCTACGTTCATCGATGGTCTTTCAATGAGCTGGAGTGCTTTGTCGGTTTTAATGCCATCTAAATCTGACGGATTCACGCCATCCATTAAGTCGATCTCGCCTGTTTTAAGGGCATTTAAACGAGCAGAGTTTTCTGGAATGGAGCGAAAGATGATTTGATTCAGCTTTGGTTTATCCTTCTGCCAATAATCCTCATTCTTTTCTAACACGATACGGTCGTTTTGCTTCCACTCTTTAAACTTGAATGGTCCTGTCCCCACCGGATTTTCTCTAAATGAATCACCGCTTTTTTCAACAGCCGCTGGACTGGCAATGCCAAATGGTGACATAGCGATGTTTTTAAGGAATGTCGCCTGCGGGCGCTTTAGCTGAAATTCAATTTCATGCTCGCCTTTGACGATGATGTCTTTAATGACATGCCCTTTATCTTTTTTATAGCCGCCAAACATGCCATAGTAAGGGAACTTTTCTGCGTCTCCATTCATCCAGCGGTCAAAGTTGAATTTCACTGCTTCTGCGTTAAAATCTGTGCCATCGTGAAATTTCACACCTTCTCTTAAGTAGAACGTGTATGATTTTCCGTCCTTTGCAACATCCCATTCTGTTGCGAGGCCAGGATGGATGGTCGTATCTTTCTCACCGTAATTCAAAAGCTTTTCAAATATATTCTCTGTGACCTTGAAGGTTTCACCTTCTGTCGTTGTGATTGGATCTAGTGAAGTGGAATCTCCCCCTCTGCCAAATACGAGGGTATCTTTTGTTGCCTTTTCTTCCGATGTCGGTGAAGACGAGCATCCCCCTAAAAAGAGCGCCAGTACCAGCACAAAAATGAAACTACTGAATAACCATGTCTTCTTCATTGTGTTCCTCCTTTTGATATAAATAACATGCAGCCGCATGTCCCGATTCCTTCTCATGCAAAGCAGGAACGGCTTTCAGGCATTTCTCCCATCTTTTTGGACACCTTTTGTAGAAAGGACAGCCGCCGCGTTCCGCCATTGTGGTCTCTTCTGCTGCCACATCTTGCGACTCTAGTACGTGATCCATATGTGGAATGGATTTCAGAAGCAGCGACGTATAGGGATGAAGCGGGCTGTGAAACACCTCTTCGGCAGGCCCCATCTCGACAATGCGCCCAGCATACATGACGGCGATCCGGTCGCTCATATATCTGACAACCCCAAGGTCGTGAGAAATAAATAGATACGTCAGAGAAAGCGTCTTTTGTAATTCAAGCATCAAATTCAAAATTTGCGCTTGAACGGATACATCTAAAGCCGAAACTGGTTCATCGGCAATGACAAGACTTGGGTGCGTAATGAGCGCTCTAGCAATGCCAATACGCTGCCTTTGTCCGCCGCTGAATTGGTGCGCATAACGTTCCCCGTAGGAAGGATCAAATCCAACAATGTGCAGCATCTCTTTAACCCGTTTCCGTCTTTCTGCTTTCGTCCCATGATGATGAACAATCAGCGGTTCCTCTAAAATATCTTTGATTTTCATTCTCGGATTTAAAGAAGCATAAGGATCTTGAAAGATCATTTGAATATCTTTTCTTAAGGAACGCATGTCTCGTTCTTTCAGAAGGGTGATCTCCTGCCCTTTTAATTGAATAGAGCCTGACGTCGGTTCAGTCAATCTCATCAAGCTTTTGCCAAGTGTTGATTTCCCGCAGCCTGATTCACCAACAATGCCAAGCGTTTCTCCTTCCTTCACGTGAAAGGAGACTTGATTTAAAGCCAAAGTCAATTGTTTATGTTTAGAAAAAAAAGCAGCTGTGTCATACCGTTTTGTCAGCTGATTCACTTGCAAAAGTGGGTGACTCAGTGTCTTCTCCTCCTTCCATTAGAAAACATGCCACGCGGTGATTCTGTTCAATAGATTGTAAGGCTGGATCTTTTTCAAGACATTGCGCCATTTGATATGGGCAGCGTGGTGCAAATTGACAGCCGGACCGGATGGCACCTGGCTTAGGCACATGACCTGCAATAGAGATGAGTTTTTCTTTTTTCTCTTTAAACGATGGAACTGAGGCGAAAAGACCTTTCGTGTAGGGATGCAGAGGTTTTTGAAAAATACGGTCAACGGTTCCTTCTTCTACAATTCGACCGGCATACATAATCATGACTCGCTGGCATATTTGCCGCACGACGCCTAGATCGTGGGTTATAAATAAAATAGCTGTGTCCATCTCTTCGTTCAGCTTTTTGAGTAGACGAAGGATTTGCGCTTGGATGGTGACATCAAGTGCAGTTGTCGGTTCATCAGCGATCATGAGTTTTGGGTGACAAAGCATTGCCATTGCAATCATCACACGCTGGCGCATACCGCCTGATAATTCATGTGGATATTTTTTCAGCAGCGATTCTGCTTGCTTCAACCCAACTGTTTGAAGCAGATCAATCGCCTTCGCTTTTGCTTCTTTTTGACCGATTGATTGATGTGTGAAAAGGGCTTCCGTCATTTGTTTGCCGATGGTCATTAATGGATTCAGAGAAGTCATGGGCTCTTGGAAAATCATCGAAATGTCATTTCCTCTTATCTCTCGCCACTGTTTCTCTGAAAGTGACAGCAGATTTTGCCCTTCGAAATGAACCTCGCCCGTTGTATCGGTTTGCTGATTCAGACCCATCAATGACATGCTTGTGATGCTTTTCCCGCAGCCAGATTCGCCCACAATTCCTAACGTTTCCCCTTTTTGTATCGAGAACGATATGTGATGGACGATGGGCACTTTTTGCTTTTTCTGCTGAAACGCAATGGACAGCTGTTTGACATCTAGCAGCACGTCTTGTTCTTTCACATATTCACCACCCCGTCATACTTTTTAAAATTGTATTGAGACAAGCTGGGAAATATGTCATGTTTTTGACAAGCATAAAAAAGCCTATCCGCTAGAATCGGATAGGCTTCTACTAATTTAATGTTTGAATGGTAAATAAATGACGATAGTGACTGTCTTGGTTCATTAATTCTTCGTGTGTTCCTTTTTCCACTATTTCGCCTTGTTCCATGACCACAATTTGGTCAGCGTGTGTAATGGTTGATAAGCGGTGTGCGACAATAAAAGTTGTGCGATCCTTCGCCAGCTTTTGCATCGCTTCTTGAATGTAATGCTCACTTTCTAAATCAAGTGCAGACGTTGCTTCATCTAAAATCAACAGCGGTGGATTTTTTAGAAATACCCTTGCAATCGAAATCCGCTGTTTTTGTCCGCCTGACAGCTTTACGCCCCGTTCTCCTACTTTCGTGTCATATCCTTCAGGAAGAGACATAATAAAATCATGCGCATTTGCCGCTTTTGCAGCCGACACGATTTTTTCAAAAGGTGCTTCAGGGTCACCAACCGCAATATTTTCTTTAATCGTGTCACTGAATAGGAATGTATCCTGCAGCACCATTCCGACTTGATTTCGAAGACTTCTTGCTTTGTACTCTTTTATATCAATGCCGTCAATTTCAAGTGACCCGTTTGTGACATCATAAAACCTTGGAATTAAGCTGACGAGTGTCGATTTTCCTCCGCCACTCATTCCTACAAGGGCAACCGTTTGTCCTTTTTCTACTTTTAAGGAGATATTGTGCAGAATCTCTTCCTGCGTGTGTTCATAACGAAACGACACATTTTTAAACTCGACCTCTCCTTTTAAATGATTGGCTTCTTTTGCATTCGGCCGGTCTGTGACCTCATATGGCTCATCAATAAACTCAAAGATCCGATCCATTGACGCAACGGACTGGGTTAACGTCGTAGATGAGTTAATGAGACGGCGAATCGGATTGTACATCCGGTCAATATAGCCGACAAAGGCGATCATGGTCCCGATCGACAGCGATCCGTTAATTACTGTGTAGCCCGCAAATGCAATGATTAACAGCGGCGCAATGTCGGTGATGGTATTGACGACAGCAAATGTTTTGGCGTTCCAATTCGTATGGTTGATTGCTTTGTTTAAGAAATTTTTGTTTTCATCATGAAAATTCTCTTGTTCATATTCTTCAATCGCAAAGCTGCGAATGACCGGCATTCCTTGTACCCGCTCATGCAGGTGTCCTTGCACTTCAGCCAGCGCCTGTGACCGCTCTTTTGTCAGCTTGCGCAGCCGTCCGTAAAAATACTTTACTGCAAACGCGTATAGTGGAAAAATAATGACAGACACGATCGTGAGCTTCAGATCCAGTGTACACATAATGGCGATCACGATCAGTACAGTCATCATATCCAGCCAAATGTTCATGAGACCTGTGATGACAAATTCCTTTGTCTGCTCCACATCGTTGATCACTCTTGAAATAATTTCTCCTGTTCTCGTGTTGGCATAATAACGAAGACTTAGCTTTTGAATATGCGAGAACAGCTTTTCCCGAATATCAAATAATACCTTACTGCCTGTCCACTGAGCGTAGTATTGTCTATAGTATTCAACAGGCGGCCTCATCACTAAAAATAATACGAGCATGATTCCCATTATGATCAGTAGAGTTGATGTCTTTTCTTCAGCTGACCCCGATCCTTGAATGACATCATCAATGACATACTTTAAAAGCAGAGGCAAGGTTAAGGGAATCGAGAACTTAATCATTCCGATGACCATTGTCAATGCAATCTGTTTTTTATACGGTGTTACAAAAGCCATGTAGCGTTTAATGACCCCCATGTAAATCTCCTTCCCAATCTATCAGTGCCTCTTATCCGTACGCAGTCAAAAACCTGTTAGCCTAAAAAGCCAAACAGGTTTTTGGATGCTCTTGCTTATTTTGTATAATGTAAAAAACGTTCATACCACATATCCACAAATTCAGGAGCAAACGGACCTTTCCGCTGGTGAATCCAATGCAGTAATGTATTCAGATGCTCTCTTAAGATACTATCGATTTCTTTTGGATAATTCATCTGCCTCTTATGATCTGCATATTCGTCCTCATCCAAAATATTGTACGTCATGTCTGGAAAGACTTTGACGTCTAAATCATAATCAATATACTTAATTGCCTCATCATCTGTCGCAAAAGGAGAGCTGATGTTGCAGTAGTAATATACCCCATCATCTCTAAGCATCCCAATTACATTAAACCATTGTTTTGCATGGAAATAGCAAATAGCCGGTTCTCTCGTCATCCAAGTACGGCCGTCGGATTCAGTCACCATTGTACGGTCGTTTGCACCAATGATACACAATTCCGTTGCTTTCAGAATGGTGGTTTCATTCCAAATCCTGTGGATCAAGCCATTATGTTTATAGCTTTGAATTTGGATGGTTTCTCCTTCCTTGGGATAGCCCATATTTTCTCCCCTACTTTCTATAACAAACAAACCTAACAGTCCAAAGACCTAATTTCCCAACTAAACATGTCTCTATTATATTATACCGTTACATCATTAAAAAATGAAATGAAAAAGCCATTCAACCCAATTGAACGGCACACTGATTTACATCACGCTAGAACTCTTTTCCATCTGTTTATATGAATTGATGACCTCTTCTGTCTGTTTTGTAAATAAGGTTTGCACTTTTTGCAGTTCCTCACGTTTCTGTTTGATCTGAACACAAAGCCTGTGCCACTCTTCTTTTTTTTCATTCTGCAGCAATTGTTTTTCTGTTTCTAAGCATAGATCGAGTTCTCCCTGCACGTCGAGCAGCTGATCCATGAGTTGCATTTGTTCTTTTACAAGCTGATCGAAATCAGACATCTAACTCCTCCCTTTTCATCGAATCCACTTTTTTGTCTGTATACCATTTCTTGAAAGAAGGAGGAAATCCTTTGACTGTTTATGTAGAGGTTTTACAGGTTTTGTCGGATGGTGGTGCGAGGCAAAAAGAAAAGCACTTCATTCGTATATGAAGTGCTTTCCTTTGTTTCAGTGATTAGCTGTTTTGTTGTTTGTTTTGCTCAGCTTTTTGGTTGTATTTTTTTACATGCTGTGCGTCAGTCTCGCTAGCAAATTCAGTGCCGTATTGACCACCTTGTGCAGCAGCTTGGTTTTGTTTCTTCACTTGTTGTGCATTTGTTTTGTTTTGTTGTTGATCCATCATTATCACCTCCACGCACATTAATTTGTGCAGAAGGTGTACATCCTATTCATGATTTTTTTAAACAAGCAAAGAACGTCCGCCATCCACTATAATCGTCTGGCCTCTAATCATGTCTGCTTTGCCTGATACAAGGAATTCCACGCTGTCGACCATGTCTTTAATTTCCACCATTCGGCCGGCAGGTGTGTTTTTCTTCGCATCTTCTAAAAGCTCTTCACGGTTCGGGAAGTGCTTAAGTGCATCTGTATCGATCGCGCCGCCTGATACAGCGTTGACGACGATATTTTTTTGTGAAAGCTCAACTGAAAGGTAACGTGTCAAAGCTTCTAGTGCTGCTTTTGATACACCGACTACTGTGTAATTTTCAAGGTAGCGAATAGAGCCTAGTGAGCTAATGCTGACGATATGTCCGCCGCCGTTTTTCTCCATTAGTTTTGCCGCTTCTTGTCCGCAGAATAACAAAGCTTTCGCATTGATATTCATCGTCCAGTCCCAATGATTTTCTTCAAGGTCCATAATTGGACGCTGAACACCTGATGCCGCATTGTTTACAAATACATCTAAACGGCCAAAGGTTTCATCAATTTGCTGAAACATGTCTTTGATTTTCTCAGGCTGGCCTACATTGGCTTTAACAACCAATGTTTTAACACCCATCGCTTCAATTTCTTCCGCTGTTTCAAGTGCAGCTTTTTTGCTTCTCGCATAGTTAATGACAATGTCATATCCTTTTTCCGCGAGGCGAAGGGCCACTTCTTTCCCTACTCCTCTGCTGCTTCCTGTAATTAATGCACATTTACGTTGACTCATTATGGTTCATCTCCTGATTTGAATAGTTTTCGTTCATTCGCTTCACACTAATAGGAAAGTTCCTATTAGGAGGTTACATTCATGTATGTCGGACGCGATTTAAGCCAGCTTGGCATGATGTCCAAGGATCAATGGAAAGATACTGAGCTTGCTTACTTTCATCATGCTTTCCAACAAATTTTACCTTATTTGAACGAAGAAGGGCAATCTAAGTATCGAGAAATCATTTCTGAAATCGAAGACCGCGGGGGTCTGCACCGAAATGAAGCTGATTATACCCACGGTACAACGGTTAAATACGACTAGGCTGCTCAAGTGCCAGTTTCCAAATTTTTTGGTGTGAGACTGGCAAAGCATACGCCTCAAATTCTTCTGTTGTGACTTTTTTCAGCATCATGTCATCAGATACAGAGGTAACTCGTCCAAAGAAAACAGAAATATTCCAGATGAGGTGGGTAAATACATGCTGAATGGTGCCTTCTAAATCACCAAGCTCCGCTTGTACACCCGCCTCCTCTTTTAAGAAATCAATCAGCTGCTCTTTTTCCGTTTTTCTTCCCTTCATGGTTTCCATGTTAGGGAATTCCCATAAATTCGCAAGGAGGCCTGTACTTGGCCGCTTATGAATATATAGGTTGCCTGCGTCATCAAATAACACCGCTGCTGCCATTGATTTTGCAGTCGGCTTTTTCTTTTTGCTTTTCACTGGGAGCTCATGCTGAACGCCTTCCTCGAGTGCCGAACAATGCATGTTCACAGGGCAAATGAGGCAGGCAGGGGAAGTTGGAGTGCAAATGAGCGCACCAAGCTCCATCAGCCCTTGATTGAATTCTGACGGCTTTTCCCGGGAAATGAGCTGATCGACCGCAAATTCGAAAATATTTCTCGTTTTTGGTTTTGCAATATCATCCCATACGGACAAAATACGAGAAATGACCCTCATAACGTTGCCGTCTACCGCAGGATATGGCTTGTTATAGGCGATACTCAGCACTGCGCCGCTCGTATATGGGCCTACACCTTTGAGCTTTGAAAATTGCTCTTTCGTATTAGGGACAATGCCATCGTAGGATTCATATACTTCTTTCACAGCTGCCTGTAAATTACGCACTCTTGAGTAGTAGCCAAGACCTTCCCATGCTTTCATGACCTTTTCTTCATCAGCTAAAGCGAGATCCTTTACCGTTGGGAATTGCTCCATAAACCGGTTGAAGTACGGAATGACCGTATCCACTCTCGTTTGCTGAAGCATGACTTCTGATACCCAGACGCGGTATGGATCTTGATTTTCACGCCATGGCAATGTTCGTTGTTCTTTTTCATACCAATCAATTAAATCATGCTGAAAGCCCGCAATATCTTTGCGGTCCAGCTTTTCTTGAATGTCTTTCATATCTATACTCCTTCTCATTGGACCGAGGGCTAACGTTCTGAATAGAACCTTATTTGTTGTATACTGTTTGTAGATACGTTAACATGTTACATTAAATCGGGATAAAGCAAAAGTGATTTTGCACATAGTCTTGATTGGAGACGTATACTTTGTATGATTGTTCCTAAGCATGACAACTAGGAGGTAATCAATTGGACACTGGTACTCATGTAGTAATGGGCATTTCTCTTGGGGGACTTGCACTTTTAGATCCAGCCGTCAGCGCAGATCCACACATGGCACACGCCGTGATGATCGCGACCATCGCCGGCTCCCAAGCACCAGACATTGATACTGTGCTAAAACTAAAAAATAATGCGGTTTATATAAGAAATCACCGAGGATTTACACATTCCATTCCGGCTGTACTGTTTTGGTCATTGCTGATTCCGGCTGTGATTTTTCCATTTGTGCCGGGGGCGAATTTACTTCACCTTTGGTTATGGACACTATTAGCTGTTGTGCTTCATGTGTTTGTTGATATTTTCAACGCATACGGTACGCAGGCCATTCGTCCATTTTCGAAGAAGTGGGTAGCGCTAGGGATCATTAATACGTTTGATCCGTTTATCTTTTTTACACACCTTGTCGCCATAGTCGTTTGGGCGATTGGCGGACATCCCGGCTATACGTTTATTACGCTGTATGCGGTGATTTTCTGTTACTATATCGTCAGGGTCATTATGCAGCTACAAATTAAACGTCAACTGCGTGCACGATTCGATGAAATTGAAGAGATTATCATTTCGCCTACAATGAAGTTCAGACAATGGCGCATTGCCGTGAAATGTAAATCCTCTTTCCATGTTGGGCGCAGCATGAATGGAGAAGTCGTCATTTTAGACACCTTTAACCGAGTGCCGGTCCCTGATACTGAAATTATGAAAATTGCTAAGCAAGATGAAAATATTTCAGCCTTTCTCTCCTTCTCCCCTGTCTACCGGTGGGAAGTGGATAAATACAAGGATCATTATGAGGTGCGGTTCATTGATTTACGCTACCGCAGCAAAGGTCATTATCCTTTTGTCGCGATCTGCCATATCGACATGGACCACCAAATCAAAAATTCCTATACCGGCTGGATTTTCAGTGAAGAAAAACTGCAAAAAAAATTAAGACTCGGCTCTGTGTGAGCGAGTCTTTTTTTGTTGTGTAGAGCTTGGATTTAGGTGGATAGATATTTGAATTTATGTAATTCGCAGAAACTGTGAACTATGCACTTATGTTGAGTGCGATACCAGGCTTTCCTGTCTTTTCCCACCATTCACCATTTCAATCCATGCACTCATGTTGAGTGCGACTATTTGAACCTGTCCTTTTCGTCCATCCAAACGAATTTCAATCCACGCACTCATGTAGAGTGCGACGTGAATTGCCTGCGATTGATAAAAAGGAATCGAATTTCAATCCACGCACTCATGTAGAGTGCGACACCGTTAGGGGGTGAATGCGTGGGAATTGTTCAAAATTTCAATCCACGCACTCATGTAGAGTGCGACACGCTAACACTGCTGCGGCTGCAATTACAGCGAATGAATTTCAATCCACGCACTCATGTAGAGTGCGACAACCGAACGACTTCATAGAAAAGCAGAAAGAGTGGATTTCAATCCACGCACTCATGTAGAGTGCGACGATAACCCTAGAAGTGCTATTAGCATTCAGTAGTATTTCAATCCACGCACTCATGTAGAGTGCGACATCGACTCCGAAGTCTTTGCATAATTTTTTGAGAATTTCAATCCACGCACTCATGTAGAGTGCGACCACTTTAAAGAGTGAAAATAATGGCTTAAAAAGCATTTCAATCCACGCACTCATGTAGAGTGCGACTAAGGTGAGTAGCATTTTCATGAAACGAATGATGATTTCAATCCACGCACTCATGTAGAGTGCGACAACTTAGGCTCTAGCTGTCAAGGTGGTCAAATTATTTCAATCCACGCACTCATGTAGAGTGCGACCGGTCGTATGACAGCCAAAAATGATTTGAGATTAATTTCAATCCACGCACTCATGTAGAGTGCGACCTGTCACGTCGATTGATTTAGCTCTCGGTGTGTAATTTCAATCCACGCACTCATGTAGAGTGCGACTGCGATTTTCGCCCTAATTATAACATTTTTTAGGAAATGATCGTCAAACCCACAAGTTTCTATATAGAATTTTGTTTTCACCCTTAAAAAATATACATTTTTTCTCATTTTTGTCGAATGAATAGGTGCGAATGTTCCAAGGATTTTATGTTCACCTCACATTCGCACCGACTTTTTCTTAGTATGAAATCTATTGAAACTTGTTAATCATACTTATTTATATTTCAGCAACAATTGAATTCAATTAGAATCATGACTACTGAGGCAGGAGGCAGGGTTATGTTTTCGCAATTATTAATCCACCCACTCACGTAGAGTGCGACCTATTTTGACCAAAAAAGTCAGCGACGCTTCAGATTTCAACCCACGCACTCATGTAGAGTGCGACCTAGCTGGTATACAGCAAAAAACTTTCTCAATATATTTCAATCCACGCACTCATATAGAGTGCGACGTCATTGCGACCCATGGAGGAATAATGTTCTTTTTATTTCAATCCACGCACTCATGTAGAATGCGACGTAAAGCCCTTAAAAAAGAGCCGCTAGGCGATTGAATTTCAATCCACGCACTCATGTAGAGTGCGACGGGACGCATTAGATAAAACAGAAAAACACCGCCATATTTCAATCCACGCACTCATGTAGAGTGCGACTGCGATTTTCGCCCTAATTATAACATTTTTTAGGGAATGATCGTCAAAACCCTTAAGTTTCTATATAGGAATTAAGTTTTCACCCCTGAAAAATATACATTTTTTCTCATTTTTGTCGAATGAAACGGTGCGAATGTTCCAGGGATTTTATGTTCACCTCACATTCGCACCAAGTTTCATGAAATGTCGTCGTCCATTTTAAGTCTTCCATAACCTGCATTTGTTTTAGCACCGATTCCTTCGTGTTCTAAAGCGCCTAGTAAGATGGTTTTGGCGAGTTCGAGCCATTCCGCTTCTTCTGGTCGATTCTTTTTTGTTTTCAATAGAAGTTGAAAGCGGCCGTTGACCACCGTTAAGAAATGAATCGGTGTCGGTGAGTCATCGTCTCGAGGGGCTGGAACACTTCCCCCTTTGTTCATCTTGTCTAGCTTGACGCTGTTATAGTCTGAATGATGTGGTGTCATCACATCCACTTTGAATGCTTCTCCTACCGTCTCTGGCATCATGAGCGCATCATGAAATTCGATGATACCGGCACGTTCGTTTGTTCCAAACAATGTGTTGTAATCACTACCACCTTGTTTTAGTTCTGGAAAGTTTTCACCTAATACAGAATGGGCATAATGAGAGGCTACGCCTTTTAAAGCTGTTCCTGGTAAATAAGGAACGCCGTATATCGGTTGTAATAACAATCCCGTTTCAAGTACGCCCTCTCCTCCATGTCCAATGACTAACGGCGATATGGATTTGACTAGGCATGTGGGGTTCGTATCGGTATAATATCGCTTCACAAATTTTTCATACAATAAGCGATTTTTTCCCCATTGCTTTCGATGTAAACTAATCACATTTTCATAAAATGACTGCTTCTTCGAACTGTCCTTTATGATGTCCGACAATGTAGAACCACCAATCTCCCATTTGCTTTTGTTTAAGGTTAATGACAGATTCATTGGATGTCCTCCACATTTTCGGCCCCTTGTTCCACCTTTAAAATAGATTCCGCATATCTTTTTAACCAAACAGATGCACTTAAAGCTTGTCTTGATTTGATTAAGTAATCTCGATTGGAAGCTGACCAATCCCCTTGTATATCTAGTGTTTCTTTTATATCCTGAACGAATTGTTGATAAGCATTTCCTTTTTTTGATTTTGCCTCAAAAAATGTAATGGTGAGCCTTAATCCATTTGTTAAGATCATTGAGGCGAATCTGTGACAGAGTTGTCCATATTGATTTGAGAAATTCTCCTCATTCGTTTTGGCATTCATCACATGTTGATACGCTTTCTCAGCATAATGATGTTGAATGAGTTTCATGATTCCTCCCCTCCTGTCATACGCCAGGATACTCTTCCTTTACCTACGTTTGTGTTTCCACCTAATTGAAGATACATCTGTTTTTCTAGTTGATTTAAAAGTTGGTGTCTAACAGATAAATCATTGCTTCCATCAACACGATCACACCACATGAGCCCATAAAATATGGCTTCTGCCGGTACATACTCTTCATACCAGAGAGCTCCTTTACTAACTGTTTGGGTTTCATGATCAATTCTAATACGAGGTGTCACTTCAGAATTCATGGTGACAATGTATTGAAAAACGTCATCACTTACAATCACAAATCGTTCTATCCAAAGAGTTTGTGATTGTTTATCTTCGAATAAAAGTTTGGCCATCTGTTCAGCAAAATCGGTTAGTTGTTGAGATTTTTTCGCTGTCCCTTGGAATTCACCTAGGTATAATTCGTCATTCTCTACTAATTTAGAATTCATGGTGACTAGCGTGCTTGATTCTTCTATGAGATCAGGGATATCCAGCGATACGCCTAATGCTTTTGCATCGCGGGCTAATCTTTTCAATATGAGTGGACTTGCCACATATCCAAATGTACCGTATCTACTCGCCACCGGGAATGAAAATAACCGGCCATCTGTCATGACGACTGCTCCTGCGCTTCCATCTTGATCTCCTTGTGTACCAAATACTTTTTGTACGAATGTGTCTTGTCCTTTCGCGCGATAATGTTCACGCTGAACGCCTTTGATACTGCTTCCAGGTATAATCGGCCATTCTGTTACTTTTTCTCGTTGAATGGGCATATCAATCACGCCAACTCCTTCACCCGCTCCAATATGGAGGGGGGATAAACAATGTATCCAAAACCAACGGCTTGCTTCCATCATCTCACTCCTCTTATTCATTCGGCTTCCATGTTCCCCAAAGTGCTAACCCGCAGCCATCTTCACGATCAAACGCTTCTTTGCGCCGGTTACGATCGGATACTGATTGAAGCCACATTTTTTCGGCCAGTTCTGCTGGATCTCCTTCTTCTACTGTAAAGAAGTAAACACTACCTGCGGGGACTAAGCGGCGTATTGCTTTTTCACGCCCTTTGTCTTTATTTGCTAAGCTCCATCCAGAGATAGGCTGCCAATGTGGAACAGATGCCCAAACCAATTTGAGTCGTACATTTGTATCAAATAGTGGTTTTGACATGAGCTGTTCATCCAGCCAGCCGGGCTGCCATCCTTTACTGAAATAAGCAGGTGTCGCCAATATCATGCGAACATACGGCTTGTTTTTGAGCGATTCTTTAATAGCATCTGGACATGTCCAATCTTGTTGGTATACATGTGGCCGGTCTTCTATATGAGCCAGCCGCCTTTCACCACCGATTGGGTGAAGACTTGAGAAAGGCTTTAATGCTTCTGACTCTTCAGTAGATAACTCTATTCCCGCCTCCAGTTTAAAGCCATCTGGGAATACGAGTGATTCTGTTGAAAATAGATGCTGATCTTTTGCCTTTTTACTGCCAGTTTCCACCTCAATTTGTGTTCGTTCCTGACGCTGTAATGCTGGAATAAATGCCGGTGGTGTTTCCTTTTTGAAAGCATGATTTTCCTTCTGCATATGTTGGTATTCAGTCAAGGCTTCCTTCACCTGACTCTCATCCACTGCGTCTGTCAGCCAGTTCACCATCCACTTTAGTGATACAAAAGCAGGCGGCGATTTCATTTTTTTACGAGCACCAGCTCCAATTGGCGGCCATAATGCCTCACTAAAACGGCCTGTTTTTCCTGTACCAAAAAAGCCCTGTCCTTCCGACATCATTGGCTTTGGTCTCAATTGATTCATCCCATACTCATCATCGAATAACTCAAGGTCATGAGGCATTGGCACATATAAATGATCATGCCAGCGATATAAAGGACCTCGCACAAGAGATTTCGCATAATAAGAAAGTGGCGTGGTGTGTTTGATTGATTGTCGTTTCTTCGCTAGTGCTGTTCGAAGTGTTCCTGCGACCACACTTGGCGGAACATCGTTTAGTGAACGCGCCCGTATACCCGGTACACTTTGAAATGGGCGTGCATCACGAATAAGCAGCGGATCAAGCGGTTGAATGTGAAACCATCTTTCAGGCATGTCCACTTACCTCCTCTAGTTGAAGAGCAATGATCATACATTCAGCGATTGTATGTAATTCTTCTAATGTATTCTTCTTCGGTATATACCTCGCAATCAATTGATCGATCCACTCTTTCGTTTCTTGCTCTGTTTTTGCTTCCGTTTTCTTTTTGAATGCAAGACGTCTTATCTCTAGTGGAATGAGTTCATCTAAAATTTCCGGCTGTTTTCTAAAAGAAGACTGTTCGTATGTTTGATACAACTCTCGTAAGCCATATGCAAAGCCAGATGTGAAATAAGACTGTTTTAACCACGCCGTCATCTCTTGGATAGAGGCCACTGGATCTATTTGAAATGAGACTGAGATATTCATTGTGTCTCCTCCGCCTCGCTTTTGGAAATGAATCGCTAATGAATTTCGCTCTTGTTTTGCAAATTGTTCAGCCTGACGTGCCATGCTTCTTACTTCTTCGAGAGGCTCAAGCATATGGACGATGGCGATTCCAATTGAAATCGAAGGAGGTGTCTCACTATGTTGATGAGCCTTCATCGTTGAAACAAATTCACTTTGTAATTTCCCAGCTGCTTCTAAGCATTGGTGCACCGGTACATAAGCCATGACATCATCTCCACCGCCGTAGATCAATGTACCTTCACATTCGGAAATAATCCCACGAGCCTTTGAAGCAAAAGTTGAGAGTGTTTTAGAAAATGCAATATGGCTTTCTACATGCTGTATATTTCGCAGTTGGCTGCCCATCTTATCTCCATCCGCCATGAGAAAGGCATAGTAAGGTGAAGGTGCTGGTGGTTTGATCGGCTGGCCGTGATGCTTGCTGTATTCACCTTTGAAATATTTTTCAAGCAGCTGTGTGATGTTATTTTTTGCTTCTGTTTGTGCTATTCCAACAAGTCCTCGTTGTTCAAGAAAATCTTCAATTCTTCTTTCATAAAAAAGCGATGCCTCACTCAAAACAAGAGGAGCTACTGTCAGATTCATATTCTCAAGATACGTTTCTACATCTTTCACATATTGTGTGGCTGCTTTCTTCATCTGTTCATTTTGTTTCAACATGTTTTGATAGGGAGCAAAAGCTTTATCGCAGACAGATGGAAATGTCTTGCTCGGATGCTTATGTAAGGACAATCGTTTGATCACTGAAATCGCATCTAATGATTCATGTTCACCAATTCCCAATTTCGCTAGTTGCGCCACTTGCTGTGGTTTTTTTTGCTTTTGAAAAACAGATTCCCGTCCACCGTCAAGTGATGATTTTGGTTCACCGAATAACGCCCCTGGCTCATTTTGTTTAAAATCTCTTAAAGTCTTCCTTGCCGCCATTAAACCTTCGACTTCTTGAAGAGCCATATGATATGGACTTGCGGACGCATTTGCCGCTTCCTCTTGAGTTTGCATCTCATTCCACACAGCATAAAATTCTATTAAATCATCTACTTGTCGATTCCATGTGCCTATTTGAATATAAGGATCCACAATCTCTCTTACAAAATCTGCGTATTCCTTCCATTTGTTATATACTGCTTTTTTTACTTGTCTTGCAACGGATGAAGGCTGTTCGTGTGAGATTTTCCCCAATATTTTATTTGGTGCGTTGTTTGGTTCTGCAGAGGATTCGTTGAACACAGGGAAAATAAGCGTTCCACCCAGTTCCTGAAATTTCTTCGCACCCGCTTTACTTAATTCAGATAGAAGAAAAGAGCCAAACCATAAATCACGCGTCCGCCTTGCTTGCGCAATGAATTCTTGAACAGGCCCTATAGAAAATAGCATTAATGTTTGTTTTTGTGATTCTTCTGACAAAATGTTTGCACCTCCTTGCTATGTAAAAAAGCTTGAATCGCCGATGAGTGCGTACGGCCACTCTCGTCTTGTAATGGGTTTTTTGAGTAGGTGGCTGTTGGGTAGATACTTTGTTCATCTGTCACATCAGGCAAAAGCTTTCTGTCCCCTAAAAGCGATAAAGCTTCGATCTTTGGTTGATGCAACACCATCACCATGCCCACTGATTCCTCTTGATTAATAGCCAATGGTTTTAAGATGAGTGGTGAAGCCAAGCGATCCTTTCCTTTAGGTAGGAGCGTTACAGGATCTGGATCTTTCCCACTATCTTTAGGAGCAAATCGGAACTGAATAGGCAAACCAAATTGAGCTCTAGGAAATGCTTGATATTTAAATGGTTTCTCTTTTGGATAAGGGATATGATGACCTGATTTAGCCTTACCTGTTAACAGACGAATAGTATCTGCTTCCGGCCAACAACTTCTTCCCCTTTTTTTGTTCGGGTTTGATCTTCTTCGAAATGTTTCATATGTCTGAATGACGGATTGCCAGCTTGAGATCATAGATGATGGAAATGCCTGTACTTTGAATTCACGACTAAGCGTCGGCCATTCTCGACTTGATGCTGGCAATTGAATGTCATATTCTAAAAGCTTTTGCTCAAACCATTTTTCCAATTGGCTTTTTGTCCTCTTGTTGTATGGTGAAAATTGCTTGCAATATAAACTGCCACACCCACGTCTCGTTCTTGACCCAAGTCCACCGAAGTTGATCCAAGCCCATAATGCTGCTTCAACTTCTTTTTTGATTAACTCAAAATCGGTTGTTTTTTTAGATAACCGGATATTTAAAGAAAATTGCGCCTTAATGAGGTATGGTGTTTCATCTTTCATATTTGAAAGAACATACCGTGGAAAAGGATGATTTTTCTTTTTAAAAAATACTTTTGAATTTCTTTTCACTTCGTCTTTTTCATAATGGGTTACCACTTGAATCTGGCTCGCTTGTTCTGTATGACCAAATATCTCTGCTTCTCGTTTAGATAATTCATTCGCATTCTTGCAGACAGCTCCTCGAGTTGCACGCCACCAGAAACGAAGATGTCCACGAATCGCACTTTCTCGAATCGGTCTGTCTTCATCAATTGAGTTTGATTGGGGCCCTCCCCCAAACATTGGCGTAACCAAATGAATAGTGAGCGGCTCTTTAAAAAGTCTTTGGTCTTCATGAATTTTCGTGTCAATCGCATGTTTCACATCATGCCAATTCGTTTTGGGTTTTCTAGATTCCCTTGTCATGTCGCTCTCCTTTCTTCACTTTGTTATCTGTTTCTGAAACAGCTTGGCATATGCATAGTGAGGGAAAAACATGGGATTGTTAATGAGCATCAGCAATTGATTTAATTGAAAATTTAGTGTCAACAGATCGCATCCATCAATACGTAAATCGCTGAGTTTGTTTTCATCTAAAAATTTTTCTTCTTCCTTAGATCGTTTTTCTTGTTTGAAACAATTTAATTCGTTTGACCACCATCTTAGATGTTCATGTTCATTAGGTACTTTTAATTGAAATTCATTGCTTTTTTTCATGAGCATAAAATCAAAAGACGCCGCTAATTCAGCTGCTTTATTTGAAATTGTTTGGTCCTCTTCTCTTTTAAAGTTACTTGCTAAAATGAGTAAAGGACGCGTCCTCTTTTGTGTGTTACTTTCACTAGTAAAGTAACCTGTGGCCGTTCTAGCAATTCCTGTTGTTTTTGGTGTTAGCTGTTTTATTTTTTTAGACCATTCTTCTAAACCTTTTTCTTTCAAATTAGAGCTTTTACATTCAATAGCAACCGCAACCGCCTCAATCGGTATAAATTTCAACGAATTGTGTTGGAACACATACGGCGTATACTGCTCATCAAATACGGCAATATCGACTTCGTTAGAATGATTTCCTTCTGAGTCAATAATGATGACACCTTGTGCTAATGAATATTTTTTAGGAATGATTTTCCGAAAAAACTCCAGCCACATCACTTCTCTAGAATCCCCTGTCAGTCCGCCATGATTAGAAGCAAAGTCCACTTCTTCTGATATCATGCTGTTTAATCTTTGATAATTCTCTAAGATCAGCTGCTCCACTTTACCGGTTCGCTCCGTCTCACCCAATCCATTTCCTCCTTCATCATTCATTACGAATGGATAATATTTGAATCTAAATGACTACTTTTCATTTCGACTTATTTTGACATTTTTTAAGGTTTATTTAGGAAAAAGAAGAAAAAAAACATGACTGCAATGAGTCATGTTTTCACTATACATATGAACAGTCTATTTTGATGGCTTTTGTATCTGAAAGAGGGTGTTGTAAGAAGATGATCTCTGAGAATGTCATACCCGTTTAAGACACAATCATTTAAAATTACGCACTCGTGTAGAGTGCAACGGATGAATGCAATAATGACTACGATGAAATTTTAATTTCAATCCACGCACTCATGTAGAGTGCGACGGAAAATCCAGTTAAAGTATACTTCAAAATTTCAATTTCAATCCACGCACTCATGTAGAGTGCGACTACAAGCAAATACAAGATGCTGGCGGATCTGTTAAATTTCAATCCACGCACTCATATAGAGTGCGACTCATAAGAAGATCTACCGCAAACTGCACAAAACATTTCAATCCACACACTCATATAGAGTGCGACTGCGATTTCCGCCCTAATTGTAACATTTTTTAGGTAATCATAGTCAAAACCCTCAAGTTTCTAGGTAGAATTTTGTTTTCACCTCTAAAATAATATACATTTTTTCTCATTTTTATCGAATGAAAAGGTGCGAATGTCCCGGGGATTTTATGTTCACCTCACATTCGCACCAAATCTTTATTAAACCTATTTAAAAACTATTGCTCTAAAGGTGCTTATTCATTATTTCATCAACAGGTTTGAATTCGTTTAAAAACATGACTACTGAGCCAGAGTCATGTTTTTCACACCTAAATCAAGCGCAACTGTCAACATTTCTTTCAAACTACCTCAATCCATACACTCATGTAGAGTGCGACGAGTGAAAGATTTGCCTATATCCTCGAGCATCAAATTTCAATCCACGCACTCACATAGAGTGCGACTCCACAATTCCACCTTCCCCCTGCCAGTTGTGGATTTCAATCCACGCACTCACATAGAGTGCGACTGCTTGTGTGGAACAACCTTAGTCACTTGAATTTATTTCAATCCACGCACTCACATAGAGTGCGACGTTCCCGATGGATTATCTATATGTTACACAAGGTATTTCAATCCACGCACTCACATAGAGTGCGACAAAGGTGCGGCTCATTGAAGCAACGCTTGCGGGTATTTCAATCCACGCACTCACATAGAGTGCGACACCAAAAGTTGAAAAGGTTGGTGGAGTTGAGCTTATTTCAATCCACGCACTCACATAGAGTGCGACTGCGATTTCTGCCCTAATTGTAACATTTTTCAGGAAATAATAGTCAAAATCCTCAAATTTCAATATAGAATTTTGTTTTCCCCTTCATAAAATATACTTTTTTTCTCAATTTTGTCGAATAAAAAGGTGCGAATGCCCCGGGGATTTTATGTTCACCTCACATTCGCACCGAATATTTCTTAATCCTATTTAATTAACAACTATTGCTCTAAAGGTACTTATTCATTATTTCATCAACAGGTTTGAATTCATTTAAAAACATGACTACTGAGCCAGAGTCATGTTTTTCACTCCTAAATCAAGCGCAACTGTCAACATTTCTTTCAAGCTACCTCAATCCATACACTCATGTAGAGTGCGACATACGTGAGTAATAGCGGTTCAAATCACCAAAGTATTTCAATTCGCGCACTCATATAGAGTGAGACACCGTTAGACTATGGCAAGCAATTAAACTTCAAATTTCAATCCACGCATTCATGTAGAGTGCGACTTTCTCGTAAAAACGGTATTATGATGACTTTGCGATTTCAATCCACGCACTCATGTAGAGTGCGACAGCGTCTGTCTCCTTAAATCGTCTTGCATCAAACTATTTCAATCCACGCACTCATGTAGAGTGCGACGGTTTCTGCATAAAGAACCAAAATATCGCATGTGTATTTCAATCCACGCACTCATGTAGAGTGCGACAATTTCTTTGGGGTCTTTGAAGTGGAGGGGACAATTTCAATCCACGCACTCATGTAGAGTGCGACGAGAAGTCTAGATAGGTCTTATCATAAAAAACTAATTTCAATCCACGCACTCATGTAGAGTGCGACTGCGATTTCTGCCCTAATTGTAACATTTTTTAGGAAATGATAGGCAAAATCCTCAAATTTCAATATAGAATTTTGTTTTCTCCTTCATAAAATATACATTTTTTCTCAATTTTGTCGAATGAAAAGGTGCGAATGTCCCGATGATTTTATGTTCACCTGACATTCGCACCATCAGTTCCTCTTACATCTTCGTCATATATTCCACAATAAACTCCCAAAATCCAGGTCCTTCTTGGTAAATCAGCCGGTCTATTTTTTCGATGAGTTTGATATAGAGTTCTTGTTCGAGGTCTTCTCTTTCTTGATATGCCGTGTTTTGTAGTTTCTTTTTGATCATGGGTGTGAAGGTTTCAATGAGTTCTTCCATTTCTCCATTGGTCATTTTGTCTTCGGGCACGGACATCTCCCCCTGTTTTTTCTTTTAGTTTGTTGAGCGCTTTTTTGTGAATCTTTGAGATGTTTTGTCTTGTTTCGCCTAACTGATCGGCTATTTCTTTCATCGTTTGGCCTTCGACATAGATTTGGGTTAAGACCATTTTTTGTTTGTCTGTCAGCAGCTGGTAGGCCTTGTACAATGTTTGGTCTTGCAGATGCTCCCCTAAGTCTTGCTGGTTGAAGAGCACGGCTTCATACGTATCTGTTTGAACAGGGTCTTTCACTTCTTGTGTATCAGGATGATCGAGTATGAGTGGAAAACGCTGCTGCTTCTTTTTGACTCGTTTGTCAAAGTCGACTGAAAAGATGCGTATCATTGTGGAGATATACTTGATGATGCGGATTTTCTGATAGAACTGTTTGAACTCGGAATCTAGTTTTTTGGCATTTTCCTCGTTTGGCTCTTCCATAACTTGCCGGAGCAGCTGCTCGTTTTTCGGGTTGCTTAAAAACTGCTGAATGAGTGGGTGATCAATGATTTCCTTCCATTTTGCTTTCAATAACAGCCGATAATCCATGTGCATCCTCCCCTTTGTTCCCTCTACTAGCATTAAGTGGACAAAAGTTAAAAAAAGTAAACTTCGTGAGACGGGTCTAATGGTTCATTTTCTCCCCCTTTGATTTCCTATTTCTTCTTTCATACCACTTATATAGAAGACGAGTATCCGCTGGGAGGTGAGACAAATGGAGACCTTTTTTTCAGAGGAATGGCTGAAGCAGCTCGGTCAGTCTGGCTTCCCTGCCATTTTGACGGTTTACTTGCTGACACGCTTTGAACGAAAGTTTGATGAATTAAGCAAGCTCATCCAACGATTAGTCGCTGCTCAAAAAAATGATGAATCAGATTGACATCTGCTTGATTCGTTTCACCTTATGAAAACGAGGGCGAAATGAAAGGCCTTTTGTCACCTCACACAATACGATGTTGAAAGGGGATTTTATCATGAGTGAAAAGCAAAATGGAATACCACAGCCGATTCGAGGAGAAAAAGGAGCAACGGTCAAAATTCCACGTAATCTCGAGCGGGACAGACAAAATCCAGATATGCTCACGCCGCCAGAAACCGATCATGGAACGGTCTCCAACCTGAAATATTCTTTTTCTGATACACACAATCGTTTAGAAAAAGGCGGCTACGCTCGTGAGGTAACAGTCCGCGAACTGCCGATCTCTAAAAGTCTTGCATCTGTCAATATGCGATTAAAGCCTGGTGCCATTCGTGAACTGCACTGGCATAAGGAAGCGGAATGGGCGTACATGATTTATGGGGAAGCTCGGATTACATCGGTTGATGCAGAGGGGCGCAATTTTACAGAGGATGTGACTGAGGGTGATTTGTGGTACTTCCCTTCTGGCCTGCCGCACTCTATCCAAGCACTTGAACCGGGAGCTGAATTCTTGCTTGTGTTTGATGATGGGTCATTCTCAGAAAATAGTACGTTCCAAGTAACCGATTGGCTTGCCCATACGCCAGAGGAAGTCGTGCTTAAGAACTTCGGTATGACAAAAGAGCAGTTTGACAAGCTGCCAGAGAAAGAAAAATATATTTTCCAAAAAGGAATTCCTGGTTCCCTTGAATGTGACAAGGTGAAAACAGAGCAAGGAGAAGTCCCGAATTCCTTTAAATATGAGCTGTTAAAACAGGAGCCGATTACGTCAAGTGGCGGACAAGTGTGGATTGCGGACTCTACCAATTTCAAAGCGTCTAAAACGATTGCATCCGCTCTTGTGAAAGTTGATCCAGGTGCCATTCGCGAGCTGCATTGGCATCCAAATACGGATGAATGGCAATATTTCATTTCTGGAAAAGCACGAATGACGGTATTCGCTTCTGATGGACATGCGAGAACCTTCAACTATCAGGCGGGAGACGTTGGATATGTCCCATTTGCGATGGGGCATTATGTAGAAAATACAGGCGACGAACCGCTTTATTTCTTAGAAATCTTTAAGAGCGATCATTATGCAGATATCTCACTTAATCAGTGGCTTGCGGTCACACCGAAACAGCTTGTTCTTGATCATTTAGATCAAGGCGAAGATTTCTTAAAACTGCTTGATGCTGAAAAACATCCTGTGATCGCTGCACCTAAAAAAGAGGATTAACGTATGACTTCCTGCAAAAAGGCTGTCCTTTTTGCAGGTATCTTCATGTAAGGGAGTGTTTGTTCAACTATGCAGCAATCTGTTCACGCTTTATGGCAAGGGCTGAAATGGTTCATGGCGGCGTCGGCTGTCTGTTACATATTTTTGTTGTTTTGTGTACTGTTCTTTCATTTAACGGGTGCTTTTTATCAATCGATTTTATCGATGCTTTTATTTATGGGCATCTATGTGGTACTTGGGATATCCTTTGAGCATGTGGAGCATATGCTCATGAGGGTTGTTAGAAAGTGCCGTTCCAAAAAACGCTCCATCGTTTTTTATGCCATATCCATTCATCTTTTGTTTATTTGGGGTGCTGTCTATTTATCAGATGAATTGGTGGGCGGCATTTTGCTGTCTACTTCTGAGGAAATCCTCTTTGCCCTGAGCCTTTGGTTGTTTCATTTTTTGTTTGATTATGCGACGTTTTCGTTTGAGAAAAAAGCTCAATGATTTGCTTCATATGATGGATAGCATGCTCGATCAGCCCTTGGAAGATAAAAAAACACCACTTATGATGAAAAGTGGTGTTTCTTGTGTTTTCTTCGTGCATATAGGATCGCACCGATCAAACTGACGAGTGAAATCAACGCGAGAATTCTGATATAAGGCGGATAGTAGGTTAGCACAATCTCATTTTTGCCTTTTTCTATTGGAAAACCGATAAAGGCGTAATTGGCTTGTTCAATATCGGTATGCTTTCCGTTTACCGTGAGCTCCCAGCCTTTTTCATATGGTACTGGCAAGATCATATAATCATCGCCGCGTTTGTTATCATATGAAATCGTAAAGCGGTTGTTTTCGAGCTTTACTTGCTGGCTGCCATTATCCTGTTTTTCTTTTTCATATGCTTTTTCTAGAATGCGGTAAGGCTCTTGGTACAGCTTCAGTTGATCGAGTTCATACGTCCCTTTTGGTACTCGAATGGAAAGGATTTTTTCCGCAGGGACTCGAATCGTCACTTCATTGACGCCTGTTTTGTAGATGGATGTATTGCTTTTTCGTGAGGTGACGTAGTTGTCAACGGATAACTGAAATCCTTCGTTTCGGTCTGTCCGCTTCACATAAAAGCTCACATACACATCTCCAGCGCGGGCCATATCATCTGGCAGCGTGATATTCAGGCCGCCTGTTTCTCCGTATACATCAAGCACACCATGTTCGTATATAGCTTGTTCGGTATGAATATTTGTATCCTTGACTCGATTTGGCGTGCGCTCAATTTCAGCGTTTCCTTTTTTGTCTAAAATCACACCTTGCAGCATTGCATGCTCTCTATCAAGCGCTGAGGCATTTTTTAAGGATTCTTCTGAATAAACGGCGCTTGTTGTTCTTGCAAATGGCAGCGGCCGTGTATTTTCATACACTTTATAATGCTCGCTTTCCAATATTGGCTTAAAATAAGCTGGTGGTGAGTAAGGCATCGTATTGTCTCTCATATAATACTTTCCGTAGGTCAGGCTGTATAAATTCACCCTGTCCCCCATTGTTGCATAACGGCTGACACTTTCACGTCCCATATCGATTTGCAGGTCATTCCAGTAGAAATTGAGCAACTGCTGATTCAATATACTTGAATACGCACTCATGCCTTGAAAGCCTTCAAATAACGGGGTATTGTTGCGCACGCCATTCATCCAATCAATCCGGGCAAGCGGATCTTTTGAAGAGCGGCTTTGAATCTGCTGAATGAGCTTCATTTGCTCATGTCCAGCATATGCCTCACTATTCAGATACGTATCTGATACGCTCTTAATATTGCTTCTTTCAGATAAGTAGCCCTGCTGATACACGCCTGCTGTCAGTAAGCTGACAACGATGAGCACAGCTGAAAAGAGACGAAGGTGCTGGCGTTTTTCCGCATGAATCACAAGGAAAAACACGCTGATCACAAGCAGTCCTATGGCTGTAAATACAACAACATCCATATTTCCCTTTGCTCGTTCTGATAAGATGACTGCGAGAAGAAACACGATCCAAGCGCCTAAGACCGCACGCTTTTTCCACTTCCACTCGATTTGCGAGAAATGCTTGATGGTGATGGCTACGACCGCTCCAACTGTAAAGGCAAGAATGTATTCAAATCTGTACTGCGGTGCTGAAAAACCATTAAACACGCTCGCCATCTTTGGACTGTAGTGAAAAACAATAAGCAGAACGCTGATCGATGTAAACATAAAAAACCACCTGTTCCGGTAAAGCGGAACGAGGAACATACAAATGAGAAAAATCACAGGTAATAAATACACCCTGCTTGTAAACAGCAGATGATCATGCAGATCAAACCAAGGTATAGATTGATCATATGGCGGTCTTATATTATTAAGAAATCCATAGACAGACGGGACAAAAAAGGCAGCACTGATACCAAAGGATAACAGCGTAGAGACCGCCAGCGTCCAGAATACCTTCCACCCGTTCTCCTCACTTCGCAGCTTGATGATATATCTGAAGACAAGATAGATCGCTAAAAAGATAAAATGAATATAAGCAAAGTAAAAATTGTTGATGAGCATCAGGCTGCAACTCGCAATAAACCAAGCCGGCTTACCCGTTTTGAAAATCCGTTCAACCCCAAGTACAAGCAGCGGGAGCCACATCATACTGTCGGTGAAAAACTCCCAAAACGTTTGATGCCGAAAATACACAATAGACAATCCGTAAATTGCGGCTCCTGTTAATGCGCTCAGCCTATGCTGAACCATTGAAAGAAGCACACGGTAAGCGATGAACAGAATAAGTGTCAGCTTGATCACACTCAGCCAAATGACGGCATTTGCCCAGAAATGGATGTCCGTTGACTGGATAAGATGAAGTGCATTCATCAGCCAGACGACAGCAACTGTGACCATAAAAACAGTCGACGTTGTGAAATAATAACCTAATTGCGTATATGTACCGCCGCCTAGACCGAATTGATAGGAATAAAAGAAGTTCCCTTTGACGTATTCATCGTAAAGCAGCTTTTTAAATGGGAGCATTTGTGAGATCCCGTCTCCATCTCCTGTCATATACCGGCCTTGCGTATATTCATATAAGAAAAAGGAGTGTCCTAATAAAGCGAGAATGAGGCACATTCCTATGATTATCCATCTACGTTTCATCATCTAAATCCTTTCCACAAAAGATCCACTGTTCTTTGAAACAAAACAACCCAGCAAGCGATTCGTGCTTGCCGGTTATTTGACTCCACGTTATTTAAATAACTGCGTTAACACTCGGTCTTGTTCCTTTGAGCTTGTCTCTTGTTCCATCACATTTGATTCCTGGATTAAATAATGCGGCCTCTTTTTCGTTTCATAATAGATACGGCCAATATATTCTCCAATCACGCCTAGACTCAAAAGCTGGACACCTCCGAGGAACAGCACAGCCGATATTAAAGTAAAATAACCCGGCACCATAATGCCCGTTCTGACGATTTGAATAAAGGTGGCCACGATGTAAATCAATGAGAGAAATAAGATCAGTATGCCAGTATAAAAACAAATTCGCAGCGGGCGGTTGTTAAAAGAAATGACGCCATCTATGCCATAGTTAAATAATTTTTTCAGTGACCATTTTGTATCACCATGCTGTCTTTCTACATTTTCATAATAGATGACCTTTTCTTCAAACCCAATCCAGCAAAAAAGCCCTTTTGAAAAACGATTTCCCTCTTTCAGCTGAAGCAGTGCATCGATGGCTTGGCGTGAAATTAAACGGAAATCCCCGACGCCATCACGCAAGTCCACTTCTACTACCTTGTTCATCACCTTATAGTACATGGATGACAGGTAAGAGCGCAGCTTGCTGTCACCTTTACGATTCCGTTTGGCAATGACTTGATGGTAGCCTTCTTCATACCCTCTGACAAAGTCCTGAATTAAATACGTCGGGTGCTGCAGATCGGCGTCCATAATAATCGCAGCTGCTCCTTTTGCATGTTCAAGACCTGCCAAAATAGCGGCTTCCTTTCCAAAGTTACGCGAAAAGGATATATATTTGACCTTTGCACTTTTGCGAGAGAGCTCTCTCATGTATTGAAGCGTATTGTCTTTGCTTCCATCATTCACAAAGATGATTTCAAAGTCATAATGAAAATCGCGAAACTCTTCCTCGAGTGCCTCAAAGATTCGTCTGATGTTTTCACCTTCATTGTAAGAAGGAATTATCACAGAGAGCAATTCCCGTTCCATATCGCACCTTCTCTTCACTTTTTTCACATAGTCTGATATGTTCATTATTCCTTTTTTGTCAGAAAACGAAACCCTTTTTTATTATCCATAAATTACATGTCTCTTTAATCGTTTCATTATATCAGAGTTTTATTTCCAGTGATTTTCAGCAGGATGAATTTAATGTAATTTTAAGTTTAATCATTGTAAAAAGCCTGTAATTTCGATCACAGACTGGGTATTGTTTCATAAAGTTATTTGTTCATTTGTATATTTTCCTATTTATTGAAAAAGATGAATGAAGTGAAAGGGCAACCTTTTAATGAAGCAGCCCTCGATTGTTTTGTTGCAGATGCTCGTTTGCCTTTGATTGTTTATTTTGAAATAGATGCAGCTGTGCGCCGTAGCTCTCGATCCACTCTTGGACAATTCGTTCTGTTGTTTCCTGTCCTTTATACTTGCGGCCAGCCTTTGCATAAGTCGTTTCAAAATCACTCCAAAGCAGCTCTACCCATGTACGTGCTTCGTCATATGTCAGCATATTGTTTTTTTCCATAAGTTGTTCTGTTAATCGCTCAAAGTATTGTTCCATGCCTGTTCCTCCTTCATCTAGCAGAAAGTGCCTTTTTAAAAAAACTTCTTTTTTCATATACTACCCTTACGTCTTCAAAAGACGCAAATGATTTGTATTGTTTGGAGGGAATCGATATGCGTAATAAAGCAAAAGGCTTTCCAAATCAGGTAAATCACAAGTTTGAAGGCGAACCAGGCGCTACAGATGCTTATGCGTCTAAACGGCCGAATGGTGAAACGAATACACGTCCACAGGAACGTATGAGGGCATCAGGGAAACGCTAATTTTTCCAAAGGGAGTGCTTGAGATATGAGTTCAAATGGGAAATCGTATATGGCAGACTTTGTTCAATTAAGGACAACCGCTTACCCTCAACCATGGGCAAATGCAAAGCATTCTGCCTCTCAGGTCAACGGAGAAACGCAGCAAACGCAGCACGACATCGTACTTCAGAACAACGTCCGTAAACAACGTTCGAAGTAAAGAAAAGGACTGATCTCTTTGGATCAGTCCTTTTGCGTCAGCATTGAAATCGGCAGGGCATCTTCCTTATTTGGAGCCGATACTCTGTATCCCCACGCAAACACGCCATTTAAATATTCCACATAAAACTCTTCTTCTGTGTCTTTGATTTGATAAGTCGTTTTCGTTTGAAACGAGGCTGGATCTAATAAATAGGCTTTTGCCATATCGATTTTTCGTTCTAAAACTGCGTATTCATTTACAATGCCAAGCTGCTCAGCCTTTCGTGCTTTTTCAGAAAGGGCGGCAATCTCCTGCTTCAATTCATATTCTGTCATTTCACTATAGCGTTTTTCCATCTGTCATTCCCCTTTGTCTAAAACGTGATCAATTGTATCAAGATCAAAGCCTTTTCTGAATAAAAATTGCTTCACTTTCATCTTCTTTTCAAATGATCCGTCATACCCTACCTTGCGTTTTGCCTTCTCCAGCATATAAAGGAGGGCTTCTTCTTCCTTTTCCTCTTCTTGTCCATCATAGGCTTCTTGAAGGGCTTTATCAATGATCTCAAACGAAAAACCCTTTCGCTGCAGCTGCAGCTTGATGCGCTGCTCGATCTCTTTTGCAGAACGATTTTTTTCTTTTTTGACAAGCTTGAGAACCTGCTTAACAGCTTCCTCGAGCTGTAAGTCATCAGGGTATTGCGATAGCGCCTGCTCAATCGTGTCATCGTCTATCCCCTTGAGCTTCAATTCTTTTTTTAGGACGGACGGTCCTTTGCTGTTCGTTTTGCGATGGGTGCTGACATAGGCTTCTGCAAATTCAAGATCATTTACATACTTATAATGCTTTAATTTGTGTATAATTTCACTAATAGCAGGTGCCGGGATTTCTTTTTTCGTTAAATAATCGGTGACTTCTTTCACTGATCTCATACGGTAGGATAAATAATCAACGGCCTGCTGAAATCCTTTTTTCACCGAATCACCGAATTGAATCTCAATGATATCTGCTTCGTCCAGCTCTTTGCCTTTTTTCAAATCGTGCTGGACGAGCACATCTAAATCAACGCTAAAGGCGTACTTTTCATCAAGAAAGATGTTGACCCGCTCTGTATTGTTTTTCTGAGCAGAAATTTTTGTAATATAGGGCATCCTGTGATCACTCCTTTTCCAAAACAGTCAGGATGTTTCTTCTGATTCAAAATCGTGAAAGATATAGGTATGTATATGAGAGGAGAGATGTCAATTGAATATCGCCATTACCGGAGGAACCGGTTTTATCGGCCAGCATGTTACAAAAGTGCTCGCTGCTGAGGGACATCATCTATATATTTTAACAAGAAATCCAAAGGAATCCGAACAAAATCATTTACATTATGTGCAGTGGCTTACCGAAGGTGCTGCGCCTGAGCATGAATTGCCTGCCATCGATGTATGGATTAACCTTGCTGGAAAATCCATTTTCACACGCTGGACAGACAAGGCAAAAGAAGGCATCCTCTCCAGCCGTCTCAAATCAACACAAGAGGTAAGACGCATAATAGAAGCGCAGGAATCGAAACCAACTGTGCTGATTCAAGCAAGTGCTGTCGGGATTTATGGCACATCTCAAACAGGAGATTTTACGGAGGAGTCACCTCCTGCGGATACTGATTTCTTAAGTCATACATCAAAACTTTGGGAGGCTGAGGGGCAAAAGATTAAAGCCCTCGGCATTCGTACGGTCTACACACGCTTTGGCGTCGTGTTAGGAGAAAAAGGTACACTGCCGCTGATGACACTTCCTTACAAGATGTTTGCCGGCGGGACAATTGGCGCTGGCTCGCAATGGGTTTCATGGGTGCATGTTGAGGATGTGGCACATCTCATTGCCTATGCGATTCATAATGACGACCTGTCAGGCCCGCTCAATGTGACATCACCGAATCCTGTTCAAATGAAACAGCTTGGACAAACCATTGCTTCTGCCCTTCACCGTCCCCATTGGCTGAAGGTGCCATCGTTTGTGATCAAAACGGCACTCGGTGAAATGTCATTGCTTGTTTTAGAAGGCCAGCGTGCTCTGCCAAAAAAAGCACTGCTCTCTTCTTATGACTTTTTGCACCCTGAACTAAAAGAAGCGATTTTGCATTCTGAGGAATAAATGTTGTCAAAAACACCCATCCTATTAGAAATGATATGAGGGGGCGATTTTGATGAAGAAAAAAGAACACCAGCCAACTTCGAAGCTGAAGAAAACTCAGGAAGTCCTGTATCAGCAGGAATTCAAAAAAGCGGAAAGAGCAGCAGAAAAAAGAAACAAATAAGACGGATATTCCCCTCCAACAAGCACATAACTAAAGTGATCTTGTAAAGGAGGGAAAGGCTTCGAAAAAAGACCAACACAAAAAATCCAACCACGAGCTCGCAGCACAAGAGACGGATGGCGAATATGTTGAATTTTCCAAAGAACTTGCAGATCCGAATGACTTAAAAGCAATGGCACGTATGAAAGCAGCCGATCAGCGCGCCAAAAAACAATAAGTAAAAAAGCAGACCTTATTCAGCGGTCTGCTTTTCTTTTATTTGATTTCAGTAAGAAGACTTGATGCTTTCTGGCGTGATTTTTCCTCTGGCACCTCTTCTGGATAACCTATATGAAGGATCGCAGCGAACCGTTCGTTTTCCTTTAATTCCATGTCTTGTTGAAAGCCTTTATCGTATAAAATACGTCCGCTCTTCCATACCATACCGATTCCTTGATCCCATGCAAGCAGCTGGAGATTTTGAATAAGCGCGCTCACGGCGGCAAAATCATCATTTCTCACCACAGGGTTCTCGTCTTCTTTTAGTACGACAAGTAAAAGCGCTGGAACCTTAGAAAAGTAATCTCTGTATTGATTGATCTTTTCTTCTTTTGCATCTGGGTTGTTGCGCTGAAAGAAAGCAATGAAGCGCTCTACAAATGTGGCTTTGGCTTCATCCGTCACCGCATATAAAAAGCGCCACGGCTCCGTGATTTTATGGTTCGGCGCATAGACTGCATCCTCTAATAGCGGCTGAAGCTGTTCAATCGTCACCGGTGTGTCTTTGAATTTGCGAATCGATCGTCTATATCTGACAGCGTCTCGAACCGTTAACGCGTCTGTTTGTTGTTTCGTTTCTGGCATATATGTCATCCTCTCAATCAACCTTAATTGAAATTGATTCTCATTCACATTATAAACATCATCGCGTGCAGTTGCAAATCAAGTATCTCTCCTCCCCGTCTGCTAAATAGTTGTTTGACTTTTTCAAGTAATGTTACAATCATATTACGTTTTAAACAAATTTTGAGAAAAAAGCCAAGATGATGAAATGATTTTCAAGTATTCCCATTTTGTCTGATTCAGTTTTTTTGTCAAAAGGCTTTCAACCATGATTGGAAGGGAGGCTTCTGGATGGAATGAAAATTAATATTGGACAAATCATTAAACTCTATCGTTATAAACAAAATATGACCCAATCTGAATTGGCAGAAGGAATTTGTTCTGTCTCTCATTTAAGTAAAATTGAAAATGGCTCAAAGGAGGCCAATCAAGATACGATCAATCTGCTGCTTGAACGGCTTGGTATCAGCCAAGAAAAGCTGTCACAAAAGGCACGTCATCTGCTATCACTTTTGGATGAGTTTCAAATGAATATGTACTTCTATGCTCTCGATCAGGCTGAACAAAATGCAGAAATGATCATTCAGCACGAGGAGCAGTTCTTTTCACTGGATTTAGGCATTCAGTATCATTTGTCTTTATTTCAATTTTATTTATTAACGGAAAAACAGCCGCTTGCCTTAAAAACACACCGCGTGCTCAAAAAATTCGAAAAAACGTTTATTGAAACGGAAAAAGAAATTTTTGAATATCTAGACGGTATTCATCAAATTAAAATTGGTCAGCTTGAGGATGGGCTGAAAAAGCTTGAAAGCTGCTTTTCCTACGCCTCAGTTGAACAAAGTGATTTGTATTATCACTATGCAAAAGCACTCGGAAACATGGGACAGCTCGGTGACGCGCTTGAAGCGACACATCAAGCGATGGATTTATATAGACAAAAGAACAATTTCAAGCGGATTATTCACTGTACACTTATTCACGGCGTGATCTCACTTGAACTAAAAGCCTATCAAACTGCGAAGAAATATATAAAGGAAGTGATTTTGCACACTTCCCTTTACCCTGATGCCTATATTAAAATGTCCGCATATTTTTATTACGGGGTGCTTTTAAAACGTGAAGGTGATTTCTCTTCAGCTGTGCCTTATTTACTAGATTCACTCAATTACTTTAATCAAGAACAGATAGAAGATCGCTACTGTGAAACGCTATATGAAATTGCGACACTATATGCTGAATATGACCGCAAAAAGGCACTTCCCTACATACATGAGCTGTTAAAACAGCCTCGTATTCAGCCAAACTGTTTATATATGATCAAAATCTATAAATTGATGATTGAGGAAAATCCTCTTGATTTGAAAACCTATTTGATCGAAGCAGCCCTTCCTTACTTTGAACACAATGAGCTGCACAGTGAATATTTGTTTGCGCTTAGAACCTTGCTTACCTATGCAGGTGCTGAGCTTGATGATCAGGCCTATAAGTTCTACACAAAGAAGCTGCTAGATCATTTAACAGTATATCTTCCCTATTACAAAAAAGCATGACCTTCTGCCGATCGAAGGTCATGCTTTTTCTATTTATTAAATAGTCTTTTGTTGATCTGTGTCATGATGGTTCATCCGTTTGACAGAATGAATATACCGTCTTTTTGCAAAAAAATCGTACGCATGCTGTCCAAAGCCAAGCCATATACTGAGCATGATGAATGGGACCGTTCCCCATAATGCAGGGATATGGCAAGCCATACGCAGCCAAGTATAGATCCCTGAATTCTTTTGATTTTTGGCTAGGGAAATAGACACGATTCGTTTTTCCGCCTTCTCTTCACTGATTTTATTCAGCCTGAGCAGCTGCGAGTGTCTAAAGGATTCAAAGTGAATCCGATTTTTCCAATCGAGTGATTTTAACAAATCAATCATTTTTGCACATGAAGGACTTTGTCCATCATAAAACACAAGCAGTCTCAGTGATTTGATGGAACGCTGTTCTCTTTTTTTCGATTCAGCGAGCTTCTTTTTTTCTTGATCGAGATAAATGATTTTTTTCATAAATTGATCGCCTGTCCTTTTCTGTCATTTTTTTAGTTCGTTCAAAGGAGATTACAACTAGATTACTATAGTTGCTGGGCCTCTTGTATTGGGAAAAAGCCAACCCTTGTGCGTTATATGAGCCTTTGGATAAGGGCAAAATCATTGATTTCATGGCATATATGAGGTTTTTCAACTAAAAGTGGTTGGGAAAATCGTGGTGCTTTGCGGTTTTCTGCGGTTTTTGATAGAATTCTGCGGTTTTCTACACCTTTATGCGGTGGTTTTGTAGGTAAAACGCAAAAACAAGATAAAAAAAGACTACTTCCCATTGCGGCGAAGTAGTCTTTTGGTTTATATTTTTGCCAAAACTTCTACTATTTCTTTCTCAATATCTTTCCATAAGTAACGGTCTGTCGTATAGTGATGTGCGGCTTCTTTCGCAAATACTTGAAAAGCTTCTTCATAATCAGGTGCATCTTTGTCCGGTTTTTTCTCGTCCACAAAGCGCTGTGCTTCTGCTGAGCGAGGTCCCCATTTCCCCACTTCATTTCCGTCCTGATCAATGATGACGATAATCGGAATCGATCTTGCGGTCCCGTTCGTTAAATACTGATCCATCAGGTCTAGATTCTCATCCCGAATGAAATAGCGCGCATCAATGAGTGCTTCATTTGCAATACGCATGAAAATCGGGACATTGACCATTGCATCCCCGCACCAATCCGCTGTGATGACAAGTGCTCTGAGCTTTTTCTTTTGCAGCTTTTGAAGCAGCTCTTTTTCTTTTTGATGAATTGCGTACTGGTTGTACACCGTGAGTAGATTTTCCCGGTTTTTCTCCATGTTGTGTACATATGTACGTTCAGCTAATCCCTTTGTAAACCATTCATTTAATGTCATATGAACATCCCCCTTACCCTTCAACTTTACCACTTTTGCTATTCTTTTGTCTAAAAAAACCTTCACCTAGTGAAAGGTAAAGGTCTTTTGGTTTATGGACGCCGATTTCGATTTGGGTCCGTCCCAATCAGCTTGGTGACAAGCACCATTGTGACAGGCAGTGACGTATTTTTTTTATACGCTAAATATTTCCCGCGCCATTCAGGCTTATACTTCTGTTTAAACGACCGTAAACCGCTGAAGCTGTACATATATCTGACATTGTTGAAAATAACACTCGCCAAACGCTCCGTAAGAAAGGACTGATGGAACGTCCCCACATTCGATAAAGGTGCCATTCCCATGTTAAACGATTTATAGCCTTTTTCTTTCGCCCATTGAAACAGGTGGATAAACAGCGCATCCATCATCCCGTTCGGTGCATCATGCATATGACGCATTAAATCGATGGAAATCTCCCCTTCTTGATACATCGGCATTAATGATACAAAGGAAATGATTTGCCCTTGTTCATCCTTTAGAATCGCAATCGGTGCTTTTTGAAGATAGTCTTCTTGAAAATAACCGAGCGAAAATCCTTTTTCTTTCTTCTTTCCGAGCCAGCTGTCAGAGATTTGTTTTAAAGTTGAGATCAACTCATTTGAAAAGGGAGGTTCCAGCATTTCAAAGGTGTAGCCTTCTCGTTCAAATTTATTCGCCACAGCTCGTAAATTTGATTTTTTCTTACCTGACAGAGTAAACGTTTCTAAATCGACCATGGCTTCTTCCCCAAGCTTAAAGAAGTGAAAGCCTAAGTCATGATAAAGAGCCATCCCTTCTCGTTCTACTTGATAAAAAGCGACGCGGTAGCCGGCTTTTTCTGTCTCCTGTAAAAACTCTTCAAGTACAAGCGGATAAGACGCCTCACGTCCAGATGGATCTCCGAGCACAATGACGCAGCGGCCAATTCGTCCAAACTGAAGCATCGCTTCTCCGTCACTTGAGAAAAATAGTTTTTTGTCGCCTAAAAAGCCAAGATGACTGAGGGCATTTCCGCCCTTTTCTTCTAAAAACGTTTTTAATTTTTCCTCATCTGCTTTTTCTCCAATCGGAAATGCTTTCTTATTAAAAATCAATTTACTAATGAAGAAGAAAAGCGGGACACCGATGAGAGCAATCATGCTTGTCATCGTGATATGCCGTTCATTGTGAACGAGATAATCCTTACTCAAGAAATGCCCTATTTTTGTCCAAATATAGTTGCCAATGACATTATAGTTAAAGAGCACGAATAAATATCCAGCGGCAGCCGCCACAAACTGATTCAAAGAATAAGGTGCCTGCTGCTTCACAAATTGATTTCGAAGAGAGAAAAACACAGCCATGATGACTGGCAAAATAAAGATCAGACTGAGGTTAAACCCCTTTAACAAAGTAAACACAAAACCGCCTGCTAAAGAGATCATTGTCAGCACGTACGATCTTTTCGTTCTTTTATACACTTCAATGGACAAAATCATCAGAATGATTCCGAACATTAAGGAAAGACCATTAAATCCTGATAAAAGAAAGCGCGGAATGCTGGTAATCACACCTAATCGATCGACTGGAAGCACAACAGATGCCATGATGAGCAAGCCGCTTCCAAAGGTTAAAATCGATAAAGATCCGTACAATAACCGGATTAATAAAGCACGGTGCAAAACAATTAAGACGTTCGTTGTTTCAATGGCAGGTGCCATTTTCGGATTGCCTTCAAGACGTCTAAGCGTCGTGCCCGTTAAATCGTAAGCAGCTAGACAAAGCCCTAGGATAAACGGGAAGATTGAGTACACGAAGCGATACAAGACGAGCGCCGTCAGAACCATCTCTTTATCAAAACCAATGTACTGCATGCTCAGTAAAAAGATGAGGTCAAACGAACCAAATCCGCCCGGAACCATACTGATTAAACCGCCAATTGATGCAATCGCAAATACACCTAATACAATTCGGACATCGACATTCATTCCCATAGAGACGACAGCCATGTACATGACAAGTCCAGCTGCCAGCCATTCTAAAAACGATGCACCGATATAAGCGTAAATTGGATGCTTTAGTCCATTTTCACCGCTCTCAATCGAGCTTTTTCGAATGGAAGCCATGACGATATATATTGGTACAATACAGGCAAAGATAATGACAAATGCCCATAGCCACGGCTCCTGGCTGATAATACTTTCAACAGGAAGCACCCTGACCAAGATCAGATCACTGAAAATAGATAAGCCCAAAAGGACAGAGGAAGTCAAAAGGGCAATGCCTTTCAGCAGTTTTTTCGTATCTGTTATGTACTCCTTATAGAGAAGCGTTCTAAGCCCTGCTCCTGATAGACCGCCGAATCCAAGAACACTGTTAAAGGAGTTTGCAATCCAGGAAATGCGAATCGTTTTCCAACCGCTGATCGGCATATTTAGGCTTTTCCGTAAAATAAAATCATATAAGGACATCGATAAAACCGCAACAAGTCCAAGAAAGACAAGAATAAACAAATCCATTCGGTTCAAGCTGTCAATAATATAAAACGTCTTTTTAATGGAAAGTCCGCTTAGCTCCTGCTTCGCGACAAAGATCAAGACAAGGATAATCACGATCGGAAAAAGCATTTTTAAGATCGTCATACCCGTTTTTTTGTTCCACATGTTTTTCCCAACTTTCTAGGTTGCTTCAATTATTTCAACTGAACATTATTATACAACAAATACCACTTGATTCATGCAGTTTAACATTCAAAAGCTTGACGAACCTTTCAATTAGAAGTAAAAATCAGTAATATAAAGAAAAAGAGCCGCTTAAAGGAAGTGAACAAGCGTGGAATATAATATTCATGACACCACCGTATTAAAAGAAGAGATTCTATCTCCAGAGGAAAAAAAGACATGGGTTCTTTATATGAAAGTGCTCACAGCTGCAGGTCTTGGAGATGTTTCTGAATGGATGAAGCTTGATATGAGTATGCCTCAAATGAAGGTGCTCATGCTGCTCAATAACCATGGCTCTCTCAAAGTATCCGAAATCGCTGAAAAAATGGGCGCTTCTTTGTCCAATATGACAGGTCTGCTTGACCGGTTAGAACAGTCTAACTTTGTCGTGCGAAAGCACTCTGAGCGTGACCGGAGAATCATTGTCGTAGAGCTGACAGAGGAAGCGAAAAATATTTTCAGAAGTATTTATCAAAAAGGACACGAAAAAATCAAAAATTCCCTACAACGGCTCAATGACGAGGAAAAAGAAAAAGTCAATGAAGGCCTTGCTATCTTAGAAAAAGCACTGCGTCCTGAACGCGGCTAACAAAAGAAAAGGAAAAAAGACGGTCACTTGGGGTCCGTCTTTTTTGTTTCTTCTTGTCGATCTGGGGTGAAAAGATTTTTACGAATGACTTCCCTATCATCCCATAAAAGATAGGCTAAGCCGATGATGAGAAAAAGGATACTGATCCACGTACCGCCAGGAAGCACTTCTTCAAGAAGCTGAAATTTACTGACCTCATCATCAAAGCTCGTTCTAAAAAAATGAATCTCAAAAAGAACATATTTCGCTATATAAAACAATGCCGCCATACAGATAAACATGGCGCCGACAATTCTCCTTCCAGACATGCGTTTACTCCTTTACTTCCACTGATTTCTTTTGATTAATTCCGTAATATGGGCAAGGTGATGCTTTGAATGCCACACGTACATTCCCGTTGCATCATATAAGGACACTGTTTGTTGATCGGCAGGGTGATAATAAGAAGCGTTGAAGTCTTCCTCTGACATTCCCCGCAGTAAAGTGACCCACCTGCGATGCAGACTGCTGATCAAAGGCAGAGATAAACTGATGGGCGCCTTGCTGTCAGGAAGTGAGGCAAATCCCTCCTGATCATATGGACGTATGTCCGGTGTATCTTCTGTGAGAGCAAGTTTGAATCGTAAGTATGCATTTAGATGGCTGTCTGCTACGTGGTGAATGAGCTGACGAACAGTCCATCCTCCCGGCCGATAAGGTGTATCAAGCTGTGCATCTGTCAACGGTGCAGTCACCGCTTCATACTCTTCAGGGATTGCAGCCAGCTCATCAATCCATGCTTCCAGCTGTGCTCTCGTTTTTGTTTCTACCGGTTCATATAAGCCAATCGGATATTGTAATGACGTCATATGTTCTCTCCTCTCTCAAATCCTTCAAGCACAAATTTTCCAATCATCTTTCCTTGCTCAAGTGTTTGATGTGCCTGCTTCAAGTTAGCAGCATTGATCGGACTGAGAACCTTTGTTAAGGTATGCGTTATTTTTCCTTGCTCAAATAACTCACTCGCTTCTGTCAAAAGCTCATGCTGTTTGATCATGTCCGCTGTTTCATACATAGGACGTGTGAACATGAATTCCCATACAAATGCCGCACTTTTATTTTTGAGTAACTGAATGTCTAGGTTGTGCTTGTTCTCGACAATGGTACAGATCGTGCCTTGCGGTTTGATGGCTTCTGCCATGCCTTTGAAATGTCCATCTGTATCATTTAAGCATAAAATAAAATCCACTTCGCCGATTCCTTTTTCCTCGAGCTGCGCGAGAAGCGGCTGATGATGATCAATGATATGATCGGCCCCTAATGACAGACACCACTCTTTTGTTTCTGGTCTTGATGCGGTTGCGATCACAGTTGCCTTCGCTAATTTTGCAAGTTGAATAGCAATTGAACCAACCCCGCCTGCACCACCAATGATCAGCAGGGTTGCGCCTTCTGCATTCCGCTTCATATGCATCCGGTCAAATAAAGCCTCATAAGCCGTAATTGTTGTAAGGGGCATCGCGGCTGCTTCTGCAAAGGATAGATTAGCTGGCTTTTTCGCCACAATACGCTCATCCACAAGCTGGTATTCACTATTCGAGCCTTGACGCGTAATATCTCCCGCATAGTACACGTGATCGCCTGGCTGAAATAATGTACACGCTTCGCCCACTTCAACAACCGTACCGCTTGCATCATAGCCAAGAATTTTCAGTTTTTCTTCCTTCTGTTCCTTCGGTGATCTCACCTTTGTATCAACTGGATTTACGGACACAGCCTCTATCTTCACCAGTACATCCCTGCCAGACGCTTTAGGCTTTTCAACCTCTTGATCCATCAGGCTTTGCTCATGCTCAATCGGTAAATACTCCAATAGTCCAACTGCTTTCACTCGCTCGCACTCCCTTTCTCCATTCTTTCTTTCCACATTTTATCATAATTTTCTGATGTTTATGGCTGGGTCAAACGAGTGATGGCACATTTATGACCTCTTCAGGGCCTTTCGCTCTCTCGCCATGTATGAAGGACGTGCCTTTTGCAAAGAAAAAACATAAGTGAACCAGCTGTTGGATTTAAAAAACAGCTGAACGTAGTAAAACTGAATGTGCTGCAGAAAAACGATGATTAATAGAAAAAGAGTGAATGAGAGAGTAGTTAGATCTACTCTTCCCTGTATCCATTCATTGATCAAAAGAATCACAAAACCGACGATGAGGAGCTGTTCAACTCTTTGCACGAGCTGGCTAAAGACATGCCCGCGTTTTGTTAGATCACCAGACTGGTGCTTTCTGACCCTTCTCGATTTGTAGAACCAAATAATACTTTCTGTTAGGTTATGAATCATAAAAAGAGCGATGAGGACGAGCAATAAAGGTGATGGGGTATAAAGGACTTGTGCAACGAACGGAAAGACTAAAAAATAACAGGCAATCAATGCGTGTCTGATTGATAAAAGAAATAGGACTTTTTCTATAGATGTTTTCATCTGTTTCACCTCCATATGTACTACGTTTCATTTGCCGAAATGTTCCCCTTCGCTATCAAAAAAGGATGCCTCAAGAAGGCATCCTTTTCATGAATCAAACTTAAAAAGCAGCGCTTAGTACGACTGGACCTTGCGGAAGCTTGTTATCCTTTTTTGGTTCAAGGGTAACAGCCACAGTATCCCATGATTCGTTTGCTTCTTTTTCAGATAACGCATAGGTGACGGTTCCTTCCCCGTTGTTATCTGTTTTAAAAGCACCGGCTGGCACTGGCTGATCTCCTTTAATGAGCCACACTTGATAAACAGCAGATGAATCAAGTTGACCCTTTAAGCCGTCTGCACTCACAACAAGTTCTTTTTTGCCGTTATGCTCTATCACTGAGAAAGCACCTGTCGTTTTTGGTGATGCGGCAGAAGCCAGTGATTTTGTGGCAACAACCCTGACAGATTCTTCCGCCTGCTGTTTTCCATTCGATAAGAAATACACATTTCCAGCTGCTGAAATAAGAAGCAGTGCGGCAACGAGCGGTAATAGCCATTGGTTTCGTTTCTTTTGCAGCGGTTTGATTTCGTTTGGCTCAGGTGCAGCCTTTTGCTCTTTTCTATCGCTATTGTTTTCTTCGACTGTCTCTTCTTCAAACACCTGGGATAAAATACGGTCTTTCATCCCTGCCGGAGGTGTTTGGTCTTCGGCTAGAAGTGGAATGTCAGACATGAGCGCTGTCAATTCTTCAAGCTCTTCTTTGCAAGCTGGGCAGTGCTTGATGTGCTCTTCAAATTGCATTTTTTCTTCTCCTTGCAAATGCCCGTTGAAATAATCAATCACTTGATGTTTACACTGAGTCATGCCTCTTCCTCCTTTCCTCCGCGAGACAGTTTCGATCGCAAATGCTTCAAAGACAATCGAACCCTTCCCTTTACCGTACCAATAGGGATGCCCAGCTTTTCAGCGATGCTCTTTTGTGTCATTCCTTTAAAATAGACATCTTCTATGATGGTTTGCTGTTCTTTTGACAATGTAGATACTGCTTCACGTATGATCTGTTTTTCCTCTTTCCATTCCACTTCTTTTGATACATCTTCTTGATGATCGGCTAAATATTCAATATGCTCATCTTCCAAAGCCGTTTCATTCCGGTGCTTTCTTAAAAGATCAATGGCCGTGTTGCGTGACATCATGAATAACCACGAAGAGAATTTCCCTTTATCCGTATGATATTCTCCTATGCCGCGCCAGAGCTTGATAAAGACCTCTTGAAGCACTTCCTCCGCGAGCTCACGGTTTCCAGTCATTTTATAAATAAACGAATATAATACACGTTCATAGCGATCGTACAGCACTTCAAGCGAGGGCTTGTGACGATCATATTTGATCTTGTGATACAGCTCAAAATCTTTCAGTGTGTCCATGGTCATCTCCTTCCTTTTTCATGAGAAAGAGCATGCGCATCCATCATGAAATCCTTCACGTATTGCTTATCACTCGATTTACTGAAATAAGCCTACCTTGTACTTTACTCTTTTTTCAAGGAGAAAAAAAGAGCGCTGAAAAAGGAAGTGTGCTCCTCATGAGAATGTACTTACTTTACGACATAACAGACCATTTGGATCACTCATGATACAAAAGTCAAGAATCCATGTGTGACCACTCACTCTCTAATTAGCTGATTATAGCAAAAATCTCGTCTCCCTCTCCATTCAATTGAGGTAGAACGCATTCTTTCCGCATGTCATAATAGGGTGTAAATTGGAGAAATTGGAGTGTCCATATATGATGGTGACGATAGTTCTTTTTTTATTAGCAGGTTTAGCAGAAATTGGCGGCGGCTATTTGGTGTGGCTTTGGCTCCGTGAAGCAAAGCCTGTCAGCTTCGGGATCGCCGGCAGCCTTATCCTAGTCGCATATGGCGTCATTCCGACCTTTCAGCAGTTTCCGACTTTCGGACGGGTTTATGCTGCCTATGGCGGTGTTTTTGTCATTCTTGCTGTATTCTGGGGCTGGTGGGTCGATCGAAAAACACCTGATCTATATGACTGGATGGGGTCTTTGATCTGTTTGGCTGGAGTCAGTGTGATATTATTTGCGCCGCGCAGTTAATTTCTAACATCAAAAAGGGCTAAAATGATGTTTATTTTAGCCCTTTGTCTTCTTTTCGAATCTTACATTCTAAATTGTGTTTCGTATAAACGACGATACAGACCATCTATTTTGAGTAACTCTTCATGTTTTCCTTGCTCTTTTACGCCTTCTTTTGTGAGAACAATAATGCAGTCGGCATGCTGAATTGTCGCTAAACGATGAGCAATGATAAAGGTCGTTCGGCCTTCAGCCAGCTCTTCTAATGATGCTTGGATAAATGACTCTGTCTCAGTATCAAGCGAAGAGGTCGCCTCATCTAAAATGAAAATGGGCGGATTTTTCAAGAAAATACGTGCTATCGAGATACGCTGTTTTTGTCCTCCAGATAACATCATCCCACGCTCACCGATCATCGTATCAAGTCCTTTTGGCAAACTATTGACTAAGTCCGTCAGCTGAGCCTTCTCTACTGCCTGCCAAATCTCTTCTTCAGATGCATTCAGTTTGCCGTATAGGATGTTTTCACGTATCGTCCCATGGAATAAATAAATCTCCTGCTGCACGACACCAATTTGTGCGCGCAGCGATGCAAGTGTCATCTTTCGCGTTTCTATGCCATCAATTGTAATGCTCCCCTCCTGCCATTCATAAAAACGGGGAAGCAGATTGCAAAGGGTCGATTTGCCGGCACCAGATGGCCCGACGATGGCAATTTTCTCTCCTTGTTTGACCTCAAGATTGATGTCATGCAGCACAGGTTTGTTTGGTTCATATTGAAATGATACATGCTCAAAAGTGATATTCCCTTTTAACTGATCGACTTCGATTGCATCCTCATCATCCTTTTCATCTGGTGTTTGATCGATCAGTGATGCGAATCGTTTAAAGCCAGCTGCACCTTTTGGATACATTTCAATGACTGCATTGATTTGCTGAATGGGTCCTAAGAAAATACCTGTTAAAAGGACGAATGAAACAAATTCACCATATGTCATATTTTTTTGCAGCACAAACCATGCACCACACACGAGCCCAAATACGGTGACACTTTTAATGAGTAAATGACTCACTGCTGTATGCAGTGCCATCATTTGATATGTGGTCAGTTTTGTTTTTCTAAACTGCTCGTTATGCTCGATAAACCGATCCATTTCATGTGACTCATTCCCGAATGCTTTCACCACACGAATGCCGCTAATATTGTTTTCCACACGTGAATGGAATTGTCCAATGCTTGAAAACATTTTATCAAAAGCAGCAGACATTTTTTTCGTAAAGTAGACAGATAATCCGATCAGGAATGGAACGACAATAAATGTGAGAACCGCAAGCTGCCAGTTAATCGATAGCATGAGGCCAAACGCACCCGTTAATGTCATGATGGCGATAAATAAATCCTCTGGGCCGTGATGTGCCATCTCTCCAATATCCATTAAATCATTGGTCATGCGGGAAACGAGCTTGCCTGTTTTCTTTTGGTCAAAGAAACGGAAGGACATTCTTTGTACATGAGAGAATAGTTGATTCCTCATATCGGTCTCAATATTGATCCCCAGCTTATGGCCAAAATAAGTCACAACGTAATGCATGGTGGAACTGATGACATATAAAATGAGCAGCAAACTGCCCCAGAACCAAATGGCTTCCCAATCACCATTTGGCAGTAAATCGTCCATCACTTTACTGATGGCTAGCGGAAAGGATAGTTCGAGTAAGGCCGCTAGTACCGCACAGGAAAAATCTAATATAAACAGCCCCATATAGGGTTTGTAGTATGAAAAAAAACGTTTGAACAATTGACAGACCTCCTAATGATGAGATAAATCTGTCAATAAATCAGCAAACTTTTCAGCTTGATTCATGACTGCAATGGGATCATAAGGCCAAAAGAATTCTGCATCCAGTTGATAGGTCTGTTCCTTTTTGACAGCTTTTAAACTCTTCCAGATGGAATTATTTTTATCAAATGTCCCGCCATTGGATTCATCAATGAATATATAATCCCCTGCATATTTCGGAAGGGTTTCATAGGAGAGTACCTCATAGCCTGTTTTACTATTTAAAATTGTATCTTTGACCTCTTTTGGCGGATTCACTTTCAATTGTTGATATAGTGCTTGTCCACCTCGGTAAATTCCGTTCCCATACACAAACACATCATTTTTAAATGCGCCCATGATAGAAACTGTTTCATTCTCTTTTAATACAGATTTTACTTTTTTTCGAGCTGCTTCGATTCGTTTGTCAAAGGAGGCGAGAAACGCCTTTCCTTCCTCTTCTTTGTTTAACACCTTGGCCAAAGTTGTGATTTCTTCATGTGCGTCTTTGAATGAATTGTAAGGATATACGAGTGTTGGTGCTATTTTTTTATACACATCATAGACTTTTTCATCCTGTACTGCGGTGATAATTAGATCAGGCTTTAAGCTGAGTGCTTTTTCAGCTGAACGCTCGTCACTAATGTCCTCTATACCTTTGATCTTGTCCTTCAAGTGTACATTCTTTAAATCTTGAGTCGTTGCACCTACAGGGTGAACATCCAATGCAATTGCACTGCCTAAATATCCATCTATGAGAACGCGTTTTGGGTTTGCTGGAATGTCGATTTTTCCTTTAACAGTCTCAATGGTTTTCGTTTGCTGCTCTGTTTCTGCCGTTTTGGCTTCTTCTTTTTTGCCACAGGCTGACAATACCAGCATGAAGATGACAGCACATATCCAATATGTCTTTTTCATATGAGTATTCCTCCTTCATTTCTCCGATACAAATGAGAATAGTTATCAATTACTAGTCTCATGTATTCTACCAACCTCATACGAAGTGGTCTATGGAGGATTCTCGCAACTTACATATGGACAATTGTTGGATTGGCTGCCTCAGTCAATCGGGAGACAAAACGGTCAATCAAATGAAGAGCCCGCTCTCCTTCATCAAATCGAAAATCCTCTAGTTTTAATGGGTAGAAGGTTCCATTTTTCACAGCGGACAATTGACGAAGAACATCGCTTTCCTCCATCCGCTGATCCATTTGTTCATACCACCCATGTTCAACACCTACAATAAAAAACATGTGATCCGCCTCGTATTCTCTTAACCTTTCTAAAGGAATGACTGTATGTTGATTGGGGAGAAGAACTTCTTCTAGAATCGTCTTCGGAGGCTTTAAGTCAAGCGTTTCGTAAAGGTAGAAGGCACCTCTAGCATCATAGGACCACATGTACACTTTGTCATGTCCTCTCATTTCATAAATCGCCACTGTCTCTCCTTTTTCCCTAAAGGAAGATAGATCATTTCTTGCCTTTTGACTCAGATGTTCAAAGCGTTTCACCCAATCAACTGCCTCTTTCTCTCTTCCTAACAGGCGCCCTGTAGATAAGACCTCTTGTACAACATGACCACCGGCATATGGCAGAACAAGGACAGGGGCAATTCGCTCCAACCGCTTGATCAACGCAGGCTTCGAATAAAAATAGTTAGGAATAATGATTAAATCTAGTTGAAGTGATTTGAATACGTCATCAGGCGTGTGTTCATCTATGACCAGCGTACCGGCCAGCTGATCTTTGAGTATATCTGAATGGTGAAAGGTATCTTGGTCAATGCAGACAGGGCGAATGCCTAGCGCGCCCAATAACCCGACAAATTGAAAAGCAGCAATCCGCTCTGGTCTTCGATTGTTTCGGAACTGACTAGGGGACCTTCCTGTCTTCTGCCTGAATTTCCTGCTGAAATATAAACTGTCTGTATAGCCCACTTGCCGCGCAATCATTTGAATTTGATCATCTGTTTGCAGAAGCCGTTTTTTTGCTTCATCTATTCGAATTTGTGCAATATAATCACTCACACTCTGTCCCATACTTTGTTTGAAAAAGGTCGAAAAATAACTCTCATGAAAACCCATCTTATGGGCTAAGTCTTTTCTCGTAAGCTTTTTTTCATAATGCTGCGCCATATACTGCAAAATCATTTCAATTGAATAATGCACCTTCTCAGCGTATGGCTTGGATTGACGGTGAAAAATGTGCATGATGTCCTCCAGCCTTTTCTCCTGTTCTCGGATGCACTGACTCACCTTCATTTGTTTGATGTAAGAAAACAGCACGGCAGAGCCTTTGACCATTGCTCCATTATCTGGCAGATCATCATAGCTCATCTTAAAAACCAATTCATTTTGCGCATCATTTGTCAAAATAAACTGATCAAATGTGATCGTATAAATCGCCACCTGTTCGTTGGATAAAGATTGGAGCATGACATTGATACCTGAGCGGATCAACATACTGTCTTTTGCGTTTAGCTGATATTGCAATCCTTCCATTTCAATTCTCACAGATCCGTCGCATGTCAAGAACATAGGGAAAGATGTATGCCAGGAGACTGTTTGTTTGACAGAAAGAGATCGCTCTTTACTTTCTTTCATGCGCAGAATGGTATGAGGACGGGTTGTCATTTTCTCTTTCTCCTTCCATATAAAAAAAGTGCTAAAATTTTAGCACTTCAATGTTTGACTGGATATTCATCAGCGAGCTCCAGCTGTTTGTAATTCTTTGTTTTTCTCCTTAAAGCGTTCATTATGAGAGGAAACGTATGCCACTTTTTCGGCTTCTGGTTCGATGTAAAGCTTTGCGCTATTCAGCGCATTGACTCCATCAACAAACGTACCAGCAATTAAGCGGACCTTGCTTTTATGTGTACACAAATCGCCTACCGCATAGACGCCCGGTAAATTGGTTTCCATTTTTTCATTAACCTCGATCAGTCCCCATTCACCTTGCTTGAGACCCCATTCTGATAGCACGCTTAAATCGCCTTTCATCCCGTGATTAACGATCACAGCATCTGTTTCGATTCGTTCTTTTTCACCTGTCTCTATGTTTTGAATGGTGACGGCATCAATTTTGTCACCTTGACCATGCAGTTCTGTCAGTTCATGCGGGGTTAAAATTCGTTTGCAAGTTGCCTTCATATTGGCGACGTTTTTCTCATGTCCGCCAAACATGTCACGGCGATGCACAACGGTGACACTTTCAGCAATTGGAGCAAGGGCATTGGCCCAGTCAACCGCTGAGTCGCCGCCTCCAGAAATCACAACCCGCTTCCCTGCAAATGTCTTGAGCTCTTGGACAGTGTAATAAAGGTTTGTCACTTCATAGCGGTCCGCATGCTCGATTTCAAGTTTCCGCTGAACTGGAATGCCGTGACCCATCGCTAATATGAGGGTCTTTGTCAAATGACGATCACCATTTTCAGCCGTCAGCAGGATATGATTATGTTCATCTCGCTCGAATGACGTGATTTTTTGATTCAGTGCAATCTCTGGTTCAAATGTTTTCGCCTGAGTTTCCAGCTGCTGTATCAGCTGTTCTCCTCTTGTTGGCGGCAAACCGCCGACATCCCAAATGACCTTTTCAGGATACAGAAGGATCTTCCCACCAAGGCTTTCGTTGTACTCAAGTACCTTCGTCTTTAAGTCCCGCATCCCACTATAAAAGGCGGTGTACATGCCTGCTGGCCCGCCGCCAATAATGGTGACGTCAAACAATTCAAGCTGATCTGTCATTTGAGTCCCTCCAGTTTTCCATCGAATGATCTATTTATCAGTGATATTGATTCTCATTATCATATGTATCTATTGTAGTCTACTCTAGTGAAGGGAATCAATAGCTTTCTGCAAAAAAAAGAACAGGACGAGCGCTCACTCGTCCTGTCATTCATCACACGATCGTTAAACCAAGGTCTTTTAATTCAAGAGAAACAAGTCTTGCAATCGCATCTGCGCCTTCTTTTGTAAAGTGCGTGCGATCCTCAATTCCTGTTGACAGCATAAAGTAAGAGGTCGTTTTCTCTATGCCGGAAATTTGATAAAACTGAAGACTTGCGGTATTTAAATCGACGAGAAGAACTTCTTCTTCATCGGCTAATTCTTTCATAGCGGCACAGTAATCAGGAAAATCGTTGATATATTCTCCGTCTTTTTCATGAAAACGGCCGACTGGAGTGAGTAAAAGTGGTGTTGCCCCTTTTGCCCTTGCTCCGTGAATATATTGAGACAGGTAGCTTTTATACGTCGTGAAAGGATCTGTATGGCGCTCGGGCTTCTCCTTGGAAGCATCATTGTGCCCCATTTGTGTGAAAAGCCAGTCTCCTGGCTGAATGTCAGCCAATATGTTATCAAGGCGTCCTTCTTCAATGAATGTTTTTGAGCTTCTTCCACCAATGGCACGATTGTCGACGTGAACGCCGTGAGCTGTATAGCGGTGTAAAAACTCTCCCCATCCTCCTTGAACAGGACGATCTGGATAAGATGAAACGGTCGAATCACCAGCTAAATAGATGGTTGTCATGTTCATACGCCTCCCTTTTTCATTGAGCCACTTCACCCGAGCGATACGGGCATCCTAGTGGCTGCTGAAAAGATATGAAACAATCAGCATCGCTATTTCAATTATTCTCTTTTTAATGGTCAAAACCCTGCTTACCGGTAGATGTGAATGTGTTAAATATGCGGCGGAAGTTCTATTTTTGATTCCACTGCTTGATGTAACGCCTGAAGCATATAGCCAATTCCTTTATATGGAGCCAGCGGGTAATTCGCTTTTTGATGAGGATGTAATAAAGGGTCGATCACTTTTCGATATTTCTTCCCACCTAGTACCACCAGTTCATCATATGCGAAAAGATTTTTTTGATGAAATTGCCGGCTCAGTTCTTCTCGTGTGATCTGCTTAGCATGCGGTATACCAAAAGCCACATCATAATTTTCATGTATGATATCATCTGCCTTTAAGAATCCGTGCTTCGCTGATAAGATCATCCAGTCTGAAAAGAACGTTTGAGCATAGCTTTTCGTACGCTGATGCAGGGGACTTAAATAAACAAGGTTCGCTGGCTGGCTTCCTGCCTCTGGATCGACGTCCCAAATTTTCTTCGCGCCACATGGAATAATACAAACTCGCTTCACTCAGGTTTTCTCCTTCCTTTTTCGATAGATCTGATACACGATACAGCCTAGCGCTGTGCCAAGTGTATTTAAAAGAATATCATCAATATCGCTGCTTCTTGTAATGATACCAGATTGCGAGAACATCCATTGGAGCACTTCGATCATGGTTGACAGGAGAAAGCCGCCAAGAACCGCCTTTTGCCAGCGCATCGTTCGAAAGGCTTGATAAAGAAAAAAACCGAGTGGGACAAATAACAATATGTTCCCTGCTAAATTTAAAAAGACGAGATTTGGGTAGCCGTGATGGTAGGCGTGAAGATTTTGATAAATGGACTGCAAAGGCATGAGATTCACACTCACCTGATCCCTTGGGGCGGAAAAACGATTTGGAAAGACCGTCAAATATAATAAAACATTCGTATAAATAAACAGGCAGGCAAGGACCAATTCTGTTCGTAAATAGATAAAACGATGTTGCTTCTTTGCCTGTCTGTATCTCATATGTAAATAGAGCGGGACGAGCAGGAGAAAATAAGCAATGGAAAACATAGCACTGGATGTCATACAGAAAGCTGCCCCTTTCTCACATGATGATGCTTGACCATATTTACAGCTTATTCAGGCTTGCCTGCATCTATTCATCACTTATTCTCACATTCAATGAAGAGAAAACCATATTGACAAATCGTCATTTTCTCGCTAAACTGAATGACATTCAGTCATTTAAGGTCGGTGATGATATGTCGAAACGAGAAAAGATTATGCTTGCTGCGATTGATGCGTTTAAAGAAAAAGGCATTGAAAAGACGACCATTTCGGATATTGTGAAAGCAGCAGGAGTAGCGCAAGGAACGTTTTATTTATATTTTCCTTCAAAGCTTTCCGTCATGCCTGCGATCGCTGAACATCTGATCGCTCAGATGGTGCCTGCGATCGAAAAGGAATTCACTCAGCATGCAGATGTCCTCGATCAAGCAGATGCGCTTGTTGAATTTATTTTTGCTTTTACAAGGAAATACCGTGATGTCCTTGCCCTCACCTACTCAGGCTTAGCCGCCACCGAGCATTTAAAGGAATGGGAAGATATTTATGAGCCGATTTACAAATGGGTCGCTGCTTTTCTAGAAAAAGCAAAGCAGGATAACCGAGTCCGTGCGAATTTGAACTGTCAATACGCGGCGAAATTCATTATTGGTTTACTCGAATCGTCTGCTGAGCAAATGTACTTATTTACGGAAACAGATACAGAAGAGGTTCTGATTCAAAAGCGAGAGGTGAAGCAATTTCTTCTTTACGCACTTGGCATAGAGACACCTTAACTTAGTACAGCACTTGCTGTACGCTCTTTTTTGGCTTTAAAATGACGAATCGTCAGTTTTGAGTTTTAGGAGGAAATACAATGAAAAAAAGCTGGATGTATGTTGCACTCACTTGTTTATTCGAATTACTTTGGGTGTTTGGTTTAAATAGAGCAGATGCGTTGTGGGAGTGGGCCATCATTATCTGCCTGATCCCGGTTGATTTTTATTTTTTAATGAAGGCCTGCGAAAAGCTGCCGACAGGGACTGTGTACGCCGTGTTTGCCGGTGTTGGAACGATTGGGACATCTTTGATGGATTATGCCCTGTTTGGCGGTTCGTTTTCATTTGAAAAACTCTTATTTATGGGCATTTTAATTCTCGGGATTATTGGACTGAAAGTGTCTGATGGAGATGCACATGAGCAGAAAGGAGAAGCGGTATAACATGGGCTGGTTTTTTGTACTGTTAGCCTCTGCCTGCGAAATCGGCGGGACCATTGGCCTCAATATGTTTAGTAAGAAAAAGCAAATCACGACAGGCATTTTATTTGTCGGCGGGTTTGCGTTATCCTTTTTGTTTTTATACGCCTCGTTCTCGTCCGTTCAAGTATCCGTCGCTTATACGGTCTGGATCGGGCTTGGAACGGCGGGCTCTGTCTTGTTTAATATGATTCTATTTAAAGAGCCGAAAAACATGATTCGTATACTCAGCCTGCTGCTGATTGTGATTGGTGTGGTTGGGCTGAAGTTGTTTGCGTAATAGAAAAAGTAATGGAATTGATTTTCCATTGCTTTTTAAGTTAATTTATATACTTTTGTTGGTACGCTTTAAATTGTTTTTCGTATTTTTGCAACTTTGCCCCATCCACTTTTGAATTTAATTTCGGTTTTCGCTTTCCAATCACCATCACATCTTTATCTACAATAGGACTTGATAAAAAGATGTATGGTGCAAAACGATCACACTTCGTATTTGGGAGGGTTACGGATAACCTGGCATATTCTTCTGTCGGGAATTGGTTCGAAATGTCAAGTTCCTTGAGTCCCTCTAATTCCGATATTGGCTCTAAAGACTCGTCCTTCACTTTTATATTTGATAAGCACAGATATTTTAAATTCTTGAGGTATCTTAAAGGTTGAAGCGTATTTAAATTTAATGAATTCCAAACCCCGCCTGACAATTCTAGCAATTCTAAACCAGTGTTTTTTTGCAAAGGGGCTATGTCATTCAACTTTGAAAAATCTTTTATGGATAAAGATTTTAAAAACGTGTTTTTTGATAAATCCCATAAACTTTGTGCCTTTGTATTCCATTCAAGTGCCAATACCTCTACATCTTTAAGAGAACTTATCATTGATAAATCTTCTACTCTCAGTTCATGCACAAAGAGCATTTTTGGATTAACTAAACTCAAGATCGTATTGAATTCCTTTTGGTCCACTTTGTAAATCCACAATTTCGTCAGGTTAGAAAAAGATTTCAATTTTTCAATGTTTATTGTTTTCCCTATAATTAACAACTCAGTAGAATTTTCATCTACATCGGCTAAATCATGAACAACTTCTGGTCGTTTATCATGATGAAAAATATATTGGGGGTCTTCTTTTCGCATGCTTTTACCTCCACACCTATAATCAAGGAATATCCAAATAAATTTTATCAGTATTTAGGAGTCAACACATTATGATCTTTAGCATTTTCTACTATTTCTTATGAAGCAGTCATTGGAGACTATCTGCTAGTCAGCGGACTTCTACCAATTGATATGCTAATTTTAGTAGATAATAAAGTTAGCAAAACGCCTATATATAACAAATAAAAGAACTCTAATTCGTATACGAATTAGAGTCCTCATGATATGACTGATTTTATTTTTCTACCTTAAAATCTTTCTCGTTTAATGGGTATCTTGCTGCTCAAGCAATAGATCCATTGCGTAAATCGATTCGCCTTTCTCATCCAACAGAAAGTACACAATCAAAGGTTCTCCAAAAGCTGCTGTCTGTTGCGTGAACAAAACACATGTGAATTTTTCAATACCAACTGGCAGCTTTCTTTTTAATAAAGGGTGAAGAATAGGTGAAGCCCGAATTGTATCTACATCAACATCCCAACATTCGTTTTTTAAAGTTGGATATTGCTCTGATAACAATTGGTGTAACATGCCGGTCGTGAGCGCTGCTTTTCCATCGCATCCATCATTTATTATGTTGGTGTTATACATCCGACAGCTGTTCACCCTTTGAAGCGTTGATTCGTATTCCTTTTAAGACAAAGCGTTTCTGACCATCAAGTGTACAAGTGATCAATGTCAGTTCATTTTTCCCGCGATCCTTTAATACATCCACATCCGTCGGTTCTATCGTAGCAGAGCTGACAATTTTATATTCGTATGTTTCAGCTTGATGATGTAAGACGACTTTTTCTCCTTTAGGTACCTCTGGCAGCTGCCGGAAAAGCCGGTCGCCTCTATACCCTCTATGGCCTGCAATCGTGAAATTTCCTTCACCTGGCATTTGATGAGATTTGATTTGAGTCAGTGCAATGCCTAAATTTTCTTTTGTTGTAACAGGCAGCACTTTTTCGTTTAAATCAATTGACGGGATCTCTAGCTCCATCACATCTCGCAGGTCTTCTTCTGACACAGTTAAATGTGGAATTGAAGAAAGGGCATCACTTTCATTTTCTTCAATCATCTTTAATGCCTGTTCCATTGCTGCTGTCTCTTGAGAAGTTCGCCACTCATATAGAAAAGGAACGGAGATGAGCATCAGCCCGGTGACCACCAAAAAGCTGCCTAATAAGGTTCTTTTTTTCATCAATACACTCGTTCCTTCCTCTTACTGAATGGTTCTTCTTCTAAGAACAAGAAGAACAGTTCCAGAAGCTACTAGTAAAATCCCTGCATACATCAAGTAACGCAGCCATTCTTCTCCAGTCTTTGGCAGCTCTCCGTTTGAGTCATGAGGCGGATGTTGATCCCCTTTATCTGAGGCTGGAGGATTCGTGTGGTCCTCTTCATTCTTCACAGGTGCATTTTTCACAATCATTGTCTTGATCTCCACTTCGCCCATTTGAATTGTAAAAGCGAGCGGTTTCTTTAAAGCTACATAACCATCTGGTGCTTTCGTCTCTGTGAGTAGATACTCTCCAGGTTTAAGCCCTTTGACAATGGCTTCTCCGTCTTTTCCTGTTGTCACAGATTTTATGGTTTTCCCAGCTTTTGTACGAATGTCAAAGGCTGCCCCTTTTAAGGTTCTATCTGTCTGCTGGTCTACCTTTATGATACGCAGACTTCCTAAGATCAAGTGATTCTTCGCTGTTAAATGAAGCGGCTTCTGCTGATTTTTCTCAATTGTGAACAGGATCGGCTTATTATCCAATTCATAACCATGAGGTGCTTTCGTTTCAACGAATTGATATTCTCCCGGTTTTAGATCGTTGATGTGAAGCTTTCCTTTTTGGTCCGTTACAAGTGATTTCTTCAACGTTTTTCCTTCTTTACTCAGAAGAGCAAACTCTGCATTTTCCAGCGGATGTCCCTCATCATCGATTTTGGTCAGTTCCACTGCTCCCGGCGTCAGTTTGTTGATCATTTCTACTTTTGCTGGTTTGTCTTGACCTAAACGAATCGTAAATGAGACAGGTGTCTGATCCAATTCATAGCCGGCAATGCTTGCTGTTTCGACAAATCGATAGGTTCCTGGCTTCAGTTGATCGACTGTCAGTTGACCGTTTTTGTCTGTCTTTAAGTCTTTCTGAATACGCTGATCATGCTCATCCATCAGATCGAAGGTCACCCCAGCGAGCAACTGACCATCCTCTCCTTTTTTCTGAAGCTTCACAGCACTTGTCGTCCGAATATTTTCTTTTGTCACTTTCACCAGTTGATTTGGGTTGAAATCAATTTTAAATTCTACTGGTTCTGCATCTAGTTTATGTCCAAACGGAGCCTTCGTTTCAACCAATTGGTAAGCGCCTGGTTTCAAATCGTTGACAGTGATGATGCCTTTCTCGTTTGTTGTTAAACCTGACATCATTTCTTTGCCATCGTCATTGAAAAGTGTAAATTCTGCGCCTTTCAATCTTTCTTTTTCTTCCCCTATTTTTGTGAGTTCTACAGAACCTTTCTTGAGCTGATTGATTGCCTCCACTTGAATCAATTCTTTTTGACCTAATTCAACTTCAAAGACAAGTGGTTTCGTACTCAATTCATAGCCTTCAAGACTCTTTCTTTCAACAAATTGATAGGTTCCAGGTTTTAGCCCTGTGAAGGTGATCTTTCCATCCTGATTGGTTGTAATTCCTTCTCCTCCTGCCACTATCTTTCCTTTATCATCAGATAGATCAAAGACAACCCCTTCTAATGATTTCCCATCTTCGCCTTTTTTGTGAAGCAGCACTCCGCCTGTTTTGCGGCTATTTTCTTTTGTCACACTGACCAGCTTCTCAGGGTTAAATGGAATAGCAAAAGTGACAGGTGTTTCGTCAAGCTCGTGACCGAATGGCGCCTTCGTTTCAACAAACTGATAGGTTCCAGGCTTCAGATCGTTGACGATGATCTTCCCGTTCTGATCAGTGACAAGACCTGTTTTCATCTCTTTTCCATTTGCATCTATAAGCTTGAATTCTGCTCCTTCAAGCACATCATCCTTTTCACCGAGCTTCGTGAGCTGGACAGATCCAGTTTTGAGATCATTGATCACTTTGATTTCTGCCGGTGTTTTTTGTGCGATTTCGATGGTAAAAGGATAAGATTTATTTTTCTTTTGGTAACCATCAATACTCTCTGTCTCCACGAGCTGATATTTGCCCGGTTTGAGGTTATCAACCAAAAGCTTCCCATCTTCATCTGTTGTCAAATCTTTACGTACGACTTTGTCATTTTGATCCAAGACTTCAAATTGAACACCTTGAAGCTTCTTGCCATCTTCCCCTTCTTTTATCACTTCTAATGCACTTGTTTCATAGAAGTTCTTTTGCGAAATGACGATTGGTTCCTTTGGATCAAGTGGTACTTCAAATTTGATTGGCGTTTCATCTAATACATAACCATCGGGTGCTTTTGTTTCAATGAGCTGATACGTGCCCGGCCTTAGTTCGTTTATCGTGATCTTGCCATTTTCTCCTGTGACAAGCGAACCATTTAGCTCATGCCCATCTTGATCTAAAAGCTTGAACTGTGCACCTTCTAGTCGCTCTCCGCCTTCACCTATTTTGCTCAATTCTGCTGAGCCTTTGATGATGTCATTTACTGCAGTTACAATTGTTGTTTCTGTTTGATTTTCTTTAATGGTGAACGGCCATTTTTGCTGATTTAATTGATAGCCTTTCGGTGCGTTTGTCTCAACAAAATAATAGGAACCTGGCTCAAGATGTTTGAAAAGGATTTCTCCTTTTTCGTCCGTTTTCAAATCAGTTTGGACGGTATCTCCAGATTCATTTTTCAGTTCAAATTCTGCATTCTCTAATGCTACACCCGTCTCTTTGTCTTTTTTCGTTAACTTGACATGCTGGCGGATTTCTTGGTTTTGCACCGTCATGCTATTTCCTGTTTTCGCTTGATCTCCAGATTCGTAAGGCTGATCAATCGTTACATGGATCGGATCCTTGGTTTTAATATAACCATCAGGTGCTTTCTCTTCTGTCACGATATAATCACCATACAGAAGACGATCAAATCGAAGAGATCCTTCTTCATCTGTTGTCTTTGTACCAATGACGATGCCGCTCGCAGCATCTGTCAGAGAGAAGGTTGCTCCTTTTAGCGCTTTTCCAGTACTCGCATCTACCTTTTTAACGGTTAAAGCACCAATCGCTCCTGTGCCGTCCCCCATGCCAGCGGTGCGTTTGACCACAATTGAGGCTTCGGATTCCTTTTTGATTTCTTTTACATTTTCACCTCTAAACGTTACTTCGTTTTGAAGTGTACTTCCCACCTTATCTAAAATGAGAGATTGGTATTCTAAAATATATGGTCTCGTGATTTCTTCTTTAAATTTGATTTGAAAAGAATCTGGGTCGAATTCAAGGTCTAGTTCGTAATCCTTCCCTTTTTCCAGCTCTTCTGCTTTTGTCACTTGCCCCTTTTCATCTATTGTCGTCGAATAGAGATGAAATGAGTTTTCTATTATGGCTTGGTTACTGCTTGGATGGTCTATAATCGTCGCTTCTTGGACTGTTGATTGACCAAAATTGATATTCACTTTCCAATCAATAACTTTCCCTTGTTGATTTCCTGATTTGCTCGTGTATTTCCCTCCATTTGGAATGGACACCACAGCATTCACATCTGATTCTTTTGTCTGTCCATCATAAAGGGTCGCTTTATTTTCGTAGGTTTTCTGTACTAAATCCATTCCTTCAACACTTGTTTGATACGTGATTTTATAAGGGGAATCAATGGCTTTTTTGAAAATGACTTCGAAGCCTGTTTCTCCCTTTTCATTTTCAAGGAATTTGATGTCATAATGTTCTTTCGCTAATACCTCTTTTTCTTCTGCTCCATTTTCCCCGCCCTGTAAATCAAGCGAATAGACGGTGATTGAATCTTTAAGCAAACGCTGATTTCCTTGAATGAAATCCTCGATTCTCGCCTCTTCTAGATGTTTCAAATTATAGTTCACACCGATATTCCATGTGATCTCTTTTTTCTTTGCATCATAAGTTCCGTTCTTAAAACCATTTGACTGCGTGTATGTGTCAGGTGTGAAGACAGATTGATTTTCCTTCGTCAAATCCTTGCCATCTTCATTTACCCATTCAAGCTTTACATGATTACGCAGATTCTTTTGGTCTTTATCTGCTCTTTTTTCATAATCAAAAGACGTTGTATATGTGACGATATGTTCTGTCTTAATTTCTTTTGTAAATTGAATATCAAATCCATTTTCATGTTCAATTATTAGGTAATCTGTGCCTTCTTCAAGCACTGAATTGCCTGTCGTCACTTTTAAACTATCTTTTTGCAGCGTCAATCCTTCGTTTGTAAACGTATCTTTTAATATCAAATTGTTCATCGTTTGTTGATCTTTGTTGAAGGTGATACGCCATGGAATGGTCTTGGTCTTGTAATTCGGTGTTCCATGATTTTTCGTTAGGATTTGCTGGTCAATTCTTTGCTTCCCTTGTTTGCTCTCTTTGCCAGCTGTTACCGTATTGATGATCTCTTCAGCTTCAAAAACCCGCTCGGTTGCTTTTGTTTGATAGGTGATGAGATAAGCTGATTGAATATCTTGATTGAATTGCAAGGTAAACCCGTTTTGTTCATCCTTTTTTTGAGGTTGAACTACATAATTTTCAAACGCTTTTGTCCCTGCTTCGTTGCCATTTTGATCAATTGTGACTTCTTTGACTTGAAATGAATCAGAAATCAGCGCCTGTGTGCCATTAAAGTAGTCTTCTAACAAAGCATCCTTTTGAGCCAGCTTTTTTTCGTTATAGTTATATCGAATTTCCCAAGTAATCGTTTGTGTGACTGGATCGTAGTGAGCGGCTTTTTTATTTAAAGGACTGCCTCTTGTCACATTCACTGTGCCTTCTGCTGAACTGATCACTTTATCACCAGAAACAAGGGACGCTTTATTACGAAATGCAGACTGATCTTGATTTGTAATGTCCGTTTCATACATTAAACGGTAAGCTAGATGCACGTCATCTTTAAATTCAATCGTGAAATCTTGACCATCTGCTGTTTGGCCGATTGTGTAGTGGTTTTCGTCAAGCAGCTGACCAATCGATGTTTCCCCATTTAGCTTTGTATCAATACGATAAAGCTTGATTGAATCTTTTTTCAATGCCTGACCTTCTTGAATCGGATCTAATAGCTTCGCTTGTTTCACATCGTCTAAGTCCATATTAAAATCTACTGTCCATTGAATGGTTTCAGCATTGTAAGATCGATTTGGTTTTCCCTTTTTAGAGACGTTTGGACCATTTGGAATGTATTGAATCGGAATGGATACCGTATCCTTGCCTTCAATCGGGGTAATGATGACTTCTTTTTCTTCAGTGATGACTGTTTGTTGATCTAATTGCGTCCAAACTTGAAGTGTTCCATGGATATTTGAATATTGTTTAATAAAATCGGTGAACTCGATGGAGGCATTTCCGCTCTCATCTACAGAGAAATAACCAACGGTTGCCTGATTAAATTTCATCTCGAGACGATCGATTTTTTCGTAAATCACTAATTCCTCTGGAACCTTGAAATGGAATTCATCTCCGCCATTATAGCTATGCCCATTCGGGATGGCCCACTCATAGTTAATGGAAATCAGCGAGTTGATATCAGGTTTCTCAATTGAATTTCCTTCCGGATCTTCAAATATTAATTTCGCATCAGTGAGGAGATTTTCTTGTATCAGCGTTTGTTTTGTAACACTTTGCAGCCCTGCACGCTTAGACACGCTCACTTTGTTTTTTAGTAATTCATCTTCTTCGTTTTGTTTCGTTTGAGCGGCTTCTTGATTGTTAGAAGCTTTATCTTTCTCAGATGAGGTTGAGTCATCTTTTGGAAGGCTTTCTTCACCCTCATTTTGCTTTGTTTTCTCTTCTTGCTGAGTTATACTGGTGACATCGATGTCAATTGATCCTTCTAAATTTGGATCGATCTCAACATCTTCTTTAAATTTTACCGTCACTTCATTTTGTTTTGAAACGGTATACTCGCCAACAGGTATGTCACCTACAGTAATGGGTTCCTTCTGCTCCTTCTCTACCTGGATGGCTGAAGGAAGAGTGAGAACATACGGATATTGTTTTTTTAGATCAATTCCTTTTATTGACCAATGCACAGTGGCCTTTCTTACTTGCTGGTCTTCCATGCTTGATAACTTATTGCCTTCGCTATCAGCAAACTCAATATCCCCATAAATATTTTCTTGAATTTCTTTTGCTTGTGCCCCTGCTAAAGGCAAGACTCCTAATATACTAGACTGTATGACTAGCACTGTAATGAGTGCCAGCGACAATATTCTTTTCAATACATCCACCCTTTTCTAAAATTAATTTTCAGCAATGATAAAAAAATCAGTTGTATACTGTCAGATCAATCACTCCTCTTCTGATCAAATATTTTCTAAAAAATTGCACCTTACGACCCTATGAATAAAATGAGTTGATCAATCATGATAGTGGATTCAATAACTGGATTGGGGTCCATAGAAATGGGGAATAGTGAGAGGGATCATGAAAGAATAAATATGAATTTTTCTATTGATACTTGAATGAACAATAAACGATGTGTACATGCATATATAAGCATGTATTCACATATAGTTCGTTCATATGAAACAAGCATGTATCATATGGTATGTATGGTTAGACAGTTCAGCATCATATAGACCGCATTCCTTTCTACTCCCTTTCATATGGTAATCAAAAATCTGCTGCATTTTATTCTTTCATTTACCGTTTCAACAGCAAAAAAATAAACAAAATATCTAAAATGATCCATTTTTATAGGATTCATGGCATAATTATCACCTTTTAAAAGAAAAATATGGAGAATTAACGAATAATATTTGTTTTCGTCTAATTTTTTTCTCTTTTATCATGAAAAGTGAAGACAAAACGATTTAGCCTAAACATTAAAATCATTTTATGCCTATTTAGAAAATCAAATGTTCTTTAAGTGAACTTCATAATATAGAGGCAAGCCAAGGGAAGGAGTTAGTTGTTTAATGGAGCTCATTGATAATAAATCAAAGAGATGGATAAAAATTTTAAAACTGCTTGTATCAAAAGATAAGTGGTGGAGCCTTCAAGAAATATCGAATGAACAAATCGGTTCGGTTCGTGCCATTCAAAGCGATTTAGAACAAATGAAGTCGTTCCAAACAGAGAACGGAGAGCCGTTAATCCACATAAAGCCAAGACAAGGCATATCCATTTGTTATACACAGACGATACGAGTCGACTACTATATCAAAGAAATTCTAAAAGATACGATTGAAATTCGATTGATTGATGGCGTTTTCTTTGAACAAAACAGGTCTTTCTATGAATGGATGGACATACTGAATATCAGTAGATCCACATTGTATAACACCATTCATAAAATCAATTCGCTTCTTATCTCGTATGACATTGAGTTACGACCAGATAGTATGCAGTTCCATGGAAATGAGAAGGAGATTCGTCAATTTTTTGTGGAATTTTTGTTTGAAGTCTATGGAAGCAGGCTTTGGCCATTCGATGATATTCAAAAGCAAGATGCAGTTGATTTTTTACAAAAGCTATTTCAGGTGCTCGAAGTCAATCTACCTGATGTGGCGATAGATAAATTTTGCCTATGGCTCGCCGTTTCCATACACCGAGTGAGGAAAAATTTTTCAATACGACGCAATTATAGGTACTCAATGGATAAGGAAAAACAAACATCTACAGCTAAAGGTATCTATAATCAAATCAAAAACTTGGAAGAACACGTTTGCCAAATGACAAAGGACACTTTTGGTGTTACGTTGGATCGTCACGAATTTGTCTTTTTACTATTGATTGAACCAGCTATTGGCCATTATAAATCAATTGAAACTGTCGAAGAAAAATTGACGTTCTTTCAATCGCATACACCACACCTCTTCGAAGCCATTCATTCCTTTATCAACCAACTGGAGTTGATATTTCATCAAGAGGTGGCTAATCGCAAGGCGATGACACTGATTCTTCTCCAATATTATGTGTATTCTAGGGAAATTACCGTAAGAGATGGATTCCTTTTCAAAAAGAAATCGAGGTATTTATCAGAGGTAAAAAAACAGCTTCCTTACTTCTATTCGAGGATTACTCATATCATCCAAGAGTTAAAAACAGACGATATACTTGCTTCTTTTGTGAAAAATGAACGAGAATTGATTCGTATCATTACTTCTAACTGGAGGGGGCTTGTTCATTTGGAAATGGATCGGAGAAACGTGTTGAACATTTTTGTCATTTCAACATTAGGTTATAATCATAGTTTGTTTATTGCGGATTTAATTAAATTAAGATTGCCTCCTCTCATTCATATTTTCACAAGTCCAGAAAATACATTAAATGAACAGACAATGGATCGACTTGGGATTGATATGATTGTGACCGATACTGAACTTCCTAATCAATTAGGACGGTCTACGCTGCTGATCAGCTCTTTTCCAACAAAGAAAGAAGTGGACAACTTGCACTCAAGATTGGTTGATATGACAAACTAAGATTCACCAAAAAAAAGCTGCTGAGGAGCTCTCTCAAGCAGCTTTTTGCTTCTGTATTAATGAAGCGCTATTTGTTCATTCATCAAATCAATGGCATAAAGTGATTGCTCATATTCATCTAATAGAAGGTAGACTTTGAGCGGTGCAGCAGTTTGATCTGTCTGCTGCGTGAATAGGACACAAGTGAATTTTTCGATTCCTTCTGGCAGCTTGCTTTTCAGAAAAGGATGAAGAATAGGAGAGATTCGAAGGGTATCAACATCTTGCAACCAAAGCTCATCTTGTAACGCAGGATAATGGTCAACCAAAAACTGACGAAACACTTCCAATGTACTCAAGTTAGATATCCTCACTTTCTTCTATTTATAGCTTTAAGCTTACCTAAAACAAACATGTTCAACTCACCCTATGATCTTTTCGCATACTACTAGAGACACAATGTCATTTTTTCTTCTAAAAGATTTGTAGATCAACTTTACTGTCATGAGTTTTCCATATGTATGACGTTTACTATATGAAATACGAATTCCCACCGATGGACCTATGATCATATTCTTATCTGTTTCTTTCGTGATGAAACGACAACTTCCTTCTACAAAATTCCATTTTTATTCTAAAAAGAGGAAAATGGGACAAAAAAGAACAGCTGCTCACTGTTCTTTTAGAAGTTATGAAAGGTCTGTCAAAGAGAATACTTCGCCGCTCACTGCATCAACGCCATCATGACAGTCAAGCTTGCCGCATAAAACATATTGTTTTTGCACATCGTCATAGACATAGATGGGTGTAAGTTCGAGGCGTTCTCTCAATGTTTCAAAGGCTTCTTTCTGAGACATGGTGATTTCACTAGCTGATTGAGATGGATTGAGTATCCCGCATACTTGAAACATCTCTTTTTTATCTATGTAATTAATGGCTTCAAAAGTGCTGGCATCAATGAAGATCTTGATCTTATCCATAAATCCACAGCCTTCTTGCTCATTCGTTTTTAATATCGCTTCGATGTAGCCATGGTCACGGTGGAGTGTTTTAAGCACCCACTTCCCTGTATCCTTTGAATATTTTTGCGCCAAAAAGGTGCGAACCGCTTTGATACACTCAGCTTGCTCTTCTTTTGAGATCGGGAATGTATCTGGCGAAGGCTCCAGTGAGAAGGCTTGTTCAGCAGTAATGTCCTCGTTTATATTGATTTCCTTTTTTTCAAAGGCTTTGGTTAAAGGTTCATTCCACTCCATGACCTGATTCATGTGTATACAATGTGTTTCTTCACGTCCAATTTCAAATGGTATCGTTCCTGTTCCATCGTTCTTGACATAAATTTCTTCTAACGCATATATAGGACGGATTCGATTCTGCTCGAAGGATGGCCAATCAAACCGCTGCACTTGCTGCTGGGCTAAATTCTCGATCCTATCAATGGAAAGCACATATTCTTCAGCTCTTAGTCGTTTTTTTGCCATAAATGGCCCTCGATGTATAAAGTGAATGAGCTGCCCATGTTCATTCCATTTCACCTCGATTCTGCCTGAAGGCGTCACTTTCACACCATCTATTGCTTCTTCGAAAAAAAGTTCCCCTTTCTCCTTTTGTTGCAAGTGAAAATGCTCACCATCAATCGACCCTGTTTCTTGTTCAATCCATTGAATGGCATGAGCTGGATAAGGGCTTTTAAATGTGACACCATTCTTCGCGAAGGTTTTATCCATGACAAAAATAACTGTTTCAACCTGCCCTGTATTCAAATTCACGTCAATCACGGCTGTGCCGTCTGGGTTTAGATCATCGTCCTCTGGTTCAGCTTCATGGGTGGGAAACCATTCCATATTCAATGTATACACCGTTTCATTGAACATATTGACGTAACGATGAAAACTGTGCCTTTTTAGATAGTAAAGCTCTAAGCCAAATTTCGCCTTTGTCTGATCGATCAGTTGTTGAATGTTTGCATTCATTTTTTTCACCTCAAAATGATTCAGTCTTATGGAAGAACAAAGATGACGATAAAGCCGAAGATAACGATCGCTGTTAATAATCCTAAAACCATTGACACCATGTTTGTTTTCTTTGTAAAGCCTTTTAATTCATGCTCTTCAGTCGACCGGTCGATTTTTCTAAAGCGAAAAAGCATGCTTAAATTAATAAGGGCTAGAGTTACAAATAATAAGAAAATTAAAAGCGTAGGTTGTATGTTTAAGAATGGATTTGTTACATCTTGGAAGCTGAATGACTGAAGGAACATCAGACCACTTAATACTACTCTTGAAATATTTTCTGCCTTCTTTTCTTTCTCCCACTCTTCCCCCAATTTTTCTTTTTCATAAATGGCTATCTGCTCGAAAAGGGGAATGAAAGACTTTGTTGATCCTTTTTTAATAAAACCATAAATACTTAGAAAGAGCATAATAATTCCTAAACAAAGAAAGAAATGTGTAAATCGAATGTCAGACATTTGAATCAAGATAAAAAAAGCGACGATTATGATACCGGCTATTAAATTAGAAACGACTATTTGCTTTGACCTCATCTTTTTTAATGTAGCTTGTTCCATACAATACTCCTCCTCGTTTCAAATGTTTCTGTTAAGCGCTCTATCTCTATTACGATTTTATTGAAAAAATGTTTCAATATTTCCCCTTTCCATTGCAGAAATGGAAAGACGCCCATCATTCAATAGACGTCTCACCCTTCGTAATGAAATCATCACAGCATGTCTTGAGCAGCTGTTCTGTCTTTTATTTGCTCAGCTGCCAAACGTTTAAAATCCTCGACAGACAGCTGCTTTGAAGTCTTTTCTCCGTGCTGTCTAATATTTAGTGATTTTTCTTGCATTTCTTTATCGCCAATGACAGCGATATAAGGAATTTTTTGCAATTGTGCTTCTCTCATTTTATAGCCAAGTTTTTCATCCCGTTCATCGATTGTTGCTCTTATTCCGATACTTCTTAATTGCTGCTGCACCTTTAAGCAGTGATCAAGGTGAACAGTTGAGACTGGGATGATTTGTACTTGTACTGGTGCTAGCCATAATGGAAAGACACCCGCAAAATGCTCAATGAGAATGCCAAGGAAACGATCTAGAGAACCAAAAATGGCGCTGTGAATCACAACTGGCCGTACCTTTTCATTTTTTTCATTGATATATGTTAAATCAAATTTCTCAGGCATTTGAAAATCCAGCTGAATTGTGGCGCACTGATGGCTCCGCTGCAGGGCATCTTTAATATGAAAATCGATCTTCGGGCCATAAAATGCCCCATCTCCTTCATTTAGCTGGTAGTCGACCTTTAGACGATCAAGCACATTTTTTAGTGCTGTTTCGGATATTTCCCAAATAGCATCATCCCCTAAGGCTTTTTCTGGAAGAGTGGATAGCTCGACTGAATACTCAAACCCAAATGTCCGATACACATGATCAACTAATTGGAAAATCCGTTTGATTTCAGCTTCGATTTGATCTTCTCTTAAAAAAATGTGAGCATCATCTTGGCAAAATGTCCTGACCCTGAACAATCCATTTAACGCTCCGCTAAATTCATGACGATGCACCTGACCAAACTCAGCCATTCTGATTGGAAGGTCTCTGTATGAATATAAGCTGTTTTTGAACATGAGCATATGCCCTGGACAGTTCATCGGTTTTAAAGCAAAGCTTGTATGGTCTACTTCTGAGAAATACATATTTTCATGATAATGATCCCAGTGCCCTGACTTTTCCCAAAGCTCTTGGTTCATCATAAACGGTGTACTCACTTCTTCGTATTGCGCTTTTCCTCGCACTTCTCTTGAAAAGGCCATTAATTCATTTCTGACAATCTGACCTTTTGGTAAATAAAACGGCATGCCTGGCGCTTCTTCTGAAAACATAAAGAGGGATAACTGTTTCCCTAATTTCCGGTGATCACGTTTATTTGCTTCTTCCATGAAATGAAGATAATCAGCTAGATGATTTGGATGCTGAAACGCTACACCATACACTCGCTGCAAGACATCCTGATTGCTATCTCCCCGCCAATAAGCCCCTGCAACACGTGTTAGTTTAAATGACTTTAAGTACCCTGTAGAAGGTACATGCGGCCCGCGGCATAAATCTACAAATTCTCCTTGCTGATAAACTGTGATGGCTTCTTGAGAGGGCAGATCTTTTAAAATATCCAGCTTATATGGATCATGTGCAAACAGCGCTTCAGCTTCTTTGTAAGAGACCTCTTTTCTTTGGATAGGATGATTCTCATTTATGATATTTTTCATCTCTTTTTCAATTTCTGCTAAATCCTCTACGCTTAATGTTTGATCGAGCTTCATATCATAGTAAAATCCATTTTCAATGACAGGTCCGATTCCCAGTGTGACATTGTCATATAACCTTTTCACAGCCTGGGCTAATACGTGTGCAGATGTATGGCGCAGCACTTCAACCCCTTCTTTTGAATCAAGTGTGACAATAGACAGCCCAACATCGCTGTTTAGCTTTTCACTTAAATCAACCATTTGATCATTGACCTTTCCCGCCACCGCTTTTTTTCTTAAGCTCGGACTAATATGGGAGGCAACATCTGCAACAGTCGTACCTGCTGGAAACTCCTTTATCTTTCCATCTGGAAATTGAATCTTCACCATGTTTTCTCTCATAAATGACACACCTTTCCTATTTTTTGAAATAAAAAAAACACACCCATCCCTCATAGAGGGACGAATGTGTAATCCGTGGTTCCACCCAAATTCCCATAACGCGTATTCGCTTTATGGCTCTGGTGCCGTAACGTGGCATTGACGGTATTGGATACTGCAATTTTCCCCAATACAGCTCAAAGGTGGTAAGACAGCTTTTCAGCGTTAGGAAGATTTCAGCGTGACTTCCCTCTCTGGTAACCGATAAAAGCTGCTCATGTCCTTTTCAAAGCAATGATCCTATATGAGTGTACAAAAAAACACACCCATCCCTCATAGAGGGACGAATGTGTGATCCGTGGTTCCACCCAAATTCCCATAACGCGTATTCGCTTTATGGCTCTGGTGCCGTAACGTGGCGTAGACGATATTGGATACTGTAATTTCCCCAATACAGCTCAAAGGTGGTAAGACAACTTTTCTGTGTTAGGAAGATTTCAGCGTGACTTCCCTCTCTGATAACCAGTAAAAATAGCTCATGTCCTTTTCTTCGCTTTTAATTTCTCCATATCTTACATGATGATGATGGATGATGTAAAGGATTATTTTGTGCAGTGATAACGAAATTCATTCTTTAAATGTAATATTGTGTGTATTCACTTGGGCTGTATTCAATTTCAAACGCAGGAGATAAGGCTCGTTTCACTTCTTCAGTGATTCGCTCTCCTTCTTGATTGAACTTTCTTTCCATGTCTACGCCATTTGGCTGCAAATCATCGGTTTCTTCGTCAAACCAGCGGCCATACTGTATATTCCAATTCCATAACTTTGAGAAAAGGGTATCACTCATTGGTACATCATCTCTTTCTAAATGACATTGACAATGCCCGCAATGAAAAGGTTCACTACCGTAATCTCCTTCAATTTTCACAAAAGGATGATCCTCAAACTCTCGGCAGCACACCCATTTTTTGAAGTGCTGACCGAACTCTGTCAGTTTAATCGAGTAATAACGCATGGAAGTTCGTTTTCCTTTCATGTCAAACATCCCTTGATCAATTAATGTCTTCAATCGATATTCAATAAAATCATCACCGATATACTGATCTAAATGACCAATGACTTCTCCTATTAAGCGTGGAGTGACGATATACTCCTCTTCTGGCGCGGACTGATGAAGCCGCTTAGCCATTTTCACTAAATAAGCATCAAATTCATCTTCTGGTACGATGATCACTTGTCCTTTTTGCCATATCCGCAGCGTATGATTTTCTTTAGCAAGTGAAAGCCATTCGTTTTGTAATCTTTCTCTCTCTTCTTTTGTCACTGGGTGAATATGCGATTTACTCTCATACAAAATTTTAAATTTTTCAGATGCGATTTCTCCGGAATGTCGAAGGATCATTCTTCTTGTATTCGTATTGAACAGCTGATCAAATGCTGTCGTTATATTGATTACAGACAATTCAACCCTTTTCTCTTTTAATAAATAGACGGCATATCGCAAGCCAATTTGCTCATGTGCATTACTGCCTGTCCAGATGAGTATACGACTGCCAGCTTTTATTTCTTTTATTTGCTGAAGCATTCTATGCTGATCGTTGACCATGTCATCAAAATAGCCAAATTCATTTGACATCACGTTACGCAGCCACTCTATACGGTTCGCTTGTCCTTCATGTTCGTGTAAATGTAGAAGTGGCCCAATTGAATAAATATCATCAAAAGCGATGACATCATCTATTTGTTTTTGCTTCATTTCACGTATTGCTTGTTTTAAACTACCGGCAGCTGCCGCCCCAAATATGATATGTATCATCATTCGTCTCCCTTTATCTTACATTTCATTTCATCTTCACCTATTCATGGTTCTTTCGTCAATTCTATTGAGTAAATTTCATTCAAAAGTATGACAAGGAGATGATCAGGTATTTACAGAAGTAATAAAGCAGAAGTGAAGAGATAAAAATTTTTATAAAAAAAGCCCAGGAAATGGGCAAAGGAACTACCCTAAATAAGTAGTTCCCACAATACAAAACTAAATTTGTATGTTCACTAGTGAAATCGTTCATGTTACCTTACTTGCTCCATCACCTTCAAACTCTTCTGCTGAGAGATTCGATCAAACGCCACCATCAGAATGGTCATGAGTAAAGCGAGAAGAACCGTTCCAGCGCTGATCCAGCTTAGGTTCAATATAGATGTCCTGCTTAGTACAAGACCTCCTAAACCAGAGCCTAAAGCAAATCCGAATTGAATAAATGATGTATTGACACTTAATGCGATATCAGGAGATTTCGGTACAAGTGTGACAAGATATAGCTGCTGAGCTGGCGATGTGCTCCATGTTGCAATCATCCATATCATGATCACCGCCACCATGACCACGAGGTTCCCTGTCACAAATGCTAGCAGCATAAGCATGATGATTTGTAGAATAATTCCGGAGAAAATCGTGAATGTTGGGCCTTTTTTATCTGCTGCTACCCCTCCAAGACTGGAGCCCAAAAAGCTGCATATTCCCGCTAGTAATAAAATGCCACTGATTTCTGTAATGCTAAGGTTTGCTGATTCTTGCAGGAAGGGCGTTAAATAGGTAAATAAAGTGGAATATCCCCCAACATAGAATAGCGTCACTGCCACTGCCAGCAAAATTCTCTTATCTTTTAAAATTGATAACTGCATACCTAGCGTCACCGGTTCTTGTTCTTTCATAGAAGGGATGCGCCTATATACAACAATCAGCGGAATGAGCGTGATCAATCCAATGGCTGCAAATAATGCTTTCCATCCAATCATGCTGCTTAGAAATGTCCCGATTGGCACACCTAAAACCAAGGAACTGCTTAATCCCATTAAAATGATGCCAATGGCTGTTCCTCTTTTTTCTCGCTCGACAAGACGAGTAGCCACAGCCATTGCCACCACAATGGCCGTCCCTCCACTAATTCCTTGTAAAATCCTTGTCATCAGCACCATTTCAAACGAATGGCTGACACTTGTGAGGATATTACTTAAAGTAAAAATGATCAGCATCCATGATAATATTTTTCTGCGGTCGATATTGATGGTTAGTGCAATGACAATCGGTGCGCCGATTGCTGCTGAGAGCGCTAAGGATGTGACCAATAAACCAGCAGCTGATATCGTGACCTGTAAATCATCTGCGACCATTTGAATAATCCCTGTAATGATATATTCGATTGTTCCGATTAAGAAGGCTGCTAAAGCAAGTAAATAAACAACGGCTTTATTTTTCATCGTGAAGTTTCTCCTTTGGGCAATGTTTACACTTCATTTTTTATAGGAATTTGTATTTCAATGAGTCTTCCTTCTTCATTTTCAGACAATGGGTAATAAATCTCTCTGCCAGGCTGATCTTCTTTCACGCGGTATCCGTTATTTTCGATCCATGTCGCCAGGTCAACACAAGCAGATTGTGCAAATGGAGAATCTGAATGAAATAGGAGCGTCGCCATGGTTTCTTCAGCTGGTAACGTGCGCATCGTAATTCCCTGAGGCAGAGAGCCCCTTAACGCTTTAGCGGAATACCCAACCTGAAATTCGAACTCACTTTCTTTAGCAAGTGATTCCCTCCACAGCACGATTTGTGGCTCAGAGTTCAATTCTTGCGGATGTTTTTGTAACAAATGATGAAACGTTTCAAAGAATGATGGGATTTCGTCAACAGTTCCGTTGACTTGAAAAGACATGATGTGTTTGCTTTCAACCGATTTGATGATGACCTCCTGCTCTTTTTCAACACACCCCTCTCGTTTGATGAGGTGCATCCGCTCCTTAATACGCGCTAATTTCTGCTGTTCTCTCTCGATCAATTGCTGAATCTCACTCTCTTTCAAGAGAAACATGCCCTGAATCTGGTCGACAGAAATATCTTCACGAAGAAGCTGACTCATTTGCTTTAACGTAAAACCTAATTCCTTGTATAGAAAAATCCGATTGACCTCAAGCAGCTGCTCAGCTGAGTAATACCGGTATCCAGAATCTTGATCGATCTGTTTAGGCTTTAATAAATCGATTTGGTCATAATACCTTAAGGTTTTGACAGGGACTTTACTTAACATAGAAAAATCGCCAATCTTGAACATCCTGATCTCCTCCGTTTTGTTGATCTGATCAAAGTATAAACCTTTCAGTTAAGGGGAAAGTCAATAGAAGATTTTAAAATACAATTTATTCGCATATAAAAAAGCCCTATTTCAAATAGGGCTCGTTGTTTGATGAACTTTATTTATCCTCAAGAATATGTTTAGCCGCTTCTAGTGCTGAAGCTGCTTTAGGCCATCCGATATAAAAACTAAGATGAGTGATGACTTCAATCAATTCGTTCTTCGTGACACCATTTTCTTTAGCAAGATGTAAATGGTATTCCAGCTGATTCAGGCTGCCCGTACTTACTAAAGCTGAGACTGTAATCATACTCCGATCTCTAAGAGAAAGTTCCTCCCTTCTCCACAAATCTCCAAAGAGAACTTTTTCTGAGTACTCAACAAATGCTGGAGCAAAATCTCCAAGAGTGAATTTTACAGTCGGCTTGATTGGTTGATGCATAGCTATTTCCCCTTTCAATCGTTCCGTTACTTGATCATCTGCGCAAGCCCTTCTCCAAAGGACCAATTTTCCAAGCCTGTCTCAATCAGCATAATGAATACATTTTCTTTTGATATATGGAGTTTGTTATACAACTGGTCAGCTATTTCCTTATATAATGATTGCTTCTGTCCCTCGGTTCTTCCTGAACCACATGTAATTTGGATATATAAAAGACGATGATCTCTTTCATGACGAACAAGATAATGGGGATCATAAAAAAATTCTTCTTTCTTATGTGAACTGAATACCTGAAAGTAGTCTTTTTTAGGAACTTGAAATTCTTTTATCAGAGCCTTCATGATCGTTTGGCTAATAGAAGTTAAGCTTTCTTTATCGTACTCATCTTCCATATAACTGACTTTTACAAATGGCATGTATGTCATCTCCCTTTTTCTGTCTCACTTCATTTTACATCCCAATACTCGTTTTATATAATTGAATAATATATAAAAATGCATTCATATATCGAATGGAGAATATTAGAAATGGACCTAAAAGAGTTAAAAGCATTTCAAGCCGTGATTCAGGAAGGGACCTTCTCAAAAGCCGCTCAAAAATTGAATTATGCACAGTCGACCATAACGAATCAGATTAAACGATTAGAAAAGGAATTAGGATTTCAATTGTTTGTAAGAGGATGGGAGGCTGAATTAACCCCTTCAGGACAATTGTTTGCCAAAGAGATTGATCAGTTGATACTCCATTGGCATTTTGTATTAGAGCAATCACAAAAACTCCAAAAAGAAGAAATCGGAACCTTGAATATAGGCGTCATAGAACCAATTGCTGTCTCTATTCTTCCTTCCGTCCTTCAAACATTCAGAAAGCAAAAACCGAATATCACATGCCACTTTATCATTGGTAATACAGATTTCCTTCACAAGCAGCTCCTCCAGGGGGAGATCGATTTTGCTATTGCAGGGGAACCTGTGATGAACACACTTCCGTTTGAGGAGTTGTACAAGGAGGAAATGTCTTTTATTATCGCAAAACAGCAGGCAGATCAAGTTGGAACGATTTCATTGATCAAGGATCTTTATGAACAGCCTCTGATCATAGGCGGAGAAAGTTGTTTATATTACATGAAATTACAAAAGGAACTTTCAAGAATAAATGTAGAACCGTTCACTTATACCGTCAGCCAGATTTCAGCCATTCCATCATTTCTAAAGGGATTTCCCTCTGTCGGCGTCGTCCTTTCCTCTACCCCATTGTCAGACGAGTTTGTGAAAGTTCCAATTGAAATGGAGGACCCTTTTATCCCGATAGGAATCTTAACTCATAAGGACCCCCATCTCTCTCTGGAAAACACCAAGCAGCTGCTGCTTAATCTATTTCGTCAAGAAGCGGAGCAATTCACATGCTCGTGATCTCGTATCAAAAACAAAAAACCTAGATTTCATACATCTAGGTTTTTTAATCTTTCAAGCCATTTCAAGATCGCTCCACTTTTAAAGAAATTGAATATGGCTCCCTCACTAAATCGCTCAGCTCTTACAACCCCCATGATGAGAGCAAGTACACACTGTGCATTTAAATTTGAAATGTCCACATGCTCCATATCGTTCGTTCCCCATTCAATGCCATTTTCTTTGAGGATTTCTCTATAGTGGGTAAGTTCCATTTCTTGATGCTGTTCTGCAAAGGCATAGACATCTTCAATAAAGCGTTGGACCGTTTCTGAATAGTTCACAAAAGGCATCTGGATTGGGCGTTCAGCTGTTCCATCATTTTCTTGATCGATCACCCATTCTCCGATATGATCCTCCTGAAGCATCGGTATGTATTTTGTCAAAATCTCAAATTGACTCATCGTTATCCTCCTCTATTTTTTTTAGAATGCTTTCAAGCCCGACAATAATAAAAGGAAACATTTTCAGGCCATGTATCGTGCATACAGGAGTGACATTAGTTCAGAAATTAAGCTGGAGCCTTCAAATAGATCGAAGGCTCCATTTCCAACTAAATTGCTTTAGCTAAAATCATAAATCGGTGTTGTTTTGCGTCAAAATAACCCTTTTGTTCAATGGTTTTATGAATGGTGTATAATTCATCCTTGAAATTACTTATTTCAAAACCTGGCACTTGCCAAGGAATTGCTTTTAGATAATACACCAATGCTCCGATATCATAAAATCTTAGAATGGGGAACTCTTCAGCACTTTTCAACACCTCAAAATGATTCTCCTGTATCTCTTTTAAAGCTAGCTTTAAGTTCCAATCAATAAATTCTTCATTTATTGGTACCCTTAGATTCTCATTAATCTCTATGCAATCGAGTCCACCGACTTGTTGAGTTAGAAAAATACCTTCTTTCGAGATAATTCTTCTCACCTCTTGAGATGAAAATGACTCATGTTGATTGATGATAAGATTAAATTTTCCAGTCTCAAACGGCAAATTTTCATCATTAGAAATTTGAACTACCTTAACTCCTAAAGGGGTTAATCGTTCTTTTGCGACAGGTACATTAGGTAAGTAACCTTCTGTAGCATAAACTGATGTTGGAAAAGGTCTTAATTTTGATAAAAACTCTCCACCACCTGTTCCCATGTCCAGCATTGATTTTGCACTTTGAACAAGAGAAGTAGCTATACTACCATATGACCATGAAAGCAACTCACTTTTCATTCTTCCCGTTTCAGATATGAATGAGAAATCCCACCCAACAAAAGGTGCATCTGCTTGTTTTATAAATGAAGAAAACTGTTTGTCATTCATCATAATCCCTCCAATTATCATTTTGCAGTTTTAATGATTAAATAATTGGTGGGCCTCTTACGAATATATAAAGTTGTTATATTTCATGTTCTTTTAGTCTCATATTTAATCACTCCCTTTAAAAATACTTAAAATTATATTTAAAGAGGACCTTGCCGAAGACCTTGTTTTTAACATTTATTTTATATTCATTCAGCTGATATTTGAGTGAAACAATAAAAAAATTTGTTTGAGAATCGAGAACTCATGATGGGTGTCTCATTATAGAGGACTAGGTGCAAGATAAGGAGGAAATACGAAATGGGAGCTTAGAAAAAAATAAAATAGATTGTTAGTTTTTTATTCATTTAGATGCTTTTACTCTCGCGCCAATTGTCAAAAGCTTGGTCTAGTGATATTTTCGCTCATTTAACTCCGAAAATGAAAGTTAGAACAGTAAAAAAGTTCAGCGATTGATTACATGGAATCAGAAGGTTAAGTAATCAAAAGGGCTAAAGACACCACACACTCAACATGCGGCGTATAAATCATCTAGCTCGTCAACTTTTTTCGACCTTCACAACCAGTATAAACTAAAATCTTAATAATCACGAAAAAGAATATACGTTCTCAAACCTTTAGATCAAATGTGGTCAATTATGTGGTCGGTGGTCAAAAAAAGCTATCCATAAGGACGGCCGGGTGTGAGTAATATAAGAAGAAGTTAATCATTGAAATATATACGAATTTTTTAAAACCCCGTTTCCGCGGGTAAACCGTATACTCTAATTATACACCACATTTAGATACCGAACAAATATTCGTTTATAATCTCCAGTGAGGTGGATGAAATGTAGAACGAAGAAAAGATCGAAATAGGTGGAAGATGAAATTCATCTTGCCAGAACATAATGAGGCATTAAGACAACTGCATCTTGCAAAAAAAATTGAGCGACTAGTTTTAAGCCCGGAACAATTGGAAGAGTTTGAATATACAATAGCGACTGCTATGAGCGAAGACTTGGCTCTGAATTTCGATCTATTTGATAATGGGTTTGTTCGTGAGATCACTGGGAAAGTCGGGTATGTGGATCATCTAAGAAAAGAATTCAGGGTTAAGGATGATCGTGGCGACACAAACTTTATACGGTTTGCAGATATTTTGAATGTAAAAACACCCTAACATTAGTCAGGGTGTTTTTATGTGCTTGTACATTATTCATGAGCAGGAGCAATTTTGGCTACTGGCGCACCACAAGTTAGCATGAATATGAACACAACGGTAGGATGAACAGCTGCACCCGCAAGACCAATAGCGCCTGCTACCGCCAACCAATCTCCCCTGTCTATTGATTTTTGTACATTCTTTAAAGTACCTCTAGCGATACCAGCTGCATCTTCAATACATCTCGTAACAGTGTTGCTTTGAGTGACAATTTCTTGATTCATTAATTTTGCAAAAGCGACCATTCCATCTTTCACTTCATCCGAATAAGGCGATTTTGCAAGCTCTTCCTCATTAATGACGAAGCCTTTTTCTTTTTCAGAAATGATAATCTTTGTGAAGATGTATTCAATTTCTTTTAAAGACGTCTCAATTTGCTCTTCTGTCAAACCTTCTAATCCCTTTGTGCTTTGCGTCTTTGCAGAAGCAGCTGGAGCAAAGGCAGTCACAGCTAGAACTAATGCTAACATTAAAAATATCAATCTTTTCATATTAACTCCCCCTTTTTTTAACCAAAATTTACTTTATCATACTTTTATGTAAAATAAAGGTTTTTAAGAGAGAGTTAAAGTTTTCTTGCAAATATCGACATTTTGCGACACGTTAACCCCACATAAATAAAAGGAAGAATGATAGCGCCCAAGTAAGTATACCAAGCATTACAAAAAATTTAAGAAAACTTTCGTACTTTGTAAGAGGACGTTCCTTCTTTAATTTAGACAATCGCCAATGAAGAGCATAACCAGAGAACAAAAGAATTAATTGACCAATTTTTGATACGTCTTCTAATATATCTATACCATTCATTATAGTTCACCTCACATTAGAAAATAAATAAAGTAGACTTGTAGAGAGTCTACTTTTTTTAAAAATCACCCAAAGTATCCGTTTTCTGCAGTTTGAAAATCCGAGGAATTTATATGTACTGTAGCTGTGATCCCCATTAATAAGGTAAGGCTCAATATCGTAACTTTAAAGTGATTCATCAATTCCCTCCTCTTCTATTCAGCACAATTTAGACTTATTATCGCAGATAGCATATTCATTTTCCAACATTTATGTAAAAATAAGCAATAAGAAGCATGATACTTGCTAGATGGAACATTACTTTTGTTTCTTGTTTTGCGATATACCGAGAAAATATAACAATTTTGCTGATGAACATTTTGTATCTAATAAACACAAATACCCCCCTAACCTTCATGATTAGGGGGTGACTTATTTCATGAACCGTTTTACTGCATCCGCTGTTTTTGATCCATAATAGCCGTTAATCCCATTGTTTTTCGCGCCCTTATCAGGATGCGGCTAGGCCATTCATCTATTAAAATGACTGGTGATATTTATGCTCACGTAACACCAAAAATTAAAGTTAGAACAGCAAAAAAATTTGGCGATTACATAAAATTAGAAGGCTAAGTGGTCAAAATGTGGTCATATGAAGGTTTGTGGCTCTTTAACCCTTATTATTTAAGGGCTAAAGACACTACACACTCCACATGCGCCGTATGCGGGAACATATCAACTGGCTGCATGTATTCGATTTTGTAGTCTTTTGACATGTATTCAAGGTCTTTTGCTAGTGTGGATGGGTTGCAAGAGACGTAGACAAAGCGTTTTGGTTTGACTTGTTTGACGGTGTCTAAGAAGGTGCGCTCGCAGCCTGTTCTTGGCGGGTCGACGACGATGACGTCAGGACGGAAGCCTTCTTTGACCCATTTTGGCAGCCAATGTTCAGCTGTTCCTGTCACATAGGTCGCGTTTTTCATTCCGTGTTTTTTGGCATTTTTCTTGGCATCATCGATTGATTCTTTGATGACATCCATTCCTCTTACTTCTTTGGCGCCATCTGAGAGCCACATCCCGATGGTTCCAACGCCGCAATACGCATCGACGACCTTTTCTTTGCCTGTCAGTTTGGCCGCTTTTTTCGCTTCATCATAAAGCTTTAGCGTCTGCTTCGGATTCAATTGGAAGAAAGCACGTGCACTTAGTTCGAAAGAGACGTCTCCTAAAAATTCTTGGATGACCATATTGCCAGCTAGGTGAGATGTTTTATGGCCGAAGATGACTGATGTTTTTTCGCCATTGATATTATGCATAATGGACGTCACTTCAGGCAGACGTTTTTGAATGGCTTCGGCAATTTCTTTTTTCTTTGGAAATTCAGGTTTTGATGTGACAAGAACGACCTGTACTTCCCCTGTTTCAAAGCCGACACGCACGACAATCGAACGCACGTCGCCTTTTCTTGTCCGTTCATTGTAAACAGATACGCCGAACTTCTCTAAAATTTTGCGAACAACACCCGTTGTTTTGTTCGTTTTTGGATGCTGCACGATACATTCCTTGATCGGTACAAGCTTATGAGAATTCAGTCCGTAAAGTCCTGCAATGATGTCTCCGCTGTGAGAACGTCCTACTTGGAACTGACTTTTGTTTCGGTAATGCCACGGGTCTTCCATGCCGATCGTTGGCCTGATATCAAGCTTTTCAACCGATAGCTTTGTATGGCGCTCCATTGATTGAATGACAATATCACGCTTTTCATTTAGCTGCTGCTCATACGCCAAATGCTGAAGCTGACAGCCGCCGCACTCTTCGTATACTGGGCATGGCGGTTTGACTCGATGCTCAGAGCGCTTTCGCACTTTCCTGACCGTACCTTCTGCATATTTTGCTTGGACATTCGTTGCTTCAACCACCACTTCCTCACCTGGAAGCGCGCCTGGGACAAAGACCACTTGTTTTTTAAAATAACCGACCCCTTCTCCATTAATGCCAAGGCGTTTAATGGTAAGCGGGAACTGCTGTCCCTTTTGCAAAAGGGCACCTTGCTGTTTTTCTTTCACTTTATTCTCTCCGTTCTATTTAAACCATTGATAGGTTGTCTTCATTTTATTCCATCTCCTTAGTATATCACGTCTTGGACAAAGAGAGAAAATGCCTTTCATTTATTTATCTGTCTCAATGCTTCTCCATAAATATAAAGAAGCGTAGCTTAAATATGGGGTCCATTCCTTGCTTAGCGCTACCATCTCTTCTTTTGTCGGCTTTTCAGGCAGGTCGAAGTGCCGTTTGATTGCATTTTGAATGCCGATATCTGCCATTGGAAAGAGATTTGGTCTTCCAAGCCCATTCATGAGCACATTTTGAACCGTCCAAGGTCCAATCCCTCTAATCGGAAGCAGACGCTCTTCTACCTCCAGATCAGATAAATCGTGTAATTCCTCTAAACAAAGTGAGCCGCTCACAATTCGTTTCGATACATCGATGACATATTCTGCTTTTCGTTGACTAAATTGAAGCTTTCTCAAATCATCTGTTTCAAGAGAAGCGATGGTTTCTGGTAAAGGATCAAACCAAACACCTTCTATTTGCTCACCGTACGTATGGACAAATCGTTTCGTGAGCTCGTAAGCAAACGAAAGATTCAGCTGCTGATGAATGATGCATTTCATGAAACAATGATATAAATGAAAATCCAGCATGAGCGGCGTTCCGATATGCTCCTTAAAAATGGGCGCTAGATTGGTTTGAGAAAAGTGGTCTTGAATCATGTGTAATTGATGCTCCATGCCAAATATCCGTTTCACCTCAGAAAGAAGGGGTTCCTCTGGGCCGTTTGATCGCACCCGGAACATAGGCGCATCTATTGTTCCAGTAGCTTGAACGATGACCACATACGGTTTTTGCTCCAATCTGATCGGCACTTTGATTTCTCTTTGACTCAAATCGACTGCTTTTAATGGATCACTTGATAAGCGTCTAAGCACTTGATCGAAATGATACGGCGGCTCTATCACCAGCTGTTTTTCCCACATACATGTCCTCTTCCTTTCTGCCAACATACGCAGATGTAATTGTTTCATTTTGCATGAATGATTCTCTTTATTGAATACTTTTTAACATAAAGAGTACAAGAATTTATCAGTTATATCTTCCTTATTTGTGGTCATTCTCCTTTTGGATAGAAGAAAGTTTTTAGTCGAATTCAGCTAACATTCGACAGCAATCTTCAACATTTTAGGATCATTTTCCTTAAATTAGAAATAGAACCTCTGGGTGATATCTCCTCCCTGAATATATTTGTATAATTATGACATATCAAGGAGGTGAACAAAGGAATTAGCGGATTAGGCAATCATTTGTTTTATCTTGCAAGAACATATTTACCTCATTGATAACCGGCTTCACCTAGTTTCACATTTTACAAAAAAGAAGACCCAAAATTAAAAAACAAAGGAGATCCGACCAATGAAAAAAACCATTCTTTCTGTTGCACTTGCCACTGCTGTTTCTTCGACACTGCCATTATTCGCTGACGCTGCTGAGCCAAAAACTTCAGCACCTGTTTCTACTACACTTCAGCAAACTGTCTTAAACAAAGCTGCTGCTGAAGGTAAAGCTGGCACTACGGCTAGCCCTAATGTTAACGTAAACTTTGATGTTCTTGGGATTGCCAATGCCATTGTAAACGCAGTAAACGCAAATGCAAACCGTTCTGGATTCGTGAAAAGCGTCATGGAAAGCACATTCTACGCTGCTGGCGGCAGATATAATGTCATGGTCTTTAACCTAAGCCAGAACTACGAAGACCGTTTTAACGGCGTCAAAACTTTTGCTACTGCTAATCTTGGTAATGTTGTTTACGGAATTTGGGTATTCGAAAGCGGTACATTTAAAAACAACGGCGATGGCGGCTGGGATAACTGGGCGTTTAGAGGCTGGTTTGACCGTCAAGATAAATTCGTTACGTTCCATCGTCCTTAATTCTCGGTTTTATCCATCAATCATACACGCACATTTAACCGATCTCTTTCTGAGATCGGCTTTTTTATGTAGAAAACGTATAAGTTCACCGACGCTGCTTCATGATATAATGCAAGTCTGGAGGGGTGCACATGCTGAGAAAACTTGCAGTAACAAAAAACGGCGACTTGATTGAACATGCAACAATGCAGCAGCTTTCAAGCCCCGAAATCGCCTGGTATTGGATTGATTTTCATGCACCAACGGAAAAGGAAGCAGCGCTTTTGAAGGAATATTTTCAGTTCCATCCGCTTGCGATTGAGGATTGCTTCCATTATTTGCAGCGGCCGAAGCTTGATTTTTATGAGGGTTATTTATTTTTCGTGCTGCATGCCCTTAATCAAAAAACGCTGCGTTCTGAGGAAGTTGATCTGTTTGTTGGTGAAAACTATATCGTGACCTTTCATTTAAAGGAAGCGCCATACATTGAGCGTGTCATTCGAAAGCTCAAGGGGTCTGATAAAGAAAGAAACAGCGGACCTGAGCATATTGCCTACATGCTGATTGATCAGCTTGTTGATGATTATTTCCCTATTATTTATCAAATAGAGGACAGGCTGAATGAAATTGAGGATGAAGAAGGTCATAAAACGTATGGCACGTTGATGAACGAAGTATTCGGAATCCGATCCGATTTGCTCAAACTGCGAAGAACGATTATCCCGATGAGGGACCTTTTATATCGGATTGTGAACACAAATACGATGAAAAGCGATACAAACCGCCAAGCGTATTTTAATGATATTTACGATCATCTTTTGAAGCTCACAGAGATCGTTGAGTCGAACCGGGACATGACAGCGGATTTACGAGACAGCTATCAGACGCTGAATTCCAACCGGATGAATGCGATTATGATGACATTGACCATTGTGTCGACCATTTTTATTCCACTGACCTTTATTGTTGGGGTGTACGGAATGAACTTTGACAACATGCCTGAATTACATTGGAAATACGGCTATTTTGGCGTGCTGATTTTCATGGGTCTGCTCGTTTCGGGTATGCTTTTGTGGTTTAAACATAAAGGGTGGTTTAGGATTTTTAAATAATGTTTGTTCAGTTCATCCCCCTCTTTTGTTTCAGCGTAAAATCAGAGAAGGATAATCAAAAAGCCTGCAGATCTTCTGCAGGCTTTTTTCTATAGCTGAGGCAGATGCCATACTTTTTCAAGCATGAGATCGTCTAGGCTTTTAAAGGAATATCCTTGTTTTTTCAGAGCGGTGATGGCATCATCCAGCGCTTCGGCATTGTCTCTTGAGACGGTATGAAGTAAGTAAATGGCACCTGGGTGCGCCTGCTTCATCATTTGATCATAAGCATACTGTTTTCCTTTTTGATGATGGATATGCCAGTCTACAAACGCTACTGACCAGAAAACAGTTTGGTAGCCGAGCTGTTTCGTTTCTTTTAGTACCCTTTCACTGAACACACCGCGCGGCGGACGAAGATAGAGGTTATCTTGTTTTCCTGTGATTTTGTACACAGCTTCATTGACACGGTCCAGTTCTTCTTTGATTTCTTTCGTACTTTTTGTTGTTAAATCTGGATGATGATAGGAATGGTTGCCAATGATATGACCTTCTTGTGCCATACGTTTGACAAGCCCGGGCTGGTCCTTTACAAAATGACCTGTCACAAAAAAGGTGCCTGGTACTTGATGTTTTTTCAGCACGTCTAAAATCTTGGGTGTGTACCCATTTTCATAGCCGTTGTCGAAGGTAAAATAAATCTCTTTCTTTTTCGTGTTACCTAAATAGAAGGCATCATACTTTTTTAAGAGTGCCGTCAATTCTTTGCCCGCATCCGGCGGCCTGTGCTCTTTGCTTTTCGCAAATCCCCAGTGGATGGGCTTATTAGACACGGCTCCTGCTTCTGAAAGAGGCATGGAAACAAAAAGCGCACATAAACAGATCAGCATGAATTTTTTCATTTACGTCACTTCCCGGTTTTTCTTCTATTGTGCAGAATAAGACCGAGACTCATACACCGATTCACCTGCCAATTTAAAGAAAAAAGCCCGCATTGCGCGAGCTATTCTTCCTTCCAATCATTTTTAAACCGTTCATATTTCGCTTCCAGGTCGTCAATCATCTGGATCAGTCTGTCTATATCCTCAACGTCTGTTGATTCGGGATCTAATGAATCAATCACATTCATAAACATATCTAATCGGTTCTTTAAATAATCAACCTGCTGCTCTTTGCTGTCTGCTGCCTTGCCCATCGATACACTCCCTTTAGCGTTTGTTTATAGCTTATCTTTTTTTCCCTTGTAAATCAATTGTGTCCCTCTTGCGTATAACCGTGATGAGGCTTAAAATTAACTGTTGGCGGGTCTACGTTTGCCCGAATGAAAAGGAGATAGATACCATGAACCAAAAAACAGCACTTCGTCCGATCACACCTGCATACGACCCTTGGGAAGCCTATCTCGATGTGCAGGATTACGGAGAAATGAAGCTGACAAATATTGAATTTACGACAACAACGCTCTGTAACATGAGATGTGAGCATTGTGCGGTCGGCTATACCTTACAGCCTAAAGACCCGAATGCGCTGCCGATCGATTTGTTACTCCGACGTTTAGATGAAGTTCCGCTCCTGCGCTCACTCAGTATTACAGGCGGAGAGCCTATGCTTTCTCTTAAATCTGTACGGGAATATGTCGTCCCTTTATTAAAGTATGCCCATGAACGCGGCGTGCGTACACAAATCAATTCAAATTTAACCCTTGATTTGGCGCGCTATGAAGAAATTATTCCATACTTAGACGTCCTTCACATTTCACATAACTGGGGCACTGTTGAAGAGTTTGCAACAGTCGGTTTTGCTATGATGGATCGTAAACCAACCTTTGAGCAGCGCGAGAAATTATTTAACCGCATGATTGAAAATAGTCAGGCACTTGTCAAAGCGGGCGTAACTGTATCCGCTGAAACTATGCTGAATAAGCGCACGCTTCCATATATTGAGCACATCCACCGGCAGATCGTCGAGGAGATGAAATGCCAGCGCCACGAAGTTCACCCGATGTACCCAAGTGATTTCGCCAGCGCCCTTGAATCATTGACGCTTCCGCAAATGCGGGATGCGATTCATCAGCTGCTTGATATTCGTGATCAAAACACATGGATGCTGTTTGGCACCCTGCCATTTTATTCATGCAGCACAGATGAAGAAGACCAGCGTCTCCTTAATCGATTGCGCCAGGAGAAAAATGTCACAGTACGAAATGACCCTGATGGACGTTCACGGTTGAATGTGAATATTTTTGATGGGAATATTATTGTGACAGACTTTGGCGATACACCGCCGCTTGGAAACATTGCAACTGATACATTGCAATCAGCCTATACACGCTGGATGGACACAAAATTAGCAAAAGAGCTGAATTGTCATTGCCCAAGCGTGCAGTGCCTCGGTCCGAATGTTCTAGTGAAAAACAGCTATTATCAAGAAGTTGATTTTACTTCTCGAACAGCCAGGGGGTAACCGATAGATGGACGATACATTTCTGACAGTGGTCAAAAATAAATACATTGAAATTCTCCTTGTTGGGCTCGTTCTTTGGCTTGCTGTCTTTATGATCAACAAAGCCCTTCAAATTTTCTTTAAACGAACTGAGTTTATAGAGGATAAAAAGAAGAAAACGATTGAGAGCTTGGTCAAATCGGTCACGAAATACACCGCTTCGATTTGCTTTGTGCTCTATGTCATTTCTCTTTTCTTTCATGACTTCGGGAAAATTCTTGCGGGTGCTGGTGTCGCTGGGATCGTCATCGGTTTTGGCGCCCAGACGCTCATTCGTGATATTTTAGCAGGCATTTTTCTCATCTATGAACGCCAGATTCATAAAGGGGATTATGTGACGGTGAATAACCTCTTTAATGGAACCATTGAAGAGATTGGTCTCCGCTCTCTGCAAATTAGAGAATGGAGCGGCAAGCTGTTAACCATTTCTAACGGGGATATCAGGCAAATCCAAAACTATAACATGCAATATATGCGGATTACGGAATCTGTGTTAATTAGCGCGAATCAAAACCCAGATATCGCCTTCCAAGCACTTGAATCAGCATGTGACAATTTAAATCAAATGCATCATGATTTACTTAAAAAAGATGAATTCCAAAACGCCATTGAACTCTTTCAAGTTCATGGAATTATGGGCTTGAATAAGCTGAATCGCGGGATTGAAATCACAGTTAAGGGAATGGTCGAAGACGAAAAGTACTTCGAAGCCGCCCTCGCTGTGCGAAAAGAAATGATTAAGCAACTTCATCATCATGATGTCAAATTGCTTGAGGATCTCGCTTATCCCCAGCCTGCAAAATAACCTCATTCTATATGGGGTTATTTTTTTATTTGTATTTTGTTAACCGGTTAATTATAATGTTATTTAGTTAATCAGTTAATAATAGAGAGGATGTATGGAATGACAAAAACAGAAGCAATTTCTTTCATCAAGGAGATGTATCAAGAGGTGTTAACCAAGTTCGATGTAAAAAAGGTGGAGACATATTTTTCTCCTGACTATCAGCAAGTGACCGATGGGAAGGTGTCCACGCTTGATGAATTTAAAAAGCATCTATCCACATTAAAAGAAATGACAACACAGCTTGCGATCCCCGCCTTTCATGATGTGTTATTTGATGAAGAAACGCAGCAAGCGTGTTTTCGTTACACGGTACATGTTGACCTCGCAAACGGAGACGGAGGTTTAATAGATGTCACAGCTCTTTTCACCTTATCAGATGGCAGGATCATTCGGTGCGACGAGCTGACTCGGGCTCACGAAAAACATGAAATGCTTGAACAGCTGGGGCACATCAGCTAACAATTCTCTTCATTTCAGCCCTCTTACTTCTATCCTCTTGACTGATTCATGTATAATAGATAGCAGAATGATTTCATGCAGCATGGGGACCCTCATACTGTGTATTTTCTAATTGAAAGAGAGTGAATAAGATGGGTCGTAAGTGGAACAACATTAAAGAAAAGAAAGCATCAAAGGATGCCAGTACAAGTCGTATTTACGCAAAATTCGGGCGTGAAATCTATGTGGCTGCCAAACAAGGTGAGCCAAACCCAGAATCAAACCAAGCACTTCGTTTTGTCCTAGAACGTGCAAAAACATATAGTGTCCCAAAACATATTGTGGACCGTGCCATTGAAAAAGCCAAAGGCGGTGCGGAAGAGAACTTCGATGAGCTGCGCTACGAAGGATTTGGTCCAAACGGATCAATGGTCATCGTTGATGCCCTCACCAATAACGTGAACCGTACAGCTTCAGATGTTCGAGCAGCATTTGGGAAAAACGGCGGAAACATGGGCGTAAGCGGCTCTGTTGCTTACATGTTTGACGAAACAGCTGTCATCGGTGTCGAAGGGAAAAGCGAAGAAGAAACACTTGAGCTTTTAATGGAAGCAGATGTTGATGTACGTGACATCATGGAAGAAGATGAAACGGTGATTGTGTACGCTGAACCAGATCAATTCCATCAAGTACAAGAAGCATTCAAACAAGCCGGTGTTGAAGAATTCACTGTCGCTGAAATCACAATGCTACCGCAAAACGAAGTGACGTTAGATGATGAATCTAAAGCACAATTTGAAAAGCTGATCGATGTATTAGAAGAGCTTGAAGACGTGCAGCAGGTTTATCATAATGTGGATTTAGGGGAATAAAAAAATTAAGCCATAGTAGTCGTTGAGTTCATTCAACTTCTACTATGGCTTTTTTATTTTCTCAATAAAATGTAATATATGTATAATGTGTTAATGTCTACAATTTTCAAGGAGATGAGTTTCATTTTTAAAACATGGTGGTTTTCTTATTATGGATTTATGATCATCCCTTATCTTGGCCTATGTCTTATTTTCAACGACTTACCGATATTGTCTAAAGTTATCTTCTTTCTTTTTATCATTTGGTATTTATATAACGCCTTTGACTTTTACAAAAATGAACTAAAAAGAAAAAAAGAGAAACCCTATTAGCAAAAAACAGTCATCTCCTCTGTTGATAAGAGGAGATGACTGTTTTAATTCATCCCTTGAAACCCAAACGTCAGGTGATCCTGAACAGGTATCCAAGCGCCGATTCCTTGTGAAGTCACGTTTTTTACGACGAGTTTGCGTTTATTTCCTTTTAGCACAAGGTACACTTCTCCGTAAGTAACCTTACCTTTTTCGTTAATCGCTGGTGCATAGGCATGAAGCGATGCTGCTTTTTTTGGAGAGACATGGTAAGACTGATCTCGTTTTGTTCCTGCACCAATTACGGTGTCAAACGCGAGGGGCAGCTTTGTTTTTTGAATCGCTTTTTGCATCATCAATGTTTTCACATCTTCTGGGTTTGGTACTTTTGCTGTGAGTCCGCCGCTTACTTTCACTTGCTGCTTTTGAACGTATTTTCCAATGGCTGTTTTATTGCCGCCTCTGTTATCAATATGGTTCGTATTCACCTTTTTGTATTCCCAATTGGCGACTGTTTCGTTTGAATCGTAGCTCAGTGCCCATCTCCCAAGGAAAATGGTCGCGCGGTATCCAACTGCTAATGGCGTCCCTGAAATACTGGATTCATTCAGCATTTTAATCAAATGAGTATTCTCAATCGGGACACTTGTTGTTTTGAACAATTCAGCCGTCAGCTCGCTCGGCTGGAGCAGCGGCTGATCCTGTGACGCGTTCGGATACGTATTCTCCTTTGAAATACTTGCGACAGAGGATGGCACTTTAAATGGCTTTGCCGCCTCCGCTGGAAAGCTGTATAGAAAACTTAAGGATAAGAGAACAACAAACATGATGCGGGGCATCTTTTTCATATCATCACTCTTTCTCATTCATTTTTCCATAGTATTTTCCCGAAAGACGTCACTTATCCACAAAAGATTATAAAAGGAAAAATCCAATCGCCATAATAAAATAGGCAGCGAGTAATGTGGCGCCTTCAAACCAGTTTGTATCACCATCATTTGATAAAATGACCGTGAGCAGTACAGAGGATGCCATTGCAATGAGTTCTGGCAAGGAGAAAATGAGCGGCATCTGCTTGTCGAAAAATAGAGAGCTGATGACAAGGATTGGCGCGACCATCATGGCAACCTGAAGCGTGGAGCCAAAGGCGATTTCTACTGCTACATCCATTTTGTTTTTATACGCCATGATGACAGCTGAGGCATGTTCTGCTGCGTTGCCGACGATGGCCACAATAATGACACCGATAAACAGCTCACTCCAGCCAAATTGTTCTCCTACCGTATCAAATGTATGAACAAGACGCTCTGAAATGTACGCAACTGCGATTGTCGAAAGCAGCAAAATGACAGTGGCAAACTTGCCAGACCATTCAGGTGTTTCTTCTTCCGTCTCTGCTTCGCCTTCCATGCTCTCCAGCTTGGCAACATACACCCCGCGGTGGCTGACCAGTTTGAAATAGAGCGCCGCGACATAAAGCAAAATCATGACAATGCTAATCCCAATGCTTAAAACAAACTGTTTATTCTCTGCCATCTCCATCGAAAACACTTCTGGAATGACAAACGCTACAATAATGGCAAACATGAGCAAGCCTGAATTGTGCCTTGCATCATGGACATTAAATACTTGACGCTTATATTTTAATCCGCCAACGAAAAAAGACAAGCCAGCCACAAGCAGTAAATTACCGATAACCGATCCTGTTAATGATGCAAGTACGATGGCCGTCAATCCTTGCTTTAAAGCAAAAAACGAAATGATTAACTCCACCGCATTTCCAAATGTAGCGTTTAAAAGTCCGCCAATTCTGGGCCCCGCAATGATGGCAAGACTTTCTGTGGCTCTTCCCATAAAACTAGCAAGACCAATAATGGCGATACAATAAACCGCAAACATGACGACCTGCGGGAAATGAAGTAAACTGCCAATCACCGATAGCGGAACACCGATTGCGACAATCACAAGAAATAAACGATTCATACAGCCATTCTCCTTTACATATGTCTGACTGTTATTCTTTCGTGAGTGCCGGCATCATATACATTTTAGATTCGCGCGTGTGAGAAGGTGATATCAATACTTCCTTTCACGGACTGCACCATAGAGCAATGCTTCAATGCAAGGGTGATCACTTTATCGATTTGTTCATCAGATGTATTAATGTCTTCAAATAAGATATGTAAATGAATGCAGGAAATCTTGTTTACAGCTCCTGCCCTTGTCGTTTCAGGTGTGATCGTCAGCCCTTCATAGGATATTCGCTTTTTATGGCACACATGAATGAGCATTTCTCCAAAGCAGCCTGCAATGGCTGAGGTGAACAATTGAGATGGACGGTACCCCATTTCTTCTGTTCCTGAAATAGGCAGCTGCCTGTCCTCATAATGTGCGATCCAATGATCGTTTTCGTATGTCAGCTTCATTCCTTTTCCACCTTTCTATTGAAACCCCTATGGTTCCATTGTACGATGAAAATATGAACTTGTAAGGAGCATCTTATGTCGAGAATTCACTTTATGATTTTAATTTTACTTGTATCCGTGTCTGGTTTTTCACAGGGTGCATTACTTCCTGTCATTTCCATTATTTTCGAACATGCCGGTACATCTCCTACGTTAAACGGCCTGCATGCCACAGGCTTATATCTCGGTGTGCTGCTTGCGTCTCCTTTTATGGAAGCACCGCTTCGCCGGTTTGGATTTAAGCCGTTAATCGTCATTGGAGGCGCCGCTGTCTTTTTAAGCTTGTTTAGCTTTGTGTTTTTTGAATCTTATGTCGTCTGGTTCTTCCTCCGGCTTATGATCGGGATTGGTGACCATATGCTGCATTTCTCTACACAGACGTGGGTGACCTATGCTTCATCCTCGAGAAATCGCGGAAGAAACATTTCACTGTATGGATTATCGTTTGGACTCGGTTTTGCCGCCGGCCCTTTTTTAACGCCGCTCATTGAGATCAATCCAGCTTTGCCTTTTATTGTTTCTGGTGCCGTTAGTTTATGTATTTGGCTGCTTGTGTTTGTTTTAAAAAATACATATCCAGATACGGGCGAAGTGCAAACGTCAGAGCAGACAAACAGTTTGAAGCGCTTCAAAAAGGCCTTTCAATTTGGCTGGGTCGCCTTTATGATGCCATTTTGCTATGGATTTTTAGAAACGACGCTTAATAGTAACTTCCCTGTATATGCGCTAAGAAGCGGTGTGACAGTAGAGGCAGTTGCGTTTATTTTACCTGCGTTTGCCATTGGGAGCATTGTCTTTCAGCTTCCTCTTGGGATGCTCAGTGACCGGTTTGGCAGACGCCGCATCATTTTATGTGTGACACTCGCTGGATCATTCTTTTTCCTTTTAGCAGGGATCTTCATTCAATCCGTTTTGGCTGTCGCCATTTGTTTCTTTATCGCCGGAATGGCTGTAGGCTCTACCTTCTCACTTGGCATCAGTTATATGACCGACTTATTGCCAAAGCATCTGCTTCCCGCCGGGAATTTGATGTGCGGGATGGCGTTTAGTGCAGGCAGTATTCTCGGGCCGGTACTTGGAGGATTCTTTGTGCAAACGTTTGAAGGAATGAATTTACTTTACCTTGTCAGTATCGTGATATTATTTGTGTTTTGCTGCGTTCGGTTTGGGAGAACGACGGCAGTGGTGGAAAGTCACTAAAATGGAGGGTCAATCGTTGTTTACCTATAACATCACAAATGAGTTGACTTTGGCATCTCTACAAATAGATGATGCGGACACACTATTTAGCCTTATTCAAAAAAATAAGGCTCATTTAGGGGAGTGGCTGCCTTGGGTTCATCACTGCAAAAGCATAGAAGCAGTCAAAACGTTTATTCAATCAACTCAAACCACCTACATTGAACAAAAAGGGTTGGAAGCTGGCATTCAGCTGAACGAGCAATTAATCGGTGTGCTCCGTCTGACGTTTGATCAACAAGTAGGCAATATCGGTTATTGGATTGATGAAGACGCTCAAGGACAAGGCATTGTGACAACCATCGTGAAATATATGACAGATACCTTTGCTCCTAAAGTCGATGGATTTGAAATTTTTTGTCCTGTTGGCCATGTCAGAAGTGAACGTGTAGCGATAAACGCAGGGTTTCAGCTTGATTCTCATTACCAGTCAAAACCTGATACAGCTTTTAACCTTAAGCGGTATATACGATTGTCGAAATAAAAACTCCCCTGCACCGCAGAGGAGTTTTTTCATTTAATGATAACCATTTTGCCCGTTCGCACTGCCGCTTGTTTTGTGCTTTGGCTGATGGCCTTTGTTTTGTTTCGTGTTGCTTCCGCCTTTTTTCGATTGTTTGGACATATGTGATTCCCCCATCCATCAAGATTGAACATGTTCGTTCTTCTTTAGGATGCCCAGATTTCTTCACACCTTGCCTGGTACGATTTTACGCTTATGTAAAAGCGCATTGAGCTCGCCGCCAAGGATAATCATGATGCCGGTTAAATAGAACCAGATCATTAAAATAATGATTCCCCCAATACTTCCGTACATCGCGCTGTAATTAGCAAACTCGCCTACGTAAAATGAGAACAGCATGCTGACCAAAATCCATCCAATCGATGCAAAAATGGCGCCTGGCAGAACAAATTTCAATTTCAGTCTGATGTTTGGGGCGAAATAGTACAAGGCTGTAAACACAATCAATAAAATCAGCGGGCTAATGATCCACCTCATGGCCGTCCAAATGGTGAGAAAGGCATCTGACTGCCCAACTAATTTAGCGACAAATAAGCCAAGTTCTTTTCCAAAGACAGGTAGCATTAAGGCAAAAATAATCGTAAGAACCATCGCTATGGTTAAGATGATTGATGTTAAACGTACGAGAATGAAGGAACGATTTTCCTCAACTTCGTAAGCATGGTTAAATGCTCTGACGACGGCATTAATCCCGTTAGATGCAGACCAAAGGGCGGCAATAATCCCGAATGACAACAATCCGCCGTTGCGGCTGTTCAGTGTCTCTTCGGCGATGGATTCAATCATCGAAAGCGCTCCTTCTGGCGCATAACCAGAGATGACGCTCAGGACATCCTTCGACGTCAGCGGCAAATATCCAACGAGTGTCAGCACGAAGATGAGAAACGGAAATAATGAAAGCAAAAAGAAGTAAGCAAGCTCAGCAGATTTTGCTGGTCCTTCATGCAGCAAAAAGCGTTCAATTAACGCTTTAATAAAACCCATACGCCTCATCTCCAATGATCAATCTTTCTATTTCGATCGAAAGTGATCCTTTGTTTCTTCAATAATCTCTAATACTTTTGGGGTTGTTTCCTTTAACTGATTGACTTGTTTATTTAAAAATGACAAATCATCTGAGACTGTTCGCATCAGCTGCTTCGTTTCTTCCATTTTTTCTTTCACGCAAGCAGAAATTCTGGCTGGCTCCTGACGGTATTCCGCCAGCTTTTCCTGACAGTCATCCCATTTGTCTTTAAGCGCAATTCTCGTTGGCCGATGAAATAATGTCAGCAGTGCGCCGCAAGCTGCTCCTATCACAGCTCCTCGAAGCATGATTTGATTTTTCTCTTCCATCTCGTCTGATCTCCTTTCAGTTAAAGGTGTTTCTCTTTCTTTACATACGTCAAAAAACGATCAATTCCTGTTTCAATTAAATCATGTACTTCCTCAAAGTTTCCAGTGTAATAAGGGTCTGGCACATCATCTCGATCATCGTCTTCAACAAAGTCAAGAAGACGGCCAATAAAGTGATGTTTCCCATAACCGGCTATACTGCGAAGTGCCCCTACATTTTCAGCATCCATCGCAATGATATAGTCGTATGCTGTGATGTCCTCATGTATGATTTGTCTTGCGGACATCCCTTCATAGCTGATCCCTTTTTCATCAAGCAGCTTTCGTGTTCCTTCATGCGGAGGACAGCCTTGATGCCAGCCGCCAATGCCTGCTGAATCAATGACAAAGTGCTCGCTTAGTCCTTCATCTTCTACTCGTTTTCTAAACATGGCCTCTGCCATCGGTGACCTACAAATATTGCCAAGACATACGAATAATACATGAATCATCCTTCATTCTCCTCCTATCTTTTCCCTAGAAACTGCTTTCGAAAACCTTTTCTCTATCATATCAAGCCCTTTTTCTTTTGAAAACTTTGCAAGAAAAACTCCCATCGGCATTGACACATTATACAAAAAAAGGGGACACTTTAGGAGAATTGCACAAATAAAGGGGGATACATATGGGATGGGTAGAACAGATTGTCAGCAATATCAATGATGTATTATGGGGACCGCCGCTTTTGTTTTTGATCGTGGGGACTGGGATTTACCTTACCTTTCGCGTACTCTTCATTCAAATTAGGCTGCTCCCCTATTCGCTGAAGCTTGCATTTTCAAAGCAAGACAAGACATCAGAAGGTGATATTTCTCACTTCCAAGCATTAATGACAGCTCTTGCTGCAACGGTTGGAACGGGAAATATTGTAGGGGTCGCCTCTGCTGTCATTGCCGGCGGACCAGGCGCTGTGTTTTGGATGTGGTTTGCAGCGTTCTTTGGAATGGCGACAAAATATGCTGAAGCTGTTCTCGCAGTGAAATACCGTGTCAAAAATGAAAAAGGTGAAATGTCCGGCGGGCCGATGTACTATTTGGAGCATGGCTTGAAGCAAAAATGGCTAGGGGTGCTGTTTGCTATTTTTGGTGCTGCGGCTGCCTTTGGAATTGGGAATCTCGTGCAGTCAAATTCGATTTCTGGTGTCATGAATTCAACCTTTCAGATTCCAACATGGATCACAGGCATTATTATTACGGCCTTTACTGCGCTCGTGATTTTAGGCGGGATTAAAAGCATTGGCCGGGTGACGGCTATTTTTGTACCGGTCATGGCTTTATTCTACGTCATTTGCGGGCTGATCATTCTTGTCATGAATGCGGATCTTGTCCCAAGTGCAGTCGGGCTCATTTTTACGGATGCATTTACAGGTCAAGCCGTTGCAGGCGGTGCGATCGGTACCGTAATCCGCTGGGGTGTGGCGAGAGGGGTATTTTCCAATGAAGCAGGTCTTGGTTCTGCACCAATCGCTGCAGCTGCTGCCAAAACAGATATGCCTGCTCGTCAAGCGCTTGTGTCAATGACGCAAGTATTTATTGATACGATGATTGTTTGTTCCATTACAGGGATCACAATTGTCATGGCCGATATGTACGTCACAGAAAAAAGTGATGCACTCACCTCGTTATCCTTTGCTCATTTCCTTGGACCAATCGGCTCAATCATTGTTGCAATCGGCTTACTTTTATTCGCTTATTCCACCATTATTGGCTGGTCCTATTACGGTGAAAAATGCTTTACATATTTGGCAAAAGATTCGTATGTGATGTATTATCGTGTTGTGTTTGTTATTGCTGTCTTTTTCGGTGCCGTGTTTAAGAATGATTTCGTCTGGGGCGTGGCGGATATGCTAAACGGACTGATGGCTGTTCCGAACTTAATCGGCCTTATCGGTTTATCAGGAGTTGTCGTGTTTGAATCTAAACGAATCATTGATAAGATCAAGCAGGAGAAAAAGGAGAAAAACATCTCCGTGTCGTCTTAATAGCCCTTTTATTCTTTTGCATTTCTGTTAAAATAGACATGTTATTCAACACATATGCAGGAAAGGACGTGCCGCCCTTGTCAGAGCAAAAAGCGGCTGAAGTCAATCAGCTGATTGAAGACATTTCGCAAAAGTTAAATATGCTGAACATTGGAGTCATCAAAGCCGAGGACTTCAGTCCAGACAAGTACGAAGATATTGAATTTCTACACCAAATGGTTATGAAAAAATCTTCATTCAGCCCAAGTGAAATGCAAGCCATCGCAAGCGAACTAAAAAACTTAAGAAAATAAACGTGCAAAGGAAACCAGATTGCGGTTTACGCCGCTTTCTTCCATCCATGCACAGAAAAAGCCAGCACCCCGCAAGGTGCTGGCTTTATTTATCCTATCAAAAACTGCTTATTTTGCGAGCAGTTTTAATGATTCACGGTTAAATGCTGGAATGTCATCAGGTGTACGGCTTGTCACAAGCTGATCCTGACAAACAACAACTTCTTCATCTTTGAATTTGGCGCCTGCGTTTTCCATATCTACTTGAATGGATGTATAGCCAGTCGCGCCTCTGCCTTCCAGCGTCTTCGCTGTAATGAGCAATTGCGGTCCGTGACAGATCGCAAATACTGGTTTTTTCTCGTCCATAAATGCTCTTGTGAATTGGACATAGCGATCATCTGCACGCAGAATGTCTGGTGAGAAACCGCCAGGAATCAGTAGTGCATCGAAGTCTTCAGGCTTCACGTTATCAATGGACGCATCCACTCTCACTTCTGCTTCTCCTTGCTTCCCTTTCACTGTTTTACCTTTTTCGTTTTCAATTACTGTGATCTCATGGCCTGCATCTTTAAAGGCTTTTGCAGGCTCGGTGAATTCAACATCCTCAAAGTAATCTGTTAATACAACTGCAATTTTCTTACCCATGTAGAAACCCTCCTGCTTGATTATCGTTTACACTACACACTATACCCGGGTACATTGAAATCAAACATCCTATCCCGATCAGAAAACCCCTTATGATAAAAATAAGCATTTAGACTTATTTATATTTCCTCAACAAGGTAATTCGTATGATTTATGTTATCTTTACAATAATCTGCAAAAAATAACTACAAAAGTTAACGAAACATTTCTACAATAGGTATTGTGGTCAAAAAAATTAGAAAGGCGGAGATCAGGTGAAGAAGCAAACACATAGGTCTAAACGAAGGAAAAACCTGTCTATTCTGCTCACTTCCATTATGATGATTAGTCTCATTCTCCCAGCAGTACCTACTCATGCAGCAATAGAAAACGGCGATGCCGTAAAAGTCAGCATCTTAGCCACAACGGATGTTCATGCGAACATGATGAACTATGATTATTACAGCGACAAAGAAACAAATGAATTTGGTTTGGCAAAAACAGCCGAGCTAATTGAAAAGCACCGTTCACAAAATCCAAATACACTCCTTGTTGATAACGGAGACCTGATTCAAGGAACCCCTCTTGGAGAATACGTTTACAAAAATGAGAAAGACAGCATCATCAATCAAACAAAGGTTCACCCCATTATTCATACACTCAACAAACTAAAGTACGATGCAGGAACACTTGGCAATCATGAATTTAACTACGGATTATCATTTCTTGACGGTACTATTGCCGGGGCTAACTTCCCAATTGTCAATGCGAACGTCAAAAAGTTAAATGGAGAACACCGTTTTACGCCTTATGTGATTCAAGAAAAAACATTTAAAGACGCAAACGGAGCCTCACAAACTGTGAAAGTCGGTTACATAGGATTCGTTCCACCACAAATTATGACGTGGGATAAGAAGCATTTAGATGGACAAGTTCAAGTGCAGGATATCGTCGAATCTGCCAATGAAACCATTCCTGAAATGAAGGAAAAAGGAGCAGATATCATCGTCGCTCTTGCCCATACAGGAATTGAAAAAACCGCTTCGCCTAAAGGATCAGAAAATATGATCTTTGACCTTGCCACGAAAACGAAAGGCATTGATGCGATCGTGTCTGGCCACCAGCACGGCACATTCCCAAGCGCTGAATATAGCGGCGTTGACAAATTCGATGTCTCAAAAGGAACCATCAACGGCATTCCAGTCGTCATGTCTAAAAACTGGGGAAGCTACCTCGGCGTCATTGATTTAACATTAGAGCCTGACGGCAGCAACTGGAAAGTCACAGATGGAACAGGAAAGATTGAATCTGTTGCAGGAGTCACCTCTCAAAACAGCACTGTAAAAGATGCTATTCAAACGACGCATCAAAACACACTTGATTATGTAAGAAAGCCTGTCGGTAAAACAGAAGCAGACATTAACAGCTTTTTTGCTCAAGTGATGGATGACCCTTCTATTCAAATTGTGACGGATGCACAAAAATGGTATGCACAAGAAAAAATGAAGGATACGTCATACAAAAACTTACCGATTTTATCTGCAGGCGCCCCGTTTAAAGCCGGCGGCCGAAACGGTGTAAATTATTATACAAATATCGCAAAAGGTGATTTAGCGATTAAAAACATCGGCGATCTCTACCTTTACGATAACACCGTGCAAATTGTCAAACTGAAAGGCAGTGAAGTGAAAGACTGGCTCGAGATGTCTGCCGGACAGTTTAATCAGATCAAGCCAAACGATTCAAATGAACAGCCTATTTTAAACGAAGAATACCGCTCGTATAACTTTGATGTGATCGATGGTGTCACCTATCAAGTTGATGTGACGCAGCCTGCTAAGTACAGCACAACAGGCACTCTTGTCAATGCGAAGGCAAACCGCATCAAAAACCTGTCCTACAACGGGAAACCAGTCTCTGACAATCAAGAATTTTTAGTCGTGACAAACAACTATCGAGCTTCTGGCGGCGGTGGCTTCCCGCATCTGACGCAAGATAAAGTGGTGCTTGCCTCAGCCGATGAGAACCGCCAAGTGCTGATGGATTATATTATCGAACAAAAAACCATCAACCCAAGTGCGGATCAAAACTGGTCCATTGCACCAATCAAAGGCGCAACAGTCACATTCGAATCTTCTCTTTTAGCTAAGCCGTTTGCTGAAAAATCTAGCAGTGTAGACTTTGTTCGTAACGCCAGCACAGATGGTCTTGGTGTGTACAAGCTAGCCTTTAAAGAGGATGGCACAACAGAACCGCCTGCATCAGACAACTGGAATTTAACGGTGATGCATACAAACGATACACACGCACACCTTGATGATGCGGCAAGACGTGCCACAAAGATTAAAGAAGTTCGGGCAGAAAGCAAGAACAACATTTTATTAGATGCTGGAGATGTCTTCTCTGGTGACCTATATTTCACAAAATGGCAAGGACTTGCCGACCTCAAACTGATGAACTTAATGAAATATGATGCCATGACGTTTGGTAATCATGAATTTGACAAAGGTCCTTCTGTTCTTCGTCAATTCCTGACAGGTGATGCATCAGATGTAGATGCGAAAAACCGTCACCAATTTGAAAAGCCTGCATTCCCGATTGTGTCATCAAACGTTGATGTCTCTAAGGAAAAACAATTGAGCGGCTTAGTGAAAAAGCCAGCCACATTTAAAGCTGGTGAGAAAAAAGAAGCTGGGATTTACCCATACATCCTGCTTGATGTAAACGGTGAAAAGGTGGCTGTATTTGGCTTAACCACTGAAGACACGGCCATTACATCCAGCAGCGGCCCTAACATTCAATTCAAGGATGCATACAAGAAAGCAAAGGAAACAGTCAACACCATTCAAACAGAAGAAAAAATCAATAAAATCATTGCTTTAACACACATTGGCTATAACCGTGACCTTGAGCTGGCTCAAAAAGTAGACGGTATTGATTTAATCATTGGCGGTCACACGCACACCCTTGTAGAAAAATTAAAGGTCGTCAATAAGAAAGAACCAACGATTGTCGCACAAGTAAAAGACTACGGACAATTCTTAGGAAAAGTAGACGTGGCCTTTAATCAAAAAGGAGTCGTACAGCCAAAGAAATCTTCTTTTGACCTCATCACCATAGATGACTCTGTCAAAGAAGATGCCGATGCAAAAGCGATCCTCGATCAGTACAAGGCAGATATTCAAGATTTAAAAACGGAAAAAGTCGGCTCTACTGATGTCCTCTTAGACGGACAACGAGAGCACGTCCGGGCGAAGGAAACGAACCTTGGGAACTTTATTGCTGACGGCATGCTGAAGAAAGCGCAGGAATCTGCTGGTGCTGATCTTGCCATCACAAACGGCGGCGGTATTCGAGGCAGCATTGAAAAAGGAGATATCACTTTAGGTGATATTTTAACGGTCATGCCATTCGGAAACACACTCTATGTTGCGGATTTAAAAGGCAGCCAAATAAAGAAAGCGCTCGAACAAGGGCTTTCAGGCATTGAGGAAGGCGGCGGCGCATTCCCTCATGTAGCCGGCATTGAATATACGTTTACACTGAGTAAACCAGCTGGCAGCAGACTCATTGATGTCAAACTGAAAGACAAAAACGGCAAACTAACAGACATTGATGATAAGAAAACATACCGCGTGGCAACAAACGCATTTGTCGGGACAGGCGGCGATGGCTACAGCGTCTTTACAGAAGCCTCTCACGGCGAAGACTTAGGCTATGTTGACTATGAAATCTTCAAAGAGCAAATTGAACAGGCAGACGGCGGGCATATTTCTCCTGTCATCGATCATCGAGTGAAAGAAGTGTTCCTTCCACGTGCGAAAGGAAAAGGCGCTTATGACATTCAAGATGATGAGAAATTCCAAACGTATGTGCAGCATACAAACAAAGCATTGCTCTATTTAGACAAAGCGAGCGAAGCGAAAAACGTTCAATTGTCACTATCAAAAGCACAGGTAACCGAGCTGAAGAAAAGAGAGCAAGATCCGAACGTCACTATTTATCATGACAAAGTGGGACTCGCATTACCGCTCTCTAACTTGTCCGAGAAAAACGCAGAAATATCGATGACAAAGACGGATAAGGTGAAAAATGCATTAACGAATACGTATGATTTCCAAATCAAACAAGATCAGAAAAAGGTTTCTACCTTTAAAGATCCTGTTACACTATCCTTTACATTAGATGAGCCTCAAAAGGCAAAGAAACCTGGTGTATATTATGTAGACCGCAAGAAAAATCGTTATGCCAAAACAAGTAATGGATCATTCGAAAATGGGGCCGTTTCAGGTCAAACTAAGCACTTCAGCGAATACACCGTACTCAACCAAAGCGGGGCAGTTGGAACAACGCCAGATCAAACTGGTGGAGACGGTGGAAGTTCAGCGCCAGGCGGAGGTACAGGTACAGATCCAAACCAAGATGGAACCGGACTCCCAGGCGGCACACTGCCGAATACAGCAACAATGATGTATACAGCTGTATTGATTGGCGTACTCATGCTTGCCTCAGGCGGCATCCTCTATTACTACCAGCGTAAGCGTACAAGAAAAAATGTATCATCTTAAAAGAAAAGGACAGAGCCTATGCTCTGTCCTTTTTTTCTCTTCTAGCAAAATCGACGAACCTGAAGCGGTCTAACCTGTGACGGCTTTCTGTGTATTGAAATAGACTCGTATCCTCTAAGAACACATAATTCTTTACCACGACGACATGGTCAAATCCCTTTAAATCAAGGTACTTGGCGTCCTCTTCTGTACATGGCTCTACCACAAATTCCTTTTGAGCATAGCTGATTGATACACCGAGTTCTCCTTCAATATACTCGTAGATTGATCCTTCGCATATGTCTTTAGACAATACTTCAACATGCTTTTGCAAAAAGTAGTCCTTGTCTAAAATCACTTCTTCCCCGCTAATATTGCGAGAGCGAATGACTTTCCAGACGTCCGTCTGTCCATCAATTTTCAGCTGAGACTGAATATACTGATCCGGTTTGATTAAACCAAATTCATGAACCGTTGTGACTGTCTTTCGGCCAAGCGTTTTGGAAAGCTCTTTAAAGCTGACAAGACCTGATACAGGGAACTGCATTTTCTCCCGATTCAGCAATACAGAGCCTTTCCCGCGGATTTTTTGGATATAGCCATTTTGCACAAGAATATTTAATGCCTTTCTCACCGTCTCCCGGGACGTGTCGTACATAATCGAAAGCTCATGCTCTGATGGGAGGATGCCTTTATCCTGCCATTCACCTTGTTCGATTCGTCTTGCTAGCTGATCATAAATCACTCGAAACTTATTCTCTTTCATTTTCCCTCCGCCCCATTTTCTAGCGTTTGGTTAAATGATAAACGATTGACTCATATGGGCGCAACGTAAATCCCTTGATATGTGCCGGCACATCCTCATAATTGGATAACAGCACTTGACACTCCATCTCATCAGCAGCCTGCACAAGCTCATCAGGAAGCGTAAAGTGCGCCTCACCTGCATAAAAGTGGTTGATCACGAGGAGCTTCTCATCCTTGCTTTCTCTAACATAAGCAAAAATCTTTGGATCTTCTGCTAGGAGTAAGGAGAAGCTGCCATATGTGATCACGTCAAGTTCTTTACGCAGTCTGCAAAGGGCTTGGTAATGATAGAAAATGGACGTCTGATCTTTTAATGAAGCCTCGACCGAAATGTCGTTATTGGCTGGCTCAATCCAAGGCGTTCCTGTTGAGAAACCTGCATTCTTCTCTGAATTCCACTGCATTGGTGTTCTCGCATTATCTCTTGACTTGACCTGTAAAATGGCGAGTGCTTCTTCCTTTGATTTTCCCTTTTCAAGCATGACTTCGTACATATTGAGTGATTCGATATCACGATAAGACGAAATGTCCTCAAAGCGAGGATTCTTCATGCCTATTTCCTCACCTTGATAAATATAAGGAGTCCCTTGCATGAGATGCATTGTGGTTGCCAGCATCTTCGCTGATTGCTGATGATACGTGTCATCATCACCATACCTTGAGACGATACGCGGCTGATCATGATTGCACCAGAACAGCGCATTCCAGCCGCCGCCCTCATGCATTTTCGTCTGCCATTCAGAAAGAATCGACTTCAATTCTTGAAAATCAAATGGTGCGATCGCCCACTTTTCACCGTTTGGATAATCCACCTTTAAATGATGGAAGTTAAACGTCATATCCAGCTCCTGCCGATCAGGTCTTGTATACCGAATACAGTCTGCGATATTCGTTGAAGACATTTCTCCCACTGTCATGCTATCGTATTTCGAAAAAACCTCCTGGTTCATTTCATGCAGAAATTCATGAATTCTCGGACCATCGGTATAGTACATGCGGCCGTCGCCTTGCACAGATTGTCCGGCATCATCTAAGAAACGCTGATCCTTTGAGATGTTGTTGATGACATCCAGCCTAAACCCATCAATTCCTTTTTCAAACCAAAAGTGCATGATGTCATATACTTTCCTGCGCACTTCATCCTTCTCCCAATTGAGATCCGCCTGAGTGACATCATATAAATGAAGATAATAATCTCCTGTTACTTCATCGAGTTCCCAGGCTGGACCGCCAAATTTCGACTGCCAATCATTCGGCGGAGATCCATCCGCTTTTGGCTCCTTCCAAATATAATAATCTCGATAAGGGTTATCCTTTGACTCACGCGAGGCTTGAAACCACTCATGGAAAATGGATGTATGGTTAACGGCTAAATCCATGATGACCCTTATTCCTCTCTCATGCGCTTCCTTCAGCATGCGTTCAAAATCTGTCATTGTGCCGTACATCTCATGGATTTTTGTATAATCACTAATATCATAGCCGTTGTCATGCTGCGGGGACTCATACATTGGCGTGAGCCAAATACAATCCGCCCCAAGCTCTTTGATATAATCAAGCTTTTTCGTCACGCCATTGATATCACCTGTCCCAGAGCCTGTTGTATCTAAAAAGCTTTTCGGATAAATTTGATAGACCACCGCTTTTTTCCACCACGGTTCATTTGTTTGCTGATTCAATTTCCTTCACCACCACTAGTTAAGTTCGTCTGAAAAATCCTTCTTCTTTTTTAGTTTTGCATATAAAAGAGTACCGATGAATGGGAGGATGAGTACAATCACCATTCCGATTGCAAATGCACCCCAATATTTCGGGATAATGGAGAAGATTCCTGGAATGCCTCCAACACCAACTGAACTTGCCAGCACCCCTTGAGAAGCGATAAACATACCGGCTAATCCTGAGCTGATCAGAGCAAAAATAAATGGGAATCGATAACGCAGGTTGACCCCAAACATGGCCGGTTCAGTAATTCCTAAATAAGCAGAAATACTGGATGTTAACGAAAGTCCTTTTTGCTTTTCATCTTTTAAGACAAACATCATCGCAAGGGCAGCTGATCCTTGTGCAATGTTGGATAAGGCAAGCATTGGCCATAGGAACGTGCCGTGCAGCTTTGAGTTAATCAATTGAATATCAACAGCGAGGAACGTATGGTGCATTCCTGTAATGACTAATGCTGCATACAGTCCGCCGTATAATAGACCGCCAAGTGCTGCGAATTGCTGGAATACCGCTACAAGTCCAGATGTTAAAACGTTACCGATTGCAAATGTAACAGGTCCAATGACGATAAATGATAAAAATCCAATGACTAATAACGTAATCGGTGCAACAACTAACAGCTGAATACTTTCAGGTGTCCGTTTTGTGATAAATAATTCGAGCTTTGCAAGTAAATAGGAGGCAACGAGTATCGGAAGAACCTGTCCTTGATAGCCTACCTTCTGCACTTCAAGTCCAAACAAGTTCCAAACAGGAATGTCACCGGTCTTCTCTGCCGCTCCATAGCCCCATGCGTTTAACAAGTCTGGATGTACGAGCATCAGACCGAGGACCATCCCTAAAAGTGGATTCCCCCCAAATCGCTTCACAGCTGACCAGCCAATTAATGCTGGCAGGAACGTGAAGGCAGTGCCAGCAATTAAGTTGATCATATTCGCTAAATCAGCCCATGCCGGGTACACATCCACAATCGATTTTTGATCGAAGAAAATATCAGGAGCTGTTAAAATATTATTAATCCCCATTAATAAACCGGCTGTGACGATAGCAGGAAGAATCGGTATAAAGATATCAGCAAGCGTTTTCACAGCACGCTGCAATGGATTCAATTTTTGATCAGAGGCACGCTTGACGTCCTCTTTTGTGGCTTCCCCAATTCCCGTCCTTTTGACCATTTCGGCATATACTCGATTGACGACCCCTTGGCCGATAACAACTTGGTATTGACCGTTCGCTGAGAAAGATCCCTTCACTTCATCAATTTGTTCAAGTGCTTTCTCATCCACCTTACCTTCATCTTTCAGCACAAAGCGCAGCCTTGTTACACAATGTGTCGCTTGATCGATATTTTCTTTGCCGCCGATGGCTTTCACAATCTGATCTGCTGCTGCCTGATAATCAGCCATACTATCCCCTCCGAGATCGTTTTTTTATATAAGAAAAAAGAACCAAAAAACTTGTATATACATGTTTACTTCATATTTTATATTTGTATATACATGTAGTCAACAATAAAATGTAGCGCTTACATAAAAAAGCTCCCTCAATGTGCTCAGGGAGGCAGCGTGTCATCATCTTTTTTTATGCTCCGTTAATTTCTCGTAGACCTTATTTTTGTAAAAGGAGGAGGCTGGTCGGGCAAAAGTTTGACGCTTAGATGTAAGTTCATCCAGACGTTTTTGTTTTTCTTCACATATGAGAGACAGTTTCTTTCTTACCTCTCCATCTATACTCGATTGAAGTAATTCTTTGACAATCATAAGTTCTTTTTTCAGCGCTGTTTCTTCCCCAGCAAATCCGGCATTTTTCATAATGCGGTAGCCCATTCTAAGTTCTTCTGGTACATGAGCAGCGTCATCTTTTGGCAGAGGCTTCCCAAAGCCAGATAATCCTTCAAAAGCCCCATTATCCATCGCTTTTTTGATCCGTTCTTCTGATAATCTCTGCGCAAAATCCATAGCGTTTCTCCTTTGACCGCAAGTATGTGATTAAGCATAGCAAAAAAGCTGCCTCTCTCACAAGAGCCAACTTCAGCGTCTAGACAAACCGCATTCGGTGCTCATCCCTACTTCACTGAAAAGAGAAAAAGGGCTAAAATATTTTAGCCCTTTCTCGTTATTTCTTGTCGATTTTGAAAGTTGAGACCATTTGTGCTAAGTCGTCTGACATGTCAGAGAGCTGTTCAATCGCACTTGAAATTTGCTGCATACCAGCACTTTGCTGTTCTGTTGCTGCCGCTACTTCTTGAGAGCTGGCTGCATGTTCTTCCGATACAACAGAAATTTGCTCAATCGATGTAGAAATCGTTTGATATGCTCGCTCAACTTGCTTAATAGAAGCAAGCAAATTGTTCGTTCTTCTTGAAAACTGAGATACACCGTCGTAAATCACAGCGAAGTTCTGTGACGTGCCTTCCATTTGCTCACGTCCTTCTTCCACTGCTTTACTGCTTTCCTCTACGCTTTCAAGAACACGCTGGCTGTTTTCCTGTGTACCGATAACGAGGTCTGAAACAGTTTTAGCTGCATCTGCTGATTGCTCTGCTAATTTACGTACCTCATCTGCCACAACAGCAAACCCTTTTCCTTCTTCCCCAACACGTGCCGCTTCAATGGAAGCATTCAGTGCAAGAAGATTCGTTTGTGCTGAAATGTCCGTAATAATCGAGATCACACTTTCAATCTCCGTTGAATGGGATTGTAATTCTTCTGCTGCCTGCTTCGAGTTGGTCATCTTGTCATGTAACAAGTTCAGATGATCAAGCACATGGTTCACAAGTTTTTGACCAGATTCTGACTGCTCCTGTACGTCAGATGAAACAGATTTCATTTCATCGACTTCTTTTGTGACACCTTCGATTTGAGTATCGATCTCTGCAACAGATCTCGTACAATCCGTAATATTTGCGACAGAATCATTGATTCCTTCACTCATATTCGTCATGGCTTCTGACACTTGCTGCGCACTTTGACTTGATTCGTTCGTCACCGTGCGAAGCTGTGAAGACATTTTTGATACTTCACTAGATGAGTGCGAGATCTTCGAAATGAGCTCTTTGATCCGCCCCTGCATCTTTTGGAAGGATGCAGCAAGCTGGCCGATCTCGTCTTTACTCTCAACTTCTACCATTCCAGTTAAATCACCGTCAGCAATTCGGTTCGCTGAATCCATCAATGAACGTGCTGGTTTCGCAATTCTTCTTCCCATGATAAAGGAGAAGAGCAATCCACCGATGAGCACAATAGCCGATGCAACCGTAATGTAGATTGTCAGCTTCTTCGTTGTGGCTGGAACAATTGATGCATCTAAATCAATCCCTAAAATCCCTGTCAGCTCACCGCCTGAATCTTTGATTGGCAAAAAGACTGATTTATGTGTTCCATATGAATCATGGTAAATATCACTTTTGACCATTTTATCTTCAGAGAGAGCTTGCTTCATCTCATCTGAGAATGCATAATCCTGGTCAAAATCATTGTCTTCCCCAGTTAATACGATAATTCTTTCTTTACCGCCTTTATTAGATAACACGTATAAGTTCTCAAGCGTATGATCTTTTTGAAGCTCTGTGAATTTCTTTTTGATATCGACATAAATGGGATCATCCTTCCCGCTAATGCTGAGCACGTTTCCATCGATGTTATCGATTTCTTTTTTGGCGGTATCAATATCTGTTGTTAATCGATAATCAAATTGCTTTAATAACTGGGATGATAAATCCTGGCTGACTAGATAAAATGTTAGAACGAATAATGCAACGGTTGCGAGTAATGTTACGGTAACGACTGACATGATTTTAGAGGATATCGTGTATCCTCCAAATTTCCTTTGTTTCGCCATTTTTTCCTACATCTCCACTCTCAGATTTGATTTAAGCATGTACATTTTCAAATTGTCCACAAACAGATGCAATCACATCTTTTAAATAAGATACGATATGAGGGATATGCTCTGGTAACGTATAAGGTGAGATGACAAAAAACTTACTAACACTTAGATAGAATTCTTGACCTTCTTTTGAGTTAACAAGTAAAAACTTCGTTGTATCGCCAAAGAACATCTCGTCTCTTTTCTCTCCAAGTTTTTCAAACAGCATTTTGTTCAATTCATTGTTTCGCTCAATTTCCATTGAAGTCGCTTCGCCAGAAATCTCTTCTTGAAAACGCGGTGAGCCGTCTAGGTAAATTCTAAATAATGTAGCCATTCCGACGTTGTCATCATTCACGACTTCTGCTTGCGGAATTTCCCTACTAAGTGCTTCTCTGAAGGCAAGGTTTACTTCTAAGAATTGACCGAGCAAGCGCTGGTAGCCTTCAATCCCAAACGTTAACAGCACACTCAGCATGCTGATTGAGCTTCCCATTCTTGAGCACTCAAGTGTATAACCCGTATGGTATTCCCCGTAGCCTCTATGGCCAACATATGGCGTCTCTTGTTCTTCCAGATCCAAACGCTTTAAGTCAGCAGCGTTTTTCACTAAGAATAAACTGGATGTGTAAGGTGTTTGGCCGAGCTTTTGAAAATCAAAGCACATCGAGTCTGCAAGAGAAAGATGCTGGAATTTCGCTTTGATTTCTTTTAGCATACGAAGAACACCGTCTGAGAATTGCAGCGGGTTTTCTGATACATCATACTCATTAAAGAAAGCAAAGAATCCACCCAGCGCCGAATCTGCATGAATATGCGGCACCTTCAGATCATACTTTTCAGCAATCGCTTCTGCTGTTTCACGTACCCCTTTTACATCATCAATTGCAATGGCATCTGTTGTTCCGGTTGTTGCCACAATATAAACGGGAATCCCGCCATCCTGTGCAACACGTTCCATTTGACAACGCAAATCTTCCATATCCATTGAATGATCTTTATTCGTCTTAATTCTGATTAAGTTGTTTGTGCCAAGTCCTGTTGCTTCCATTGACTTAAATAAGCTGTAATGTGCGGCATCAGAACAAAACGCATAAAGATTTTGCGGAACTCCTTTTCGCAGTGACTCCGGCGCTGCTTTGGCAATCGCTAAACGAAGTCCTGAAAAAATCGCTCCTTGACCTCCCCATGTTGTGTATCCCCCGCTCACGTTTGGATCATATCCGATGAGCTTAGACATCATTGAGACCACTCTGACCTCAGCTTCCGCACCTGCTGGCCCGTAAACATCCCATAGGTTGTTTCCGTTTACCAGCATAGCTGTCAGCATGCCTAAAATTCCTGGTGTACTTGCCATTGGCAAAATGTTCGTGAAGAAATACTTGGTGTGGTATGGATGGTTATGTAAAAGCTTCAGTAATTCTTCATTCACAAGTTCCGCTTGCTGGCCGTTCATCGGAATTTGACTTGTTTCAGTGAGCTTTTTGTAAAAGTCCTCCCCACGATTCTTTTCACCTTTAAGGTGTGCACGGTTGGGATCCTTCAGGTCATCGACCCCTGAAATGATCTGCTCCATCAATTTGACGAGTTCTTTACGCTCTCCTGCATTTCCGTCCTCACTCGGAAACCAGTTCTGAACGAGGTTCTCTGCTCGTACAGTCATATACTATCAATCCTTTCAATGGAAGATTTCCTGTCACTGTCTATATCGACCCCAATTCAGAAGTTTATAGTCTCGATATGTTCACTTAAGTATATCTAGATAATTTGTTTACTTATTAAAATAAATAAAACCCTTAAAAAACACATTAAAAGCATTATGTTGATGAAATACAAAAATATATTGATATATCGTATGAGAGGAATTTTTATCCATCATCTTGTTCCATTCCATTGTTCATTTTTTTTGCTTAACCTGCATAAACATTAATAAACAATGGAAAAACTCTCTAAATGACCATTGTAGAAATTAAATTAATTCTTTAGACTTATGCCTTTTTACCTGTTTTATTGATATAGCAACTGGAAAATTGCTGAATTTTCTGTCAATAATAGGTCGATTTTCATAAAAAGTTTTTCGATGGGCGAATATTTTCATTTTCTCTCCTTTTATTGCTCGGACAGGCTTGCAAAGGCGCCTCACCGGTTATGACTTTTCTATTTGTGCATTTCGTGGTATATTCTAATGGTTCGTTTTCTTTCGTTCCGCCTCTTCCGTGTATCGGAGAAAAGGAGTGTTTATATGAAAACATTTATTCAAAAAAGAGGTCTCGGCTTCTTTCTGATTGCAGCCATCTTACTATGGCTCAAAACGTATTCAGCGTATTTAATCGAATTTAAACTTGGTATATCAAATGTGCTTCAGCATATTTTGCTTTTCGTGAATCCTATTAGCTCCAGCTTGTTCTTTCTTGGCTTTGCTTTATTGTTCAAGAAAAAATGGCAGCCTGCCGCTATCATTGTGATTCACTTTTTCATGTCTTTTTTACTATACGCAAACATCGTGTACTATCGATTCTTCAATGACTTTATCACGCTGCCTACAGTGATGCAGGCAGGAACGAATGGCGGACAATTAGGTGATAGTGCATTTTCACTCATGCGTTGGACTGATGTGTTTTACTTTATTGATACAATCATTTTGATCGTACTTGCAGTCCGCATGAAAAGGCAGCAGCAAACAAGTACAGCCACGACTGTACCTGTACAAAAGTCAAAATCGTTTAGACTCGTCCTTGTGTCCTCTGTTGTGATCTTTGTTTTAAACTTAGTTGCTGCAGAGATCGATCGTCCAGAGCTTTTATCAAGATCGTTCGACCGCAATTATTTAGTTAAATATTTAGGTGCTTATAACTTTACTGTGTTTGATGCCATTCAAAATGTGAAATCAAACAGCCAGCGTGCTCTCGCAAATTCAAATGACGTGACAGATGTAGAGAATTATTTAAAAGCGAACAGCGCTGATCCTAACCCGGCTTATTACGGGAAAGCGAAAGGCATGAACGTGATTACAATTTCTCTTGAATCTCTGCAAAACTTTGTCATTGATTATAAAGTGAATGGAAAAGAAGTAACGCCGTTCCTTAACTCATTGGCACACGACAACAAAACGTTTTACTTTGATAACTTCTTCCATCAAACAGGACAGGGAAAAACGTCTGATGCTGAATTTATGATGGATACTGGATTATTCCCATTATCACAGGGCTCTGTTTTTATTAACAAAGCGCAAAACACATATCAAGCACTTCCTGGTATTTTAAAGAAGGATCAATATACGTCAGCCGAATTCCATGGTAATACGAAAACCTTCTGGAACCGTAATGAAATGTTTAAATCCTTTGGGTATGACAGATTTTACGATTCTGAGTACTACGATATGAACGAGCAGGATACGAAGAACTACGGACTGAAAGACAAACCGTTCTTCAAAGAATCGATGCCAATGCTTAAAAACATGAAGCAGCCGTTTTATTCGAAATTCATTACCTTATCGAACCATTTCCCATTTGGAATGGACGAAGGTGACACTGATTTCGAACCTGGTGACTTCGGTGACTCTGTCGTCGATAACTACTTCCAATCGGCTCATTATTTAGATGAAGCGATTGAACAGTTCTTCAACGATTTGAAAAAGTCAGGTCTCTATGACAACACAGTCGTCATTATGTACGGAGATCATTATGGCATTTCTGAAAACCATAATGAAGCGATGGAAAAAGTGACAGGGCAAAAAATTGGAGATTATGAAAATGCACAGCTCATGCGTGTGCCGCTCTTTATCCATGTACCTGGCGTAAAAGGCGGACAGATTCATAAATACTCTGGTGAAGTCGATGTCGCACCAACCCTTCTGCACCTGCTCGGCGATGATACGAAGAACTATTTAATGTCTGGTTCTGATATCTTATCGAAGAACTTTAAAGAGCTTGTGCCATTTAGAAACGGTGACTTCGTGTCTAAGGACTACACAAAAGTAGGCAATAACTATTACAGCAACAAAACAGGCGAGAAAATCGAGCCAACTGACAAGGCATCACAAGAAAATGAAACGGTGAAAAAGATGTTGGAGACATCTGATAAGATTGTCACCGAAGATTTACTCCGTTTCTACAAGCCTAAAGGCTTTACACCGATTGACCGCAACGACTATGACTATACAAAGAAAGTACAGGATGAAAAGGATTCCTCTTCCGCCAAAGATGAATCCAGCTCTTCTTCAAAATAACTTTCTCATGCTAAGAACCAGCCGATCCTTGATCAGCTGGTTCTTTTTACGTTTGATCATGATTGCACCGGGTATAGGAGAAGAAGGAGGGATTTATCATGAAGAAAACAGCAGCTTTTGTCGTGACTGCCTCGCTTGCTTCGTCCGCTTTATTCGGTTTCAGCCCTGCGGTCTCAGCACACGCCATGACCAAACCAGCAGCAGAACAATCCGTTCCTCAAGGTCCAAAAGCCGCACTTAACAGCATTTATGAGCTGGCACATAAAGGGCAGATGCCTTACTATGCAAAAGGGCTCAAAATAGGCGTTCAAACAAAAAAAGACGTTCATCATAAGCTCGGAAATCCATACCCAGAAACAGGACAAAGCAGCTTTGATCTCTATCACGCTGAAATGGGGAATCCAGGATTTGCTTTTCACTATGATGCAAAAGGCAAGATTGATGAAATCCGTTATTTCGGAACGAATGTAGAAAAAGAAACGAATATTGGTGGAATGACCCCTGCACTACTAAAGAAACAGCTCGGATCAGCGGATTCAGTGAGCACCATCCCGCAAACAAAAGAGAAAAAATATGTGTATCGAACCAGTGATTATGAACTCGAATTTATTGTAGGCCATGATCCAGATATTAGCCAGCATGAACTCACCGTGCTGCATATCAACTTGATAAAAGCCAATTCTTAAATAAAAAAGCATCCTGAGCACATGCTCTGGATGCTTTTCTTTATTATGATGCCACTTCTAATTGCGGCTTTCTTTTCAGTTTTCGTTTGAGGACTGGACCTGCTACATAATCAAGACCAAGTTTTCCGGCATTTCCTTTCGCTGCCATGATGAAGACTGCGATCAGAAGAAGCAGCGGGTTCACAGAGACGGTTCCAGCTAGTAAGAAAGAGACATTCATCACGCTTCCAAAAAAGGCTGCCGTTGTTGTGAATAATCCGACAATTAATCCTAGGCCTACTAAGATTTCACCCCACATGACCATGGCACTAAATAATCCGGCATTCGGCAAAGCGACATTTTCTAAAAACCATACATAGAATGGATACACAAGATGACCATCTTTGACGACAGGTTCAGATATCGCAAATTGCAAATAGCCTGATGCATCAAATCCACCTGTTAGTTTTCCAATACCAGATGTCAGCCAAGTCCATCCGATATAAAGTCTTGCTGCCAAAAGGATAACGGCTGCCCATACATTCGTTTGTAAGAATTTTGTAAACATGATGATGCCTCCTTTTAAATTATGTGAAATATTTCACATTTTCTTTATGATCTTATTATACTATGTTATATCTTATTTGTGATCTTTTTCACATATATATTCACAAATTGTTCATGAATATCTAATTTATGCAAATCTCAAAAGTGTGTGCAGCTTGTAGAAATAAACTTTTGGAGTGTGACGCGTTTCATGGTTTTCAAACAACTCAACTGCTGTGTCAAAGTACGATAGGGATGAGGTATTGGTTAGTAGTGATGTGTACCTTTAAAGAACCAGAAGTAATACTCTAACAACCTGTCCGGTCAGTTAATATTTTAAAATAAGCTTTCGTCTGCTGTTCGAGAAAAAAGTCCTTTACTAAGACCTTAGTCAGAGAAAATATAAGCCTCGAGCGGGTTTAATCAATTTCCTCCTCCCTTTATTATCAAAGTAAGTAACACGTCACAATTAACTAGAGAACATTAAGGGAGAGAAGACAATTGAATAAATTATGGCGTTTCATCGTGTATGTATGCGTTTTCGTTCTGGTTGTTGGAGGAACCGGAGCGATCGGTTTCATGAGCACGATGCAGGAGGCTATGTCGGTTTATGATAAGCCAGTTCCTGCTTCTCTACAAAGCATCCAAACTCCTACCTATGATTCGAAAAAGCCAGCAGTGGTCGTTATTTTGGCGAATGAAGTAACCGAGGTGTTTGATTTTCTCGTACCATACGAAATGTTCTCCATGACGGGTTCGTACAATGTATTTGCGGCAGCTCCCAACAAAAACATAAAATCGTTGACGGGCGGGCTTGATGTCGTACCGCATTACTCTTTCGACGAGTTGGACAAATTGACAGGCAAAAGCCCGGATATAATTGTGATCCCTTTCATGCCGATTTTGGATGAAGCGCAATACAAGCCCGTCCGCGATTGGATAAGGAAGCACTCCGGCAAGGAAACGATATTGTTGTCCATCTGCAATGGGGCGGAAAATTTGGCGGATACCGGCCTGCTGAACAGGAAATCTGCAGCAACACATTGGGGAGATATCGGCAGATTGGAAAAGAAATATACCGAGATTACTTGGAAAAGGGATCAGCGTTACGTGCATGACGGTAACATAGTCTCCTCCGCCGGCCTGACTTCGGGGATTGATGCCACACTGTATGTTATATCCCAGCAAATGGGAGATCCTGTAGCGGAGAAAGTGGCGAAGGAAATGAATTACCCTTCCTACGATTTTGTTCAGCATCCGCAAATGGAGCCTTTCACGGCCGGATTGAGCGATATCGTCTATATTTTGAACAATGCGTTTCAATGGAGCAAGGAAAAGAACGGAGTCCTGCTGTATGACGGTGCCGACGAGCTTATGTTATCCTCGGCTTTTGACACGTACGGGGCTTCTGGAACAACAACAACATTGACGATATCCAACAAACGCGAGCCGGTTGTTACTCGGCACGGTCTGAACCTGATCGCCCGATATCAAATAGAGGATGCTCCAAAACTCGACAAAATGATTTTTGTGGGACCGGACGTGAAGACGCGCGCTGCAGATGATATCCGAAACTGGAACGTGAACGGTGGAAAGGCTGAGCAGCTTTTCCTGCACAGTGATTCGCCAGAGCGGTTCGCGATGGAACCTGCGTTTGAAGATTTGGCGAAGCAAGAAGATATCTTGACGGCGAAATTCGCCGCCAAGCGGCTCGAGTACCGCGCCACAAGCCAGCTTAAGCTTAAAGGATCATCATTTTCGTACGAAGCGTTCGGCATACCGATCGGTGTCGGCTTGTTGTCTATGTTCGTCGTATATTTGGTAGAAAGACGTTTCTTAAGGAAAAAAACTGTTCCTGCATAAAACAGGAAGCAAAAGAAACATCACAGTTTAGGAAGAAGAAGCACAATCCATTTACAATTAAGAGTAAATGAGATTGATCATGCTTTGAAAGTTGCCATAATGGTTGATTACTATAAATTTAATTAAATTCCTGATAAAAAATGATCAAACTTTTTTATAAAACCAAAACTTAAATATGCTAGAGAAGAATCCATTTTGATCATACTTTTTTCAAAATGGATTCTTCTAATTTATCGTAAAATAAGGGTTTATGAGGTATTTTTGATTAAACTTTATAAAAACACCCTCTATTAAGAGGGTGTTCTTTGAGCTGAGTCAAAACTGAACAGGTCACCACCAGAATTCATCTTATCTTGTTCTTTCTGCTTCATAGAGGTAAACTTTTCCCTTGCGAAAACCGTCTAAGTCATTTCAGACAGTAAAAAGGGGTTTAATTTTGTATGAAAACACTATTTCATTTTGCTTATTTACAGGCCATCTCATGTCTATTCCCCGTCATGATCTTTGCGGCGCTTGCCCTATCAAAGACGGTGTCTATTCCTTTTCTTCACCGGTATGATTTCATTCTACTGCTTTGCCTCGCAGCTCAAATCCTAATGCTTGCGCTGCGGCTGGAGACTTGGACGGAGCTAAAGGTCATTTGTCTATTTCATCTCATAGGAATCTGTTTGGAAGTGTATAAAGTACATATGGGCTCTTGGTCCTACCCAGAAGAAGCTTATACAAAAATATTCGGGGTTCCACTTTATAGCGGCTTTATGTATGCAAGTGTGGCTAGTTATATTTATCAGGCATTTTCACGACTTCATGTAAAAGTGACCGACTGGCCTCATCCATTTCTTTCAATTGGTATCAGTTTGTGCATTTATCTCAATTTCTTTACGCATCACTGGCTTTATGATGTCAGGTGGTGGCTGACATGTCTGCTTGTTGTTGTGTTTTGGAAAACGTCGGTTTCGTTTCAGGTTGGTCCATCTTCCTTTCGAATGCCGCTTGTTGTTTCATTTTTCCTGATTGGCTTTTTCATTTGGATTGCCGAAAATGTCACCACCTTTTTAGGCGCATGGCAATATCCAAATCAGCAGCATGCTTGGTCCATTGTTCATCTAGGGAAAATTAGTTCATGGTTCTTACTCGTCGTGATCAGTATTGTGCTAGTGATCGAACAGCGTAAACAAAAAAACGTTCAGCCCGTTTGACCTGGCTGAACGCTTTTTTTAATCTCGATCGACTTCCTTACGGAGATCATCTGCGACAAATTCTACATTCGTTCCAATGATAATTTGTACGGATGTTTTTCCAGAAGTCAGCACCCCTTTGGCGCCTGCTTTTTTCAATGTACCTTCATTTAATAAATTTGTATCCTCTACTGTTAAGCGAAGACGTGTGGCACAATGATCAATCGTGGTGATGTTGTCCTTGCCGCCGAGTCCCTCTACGAGCATACTTGCTCCTCTTGCCGTCACCGCATCATCCGCTGCGATATCTTCCATGTCATCATCTTCCCTGCCTGGTGTTTTCAGCTTTAATAGTTTAATGAGGAAATAGAAAACGACAAAGTACACGACGCCATAAATGATTCCTACTGCAAGAAGCAAGATCGGCTTTTGCGCAATGCCGAAGCTTAAGACGTAATCAATCGCACCTGCTGAAAAGGCAAAGCCGCTATGAATCCCGAGGGTGTTCACAATAAAAAGCGAAAGCCCTGTTAAAATAGCATGGACACCATATAAAAGTGGAGATAAAAACATGAAAGAAAATTCAATTGGTTCAGTGATCCCTGTAATAAATGATGTAAGTGCCATCCCAATCATCAGACCAGCTGTTGCTTTTCGCTTCTCAGGTTTTGCAGTCACAACCATGGCTAGACATGCCGCTGGCAGACCAAACATCATCACTGGGAAGAATCCTGTCATAAAGACACCCGCGCTTGGATCTCCTTTAAAGAATCGCGCTAAATCCCCTGTTGCCCCGCTGAATTCCCCGAATTGAAACCAAAATAAGTTATTCAAAACATGGTGAAGTCCTAATGGAATGAGCAATCGGTTAAAGAAACCAAACAGCCCTGCACCTGTTGCACCGAGACTTAAAATCCATTCCCCTAAATCATTGATCACACTTTGAATCGGAGGCCATACATATCCGAAAACGGCTGCTAATAGAATGGTGAAAAGTGCCGTCATAATAGGCACAAGCCGCCTTCCGCTAAAGAAACCTAAGTATTCCGGCAGTTTCGTATCCTTAAATTTATTGTAAACATAACCTGCCAAAAGCCCGCACAAAATACCGCCCAATACCCCCATATTGTTGGTGGAGTTGATCGATGTTGTACCGGCTGACAAAATAAAATAAGAAATCGCACCTGATAATGCCGCTGCCCCATTCCCATCCTTTGAAATACCAATCGCTACACCCATTGCAAAAATTAAAGCCAAGTTCGCAAAAATTGCATTCCCTGCCTCATAAATAAACGGGATATTGAATACATCCTCACGCCCAATGGCCAAAATAATCCCTGCTGCTGGAAGTACAGCGATTGGAAGCATAAATGATTTTCCTAGCTTTTGAAAAAACTGAAACACCATCTGACTTCTCCCCCCTTTGTCATCATCATGACTAAAACGTTCATGATGTTCATAAAAAATATATCATATGCACGTCTAGTTATCTATACCAATTTGTCCACATCCATTTGAATTCCGCTCTTTACTCTTTTTGCGTAAAATGTGGTAAGCTATTGAATAGAATGAAGTTATAGAAAGCGGGAATGAACAGTGATTGTCAAACATGATCATGAGTTAGAAGCCTTAAAAAAAGTCGGCCGAATTGTCGCTTTGGCAAGAGAAGAAATGAAAAGCCAAGCGAAACCAGGCATGTCTACAAAAGAATTAGATTTGATTGGGAAAAAAATATTAGAAGAGCATGGGGCCAATTCAGCACCTGAAAAGGAATATGACTTCCCTGGTACCACTTGTATCAGTGTAAACGATGAAGTGGCACACGGTATCCCTAGTGAAAAAACCATTTTACAAGAGGGTGACCTCGTAAACATTGATATCTCAGCAGAGCTTGACGGATATTATTCCGATACAGGCATTTCATTTGTTTTAGGTACAGGTGATGCTCGTCTTGAAGCATTATGTAAGTGTGCGGAGGATGCGTTCCTAGAAGGATTAAAACATGCAAAAGCCGGTAAAAGACAAAACCAAATTGGCCGTGCGGTCTACAATACAGCGAAAGAACAAGGATTTACCGTTATTAAAAACCTGACAGGACACGGCATTGGGAAGAACCTGCATGAAGCACCTAACCATATTTTGAACTACTATGATCCATTCGATAATGCTTTGTTTAAAAATGGCACAGTTATTGCCTTCGAGCCCTTCATTTCAACAAATGCTGAATCGATTTATCAGGCTGATGATGGCTGGACATTTAAAACACCAGATAAAAGTCTAGTCGCACAGATTGAACATACCATTGTGATCACTAAAGACGAACCGATTATTTTAACAAAGCTGTAAGCCAGCGGGTCCCTTCCTTTACTGGAGGGGATTTTTTCATGCCCGTTTCACGAATCTGTCACGACTAAACAAAAATGCCTGTGGTAAAATAGGCAAAGATATGCGAAAGGGGTCTTATTTGATATGTGGTTCATCATCATAGGTGTTATCTTTTTCATCGAAAGTATTATTTTAACGGTTGTAGGGATTAAGAAAAAACAATCCATGATGACCTATCTTGGTGTTATCATCATGATTATGACGGTCGGCATGATCCTCGTTACCCTCAACCCGCCAAATTCATAAATCAATATTTCCAGCATATACATGGATCATAGGCAGATAGAATCAGTTTTCATTTCTTGACACCTGCACACTTTTCACGTCCTTTTTTGAGATGTTACAATGCAGGCAGTTTCAATTGAAAGGAGTTTTCTATCATGCATTATGGTAGCAAAGGCTGGTATGTCGAAGAATTAAAGAAGCTTGGTGTGACTAAGCATGAAGGAAGAAAGCTTCAAAGCTTAAAAACATATTTCCTTGCAAATCTTCTTGAGCAAAAGAAACGCAGCTCATAAACGCTGAAAAGCCGTACATCTTAAGCTGATGTACGGCTTTTTTTAAATGTGCTGAATTCGTTTTTCTAAAGACTTCCTCACCACATCTGCTAAAGCTTCTACTTCAAGAACGGCTTTCAGTCTCTCTGGACTTGTTTGACGATATTTGACTTCATTGACCTCATGGACCGTAATGTGATGGGACGCTTTTTCTACGAGTACAAGCGATGCATCAGGCGGCACCATGCCTTCTTTCAGTACACGTAAATAAAAGCCTGTATACCCTGTTTTTTGCACTTCCTTTACGAGCTTCATGTTGCCATGCTTAACAGATAATTTCACACAAGGCTGTCTTGGCTGGCTCACCTCAACAAATGCATCTCCAAGCTGAAACACATCGCCAATATGCACATTCGTCTCGACTAGCTTGCGTACTGTTACATTCTCGCCAAAGGCAGCTTCCTGTAAAGGAATCCCTAAAAATTGCTCAAAGTAAGCATAATGATCGTACGGAAAGACGCAGACGGCTTTATCATAACCCCCATGATGAATCAAATCACCTTGGCCATCTCCCTCAAAATTGATCTGACTTAAATACACAGGCTCATGAATGCGCTTTTTGTTGATGGCTGTTTTGATTTCTTTTCCGTTCGCATAGGTAATGATAGGTTGTCCCACCTGGATTCCTTCTATGGCATATCTCTTCTGTCCCACGATGGCCATCTCCTTTGGTTGTCTACTGGCTTTTATTTTACATCGTTTGACAAACAAATCAAAGTCGAGGCGTGAAGATCAGATGCAAGCTATGGTACGATGTGAAAAAAGGAGAGATGACCATGGTTCATTATCACGCCATTGTAAAAGGACGTGTGCAAGGAGTCGGCTTTCGTTATTTTGTTCAGGGAGAAGCCGTCAATCGTGGAATGAAAGGCTGGGTACGCAACACAGATGAAGGTCATGTCGAGTTAAAGGTAGAAGGTGAGCATCAGAAAGTGATTGATTTCTTAGAAACTGTCCGGAAAGGAAGTCCTTTTTCAAAAGTCACCGGCATGCACATGGAACCGCTCACCGAGCTGGCTCATTATAAGTTTTTTCGAATACGGTCATAAAAAACTAGCTATTTGTAAACATTATTCCTATTCATGATAGTTAGACAGAGCGTTCGTATTATATAGTTCAGCCAGAACTTTCTGGTTGAACTTTTTTTATTTAGATTTAATCTATCAGTAGCCAGGGTAGAACGTACGGGGGCGTAGGACATTGATTTCCGTCAAGTAAACAGTTTACCACCTACTTGTAGAGATATGTTTGAGGCTGGTTGGGACTTAGACCTCGTATAACATCGAATCGGTACAAGTCATGCATAAGATTAATTGGACTGGTTCGATATTGCCTCAAAATAGTCTAGAACTACCTTGCGGAATTCCAATGAAGCTTGCGTCATGTATCGGCTTGTATGCCATAATAAAGCGATATCACGTACAAGTTCATGATTCTCAACTTGCAAATATTTAATCTTTCCCCATGATATTTTTGCTGTGCTTGGTATGAAGGCAAGTCCAATTTCAGCTTCTACAAGACTGATCAAACGTGTAGGTTCATCGCCCTCATACACATATTTAAGGTCAATTCCAGCCGATTTGCATACAGAGTCTACTAAATCACGAGTGCCGTATCCTCTTTTCACACCGACAAAGCATTCATCCTTAAGTTCTGTTAAACATACGCTACCTCGGTCTGCCAGTCGATGCCCATTAGGAACTGCTACAAGAATGGGATCAACAAAGACTACTTGACATTCGATGTCTTCCCCTTGAAAAGGAGAGGACGACAAGCAAAAATCGACTTCGCCTCGATGTAAAAGCGTGACCATTTCGAGTGTGGTCAGCATTTGCACATGAAATTGGATATTAGGGCGTTTTTTACGAAACTCTCGCATAATCTGAGGCAAAGTGCTTGCTGTGGTTACCGCAAGCTTTAGTGTGCCAGATTCTGCTCTAGACAAATCGCTAATCTCTTGTTTTCCCTGTTCCAACTCAAACAAAGCCCTTTCCGCGCGACGAATGAATTTGTTGCCAAATTCATTTAATCGCAGTTTCCTGCCTGTGCGATCAAATAAAGGTACCCCTAAATCTTCTTCCAGACGCTGAATCGTTTTGCTTAGCGACGATTGCGTAACGTGGAGGCTTCGTGCAGCTTCGGTTACATGCTCTAATCGAGCTACCTCTAGAAAATATTGTAGTTGAAGGAGTTCCATTTCATTTTCTCTCCAATCATTCCTTTTGGTCAATGATATCATAACTTTAAATGCGTTGGAATGAATGTAAAATTCCAAGTAAGATATCAATGTAACAAATTTAAAGGGGGAGAAAAAAATGAATTCTCGTAGCAGATGGTTAATGATATCCGTTGGACTAGGAATATTATTAAACCCTTTAAATTCATCAATGATTTCTGTTGCCATTGCTAGGTTGCAACATGTGTATAGCATTGATTTTACTGCTGTTTCCTGGATTGTGTTTTCATTTTATATCGCTAGTGCTATCGCCCAACCTGTCATGGGGAAGGCTAGTGATTTATTCGGTCGGAGGAAGATATTTCTGGCTGGTCTTGTTGTATCTTTAGTTTCTTCTATTCTGGCTCCATTTTCTCCAAATTTCGGATGGCTAATTGTGTTCAGAATCGTACAATCAATCGGAACTAGTATGCTGATTGCAGTTGGAACAGCTATAATACGCATTCATATTACTGAAAAGCAATCAGATGCTTTAGCAGGTTTATCAATTTTCCTATCCGGTGCAGCAGCTATAGGACCCTTTGCCGGAGGAATACTTATTCAATGGTGGGACTGGCCAGCGATCTTCATCGTCAATACCCCGTTTGTAGTGGCGAGCTTTATATTAGCTTGGAAAATGATTCCTAACGATGGACCAGCCGCAACGGTTTCACGTGACATGTCGTTTCGAAAATTACTGGGTGTGATTGATGTGCCAGGAATTCTGCTCTTTGCCGTGGGTCTGATTGCCCTTCTAGTTGGCTTGCTGGCAGCGAAATCATCTGGGCATTTCTCTATGTGGAATATCGTTATTGTGCTAATCGGTCTCGTTGCGGTGGGAATATTCGTACGACATGAGCTAAAAACAGTGTCGCCATTTATTCCTTTACGCACCTTCGCCAAATATCCAGAGATGACTTGGATCAATATACAATACTTGCTAGTTAACTTACTTTATTATTCACTCTTTTTTGGGATTCCATCATACCTGCAAATGGTACGTCTTGTCAGTGAATTCCAGACAGGGATTCTTATGTTAACCTTGGGCTTGAGCTCGATTGTAGCTTCGCCAATAGCAGGGAAATGGGTCGATAAATCAGGACCCAGACCTGTATTGATTGTATCCTCATTACTGATGGTGGTAGGGGCAGTGTGGATCGTGACATGGACGCAAAGTTCACCAGTCATCAGTGTGTGTCTGGCGTTAGCCGCATTCGGTTTTAGCAATGGGCTAAACGCTGTTGGTATGCAGGCAGCTTTGTTTAAAAGCTCTCCAAAAGAAATTGCCGGTGTAGCATCTGGCCTATTTCATACATCGAGATACTTGGGAACAATTTTATCTTCACTGTTGACAGGTATCATTATGGGAGGTGCGTTCAACTTTACAGGATTCCGATTGCTGGGGGTTTTCCTAACGGTCATTGCATTGATCTTAGTATTTATAAGTCTGCGATTCAGAAATTCTGAGCAATTGGATGAACCGAGTAAAAGCAATTAAAACAAAAAATAAAAATAGGAGTTGAATGTTATAACAATTGTTAATATCAAGGAATGGTCCTCATGGGATCAAACTTGGCAGGGAATGCAAAAGGATAAACAACCCCAGGGTGAGAAAGTCATACAGAAGTGGAATGCGAGAGCGCAAATTTTCGCCCCTTGTTGTAGTAAGGAAGAGATCTTTTGTGGTCATCATAAATAAAAAACAAGGGATAGATATCTATCCCTTGTTTTTTAATCAATTTAAATGTTCAACATCATATTAGAGAACATACATATAACTATCGCTAGGCTTTTTCTGTCCCGTGATAGGGCTTGTCCTGATAAAAATAGTTTGGTTTCACAATGGTATTGTCGTAATGCTTGTGGAATATGTGGGTAGCAGCTGGTGATACTGGCGGAATCAGCCATGTCCAGTCCCCAGTCAGCTTGCGGTCAGCCTTTTCTTCCTGCTTTTCAAACTGCTTGAATTGATGTGCTGCTGTATGGTGATCGACAATGGTTACCCCTGCTTCGCGATAAGAATGGAGAACTGCCACATTCAATTCGACAATGGCTTTATCCTTCCAAAGGGACGAATTCTTGGTTGTGTCCAGTCCTAAAAGAGAAGCGACTTTTTTCAGCATATTATAGCGGTTTTCATCCGCTAGGTTGCGTGCGCCAATTTCTGTGCCCATATACCAGCCGTTGAACGGTGCAGCATTGTAATGAATACCGCCAATCTCTAATTTCATATCAGCAATAATCGGAACCGCATACCATTTTAGTCCCAAATCACGGAATCCATCATATTCAGGATGGGTGATCTCTACCTCTTGGACGATTTCTTTCGGAAGCTCATACAGAACAGGCGGATGACCTTTTAGCTGAAACATGAGAGGTAGAATATCAAAATGTGTGCCCTCTCCTTTCCAGCCATGGGCTTCACATAATTTTGTTAATTCAAGAGATGCCTCGTCGCCGATGATGCCATATTCCGTCTCATAGCCTGCATAACGAACGAGCTGATGATTATAAATGACGACTTCCTTCTGCTTGTGACTCTCTGGGGGAAAGATCGTAATAGACGGTTTGATTTTCCCGCCATTTGTCGCATACTCAATATGATGAAAGAGCGCCTCTTTCACCTCATCCTCTGTCTTTACATGCCGGCAGTCATGCACTTGCAGGGTCGACCAAAACAAACGGCCAATGCAGCGGTTACTGTTGCGCCATGCCATTTTCGCCCCGTGAGCTAATTCCTCTAGTGTATGCGTATAACTACCTTCAGACTCAATTTCTTTTTTTATTTCATGCAGACGTGCTGCTTTCTCTTCATTTGACTTATTTAATTCTTCATAGCATACAGAAATAAAAGCTTCTGCTTCATTCCACAACGCTTCTTGATTACTCAAACATACTCGCCTCACTTTAATACGAATATATCCATTGTAGCGGTTTCTATTGATAAATTCACTCGTTTCAAACCATTTTTTATCAAATCATCCGACCATTGTCCTTAGACCATAGATGAATCAATACGTATAAGGGTCTTTTGGAGCCAGCGGACATAGCCTTTTTCTCTTTCGATTGCCCTTGTCAGCACTAAGTAATGCCCAAATTGCGCTGAATGCAGTGATTCAGCAGAAGGGTCTTCCTCTGTCAAAGCGTGCAGCTTTTGTTCCAGCACATCTACTTTCTTGGTGCGCTCTAAAAGTTGATATGCAAAGAGGTCAGCCGCTTCTTTTTTGTCCATGGAGGAGATGAAAAATGTTTTGAGCATGAATTCATCCTTTGTTGTTTCTGGAATCGGATCTTTTGTTCTTAACCACTGACGCAATTCTTCTTTTCCTGCCGTTGTAATTTGATAGACCTTCTTCTCCAGCTTTTTTCCTTGTATGTGAATATCAAATTCAATAAACCCTTCCTCTGTAAGACGCTTCAGCTCAGGGTAAATCTGACTGTGCTTTGCACTCCAAAACTGTCCAAGGGAGTCCTTAAAATGTTTCGTAATATCGTATCCTGTCAGCTCATGCTGATCCAGCAAGCCAAGAATGGCATATTTTAGTACTCTCATGATGTGCCTCCAACGCTTATTCTTTGACAATAGTATACCATAGACTTTAAAATAAACATGTAAATCACAACATGTTTGAAAAAACATCATTCTAATGAAAGAAGGAATAAACATGGATCAATTCGTTGGACTTCATATGATTTATACGTATGAAAATGGCTGGGAATATGAGATTTACATTAAAAACGATCACACCATTGATTACCGCATTCATAGCGGAATGGTTGGAGGACGTTGGGTCCGTGATCAGGAAGTAAATATTGTAAAGCTGACAAAAGGCGTATACAAAGTCTCTTGGACAGAACCAACTGGGACAGACGTCTCTCTAAACTTTATGCCTGAAGAAAAACGCATGCATGGCGTCATCTTCTTCCCAAAATGGGTGCATGAACGTCCAGACATCACCGTCTGCTATCAAAATGACCACATCGATCTCATGAAAGAATCTCGTGAAAAATACGAAACCTATCCGAAATATGTTGTCCCAGAATTTGCGGACATTACGTATATCCATCATGCAGGTGTGAATGACGAAACCATTATCGCAGAAGCACCATATGAAGGCATGACAGATGAAATAAGAGCTGGACGAAAATAAAAAAGCGGCACGCCTAGTGCCGCTTTTACATTTGATAAAATCTTAGCCCCTTTTTATTGAATGCCTAACGTATTTTGAGGAAGCACGAAACGATAGACTGGCAGTTCATCACCTGTTTTTGAAGCGATAAACCCTGATGACATATAGCTGTCCTTTGATTCTGGTTCAAGGGCAAGTGACAGCAAATTGGTTTGCGGCTGTGCCGTGACATATACCTTTGTTCCTTTTGGCAGCTGACGTTTCTTGTCAACGAGTTTTGTTTCAAGCTGAATATCTGATTTGCTCTTTTCCTCTCGTTTTGTCACCTTGTAGGCTTGTACCGGCAACTTCATGCCAACCGGCAATGTGACACTTTTTAACCCTAATGTTCTGAGTTTCCTTTCTACTCCTTCATGCCCCGGAAGAATGAGGTAAGCTGTCGGCCGTTCTCTTGTTAAGACAGGAACAGCATCGCTCGCACTATGAAAACGTACAGGAACATTGGTGGTCTGTCCTTTCTCAATATCAACCATTTCCAGCGTGTCATCAACAGGTGATTTGAAAGCATCTTGAATGACGACTTGATCGTCATCTTTTGGATGAAGCCCTTTTTTCACAAGCTTCAACCGCTCCGTCACCATTTGCTGCTTCACCTGCTTGGCATGTTTCACCGTGGTCTCAATGATTTTTTCATGGGTGGCTACTTGCGCAGCGACGCGGCGGGCAAAATCCTCTCTCCCAATCCCAATCCCTCTGCTTTCTACAAGAAATGACAGGGCTGGCGAAAGTGCAAAGGCATTTCGGCCAATTCGCGCATCCGTTCCACCTTCATAAATGTCGATCTTGCCATCCTTTCCTCTTGTGTTTGTATAATACAAATCGTTAGAAAACCCTTTATTCGTCAGCGTTTCACGAACTCCGTTAACATATAACTCATTTGATGTCAGCCGGATGTTTTCAGGAATGTTTAGATTCTTCCCTGATAGAATAAGCAAATCATGATATTTGAGAGCGCCTGATGAACCGATATCTTCAAACTGCTTTTGACCCACATCGTATTCATGGGCATCAATGACCACTTCTGGCGCATACCGATTAAATTCTTGATGCAGTGCTGTCAATTCTGGAGATTCTAATGTCATATGATCACGGTTTCCATCTAATCCGTTTGCCAGTCTGCGGTCAAACGCATAAGAACCATCAGGATTGATTCTTGGGACAATGATGATATTGACATGATTAAGTATACGCTCTCCTTCTTCACCTGCTAATCGTTTTGCAATGACGAGAGCAGATTCACCAGAGGCTGGTTCATTTCCGTGTATTTGTGCTTGGAGCCAGATTGTTGGCTTTTTTGAAAGTGGAGTAATCGAGCGATCCTTTGTAAAGTACAGGGCCGAAATGGACCTGCCTTCAATGGATGTTCCAATCTGTTTCTGCGTGGCGTAAGGACTTTTGCGGACAATGTCTCGTAAGAAAGTTTGAAGCTCTTCTTGTGTCGTAAATGTTTCTTCTTTTTTCTGAAAGGCAGGGGTATCAAACGTCTCGTCAGGCTCAGGGTATAGCTTTTTCACTGAAGCCGGCTGTTCATAATTCTTTCCGTAATAAGGGGTTTCTGCATGAGCTGAAGTTGGGCTCACCAACGACAAACTGCCTGCCATGAGGCATACAGCAGCAAAAAGAATCGTGCCTTTTCGTTTGGACATGCTATCCTCTCCCTTCGTTGATTTGCATTATAAAGAAAAAAACAGCAAAAGTGTCAGTATTTTTCAAAAATAAATCTTTTGGAGGAACAGGCATATCTTTGTCTAGGGCAAATGAATGGAGCCTGCCCAGCAATATGACCTAAAAAAAGTGTCTGCTCACAGCAGACACTTTTTATTTACCAGATGGAAATAGCCCCAATGAGAACTGCCATGACAGTCATAGCGACGACCGCCAGCACAGCCCATTTCATCCCAAATTTCTGATGCTGATCCAGTGATACGCCAACAAGTCCAACAAGTAAATGAGTCGATGGAACAAGTGGACTTAACATATGAATCGGCTGACCAATAATAGAGGCTCTGGCAATCTCAATTTTATCGACACCGTAAGCTGCCGCTGTTTCTGATAGGATCGGCAGTACGCCATAAAAGTATGCATCATTCGGCATAAAGAAAGTAAAGATCCCGCTTGTTAATGCGACAATGACTGGAATAAAGCCGCCAAGCTGCTCTGGAATTGCAGATACAATCGAAATCGCCATTTCATCAACCATTTTCGTTCCAGTTAGAATACCTGTAAAAACACCTGCCGCAAAAATCATCGAGGCAATGGCTAAAACGTTTGTGGAGTGAGCCGCAATTCGCTCACGCTGCTGTTCCAAGTTCGGATAGTTCACAATAATTGCCACACAGAAAGCAAGAACAAATAGAACAGTTAAACTGACTTTACCTGATACAAGCAGCAGAACCAATAACAAAGTCAGCGCCAGGTTAAACCACCAAAGCTTCGGTCGTTTGATGTCATCTTGCAGTGCCGCTGCCATTTCATTTGCATGAATCGGCTGGTCAAGTTCAATGACACCAAGACGTTTTCTTTCGGCTTTTCCAAGAAAATAAGCAACAATAATCATACTGAGAACCCCTGCACCAATGACTGGAATCATCGGGCCAAATAAAAGTGAAGGATCGACCCCAAGTGCACTCGCCGCTCTAGGTGTGGCTCCTCCCCACGGAATTGTATTCATAATTCCCATGCCAACTCCGGCAATTCCGGCTAAAATAATTGGTCGGATGCCAAGCAGTGTAAATAGTGGAAGCATCGCTGTTGTTGTAATCATATATGTCGTTGTTCCATCACCATCAAGTGCAACAAGCATCGTCAGGACAGCTGTTCCGACTACGATTTTTAATGGATCGCCTTTAACGATTTTTAAAATTTTCGCCACCATTGGGTCAAATAAACCCGCATCAATCATAATGCCAAAGTACAAAATCGCAAACATGATCATGACCGCTGTCGGTGCTACTTGCTGCACACCTTTGACAATCATGTCTGAAATTTCAGTAAAATGAAAACCTGCGATAAGAGCAAATGCAATCGGTGTTAACACCAATGCCGTTAAAACAGACATACGTTTCGTCATAATCAAAACCATAAATACTATCATCATAAGAAATCCTAAGATTGCTAACATATTGTTCACCCCTTATGTTGTATACGCTTTCATTAATGTGTTGGTATCCCATTTCCAACCCTTTTTGTCATCATATCTGAGGTGAGAATTGAAGTAAATATTATGAATTTTAATTCTTTTTCGGTCGATAAATGCTTTTTGTTCATTTTGTTCAAACATTGGCCTTTTTCATTCCATGAAAAAAACAAAGGGTTTATTTTAGCCCTTTGTCTTCTTGATAGAAGTCTAGGAAAGACGAGTACTGGAGTGGAGCGAATGTGAGATTCGTGAGCACCGGCACACAGGAATGCGGGCGAATGCAAGGGTTTGTCTACATGCTGGAAGCGGTCTCACTCGACCGCTTGTTCTCCTTGTATCAATTGCTCGTATTGCCTTAATTGATCTTCCATAAAGATCTTTGCCTCTTTGCTGTTCATATAACGACTTGTCCAGCCCTTTTGCTTTAATCGTTTTTTCCATAACCTCGTTTTCGTCATTTTTTGAAGAAGCTGATCCCATTCACGAATGTCATGCTGACTCATTTGTTTAGGGCCCATCACACCGCGCCAATGGGAAAAGAAGAGCGGAATGCCCTGCTCTTTCCATGTCGGCACATCTTCAAATCCATCTAAGCGCTCGCTGGTTGTCGTGGCTACGAGCTTCAGCCTCTTTTTTTCATAATCATGACGAACCTCTGTAATAGTAGTCGTTGCTGCATCTACCTCATGATCGATAAGCGCCTGAAATAAATCATCTGCACTGTCAAATTTCAGAAATTGAATGCGATATGGATCAATCCCTGCCATTTCTGCTGCCCGGGCGAATGAGATTTGATCATCATTTCCAAAGTCAGGGGCAAACCCAATTTTTAAGGAATCTGGTTTTTTCTTGAGTGCGTGTAACAGCTCCTTCCCATTTGCAAAAGGAGAATCCACTGGGACTGCGACGACCTGCCACTCTTCTGCAAGAATTGCCAGCGGTGTCACATCATTCATCGTCACGTTACTGCTGCCAAGCAAGTTACGGCTTAACAATAAGCTTGAATTTAAACTGATATAGTTAGCTTCTCGCTCCATCATGTATGTCCATCCTTTATCCACTGTTCCGCCTCTTTGATAAAGAATGTTCACAGGCCGGTTCACCAGCTTCTCTTGTTCAAGCACTGATTTCATCACCTGAGCCGTTTGGTCAAATCCTCCCTCTGGTACACCTGACACTACAATATATAAGGAGCTTTGCTGAAGGAAAGAATCTCCGGCCTCTTTTTCATTAAAGGTGAGCGTGATACAAAGGCCGAGCACGATAACAAAAAATATTCCTTTTTTCATCTTTTATGACTCCGCTTGTTTGGCAGGATAATATTTACGTTCAGGTCTGCCAATGATTCCGTATGCAAGCTCTGCCCGGCATTCCCCTGTTGTCACGAGATACTCTACGTACCGTCTCGCAGTTGTACGTGATGCGCCCATCTTTTCCCCGAGTTCTTCTGCTGTAATTCCGCTGTTCTCTGATGCCATCAATGTTTTCACTTTATCCAAGGTCAGTGAATTGATGCCTGTGGGGAGATCTCTGTCATCCCTTTGTTTTGGCTCTTCCTGCATTTGCCCAAAAAACAGATCGATCATCGTTTGATTGACTTCATCCTTTGAATTGATGATGTCTTTCTTTTCTTTATATTCGGTTAAAACTTGTGCAAACTTTTGTGCAGTTACCGGTTTGATTAAATAATGAACCACTCCGTAATGAAGTGCATCTCTTAAAAGCGTCGTTTCCGTTGCAGCCGTGATAATGATCACATCTACTTCAGGACAGCGTTCTCTTAAAAGCGGCAGCAAGTTTGTGCCGAGCTCATCAGGCATATAGACATCAAGTAAGATGAGATCAACTTGCTCCCTTTGGAGCGCCTCCCACATATCCTTTGCACTCTTTGCCTTTCCGGCGACCTTAAATCCTTCTATCTTTTGTATATAAGATTCATGAATGGCAGCGATTCGAAAATCATCCTCCGCAATGAGTACCTTAATCACCATCTATTCCCCCTTTGTGCCTTTCGGTATGTATACAGTGAAGATGGCACCGCCTTCTTTTTGGTTCGCAACTTCAATCCAGCCCCCAAGCTCGTCCAATACTTCTTTCACATTCGCAAGCCCGTAGCCTCGTCCTTCTCCCTTTGACGAATGGCCTCTTGTGAAAATCTGTGACAGTTCCTCTTCATTCACTCCATCACCTGAATCTGACACTTCTATGATAATATCAAACCCAATATCTGTGATGAATAGGTCTACCTCGCGCTTCTCCTTATTTATTACAGCTTCAAAAGCATTGTCTACGAGATTGCCAATGATGGTGATAAAGTGAGATAGACTTAAATGTGCTGGGAGCGGCTCAAGTGAGCTATTTTCATCAATGTGAAATTGGACTTTCTTCTCAGATGCTTTCCCTAACTTGCCAAGTAAGATCGCTTGTATTTTAGGAGATCGAATCTGCTTCATGAGTAAATCGTGCTGTCGGTTTTGCAGATGATATTCTTCTTTAATTAAGTCGATGGCTTCATCGACTTGATTCAGCTCAAGCAGGCCTAAGATGGCATACAGCTTATTTGAGAATTCGTGCGTTTGTGCTCTCAGGTCTTCTGAATATTGGCTGACCTCTGTTAATGTATCCAGCAGCTTCGTCAGTTCGGTTTTCTCCCTAAAGCTCACAATCCCCCCGAATACTCGATTGTCCTGCATTACCTTTTTCACATTTAAAACATAGGTTTTATCATTGACGACGGTTTCGATGTTAGGTTCAATCGTCTCTGCCTTTAAATAGAGAAGAAGTTTGGCATTTGGCAAGACTTGATCAATATGCAGGGGCAGTTCTGCTGAGACGCGCAGCATATGTTCAGCTGATGTATTCATCATCGTAATCGCGCCTTTCTGGTCAAACGCAATGATCCCTTCTTTTATAGCGAGCAGCATCGCTTCTCTTTCTCGATACAGCGAAGCAATTTCATGCGGCTCAAGCCCTAATGTATCTTTGCGAATACTCTTCGTTAAAAAAATCGCACCGAATATGCCAGGCAAGAGCACTAAAAGGGCAATATAGCTAAGCTTCAATAGCTGATGAGCTGTCGCTTGATCGATTTCCTTTTTTAAAAATTCAACGGTGACTGTCCCAATAATTTCTTCATGCCCTTCTGTTTCTTTCATAATGGGCGCACTGCCTCTGACAACGGTTTCACCATTAGAATCATCAGTTGATATAGAAGTTCCTCCAAATAAGAGGGTACTTCTTCCTTCCGATACACTGATGGTTTTTCCTACGTCCTCATGATTCGTATGAACAAGAACCTTTCCTTTTCGATTGGTAATAAAGATGGCATGTGCTCTTACTTGCTCCTTCATTTGCTCAAGCACTGCCTGTTCTTCATTTTGGGAAGCTGACACGGCCACCGATGCTTTAATGGGCGGCATATATGATATCGTTCTAGCAGTCTGCACCGCCAGCTGTTCAGCTTGTCCCTGCCTTTCCGATGTCTGCAGAAAACCAAAACAAATGGTTAATAATGCAATGACAACAAGCAAAAGCCCGATAATTAACCCCAAAATTTTCGTTTGTAAAGTAACTTTCCTTTTGCCCATCCTCACCGCCACAACCCCTAATTCAGTAGATTCACCCGAATAGACTCTAAGAAAATGATATCATTTTTTCTTACTAAGTTAAGAGAAAATTCTTTCAAACAAAAAAGGACGACTCAGAATCGAGTCATCCCTGTATACCTATTACGTGATCGATAAACCAGCACTCGCATAGCCTGCTACGGTATTCACTAAGGATAGACCTGTAGCTGATGCAGAGAATACAACAAGCAATCGTGTTTCAGGTGTGACTGGTACATTTAGACCAGTCGCAATACCGTTTGAAATAGCACCCAGTGTTAAAACTCCAGTTAAAGCTGGGGCTAATGTGACACTCGCTACTTGTGTAAAGCTGTTATTTGGTGTCGGTGAAGCGAACAGACTAGCCGTTACGGTAACACTCGTGCCAACTAAAGAAAGAGCTGCTGTTGTGCTGAAATAGCCGGCAAATGACGTGATTGTTCCAGCTCTCGGAACTGAGAACGCCATGTTGATTAATGTACCCGCAGCGCCTGTTAAATCAATAACTCCGCCTACAATACTGACACCTGTCGCTGAGTTACCAAATCCGATCAAACTGGATGTTCCAACAAGTCCGCCTGCAATTGTTGTCAGGACAGCAGGTGTACCTGAAGCAAATGGAATGATCGCACTCGATCCTGTCACACCTGTTGGACCTGTTGCTCCGGTCGCTCCGGTACCTGTGACGCCGGTGGCTCCGGTTACTCCTGTTGCACCTGTTAAACCTGTGGCACCAGTGGCTCCGGTTACTCCCGTTGCTCCTGTTGCTCCGGTTACCCCAGTTGCACCTGTTAAACCCGTGGCGCCAGTGGCTCCGGTTGCTCCTGTTACTCCTGTGACGCCGGTGGCTCCGGTCGCTCCTGTACCCGTGACTCCCGTTGCTCCTGTATCACCCGTAACACCAGTGGCTCCGGTTACTCCCGTTGCTCCTGTTGCTCCGGTTACCCCAGTTGCACCTGTTAAACCCGTGGCGCCAGTGGCTCCGGTCGCTCCTGTTATTCCTGTGACGCCGGTGGCTCCGGTCGCTCCTGTACCCGTGACTCCCGTTGCTCCTGTATCACCCGTAACACCAGTGGCTCCGGTTACTCCCGTTGCTCCCGTTGCTCCTGTTGCTCCGGTTACCCCAGTTGCACCTGTTAAACCCGTGGCGCCAGTGGCTCCGGTCGCTCCTGTTACTCCTGTGACGCCGGTGGCTCCGGTCGCTCCTGTACCCGTGACTCCCGTTGCTCCTGTATCACCCGTTACCCCAGTTGCTCCGGTTACTCCTGTTGCTCCCGTTGCTCCTGTATCACCTGTTACCCCAGTTGCCCCGGTTACTCCTGTTGCTCCGGTAATACCTGCGGCGGCCAATAACGTATAGTCTGGGGACGTATCTGGTGTACCTGTTGGTGGTGTTGTATTCACAACATAGGTTCCACCTTCATATGTCACCACTTGACCTACTGGATAGGTTGGGGCTGTAGCTGGGTCAAACGCCAGGATGCCAGTTAATCCTACACCCGTTACTCCGGTGGCTCCAGTTGCTCCCGTTGCTCCCGTTGCTCCAGTAACACCTGTGACGCCGGTCGCTCCTGTATCTCCTGTGGCTCCGGTCACTCCTGTACCCGTGACTCCCGTTGCTCCTGTATCACCCGTTACACCAGTTGCTCCTGTCGCTCCGGTTACTCCTGTGACTCCAGTATCACCGGTTACCCCAGTTGCTCCTGTGACGCCGGTGGCTCCGGTAACACCTGCGGCTGCTAATAACGTATAGTCTGGAGAAGTATCCGGTGTGCCTGTTGGCGGTGCTGTATTGACCAGATATGTTCCGCCTTCATATGTCACCACTTGACCTACTGGATAGGTTGGCGCTACTGCTGGATCAAACGCTGCGACTCCGGATAAACCGACTCCAGTCGCTCCAGTCACTCCTGTTGCCCCGGTTTCACCAGTTACCCCTGTTGCACCTGTTGGTCCTGTGACGCCGGTGGCACCAGTTTCTCCTGTCGCTCCTGTGACCCCTGTTGCACCTGTTTCACCGGTGGCTCCCGTACCAGTAGCTCCCGTTGGACCAATTTCCCCCGTCGCTCCCGTAACACCAGTGGCACCGGTTGGACCAATTTCTCCTGTTGCTCCTGTGACGCCAGTGACTCCGGTTGGACCAACCTCTCCCGTTGGTCCTGTCACTCCTGTTGCGCCGGTGGAACCCGTGACTCCTGTACCGGTTGCTCCTGTAACGCCAGTCGCTCCTGCAGCGGCCAATAACGTATAATCTGGTGACGTATCTGGTGTGCCTGTTGGTGGCGCCGTGTTAACAAGGTAGGTTCCTCCTTCATATGTCACCACTTGACCTACTGGATAAGTTGGCGCTACTGCTGGATCAAACGCTGCGACTCCGGATAAACCGACTCCAGTCGCTCCGGTCACTCCTGTTGCCCCTGTTTCACCAGTTACCCCAGTTAAACCTGTTGGTCCTGTGACGCCGGTTGCTCCTGTTTCACCTGTTGCACCGGTTGCTCCTGTACCAGTGGCGCCGGTTGGACCAATTTCCCCCGTTGCTCCTGTGACGCCAGTCGCTCCCGTTTCACCTGTGGCTCCGGTTGCTCCTGTGCCGGTGGCGCCGGTTGGACCAATTTCCCCCGTTGCTCCTGTGACGCCAGTCGCTCCCGTTTCACCTGTGGCTCCGGTTGCTCCTGTTCCAGTGGCGCCGGTTGGACCAATTTCCCCCGTTGCTCCTGTGACGCCGGTCGCTCCCGTTTCACCTGTGGCTCCGGTTGCTCCTGTGCCGGTGGCGCCCGTAACTCCTGTCGCTCCTGCAGCAGCTAAAAGCGTATAATCTGGGGAAGTATCGGGTGTACCTGTTGGCGATGCTGTGTTTACAAGATACGTCTCGCCTTCATATGTCACCACTTGACCTACTGGATACCCTGGTGCCGCTGCCGCATCAAACGGAACAACTCCAGTTAGACCTACACCGGTAGCGCCGGTTGCCCCAGTCGGACCGGGATCTCCCGTAACACCTGTTGGTCCTGTACCTGTTGCTCCTGCAGCAGCTAAAAGCGTATAGTCCGGTGATGTATCAGGCGTCCCTAATGGCGGTGCTGAATTGACCACATACGTACTGCCATCGTATGTCACCACTTGCCCTACTGGATAGGTTGGCGCTACTGCTGGATCAAATGCCAGAATGCCTGTTAAACCTACACCTGTTGGACCGATTGGACCTGCTGGACCTGCTGGGCCCGCTGGACCTGCTGGACCTGCTGCACCCGCCGGACCGGCTGGGCCTCTTCTTCCTCTCCCGCCTGGCGGACCTTGAATCACACAAACACAAGGATCTTTTCCGCAGCAAGGATTTTTCACTGGTTTCCTTGGCTTTTCTGATTTCCCTTTCTTACAACTATCACATTCCCAGCCATCATCCTTATACGCATCATACCAGCTTCCTTTTTGGTAGTGGTCTGTCGAATGAGTTGGATATGTCTTACCACATTGCCTACATCTTTTCATGGAATCACCCCCATCCATCGTATTCATCATGACTTAGAAAGGTGTATGTACACTTTTATTTTTTTATTAATCAAAAGACCTTGCACTTCATGTACAAGGTCTTTCTTTCATTAAAGTCTCATCGTCATTTTTAAATCTTTTCCTACCATACTATAATCCATATCTATTGGACGGATGGCTTCTTGTAATGTTCTCGCACCTTCTCCTTCAAAGAAAGTAGGTGCATCTTTCCCTCCAATTAATAATGGTGCCATATAAATAATGACTTCGTTCACAAGTGATGCTTCTAAAAAGGATGCACTCACACTTCCTCCCGCCTCCACAAGTACCGACATCACAGAACGCTTTTTCAACATACGTAACACTGCATGAAGATCTGTCCGATTTTCTCCGCCTGTGACAAATACTTGAATTCCTTTTTGCATCAGTTGATGATATTTTTTTTGATCGTACTTGTTTGAGGTACAAATAATGGTTTCTGCCATATGATCGTTTAAACATTTCGCATGAAGCGGAATCCTTAAGGTGGAATCTAAAATGACACGAATGGGCTGTGTCACGAATGAATCTTTTACAATAAGACCTGCATCATCTTGAATAATGGTTTCGACGCCTGTTATCACAGCATCTGCTTCTTGACGTAATTGCTGCACTTCATTCCTCGCTTCTGTTCCCGTAATCCATTTGCTTTCTTGATGAGCTGTTGCAATTTTCCCGTCTAACGAAATGGCTGTTTTTAATATGACATATGGAATATCTGATTGTATGGAATGAAAAAAAGGAAGATTTAAGCTGTCCGCTTCCCGTTTACATATCCCTTCTTCTACTTCTATCCCTGCTTGTTTCAACATTGTGACCCCTTTACCTGCTACAAGCGGATTTGGGTCCCCAGTGGCAATGACCACACGTTTCACCCCGCTCTTTATTATCGCTTCTGAGCAAGGACCTGTTTTTCCATGATGCGAACAAGGTTCGAGCGTCACATATAGATGAGCTCCCTTCGCCTTTTCTCCTGCCATTTGCAGCGCATGAATTTCAGCATGCGGTTCGCCCGCCTTCATGTGAGCACCAATTCCGACGATCTCACCTTTTTTGACTACTACTGCCCCGACAAGCGGATTTGGTGAGGTTTGTCCTTTCATGACTTTTGCGTTGGCAATCGCTAGCTTCATATAAAAAACATCGTCTTTCATGTAAGTCTCCTTTCCTCTCTTTCAAGGGAAAGAACTCCTTCAGGAAATGAAGGAGTTCTATTCTCATGTGCTATATTTTTTCCATCCGTTTCTTTTCAGATCGATCATAGTAAGGCAAGGAATAAAAAAGTTTATAAGATGCTCGTTGTTTACAAAAACAGCATTTGCGACATTCATATTTATTAATGAGGAGCACATGCGGACAATTGAGTACAGACAGACCTTTTTTCATATGTTCCTTGCAAACACTTATCATGAGAATCCCCCGCTTACATTCTTTTTCTTAATGAGAGATTACTTCTTTCGGAAATTGTTCGAATAAGCGTAGTACTTCGGTATGCGTCCCATCTTCTCGAACGTGATAAATCCCGCCGTCGTATGAGCTTGCGTATACATCATTGCCTAATTGTCTGATGGCACTAATCCCATTTTTGGCAATTCTAATTGGGCCGGTGTTGACATCCAGCTCTGGATTCCACACTACGATATAGCCCCAATAATCGCCGCTTACAATATAGCCAGAGTCTGTGACTGTGACCGATTTAATCGAATACTGGTGTTCGTTATGCTGGTCTAAAATTCTTCCAGTATGCAAATCAAACAATCTCACATTCTTGTCACGGCTGACAATGGCGATACGGTCTCGTTTACTATCAATAAAGACATCATTTAACAGCTCTGTCGCACCGATGTATTCCGCTTTTAAGGATAAACTCTTTTTATCTAAAAGACAGATGGTTCCTTCAACCGCTGCTGTGATGATATGATCTCCTTCTACCTTTAATGCTTTGACCGCACAATCGTGTGCTTTGGAACGGCCGATTTCCTTTAAGTGTTCTGTTGAAATGACATGGACATAACCGCCGTAAGTTCCAATATAAAATTGACGATCCTCCTCGTGGAAATACACGCTGTTGACCGGACCTGTGTTGAGATCAAACGAAACCATTTGCTGTAATGATTCATGAACAATATGCACCTGACTTGCATGGTCTCCCCACGCATAATAGCTTCCATCCCGTGCAACAGCTACTCCATTCGTTAAAACGCCCGTTGATTTAGCAATTTCCATTCCATTTTTTCTGAATTTTCCATCATCTGATGCGGTAATAATATCACCTGCATCAGTCAGCGCAATGTCATTGATAGATGGTGTCGCCATTTCGATCTCATCTGATATGACTTTGCCCTTTTCAATCGACCATTCACAATATGTTTTTCCAAAGCTGGCTCCTAGTATTGACTTCTCATCCTCTGTCCAGACAAGCGAGCGCTCCCACTGATATTTATGAGGCAGCAGCGTATCGACTAAATCACCGGTTTCATAATTCCACAGCTTAATTAAATGGTCGTAGCCTGCTGTCAGCAAGTAATTGCCGCTTGGAGAAAAATTCACGCGCTTGACACCCTGTAAATGGGCTTTGATGATTTTCTTCTCCTGTAAAGTCGCCGCATCGTAAATAATAACGGTGCCATCATCTCTGCCAAGTGCGAATACTTCTTTTTGATTGCTGCCGCTGATCGTATCCAGTTCATAATCAAACGGGCCGATTTCCCCTACAATTTCTCCGGTCTCATACAGCCATACAAGGACGTATCCATCATCACCTGTTGTGTAAGCTTTATCACCATGTATCCATACAGCTAATACATCTTTGCTATGACCATGGAATTCTCTTAAAATAGCACCCGTTTCGATATCCCACACTAAGCATCTTCTATCTCTGGATACGGATACAAGCAAAGTATCCTGCTTCGCAAAAGCGACGGCTTCTACATCATCCGCATGACCAAACAACGTGCGGATTCGTGTATTTGTGCCTGTATCATATAATTGAATGGTATAGTCTGACGATGCACTCGCTAAATACTTTCCGTTTTCAGAAAGAGATATTGAGTTAATGATATGCTCGTGACTGCCAATGAACGTTCCTTCTCCTGTCTCCCGGTTCCACTGATAAATACAACGGTCATAGCCGCCAGTGTAAACAATTTGGTCGTGCTGAGTTGATAAAACAGATGTAATTGGTCCTCTATGCATGGTTTTACACTCCCACCTTTATATGTTGTTTTTGACGAGTCACTAAACGAAAACCAGTAAATCGAAAAACGGGATCTGGGTGCTTCCCGTGTCTTCTTGCGACTCTGCATAAATCTCCACCTCTTGCGAAGGAGCCGCCTTTTAAAATGTAGTAGTCACTTCCGAGTGTTTCCGTTAAATCATCGACGACCTCGATGCCGCCTTCATATACATGATATTTGGTGTTGACCCATTCCTCGACGTTGCCCCCCATATCATAAAGACCAAATAAGGATCTGCCCTTTTCGTAATGACGGACAGGCGTCGTTTTTTCAATATTTGATTCGTGCGTATTGCAGTAAGAAGGATCAAACTCATCTCCCCATGGATATTGATTTCTCGTGTTTCCCCGGGCAGCATACTCCCATTCTTCTTCCGTAGGAATCGACACATCCATCCCCAGTTTCCCGCTCAGCCACTGACAGAACGAGAAGGCTTCCTCAATGTCCATGCCCCAAGCTGGATGATCTTTTCCCCCGCCAAGCTCTTCGTTCGTTAAGCTCTCTGGGTATGTCTGTCCTGTTTCATTACAATAGCTTTGATACAGTTCATTGCTGACGACCGTATCTGAGATAAAAAATTCGTTGATATACGGCTGATAGGATGGAAATTCTTTGTACAGCCATTTTTGAAACTTTTTCTCACGGCCGTAGGTTGGATTGAGCAGCTTGTCCTTCCAGTATTCTGATGCCTTTTTCATATCTTCTTCATTACTTCCAATCGTTGCATAGCCGCTTGGAATTTGAATCCAATTGATATCAGGTTTCACGCTTTTCTCCCGCCTTCTTTCAATAAACTCGTCTATTGATTAATTAATTTCTTCTCATCGACCATATGCCCTGAGGCTGCTTTTGCCTTTAAATAGGCTTCATTGTAGAGAGAGGCTTCGACCGTATGATCAAACCGCAAAACAGGAAGACCGTAAGCTGCAATAGAATCGACTTTATCCGGATTGTTCGTTAGTAAATGCAATGGTTTCCCTTTGTTTAAATAGTGCAGAACTGCTGCTGCTTCCTCGTAATGCCGATCATCATCCCCGCAGCCGATCAGACGGTTGGCTTCAAAAGTATCCAGCTGCATTTCCTGTAATTTATACGTCAATGCTTTTGCCATCAGCCCAATAGACCGCCCTTCTTGATTGGCCATATACACAAGCATGCCTTTTCCGTAATCGGTGATTTTCTTCAGTGATAATGCAAGCTGTGGACCACAGTCACATTTCAGTGACCCAAACACATCACCTGTTTGGCAGACACTATGGATTCGCACAAGCGGCGGCCGTTCATTTTCAAAGTCGCCAAATAAGAGACAAGAGGAAAAGGTTTGCTGCGCGGTACTCATTTGGACAATCGATTCGATCGTTGGTTTTGTATCCCGTTCAACAGGTGCGAAGGCATACCACTTAAATGGCACTTCTTCATGTTGAATGGAAATTGGCAAATTCACAGGCCCCACGAGCAAATAGTGTTTTTCTTGAAAGGTAAAATGATGAATCATTGATTGTAATTCATCTACAAACTTGTTCATTTGTCTCCCCCCTATTCATCACTGCACCCATAGCGCAGTGATGGAGTGATGAATATGTGTACGCACTCCCTCTGCCTGTGTGCTCCCGCAGAAGGAAATGAATGTGCAGTGTCTCTCATCGCTTTAGACCTTGTCCATTTCCAGTACAAAGGAGCAGAAATCTTGGTTCATATGCTTTTTTGTCAGAGCAGCAAACGCCCTTGATTGGCAGACGCTCTTTCTTAACTTGAACACCTCTGCTAGCTTTGAATCACTCACCTTTGTACTAGATTTTGACGGCAATGACATGATGCTGGCATATTCCGGCCTTCGCTTGTAATGGTGATATGGATACAAGCTCAAGACCTGATGTACAAATTTTTTCGCCAAGCTGAGAATCTGAAAACGAAAAATGAAAACGGCCATCTTCTCCGATTAATCCTGTTTTCCACTCTTCTCCCCAGACAACAAGTGAAAAGACACCGCCTTCATGAAGTAAAGAAGAGACCTGTTTTAAATAACGTTCATGATCATCAGGATGTTGATGATGAAAGCAACCATGATCTAAAATCAAATCAAATTGCATCCCGCGTTCCTGATCCATGGACCATGACATAAAATCTTGATGAACAAAGTGGACAGGAACTGTTTCTCTTTTCTGTAACCCTTCCCACTCCTCATGCTCATACAGGTCGATACCGACATATGCGGAAAGCCCGCTTAAATGTTCAAGTGCACGGCCGTTGCCGCACCCGATATCCAGTACAGAAGCAAGTGCATTCTTTTCCCTTGAACGCCATGCCTTTAATGACATCACTGCTGCGTCTGTTAAGGATGGATCAGTGGACCACATATCTGTTCTTTGCTCATAATGCTCTTGGAATGCCATGCGCATCTTTTCTAAATACAAACCACTGTCTTCATGGTACAAAGCCTTTTTCATCATGAAACCTCCTTCAATTCACAATCGCCTTTTCGGACAAAGGTGGTTTTCAAGCCAAAAACCTTATGTTAAAATGAAAGATGGATTTTTTAGGAAAATCTGTTTGTCTGAAAAAGGAGAGAAGCATCCCACATGTTCACTCTTCTTTTTCAGCATTCATCCTCCTCATATGCAGCCGTTTGAAGGCCGCCTCGCCTCAGCTTGTTCTCTCTTTTTTTCATATGAGATCACCTCCTTCACCGTTCGATCAATTCACACCCTTTATTGAAACCGCTTTCCCTTTTGTATAAGGACTTAACGCCTTTTGACTATCTCTTGCAAAGTGTTCATAGTAGAAAAACCAATCTACTGTTTAGAATGACTATCATTTTTTTTCAAGTAAATGATTCTTTTTTTGTTTTAGTAGACACTTTTGTAACTTAAAGGCGCTTAGGCCTTGGTTTCTGCCACCCCCTTTCACTAAGTGATGCTCCGAATAAACTCGTCAGAAATTTAACAACTAATTCCATAATGACTGGAATAAGCCAAATATATTGTTTTTAGTTTATTTTGTCAACAAATTATTTCCTAAACATTAAAATGAATTTTCTAATTGAAAATACAGGTATTTTTCGTGGTTTTTTGACCTTAAAACAATCATTTCTACACAAAAATACAATTTAAACCAATAGAACTAAGAAATTTATCTACTAAATTACACAAGTTTTTTATTTAATTTTAAATCAAAATAGAAAGATACAATAATTATTTCCCGAATGATTTTTTGTGATATTTCGACTATTTTTTCTGATTCCCCATGTTTTTCTTTGGTATAGCGGCATTTTCAATTAGAGAGTTTACTATTTATTCCATACTTCTGTATTTGTTTTTTATCGTAAAAAAGATATATGTCTCTCCTTCAGACATGGAGGCATGAAAAAAAGCCCCTTACAAAAGTAAGAGGCTTTTTCAGTTGGCGTTTACGCCCAGTTTTTCACTTTTTCATGATCTGTGACAAAGAGAAGCACTTTCCCTTCATCTAAATGTTCTTCAAATGTCTCAGCTTCTTCTTTGGTGAAACCAATTTCATGAATTTTATTGCGGAGCTCATCTCCCTTTTTACTAAAGATGTTCCCGACCGCATGTTTAAGTCCAACTTCTCTTGAGCCTATCGTATTGGCATCTGCATTATTTGCAATACGCTCTGTTCGATCATCGTCATGGGATAGAACATAAATGTCCTCTCTTGCAACACCGATCGATTTTAATTGCTCTACATCTCTTTGAAGTGTTTCATCATTTGAATACTCTCTTACAACAGGTTTCATTTTATATTCCTCCTTTAACGTCTTACGAATCTTTTACCCGTCACTTTTGACATTAAACCTTACAAGAGCACATCCAATTTGCTTAATGAGCATACCATGCCTATCGACTTATTTTTGACAAAAAGCCTGTTAAAGTGACTAAATTTTCTGAAATATCGTGTTCATTCCTGTGGATTTGTTGTACAATTCTTATACTGGAGGCTAGAAATGAGGGAGAGCTGATGTATTACTTTTCAGCGGAGCAGCAGTTTAATGCTTGGGTTGTCAGTGATTTGGTGAAACAGCTTTTTCAAAAGTGGAATCCTGAAGAAGCGAATACAAAGCCGCTTACATTGTTTGCCGAACAGCACTTTCGCATCTCCATTGATTATCTCTTTTCCATCATTATTAACATTGGAGATATCGAGTCAATTGAACAAGATCCACAAGACCTGTTGTCCTCATATTTGAATATCCTTTTTCCTTTTGTGACGCGCGATATGATGAAGGCCTCCATGCAAAATGCAAACGAATATTTGTTAAAAGAACGTGATGCGGATGTGTATCAGCTGTTTGGCTGTCTCCCGCCGCTCCTCTCTGTATCTTTTCAGAAAAAGTAGTCCCCTTCGATGAGATGGCGGCTGCTTTTTTGTGTGTGTTTTGAAAAGACCGTATGTTTTGAACGAAAAGAAGCATCATGTTAATGTAAATCTAGGCTGTAAGTGAAAGGGAGGATTTGACATGAGTCAACAAAAGCAAATTCAATTAGCTAAACGTCCAAAAGGATTACCTACAAAAGATGTTTTTCATTTTGAAACAGTAGATATACCTGTACCGCAAGATGGAGAGGTCTTGATTCAAACGAAATATGTTTCTGTAGATCCTTATATGAGAGGACGAATGCAGGATACAAAATCCTATACACCTCCGTTCAAGCTAAATGAAGTGATTCAGGGCGGTGTCGTCGGAGAAGTCGTTGAGTCGAAATCGCCTCAATTTGAAAAGGGTGATTTTGTCCTTGGTTTCCTTGGCTGGCAAGAATATTCCACTGCCAAAGCTGAATCTCTGACTAAAATTGATCCGTCCATTGCGCCATTGTCCTATTATTTAGGCATCTTGGGGATGCCAGGGCAAACCGCTTACTTTGGCCTGCTTGCGATTGGCCAGCCAAAAGAAGGCGAGACGGTTGTCATTTCTGGAGCCGCAGGTGCCGTTGGTTCCGTTGTGGGACAAATCGCTAAGATCAAAGGCGCACACGTCGTGGGAATTGCCGGATCTGATGATAAACTCGCTTATTTAAAAGAATTAGGCTTTGATGAAACGATTAATTATAAAACAACGAATGATTTAGATGATGCGATTGCAAAAGCCTGTCCTAACGGCGTTGATGTGTACTTTGACAACGTAGGCGGCGAAATTTCAGATGCGGTGATGAATCATTTGAACCGTTTTGCACGCATTCCAGTATGCGGTGCCATTTCTTCTTATAATATTAGTGCAAGCGAAGATATCGGTCCTCGTGTGCAAACAAAACTCATCAAAACAAGCGCATTGATGCAAGGCTTCATCGTTGCCAACTATTCAGATCGTTTTGGAGAGGCAGCGAAGGATCTCGCACAATGGGTAAAAGAAGACAAACTCACATATAAAGAAACAATCATTGAAGGATTTGATAACATTCCTGATGCATTCCTTGGACTATTCAAAGGAGAAAATGTCGGAAAACAGCTTGTCAAAATTTCATAACAAAAAGGACCCTTCCACATGGAGGGTCCTTTTCTTATGCCTGCTTGGGCGCAAGCTGCAGCTGGCCTTGCTTATACACAATTTCTTCAAGCGAAAGATTTAGCTTTTTCGCCATTTTTTTCAGCATTGATTGCTCTTGAGGTGTGACAAGACTGATGACTGCGCCTTCTTTTCCAGCACGTCCGGTTCTGCCTGAACGGTGGATGTAGCCCTCTTCATTTGGCATATCTGCATGAATGACATATGGCAGGTCATCAATATCGATTCCTCTTGCTGCAATATCTGTTGCAAGGAGGAGCGGGAATTCACGCTGTTCAAATGATTTTAATATTACAGCACGCTCAGCTTTTTTTGCTTCACTATGAAGGACACCAAGGTCGACATGGTGATACGCTAATTTCTCTGCATAAATGCTTAAGTTCGTAATGTCACGCACAAAAACGAGCGCCTGCATGTCCTCAAGCCGTGATAGCTTTTGCAGTAGTTTCACTTTGTCACGCTGATCACATAACAGATAATAGTGACCCACTTTCTGCGCTTCTTCCTCACTTCTAGCAATTTTCAATACTTCTGGTTCAGATGTCATTTCTTTGATCAGCTGAACGGTTTCTTCTTTCAACGTGGCAGAAAAACAAAGGATTTGTCTTTCTTTTAATGTGGACTTAATGATCGCTTGGATCGTTTTCATATGCTCTGGCACAAGAAGTTGATCTGCTTCGTCTAATACGATCGTTTTGACTTCATGCATTTTCAGTTTCTTGATTTTGATTAATTCTTGTACTCGGCCAGGTGTCGCCACAACGATGTTCGGGTGTTTCTTTAGCTTTTCTTGCTGCTTCTTGATGTTCGCTCCACCAATCAAGGAAACCGCTTTGATGTCTGATCCTTGTTTGAACTCTTGCACGACATCAAAGATTTGCATCACAAGCTCTCTTGAAGGTGCCAAGATTAAGACTTGCGGATGCTTGATATTGACATCAATTTTATTTAAAAGCGGCAGAACATACGCAAGTGTCTTCCCCGTTCCAGTTGGCGATTCTGCGATCACATCACGCTTCTCCGTAATCCACTCTGCTGTTTTTTCTTGTATAGCTGTTGGTTTTTCGAAGCCAGCCGCTTGAAAGTTCTCTTGAATAAATGGCTTTGCTTCTTTCAAAAATGCCCAATTTTCCGTCATGTCGATCTCCTTTATCCTCATTCAATCTATCCTTTAGTATCTCAAAATCAGCTTTGAAACGCAATTTTTCTTTTGATGCTTTTATCGAGCCGGACAGTTCGATATAATCATGAGAGGCACTAGCCGTTTTGAATCTATTTGAGGTGTAAAAAATGATATTATCTGTTAAAGATTTAAGTCATGGCTTTGGCGACAGAGCCATTTTCCACGAAGTGTCCTTCCGTTTATTAAAAGGCGAGCATGTCGGCTTAATCGGCGCCAACGGTGAAGGAAAGTCAACGTTTATGAATATTATTACTGGCAAGCTGGAGCCAGATGCAGGAAAAGTCGAATGGGCAAAAAATGTCCGTGTCGGCTATCTTGATCAGCATACCGTGCTAGAAAAGGGAAGAACGATCCGTGAAGTCCTTCAGGATGCATTCCATTATTTATTTTCAATGGAAGCCGCGATGAATGACATTTATGGCAAAATGGGTGAAGCCGATCCTGATGAGCTGGAAAAGCTGTTAGAGGAAGTGGGCGTCATTCAGGATGCACTGACAAACAATGATTTCTATATCATTGATTCTAAGGTCGAGGAGATTGCAAGAGGTCTTGGCTTAACGGATCTCGGGCTGGACCGTGATGTGACGGAGCTCAGCGGCGGTCAGCGTACGAAGGTGCTGCTAGCGAAATTGCTGTTAGAGAAGCCAGAAATTCTCCTTCTCGATGAGCCGACCAACTATTTGGATGAGCAGCATATTGAGTGGCTGAAGCGTTATTTACAAGAATATGAAAATGCGTTTATCCTCATTTCACATGATATTCCGTTTTTAAACAGTGTCATCAACTTGATTTATCATGTTGAAAATCAAGAACTCACGCGCTATGTTGGCGACTACGACCAATTTAAACAAGTGTACGAAGTCAAAAAGCAGCAGCTCGAAGCAGCCTATAAAAGACAGCAGCAGGAAGTGGCTGAACTAAAGGATTTTGTCGCAAGAAACAAAGCACGTGTCAGCACAAGAAATATGGCGATGTCCCGCCAAAAGAAACTGGATAAGATGGATATGATTGAACTCGCAGCAGAAAAGCCAAAACCTGAATTCCATTTTAAACCGGCACGTACTTCTGGGAAACTGATTTTTGAAACGAAAGATTTGGTCATCGGTTATGATGAACCGCTCTCCCGCCCATTGAATTTGAAAATGGAACGCGGGCAAAAAATTGCGTTGTACGGTGCTAACGGTATCGGTAAAACGACGCTGCTCCGAAGTCTTCTTGGGGAAATCACACCTATTTCTGGTGAGGTGGAACGTGGAGAATTCTTGCATATTGGCTACTTTGAGCAAGAAGTAAAAGAGCAGAACAGCAATACTTGTATTGAAGAAGTATGGAGCACCTTCCCTTCTTACACGCAATATGAAGTCAGAGCCGCTCTTGCAAAATGCGGATTAACGACAAAACATATTGAAAGCCGTGTATCTGTTTTAAGTGGAGGAGAAAAAGCAAAGGTCCGTCTTTGCAAGCTGATCAACGAAGAAACCAACTTACTTGTTCTCGATGAGCCGACAAACCACTTAGATGTCGATGCAAAAGAAGAACTAAAACGCGCGTTAAAAGAATATAAAGGCAGCGTCTTATTGATTTCTCACGAACCTGAATTTTATCAAGATGTGGCAACCGAAACTTGGAATTGCGAATCTTGGACAACAAAAGTATTATAACGACAAAAAAGCCTTATATCTTCTAAAGATATAAGGCTTTTTCTCATTAATGACCTGCTTGGATATTCACCAAATGCTTACGTCCAAGGAGGAGGATGATCATGCCTAAGAGAACCACAGCAGCCCCGACATAATAAGGTGTACTTGCTGTATAGGATTCAGCGAGAACTCCGGCAATCCAAGGAGCAATCGCGCCCCCAATAAATCGTACAGCACTGTAAGAGGATGAAGCAATTGAACGTTCAACCGGTGCTGACCCCATCACAGCTGTCGTGAGCACTGTATTGATCATACCGAGAATTCCCCCAGCAATGACAATTCCGCAGATCACGACCACAGCATGAGACGTCCATACCCCAATACCGAATAAAATCACAGCAAACGAAGCAAACAGAACGACAAGCGAGGTCAATGTCCCAAGTTTGCGATGAATGACTGGCGCTGAGAAGACAGAGGTCACAGCCAAGAATAGCCCCCATCCAAAAAAGACATATCCAAGTCCATGCTCATCAAGATGGAGCACAAATGGCGAATACGCTAAAAGCACAAAGAAACCGAAATTGTATAAGAAAGCGGCAGATGCCATCGTTAAAAGCCCTTTATATTTTAACGCCCCGACAGCCTCAAATAATTTCACTTTTTTCTGCGGCTTTTGCATAGGTGGAAGCATAAAGGTAATCGCTAAAAGAGCAATAAGCATTAACACGGCAACACCAAAGAAAGGCCCGCGCCAAGAAATTGTGCCAAGCTCACCGCCAAGCAGCGGTCCAACCGATATCCCAAGACCTAGTGCTGCCTCGTATAAAATAATAGCCTTCGCACTTCCTCCAACAGATACACCAACAATGACAGAGAGTGCAGTTGAAATAAATAAAGCATTCCCAATGCCCCATCCGCCTCTAAAGCCAATTAATTCATTAATCGTTGAAGAAGTACCACCTAAAGCAGAAAAAACAATAATAAAAATGAGTCCAACTAATAACGTCCATTTCGCACCAATCCGACTAGAAATAAAGCCGGTAAAGAACATCACAAAGCCGGTCACAAGTAAGTAGCTTGTAAATAAAAGAGAGACCTGGCTTGGAGATGCGTGTAATTGCGATGCAATGGCTGGCAGGATCGGGTCGACGAGTCCTATTCCCATAAACGAAATCACACACGCAAAGGCAACAGCCCAAACGGCTTTTGGCTGCCTAAGCAGACTTGTACGCTGTTTCAACACTTCTTCTTCCTTCATTCCATCAGAACCTTTCCTTCAAATGTTGACAAAATAAAATAAACACGCAGAGGTGTTTATTTTTGTAGTTGCTCAATTGCATGAGCCGCTCTTTCTTTCATCGCTTCAAGATCCTTTTTAAAGGATTGAATCGTTTCAAGCTTTTTTGTTATCAATTGATGCTGTATGTTGAGCTGCGCATCAATATCTAAAAGCTTCTCTAATCGTTCCTTCGGATCAAGCGACAGCAAGTAGCCTTCTTTATTCAACTCTAGCTGCTTTCCGATTTCCATAAACGATTGAAGCTCCTGTAAAGAAAAACCGAGTACCTCTTTTGCCTGCATCACTTTCTCTAGCTCTTCCATATCGTCCTCTGAGTAAAGTCTGACACCGCCCTCAGTCCGCTTTGGTGCTGATAATAAACCAATCTCTTCATAGAAACGAATCGTCCGTTTTGTCAGTCCGCTTCTTTTCGCCACTTGATCAATTTTCATCCATTCCATCGCCAGTGCCTCCTGCTCATCAATTCATGTTTTATTATACACCTTTATAACCTTAACGTAAACGTCAAAGTTTTAACACTTGATTTATTTCATATGTTATCGCAAAATAAATAGTAATAATTACGATTTATAGGAGGTACTATATGCGCTCATTTCCACCTAAAGTAGAACGGCACCAGCTATTTGGATCAGTACCGCCAAGTCTTGGCACAAAGCCTTGGCAAAAAGAGGACATGTCTGACATTCAAAAAACAGAGCAGGACTTTTATTTTCATCTTGAACAAGTCGGGATCTGCCGCATGTCCTATCCCATACATATCGTATCTAAAACAGCACCACAGCGCCAAACAACCACTGCTGAATTCTCACTGAGCACATCCCTGCCAGCCCATCAAAAAGGCATTCATATGAGCCGTCTCACTGAACAGCTGCACTCGTTTTATGAGAGCAGCAAGCCTCTTGATGTGAATACCCTAAAAGAATTGACGGCAGCGCTCGCCCGGAAAATGAATCAATCCTCTGCTTCCATTCAAGTTTCATTTCCATGGTACATGGAAAAACAGAGTCCAGTCACCGGGCGGTCAGGCTTGATGCATGCAACTGTCAAATATGACGTCCATTTTCATGAAAAGGACGGATGGACCTGTCACGTTGGGTGCGATGCACAGGTCACGACATTATGTCCCTGTTCCAAAGAAATCAGTGAATATGGTGCCCATAATCAGCGTGGGTCTGTTTCCATTCAAGTAGAGTTGTTTGAACAAGTAGCGCTCCCTGACGACATCAAGACCGCTCTTTTACATATCATTGAGTCCAATGCGAGCGCACCGCTTTATCCCGTGCTCAAAAGACCTGATGAAAAGAAAGTGACAGAAGAGGCTTATGAAAATCCGCGCTTTGTAGAAGATATCACAAGGTTAATTGCCATTGAATTATATGAGCAGCCATGGATCAGAGGCTTTCAAGTCGAGTGTCGTAATGAGGAATCCATCCACCAGCATGATGCGTATGCCAAATGCTCCTATCAAAAAAACCTGTAGATCGCTCTACAGGTTTTTTATTTCCACATCTTTATTCATTCATTTCCTCAATCATAAGAGATAGTTCTGTCCAGCGGTCCATTGCTTGTTCTAATTCTTCCGCAACGGCTTTTTGTTCGTCCATCAGCTCTTGAATTTTCCCAAAATCACTGCCTGCCTCTGCAATGCTGGCTTCAAGCTGCTGATGTTTTTCCTCTAATGCTTGTATCCGGTCTTCAATCCCATCCCATTCAAGCTGGTCTTTATAAGAAAGTTTTTTTCTCTTTTTAGGCGCAGCTTCTACTTGTTTTTCAGCAGGCTTTGTCTCTGTCCGTTTCTGCTCTTTTTCCTGTTCCATATAATCGCTGTATGCACCTTGGAAGTGTGAGATTCGCCCATTTCCTTCAAAGACAAGCAGGCGGTGAACCACTCGGTCTAAGAAATAACGATCATGGGACACGGTGATGACGACGCCAGGGAACTGCTCTAAATAATCCTCTAAAATACTGAGGGTTTCTGTATCAAGGTCGTTCGTCGGCTCATCTAAAAAGAGAACATTCGGCTCTTCCATTAAGACCTTCAATAAATACAATCTGCGGCGTTCTCCCCCTGACAGTTTACGAATATACGTCCGCTGCATCGATCTTGGGAAAAGGAAGCGCTCCAGCATCTGCTCTGCTGTTACAATGGCGCCATCAGACGTCTTGACGATCTCAGCTGTTTCCTTGATGTACTCAATGATGGTCAGCTCATCATTCATTTCCTTGTGATCCTGCGTGTAGTAACCAATACGAACGGTTTGTCCAATGGTCAATTGTCCTGAAGTCGGTTCAATCTTACCTGCTAGACAGTTCAGTAAAGTGGTTTTGCCGACTCCATTCGGTCCGATAAATCCGATACGATCGCCCGGCACGACTAAATCTGTAAACCGCTCCACAAGAGTCTGGCCAGCAAATGAAATTGATAAGTCTTCTGCCTCTATCACTTGTTTCCCCAAGCGGTGCGAGCCGATGGCAAAATCAAGCTCTCCCTTCGCATCAGGTCCTTTTTGATCCTTCAGCTCTTCGACTCTGCCAATACGTGCTTTCTGCTTTGTCGTTCTTGCTTTCGCTCCTCGTCTTAGCCATGCAAGCTCTCGTCTAAGCAAGTTTTGACGCTTCGTTTCTTTCACCTGAGCTTCTGCTTCCCGCTCCGCTCTTTTTTCTAAAAAGACTTCATAATTTCCTTTATACGTATAAAGCTGTCCTTGATTTAACTCATAAATCCGATTGGCTACCCGATTTAAGAAATAACGATCGTGCGTCACGAGGATGACAGCACCGCTATATTGGCTTAAGTATCCTTCAAGCCATTCAATCGTTGCATTATCAAGATGGTTGGTTGGCTCATCTAAAATCAACAAACCAGCAGGCTGAATTAAATTTTTAGCAATGGCGACACGTTTTTTCTGTCCGCCTGATAATGCATGTACAGAGCGGCTTACATCTTTCACGCCAAGCTTTGTCAAAATCGTTTTGGCTGAAAGGTTCGCATCCCAAGCATCTTCTTGATCCATTCGATTTTGCATGCGCATCAGTGCCTCTTGTTTTGCCTCATTTTGCGGATCATGCTCTAAATCGGCGAGTGCCTTTTCATACGCCTTCATCGTTTGAATCATTGGTGCCGTTCCCGAAAAAATATAGTCAAGAATCGTTTCATTCCCGCTCATTTCAGGATCTTGTTCGAGAAATTCGATATCAAGTGTCCCTGCCTTCGTGATGTCACCTTCCTCAAACGATTCAAGTCCTGCAATGACCTTTAGAAGCGTTGACTTCCCTGTTCCATTTGGTCCAATCAATCCGATGCGTTCCTTTGGTTCTATATGAAAAGAAATATGATCAAACAGCGTTTTCTCGCCATAGGTTTTATATAATCCTTCAACATTCAATAAACTCATTTTATCAGCCCTTACATAGATTCTTTCTTTATTTTAAATCAGCCAGTAGCAGAAAACTAGTTTTAAAAAACCCGCTGCAGAAAAGAATGTTTCCTTTTGATGCTCGATACACTATGAAGAGGTGATCTAAAGATGATAACCATTAGCTTATGTATGATTGTGAAAAATGAAGAGGAGGTGCTGGCGGACTGCCTTTCGTCTGTTCAAGACATTGTCGATGAGATGATCATCGTTGATACAGGATCAACAGATCAAACGAAGGAAATCGCTCATTCCTTTTCAGCAAAAGTGCTGGATTTTGAATGGGTCCAGCATTTTGCAAAAGCACGCAACTTTGCTTTCTCACATGCAGCGAAAGAGTATATTTTATGGCTCGATGCTGACGATGTTCTGCTTGAAGAAGACCGCCAAAAACTGCTTCAGCTCAAGCAGACACTTGATCCCTCGGTGGATGCTGTTTCGATGTTTTATCATGTGGGATTCGATGAAAACGGTCAAGTCAATTTCAAATATAGAAGAAATCGCCTTGTGAAGCGTTCCTTGAACTTTCAGTGGTACGGGGCCGTTCATGAGTTTCTTCAAGTGTATGGAAACATCCTTCCTGCAGATATCGCCGTCACACATCAAAAACGCAAGAAAACAACTGCTGGTGAGCCTGGGCGCAACTTGCGAATTTATGAAGACATGCTGGCAAAAGGAGAGGATATGACGCCCCGTGATCTCTTTTACTTTGCCAATGAATTAAGAGACAACGGTCAGCGTGTCAAAGCGATTCGTTTTTATCATGAATTTTTAAACACAAAACAGTGCTGGATTGAGGATGAAATTCGCACATGCCAATATTTAGCGGACTGCTATTATGCGGTAGGCTATGAGGAAGCAGCCTTATCCTCATTATTACGTTCCTTCTTATATGATCAGCCCCGGCCAGAATTTTGCTGCCGGATCGGGGATCATTTAAAAATACAAAATAAACATCAGGCAGCCATCTTTTGGTATGAGCAGGCGCTGAAGGCTCCTGAAAACGAAACAGCCTTCACACTGACACAATATAAAACGTGGTATCCTCACCTTCAGCTTTGCTACTGTTATTATCAGCTCGGCAACCTGGAACAAGCCAAAATACATCACCGTGCCTCCTCGGCCCATCATCCAACTCATCCAAGTGTGCTGTACAATGAAAAAATATTTGCTGAACAGACTTAGATTGTCTGACACCACATCCGCCTTCGATCTCTCGGCGGATGTTTCTTTTTAAAGGCTTATTCGGTTGTGAGGTTTAACACTTTAGTGATTTAAAGCGTTTTTCAACCAATTGACTAAATTGTCATTTGCGCATATACTAACATTCGTCTTACGAAAAGATTTATCCATTAGGAGGTCAACATGAGTTCTTTATTTCGAAAAAAATCTCTCGACCAGCTCATGCTTGAAAGTCAAACGAAGCGGCTCAGCCGTTCTTTGAATACGTTTGATTTAATCTTGCTTGGCATTGGCTGTGTGGTCGGGACTGGGATCTTTGTCATTACGGGGGTTGCTGCTGCAAATGATGCAGGACCTGCGATTATTATATCTTTTATTTTGGCTGCGATCGCATGCGCCCTTGCTGCTTTTTGCTACGCTGAATTCTCCTCATCCATTCCTGTGTCAGGAAGCGTCTATACGTATTCCTACGCAACACTTGGAGAATTTCTCGCCTTCTTAATGGGCTGGGATCTCATGCTTGAATATGTCATTGCGCTCTCTGCTGTGGCAAGTGGATGGTCGTCCTATTTCCAATCACTGCTCAGCGGATTCGGTCTTCACATACCGAAGGCTTTATCAGCTGCACCTGGAGCCGCTGACGGGGCCGTCTTTAACCTTCCAGGCGCACTCATTATTTTGCTTATCACCTTTATCGTCTCAAGAGGCGTCAAAGAAAGTACAAAGCTGAATAACATCATTGTGCTGATCAAAATTGCCATCGTCCTACTCTTTATCATTTCAGGCTTTGCTTACGTCAAACCTGAAAACTGGACACCGTTTATGCCAATGGGCTTTAACGGCGTAATCGCAGGCGCGGCAACCGTCTTTTTTGCTTACCTCGGATTTGATGCGATCGCCAATGCATCTGAAGAGGTCAAAAATCCGCAAAAGGCGATGCCGGTTGGGATTATCGGAGCGCTCGGTGTTTGTACCATTTTATACATCGGGGTTTCCTTTGTCTTAACAGGCATGGTTCACTATACGAAGCTGAATGTCAGTGATCCTGTCGCATTTGCTCTTCAAGTAGTTGGCCTGAATAGTGTGGCGGGTATCATATCAGCCGGTGCTATTATTGGGATTACCACGGTTCTCATTGCCTTGGTTTATGCACAGGTTCGCTTAACTTTTGCGATGAGCCGCGATGGGCTTATGCCAAATATTTTCTCAAAGGTTCATCCAAAATCGCAAACGCCCGTTGCCAACACTTGGCTGACAGGTGCAGTCGCAGCGTGTATCGTAGGTTTTGTGAATTTATCGACGCTTGCGAATTTAGTCAGCATCGGTACACTAGCAGCCTTCACGGTGATTTCCATTGCGGTCATCATTTTACGGAAAAAACATCCGAATCTTAAAGCAGCATTTAAAGTACCGTTCGTGCCTGTGCTTCCGATTATCAGTGCGATCATTTGTATGACATTGGCTGCCACACTGAAATGGGAGACATGGAGAGCCTTCCTCATCTGGATCGCCATCGGTGTTGTTGTCTATTTCACCTATGCAAGACGAAAAAGCCATCTGAATGAAACAAATTAGAAAAGAGACTCGAGAATTCCCGGTCTCTTTTTTTCCTTAAACCACGCTGTTTTTGACTGAATTTGAGTCCACCATATCTGGATCTAACACGCTTGAAATCGGAATGACAAGCGGTGAACAATCTCCATTGTCCTCACCAAAACCTTGATTCAATTTCATCGAGAGAAAATAATCAATCTGCTGATAAGGTCCTAGCGTCAGTGATGCACCCCGATCCATTGCATTGATTTTAAAAGCACCGACATTGACGACTGAAGGTGAGAATAACATCACACGTCACTTCCTTTGAATGGGTTTAGCTGCTGGTGAAAAAGAGGCAGGTGAGTCCACTTGATCTCGATCATCTACATGGCTTTTTGTACCGACAAAACCGCTGGCATCTCCAAAATTCTGTCCGTAACCCTGATTTTTTTTATCTGAGTTTTGCCACTCTGCTAACAAATTTTGTCCGACATTCACCGCCGACGCATTTTCAAAGGAATTAATTTTTAACATGAAAATATTAATATTGATATACGGAGTTGGTTGAACCACAGATAAACCTCCTTTTTATAGGTATATGCAAGCACCCATCAAGTATGTTAACGGGAGGTCTTCACATGGACTTCGAAAAAATGAAACAGTGGATGGATATTGCCCAGCAAATGCATGGAGATGATTTTTGGAAAATGATCTTCGACGATGAGCAAAGATCCCCCTTTATGGCAAACGGTCCATCTCCATTTACATTCACACAGCAGGATCAGCGGGGATCAGATGCGTCGTTTCCACCAATCGACATGGTGGAAACCCATGCAGAAATTCAATACTTAATTTATTTGCCTGGATACCGAAAGGAAGATGTTCAGGTGTTATCATATGGTGAATATTTGGTTGTGAAAGGACAGCGTTTTTCCTTTTTTAACGAGCAGGACTTTCGCCAAAAACAAGGGAAGTATGGTCCGTTTGAAAAGAAAATCCGCCTTCCAGAAATGATTCTTGGTCAAATGAATGCTGCCTTTAAAGACGGGGTACTTTACATCCGTCTGCAAAAGGATGAAGGAAAAGCGACTGCTATCATCATAGATGACGAATATTGATACTCACTGCGTCTATTTGATCACGATCATCAATTGTTTCAATTGGCAGGATCGTGATCACGCCATCAGCATTCTGTTCCCCAAAGCCATTGTTTCGTTTGATCGTACTGCAATGTTTGCGAACAAACGTCGAGCCAAACGTCATGGATGATCCTGTGCCAATCGAATTCGTTTTCATATGGGCAATGTGAATCTGAGTAGGCAGCATATGCTTCTCCCCTTTCTTGTCATCTCTATAAGTATATACTGGGCAGCTTTTCCATAGACTAGAGCAAGGCGGAAGAAAAGGTTGTGGTCTACTTGAAACATTTCATTCAATCACTCTTTAAAAAAACTGAATACAGTCCATCCCCATCTGTCGTTGAGCTAGAAAAAAGACTCGCCGCTCTTGAGCAAAAAATGTCTGCACCAGCTCCTCCTGTCTCAGAGGATACACATATTCATATCGAATCCCTGCACGTGGACAAAATTGATTACCATTTAGAATTTGGGGAGCTTTCTATTGACCAGCTTCAAGGCAGGCTCAATATTGGGGCAACCTATTACACGCCAAAGGAAACGCGCATCAAAAAATCCACACAAACACCGAAGCCAAAAGAAACAAAAACACCGGTCGTCTCAATTCGATCAAAGCCTTCTTCTTAAGGCGCTCGGCTTTTTAGTACAATCGGGCCAGTATCAGGAACATGCAAATTGAAAACGATAAGGTAAGTCCAAAATAAAAAGCTCCACTTCTCTACTAATCAAAATAGAGAAATTGAGCTTTTTCAGTTACTTCATTTATTTATTGAATTCATCAACCTGAAGAAATAATCAGATTGATGTGTCTTATTCAGGTTATACCAAGAATGTAAGGTATCTGGTGTAAATACTTCTATTTTTTTCAGCACTTCCATTGCAAATTCTAAAGGGGCTATTCCAGATGCAGTAACTAAATTCGCATCAGATACCGCAGGTGCCAACTCATAGAACTTCTCTCCTTTATAGTTAGGACATACCATTTTAGTATATTCTAAGTTATTACTTGTATGCCTTCTAGTATTTAAGTATCCTCTATTCGCGAGCCCCTCAGTTGCACCACAAATTGCAGCAACAATAGTGCCCAGCTCTAAAGCTTGGCCAACTCTTTCCAAGATAGGTTGGTGAATGTCTTCACCCCAAGTCGTACCTCCTGGTAAAATGAAAAGATCTTTGTTCTCAAGGTTACATTCTTCAAGGGAAATATCTGGTTTTATACTCAAACCTCCCATAGTCGTCTTCATTTCTTTATTAACTCCTACTGTAATGACTCTTAAAGGTGCTAAATCTTTTTTGAAATATCTACCTGAGTTTAGTTCAGCAATTAAATATCCATATTCCCAGTCAGACATCGTATCAAATACATATAGATAAGCTTTTTGTGTTTGCATCCAATCACGCTCCAATCACAGTTGATATAGCGATTATAAAATAACTTCCCTGACAGTTAGCGTCAGGGAAGTTATCATACTTGGTAAAATTTGATTAAATCCGACAAAACTTCAATCATTCTTTTTTTAAGACTAATTGGCTCAACCACTTTAATAGATTTATTGTAAGGTAAAAGTAAATAAGGTACATATGTATGTATCATATCTTTTGGAAGAAGAAAAACTGCTTGATGTGAACTCCGTTCTTGTAAATAATGTCCTAAAAACCAATGTTGGCAAATATCAGCCAATACATTTTTATCCCCATGAATCACCAAAGAAATAATCTCTTCCTTATCTTTTAAAGTTGGTAGGAGACTATTGATAAAAAAGTCACGTGCTGAAAAATTTTCTTGCTGGTCAAACTGATTTTCAGTCACCATTAGATTTTCAATTCGATCTACTCTAAAACTGCGCATATCATTTCTAAGATGACAAAATCCAATCACATACCACTTATTATTCCAATAGATCATTCTGTATGGATCGACACATCTATGATGTAATTGCTTTTCTCCATTTTTATGGTAAAGAATTTTCACCGTGTTTTTGGCCGCTATTGCCTTTTCCAACTTTTTCAAGGAAGGTTCCAAAGAGATTGAACTGGTTCGACTTATTACTTCAAGACTAGTTATATGTTGGTTTACCTTTGTTTCTTGCTCTTGATTTGAGTGTTTACTAAGTTTTGAAATGGCTCTTTGTAGCGCTTCACCTCCATAATATCCCGCTTCTTCTGCAAAAACAGCAGCGTGAAATAGTGAAATTTGCTCCTCAAAATCAAAAAATAGAGGAGCCTCTATAAAATTGTTCATTAAACTATATCCACCGTTATGACCTGGTTCTGAAATGATAGGTACACCACTCGTTGAAAGTGTATCAATATAACGATAAACAGTTCTTATATTCATCTCTAACTTATCTGAAATTTGTTTTGCAGTTATTTTTTTATCTGAGCGAAGCATCCATAGAATGGCTAACAGGTTGTCAACTTTAGGCATATAATACCTCCTTTATATGAGATTTATTTATACAATGTCCGGAACAACTATTCATTTCCGGCAGCTTTCTATATATTGAAGCTCTACACACATTTGATTTAAAATGATATGTTCCTCTTGATTAAGCTTTACTTCATCACGGCACTTCTTTAGCTGACCTATAAGCTTTTTTAATTTATTCGGTTCATGCTGTCGCATACGGATAAGATCACGTTCTAATTGGTTTACCCCGCCATAACCGTAAATTAAGAATTAGTTGTAGGGCATTATCTTCTAATATCTAGCCACATATTTTTTAAGAATTTTAAATTTGTCTTTTTACTGTGAATCATACAAGGCTAGGTCTGTACCTTAAATGATTTTACCTTTTTCCTCAATAGAGAATTTAAATTTTTTTAATAAAATCGGGTATCCTAAACGACAAATCACAGCTCGTTTTTCTTATCTATTTCGCTAGGTTTCTATGAGAAACTATACAAATCAAGACCAATCACTGTAAAATATAGAGGATCTAATCAAAAATTGAGGTGTTTTCATTGTATACGGGTCAACGAAAATCATTTTGGAAACAGAAAAAAGTCATAATTCCCATTCTTAGTATCATCGTAGTTGCTGCTGCTTTCTTTTTCTTAAAAGATACTCTTTTCTCAAAAGAAAAAGAAGCTTTAAAAGCCGCTCAAAACTTTACGGAACATATGAAGAAGAAAGACTTTACGAAGCTGGCAGATGAGGTGACAAGTGCATCTTTGAGAGCCAATGACTTTTCAAAAAAACAACTAGCCGAAAAATACGACAATATTTTCAACGGTATTGGTGCTTATGACCTGAACATTTCAAAGCTCCACGTTGAAAAACAGGACAAAGGAAATGGATATCAATTTTCCTATGATGTCACGATGAAAACGTCTCTTGGCAAGCTGCATAAGCTGTCTTACAAGGGCGTTCTTTCCGAAGAGGACGACAAGTGGAAAGTGGACTGGAAGCCAAATCTCATCTTCCCGCAAATGGAGAAAGGAGATACCATCAAGGTCAAAGCTGACCCTGCTGTCCGCGGAAACATTGTCGACCGAAAAGGACGTACACTGGCAGAAACAACTGGTGGAAACGCACTTGGCGTCATCCCAGGAAAGCTCGGAACAGGAGAAGAAAAAGAACGCAATATCAAAAAGATCAGCAAAGCGTTTGATATAGAGGAAGAACTAATCAACAATCAATTGAAACAAGCATGGGTCACAGACGACACGTTTGTCCCGCTCAAATCGATGTTAAAACAAAAACCGATTCCAAAGGACGTAAATGGCGTTACCTATCAAACGAAGGAAATGCGCTACTATCCATATAACAAAGCCGCCGCTCATCTCACCGGGTATGTCGGAAAAGCAAATGCGGATGATATCAAAAGAAATCCAGCATTAAAGGCAGATCAAATCATCGGCAAAACCGGCCTTGAATTTACATTTGACAAAAACTTACGCGGACAAGATGGCGGAAGCATTCTCATCGTCCATGATGAAACAGGTATTGAAGAAACATTGCAAAAATCAGATCGAAAAGATGGAAAAACAGTGAAGCTGACGATTGATGCTTCTTTACAGAAAAAAGCCTATGATCAGTTGAAAGGCGAAAAAGGGGCCGTCACAATCATGAATCCATCATCAGGCGATCTATTAGCGCTTGTCAGCACCCCTTCCTACGATGTCAATCTCATGACAAACGGGATTACACCTAAGCAATATCAGGCATACAGTGAAAATCCAGACCTTCCATTCCAAGCTCGATATGCGAGCCGGTATGCGCCAGGGTCCACATTCAAAACCATTACAGCAGCCATTGGGCTGGAAACAGGTGTCACAAAGCCTGACAAAGTGCGTACCATTCACGGACTAAAATGGCAAAAGGATCAATCTTGGGGAAATTATCGCATCACACGGGTTCACGATAAAGAAAAAGTAAATATGGTCGATGCCCTTGTATACTCAGACAATATTTATTTTGGACAGGAAGCACTCGAAATCGGCAAAGACACCTACGAGCAAAAAGTGAAAGCATTTGGGTTTGGCGAAGACTTACACATGCCATTTACAATGAAGCCTGCACAAGTATCGAACGATGGCATTCAATCGGATATCTTACTGGCTGACTCGGCGTATGGCCAAGGCGAATTACTCATGTCACCAATTGAACAAGTACATGCCTATTCTCCATTTGCCACAGGAGGCAAGCTTGTCTACCCTCGAGTGATTCAAGATGAAAAAACAGCATCACCAAAACAAATCATCAAAGAAGGCACGGCAAACACAGTGAAAGACGCATTGACTAAGGTCGTGACCAGTCCAAACGGAACAGCCCACTCCTTACAAATCGAAGGAGCGGATATTGCCGCTAAAACGGGTACGGCAGAATTAAAGAGCAAACAAGGTGCAACAGACGGCACTGAAAATGGATTTTTACTTGCGTTTAATCCTAAAAAAGAAGATTACGTCCTCGTCGGCATGATCGAAGGTGTGAAAAACCGCGGCGGCAGTGGACTTGTCGTTCAAAAAATGAAGCCTGTGATTGCTTCTTTTTACAAATAACTCTTTAGAGACACAAGCTCAATCAAGCGCTTGTGTCTCTTTTTTCTAAATCATGACAATTTGCTATTGTTTTATAGTTCACCTTATGAATAAAATGAGAAGAATGCAAAAATCAGAAAACAGATAAATGAAGGGAGGAAGTCTCATTGGCCATTGCTGCTCGTACAAAGGATAAACAACATTCTGTTACCGGCTCAACGGTTTATCCCATCCTATTGATTATTGGTATTTGTCATATGCTGAACGACACACTTCAAGCCGTTATTCCTGCGATGTTCCCTATTTTGGAACGCTCAATGGGGCTGACCTTTACACAATTAGGGCTGATTGCCTTTACATTAAATATGGTCTCCTCCGTGATGCAGCCTGCTATTGGTTGGTACACAGATAAACGGCCGATGCCTTATGCACTTCCGATTGCTTTATTTTCAAGTGCTATCGGTATATTCGGACTCGCGTTTGCTCCATCTTTTGCCACCATTTTGCTTTGCGTTGTCTTTATCGGACTTGGCTCTGCGATCTTCCATCCAGAGGGCTCCCGTGTTGCGAACATGGCAGCTGGTCCAAGACGAGGACTTGCACAGTCCATCTATCAAGTAGGCGGGAATACAGGTCAAGCCTTTGCTCCGCTTATCGCTGCATTAATGCTCGTACCGCTCGGTCAGACAGGCGTGGCTTGGTTTACGATTGTTGGAATGATAGCGGTCGGTTTTCTTCTTTATATTTCAAGATGGTATGCCGGAAGACTTCAAACCATTCGGGCCCAAGCGAAAAAAACACCTGCAAAAGCTGCTAGATCTGATATTCATCGTAAATCAGCACTCATTGCACTTGGCATTATCGTCTTTCTCATCTTCGCCCGCTCTTGGTATGGAAATGCCATTTCGAATTTCTATGCGTTTTATGCGATTGAACAATACGGTTTGACGATTAAAGAATCACAGACTTATATTTTCTTATTTCTCATTCTAGGTGCAATTGGGACATTTTTAGGCGGGCCACTTGCAGACCGCTTTGGCAAGAAAAACGTGATTTTAGTTTCCTTATTGGCATCCTTCCCGCTTGCCCTGCTGCTGCCATTTGCCGGACCCGTTTTTGCTTATGTTTTACTCGGGCTGATTGGGCTCATTTTGACATCAAGCTTCTCTGTCACCGTGGTTTATGCCCAAGAACTATTTCCCGGGAAAATTGGCACAATGTCTGGTTTAACTGTTGGGCTTGCGTTTGGTATGGGTGCAATCGGATCGGTTGCCCTCGGCTCATTCATTGATGCCTTTGGCTTAACGCCTACCATGCTCGGTGTTGCCTTTTTACCGATATTAGGCATCCTAGCCTTCTTACTTCCCAGCGACCAAACCATCTCCAAATGGAATGAATCATAAAAAGAAAACCGCTCAATAATGAGCGGTTTTTTCCGATTGTTAAAATGATGTGTATTTTAGCCCTTTGTCTTCTTTTCAGCGTGATAGAAAACCTTTGCAGTCTAGGAAGGACGAGCACTGGCGCGGAGCGAATTGAACATTCGTGAGCACCAGCGCGCAGGACTGACAAAGAATGCGAGGGTTTGTCTACACGCAGAAACCGCTCAATAAATGAGCGGTTTTCATCTCTCATAAAAATGCGTGTCAGGAACATGCTTCTTTGCAATAAACCCTTGCTTAAATTCCGGAAATACCTTTTGCACCTGTTTGATTTTTCGATGAATCAAGTCAGCATAAGGAATATACAGGTGATCCACAAGCTTTTGTTCTGTCATATAGTAATACCAATTCAGATTAAAGCTCTTCTCATCAATGATCGTAAAGGCAGAAAAATGATAGAACAAAAGTGGACATTCGTCGAGATACATATCCCCTTTTACAACTGAAAGCTTGTAGTTTTCAATGTTCCAAATCGCCGCATTGGCTCCTTTAGATGTAACGATATGAACCCCTTCAAAATCATCAACCCATCTTTCCACATATCGCTGATCTCCATACGTCTTTTTTTCTGTATCCATTTCTACTGTACAATGTGCAAGACAGTTTTCTTTCCATTGCGTGACTGCCTGTTTGGCAACATCTGTGTTACGACAGCCTACAAACCCAGTATTAAAACGGCCAGACAACTCGTAATAACGATAGAACCGCTCGGAATTCATATGATCCGTTAAAAATAAATGAGCGCTTGGATTCTCTGCAAAAATCGCCTCTGGATCATGATAAAAATACAAATCTGTATCCAGATGGGCAAGATAATCCGCATCTGAGGACTCAAGAATTTTGAGCAGAAAAGCAGGCTTTAACGTCCAGCAATACTCATGGAACGTTCGATCTTCTTTTGCCTTTCGCAGCGTGTCATCTTCAATGTCCTCAAGCTGTTCATATTGAACATGCGGATGAGGGAACTCCCTTAACACCTTATAAGCCAAAGGGTCTGCACATAAAACGGACAGCTTGAAGGCATGAGCGTTTTGTTCAAGCGAATGAATCAGCGCCAAAAGCTTAAAGACATGGGTATTCGACACAATGGTTGTAAAGTGATAAGACGCCATTTACAACACATCCACTTGGAACAAATCAACGCGCAACAGCTCTTTCGTCAGCCCTTGAATGGCTTCTACAAGTACCGTGCAGCCATACTCCTGCCGTGCAAGCTGCGCGGCTTCTGCCAGCTTTTTCAAAGGAACATGCTTGGCTGTCAGCATATCTTTTTTATCGCGTTTGATGCCTACATTCCGCTCTGTGATCAAGTGAATCAGTTCTAAAAAATAAGATAACAGGTCATCAAATGCTGAATTCTCACGCAGCTGCCGAACTTCTTTCACAATATCATTTGTCACAGTATGAGAAAACGGACCGGAGAAAGCCAAATGGACATCAATAGAATCAATATTGTTGTACTTCTCACACATATACAAAATGTTGTATTTGATGTCATCAAACGACGTTAAATTACTTGGATGCTCTTGATGCACGCTCATGATATCCTCTCGCAATTCAAAGGAGAGACCAAGCTGATGCAGACGAATCCCTAAATCATAATCCTCAAATCCGTACCGAACGATATTTTCATCAAACATCCCTAGTGCCATGACATGCTTCCGTTTGACAGAGGAGTTATTTGTAATAAAAAATCGCCATGGCAGCTCATAAGAACCTAAATCATAGTGGTACGTATTTAAAATGTCTTTCAGGATATCTATAAACTCAGACTGCAAATCGAAACTTTTCTCAAGAAATGCACCATTTTCGACTTCTTCCAATGATAAAAGAGGCGTTTTGTCCTCCATTTTCCGTTTATACAGCCCTTGCTTTTTCAACCGCTTCATATGATCCTTATCAAAAGCTGTGTAAAAATAGCGATAAATCCGCTTCCAGCACACACCGCAAATAACGAGATCCTCTCTGCCAGCATGAGCCTCTGCATGCTTTTCAATAAATCTCGGTTCTGCCAGCATATCACTGTCATGAAAAATGAGCAGATCTCCCTCCGCCTCGCGAATGGCATGATTACGCCCTTTTGCAATCCCTTGATTGACAGGAATACGCACCTTTTTAAATGGGAAGTTCACCTCAATATTCTCGAGCATTTCCATCGTGCCATCTGTTGAGCCATTATCGGCAACAATGACCTCAAATGGAATATCTGTTTCCTGAAGTGTTAAGGAAAAAAGGCTTCCTTCTAAACGCTCTTTGGCATTATAGCTTGGAATAATGACGCTTACCTTTGGCTTTTCATTCATGCGTCATCCTCCTCACGTTTGGCATAGCCGTTAAACAGCGGATCGACCTGCTCCACAGATTCAATCACATGGCGAAGCACTTCCCGATAGGCTTCTTGGAAAAACGGCAGGTCATTTCGTCCTTTTTCATGAATTTGCTGCATCTCATCCTTGCTCACAATCCGAAAGCCGCTGAAATGATAGCAAATGAGCGGGTGCCCATCCTCCAAGAGAATACGTCCATTCTCCTCCCGATAAGAATGCTGCCCATAGTTCCAATGACCAATATTCACGCCTTTTGTCTCAATATCTTCTACATTGTCAAACAGCCTCGGCATATGATCCAGATATCCTTGATCGCCAAACTTGCCTTCTCCCGGTGCATTTTTACATTCTTTTAAGCATTCTTCTTTCCACCAGCTGAGGCATTTTCGTCCGGCTTCATCTCCTTTAAAATGCAGAAAGCCTGAATTATAGCGGCCTAAAAGCTTCTGTAGCATCTTCACTTCCTCAGCATCAAAGCTTGGAATGACAATATCCCCTCTTGAAATTAAAACAGAGGCATTCGGCTGATGTTGAAAAATAACCTGAGGGCTCTCATAAAAGAATAAATCCGCATCAAGATAAGTCACGCTCTCTGCCTGCTCCTCTTCAAATAACCACTCAATCCAAATCGGCTTTAAGGTCCAGCAATATTCCGATGCATCCCGTTCCTCTTTTTTCTCTAGCAGTTCTGGTGTCTCGAGCTCCCGTACATGAACAAGATCCACATGCGGGAAATTCATTTGATGAAGCAAATCAAATGCAGCATCATCCATACATAACGTCTTGATGACAGCATCATCTTCTACTTGCTTCAACGATAAGAAAAACGCAATGGCTTGATAAAGTCTTCCACTTGAAAGAACCGTACAATATATGCTGTTCATCTTTTTACACCTCTATTTTTGAAAGAATTCGCGGTACCATTCAATCGTCTTCTCTAAACCTTCATCAATGGAGTAGTCAGGCTTCCAATCAAGCAGCTTTCTTGCTTTCTCTGCCGACAAATATTGATGCTTAATCTCATGTGTTCCTTGGTTCAAAATACGAGGCTTCAGCTCACTTCCCATTGCCTTTAAAATCTTATCCACAAGGTCAAGCACTGTCAGCTGAATTTCGTTACTAAAGTTAAAGGCTTCTCCCGCCAGCCCTTTTTCCTCCATCTTCTCAGCTAGCAGCAAATATGCCTTCACTGCATCTTCAATGTAGAAGTAATCACGAATAAATGTCCCGTCACTTCTAATTTCCGGCGCCTTTCCTTCTAACACAAGCTGAATGGTTTGCGGAATGATTCTGTTGAAATTCAAATCTCCGCCTCCGTATAAATTACCGCAGCGTGTAATACAAACCGGAAGACCATATGTGTTGTAGTACGTATGAGAAATGAGATCTGCACAGCTCTTCGAGACATCATACGGATGTTTCCCGTTTAATGGCATGTCTTCATCATATGGAAGCTGCTCTTGATCACCGTATGCTTTGTCACTTGATGCCACGATCACTCGTTTGATCAGCGGCTGTCTTCTGCAAGCCTCCAGTACATTCCATGTCCCTAAGATATTCGCTTCAAATGTAGAAACAGGATGTCTATTTGCGACCCCCACAATGGCTTGGGCAGCCAAATGGAAGACGGTGTCAATTTCATATTCACCTAACGCACGTTCAATCGTTTGCATATCCTCCAATGCGCCTTGCACCACATTCATTTTTTCAAATTGACTGCCTTGATATAAATTCGATCGAGGCACCTGATCACGCACAAGTCCAGTCACGTTTGCCCCTTGATCAATCAATTCCTTGACGAGATAGCTCCCTAACAGCCCTGTACATCCAGTTACAAATACGTTCTTTCCATTCCAAAATCCGCTCATGCTGTCACCAAACCTTCCATGGTTGTTTTCCATCTGTCCACATGTCGTTGATTTCCTTCAGGTTTTTATACGTATCAATTGCTGTCCAAAATCCGTGATGCTCATAAACGGCAAGCTCTCCATCATCCGCTAGGTTTTGAAGAGGCTCCGCTTCAAACACGCATTGGTCATCGTCTGTCAAATAATCAAATACCTTTGGAGACAACACAAAAAATCCTCCATTGATCATCCCGATACTGTCTGTCTTCTCAGAGAAGGATTGTGCCATCCCGTTATACACCTTCAGTGTCCCGTACTGGGACTTCTTTTCAATGCCTGTGACAGTCGCAGCTGCACCAAGATCCTGATGACGTTTCAGCAAATGAAACATATTGATATTGGCCAGTCCATCACCATACGTCATCATAAAGGTCTCATCACCAATGTAATCCTGTGCCTGCTTTAAACGTCCGCCTGTCATCGTATCTTCACCTGTATCTAAAAAGGTGATTTTCCAGTTCTCCGATTTCCCTAATAGCTTCATTTCTCCTGTCGCCATATCGAGCTGCATGCTGTGGTGCTGCCAGTCGTAGTTTAGAAAGTACTCTTTGATCTTCTCTCCTTTATAACCAAGCAATAGGATAAATTCGTCTACACCGTAATACTGATAGATTTTCATAATATGCCATAGAATAGGCCGATCTCCGATCATAGCAAGTGGTTTAGGAAGCGCTTGTGTGACCTCACTCATTCTCGTTCCCTTTCCTCCGCAGAGAATGACTGCTTTCATCTTCTCCCCTCATCTCTCTATGAAGATTTTTGATTAAAAACCCTATCTTTATGCGGAAAATCAGTACATGTACCCTCATACTTTGTCCGACATCAGGTTTTGAATCTACTCTATTCATATGTCGAAATGAGAGAGTGTGCCACCTAGCATTTAACTATTTTTACAAATAAAAAAAGAGCGAGATTCATATTCTCGCTCTTTCAAAGTTTAAATTGTATATTTTCAGGGTAGATGGTATGATAAACATGTGCATAACCAGCACAAACAGCCTCTTTCTATAAAGAGACTACTAGATTGAATGAATACAAGTGGCAGCTTGCTTCATTCTCAATATGAATCACGGAGGTGAATTCCCATGGCACAAAACGTTCTTTGTGAAGTGAACTCTTGCCGTTTCTGGGCTGAAAACAGCTGTACCGCTTCTACCATTAAAATTGGTAAAAACACGATGACTGAAGTGACTCGCAATACTGAAACTGATTGCGAAACATTTGAAACAAAATAATCTATTTTTCTCTGAGATGAAGGAACTGGCAGGTTCCTTCTTTTCTTTTATCATTCTATCAAGAATGATAATTATTATCAAGTGTTTTTCAATAAACATTTCTCGGGAAATAATGACACGATATTTCTCCATTCGTTGACGATTTTCACTCCTTTTTCTATACTCAACATATCCGAAGAAGAAAAAGTGGTGACCAATCAATGGATTTTACGATACGTTTTCTATCATTCTTTGTCGTGGAAATCGAAGGCAAAGATGAACAAGCAAATAAACGATTTAAACATTATCAAACACTAGATCAAGAGGAATTTGAACAAAGTGAGCTGAAGGACTTTTTAGACGGTGAACTGAAAAAAATCGTCAAACGAAAAGTGGACAGACACCCTAAATCTGAACAAGTACCGACCAAAATTGGCCGATTTATTGTAGAACCCGGTCATGAGCTCGATTCAAACCCAAACTACAACCTATTTCATCAAACGAGATTTGCAGATACAAAAGAATTGTTTAATGAATGCAGTGAACAGTTTGTTCGCACATATTTAGATACAAGTGCTGTCAGAGGCGGCGTTTTTTTAGTGGCTTCTGCCGTTCCTAAAAAGTATTTCGACGAATCCTTTGTCTTTATTATGAAATGCGATTTCGAACAGAAAGTGGCTTCAATCGCTGATACATCTACCTTGATCAGAAAAGTCGAAATGGCCATTACGACAAAAAACATGAAATCAATTCAATACCCGTTTATGCCAGAAGAGGGCATGACTGAGGAAGCGGAAGTGAAAATTCACCAATCCTCACACGCTCGTTATTTTGAGGACTTTTTGAAGTTCGTCGAATACGGTGAATCCATGCCTGAAATCATGAAATCACAGGTCATGAATATGGTACAGGAACAGGTTTTTGAAACATTACAGGATGAAAGTGAAGAATTAAAGCAGTTTGAAGAGGATCTTGAAATATGGGAAGCGAGTGAAAAACGAGAAATTAGAGAAACACTCGATACAGAGCAGGTTACACAAGCAGCCTCTCATATTGTTGAACAAACTCCTGATATCACAATGAAAATGCGTCTAGGCGAGACGGAAATCAAAGGTCTTCTAGCAGACTTTGGCCACTCGATCCATATTGCAAAGCTCAACAATCGGTATGTCGTGCTCGTTGAAGCAGATCAAATCGTCTTCGAAAAAGGAAGCACACCTGTTGAGTTTCATAAACCAAATGGGTTAAAAGAGGTGGTCAGCCAGCTGACGCAAAAAGCCTATGATTCAGATGTAGAATAAGAAACCATGACTGCCTCTTGCATTCAGCGCAAGAGGCAGTTTTTTTGTATAAGACCTGAATTTATTATGCTGGATCAGAAGAAACATGCAGCTCCCTGCCTCTTGCCCACATGCTGACAAGCAATAAGCTTATGATGAGCATCAGCCAAAAGACGCTGCTTGATCCAAAAAACTGAATCATCGTATATCCGAACAAGGGTCCTAAAGCTGCTCCCATATCTTGAACAAAGGAATAGCTTGCGAGGAAGCGGTTTTTATCGGTTTGAGCAGAGGCTTTTTGAAAGGCAAGCGTATCTGTTAATGTCGTTAAGACTGTTGACAGCAGCTGGATCAAAAGCAGCATCACAAGAAACCAGCCGCTGACCTTCAGCATGACCGCCAGAAGACTGAGACCTCCAAATGAAAGAAACATCCAGCAAAGCGTTCGTTCCTTCATCACAAGGCCATCAAACCATCTGCCCGTTTTCGGTGCTACAAATGGTTCCCACCCCCATCTGAGCGCTTGAATGATTCCACTTAAAGCCGAAGCTCCGATGACAAAGCCGAACAGAGCAAATTCACCATCACCGATCCTTGCTTCAATGACATGACTGAGTGTTGATGCGAATAACCCTTGTATCACAAGTGCGATCAGCATACCTGTCATTAATACTTTTACAACATCTCGTGCAAGCCACCGCTGTTTGATGACTTGATACACCTGCCCCTCTTCTCCCTTTTCAATCTCATCCAAAGAGACATAAAAAATGACCCCTAGTAATGTGAGTAAACCAAAAACAAGTGTCATGGACTGGAAGCCGATCAGGCTGGCAAATATTCCGCCAAATAACATGCCAAATAAACTGCCCAGCCGGTAAAGCCCATTATAAATGCCCGTATAATGCCCCTGTGAGCCTTCGTCCATCTCAGCAATTAACCTCATTCCACTCATACGCAATAACGTCCATGCCAGCCCCCAAGCGCAGCGGCAAATCAGTAGCAGCCAAAAACCGCTCACACCATATAGCATCGTGGTTACTGATGCAATCAATATAGCGATCAATACACCTGTTTTCATTGGGACAAACCGATAGAGCCACCAAACGACAGGCGTTAGCGGGATGCGGATGAATCGGTTGATGGACAGTAACAGCCCAACCTCCCAAATAGATGATAAACCAATCTCTTTCCAATAGATCGGAAGAACAATATAAAGCATTGAATCCCCAATCAGTGCAAATGCTGTGATAAGCGATATTGACACCACTTGCTTTTGACGATGATCCATTTTCCCTTCCCCCTTCGCTATCTTTACCATAAGGGATGCCTTATAATAAATCTAATGAATGTTTTTGATTGAACCATCAAAATAATTGATAGGTGGTGCAAAGTTGAATTTACATGCTCTTCGAATTTTTGCAAAAGTCGCAGAGACAAAAAGTGTTACACAAACAGCAGACGTGCTATCTTTGACACAGCCAGCTGTGACGGCTCAGCTTAGAAGCATTGAAAGTGAGATCGGGTTCCGTCTTTTTAAACGAAATGGCAGAGGGATTACACTTACGGAAATGGGGAAAATTCTATACCCTTATGCCAGGCAAGTGTTCGAGGCTGAAAAGGAAGTAGAATATCAGATTGCACTTTTACAAAACGGAAAAAAGGGGCGGCTCCGCATCGCTTCTACCTATGTACCACTCAACTTTTTACTGCCAGATTGGCTCGCTGCTTTTAAAACATCTTCATCCGAAACGGAAATTGAATTAAAAAGTGGAAACTCCGCTCAGGTTTTAGAAAGCCTGCTTCAATATGAATCAGATGTGGCCATCGCTGTGATCGAGGATTTGCACCATGAGGAGATTCTCACCTCTCATTTAACGAATTTAAGCTATGATTTTATTGTCCCGGCAGACCATCCGTTGAACGGAAAAACTGTCCCGCTAGAGCGGCTGAGCCAGGAGCCTTTTTTGATGCGAGAAGAAGGCAGTTCCACAAGAGATAAACTTTTTTCTCTTTTTACCTCGAAAGGGATCAAAAAACCGACCGTGGACTTACAGTTCAGCGGTGTTCATGAAGCGATACAAATGATCAAAGCTGGATATGGTATCACACTTGTTCCCCGTGATGCGGTTCAAGGCAGTCTCAAGCGGAAAGAAATTGGGCGGGTGTACATTGAAGGCATTGAGATCGTCAGACCAGTTGTTGTGTGCAAGCGGGCGAATGATCTTGAAGAAAATAGAACCGTGGATGCCTTCCTGCAAATGAAAGGTATCGGTCCATTCACTACGCCTGCTGCCAATTAAAAAAGTGCCTGCTCCAAAAACAGGCACTTTTTTTATTCGGCTGGCTGCACGATGTCAAACGGTACAGCCTTTGAGGCTTTCACTAATTGTTCTGGTGTGATGAGGATTTCATTTCCCCATTCTCCTGCTCCAACCCCTAATATCTCTTCCTCTAATAATGAAGCTTCAATGATCGTGCGGAATCCTTCTGGCTGCCAGCAAAACGGCGGAATCGAACCAATTCGATAGCCCGTCACTTCAAGAACCTTCTCCGGTGAAGCCATTTTAATATTACGGGAGCCGGCCGCTTTCTTTAGTTTCCCTGACTTAATATGCTGGTCAGCGCCAACCATCACAAGCAGCTGCTCCCCTTCTCCTGTTTCAAAGATCAATGTTTTGATCATTTGTCTTTCACGAAAACCAAGGGCTGCCGCTACATTTGCTGCTCCTTTTTCTGTTTCGGCAGAAAATGTTTTGATCTCATATGGGATGCCATGTTTGTCCAAAAAGTCATGTGCTGGTAATTTTCTCAAGTGATTGAACCCCTTTCCTTACAATGTCCTTCATTTAGCTTATCACAATCTTCTCATCCTTAAGATGTATTTTTCAATGGAAAGCCTCTGAACCCTTCATCACCATGCTATACTAAACATGTTTTTGAAAAGGAGCCGGTTTAATATGGGAAACAAGTTTTGGTGTTATACAAGCAGTAAAAGCCTTCTCATGTTGAGTGATATTTTATTTGTCATGACGATCACGTTTGTCATTTATCAAGATACACAATCTGTTGCCTATGCGGCTGTCTTTCCACTGATCAGAACGATATGCCAGCTATTGGCTGGGCTTTTCTCTCCTGTTTTAACTGATTACTTTCAAGCTGGCCGCCTATTGAAATGGGTCCCGCTTTTACGTCTTGGGATGCTCATCGTGTTTACAGCCCAATTTCATTTCTTTCAGCAGCATATGGTCTGGCTGTTTAGTGCACTCATTTTGATTTCCCTCACAGGCGGGTTCATCAGTCCTTTAATGCAGGCGATCATGCCGATGCTTGTGCCAGCAAATCAGCTTGTGAAAGCAAACAGTACAGCGTCCATATTTCATCAAATGGTTCAAATCGCCGGCTATTCGTTCACTGGAATGCTCGTCCTATGGATCGGGCCATTTTATTTAATGTGGATCACTTGTGTCATGATTGTGTTGTCTTACCTATTTTTCATCCCTGTCTTTCCTCTTCTCAAGCAAGAAGAGACGGTTCGAAAAGCAAATAAGACGAACAGCTTCAAAGATGGCTGGACGATCATTTGGACAAATAAAACGGTGCGCACCCTGACGTTTATGGATGTTTGTGAAAATATTGCGGGTGCTGTATGGATCGGGGCAATTACGCTTGCCTTTGTCACACAAGATTTAAAGCAAGGTGAGGAATGGTGGGGCTTTATCAATGCCGCTTATTATATCGGCACCATTCTAGGCGGTCTCTTAGCTGCATGGATGAGTCAATTTATTCAAAAACAGCTTCTTCTCTTTATGGCAGCTGGGTCATTCATTTATGCAGTGCTGACTATTGTCTATTCACTGAACAACCTGCCATGGCTTGCATTACTGCTTTGTATTTTGATGGGGCCTGCTTATCAAATTCGTGATGTTTCGCAGCAAACCATTCTTCAAACGGAAACACCTGTCCAAGATTTATCAAAGGTGTACTCAGCTCATTACGTCCTTTCTTCTGTATCTGTCGGTTTATCTATTTTCTTTGTTGGATTGATTGCGGATGCATATGGGGCGAGGTCTGTGTATTTGCTAGGCGGTCTGTTTGTGCTCGTCTGTTCTGGTATTGCCATCCTTTCTTTTATGAAGCAGAAAAAAGAGAGCAGCTGATTCATGCAGCGGCTCTTTTACTTTTCTTTTAACATCGCGAACATGTCACGGGCCATTGCTTCTAAAATATACACAACTGGCGTCTGTGTGGTGATATTGGCTCTGTGTACCCGCTCATCTGTGACGTAGTAGGCAATATTTAAATCTGAAATGCGCGAAATCGTGCAGTGCTGGTTATTCGTAATACTAATGATTGTGCTGCCTTCCCTTTTTAACTTTGAAATATGATCGATCGTAATACTGTTCTCCCCTGATACAGACAGCACAATGGTGACACTATTGTCTAAATACTGCATATTCATCGGGAAAAACGGATCATTGATGTAAAATGAAAATTTCTCAAGACTTGAAAAGTACCTCGCACCATACTGCGCCAAAATGCCAGAACTGCCAGTCCCGATAAACAGCACATTTTTTGCCTCAGCAATGAGTTTCGCTGCCTCCTTAATTTTCCCCTCAAAGTCTCCCTTTAATGTTCGTTCAATAAATTCATATAGAAAGTGCTGTGTGCTTTTTAAAGAAGGTGTCTGCTCTGATTCTAAATACATTTTGAGCTTCACTTTAAACTCTGAAAAGCCTTCACAATTTACTTTTCGGCAAAAACGAAGGACAGACGAGGTGGAAATATGTGCAGCATCTGCAAGGTCTCGAATTCTCATGTATACGACCTTTTCACTGTTTTCCATGATATATCGGTATAAAGCGCTTTCTAGTTCATTAAAGCTGGAAATGACCTCACTTGAAAACATCTGACTTCCCCTTTCTCCAACAACATGTCACAAGGTGTTTCTTTTATGTAACAAATCTCTAAATAGGGCACCCTTGCCTAAAGACGCTGAAGTCATTTACGCATGAGATGCTCTCACGATAAGCTATAGATGTACAAAATAAAAAAGACTTTTCTCTATTATAACATTGCGCGTTACATTATTCGGAGGTGCAGAGCATGGCAAAAGGATTAAAGGTTGTCACAATTGGCGGAGGATCAAGCTATACACCAGAGCTTGTAGAAGGATTTATTAAACGATACGATGAATTTCCGATTAGCGAGCTTTGGCTCGTTGATATTGAAGCGGGAAAAGAAAAGCTTGAGATCGTAGGAAATCTTGCAAAACGCATGGTCAAAAAAGCAGGACTTCCAATCGAGGTTCATTTAACATTAGATCGTAGAAAAGCGCTTGTAGATGCTGATTTTGTTACAACACAATTCCGTGTCGGACTTCTTGAAGCACGTATGAAGGATGAACGCATTCCTTTAAAATATGATGTCATTGGTCAAGAAACAAATGGTCCAGGGGGTCTATTCAAAGGACTTCGCACCATTCCTGTCATTCTTGATATTGTCAAAGATATTGAAGAGCTTTGCCCGAATGCATGGCTTGTGAATTTCACAAATCCAGCTGGTATGGTCACTGAAGCCGTACTTCGTTATTCAAACCATCGAAAAGTCGTTGGCTTATGCAACGTGCCAATCGGCATTCGCATGGGAATCGCCAAAGGGCTTGATGTCGACGCAAGCAGAGTCGAAGTCAGCTTTGCTGGATTAAACCATATGGTCTTTGGACTCAATGTATTCTTAGACGGCAAAAGCATCATGGATCAAGTGATCGAAGACATGGCGGATCCAAACTCCAGCATGTCGATGAACAACATTCAAGCGATTCCGTGGGATGCTGATTTCTTAAAAGGGCTTGGCGTTATTCCTTGTCCGTATCACCGTTACTACTACAAAACAAGTGATATGCTGGCTGAGGAAAAGAAAGCAGCAGCAAACGAAGGAACTCGTGCAGAAGTCGTTCGCGCATTAGAAAATGATCTGTTCGAGCTTTACAAAGACCCTGATCTAGACATCAAGCCGCCACAGCTTGAAAAACGAGGCGGTGCCTACTACAGTGATGCAGCTTGTAACTTAATTGCATCCATTTATAACGATAAGCATGACATTCAGCCTGTCAACACGATTAACAATGGCGCCATCAGTGACATTCCAAATGATTCTGCCGTTGAACTCAACTGCGTTATCACAAAAGACGGTCCTAAACCAATCGCTGTTGGTGAAATGCCGGTCGCTGTCAAAGGACTTATTTCTCAAATTAAATCCTTTGAACGTGTAGCTGCTGAAGCAGCTGTGACAGGCGATTACAACACTGCCCTTGTCGCAATGACCATCAACCCGCTTGTCCCATCAGATGCTGTTGCAAAAAGCATCCTAGATGAAATGCTAGAAGCACACAAAGATTATCTGCCACAGTTTTTCAATAAAGTAGAAGCATAAAAAGAAACCGCACTTGTCGAAAGTGCGGTTTTTTATTCGGCTGCAAACAGCCGGTCCATCTTAGGACGATCATAATCTAATAGCCAGTGCTGTAAGCCTTCATAGACTGGTCTTAAACGCTCAGGCTCTGCTGCAATGAGATCACAGGCTCGATCATCATATAAATGAAAAATCATTTTTTTCGAGACATTCATTAGGTAAATTTCATAACCAAGTTTCCCCTTCAAGATTTGATTCGGTGTATAAAAGTCCTCCTGGCAGATCGCATGGAGAAGCGGACGCAATCGAATGTCTTGCAGCTGGCATTTGAGTGTAAATCTCTCTAATGTCAGTGAATCTTCTATTTCTGGACGTACATAAGTCAAAAGCTCGTGACGCAACCGCTTCCTTACTTGCCGATGCACATATTTTTGATAAACCAGGAGCTTACGCTTCGTTAATTCATGTTCATGTTCTGTATACACATCCGTTACAAGCAGCATTTCGTCTTCTGGATCAAAAGCATATTTTACAATCTCAAAAGCACGATCTCCCGATTTTTCTAATACAATCGATTCTTTTCCTAATGACCAATCTGCCACTTCAAAGCGAAGACCAAAAGGCCACCCATAAAAAAGAGGCGGGGTGAGGACAAGATCAGGAAAATGACTTTTTAAAAAGCTATTTGTTTGATCGCTCATGTCATGTCCTTCCATTGATTTTATTTCTTATTTTACCGTTGAAACATACAGGAAAACAATTAGGAATTAACTGTCATTTCTTATATGATAGAAAGAGATGGAGGTGTGACCAATTGAAAAAATGGTTTTTACAGGTGTTCCTCACCGCATTGATCACTATGTGGATACAGACTGGACTTGATCAGGCGAACATCATTCATATCACCAATGTATGGGTCGATGCCAGCAGCTGGATCCTGATCTTCTTTGTCATCTACGCACTTTTTGAATGGACAGCTCACGTCTTAGCAAAACAGAAAACCGCTCATCGCTGAACATCTCTTTTCATAGAGATGTTTTTTCCTGAAACTTTTCTTGCACAAGTTCATGAATGACGCCCATTCCTGCCTGACTTCCAGCTGCTGCTGCGAGAACTAACTGAGCAGGACCGCCTAAATTATCACCACATGCAAAGACACCACTGACGGTTGTACGTCCAAGAATATCTGTTTCAATACCTGCATTCTTCGTCATTTGACAGCCAAGCTTTTCAGCAAATGGGGCTGACTGCTTGAATTCACTTGCGACAAAACCGCCTTCCCTTTTTACTGTCTCCCCATTTGCAAGCTGGAGAGAGCGCAGCTCACCATTGTCATGATCAATCGATACAATAGGCACATCAATGACTTGAATAGAATGCTCCGTCAGAAGTGACTTGTCCTCTTCAGCCAACACGTGCCCATTCGTAAACACGATCAAATCCTTTGTCCAATTGGATAGAAGCTTAGCCATATGCAAGGCTCGCTGATTCTCCGCAATAAGGGCAAGCTCTTTATCCTTTAATTCCCATCCATCACAGAAAGGGCAGCTAAACAACGTTTTTCCATACACATCATGAATTCCTTCGATCTCTGGTAATATATCCTGAAGTCCAGTTGCCAAGATGATTTTTTTCGCTTCGAATGTATCCCCTTCGTGTGTCAGTAACGTAAAGAATTCCTCTCGCTTTTGTATATCATTAATTCTACTTCGTTTGATTTGGATATTAGGGTATTTTTGAAGATCTGCCTCTCCGGCTTGTCTGATCTCAAACGGTGTCATTCCATCGTTTGTAATAAATCCATGTGATTCCTGAGTCACTCGATTTCTCGGCAGCTCGTCATCAAATACAATGACCTGCTTTCTGCCCCGGCCCACAACAAGTGCTGCATTTAATCCGGCTGGCCCGCCTCCGATAATGGCGCAATCTAATAACATATCAATCTCTCCTTTTTATTAAAGATTTTAAAGACTCTTAATATCTATAATTAGTTCAAAAAAAATCACATCTTGAAAAATGGATTTTTTTCTGTCTGCTCAATTTGGTTCGCAATATCAATTAACCGTTTTTGACTTAACGTCTCCTGCATTTTCGTTTCCACATCCTGCATGACTTGTTCAATCAAACAGCCATCATGAGGCATGAAGGAGTCATGCTCTAAAGAGCAGCGAAATAAATTCGTTTGTCCTTCTACAGCCTGAATGACATCTAAAAACGAAATGTCTTCCTTTCGTTTGATAAGGGTGTATCCTCCCTTTGCACCAGGTGTTGATTCAATCAATCCCGCCTTCACAAGCTTTGTTAAAATTTTGGATAAATAGGTTGGTGAAAGATCTTGCATCTTAGCAAGTGGCTCAACGCCAATCGCTTTACCCTTTGGCGCAAGAGTTAAAAACACCATCGTATGCAGCGCATAGTTGGTCGCTTTAGAATATTTCATAAGGAAGCTCCTTTCTATCTATTATAGACCTTTTATATCTGTAATTGATCATAGATGATTCAAGAGAAAAAAGCAAGTGCTGTGGATCTGCTCCTCTTTTCATTCCACATTTCACATTTCCTTCCGATAATAGAAGTAAGCACGGAATAAAGTTTTGCTTGAAAACGAGAAGGAGTGAAGAAAAATGTCAGATCAACAGCACAATGCAGCACACGAAGAAGAAGAGGAATTTAACGTATACGACATGCTACCGCCTGCAGGTACAATCATCGGAGAAGCAACAGAAGAAGAAATGGAAGCCGCAGCAGCACTAGAAGTGAGACATGTCGCGTTCATGCGCCTTCAAGATATGTACATTCAATTTGATGGCTCGTCTTACAAAGACTTATTAAAAGACTTCCAAGAATTCGAATTGGATTCCACAAAATTCTGGAGAGCCATTGCTAGACGTCTTCAAATTCCATACGAATGGCCAATCCGAATCGACCACGCAAACGGCCCTATTTATATTGGTGAAACTGAGGATAGCCGTGAGGTTGAGGAGAGTGCGGAGTAAGGAATGACGGGCCCCTTTTGGTAAGGGGTCTATTCGTCTCCATCACAATAAATAAGCAATATGAGCGCTGTCACGCCCATATTGCTTATTCTCCTGTTATGTTAACTCTGGCCAAAATGCTTGATTTGCCACAATTAAGTCGTCTAAAATATCTTTTGCTATTTTTGCACTTGGCACCGTTTTCGATAATGTGATGGCCTGCCATAGTTTTTGATAGGACCCTTCTTCAAATGCTTCTACTACTAATTTTTCTACGCCAACTTGCTGCTCCATGAGACTTTTTTGAAATCTAGGAATTTCTCCAACTACTAATTTTTCTGGACCATTGCTGCCAACGATACAAGGAATTTCGACCATTGCTGTTGGGTCAAAGTTTCTAATGGCGCCATTGTTCTCTACAATCATCAGCATCCGTTCTTTTTTATTAAAAGCAATGGCTCTTGCCAAATCAACGATATAGGAAGCGTGCTCATCAATGGTCAGCTTTGTTTCCTTTGCAGTTCCTTTATCAATGATGGCCTGACACTCACTAAAAACAAAAGCTTCCCGTCCCTCCATGACTTCATTGGCACGTGTGAATTCTATATTGGAATGTGCTACTTCTTCATCTGGAAATAGATAGTATTTCAAATACGTATTAGGGACCGTTTTTGGATCAAGCGCTTGAATATCTTTGGCCTTTTTTAATGTGCTGTTCCAGCTCTTCTGCTGTTCTAGTTCAGATGTTCCATCTGTTGCATAACCATGCTGGCTTACATGCTTAATCACCTCAGGCATTAAGCTATTTCCTGATTTATCTCGAATATCTGTCCACCAGCCAAAGTGATTCAAACCATAGTAATCTACTTCTAGTTCTTTCCGTGAAGATAAGCCTAAATTTTTTGCAATTAATTCTTCGATGCCAATTGGCATATCACATATGTTTAAAATCTTAGAATTCGGTCTTAGCTTACGTGTTGCCTCTGCTACTATCGCTGCAGGGTTCGAATAGTTTAACATCCAAGCTTCAGGTGAGTATTTTTCCATATAATCGACAAGTTCTAATACACCTGGAATAGAACGCATTCCGTAAGCTATCCCGCCTGGACCGCATGTTTCCTGTCCGACAACTCCATGCTTCAATGGAATTTTCTCATCTAATTCACGCATTGCATATTTTCCGACACGAATATGTGCCATCACAAAATCGACTTGAGTAAACGCTTCTTCTGGGTCCGTGCTTGCCAGTAATCGTACTTCTGGTGCTCGTTCTTTTAACATAATCTCACATGCATCTGCAATCGTCTTTTGTCTATTTTCATCATTATCATAGAGTTTAATTGTATGAATTGGGAACTCATCTAAATAGTCTAACAGCATCAAAATGATTCCCGGTGTAAATGTACTTCCGCCTCCAGCGATGGTAATATTAAATCTTTTCATGATATCCAGCTCCTTTTTCAATCTAATGAAAGTTTAGTCTCAAAGGACTCTCTTACTTGCGGTACACTTAAGCCAACAATGATTTGAATGCTTTGACCACTCTTAGCCATGCCGTGTGCCAGTTTATTCTCTGTAAAGTAGTCCCTATCTTTCACCAAGCTAGGGTCAATCACTGTAATACGCAGACGCGTGGCACAGTTTGTCACATCTTTAATGTTTTCTTTACCGCCAAGGCCTTCTAAGAAATAAACGGCTTTCTTTTCATACTCTGATGCATAAACGGGTGATTCCTTTTTGTCATGACCTTTTTTATGACTCTCATAATCTTGTTTTGTATATAGCCTCGTCTCCTCCTCATCTTTTCGTCCTGGTAATGGAATATCAAATTTCACAATCATCCATCTAAATATGACAAAATACAATGCAGTAAAGAGAAGTCCAATCATCGCTTGGATCAGATAAATCCCTCCATGATTTGAAGAGAGCGGAATCCAGTTCAATGCAGCTATTTCAATCAGCCCGGAACCCATCATTCCGACAACACCAAACATATTCATGATTGTCACCATGGTCGCTCCAAGAAGTGCATGTATCACAAATAAATAAGGCGCGAGAAATAGAAACGTAAATTCAAGCGGTTCTGTAATTCCCGCAAATATGGCTGTCAATGTGGCGGGTAATACCAAAGCCAAAACCTTTTTTCTATTTTCCTTCGGTGTAGAAAAATACATGGCTAAAGCTATCCCTAAACAGCCGAACATCTTAATATTCCCATGCAATAAAAATCCGTATGGATAAAGATCCTTTAAATCGGAAGTTGAGGACGCAAATTCATTTAAGTGAGCAATCCAATATGGTTTTAACCCCCCATTTACAGCCGCTGGACCAAACTCAAAAGGTGTATAAATAAAATGGTGAAGTCCTGTTGGAATTAACACCCTTTCCAAGAAATGAAACAGCCAGACACCAATATAACCAGACTGTGCCATGAACCCTTGGAGAGATTGAATCCCCTGCTGAACATAGGGCCAGACAAACGCAACGGCAAAAGCAATAGGAATCATCACAAAGAATCCGATGATGACAACAAATACAAGCCCCTGGAAAATCCCAAGCATTTCAGGCAGCTTTTGATCATAAAAACGATTATGGATCCAAATGACGATTCCAGATATCATCACCGCACCAATGATACTTGTATCCAGCGTAGGTATACCCGCAATTTCTTTTACTCCCGCTACATTCTCAACACCTTGCGATAAATCAACACCAAAAGTAGACGGCCAAAGTGTCAAAATAGCATGAATATAATTGTTAAATACGAGATAAATCATCAAAGCTGCGAGCGTCGCACGAGCTTGCGCTTTTTTTGCAAGTGAGATGGGCAATCCAATCACAAAGGCTAATTCCATATGATTGAAAATCGTCCATCCTCCGCTTTCAATCAGTGTCCAAACCTTATACCACATCGTACCTTCTGCAGCCATTTCCCCCATAATCGCTGGATTCTTACATAAAGTCGCGAGGCCGACAACAATACCAAAAAACGCGAATAAAAGTACAGGAACTACCATAGCACTGCCAAACCGCTTGATTGCATTCATAAGCATTACCCCTTTGCTTGATCCATAACACCACTGTAAAGGTAGCGCTTACAAAAACCAATAGGTTTGACGTATTTAGAAATCAAGTTGTAACATTAGATTATATTTTCATAGGAAGAAAATATTTTCATGTTGGAGGGCACATCGCATGATACTGGACAAGCTGGTTAATGAATACTTCGAAGATTTAAATAAGAATGACCTGCACATTATTAAAACGATCCATGATCATCTTGAAGAAATGAAGACAATGAAAATTCAGGACCTTGCTCGTTATGCTCATACTTCCATCTCATCCATCCATCGGCTTGCCAAGAAAATAGGGTTCGACGGCTATAGTGACTTAAAGTCTTATGTGAAATTAAATGCTTTCACTGAAGAGACAACACAAGATTTAATGCAGCTGCTCGATCAAGATATCCGGCAGACAAGAAAATATATGGAGCAGCTGGACTTTCATCAATTAAATCAACTGATAGATCGCGCACCGTATATTTATATTTATGGTACAGGAACTGCACAGCTCGATTTGGCCAATGATGTACAGCGGCAGCTATGGTCACTGCATAAGAAATCTCAAGTATTACGAAGCAAGCGGGACTTAACAGATGGAATCATTGAATTTGGTGAGGATGACCTTTTATTTATCATTTCTTTATCGGGTGAATCGAAGAATTTAGATGAAATCATTCAATTGGTGAAAACGAGACATATCAAATTTATCAGCATGACCACATTAAGGAATAACCTCCTTGCACAAAATGCCATGTTTAACATCTATGTAAGCAGCACCCCGTTTCACTTATATAACAAAGTGGACAACTCCAGCTTTCTGCCATTTTACATTGTGGCAGATATTATCGTCAGAAAATTTAGTGAGTGGAAAGTGAACCAATTGAATAATAGGACTTAAACATAACAGGTACAGTTTTGGAGAGAGATTCAATGTTGCTTCGCAAAAAAAAGAGAGACTCTTTTGTCTCTCTCAAAAAACACTGTATAACAGCGGATTTAATGAAATATATCTACTTGCGGCTGCCTTTTCCTATTCAGCAGTATAATGCCCAGCAAGCAGTTCATCAAACGAATCTGCTAATTTGAAATCCGTCTCATATTCTAGATCAAAGTAATGAACCGGCGGATGTTCCTTTGTTTCTCTGTAATCCAATGCAATCCACGTATGACCATCTCCACAAATGAGCACAAGTCCCTCAGGCAATTCCCATTCTTCTATTAAATAATCACTATCCATAATGCCTTCATTCTTGGCAATTCCTCTTAAATGATCAAATGACACATGATCCTCTGCCCATCCATTCGGTTGGTCCGTGGGAAAAGCGTTATGCAGGGTATACCCGCCATTTTGTTCGAGAATCAGTTTTTTATATGTATCCGGCAAGATGACGCCTAGCTTCTTTTCCGCTTTTGCAATGCCTTTCTCATTGATTTTCTTAAATGTTTCATCGCTTTCACTGTCTTTATCCCAAAATGGTTTCAAATAAAATACCTCCAATTGTTATTTCTATCTCATTTTACCATTTAAGAGAACTAGTTTAATAGTCCTATTTAATAAAAAAGAGAAGGGTTCGCCCCCTCCTCTTGTTGGTCATGATTGTTCTTGATTTCTCGCTTCAAATTCATCCAGCATGGCACGCACTTCATCTGTTGATGATGTATTCATTAATTGATTTCTTAAGAAACTCGCTCCTCTGAATCCTTTTACATAAATCTTAAAGAAACGGTGCAGTGCCTTGAATGGACGCAAGCCTAATGATGAGTATTGATCATGGAGATCAAGATGTAATCTTAAAAGACCAAGCAGTTCATCACTTGTATGCTCCTTCGGCTCTTTTTCAAAGGCAAATGGGTTATGGAAAATCCCGCGCCCAATCATCACTCCGTCCACTCCATACTGTTCAGCGAGCTTTAAGCCTGTTTGACGATCAGGAATATCACCATTGATTGTCAAAAGAGTATCAGGGGCTACTTCATCACGAAGTTTTTTAATCTCAGGAATGAGCTCCCAATGCGCATCCACCTGGCTCATTTCCTTTCTTGTACGAAGATGGATTGATAAATTCACAATATCTTGCTCCAAAATGTGTCTAAGCCATCCGCGCCATTCGTCGACCTCAGTAAAACCAAGTCTTGTTTTCACGCTGACAGGTAATCCCCCAGCTTTTGCCGCTTGAATCAGCTCTGCGGCAACGTCTGGACGAAGAATCAAGCCACTGCCCTTCCCGTTTTGCGTGACATTTGGAACAGGACAGCCCATATTAATATCAAGCCCCTGAAATCCTAATTCCGCCATTCCAATACTCATTTGTCTAAAGTTCTCAGGCTTGTCTCCCCAAATATGAGCAACAATCGGCTGTTCATCCTCTGTAAACGTTAAACGCCCCTTCACACTTTGAATGCCATCAGGATGGCAATAGCTCTCACTATTCGTAAACTCTGTAAAAAACACATCAGGTCTCGCCGCCTCACTCACAACATGACGAAACACAACATCTGTCACTTCTTCCATTGGTGCTAATATAAAAAATGGCCGTGGTAAATCACGCCAGAAATTTTTACTCATCTTTCATCCAATTCCTCTCATGACATAGCGCCTAAAGGGCATGTCCTTCTATAAAGTCTTTCAGCAATTTTTATCATTATATACTTTAATATGAACCGGGCAAAATTGCAAAAAAGGGCATTTGGTAATGAATTGTGGGGGGAAAATATTGATTCCACTTCCAAATATCATTTTTTAGTGCCGATTGAACATACAAAAATAAAAACACCCCAATATCGATGTTTTTCACGAAATCGGGATGTCTCAATACATTACTAATTAATCACAAGACTTGCTACACATTCCACATGTGACGTATGCGGAAACATATCCACAGGCTGCACTTCCTCCGTCACATACCCGCCATCTTCAAGAATGCGCAAATCACGAGCAAGCGTCCCTGGGTTACAGGAGACGTAAACAACACGGTTTGGTTTCATTTTTAAAATCGTGTCAAGCAGTGCTTCGTCGCAGCCTTTTCTTGGCGGATCGACGACGAGGGTGTCTGCTTTGATGCCTTCTTTGTACCAGTTTGGGATGACGGTTTCTGCTTCGCCGACTGCGAATTCGACGTTATTGATTCCGTTTAAGGCAGCGTTGCGTTTTGCATCTTCAATTGCTTCTGGAACAATTTCAACCCCATATACTCTGCCTGCTTTTTGTGCGAGAAATAAGGAAATCGTACCGATTCCGCAGTAGGCATCGATAACAGTTTCTTCGCCTTGCAGCTCGGCATATTCAAGCGCTTTGTCATAAAGCACCTTTGTTTGGGTTGGATTCACTTGATAAAACGAGCGGGCTGAAATGGCAAATTTGATGTCGCCAATCGTATCATAAATATATTCTTCGCCCCATAAAACGGTTGTTTCGTCTCCGAAAATGACATTTGTTTTCTTTGAATTCACGTTTTGTACAATTGACCGAACGTGTGGGAAGCGTGCTATAATCTGCTCAATCACCTGCTGCTTTTGCGGAAAGTCAGCTGTTCTAGTAACAAACACAACCATCATTTCACCTGTTGCAATACCGTAGCGAACCATCACATGACGCAGCCAGCCTTTGTGCCGCTCTTCGTTATATGCTTTGATGCCAAACGCATTGCATATGTCTTTTACTGCCTGTACCACTTCGTCGTTTTCTGACTGCTGAATCAAGCATTTTTCCATATCAATGATTTCATGGGTACGCTGCTGATAAAATCCTGCAACAAGTCCGCCTTCGCGTTCGCCAACTGGAACTTGTGCTTTGTTTCGGTAATTCCAAGGGTCTTCCATGCCGAGTACAGGATGAACTTTTACACGGCTCATATCAAGCTTGCCGATCCGCTCTAAAACGTCCTTTACTTGTTTTTGTTTAAATAGCAGCTGGCCTTCATAGCTCATATGCTGAATTTGACAGCCGCCGCACTGCTTGTAAATGGGACATGGCGCATCTTGCCTGTGCTGACTTTCCTTTGTCAGCTCCATGAGTCGTCCAAAAGCAAATCCTTTTTTGACTCGTGTGACTTTGATTTGCCCTTGTTCGTCAGGAAGGGCATTTGGTACAAAGACAGGGAATCCTTCAATTTTTGCTACACCTGCACCTTCATGCGTTAAGTCTTCGAAGGTTACATTGTAGTATTCATTCTTTTGAACAGGCGGTTTCATTTTCACCAATTTTATCACCTCATTTGCAAAGAAAAACTTGGCCGCCATAAGGAACCAAGTTCAGTCTTCACCCTATTTTTTCAGCTGTTTCTTTTGGCACAATAAATTCAATATGGCGATACAGGTTTTCAAATTCACCTGGCAGCATGCCGCCGTATTCACCATCTAAATTCAATTGCATTTTATCTTTTACATCTACCTTTACGCGATTCGCTTTTGCGTAGATGACATTGTTATCATGAATATGCTCGCCTCTGAGAGCAAGGCTGACTACTCGAATGGCTTCTGCTAGATTGACCTTTTTTAGAATAATCAGGTCAAACATCCCATCATCTAAAATGGAATCTGGCGCTAGTTTTTCAAAGCCGCCTACTGAGTTTGTGAGTGAAACAAGGAACAGCATGATTTCTCCATGAAACAATTTGCCGTCATATTCAATTTCGACTTCTGTCGGGCGGATAGATGGAAGCATCTCCATGCCTTTTAAATAATAAGCAAGCTGTCCAAGCATGGTCTTCAGCTTACTAGGCACCTCATAGGTGAGCTCTGTTAACCGGCCGCCGCCAGCAATATTAATAAAATAATGGCCATTGACTTTACCGATATCAAGCGGCTTCGCTACACCCTCAATAATGGCATCTGTCGCTTTCAAAACACCTTCTCGTGGAATTCCAAGTGCTCTTGCGAAATCATTTGTCGTTCCAACTGGAATAATTCCTAGTTTTGGTCTTTTTTCAAGCGGTGCTAGTCCGTTGACGACTTCATTGATCGTGCCGTCTCCACCTGCTGCTACAATTAAATCAAAATCTCTCTGTGCGGCTTTTTCTGCTGCTTGCGTGGCATCTCCTGCACATGTCGTCGCATGACAAGAAGTTTCATAGCCAGCTTGTTCAAATTTTTGCAAAACCTGCGGTAAATTCTTCTTGAAGAGTTCACGCCCAGATGTCGGATTGTATATAATTCGAGCACGTTTCATTCATCATCATCCTATATTCATTATGCAATCTATTTTCACCACTAACAACCTTTAATTATACTATGAGATTTGAAAATGGCAACAAAACAACCGCCTAATATGTAAAATCTCCAAGCACATTTCCCTCAGTAAGAAAGCATTCTGATAAGATAAAAGAAAACGCTGTAAAGGATGATATGCGATGAAAAAGCCTGTCTATTTTAATCATGACGGCGGTGTTGATGACCTCGTCTCTTTATTTCTTCTCCTTCAAATGGAACATCTGAAAGTCATCGGAATGTCTGTGATTCCTGCTGATTGTTATTTAGAGCCTGCTCTCAGTGCATCTCAAAAAATCATTGATCGATTCAGCCCTTATGAAATTGAAGTCGCTGCTTCAACTTCTAGAGGCGTCAATCCATTTCCGAAGGAGTGGCGTATGCATGCTTTCTATGTAGATGCTTTGCCAATTTTAAATGAAAAAGGCAATGTTGATAATACAAAGGTGTCCAAGCTGCCAGCACACCTTCATCTGATTGAAACAGTTAAGAAGGCAAAAGAACCTGTCACCCTGCTCTTTACTGGTCCGCTCACAGATCTTGCACGCGCTTTAGAAGAAGATCCTTCAATCTCTAACAAAATTGAGAAATTGGTGTGGATGGGCGGCACGTTCCTTGAAAAAGGCAATGTTGAAGAACCTGAGCATGACGGGACAGCAGAATGGAATGCATTTTGGGATCCTTATGCTGTGAGCACTGTCTTTCAGGAACCGTTTCCTATTGAAATGGTTGCACTTGAAAGTACAAATCAAGTCCCGCTTACACTTGATGTACGTCAGCGCTGGGCTTCTCTTCGTTCTCATATTGGAATAGATTTTATCGGTCAGTGCTACGCCTTTTGTCCGCCGCTCATTCATCATGAAACCAATTCGACGTATTACTTATGGGACGTGCTGACAACAATTACTCTTGCTTCTACATCATTTACCCGTTCAAAAGAAGTGAATGCGATCGTTTATACCGAGACGCCAAAGCAAGGACGGACAGAAGAACATCCAGATGGAAAATCAATTCAAGTGATTGACCATGTCGATCGTGGTGCCTTTTTCCACGCATTTGAAGAACTTATGAGAAAAGCTGTTTGCCAGATTTCAAAATAAAAAAAGCCCCGCCAATGAGCGGGGCTTCCTCTTATTCTTCTTCTGCGTATTTATTCTTACGTTTAAACTTGCTTAACATTTCATACACGATTGGAACGATGACCAATGTGAGAAGTGTAGAACTTGTTAAACCGCCAATTACGGTAACACCAAGTCCTTTTGATACGATCTGGCTTCCGCCTTCAAAACCTAATGCGAGTGGTAGCAGTGCACCAATTGTCGCAAGTGCCGTCATTAAGATTGGACGTAATCTTGTTGCACCTGCTTCAAGTAACGCTTCTCTTGTTGAGAGACCTTCTTGTTCTTTATGAATCACGCGGTCAATCAAGACAATGGCATTTGTTACAACGATACCGATCAGCATAAGCAATCCAATCATGGCATTTAAGCTGATGGTTTCTTTTGCTATAAACAATCCAGCGAGAGCGCCAATAACTGTAAATGGAAGTGAGAAGAGAATTGCAAATGGTGCAAGACCTCCGCCAAATGTGATGACGAGAACGAGATACACAATGGCAATCGCTGCAAGCATTGCAAGGCCAAGCTGTGTAAAGGACTCTTGGATATCCGCACTTACGCCGCCTGTGTCAATCGTTACGCCGGATTTCAGATCAAGCTTGTCAACTTTCTTCTGAACATCTTGTGTCACACTTGAGACGTCGTCTGTTGTCATGTCACCAGACACTTCTGCGTAGATTTTTCCATCACGTTTTGTCACCGTATTTGCTGTCGTCCCATCTTTTACTTTGACGACATCACCAATTCGGACTTCTTGCCCTGTTGGTGTAGTGATCTTTTTATTTTCTAAATCTTTTTTGCTCTTATATTCATCTTTTTCCGTTTGAAGCTTCACATCAAGTTCTTTGCCGTCCTCTGTGACTTTCGTCAGTGTTGTTTCACTATTTTGAGGTGCAATCGCTTGAGCGATTTGTGAAGCAGTTAGACCCAGTTTCGCCAGTTTTTCTTGATCTGCATTAAACGTATATTCGTCGTATTTCTCAGATAAGCTTGTGCTGACATTTTTCAGGTTTTTCTCATCTTTTAAGATGTTCTCAACATCTTTTACTGTGCCCTCAATATCGCTTGCTTTGTCACCGTACACATAGTACGTCACAGTATTGCTGGCGCCAGCAGATGAGAAGTCTTGTGATTTCCATTCCCCTTTAGACGCTTTGTCTTGCAGGGCTTTGACTACACGATCTTTTTCTTTATCAAAATTCGGTGTGTCCTCGTCATATTGTACGAAGAATAATGCACCGTTAGAGTTACCGCCAACACTTGCTGTCATGGCATTTGAAGAGCCAAGAGAATACTGAACTGTATTGACATGGTCACGTTTCATCAAATATTCTTCAGCTTTTTTCGTTTCATCAATTGCTTGCTCTCTCGTTTGTCCAGGTTCAGGTGTATATGTCACCATCGCGGTTTTCTCTGCTTCCTGTGGTAAGAAGCTGACACCAACAAGTGGTGCTAAGAATAAGCTTCCGACAAGCATAAGAATGGCAATTCCTGATGTGATCCATTTATGGTTGAGTGTCCAATTCAGTACACGTCTATAACCGCCAGCAAGCTTACTTGGTTTATGTTCTTTTACCTTTTTCGCTGTGCCGTACAGGTTCTTTTTAAATAGAGTGTGTGCCATCATTGGAACAATTGTAATGGCGACAAGCAGTGAAGCAAGTAACGCAAACACAATCGTTAAGGCAAATGGGATGAATAGTTCACCAATCATTCCACCTACTAATGCTAACGGTAAGAATACCGCAATTGTCACAATCGTTGAAGACATGATTGGGATAAACATTTCTTTTGTGGCTTCTCTGACGAGTGCCTTGCCTTTTAACGGTTCATCCTTTAACGCCATTCGTCGATAGATATTTTCTATGACCACTATCGAGTCATCGACAACACGCCCGATGGCGACGGTCATGGCACCAAGTGTCATGATATTTAACGTGATATCTAGCTGATTTAATAGTAAAACAGCAATCAACAGAGATAACGGAATGGAGATGACCGAGATTAATGTTGATTTGATATCTCGCAGGAACAAGAGAATGATAATGATCGCAAAGATTGCTCCGATGATCGCCTTGTTCAGCATTGTGCTGACAGACTCTTTAATCGGCTCTGCTTGATCATATGTGGTACTTACTTTGATTCCTTTGTTGTCTTTTTTGAATTTCTCAAGCTCTTTTGTCACTTCTTCTGCAACACTCACTGTGTTGGCATCAGAGCCTTTGACAATTTGCAGACCGATACTGTCTTTCCCATTCGTTCTAGAGATCGATTCTGCCTCTTTGACGACTTTAATATCTGCAATCTCAGACAGCTTGATCGTTGGTAGCTCTACAGATTGACTGCTTGCTGCACCTGTTTGCTGCTGTGCTGCTGCTTGCTGCTGACTTGCACTTCCCGCCTGCTGCTCGGCACCTTGCGCACCTGCGCTGCTAGAAGGGGATCCAGCTCCAGCGCTTCCCGCACCGCCGCCTGCACTTGGTGTGACTGGAATTCGCATGTTTTTCAAATCTTTGACGCTTAAAATATTGCCGTCCACGACAACTGATTTTTGTTTGTTGCCAAATGTGTATAGACCTAATGGTACATTCACATCAGAGCCTTTGATCATGTTTTGGACGGTTTCTTCATCTAAACCGTATTCTTTTAGTTTCTTTTCTTTAAACGAAAATTCAACTTCTTTGATTTGCTGTCCTGAAGCTTCCACAGAAGAGACGCCGTCTAATCCTTGAAGTGAAGGAACGAGGTCATTTTCTACTTTTTGTGTAAGGTCTTGTAATGATTCTTTATCACCTGAGACACTAAGGGCTAGAATTGGAATCGCATTAATACTAAAGCGTGCGATTTTAGGTTTTTCTGCATTTTCAGGGAAATCAATATTGCTAATCGCATCTTCAATTTCCTTTTTTGCTTCATCCATGTCTTTGCTGTAATCGTACTCGATTTGAATGGATGATGCATTTTCAAAAGAATTAGAAGTGACTACGCTGACCCCATTGAGGTTTTGAATTGACTTTTCAATTGGATCTGTCACCTTATCTGATACTTCGTCCGGCGTTGCGCCAGGGTACGTTGTAGAAACCGTAATGACTGGAGTGTTGATATTCGGGATTGATTCTTGTTTCATATTCAATCCGGCATATAGACCAGCAACTGTTACGATAATCGTCATGAGCCATACAGCGAACTTATTCTTTAATACAAAATTGATGATCGAATTCATTATATCCTCCATTTTCCTTTATGTATTGACTGACTGGTCATTCTATATCATAATAAACGGTGATATACAATGCCGTCAACCATTTCACTTGCGTTTGACGTAACATTCTAAAGCTGAAGGGGCCTTATTTCATGAACGAAAAAAAAGAAAAAATCATTAAAGCAAGCATCCAATTGTTTGCGAAAAAGGGTTTTTCTTCTACGACCATTCAGGAAATTGCAGATGAATGCGGAATATCAAAAGGCGCATTTTATTTACATTTCAAATCAAAAGAACAGCTTTTCAACCGAGCGTTTGAATATTATATCGACACTTCGATGCAAACAATCGAAACGATTCGAAAAGAGAATCAGCATCTCGCGCCGAGAGAGATCTTTCAGAAACAAATTGCTGAACAGTTTCAGCATTTTGCTGAGAACAAGGATTTTATCATTCTGATCCTCAGCGAGAACATTATTCCGGAAAACCAGCAAATTAAAAAGTATTCAAAAACTGTGAAAAAGCAAATGAATGATGAAATTCAAATTTCCATCTTGACCACTTATGGACAGGAGATCGAACCATATATAACTGACCTGTCAGTCATGATTCAAGGAATTATCCAATCGTATGTGCAGGTTCTGCTTTTACAGGATCAAATGCAATTATCATTTGATGAGCTCTCATCCTTTATACTCGAACGGTTTGATGATCTGGTTCAAGGATTGCTTCGTTCTCAGACGAAGCCGATTTTGAAGCAAACCATTTGGGACGACGAAGCGCCTAGTGCTGCTTCCCTTCAAGAGGAACTTCGTTTGTTAAAGCTGGAGCATCTGCTTTCTGATGATACCGTTGTATCCATTGAAGTGATTGAAGAAGAGCTGGCAAAAGCTGAACCTCGTAAGCCAGTCATCCAAGGAATGCTGACAAATTTAGAAAAGTGCGAGGACCCTGCTGTTCTAAGAGCAGTGGAACAATTGAGGCTGTTTCTTCAGTAACATAACGTGCTGTTTTTTGATTTAGCTCACCTTTCCCCCTTCGAATGTGCAGTTTCGCTTATGCTTCATTATAAGAAAAGTATCTCTAAATTGATATACGGCTGTGGTCCGAATCTATAGTAAGACCCTGTCATTTCAATCAAAAAAACCGCCTTTTTCATCAGGCGGTTTTTTTGCTATTTAGCGTTTTTTGATTTCTTCAAGGAGAATCTTGTTCACCATCGGTGGGTTCGCTTGGCCCTTCGATGCTTTCATGATTTGTCCGACTAAGAAACCAATCGCGCGGTCTTTACCATTTTTAAAGTCTTCAATGGATTGCGGGTTGTTATCAAGTGCTTCTGTGACAAGTTTGAGCAGTGCACCTTCGTCAGAAATTTGGACAAGTCCTTTTTCTTTGACGATTGTTTCTGCATCTCCTCCATTTTCGATGAGCTCTTTGAATACCTTTTTCGCAATCTTAGAGGAAATCGTTCCTTTTTCAATCAGCTTGATCATACCAGCCAGCCCTTGCGGCGTTAGCTTTGTATCTTCCAGCTCTTTTTGAGCAGAGTTTAAGTATGCAGATACTTCACCCATGAGCCAGTTCGATGCTTGCTTCGCTTCTGCACCTTCTGAAATGGTCGCTTCAAAGAAATCAGACATTTCTTTCGTCAGCGTGAGTACCATTGCATCGTATGCAGGAAGGCCAAGCTCATCGATGTAGCGTTTGCGGCGCTCGTCAGGAAGCTCTGGAATGGATGCTCTTACGCGTTCTTTCCACTCGTCATCAATGTACAGCTCCACCAAATCCGGTTCTGGGAAGTAGCGGTAATCATCAGAGCCTTCTTTAACGCGCATGAGAATTGTCTTTTTAGACGCTTCGTCATAACGGCGTGTTTCCTGCTCGATCAAGCCGCCAGAAAGCAATACTTGCTCTTGACGCTTCTCTTCGAATTCAAGGCCTTTTTGTACGAAAGCAAATGAGTTCAAGTTTTTGAGCTCTGTCTTTGTACCAAACTCTTCACGGCCGATTGGGCGAAGAGAAATGTTGGCATCACAGCGAAGTGAGCCTTCTTCCATCTTACAGTCAGAAACGCCTGTATATTGAATAATGGATTTTAATTTTTCTAAGTAAGCATACGCTTCTTCTGGAGTGCGAATGTCTGGCTCAGATACGATTTCAACAAGTGGTGTTCCTTGACGGTTGAAATCGACGAGTGAGTAACCGTCGCCTGTGTGCGTTAGTTTCCCTGCATCCTCTTCCAAATGGAGACGCGTAATACCGATTCGTTTTGTTTTGCCTTCTACTTCAATTTCAATCCAGCCGTTTTCACCGATCGGTTTATCAAATTGAGAAATTTGATACGCCTTTGGGTTATCAGGATAGAAGTAGTTTTTACGGTCAAATTTTGTATCCGTTGCGATTTCACAGTTCAGCGCCATAGCCGCTTTCATCGCAAAGTTCACCGCTTCTTTGTTCAGTACAGGCAGTACGCCAGGATATCCAAGGTCGATGACACTTGTTTGCGTGTTGGCAGCTGCACCAAAAGGTGTCGGCGAGCTTGAGAAAATTTTCGATTGTGTTTTTAGCTCTACGTGGACTTCAAGTCCAATTACCGTTTCAAAGTTCATTCTGATTCACCCCTTACAGTTCAGGTTTTGCTTTATGATGATCTGTTGCTTGCTCAAAAGCGTGAGCCACGCGGTACACTGTTCCTTCGTCAAAGTGCTTGCCGATGATTTGCAGTCCTAACGGAAGGCCATTTGCAAATCCACAAGGCACACTGATTCCTGGAACGCCTGCAAGGTTAACAGGGATCGTTAAAATATCGTTTGCGTACATAGTCAATGGATCGCTTGTCTTTTCACCAATGTTAAATGCGGGAGTTGGCGTTGTCGGTCCTACAATGACATCATACTTTTCGAAAACATCTTCAAAGTCTTTTTTGATCAATGTACGGACTTTTTGCGCTTTTTTATAGTACGCATCGTAATATCCTGAGCTTAGCGCGAATGTACCAAGCATGATGCGGCGCTTCACTTCGTCTCCGAAGCCTTCAGAACGAGTATTTTTGTATAAATCAATCAGGTTGTCTGCATTATCTGTACGGTAGCCATAGCGGATACCGTCAAAACGTGCAAGGTTTGCAGATGCTTCTGAAGAAGACAGTAAGTAGTAAGTCGCAAGCGCATATTTAGAATGCGGTAGAGACACTTCTTCCCACGTCGCACCAAGTCCTTCTAATACTTTTAACGCTTGAAGAACAGACTCTTTTGCTTCCTCGCCAACGCCTTCGCCAAGATATTCTTTCGGCACAGCGATTTTCAGACCTTTGATGTCGCCAGTTAATGAAGAAAGAAAACCTGGCACATCGACATTTGCACTTGTTGCGTCCATTTGATCGACACCAGCAATCGCTTGAAGAACATAAGCGTTGTCCTCTACATTGCGTGTAATCGGACCAATTTGGTCTAATGATGAAGCAAATGCAATTAATCCGTATCTGGATACACGGCCATATGTCGGTTTAAGACCTACAACTCCGCAGAAAGATGCCGGCTGACGAATAGAACCGCCTGTATCTGATCCAAGTGAGAACGGTACTTCACCTGCTGCAACAGAAGCTGCTGATCCACCACTTGATCCGCCTGGAACGGTGTTTAAATTCCACGGGTTTTTCGTCGCTTTGAAGCCTGAGTTCTCCGTAGAAGATCCCATTGCGAATTCGTCCATATTTAATTTACCGATTGTGACTGCTTCTGCGTCTCTTAAGCGGTTCACAACGGTTGCATCATAAATTGGATCAAAGTTTTGTAGGATTTTACTTGAAGCTGTTGTACGCAGATCCTTTGTAACAATGTTATCTTTCACACCGATCGGCATACCGAACAATAGGCCAAGCTCGTCCTTTTCACCAACTGCCTCGTCCAATTCCTTTGCATACGCACGAGCTTTTTCTTCGTCCAGTGCAAGGAATGCTTGTACTTTCCCGTCTACTTCATTGATTCGTTTATAAGACTCGTCCACTAAATCAGAAACAGACAGTTCCTTTTTATGTAAAAGCTCTTTTAATTCAGAAATTTTGTGATCAAACAGTGACATGTCTCGGGCCTCCTTTAGTCCAAAATTGATGGCACACGAATATAGCCGTCTTTATGATCAGGCGCGTTTTTGACGACTGCCTCAATGGAAAGACCTTTATTCGGAACATCTTCTCTCATGACGTTTTTCATTTTTAATACGTGTGTAGTAGGTTCAACGTTTTCCGTATCTACCTCGTTTAACTGCTCTGCAAATGAAATGATGCTATCAAGCTGTTCTGTAAACATCTCAGCTTCTTCTTCTGTAATCGCAAGCCTTGCTAAATGCGCAACGTGCTTGACTTCTTCTATTGAAATTCTTGACATGCAGGTTCACCTCCAAAAATGATGCGTGATCGTGGTCATGATCATAAGTCATATACACTTTATCATATCAAATTTTACTGTTCTAAAGCAACTTTACGCAGGTGCGGTAAAAGGTCCGTTCTCTTGAAACGTCTTTATGATCAAATCGATAAAAGAAATATTCATCAGGTGACTTTTTATTTTTCAGAAAATTTTTACTTTTGATTATTTTTGTAATCGCTTACATATTGATTCTTATCATCGATCGGTACATTTTTTCTTCAAAATGAAGAGGTTTAGGCAGGTTGATCACTTGGGAATACTCTGTTAGGTTAAGTAACCATAGCAGTGAGCGGGACAGTCAAACAAAAAAGCTGCCATCGCACTTCTGTATATTTTGATTGAGGTGATGTCAAATTAATACGAAAAAGGTGAGAACACAAAATGAGTATTGAAGTTACAATTTCCTTATCTATTTATTTTATCGGGATGCTTGCCATTGGCTGGTATGCATTCAGGAAAACACATGATTTAAATGATTATATGCTTGGTGGACGCGGGCTTGGTCCATTCGTTACAGCCCTTTCAGCAGGTGCTGCGGATATGAGCGGATGGATGCTGATGGGTGTGCCAGGTGAAATGTATAAAACAGGTTTATCGACAGCCTGGCTTGCAATTGGTTTAATCGTTGGTGCTTACTTGAACTACCTCATTCTTGCACCTCGTTTACGTTCTTATACAGAAATTGCGGATGATGCGATTACGATTCCTGATTTCTTTGATAAACGATTCAAAGGATCATCTGCTTTATTAAAAGCTGTGTCAGCCGTCATCATTTTAATTTTCTTTACGCTGTATACATCGTCTGGGATGGTATCAGGCGGACGTTTATTTGAGTCAGCATTCGGTGCTAACTACATGTTTGGACTGATCTTAACATCAAGTATTGTCATTTTGTATACATTGTTCGGCGGATTTTTGGCAGTGAGCTTAACGGACTTTGTCCAAGGGGCTATCATGTTTTTAGCATTAGTGCTCGTGCCGATCGTTGCCTTTACACAATTAGGCGGACCTGTTGCTACATTCCAAGATATTCAACAGATTGATCCTAAATTGCTAGATATTTTTAGAGGAACGAGCGTCATTGGCATTATTTCCTTCCTCGCTTGGGGACTAGGTTACTTTGGACAGCCGCATATTATCGTGCGCTTTATGGCCATTACGTCTGTAAAAGATTTAAAACCAGCACGCCGAATCGGAATGAGCTGGATGATTATTTCAGTGATTGGATCACTGTCTGTCGGTTTAGTGGGTGTTGCCTATGTTCATGAAACGGGCATGAACCTTGCTGACCCTGAAACCATCTTTATCGTCTTTTCTAAAGTATTGTTCCATCCATATATCACTGGATTTTTACTTTCTGCGATTTTAGCTGCGATTATGAGTTCAATTTCGTCTCAGCTGCTTGTCACAGCAAGTGCAATGACAGAGGATTTATACAGAACGTTCTTTAGAAAAACAGCTTCAGACAAAGAGCTTGTCATGATTGGCCGGATGTCTGTACTCGTTGTCGCTGTGATTGCCTTATGCCTTTCACTTAACCCAAGTGACACCATTCTTGATCTTGTCGGTTATGCATGGGCAGGATTTGGTTCTTCATTCGGTCCAGTCATCTTGCTTTGCCTATACTGGAAACGAATGAATCATCATGGTGCCCTAGTTGGGATGATCGTTGGTGCAGTTGTGGTTCTGACATGGATTACGACAGGTCTCAACCATGCCACAGGTATTTATGAAATGATTCCAGGCTTTACGCTAAGTGGATTAGCTGCCATTATTGTCAGCTTATTGACAAGTAAGCCGTCAAAAGCATCAAAACAGCTATTTAACAAAATGGAAGATCATCTTGAGGAAGAAACAAAATAAAGAATTGAAGAGTCATCTGCCCTATGCGGATGACTCTCTTTTTAAATAAAATAAAAAGCTTTTCTTTCTTCAGAAACTGAATAAAATAAGAGTTGTGCAGCCATATGGGCTGTGAGAAGATCATATACATGTTGTGAAACGTACATGAAGTGAAAGGAGCGATACGCATGTTTTGGACAATTGAATGGGATACAGTCTTAAAATTAGCCGTGGCCACTTTAATCGGGCTGATTATCGGGCTTGAACGAGAGCTGAAGAAAAAGCCCCTCGGCTTAAAAACGTGTATTGTCATTGCTGTCAGCTCCTGCGTCTTAACCATCATCAGCATTGATGCAGCCTACAATTTCCCTCGAGTCTCTAAGCTTCAAATGGACCCACTCAGGTTACCGGCGCAAATTATATCTGGTGTTGGTTTTATTGGAGCAGGTGTGATTCTTCGAAAAAGCAATGATGTCATCTCAGGTCTCACGACTTCTGCGATGATCTGGGGAGCAGCAGGACTTGGGGTTGCAACCGGTGCAGGATTTTATAAAGAAGCCTTCCTCAGTCTTTTCTTTATTCTAATTAGTGTCGAATTCCTGCCATGGCTCTTCCAGCGGATCGGACCGATTCGCCTGCAGGAAAAAGAAATCCGCATCAGAATGTCTCTTTCTGACCGAAACCGCATGACCGATATTTTAAAAGAAATGAAAGCCCTCAATATTCGCATTCATTCTGTACGAATTGATGATTTAAAAGAAAAAGACTATCCGATCATGGAAGTACGCGTACGTGTGCATAAAGACCGCTATACAACCGATGTGTACTTTGATATTAAAGATCTAGAAGGCGTCGTTGGCGTGAAGTGTGATACGGTGTAGTCATAAAAAAACCCCTTGCTGTTTAACACAGCAAGGGGTTTCTTTTATCGTGCCAGCTGTTGAAAGTCAAAAGGAGTAATGGGTGTTTTTTGCTCAATTTCCTTTCGAAAACATGACAGCATGGCTTTTTCGTCAGAAGTCAATGTTTGGAGATCAAATGCTTGATGTAAAAGCCCATAAATAAGCATATGACGCAGCATGAGAAAATCAGGGATTGTTGCCAGCCACGCGTCATCAAGCTCATTCTCCTGTCGATAGCCTTTTAGAAAATGACTCATAAATTCTGCCGTAAATTCAGCTTTATCATCATATGGAATCACTGGATACCAAAGAACATTGTATAGCAAAATACTAATATCATTGATAAACCAGTGGTATCCAATATCATCAAAATCGAATGCGATAATCTCTCCTTGATGATAATGAAAGTTCCCGTGATGCAAATCGGCATGCACCAGTCCATACACATCCTTCGAAATTCGGAGCTGGTGAAGCTTTTGCATCAGTTCATCTTTTCTTCGAAGCACAACCGTTTGATCAGATGGAATATATTGATCAAGCTTTAATTGCTCCTCTTCATACCACTCTTGACGCTTATAGAGAGGATCTTTTACTTGATATTGTTTTGTTATTTGATGCATTCGTCCTGTATAGGACCCTAACGCTTCAAACAGCTTCCCATTCCAATCTCCTTCATTCACTTTTCTCCCCGGTGCTTTTTCATACACACGGAGTAAAAATGCGCCTCCGACTTGATCAGGAATGGTTTCAACGTCTTTTCCTCTTGCTGATGAAATCGGCTTTGCTACGGAAATACCATGATGAGACAGGAATCGAAGCCAGTCCATTTCTCCTAAAATATATGTGGGTGAGCGACGAATGGTATGGGTGATTTTTAATATATAATTCTCCCCATTCATTGCCTTATATTCATACACATAATTTTCTGCATCGGCTAGAAATGTCACTTGGTCAAGCTGAAAGTCATACAAGTGAGCCGCTTTCTTTAAGACTTTCTGTTCATCGTATCGTGCTTTTACTTCTTTATGCATGCTGATTCTCCTTTTATCGTCTTTTTAAATGTTCTTGACGGTAATCAGCATTATACGAGCATCAACATACCTGCCTTTCTTCTTGGTTTCTACTAATATTTTGACAAGAGTTTGGAAATCCCTCTTATTTAGTCATATATATGAACAGTCGGTTCTTTGTCCTCAGCATTTTTCGTGATCAGGGCTTCTTGTTGATCAGAAGATGTGATGTTGATTTCAATATTGGTACTCTTGTAGTAATCCATGACTTCTCCGGTTAAATATTGTGTGAAGGCTACGACTTCCGTTTTTCCATAGAACTGCATTGGAATTTCGATTTTCATTTTTTGCAGGTTGCCGTTTTTGTAAAAGCCTTTTCCTACAACACCAGTGTAATTCGGGAAGTAATCTTCTACCTTTGTCTTGAAGCGGTCAAATCGCTCTGAATCATCTTTGTAGCTGCTTTTCGCACTATCTGAAGGGAAGAATACATTCTCCTCTTTGATCGTATCCCAATTTCCGATATCAGCGGAGCCTGCTTTCACATCTGTTTTGGCGATAAAGTTACCTGGAACGATAGATGATTTTGGTGCTTGCTTATAAAGGGCAATCATGACAGGCACTTTTTGCAGTCCGTCCATTTGACGAATTCGCTTGATCACTTGTTCAGCGATTTTTTCACCCTCTGCCAAAAGTTTCTTTGAATTTTTCGATGAATCGATGGTCACCTCTTGCTGCGGGTCACCGATCTTTTCACGGTAATAATAAACCGAGTTCAGCGCAAGACCAATGACAACTCCGCCAAGCTGTAAGCTGTTTTTGTCTTTTCGAATTAAGTAATTATGCTCTAGCATTGAAGCTAAATAAATTGGACTATTTTCATTTTTAGACTTTGTTGAACCTGAGTTTGGAAGAGCAGGATTTAAGCCCAGATTCTTAAAGTCTTTATCTTCTTTTTCTGCCTTTTTCAGATCACTGCCTGTTTTTTTGCGCGCCAGCCAGCTGAGAACGGTGTCCTCATCTAAATGCTGTCCTTCTTGGAAAAGATAGTCGTTTGTATTAAATGACTCTGTTGCAAGTCGCATGAGTCCAGTTTCAAATTCATCAATGTCCAAGCGTGTATTGAGACGCTCCGCTGTTAGACCTCTAGCAGCTCCTTGTTTAAACGGCAGCACCATTTTGTAATAGGAGTCTGAGATATTGTACATCGGGATGATGGCTGTTTCCTTTGTTTCCTTCGTTTCATCCGTTTTTTGTGTGACCTCTTCCTCTTCCTTTCCCCCAAAAGGTGCACACGCTGACAATACCAGTGTGAGCATTGTCAGCAGCAATAACAATTTTTTCAATAGAAAACACTCCTCTTATTTCTTTAGCTCCTCGAGCATTTTAGCTTCGTCCCAAATTTCAATATTGAGTTCTTCTGCCTTTGTCAGCTTACTTCCCGCTGCTTCTCCGGCAATGACTAGATCTGTTTTTTTACTCACACTGCCTGCCAGCTTTCCGCCTAATGCTTCGATCGCTGCTTTTGCATCGTTTCGAGCCATTTCTTCTAATTTTCCTGTCAGCACAATGGTTTTTCCTGCAAAGTAGGAATCACTTTCTTCTGCTTTTACCGGCTTTGGCCCTGTGTAGGTCATATTGACTCCGAGCTCTTTTAGTTCGTTCAGCAGATCGAGTATTTCTTCTTTCTCAAAGTACGTGACGACGGCATCAGCCATTTTTTCACCGATTTCGTCGACTTCAAGTAATTGTTCTTTCGTCGCTTGCTTTAATTGATCGATGTTTTCGAAATGCATCGCCAAGGTCTTTGCCGCTTTTGAACCAATAAATCGGATACCGAGTCCAAATAGTAACCGCTCAAGAGAGTTTTCTTTCGATTGTTCAATTGAACGCAGTAAATTGTCGACAGATTTTTCGCCCATTCGTTCAAGCTGAATGAGCTCTTCTTTCGTTAATCGATAAAGGTCGGACACACGAGAAACGAGCTGTTCCTTGAAGAGCTGTGTAATGACCCGCTCGCCAAGTCCATCAATATTCATTGCATTACGGGAAACGAAGTGAATGAGTCCCTCACGTATTTGGGCAGGACATTCTGGGTTGATGCATCGCAAGGCCACTTCGCCTTCGATTCGCACCAGCTCACTATGACACTCTGGACATTCAGTTGGCATGTGAAACGGTTTTTCTTCGCCTGTACGCTGATCAACAAGGACACCTGCGACTTCAGGAATAATATCCCCGGCTTTTTTCACAATCACTTGATCGAACAAGCGAATATCCTTTTCTTTGATCAAATCTTCATTATGAAGAGACGCACGCTGCACTGTCGTCCCTGCTACTTTGACAGGCTCAAGAATCGCTGTTGGTGTAATCACGCCTGTACGTCCGACACTTAGTTCAATATCAAGCAGCTTCGTAACGACCTCTTCAGCCGGAAACTTGTACGCAATCGCCCAGCGCGGGCTTTTTGCTGTGAAGCCGAGTTCTTCCTGCTGAGCGAGTGAATCGACTTTAATGACAATTCCATCGATTTCATATGAAAAATCGGCACGCTTTATTTTTAATGTTTCAATGAGGTCGATGACTTCTTCGATCGTTTGGCACATCCGTCTTTCTTTGTTTGTTTTAAACCCAAGTTCGTCGAGAAAATCAAGTCCTGCACTTTGCGTTTCAACACCAATTTCATCAAGCTCCGCTATACTGTAGACGAATATATCAAGGTTTCGTTTCGCTGCAATTTTCGTATCAAGCTGACGAAGTGAACCTGCAGCCGCATTACGCGGGTTTGCAAACGGCTCTTCTTCGTTTTGTATTCTTTTTTCATTTAATGCTTCAAAAGAAGGTTTTGGCATAAATGCCTCGCCTCTCACTTCAATCGACAGTGGGCGATTGATTTTAAGCGGGATGGAACGAATTGTTTTGAGATTCTCAGTAATATCCTCACCCGTTGTTCCATCGCCGCGCGTCGCTCCTCGGACAAACACGCCATTTTCATAACGGAGAGAAACAGCGAGTCCATCAATTTTCAGCTCGACATTGTATGCGATATCGTCACCGACTGCTTGACGAACCCGGCGGTCAAAATCAAGAAGGTCCTGTTCATTAAACGCATTCCCAAGGCTGAGCATTGGTGTGCCGTGACGCACTTTTTGAAAGGCGTCTAAAACAGCGCCGCCTACTCTTTGTGATGGAGAATCTGCTGCTTTTAAGTCAGGGTGCTCTTCCTCCAAAGAGATCAGCTCACGCATCCGCGCATCATATTCAGCGTCAGGAACACTTGGACGATCAAGTGTATGATATTCGTAGTTGTATTGATTCAAAATCTGGTGCAGTTCCTCGATCCGGCGTTTCGCTGCTTCTTTATCCATCTGCTTCTTCCTTTCAATTCATCCGTTTTGTCAGTCCTATCAGTTTATTGCTTCTCGATTGGTGCAAATGCTGCGAGAAGACGCTTAATGCCTGTAGGGCTTGGGAACGCAATATCAAGCTCTGTGCTGTCTCCGCTGCCTTTCACACTCACAACCGTACCAACGCCCCATTTTTTATGGGCCGCTTTATCGCCCACAGCCCAGCCAATACTGCCGCCGCCTGTGTTTTGAATGGTTTGTGTTTGCGGACGTGAGACAGGTCCCCGTCTTTGCGGTCTTTCTCTTGTTTGGCCAAACGGTGTTTTTGTTTCTTTTTTCTCATTTAGGTTGTCCAATAAATCGGCTGGTATTTCTCGAATGAATCTTGATTCAAGGTTCATGTTCGTCCGGCCGAAAAGTGTTCTCATTTTCGCACTTGATAAATAAAGCTCTTCTTCAGCCCGTGTGATGCCTACATAAGCGAGGCGGCGTTCTTCTTCCATCTCTGCATCTTCCATTAATGAACGGCTGTGCGGGAAGACACCCTCCTCCATTCCCATTAAGAAAACAACAGGGAATTCCAAACCTTTTGCGGCGTGAAGTGTCATTAAGATGACGGCATCCTGATCTTCTTCTTCATTTTCATCCAGCTTATCAATGTCTGCGACGAGGGCGAGATCTGTCAGGAAGGTCACAAGTGACTTGTCTTCATTTTGTTCTTCAAAGTTCTTCGTGACGGATAAAAACTCGTCAATATTTTCTAAGCGGCTTTGTGCTTCAATCGTTTTTTCGAGCTTAAGCGCTTCACGATAGCCAGTTTTCTCTAGGATTTCTTCTGTTAATTCCGTGACAGATAAATAATCCTGCATGTTCGTCATTTGATCAATGAGCTGTTTGAACTCATCAAGCGCATTGGCTGCTCTTGCACTCAGTCCAATGAAATCCACCTGACCAAGTGCTTCAAACATAGACAGATCATTCATCTCCGCATATGCTGCAATTTTATCAACAGATGTCGCACCGATTCCGCGCTTTGGTACGTTGACAATTCGTGCAAAACTAATATCGTCATCTGGGTTTGCCACTAGGCGTAAGTATGCCAAGATGTCCTTGATTTCTTTTCTGTCATAGAACTTCGTGCCGCCGACAATGTTGTATTGAATGTTGGCCTTCATTAACGTTTCCTCTATGACACGAGACTGGGCATTTGTTCGGTAAAGGATCGCAAAATCGGATAATTTACGCTTTCCGCTTTGATGAAGCTGACGAATCTTTCCTGCGACAAATTGTCCCTCACCGAATTCATTATCTGCACGGTAATAGGCTATCTTCGCGCCTTCATCATTTTCTGTCCAAAGATTTTTTGGCTTTCGGTTTGCATTGTTTTGAATCACCGTATTTGCAGCATGCAAAATGCGTTTCGTCGATCTGTAATTTTGCTCAAGCAGAATCACTTCACTGGATGGATAATCTTTTTCAAAGGAGAGAATGTTTGTAATATCCGCTCCGCGCCAGCGATAAATAGACTGATCCGAGTCACCGACAACACATATATTTTGAAAACGCTGCGCGAGCAGTTTCACAAGCATGTACTGCGCTCTGTTCGTATCCTGATACTCATCCACATGAATGTATTGGAATTTCCGCTGATAGTGCTCTAACACTTCAGGGATGCGCTCAAACAGACGAATTGTCATCATAATTAAATCATCAAAGTCGAGTGATTGGTTTTTGAGTAAACGCTTTTGATAATCTGTATAGACATCGCTCACCACTTGATCATAGAAATCACCGGCTGTTTTGGCGTATTCCTCTGCGTCAATGAGTTCGTTTTTTGCACTGCTGATCGATCCTAAAATGCTGCGTGGATCGAACTTTTTAGGATCGATATTTCGTTCTTTTAAAATGTTTTTAATGACTGAAAGCTGGTCAGATGTGTCTAAAATAGAGAAGTTGCGATTCACACCAATGCGGTCAATATCGCGTCTTAAAATACGGACACACATGCTGTGGAACGTAGAAATCCAGATGTCATCCGCGCCAGGTCCTAAAATAGCCTGGACACGTTCACGCATTTCACGTGCTGCTTTATTTGTAAATGTAATCGCTAAAATGTTCCACGGCGCCACATGCTTTTCTGCCATTAAGTAGGCAATTCGATGTGTGAGCACCCGTGTCTTCCCGCTTCCTGCTCCTGCCATCAACAGCAAAGGCCCGTCTGTTGCTTTGACCGCTTCCCTCTGCGCGTCATTCAGCCCTTCTAATAGATGATTCGATATTTCATTCATTCCATTCACCGCCAATTCGAACTTATGTTCTATTTTAACCCGTTTCATCTTATTTGACTATGATGACTTTTTGACTGCATCCACTGTCTTTAATGCTTCTTTGAAATTGTCATAAATGACGTTTCCTACAACCACGACGTCTGCATGCTGGGAGAAGTCTTTTGCCTGCTTAGCGTTCTCGATGCCGCCGCCATAAAAAAGAACTGTTTCATCAAGCACTGCTTTTGTTTCTTTGACAAGCTCTATGTCTCCAAGCGTTCCGCTGTATTCCAGATAAAAAATGGGCAGCTTCATCAAATGCTCTGCCACTCTTGCATATGCCCTGACGTCATCGATATCCAGCGCTGTATTTGCCTCTGTGAGCTTGGCCGCTTTACAATCTTCATTTAAGATGACATAGCCTTCAGGCACAATCTCTTCCATTGACATCAAATCACCGAATTCCTTCATCGCGTCCTTATGAAGCCCAACAATCCAGTCAGGATGAGAGCTGTTTAAAACGGTCGGGATGAAATACAGATCGAAGCCCGGCACAATCATCTCATGTGTTGAGATTTCGAGCACACAAGGAACTAGAAACCGGCGGACCTTTGACATCAATTGAAGCACATTGTCCTCTGTCACATTGTCACTGCCGCCAATCAATATGGCATCCGTCCCAGATTCGCAAATCGCTTCTAGCTGTTCATCGGAGATTTCTTTATTTGGATCGAGTTTAAAGACATGCTTCCACTCGGTAACATCATACATGAAAAACGTTCCTCCATTCGTTTCATTCCATTTAAATATTATAACAAAATCAAAGGCCGCAAAAAATGGGTAACCTCCTTCAGCTAAAAGTTTCATTCTTTTGAAAATGAGCGATTGTGACTTTAGATAAAATGGCTAGAGAAAAGATGAAAAAATCGACTTGGAGAGGAGCTGAAAGAGGTTGATATTTTGGCACTTTGTCACATGCTATTATACAATAAAGGAATATTTTACTATAGATTTAAAAAAGATCTATTGAACAGAGGTGACTCTTTTGAAAAGAACGATTACATATGAACAAAGTATAGATATCGGATACATCTATATCACCCCGCAATCGGAGCGTTTGAAAATCAAAGAAACCATTGAATTAGATGTCAATGAATGTATCAATGTAGATATCGACAAAGAGGGCCGGGTGGCTGGCTTGGAGTTATTTGCAGAAGAATCCGAAGTGCTGCGGAATGCACCGGTTTATGAGAATAATCTTTCTTTACGTTTGACGGATCAGGAAGTTCTCTCAACCTATCATCTGTCAGGCATTGAATTCCAATTCTCGACACCTGATCACAAAGGGCTGATCGGTTTTACCATTGTCGATCCTCTTCGATATAACATCAAATGATAGACAAGAAAAAACCGTTTTGATCTTTCAAAACGGTTTTTTTCAAACTATTGTCTCGCTTCATTAAAATAATGGACGGATGTCATGGCCCCTTCGTCGACCATCTTGTTGTCTTGGATATCTAATGGATCTGGGTGGCCGGCTTTTTCAGGAACCTTTTCATCTGACCGGAACATGCTTGCCCATTTTTTCAGATGCTGTTTATTTTTTACGGCTAATAACACAGCTCCTCCAACCCCTAATCCTGCAAGTACATACGCATTTGGACGCTTATTCATGTATGTTCCCTCCCCTTATGATCTTATTTGTAAGTTACCCCGCCTTTTCATTTCTAAACGTCACAATATGTTGATGTGGTTTCTCTTTTTATGAAAAGTGGAATAACAACAGCAATGAAAGAGAAAAGAGGGGATCTTCATGACCACAACCTTAATGATCATCGGCACATTGCTAATCATTTTTTTGATCATCCCAATCATTCTATTGATCTGGATTTGGATGAGGGATGAAAAACAAGAAGAACATTCAGTTCTGCGAAATTATCCGGTCATTGGAAAGCTGCGGTTTATCTTTGAAAAAATAGGACCTGAGCTTCGCCAATATCTGTTTCTGAATGACCGAGAGGAGCTGCCCTTCTCAAGAAGAGAATACGAGCAGGCGGTCATGTCAGGAAAGTACAAAAGCCGGACGATGGGCTTTGGATCAAAACGTGATTTTGACAAGCCAGGCTATTACATTCGAAACGTCCTGTTTCCAAAGCAGCGAGATGAACTACGAATCGATCAATCTGAAAAAATAAAAACGAAAGTGTATCAAATTGATCAAGACAATTTACTGCGAAGAAGTGAACATTTCAAAGAAGTCGAAGCAAATCCTTATTTTCTCCATCAAGAGGATGTACAAGTCATTGGCGAACACACATGTCAAAAGCCTTTCCATGTGAAAGGACTGATCGGTCAATCCGCTATGAGCTACGGCTCCTTAGGCGACAGGGCCATTACAGCTCTATCCTCAGGATTAAAAATGGCCGGCGGTACGTGGATGAACACAGGTGAAGGCGGGCTTTCTCCTTATCACCTCAAAGGCGGCGCAGATATCATTTGTCAGATTGGGCCCGGTTTATTTGGCGTTAGAACAGAGGATGGCGCATTTTCCTTTGAAGAATTCAAGAAAAAAAGCGAGCACGAGGAAGTCAAAGCCTTTGAACTCAAGCTGGCACAAGGAGCAAAAACACGCGGCGGTCATATTGACGGCGAAAAAGTAACGGAAGAAATTGCGAATATCCGTAAATTACCGCCTCACCAATCCATTGACAGCCCAAACCGCTTTGAGATGTTCCACTCCATTCCTGACATGTTTGATTTCATTGAGGAGCTGCGGAGTATAGGCGGAAAGCCAGTTGGAATCAAACTTGTTGTCGGGCATAAAGAAAATATTGAAGAGCTTGCCAGCTATATGAAAAAAAGCGGGAAACACCCTGATTTCATTACAGTTGATGGCGGAGAAGGCGGTACAGGGGCGTCCTTTCATGAATTGGCGGATTCCGCAGGGCTGCCAATTTTCACGGCACTCCCTATGGTTCATCAAATTTTGAAAGAATATGGTGTCAGAGATCAGGTGAAGCTCTTTGCTTCTGGCAAGCTTCTCTCGCCTGATAAAATTGCGATTGCCCTTTCAATGGGAGCTGACTTTGTGAATATTGCTAGAGGTCTCATGTTTTCAGTCGGATGCATTCGCGCCCAAGTCTGCCACACGAATAAATGCCCAGTCGGGGTCGCCACGACTGATCCAAAGCTGCAAAAGGGTTTATCAATTGAAGAAAAAAAATACCGAGTGTGCAATTATATCCTGTCTCTTAGAGAAGGTTTGTTTAACTTATCCGCAGCTGCGGGAATAGAATCGCCTATTCATTTTAATGAAAAACATATTATTTTTAGACAAGAGAATGGCGAGACAAGCGAAGTGCCGATGTTCTCAGGCACACAGCCATCTGTCTAGCTTGAAAAGGTGCGGAAACGCACCTTTTTTTATTAACATTTTCGTATAAAGTTAGCAAACAGTAGAGTTTAAGAAAATCATCTCAAACGAAGATGACATCTCCTATGAATGAGAAAGATGGTTTATGGGCGAGCTAAATTAAAAAAACAGGGACAATTTATTAGTCCCTGCCCGCTTTTCATAAAAAAACTGCAAACAAGTCCATTTTTCGTGAAAAGGATTGTTTACAGTGAAAGCTGCATTATTTTGTTTCGTTATTTTCCTGCTGTTCGGCTACGCGGTCAAGTGCCATCGTATAGGCATCGTTGCCGTAGTTCAAGCAGCGTTTGACACGTGAGATGGTTGCAGTGCTTGCACCTGTTTCCGTCTCAATTTTATGATACGTGTTTCCCTCGCGAAGCATACGTGCTACTTCAAGACGCTGTGATAAAGATTGAATTTCATTGATGGTACACAAATCATCAAAGAATCGATAACATTCTTCCAGGTCTTTAAGGGATAAGATGGAGTTGAATAACTGGTCTAAGCTTTTGCCCCTTAATTTATCAATTTGCATCTTAATACATCTTCTCCTTTACTATTGCCACACCGCTTCGCACGATCTTCTAAGAAAGCGGTATCTTTCCTGACTAATTTTTTTAAAACCTCAGCAATGAGCTTTGAACAGATCATGACAGGTTTGGTTCTACGCTGAAAATGCCGTCAGGTTCTTTCGTAAGCCGAAGCTTCTTTATCGTAAACAAATTCGACAAGTTCTGTCATTTTCCTTGTATGACAATCTGACAAACTTGTTTGCTTCCGGTATAAAGATGACTTCTGCTTGGTTAGGTCTTCTGCCCTAATATATAGACTTTGCGGAAAGCTCAGCGAGACCCACAAATATGCGCCCCGCCTTGCTCGATCATTCAAAATATGTTGGCCGGTCAGCGTAACCGACAGAATCATTTTACAATTAGAGTACTTCATTCGTCATGTCAAAGCCCTCTGCTTTGTCAACAGCTCCACATAAGATCATGATCACTTACATGGCAGTGAAGAAGAACCATAGCTCACTTCTGCCCTATAACAGCAGTCAGAAATGCGGCAAAGATGATACAGCTCCACTCTGTTATATTTTAACGCATTATAGACGGAAAGAGTACAGTTTTTTTCATGACATCAAATATTCCTCTTGGCGTCACTCGAATATACGGCAAATGTGTACTTTGGAAAAAGACAAGTGTATCAATTGGGCAGTCAAATGGATAGCCGCGCTCAATGAGCAGCTCGCGTAATGTTTGTTCCTGCTGAAGAACAGTCTCAAATGGTTCAGCCGATGCACAGCCTGATAATTGCAGCGGGATTTCATGCAAAATTTTCCCGTTCTCTGTGAGGACGATTCCCCCGCCAATTTCTTTCATCCGCTTATGTGCCAGCATCATATCCTCTTTATTTTTCCCGATCACTAAAATATCACCCGTGAGCGAAAATGAGCTGACAAAGCCTTGCACTTTGTTTGCAAACCCTTTTAGCATCGTATTCACACGCCACTCGCCTTTTCGGTCAATCAGGCTAAAGAAGCTTTGATCATGGTCACATGACAGCTGGTTGATTGAGTTATCAATTTCCACTGTATAAGGCTCCATGATGACGGCATTTCTCATCTTCACACCTAGCGGCATAGAGAATTGCAAATCACTCATCGTCAGATCATACCCCAAATCTAATGGAAGAAGCCCGCCATTTTCCCATTTTGTTTCTTGGAATTGATGCTGGTTCTCGCCATCTAATTTGAGGATAACCCCTTTAGATATGACCGTTTCAGGATTTGGGTTCATTGGATCATCTAAAATATTCAAAGAAGCCAGCCGTCCAGGACCGACAACGCCTAATAAGTCATCAATTTGATGGTATTTTGCAATGTTAAATGTCGCCATATTATACGCATCAATGATCGGCACGCCTTCTTCAAGGGCGATCGAAATCAAGCGGTTAATCATGCCTTCCTCATAAAAGTGAGGAGCAGCACCATCTGTTGTATAGAAAAAGTGGTCATAGTGCCTAAAATCACGCTCATGCAATTCTCTTAAAATGTTCACTAAATCTGGGCGGATGGAAGAATGCCGCAATGAAACATGATAGCCAAGGGACAAGCGTTTTAACACATCGTCTGCATTCATCGCTTCATGATCACTGTCCGCGCCAAACAGCTTCATTTTTGTTAGCGTTTTCTCAGAAGCTCCAGGGAAATGCCCTTCAATTCGTTTTCTCTGCTTCTTCGTTTCTTGCATGCAATATAAAATGAGATCATCACCGTCCATCAATCTTGGCCAGCTTGTTAATTCGCCGCCTTGAAGGACGTCAGGATGATCAATCCATTCCTTCCGGTAGTTGACTGGCAGCATCTCATCTTCATATCTGACTTCCGTTTGAAGATCGTATCTGGACCACCAGAAATACTGAAATGGCTGCTTTTTTAATTCACACAGAGTGGAAAGCGCTTTCTTTTCGTTGCTTTGCAAAAGAAGAAATAAGTTATCGCTGACCATTGTTGTTGTGCCAAATTGAGACACATATTCTGCAAGTGATTGGGGATTATAAATATGGAACGGGTGCGCGTGAGGCTCTATATACCCAGGCACAATGTATTTCTCTTCACAATCAATCACACGTTTAGCTGATTTATTTTGAGGAAGCTCTGCTCCGACATAAACAATTCGATCATCATGTATCCAAATATTTGCCTTCACCCATTGCTTCAAAAACGGGTTAAGCACGAGTCCATTCGTTAAAAGGAGTGTTGGAACTATTTTTGAGTCGACTACATCGATTTGTGTGCGGATGTCATTATTTCTCCAATTAAAAGTACGTTCGGACATTCACATACTCTCCTTCATTTGTATTAGCCCTATCGTAACATAACGAACCACGTTACGCATTAATGAAACGTTACAATTTCTTGAAATCACACTTAAAATAATTTAAAAAAGGAGATTCACCTTCAATGAAACCTAATCTCGGCTTAATGGAAGCGCTCATTAGAATTGCCTGCGGAATGACAATATGTACTGTAGCTGGATCCTTATATGCTAGAAAACCATGGAGTAAAATGCTGCTTTTGGGCATCATGTTTGGCGGTATGAAACTAGGATCTGGCATTCTTCGTTTTTGTCCAGTGACATATATGTGTGAGCAGCAAAACACACATAAAGAGAAGGCTGAGTAAGGCAGCCTTCTTTTTTTGTGATCATTTTCATCTCATTCCGCTGCTTCACACCATTCGACCATTGTCCCTGCAATAATTTCTGCTGCTTCTATCACATGCTCAATGTCGATAGATTCATTCGGAAAATGGGCAAGCTCCGTTGTTCCAGGTCCAAACACGATAATGGGAATACCTGCTGCCTGTGACAGTAATCCGCCGTCAGTTCCCCAAGGGGCGGCTTCGATCTTCGGCGGCTGCTTCATGACCGCTTCATATTGTTCCTTCAATAAACCTAAAAGCGGATGATCCGTATCGATTGAACCCGGTAGCCATCTTGCACCAAACCATTCGACCTCAACAGGATGCTCTTGGAACCATTCATCTTTTTCTCCGAGTCCTGCCATCCAATTTTCTAGTTCCTTTTCTGCCTGTTCTACTGTCTCACCCGGCATCACCCCGAGCCTGCCTTCCATTGTGACAAGGTCTGCTACAGAGGATGGCCAATCACCGCCTTGAATTTTCCCGATATTGATCGGAATTGGAATTGGAATATGCTGAAACAGCGGCTCCGTGATTCGCTGATTTCTTTCTTCTTCTAGTGCCGCTATATGTGAAAGGACAATCGTACTCTTTTCAATAGCAGAAACGCCGTGATATCTTGTTCCGCCATGAGCAGCCCTTCCTTTAATATGCAGTCTGAACCATTTAGATCCTTGCTGAATCGGAAATATTTTCATATGACTTGGCTCTGGAATGATGGCTGCATCTGCTGTATATCCTCTCAGTATGGCTGCAAGGGTGCCTGCACCGCCGCTCTCTTCTTCAACAACACTATGAAACACGACATCTCCCTTCAGCGGAATCTGAAGTGCATGCAGTGCCTCAAGTGCAAAGAGTAAAGAAACGTTTCCACCTTTCATATCTGTTGCCCCGCGTCCATAAAGTCTCCCGTTTATGATATGCCCGCTGTAGGGCGGATATGTCCATTGTTTGTGATCTCCTGCTGGGACAACATCCACATGCCCATTTAATAAAATAGATTTGCCGCCGCCTTTTCCTTTCAATCGTCCGGTGACATTAGGACTTCCTTTAAAAGAACGCCTTGGGGAATAAAAATACGGGTGGTTCAGCAAGTCATCTCCGCCAATGTCCCATATGTCGACATCAAAGCCAATGGCAGAAAGTTTATTTGCTACGATTTGCTGTACTTCTTGCTCATTCCCTTGTGTGCTGTCACATTGCACCATTTGCTGAAGAAGCGTCACGGCTTCCTCCTTATGCTCTTTCATCCAGTTTCTGATACGTGTGGTTGGCTGCAAGTCGGTCATCCTTTCTACACAACAGATTTGACATCAGGCGCTAAAATGAGCGGCGCCTCTGTCGCCCTCATGACATCTTCCGGCTGAAACGGCGGCATGACTTCACGCAAAATGAGCAGCTGTGATTTGACCTCAATGACTGCCATATCTGTAATAATCAGATCCACACAAGACTTAGCTGTTAAAGGGAGCGTGCAGGCGGCTTTTATCTTAGATTGTCCGTGTTTATCAAGGTGGCTCATCACGACCACTACCTTTTTCGCTTTTTGCGCGAGTTCAATCGCTCCGCCCATACCCGGTACTCGTTTACCTGGTACAATCCAATTCGCAAGATCCCCCTGACTGCTGACTTCTAGTGCACCTAAAATCGTCATATCCAGCATCCCTTTGCGAATGATGCCAAAAGCGGTTGTGCTGTCCATATATGAGCCGCCTTTTGTTAACGTAATAGGGAAACCTCCGGCATTGCACAAATTCGGGTCTTCTTCCCCTCGTGCTGGTGAAGCGCCTGCTCCCATAATGCCGTTTTCTGCATGCAGCCACACCTCGTAATGTGGTGGGATGTATTCAGCTGCAAGGGTTGGGATGCCGATCCCAAGATTGACGATCATCCCATCTTCAATTTCCTGTGCCGCACGTTTGGCTATGCGGTGTCTTAAATCGATGTCTCCCATGCCCATGTCCAGTTCACTCCTTTTGATTGCACGATCTGGTTCACAAATACGCCTGGCGTCACAATTTCCTCTGGATGAAGCCTGCCCACAGGCACAATCTCTTCTACTTCTGCAATGGTCCAGTCTCCTGCCATCGCCACAATCGGGTTTGTATTCCGTGCACTTTTATCAAAAATCAGGTTCCCTGCTTCATCTGCTTTGAGGGCATTCACAATCGCAATATCTGCAGTCAGCGCAGGCTCAAGAATATACTGCTTTCCACCTAGCGGAACCAATTGTTTCTCATCAAGATTGAGGCTATCCATGCCGACATCTGTCACAATGCCCGCTAAACCCATTCCGCCTGCCCGAATCTTTTCCGCTAGAATGCCCTGCGGGTAAAAAAGAACGTCTAGTGTACCCGCCTGCATTTTCTGCCCGGCAATTGGATTAGAGCCAATATGTGAAGCAATGATTTTCTTCACCCTTCCTTCTGTGATCAGCCTGCCAACACCGATTTGCGGGAAGCCTGCATCGTTTCCGATCAATGTCAGGTCTTTGATATTGGCTTCTAGGATGGCATCGATCAATGATGGCGGTGACCCCACACCGCCAAACCCGCCAAACATGATGGTCATCCCGTCCTTAAAATGTGTGATCACTTCATCAAGACTCGCTGTTTTGTTCATCCTCTTTCCTCCCTACATCGCAGATGGGAAAAACCCTCGATTGATGACTTCTTGTTCAACTTGCGTCATTGTCTGCCCGAATAAATGAATGAGTTCATCCATCTCCTGCTGCGCGATGGAAAGCGGCGGTGCGATCATGATTGCTGCACCTCCTACGCCATCCTCTCCAGCGCTTGCTGGGTAAACAAGCAAACCATTCTGTTTGGCCGTCTCCACAACTAAATGTGTCATTTGAGCATGGGCAGGAAATGGTGTTTTCGATAATCGGTCTGCGACAAACTCAATGCCAATAAGCAGTCCCTTTCCTCTCACATCTCCTATGATGGAATGGTTTGTTTGCAAATCCTTTAAAGCATTCATTAAATATCGGCCAGACAGATCAGCTCGTTCTGGAAGCTGGTGTTTTTTCATATATCGAATGACAGCCAGTGAGACGGCTGCTGAAAGCGGATTGCCGCTATATGTGTGGCCTGCCATCACAGAGCCCGAACCGCTGAGAATTGGTGCAATCACATGATCCGCTGAGACAGCTGCCGCAATCGGTGAATAGCCGGCACTCATGCCTTTTCCAAGCACCATAATGTCTGGGACGACGCCCCAATGTTCCATAGCAAACATTTTCCCAGTTCGTCCAAAGCCTGTCATGACTTCATCTGCAATCATTAAAATATCGTTTTCCTCACAGACACGCTTCATTGCCTCAAAATATCCATCTGGCGGTACAAGTGCCGCGCCCGCTGCTCCAACAATCGGCTCTGCAATAAAAGCCGCAATCCTCTCTTTTCCTATACGCTGAATGACGGTTTTAAATTCCTGGACATACCATTCGACCTGTTTGCTTTCTTCCTTTGGCAGCCATGAACGGTAGCTGTATGGCGGAGACAGCACCGGGTGTTTTTCGAGCAGTGGTTCAAAGCGCTCTCTCCTTGCAATATGTCCTGACATCGACAGCGCACCAAGTGTGATGCCGTGATAACTCATCCATCTTGAGATGATGTGATTCTTTTCAGCCTTTCCCCGCTCCTGCCAATGCTGAATGGCAATTTTCATGGCGGTTTCTGTAGCCTCTGATCCGCTTCCGACAAAAAAAGACCAGTTCAGGTTCCCTGGGCAGAGCGTACTCAATTCATAGGCAAGTTCTTCCGCTGGTTCATTTGTGAATTGTGATCTGTACGTAAAGCTCACCTTTTCCGCTTGCTCTGTCATGGCATCAATGATGTCTCTTATGCCATGTCCAATACTTGCCGTGACAGCACCAGATGAGCCGTCTAAATATTTTTTCCCGTCCCGATCATATAAATAAATCCCCTCTCCTTTCACAGCCACAGGATAATGCTGATTCAACATTGGTTTGATTAAGTAATCCCGGGTCTCCACTTTGTCATTCCTCCCTCTCTCGTCAGCAGCTGCATCTTTCTTTTTTCATGAATCGCAAGAAAATTTTGTATACTTGTTATAAGATTAGCTTAATCAAGAGGGCAGTCATCCTCCATTCGCCACATGCCCGAATTTCACACGTATTTTTTATACATCGTGTATAAGAGTGTTCAAAAGGAGGTCATGAGTCTATGGCGATTCTCGTCAAAGATGCACTCTCGCTCGATATCATGAAGGAAACAAAGCTGCTTGCTGGAGAAAATGGACTGGATCGCCTCATTCAGTGGGTGACCATCGTGGAAATTATCGAAGATACTTCAAGGCTTTCAGAAGGAGAGCTGCTTGTCACAACCGGCTTTGGGCTTGCAGACAATAGGGAAAGGCGCGCCCGGCTTGAAGAACTGATTCAATCTGATCGTCTATCCGCCATTGCCATTTATAAAGGCGTGTACTTAACGGAAATTCCTGCATCACTGATTGAAGCTGCCAAAAACAGCGGCATTCCACTCATCGAGATTCCTTCACATGTCAACTTCTCAGACATTACAAAAGCCGTTCTAGAGCAAATCGTCAGCAGCCAGCTTCATCAGCTTAAATATTCTTCAGCCATTCACCAAAGACTGACTCATTTAAATGTCAGCAATAAAAATGTCACACAAATTACAGATGAGCTGGCACATCTCACTTCGGCAAACATCGTTGTGCTTGATGTTTTTTTACATCAAACAGCAGCTCATTTCGAAACAGATGACGTGACATATTCTCCTGCTTTGGGCTTTCTAACAGATGACGAACCGATTGAAACCTCTTCTCTTCTTAAGCAGGCTGAGGAGAAAGGACGGCTCGTTTATGACACATGCGGTGCGTTTGTCCTTGCTGCATGTCCGGTGATTGCGATGGGTGATATTTTCGGGTTTATTGTATCTTTGAAGAGAAAGGATGCGTGGCATCATCTCGACGCGATTGCCATCGAGCATGCCGGGGCCGTGTATGCGATTGAATGGCTGAAGCAAAAAGCCATTCAAGATACAGAAAACCAAATGCAAGGTCATTTGTTAGATGATATTTTGCAGCAGCAATATACAGAAGAAAGCTATGTCATCGAACAAGCAACTAAGCTGCAATATGATATGAGCGATGAGCAGGTGGTCATCTACTTTCAATTTCAGCATCAGCACACACAGCTCGATCACCAAATGATGCAGCGCCTATCTCAATTGCTCACGTCGATATTTGAACGCAGACATATTCCTTTTTTACTTAAGACAAGGCTCGATTCCATTTTTGTTCTTACCCCCGCAGGAAAAAAAGCGTTTCAAGAAACGGAGTGGTATCGCGCAGCAGAAGAGTGCCGGAGCACTTGGTCTTATTTTTTTCCCGTCCATCCGATCGTGATTGGCATTGGGAGAGCCTATGACCAGATCGGTCTCTTTGCAAAAAGCGCGAAAGAAGCGCAGTATGCAGCAAGGCTTCTTCCGCTTTTAAAGACAGACGAATGCATCATTCATTATCAGAAGCTTGGCTTATACGGGATGCTTCTTGAAATGAATGAAGCGGGGATGAATTTGCATGACTTTTACGTGGAGCTGTTAAGTCCTTTGCTTTATACGAAAAAACAGGGAGCAGACCTGATCCATACACTCGAAGTGTATTTGGCCCACAATGAAAATATTCAAAAATCTGCGGGAGAATTGTTTATTCACAGACATACATTAAGCTACCGGCTGAAACAAATTGAAACGAGAACAGGCTGCAGCCTCAAATCCACGGATGATCGGATGAAGCTGCAGCTCAGTATCATGGCGTACCGCCTATCTGGTCTGCTTGATCAGATGAGAACCATTTCATGATTCATTCGGCGTTTTGACCCATAGATTCATATCTTCAATTTTGTCAAAAATATAGCAGTTGTTTTGAAAACGGCCGGTATACGTATAGCCGAGCTGATAAAACACTTGATTCATTCCATAGGATAGTGCACGTGCAAGAGAATAAAAGACATAAATGTGCATGGATTGAAGTTCCTTTTCGAGTGCTAGAATCAAATGGTGCATGAATCCTAGCTTTCTGTATGCCGGAAGGGTCGCACAATCTGTTAATTCCGCATGACCATAAGGGTCATTGATTTCAGCAGATGCTGCACTCACAATGTGCCCGTCATGTTCAACGGCATAAAAAACCGTCCCTTCCTCCATCACCTTTTGGATGTAATCTGGCTCATTCATTGGCGTAGGATACGTTTCAAAGACGGTATCATAGAGCTTTGCCAGCTTGTGAATATCCTGCGTATCCGCTTTCCTCATCACATACTCATCCTGCCACGTGCCTTGATCTTTTTTGAGAGGCTTTTCTTGAATAGACGCAACAATTTCATCTTCCTTCAGCCAATACGGGCTGTTCATTCGACTCTCCGTCAGAAAGAGCGACATGCCGTACGCATCACTTCCAAGAAAATAATGAGAAAACACACCTTCAAGCCGAAAGCCTTTTTCTAAAAAAAGAGGCATATGCTCACGCCTGACTTTCACAATGACCTTAGAAGCCTTACAGTCCGCCGCTTCCTGAAGAACCGACTGAATCACATCCCGCACCCTGCCGCTATAGTCATCCAAACGGATTCGCTCATTAAATGAATCAATACAGATCGAGGCAGAAAAACGCTCGTTCGCAAGTTCCTTCAATTGCACCATATACTCATCCTCTCTTATAAATCAGCTAATAAAAAAAATCCAAATGGAACATGAAACAATGACGATACCAGAAAAAATCGACATGATCATATACCTAATGGCTGAGCCTTTTTTGGCTTTGTTTTGCTTTCTCGCTTCATACATGATGAGATTTGAGAACAGTATAAATAAAATAAGTAGAACGATGGCAAATAGAATGATTCCTTGAATGACCATGCTGCCTCCTCATAAATTCGTCATCCCATATTACTTCTTCATATTCGAGCATCATCCCTTCTCATGAACAAAAAACACCTTTCCATCTCGTCAGATAGAAAGGTGTTTTGATTAAACGTTTTTCCCCGCAGCCTTCAGCGCACGGGCACCAATGTCACGGCGATAAAATAGACCTGGCTGAATGATTTCTTCAACCGCTTCATACACTCTTGATCTTGCTGCTTCAAATGTGTCGTCAAATGCGGTTACATTCGCTACACGGCCGCCATTCGTGACGAATTGATTGTTTTCTTTTTTTGTTCCTGCGTGGAAGGTCACGACATCAGAGACAGTCGTTTGCAAGGTACCGATTGGTGTGCCTTTTGCATAGTCTTCTGGGTATCCTTCTGATGCAAGAACCACACTGACAGCCGCAGTGTCTTTCCACTGTAAGTCCACATCTTTTCCATCAAGAATATCGAGAAATACTTGAACTAGATCTGATTGTAGACGAGGGAGAACCACTTGCGTTTCAGGGTCGCCAAAGCGTGCATTGAATTCAATCACCTTTGAGCCTTCTGGTGTCAGCATTAAGCCAGCATATAAAATGCCTGTAAATGGACGCCCTTCCTGCACCATTGCGCGAGCTGCCGGTTTGACGACGTCCTCCACCGCTTTCTGAACCACTTCATCTGAAATCTGCGGAACTGGTGAATAAGCCCCCATTCCGCCGGTATTCGGCCCTTTGTCATCTTCAAAGGCCCGTTTGTGATCCTGCGCAATCACCATCGGGTACACCTTTTCTCCGTTGACAAAGGCCATGAGTGAAAATTCCTCGCCTGTTAAAAATTCTTCGATAACAACAGATGCACTGGCATCGCCAAACTTTTCATCCTCTAAGAAATCATGCAGACAGTCGATCGCCTCTTCAAGCGTCATCGCGACTGTCACACCTTTTCCTGCGGCGAGACCGTCTGCTTTAATCACAATCGGCGCACCCTTTTCTTCCACATATGCCTTCGCTTCTTCAAACGATGTGAAGGTAGCATAAGCGGCTGTTGGGATATCATAATTTTTCATTAAGTCTTTTGCAAATTCCTTTGAGCCTTCAATGACCGCAGCTTTTGCATTCGGTCCAAATACTTTTAGACCTGCTTCTTCAAATGCATCAACGACACCTGCGATTAAAGGAACCTCTGGACCGACAATGGTTAAGCCGATTTCGTTTTCTTTTGCAAAACGAATTAATGCCTCATGATCGCCTTCGTCGATTGGTACAAGCTTCGCAGCATCTGTCATTCCATCATTGCCGGGTGCGACAAATACTTGGCTGACAAGTTCACTTTGATTCACTTTCCATGCGATGGTATGCTCTCTTCCGCCTCTGCCGATAATTAGTACGTTCACTCTGTCATCCCCTTAATGTTTGAAATGTCTAACGCCAGTGAAGACCATGGCGATGCCGTATTCATCTGCCTTTTGAATCGATTCTTCATCACGAATAGATCCGCCTGGCTGAATGATCGCTGTGACGCCTGCCTTTGCAGCAGCTTCCACTGTATCGCCCATTGGGAAGAACGCATCAGAGCCTAGTGCGCTTCCTTTTGCCTTTTCACCTGCTTGCTCAATCGCAATGTTCGCTGAGCCAACACGGTTCATTTGACCAGCACCGATCCCTGCTGTCATTTGATCTTTCGCAAGAACAATGGCATTTGATTTCACATGCTTGACCACTTTCCAAGCAAGTTTTAAGTCTTTCCATTCGTCTTCTGTTGGTTCTCTTTTCGTTGGAATAGAGATCGTTGCTTCCTCTAAGCCATACGTATCAATATCCTGAACAAGCAATCCGCCATGGACACTTGTCAGCTGTTTTTCTTTTTTTCCGAGATCCGCTTCTACATCTAATGTTAATAGACGAAGGTTCTTTTTCGCCGTTAACACGTCAAGTGCTTCTTGGCTGAACGAAGGAGCGATGACAATTTCTAAGAAAATCGTATGCAGTACGTCAGCCGTTTGTTTATCTACTTCACGGTTAAGTGCCACAATGCCGCCAAAAATAGAAGTTTCGTCTGCCTTGAACGCTCGGTCAAATGCTTCTGCAATCGTTTCTCCTGTACCAACGCCGCACGGGTTCATATGCTTCACAGCAACAGCGGCCGGCTCCGTGAATTCTCGTACAATTTGGAGTGCTGCATCTGCATCTTTAATATTGTTATAGGAAAGCTCTTTTCCATGTAATTGCTTTGCAGTAGCCAACGAACCTTTCGCTGGAAGAGCATTTTCATAGAAAGTCGCCGCTTGGTGCGGGTTTTCTCCATAACGAAGAGATTGTTTTTTCTCAAACGTGACAGTGAACTGTTCTGGCTCTGTTTCTCCGACAAAGTTTGTTAAGTAATCCGCAATCAGAGCATCGTATGCAGCCGTATGACGGAATACCTTTGCAGCGAGCTCACGCTTTTTCTCTAGTGACACGCCGCCTTCTTTGATTTGCTGAATGACTGAATCATAATCACGAGGATCGACAATCACTGTGACGTCTTGATGGTTTTTTGATGCTGCACGAAGCATTCCCGGTCCGCCAATATCAATGTTTTCAATTGCTTCTTCATATGTCACATCGGCTTTTGAGATCGTCTCTTTGAATGGATAGAGATTCACGACAACTAGATCAATCGGCTGAATGCCATGCTTTTCAATCTGTGCCATATGCTCATCGTTTTCTCTCACTGCTAAAAGTCCGCCATGAATGTTTGGGTGAAGTGTTTTGAGTCGTCCGTCCATGATTTCAGGGAATCCAGTGACTTCTGAAATTCCAATGACATCAATGCCGTTCTCTTGAAGAAGCTTGTGTGTACCTCCAGTTGAAATCACTTCAACACCAAGTTCTGTTAATTCTTTCACAAAAGGTACAAGATTCGTTTTATCGGAAACACTGATTAATGCGCGTTTGATCGTCATGCCTTCGTCACCTCATTAAGATAATTCTAAAAGTGATTTGATCACTTTTGGATATAGTGTGTGTTCTAGTTCATGCATTCTTTTTTCAATCGATTCAAGCTCTTCCCCTTGTTCGATGTAAATCGACGCTTGGTCAATGATTGGACCTGTATCCATGCCTTCATCGACAAAATGGATAGTGATGCCTGCCACTTTGACGCCTGCTTGATAGGCTTGGCCAATAGCATCAAGCCCTGGGAAGGCTGGCAGCAAAGACGGATGGATATTGACAATTTTCCCTCTGAATGCTTCAAGTAATGTCGGACCAATCAGTCTCATATACCCAGCAAGGAAAACCCATTCCACTTCATGCAGCCTAAGCTGTTCAATGATCGTTTGTTCAAAAGCGGCTTTATTCGGAAAAGCCTTCGGGGTAAATGCAAAGGAGGGAATGCCCTCTTTCTCAGCACGCTTCAGCACCTTTGCCCCCGGTTTATCACAAATCACAATGGCGGCCTCTGCCTGCCACTGTTCCTTTTTTAATGTATCAATAATGGCTTGAAAATTCGTCCCGCTTCCAGAGGCGAAGATCGCAAACTTCTTCATGAGAGGCTTCCACCGCCGAATGTGACACCTTCTCCTTTTTGAACACGGCCGATGAGAAAAGCTTTCTCTCCGTCTTCTTCAAGTCCTCTGATCACTTCGACAAGGTCATCTTCTTTTACGGCTAAGACAAAACCAATGCCCATATTAAACACATTGAACATTTCTTCAGCCTTTAACTGTCCTTTTTCTTGAATAAAGGAGAAAATTGGCGGTACCGGCCATGAGCCGTTATCAATCTCAACGCCAAGCCCTTCAGGCAGCATACGTGGTAAATTTTCAATAAAGCCGCCGCCTGTCACATGTGCCATACCGTCAACCTTACCGGCTTTCACTTGTTTAAGAACAGGCTTCACATAAATTTTGGTCGGTTCAAGAAGCTCTTCTCCAAGCGGTCTTGTAAAAGGTTCATACGTTTGATGAAGGTCAAGACCAGCGTCTTCAAGCAATACTTTACGAACGAGAGAGTACCCATTGCTATGAATTCCGCTTGAGCTGAGTCCAATCAGCAAGTGCCCCTCTTTGATGCTTTCACCTGTCACGATTTCATCCTTTTCAACCACGCCTACTGAAAAACCAGCAATATCATATTCATCTTCTGTATAAAGACCCGGCATTTCTGCTGTTTCTCCGCCGACAAGCGCTGAACCAGACTGCTCACAGCCGTCAGCCACACCTTTAACAATGGATTCAATTTTCAAAGGATCTGCTTTCCCGACTGCTAAGTAATCTAAGAAAAAGAGCGGTTCTGCCCCTTGTGCAAGCACATCGTTGACACACATCGCCACGGCATCGACGCCGATCGTATCGTGTTGATCCATTAAAAAGGCAAGCTTTAATTTTGTTCCAACACCATCTGTTCCTGAAACAAGAACGGGCTTTTTGTATGGCAGCTCAGATAAATCAAACATACCGCCAAATCCACCTAGAGCACCCATGACGCCTGCTCTTTTTGTACGTTCTACGTGTGTTTTCATTCGTTTGACGGCTTCGTATCCTGCTTCGATGTCGACACCGGCGTTTTTATATGCTTCTGACATCCCATTCACTCCTTTTAGCTGCTTCTCTTCCATTTATTTTCAGCAGAATGAAAGAGCAGCATATCAAATCATCTTGACTGCTGCTCCTTTATTCGATTATTTCATCAGTGCTGTTTCCTTCACATGCGGAAGAACAGTATCTTCATAAATTTCCGTCGGGTATTTCCCAGTAAAGCATGCTAAGCATTGACCGCGCTGCGGATCATCATACTTTCTGCCAATCCCGTCCATTAAACCGTCTACAGATAAAAAGGCAATGGAGTCTGCACCGATTTCCTGTCTAATTTCTTCCACTGAATGAGAAGAAGCAATCAGCTCTTCATGTGTGGACGTATCAATTCCATAAAAACACGGATGTGCAATTGGCGGTGAACTAATGCGGACATGGACTTCCGTCGCACCCGCTTCTCTTAGCATCGTCACAATGCGGCGGCTTGTTGTTCCGCGTACGATGGAATCATCCACCATCACGACACGCTTTCCTTCGACGACCCCGCGCACAGCAGACAGCTTCATGCGCACGCCCTGCTCACGCAGTGCTTGAGACGGCTGGATAAAGGTTCTGCCGACATAACGGTTTTTAATTAAACCGAGCTCATATGGAATACCTGTTGCTTCGGCATATCCAATCGCTGCAGAAATACTAGAATCTGGTACTCCTGTCACAACATCTGCTTCGACATGCGCTTCCTCAGCAAGCTTTTTGCCAAGGTTCTTTCTCGCACTATGCACGTTGATACCGTTGATATTGCTGTCAGGTCTTGAGAAATAAATGTATTCCATGCTGCACATACTGCGGTTAATATTCATGGAGAAGCGCTCAGATTTGAGGCCTTCATCATTAATAATCAGCATTTCGCCAGGCTCCACATCTCGTAAATACGTGGCGCCGACAACGTCAAATGCACATGTTTCAGAAGCAACGACATAAGCGTCCCCAAGCATACCAAGTGAAAGCGGACGTAAGCCGTTCGGATCAAGTGCCACAATCATTTCAGTTTCCGTCATAATTAAGAAAGCATATGCTCCTTTAAGCATGGACAGAGCATTTTTGATCTGCTCTTTCAATTCAATATAGCCGCTGCGTTTAATTAAATGAGCGAGCACTTCAGTGTCAGAAGATGTCTGAAATATACTCCCCTGGTTCTCTAGCTGCTGCTTTAATTGCGTTGCATTCACTAAGTTCCCATTATGAGCAAGGGCAAGACTGCCGTTGTTTTGCGAGCGGAAGAAGAGGGGCTGCACATTTTCAAAGCCGCCTCCGCCTGCTGTCGCATACCGGACATGTCCGATTGCACCTTTTCCTTTCAAATCCTTTAGCTCACCGTTTTGAAAGACTTCCGTAATCAGTCCAAGGCCTTTATGTGCCGTCAGGTTTTCACCATCTGTTGCAATGATTCCCGCACCTTCTTGTCCTCGGTGCTGAAGACTATGCAATCCGTAATATGTGATTTGCGGGGCTTCTTCGTGTCCCCAAACCCCAAAGACGCCACACTCTTCGTTTAAGCCTCTGATTTCAGCAAGCATGGGATCGCTCCTTTCCATGCGCGTTCAAGTTCATTGACCGCTGCATGAATCCATTGTTGTCCTTCTTGATTTTTGACGGTGAATACACCATCATTTGTGACCGTTCCAACTTCTTTCGCATCTTTGACAGCCGCAGCAAACGCTTCGCGGTGCTCTGGTTTCACTGTGACAACAAAACGTGACTGTGTTTCACTAAATAATGAAGCTGCGCTGTTTAAATCCATTTGGATATGAGCGCCAAGACCGTCTGTTCCAAATGTACTTTCAGCAAGTGCGACACCAAGACCGCCTTCAGACACATCGTGTGCTGATTGAACAAGTCCGTTTTGAATCGCAGCAAGAAGGGCTTCCTGACGCGTGAGCTCTACATCCAAATCAATTTCCGGTGCTTTTCCGTAAATACGGCCTTCTGTCATCTTTTGTAGCTCACTGCCTGCGAATTCTTCCTTCGTCTCACCAATCACGAAAATTACATCGCCAGCCTGCTGGAACGACTGCGTCGTAATATGAGCTGTATCTTCAACCAAACCAACCATCCCAATGACTGGTGTTGGGTAAATGGCTGTTCCATTTGATTCGTTATATAAAGAGACGTTACCACCGATAACTGGTGTGCTTAGCTTGCGGCACGCTTCGCTAATACCGTCAGCAGATTTTTCAATTTGCCAGAAAATTTCTGGTTTTTCTGGGTTACCGAAGTTTAAGTTATCTGTTACTGCAAGTGGACGAGCGCCTGAGCACACAATGTTACGTGCTGCTTCTGCGACTGCGATTTTCCCGCCGACCTCTGGATCAAGGTAGAGATAACGAGCGTTACAATCGGTTGTCATCGCAAGGGCTTTTTTCGTTCCACGGATTCTTAAAACGCCCGCATCAGAGCCTGGTGCAACGACTGTATTTGTCCGAACCATGTAGTCATATTGATCATAGACCCATTCTTTACTTGCGATCGTTGGCTGCTGAAGGAGCTGCTTTAACGTGTCTGCTGCATCTGTGATAGCAGGTGCTTCAACTTTTGTTTCTAAAAACTCACGGTAGTAGGCAGGCTCACTTGACGGTTTGTGATAAACCGGCGCTTCTTCTGCAAGAGCGTCAACAGGAAGCTCACATACCACTTCACCTTGATGGAGTAAACGAAGCATTTTATCGTCTGTCACATGACCGACTGATACCGCTTCAAGATCATATTTTTCAAAAATATCAATGATTTCTTGTTCACGACCTTTTTCAATGACCAGAAGCATTCTCTCTTGAGATTCAGACAGCATCATTTCGTATGCTGACATGCCTGTTTCACGCTGCGGGATGAGATCTAGATTCATCTCGATACCAGAACCTGCTTTACTCGCCATTTCCGCACTTGAGCTTGTTAAGCCAGCCGCTCCCATATCCTGAATCCCAATGAGTGCATCGTTTTTGATGACTTCAAGGCACGCTTCAAGCAGCAGTTTTTCCATAAACGGATCACCGACTTGAACAGCTGAGCGTTTTTCTTCTGATTCATCAGAAAATTCCTCAGATGCAAATGTTGCACCGTGAATTCCGTCACGTCCCGTTTTGGCCCCAACGTACATGACCGTGTTGCCAACACCTTTGGCCTGCCCTTTTTTGATGTCTTCATGGTTGATTAGTCCAACACACATTGCATTCACGAGCGGGTTGCCTTCATAGCTTTGATCGAAATGAACCTCTCCGCCGACTGTTGGAATTCCGATACAGTTTCCATAGCCTGCGATCCCTGCCACTACTTCTTCAAACAAGTACTTCACGCGCGGTGAAGTCAGTTCACCAAAACGAAGAGAGTTTAATACAGCAATTGGACGCGCACCCATGGAGAATACATCACGGATAATTCCGCCGACACCTGTCGCCGCTCCTTGATACGGTTCAATCGCAGATGGATGGTTATGTGATTCGATTTTAAATACAACCGCTTGGTTGTCTCCAATATCAACGATTCCAGCGCCTTCCCCAGGACCTTGAAGGACATGTTCTCCTTTTGTCGGGAATTTGCTTAAAACAGGCTTTGAGTTTTTATAACTGCAATGCTCTGACCACATGACAGAAAAAATACCCGTTTCTGTGTAGTTTGGCAGCCTGCCAATAATGGATTCGATTAAAGCGAATTCTTCATCACTCAATCCCATTTGCTGATACAATTTCTCTTCTTTAATTTGCTTGTGACTTGGTTCAAGCAGTAGTGACATGAGTGTCCCTCCAATTTTTCACGATAGATTGAAACAATTTAAGTCCGTCTGCGCTGCCTAGTAATGAATCAACCGCGCGCTCAGGGTGCGGCATCATGCCGAGTACATTGCCCTCTTCATTCGTTACACCTGCAATTCGATTCACACTGCCGTTAATATCGTCTCCGTAAGTGAAAGCGATTTGGCCGCGTTCAATGAGCTTCGCTAAAGTGTCTTCATCACAGTAGAAGTTGCCTTCACCGTGCGCTACAGGAATCGTAATGGATTCGCCTTTTTGATAACCGCTTGTAAATTGCGTTTCGTTGTTTTCTACAATGAGTTCAACTGGTCGACAGATAAACTTCAAGTCTTTATTTCGTCTCATCGCACCCGGAAGAATGCCTAGCTCCTGAAGAATTTGGAACCCGTTACAAACACCAAGAACAGGTTTTCCTTCCTCAGCTGCTTTCTTCACCGCCGGCATGATGTTTGAGAAGCGGGCGATCGCACCACATCTTAAGTAATCCCCATAAGAGAAACCGCCTGGTACGAGTACACCGTCAAATCCGTCAAGACTCGTTTCGTCGTGCCATACATATTCAACTTGTTCACCTAGCTCATCTTGAATCGCATGGTACATATCGATATCACAGTTAGAGCCAGGCAAGACGATCACTGCAAACTTCACTGTGCGACAACCTCCTCCACCTCATAGCGGTAATCTTCAATCACCGTGTTGGCAAGTAATTTTTCGCACATTTCTTTGACGACTGTGTCTAAATCACGATCTGATTTTTCAATGACAAGCTCCATGTATTTACCGATACGGACATCCTTTACTTCCTGATAAGACATGCTGTGCAAAGCGTGCTGCACGGCACTTCCTTGTGGATCAAGAACGCTCTCTTTTAAGCTGACAAAAATTTTCACTTTATACATGTTTATGGCCTCCAAGTCTTTTGAAAATTTCTTCGTATGCATTCGTTAAGCCGCCCAGGTTTCGTCTGAACACGTCTTTATCAAGCTTTTCGTTTGTATCTTTGTCCCAAAGCCTGCACGTATCAGGTGAAATCTCATCAGCTAGCAAAATACGATTCTCGTGATCTATTCCGAATTCAAGCTTGAAATCAATTAAATTCACATGACAGTCTGAGAAGATTTGCTTTAATTCTTCATTCACTTGTCTTGTGATCTGTTTCATTTCCTCTACCTGTTCAGGTGTCGCTGCATGTAAAATGCGGATATGATCTTCTGTAATGAGCGGATCGCCGAGCGCATCATCTTTGTAGTAAAACTCAATCAAAGGTGTGTCCAGTTTCGTTCCCTCTGGAATGCCAAGGCGTTTTGACATACTGCCCGCCACTACATTTCGTACAACGACTTCAAGCGGAACAATCTGTACCTTTTGAATGAGCTGTTCTGTTTCAGAGAGGCGTTTTACAAAGTGATTGTTGACCCCCTTTTCATGCAGCATTTGAAAGATTAAGCTTGAAATCTCGTTGTTCAGTCTGCCTTTGCCTTCGATTTCAGCTTTCTTTTCGCCGTTAAATGCTGTAGCTGAGTCTTTATATTCAACATATAAAATATGCTCGTCATCGGTCTGATAAATTCTTTTCGCTTTGCCTTCGTAGAGAAGTTCTTGTTTCACAGTCATTCAGGTTGGCCTCCTAATTTGAATGTTGGCAATTTTCAGGATTGGGCGCCTGGCGAGCAGGCGACCCATTTCTTACGCAAGACCTAGACGTTCGAAAATCATATCGACATTTTTCAAATGATAGTTGTAATCGAAGCAGTCAGCGATTTGTTCAGGTGTTAAACGTGACGTGATTTTTTCTTCTGCTTCTACTAATGAACGGAACGGCACTTGCTTCTCCCACGCTTCCATTGCCTTTGGCTGAACCGTGTCATATGCCTCTTCACGTGCCATGCCTGTATCGATTAAGGCAAGAAGAACGCGCTGTGAGTAAATTAAGCCAAGTGTGCGGTCCATGTTGCGTTTCATGTTCTCAGGGAAGACCGTCAAGTTTTTCACGATGTTTGAGAAACGGTTGAGCATATAGTTCAGTGCAATCGTAGCATCTGGTAAAATGATGCGCTCAGCAGATGAATGAGAAATATCACGCTCATGCCAAAGCGGCACATTTTCATAAGCTGTCAGCATATATCCACGGATCACACGGGCAATCCCAGTCATATTCTCAGAACCGATTGGGTTACGCTTATGCGGCATCGCTGATGATCCTTTTTGTCCTTTTGCAAAGAACTCTTCTACTTCACGTGTTTCACTCTTTTGTAGACCACGAATTTCAACAGCAAATTTCTCAATGCTCGTTGCGACTAAAGCAAGAGTAGCCATGTAATCTGCATGGCGGTCACGCTGCAAGGTTTGGGTTGAAATTGGTGCAGCTTTGATGCCAAGTTTCTCACATACATATTGCTCAACAAACGGGTCGATGTTCGCATATGTGCCAACAGCTCCAGAGATTTTGCCGTATTCAATGCCAGCTTTTGCTTGTTTAAAACGTTCTAGGTTACGCTTCATTTCTTCGTACCAAAGACCAAGCTTCAGGCCAAATGTTGTCGGTTCAGCGTGTACACCGTGTGTACGGCCCATCATGACGGTATATTTGTGCTCTTTTGCTTTTTCTTTTAGTATGTCAACAAATCTCTCAATGTCCTTGAGCAAGATATCATTCGCCTGTTTTAATAGATATGAAAGCGCCGTATCCACTACGTCTGTCGATGTTAATCCGTAATGAACCCACTTTCTTTCCTCTCCTAGAGATTCAGATACAGCACGCGTAAAGGCAACCACGTCGTGGCGCGTGTCTTGTTCAATCTCCAGAATACGTCCAATATCAAAGCTTGCATTTTTGCGCATTGTCACAACGTCTTCTTTCGGAATGACGCCAAGCTCTGCCCAAGCTTCACAAGCGAGAATTTCTACTTCAAGCCATGCATTAAATTTGTTTTCCTCTGTCCAGATTGCTGACATTTCTGGTCGTGCGTAACGTTCGATCATTTCCCGTTTCCTCCATCTCTTTCAGTCCATATCTTTGTGATGTTTGTCATCCATTCATCATCGAGCTGTTTCATAAACGTCATATGCCCCATTTTGCGGCCGGCTTTTACTTCATGCTTTCCATATAGATAAAGCTTCGCTTCTTTGAGAAGCTCAGGATGCTCTTTTGGAATGTCCACTTCATCGCCTAATAAATTCACCATCATTCCCTCTGATAAAAGGGCTGTACCGCCAAGCGGTAGACCACATATAGCGCGGACGTGCTGTTCAAACTGACTTGTCTCACATAAATCGAGCGTATAATGACCAGAATTATGCGGGCGTGGTGCCAGTTCATTGACGAGCAGCTTTCCGTCATTTGTCAGGAACAGTTCTACAGCAAGGGTACCAACCAGCCCTAGCTTTTCAGCCAGTGTTGTTGCCAGTTCTTTCGCCTTCTCCTGAATGCGGTTCTCTACCCTTGCAGGTAAAATGCTTTGGAACAAAATATTATGCTTATGAATGTTCTCAGCGACTGGGAATACTGCGATCTCTCCATGAACAGAACGAGTGACGATCACCGAAAGCTCCATTTGGAATGGAACCCAGCTTTCTAAAATACAAGTTCCATGTGTGAGAAGTGCAGCTGCTTCCTGAAGCTGTCCTTTTTCTTTGATGACGTACTGTCCTTTTCCGTCGTAGCCGCCTCTGCATGTTTTCAGCACGGCTGGCAAACCGAGCACGTCTACTGCATCTTCCAGCTCTTTCTCATTATGAATGATGCGGTAAGGTGCTACTTCACAGCCTGCGTCTACAATCCCTTTTTTCTCGGTCTCACGATTTTGAGTTAAAAGAAGAAGGTCGCTTCCTTGTGGTAAATAGGCTTCTTCCTTCAGCTGATTCAGTGCATCATAATCGATATTTTCAAACTCATAAGTCACCACATCGCTGATTTCTGCCAGCTTTCGAATCGCTTCAAGATCACTATATGCGGCTGTGATTTCTGTATCGGCAACCTGTCCGCAAGGAGATTGTGTGACCGGGTCTAGAACTGCTGCCCGGTACCCCATTTGCTTTGCGCTGACAGCCATATATCTGCCAAGCTGTCCGCCGCCAATGATACCGATGGTTGCGTTTGGAAAAATGGTCTGCTTAGCCAAGCTGATCACTGCTTTCTAGTACAGTCTGTTTTGTCTGCTCTCTTCTTTCTTCAAGGCGAGCTGCGATTGTTTCATCAAATGCTGAAATCATTTGTGCGGCAAGAAGGCCTGCATTTGTTGCACCGGCTTTGCCAATTGCTACTGTAGCAACTGGGACACCGCCTGGCATTTGAACGATGGATAATAAGGAATCCAGACCGTTTAGTGCTTTTGATTGTACAGGCACACCAATGACCGGCAGTGTCGTTTTTGCTGCGACCATCCCCGGTAAATGTGCTGCGCCTCCAGCACCGGCAATGATGACCTTTAGTCCTTTACCTCTTGCTTCAGTCGCATATTCAAACATCAAGTCAGGTGTCCGGTGTGCGGATACTACCTGTTTTTCATACGGAATGTTTAATTCCTCTAAGATGTCGCACGCATTTTTCATTGTTTCCCAATCAGATGTACTTCCCATGATGACACCTACAAGCGGCTTCATTTTGTCCCCACCTTTAAGCTGATATTCGATTTTGTATCGTTTGACACGCTTCCCAAACCTAAGCAGCTTGTCAAACGCCGAACAAAAAGGCCCGATTTGCATTGCATTGTTAGGAAGCAACACAAACCGGGCCATGGTAAGCGCTGTTCGCTTTTGAATTGCCATGTCAGTTTTGTTCACTATCCTGCATAGTCCAGTCATTTACGGTAACTGGGTAGAAACTTATGGGCCATATTCCCAAGATTATATGAGGCTCGTGTTTTGATTTCATGTTTATCTTAACAACGGATGTTCATGATGTCAACGGATTTATCGAACAATCTATGAAGTCGTCGTTTTAATGTTCGGATTTAGACTATTTTCCCTTCAAATACGATTTTTTTCCCAATCGGAATGATCTGAATCGACCCATTTTCCTTCTTTTCTTGAAAAATCGGTTCCTCCATTCGTCGGACAGGCGAGTAGCCTTCCGCCGCCATCTGGGACAACACTTGATCAATCGTCATGTTGTCTTCCACATAGAATTTTTTCTTCTTTGGTTTTGCGGTCATTCTTTAATTCTCCTTTTCTTCACAGCCTTCACCCAGAAGCCGCCGTGAATCGATTTCGGCTCATATGAAATGATAAACGCTTTTGAATCCAGCGTCTTAATCGTTTCATATAATTGCAGTTCATATTTTCTCGGTGTTAAAATTTGCAATGCTGTCCGGTCTCCTTCAAGACCGCCTGCTACCCAGCTGGTGACACCATATCCTTTTTCTCTCAATTGTCTTGGGAGATCGACATCCAATTCTTTTGTGATCACGTTAACAGTTGTGTAGCCAAGTGCCAGCTTCTCTTCAATTTTCATCCCGACAATGATCCCCATTCCATAACCTAGGGCATACGCAATGACATTTTGTATTTGATCTAAGTTATCTAGAACGATACTTAACCCAATGACATAAATGAGCATTTCGATCGTACCCGCAAAAGCAGCTGCGTACCGTCTGCCTTTCATTGTTAAAATCAAACGCATGGTGGAAAAAGAAACATAGACAATATTAATCACTAAAATGATTAAAACCATGGTGAACGCATTGGATAAAAGTTGTTGAAGCACGATTCGAACCCCCTGCACTAAAAAATCAAATAAAGCACCCCATATTCTACTAGAGAACATACCTTGATACAATCAAATTTACGCGATCAAAACACATATATCTTTCGACAACAAGGGTGGTGTTTGTTACCAAGAGTTTACCCGTTTTTTTCTCTTCTCAACATGAAAACCCCCTTTTTCAAAAAAGGAGGTTTTCATGTGTGTTTTATCCAAATCGAACAGGAACAAGTGATGGAATCAAATACTCCCCGACTATGCCCCAGAGCAGCGCGATGATGACAAGCTCAACCAATAAAAAGACCCAGCCCGCATACATCAAATCTCCACGTTCGGCATCATGCTCCGATTGAATCGAGCGAAAGAGCACGACCGCAATCAACTGAAGGCCGACAAACATCATCACGGATAATATGACGGTCACATATGGAATATTCAGCATGGCAAATACAAGCCAAAGGATGGATAAAACCAACACCGGCACAAGCGCAGCACCAAACTTCATGATCACTTCTTTCAGTGATATGTTTCCTTTTAGCATGTATTTTCCGAGCAGCCAGACAGTGAGCATCATCAATGTCAACACAATGAGTGTAAAGACTGCAACCCTCAAAAAGGCGTCACCAAAAGAATAATGAATGCCAAAGCCTAATAAACGGGTTTTTGACGCCTTTAATTGAACATAGTTGCCTAAAGCAAAAAACACACTGAATAACACAATCGAGATCCAGGCGTACTTCATACGCAATGTTTCCGCTTGATTGATGGCCTGGCTCGGTGATTTTAACATCGCCAGTCCATATGAACCATAGCGTTTAAACGCGCCTCCTACACCTTGCAGCATACGCTGGATGGTTGAACGCTCATCATCTGCTGATTTTGAGGTTCTTCCACGTTTTGCAGCGCTGCGGCTGAGGCGGGATTGCCTTGTTTCTTGATCTATTGATGACTCTTCATTTTTCTTTTCAGATGTCCCCTGATCTTGATCTTTCTCTAACATCTCATATCAACTCCTATCCAATCCTTACAGGCTCAAGTAAATGAACTGTTCGGATGACTCCTCTTAAGGTAGCGGAGTCTCTCTATTCAGTCAAGATTCCTTGACGTTCATACGAATAGACGGATAAAAGCCAGCAGAGGTTTTAAAACGGAGAGAAAATAAGACAAAACAAAAAAGCTGACGGCCTCCATCAGCTTTTTAACACCTTGCAATCCTTCATGAACGATAGTGACTCCGCTTTCCTTGCTGAACTCGGAGATTCTCCTGATGAGCGGGGAACCGAGTCTTTTTGGTCGTATCGACCTGTGTAATATGTCCATTATGAATGGTGATGACCACTGATCCATAGTCGATCCCTTTTAAGGCAGATAAAATATAATTCAGCTTTTGTTCATCCATCGCTCATCCCCCTATTTTTGTTTTCGTTCTTTTAAATAGAGAACCTCATTTTCCAGCTCATGAATCGTGTAATGCATGAGCGCTTCCTGCTTTTCTTCATGCCCCCATAAAAGGAGCTTTTGAATCAGCACCTGCTTTTTTCGTTCAATCACCTGTCTAAGCCAGCGTGACAAAAGACATCTCCTCCCCTTTTGAATGTATGCAAGAAAAAAAGGCACCCTGAAACCTTCTATTAAAAAAGGAAATCAAAGCGCCTTTGGTGATCCAATCAGCGAATTATGTCTTTTTATCATAAACACATAATTCCTATAAGTCAACTATGTTTTGATTTTTTTAACAAAAAAACAGCAGCCTTCATGAGCTGCTGTTTCAGATGTTCAATTAATGATTTAAGAAAGCGAAATATAGAATAAAGATGACAAACAATCCGTACATAATTGGGTGCACTTCTTTCGCTTTCCCTTTAAAGATCATCGTAATCGGGTAGAAAATAAAGCCAACCGCAATCCCTGTTGCAATACTGTATGTCAGTGGCATCATAATCATCGTTAAGAACGCTGGTACCGCAATTTCAAAGCGATCCCATGCAATCTTTGCAAGCGGAGCGACCATCAGTGCACCGACAATGATTAAAGCAGGTGCTGTTACATTCGATGTAACGATGGATAAAAGTGGTGAGAAGAACATCGCAAGCAAGAAGAAAATGCCTGTGACGACCGCTGCAAAACCAGAACGTGCACCAGCAGCAACACCTGAGCTAGATTCAACATAAGATGTCGTTGTAGATGTCCCAAGAACAGAACCTACAACAATAGAAGAAGAATCCGCTAGCAGTGCTCTTCCTGCACGAGGCAGCTCATTATTTTTCATTAAACCAGCCTGTGTTGCCACAGCCACAAGTGTACCAGCTGTATCAAAGAACCCAACGAATAGGAACGTCAAAATCACGACAAGCATTTGGATGGAGAAAATTTCTGGCAAGTGAATCAAGGCTTGACCAAAGGTTGGAGACAAGCTTGGAATACTTCCCACAATTTGAGATGGTACTGGCACAAGACCAAAGATCATCCCAGCAATAGCTGTCACAAGCATCCCAATGAAGACACCTGCATTCACTCGAAGAACCATTAAAATGACCGTCACAACGATACCAAACACCGTTAACAAGACAGGACCACTATGAATGTTCCCAATCGAAACGAGCGTATTATCATTATTGGCGATAATGCCAGAGCCTTGAAGACCAACAAACGTAATGAACAAACCAATACCTGCACCAACCGCCAGCTTCAGCTCAGCTGGAATGGCATTGATGATTTTTTCACGGAAACCTGTTAAAGAAAGGGCAACGAAAATCAATCCTGAAACAAACACACCTGAAAGTGCTGCTTCCCATTTAATGCCCATGCCAAGCACAACCGAAAAGGCGAAGAACGCATTCAGACCCATACCTGGTGCAATCGCAATTGGATACCTGGCGATCAATCCCATCAGGATACACCCTGCAGCAGAAGCTAATGCCGTTGCTGTAAAGACAGCGCCCTGATCAATACGTAATTTATCTGGAAAATCCGGTACCGACACTAATGCAAGTGTGATCGGATTAACAAACAGAATGTAAGCCATCGACAAAAATGTGGTTAAACCACCGATGATTTCTCTGCGGTAATTCGTTCCTAACTCATCAAACTGAAAAAACTGTTTCAAGCCAACTGACTCCCTTCATGTCCTTTTGCTTTAGCCTGCCCCATTCACTAGTCAAATAAAAAACGCCCCAACAATTTTGGGACGCTTGACTACATATGTGAATTCAGACTGTGACATAAAACAAGAACAATGCATGATTTATATCAAACGAGTGTGAATTGACGTAGTCAAGCCATTTACGGTAGCTTGGTAGAAACTTGCGGGCCATATCCCCGCGATTATACGACTTCTATCTATTTGATTTCTGTGTCTATTGTACCAACTTCATTTTTAAAACACAATACGAAAAGCGAACATTTTTCAAAGAAATGTCCGCTTCATTCGTCTTATTACACGAATTTGGAAATTCACATCTAGTTCTTTATACACCCTTCTCCTAATCCTTCTCTTTTGGCAAATACTGTTTCGGCTACACGGAAAAACTCTTTCACTGCCGGAGAAGCTTGGGAGAGTGAAGGACAGGCGAGCGCAACCTCACGATGATGAGAGACATTCAGCTGACGAACATGCACAAGCTGCTGCGTTTTTAAAAACAACTCCGGACCAATCGTGACGCCGAGTCCTTCCCCTACCATACGAGCAATGGTCGTACAATCATGAACTTCAAATAAAACAGCCGGCTTCATTTGCGCCTCCGAAAAAATATCCTCTACATGTGATTGATACATGCCAGTCGGCATAATAAATGGTTCACCCGCCAAATCCGTTATATCTACAATGGGCTGCTGTTCATATCGATGATTTGGGTGATAGGCGACCACCATCTCATCTTTGATAAGCGGCAGTAAATCAAAGGCTTCATCCGCATGGCCTTTCACAACAAATCCAACATCAATGATGCCAGAATCCAGCCACTCCAATATTTCTTCATACGTTCCCTCATAGAATTTAAATTCGATTTTTGGATGCTTTTTCTGATAGCTCACAAGCAGTTTAGGCAATAAACAAGCAGAGGCACTGGCAAATGTGCCGATACGAATCAAGCCTGTTTCAATATTTTTCGTTAACGCAATTTCTTGCTGAATTTTCTCCACTCTATTTAACACTTCTCTAATATGCGGGAGAAGCGTTTGACCAATGTCCGTCAGCATAATGCCCTTTTTTCGGTCGCGAATGAATAAAGACACACCCCACTCTGACTCTAAATTCGCCACTGCATGACTAACAGCTGACTGCGTCATATTTAATGCTTCAGCTGCTGCTGTAAAACTGCCAAGTTCCACCACTTTTGCGATAATATCAAAACGAACAAAGCTCATGAGTATTTACTCATCTCCTTCATGAAAAACATCAATTTTACTTATGTTAGCACGAAATTTAAACTAAAGACAACGTATCAACATGAAGGAAGGGTTCAAAATGAAAAACACATCTCATCAGCTATTGATTGTTCTTTTAGCTGTCGGTTCATTTGTCACAGGCACGTCAGAATTCGTCGTGTCAGGCATTCTAGATATCATTGCTGTCGATTTACACATCTCCATTCCTGCTGCCGGACAGCTCATCACCGTCTATTCTCTTTTTTATGCAGTAGGCGCTCTCTTTTTAGTCATGGTAACGTCGAAACTGAATCGAAAAAAGGTTTTGTTAGCGGCTATTTTTGTGTTTATTTTAGGCAATTTGCTCGCCTTTTTTAGCCATCATTTTGTGCTGCTCCTGCTATCTCGCGTCATCATGGCCATGAGCGGCGGCTTATATATTGTCGTTGCCACGAATTATGCAGCGCAGATCGCCCCGCCAGAAAAAAAGGGAAGTGCAATGGCGACGGTCATCACTGGATTCACCGTTTCACTCGTACTTGGTGTGCCGATTGGAACATTTCTATCAGGTCAAGTGGATTGGCACTATATTTTTCTCATCATTGCACTAGGTACGGCTTGTCTCTTCATGCTTCTTTATCAATTGCTGCCACGCATAGAGGGACATTCTCATCTGCCATTAAAGCAGCAATTACACATCCTTCAAGACCGCAGGGTAATCAGCGGCCTAGCCACAACCGTCTTTTGGATCTTAGGCTACACGATGGTCTTTGCTTATATCTCTCCTTTATTACGACAGACCGCCGGCTTTTCACTTGAAATGACAAGCATTGCCTTGCTCGTCTTAGGAATTTCTGCTTTTATTGGCTCACGTTTTGGCGGATTCGCCGTCGATCAATGGGGACCAAACCGAACGATCTCAATCAGCATCATGATTCAGATGTTCGCTCTCTTTACCTTATTCTTTACGCAATTCTCTACAATTACCGTCTTGATCACGCTTGCCATTTGGGGCATCGCCACATGGACAACAACACCAGCGAAGCAATACTATCTGATCTCCCTTAAACCCCTGGCATCAGAAACCGTGCTGAGCTTTAATACAGCGATTATGAACATCGGCATGATGCTCGGATCGTCTATGGGCGGCGTGATTATTCAGTATACAAATGTAACGAATTTAAGTTGGATTGGTGGGATAGCTAGTTTTGTGGCGTTGATGTTGATTCGGTACTCGTTCAATCGGAATCGAATGGTGGGACAACAGACAAAAAGCGAACATGTGTAATCATGTTCGCTTTTTTATTTATTGACTAGCTTTTGAAGTTTCTTTTTTGACTGGAATGGTTACCTTTATCGCTTTCTGTGGTGCCAACATGTTCAGTTCAGTCAAATCAAGATAAAGCCCATATTCTTTAAAAGAAAAATGGTTTAATGATAAAGTCTCTAAATTCTTATCATCAAATTCAAAGGTGGATTGCATGGAAGCTGTCTTTAAATTCGTCACCTTCGCATGGTTCCCCTTCAAGTAATATCCGCTTTCATAGTCTGCTTGTGGATCGGGCCATGATTTCATCTTTTCAACATCGCCTAATCCAATGAATTCACCTATATTCTCCATCACATCCTGATCTAATTCTTTTTGATCTACTCCAGTAAATTGATAATCAACAATCACAGAACGGTCTTTTTGCTCTATCTTAATGATTTTGATTCCGATGCCATGGTGTTTTGTTTTGAACTGAACAGGCAGCTTTGTCTTGAGAGGAATGATGTGGCTGTATTCTCGTTCGTATCTCACATCTGTGTAAAATGTCAATTCAGTCGCCTTTGGATTGATCGGCTGATTCAAAATTGTCAAATGATCTTTTCTAGTTTTGTCAGAAGTCAGTTGTTTTTTTCTTAAAACGGTTCCAATCTCAAGCTCATACTCATTCCCTAAATTATCCTTCATTCTATCAATACTAACTCTATCATCTTTGGCAAAACCATTGTAATCAATGGCATATTGAATAGCAGAGCCATTCACTCCATTTTCTACCTTTACGTTTCTTATTTGATAACTTCCATTTAAAATAGACACGTCTTTTTGTCCCGCTAGTAAGGTGGTTTTTTGCTTCACTACAGGTAATTCAAAACGCCAATTCCCTACAATATCTCCAATTTTTGAAATGACGAGTGGGACTTTTTGACCTTGCTTAATTGTCTGTCCATTTGTATAGACTTCCATTTGCCCAAGATATCGGCCATCCTTTAATTTTTTCAATTCCTGATTGTCGTAACTCGGTTGGAAATTTTCATTTATATGATCTAAGTTGCTGACGATGAATGGTACAGAATCTTCCTTTGTATTCAAATGATCGACAGTAAACGTATAAACAAGACGCCCGGCATCATAGTATACACTGTTTACTTTCACAGTAATTCCTCTTGATTCAGCCCCCTCATTGACATGTTTCACCAAATCACTCTGAAAAAGAGCCATTCCTACTTTATCGTGAAACATCATATAAAATTGCCCAACTATCGGGACACGTGCCATCGCTGTATTAAGAGAAGGAAAAAGGAAACCTGATGAAAAGTAAAGGACGATGAGAACAATGGCAGAGTATATTGGCGTTCTCCAGTTCCATTTGAACCAGTGTCTTTTTTGTTCCGCTTTCACATCCCCAATGGCTTGGCGAACAGCAGAGGTCACTTCAACCTTTGGTACATCAATCTCATCATAAAGCTTTTTCATTTCTTTTCGTTCCATCGACACTCTCCTCCTTCTCCAATGTTTGCTTTAATAACTTTCTTGCTCGATACAAATGAGTTTTAACCGTTCCTTCAGGCACACCCATCTGTTCAGAAATCATCGTAATCGAATAATCTTGAAAATAAAATAGCTGAATCACGAGCTGATATTGCTCATCTAACACTTCAAGTGCATTTTTTAAATCGAGCTTGTCTTCTAAAAAATCATGTCGCTCAACACTTTCATGCTGCTGCTCAAACGAAACAACATCTTGCTGCTTTTTCTTCATCGCAAAAATCGTATGAATCAAAATCCGCGTCAGCCAGGTAGAAAAATAAGCCGGTTCTTTTAAGCCAGATAGATGCTTAAACGCTTTAAATACCGTCTCTTGAACAGCATCTAACGAATCCTCTTTATTTCTTGTATAGAGAAAAGCCGTTTTATATAAACGCTCCTGATACATCAGCATTAATTTCTCAAATGCCGGGACATTCCCTTTTTGTGCTTTTTTAATTAGACGCACTTGCTTCATCTCATCCACACCTCCTACACCTGTTAGAGCAAGCTTTCTCTCAAACGGTTTCAACAAACTAAAATTTCTTTTCCTTACCATATGTCGGACAAAAATAGAAAAAGTGAAGAACGGGCCACAAAGATTATGTTGCATATTTGATATAATGGAAGAAATATCTACAAAAAGGAGTATGCCGATTGTTTCTATTTGAAGAACCCGTTTGTGCTAGCTGTCAGAAAAAGATAGAAGGTAACGAAGAAGTGTACGTCAAGCTCGTCTATCCAAAGAGACGCGGAATGACAGAGGTAAAGGCTTGGCTGAGGAATGAAGGGGTTTTTTATTGTAAGGCATGTACAGAACAAAAGACATCTCAAGGAGGATAACCAAATGAACAAAATCAACTTTCCACAAACATTTCCAACCATACATACCGAAAGACTAATCTTAAAACAAGCAACGATCGAAGACGCTGAGGATATGCACATCTACTTATCCAATGAAACCGTGTGCCGCTACATGGGAATTGATGCTCATAAAACGATTGAAGACACAAAAGGAGAAATCCAGTGGTATGACAACATCTTCAAAGAACAAACAGGCATTCGGTGGGGCATTTCTTTAAAAGATGATCCTGCGATCATCGGCAGCTGTGGATTTCTTAACTTGGAAAAACAACACTGCCGCACGGAAATTGGCTATGAATTGCATCACGATCATTGGAGAAAAGGCATTATGAGCGAGGCGATTGCTGCGGTGTTGAGATATGGATTTCAGGAGATGAACCTGAATCGGATTGAAGCGATTATTGATCCAGCAAACACTTCCTCTGTTCAATTATTGGAGAACTTTAATTTTGTACGAGAGGGTTTATTGAGGGAGTATGATTTTGGTCAGAATGGGTTTGATGATGTGTTTATGTATGCGATTTTGAAGAGGGATTACGAATAAAATTCTATTGGACAGAGGAGAAACAAGCAACATGTGGATAGAAGAGTGGTTTAAAAAGTTTGAAACACAAACATTCATCGATATCCTGAAAATCATCATAGCATATCAAAATGAAAGAGGTATCTTCATGTTAGAAATTTTTAAAATCATAGTATCATCTCTAGTACCATGTTTCATAACTCTTTATTTCACAAATAAAATAAATATAAGGTCACTGGAACAACAACATATTGAGCATAAAGAGAGTTTAGAAAAAGCAGAGGAAAAATATCAGGAACAACTGGAGAATAATAAAGAAACTGAGCGTTTGAATCATTTACCATATCTATCTCTCATCCCCAAATATCAGATACATAGATTTGAAGGTGAAATGAAAAGAGAAAACAATGATAACATCTTTATTCCTTTCAAAATAATAAATCAAGGTGCTGGTATTGCTTTTTCTGTTCATGTGAAAATTTTAGAGGAAGATAGTAAACCTAATAATATACACATTGGTACAGTTACAGCCTTTCAACGAAAGCATAAAGATGATTATGACATTTTAGGAGTCGGTAAACCTATTGATACAGATGTTTTACGTGTTGATAATCACAGTGAATTTTGTTTATATTTGACTGCTATAGATAAAAATAAAATGGAAATAAAACCTTCAGAATCATTGAAATGGGAATTTGATATTTCTTTTTACGATATTCAAGGAAAACATTATACACAGAGATATTCATTTTACACATCAACAAAAAATAATAAAGTACATAGAGTTAATTCATATATGCCTGAGTTGGTTGTATAGGCAGTTTTTTAATAACTGCCTTTTTTAAAAGAAAAAGAGCCTATAATCTATTTAAATAAGAATTATAGGCTTTCTATTTTTTATTACCACTCCCTCAGTTAATATGCTTCCACTTCATTCACGATACGAGGGAAAACCTTCCCAAGCACGCCCCAATGAATTCTTTCACACCATCAATAAATGTAACAGGATGATACCAATCTTGTAGTCTTATGTCCATGATTCACCCATGACATCTACTCTACGGATGACTGGGAGAACCGTGAAGTATTACCAGGTGTCGCGTTCAAGGCCGAAGTTGGCAATTTAAACCTTATTCACGTACGACTTCAAGTTCTTCTTCAGAAACCACCCAGTACACGGATACCCAGTCCTGAACCTAGGACTAAAAGGTCCGTTCTAAAATTACAACATAGCACAAAAAGTCAAGTCTCCTAAAGATCATTTCCGCTATACTAAACTCGTAAGGCAGGGAGGTGCTCGGTTGTCCTATCAAGAACATGAGAAAACGATTCAAGAAACATTGAATTATATTGAACAGCATCTGAAAGATGATTTACCGCTTCAAACTCTAGCGAAACACGCTGGTTATTCTAGGTTTCACTTTCACCGTATGTTCAAAAGAGTGATTAAGAAATCAGTTGTGGATTATATAAGGGAACGACGGATGACCCAAGCGGCGAAGGATTTAATCCATACGGACCAAAGGGCGATTGATATCGCATTGCAGTATCGTTTTGGTTCACAGGAATCCTTCACTAGAGCCTTTAAGAAGATCTATGATATGTCACCCGCACGTTATCGGAGATTACTAAGGAATGTCATTGATAAGGAGGAAACGAATATGGCTGCAAATAAGAACACCCCTACTGGCTGGATTATGACGGGAGAAACACCATCTGATTATGAAACAGGTTTGGATAACAGAGTTGTACACAGTGGTACTATCTCTGCTTACCTGAAATCAAAGGATGAAAAAGCACGAGGATTCGCGACATTGATGCAGCAAATTAAGTCTGATCGTTACCGAGGAGAACGCCTTCAATTTTCTGCTTTTGTCAAAAGCGAAGATGTGAAAGGTTCAGCTGGTTTATGGATGAGAATTGACCATTCTTCAGGTGAAGTTCTTGCGTTTGACAATATGATGAACCGTCCCATTACAGGAACAAACGGCTGGAATCATTTTAGTGTAGTTCTAGATGTTCCAGTAAAAAGTGAAGTGATTGCGTTTGGCATGTTACTACATGGTCAAGGTCACATTTGGATGGACGAACTTAGTTTTAAAACGGTAGATGAAAGTGTGCCAGTGACAGAACAAAACGCTGTGGATGATTTAGAGGATGAACCAGTGAATTTAAATTTTGAAGGCTAGCAGACTGAATTTAAGAGGAGGCTCATTGCCATGAAAAAAATTGGTGCGATTTTATTGTTCGCTATGAATTCACTCACCTTTATTTGTGGCCTTGGATTTTTATTTGGTGAAGAGGATTAAAAATGAAGATAAGCAATCAGAGGACAAAAAAAATCAATTAAAAAAGATATCTCTATCCCTATCTCTTTTTTGTAAACTTGGTATAATAGAAAAAATCAGAAAAATTAGAATGCGATGATAAGGAATAGTACTTGCCGAAATGTTTTCAGAAAGTTGCTGGTTGATGAGAAGCAATAACAAAAGGCAAGGAACTCACCTTAGAGTAGCCTTAGTGAAATGAAAAGGATTGATGTAGTTAAGGTCGGCACCCCACCGTTATATGGGAAGGATATAAGATCAAACAATCTGTATCCGAATAAGGGCATGATAATGTTTGTTTATCATGAAACAGGGGTGGTACCGCGTAAGAAGAAGTCTTTCGTCTCCAAGTTAAATCTTGGGGATGAAAGGCTTTTTTTATATTCCAATTACAGGAGGAATCGATGATGTTTAATCACAAAAAATACGAAAAGAAATACTTTTTGCCACCGAAGCTTACTTATGATTGGGTGAAGAAAGAAACATTAGAAAGTGCTCCGATATGGTGCAGTGTGGACTTACGGGATGGTAATCAAGCATTACCTATTCCTATGAACTTAGAAGAAAAATTAGAAATGTTTCAGTTACTAGTAGAGATCGGTTTTAAAGAAATTGAAATCGCATTTCCAGCTGCTTCTGATACAGAGTTTAGGTTTTTGCGGACACTGATTGATCATCACATGATTCCAGACGATGTCACGATTATGGTGATCACGCAAGCGAGAGAGCATATTATCCGCCGAACCTTCGAAGCCATTAAGGGGGTACCGAAAGCGATTGTTCATTTATATAATTCGACTTCAGAAGCGCAGCGCAGACAAGTATTTAAGAAAACAAAAGATGAAATTAAACAAATTGCCATTGATGGAGCTATTTTAGTAAAAGAACTTGCCGAAAAAACAAATAGTGATATTTATTTTCAATATAGTCCAGAAAGCTTTCCAGGAACAGAAGTTGATTATGCGTTAGATATTTGTAATAGTGTTTTAGATATTTGGAAACCGACACCAAATCATAAAGCAATCATCAATATTCCGACAACAGTTGAATATTCAATGCCTCATATCTTTGCAAGTCAGATTGAGTATATACACAAAAATCTGTCTTACCGAGACAGTGTGACATTATCTGTTCATCCTCATAATGACCGTGGCTCTGGGGTGAGTGATGCAGAATTTGGTGTTCTGGCTGGCGCAGAAAGAGTCGAAGGTACATTATTTGGTATCGGTGAACGTACAGGGAACGTAGACTTGATTACCTTGGCGATGAATATGTATTCACAAGGTTATGATCCAAAATTGAATTTCAATAACCTAGAAGCTATTCGTAAAAAATATGAAAAACTAACAAAAATCACTGTTCCTGAGAGGCAGCCCTATTCTGGGGAGATGGTTTTCACCGCATTCTCTGGGTCACATCAAGATGCGATATCTAAAGGGATGAAATATAGAAAAGAAAATAATATTGATAAATGGGACGTTCCGTATATCCCAGTAGATCCAGTTGACTTGGGGAGGAACTATCAAACGGATGTGATTCGGATCAATAGCCAGTCTGGAAAAGGCGGCATAGGCTATATACTAGAAACAAATTATGGCATTAAACTTCCTTATCAAATGAATGAAGCCATGGGATATGCAGCGAAAAAAGTATCTGATCAGACAAATAGGGAATTGTCTATCGAAGAAATATATCATGTTTTTGAAAAGCAGTATGTTGATTTTCACCCTCATTTCCAGCTGCTTGATTATCAATTTAATAAGGGAAATAAGCAGGAAGTCACCTTAACTTTGCTGAGAGATCAGCAACAAATTGACATACAAGGAACTGGCACTGGAAGTTTAGATGCCATCAGTAACGCGTTAAAAGCATATTTTCATCTCGAGTATGTTTTGGAAGTCTATGAACAGAATTCTTTGGGCAAGGATTCCGAAGCAAAAGCCTGTGCACAGATTGGAATTTCATCTCAAGGAAAAATGCATTGGGGTGCGGGAATTGATAAAGATATTATAGAAGCAACAGTAAAGGCCCTGGTGGTGGCAGTAAATAAACTAGAGGTTTGGATGTAGATGGAAAAAGATAAACTTGAAAAACATGAAGTGATGCAATATTTAAGAGAATATAACGAACAAGAAATCTTTTATCAACAATACCAACAGAAAAAGCATGACAATACATCATTGCAATTATTTTTGAAGGATTATGATAAACACAGTCTAATGCATAAACAAATATATATAGAAGAATTTTTGCTAAATGGGCAGAATGAATTTGAAAAGGAAGATACCATGTGGTTAGATCAGGAGAAGGATATCGAAGTGAGAAAGTATAGCCGTTTTATGCCCCAATTGTCGGCTATCCATGATTTCTTTGAGATGATCTATGTTCTGGAAAATGAGATGTATGTAGAAGTGGAAGGCAAAAAAATGGCTTTAAAATCAGGAGATATTGCCTTTATTCCACCTAACACAATACACAAGCCAATTGTAATGGAGAATACAATCGCCATGCAAATCATGATCCGTAAGAGTACTTTTCAAAAAGTGTTTTTTAAAATGCTAAAAGGAAATCATGTCATTTCAGAGTTTTTTTTGAATGCATTGTATATAAAAGAAAATAAAAATATTCTTATTTTCCATAGTCACTTGGATAAACATTTGCTAGACTGCTCTCTTCAACTATTTGCAGAAAATTATAATCGGTTCCCTAGTTACCAGTTGATTATGAATAATGTGTTTGAGATATTATTATGTTTCTTATTAAGATTCAAACCAAGCCATATGAACGTCAATCAGGTCAAACAATCTAGTGATATACGTATGATTCAAATGCTACAATATATTCAGCAATGTTGTGAGCATATTACCATCCAGGAGATGGCAGAGGAATTTAACCTTTCTCAATCTTATCTGTCAAAATATATAGCTCGTAAGCTTGGGAAATCATTTCGTGAGATTCGACAAGAAATAAGATTGGAAAAAGCCTGCGAAATGCTCACTGGCAGCCATTTACAAGTAGATCATATTGCGGCAGCCGTTGGTTATCAAAATGCAGAACATTTCATTCGTTTATTTAAGAGAAAATATCACCTAACACCACATCAATATCGATTAAATAATAGATAATAAAGAGGAGAAATGATCATGTCCATCAAACAAGTAAAAGACTATTTTAAACAATATGATATGGATACTCGAATTCAAGAATTTTCAGTATCTAGTGCAACCGTAGACTTGGCTGCTTCTGCACTGGGCTGCGAACCTGAAAGAATCGCAAAAACACTCTCCTTTCTAGTAAATGGACAAGCTATTTTAGTTGTGACCTCTGGCGATGCAAAAGTTGATAACAAAAAATTCAAGGAATATTTTAAAACAAAAGCTAAAATGCTTTCTCCTCATGAGGTTATTGACTTGGTCGGTCATGAAATTGGCGGAGTATGTCCTTTCGCTACAAAGAATGGCGTTTCTGTTTATTTAGATATTTCACTAAAACGTTTTGAGACAGTCTATCCAGCCTGCGGGAGCAGTAACAGTGCTATTGAACTCACAATAAAACAATTAGAAAAACACTCCGGTTATTCACAATGGATTGATGTGTGTAAGGGATGGAATGATGAATGAACACATTAAAATGGAAGTAAAAAGTGCAATTAAAAAAAGAGCTAGAAACCCTTGATACACAAAGGTTTCTAGCTCTTTTATAACTATTCCCACTCGATAATAAACAGTACTCCCTCTTTCCTTGTATGACAGCACGTTTTGAAAAAAACATTGTTTTGGTGGTGCGTTTGGTGGGTAGTACTAATGAGAATCATTCTTTATTAATATGAAATTCCCCTTAAATAGCACTCACTTATATTATGGTTCCTAGGCTTTAATATGAGTAAATGCAATTTAAATATGCTGTAATTCATACTTTATTTTTTCTTTTGATAAATGATCTTTTTTATAATGCGTACATTGTAGGTTATAAAGATTCTCTACCAATTCAACCGATTCATCTGCTAAATGTTTCTTAAAAACCCTTTTAAGGTTACTTGAAAAATTAAGCTTATATTCTTCTTTATATTTATCTTTAAAAACAAGAGCTCTTAATAAATTCAGCTCAACTTGAGGATTCTCTTCTAAATTCACATCTAATTTAGAAGCTTTTATAGAAGTTCTAAATAATTCATCATATAATTTAGATTTATTAAAATTGTATACAATACCATCTATATTCAAATACACAGACTTCGCTAAATTTTCTTCACTAGCTTGCAAATTTGTATTTTTAAATGCCCATGTGTTTTCTAAATCCCATATATCAAATTCCATATTTCCTATTTTAAATTTGAATCCACCAAATCTGTTTCTTCTATTACTATATTTCTTTGTAATTAAATCAAAATTAGTTTTATCTTTAAACTTTATTGCTATATCAAAATCTCTAGGTAGAGGGGGATTATCAGGAAACAAACAGATATCTCTTATCGAACCTCCAAAGAACAATAAATCGCCTACGTTAGACAGTTCTTCAATGAAGTTAAGTCTATTAGAATCTTTCCCCAGTAAAAAAATCAGTCTATTTTTTATTTCTTTTTCATATCTACTCACCTTAAATCCCCCCTCTATAACTAAGGTAATCTTACCCCTAATAGCTCTTGGTGTAAACTCACTGCATATCCATCAGTCATACCAGAAATGAAGTCTGTTACTAATTGAAGTCTATTGTACAATGATAAATCTTTAAATTCCACTGTAGGCTTGCCCTCTTTAGAAATTCGTTGAATATGCCTAAAGTTCTCTGATATTAAATGAATAAGTTTTTCATGTTTTGTTTTAGCTTCTGTTAAGCCATCAACGTTTATAACAGCGTTAACAAATAAATTTAATAAATCAGATATGACTCTATCCCCTACTAATTCAAGAGTTAAAACTTCCTTATCAGTAAATACATGTTTATAAGCTACATTCTTCAATTCTTTCGAAAGTTTTTTTGCTGTAGAATTAGATAGTAAATCCCCTTCAAAAGCACCTTCCATAATTGAACCATAGTTATTTTTGAAACTATCGACTACAGCATTTATTAATATGCCTTGGATATATACTTTAAAATTTTGAACATTTATTAAATCTTTATCAGGTACTTTGTTTAACAAAGTTTGATCTCTTAGTTGTTCTAATATTGCAAATTGGTTAGGGTACTCCTTTTCAAATTTTCCTTTAATATTTTTATAAATATCATCCCATTTTATTACTTTCTTTTTTACAGCATCTTCAATGTCAGCAGTTAAATAAGCTATGTCATCTGCTGCTTCTAAAATATACGTAGCAGGATGTCTACATCCATCAATACCTATCTTATTTTTTATTTCTTCAAACAATTCTTGTTCAGAATGAAAATATCCAAACTTCTTTTTTCCTTTAATTTTTTCATCATTAGAAGCCCATGGATATTTCATTAATGTTCCTAATGTTGCTAGAGTGAAATTAGCACCATATTCATCATTTAAAAATTGTAACTTACTTAAAATTCGTATTGCCTGTGCATTTCCTTCAAAAAACAGAAAATCATTCTTCTGTTGTTCATTTAATTCTCCAAATAATTCTCCATATGTTTTGCTGTCTTTGTCCGCTATTTTTGTATCTGGTTTTATATTAAACCAATCTTCAAACCACTTCCGAATAATATCTTCACCATAATGTCCAAATGGTGGATTACCTAAATCATGTACTATACATGATACTTCAACTAGTGAGGCTAACTCTCTAGCCTTTGCAAAATCTTTAAAAACTTTTTCTTGAATTAACCATTCTCCTATATTCCATGCTAATGATCTGCCTAAAGAGGCAACCTCTAAAGAATGTGTTAACCTTGTCCTTGTAAAATCATTATTTTGTAAGGGAAATACTTGTGCTTTATCTTGTAGCCTTCTTAGAGATGAAGAATATATAATTCGTTGATAATCTTTATCAAATTCATTTCTGTGAGGAAGACTTTTACTTTCTGACTTCCTTTTTCGTTCACCTAATAATAAATTCTCCCAATTTAACATAACCTAACCTGCCTTTTTGTATTTTCTTTCCTTATAATTCTATCTTATCAAAGTACAAGGAGAAAAACAGACTTATTTTAACATCACATACTTATATGAACTTTGCTACATATACTTAAATATTCTAATCCCTTACATCTCAAAATTAGCCTCTTAAATTACTTTTTTTAAAAGCTTGATTTCCATTAAATTTAATGTTTGTTTGTGATGCTGTTTTGATTATAACGTTCCCAGCCATTATTTCAGCAATTGCAGTATCTGCCCCACTCCACATATGGGCATAGTGTTTTAAAGTAATCTCTGGACTTGAATGTCCCATACGTTGTGATAGTACAAGAACAGAAACATTAAATTCATTGATTAAATATGAAGCATGGGAGTGACGCAATCCTTTTGCTTGAATACTTGTTACTCCTGCGAATTGTGAATAGCGTTTAATGATTCTGCCTATTGTCGATTTAATCATTGGCAATCCATCATAACTAAAAATAAAATCGTTTGAATTACCTAACCCTATCTCCAATTGTCTTTTTCGCCAAATTGTTAATATATTTATTGTATCATCATCAAGAGCTATAATTCTCTTTCCATCTTCCGTTTTTGTGTACGAATTTCTTTTCCAATCACTTCTCGTTTTCATAATTAGCATATGATGGACACGTAAACGTTTATTTTTCAAATCGACATCATTCCAACGTAAAGCAGTTCCTTCATTCACTCGTATTCCGGTCATATAGTAGACCCACAGCATAACAAAATTCAGATGCTCATAACAATCTTCTATATAAATTTGGTTTATCACCTTTTCAAAGTCATCTTTTGTCCAATACGGCACAATCGCCTTACCTTTAGGAATAGCTCTAACCTTCTTAGATATGTTCATTTCTAGGTATTGCATTTCAACAGCTTTATCTAAACTTTTACGAAACGTTCCAAATACTAGACTTGCATAAGATTGTGAATACCCCGCACCACCCTTTTCTTTACTTGTTAATAACCATGTGCGAAAATGCTGTACGTCTTCTACTGAGATTGAACGAAGAGGGATAGAAGCAAATCTATCCCTGATCTTCTCCAATATTCTTTTTCGCACAGAGAATGTACTTTCTTCAACATTCGTTTGATAATAAGGTATGTACACACTATTCATAAATTGTTCATAAGTCATTTTATAGTTAGAATAACTGTTAACCTTATGATATTCTCTTTTTAATCGAGTTAACTCTTTGTTTGCTTCAAATGCAGAAGCAAAAGGCTTACCATTAACATCTTTTCTTCCCTTTTTACGTATTCGTTTTCCCGTAATTCGATCAATACCAAATTCCGATTGATAAAAGAAATTTCCTTTATCATCAACATATACACCAGGGTATTTCGTTGTTTGTTGCGTTTTATTTTTCATTAGGAGTTACTCATTTCTGCCAAAAGGGAAACTCCTAAAATTGATTCAACCACATCCCTCGGTACTCTCCCTAGCCTTTTGTTGTTATAATACGGACAACCTTTTTGTACCATGATTGCTTTTGCCTGCCTAATTAGCGAAATAGCTTGATATTTCTTATAGCCTAGTTTTATTAAATCATCTTTACAAATTGTTGTACCCATCACACATATCCCTTTCCACACTAGTATTCATCTTCGCTTACAAGTTCTAAAACACGTTGCTCGATTAATGATTGATCAGACTCAGTGATTTTTTCTTTCCCTATATGTACTAACTCTTTCAAATATTCCTCAGCATATTTTTCGCCGTATACTCGCCTAAATGATTCATAGACCATACTTATTGACTTTACAGTTGAATGCTCAACCCATTTTTTCTTTTTCTTTAAAGTCAACTTTTCACGCTGTACTTTCAAAGGTATTTCTTCAATACCTTCTATAAACTTTCCCCACCATTTCATTGTAGGAAGCCTATTTTTGTTATGTAACTCACTAACATTCTTAGGTTGCCTCTTGAAACAATAATGTGCTGATAGAACACCTTTAACTATAGCGTTCAATGGTTTCCCATTTGAGATTTGAAGAGCAACTAACATTGCTTTGTTTCCTGTCAACTCTAGTTCCCATCTAACCCATTTTCCAATGTTCACAACTTCATCTGCATTATCTCGTCTTTCTTGTTTCTTATCATAAATTCGTAAAATTTGAGGAGATGATCCTACGTACAACGTAAACCCTGTTAGTTTTCCATCAAGAATCCTTCCACTATTTATTTCAACATATTTATGGCTTTTCGTACTCAACTGCCCTCGTTTCACATAATCCTGTAGCGTTTTTACAGATGGAGAAGCATTATCGAATATATCTAATGCCAAATCTATCCTTGATATTTTCCCTTGTATTCCTAAAATAAATGATACAAATTTGTACCAATGCCATCCATCAATTCTTGACATGAATTCCTCATACTGTCGACAAGCTTGTCCTGACATATCTACAAGAATGCTTCCATGATTTCCCGAAGAGTGGAGTTTTATATTCGCAAAGCTAATACATCTATCGTATGTTGGATAAGGCGATCCCTTAATCTCTGAAGAAAATTCAGAGATAGGGATTCCTAAAATTTCATTAGCAACGATTGGAAATTCACTATTCGGAATTGAACAACGAAAGTAATCAATAAGACACTGATTACTTCGATTTAGACGACTCATGTGCTTCACCAATGATGTAACTATCAGCTTCAACTTTAAGCTCTGAATACTGCCATGTATCAATCATTGGTTTACCTTGCCCAACAAATGCTTTCTTTTGAACCTTTTTAGGCTTCACTTTTAGTCCCGAAAAGGAAATTGGAATGAACTCACCATCTTCATAATCATCTAAAATAGGTAGGCTATCCTGTTTTTCAACTATTACAGTAATAGGGGAGCCAATTTCAGTACCGCCATTTTGTAAGACGAGTTCGATAAATGGACGATCATATACTTTAAATGTGACAGAATACTTTCCAGTTTCAACTAACTCTCCATTTAGATTTTTTTCTTTTTCAATTCGAGTAGTAAAGCCGTCTTTCTGAATCAGCATTGCTGTAGGAATCTTAAATTGTTTAATATCAAAGTGGAAATCAGCTAGATCCACATTTTCCGAGTCATTTAACGAATGTAACTTAGACGATTTTAATATTAGTTTTCCCATTTTTACAGACACCTCTTTATCATTTTTTAAATCCCCAACTCTCGGGATTTCACACAGCCCTCTAACCCATGAGCACCAAGAGTTTCGAGCATTTTCGTTGAGGGAGATTCACCAGTGTTACCCAACTGGTGCGACCCTATTTTTCGATTCATGTTGAGCAAAAATCGCTCAACTGGCCATCACTTTTTCTGAACGTTTTCGACCACTCCGTTCGGATGGCTCTGCCACCGCCTCAAACCTTCACAAAAATTGACGGTCAATGTTGGCTGTAGCTGTTTGACAAGAATAGCATTAAACACTTAATTTGCTCTCTGAATCATTAGTTTTTCTATTTCTGCTATAAAATCAAAATCTTTGTCTATATACGGCGTTTCGAAATAAACTGGAGAAGTGTGTTTGCCATCTAGTTGTATGTAACCTCCACCTTTTTCTGTGACAGTCTTATATTCAACGTCTTTCGTATCAAATATCATATTATAGCCAATGGAATCCATAGCACCTAACCCAGCTTTAAACCCCATTTGTGCCCTTATATTTGTAGGTAGATCATCTGCGGATGGACGTTGCATAAGGATCTCGATCATTACTCCAGCTTGTCTACCTTTCATTACTAGAGTAAATACATAATCTAATGCTTCTTTAGCAATTTTCTTATCCACTGAATGCATAAAAGCTGAAAATTCATCAAATATCACAATAACGACAGGCAAATTAAAGTCTCGATACGTTTTTCCGAAAGCTGATATGTCATTAAAATACTCCGTATATCTTCGTTCCATCAATTCGACAGTTTCTCTAAGAATTCGACATATTTGGTTGGCATCTGTTGCAACTTTATTTTCAAATCCAGTAATAAATCTAAACAGACTCAAATCAGCTTTTTTAGGGTCTATAATTCGTAAATCAGCTTGCGGAGTCAACTTCAAATAATTAACAATCTTACCTAATATAAAGAATGACTTGCCCGATCCAGTACCTCCTACAATAAGAGAATGGGGGGCCTTATGAAGCTCATAAGATATGTTGCCCGTTATTTTGATTTCATCTGAATCATTTACGTTAGTTACAGTAGAATTTAAATCTATACGTTCATCTTTATGCTTTAAAAATACATATTCAGCATAATCTACCGACTTATTGGTAGAGTCTAGTTCCAAGCCTAAAGCAGCTTCTAAATTCTCCCCTAGTTTCGTGGCTTCTTTGGTAAACCTGTCACCATCACGTAAAATCCTTACGACCACATGCCTACTTGTTTCCCTATATTGAATGCGAATTACTCTGACAATTCGCTTTTCCCTAACAACTTTATCGTTTTTAATAGATTCAAAGTATTCCTCGTCATATAATTTCAAAGTATCAATCATATAAGCTAAATTGTTCGCAATCCATGATTTAGGATTCTTAACAAAGTTAAAGTAGAGCCTTATACTTTTATAAATGGATACCGTCCAAAAAGTGATGATGATTAGATTAACGAAACCATTAAAACTGACAGAACGATACACCACAGGAATATTAATTATTAGTGGAGGAATAGCATTAGACACCATTCCACAAAAAGCTGTCAGCACAAATATGAATACTCCAAGGAGATATTTAAATAAATTCATTTTCCTGCGCGGAAAAACAACATGATGCCATTCACTCTGCCTTCTACTAAGGATATTCTTTAGTGCCTCTAGCTTCACAGATTACTAACGCCCTTTCAAGTTCTATTTTTTATATTTACTCGGTTCACTAATAATTTTACAAGGACCACATGAATTAACTTGCCAATCAAAACTAGAAGAATTGCAGATACTAATCCGCCCCAAAATACATAGGAAACATTAAAACTGTAATTTTTAAAACCTTGACCAAAGGTATCAAACTCTATCCAGCCATATTTTACTCCTGTCCCATAAACTTCACGAAGGTTAGTTACATCAGATGAAAACACATAAGTTCTACCAAAATCCGTAATACCTGACAGCCAATTCCCCAATAACAAATACACAATCGTAAAGGGTAGGAGAATTATAGCTGTCTCAAAGATAAATTTGTTTACCACTTTGATTATATTTTTCATTTATTTTCTTCTCCAAATTTTGCAATGGAGAAGCTTTAATTAGTGCTCTCCATTGCAAGTATGTTATTTCCTTTTCCTAATAATTATCTATGAAGAAGGATACTTCAAAAAATCAATAACTCTCTCTGTTTGCGTTTCACTATAAGTAATAACATTTAAATTATTTAGCTCAGTTTATTGCACAACATTTCTTACTTTATTCTTTAATTAGTTCTTTCCTACGTTCTAAGCACCCTACAGCATATGAATTCTTTTGCTTGATTGTTGAAATCATATAATCTAATTCATCTTCTGTATATGAATAATGAGATGTCGATAAATTGGCAAGTTGCTTCATCAGATAATTTAATTTTTCTATTCTCTTATTCATCAGACGTATAGATTTTTCTCTTTTCTCCATCACTTCACCCCCCTCACAATCAAATCAAAACGTCATGACATTATATATATGTAGATAATATACGGACAACGTCATGACGTCAAGAGAAAAATAAAAAAGACTATGTTATCCATAATCTTTTTCCTTTTAAAATTCTTCTGCTTACTATTCTGTAGCATCATCTTTGTTATGATATTGTTTTTTTATTTCTTCATAGTACTTTATAATCGCAGTATTAATAATCCACGCTTTCGTTACTCTATTTTCCTTTTCTGTAATTAATTTTTGGACTTTATTTAAGCTATCTTCTCCTTTTTGATTAAGGTAGAAAGAAAACTTTGTACTTGCCATTTAAAAGACCTCCCATTTTTACGTTTACAATAGCATGATACTGTCATGACGTCAAACACTTACAATATCATAAAAACAGATTTCTAAAAAAGAGCTTTTGGGGGGTTATTCGGTGGGGAATCATATAAAAACAAGCCTATTTCACAGCATTTGATCCACGATAAACACTGTAAAATAGGCTTAATCAATTTATATCATTCTTAATTATTACTCCCACTCAATCGTAGCAGGCGGCTTACTCGTAATATCATACACCACGCGGTTAATATGCTTCACTTCATTCACGATACGAGTCGAGATCTTCTCAAGTACATCCCAAGGGATTCTTGCCCAGTCACTCGTCATACCATCAATAGAAGTAACAGCACGGATGCCGATTGTGTAGTCGTATGTTCTTGCGTCACCCATAACACCTACGCTGCGGATGTCTGGGAGAACCGTGAAGTATTGCCAGATGTCGCGCTCAAGGCCGAAGTTGGCAATTTCTTCGCGTAGAATTGCATCCGATTCACGGACGATTTCTAGTTTTTCTTCTGAAATTTCACCTAGTACACGGATACCTAGTCCTGGACCTGGGAATGGCTGTCTCCAGACGATGTCATCAGGAATGCCCAGCTCTGAACCTAAGGCACGGACTTCATCCTTGAATAGCGTATTGAGTGGCTCAATCAATTCGAATTGCATGTCTTCTGGAAGACCGCCTACGTTGTGGTGAGATTTGATTGTTTGCGCTGTTGCTGTTCCGCTCTCAATGATGTCTGTGTAAAGTGTTCCTTGTGCTAAGTAGTCGATTCCTTTTAGCTTGTCCGCTTCGTCATCGAATACATAGATGAATTCGTTACCGATGATTTTACGTTTTTGCTCAGGATCAGACACACCTTTTAGCTTGTTTAAGAAACGATCTTTTGCATCTACTTTAATCACGTTCATGTTGAAACCTTCGCTAAATGTTTTCATAACCCCTTCTGCTTCGCCTTTGCGAAGAAGACCGTGGTCAACGAAAATACATGTCAGCTGATCGCCGATGGCTTTGTGGATCAATACCGCCACAACAGATGAATCAACACCGCCGCTTAGTGCGCACAATACTTGCTTGTCGCCTACTGTTTCACGGATTTTCTGCATTTCGATTTCAATGAAGTTCTCCATTGACCATTTGCCATCGCAATCACACACACCGAAGACAAAGTTTTTCAATAGGTCATTTCCGTACTCAGAGTGACGTACCTCTGGGTGGAATTGAACGCCATAGAAATTCTTCTCAGCTAAGCTCATCGCTGAGTTTGGACAATGTGCACTTGTTGCATCGACTGTAAAGCCCTCTGGTACTTCAACTACGAGGTCACCATGGCTCATCCAAACGACTTGATCCGTTGGAAGGTCTTTGAATAAAGCAGGTGTTCCGTTAATATGAATATCTGCTTTTCCATATTCACGCTGGCTTGCCGCTTCTACTTTCCCGCCTAAATAGTGAGTCATGAGCTGCATGCCGTAGCAAATGCCTAGAACCGGAATGTCTAGATCAAAAATCTTTTCATCACAGCGGAAAGATCCTTCATCATAAACACTGTTTGGTCCACCAGAAAGGATGATTCCTTTAGGCGCCATTTCTTTAATTTCTTCAGCAGTTAAAGTGTGCGGATGAAGCTCACTGTACACACCAAATTCACGAATACGGCGTGTGATCAACTGATTGTACTGACTGCCGAAATCGAGAACCAAAATCATTTCATTTACTAAATTTGTCATGGTGTCACCTCTATGTCCAATATAGTTTTTTATAAACGCACAGAAAAAATGAGAGGAGAAAACCTGCTCTCAGTGTGAATCACGCTTTTGAAGCGCCCAGACTCACATCCGAACGCTTCAATTTCATGTATTTTAGAAGGTTTTAATATTCACCTATTCTAACAACAGGAAGGTACGCGGTCAAGACTATCTCCTGTTTATTAAATTTTCCCATAACTTTGCCGACTGCTGCCAAAGCGCCGACGAATCCTCTCGCCGATAAAGCGCACGTTCATAGAGCTGCGTCAGCTCTGACATGTAATGATCTCCATCCTTCTCATCGATCAAAGAAGCGAATTCTCTTAGCGTCATACCTGGCTTTTTCTCAATTCCCCTGCGCCCTAGCTGCTTTAATAGAGCCGCATATGCATAGAAGAATGCTTCATCCTCTGGCAGACGTTTCACCTTTCTTACAATAAAGAATGGCAGCCATCTTGTTCTGAATCGATAAAGCATCCAGCTGATGAATCCAAGCAGGACAATAGCTCCTGCCGCATAACCTACAACCCAACCAGCATGTACCATATTTGGCTTTGCCTTCGCTGTTTGTTCCTTTGGTTGTGCCGGCTGCTCTGTCTCCTGCTGCTGCGGCTGGTCTTGCTGCTTTTCTTCACTTGCATCAGAACTAGACTGATTTTCTTCTTCCTTTTGATCATCCGTTTGATCACTTGAAACGGATTCATTTGTAAATGTCTCTGGGTTTGTAAATCCTTTTGTCGGTTCAAAGGTGACCCAGCCTCTGTTTGGAAAATAAACCTCTACCCATGAATGCGCATTGTTATTGGTTACTTCATACACATTGTTTCCATCCATTTGTGTTTCATATAACTGACCAGACGTATATCCCTTCACCCATCTCGCCGGAATCCCGATCGATCGAAGCATCACGATCATAGAGGTTGAAAAATTATCACAGTAGCCAATCATCGTATCAAATAAAAATTGATCCACATAATCTTCATTACGACCAGGCACAGCGACATTTTGCGTTTCATATGAAAACTTCGCAGATCCTAAATAATCCTCGATCGCTTTCGCTTTATCATACATATTATCCTTCGTTTCCGTTAAGCTGTTTGCCAAAGTTTTCACACGCTCTGGGAGTGAGGATGGAAGCTGCAAGTATTCACGGCCAACCTGCTGATTCACCTGCTTTTTTGTCGGTACTTTGATTCTCTGCAAATCCTCTAGGATAAATGTAGGAGATAAAAAGCTGACTTGATAGTTCCCTAAATTTTTGGGTGGGTTTTGCATAGACGGGACAATTTTCTCCGTTTTGCCTATGATTTGCAGCGGAATGTTTTCCATTGGTGTCAGCATGATCGTTCCAATAGGATACACAGCATGATTAAATCGATAATCCGATTCTATATCGATTCTTGTTTCATGCTCCTCTGTTTTCACTCGCTCAGTAAACCACCGATGCGGCACAGTGTCCTCCTTTAGCCGAGTAGGCTTCGTATCATTTGATGCATCCTCCCAGCCCTTTCCTGTGTAAATACTTTTTGTTTCTACACGAAAGTAAGACGGCTCCTTTCCGCTCCATTTAAAGACAGGTGTGCGGTCCTCACTAAACGGTCCGCCAAGCGCCGAATCATCTGCACTATATCCCACTTTATTCTGCCCGGCTGTTCCATCTTGATTCGTGACCGCCTTAAAAAACGGGACAGGATCGGGCCATTTCGGATCAGACTTTGGCAAAGAAGCACCGAGTGACGCTGATAGAAGGACAAGCGCCAGCATGGGGAAAAACCACTTTAGACGCGCTTTCTGTGACACCCGAACGCCCTCAGCTGAACGCAGTCGATCGAAATACAGCAATCCAAGCAAACAAAAGCCAAATACCATAATACGAACGATCGCAAATGTCGCATCATATGGCGTAAACGTATCAAGAATCGTGACATACACAACCGTCATCAGTAAAAAGAAAAAGATACGCTGCTGATAGACCACCCAATAATGAAGCAAGTAGACAAGCAGCCACAGCAAAATATAAAACAACAATGTGCGGAAAGACGGATACATGTCACTCCACATACCCATGCTCATTAACGTGATATTATCCTTAATATCAGCAAACAAAGCAGACGGATAGCCTGGCGCTGATTGATAAAAGATCAAATATAAGGCGAGCAAAATCAGTCCAGCACAAATAGGAAACGTCACATACCACTTCAGACGAAAGAACGTAAACAAACACGTAAGCCCGATAAAAATGATGAAATAAGACGTATGGCTCGTCTCTGTAAAATCTTGAAGTGGACGAAGCCACTCCCATAGCAGCAGAAAAGCTACAGCATAATAGATGAACAATTCAAAACGGCTTTGCCGCAGATGCGTATGCAGCATAAATGTTTGTCACCTCACAGTTCTTTCGTGCAGCCGGTCTTCAAATAAAAGGGTGATGCGTATTCCAGAGGCCTTGAGCCGGTCTGCAAGCTGTTTTTCTTTTGTCGTCAAACGGTCAACGGCTTTCTTCACTAAAAGCACGGTGATGTTCTTTCTATTTAGATTTCCAAAGAGACTTGCCGCAAGCTCCTCCTGCAGCTGACCTGTGACGACATATTTTCCTGAATGCTGATACTCACTCGCTGCTAACGGTTTATATTCTAGTGCGCGGGAAGGCTGATGCTGCACTCTTGTTAAATAATAAAGCATGTCCTGTAAATGAAGTTCTCCTTGATCGACTCGAAAGGCATGCTGATCTCCTAGTGGGACAAGACCTGACGGCACTCCTTTTTTCACAGCCGTTTGAAGAACAGATGCTGTAATAGAGACAACTGTTTCATAAACAGCTTGATCAGTAAAATCAGCAAACACGACAAGGTCCTTTGCTTGATTCTGTTCAAATTCCTTCGTCATCAGCTGGCCTCTTCTGGCCGTCGTCTTCCAATCCACCCAAGCAAACCGGTCTCCTTGCTGGTATTCCCGTACGCCTGTTGTCACATGGGTCGGTTCATTTAACCACGAGTGAACCGCTTTGCCTCCATTTTCATTCACTGACTCAGCAGGCTCTACAGGGATATCCAGCACTTTTGGGTAGACAAGCAGCTTTTTCTCTAGCGGAATGATGATTTCTTTTTCAACAAACCCAAACATATCACCCGTTTTGATTCTAACTGCTGTTAAATGATGCTCTCCCCGCGGAATATCGTTCAATTGATAAGTAAATCGCCATGTTTTCCGAAACCAAGGAAACAGCATTTGCTTCATTTCAATCTGTTCCTGTAAATGAAAGGTGTCTGGCGGAGCATCCTCTATCATGACGTAAACGTACGGAAATGGATGTGTCCGCTTGATTTCAAGGTCAACGGACAGCACGTCCCCCGCCTTCAAGCAGGTTTGCTGTAATGTTCTCTTGGCTGTCGCGCGAAGCGGAACGAGCGCAAACAGCAATGCATACAAAGCATATGGTAAAAATGCATAAAAAAGGAACCAACTCACAAACCCTCCCTGAAACATGGCATAACAAAAGGCTGCCGCGGTGAGAATGATGAGCATCATCACCCGTAACCATAATGAAACTGCTAAACGATGACGCGACTTCATTGAGTCATCGACTTTTGAACTGGCACGCCAATTTGCTCAAGCATTTGTCGCAGCAGTGTCTCCGCCTTCTTCCCTTCATATGTCGCTTCTGATGTCAAAATCATACGATGCGGTAATGTATAAGGCACCAAATACTGTACATCATCAGGAATCACATAATCGCGCTGATTCAAAAGCGCATACGCCTGTGCCGCTTTCATCAAGGCGATCGATCCCCTTGGACTGACACCTAGATAAACAGATGGGTGTTTACGCGTCGCTTGAGCAATTTCAACAATATATTCTTTAATGGATGCATCCACATGAATGGTTTGAACAGCCTGTTGCAACGCATGGATATGTTCCTTTGTCATGACAGCTTGGAGCGTATCAATCGGGGATTGCTTCTCCTGCAAGTTGAGCACCTCCAGCTCCTCGAGCATGGTCGGATATCCCATCTGCAGCTTGAATAAAAACCGGTCCATTTGCGCTTCTGGCAGCGGATAAGTTCCTTCATATTCAACTGGATTTTGCGTCGCCATGACGAAAAATGGATCCGCAAGCGGCATCGTTTCCCCGTCCACAGTGACACTGCCTTCCTCCATCGCTTCAAGTAAAGCTGATTGTGTTTTAGGAGAGGTCCGGTTGATCTCATCAGCTAAAATAATCTGCCCCATGATCGGTCCTTGCCTAAATTCAAATTCATTCGTCTTTTTATTGTAAATCGACACGCCTGTTACATCTGAAGGCAAAAGGTCAGGAGTGAATTGGATTCTCTTAAACTCACAACCAATGGATTTTGCCAAAGCACGAACCATCATCGTCTTCCCTACACCAGGCACATCCTCTAGCAGCACATGCCCCTTCGCCAAAATCGCAACAAGGCTTAATATCGCAATGTCTTTTTTCCCAACCATGACTTTATTGATGTTATCTACGATTTTTTGTAAATCTGAATGCATCGGTTCTTCAAATGCCATCCTGATCCTCCTATCACGTTTCTGTCAAATTTCATATAGTCTAACTTTACCATACAACACGCATTTGCATATAACATCAGCACGTATAAAAAAGAAGCCTTCTCACGATGGAAAAGACTTCTTCTCTTCTTTCGGCTCACTTGCTGGCTCCATATGAACATGAGAGTGTAAAATATCATGCTCCTGTTTCATTCTGCGTTCAATTTCATCTGCAATATCATGGCTTTCTGCAATGTTCAAGTTGGGCTCGACCTCAACCACTACATCCACATGGACTGTACTTCCAAGATAACGCGCTTTAATATCCTTTAAATCGCCCACTCCTGGTGTTGCTTCAATGGTCTCTTTATATTTAGACATATCTTTGATATGAAAACCGTCTGTTAACGAATGAGAGGCATCTCTGAAAATCTCCCATGCAGTTTTACAAATAATTAAGCCAATGACAAACGCTGCAAGCGTATCAATCCATGCCAGCTGAAATTGAGAAGCCATAATTCCTACAAATGTTCCAATACTCACATACGCATCTGATTTATTATCAGCAGCTGCCGCATGAAGAGCCTGGCTATTGATCCGTTTGGACAGATTGCGGTTATAAATATACACACCGTACATCACAACAGCACTTCCTGCTGCCGTCCAAGCCGCGATCATATCCGGCGTTTGATGCTCAGATGAGAAGAGCGACTTCCCTGCACTCAGCAAAACCTGAAGCCCAACAAGCATCATGATAAAGGAAGCCACAAGAGACGCAATATTTTCCGCTCTAAAATGACCGTATGGATGATCTTCATCAGGCGGCTTTTGAGAAATACGCAGCCCAATCAACACAGCAAGGGATGCAATAATATCCGTCGTGTTATTCAATCCATCTGCCGAAAGAGCCTCTGAATGAAACACGTACCCAATAATGAGCTTGACCGCAGATAAGATCACATAGGCAATGATGCTGACCCAAGCACCCGTTTCACCTTGTCTTAATTCGTTATAGCGCTCCATGTCGAACCGCGCCTCCTCACACATCACTTTTCTATTATTTATCTTACAAAGCAAAGCCCGTGTGGGTCTACAGCAACATGATTCGCTTATGTCAGCAAAATAGGATAAATAGAAATGTGTTGACCTAAGTAAACTTATTTTTACAAGGTCAAACGACCTCAAGACCTACTCCTATCAACCTTTTTCCAATTCTCTTCAAAATGGACATATCGTCAAATCTCTCTCCTTGGGGAAATTATCAGAATAATTTTATTTTGTGACACAACTTCCCCACCCCCTTTTTTATGTTATTTTAAGAATCATCCGAAGGAAAAGAGGGAACATAATCTCTCAAATCCTTTATACTTTTTAACATCATGTTAAGAGGTTTGAAATGTCAGTTTGATAACCTGTCCAATGCTGAATGACAATTCAGTGTGATAAAATTTAAAATATTCTAAAAACAAATTCTCTATTCATGAGAAATGTTTGGAGGTAAAGAAATGTCCAACATGACAAACGGTCTTCAAAAAAACCTTAAAACAAGACATATTTCGATGATCTCCATTGCTGGGGTCATTGGGGCAGGGCTATTTGTTGGTAGCGGCGCTGTCATTCATTCTGCAGGGCCTGGATCCATTCTTTCCTATTCTTTTGCCGGACTTCTGGTGATCTTTATTATGAGAATGCTCGGAGAAATGGCATGTGCCTATCCGACAAGCGGTTCTTTCTCACAATATGCGAGCGATGCTATCGGTCCATGGGCCGGTTTTACAATCGGCTGGCTTTACTGGTTCTTCTGGGTGATCGTCATCGCCATTGAAGCCATTGCTGGTGCTGCCATTATTCAATATTGGTATGGAGATGCACCTGTTTGGCTCACAAGTCTTATCCTCACAATCCTCTTAACATTAACAAATATCTTTTCTGTTAAATCTTTTGGCGAATTTGAATATTGGTTTTCATTGATTAAAGTCGTCAGCATCATTCTCTTTCTACTCATTGGTTTTGCATTTATCTTTGGTTTTGGCGGTCATCATACTTCAGGACTTGCCAATCTAACAGGGAACGGCGGTTTCCTTCCAAATGGATTCAGCTCTGTGTTACTCGGAATCGTTGTCGTCATCTTTTCCTTCATGGGAACGGAGATTGTGGCCATAGCGGCTGGTGAATCAGCAGACCCAGTCAAATCTGTGACGACAGCCACACGCTCTGTTGTATGGCGTATTATCGTATTCTATGTCGGATCAATTGCTGTCGTTGTCACCTTACTTCCGTGGAATTCCGCAAGTATTTTAACAAGCCCGTTCGTTGCGGTATTAGAATACATCGGTGTTCCATCAGCCGCTCAAGTCATGAACGTTATTGTCTTAACAGCTGTTCTATCTTGTTTAAACTCCGGATTGTACACAACGTCCAGAATGCTTTATTCATTAGCAGAAAGAGGCGAAGCTCCGAAACGCTTTATGAAAATCAGCAAACGTGGTGTTCCTGTAGCGGCTACAGTCGCAGGTACCTTCTTTTCCTACATTGCTGTCATGATGAACTATTTTTATCCTGAAACCATCTTTTTGTTCTTAGTCAATGCATCTGGAGCCATTGCCCTTCTTGTCTACTTGGTCATCGCCGTTTCACAATTAAGAATGCGCCGTAAAATCGAAAAAGAAAATCCAGAACAGCTCAAAATCAAAATGTGGCTGTTCCCATACCTCACGTACTTTACCATTTTGGTCATTTGCGCCATCTTGGCATCGATGCTGTTTATCGAATCCATGCGGCCACAGCTCATTTTGACGAGTATCATTACCTTTAGCGTACTGGCTGCTTATTTTATCTTTAAACCGAATAAAAAAGTGCCTGCAAATGCGGCGCTTGAAAATAAACACCCGTAATTCTCCCGCTGAAAAGCGGGTTTTTTTATTTTATTCACCTATTTGGATGTCCGCACTTATACTGTATCAAATTGTATTTAAGTGAGGATTAGTCAACATGAACCTAGAAAAATTTGTTGACGAGCTTCCAATTCCAGAAGTCGCGGAGCCCGTCAAAAAAAACCCAAGACAAACGTATTATGAAATTGCTATGGAGGAGGTATTCTTAAAAGTTCATAGAGACCTGCCCCCAACCAAGTTATGGACCTATAATGGCAGTTTGCCTGGTCCAACCATTAAAGCCAATCGAAATGAAAAGGTCAAAGTGAAATGGATGAACAAATTGCCATTGAAACATTTCCTCCCTGTCGATCACACCATTCATCCTGGGCATCACGATGAACCAGAGGTCAAAACAGTCGTTCATCTGCATGGCGGTGTCACGCCAGCAAGCAGTGACGGCTACCCAGAGGCCTGGTTTTCAAGGGACTTTGAAGCAACCGGCCCTTTTTTTGAAAGAGAGACTTACGTATACCCGAATCATCAGCAAGCCTGCACATTGTGGTATCACGATCATGCGATGGCATTGACACGACTAAATGTGTACGCCGGTTTAGCTGGGTTTTATTTGATCTCAGATGCATTTGAAAAGTCCTTAGAGCTTCCGAAAGATGACTATGACATTCCTTTAATGATTATGGACCGTACGTTTCAAGAGGATGGCTCACTGTTTTATCCTAGCAGACCAAATGACTCGCCAGAAGACAGTGACATTCCAGACCCATCCATCGTGCCCTTTTTTTGTGGAGAAACAATCTTAGTCAATGGAAAAGTATGGCCGTATTTAGAAGTAGAGCCGCGAAAATACCGTTTTCGTATTTTAAATGCGTCCAATACTAGAACTTATGAGCTGCATCTAGATAACGACGCTACAATCATGCAAATTGGTTCAGATGGGGGCTTTTTGCCAAGACCCGTTCGCCATCAATCATTTAGCATCGCGCCTGCTGAACGTTTCGATGTCATCATCGACTTTTCAGCTTACGAAAACAAAACGATCACTCTCAAAAATACAGCCGGCTGCGGACAGGATGTGAATCCTGAAACAGATGCGAACATTATGCAATTCAAAGTCACACGTCCGCTAAAAGGAAGGGTACCTAAGACATTACGTCCGATTTTCAAACCGCTGCCACCGCTTCGGCCAAGTCGAGCTGATAGAGAGCGTACACTCACACTTACCGGCACACAGGATAAATACGGCCGCCCAATCCTATTGCTCGATAACAACTTTTGGAATGACCCTGTCACGGAAAATCCTCGTCTTGGCAGTCTAGAGGTTTGGTCCATCGTCAATCCAACCAGGGGTACACACCCTATTCATTTGCATCTTGTTCAATTTAGGGTATTAGACAGAAGGCCGTTTGATACAGAAGTCTATCAATCGACAGGAGAAATCGTGTATACAGGGCCAAACGAAGCGCCTCCTTTACATGAACAAGGCTACAAGGACACCATTCAGGCGCATGCAGGTGAAGTCATTCGGATCGTTGCTCGATTTGTTCCATATACCGGCCGATATGTGTGGCATTGTCATATTTTAGAGCATGAAGATTATGACATGATGAGGCCGATGGATATCATTCATTAAAAATGAAACCATTCTTCCGCTAAATGCGTAGAACTTTTATGAAATTGCTGATTACAAAGGGCTAACGGACATCTATTCATTAGCCCTTTTATGATCCATTTCAAAATGGAAAAATAAATCGCATGAATCATTCCTTTGAGGAGCATTACACACTTAAAAAGTTGACGCAGCAAACCGATAATACTACTATATACCCATTACATCTATCAAAAGGCACATAAGCCATAATGAACGAACAAATGGAAAATTGCGATAACAAACGGAGGAGTTCAATTTGAATGAAGAAAAAGAAACTTGCCAGGTCAAACAAGAAACAGCGGCAGGTAACAGAGAGAAGCTTTCAATTCATGAGAACGAGAGCATTCGGTCAAACATTGAACAACTAACCATTGAACTCAGTGAACAAAAAGAATTCAACCACTTCATATTAGATGAAAAACAAAAGGCCATCAGCACATTATCTTCCCTCATCACAAAAGGCGATTGTGATGAAGACTTAAAGACTCATTTTGAACAAGCATTACATATTGGACTTTCTGTCATAGAAATTATGGAGATTATTAAACACTGTACAAAGGTTGCTGGCTTCCCTCACTCCATTAATGCCCTGTTTATCTTTCAAAACTTATTAGATGAAAACAAATAAAACAGAGAAAACGAGATGTCATCAGTCCTCTCGTTTTTTTATGTTCACTCATATTACTCTTTTTCTTTTTCTCTGTCACATAAGCAAAATATGAAAATAGCACTCTTATCACTGTTTAAAAGCTGATTTTCTTCCTATAAACTCACCAATTCTCCAGCATTTCAAGTGACAAAATAAAAAAACGTCCAGTTATATAAATAACTGAACGTTTCCTTTATCGATTGACAGTGAAATTGTTAATGATTCCGCCATCCTTCTCCCAAGCGGCTTCCACTGTTTTCTTCTTCATATTGTATTCAAAGATCGTTCTTACCTTCGCTTTTCGTCCAGTGTCATCCTTTAATTCTTTTGCGTTTTTTGCAACACCTAAGAAATAAACAGACGACCCGTCCGTAGAAAATTGCGGCTGTGCAGCACTTAAAATATGAACATCCTGACTGTTTTTAACGAGTGTCGTCGTTTTTCCTGTTTCTACATCAAGCATTTTAATAGAGGATATTTCTTTTTCTTTACGAACCTTTACTTCTGTATAAATCAATTTCTTATGATCTGGAGAAAATGAGATATCATTGATCGTTTGTGAGATGCGTGCAATGCGTTTCCCCTTCTCACCTGTTTGAAGGGTGATCTTCATGGTTGTTGGTTCAGGATCTCTGCCCTTTTCATTCGCCTCATCGGTTTTTTGATAATCTTCTTTTAAAGAATAATGCTGGATCGCCAAATCATTTGAAGTCGGATCATATGCAAAAGAACTCACCGTATCGTCCTTGCTTTTTTCTGGATACAGCTCCTTCATTTTGTGTGTTTTCAAATCAAAAGACGCGACATAAAATTGCTCTCCAGACTCCTTGTTATACCTAAGAAATAACTTCTTCCCATCACCAGACAGCTTCATACTGTCGATGGAATCATCACTCGTAAACAGTGTTTTTTCTTCTTCAGATTTCACCTTTAATTCCCGAATACTCACCTTTTGCGTATTTTCATCTGTATACGTGTAATATAAAACCTGTTTCGTAGAATCATAAGCAATCGAAGGATATGCTGTCAGTTTCTCCGTATGAAGCGCCCGATCATGCAAGTAATAAGTATTGTTTAACTTTTGATCTGTAAATGAAACGAGCAATTCGTCTTTTGCATCTTGGTTTGTTTTGACTTTCCCTGCATGTTTTGCCTCTTGCCCCGGCTTCATCATGAAGAAAATAACTGCCGCAATTACTGCGACGCCAATGACTGTGATGATCCACCATGTTGATTTTTTCATTGCCTTTCAGACCCTCTCTACAAGAAAAGAAGCCAGAAAATGAACTTTTCCCGCTTCTTTGCATGCCTATGTATTAATAAGTGTAATGCCCTTTTACGACACCTTTACTTGTTTTATACCCAAGTGCTTTGAATGCTTTTGGACTTACGTCTAGTACAGCATTTGGCATTCTGCCTACATCATATTTATATACTGTAATCACTTTATGTGGTTTCGCTTTTGTTGTCACTCTTAGTTTTGTACCTTTTTTCGGTACGTCAAAGCCCATTTTAGTTGCTGCATCCCAATGACCGAGTTTTTTTCCATCTGCGCCTTTTTTACCGACACCATTATACCAAGTAATATTGCCGCTTACTTTTTTTGCACTTGCTCCATGTGAGAAACTGAATGCTAAAAATAAACTAGCTACTGTTACGATTGTCGTGATAAGCTTTTTATTCATTAAGAAATCCTCCGTTTTTGGTTTCTGCACTCATTATACATGAAGATGAACCCAGTTATTTTACAGACACATTACAATTCAAATACAAGTTGACCACTTTATGACCGATTAAGTTCATAAATACTGCCAAAATCAGCTAGAACATTGTAAGTAGCTCCCCTCTTTCATTTTATATAATGAAGGTGAATTAAATTTAAGGGGGAATTTTCATGAAAAAGTGGTTCACTGTATTGATTGTAAGCTTAGCCTTCGTTTTGGTATTTTCAAGTCTTCCTGCCTCAGCGGCTAGTCCTCGTCACGGCGCCATTGTGACACAAACGGATGAAGCCAAATGGTCAGGTATCTCTGCCGATATTGTCCTGCCGAAAACAGCCACCATTAAAAACGGCTATGCGGACTGGTATCTCGGTCTTGGCTCTGCCGTTGTAGAGAGCGGTATTTCAAAAACGTCTTCTGGCTATAAGGTCTTTCTGGGCAGCGGCTCACAAGGCGGCAGTAAATACTGGAACAGCGAATACGATTCAAGTATTAAAGATGGCGCACGCGTAAACTTAAAGCTCATCAACAACGGTGATGGTACAGTGTCACTATACGTCAATGGAAAACTGCGCTATAAGCAGCCTGTTTACAACCCTAGCCGTCTGAAAAATCTTGATGTTGTCAAAATGGTACACGGCGTACAGGATAATGGAACAAACAGCTATTCACAAGCAAGCTTCTCAAATGTACAGCTTCGTGCAAATACATCAGGAAGTGTTTATAAAAATTGGGATGGGTCAATCAAATCATCGCTTTTACGTAAAAATTTAGAATCTGGTGCTGCCACTCCTAAATTCACCGTTATTTCTTCTATCCCATTAAGTACAAGCCTTTCAGCACAATAAGAAATAAAGCACCCGATAGAGGGTGCTTTTTATTGTTCACAGCTTATCAACACTTCTCTTTTAATCAAAACAAGGATTCGTGGTAACATAAGCATACATACTTCGAAGAAAAAAGGAGATCGAACGTGAAAAAAAGTCTACTTGTTTTCATGAGTCTAGTTGCAAGTCTCTGCATTCTAGCAGCTTGCTCAAATACGACAAAAGAACAAAAAACAGAAACGAAGGCACTTCCAACAATTAATGAACGCATTCAAAAGGAAACGAAAGAAGTGATGGAGCAGTCTAAGCTCATCAAAGACACTGACATCACCGTTGATCAAAAGAAAAAAATCATTTCTTTAAACGTAACAGCTTCCTCTGATACCAATAGTGATTATGCTGAAGTCATCGGTTTAAACTTTGCCAAGACGCTGGCCATTGGAGCATCGACCGAAAAAGAAAACAATCTGCACAAACCAGAAAACGACAGCCTCGGCGCCCTCTATTCCTTTTATGACCTAAACATCACCGTGAAACAAGAAAACGGCAAGGTGCTGGCAAAGGGAACGAAAAAAACAAATGAAACAAAAATTACTTGGGAAAGAGCCCAATAACTGGACAAGAAAATCCTTTATGGATTTTCTTCTTTTTTTTAACAAAACTATTAACATTATGAAAGAAATGCCGATTAGTAAGATTGTGTTGGTTCTTAAGTACCAATAATTCTTATTTACATATCGGAGGAAAGTATTATGAAAAGAACGACAGAATTTGTTTTAGGTTTAATTGGAGGTATTTTTGGATTTTTCGGCGCAATGTTCGCTCTTGCTTTCGGAGGAATCGATGCAGCATTTAGCGATTCAGGCACCAGTGAAATTACAGGATTAGGCTGGGCAGCAATGCTTTTCTCTATTCTTGCCATTGTCTCATCTGTCATTGTAAAGAAAAAAGCAAAGCTTGGTGGAATTCTGTTATTAGTATCTGCTGCTGGTGGCATTATTTCTATTTCTATGTTCTTCATCCTTCCAGCTGTATTAATCATCATTGCAGGCTGCATGGGCGTGTTTAGAAAAGAGCCTGTCGTCAATAACACAACTGTATAAGTAGAGAGAATAAAGCTTGTAGAGATTGCTCTACAAGCCTTTTCTCTCTACTTTTTGTAATTCATATTGTATGGCAACAACTAACTCTATTATGTTTTCATCTGTCCAAAGATCCAACATAAATAGAATGTCATTCATCATCTGTGACAAATCTTCCCGGCTCATCAATTCTTCTTTGTAAGCAGGGACAACAAAGAAATAGAGTAGATCAGCCAATTCAAGAGCGACACGTACATCTTTTTCATCCATGATGGCTTTATGCAAAGAGTGGATCAGCCATTTGAGGTCTTCATGATTTTCAATAGGAACATACATCAATTGGTGAATTTCATCGATGTTCCTTACCTTTAGAATCCTCTCAGCTGATTCCTTTGAAAGAGCCCCAATTGTATTTGAAGATATATTCAGAAACAAGAATTCATGTTGATCCTCTCTATTAACCGTCTTGATTGACGAACCATCCATTTCAATCACTCCCAATCCCTTATAATAATTCTATTATAAGGAAATTCAAGTTCGTTTTAAGTCATCAGAAGTGGATTTTAAGTAATTTTAAGCTAACTGGTTTATCAAAAAACACTTAAAAACAATTATTTTCTATTTTTATCATTTTTTGTTGATTTGTAGGTTCTTTTATCCTATTATAATAGTCATAGTCAATGTATAAGCAAAAGACGCTTATATAAATTAAACAAAAGGGGATTTTCATTTTGAAGAAATTCTATGCTTTATTTTTAGCTTTAGGGCTAACATTTACACTTGCTGCTTGCGGCTCAACAGAAGATGTGTCTACAGGTGCGTCTAAAGAAAAAGAGTCTACAAGCACAAAAACACAATCAAAAAACAAAAAAGATGATGGTTCAAAGAAAATAAATGCGAGCAAACACAAAACAACTGCTCAAGGAATGAAAGTAAACCTTGGCGAAATTAAAATTATGAAGGATAGAATCAATGTTGGAATGAATATTGAAAATACGACAGATAAAGTTCTAAACTTCTATCCAGATCAAGGTAAAGCTGTAGCAGGAAGCATGCAACTAGATGCGAATATGTTTATGACTGATGGTGATATTGGTGGCGAAGTTGAAGGTGGCGTTAAACAAGATGGTGTTATTCAATTCTTAGCTCCCGAAGGCAAAGAGATCAACATTAAAAACATCAAAGAATTAAAGCTGAAATTTGGAAATGTCACAACTGACGATTACATGAATAGTAAAGACGTGACATTCACAGTTAAAGTAAAATAAACTTTCACTAATGCCCTTGAATGATGAGGGCTTTTTTTATCACCACTAAAAAACACTTTCCTAGAAGAAAGTGTTTTTGTTTATAAGTAACGTTTCATTCTTTTTATTACTCCATAAGGATAACTAATCTTTCGAGAAGTCTCTTAAATGGAACTCTTTTTCATCTCCTCAGCCATTTCCACTTCACCCTCTGCTTCCAGCTGTTCAATGATGCGGATATAATCCCTTTCGTGGCGATTTTGGCTTAATTTAAAAGCAGCCTGAACTTCATCAATGATGATCTTAAAGCCTACAATGCCTTTCATTTGCTTCTCTAACAGTTCCTCAGACAACGTATCCCATAGCACCGGCTGTTCTCTGTGACTTTCGTATGTCTCCAGCATTGTGGTTAATTCCTTAACCAGTTCCGATTTTTCAAGCAGTTCCGCCTTTCCATAAACATGAACAGCCTGGTAATTCCATGTTGGTACTGCTTCTTTTTCATACCATGAAGAAGATATGTAGGCATGCGGCCCTTGAAAGATGACGAGCGTCTTCTCGCTCTCTTCAAACGTTTTCCACTGAGGATTCCCAATCGCCATATGCCCTGAGATCACATACGAATCTCCAACTTGATGAAAACTCACTGGAATATGTGTCGCAATGGGCTTTTCATTCATTGTCGTCACAACTGTAGCAAATGAATGAGATTGAATAAATGATTTGATTTTCTCCATATCTTTCACTCGAAAAAATGATGGGATATGCATGTACCCTTCCTCCTTTTTGATCAGCTCAATGTTTTGGTCATAATGTAATCCATTTGCTCTTCGTCCCCCATGAGAAAGGCGTGCACCCCTGTTCGAACAAACCCAAGCTTTTGATAGAAAGCAATGGCCGCTCTATTGTGCTCCCACACCCCAAGCCAAACATCCCGTTTATGATGATTTTTCGCAATTTCAATGGCTTGATCGATTAAATATCTGCCTAACCCTTGCTTTTGAAAGGACTGCTTGATATAAATTCTTTCAATCTCTAACGCGTCATTGCCCATCTCTTCTGATTGGGCATCATTCATATTGATCTTCAAATAACCAGCTACTTCCCCATTCACTTGAACAAAATAAAACTGTGATGAAGGATGCTGTAATTCCTTTAACAGCTGGTTTAGGTGAAAAGCTGTCTTCACATACGCTTCGATATGTTCCACTTTGTTTTGATCCAGAAAGGTTTCTTTAAACGTATCGGTTCCAATTTTCTGAAGCTCCTTTACATGTTGTTCATTGCACCGAATGAAAGTGACGGTCATAAAGTCGTCCCTCCTTATTAATTAGTAGTCTCTCTTTATCCCTTTTTTCACACCTTCCCAGTCCTTTTCTATATTCTTTCGCACCCTGAGAAGATACTCATAAATCTGTTCCGCTTCTTCCTTAGAAAACCCATCCAGCGCCACTTGATTCGAATAATCATGTTCTCGTTTAATCATTGGGTAGACCGCTTCCCCTTTTTTAGTTGGAAACAGCTTTTTGATTTTTTTATTCACACGATCATTCTTTTTCTCAATAAACCCATGCAGTTCTAGCTTTTTGATAGCCCGAGCAGCCGTAGTTCGATCCACCTTAATCATTTCCGCCAACTTTTCCTGAATGATACCAGGCTCCTCACAAATACGCACAAGATACAAATACTGCCCCTTCGTTAAATCGTACTCTTTAAATTCAATATTACTAATGGAATCAAGCGCCCGAGCAATGACGCCAATCTCCTGCAAAATCTCTCTCATTTATCACGACTCCTCTTTGTTGCATTTACAACAAATTATTAAAATTAGTATATTGCATTAATGTTGTATTTGCAATAAAAAACCCACTTCCTCTGTGGAAGTGGGTTTCAACCTCTTATTTATCACGATTTTTTGATCCAAACAATCCAAACACGACAGCCAGTACAACAATAATCGCCACCAAAGTCGTCAAGCCCATACGATCACCGCTTTTCTTTTTAAAATCACCCATTCTCTTCATATTGGGTAAAGAGGAAACCCACTTTAGGAAAAAATATAAATTTATATTAAAGCTTTCCCGTTTCTCCAATCTCCCCTTACATAAGAAGCAAATTCATCTTTAACTTCTAAATCTTGTCCATCAACGTGATCAACTATCAATATTTGTGGAACAATACCAGTATCTTCACCAATGGAATTGATTTCTTCAAATATAGTTTTATACATTTGATTAACTGCTTTTAAATCAGAGTCTGATAATTCATTCCTTTTATTCTTTTCAAATGCCCCTTGTGGAAAGTAAACTTGGCTAGGTTGATCAAAAAACATTATTAACGGCATCGGTGAATGCTCTTGAGTAGCGAAATATCTTAAAAAACTTAAAAATAGCGCGATATGGCACGATACCCAGTTTGCTCCACTCCCCATTTCATAAAGGTGAATTTTATCATTTTTTTGCAGTTGATAAACGTCGAAAGTTTCATCCATAAGTCCAAAGTGTAAATTTAAAGGGCGATATTCTTCTTCAAAATCTAAAGTAAAAGATAAACGATTCATATTATCAGATAGGAAGGTTTGCGCTTTTGCCTTCTTATTATCTAAATTAAACCCACTTATCTTAACTTCTAATTGAGAAATTTTCGTTTTCAAATCTTCTATATCCTCATCTACAGTGTCCAACAAGCCTGAATTGGCCATCTCTGAATATAATTCAATTCTGGCTTTCGCATAATTAACTTTTTCTCTTTTTGAAACAAGCTCTTTTGAATTGATAAATTTTCGTTCAATGTTTTTAATCTGCTGCCATACATCTTTTATTCTATTTTCTATTACCCCATGTGCATCTTTAAGCTTTCGAATATCCTCTGAGAAATCATTCGTGAACTTACTAGTAATCATCAATTCCTTATCAAGCCATACAGAAGCTTCTAAGAGTGTAGCGTCATCCTCAGAAATTTCTTCACAAATACCTCCACATAAAGGACATGAATATTCGTTTACGAAGCCTCCAGAAATACTAGTCTGATCTTTCAATTCCTGTAACATTCCCGTGAAGTTTTTACCATTTTGGCTTGCATTATCTAAATTATCAATTCTAAGCAAAGCTTCTCTCTCTTGATCCCTTAATTCATCTAACTCATTATTAAGCTGACGGTATCTTTTGGCGATTCCATTCTCATTGAAAAGTTGATTATTGTCAAATTTAGGTAAATTCGAAGCGAGTTTAAGCATTTTTTGCATCGTGATATTTGAGTTAAATGGCAAATCTAACAAAGCGTAATAATCTTTTAACAGAGGTTTTAAATGCTCTTTAATATATGTTGAACTTTTCTTGTTTGCCTTTTGGGTCTTTTGTTTTTTCTTCAATTGAGCCTTTAAATTATTTAGTTGGATTAATTCGCTATAATATTGTTGTCCAATCATTCCTGCAAAAACAGGGAATTGCTCTATAATATCTTTTCTTTTATAATAGTCAGAGAATCTATAAAATAATGCAAATTTACTTGCCATTAAATTTTGATGTTGAAAAAGATATGATACCATATTTCTTAATGATGCTTTTTTACCATGCTTTTCACTCTCAGTAACAATATTTGTTACATATAATCCCAATGCAGATTCAATAGCATATTGTGCATCCTTTACGGATAACATGGGCTTATTCTCAAAGTATTCTAATGTTATATTATCTATTGGAAAATCTGAGGATTCTTTTAAAACATACATTTTCCCTCCATTTTCTGAATTATATCTAGCAACTACATATGTACTTTTGTTGATTAGTATAGGCATGACATAAAGATATGAAAAATCTGTTATTTTTCCTTTTGGTATGGTCGATCTTGAACTGCATAAACAATAATCTATTATTTCGACTAGAGCACTTTTACCAGTTTTAGATTCTCCCGTTACAATATTGACTCCCGGTTGTAACGGAACACTACGTAATTCTCCTGATTCATTAAACATCATAATAGCCTTTAAGTAGCTTTTCATTCTCTTCCCACCCCCAAGAAGTAATTTAAATGATCTTCATTAGTCTTAGCAAAAACAACGCCTAAATAATGTGCTGCCCTAATCCACTGTCTTGATGGACTATCAAAATTCAAATAACTTATTGGCTCTAAAAGTATTATTTTTTTTTCATTTATTACAATCTTCTTTTTCGAGTACAAAATCACTACCGCCTTTTTCGAAAAAGGTTTAAGTTCATTGAATCGACTTAAATATCCTGAAAGCGACACTTTCCCTGAAACTTTAGTATCTTCATTAAATGTTTCTGGTTTATTAAATAAAGTTTCCATTTTACTATTACTTCTTGCAGAATCTAATTTTTTTCTTGATTCAGAATTTAATAGAATAGGTAACGCCATAAATACTAATCTTACCTCACAAGGCTTATTATATCCTGATAAAAAGCCTTGCAAGAGTACACTATAAAAATGAGCATTCATTGATAAAGCCTGTATACTCTCAATACTCATCTTCTTCACCTACATCCCAGCTGAACTTTTTATCGTCAACAATAGTATGAATAATACCTCTCTGAAAGTAGCCCTGATTTCTAACTATTGATCCAATATCTTTTGCATCCCATCTCATAACCTCTGTGTACATTAGTTTTGAATGTTTAATCTTGATATTCCTATTTCTCCCCTCAGTCTCAATAACTTTACTTTCTTTTATATATTTTAATTGTTCTTCCAACTCATTTTTATATAGTGGCAAACTTTTGAGATATAAAAAGTCATCTTTAAAATATCTCATAACTGTCATTTCAGCTTTCCAATAATCGGAAACCGCATATGGAATTTGTTTATCATATTCAATTTTTCGAATGGCCTCTACAAATTCCTTATTTAGTAGTGATTGTACGGTTTGTTCAGAAATATTTACCTCTGCAAAATCACTCGGTAACGGTTGTTCACTTGGAATTGAGTAAGCAGGTGATTCTTGCTGTAACATTTTATCAAATTCCTCTCTAGTAACCTCCCAACGGTGCGGGGGGTCTTTAACTATAGAAACAATTCGTCCAAGTAATGCCCCAATATAATAATCGCGATTTTCTTCTGGAATATGTCCTATATAGGAACTAAATTCTTTTGAAACACCTGAAATTTTATTTTGAGAGGCTTCTATAGTGAATCTTGATAATATATCTAATAATTTAACCTCATCATATATTCCTTTTGCAAAAATTTTATTGTAATACTTTCTAAAAGTCTCTTCTCTTTTTCTAGTAAATTGTCCAATTGATTGCAGAACCGCGATTTTATCATTAGGTTCTTTAGTATTCCAATTACAAAAAGGAGAATCAGAAGATATTGTAGCTGTTGTGTATAAAATTAAACTTGAGAAACTTGTAATTCTATCATATTCTATATACCAATTAGATAAAGTTTTCCAAAAATCTATATCTCTAACAGAAAGTCTTTTTTCACCAAAATGATGCTTCACCTCTCTCTGATACGATTTCTTTGTTGTCGCCGTAACAAGGCTAACATCACCATTTACCTCAATTTGCAGTTTATCCCCATTATTTAATTTAAAGCAATCACGTAAAGCAATGTAATATTGAAAAATATCACCAGCTTTCACCAGAGTTGCATCGTTTATAGATCTATTCATAATATCACCACGAATTAATATATTTTAACAATTATAACATATTTATCTTTATGTTGTTGTTTTCCCCAATAAGATTCCTGGAATTAAAAGTATTTCAATTCACACATTTTTTAGGAAATAAACCTATAGAAAATATAAATGTTGTGAAAACCATTGGTGAGAAAAAAAGAATTGCCTTTTTGTGTTTCTTATTTATAAGGTAATCAACTTTTCACTTTAAGATTTACTTTATAAAACTAATGAATTATAAAATTCTAATATTTCCGGAAAAAATAATCAGGTTTTTGAATAGTTTGAATAAATTTGAGAATTTCCGATAACAAATGGATAATCCAAAGAAAAGACAAATATGAAGGGATGACATGGTAGAACTAGATTTCATCTATGCTTTGAAGGAGCATATAAGATTGCAAGATAAGATCAACAAGCTGTTAGGAGATGTTTCCTATACCATTATTTTAGTTCAGCTAAGATGCACAATAATATGGATATCCCATCATGATTAAAAATATGCGAGAGAGCGAATGAAAAGGCTACTAAAATAAACAACCTCAATGAGGGTTTGACTTAGCACAGTTTAAAATAAAAACCATGTATAACTTCTTGCAAAACCCGTGTTTCTCTTGAACAAATTTTGAACCGTCTTGGTCACAAAGAAAGAATAAATGAAAAAAGAAGCTTCTCAAAAGTTCGGAGAACTAATGAAAAGCCTCTAATTTATCTATGTGGCATCAAAATGGCACCAAAATGAGTGTGACTTACGGATAAACCCTTATTAATCAAGGGTTTAATTCCGTAATTACATCATGCCGCCCATATCTCCACTGCTTTGTAACATGTTTAATATGAGTTGACGAAAGTTAAATAATCCGCGCTATTAAAGGCTTTATTGAAGGTAATAGTGTAACAACTTTAACATTAATTAACGTAGTAACACAGGGTTATGTTACCCTTTTGTTACTCCGTTTTTAATTAATAGTACAGTTGTATATCAGATATTACCTTGTTAATTGTTAAAAATTAAATAGGCCATATAGGAACTGTATTCGGATCTTTTTAAAGTGGCTAAAAACAGTCAATATTTATTACTAAAGAAATATAAGTGGTAGTTATAACTGTTATTCTTTAAACACCTCTTCGATTAAGTCTCCTCGAAAAGCATCTAGAATGAGATCAGGATCATTAAAAAAGTGAAGAATTAGTTTTGCCCAATCTAACACCTTAATTTCTCCCTCCACTAGCCATTGTTTTATATGCCAGTCTGCATGAGCACTTATTTGCTGACTAATTCTTAATTTATAACTTTCATTCCTATAAATGTTGATAGATCCATCAACATGAACAAACGCATTTAAAGTTGGTTCATATATGGAGTGCAAATATCTCGTAACAAAATATTCTTGTTCATCTCTACCGTGAATATCCCAAAGTTCCTCAACCTCAATCCACCGCTCCTCATCTTTCCTATATGATATTTTAAATTGAATTTTTTTCATTGTCTTTGGATTATAAACGCAAAAGTATTCGTTCTTTCCTGTATGAAGCGGAAAGTTAATATTATCGAGATTAATCTCTCTTCCCTGATAAACTTCGGAAAGTTCTCTATAAAACGGCTTATAACTATGCTTATCAATACTAAGGTTGTTATCTAGCCGATAAAATACTGAGTTATTATTTTCCAATTGGCCAAGAAGTAAATTTATCAATTCCGGAGGGAATTTGGCATCTCTTTTTGTTACCACTAAAGGGCTATAGTAATAAAATTTATGATCGAAGAAAATCCCCTGATGATTAGCAGTACATTCGTCATTCAACAAAACAATACCGTACTTCTCATCAGCAAATTCAGGGAGGTTTTCTAATGGAACAGTAAAAATCGTTACTATATCTAGCTCTTTTTGTAAAAAGCTTAAAATAACTAGAGGTGTTTCTACCTCTGTCTCATCTAACAAGTAAGCTAAATAAGGCTCTACTTCCCATAAATACTTTATAAGTTCTTTCCTATCAATTTTACATTGCTTCCTCGTTGCTTCAATTTCAGCTAATGCAGGTAATATTATATCTCGGTGACTATTTTCTTCCAAAATATTTTCTATTTTCCAAACCTCATAATAGGCGAACCTCATTGAAAATAAAAAATACACAGCTTTCATAATTGTTTCATTTCGTCTAAAATTTGTTACTAATTCATCAATGACATCTGTACTCATTATGATACCTTCTTTTTATTTATTATCTATTATTCTTTCTCCACTTAGCCTATTAATTCACATAACTCTGTAAGAGTAATTATTAACTGAATTATGAAAATAATCAACCATAACCTGGATAGTTATGTAACCATTTGGAATTATTAAAGGCTAATTTTATGTTAAGGAAGATAACAAATGAAAAAACCAGAAATACGAAAAGCACATTGTTAACAGAAAAATTTTCACAAAAAAATAGCTCCCCTTTTTATTGGGAGCTACTTTCCTATAACAGAAGTGTTACTTTCTCAATCATAGTAGGATTAATACCTTAGATCATTTTCCTCTTCTCGTTGCTTCTCTCTATCGATTGCGCTGATTAATCTCTCTATATGGGTACAAGCCCAATCCCTCACCTTTGACAGTTTATGCTTTTCAAATGACTTGAAAATAGACATCTGTTCTTGATAGTACGGGATCAGAGAGCCAGACCAACCGAATGTATTTAGACGCCTGCTGATATTTCTTAACACTTTTTCATTATCACCATGCTCAGAGACTAAATAGTATGCGATCGGGTTTATTTTTTCATCGTTATCTCCCAGCACAGGTACAACTGTTGAAAGTAACTCAGGGCCCTTTTCATGTTCTTCACACCAATTTTTTAAAACTTCATATGGAACTCTTTCCAATAACCAAAATCTTTCATCCAACATACCTGGCTCTAATATATCAATCGTATTATATACTACTATGTTATCATCAGAGAGCAACGCTTCACTTAACACTGGCCAACAGTAATGCCATCCTGATTCCATTAGGATATTAATATAACTCCTTAGATTCTGAATCTGATCAAAATTCAACCTTTCTCTTAGTGATTCAACTATTTCTTTAGCAATAGAAGAATTAAAACTTTCTATTTCATCTTCATTGTATTGAACAAACTTTTTAGCAACATCACCAATTTCGTAGCTATCAATTTTCCCATTGATAAAGACACCTGGTGAAAGAAGCAATTCTTTAAATGTACTTGCTAACGCTCGGAATTTTTCAACATCTCCGTAAGTGTACATATAAAGAATACGCCAACCGACTGAAAAGCCTTCATCTCGATGCTCAATCACTTCAGAGATAAACCTTAACACAATATCTGGAGCTAAATGATCTAACACGCTTCCGTACGAAAAAATGTTCAATGTATTAACATTAATTTTTCCCGCTCTTAATAATTCCATAATTCTAATTAGATCTTGTTCAGCAATTTTAATGAATCGCGTTAGTTCTACAGTGAATTGGCTAAAATCCAAACATTGTGACATCTCATCTAACAGATTATTTACTAATTCAGGTTCTTTAATTTGCAAGGCTGCTAATACCCCACCGACAAAAGATAAGTTAACATTTTCGATTTTCATATTAACTGTCTCTTTTAAAGTACTTATTATCTTAGAGAGGAGGTATTCAGGATCTTCAACTAAATTACTGATTTCATAACCAAAGATGTATGCTTTTCTTTGTTCTCCAATTAAAATCAACTGTAAATTATCTAATAACTCATTATAGTGATTCTGAACAGTGTGTAAGGCAAGCTCTTTTGCTTTTTCAGCTGCCTTATCAATGTATTTTCCTGTATCATCTTTTTCATGAGACCATGGTGGAATGCTTACAACTAATTTCAATTGATCTAAAAAATCATCTGGTTGTAACCATTTAGACCATTTTTTAAGACGTTCTAATTCCTCCTTTGGAATTTTAAGTCCTTCATACTTAATAGTATCCGTTATAGCTCCTAATGCACTTGGCCAAAAAGGTCCTCTTTTATCAATTATTGCTTGTAAAGCAATTTCAATCTCTTCTACTCTTCCATAAGAAACTAAACCCCGAATGCTTTTTGCTATTAATTCACATGCCTTCTCAGACATTTCTTCACTTTCTATTGCTATTCGAGTTAGCCTTTCGAGAGCGCTCTTCCAATACTCAAACACTTCATTCCAAGTCTTGGGTCTCCACTCCTGTTGTACTGGTCTACTCCCTTGTTTTTCAACTCCCACCATCCGATTAAAATGCTGGGTTTGCAAAGCATGTCCCAATGCTTCGACTCCTAATAGCTGTACTTCAGGCGATTTAGATTCTAAGGCATAATCTATTATCTTTATTCTTACATCGGGATGGGCTTGTGTCCCCGATAAAACATAATGAAATAGCTGTAGAAACTGTGCTGTTGCGTTGTTACCCCAACTTTCATTTTCTGCTGCAGCAAATAGTAATAATACCCTTGATGCTGATTCAAATGTTTCTTCCCAAAAACATAATTTTTCTAATGCCCAGATTATATTTCTTCTTCCCGGGCCTACTTGTAATAAGTCTTCAATACTCATTGATCCAAAAACTCTATTAAGTGCTCTTGTTGTAGCTACGGGGTTCACCTCTACTAAAGAGCGGAAGAGACGGGAACCATTTTCAGAATTTAGAACTTCCGCTTGGCCAAAAGGGGCTCGCTCTCCACATAAACTCGATGTTAATTCCTGCGCTTTAGGTAGAAAGTGGAGTTTTGCCATCTGATCACAGAGGGTTTCAGACATTCCATTCGGCATATCTGCTGTAACAATTTGATATGCCCTTTCGGGTGGACAGTTTTTCCACCAATCCGTAGCTAAGCGTATAGCTAACGGTTGCGGGGTAACTCTGATGTATCTTCCCCTTACGTCTAATATTCCCCTGTCAATAAAATACTGACAAGCACTATAGAATTCTTCATCAGTAATTTTACATATATTTTCTGTTATAAACTTACGTTGTGATGTAACCTCACCATCAAACCCCACGTATTCAAACAGGGCACAGGCCGATATAGCTTTATGTTTTACAGGGTCCTTGCCGTTTCTACCCCATAGCAGTTTATCTATTAAAACATCGTCTCTTAAGCTCCCAATATCGTCATCTTTGTTAAGTCTAGCTCTTGCTAAGAGCACAGCAATTTTAGGGAAACCTTGAGCAAAATCAACAATTCGTTCAATATCCTCTGGAGATATACCGGGATAACCTTGAGAAATGATCCCCTTAATTATTTCATTTGATACCTGTTTCAATTCAATATAAGGATGGTCAGAATTATGTCTCTCAGGATTAAAATCTAATGTTAGTAAATTCAATTGGCTTTCTGAGTGCTCTATTTCTTCCTTTAACATGCTATGCATTTCAGGATTGCAATTATCAACAATAACAGTGCCCCTCAAGCCTTGTGTTCTCCAAGTTGCAATAATAGCAGGTAATCCAACAGAATTAACGGCTGCATCCAAGTATATGACTTGATTACTTCTTGACAGTTGTTCTACATTACTTGAATCCTCTGGCGGGCGAAATGCTTCAAAGGCCAATCTCGTTTTACCTAAACCTGATAAACCTATAATGCGCGCAATCTTTCTAACACCTACAAAGTGGCTTCTTATTTGAGAAATATTGGACTCATTCGAATCATCTACTACATATGTGTAGCTATTTTCTTGATAACCACTCCAGTCTTTCCATGTCTTCGCACCATTTGGCAAGTATTTGCCTACCCATTTCCAAACAGCAACAACAGCTGAAATGGACTCGTTAGCCCAATTAGCTATTTTCCCTGCATCATAAATGTGAATAGACACAGATTTGCCATCTCCTTCAAATGAAGAATTACCAATTGCTTCTCTAAATGACTTAATTCTCGCTTTTTGCTGTTGTTCATTTAGAGTACGATTATGAAAAAGAATATATGCTCCAACATTCTCGATGACTTCTTTAACCATTGGTTTAAGTTCTTGATCATCTGAGAGAATTTCATCTTTGCATTTTGATGGAGGCATATCTGTAGCTTTACATTGAAACATTGTAAAACGGTTTGGCAGCCAATTTGTTTTATTAACTCCTCCCTCCCATTTTATCCTTCCATCTTCTCCACCGTCTGGGACAGTAATATTAAGAGCCACTCCAACTGAATTAGTCGAAATCTCCCATTTTTCCGCCTCAAAATATAACAACATTGATAACAATTCTGTTAGTTGTCGGTCCGATAATTTTTCTATATCGACGTTATCCACTTTTAAAAATTCCATTCTGCTCTCCTTTCTCAAAAAGACCTATATAATTACATACTGTATAAGCCTACTTCACCAAAGATCATATATATTTTTTATTACTCTTCTATGAAAATCCTCTATTTGCAACCCTCTTCCTATAGCTAACTTTATTGGCTTTTCCTAACAACCTCCTGCAGGTACTTATGCATATTTGGGTTTGTTGCGAATACATAACAACCGTTTATACCACGTGATAACAACACATAATAGATGCGTTTTATATAAGATTTTAATTCCTCGTTATTTAAGTCAGTACCTTTAATTGGGAGACCATTTCGATCCTTATACTTTTCCGGATTGACTATAATTTTTGCTTTGTTTAAATCATAGCCCCCATCTTCTTCGCCAGCATAATCGCAATCAATTTCCTCCCCCAAAATAACTCCAACATAATTCAGATCTGCACCTTGGGTTGTATGAATACAACCTATCTCCTCTACGCTATTTTCTTGATTAATCCAACCTTTTGTTTTGGAATTCCATTTAAATCCTTCACCTGTAGTAGGATCTGTAATATCATGTAGATTCTTATCCTTCTGTGTAGCCCATTTCCAAGAGTAACCTGCAACAACACGACACAGTTCATGTTCATTATTCAGTTTCTTTACTGCTGCGTACAATTCTGAAATGGAGTCCATTACCTTAAAGTCATAGCCCTTCAGCAACCCTTTTTCATAAACACCGACATCATTAGCAATCTGTAGATATTTACGCAACCATGCTAAATATTGATCTCCAGACTTCAAACGAAACTGTTTACGTAAAATATAATTTTTATAATCAGCTGTCATTTGTTTAAAGCGAGCGGTATCTATATCCGCTGGTCGAATAGTTTGATACTGATCATACACAACCGTTAAATGATATGAATAGTCTGAAATCAATTCTAACTCCGTTTTATGACCATCAGCAGTGATCAAATGTTTCAAATCTCGAGCTTGCTTACCGAAATATTGCTTTAGACGATGCGCTTCATCTACAAAAACATATTTATATTTATCATCTTTACCTTTTGCCTTTTTAATAAATTGTGAAGGCGATAGTACGGTAATACCATGCAAACCAACTTTTCGAATTAAGTCTTTATATAAACCTAATGAATGGTTTTGAGGAATCACAAGTGCCACATCTTCACGATCTAGATCTTCACGATCCTTACCAGTTGTTTGGTCATAAATGAGTGCATATAAAATATTCGTCAATACTATTGTTTTACCTGTGCCTGGATCTCCGGTAATCAGATGTCGACTTTCTGATGTAGTAAGCATTGCTTCTATGATGTCTTGGCAGACTTCAATTTGATTAGCTGAGAGCACCTTAAAGGGTGAGTATTTATAGATAAATTTATTATGAATTTCCTTTAGCTGTTCACTAGCAATTCCTTCTTGAATAAGCTTATCCCAAATTTTCACGAACATGTTATTTACATCTTCAATGCCGTTGTAAGAATGAATATTCTGCCCTTTAATTTTGTTAAGTAGATTAAACTTACCATCAGCTAATAAATAATCGATTAAAAGAGTTTCGATGTGTTTAATTGAGCTTTCGTTAAACAGTTCACTTTTAATAATAATGATCTCAGTAAATGTTTTACTAATATCTTTTAAATGTGCAGAAAAGCGACCGTATATGTCTGTAGACTTTCCTACATATAGATTTTTCTTATCACGTTGAATATAAACCACTGGCACAGTATCTATATCAAAGTCTTTAAAATCAATTTGTTCAAATTCCTTGCGTGATTTCTTAACCACTTCAAATGAAGATAATTTTGTCGGGAATAACATCAGGATCAACGACTCACTTTCATAATTAACTTCTTGAATAACATTGCTGCGTACTCTGTTTAAAAATGTAACAAATCTCTCCTACAATTCGTTATATTTTGTTTTTCTCCCGAAGGATTTTTCCACTGGATATTTTTTCGCATTCATTTTTAATTTCGAATGAACTGCATCTTCTAAATCAATATCCAACCTGTCACATAGGAGGAGCAAATATATCATGACATCAGCAACTTCTTCTCTGATTTCCTCGATTTTAGTTTCAGTTGCTTCTACGCTGGACTTCCATTGGAAATTTTCAAGTAATTCTGCTGCTTCTAGGTTTAAGGAAATTACTAAATCCTTTGCATTGTGAAACTTCCCCCAATCTCTCTCATTCCGAAAATGCAATACAGCTTTTTTCAAATTTTCCATTATTATAAACTCCTCTCCGCCTATACTTAGTTCCCGATACCATACATTTTACGTAGTTCTTTAAAACCTATCTCAATACCTATTGCCTCTAATTTCTCACGTCGTTCATAAAATAGCTTTCTTAGTATGTTCTCTTTTTCTTCATCTGTACCATGATGAATCTGACGATGACACGTAGGACATAAGGCTAAAAGTTGCGATTCCCTATCCAAATTTACATCAAACTCTCCCTGATACTTCATTGGCACTAGATGATGCATTTCCAAATATCTTTTCCCAGTAACTTTCGAAGTAAATGAAGTATGCGAATCATCGAAGGCACACTTATATTCGGATAAACGAAGCGCTCTTGCTGCAACTTGAGCATCTCTTGGCCAACGTTCCTTTCTTGATTTATCAAAAACAGGATTTGGTTTTGGCAAAGGAATATCCTCAGTCTCCAATTCTGCCATTGAATTCTTTTCTGCTTCCTTTACCTTTTTATCAAGGGTTGACTGCACACTATCTTGAAAATCCTCTTCTTGATATTGGTCCTCTTCTAAATAGTGACCATCATCACTTAACAACAAATAGTCATTAAATTGATCTACAGATCTTTCCCCCATCATATATTCAATTTCTTTGTAAGAAGTCAGCAATTCTTTAAGGTCACTGATAAGTTCCTTTGAACTAGGCAAATTATTTGCACTATATAGACGCCCGAAAATATGGCCATTTTCGTAACCTTGCGCTAGGTCCCCTCGTCCTCCTAAAGTAATTGCTGTTGCAGTCATATTAACTGGTGCAATATTTAATTTTTTCTTAATGATATTTGCAGTCGACCGTATTTTTTCACGACCCCATTTAGTACCATACTTGTTCTTAAAATAAGTCCATCCTTGGTTCAAGGATATATATACACCGCTCATATCTGCTTTGAACAAGTAAACAATGTAATAACCTCTTTTAGCTGTTGAGGTGATATCTCTAATAAATATTGAAATCCATGGTATTTCCGCCCATTGTCCTTGTCCAACTGAACCCACTATAAAGAATTGATTTTCATCTAATTCTGCCTCGTTAGCAATCGTGTTCTTAATGATATTCCGTACATGGTTACCCATTTCATGATTCTTGAACGATTCAGATCTTGCTTCTTGGTAATTATCGAGTATATATTTTAGTGCCTCTCGAATGCTTAGCTCACCTTCTCTTTGGTAGGTGTTTTTTTCTGTATCTTCCAATGAGCGATTAAGCATTGTATCAATTGATACTCCAAAATAGTCAGCTACCTTCACCAGAAATTCACTGTCTATTTTCTGATCTCCACTTTCCATCTTTGAAAGAGATGTAAAAGGAACAGCTAAATCTCCAGCCAATTCTCTCAGCGTTAGCCCTTTTGATTCTCTATAAAAACGTATAACAGACCCTAAACACTCATTAAACGCTGCCACATCAATCACCTCAATCAGAATAATATAATCATCATACCAGTTTTTCTCCATAAACCTCAACATGAATTTTTCTCTTTTAGAAACAAAATAACTCCCACTTATTATACTGAATCCAATAAATCAAAAAGACATTAGTCATAAAGAAATGTTTATTTACAAGTCACAAAAAAATGAAAAAGAGGCTTCCCAAAAGTTCAAAGAACTTATGGAAAACCTCTAATTTAGACCTGTATTGAAGTTAATGTTACTCTTTCGTTATCCTGGTTACCTTAAGAATAATATAGGTCTAATCCCAATTTTAATGGGATTCAGGAAGCATGATTACATCATTCCGCCCATTCCACCCATGCCGCCCATATCCGGCATTCCGCCGCCTGAGCCGCCTTCTTCTGGTTTGTCAGCTACGACTGCTTCAGTTGTTAGAAGCATTGCTGCTACAGAAGCTGCGTTTTGAAGTGCAGAGCGAGTTACTTTTGTTGGGTCAACGATTCCTTTTTCGATCATGTTTACCCATTCGTTTGTTGCTGCGTTGAAGCCTACGCCAATTTCTTCGTTTTTCAAGCGCTCAACGATAACGGATCCTTCAAGACCAGCGTTGTGAGCAATTTGACGAATTGGCTCTTCAAGAGAACGTAGAACGATGTTTACACCTGTTTGAACGTCACCATCAGCTTCAATTGAAGCGACTTTGTTGTATACATTTACAAGTGCTGTACCACCACCGGATACGATACCTTCTTCAACTGCTGCACGAGTTGAGTTCAGTGCATCCTCGATGCGTAGTTTACGCTCTTTTAGTTCTGTTTCAGTTGCAGCACCAACTTTGATGACAGCGACGCCGCCAGCTAGTTTTGCAAGACGTTCTTGTAATTTTTCTTTATCGAATTCAGAAGTTGTTTCTTCTACTTGTGCACGGATTTGGTTCACACGTGCTGCAATTTGAGCAGAATCTCCTGAACCTTCAACGATTGTTGTGTTTTCTTTTGTCACAACGACTTTAGACGCGCGACCAAGCTGACCGATTTCAGTTGATTTCAGGTCAAGTCCTAGATCTTCTGTGATTAATTCTCCGCCAGTTAGAACAGAGATGTCTTCAAGCATTGCTTTACGACGATCACCGAATCCAGGTGCTTTTACTGCTACTGCGTTGAATGTACCACGAAGTTTGTTCACAACAAGAGTTGCAAGTGCTTCGCCTTCTACATCTTCAGCAATAAGCAATAATGGTTTTCCTTGTTGTACAACTTGCTCAAGTACAGGAAGGATTTCTTGAATGTTTGTGATCTTTTTATCTGTGATTAAGATGTAAGGATTTTCAAGAACTGCTTCCATCTTATCAGAATCTGTCACCATGTATGGAGAAGCATATCCGCGGTCAAACTGCATACCTTCAACCACTTCTAGCTCAGTTGTGAAACCTTTAGATTCTTCAATTGTGATAACTCCGTCGTTGCCAACGCGCTCCATCGCTTCAGCGATTAGGCTGCCGACTTCTTCGTCTGCTGCAGAAATAGCCGCAACTTGAGCAATTGATTCTTTACCTTCGATTGGTTTAGAAATCTCGTGCAAGCCTTCAAGTGCTACTTTTACTGCTTCTTCGATCCCTTTACGAACGCCAACAGGGTTTGCACCAGCTGTTACGTTTTTAAGACCTTCACGGATCATCGCTTGAGCTAGAACTGTTGCAGTCGTTGTACCGTCACCAGCTACGTCGTTTGTTTTGCTTGCAACTTCAGCAACAAGTTTTGCACCCATGTTTTCAAATGCATCTTCTAATTCGATTTCTTTTGCAATCGTTACACCATCATTTGTGATAAGTGGAGAACCGAATTTTTTCTCAAGAACCACGTTACGTCCTTTTGGTCCTAAAGTTACTTTCACAGCATCTGCAAGTGCATCTACACCACGTAACATCGCACGACGTGCTTCTTCACTGAACTTAATATCTTTTGCCATAATAACGAAACCTCCTCAGTCTTTTTAAAAATATATCTCAATGCTTTTTTATGTGATTAACCAATAACAGCTAAAATGTCGCTCTCACGAAGGATTAAATATTCTTTTCCTTCATATTTCACTTCAGTGCCTGCATATTTTGAGAAGATAATGCGGTCGCCTGTGCTTACTTCTAACGCAACGCGCTCACCACTTTCAAGTACACGCCCTGAACCTGCTGCAACAATTTTACCTTCTTGCGGTTTTTCTTTTGCAGAATCCGGTAACACAATACCGCTAGCGGTTTTTTCCTCAGATTCAACGAGTTCAATGATTACGCGATCGCCTAATGGCTTTAACATAAGAAACAACCTCCTCAATTTTTATATGTAGTCTTTTTTAGCACTCATCACCAGTGAGTGCTAACACATTTATTATAATAAAGAATGTCTTCTGCAATTTCAAGTGAAAACCTTTAAAAATTTTTACGCTTTCACGATCTTTTTGAATCTCAGATTCTTTCCTTTTCATCGTAAAAGAAGACTTGTGTTACAATAAATTTAGTTCTTTTAGTAAAGGGGTTTTCGTTACTTGAAAAAACAATATTGGTACATCATCTTAACGTATATATTGGTACAGGTATCTGCGTTTCCTTATTTTCTCATAATGAAATGGCTGGGATTCATTCAATCACCGATGACTCAAACAGAGCTTTCAAAATTATCAGGAACGTGGACAATCATCAGTTTCTGTATCGGATTGATCATTATTCTGCTCATCCTTCGAACCGTCCCAAAAGCTTCACTGCGAAATGAAGCGCCAGCTTCAATCGGTTCTGCTATCGCATGGATCATTGGCGGTTTCTTTCTTTCTCTCTTTGCACAATCAATTGCGGGGGCGATTGAACAATATGCATTTGGCATTGGACGAGAATCTGAAAATACCCAAAACATTTTATCCATTATGGATGCCGTTCCTTGGCTTGTGATCGTCATCGCCCTGATTGGACCGATATTAGAGGAAATCATTTTCCGTAAAATCATCTTTGGTGTGATTTATGAAAAAACGAATTTCTTCATTGGAGCACTTGCCAGTTCAGTGGTTTTCGCTGCTGTACATTATGATTTTCCCCATATCTTGCTCTATACCGCAATGGGCTTTACCTTTGCCTTTTTATATGCGAAAACAAAACGAATCATTGTCCCAATCGGCGCTCATATGCTGATGAACTCACTTGTCGTTCTTGTGCAGATTGAGCCAGTGAAAAAAATGATTGAAGAACAATCTCAAACCATGCAAATGATTATTGGAGGCTTTTTCTCATGAGAAACCCAGTCGTATGGGGCATCATTTATTTTGCCGTAGGTGTGGCTTTCACCTATATGGCCATTCAAAATCCAGGTGACATGTGGTCATTTTACAGCATTTTGCTGATGGTGTTTGCGGCCTATAATATCAATATCGCGCTTAAAATGTTTGCCTTCTCTGTCAAACTCAAAAAACAGCAGCAAAAATAAATCAAAAACCATTTTCCGCGTTTGGAAAATGGTTTTTTTATGGAGGATGTAACTTCATGGAACATGAAAAACTTCGTTTCTTCAATGATCAGCATGAAACCATTGGAGCTGCCGCTCGTTCAGATGTCCACGCCCAAGGTCTTTGGCATGAAACATTTCATTTCTGGCTTCTTAAAAAGGAGCTTGGCACCGTGTATCTCTATTTTCAGCTAAGGAGTCCTGCAAAAAAGGATTTTCCTTCACTGTTTGATATCACCGCAGCAGGTCACCTTCTCGCAGATGAACAGCCTTCTGATGGCTTAAGAGAGGTAGAAGAAGAACTTGGTCTTTCTATCCTTTTTGAGGACCTTACTTATACAGGAATCATAAAAGATGAAATTCACCTGCCTTCTTTCATCGACCGTGAGTTCTGTCATGTGTATCTTTATATGAATGAAGAAAAGCACATGGAAGTTCATCTACAGAAAGAAGAAGTCGCTGGTCTGTACAGAGCAAAGCTGCTTGATGCACAGCAGCTTTTAACAGGATCATGTGAAAGAATTCGTATCGAGGGCTTTATAGTTGATGCAAACGGAGAACGACGTGAGGAAAGCATCGAAGTGGGTATTCATAATTTTGTCCCGCATGAGCCTGCCTATTATGAGCACCTCTTTCACACGATCAATCAATTTCTTACACAATAGAAAAAGCATCGTGATCCCTTATTGGATCATGATGCTTTTTTATGAAACATAATGTTTTTCTTTCTCCTCTGTTTGCTGCATTTTGCGGTAGGTCACTCTTGAAATGATAATGCTCACTTCGTATAAAACGAGCATTGGCAAGGTGACCATGAGGTGAGAAACAAGCTCTGGCGGTGTAATGAGTGCGGCAATGACAAGGAGGACAAAATAGGCATACTTCCGTATTTTTGATAAAAACATCGGTGTGATGATGCCGAGTCTTGTGAGAAACATCAACACGACGGGCATCTGAAACAAAAAGCCAAATGGAAGTGTTAGCTGCATTAGAAATGTAAAATACTCATGAATCCCAATGACTTGCTCTACATTTAAATCATTCGACATTCGCATCATAAAATCGACGACAAACGGAAATAAAATAAAGTAAGAGAAAGCCACACCGCTCAAAAATAAAAGCAGTGCAATCGGAATGTAAGCAAGTGTCACCTTTCTTTCTTTCTCATATAAGCCAGGACTCACAAACGCCCACAGCTGATATAAAATAACGGGACACGTCAAAACCAAAGCAATGACAAATGCGAACTGCATAAACACGTACAGTGGATCTGTAAGTTTAAATGCATTCAGCGTCAGTGTTGCCGCTTCATCGGTATTTTGTAAATACACAATGACCGGCTTAGCGAGAAAAAAACCAGCCACCATAAAGGCGACAAAAAACATCGCAATGATCACTAGGCGTTTTCGCAGTTCCACAATATGCTCCATAAGCGGCATATCTTTGACATTCATGAAGCTCATCCTATTCTACTGATCTTCTTTTTTCTTTTTTTCTTCCTGATCATCAGCTAAGCCTTTTGTGGCATTTTTGAATTCACGTAATGTATCTCCTGCTGCTCTTCCTAATTCAGGAAGCTTTTTCGGCCCAAAAATAATGAGCGCTACAATCGCAATCAGAATCAAACTCCCAGGACCGATCGGACCCATTTGCTCCACCCCCTTTACCCCTTTTCGTCAGTCCTCCTGCGTAACAGAGTAATGCTTTAAGAAATACACAAGAGACTGAAGTTCAACCGCCAAATCTATATGATGAATTCGAATGTGTTCCGGCACATTCAATCGAGCCGGCGTAAAGTTAAGGATTCCTTTGATGCCAAGGGCAATCAAACGATCTGTAATGGATTGAGCTGCTACGGCAGGTACTGTCAAAATTGCAACAGGGATATCTCCTACCTCTTGAACATGCTCTTCAAGCTTATCCAAATCATAGACAGGCACGCCGCCTATCTCACTTCCTATTTTACTCTCATTGACGTCAAAAGCCATTGAAATTTTTGTATTATTATTTTTTATGAAATTATAGTGTAAAAAAGCAGTCCCTAAATTCCCGACACCGATGAGCATGACATTGGTCATTTCATCTTGGTCAAGGGTCTTTCTGAAGAAGGTCAAGAGATAATCGACATTATAGCCATACCCTTTCTTCCCAAGTGCACCAAAGTAAGAAAAATCTCGGCGAATGGTAGCAGAATCCACTTTGACTGCATCACTAAGCTCAGCTGATGACACCCTTTGTTTTCCTGATGCATGCAAATTTTTTAAAAAACGGTAGTAAAGCGGCAAACGTTTGGCTGTCGCTTGTGGAATTTTTGACTGATCTATATTCATATAAGGTCCTCCAACTTAAATATCAGATGCTCTGTGAAAATCACCGTTTTTCCCGCCTGTCTTTTCAATTAGATAGGTTGGACCGATGATCATGCCTTTATCAATCGCTTTGCACATATCGTAAACGGTCAGTGCACATACTGAAGCAGAAGTGAGCGCTTCCATCTCCACACCCGTACTTCCTTTTGTTTTCACCTGTACTTGTATGTTCAGGATGTGCGCATTTCCGTCTTCCTCCCAATTAAAGGAGATATCCACGCCTTTTAGTGCAAGCGGATGACACATTGGAATGATGGTAGATGTTTGCTTTGCTGCCATGATGCCAGCAACCTGTGCAACAGACAGCACATCCCCTTTTCCAATTTCATGCTGTTGTATTTTATGAAACACTTCTTTTATCATACGAACACTTGAAACAGCAACGGCGGTTCTCACTGTAGACGATTTGTCACTAATGTCGACCATCTTTGCTCTCCCCTGTTCGTTAAAGTGGCTAAATTGACTCATCTTTCAACGCTCCCTCACTCAAATGATACACTATTTTTTCCTATCTGTCTTTCATTTGAATATGGCGATTGTATGTAACATTTGCCGGTTTACTGCTGATAAGCTACACTTAACATATTATAGCAGAGGTGAAGTTACATGATGATTCTACAAGTGAATCAGCTGTCCAAATCGTTTGGCGCTGATACCGTTTTAACGAATATAAAATTGGAAGTCAAAGCAAGGGATCGAATTGCCATTGTAGGTCGTAACGGCGCAGGCAAATCCACGCTTTTGAAAATCATTGCCGGTCAAATGTCTTACGAGCAAGGTGAGATCATCAAACCAAAAGACCTATCGATCGGCTATTTAGCACAGCATACCGATGTGACGTCTACACGTACGCTAAAAGACGAATTATTATCGGTTTTTGATCATTTAAAAGAGATGGAACAAGAGATGAGAACCATTGAGGAGAAAATGGCTTCTTCCACAGGTTCTGAGCTGGAAGCCCTTATGAAAACCTATGACAGGCTTCAGCAGGAATTTAAAGATCAAGGCGGCTATCAATATGAAGCAGATGTCCGCTCCATTCTTCATGGACTCGGCTTTAGTCATTTTGAAGATGAGACAACCGTCCAATCTTTAAGCGGCGGCCAGAAAACCCGTTTAGCACTTGGAAAGCTCTTGTTAATGAAACCAGAACTCTTAATTCTGGATGAGCCGACCAACCATTTAGATATTGATACCTTATCATGGCTTGAGCAGTATTTGCAAAATTATACAGGTGCCATTCTCATCGTGTCCCATGACCGCTATTTCTTAGACAAAGTCGTAAACCACGTCTATGAAGTCTCAAGAACTTCGATGAAAAAGTTTGCAGGGAACTATAGTAAGTATCTGGATCTGAAAGCAGAGCAGCTCGAGCGGGATATGAAACTATACGAAAAGCAGCAAGAAGAGATCTCAAAGCTCCAGGATTTCGTGGACCGTAACCTGGCAAGAGCCTCCACCACAAAGCGCGCTCAAAGCAGACGCAAACAGCTCGAACGGATGGATCGTTTAGATAAGCCTTTAGGAGATGAAAAATCTGCAAACTTTCATTTTGATATTACGAGACAAAGCGGCAATGATGTACTGAAGGTACATGATCTCGATATTAGTTATGATGAAAAAACACCGCTCCTATCCTCTCTTTCTTTTCAGATTAAACGCGAGGATAGTGTGGCACTCATTGGTCCTAACGGGATCGGGAAATCAACCCTTTTAAAAACGTTAACGAACACATTAACACCAGTAAAAGGCGACATCACTTTTGGATCTCATGTCACGATCGGCTACTATGACCAAGAGCAAGCCAAACTGACATCCTCGAAAAAAGTGCTAAATGAGCTTTGGGATGATTATCCTCATATGAATGAAAAAGAAATTCGGACATGTTTAGGAAATTTCCTCTTTTCAGGGGATGACGTTTTAAAGCCTGTCCATGCATTAAGCGGTGGAGAAAAAGCACGCCTTGCGCTGGCAAAGCTGATGCTTCAAAAAGCCAATTTCCTTATTCTCGATGAACCTACAAACCATCTGGACTTAGATAGTAAGGAAATTTTAGAGAATGCACTGATCGATTATCCAGGAACCATCTTATTTGTTTCGCATGATCGTTATTTCATCAATCGTCTGGCAACGAAAGTATTTGAGCTGTCGCCTACAGAAACTAAAGAATATCTCGGTGATTATGACTACTACCTCGAAAAGAAAAATGAACAACTAGAGCTGAAGGCACTTCAAGAAAATGAACCGGTTAAAAAACAAACTGCCCAGCCAGCAGAAACAACAAAGCTTTCTTATGCGGAAGAAAAAGAACTGAAAAAGAAAGAAAGACAAAAGCAGCGCAGGATTGAAGAAATTGAAAAACGGATTGCTGTCATTGAAGACAAGCTCGGTGAAAATGAAGAGCTGTTATGTGATCCTGATATTTTTCAAGATCACGAGAAGGTCCAAGCCATTCAAACAGAAAATGATACGCTCAATCAAGAGTTAGAATCACTTTTTGCGGAGTGGGAAGAGCTGTCAGATTCTTAAAGAGTGCCCTAAAGGGTACTCTTTTTTCTTTCAATGAAAATTTATTATCCACAACGATACCCACAATAACTTCTTGATTATTCTTAAACACTTTAGACTTATCCACTTTATCCACAGTGTTTTAATCACATATCCACAAAAAAGGTCGTATTTATACACATCCTCTTCACTTTAAAACAAAATTTTCTAACAATTGTGGATATTTAGCGTTTACATGTGAATAAATCGCTCTCATAGAAAAATAAAAACCCCTGTAATCCACAGGAGTTTTATTTATATGAGGCTAGCGGCAATCCTGGCTGGCCATTCATCGCCATATCGCCTCTGATTCCTTTTTCAAACGCAATGGTTCCAGCGGCAGCGATCATGGCTGCATTGTCTGTACAAAGTGATAATGGCGGAATAATAACCTTCACGTCTGGCAGTTTCGTGAATGCTGATGTTAAAGCTTCTCTTAGTCCTTTATTGGCAGCGACTCCTCCAGCTAGAACAACCTGCTTCACACCATAGGCTTCTGCTGCTTTCAATGTTTTCCCAACAAGCACCTCAATGACACTTGCTTGAAAACTTGCGGCTAAATTCTCTGGGGCAATCGTTTCTCCCTTTTGTGACGCATTGTGTAACGTGTTGATCACAGCTGATTTTAAACCACTGAAGCTAAAGTGATAAGACCCTTCTTCAAGCCATGCACGAGGAAGTTTAATTGTCGGCTCTCCTTCATTTGCTAACCGATCAATATGAGGTCCGCCTGGGTAAGGGAGACCCATCGTCCGGGCCACTTTATCGTAGGCTTCTCCAGCTGCATCATCTAATGTTTCTCCGATGACCTCAAAAGATCCGTGCTCCTTCATTAAAACAAGCTCAGTATGTCCGCCAGAGACAACAAGAGCTAAACATGGAAACTCCAATTCATCAACAAGCTGGTTGGCATAAATATGCCCTGCAATATGATGAACACCAACAAGAGGAATTTGATGGGCAAAGCTCAGTGCCTTTGCTGCATTGACGCCAATCAGCAGGGCACCGACGAGGCCAGGTCCTTCCGTAACAGCAATCGCATCCAAATCCTTAAAGCTCATACCCGCCTGTGTCATCACTTCTTCTAATACGATGGTGACTTGCTCCACGTGATGCCTCGAAGCAATTTCAGGTACAACACCGCCAAATCGTTTATGACTGTCTATTTGCGAGGCCACTACATTCGCCACGATTTTCTTTCCATTTTTCACAATGGACGCAGCTGTTTCATCACAGCTTGTTTCTATTCCTAATATGAATCGATCTGTTTGTTCACTCATTTATATTCACCCACATGACTAACGCATCTTCTCCATTATCCGTATAATAATTCTTTCGAATAGAAGCTGGTCTGAAACCGAGCTTTTCATAGAGGGATTGTGCTGGTGTATTCGAAACCCGCACCTCTAAAGAAAGATGATCTGTCTTTTTTTCTTTGCAAAATTCCATGACATATCGAAGCAATGCTTCCCCGTAGCCTTTTCCTCTATGCTCAGGGAGAATCGCAATGTTCGTAATTTGTGCATCGTCCATGACAATCCAGACCCCGCAATATCCAACAGGCTGCTGATCTTCTTCGATGAGGAAATAATGGCTGTATTGGTTATGAAGAATCTCATAGACAAACGATTCCTTTTTCCAAGGCGCTGTAAACGAATGCACTTCAATCGTATACACCTCTGGAATGTCCGCTACTGTCATTTGTCGTATTTCTGCTATGTTAAGGTTATTTTTGTCCTTCAAGCCATTTCACTTCCGCTTCTGCCAAACGAATATAGTTAGGAACAAGCTGATGAACATCTTCAGCAGGACGATCTGCACCTAAAAATGCAAGCACTGAAGGTCTTGGGTTATGAAATGTCCCCTCTGCCAGTACAGCCGTTTCTCCTAAAATGGAGCGAATGCTCTCTTCATGAAGGTGCACATCTTGTCCAAGAAATAGAACAGGCTTTCCTGTCTGCTTCAGCTCTTGAAGCCAATCCGTGAGCAGGATATTTTGATCTGGTTCGACCTCTTTGATCTTACCTTTTTCAAACGTATATAGCCCAGTATAAACTTGTCCTCTTCTCGCATCAAATAGAGGTGAGATATACCCATCAAAATATTGGCCATTTGCCGCAAGCGCTTCTAAACTCGAAACAGCCGATATCGGGATAGACAGCGTCCACGCAAGTGTTTTTCCTATGGTAACACCAATTCTGACGCCAGTGTAAGATCCAGGTCCTTTTGCCACAACGATTTTACTTAGTTCGCTTGGTGCTACACCACATTCTTTCATCAATGCTTCAACAGTGGGCATCGCTCGGACGGAATGGTTCTTTTTTAAATACGTAATGCTCTCGCCAATCACAGTGAGATCTCTTACAAGAGCAATTCCTAGTGTATGGTTTGATGTATCAATGGCCAGTATGGTCAAATTCTTTCATCTCCTTACAAAGGGACTCATAACGCTCCCCTTTTGCATCAAACGTGAGATGCCGTTCTTCTTCACGTTCTGTTCTCAGCATTTCAATTTTTAAATAGGAAGAAGGCAATTGAGGTTCAATCAGATGTGCCCATTCAACCAAGCATACACCTTCACCCTCAAAATATTCTTCGAGTCCGATGTCTTCTTCCGCATCTTCCATGCGGTACACGTCCATATGGTAAAGTGGCAGTCTGCCATCAGTATATTCTTTAATAATTGTAAAGGTGGGGCTGTTGACGATACGGGTAATTCCTAAGCCTTCCGCAAAACCTTTTGAAAAAGTGGTTTTGCCTGCGCCTAAATCTCCTTCTAATGTCAATACATCGCCTGGCATCACAAGTTTGGCCAAAGCAGTGGCAATTCGTTTCGTCTCATCCGCACCTTTTGTTGTCCATGTTAATTTCACCGTTGATGTCACCTCATTTCTTAAAATGATTATATCCTTTTTTCATTAACATCGTTTGTTGATCATTGTCTTTTAACATAACACTAGCTGCTTGATCATCCTTGACTTGTCCAATACGTGTGATCTGAATGCCTTCTTTTTGACATTGAGATTCAAAGCTTTCCCAATCAGATTCTGGTATCGTACCAGTTAAAACAAAGTCTTCTCCCCCAAATAACACCCATTCATGCCAGTCTTTGCGCAGCACCTGTAAATCTGGATGAATTGGAAGCTTATCAGCTTCTATCTCGATCCTCACACCGCTCGCTTCGGCTATCTCATTCAACTCACTCGCTAATCCATCACTCACATCATTCAAGGTGACCCGCGGGAAACTTGAACAAATGTGACCAGCAGCAATATGAGGCTGAGGCATTTTGTGACGCTTAAGAAAGAAATCAGCGTCGACCGCCTTAGAAGGGACTGCTTCGTTCATTAAGATTGATAACCCAGCAGCCGACGAACCGAGTTCACCTGTGACAAAGACGACGTCTCCAGTTTGAGCACTGTGACGATAACAAGCCGTTCCCTTTGACACCTCACCAATGACCGTCACGGTAATGACAAAGTCACTGCGGGTGGCTACTGTATCTCCACCAATCAAATCCATATGATAGGTGTCAGCCAACGCTTTCATTCCCTCATAAAGAGCCGTGACAATTGTTTCGTCACCATGAGGCGGGATCGCAATTGAAACAAGATAATACTTTGGGGTGCCTCCCATTGCAGCAATATCACTGACATTGACTGCCAGTGCCTTAAAGCCAACTTCATAAGGTGTGGAAAAGTCAAAACGAAAATGAACATGCTCCACCATTGTATCAACACAAACGACCTCTTCACAATGTGAATGAGGTTGATAAACACTTGCATCATCACCGATGCCCATGATCAAAGAGCGCTGATATGTATCTTTTGGTGTGATTCGGCGAATAAGATCAAATTCATCCATAAAAAGACAGCCCCTTCTTGCAATCAATTGGTTAAGTAGACATGATGTCAAACACAGTTAGTATTAGTGTAGCGAATATAAGTCTCAGTTCCAACTAAAAATGATATAAAGAAAGCCTGGTGTATAAAAACCAGGCTGGGTTGAAGTAATCCATCTATTCTTTCATATAGTGTAGCCAAACACAAATCATTTCATTGCATCGTGGGTACTTGTAGAAAGAAAAAGACATAAAAAAAAACGAAACTATACGTTTTCGTTTACAAGTTATAAAAATGGCGGTCCGGACGGGACTCGAACCCGCGACCTCCTGCGTGACAGGCAGGCATTCTAACCAACTGAACTACCGGACCATTTTGGTTGCGGGGGCAGGATTTGAACCTGCGACCTTCGGGTTATGAGCCCGACGAGCTACCGAACTGCTCCACCCCGCGATGATATAAATATTACAAGCTTGGCGGCGTCCTACTCTCACAGGGAGAAACCCCCAACTACCATCGGCGCTGAAGAGCTTAACTTCCGTGTTCGGTATGGGAACGGGTGTGACCTCTTCGCTATCGCCACCAAACCTGATGGAGAGAATGTTCTCTCAAAACTAGATAACAATGTTCATGCTTCACAATAGAATATAGGTTAAGTCCTCGATCTATTAGTATCTGTCAGCTCCACGTGTCACCACGCTTCCACCTCAGACCTATCAACCTGATCATCTTTCAGGGATCTTACTTCCTTGCGGAATGGGAAATCTCATCTTGAGGGGGGCTTCATGCTTAGATGCTTTCAGCACTTATCCCGTCCGCACATAGCTACCCAGCGATGCCCTTGGCAGAACAACTGGTACACCAGCGGTGCGTCCATCCCGGTCCTCTCGTACTAAGGACAGCTCCTCTCAAATTTCCTGCGCCCGCGACGGATAGGGACCGAACTGTCTCACGACGTTCTGAACCCAGCTCGCGTACCGCTTTAATGGGCGAACAGCCCAACCCTTGGGACCGACTACAGCCCCAGGATGCGATGAGCCGACATCGAGGTGCCAAACCTCCCCGTCGATGTGGACTCTTGGGGGAGATAAGCCTGTTATCCCCGGGGTAGCTTTTATCCGTTGAGCGATGGCCCTTCCATGCGGAACCACCGGATCACTAAGCCCGACTTTCGTCCCTGCTCGACTTGTAGGTCTCGCAGTCAAGCTCCCTTGTGCCTTTACACTCTGCGAATGATTTCCAACCATTCTGAGGGAACCTTTGGGCGCCTCCGTTACATTTTAGGAGGCGACCGCCCCAGTCAAACTGCCCACCTGACACTGTCTCCCTGCCCGATAAGGGCAGCGGGTTAGAAGGTCAATACAGCCAGGGTAGTATCCCACCGATGCCTCCACCGAAGCTAGCGCTCCGGTTTCCAAGGCTCCTACCTATCCTGTACAAGCTGTACCAACATTCAATATCAGGCTGCAGTAAAGCTCCACGGGGTCTTTCCGTCCTGTCGCGGGTAACCTGCATCTTCACAGGTACTATAATTTCACCGAGTCTCTCGTTGAGACAGTGCCCAGATCGTTGCGCCTTTCGTGCGGGTCGGAACTTACCCGACAAGGAATTTCGCTACCTTAGGACCGTTATAGTTACGGCCGCCGTTTACTGGGGCTTCAATTCGCACCTTCGCTTACGCTAAGCGCTCCTCTTAACCTTCCAGCACCGGGCAGGCGTCAGCCCCTATACTTCGCCTTACGGCTTCGCAGAGACCTGTGTTTTTGCTAAACAGTCGCCTGGGCCTATTCACTGCGGCTTCTCGGGGCTTTAACACCCTAAGAAGCACCCCTTCTCCCGAAGTTACGGGGTCATTTTGCCGAGTTCCTTAACGAGAGTTCTCTCGATCACCTTAGGATTCTCTCCTCGCCTACCTGTGTCGGTTTGCGGTACGGGCACCTCTCACCTCGCTAGAGGCTTTTCTTGGCAGTGTGGAATCAGGAACTTCGCTACTAAATTTCGCTCGCCATCACAGCTCAGCCTTTATGGGAAACGGATTTGCCTATTTCCCAGCCTAACTGCTTGGACGCGGATATCCAATACCGCGCTTACCCTATCCTCCTGCGTCCCCCCATTGCTCAAATGGTGAGGAGGTGGTACAGGAATATCAACCTGTTGTCCATCGCCTACGCCTTTCGGCCTCGGCTTAGGTCCCGACTAACCCTGAGCGGACGAGCCTTCCTCAGGAAACCTTAGGCATTCGGTGGACGGGATTCTCACCCGTCTTTCGCTACTCATACCGGCATTCTCACTTCTAAGCGCTCCACCAGTCCTTCCGGTCTGGCTTCACAGCCCTTAGAACGCTCTCCTACCACTGTTCGTAAGAACAGTCCGCAGCTTCGGTGATACGTTTAGCCCCGGTACATTTTCGGCGCAGAGTCACTCGACCAGTGAGCTATTACGCACTCTTTAAATGGTGGCTGCTTCTAAGCCAACATCCTGGTTGTCTAAGCAACTCCACATCCTTTTCCACTTAACGTATACTTTGGGACCTTAGCTGGCGGTCTGGGCTGTTTCCCTTTCGACTACGGATCTTATCACTCGCAGTCTGACTCCCAAGGATAAGTCATCGGCATTCGGAGTTTGACTGAATTCGGTAACCCGGTAGGGGCCCCTAGTCCAATCAGTGCTCTACCTCCGAGACTCTTACCTTGAGGCTAGCCCTAAAGCTATTTCGGAGAGAACCAGCTATCTCCAGGTTCGATTGGCATTTCACCCCTACCCACACCTCATCCCCGCACTTTTCAACGTGCGTGGGTTCGGGCCTCCATTCAGTGTTACCTGAACTTCACCCTGGACATGGGTAGATCACCTGGTTTCGGGTCTACGACCACGTACTCATGCGCCCTATTCAGACTCGCTTTCGCTGCGGCTCCGCATCTTCTGCTTAACCTTGCACGGGATCGTAACTCGCCGGTTCATTCTACAAAAGGCACGCCATCACCCGTTAACGGGCTCTGACTACTTGTAGGCACACGGTTTCAGGATCTATTTCACTCCCCTTCCGGGGTGCTTTTCACCTTTCCCTCACGGTACTGGTTCACTATCGGTCACTAGGGAGTATTTAGCCTTGGGAGATGGTCCTCCCGGATTCCGACGGAATTTCACGTGTTCCGCCGTACTCAGGATCCACTCTGGAGAGAACAACATTTCAGTTACAGGGCTGTTACCTTCTTTGGCGGGCCTTTCCAGACCTCTTCGCTTATATCGTTCCTTTGTAACTCCGTATAGAGTGTCCTACAACCCCAAGAGGCAAGCCTCTTGGTTTGGGCTGTTCCCGTTTCGCTCGCCGCTACTCAGGGAATCGCATTTGCTTTCTCTTCCTCCGGGTACTTAGATGTTTCAGTTCCCCGGGTATGCCTTCTCATACTCTATGTATTCAAGTATGGATACTACTCCATTACGAGCAGTGGGTTTCCCCATTCGGAAATCTCCGGATCAAAGCTTGCTTACAGCTCCCCGAAGCATATCGGTGTTCGTCCCGTCCTTCATCGGCTCCTAGTGCCAAGGCATCCACCGTGCGCCCTTTCTAACTTAACCATTTCTTACTTTAGAAAGAATCACTATGTGTGATGAACTTTGCATTGCATTCAATGTGAATGTATTACTTATTGTTATCTAGTTTTCAAAGAACAATCCTGTCTCGCTAGAGACATGTTTTGAAGGAATGATCCTTCAAAACTAAACAAGACGAAAACGTACGCTGCTCCATATATCCTTAGAAAGGAGGTGATCCAGCCGCACCTTCCGATACGGCTACCTTGTTACGACTTCACCCCAATCATCTGCCCCACCTTCGGCGGCTGGCTCCATAAAGGTTACCTCACCGACTTCGGGTGTTGCAAACTCTCGTGGTGTGACGGGCGGTGTGTACAAGGCCCGGGAACGTATTCACCGCGGCATGCTGATCCGCGATTACTAGCGATTCCAGCTTCACGCAGTCGAGTTGCAGACTGCGATCCGAACTGAGAACAGATTTATGGGATTGGCTAAACCTTGCGGTCTTGCAGCCCTTTGTTCTGTCCATTGTAGCACGTGTGTAGCCCAGGTCATAAGGGGCATGATGATTTGACGTCATCCCCACCTTCCTCCGGTTTGTCACCGGCAGTCACCTTAGAGTGCCCAACTGAATGCTGGCAACTAAGATCAAGGGTTGCGCTCGTTGCGGGACTTAACCCAACATCTCACGACACGAGCTGACGACAACCATGCACCACCTGTCACTCTGTCCCCGAAGGGAAAGCCCTATCTCTAGGGTTGTCAGAGGATGTCAAGACCTGGTAAGGTTCTTCGCGTTGCTTCGAATTAAACCACATGCTCCACCGCTTGTGCGGGCCCCCGTCAATTCCTTTGAGTTTCAGTCTTGCGACCGTACTCCCCAGGCGGAGTGCTTAATGCGTTAGCTGCAGCACTAAGGGGCGGAAACCCCCTAACACTTAGCACTCATCGTTTACGGCGTGGACTACCAGGGTATCTAATCCTGTTCGCTCCCCACGCTTTCGCTCCTCAGCGTCAGTTACAGACCAGAGAGTCGCCTTCGCCACTGGTGTTCCTCCACATCTCTACGCATTTCACCGCTACACGTGGAATTCCACTCTCCTCTTCTGCACTCAAGTTTCCCAGTTTCCAATGACCCTCCCCGGTTGAGCCGGGGGCTTTCACATCAGACTTAAGAAACCGCCTGCGAGCCCTTTACGCCCAATAATTCCGGACAACGCTTGCCACCTACGTATTACCGCGGCTGCTGGCACGTAGTTAGCCGTGGCTTTCTGGTTAGGTACCGTCAAGGTGCGAGCAGTTACTCTCGCACTTGTTCTTCCCTAACAACAGAGCTTTACGATCCGAAAACCTTCATCACTCACGCGGCGTTGCTCCGTCAGACTTTCGTCCATTGCGGAAGATTCCCTACTGCTGCCTCCCGTAGGAGTCTGGGCCGTGTCTCAGTCCCAGTGTGGCCGATCACCCTCTCAGGTCGGCTACGCATCGTCGCCTTGGTGAGCCATTACCCCACCAACTAGCTAATGCGCCGCGGGTCCATCTGTAAGTGACAGCCGAAACCGTCTTTCATCCTTGAACCATGCGGTTCAAGGAACTATCCGGTATTAGCTCCGGTTTCCCGGAGTTATCCCAGTCTTACAGGCAGGTTACCCACGTGTTACTCACCCGTCCGCCGCTAACATCCGGGAGCAAGCTCCCTTCTGTCCGCTCGACTTGCATGTATTAGGCACGCCGCCAGCGTTCGTCCTGAGCCAGGATCAAACTCTCCGAGGTATGCAGGATGCATATCACACATGCGTTGCTACACGATGTAGCGAACTTAGCATGTGATCATTTCCTGCCTCGTCAGCGTTTGACTGACTACCTATGAAGTATCATAGGATTTTTTATAAAAACTTGAATTAACAGGTACGTTTTGTCTTGTTTAGTTTTCAAAGATCATGTTCAAAATGGAGCGGGTGATGAGAATCGAACTCACGACATCAGCTTGGAAGGCTGAGGTTTTACCACTAAACTACACCCGCGTGGTTTGTATTGGCGCGCCCGAGAGGAGTCGAACCCCTAACCTTTTGATCCGTAGTCAAACGCTCTATCCAATTGAGCTACGGGCGCTTAATCAGGCGACTTAATTATCTTAACATATCGTTTTTATTAAGTCAACATCTTTTTGAAATTTGTTTGCCGCATCCGTGTGAACATCTGTGTTTCAAATACGTCATCAGCGACGAATAAAAATATACCATGGATCACATAAAAGGGTCAATACATTTTTCTAAAAAAGTTTCATGTTTTTTTAAAATTGATTTTTTCTTAGATCAATAGACATGTAATAGCCCTATTTTCTTCTCTTTCTTCATAATTCCAATGATTCTTAAATAAAATCTTTCTAAATACAAAGGAGGACAAAACATGGCCACATAGAATTTTTATTTATTGGAAAATTCTTAATATTTTTCCAAGCATTTAAAGGAGGTAGGAGATGATGAAAAAGTTTATCGCTTTTCAGATCATGATCGCTTTGGTGATAGGAGCTCTTATCGGCCATTTCTTCCCTGACTTCGGAATGGCTCTGCGGCCAATTGGAGATGGATTCATCAGGCTGATTAAAATGATCGTTGTTCCAATCGTTTTCTCTACCATTGTTATTGGTGCAGCCGGCAGCGGCGGCATGAAGAAAATGGGCAGCCTTGGATTAAAGACGATCATTTGGTTTGAGGTCATCACAACCATCGTTCTTGGGATCGGTCTATTATTGGCAAATGGTCTAAAGCCTGGCGTTGGTCTCGATTTCTCTAAATTAGCTAAGAAAGATATTGGGGAATTAGATGGTTATACTGAGAAGGTCGTTGACTTTAAACAAATGGTATTAGATATCATTCCAACCAATATCGTCGATGTTATGGCTCAGAATGATTTACTTGCTGTTATTTTCTTCGCCATATTATTTGGTGTAGCGGCAAGCGGCATCGGTAAAGCATCTGCTCCTGTTCTCACCTTCTTTGAATCAGTGGCACAAATCATGTTTAAGCTCACACAGATGGTGATGGTAACAGCACCTATTGGGGTTCTTGCATTAATGGCTGCTTCTGTCGGCCAATATGGCATTGTTTTATTAATCCCAATGATGATGCTTGTCGGGACTGTTTTTTTAGGATTATTCATTATTCTCTTTGCTTTATTCCCTCTGGTCGCACTGATCTTCCGTTTTAACTACTTCGAAGTATTAAAAATGATTTGGGATTTGTTCCTTGTTGCCTTCTCTACTACGAGTACTGAAACTGTCCTTCCTCAATTGATGGAACGAATGGAGAAATACGGGTGTCCAAAAAGAATCGTTTCCTTCGTGATTCCATCTGGCCTTTCTCTCAATTGTGATGGATCGAGTTTATATTTATCAGTTGCCTGCGTATTCCTCGCACAAGCGTTTGGTGTCGACATGAGTCTGTCACAGCAGCTTTTGATGATGCTTGTTCTTGTGTTAACGAGTAAAGGGATTGCAGCTGTGCCATCCGGTTCACTCGTTGTTCTTTTGGCAACCGCTCATGCAGTCGGTCTTCCAGCAGAAGGCGTTGCCATTATAGCCGGTGTTGACCGAATTATGGATATGGCACGAACAGGCGTGAATGTTCCAGGGCATGCCGTTGCTTGTATTGTCGTATCTAAATGGGAAAAAGTATTCCGCGAGTCAGCTTGGGAAGTTCCAAAAGCAGGTAAAGAAACAAAAGGGATGTAATGTTATATGAAGGAAAGGGTTCGCCCTTTCCTTTTTTATGCTAAAAACGTTTGCTTTAGTACGGCTTTTCCTCGAGGATGCAGCTGCACTTCTGCATATGCCCCATTAATCAGAGTCATTTGCGGCGGGACATGTCCACAATCTATATCATAAAAAATGGGGATTTGTAGTTCCTTTTGTAATTCTTCATATACATCCTGATACTGATACCCTTCAACAGGCACATCTACTGCACTTCGCCCAAACAACATACCTGAACAGTGATCAAACCACCCTGCTAGTTTTAATTGAACAAGCGATCTCTTCACACTTGCAGCATTTAATTCGCAGTTTTCGAAATACCAAAGAATTGGTTCATCTTTTATGAATGTTTTCTGAAAAGTTTTGACGTCCCCATAAGGTGTCCCTGCTAAATGACGTATGACATCAATGCAACCACCCATCAGTCTTCCCTTTACTATTTTTTCTTGTTGATCAACCGTATGCCATGCGGTAGGTTCTGTTAAATGAAAGACATGTTTACTCGGATTGTCATGCTGCCATTCCTTTTGATACATAGATGAAGAAAACTGGGTTATCTCCGTCTCCTCTTTTACGGAAAGTGTTCGCTCCCACATGGCAGTCGTTTGATCAAGCTCTTCTCCTCTTAGATCGACTAAGTTCGGTCCATGCGCTGTGGCAATGCCTGTTTTCAATGTCAACGCCAGCAAAAGTACACTCGTATCTGAGTAACCAAGAATCCACTTTTTCTTCATCGATGAGAAATCGAGGTGCTCTAACACTTCCATAAGCAGCTGTCCTCCCCATGGCGGGATGATGTGATCAATCTCATCACATGTCATCATGTACTGAAGTTCGTTTGCTCGTTCTATCGCAGGGGCAGATTTTGCCTTTGTCTGCTGCCAGACCGTCTTTCCACATATGACATTATAGCCTCTATTTTTCATTCTTTCACATGAAAGCTTAAACATATCATGTAAAGTTGGCTGTACACCTGAGGAAGGTGCAGTGACGCCAATTGTTTGTCCTTTTTGCAAATGCGGAAATTGAATCACTCTTCTTCCCTCCAATCTCTATCTCTCTTACCCTATCCATTTTAAAGAAAATGCCCCTTTTATAAGGGACATCTCTTTTTATTCTTTTTGGCGCAGTACAGTATAGACTCCTGCAAAGATACATAGAATCCCAATGAATGAGCGTATCCCCATCTCTTCACCTAAAAGCAGCCAGCCAAGAGCTGCCCCTACGATCGGTTGAAAGAAAAAGAACAGACCGCCGCTCGAGGCATCCATCAATTGAAGCCCTCTATTCCACAAAAAGAATGCAAGGGCTGTTGAGATGATGCCTAGATAGAGAATACCGCCCCAAATCTCCGGTCTTGCCATCTGCTCCACATCTAGGTGAGGTAAACGAAATAAAGCAGGTGGTGTTAAGACAATGAATGCAATGATGATCGCATATGTGGTCGTCACCACTTGAGGGTACTTTCCTGGAACTCTTTTAAGCAAAACAGACATGAGCGCCCATGTAAAAGCAGCGATGACGAGTGAGAGACCGCCAATAAATTCATCTGTTTGCACTGCGACTGGACCAATCATGAGCCATACACCTGCTGTAGCAAGCAGGATGGACGCGCATTTTCTAACAGTCATGGCTTCTTTTAATAGGAAGAACGCAAACAGCACCATAAAAGCAGGGGTCGCAGATGTAATCACAGCCCCCATTTGTGCAGATGTATACATGGTGCCGATTTCTTGAGTCACAATTGATAGGAAATTTCCGATCAATCCGATCATTACAACAAGCGGGATATCTTTTTTATCTAATCGAAAGGAATAGCCCAAGCGCCATATGGTGCACACCAGCACAATTCCTGCTACAGCATATCTCATCCATACAAGCTCAAGCGGCGGAACCACCGCTACTGTTACTTTGACAACAACGTACATGCCGCCCCAAATACTTGCAGCGATTGCTAGGTAAAGGGCGCCTATATATTTTTCATTCATCTTTTCCCCTCCGTTACTGGATATATTGATCGCCATATCCACAAACGGAGATCACTCTCCGTTATGGACGGAGGGTGTTTGGTACATCATGTTCAAATAAAGGCTTCCATTGCATTGTCGTCACCTCATTTGTTTTTATTTTCAGACTACTTTATAACAAATTCTGGTTGACTTCAATCCTTTTTTGTCACCATTTTTCTTCATATAATAGAAGATAAACGGGTCTTGACATGCTGAATTCGTTTTCATATAGTAATTAAAACTATAGATCGTCATGCAGAGAAGGAGTAGAGGTCGTTGGATATTGAAGCAAGGAAACATATTCCCCGCACGGAACATGAACCATTTCTCGAGGGAATAAAAGATTGTGTGCCAACCCTGCTTGGTTATATGAGTATCGGGTTTGCCTTTGGAATTGTTGGAATTAGTGCACAGTTGAGCTTATGGGACATTGCACTTCTAGCAATCTTTATTTATGCAGGTGCTTCACAGTTCATTATCTGTGCACTGCTTGTCACGGGAAGTCCCCTTTCCGCTATTATTCTCACTACATTTATTGTGAATCTGCGTCATTTATTACTCAGCCTGACGCTGGCTCCTCATTTTACACGCTACTCTTTAAAACAAAATATCGGATTCGGTCTCTTGCTGACTGATGAATCCTTTGGCGTAGCCATGAATAAATTAGCTCAGCATGGAAAGCTGAATAACCGGTGGATGCACGGACTGAACATAACGGCTTATTTATGCTGGATTGCAGCCTGCATACTTGGCGGCATTTTTGGACACTGGATTTCAAATCCTGAAGCACTTGGTCTTGATTTCGCTTTATCAGCGATGTTTGCTGCACTGCTAGTCCTTTCGTTACAGACAGTTCCCAAAAATAAGTTAACTCATCGCCTGTCACTTGTTTTGTATATGGTCATTGCCATGTTTGTTCTGCTTCATTTCGTTCCTTCACACGTGGCTGTTCTGTTAGCCACCATGATTGTCGCAACCATTGGGGTGGTGACAGATAAATGATCAGCAGCTTTATGTTATGGCTCATTGTTGGTTGTATGATCGTCACCATCATTCCAAGAGTCGTACCCTTTATATTTGTACGAAGTATTCAGCTGCCTGAAGTGGTGCTGAAATGGTTATCGTTTATACCTATTTGTATCTTTACAGCTTTGATTGCAGAGCATCTCTTCATCCATACAACAACAGGCACAGGCGTCACTATCCATTGGATGTATCTTGCTGTCTTGACTCCCACTGTACTCATCGCTGTTTGGACAAAAAGCTTGTCACTTACTGTTCTTGTCGGCGTCATGCTGATGGGCACTGCTAGATGGTTTTTCTAAAAGAAAAAGCTTAACCACATGTGGTTAAGCTTTGTTTCATTTGACGATTCCGTATACAAATCCATCATAACCTTTTTCACCAACAGTTTGAATCGCTGTTGCCTCTATTCTCGGTTCTTGTTTGAGTAAATCAAAAAATTCACGAGTTCCTTGCACTCGTTCATCCCCACTAGAGTCATGAAGGACTGCTCCATTTCTGACGACATTGTCTGCAATAATGACTGTTCCCTTTTTAGAGAAATCTAACGCCCACTTTAGATATTTCGGATTGTTTGGTTTATCTGCGTCAATGAAAATCAAATCGAATGGAAGCGCAGCCCTCTCTTTTAACTGAGATAACGTATCTAATGCCTTTCCTTGCAAAATGCTCACTCGTTCCGATAAGCCCGCTCTGCTGATGTTTTGCTGTGCGATTTGTACATGATGGCTGTCAGCCTCTAATGTGATGAGTTCTCCATCCTCTTCAAGAGCACGCGCAAGCCAAATAGTACTGTATCCACCGAGTGTCCCGATCTCTAAAATGCGCTTTGCATTCTTCGTTTTTGCTAATAAATAAAGCATTTTCCCTTGGGCTGGTGACACATCAATTGCTGGCAGACCTGCTTGCTTATTATGAGTAAGGGCTTGCTCCAATACGTCATCTTTAAGAATCAACTTGTCTGTGATATACTCGTCAACTTTCTCCCACACGTGCTCCATTTCATCCATCTCCCTTAATCATGTCTTCTATCTCAAGTCTACATGATGATCGTGAGAGCGTATAATCAATTCTTTTCACACATCTATTCATTTTTTTGATGAAAGACATGTGACGATGAATACATGGAGCAACGCACTGGTTTCGGATCTACTCGTTCAGTTTATTTTTGACATCGCCTTTTTTATCTTGAAGTTTTCCTTTTGCTTGATCCTTTTTCCCTTCTGCTTTCAGGTTTTGATGATCCGTTGCTTCCCCAAGCTTTTCCTTGACTTGACCTTTGACTTGATTTGTTTTTCCTTTCGCTTTATCCATATGTCCTTTTTCTTCACTCATTTGTTCCACCTCCAAGTTTGATACTATTCATTTAGCCTTTTTGAAAGATACAAAACATCTGAGTGTGCGATGTACACGTTTCAGGTATGATAGACATACTGGAAAGAAGGGTGGGTGTTCATCAATGATCATCTCTGAAAAAATATTCACCGTTCGTGACTTGACCTATCATATTCGGTCCGCTTCAATGGCCGATGCCAAACAGTTATCAGCTCTCAGACTGAAAATCGACGGTGAAACAGAATATTTAGACCGTGAACAAGGCGAAGCCTTTCTTGATGAAAAAGCATTTGAGGCTTTGATTCAAGAGGATACCAAGCAAAGCCGGCATTTATTTCTGGTCGCTGCTATTGAAGGAAAGATTGTCGGTTTTTCAAGATGCGAGGGCCATTCACTCAAGCGCTCTGCTCACAAAGTGACATTTGGCGTCGCCATCCAGAAAGATGCTTGGGGCTATCACATTGGGAAAGAGCTTTTAGCCGCCTCAATTGACTGGGCAGATCAGCAGGGCATTCAGAAGATCTCTCTTCATGTGCTTGAAACGAACAAAAAAGCCATTCGGTTATATGAGAACCATGGCTTTTTGATTGAAGGTGTATTAAAAAAAGATAAACGGCTGAGTGACGGATTATATTATGATACTGTTGTGATGGGCAGGCAGCGGCCAAGTTCCTGACCACTTACATAACGTAGCCCCATACCATTGAAACCGCACTGTAAATTAGAAGCACCCCCATCACATACTGGAACGGTCTTTCATAAGCAGTCAAAAAGCGCTTATACAAAGAGCCAAATAAGCTCCAGCTGAATGTACCGAGAAAGCCAATAAGTGCGAGAATCAGCGTCAATATGACATACTGCATATTAGATTGTCCATATGGCAAAACAAATGTTGAAATCACAGTCAATCCATACAAGATCGCTTTTGGGTTGATAAATTGCAGCATCATACCAGGGATAAAATGATTGTAGCGATCAAGTGTTTCGTCATCACCGCCTTTACTTTTCATGATTTTGACCGCTAAATAAATCATGTATGCGGCTCCGATGAACGCCATGACCCAGCCTATTTTCGGCATCACTTGATAAAGAATGATATTAAAGAAGCAGCTCAAACACAAAATAACGAGAAATCCGATACCCACACCTAAACAAAAGCGAAATGTTTGCTTGACCCCATATTTATTCGTAAAGACCATGGCCATGATGTTGTTTGGCCCTGGGGTAAAGCTGCTAACAAAAGCATAGATCAACATAGATACAATCAAGATGCCGCCTCCCTTATACGTTATTTAGACTTTAATTACTTTATTGCGTATATTACGTTTTATTGTAACGTTCGGTCTTTATAAAGTAAATAGAGAAAGGAGCTTTTTTCATGGAAGACGTACAATCGATTATTTCTAAAAACGTGAGGCTTCTTAGAGATCAAAAAAAATTAAGCCTCGAAAAGATGGCAGAATTAACTGGTGTCAGCAAGACGATGATTGGACAAATTGAAAGAGGAGAATCAACCCCTACCATCACGACTTTGTGGAAAATCGCCAACGGATTAAAAGTATCTTTTAGTGAGCTCATTTACGCACCACAGCCTGAAATCAAAGTGGTACGCAAGGAGGATGCGCAGGTTTTAACGGAGGACGACGGTCGTTATCGTGTGTACACGACGTTTCCTTTCGATGACCGGGGGAAATTTGAAATGTACCGAGTAGAAATTGACCAAGGCGGATCACTTCGTGCGACTGAACACATTGGGGGAACGGAGGAATTGATCACTGTTTTTGAGGGAGTCCTTGATTTATCCATTGGTGATGAACAATACACCTTAAAAGCCGGAGACTCAATTCGTTTTAAAGCGGACCGGACGCACACGTATAAACAATCCGGAGAACAAATGGTACGGATGCAAATGATTCTTTATTATCCTCAAGAAAAAAGCTGACAGGCTTGTCCACCTGTCAGCTTTGTGTTTTATTTAATTAAATCCCGGATCGCGTACCACTGTGCCAGTAAATGTGACACTATATTTTCCTAATCCTAATTCTTTAATAGAGGTTTGTTCTAAAATACCGACCCAGCCATCCTCTGCATATACAATACTGTCTGGGATGTTTGAGGTCGTATATGTTCTTGTTACTGAAACAGTTCGACTGGCCTGAGCCGTTATTTCACTGTTTGTTTGCTCCTTTGCTTCCACTGGAGCAGTTGTGACCCCAGCACCCGTTAAGACAATTGCTCCAACCAAAACAGAAGACATGACCTTTTTCATAAAAAAATCCCTCCCTTTTTTTGTTGAACGTATAAACTATACCATAATTTAGAACTTTCGTAAGTTTATTTTTTCATTTTTTTGAAAATTATGATATCATTGTCTTATACTGGATAGAGTGTGTTACATACTTCTATGCTTTTATCCTCATCTCAACCTAGTGAAACAATTGTGAACGGAGGTGATTTCATGAAAAAATGGCTCATCTGTTTTCAACTTGTTTTCCTCTTCACCTTGGCGATCACACCAATTGCTTCTGCTGCCAAATGCCCTACAGTAAAACCATGTATCACTGATCCTTAAGCATAAGAAAAGGCCGATCAAGCCTATTCACTTGATCGGCCTTTTTATTTATTTTTGCTCTGCTTCCCAGCGGGCAACCTCTTCTCTTACTTTAGGAGCCACTTCTTTTCCAAATAGCTCAATGGCTTTTAGCACTTGATCATGCGGCATTGAACCAACCGGTACATGAAGCATAAAACGTGTGATGCCTACATTTTTTCTAAGATGAATGACTTTCTCTGCCACGGTATCTGGATCTCCTACATACAGCGCACCTTCTAAAGTTCTCGCTGCGTCAAACGTAGAACGAGTATAAGGTCCCCAGCCTCGCTCTCTCGCTAATGTGTTCATCACATGCTGTGTGGATGGGAAAAATTGATCTGCTGCCAGCTCTGTTTCTGCCGCAACAAATCCATGAGAATGTGATGCTACAGTTAATTTTTCAGGGTCATGCCCAGCGTGCACTGCCGCTTGCTTGTACAGCTGAACGAGCGGTGCGAACTGTCTTGGACTTCCGCCAATGATGGCAAGTACAAGCGGTAATCCTAATAATCCAGCACGTACGACGGATTCACGGTTTCCTCCACTGCCGATCCAGATCGGAAGCGGATCTTGAACAGGTCTTGGGTATACCCCAACATCCTGAATGGCTGGGCGATGCTTGCCGCTCCATGTAACACGCTCTGACTGCTGCAACTTCAACAGCAAATCAAGCTTTTCTTCAAATAATTCTTCATAGTCATCAAGGTCATAGCCAAAGAGCGGGAATGATTCAATAAATGAACCACGGCCTGCCATAATTTCTGCACGTCCGTTTGATAGTCCATCTAGCGTTGCAAAATCCTGAAATACACGTACAGGATCTGCTGATGAAAGGACTGTCACTGCACTTGTCAGACGAATATTTTTTGTTTGTGTTGCTGCAGCCGCTAAGACGACAGCTGGATTCGATGCGGCGAAATCCTCACGGTGATGCTCACCTACGCCAAATACATCGAGACCGACTTGATCTGCTAAAATAATTTCTTCTACTACTTCTCGAATACGCTGTGCATGACTGACTGTTTTTCCTGTTTGAAAATCAGGTGTTGTTTCGACAAATGTACTAATTCCTAGTTCCATGATTGGAACCCCCTATCTTATAAATATGTCACAAATTCAGAAACTGGCTTTCTATAACCTCTCGCTTGTCTGCTCTCTACTTTTTCTTTTCCAAGTGTAATCATTAACACAGGAACCAAATCTGATTGAATGTTTAATACCTTTTTCATTGCTTCGGGATCAAAACCGATCATCGGGCAAGTATCCCAGCCTTTATTTTTAGCGGCAAGCATGAACAGCATGGCAGATAAGGAAGCATTGCGGATCGCCTCTTCCTTCTGGAAATCTGCCCCTCTCTGCTCATAAAAGCTCATGGTCTCTCTGACCATTTCTTCATATTGCTGCGTATTTAAAATGCCTAGCATTTTCAGGCCTTCATATATATCCCCTGCGTGCTCATAAGCGTTTGGATCTCCAAGTACGATGACCGCTGCTGAAGCAGAGTGCACTTTATATTGTCCAAATGCCGCTTCTCTTACTTGTTCTTTCAGCTCTTCTGTTTGGACAACAACATATTGAGTGTGCTGTAAGTTAAAAGCAGATGGTGCGAGCTTGACCTCTTCAAATATGCTGTTAAGCTCTTCTCTCGAAATTGAGATATTTGGCAAAAAATTTGATGCGGATCGTCTTTCACGTACCAATGTATCAAAGCTGAGTGTCATCTTGTTTCCCCTTTTCGCGAAGTTGTTTTGCACCTAAACCGATTTTTTTTAGTAATTCAATGAGCTGCTCTTTTTCTTCTTTTTCAATAAAGGATAGATTTTGCGAAATGACCTCTGTGTGTTTAGGGAAAATGTCGTCAAACAATTGCTTCCCTTTTTCCGTAAGCTGTACATGGAATACCCGCTTATCTGAAGGCGCACATTGCCTTTTCACCAGTTCTTGTTTTTCTAGTTTGTTCACGACATATGTCATGCTGCCACTTGGGATTGACAAGATGTCGCTGATTTTTTGAACAGGCTGAGGTCCTTTACTGTAGAGCAATTCAAGGATCTGAAAGTTTTCAAATCCGATATCATAACGTTCAATGTCTTTTTGGATATTTGTAAAAAGGGCTTGATAGGCTTTCATCCATATGCGGAATAGCCTTAAATCTAATTCATGATCATGCTGCACCATGGCAACTACTCCTTTTTCAAGAAATCCTAAAACTAGGATAAATTTATCCTAACACTAGGATATTTTCTTGTCAATGAGTTTGTTTCATGAAAAAAAGACCACCTTGGTTCAGTGGTCCTCTTCTTTTAAGGTGAAATGCATTTCAGCAATTTGTTTATATTGATGTACTTCCTGTAATGAAAACTTGGATTCCAGATCCGCTGGCGAAAAGAGAGGAATTCCTCTTCCAATGATGACAGGTACGATTTGAAGAAAAAGCTCATCCACCAATCTTTCTTTTATGAAAGATTGAAGCAGTCCCCCGCCGCCGACAATCCAAATATTCCGGCCTGTTTCATTCTTTAATTTTTTCACAAATGATAAGACATCTTCGCGAATGATATGGGTTCCTTCCAGACTGTCTTGTAACGTACGTGACATGATATAACATGTCTTTCCCTCATAAGGAAACTCATCTGGTGACAGCTGAAGAACTTGTTCATATGTATTGCGCCCCATGATCAGTGTATCGACTGACGCATAAAAGGTGTCGTAGCTCGTTTCATCTTCGCCCTCTGTCCCTATTAGCCAATCGAGCCGGTGATCCTCTCTCGCTAAATATCCATCGATACTCATCGCCCCATAAAAAAGCAGTTTCCTTTTCTCACTCAATCCCACCACTCCCTTACTTCAAATAAGAACATATATTCTATTTTATCAAAAAGGAAAGACAAAGGCTACATAACTTTCTCCCTTTTTACGATTCCTGTTCCACCTTGACGAGAAGCTCGTATAATTTATGCGCGAGCTTGCCGGCATCAATGGTCATTTCTTCATGAATCCATTCCTCTAGCACCCCCACGACACCAGACACGACAAAAGAGGCCTCTATTTGTTCATTCTCTGTAATAGGACGCTGATCAAGCTGCCACTCTTTCATGATTTTTTCTTTGAAAAAGGCTTTGAATTGATTGGTCGTTGGGCCATTTGGTTTTACAAATAACGTCAACATATATTGATTCTCTTTCAAGTATTCAGTCGTTTTGTTTAAAAAGGAAAGCATATCAAGAGGATCCTGACTTGGAAAGGTTTCATCATATAATCCCCCGAGCTGATCGAATAGTTCTTTCTCAAGCTGTTCATATAAATCAAACACATCTTGATAGTGCAAATAAAAGGTTCCCCTGCCTAAATCCGCTTTCCTTGATAGCTCTGATACCGTAATCTGCTGGACTTCCTTTTCCTTTAACAGCTCAAGGAAGCTTTCCCGAATGGCTCTTTTTGTTTTGATTGTTCGTCTGTCCTTCATGAAATCCCCTCCGTTTTTGAACAATCAGGCGTTAACTGTCTAATTATGAACAGGTTATCATCCATTGCCGATGTTCGATCTCTTTACTTCTTATTATAATCAACACATGTTCAATAATATATATCTGTTCAAAAAAGGAGGCCATCATATGCTTCATTTCAGACTTGCCAGAGAGGATGAACTGCCTCAAGTGGCAGAGTTGTTAGATGATTCGTTTCAGGACTATTCATTTTTTGACTTATTATGTGAAAAGGTCTCAAAGCGCTCTGCTTTCGCTCGTCAGCTGCATTTGGTCAATACAAAGGTGTATTTTCAGCATCAAATCTGTTTTGTCGGGGTTGAGAACGAGAAGGTTGTGTCTGCTGCCCTTTTAAAGCATCCGCATCTTCCTGAACCAGGCGTCATGAATTATGTATTGTCAGGTGGGTTAAAGCTGCTCTTCACTGGCGGTATTTCGGCCATTCAGCATGTGTTCCGTGTTTTAAAGGAGGCGAAAAAAGCGTGTTCTTCCTTAAAGCAGCCTTACTGGTATTTAGAAGCACTTGTCGTGGCAAAAAACCAGCAAGGAAAAAAACTCGGAAGCCGCATGTTAAAGCAATGCCTTTTTCCCTTTATCGCCCGGCAAGGCGGCGGGCTGTTCACACTGATTACACACAACGAGGCCAATCGTCATTTCTACCGGAAAAATGGCTGGATGGAGTTTGATGAAAGGGTATTGCGCGGAAAGGAAATATCCTTGGAAAGCTGGAGCTATAAAACCGTGATTAAATAAGGTATCCTCATCAGGTGATGATATAATAGAGTCAGTTCAATCAATGATCATACTTGGAGGAGAGACTGATGATACGACGACTTGATCATATCGTGTTGACTGTACAACATATGGAGGACACCATTCGCTTTTATACAAACGTATTAGGAATGAAGGAAGAAACTTTTGGTGAAGACCGTAAAGCGCTTCGTTTTGGTTTACAGAAGATCAACCTTCATGAAGCTGGTCATGAATTTGAGCCAAAAGCGGCTCATCCTCTTCCTGGATCTCATGATTTGTGCTTTATCACCGATTTAGACATGGACAGTTTGCTGCTGCACCTCCGGAAGCAAGTGATCCCCATTGAAGAGGGGCCGGTCATACGCACCGGTACATTAGGTCCAATTGAATCTGTTTACATCCGTGATCCTGATCTGAATTTAATTGAAATCTCTCGATATATAGAGGAGGGTGATCCGTCATGACTCGTATATTTTTGAGACCGATTGAAGAGCAAGATTATCCTGGTATTCAAAGAGGGTGCCAGCATGCAGAAACACTTCATATGACTGGCACACGAAAAACGTTCACACTAGAAGAAATTCGATCCGCCTATACCCGTTTTTTGCAGGATGACAGCAGACGAGATTTCGCCATTTGTCTGCTGGATACGAAAGAGATGATTGGAGATGCGGCGATTGTGGACATTGATCCAATCAATCATACGGCAAGCTTCCGCATTGCGCTTCACGGGCCGGAGCATTTTCAAAAGGGCTATGGCACTGAAGCTGTTCGGATGGTTCAAGCATTTGCCTTTGACACATTAGAACTCAACCGTCTTGAGCTTGAAGTCTTTTCCCACAATCCAAGAGCCTTTCGAAGCTATGAGAAAGCCGGATTTCAATATGAAGGAAAAAGACGCCAAGCGCTCTATTTCAACGGTACATACTCAGATGTCATCATCATGGGCATCCTTCGTGAAGAATATAAAAACATGATGAATACAGATGCTCCTGCTTAAGAAGGGTCATCTTTTTTAAAAAATTGAATCCCAGTGACGATGATTAAACAAATGATGGAAGAGAGAACGATAGAGACGCTTGATAGACTGAGCGCCATGCCTTCCCATCTACCAATAAAGAGACTGACAATCAATAAAACCAAACCAAATAAAATCAAGCATATAGGGACAATGAACCCCGCATGACGCTGCCGGCTTCTTTTCCCTGCCCACCATGAGAGACACAAAATAACGATTGTAAAAATAGCTGTTTGCAGCCAGAACATATGATATCAACTCCCTTTCTCTTTTTGATCCCATGACAACGGAGGTACTTCAAATGAACATTAGACCCATCGAGCAAAAAGACAATCCTTATATCGCAGCGATTATCCGCCAGTCACTAGAATCAGCGAATCTAGCAATTGAAGGAACAGCCTACACTGACCCCCAACTTGACCAGCTTTTCGAATATTATCAATCATTGACTCATGCAGCCTATTGGATTGCTGAAGAGCATGGTGAGATTGTGGGTGGTGTAGGGATTGCTCCATTCACAAATGGAGTATGTGAATTACAAAAGCTTTATTTAAGTCCAAAAGCACAAGGAAAAGGTGCGGGCAAAAAACTGATGGATACGGCGCTGGAATATGCCTCTACATACTACGAAGCGTGTTATTTAGAAACCCGCCGAGAATTAACAGCGGCTATAGGCCTTTATCAGCGATATGGCTTTTCTCTTCTTTCAGAACCGCTTGAAGGCTCCGAGCATTCTGCAATGGATGCTTGGTATCTCAAGACCTTCTCATCATGAACCATAAAACAATCGATAGGTTTTGATCCTCCGGAAGCCTAACTTCTCTGCTAGTTTGATTGAAGCTTGGTGATGGACATCGCAATCCCAATGCGGTGTCCTCTTTTTTTCATGACAGATGCTAAGCATATGCTGAGCTGCCAGCAGCGCCAAACCTTTTCCTCGATAAGTCTCATCTGTCCAAATATCTATCTCTGCACGATCCTCACTTGAAAAAATAGAGACACACTCACTCACCACGTTCTCTCCATCTAAAATGGCAATCCCGATTCCCTTTGATAGAAAGCGAGCTGTTTCTCCCCAATAGGCTTCGTAATAGCTAGGAGGAAAAGCCCTGCTTGCAGTCATCACCTGCTCATTTGTCCGCTCTACTCTATAGCCTGGATAAGGTGCAGAGATATGAGAATGTGCCTGTGAATAAACGTACGCATGTCTTTCCATTTCATTCAGATATAACCCAAGACATTTTTTCATCAATGCATCTGTTAATGGGTTTGCTGAAAATATGGTGAATCGGGCATTTTGTCTTTTCTGCCTTTCGTACACATCCACAATGAAGGCTGAACAGCGTAACAGCTCCGCTTCACTCCTTCCTGCCACATAATAAATGCCGCATGAAGCTTCGAGAAAATATACAAGCGGATGCGCTTCATCATCTACATAAAGATGCCCTTGTATGACGCCATCCATGACTGCATCTACAAACACTGGATATGCCGGATCGATCTGCTTAATTCCTTTTTTCATTGATGGTATCTTTTTCCGTTCCAAGAGATGCACGATTTTTCCTCCTTTCCTTCCATTATAAAGAAAAAGCTGCTGACATACAGGACTCTTTTCAGCAAAAGCAATCTTCTGCATCAATGGCGCAATTTAAAAAAAGAGACCTTATTTAAAAGGTCTCTCATTATTCTGCCGTTGCCTCTTCTGTCACTTTTCCCTTCCAAATCAGGGTTAAGCCTAATCCAAGAAATAAGACAACACCTGCGAATAGAAATGGGAAGTGAATATTTTGGTCGAATAAGATGCCGCCAAGTGCCGGCCCGAAAATCGTACCTAGGCTTGTGTAGGTAGAGTTCATTCCTGCGACAAATCCTTGCTGATTGCCAGCGATTTTGGATAAGAAGGTGGTTAATGCTGGACGCAATAAATCAAACGCAAGGAAAATGACACATGTGACAATCAATACAACCAAAAAGCCTGACACAACGGTTGAAACGAAAGCAAGGACAGCCCCGATAATCAGACATAGCTGAATGACTCTTTTTTCTCCTAGGGTATTTACCAGTTTACCAAACACAAGTACTTGGATGATGACTGCCACAATTGAGCTGACGGTAATAATCACGGCTATATCTTTTGGACCAAATCCAAACTTATGATTTGTGAACAAGCTAAAGACTGTTTCATATGCAGATAGTCCAAATGCGAGGACAAATACAATGATAAAGGCTATGAGGTAGCTAGGATGAATCGATTTTTTCAAATCTTTAAAGAAAGTCGATTCTTTCACTTCAATCATTTGCTTCTCTCGCTCTTCTTTTGTTAAAGGCTCCTTCAGCATAAACATAGACGAAATGACGGCAATAAACGCAATCCCTGCTGCAAAGAAGAATGGCAGGCGTACGCCGTATTCTGCAATAAACCCGCCAATTCCCGGGCCAATGATAAAACCAGTACTAATGGCCGCAGAAACATAGCCCATCGCCTTTGATCTTTCTTGAACGGTCGTAATATCTGCGACATACGCAGTGACAGCCGGCATGATAAATGCCGCACTAATTCCGCCTAGAAGCCTTGCAACATACAGAACATACACGTGTGTTCCAAGACCAAAAACGAGTTCCGATAACGCGAAGAGGAACAGCCCAGACACAATCATTATCTTTCTTCCGTAGCGGTCTACCCATCTACCTGCAATCGGTGATGCGATGAGCTGAGCAACGGCAAACGCCGCCACAAGGTATCCCATCGTACTTCCTGTTAGATGCATCACATTCATGAATAGCGGCATGACAGGAATAATGAGACCAATGCCTAAAAACGCAATAAAAATATTACTCAATAAAATAACGAGTACAGCTTTTTGCTCACGAATCGGTTTTTGCATGATGTTTGTTTCCCCTTTACTGACTCACTTGTTACTCATGATGGTTGATTCCGTGAATAAACAATGAGATCGCCTCTTTTTGTAACTCTTTCTTCTGCTCAATGGTGTCATTTTTATATAACACGTCTAATCCATAAAAAACGGAAAGTAATATTTTCACTTTTGACTCCACATGCTGGATCGACCAGCTGCCATCTTCATTTCCCTCAAGTAAGATATCTCTCATCACATCATCAAAATCGACATCAATCTTGTTCAGCCGTTCCATGACTTCATCTGATGTAAAGGCGCTGGCACAAAATTCCTCACTCGCTCTCATTAATGGGTAGTTAATCCCCATTTGACTGAGCAGCTCTGCAAATCCGGCAAGCTTTTCAATAGCTCGGTTCAGTGTTTTCTTTTCCTCATGCCACGTTTCCATCATCACACGATGATCCTCTTCCATAATATGAAGAAACAAAAACTCTTTTCCTTTGAAATGATGATAGAGATTACCTTTACTCACCTCAGCAGCCTCTAAAATATCGCGTACGGATGTTTCTGAATAACCTTTTTTCGCGAATAAATCACGAGAAGCGGTGACGATTTTTTGCTTCGTCTTCTCACTCTTTCCAGCCCCGCTTTGTGTACTTGTCATGTGTCACAATCCCTTTCTACCCTACATTTCTTAATGTGAAAAAATAAAACCGACCAGTTGGTTTATTTTTTCATTATAAATGGATTTTCCTCATAATACAATGAAAAAGGCATCGATTCATAATGCGTAATTCATGTGAAAACAAACAAAACAGTCATCTGCGTTATCACTAAAAAGGACTTATACGCATCTTTCTTCTGCGGCCTTTTCATGACTGCCTTGACCTACTACGTGTTCATCATTCATTTAATTTCACTTTATATTTAACTTCACTTAAATATAAAAATTGCCTATAATAGAATAGAGGTGATGTCATTGGATGAGGAAATTATTCATTACAGTAAAAAAATCATAGAATACTCGAATGCTCTAGGCTCAATTTATGTAGAAGAGTATCAGCGATTTTTAAAACATGAGTATGCAGATTTATCAGCCAAACAAGAGCTGACGCTTGAGTTGCTGCGTACGAAAACGAGAACGATCAATGAATTAGCTGATTACTTTTCGATTTCTGCCAGTGCAGCTAGCCAGCTTGTATCAAGGCTTGAGCAGCTCGGCTATGTCACACGAGAAATTAATCCGCATAACCGAAGAGAAATCATTGTTGATTGTGCTCAAAAGGGCCATGACTATCACAAGAATACAGAAGACATTCAATTGCATCTAATTCAAAAATACTATGCAAAGCTTCCAAAAGAAGATTTAAAAACATTACTATCTCTATACGAAAAAATCTATCAGATTGCGAAAGAAGCGCCTTAATACGGTGTTTCTCTCCCCAACATTTAAGTTAACTAAACTATTAAGGGGTTGAAAATATGAGAAGCATTCATTTACAAGATAGCCGGCACATCGGTTTGATTCAATACGGTGATCTTGAGGGGTTTCCAATTTTCTTTTTTCATGAAACACCTGGATCAAGAGTGATGTTTTTAGATGATGATCCAATCTCTCAAAAGCTCGGCATTCGTCTCATCTGTTTGGATCGACCTGGATTTGGTTTATCCACCCCTCTACCTGACCGCACAATTTTAGACTGGGCAAAAGACGTGCAGGAAGTGGCAGATGATCTTGGCATTCAACATTTTTCAGTGCTGGGTGTATCTGGAGGCGGGGCATTCGCTGCTGGTTGTGCCTATCAATTGCCGGATCGCGTTCTTTCTGCCGCTCTGATCTCCAGTACAACCCCTTTTCAGGGCGGAAAACCGCCGAAAAGCATGCTGAAAGAAAATAAATTAGCCTTTTTCCTTAGTAAGAGGTTTCCTTGGCTATTGAAAGCAAGCTATCGTTCCCAGAAAAAAATGATTGAGAACAAACCAGAGAAATTTAAGAAGCTGGCCAAAAATGGGAACAAGCACTTACATCCGTGGGATCGGCAATTCCTTCAAACCGATGAGCAGTTAGAAATGATGATGACACATTTACACGAAGCGACTCGTCAATCGGTGGATGAGTGTATTCGTGAACCCATTTTACTTTCGAAACCATGGGCATTCGATATGAAAGATATTCAAATCCCTGTTGATGTCTGGCATGGAAAAGAAGACACGATGGCTCCATTTGTAGAAATAGAAAAAATAGCTCGGGCGATTCCAAACGTCAAAACGCATTATATAGATCAAGCAGGGCACTTTCTTACTGATGTAGACGATATTTGGCGAGATATTTTACGCTCTTTAAAGGAGCGTGCTGAACATCAGAAACATGCATAAAAAAAGACCCAATATGACTCGGGTCTTTTTCTTCATTAATATTGTTCATAATACCTCTGTACTTTATCTGGATCCTTTGTCTTCGTCAGTGCCAGCATGAGCAGAATACGTGCTTTTTGCGGGTTTAATGAATCAGACGACACAAAGTGATGTTCATCATCCGTTTTTTCATGGGTGACAATTCCATTACCCGTACGGCTTGATCGCACGAGAACCACATCTTTTTTCACTGCATCTGTTGCTCCTTTGATGGCTTCTGTTGACATCGTTCCATTTCCTGCTGCGGCTACAACAATCCCTTTTGCTCCTGCTTTTACTGCAGCATCATACATATATTTTTGATCATTTTGATAGCCGTATAAAATATCAACTTGTGGCAATTCTTTTATCTTCGATACATCAAAATCGCTTTCAGTTGTATGTTTTCTTGTCGGTTCGTTATAAAAGGACACCACTTCACCAGTAACTACTCCGATGTATCCTTGCTCAAGTGACTTGAAGGCATCAGTTGTGGTTGTGTTTGTTTTCGTAACAAAACGAGCTGATGCAATTCGATCATTTAATGTGACCATGACCCCTTTGCCCTTCGCTTCTTTGGTGGATGCAATTTTCACCGCCTGATACAAGTTAAGCGGGCCATCTGCACTGATAGCCGATGCTGGTCTCATTGAGCCAACAACCACAACAGGCTTATCACTTTTGACCACCAGATTTAAAAAGTAAGCTGTTTCTTCAAGTGTATCTGTTCCATGCGTGATGACAATGCCATCCACTTGATCATCTTTTAATAGCTCATTGACTCGTTTGGCTAATTTTAAAAGAAGAGCGTCATCAACATTTTCACTTCCAACATTCGCAACCTGCTCACCAGTGACATTTGCAATATCCTTCAGCTGTGGAACTGAAGCAATGACTTTATCGATGCCAAGTGCACCAGATTTATAGCCCGTCGTATCTGTATCACTGTCTGAACTGCCAGCAATCGTCCCGCCTGTGGCTAATACCTTAATATTTGATAAGGACTTATTCCCTGTTTCAACCGCATTGTTTTTCTCTTTTGTTTCACTGGATACGTTTTCTTTTTCGCTTTGACTATTCTCTTGAGTGCCTGTGTTCGCACAAGCTGCTGTCACTAGTAATAAAACAGAAAGAAGGACAGCACCTAACCATTTTGTCATGTTCATTGGATCATCTCTTTTCCTCATTTGATGGATTTCATGGCTAAATCTCTTTCTATAGACTTTACTTTATACCATACCTTCATTCATCGACATGAGGCTAAAGATATAGAACCAAATACTGGGAATACTCCTTATATTTTTAATGAATTACTTTAAAACATAAAACTAAATTATAAAAATAACCCATTTAACCTTAATTTTACCTTAACAAAATTATTTACATATGGAAAAATATATTTACGTGAGTAGAATATACTATAAAGGAGGGAATATGAAAATAAAGTTTATTTTTCTTTTCTTGTTCATAATAATCACTATTGTTTTCATTTACATACCTAAAAATGATCACAACATTAAAATAGCAGTCATTGATAGCGGTATTGACGTAAATCATGTTGATGTTTCTGTGATAAAGCGCTTTGATAATAAGAAAACAGTGATGGATTCTTTCGGACATGGTTCTGCTATTGCTGAAATTATTAATAAAAACAATGAGAACATAGATTTTTATGATGGAAATATTTTAGACGAGAATGGAAACACAAGTGTAGAAACTTTAATCAAAGCTTTAGATTGGTGTATTGACAACAAAGTGAATCTCATCAATATGAGTTTTGGTCTTTCTGAGAATAATGTAAAACTACAAAAAAAGATTGACGAAGTCGTTAGTCATAATATTTTAATTATAGCTGCTGCAGGTAATAAATTTGGTTTAAAAAGTGATTATCCTGCTCGTTATAATAACGTGATTTCTATTTCTGCTGTTGATTCTAAAAATAAGATATATAAATTTGCAGCTAAAGGAAAAATCGACTTTGTTTCTCTTGGTGTCGATGTAGAAACAGTGAAAATAAAAAAATTGGCTGAAGTTAAAGTTTTAAGCGGTACTTCTTTTGCTACAGCAAATGCTACAGGGTATATTTCCAAGCTAATACCAGATGACTTTTCGCTATCTTTTAAAGATATTCTTCACAGATTAAAACAAAAAACTCAAACGCTGAATAATGACGAACGAGATTCAACATATGGTTATGGCCTATTATTAAATAAGAATTAGGAGTTTATGATGTTTAAGAATATTATTAAAGTAATAAGTTTAGTAATGATATTTTCAATTATTGGACCTAGCATTTCTAATGCGACCATGAATTCAAATGAACATGATGAAATTAATTCAAATGATATTAACACTCTACCAAACACGGGGGAATTGCATAGTACAGAGGTCATTAAAAACACGAATAATGAACAGGAACTTGAAGTAAGTGTTGAAAACGAAAATTTATTGATCAACAGTAAAGTGATTTTATCTCAAGAATCAGAACAATTACCAATGGTTGAAGCTGAAATTGTTGATGAAGACACAAAAGAGACTGTAAAATATAATTTTGAAATAGCAGATATTGATGTTGCTGAAAAAAGCGAACCTCATCTCTTATTAGTGGATATTGAAACTGGTGAAGAGTACACAGTAAGTGACTCACAAATTCAAGCATCATGGTATCCTTTAGTAGTCGTAGCAATCTATATTGCTCGTGTTGGAATTAACCAAGCAATAAAGAAGTTTGGTAAAACTGCTGTTAAAAATGCTGTTAAAAAACATGGTAAGAAAACCACTACTTCAAACGCAGTCAAAAAAGTGAGTATGTCGCGGCTAGACTATCATTATAAGAAACACAAAAAAGAATTTGGTAACATTACAAAATCTGAGTATTTAAATAAAGCACGCAAACTATTAGGAGCAAGTAAGAGCAACAATATTTTAGAAAAGAAAAGCAAGAAAAAGTTTAATGGTAAACACCGTTATTATAAATATAATAAAAAAACAAATGAATTTTTATCTGTAGAGAAACAAAAAGATAAAGATGTCATTATCACTTTTTTCAAACCTAAAAGAGGAATTAATTATTGGAAGGACCAGTAGAAATGAATAAAAACGTTTGTTTAATTTGCGGCTATAATGAATTAGAAGAAAGACCTTACTATTCCGATTTTGCAGGTAGTAACGAAATTTGTCCATGTTGCGGTTTTGAGTTTGGAGTAGATGATTTTGATTGTGATGAATTTGATCATGAGGGGTTAACAGACCAAGAAATTGTTGAAAAGTCCCATATCATATGGAGAAAACATTGGATTGAAAACGGGCTAGAGTTGTTCAATCCTAAAATCTTTTCTCCAGAATTTCGAAACGGTAAATTTTTAAAAAGAGATTACTTAGAGATTCAATTGAAAAAGAATCTTGGATTAGATTTTAATGACATTTAAACGAACAAAGACCACTCAGGTTTTATTCTGAGTGGTTTTCATATTTTAATATATGTCTTTACTACAGCAAAAAAATATTTAATGTATAGGTTGTTTTTACCTGATTTATTACGCATTTTAAGTGCTCCAAATATGCTTGACCACACAGTCAATCATGCCAAAAAAAATCACTGAGGATATCTACCTCAGTGATGGGAATCGTTATTTCTTCATTGAACCTGCGTGTGAAAAGATTAGATCTTTCAATTCAAATTCGAATGTCTTTCCGTCCACAATACCGACTGTTTTTTCACTGTCATAAAGCTCAAGCATACAAGCAGCCATTTCTTTTGATGTATGATATTTCTTGAAATTGCCTTCATATTCAAATTCGTCTAGATCCAATGAGCGCTTTGCAAATTCTGATTCTGTCGCGGATGGCGCTAAAACTTTTGCCTTTAATTTGGCACCTTTTTCTTTCAATTCTAGGGCCAGTCCTTCTGTAAAGGCGCTCACGTAAAACTTCGTTGCTGAATAGGTGACGGCATTGCCAACGACTGTATAGCCTGCTCGTGAAGAAATGTTAATGAGCTGAGCTCCCTCTACTTGCTCATAATCACGAACAAATAAGGTGGATAGAATCGTTAATGCTTCTATATTCAGATGAAGCATATCCCCAATTTTACTTAAATCTTGTTCTCCTATAGAGCCAAAATGACCAAACCCTGCATTATTAATGAACGTATCCAGTTCATAATCTGACAATGATTCATAAAATGAATACACTTGCTCTATGTTTGTTAAATCAACTGACTGTATGACTACTGTGATATCGGGATATTGATCATGAATCTTTTTCTTCAATTCTTGGAGTTTATTGAGCCGGCGTGCAGCTAATATAAGATTTTTCCCTCGTGCTGCAAATGCGAGAGCCGCCTCATATCCAATACCTGAGCTTGCTCCTGTAATGACTGTATAGCCCATTTTATATCCCCCTATTCGCGTCTTCTAACTGGTTAAATTATAACGACAGCGTTTCGCTCAAGTCAATTTTGAAGAGAGTCAAAGGGCATCATGTCAACTTAGATACAGCTCCTCAGTTACTTCCTTTTGAATCATTTTGGAGGATGTCATGCTGAGATTTTTTTGTTAATTTTTGAAAAACCAATTGATAGGAATGTTCGATTAACTCCTCTACAAATGAGGATGGAATGTCTGCATCAAGGTAAATGGAATTCCAATGAGTCTTATTCATATAGTAGCCAGGGATAATTCCTTCATGCATCTCTCTTAGTTCTTCAGCACGAAGAGGATCACATTTTAAAGTGATGACAGGCTTTCGATTCGCATCTCCCCCCATCATAGCAAACATCTTTTCGCCAATATGATAACGATCTGCCTGCCACTCAGGTTGATAATCATGGGTTGTTCCTTTTAAGGAAAGACAAAATGCCTGCAGCTGTTCTTTTTTCATTTCATTAGCTCCTTTTTTAGAAATCATCTATTTTTTCTATTATATCGACAATGAGGAAAGATATCTGACGCTTTTTTTCAGAAACAATAAGAAAAGCACAGGCCCTTTGTCTCCTGTGCTTTTGAATCACTCTGCTTTTTTTATTCAAACGCCTTCTTTAGTTGATCCCCCATTAAATGCCAAGCTTCTTCAGCTATGGCTAAATCTCCGGCGTGCGTGAAGCCGTGTGGAACTCCTTTAAATTGTTTATACGTGACGTCTATCCCAGCTTCTTTTAACTTGGCAGCATATTGCTCAGCTTCTTCAGCCAGCGAATCCTTCTCTGCTGTGATGACGAGAGCTGGAGGCATTTGTGCCAAGGATGTACGATCTGCAAAAACCGGAGAAACGAGCGGATTGCGCGGATCTTGGCCTTGCAGATAGAAGGAATTAAAGAGTCTCGCCAATTCAACTGGAATCGCTTCATCAAACGCTGGCTTTTCTGCTGGATCAGTGGCTAGATCAAGCGGCGGATAATCAAGCACCTGATAAACAATTGGGAGTGTATTTCCTTTTTGAATATTCAATAGACAAGCAGCCGTTGCCAAATTTCCTCCTGCACTATGTCCGCCAACGGCTAATGCATTCCGATCGATTTGAAGCTCGTCAGGGTGTTCATACAGCCACTTCAGTACATCGTAGCATTCATGAAGAGCCGCTGGGAAAGGGTGCTCAGGAGCAAGCTGATACTCGACATTGACCACGATACATTGCGCCCGGTCTGCAATGACTGGACACCATGGATTATCCATTTCAGCACTGCCCATGATAAATCCGCCACCATGTAAATTCACAAAAACAGGAAGTGGCTGCTTTGATGTGTTCACTGGCTTAAACACCCACACCTTTGTTTCGCCAGCACTTGTTGGAATGTCATATTCCATTTTGTTCACATCAGGAGGATTTACTGGCTTTAGTTCCGATTGACTTGCTAATGAACCTTCAGATGGCTGGCGTAATGAAGCAGCGATTTTGATTTGTTCTTCTAAGTTCATGATCTCAGACTCCTATCTTATTCATTTCTTCTTAACTCATTCGTTCCTTTTTCCTCTTTTCCTTCTACTGAATCAGCGGCACCTTACTGGATTAATCAAAATAAAAAAGAGAAGACATTGAAGAAGGTATACGTTTATTAGCTAAAACTAATCAATAAAGCTAAGTAACACACTGAATTTAACACACGATACTAAGAGAATGAAAAAAGAAGAAAACGAGTTTTCCATGTTCAATGTAAACGTGGAAAACTCGTTTTTATATTACGCAAAAAACCTAAAATACGATCAATCTGTAACTGCAAACCAAGTTTCTTTGAGCAATTCACAGAAAGATTGAATGGTTGGCCCTTCTGAACGACTTTTTAAATATACGACAGATGTTTCAATTGGTTTTTCACAGTAATGCAATGGGATAAGAATACCCTCTGCTAATTCTTCTTTAATCATATTTTCACCAAGCAAGGCGATTCCGGTTTTATTTAAAACTGCCCGCCTAATCGTTTCATCACTTCCCCCGCATTCAATGATAGAAGATGGACGGGTGTTAATTTCAGAAAAACACTGCTCTGTAATTGAGCTAAAACCGCAATGTTCATGATAAGCAAGAAACGGAAAAGATTCTATAATCTCTTCTTTAGAGCGGTTTTTTGTAAGATCGGCGGAGACAACCAACACCGCCTTTTCCCTTTCTAAAACAAACTTTTCTAATTCTGAGGAATCAACTTCCCCTGCAACAATCCCAATATCTGCTTCATTATTTAAAATTTTATCGACAGCTATAAGGCTGTTTGCTGGCATGAGGCGCAGCTTAACTTGTTTATGCAATTTTGTATAAGAACTAAGCAGTAGGGAAAGGTGATTCGTACAATAATATTCTGAAGCTGTCACAGTTAGACTTCCGGAAGGACCATTTAACTCTTCCATGTCTCTTTCCATATATTCCATTAATTCAAATAATCTATCTGTATGCTGCTTTAATTTTTTTCCAGCAGGCGTCAAAAACGTTTTTTTTCCAATACGGGTGAATAGAGAATGGTTTAGTTCCCTTTCTAATACTTGAATTTGCAAAGTAATAGTGGGTTGAGTATATTTTAAGATCTTTGCAGCTTTGGTCATATTCAATTCATTGGCTACTACTTGAAAAGTTTTTAGATTTCTGAGTTCCATTTAACCTTCATCTCACTATCTATATTTTTTATAGCCTACAAAAGCTCCTAACCAAAAGTATATAAAGTAATCATCTTTCTCATAGGATATAAGGTTAACCATATAACCCCATAGACAAGATGCTCTGAAGCGAATAGCAATCAAATCATTATATCAAAAATTTTAACGGGAGAATCTAAAAGTTTGATACGAATCATTCATTTTTTATTGGTAACTATTGAATCGCCTAATTTAAAATACCAATAAAAAACCAAATCATCTCCTTACTCTTAAGGTTATGATATATCGCTAAAGTTTTCTAATGCATACTATTAAATTAATTAATTTTTAGCTTGTTTCATCCTGTGATAGATTTGATAAAGAGCTTAACGAAGTAAGGGAAAGGGAGAATATTATGTACCCATTTAAAGTATTAAATCATGAAGATATCAAAGCTATTCTTGATATGAAAAATGTAATCGATATCGTAGAAAAAGCTTACGTCTTAAAAGAAAATAAAGAAGCTTCTTTATTCCCAATGGTGTTTCACGAGTTCGAACCTGGTAAAGCGGACATGGATATTAAATCAGGAGAATTGTCAGGAGCAGGCATTTTCGGTTTAAAACTTGTTTCCTGGTTCGGTGACAACCCTTCTAAAGGCCTTCCTGCTGTTGTTGGAACTGTCTTAGTTCTTGACAGCCGTACAGGCCTTCCAATCGGTATCTTGAGCGGTGAGTATATGACCATGATGCGCACCGGAGCAGCTGGTGGAATTGGAGCTAAATATTTAGCAAGAAAAGAATCAGAAGAATTACTTATGGTAGGATCAGGTCATGTTGCGGCTTATCAAATCTTAGCTGTTTTAATGACAATGAACCATATCAAAAGAGTTCGAGTGTATAATGCTCATTCATTTGACCGAGCTGGTCAGTTTTGTGCAGACATCAAAGGCAAGTTAAAAGAGCTGTTAGCTCAAACTAAAGAACAAAACCCGGAAGTTTATGAAGAAATGCTTCAAAAGATAGAGATTGAGTATACGCCGGTTAATGATATTGAATCAGCTACGAGAAATGCAGATATTATTATTACAGCTACTCCAGCACACCAACCAATTATTCTAAAAGAATGGGTAATGCCAGGTACTCATTTTTCATGTGTGGGTGCAGACATGGCAGGAAAACAGGAAATTGATGAAAATATTTTAACTGATGCTCGCATATTCGTTGATGACCTTGAACAGTCTGTTACGGTAGGAGAATTTGAAACTGCATTCAAAAAAGGCATCATCGCAAAAGATAGCATCATTTCGGAAATTGGAGGAGTGATTACAAATCAAGCACCAGGACGCGTTTCTCCAGAAGATATCACTGTTTTTGACAGTACAGGCATCTCTCTTCAAGATCTATTGACAGCGAGCTATGTTCTAGAACAGGCAGAAGAAAAACAAATTGGGATGTCGACAAAGCTGTAACTGATCGATAGCCTTTTAAATAAGCAGATTTTAGAAAGTATTCTTTACCAAAAGACTATGTATCAAAAAATAAGATCATACTTACAAAGGAGTTAATCGGATGAATATTAAAACATTTGCTGTAGAACATTGGATGAATTTATACGAGCAAGAGGCCGTTTATAATATCGCGGAAACATGTGTTGAATCTTTCACTGTAAATGAGTTGATTGGGATTGACGGCACAAATCCGGCAGATTTTTTCAATGAAGTCGGAAAGAAAAAATTAACATACGGACATATTGAAGGATCTCCAGAGTTTAAAAGCTTAGTATCTGGCCTGTATGAGACAGTTGAAGCTGATAATGTACTTGTCATGAATGGAGCAATTGGTGCAAACTTCTTAGTGCTCTATTCTCTTATTGAGCCAGGAGATCATGTAATTGCTGTACACCCAACATACCAGCAGTTATATGATGTGCCTGCTTCATTTGGCGCGAATGTAGATCTGCTGCCATTGAGACCAGAAAATAACTTCCTGCCGGATCTAAACGAATTAAAGTCTCTGATTAACGAAAAAACAAAATTGATTATTATCAACAATCCGAATAATCCTTCAGGTGCTATTATTGAGAGAGAAATGCTTGAAGAAATTGTAGAAATTGCACGCTCATGTGATGCTTACTTGCTGTGCGACGAAGTATACAGAAACCTATTACAGGAAGATAACCTTGTTGTGCCATCTGTTGCTGATTTATATGAAAGAGGAATCAGTACATCAAGTATGTCAAAAGTATTTTCATTAGCCGGCTTGCGCCTTGGGTGGATTGCAGGTCCAAGTGATGTGATCGCTGAATGCATAAAACACCGTGATTACACAACAATCAGCTGTGGTGTGCTTGACGATATGTTAGCCGTTCATGCTCTTAAAAACTATGATAAAGTCCTAGGAAGAAGCCGCAAAATTATCAAAGATAATCTGGCTATTTTAGATGAGTGGGTTCAAAATGAACCTTCAATCTCCTACGTAAAGCCACGTGCAGGCACAACATCTATGCTGAAATACGATTACCCTATTTCATCAGAAGAATTTTGCGTTGACCTATTTAAAACGAATGGCACATTCTTAACGCCAGGTTCTTGCTTTGATATGGAAGGATACGTTCGTATCGGTTACGCATGTTCAACAGATGTATTAAAAGCAGGTCTTGAGAAATTCTCTGAATATTTGCGTACCCTTAAAGTAAATAGCTGATTAACAACCATTAAGATAGATATTTGGAATATCTGATCGTACAAAAAACCGAACTGCCAATTATGGTTAGTTCGGTTTTTTTGTAAAGTTAAAAGATATTTAAAAACCTTTTCTTGTCAGATTATCTCACATCATTATCTTCAATAGTTACTATAAATAAGTTAAAATTTTCAGTTAATTATTTTCGTGTTATTCTACACCTGCAACAGAAGAAAGGTAGAGGTGTAAAAAGCTTAAGGGGGGAGATTTTATGAGCAACAACTGGAGTTCCTTAGTTGAGAACATGAGTGATTATTTAGCACCTAGCATGGCCAAAGATCATCCAAACTTACCTGTGGTAAAAGAAGAAGGTTGTTATTACTACGGGCTGGATGGGAAAACCTATTTAGATTTTACTTCCGGGATTGCAGTAGCTAATACAGGACATCGCCATCCTAAAATCGTACAAAGTATCAAGGATGCAGCAGATCAATTAACTCATGGCCCTTCGGGAGTCATTATGTATGAATCTATTTTAAAGCTGGCCAAATCTCTAGGTGAAATTCTGCCAGGAGATTTAAATTGTTTTTTCTTTGCCAATAGTGGTGCTGAAGCAATTGAGGGAGCTTTAAAATTGGCTAAATATGCAACAAAGAGACCTTATGCTATTTCTTTTACGGGGTGCTTTCATGGCCGTTCTTTAGGTGCTTTAAGCGTATCAACATCAAAAAGTAAATATAGAAAATATATAAATCCGTCTCACCTGACTTATCATCTGCCTTACGCTAATATGCAGGCATGCCCCGAAGGTAAAGACCCAGAAACTTTCTGCATTAACGAATTAGAAAAACATTTTGAAGAATTATTTAAACACCAAGTGACACCTGAAGAAGTAGCCTGCGTCATATTAGAACCTGTATTAGGAGAAGGCGGCTACATCATCCCTCCTAAAGGGTGGCTGAAAAAGATCCGCGAAATATGCGATCAGCATGGTATACTGCTTATTTTTGATGAAGTACAAACTGGCTTTGGACGCACAGGAGAGTGGTTTGCTGCTCAGACATTTGAAGTCACCCCAGACATTATGGCTATCGCTAAAGGAATAGCTTCTGGTCTACCTTTAAGTGCCACAGTAGCTTCAAAAGAACTGATGAGCAAATGGCCTGCTGGAAGTCATGGAACAACGTTCGGTGGAAATCCAATTGCCTGTTCGGTAGCGTTGACCACTCTTGAAATAATGAAAGAAGAAAGATTACTAGATAATGCAAAAGTGGTTGGTCAATATGCTGCTGAAAAACTAAAACAAATGAAAAAAAATCACCCGATCATTGGAGAGATACGCTCGGTAGGCTTAATGATTGGAATTGAAATGATAAACCCAAAAACAAAAAAACCCGATGGAAGCGCCGTCATGAAGATTTTAGATTATTCCCTTGAGCAGGGAGTTCTCTTTTACTTATGCGGTAACGAAGGAGAAGTGATTAGAATGATCCCTCCTCTGACCGTCACAAAAGAACAGATTGACGATGGGCTTTCAAAATTAGAAAAGGCATTGCACCAATTTGAGAAAGAATTTTAAGTAGAAGCCGTTTCGAGTATTCACCGCTATTCTATGTACGACTCTTTTTTTCATATTTAATGATATCATTATTTGATGAAAGACTAATTTATTGAAAAAAAGCACTGCGGCGCTATGTCCTCAGTGCTTTTCATTTCTCTTATGATACTTGCTGTTCTACCTTCACTCGTTTAATGAAGAAAGCAATAATCAATCCAATGACGGTCATGATCACGGCAAAGATAAATGCATGCTGGACACCATTTGTAAAGGCGAGCAGCTGATTCACCGGATTTGCGGGATCAGATACATTTTCCATAAAGCTGCGAGTTCCTGATGAAAGGATCGAGATACCGATCGCAGTACCAATAGCTCCTGACACTTGCTGCAAAGTATTCATAATCGCTGTACCATGCGGATATAGCTCTGGCGGAAGCTGATTTAATCCATTGGTTTGAGCAGGCATCATGATCATCGCGATTCCGATCATTAAGGTAATATGAAGAGTTACAATGAATCCAATCGACGTATTCACACTTAGATTCGTAAAGCCAAACATCGTCGCTGCGACAATGACAAGACCTGGAATGACAAGCCATTTTGGACCAAACTTATCAAATAGCCCCCCCATGATTGGAGATAGCAGTCCGTTGATAATTCCACCTGGCAACAGCATTAAACCTGCTGTAAATGTAGAAAGCGCCAAGGACGTTTGCAGATACAATGGCAAAATCATCATAGCAGACAGCATTACCATCATACACACTAAAATCAGAAGTAACCCAATGACAAACATCGGATATTTAAACGGGCTTAAGTTCAGCATTGGTTCTTTCATGTTCAACTGTCTTAAAGAGAACACGAGAATCCCTATGACACCAACTACAATTGCAACGATGACATGCATACTGCTCCAGCCGCCGCCTTCACCGGCACTGCTAAAGCCATATACTATTCCACCGAAACCAATGGTTGAAAGCACAATCGATAAGATGTCGATTTTCGGTCTTGTTGGTTCTGTAATATTTTGCATAAAAATAAAACCAAAAACAAGTGCAGCCATTAATAAAGGAAGTGAAATCCAGAAAATCCAATGCCAAGTCAACGATTTCAAAATAAGGCCAGAGACTGTCGGGCCGACAGCTGGTGCAAACATAATCACAAGACCAATAATCCCCATTGATCGGCCTCGTTTATGAGGCGGGATGATGACCAAAATCGTATTAAACATCAATGGCAGAAGCAATGCTGTACCGACTGCCTGCACGACACGTGCTACCATTAAAATACTAAAGACCGGCGCAACCGCCGCAATAAATGTTCCGATGATCGAAAAGACGAGCGACGTAATGAAAAGCTGCCTTGTCGTAAACCATTGAAGAATGAGTCCTGAAATCGGTACGAGAATACCAAGTGTTAATAAATATCCTGTTGTCAGCCACTGAGCAGTCGTCGCTTCAATTCCAAAGTCTAACGTTAAACTTCTCAGCGCCATGTTTAATGCCGTTTCACTGAACAGGCCAATAAATCCAGCTGTGATAAAAGAAATAATAATGGGCAGCGTTCGAATTTCAGAAGCTGCTGCTTGCTGTTTGTTCATATTAAGTTGGCTCCTTTTCTTTTTCAATTTAGATGAACCTTAGGAAGTCAGGGTGGTCAGAAATGAGCCACTTTCATGTCTATTGAAAGACGGATAAAATCTGTTTTTCTGCAGCAAATTGAGCAATTTTGTCGATCGAATAGCCAGATTCATGTATATAAAACATGAGCTCAGGCGTCATTGGAGAAGACATACATAACGTTGTCAGTTCTATATCCTTTATATTCGCTTCTCCCTTTTCTCTCGCTTCTTCAAGCAATTCACGAATGATTTGTCTGAGTGATTGACTGTAATGACTATCATACACTTTACTTGTCTGCTCTAAATTCCCCGAGATTGTGAGCATCCGAATCCAGTCTAAATGGTTACCGACGATCAGATGAATTTCTTCGAGAACATAGCGTAATCGTTCACGAACCGGCTGATCACTTATTTTGCTCAAGTAAAGATGCAAAGCTGGGATCAGCTGTTCAAATCTCTCCCCAAGGATAGAAAGGCACAAATCACTTTTATTGGCGTAGCGGCGGTAAAGAGTGCCCTGTCCAACACCAGCTGTTTTCGCAATTTTATGCATGCTGACATTTTCCACACCAAATTCTTGAAACAAGGAGAATGCGATCTCTTCAATTTCCTCACCAATATCCTTTTCCACCATACACACCTTCTTTACCTTCATCCACATGACACTCATCTCTATGTGTTAAATCAAAACACTTTAGGTTTTTCTTAGGACAATTGTCCCGATATTATCTTACGGACAACTGTCCGCATTGTCAATCATTATTTTTTTCTTTCAATTCTATTAAATGATGCACACAGTTTATCATTATTTAGACCGATTTTCCCTTTTGAAAGAATCATGTATGATCAATAAAGAAAGCGCTTCCATAAAAGGAGAGGAGAATGCGAATATGTACCGTATGAAACGAATGTTGATGCTGGTTGTCACTGGATTAGTCTTGAGTTTGTCCACATTTACTGTGGGTGCCTCGGCACAAACGGGTGGATCGTTTTATGAACCTTTTAACAACTATAATACGGGGTTATGGCAAAAAGCCGATGGATACTCGAATGGAAACATGTTTAACTGTACGTGGCGTGCAAATAATGTGTCGATGACCTCAGCAGGTGAAATGCGTTTATCGCTCACAAGTCCCTCCTATAACAAGTTTGACTGCGGAGAAAACCGCTCCGTTCAAACGTACGGCTATGGGCTATATGAAGTCAACATGAAGCCCGCCAAAAATGTGGGGATCGTCTCTTCTTTCTTCACTTATACGGGACCGACTGATGGCACGCCTTGGGATGAGATTGACATTGAATTTCTAGGAAAAGATACGACAAAGGTACAGTTTAACTACTATACCAATGGTGTAGGAAATCATGAAAAGATCGTCAACCTTGGTTTCGATGCAGCGAACTCTTATCACACGTATGCATTTGACTGGCAGCCAAACTCCATCAAATGGTATGTCGATGGACAATTAAAGCATACCGCCACCACACAAATTCCTCAAACACCAGGGAAAATTATGATGAACCTGTGGAATGGTGCAGGTGTCGATGAATGGCTTGGTTCCTACAACGGTGTTACACCACTCCACGCACATTATAACTGGGTGCGTTACACAAAAAGATAACTCTATCAAAAAACCTGTGACTTGTCACAGGTTTTTCTTCGTTTAATTTGAACTAGTTTTCAGCTGATGAGCGAGTTTTTTCTCATGATTGTGGATAATATCTTCATAACTTTCTATTTTGAAATCCAATCGTTTAATGGTCTCTTCGATTTCCTTTTGTTTTTGGACGAGTCTTTCTCGTTCATTGACCAAAATGTTTTTTCGCGAAGATAACGTATGATTATCATCCTCAAAAAATAAGGCTGTATATTCTCTAAGCGCATCAATCGAGAGCCCAGCATTTCTCATACACTTGATAAATTCAATCCATTGAAGATCATCCTCTGTATAATCACGAATCCCATGATCATCACGTTTGATTTCCCTAATCAAACCAATATTTTCGTAATATCTAAGTGTCGCAGTGGATAAATCGAGCTGTTTTGCTGCTTGTGCTATTTTCATTGTGCCCTCCCTCTTTCTCTTACCTTCCGATCTCCCTTTCCTCATCATCTCCATTTTGAAAAAGAAAGCAAGATGCTTTTGACTCAATTCTTGATTCAAGAATGTTGAATTCGTTATTACAAAAGGTTTTCTGTTGACTTATAGTTCACTTTAAGAAGTACAGTATAGAAGAAAGAATCGAATCTTATTTTTGAAAGGATGATCAAGAATGTGCCAGACGCACCAATCAAATGTTTTAAGTGTTTCACACGCAAAAGCGAATTTTGAACGGACGACCATTGAACGAAGAGCGCTTCGTCCACATGATATTTTAATTGATATTCAATTTAGCGGGATCTGTCATTCAGATATCCACAGCGCTTTTGATGAATGGGGCGGCGGTATTTTCCCAATGGTTCCTGGTCATGAGATTACTGGGGTCGTTGCAGCTGTAGGGGATGATGTGACGAAGTTTCAGATCGGTGACCGTGTAGGTGTTGGCTGCTTTGTGGATTCCTGCGGCACCTGTGAATATTGTCAAAATGGAGACGAGCAGTATTGCACAAAAGGAGTCGTCCAAACGTATAACAGCCGTGACTATGACGGGGAACCGACTTATGGCGGCTACAGTCAAAAAATTGTCGTGACTGAACGATTTGTCGTCAGCATTCCTGAACAACTGCCTCTTGATGCCGCAAGCCCTCTTCTCTGTGCTGGCATTACAACTTATTCTCCATTAAAGCACTGGAAGGCAGGCCCTGGCAAAAAGGTTGCTATCGTCGGAATGGGCGGACTCGGCCATGTTGCCATTCAATTCGCACGCGCACTTGGTGCTGAAGTAACGGTTTTAAGCCGCTCTTTGAATAAAAAAGAAGAAGCACTATCATTTGGCGCAAAAGACTATTTTGCTACAAGTGATCCTGAAACGTTTCAGACACTAGCCGGTCAGTATGACCTCATTCTCAATACGGTCTCTGCCAACATTAATGTGGATGCCTATCTGTCCTTACTCCGTGTAGATGGAACCTTGGTAAACGTCGGTGCACCGCCTAAGCCGGATCAATTCCACGTCTTTTCATTAATTTCCGGCCGTCGCAGCATTGCTGGTTCACTCGTTGGCGGCATCCAAGAAACACAAGAAATGCTCGATTTCGCAGCTGCTCACAACATTGCACCACAAATTGAAGTCATCAATGCTAATCAAGTTGATGAAGCGTATGAACGTGTGCTGAAAAGTGATGTGCGTTACCGCTTTGTGATTGATATTGCTACGTTGTGATTGCTATTTGTTTTAAGAGACTAGCCTGATTGGCTGGTCTTTTGTTATGTTTCAACCTTTTCCTTTTACACAGGTGTATGCAATGGACATTTCACAGCAAAAATCCTCTGAAATTCGCACAAAAAATATTGACATAAAAATAAAAAACATGTTATTATTAAAAATTTGGTTATTACACCTTCATTTGTGATACCCTTATAGTAGATACAATTTATGGAGGTGGATGAAATGTTTCAAATTGGTGATAACATTGTTTATCCAATGCACGGAACAGGCATAATTGAAGCCATAGAAGAAAAGAAATTTTCTGCCGAGACAGAAGAGTATTATGTCATTAAGATGTCCGTCAGCCAGATGAAAGTGATGATTCCAACAAAGAAAATGTCAGGGTCAAATATAAGAGCAGTTACGAATATACTTGCCATCAAGAACATTATCCACATTTTTCAGAATGAAACCTCAGATACATTATTGTCCTGGAAAGAAAGGTATAAAATCAATACAAACAAAATCAAAACAGGCGATATCCAAGAAGGCGCTGAAGTTGTACGTGACCTCTTGCGAATGAAAAAAGAAAAACCACTCAATTCAAGTGAAAAGAAAATGCTGGATGATGCTTATGAGTATTTGATTAGTGAACTGGAAGTCATCGAAGGAATTACCGAAAAACAGATTAAGAGCTTTTCTTAAAAATTTATATCACTTTTTTACTCCCACCTTCTCCCTCATTTGTTATTCTCTACGAATAGCTCCACGCCCTGTCACTTTGAAAAGAAAAAGAAATTATTTAGGAAAATTCCGCATATTGTCAATCCAGTATGTTATACTAAACTAACCTTTGAAGCATGAAATTTTTACGAATACCTTGTACCATCTCCCTACTTGTACGTTGAGTAGGGTTTTTTCATGCAAAAAAACAGGCTCTCCGTAGAGAACCTGTTTTAAAAGAATGAAGATTAAGCAATTTTTTGAACGTTAGCAGCTTGAGCTCCACGAGAACCTTGCTCTACGTCAAATGATACTTTTTGACCTTCGTCTAAAGATTTGAATCCGTCGCCTTGGATAGCTGAGAAATGTACGAATACATCGTCGCCTTCTTCACGTTCGATAAATCCAAAACCTTTTTCTGCGTTAAACCATTTTACTGTACCTTGTTCCATGATTGTTGCCTCCTCGTGCGTTTACCACACAATGTATTATACTATCCTTGCCCAAAGTACCCTCAAGACGAAAAGTCAATCTTCATACTATCCTTTACGCCGAACAAAAATAATTACTTTTCATTATAGCATGAATCGGTAATAATTGCAATTTGTTGATTAGAAGAAACATAAGTACATCATTAGACAGGGGGATGATGGTAAAAGGTATAGACATGTTAATCATAAAGCTTGAATTCTATAATAAGTTGTACCTTACTAAAGACTTTCCAACTCAAGTCTATTTAACCAATTATCGACTAATGAGTTAAATACATCGGGTTGTTCAATTTGTAGGTTGTGACCAGCCATATCAAGCACCGCAAAAGTGGCTCTTGGATAATCTTCGATGAGCCGCCATGCATCGTGGTATCCGACTACATTGTCCTGGCGCCCTGTGATAATGAGCGTTGGATACTTAAGATCAGTTGAAATATCGAAGGTAAAACCATATCCATTTTGATGAATGTTGTTGATGAAATCATGATTTGTTTGTTTAGAAGGAAGTAAAATTTCATCTCGAAACCTCTCCCATTCCGTTTTTCCTTGCACAACTATCATAGAGCAAAATTCATCTACCTCCTCTGAAGACAATTGTGATATGAAGCTGCTGTCACTTTTTAAAACCGCCGCCTCTGGTACGACTCTTTCATTGAATTCTGGTATAGTCATGGGCGCCACAAGCAGTAATCCACGAACGGTTTCCTGACGTGAACGAACGATACCTCTGGCGATGTACCCTCCATATGAATAACCACAAACAATAAACTGTTCATCAGGGATAATCTCGTCCAAAAGACACAATATCGCTTCTAGCACATCATCAGAGTTCTGAATAGACGGATGTGGCTTTGAACGTCCCATACCTGGTAAATCTATGTATATTCTCTTCCAACCGCTTCGTTTTTCGAATACCGGTTCCAATGCGTGTAACATTACCTGATGGTCAAGAGTCCAACCATGCAATATCACGATCGGATACCCTTCTCCAATGACTTTATGGTAAATTGACATGTTTTTATTTCCCCTTTCCTACTCTTCAATATTTTATCACAATTTTAGAAAAATTCTTTATTCACTAAACTTGTTATCATCGTAAACTATCATATATAACTGTTCAAACTAATTAGAAAGCACAAAAAAAACCAAAGGTCTACAACCTTTGGTTTCTTAGATGCGGCCGAGAGGACTTGAACCTCCACGGGTTATTCACCCACTAGGCCCTCAACCTAGCGCGTCTGCCATTCCGCCACGACCGCGTGTATGATGTGCTCATATATTCATAAGTGCACTGTTTGAAAAAACAATGCGGGTGAAGGGACTTGAACCCCCACGTCATAAAGACACTAGATCCTAAGTCTAGCGCGTCTGCCAATTCCGCCACACCCGCGTGACAATGGTGAGCCATGAAGGACTCGAACCTTCGACCCTCTGATTAAAAGTCAGATGCTCTACCAACTGAGCTAATGGCTCATCTGCTATGCAGAAAAACATATATAAAAAATGGCTGGGCTAGCTGGATTCGAACCAACGCATGACGGAGTCAAAGTCCGTTGCCTTACCGCTTGGCTATAGCCCAACGAATCAAAAAACAAAACATGACCCGTACGGGATTCGAACCCGTGTTACCGCCGTGAAAGGGCGGTGTCTTAACCGCTTGACCAACGGGCCATACAATAATGGCGGAGAAGGAGGGATTTGAACCCTCGCGCCGCTCGCGCGACCTACACCCTTAGCAGGGGCGCCTCTTCAGCCACTTGAGTACTTCTCCATTATGGCTCCGCAGGTAGGACTCGAACCTACGACCGATCGGTTAACAGCCGATAGCTCTACCACTGAGCTACTGCGGAATAATAAGACATGTTTCATTATATCTATGCCAGAAAAATGTGTCAAGAATTTTTAAGTGTTTCATTCCTGTCTCATTAGCGACGGCTTTTATAATTTAACATATACTAATATAACAGTCAAGCCTTTCTTCCTTCCTTTTTGTTTTCTGTTTAGACATGACAGAAAGACCCCGACCTCTAACTGAAAGACCAAGGTCTCCTTGCTGCTGCGCTCCCTATGAGTTCATGACAGCTTATACTTTCGCATCCACTTGTAAAAGGTGCTTCTTGGCACCTCTGCCAGCCTCGCTGCTTCTGACACATGACCTTTTGTTTTGTGCAATGCTTCAATCACCGTTTGCTTTTGAATGCGTTCCCTTAGCGTGAGTTCTTTTGGATTCTCAGTATACTCTGGTAGATGCAGCTTCTGCTTTTTCTGATCCATCGCCTCTAATAACGCCGCATATTGCGATTCACCAATCCATCCTCCTTTAGGAAATAGTACCCTTATATGTTCAAACAGATTAAAAAGCTCTCGTATGTTTCCTGGCCAGTGGTACGCTTCTAGCTTACGAAAAAAAGATTCAGGAAATGTCGCATTCCATTGGTGTTTCTTTTGGTAATAGCGATAGAAATCAACAATGTCTTCTTTTCTTTCTCTAAGCGGCGGGATGTTGATTGGATAGACATGAAGACGGTAATACAAATCTTCACGTATTTTTCCTTCCTTCAGCAGTTCGTTTATATTCCGGTGTGTCGCTGTTATGATTCTAATATCCAAAGGGATTTCGTGTGTCCCGCCGAGCGGTACGACTTTTCTTTCTTCAATGACCCTAAGAAGCGCCACTTGCATCGCATAAGGGATTTCGCCAATTTCGTCTAAAAAGAGAGTTCCTTTCTGAGCCTGTTCAAATTTCCCCTTTGCTCCATGACGTTTTGCCCCTGTAAAAGCTCCTTCAGCATAACCAAATAGTTCGCTTTCTAACAGGCTTTCTGGTATGGCTCCACAATTAACGGCAATAAACGGTCCTTTATGTCTTTCACTAGCTAAGTGAATTGCTCGAGCGGCCAGTTCTTTCCCTGTACCTGTTTCTCCCCAAATATATACATTTACATCTGTTTGTGCCGCTCGTTTCAATTCGCTAAGTGTCTGCTGAAATACTGTACTTGTTCCAGATTCCCCGGGAAATTGAGGAAAAGAAACGGTGATATTTCTCTTCTTTGCTTCTTCAAGAGAAAAAGACATCCCAAGCAGCTCTCCGTCTTGTTCTGACTGAATGAGACGCTTGTCTCGTGTAACAAATGTATCAGCCATGAGCAGCTCAACATCCATTCCATACCAGTCTGAAAACCGATCTCTAATCGGCTTGCTTGCCGAAACAATCTGCTTTTTCTCATTACAGACAACATACGGCTCGTCCGCTTCCACCTGCTGGAGACAATGACTGACCAGCTCCATCTCTTTCCTTTTTTGCTGGACCTGAATTTCTCTCTCTATAGCATATGCAACTGTTGAAGCCATCCCAAGCATAAAAGGATGCCTTTGATCCGCCATACAGGAGATATCAATGACTCCTATGATCGTGCCGTCTGCATCACGAATAGGGGCCGCTGAACAACTCCAATGGTGGGAAGCGACTGAAAAATGCTCAGTTCCGTTGATCGCTACAGCTTCCCCAATGACCAGTGCCGTTCCAATAGCGTTCGTCCCCACATCGGCTTCGGTCCAGCGCGCGCCCTCCATAAAATTTATTTTTTTCGCTTCTACCAGTGTCCTTTGGCTTCCTGTCAAACTCAGCACATAGCCATCTGCATCGATGAGTAAGGCCATCATGTCCGATTCTTTTAATTGCTGACTAATTTTATTTAAGTAAGGAAGAGCGGCATTTAGGAATAGTGAGTACTTCTTTTTTTGAATACTGAATAATTCCTTTTCTAACAACGACTGTCCTTTATCTAAATACGGGTTCACATTTGCCTGTTTACATCTGTGCCATGACTCCATCACTCTCTTATCCAGACGAGACCTATCAAGTAAACCTTCACGAACAAAACGTTTCCAAGTATTTAAATAACAAGGCGTCGGATTCATTCCATCCTCTCCTCTGGGGGCTTTTTATCCATTATAGATAATTATAAAAGCGCTTTCAATTATTGGCTGACCCAGGGAATTCATTCGGATAAAATGTTTCTCTATCAGCAGTGCACCGCTCGTCCATTTGTTTGCAGCAAGGCTTCGTGTATCGCCTCAGAGAGTGTCGGATGTGCCGCAATAAACTGCTCTAATGTATCAGCTGTTAACTCTGTATGCATCATCACTGCCGCTTGTCCAATCAGTTCTGTGGCATTTGGCCCGATAATGGATACACCTAAAATTTCTTGATATTGCGGTTCGACAATGACCTTTACTTGACCTGCTGGCTGATTTAAAATGAGTGCTTTTCCATTAGCAGAAAAAGCGAATTTCCCTATCCGAATCTCCCCATATTGTTTTCTAGCACTCTCTTCATTTAAACCGACACTCGCGATTTCTGGAGACGTGTAGATGCACCTTGGAATCACTTGTTCATTGACCTTTACATCTTCACCTGATGCATGTGATGCCGCAATCGTTCCTTCATGAAAAGCAGCATGAGCAAGCTGAACACCGCCTGTCACATCACCGCACGCATAGATATGCGGGAGATTGGTTTGCATATGCTCATTGACGCAGATCCCGTTTCTATCAAATTCAATGCCGACCTGTTCAAGATTCAGCTCTCCCAGCCTCGGCTTTCTGCCAATGGCGACTAAACAATGATCGGCCTTGATGTCACAGCGCTCTCCATGTTCCTTCTCAACCACCACTTTTTTTGAGATTGCATCAAGCTGTTTGACTGTTGCTGATGTCAAAATCTCCACACCAGCTTTTTGAAGCTGATCGTGAAGACAGTTAGCGGTATCGTGATCTTCTTCAGGTAAAATGTGTGCTGCCTGTTCAACCATGACAACCTTTGATCCCATTCTGCTAAAGATGCTTGCAAACTCACAACCGATCACCCCTCCGCCAATGATACAAAGCGAATCTGGTATTGAAGGGAGCGTCATGGCATCCTTACTATCAATGATCCACTCCCTGTCAAATGGGGCGAAAGGCAAAGCAGCAGGTTCTGATCCTGAAGCAATAATGATTTGTTTTGCTTGAATGATTTCAGATGTCCCTTCACTTTCTATCAATAGCTCATGTGCCGAAAGAAATGATGCTTTCCCATTTAACACGCTGATTTTGTTTTTATTCATCAAATAACGAACGCCATCAGTCAGCTGCTTGACGACTGACCGCTTCCGCTTTTGAACGGCATCCCAATGAATGATAGGCTCCTTCCCTGGAAGCTCAATTCCAAAATGACCAGCTGATTTCACATGCTCGTACATATCAGCGCTTTGTAAAAGTGCTTTCGTTGGGATACAGCCTTCATTCAGGCAGGTACCTCCTAACAGGCCTTGGTCGATTAGTACAACCTCTCTGTCAAAACGGGCGGCTGTTATTGCCGCCACATATCCTGCTGGCCCGCCTCCTATAATGACAAGCGTCATTCATTTCACCTGCTTCCTATAAAAGAATGGATACTGGATTTTCTAAATACGCTTTAACAGTTGATAAAAATTGTGATGCCGGCGCCCCGTCCAGCACGCGATGGTCAAATGTCAGACTGAGTGGCAGGATCGTCCCTTTACATAATTCATTCCCCTGATAAACAGGCATTTGATCCGCTTTTCCAACGCCAAGAATACCTGCTTCCGGCGGATTCAAAATCGGGGTGAAATGTTCCACACCATAAGCACCTAGGTTAGTGATTGTAAAGGTAGAGCCTTCAATTTCATCGTGGAGAAGTTTGCCTTCACGTGCTTTTTTGCCATACGATTTGATACTCTTCGCCAGCTCAATAAGTGAAAGCTTTTCCGCATGCCGAATAACAGGCACTGCCAGCCCATGATCTAAAGCAGCAGCGATTCCAAGATGTACATGCTCAAAAGTTTCGACTCTATCATGTTGATATTGACTGTTCATTGCAGGGTGCTTTTGCAGAGAAAGAATCACTGCTTTGGCTACAAAATCGGTCATGGTTAATTTCATATCGTGTTGTGCTCCAGCTGTTTCGTTCAACTCAGACTGTAAAGCTGTAAGTTTTGTCACATCCGCTTTCATCGTTATTGTTAATTGTGCACTTGTTTGCAGGCTTTCCATCATTCGCGAGGCAATGGTTTTCCGCATCATGCTGACTGGCTGATGCTTTGTTGGTTCATTGTGTTGTTTTTCTTTTTCATCAGGAAGTGCCCGAAGCACATCCGCTTTCGTGATTCTCCCATCTGGACCTGTTCCCACTAGTGTATGAATATCCAAATTAGCACTTTGAGCAATCTTACGTGCAACAGGGGAGATTTTTATTCTCTCTTTCTTTTGTTTTGGCGGCAGGTCTTTTTCTTTCTTTTCCTCGACCTGTTCATTTCCTTCACCGATATAGCAGATGACCGTGCCAGGCGGTACACCTTCTCCCTCAGACACTTTTATATCCAATATAGTTCCTTCTGCAGGTGATTCGATCTCCATTTCAATTTTTTCAGAGTTGATGCTTGCAATGCTTTCCCCTTTATTCACGGTCTCTCCGATCTCTTTATTCCAGACAGATACCGTTCCTTCTTTCATTGACATGCCCAATTTCGGCATCACAACCTCGACAGCCATCTCCCTCTCTCCTTTCTTTAGTTCAAGATCTTGTCATGACTTTTTCCAACCATCTCTAAGACAGTGTTCACAACCTTATCAGGTGTCGGCAAATATATATCTTCAAGCGGTGGTGAAAATGGGACCGGTGTATGAGGAGCCGTCACTTTTTTGATTGGAGCGTCGAGTAAATCGAAGCCTTTATCCGCAACCAGAGAAGAAATATCTGCGGCAATTCCGCACCTCGGATTTGCTTCATCCACAATGACAAGCCGATTCGTTTTCTCTACTGAAGTCAGAATGGCCTCTTCATCGAGCGGTGACAAGCTTCTAGGATCAATCACCTCGGCTTCTATTCCTTGGGCAGCTAATTGTTCTGCTGCTTCGAGTGCTGTATGAACTTGTTTGCCTACTGCAAAAATGGTCACATCTGAGCCTTCTCTTTTCACATCTGCTTTGCCAAGCGGCAGCGTGTAATATCGCTCCGGAACATCTCCTGTAATATTGTAAAGCGTTTTGTCTTCAAAAAAGATGACAGGGTCCTGATCCTCGATGGCTGCTAGTAGCAATCCTTTGGCATCGTATGGTGAAGAAGGCACCACCACTTTCAATCCAGGGATGCTTGTAAATAGCGCATACAAGCTTTGCGAATGCTGAGCAGCTGCTCTAAAACCCGCTCCATGTGTCGTTCTGATCGTGATTGGCACCTCTGCTTTTCCGCCAAACATGTATCGAAATTTAGCCCCTTGATTCAGCACTTGATCCAGACAGGTGCCGATAAAATCATTAAACATGAGTTCTGCAATTGGCCTTAGCCCTGTGGAAGCAGCTGCCATGGCCGCACCTACATAGCCAGCTTCACTAATCGGTGTGTCAAGGACTCGCTCACGTCCAAACTCCTGAACGATTCCTTTCGTTACACCGAGCACGCCGCCCCATGCTTCATCATCTTGTAAGTGATCTACATGAGCGCCTCCAGCAACATCTTCCCCCATTAAAATGACATCCTCGTCTCTTCTCATGGCAAGCTTAATCGCTTCATTCAATGCACTAGACATGCTGATTTCTCTTGTCATTTTCCTCTCCTCCTTCTGATTTATTGATACGAAACATACACGTCGGTCAATAATTCGGTCTGATCTGGATATTCACTTTCTTCACTGAATTGAACGGCTTCATCTATCGCTTCAGTTACTGCCGCTTCAATATTTGATAGCTCTCCATTCGTCAGCAGCTGCTGCTTGATCAATTCATTTTTAAAAAGAGTGATCGCATCCCTCTCTTCTTGATGTTCTGTTTTTTCTTGATTGGTTTTGTAACGCTGGGCGTCTCCTTCGAAATGGCCATAATTCCGATATGTCATGCATTCAATCAATGTCGGACCTTCTCCATTTTTCGCTCGTTCAATTGCTTGTTCTGCGGCTTGATAAACGGCCATCACATCTTTTCCGTCTACTTGAATCCCAGGAATGTTATAACCGGCCGCTCGATCGACGATTGATTTGCAGCTTGAAGCATAGGAAAATGGTGTCGCTTCTCCGTACCCATTGTTTTCTGCGATGAAAATGACGGGCAGTTTCCAGATGGCCGCGAGATTGATTCCTTCGTGGAAAGTCCCTTGATTGTTTGCACCATCCCCAAAAAAGCAAACGCTTACATTTTCTGTCTTTTTATATTTGGCTGTGAGGGCTGCCCCGCACGCAAGAGGAAAGCCCCCTCCAACAATTCCGTTGGCACCAAGCATTCCTTTATCAAAATCTGCAATGTGCATGGATCCGCCTTTGCCTTTACAAAGACCTGTGGCTTTCCCATAGATTTCTGCCATCATTCCTTTTAGATCACAGCCCTTCGCTATACAGTGGCCGTGGCCGCGGTGGGTACTTGTAATGCTGTCTTTTTCATTCAGATGTGCACAGACTCCTACGGCAACAGCTTCTTCGCCAGCATAAAGATGGACAAACCCCGGCAAGATTCCTTTTGTAAAAAGCGCGTGTACTCGATCTTCAAATTGGCGGATTTCCTGCATTTTTTGATACATCCATACGGCTTTTTCTTTAGTCAATGCCTTTTCCATTTGGTAAAACCTCCTATCCTTTTTTGCTTGCACTACTATACAAGCAAAAATCGTGCCAACATGAAGATACATGAACACTTAGGCTTTGACCGAATCACACCGATGAAAAAAGAGACAAAATGAGACATGCGTCTCTTTTTGTCTCCATATGTCCACACATCTAATGGAATAAAAAAAGCATCCCCTTAGAGGAATGCTTATCATAATGAATCGGTTGTGCTCTGCCACTTTAATTTCCCTTTGCAGACGCCGCATACATAACGAGAGGTATCAAACCGTCTTTTTCTGATAAAAGACCGGCCGCATCCTGTGCAAATGTATTCATGGCGTTTCCCCACACGTCGCTTCTTTTGTACGGTCTTAAGCGGTGTACAAAAACGCGGGGCTTCTACTTGTTTTAATAACGCTTTAAAATCACGGTCGCGATGCTGATAGCCCTTTCCCTCAAGATGTAGATGATAATGACACAGCTCATGCTTGATGATCCCGATTAATTCTTCTCGTCCATGCTCCTCTAGGTATCGGCGGTTCAGTTCGATATTGTGTGTACCAAGTAAATATCGCCCGCCTGTCGTTTTTAACCGTTCATTAAAAACAGCCTGATGGCGGAATGTCTTGCCAAAGAACTGCTGGGAAATGTGCTCTGTTAACTGCTGTAACTCTCTCTCGTTCAATCAAGATCGTTCCTTTCTATAAAAACCTCGAACGGGACAATTTCCCCTATGCATACATTGAAGATACACCCACTGTTTCGATCAAAGGAGGAATGGGCGATGCCCAACTGGCTGAAAAATCAGATGCAGAAGGCATTTTATGAGAAAAATCATTATCAAATCAAATTGCTGAATCAATGCTGGTACTTTTATAGAAAAAAACATTCAGTCACATCAAGGCACACCCCATCCTAAGGTGCGCCTCGTTTTTTGTTTACTCTGGTTTCAGCATGGAGAGGGCAACGCGGCCTTTTGCCTGGTCAACCGAGTCCACCCAGACGGTCACAATGTCACCAACTGATACAACGTCAAGCGGATGCTTCACAAAACGATTGCTTAGTTTGGAAATATGCACAAGCCCATCCTGCTTTACGCCAATATCAACGAATGCGCCAAAGTCTACGACGTTTCTTACCGTTCCTTGCAGCTCCATTCCTTGCTTCAAGTCTTCCAATTTCAATACATCTGTTTTGAGCAGCGGTTTTGGTACTTCATCCCGCGGATCACGCTCAGGTCTTGTGAGCTGATCGATGATATCTTGCAGTGTAATTGTCCCAATATCTAGCTGTTCTGCTGCTTCGTCCAGTTTCACTTCAGCAATTTTCTCTTTTAACTGCTCTGTGCCAAGATCGTCTGGCGTCATGTTGATCATGCGTAAAAACTGTTTTGTTTCTTTATAGCTCTCTGGGTGAATGCCTGTACGGTCAAGCGGATCTTGTCCGTCTGTAATACGCAAGAAACCGATACACTGCTCATATGTTTTAGCACCGAGCCTTGGAATATCCTTCAATTCTTTTCTGCTTGTGAATCTCCCAATCTCTTCGCGCCTTTTGATGATATTCCCAGCGACGGCTTTTGAAAGGCCTGACACATATTGCAGCAGCGCCTGTGAGGCTGTATTGACGTTTACACCAACTTGGTTGACGACTGTTTCTACCACAAAGGTTAACGAGCTGTTTAATTGCTTCTGGCTGACGTCATGCTGGTATTGGCCCACACCAACAGACTTCGGATCAATTTTCACGAGCTCTGCTAAAGGATCTTGTAATCTTCTAGCGATTGAAATGGCGCTTCGTTCTTCAACTTGCAGATCTGGAAACTCTTCTCGCGCAAGTGCAGATGCGGAGTATACACTTGCTCCTGCTTCATTCACGATCAAATAGGACACCGGCTGATCCAGCTCTTGAATCAAGTCTGCAATGAATTGTTCTGTCTCTCTTGAGGCTGTTCCGTTTCCAATCGCAATGACTTCAATGTTCGATGATTGAATGATCTCTTTCACTTTTTGTTTCGCTTCCGCTTTTTTCTGCACGGGCGGATGCGGGTAAATGACGCCAATATGATGGACTTTGCCTGTATCATCCACGACGGCTAATTTGCAGCCTGTCCGAAATGCGGGATCGACTCCAAGTACACGCTTCCCTTTCATCGGCGGTTGAAGCAGCAGTTTTCTTAAGTTTTCAGCAAAAATATGAATCGCTTGTTCCTCTGCTTTTTCTGTCAACTCTTTTCGTATTTCTCGTTCGATGGAAGGCTGAATGAGACGTTTATATGCATCATCGATTGCTGCTTCAATAAACGGTCTCGCCGTCGTCTGTTTGCCTTTTAGAACTTGTTTGTCGAGATAGAAGCGAATATTTTCAGCAGGTGGTTCGATGGCTGCCTTTAAAATGCCCTCTTTCTCCCCACGGTTGACCGCTAGTACACGGTGCGGGACAATCTTTTTGATTGGCTCTTGATAATCGTAATACATTTCATAGACGTTTTTCTCATCGCTTTCGACGTCTTTTCCTGATGTGACCAGACTGCCCTTTTGGTACGTTTCACTGCGAATCCATTTTCGCATATCAGGATCATCTGCCAGTTGTTCAGCAATGATGTGCTGCGCACCCTCAAGTGCCTCTTCTACATTCGTCACTTCTTTTTCTTCATTCATAAAAGCAGCTGCCTTCTTCTCGATCTGATCGCTTGGCAGCGTGAGTAAATATTCCGCCAGCGGCTCCAGCCCTTTTGCTTTGGCTACATTCGCCTTTGTTTTGCGCTTTTGTTTGAATGGCCGGTATAAATCTTCGACCTCTTGCAGTTTATGAGCTTGTTCAATTTTCTGTTTTAATTCATCGGTTAGTTTGTCTTGTTCAGCAATTAAGCGAATGACTTCTTCTTTTCGATTCGTGACATTTTGGATATATGTATAGCGCTCTGAAATGGTTTGGATTTGCACCTCATCCAGTGAGCCTGTCTGCTCTTTCCGATAACGGGCAATAAACGGGACGGTGTTGCCATCCTCTAAAAGCTTGATCACACTTTCAATTTGTTTCGTTGAAAGCTTTAATTCTGTCGCAATTTGTTTCAATAAAAAGTCAGATGTCTTCATACTTTGCATCCTCTCACTGTGTCTTCTCTTTTAGTGTATCAAAAAAACCGGCAAAACAGAAAAAAGGTCAGCTATTTTACGTGAGCTGACCAAGTACATAGGTGAGATCGTCCTTTTTGTCTTGTGTGTATGTTTCAAGCTGTTTGGCGATGTCTTCAACTGAATGTCCATGCTTTAAACACATGCGCATGTTTGGCACATTCAGTCCGTCTGAATACATAATGAATATCGATCCTTTTTCGTAGGAATAGGTGTATGTTTTATATTTTCTAGGTTTCCCTGATAAGTATCCTGATGTCGGAAGTGGATAAATATAGTCGCCAGAAGGTGCATTCAAGATAAAACGAATATTACCAACCGAACAATAGGTAAATTGCTGCTGGGAAAAATTCACCTTTAAGATCGCAGCTGTGGCACCGCGTTTATTTTTCATGGCCTGATTGCATCTGTCGATGAGGGTCGCCACATCCTCATGTCCATATTCTTCGACAATTTCGCTGACTAAAGAAGATGATTCATTGGCGTACTGGCCGCTGCCTAATCCGTCTGCTACAGCACAAATTAGTTCTTCATCATCTGCTTTAATAAAAAAACTGTCCCCGCAGCATGGTTTTCCTTCTTTATTCGATTGATAGATAATGGCGTTTACATGCTCATGCTGTTCAATCTGTTTCATTACCCTAGCTCCATAGACGCATCTTCTGATAATGCATCTCGCAGTTTTTTCACTGCCTTCCGCTGCAGTCTCGATACATGCATTTGGGATATGCCAAGTAAATCGCCTGTCTCTTTCTGACTCTTATTTTGCAAGTAAGTCAGATTGATAATCTCTTTTTCTCTATCCGACAGCACATGAAGCACACTCTCAAGCATCATTTTTTGGTTCACACGTTCGTAGCCTTCTTCCTGTGAGCCGACAACGTCTAAAATCGTCACAGTACTTCCTTCAGAATCAGCCTCTACGCCTTGGTCAACAGACAGTGCTTGATAGCTTTTGCCCATCTCCATGGTTTCAAGTACTTCTTCTTCTGTTACATCTAGGTATTCTGCAATTTCTTGGACTTTAGGTGATTTCTGTGTCTCTGTTGTCAAATGATCGACTGCCATTTTGATTCTTGGTCCAAGCTCTTTGATCCGCCTTGGTACATGGACACTCCATGTCTTATCTCGTAAAAAGCGTTTGATTTCCCCGATGATGGTTGGAATAGCAAAGGCTTCAAATGATTTACCGACGAGCGGGTCGTATCGTTTAATGGCGCCAAGTAAACCAATCATTCCAACTTGTCTGAGGTCCTCATGAAAGCTTTTTCCTTTAGAATATTTTTTCGCCAGCATATCAACCAAGTTTGTATAGCATTCGACCAGCGTGAGCTGCGCCTGCTCATCTTGATTGGTTTGATAGCTTTGGATGAGGCGATCTACTTCATCTTTAGTTAGTTTCATAGTTTTGGATGGTTGTGTCATGGTCAACTCGCTCCCTGTTTAAAAACTTTGTCATCGCCACGGTAACTCCGGAGTTTGCTTGCACCTCGACTTCATCCATCAATGTTTGCATTAAGTATAAACCAAGACCTCCTTCTGCCAATTGATCCACCGTATGAGCAGATGTGTACGGTCCCAAGTCTTCCTGTTTTTGCTTAAAGTCAAAGCTACCGCCTTTGTCAGCGACAATGATTTCTAGACGATCCGCGTAGACAAGAAAGCGAACAGCTACCTCTCCATCTTCGCCGTCTTCACCTTTGTAGGCATGCTGAACTGCATTTGTACAGGCCTCACTGACGGCAATTTTTAAGTCTTCAATCTCTTCATAGGCATAGCCCATCCGGCTCGCTACGCCTGAAAGAGTCAAACGAATGATGCCTACATATTCTGGTTTTGCCGGTATTTTCATCTCGATTAGATCTACTGATTCGTTCATTGTACCCCACCCTCTGACTTTGCAGAAATGTCAATGATGTCCTTTAATCCAGTGATTTCAAACAACCTTACAAGCCGTTCTGACAAGTTCTCAAGCTTTAATGTTCCACCTGCTTTTTGAGCCGCTTTAAACAGCCCAACGAATACACCTAAACCTGTACTATCCATATACGTAACATCCTTTAGACAGATTTCAAGATGCTCTCCCGCCTCTGCTTTAGGCATGAGCGTTTCTCTTAGCTGAGGAGCGGAGTACACATCGATTTCTCCGCTGACACTGATTTTCGTTTTTTGATCTATTTGATGCTCTTTTACAGACATATTCATTATGCATTCACCTCGAAATTCTTGTTTCCTAAAGTTTTATATACCCGCATGTTCATTTTCTAAACCTTTCTTTTGAGAACAAGTAAAGTAAAGTCATCGTGCAGCTGAAAATCCTGCAGTTTGAGTAAGCTGGCGTAGATGGCATCCACCATTTCTTGAGCTGAGTAGGATAGGTGCTCTGATATGAGTGCTTTGATGTCCTCCCGCTCTAGGAAACCGTCCTCTGACTTGGATTCTGTGACCCCATCAGAGAATAAGATCACCATGTCTCCTATGTCTAAATGCTTCTCATACTGTCTGTAATCAAAGTCTGGTGCAATCCCGAGGACAAGCCCTTTCGCTTCTAAATCGTAAAATTTGTCCTCTTTTTTGCAATAGAAAAAGCCCGGCTCATGACCAGCCGATGCATATTTAAACTCATGCGTTTCTTTATTATAGCTGCCATAGAACATTGTGATAAACATACTTGGATCTACGTTTTGCTCGACAACACGATTCAGGGTTTTCAGCACCTTTGTTGGGCCGCTCCCTGACTCTGGTAAGGAATCCATCGCATATTTAATCATCGACATACAGAGCGCAGCCGGGATTCCCTTTCCAATGACATCTGCGATCGCGATATTGATTGTATCGTGATCCGTTACAAAGTGGTAATAATCTCCACTCATCTGTTTTGCCGGTACACTAATCGCACCAATATCAAAGGTATCTCCTTCTGGAATTTTCGTTTCCAGAAGGGTTTGCTGAACATTTGCAGCAATTTCGATTTCAGATTTTATTTCTTGCTGGATGCCTCTGAGTGTTAAATGTTCTTGGTAGGCAAGTCCGTACCCAATCATGACTTCAATTAAGAAGTCTAGTGAATGAAAAACATCTTCCGGCAAATCAGGGTAAAGCTCCTGAATTACTTTTCGGTGAACACTCACTATTTCTTCAGGAGGTATTTGATGCTCAATGGTTTTACGGCTAAATTTTTGAGCTTGATAAAGCGATGTTTCAGTTAAATCACTGATATAACGACTGAGCAGCTGATGGTACCGCTGCTCCATTACCTCCTTAAAATCCATGGTTTCCCTCCTAGCGAAGCCACTTAACAGCTTGTATCTCCGTTCCTTGTTCTGGTGCAGAGTCTAATTTAAATTCATCCATCAGTCTTCTGACACCCGGAAGACCTGCTCCGAGTCCGCCTGATGTTGAAAATCCGTCTTCCATTACTTTACGTATATCCATGATACCCGGCCCCTCATCGGCTGCGATGACTTTGAGTCCACGCTTTCCGCGCTCCATCACTTCGTCTATACAAATCTGACCTTTACCAGCGTATAAATAGATGTTTCGAGCTAATTCTGAAATGGCCGTCGTAATTCTTGCTTGGTCAACTGTTCCAAATCCAAGTTCTTTTGCAACATTGCGCCCCAATTGTCTTGCTGCGACTATGTCCCATTCCGTCAATATTCTTACACAGGATTGGTCTTTCATATCTATTCCCCCAATTCCCGCTTCAGTGTCTCAAGCCCTTGTTCAAGATCTAGTGCTGTCTGAATTTCTTCAAGCGATATTCCAAGTTCAATCAGCGTCACAGCGACTGCTGGCTGTATTCCTGTTAATACAACTTTTGCCCCCATGAGCTTGGACATCGTGATGACATCGCCTAATACCTTTGCAATAAAGGAATCAATCATGTCGACAGATGTGAGGTCAATGACAACACCGTTTGCTCCTGTTTCATGAATTTTATTCAGCAAGTCTTCTTGAAAGTGGAGAGCTGTCTGATCATCAAGCTCCCACTGTATTGAAATCAGAAGACAGTTATATAGTTTTAAGATTGGAATCTTCGGGTGATTTCTCACTAGGTTATCCCTCCAATGAAACAATTTTTCGATTTGTCATTTCCAAAGCAGTTTGAATTCCTTTTTGAAGGGTATTCTTTGTTGTAACTTGAGATAAATCAATTCCAAGGTTCACAATGGTTTGGGCTATTTCTGGGCGAATACCGACAAGCAAACACTTCGCACCTACTAATCTCACAGCCTCAGACGCTTGAATGATATGGTGGGCTACCATTGTATCAACAACAGGGACACCCGTAATATCAATTAAGACGACCTGTGAGCGATGTTTGACGACACCATTGAGCAGGTTCTCCATAATTTTTTTCGCACGATCTGTATCAATTGTTCCAACAAGCGGCATGACGGTGATGTGCTCAAATACAGGGATCAGCGGGGCAGAAAGTTCCTGCAGCGCAATTTTTTGAAGGCTGACTGTTTTCTCCCATGAGATGGAATACTGGTTTAAGATCTCGTTATGAATTGGTGTGATGAATTGGTCGATTTGCCAGATGAGGTCATGACTTTCTTCTGTTGTATCTTTGTCATCGTTCATTTTTTGATATAAATGTGTACGGATTTCAGTTAGACCATTTGCCAGTAACTTAAGTGATATACCCATTTGAACAATGTTTAAAGCAAGAGTTTGCACTTTTTCTTCAAAATCCTCATTATACCCCTCTGAAAGAGATGTAATGATTAGTTGAACATATTCCGAACAGATGGTTTCATACATTTTGTCGTTCAGCATCATGTCCGTTTCTTTTTCTCCGAGTCGTCTAAAAATGTCCGTCCACTCTTTTTGTAATTCCTCTTGATGCTCCCTTGCGAAAGCTAACACGATATGATTCGACATGTTTTACCCCCTACGTACATAAACAGCACTTCTTTTATTCTTTCTTCATTATAACGTTAATAAAAATTGAACACAAAAAAAAGTTGCTCTCAAGAGAGCAACCAAATCTCACCATATTAAAAATCAATAAGAGCCAAACTAACTTGTAAGGCTTCATCAACCTTCTCCATCATCTCATCATCAAGATGTGTGATTTTATCTGTCAATCTTTGTTTATCGATTGTACGAATCTGCTCCAAGAGAATGACAGAATCTCGTTCAAAGCCGTAGCGCTTTGCATCAATTTCGACGTGAGTCGGTAATTTCGCTTTTTGTATTTGGGCTGTTATGGCTGCAACGATAGCAGTCGGGCTGAAGCGATTTCCAATGTCATTTTGAATCACCAATACTGGGCGAACCCCGCCCTGCTCGGAGCCAACAACAGGAGATAAATCAGCAAAGTAAACATCACCGCGTTTAACAATCAAATGTTTAACCCCCGCTGACTAATCGCTCAACTGTATTCTCAGCCTCAAATTCTGCGTATTGTGCCTCTGAAGAGATATTCAGATTAATTTTCGCCATCTCCATGTAGCCGCGTCTCATCGATTCACGATTTTGTCGAATATTACGTTCACGAATATACGTTTTTGTCGCTCGGTAGATCAATTCATTTCTTGTTACCTTATCCTGCTCTGCTACTCGTTCGATTTCAGACATCAAAGCCTCCGGTAGTCGAATCTTCATTTCGTTTGTTGCGCTGGATTCAGACAAAAAACATACACCTCCACAAAACTTACGGATACCGTTTCGATCCATTCCAAGACTAATCATACCATTATTCAATGCGCAAGCAAAGCTGTTTTTTCATGATTTCTTATTAGAACATGAAGCGGCTGTTCACCCGTAAATCAAAGATGATAATGGAGTTCCTCTTTCACATTATACGCTTTTTTCCGAAAATCATACGGTATTTCCAAAATCTCTAAAAAAGGGAGAATGTTTACCCCTTCTTTGTAGAATAAAAAGGAACGATGTCAGTTTGACGATCGTTCCTGTGAAAGCTGTTTAGAAAAAGCTTGGCCCGCCTTGAAGCAGCGGATTCCGCACATGCACCCTTTTGCCGTCCTCTATATATACTCTTGGGACGCGGTGTCCAATGGAGCATGTGACTTCATAGTTAATGGTTTCAAGCCTTTTTGCAATTTCATCGACTGATACCATTTCTTCACCTTGTCCACCAATCAAAACGACTGGCTCCCCTACTGGAAGGTTCTCTTTCAGTTCAACCATGAATTGATCCATACATACCCTTCCGGCAATCTTCCGGCGCTTTCCGCCAACAAGTACTTCCGTACCTGCCAGCTTCCGGATCCACCCGTCTGCATAGCCGACTGGTACCGTACCGATCCACGTATCTTGATTAGCTGTATACGTCGCCCCATAGCTGACACTCTCACCCTTTTGAATGAGCTTTACATGGGCAAGCTTTGTATAAAGCGACATGGCTTCTTCTAGCTTGAAAGGAAGTTCATCTTTGATTTCCTCTGACGGCGACAGCCCGTACATACTGATGCCGAAGCGAACCATATTAAATAAAACTTCTTTAAACCTTAATCCTGCTGCACTATTGGCACAATGAACAAGCAGTTTTTCCGTATGAAGCGGCTGAAGCAAGGTTTGAAAGGTGTCGACCTGCCGATCAAAATAGTTCTCATCCTTTTCATCCGCGGTCGCAAAGTGAGTAAATACTCCTTCCAGCTGTAAATAAGAATGCTCGCTGACAAGCTTCTTTACTTCATTCACTTGCTCTAACGTTTTCACACCTAAACGGTTCATTCCGCTGTCTATTTTCAAATGAAAACGAATGGGTTGTCCCATCTGCCCTTTCACCATATCGACGACTTCCCTCAGCCACCTGGTGGAGTAAGCGGTCATAATTACATTGTATCGAACAGCGGTTTTGACATACTCCGGCGGTACTGCGCCGAGTATAAGAATCGGTGCTTTGATACCTTTATTTCTTAAAGAAATGGCCTCATCTAAAAAGGCTACAGCTAACAAGTCTGCACCTGCTTTGAGGGCAGCTCTTGCCACTTCTATATCTCCATGTCCATATGCATTGGCTTTCACAACAGCCATCAGTTGAACATTTTGACCGATATGATCTTTCATATGTGAAACATTGTGCTTGATTGCTGTTAAATTAATTTCTGCCCATGTGTCTCTATAAAAGGCATTTGTGTCCATCAGTCACACTTCCCTATTGAATGATTCAATCCCCTCATATGATACTAAAAATCAAGAATAATGTGAAACAAATCAAAGAAAATCAGCCCTTGCACAGGGCTGATGCTGCATTTATCAAGGCTTTCCGCCTGAGAACCTCATTTATTTAGCTGACTGGCCTTCTACACTCTTTGCGACCATCAACAGCTCTTCCTTCGATAGATCACTTGAGGAAATTAAGTAGTCAACTCCGTCAGAAGTCCATGAGAGAGATTGATCTGTCAGAACCCCTACTGTCATACCAAGATCGACCGGCTCGCCGTTCATCGTGACAGGCGTAGATGCTTCCGCTACTCTCGCTTTTTCCTGGATGAGTGTGAAGGATTTCTTGCCGCCGTACGTAATCACATAACGCTTCCCAGCATCTGTCGTCATTTCTTTCTCTTCCATCTTCTTCACGCCTTCTGGCATATCAACTGGTGTTTTCACCGCAAAGCTGTCAGATGGGTCTGCACTTGTGGCAACATCCATTTGAGAGAGTGTCATGTTTTTCTTCTCATCAAATGCATCTTTGTCAAAGGATTTATTGAATTCAAAGTGAGAGAATTCCACTTTCACCATTGGCTTTTTGTCGCTATCCAGCACTTTTACACTGGCAGGCGCCATTGTTTTCTTATGAAAGGTAATCTCTTGGGTAGGCAGCATTTGATTGTGCTGATAATTGGTCTTCGTTTCGAATACATACTTTGACTCTTTCGCTTTGAACTGAGCTGCACTGTCATTCTTAATGTCCTTCACGAGTGATTCGAATAAATAGACTTGACTGCTATTATTCGGCCAATCGCTATGGAAACGGAAGCTCTTGTTCAATGAAGGTGTCAGCACAAACACACCATTGCCGTTTCTTAAAATGACTTGACTCTGATCCTTTTTCGGATTTTCTAAATAGACACGGTAAAGCTCCGGCTTTTTGTACCAAATTTCTACCTGGTACTCCTGCGGGTCATTTCCTGTCTCAATGGTCATTTTTGCTTTGGCTTTGTATGATGTCATTTCCTCTGCCTTTTTGTTTAAATCTCCAACGATATCCTGCTGAGATTTTTGACCGCATGCGGAGAGAATCAGTACAAAAAGGATTCCCGTTACAAGCAAAACAAAGCTTTTTCTCACCCTTTTCAACCCCTTCGTTAATTGTGTTAAAAGGAAGAAACCGCTTGTTTGACTTTAACAGTACGCCTCAAAAGTTAACTGCGTACCGCGAACCATCAAAGCCTGTTAGCAACTCGCCCTTCCTTATCGCACTACCCAATATATGAAGGGGGGACAAACAATATGCAGACTAGCTTGACAACCTTTCAATTAAAACTTGTGCAGCAGCATATTCCTTTGTATGAGTAATGGACACATGAACCTGATCTCCCTCCGCTTTCTCGCTTTTGATGAAGGGTTTTCCATTATCGTCTTTTTGAATGTCTATGTCATGAAAGCTTAAATACTGACCGATTCCGGTTCCGTATGCTTTAGCGAAAGCTTCCTTTGCCGCAAAACGTCCTGCCAAAAATTCCAGCTGTCTTTTTTCACTGAGTGTACGAAAGACATCCTGTTCACTTAAAGTCAAAATTCGTTCTGGTAAACGGGGCTGTCTGCTGAGCACTCGCGATAGTCTGTCGATCTCTACAATATCAATGCCTATTCCTTTGATCATGAGGTACCTCCTATGATACTCGTACTAATTTGAGTGTTCTCTTCATAAACGTGTTACTATAAACTTACCATTATCTAGTCAAAAGGGGTTTGTTATGTTTATTCGAACGGAGAGCTTTCAACAATTTATTAAATCGTATCCAATCGTAACAGCGATCCTCGCTTTACAAATCGGCCTGTGGCTTATATTTGCGATTCCTATCCCTATTATACAGCTTGGACAGGATCATCTCGTCGGTTTCAACTATGGTGTAGCGGCTGGGGAATGGTGGCGGCTCGTCACACCTATTTTTCTCCACGGAAGTCTCACGCATATTTTATTTAATTCTATGTCCCTTTTCTTATTCGCCCCAGCGCTTGAACATTTGCTAGGGAAGGTTCGATTTCTAATCATTTATCTTGGTGCAGGGTTCATTGGCAATCTCGGGACCTATTGGGTGGAGCCTTTGGAGTATGTACACGTTGGCGCTTCTGGTGCGATCTTTGGTTTATTTGGGGTGTATCTATACCTTGTCCTATTTAAACCGCACATGATGGACCGCGGCAATTCACAAGTGATTTTAACGATTCTTGCTGTTTCTGTCATCATGACCTTCGTCAATTCGAACATCAATATCATGGCTCACTTGTTTGGATTGATCGGCGGAATGATTCTAGCACCTATTACGCTGTTCTTCCATTCGAAAAAAAGACGCTATTAATCTCATAAAAAATGTCGATCACTCCTTGAGCTGGAGCTGATCGACATTTTTCGTTTAAGACGATTGATTTTTTTCATATGAATACCAATCAAATACACGTGCAGCATCTTCTTCCTCAAGGTGATGCACACCAAAGGAATCAAGCAGCGCGGAGGATTTTACAAAGGTGTGAATACTTGCGACCCGGCCTTTCTTTTGGAAAAAAGATTGCGTCATCGTATAGTTTTGCATACGTTTTCTCAAGACAATGCCAGTGGTCTTGCCAATGCCTCTTGATGTCAGTTGAATCAATGAATCTTTGATTGTATATCCTGATTGTTTATAAGCTAAATAGCCAAAGAATAGAGCAAGTGGTAACGGAATGAGTCCCAAATATCCCCATGGCGGAAAGCGCACCGACAGGATAACACCTACAAGTAACGGCACAAAGCCATATGAGATCAGGTAGCGTTTGAGTGAACGCTTTGGCACCTTTTTCAGCTCTGTTTCTGGTGCAACATGATAATGATCCGTGAATTGGGACAGCAATTCATTTATTTTTTTCTTCCGAATGAGCGGAAATAAGACGGAAGAGGTTTCTTTCTCTGTAATCGAACCTCCTGCACTAACAAGCATCACTGTCGCAAAGCCAAAAGGCTCACGGATAATATTCTCTTTGATCTTCACTGCTTGAATTCTCGCAAGTGGAATGGTCATTTGATGTCTCTCGATGAGTCCTCTTGTAATGATGATGTCATTCCCTTTTCGTTTTGCAGCAAAATTCGCATACTGAAGCGCTGTTACCCCAACACTCAGGATCCACGCGATCAATACGGCAAGAAAAATCAAAATCGCATAAATTTCAACGCTCGCATGACTTAAAAAAGAGAACTTTTTGAAGAACCCGTCCAAAGGGAGAATTTCATCTATTTGCGTGTAGATGGCAAGACACCCAGATATAATGACCCCGATACCGCTTGAAGTGGTCGCAGCCAAAAGCAATTCTGGCACACCCATACGATAGGAGACATTGATTTCTTCCTGCACAGGTTTCTGGGCAGCCAAATGGCCATGCAGATCTCCTGCTTCATCCGTCATTTCTTCTTCCTGCAAGCTTTTCTTCCGGTTGAAAATCGACTGCTTTAATTGTTCCGCTTCTGCTTTAGTAATAGCGGTCAGGCTCACTTCTGGACCATCCGTGCCGCCTGCCGTTTCGATTTGAACCCGTACTAAACCAAAAATCCGTTGGAAAATACCTTCACTTGTATTGACTGTTTGAATTCGTTCTAATGAGATATATTTTTTCTTTTTCGTAATTACGCCCGATTCCACACGAAATTCATCGTCTTCCATCCGGTAGGTGAATCGTCTCCATTCTAAAATGGTATAAACGGCTTTCCATAAAAGAAGCACACCAAGAATGATAAATGCATAAAAGCGGATGCTCGAATTCGAGTTCACAAAAATCAATACGAAAAAAGGGATAATGAAGTTTTTAATCATGGATACAGCATCTGATATAAAATCAATGAACATCGAGATAGGATGTACACGTTTTGGTTCAGACATCATCTTCCGTCACCCTTGCTAAACGAGATATGTAATCACGAAGCTCATCTGCCTCTTCTAATTCTAGCGCCGGTATATCATGAACTGTGGCAGCAGTCGAAATTTGAACAGAGGCTAAACGGTAGCGCCTTAAGAGCGGCCCTTGAGATGTATCAACATGCTGAACACGAACCATCGGCACAATCACACGTGTGACACGAATGAGTCCATGCTGTATTTCAATTTCATTTTCGAATACTTCGTAGCGCCAGATGTGATGGCGGATTTTTGGTATGAGCCAAATGCCAAAGATGACCTGTAAGACCCATAAACCAGAAAGGATCGCTCCAATCCAATATGGCCATTGTAAATAGTAGCTAGTAACAAATACCCCAATGATGATGAGTAAGAAAATCAATGAGATAATTCCATTTTGAAGACGCCATACCTTTAAACCATTTAGACTAATTTGACGTTGCGGCTGTTTTCTCACATTCTTCCCCCATTCTCTTACTTTTCTATCAATATATTACGTAACAAAGCCTAAAAAGTTTCAATTTTAGCCTGTTAAAAAAAGCGAACCCTGCAAAGGATTCGCTCTTGTATTAGTTGTTATAAGATTTCTTTTGACGACGATCGTTAGAAGAACGATTGCGGTCATTTGAAGAACGCTTTTTATCACCATAAGATGAACGGCTGTTCTTGCCTTTTCCACGGTAGCCTCCGCCACCGCCGCCGTCTCTGCGTTTAGAAGAGCTGCGGTTGTTACGATGACGTTTTGAAATCATTGGTGCTTCATCTGTCAAACGAACAGGCGTTGCATCCGGCTCTTTTGTCATCATTTTGATAGCAGCTGCAACCACTGTTACAGAATCATGATCTTCCAGCAATTCAGCAGCAGCTGTCATGTAGAAGTTCAAGTTGTTTTCACTGATGATCGTGCGTAGACGGTCAACTGTTACTTGCTGTTGTCCTTCAATTGCCTCATCAAGTGTAGGTTCTTTCATACGATCCATTTTACGTTTAGTCGTTTGCTCAATCGCACGAAGCATATCTTTTTCACGTGGTGTGATGAATGTCATCGCCATACCTGTACGTCCAGCACGTCCAGTACGTCCAATACGGTGTACGTAGCTTTCTGGATCTTGCGGCACGTCGAAGTTATACACGTGTGTGACGCCTGAGATATCAAGTCCACGTGCTGCAACGTCTGTTGCGACAAGCACATCGATTGAACCTTCTTTGAATTTACGAAGCGCAACCATACGTTTTGCTTGAGTCAGGTCACCATGAATTCCTTCAGCTGTATAACCTCTTAGGTTAAGTGCTTCAGTCAATTCGTCAACACGGCGTTTCGTACGGCCGAAGACAATTGAAAGCTCAGGTGATTGAATGTCAAGAAGACGAGTCAATGTATCAAACTTCTTACGTTCGTGAATATCCAAATAGAACTGTTGGATGTTAGATACAGTCATTTCTTTCGCTTTTACTTTTACGTGTTCTGGGTTTGTCATGAAACGCTCTGCAATGCGCTTAATTGGTGCAGGCATTGTCGCAGAGAATAAAAGTGTTTGGTGTTCACTTGGTACATTTGAAAGGATCGCTTCAATGTCTTCGATGAAACCCATGTTTAGCATTTCGTCTGCTTCATCTAGCACGACTGTTTCAACATTTTGAAGACGCATTGTACGACGGTTAATGTGATCGAGTAAACGTCCTGGAGTCCCTACGATGATATGAGGATTTTTCTTGAGCGAACGGATTTGACGGCCGATATCTTGTCCACCGTAAATAGGAAGTACGCGTGCACGCTTGTCTTGGCCGATTTTATATAGCTCTTCAGATACTTGAATCGCTAATTCTCTTGTTGGCGCAATGATAATCGCTTGGATATTTGGAGACGCTGGGTCGATTTTTTCAACCAGAGGAATACCAAATGCTGCAGTTTTTCCTGTACCTGTTTGTGCTTGTCCGATGACATCTTTATTTTGAAGACCAAGAGGAATCGTTTCTGCTTGAATCGGTGTTGCTTCTTCAAATCCCATGCGGTTAATAGCCTTCATGAGACTTTCGCTTAATTGAAAATCTTGAAACGTTATAGTCAATTTATTCAAACTCCTTCTAATTGCTGTTTCAGTAATCTCGTGAATGATCATTAAAAACTGCCCTTTTCTGAAAGGACAGGTCCATTATATACAAAGCCCGAATTACCCTACCTTATATCTTACCATTACACTATTTGTTTTTCAACAAGACAGAAATGGATATATCTACTGCTCTACAATGACAGATTCACCTTCACTTTGATCTCCGTCCATCCATTTCCACTTTTCAAATAGTTGAATTTTTCCGTTATCCAGCTGCTTAGGAGTGGAGTCGCAAGACCCGCTTCTTATGCCGCCGTCCTTGCTTACATGGTGGTATCTAAAATGAAGTGTTCCATCCTCATTCACAGTTCCTACAAGTACGCCAGATATAATACTGCCGCCTTGATATGTGCCCGTTAATATATTCCCGTCCTGACGATATTGAAATATGGTTCCTGCTGATACTTCTCCGTTACTCGAATTAGACTGCGGGACAAAGGTTTTTCCGTCATATTGAAACAACCGAATCAACCACCTTTTCTTTCCTATTGTACCATAGGCCTGTCACTCATTCGACAAAAATGATGCAAATTTTAACAAGTGGGATTCAATTTATATTAGTTTAGCCACATTTTAGCTTTTCTATATATTAAATTGCTTTTTTTAGAAAATGTTCTACTTTCTCAAACAATTGCTGGGCACATGGCTCATGGCAAACATGATGTTTACAATCCGGCAAATAAAACATTTCTTTCTGGCGAGACGGGACTTTATGATAAATAAATTCTGCACTTGAAGCAGGCACAATCCCGTCGCTTTCACCTTGAACAATTAACACAGGCAGATGAAGCTTCTCAAGCGAATTCTTCGTTTGCTTTACCAGCTTCATAAATTCTATCGCAGCTGACAGCGGCGTGCTTGTGAGCTTATGGCGATATCGATCATATAAAGGGTTTGTATCAACGATCCCTGACAGGGACTCCTTTACCATCTGCCGTGTGTCTTGCATCATTTGTTTTGGGTTCACATATTTGGCCGCAGCACTTAAAAGGACAAGGCGGGCAACTGGGTACTTCGCCGCTAAGTAAGAAGCAATCATTCCGCCCATAGAAAAGCCGACCAAATACACGGTGTCACAAGTCCGGTAAAGGGATAGAAGTTCGAGTTCAGCTGTTGCTATCCATTCTTGATAAAGAATGCCTTTTAACTGCAGCTCATCCCCATGCCCTGGAAGCGTGACAGACTGCACATTCCAATCTGCCGCCTGTTTTAAATATTGCGCCAGCGGTTCTACTTCATAAGGGGCACCAGTAAAACCGTGAATACATAAACAGCCAATCATTCTGTCACCTTCTCACTTTTATAGTGCAGTAATGACTTCTTCCAATCTCATACCGCGTGAGGCTTTGACAAGCACAACATCGTCAGGCCCTGCCACTTCAGCTAGTTTTTTCTTCAGGTCCTCTTTGTCCATAAAGGAGAATACGTGCTCAGCCCCGAATGATTTTTTCGCTCCTTCAGCAATAAATGCACCTAGACGGCCATACGTCATGACATGATCAATAAATTCTGGCTTGATGTAACGGCCAAGTTCATAATGATACGTTTCTTCTTCGCTGCCCATTTCGAGCATATCTCCAAGTACAAGAATACGGTTGGCAAAGCCGTCCATATCCCCCACAAGATCAATGGCCGCTTTCATTGAAGTCGGACTTGCATTATACGCATCATTGATGACAGTGATTCCCTTGTCTGTTTTAAACAGCTCAAGCCGCATCCCTGTCAACTTCGTTTGCATCAGTCCTTGGGCAATTTGTCTTTCATTCAGCCCAAAATGCTGACCTATTGCAATAGCAGCAAGTGCATTCTTCACATTATGTTTCCCTAATACAGGAATGAGAAAACCCTGGGCATACCCTTCTACTTGAAATTCTGTTCCTTCTGCAAGCTGGTTGATGTGCGTTACCTTGATATCACAGTCCTCTGCTTCTCCAAAGGTTTTTACACGCTGAGAAAGTGAACTTGATCTTTCTCGAAGCAATGGCTCATCACCTAGGTAATAAAAGACGCCGTCTTCTTTTAAGCCTTTTACGATCTCATATTTTGCATCGGCAATGGCTTCTCTTGATCCTAAATCTTGCATATGAGATTCCCCGATATTTGTGATGACTGCTGCATCCGGCTCAGCGAGGTCTGATAAAAATTCGATTTCGCCTTTTGCACTCATACCCATCTCCAAAACCGCAATATCGGTTCCTTCTGGCATTGCAAGAATGGTGAGCGGAAGACCGATATGATTATTAAAGTTACCGTCTGTTTTATGAACTTGATACGCTGTTTGCAAGACGGAATGAATCATGTCTTTTGTTGTGGTTTTCCCATTACTTCCTGTAATACCGACAACACGAGGATTTTCTTCTTTTAAGTATGATTTCGCCAGCTGTTGAAGCGCAGCTAGTGTATCCTCTACAAGAATAACAGGAACGCCTTCTGGCGGATTGGCTTCTTTTTGATTCCATAGAACAGCTGATGCTCCAAGCTCTACTGCTTTTGAAGCAAATGTGTGACCGTTAAAATGTTCTCCAATAAGCGGGATAAACAGTGCGCCGTCTGATACTTTTCGTGTATCTGTTGTCACTCCGTGAATCTGCTCTTCGCCAAAAGCTTGATTAGATAGGGTTCCACCAGCCATTTGGGCGATTTGTTTCACTGTACGTTTGATCATGATTTTTCGCCTCTCTTTCTCATTTCACGTTTGAAGGAAAAGAGACACTACCTAAGGATAGTGTCTGCTTGCTGCTCACATTAAAAAGTTGTTTTAATGGTTTGTTTTTCTTGATGGCGTTCAATTGCAAGTGACACCAGCTTTTCAATCAACTCTGGATACTCTACACCAGTGTGCTTCCAAAGTAATGGGAACATACTAAAAGGTGTGAATCCAGGCATTGTATTCACTTCATTGATCAACACTTCACCTTTTTCTGTAAGGAAGAAGTCTGCACGTACGAGACCAGATCCATCAAGGGCTTTAAATGCCTTAATTGCCATGTCATGAATCGTCTTATATTCATCCTCTGACACACTCGCAGGAATGATCAAATCTGTATCGCCATCTTCATATTTTGCTTTGTAATCATAAAAATCTGTTTTAGGTGCAATCTCACCAACGACAGAGCATTTTGGCTCATCATTGCCTAATACACCAATCTCAATTTCTCTTCCAACAACGCCTTCTTCTACGACCACACGACGATCATATTGGAAAGCGAGGTCGAATGCAGTCTGCAGCTCTTCTTTGCTGCGGCATTTGCTAATTCCAACACTTGATCCCATATTGGCAGGTTTCACAAAGCATGGATAGCCAAGTACTTGTTCCACTTGTTCTAAGCTTTCTGTTGTCGCTTTCTCAAAGTCTTTTTTATTGAAGGAAAGGTGCTTTGCTTGTGCAAGTCCTGCTTGTGCAAAAACATCTTTCATCATGACTTTATCCATACCCGCAGCAGACGCAAGAACGCCGTTGCCGACATACGGGATATTTAACAGTTCAAGTAATCCTTGCATTGTGCCATCTTCTCCATTTGGTCCGTGCAGCAACGGGAAGACAACATCAATTTTCTCATCAACCGTTGCAGGCTGTGGAAACATGCTTTCATTTAAAGAAGTTGGTAAAAACGTCTTTGCGTTCTGTTCAAATTGAAGCATTTTGACGTTTGATACTGGTTCAGTGAGTTTTTCTCCTCTTAACCATTCACCCTCTTCTGTAATATAAATTGGATGTATATCGAACTTCTCAGTGTTAAGTGCTTTTGTAACTGCAAGGGCTGTTTGCAGTGATACATTATGTTCGGCTGACTTTCCGCCGTAAATCAATCCTAAACTTATTTTCAATGGATACTCCCCCCACTAAAATTCATCTTTACTATCTTATCACTTTCAAGCAAAAATGCTCTAATTAATTTTTGTTGTTACGTAATTGAAATGATTTGTAAACGTTGTAAGCGCCTCCCGAGCATTTGTATGTCATTCGCCTTAATTTTATATTAAAATGACATTGAAAAGGAGTTGTGACAAATTGAAAAAAATCACAAGTACTGAACAATTCAATGAAATAATTCAATCAGACAAAGAAGTCATCGTTAAATTCTTTGCAACATGGTGTCCTGACTGCACAAGAATGGACATGTTCATTCCAGACATCCTAGAAGCTTATGCTCACCATGAATGGTTTGAAATAAATAAAGATGATTTCCCTGAATTAGCGGAAACGTATCAGGTAATGGGTATTCCAAGCTTGTTAATTTTCAAAAATGGTGAAAAAACAGGGCATTTACACAGTGCAAACGCAAAATCGCCTGAAGAAGTGACAGAGTTTCTTCAAGAGCACGTTTCTTAATTGAAGGACATCAGCAAACTTTTGCTGGTGTCTTTTTTCTTTTTTAATCTCTTCATAAGACGAGCTTCGCAGCCAAAACGTTTCAAATTGATGTTTTCCCTTACGACAAGTCATGACAAAATTATTTCCTGGGAAAGAATGCAGCGTCGATACAGCTTGGAATATGTCGGTTACGTGAATTTTCTGAATTGAATCTTTACTTATGACATTTGTCTTTGTATAATGGAGTTGCTAATTGAAAATGATTATCAATTTCATCTATGTGAAATCCTATAGACGGTCATTCTAATAAAGGAGCGATGAGTCACATGTCTAAGAAGAAGATCAAAACCTATCAGCAATTGATTGAAGAGAACAAAAAGGCGATCATGCGCGATCCTCAAATGATGGAAAGTATATACGAAACCATCGACAAAAAACACCAGAAGCAGCTTACAGCTGCTGGGCGTGAATCATAACTACAAGAGGAGCAGTCATCACTGGCTGCTCTTTTGTCTGCTTCAATAAAATAAAAAAGCCGATAAAATCTGTTATTCGATTTTATCGGCTTTTGTTTTAATGTGATTTCGCTACACGGTCCTGCTTCATTCCTAAATAAATGAGCATATATGTGAGATAACCCATTGTCATCGTTAAACCACCGAAGAAAAATTGAGAAAAGACTGGTTCCTCAAATGTTGTAACGGCAGCAAGAATGATCCAGCTCGCATATAAGTAAACCATGAACCATTTCATGTTTCTTTTAAGTGTATACAGAAAGAAAAGACCCGCTAACGAAAAGATCCCCAGCGCTAGTCTGAAATAAACAAGATGATCAAACTGGAAGGCAAAAGACACAAACGAAAACGACAGCAGCAACAAAATTGGTAAAGCCGTAATGAAATTTTTCACGATAGTGCCACCTCCATGACTCCTTCTTATTATAAGACAAAATCAGCCGTTTATCGTGAAATACAGACTCGTTTTCACAAAGATGTCACGAATTTTTCTTGTTATTTGACACAATTTTTACACATTTACATCACGTTTCCAAAAAAGAATCCAAGCCGATCCAACAAAGAAAACAAAATGTGCCCCTACTATAAATAGAGAAAACAAAAGGCTCATCCCTTGAAAAGGCGGCGGTCCTTGAAAGCTGTACTGAGTAAAGTCCGTATTCGCAAAAAGAAGGATTTTCCCCCACTGATTTTCTAAGAGAGACATGATCGGTACAAGTGATTTCGCTGCATATAAAACAAAAAACGAGGTCACAAGTGCAACAAGACTGTTTCTAAACAAACTGGAACACATAAAAGCAAAGCTTGCCATCATGACCACTTCCACCCACTGAGATCCAATGACGGCAAACGTATGCTGAAATAATTGCCCCGTTCTTTCATCAAAATCAGTACCGAAGAAAATAAGACCAAATAGAAAAGCTAACACATAATAAAAAACAAATAAATAAATGACTGTCAGCAGAAGTGTGATGTATTTTGACAGAAAAATGTGCAGTCTTGTTTTTGGCCTGATCAATAAAAACTTGATCGTCCTTTTCTGAAACTCTGTTGAGATCAAGGTCGCCCCAATAACGACAGCAAGCACCTGTAAAATAAACACGACATTCGTGGAATAAGCAAAATAGTTTGCGACTGTGTCTTGTCCACCAAAGCTTGATATGACTCGTTTCAAGGTGAGAGCCATTGCTAGTTGAAATACAACGATCAACCCAAGAGCAATGAATGTGATTTTTTTCCTCATAATTTTCTTATGCTCATTTTTGATGAGGTTCAGCATCTGTCTTCCCGCCTTCCGTCCATTTCATAAACGCCTCTTCAATTGATTGCTTTTGAGGCGTCATTTCAAGTACATCAAACCCCGCCAGCACAAGCTGTTTGTTTAGCTCTGGCACACGTTCTTTGTCCAGTTGAAGCAGTACACGCGCTCCGTCTCGTTCATATGTATACTCCTGTGCGTCAAGCCATGAAACCGCCTTTTCTACTGGCTGAATATTCATCAGCACCTGCTCTTTCCCTTCCATATCAAGGAGATGAGTGCTAGCTTTGATCTGTCCCTTTTGAATGATGATCATGCGGTCACATAGCTCCTCTACCTCATGCAATAAATGCGTCGCAAATAATACGGAGGTTCCTTCTTCCTTTACGAGCATTTGCAAGTGCTCCCGGAATTCCTTCATGCCTGCAGGGTCTAGCCCATTTGTCGGTTCGTCTAAAATGAGCAGGTTCGGCCGATGCAAAATAGCTTGTGCAATCCCAAGCCTTTGTTTCATCCCTAGCGAATACGTCTTGACCTTCTGATGAATGGCATCCTCCAGACGAACTCTTTCCACTACTTCCTGAATGCGTTCCTCCGTCACCCCGTCGTGCATCGCTGCATACATTTCAAGGTTTTCAAAGCCTGTTAAATACGAATAAAATTCTGGGTTTTCTATGATTGCACCAACAGATGACATCGCCTGGAGAAAGTCCTCATCTTGTGAATATCCATTGATCATGATGCGGCCATTGTTTTTTTTCATCAAGCCAACGATCAATCGAATCAAGGTTGTTTTTCCAGACCCGTTGGGGCCAAGTAATCCGACAATTTCTCCCCGCCCAATTTCCATAGATATATCCTGCAAGATCATTTTCCGGCCAATTTGTTTGTCGACTTTCTCTACTTTTAAAACAGCAGACTGCAAAGTGGTTCCTCCTTCTGATGTAAAGCCTATGGCGGCAGTTACGACCGCTCATCCTGTAAAAAGTATATCACGCTAGACAAATCAATCCATGAAAAAAAGGGCTGATCCACTCAGCCCTTCTTGCTTATTACAGTGATAAGTTAGGTGTCGGCGCTTCTTTTTCATGTTTCTTTTCGGTTTCAGAAACAATCACCGCACATGCTGCGTCACCTGTAATATTCACTACGGTCCTTGCCATATCTAATAAGCGGTCTATGCCAAGGATCAGCGCTATTCCCTCAACAGGAAGATTCACGGAATTTAAAACCATGGCCAGCATGATGAGCCCTACCCCTGGCACGCCTGCTGTACCGACACTTGCTAATACAGCCGTTAACACAACCGTCAGCATTTGAACAAGCGTCAGTTCAACCCCATATACTTGAGCGATAAAAATGGTCGCAACACCTTGCATAATGGCCGTTCCATCCATATTAATAGTTGCACCAAGCGGCTGCACAAAGCTTGAAATCGACTCTGGTACCTTTAAACGCTTTTGCGCTGTTTCCATTGAAACCGGCAGCACTGCGTTACTGCTTGATGTACTAAATGCAACAACCATCGCCGGGGAAAATCCTTTAAAGAATTCCATCGGATTTCTTTTTGCTAAGATCGCAACGGTTGAACCATATGTCAGGAAGAAATGCAGGATGAGCGCAATTAACACGACCGAGAAGTAAAGTCCCATCGCTTTCATGGCATCCAGCCCCTGACTGCCGATCGCGGTTGCAATTAAACCGAATGTCCCGTATGGTGCAAATTTCATCACAACACCGACAAGATACATCATTAATTCATTTCCTTGTTCAAACAGCTTTAGCAAGCCTTCCGTTTTTTTACCGAGCATGGCGATGCCAAGACCTAAAAATACACAGAAGACGATAATTTGAAGCATATCTCCTTCAACTAACGATTGGACTGGATTGGTTGGAATAATGTTGAGTAGTGTTTCTGCCATTGACGGGGCTTCCTCTGCGGAATAATCTGCTGCTTTTGTATCAAAATTGCCGAAGGCTCCCGGCTTGATTAGTACAGCTAATGAAATGCCAATGATGATGGCAAAAGTCGTAGTGAGCAGGAAGTAAGTAATGGTTTTTGCACCGATTCTGCCTAGCTTTTTCGGATCACCAAGGCCTGCTACACCAAGCGTGATCGAAAAGAATACAATGGGCACAACCAGCATTTTAATCAGGTTTAAGAAGATTTGACCTAGAGGTGTAAATAAATAAGGGTCTAACACTTTGAATACATTTGGAGCAAAAAGGTTAAGCAGCAATCCTGTGATGGCACCTACAAACAAGGCAATAATAATTTTCGTCGCTAGCTTCAATAAAATCTCCCCTTCCTCGTCAAAAAGCCCACGAGAGAGTCTTCTCGTGGGCCTGCGTGTCCATACGTGTACCACTGTCTACTCTCTTCACGCTGATGAGGTTAGCTGACGGGTTAGGACGAAGAGATGTCCTTTTTTCTCAGATAAGAAAAATTCACCCCAAAAACATGGGTCCCCCATTCCTTTAGAAGGATTAAGCGTGTGGTAATATGATATTTTCATACCATTTATACCTTATTTTTAGAAAATTGTAAACAGGTTCATATGAACTTTTTAATTACTTTCTTCCCTATTTGTGACCTCAAGAATATCTAAAATAAACACAAAGATTGGGATACCGATAATAAGTCCCCAAATGCCAATATAGTGTTCAGAGAAGATCAGCACAATAAACGTGAAGAAAATAGGGAGTTCTGTTTTAGCTGACATGAGCTTCGGATTTAAGAAATAAGCTTCAATGGCATGGATAATCACGATCACCAGCACAATATAGAGGACATACATTCCGCCTCCAAGTGTATACGCAATGATGCTGAGTGGAATAAGAGAGATAACCACACCCGCTACTGGGATTAAGCCTAGCAAAAAGACCATGACCGCTAAGCCAAATAACTGCGGGAAACCCATAATGCCCAGCGCAATTGTCGTTAGCACACAATTAACGGTTGCAATAATAAACTGTGCTTCGAGTACTTTTCCAAACGTTCGGGAAAATTTACGTCCAAAGAAGGCAATTTCATGATAGAACACGGAGATTTTACTCGTTTTGAACTTGTTCATAAATTGAATGAGGCGTTCCTTTTCGAACAGGAAGAACATGCTTAATATTAAGGACATAATGACCTGGATACTGAACGTGCTGAAATCTGTTAAGTATGTATAGAGGAAATTAAACCCTTTCTCAAAGAAAGCTGATATTTTGAAATCACCAAATACGTTCGTGATGACGTCAAAGAAGGGTAAATCTTGTGGATGATCTGCGATTTTCTTTCCTAAATGGAATAGCTGCTCCACCTGTTTGGCGATGATTGGTACAAAAACGAAACCGCCAAATGTCAAACCACCAGCCAGAAGAATATACAAAATAGTAATGACCGATTTCTGTCCTATTTTCAGGAAGCGATTTAAAAAGCCTCTAATGACCTCTTCTAACCGATTCATCAAAAAGGTGAAAATGAAGGTCAGAAGAATTAAATTCATCATTCCTCTTAATAGATATAATGCTGTAGCTAATACTACAAATACTAAAAACCGCTTAACACCGGGTTTTTCGAACAATTTTAAAAATGCCGCCATTACGTTACACACCTGCCAGGACTAAAGTCTATTTTTCATCGTATCTGATATACATTATATCGGATCTTTCTGTAAATTATATAATAAAAGGTCAACGAGGTCTTACGATTCGTAGTCATTTTATTGATTTTATTTTTTACACAAGAAAAAACCGAACCTATGTAGAACATAAGGTTTCGGTTTTTGGTTGTTTTTATACTAAACAGCCTGCTTCATATTCCGCATTTCCTGAAGTGCTGTTTTGCTCTTCGATTCGTCAAATTCACCTTCACTCTTCGCGACAACAATTGTTGCGATTCCATTACCAATGAGGTTTGTGATGGCTCTTCCTTCGCTCATGAAGCGGTCAACCCCAAGTAGCAGTGCAAGCCCCTCTAACGGAATGACCTGAAGTGCTGCAAGTGTAGATGCAAGCACGATAAATCCGCTTCCTGTCACCCCAGCAGCTCCCTTTGATGTCAGCATCAGAACAAGGATAATCGTGATCTGCTGACCGATGGACAGGTCTACACCAAACACTTGCGCCAAGAAGACGACGGCCATCGATAAATAGATTGAAGTTCCGTCTAGATTAAAGGAATAGCCTGTTGGAATAACAAGACCAACAACAGACTTAGAGCAACCGTAGCGTTCCATTTTATCCATCATTCTTGGCAGCACAGATTCTGAAGAGCTTGTGCCAAGAACAATCAAAATTTCATCCTTGATGAATCGCAGATAACTGAACAGACTAAAACCATACATTCTACAAATGATGTTCAGCACAACAAAGATGAATATGAACATCGTCATATAAACGGAGAGCATCAGACTCGCGAGCGGTTTAATCGATGCTAGCCCAAAGTGTCCGATCGTATAGGCCATTGCCCCAAATGCACCGAGCGGCGCTGCACGCATGATATATCCAATGATTTTAAAGAAAACGAGTGAAAGCTTATCAAGCCATTCGATGATGCCTTTCCCCTTCTCGCCAAGTGCAGCGAGCGCAACACCGAATAAAATAGAGAAGAATAAGACCTGTAAAATATCACCCTTTGCGAAAGCATCTACCATGTTAGATGGAACGATGTGTGTGACAAATTCCATCCAGTCGATGCCCTGTCCGCCATTTTGGGTATATTGTGAGACATCCCCTTTTTCAAGCTTGCTATAGTCAAGACCTGCACCTGGCTTCATGATATTCACAACAAAAAGACCGATGACCAGAGCAAGTGTCGTGACGACTTCAAAATAAATAAATGCTTTTCCCCCAACTTTTCCAACCTTTTTCATATCCCCCATCTTGGCAATACCAAGAACAATGGTTAAGAAAATAATTGGTGCAATGACCATTTTAACGGCATTGATAAAGGTATCACCAAGCGGCTTCATTTCTTTTCCGACGTTTGGCCACACCATCCCGACAATGATCCCGATGATGACAGCTGCAATCACCTGAAATGTCAGGTTCTTCAAAAGCCTTTTCATAAAAAATCAACTCCCTCACCCTTTGATGTAAACGCTTAACTATTATCTGTAGGTAAATGATAGCGATTTCATCAAAGACTGTGAAGCTTATGGACATATCGTACATTTTGGTCTTTTTGGTCTCTTAGTCAGAATGTACGATATATTTATTCACGGGCCGTCCTACCCCGCCATATTGCATATCTAATTTCAGCTCGCCTTCTTTTACGAGGAAGTCTAAATACCGACGTGCCGTGACACGGGCAATGCCAAGTGCATTGGCAACTTCCTCCGCAGATTGCGCGCCTTCCTGTAAGCCCATATACGCTTTAATTTCGTTCATTGTATGCACATTCAGCCCTTTAGGGAGCCAAGTATCTTCCTGCTTAACGGCAGGCTTTCGTATGATATCATCGAGCATCTCCTGAGAAAATTCTGCCGCGGTTCGAATTTTCGATTTAAACGCCTTATAGCTTTCAAGTGATTCTTTCATTCGTTCAAATTTGAATGGTTTAATAATATAATCCCGCGCACCATTTTGAAGCATGATGCCGATGGTCTCTTTGTCCTTCGCTGCTGAAATCACAATCACATCCACCTGCATCTTCTGTTTTCTGATGTCTTGCAGCGTTTTGACGCCATCCTTTTTTGGCATATACACATCAAGTACCACGAGATCTGGACGAATCTCTTTAATCAGCTGGATGCCCTGCTCCCCATTTCCAGCGACAGCTGCTACTTGAAAGCCAGGAACACTCATAATGAACTCTTTATTCACTTCTTGCACCATTGGGTCATCTTCAATTAACAGCACCTTAATCTGAGTCATCTGTCTCTCTCCTCTATGGTCATTGGGAATTCGATTGAGAAGGTGGTACCACTGCCGATGCTTGATGTGACTTCTACATTTCCCATCCCTTTGTCAATAATCGTTTTTACAATATACAGGCCATAGCCTGTTCCGCCCTCTTTGCCGTGTGTGAAGCCTTTATCGAAAATATAAGGAATTAGTTCCTCTTCGATTCCGGAGCCATTGTCTTCAATTAAAATCACGAGGACATCCTCCGTTTGATCGATGCTAATGGAAATGACTTTTGTGTCTCTTTCTACAGTATCATACGAAGCAAAGGCGTTCTCAATGAGATTTCCGAGCAGCTTTGTCATATCATGCTGATCAAGCCGCTCAGGGAAATGACGGAGACTGCTATGTTCATCTACTTCGACCTTGATGCCAAGCTCCTTGCCCCTTCTGATTTTACTCATCAATAATCCTGCGACAGCATCATGCTGAATGACGCGATGAAGAAAGTCCGTCACATGTTCCTGCTCTTCTGTCGTTTGAAAGGCTAGATCGAGCGCCTGATCGGCTTTACCAAGCTGAATCAGCCCGGCAATCGTATGAAGCTTATTCATATGCTCATGGTTTTGCACCCGCAAACCGTCCACAAAGTTTTTAACCCCTGTGAGCTCCTCTGCCAATTTTGCCGCTTCCGTCCGGTCCTGAAAAATGGCGACCGCTCCGATGATCTTCTTTTTCATCACAATCGGAATCCGGCTGCTCATGATCCGCTTTCCGCTCATATGAATTTCTTCATTGTAGACGGGTTCTGCGCGATCGATGATCTCAGGAAGTCGTGTATCAGAGAGCACACCCCAAATATTCTGGCCCACGACATCACCTGTCACGCCAAAAATCTGCTTCGCCTTCTCATTAAAAATGGTGATCATGTGCTGATTATCAATGGCGATGACCCCTTCATTAATAGAGTGAAAGGTTGCAGTGCGTTCCTCCAGCATTCTAACAATCTCATGCGGCTCCAGCTTAAACATTTGCTGTTTAATATGGCGGGCGAGCAAAAATGAACCTACAAGCCCAAAGCTGAGCGTCAGCAGGAGAATCATGAGGATATCCCGCTTCATTTCTCCTAATATATCTGCCATACTTGGCAGGGTTCTTCCTACAAGCACAACCCCTGTTTGATTAAATTGATCATCCTTCACCGGATAAAAAGCTCTGATCGCTGTTCCAAGCTCTCCCTCTGCTTCTGAGAAATAAATATGCTCTGCAAAAGCCGGCTCTTCATCTGTTCCTTCTGAGCGCTGGCCAATCCTTGTTTTTACTGGATGCGTTAATCTCACATGATCCATATCCATCACGACAATGTAGTCAGCGTCTTGAATAATCCGAATTTCTTCGATTGCATGCTGTAATCGATCACGTTCCTTTGTCTGATCAGCTAACGCCTGCTTCACCTCATTCATCTCAGCCACAGTTCTCGCCGTGTTCATGAGTCTCTTTCGAAGCTCCCGTTCCTCTGTTTGCTGAATTCCCCCGACAAGGACAATGCCTCCGATTAAAAGGGCGAAAATGACAACGAAATATGTGAGGATGGTAAGCTTCCATCTAATAGATAATTGTTGCAATTTCAATCGATTTCTCATCATTTTTTCACCTGTATCTTTACGAATTCTTCCTCTGTCAAGTATGCTTGACATAAGGGGGATCTGACGCATGAAGAATTTACTCGCTTATACGCTATTACTCATGATCGGTTTTGTAACCGCTTTATACTTTGGCTTTTATCATATGATGCCAAAATCAGCGACAACCTTTGATGATGAACAAACCGGACTGAAGGACCAGCTTGTGTTCAAATTCAGTCATGTCGTGGCAGACAATACACCTAAAGGACTTGCTGCAAAGAAATTTGCTGAGCTTGTGCACGAAAAATCGGATGGAAAGATCAGCATTCAAATTTTCTCCAACGGGAGCCTTTATTCTGATATTGAAGAAATTAATGCACTCAAAGAGAATCAAGTTCAATTTATCGCTCCGTCTACCTCGAAGCTCGGCATGCTGTCCCCTGAGTGGCTGGCACTTGATCTTCCCTTTGCTTTTTCAAATTACAGCGCGGTTCAAGAAGGCCTGCACGGTGCAATTGGACAAAGGTTGTTTGGCACGCTGCAAAAAGATGGATTAAAGGGAATGGCTTATTGGACAAATGGCTTTAAGCAAATTACCTCAAATAAAGGACCCATCAAACAGCCGGCTGATTTAAAAAACCAGTCTCTCCGCATAATGCAAAGCGACATGATTGAGAAACAATTTAAACTTCTTGGTGCAAAGCCCTATCAGGAATCATTTAATTCAACATTTCAGCTATTAGAAACCAAAAAAGTAGACGGTGAAGAAAATACCATTTCAAATATTTATTCAAAAAAATTCTATCATATACAAGACTATATGACGATCAGCAATCACGGGTATTTAGGCTATGTGGTCTTAACAGATCAATCCTTCTTTGACCGCCAGACACCCGAAACGAAACGAATTTTACTTGAAGCCATGGAAGAAACAACAGCTTGGAATGAAAAGCATGCAGAACAGATGAACAAAGATCAGTTGGAGGACATTAAACGCGAATCGCCGATTGCCATTCATGAATTGACGCCAGCTGAAAGACAAAAATGGATGAAAGCCCTTGATCCTTTGTATGACGAAGCCGAAAAAACGATTGGCTCCACCCTCATCAAACAGATCCGCGAACTTCGTGCACGTTATGAACACTCACCTATTCATGCTTTTCAGGAAGAGGATGAGAGCAAATAAAAAAATCCCTTTGATAAGGGATTTTTTTATGCGCCGGACTCACTCTGTTCTTGCTCGGTGAGCTCTTCTAATCTTGTTAAAATTCTTCGCTTTCGGTATTGCATCATGCCTGTTTCGGCAATTCCTTTTAATTGTGAGCGGTTCGAAACGGCACCAAACAAAATCCCAGCGATGGGCACAAGCTGAAACAGTTTCTTCCAGCCAAACGAATCTCGATAATTATAGACAACCTCACGCCACCCTTGGATTTGGGAAATCATGTTCTCATGCTTCCCTTCAGATGCATGATAGCTTTTCAGCTCTTTTAGAATCGATTTCTTTCCAACGACATCCGCAGAGTTCAACTGCAAGCATTTAATGATGAAGACCCGCTCCTCTTTGTTTTTAGGATCATAGCCATAGGTGACGGCAATATCCTGTAATGTTTTCAGAGAGAGACCGAGTACCGCAGGAATATCAGCGGCTAGTGTAAACATTCCGCCAACACCAGTTGTCGCCCCTTGTACCGTCGCGAGATTTGTTCTGTTTTTCCCCATATGCTCACTAATGGCATCCATCATTTCGATCGGAGCCTTTCCAATATCTTCTATGCGCTGAATGGATTCATCGGCACACTTCTTTTGAAATTGATGAATGATGCCTTTTTCCGATGTCAAATAGGCACCGCCGGATTGAATGTAATGGCCCATTTCGTCTAGCAGTACACCGATTTTTTTCTGAATAAAAGCAGGCGTCAGCTTGTCCAGCATTTGAAATGGAAGACGGCTGAGTTTCTCCCAAAACCATACCTTTTGCTGGTCTTTCTCCCACTTTTCAATCTCCTTTAATTGTGCCTTTAGCCATTCTCTTTCCTCCATGTCATATGCCTCCTTAGATGCCGCTGAAGTATTTGTCTGTTATTATACACAATCCTTGTCCATCATACGTATAGAACATTGAAGCGGTTCCGAAAGGTTTTAATCTTTTTCAAAACGGTTATTGCTTAATAAACAAACAAAAGAGGAGTGATCAACATGTTAGGATTTCTAATTTCATTGGTTGTGGCGATTGTCATCGGGCTCATTGGGAGTGCACTCGCTGGAGGCAGTGTACCGGGAGGATGGATCGGTTCAATGATTGCCGGACTTGTAGGCGCTTGGATTGGTCATGGATTACTTGGAACGTGGGGTCCTAGTCTGGCAGGCTTTGCGATCATTCCAGCGATCTTAGGAGCAGCAATCTTTGTCATTATTTTAAGCCTGATCTTCCGCAGCGTTGGATCAAGGGTATCTTAAAAAAACGAATAGCAGAGGAAGCAGTAGGGACACCGTCTAAGGGGCGGTGTTTTTTATGTTGGCGCGTTGACAAGGTATCTATTTTTTTCACTTACATATGATAAACAAACCTATTAGTTCAGATAGTTGACTTTTCATGAAGATGGGCATATGATGATTAAAAATTGCATGAAGGAAACTTTTTGTGCCCAAGCAAAACTTTGTAGAATTTAGGTGATGACATATGACAAACAAATACATCGAGGCACAAGCACACATGTCAGCGGCAGCTGAGCGTGCACTTGAAGGAAAGGTCAAAGGATTTAGAAGGCTTCTTCCTTTTCTAGGCCCTGCTTTTATCGCTGCCATTGCATATATTGATCCAGGGAATTTTGCCACCAACATTGCCGCTGGCTCCAAATATGGATACCTCCTCTTATGGGTCATTCTCATATCAAATCTCATGGCTTTGCTCATCCAATCCTTGTCCGCAAAGCTTGGAATAGCGACAGGTAAAAACTTACCTGAAATCGCACGTGAAGAGTTTCCAAAACCTGTATCCATCGGTTTATGGATTCAGGGCGAACTCGTCATTATTGCCACAGATTTAGCTGAGTTTATTGGAGCGGCACTTGGTTTATACTTGCTCTTTCGGATTCCTTTGCTTGAAGCATCTATTATTGCAGCCATTGGATCATTTGCGATTTTAGAATTGCAAAGACGGGGATATCGCGCATTAGAAGCTGGCATTACCGGCATGCTGTTCGTTGTCGTGATCGCTTTCGCTGTGCAAACCTTTGTCGCCAAGCCTGATATGGCAAGTGTCGCTGGCGGGCTTTTCATTCCAAAATTTGATGGCACAGATAGTGTACTGCTTGCAGCTGGAATTTTAGGTGCCACTGTGATGCCGCACGCGATCTATTTACATTCAGCATTAACCCAAAGAAGAGTCGTCGGCAGAACAGAAAAGGAGAAAAAACAGATTTTTCGCTTTGAGTTTTTCGATATCCTCATTGCGATGTTAGTTGCTGGAGCCATCAATGCCAGTATGTTGATTGTGGCAGCCGCTCTATTTTATAAAAATGGTCTCTTTGTTGAAGATCTGGATGTTGCGTTCCAGCATTTTAACACACTTGCAGGTCCTGTATCAGCTATCTTATTTGGTGTAGGCCTGCTTGTAGCCGGACTATCCAGCTCTTCTGTCGGTACATTGTCAGGCGATATCATTATGCAGGGTTTTATTCAATACCGCATTCCACTGTATGTCCGCCGGCTGATTACCATGATTCCCCCTATTGTGATCATTGCATCTGGGGTGAATCCGACATCAGCACTTGTGATGAGTCAGGTGGTCTTATCATTTGGTATTGCCTTTGCTTTAATTCCGCTCATTTTATTTACAAGTAAAAAACGAATTATGGGCGAATTGACGAATGCCCGCTGGGTGACAGGAATATCTTGGGTGATAGCAGCTCTTGTTGTCGCACTCAATCTCTTTTTAATTGTAGATACGTTTATGTAAAAGACAGTCGTGATGCTGTCTTTTTCTTTTCATATGGTTATGGTAAAATTCCCCTGAGAGGATGTGGGCACATGTTTTTTTATCAAGATCAAGAGATATCCATGCGGTTGCTTGAGCCAAGAGACGCAAGAAGTCTATATTTGCTCATCCAGCGGTCAAGAGAGCATTTACGTGAATGGATGCTTTGGGTGGATTCAACACAGACAGAGGAAGACAGCATGGCGTTCATTCAAGGCGCAATGCAGCAAGCCTTGCAGAACAACGGTTTTCAAGCGGGCATCTGGTCACATGGAGAGCTTGTCGGGATCATTGGCACCCACCAAATTCATTGGATCAACAGGACTGTTTCAATTGGCTATTGGCTCGGAGAAGGCTATCAAGGAAAAGGCATCATGACAAAAGCATGCAAAGCAGTCATTCAATATTTATTTGAAGAATGTGGACTGCACCGCATTGAAATCAGGGCTGCTGTCGATAACCAGAAGAGTAGACGCATCGCAGAGCGGTTATCCTTTTCGCTTGAAGGCATTTTGAGACAATGTGAATGGCTGGGCGACCGCTTTACGGACCATTGTGTATACGCGCTCTTGCAGCCTGAATATATGAAAGAAAAAACGCATTCTATGAATCAACCCACTTAATTGTGTCGATTGCATGAATTATTTTACAAAGTGAAGCTTTGTGGTATCCGTTGCGATCAGCATCTGATAAAATAGAAGGAAAAATCGAGGTATGAAGTATGTCTCTTATTATTTTATTTTACTTATGGATCGTCCCTTTATTATTTGGTATTTTCTTCTCATTCTTAACAAAGAAAGCCACCTACAAACGCCGCTTTGTCCCATCATATAGCATGGCAGGACTCAGCATCGTTTTTCTCATTCTGGCACTTGTCTTTTCAGCCAGCCATTTTCTATTCATTTGTGGTATGTTCCTATTTGCCACAACCCTTGTCGGCACAAGCATCCCTTTATTTTTAGCCTTTACAAAAACACCATCATAAACAAAAACCACCTTTTTGCAATGGAAAGGTGGTTTCTTTTTTATTGATTTGGCATTCTGTAAGTCACGGTGGCATCTTGATTGGCTTCAATTGTTTTCACAATGTCTTGTAGGATCTCTGACGCTCGATCATTTGAGTCATACTTGCCGAGAGTCTTTACCCAAGTATCGCCTCCTGCGATCATTCCTTCAATCTTTTTGCCGGTTACTGAGACTTCGTGGACATGAACGAAACTTTGCTGGTTTTGTGCGAAAATCCATAGCATGGTTATAACTCCTTTTATTGTTTGATTGAATGTCGTTAGCCCTTTTCAATACAGCTAAAAAATGTGCTATGTTACACTTCCCCTATTCTTTTGTTAATAACTCTTTTCGAATAGCATGTGTCTCAATATCTGCAAACCTTACGGGTATTGGTAATCTACTGTTTTTATCAACAAGTTTCATAATAATTTTTGTAGTTGTATCTAAATCAATCCAATTCCCACATGAAATAAAAATAGGCTTAACATTCACTCTGGTTCTGAGCGCTCTTCCATATATTTCGTTATTTATAATAATATCTGTGTATGCATTTGTTTTATTTTGGGGCATGGTAAAATCTATACCATTAATTTTCAAATAACTTTTTGCGACTCCAATGGTAGGTTTATTTAAGAAGAAAGACGCCTGTGTAGCAATGCCCATGTGTCTATAATGTAAATAACCATTTCCATCAAACATATAGACGTCTACTTGTTTCGTCAGTTTTTTTACTGCATCTTTAATTAATGGCATTTCACGAAAAGCAAGAAAACCTGCTATATAAGGAATCCTTATTTCTCCATGGCTATGCACTTTTTCTATGATTTTTTTTTCTATCAAATCATAGACGACGATACAACAAACACCGCTCGTTTTTCCATGCATATCAAAATAAGCTACATCTACACCTGCAATAAACCTTATGTTCTCAAGTTGAAAATTATTTTTCAATTGCACTTTAGGCAAGAGCGCTTTTTGTTCACTTTTAAATTTTTCTAATAAATCATTTATTTCATCATTATGCATAAGATCCACACGATTAGCTGTTGAATTTTTCGGCATATTTCAAATCGGATTCATTAGGTTCTGCCTTTTTCTCTACAATATTTTCACTTTCATCATACTTTATATAAGTCATCTCTCGACCAGCAACACATTCAGATTCATACTTTTTATTTCCATTTTCAAAAAACTCAACTTGATAGCCGTCGGCTGCATTTTTACTCATATGACCTATTTTCTTAACATTTCCATTTGAATAGAATTCAACATACTTTCCTTGTTTAACTCCTTGTTCAACATAGAAATAACTCTCAATATTCCCATTTTCATATATATCATATGCTAATCCCGTAAACAGCTCTTCTTTACCATCCTCGGTAATTTCCACTATTGCTAGTTCGTAAGGGCCTCCATATTCTAAACATTCTTCAAACTCAGTGCCATTCTCTAAAATAAAATCTTTTTGCAATATATCATTTAACATTTTTAGGAACCTCCGTGATAATTTTAGATCCATCTGTAAGATAAGCACAATGAGGACACCTTGGAAACATCATTCCAGCCGGTTTCACTCTACTCTGACCTGTCCTAACAACATTCAAAATAAAATTATCCAAACTAGCACCTGGATTAGCCTTTAAGGCCTTATTCAAGGCGATCACTTCTGCATGTGACCCCGCACCTTTTGTATATGTGTATGAATCTATAACCTCTTTTGGCATTCTATCATATTTGGCATTTATTAAGGGATGGAAATCTGGTAACTTTCCATCATAATCATTTATTGCATACGAATATTTTCCAGTCTGCTTATCATAAACTCCAGCAAAGGCAGGACCCATTTTCTTCTTGCTAATGCCAGTTTCTTTTAATTTATTTAGTTCTTTCACCGTTTCTCCGCGTAAATTAATTCTTTCATTTAATTCTTTTGAATCGATCTTTCCATATTTATTTCTCAAATAATCAATTCGACTTTTCGTGTTCTCTTTAACCCCCATCTTCCCATGAAACCCTTTCGCCCCAAACGGCAAAAGCATTCCTAGCGCCGCATTCATACTTGCTTCCTGCTGTTCTTTCGAGATCTTATTTCCAAACATATCGCGGCCTGTGATTGCTTCGCTGAAGCCGTTGGTGGCGGTGAGGCCATATAAACCTTTTTGAGATGTTTTCAGGGCGTCAAAGGATTTTTGTGATGTCTTGTAAATGTCGACTGCTCTTACTGCGGCTGATGTGGCTTGGGTGGTTTTATAGACAGCCTTTCCGCCTTTGAAAATGCGGCCTGCCCAGCCGACGATTGGGATGTAGCCTGCTGCTGCCATGCCGCCTGCGGCGACTCGCTGGCCTGCGGTGAGTTCCTCGCCCGTGATTGGATCAACGCCTGTTGCGGCACGTTTTGCATCGTTCACGCCGGTCAGTTCATTGACGATATTTCCACCGTAATCGAGCGCTTTTTCATACCAAGGACGGTTGGCGAGGGCTTCTTGTTCTTTTGCAATCTCGCGGGCTTCTTCTTGTTCTTTTTTGATTTTCAGATATTCAGAAGTTTGCTTTTCAATATCGCTTTTTGCCTTGTAGATTTCGCTATTTTGATACGCTTTCTTATCAAAATTCATAGGCGAAATCGCTTTTCCATCATTTGTCGCATTCATCATTTCAGCGTACAATGCCATTGTAGCTTGCTGCTCTGTCTCTGACAAAGCATATTCATCTTTTAAATTTTGATCAAGCTCTCTTAAATCTTTGACTGTCTTTTTTCGTTCATCTTCCGCATCTTCTATTTTTTCATCAAAGGTTTGACTATCAAATACTTCTAGAGAAATGAGATCATCAATGTCTTGAAAAATCGTTTTGAGTGCCTTTTTTTGATCCTTTACAATGCTTTTGGCATTCTTGATGCCCATATGTACTGCGTTGTCTAAAAAGTGTTCTTCTACAAAGGTATCGCCGCCAAAGCTCGTATCATCAAGTGTCCCAGAAACACCGTCATGAAAGGCTTTTTGCTTATCAATGAAGCTGATAAACATGTCTACATTTCCGGAGAGCTCTTTATAAAAGCTTTTAATGTTATCGGCACCTTTCCCAGTGAAGTCGTCACCAAGATTGGCAACACCTTGTAATGCCTTTTTTAAATCTACCATTTGTTCACGGAGTTCCTGATAGTGTTTTGCTCTTGTGTCCATGGCACTTGTTAGTGCTTTTGCATCAAGTATCTTCCCCAGAAGAAGTCACTCCCTCCATTATTGATCATAAAGTCTATTTTACCTTTCTCAGCGAATTGGAAAAATAGGCTTTAAGTTACAAAAATAATTAGGAAATAAAACAAGTGATAATTGAAATGTTTTTCCTTTCATCACAAAAAAGTCAGTCCTCTTTTGAGAGGACCGACTACATTTTGTTTAGAAAAAGCGTTTTAAACTTTTCTTGAGTGGAGGGATATCCAGCTCGCCTTTTTCAAAGAATTTTTTCAGTAAGTACTTACTAAAACCGGCTGCTTGTGTGTACGTAATTTTTCCAGGTAACGGCGGTTCATTGGTGACAGCAACATCAATAATGACAGGTTTATCTGATTGAAGAGCTGTATCAAAGGCTGGAGCTAGTTCTTCATGTGATGACACGGAGATTCCTTTGCCGCCACATGCTTCTGCAAACTTAGCAAAATCAATATCTTCTAGCTCTATACCATAATTGATGTTTCCTTTTACTTGTTGTTCATATTCAATCATTCCAAGATTGTTGTTGTTTAAAATCACCACAACGATTGGCAGTTTATATTTGACCGCTGTCACAAAGTCTTGCATAACCATTGTGAAGCCACCATCGCCACAGACAGCAATCGCTTGGCGATTCGGTTCATTTAACTTAGCAGAGATAGCACCAGGCAAACCACAGCCCATTGTGGCAAGCCAGCTGGAGATGATGAAATCCTGCTGTTTCATTTCAAAATGGCGTGCCATCCATACGGTCACATTCCCTACATCAACAGAAAGAATGGCGTCGTCTTCTACTGCTTCTTCTAATCTAGCAATGACTTGCTGAGGTTTAAGCGGTGATGTAGCAACGGATTTTTCCTTATCCATTTCTTCTCGCCATTTCATCATATGCTCAGTACAAGCTTCAAGGAAACCACGCTGCTCTTTATATTCAATGTAGGAGGTCAGTTCATGCAAACCACTCTTGCTGTCACTCACGATTCCTACGTCTACCGGATATCTTTTACCGATTTGATCTGGCTTAATATCCAGTTGAATGGCAGGTGTGTTCTCTGGTAAGTAGTCTCTATATGGAAAGGAAGTTCCAAGCATAATTAAGAGATCACACTCTTCCATCGCTTCATATGCTGGCTTCGTTCCGATTTGACCTAGGTTTCCTAAAAAATATGGGTGCCTGTCTGGCACAACACCTTTTGCAGGAAGTGTGATGACAATAGGCGCAGCAGCCTTTTCTGCAAATGAAAGAAGCTCTTCTTTTGCATTTCGTAATCCTTTACCTGCTAAGATGACTGGCTTCTTCGCATTGTTAATTAGCTGTGCTGCCTTTAGCAGTTGATCTTTCTTTGGCCGTACTTCTCCCTCAACATAAAGAGGAGATGTATAAACAGGCTTACGCTTAATTTTTTGAGAAAATAAGTCATCCGATACGGTGAGAACTGCCACACCTTTGTGAGTATAAGCTGCTTTAATGGCTTGATTCAATAAATCAGGCAGAGCTTCTGCTGTTTGTACCTGCTGATTAAAGACAGCAACATCGTCAAACATCCGCTCTAATTTGATTTCTTGAAAGGCATCTCTCCCTACTTCCGTTGACGCAACCTGCCCTGCAATTGCTAAAACGGGTGCGCCATCTGCTTTTGCATCGTATAGTCCATTTAATAAGTGGACAGCACCCGGTCCAGCGATGGATAAACAGACACCGAGCTTACCTGTTAGTTTGGCATCAGCCGCCGCTGAAAGTGCCGCCACTTCTTCATGTCTCGTTTGTATAAATTGTATTTGGCTGGATTCGTGCCTAAGCTCTTCAATTAATTCGTTTATGCTGTCGCCGGGCATTCCATAGATATGTTTTACGCCCCACTCTTCCAGTAGCGCTGTTACTTCTTTTCCTGCGGTTCTTTGCGGCATGTGAGAAAACTCCTTTTTTCTTACTCCATACCACCGCACCCTTTTGATCAAACGTTTCAACTTGCTGCTACTTTTTAAAATGATATGGAAGGGTGGCGACCACAATATCCCGCTTCCATAACAGACGGAATCTTAATAAAAAGGCAGATTGGTTATGCAAGATCGTGTGCCATCTTTTTTTCGGGATAAATTGAGGTACGAGCACCATCACTTTATATTGATGCGCATTTGCTTTTGCCTCAACCGTTTCAAGAAATTTATCGAGCGGATGAATAAGACTTCGATAAGACGAATGCAGCATCACAAGCCGCACACCGCTGTTCAGTTTTTCCCAATCTGCTTCAATTTTCTTATCTTTTTCTTTATCAAAGGATACATGAACTGCTATGACTTGCTCTGATAAGGATTTTGCATATTGAACAGATTGCTCAACGACACGTGTTACACCGGCAATTGGCACAATGACCACATTCCCTTTAATCTCAACAGGCTCTGCTTCATTCATTAAACGCAGTTGTTCTCCGACAGACAAGTAATGCTTTTTAATGGAATGAAAGATGAATAGCACAATTGGCATGAAAACAAATACTGGCCATACAAGATGAAACTTGGTCAAAATAAGAATCATGAGAACCGTGAAGGAAATCAGTGCTCCGACTATATTAATAGGCATTTTCGTTTTCCAGCCCTGCGGTTTTTCACGAATCCATTTCACACACATACCTGTCTGTGACAAGGTAAATGGAATAAATACACCGACAGCATATAGCGGGATAAGGTGTTCCGTTTTCCCATCAAACAACCAAATGAGCAGCATGGAAGCTACACCTAAAAAGATAATGCCATTAGAGTAACCGAGACGATCCCCTCTTACTGTAAACATGCGCGGCATATATTTATCCTTTGCTAAGTTGACCGCCAATAAAGGAAAGGCGGAGAAGCCGGTGTTTGCCGCTAATATCAAGATTAAAGCTGTGACAGCCTGAATGACATAATAGAAAAATGTACGTCCAAATGTATCTGATGCAATTTGTGATACAACTGTTTCTTCTGGCTTTGGTGAGATGCCAAAACCAAACGCAAGCAATGTCACGCCAACAAATAATACAGCTAGTAAGCCACCCATCATCAATAATGTTCTCGCTGCATTTTGTGCAGCTGGTTTTTTAAAGGATGGAATGGTATTTGAAATGGCTTCTACTCCAGTCAGTGCAGAACAGCCAGACGAAAATGCTTTTAATAAAAGAAATAATGTAATGCCAGGTACGTGTGTACCTATTGCAGTATGCTCAGGTGCTGGAGGAACGCCTCCTGTTAATAATTTAAAGCCCCCGACTCCAATTAATATAAGGAGTGATATGACAAACAAGTATACGGGATAAGCCAAAATAGATGCTGATTCTGTCAATCCACGAAGGTTGAGCACCATAATCAAGATGACCAATACAATTGAAATCAGCACATGATATGGATATAGTGCCGGAAAAGCTGATGTGATGGCATCGGTACCCGCTGATATGCTCACTGCTACAGTCAAAATATAATCTACAAGCAATGATCCGCCAGCGATCAGTCCTGGCTTTTCACCTAAGTTTCGGCTAGAGACGACATAGGCCCCCCCGCCTTCTGGATAAGCATAAATAATCTGGCGGTAAGATAGAATTAACGCCATTAAAAGAATTAATACACAACCTGCAATCGGGAGTGAGTACCAAAATGCTGCTGCACTAACGACTGAAAGAACAATCAAGATTTGTTCTGTACCGTATGCAACGGATGACAATGCGTCTGATGACAATAATGCCAACGCTTTGATTTTTGATAGTTTTTGTTCTCCTGCTGCCTGTGATTTTAATGGTTTCCCAATTAAAATACGCTTCATCAAACTGTACATGTGATGCCCGCTCCTTTAGTGTCAAACGATTTAAGTTACAAAAGATGGATCGCCAAAAAGACACAGAGGCAATAGAATGCCCCTGCGTCTATTGTTTAGATCACAGGTTGGTCTTTGCTCTCTTTAACGCTTACGAGGTTAGCTGACGGATTCGGGCGCATGAGACTTTGCCCTACCTAAAAAGGATTCACCCCACGTGGTGTCCTGCACCACTAATGGTTCCCCCGCTCATCGAAATGATTCAGCGATTGGTCTTTTATAAAAGAGATCATACTCCCGTTTGACACCAAAGTAAAGACATTTTTTCAAGGTCTTTTGATCGTTTATCAATCAGTCTTTTTGCGGTTTTTTCGCACAAAATAAATAATCATTCCGACCACAAAAATAATCAGCACAGCGATACATGCAAAATAAATCCAAGAATCACCGACGCCTTGCTTTTCACCTTTTTTGAGATCATTTGTTGTGCTGCTGACCGTTTGATGATTAGAGAACATGTCTTTGTTTTTGCTCTCGATGGCAACTGTTGCCGTTTCCGTATTTGTTTGCAGGAAATGAAGCACTTCATGTGAAAGATCAGCGTCAGCTGCATTCATTCCTGAAAAGACGGTCATTGTTTGCTCTTTGTTCCATACAGATGGCTGCGTCCATACAATACGAGCAGTCGTTTCGTTGATCATGCCAAAGGAGGATACATCATACTGATCCTTTGTCACAGGAACGATGAGATCGTCTGCCTTTTCTTTTAAAAGAGAGAACGTTTGAATGCCACCGATGAAAATAAGAGAGTGATTTTTCAATTGATCATTTGTCACATTTGATGCTTTGATCAATTGATATTGAGCAGCTTCCGGCTGACTAAATGATTCTGTCAGCATCGCCATTTGATTGATCGTTTCTTGCTTGATTTGATTTGGCATGATGATCAATGTTTTTCCTTGCTGTGTTTTTGATGTGAAAGGAAGCGGCCATGCAGCTAAATCCGGTGTATCACTAGCTGTCCCTTCTGGTATTTGAAGAGAGCTATTCTTATCAATGTAAATCCAGCTTTCTTCATCCGTATGTCTGCAGGACTCCACGTTTTTAAAGCCTGTAGTGACAAATTGCAAATTAATATATTCGTTCTTTTGGAGCACTTGTGAATCTACTGGAATTGACACATGATAGAATCCATTCTCATCTTTGTTTCCTAGTTTTGTTAACGGTACATCGTGTGGTTCATTATTAATCATGACTGTTAAGCGTTCCGCTTTGTTCGCTGTATCAGTTTTTTTAAATGATAGATTTAACTTTGCACCAGATTTTTGATTAGCGATCAATGCTTTCGGATAATAGTAATGATCCGATGCCGTCTTTTTGGTTCCAACCGTTACATCATCACCACCAAAATCTTTTAAACGAATTTGATGAGATGGTTTTGATGCTTTAGCAGTCACCTTTTGAAGCAGCAAATCTGTCCCAGTGAGCTGATCGGTCAGTTCTGGTTGAGTCAGGACATTGATTTTTTCAGCAATTGTCTTTGGCTGTTCAGCAGTGACAAATAAAATGGGCTGTTCTTTTTTCTTCCCAGTCAGTGTTCTCACTGCTAACGTAAGCTGGTTGCTTGCTGTTTTCATTTTCGCAGCTTGCTCGATCGATTTCACTCGTCCCTCCCAATTTCCTTTCGCTCCAACAGCAATCGTTGGATGCGCGATTTGCTTGAGGTCCTTTTCTTGGACGATTTTGAGGTCTGCTTGGCGGTCTTTGTTTTTCAACGTACGGTATACTTTCACAGCCGCTTCTAATTCAGCTGCTTCCGGTGAATTTGGAATCACAATATCTGTTTGTTCTTTCTGATCACCTGTTTGAATGAAAGGTGAAGGGAAGCTGTCTAACGTCACGTCTGTCGTTTGAGTTCCTTTGAAATCCAGCTCACTTTCAGGATATACTTTCAGCCAATTGGCAGGTGTCTCTTGGTTGATACACACACCTTCTTTTAACACGCCATAAAATGCGAGCTGAATCCGATGAGAACCTTTTTTCAATTGCGATTTGTTCAATTTGATTTGAATCGATTTCTTTTGGTTTTTCCCTGATACGGGAATGGTCTTTTCAATCTCTCCATCAATCATGACTGTGAACGATGATGGCGAAATGAGTAATGGTGATGCCTCTATATTCAATGTAAGGGTGCTAGACTCTACTTTTTCTTTCTCTATTTGATAGGAAAATTCAGTGCGGTCTTCTTGTCCATACAAGGTCACTACATCTTCTGATAATGCTTGCGTTTCTGTTTGACTTCCTTTTGATGAGCGAATCCAGTCATCTTTCACTTGTACTCGATTTGATTGCGCCAGTGCTTGCCCCGCCATGAAAAAAGGCTGAATGGCAAGGGATATCACCAATGTAAAAATCATCCATTTTACCGATTTCAATTTGTCACCCGCTTTTCTTTTGTTGTTGATCGTAACGCTCGGTTTTGTACCATTTTACTTCTTGTTTGAATAAACGGCTCTTTGTCTCTACAAATAAAGAGTACACGACTAGCGCAATCCATACTTGAGAATAAGTGAAGTACATGAGCGCCACAATGAGTATATTTTGTTTGGTGAGCTCTGTTTTCTCAATGCTTAATGTAATCATCACTTCTGTTAGAAAGAGAAAGAAGGCCAATCCCCACAGGATCAGGGCAACAGCTCCTACAGATAAGTGAAGGTCAACAAATAGGTTCACGATAAAGATCCCATTTGAGAGCAGGACACCGAAGAAAAATAAGAAATACGTAAAGAAGAAATAAAACAAATCGAAAATCATTCGTTTTCGTTTCAGCTTCATAAACTGCTTTAAAAATTTGAGTACAACATATTGATTGCCTCGTGCCCAGCGCGTTCTTTGCCGCCACCAGACTTTCCACGTCTCAGGCTCTTGTTCCCAAGTGATCGCTGCCGGGAAAAATCGAATGACATAGCCAAGGTTATAGACACGAATCGTTAATTCGGTGTCCTCAGCCAGCGCATGAACATCCCAGCCACCAAGTTCTTCTAAAATATGGCGGCGGATGGCGAAGTTGGTGCCTGGTATTGTCGCAATGCTAAACCACTTCCATCTTCCGCCCTGCGCCATCCATTGGAAGCAGATGGTCTCAATATTAATAAATTTGGTCAGGAGATTTTTGGCTGCATTAATGACCCTGAATTTCCCGACAACAGCACCTGCCTTAGGGTCGTTCAATAAACCAAGAACCAAGTGATAGACGGCCTTTTGTTCAGGCATGTTATCTGCATCGTATACGCAGATGACTTCTCCTGTTGAAGCCTTTAAGCCTTCATTCAGTGCAGTGGATTTTCCCTTTCCGGCAAATGGCGGCTTTGTTTCAATCATATGGATATGATCATATTGCTCACTGAATGACCGCACGATGTCCCCAGTGCCATCGGAGGAATTGTCATTAATCACAATGATTTCAAGGAGATGTTTAGGGTAGGATAGCTGGACCATTGCTTTTAGCGTTTGCCGGATGACAACTTCTTCATTATGAGCAGGAATCAGAATGCTGACGGTCGGCAGCTCTTTCCCTTGTTTCGTCCATTCAGGCAGCACTTTTTCGTAGGTCAGGTAGTGCTGAAAGCCGCCCTGCATGAGAAACATGTGGTATAGGAGCATGATCCAAATCAGTATTAATGAAAGATAAAATAAGACATCAGCCACCTAGTTTTCTCTCCTTAAAAATTCGTTTTTTCATTGTCAGTCTTAAATACAATGTGTAAAAAGCAAATGCCGCAATAAACAGCATCACCACGACTGTGAGAATTCGCAGCATATTTTCCATGCCGCTTCGTTTGACTGTTTTGGTTTCTGCTCTATTGGATTGTTCTACTTGAATATGTCCATTCCCTGATGTTTTGATCTGCACATGTGATGTTTGGACCGTCTGTTTTGTTTTCTTTAAATCCAGCCATTCACTAGAAGGAATTGCATCCATCTGCGTCATCAGATTTTGCAGTCCATCTATTCCTGATTCCACATCATAGGACAGTCCGATTGCGGCTGATTGAAGATGCTGGATGGATTGAATCTTTTGCTCTGTTAAAATATTTGAACCTTCTTGGTCAGACGCCGGCTCTACTGATTGCTGAGGATATAAGGTCATGCCATGAAGCATAACGGGCTTCGTCACCAGCGGCGGAGCACCGGCTGTTTTCCACGTATGATCCGACAACTGTACCTGTCCAAACAGACTGGACATATGCCTTGATATCACATCGTAGCCTTGTTGGGATATGGCATCATGCGGCACCTCGAATGCCAGTGGATATAGACCTTGCTGCGCAAGAAGCTCAATGCCCTTTGTGATTTTTTCTTCTGTATAGATGATTTCTTGCTGCTGATTCGATCTCGTATAAGCATGGAAATCTTTTTCATTCGAAAAATGGCTTTCACTTTGCTTCTTCTCGGCTTTTTTTGGGTCATTTGACGTAATGGACTGATCATTCTTTGCATCCCAGAACTCAAAGTCCTGACCAGAATCCTCCGTTCGGTACGTACGGCTAAATCCATGAAGAATGATGCTGGCTCCATTGCTTTGCAATTGTTTTAACACTTTTACGAGCTGCGGGCGGTCACTCAGTGTCACTTCATCACCTGTTGTTCGATCCACCCATACAGGAGTTACCGCTATCAGAAACGGAATATGCCGAGTGGATACGTATTGTCCAAGCTCAAGCAGCTTCTTCTCGTCAGAGACAGGACTGATGTTCCCAAACCTTAAGTACTTTGTGGTCAGCTGATGAGAAGAAGACAGGCGTTTTTCCAGCACTTCTGCAAGCAGCTCGTTCTGCTGCACGACATTTAAGATACCAATATAGTCGGCCCCTTCCTTTGTTTGAATCACAAATGGAAGGTCAGCTTCATGCTTCTTCAATAAAAATTCACTTTGCAAGTCGGCCCCTTGAACCGTTAACGCACTGATACTTTTCTCTAGCTGACGGTAAGTTTGATCATCTGTATATTTGATTTGACTCGTGTGATCTTGTTTGTGAAAAGTAAGATTGGAGAATGGGCGAAGCTGTTCCGCATTGTATCCAATGGCTATTACCTTCTGTGCTTCATTCATCATACGAATGGTCTGTTTCGGTAAGGTTCTCTTTATTTCTCCTAGGTAGATGACTTGCTGAAATTCACTGATCTTCTTTTCAGCCAAATGTTCATCAGATACAATCGTCGTCTTTGTTGAAAAATGTCCGGCGAGTAGATCCAGCATATGCACTGCTGGTGTCGCTTCCCCCGATTCTGTCGAATAAACGATCAGGGTATCTGGCTTGGCAAGTGCGTCGGCTGAAGCCATGTATTTAAAAGAAAGAATCAAAAAAAGAGCAAGCAGCAAACAGCATTTCATCAAAGAATTAAAGTTCATTCATCATCATCTCTTTTTCTAGTTCTTGTAAAAATTGCTCTGGCGTACGATAATCCGAACTGCTTGTTAAATGACAGACATGAAAAGTCAGGGTGACTTCACGACCGTTTAACAGCACATGCTTTTGCAATTTATCTTTTAGCTTCTCAAGGACGACAGAGACATTCTCTTCTGGTGTGTGAGTAAGCAGCAAGCCTATTCGTTCTTCGGATAATCGAAATTTCTTATCCGTTTCTCTGACACTTTCGCGAATCTTGATACTTAATTGCTGAAATAGGTGCTGCATTTCTTTTTCTCCATATAACGATTTGAATTCCGCTGCATAATGGATATGAAGAAGGATAAAAACGAATGGCTGTTTGTAACGTTCTGCCCGTTTCATTTCCTCGGATAATTCCAGCTTCATCCGATCTGCATTGTCAAATCCAGTTGTCGAGTCAATCGCCACAAATTGTTTCATCGCCTGCTTTTGTTGTTCAATGGTGTGACGCATCGTCTTGATCCGCTCATGCAAGCTTCCTGCTGAAATCGCGAAAAAGAGAAGGGCTACGCCCCAAACCACCACATCCTGCAATGTTCGATTGGAAAAGAAAGGATTTGTGTGGCCAAGCTCTGTAAAGAACATAGCACTTCCTATAAAGAACAACATCAGCAAGGTAAAAATTAATGCTGGTAAGATGCCAAATAAAATCCCGCATCCTAACACGACAAAAGTCAGTGTGATCATCAAAAAGCTCTCTGCATCATGCAAGCCAAGGTAGCTCATAAACAAAATAAGACCTGCAAACGTGAGGAGCAGAGAATAATATAAACGATACGTATTACTGAATAACCGATTCATTAAAAAGCTCCCTTTCTGCAATGAGAGGCAATAAGTTGTCAAATGAGTGTGTGTCTTTTTCGTTCATGTATCCTCCATAATAATCCTTGAGAGGATCTTGAATTTGTAATTCTTTCATGCGGTCATAAACCTCTTTTGCGAATTCCGGTTCGTTTCGTTTAAGAGCATACAAGATGACCAGTGCATATACAGAAGGCGATTCATACGTCACCGATGGCTGCAATGTGCTCAGTTTATATCTACCGTACAGCTTTCCTTCTTTTTTAAAAGTCGTTTTCAGCCATTTCATGATCGCAGACGTACTCACCTTTGCACGATCGGCATGTAGAGCCGTATAGAGTTGATCAATCATATTGATTTCTCGATCAAATGAATAGGCTTTTTTCTTTATATCATAGGATTTAGGAAAGAATCCTTTTTTTCTCGGTGCTTGTTTTAGAATGGTCAATTGGTTACTCGTCATTTGTTTCGTGAATATTTTGAGGGATTCCAATTCTTTGATTGCTTTTGGGTCTAAATATGAGAGTGTGATTGTGTGTGAAGTTCGGTTTGTTGACGCATCATAATAATCGGACAAGATGCCTCTATACATATTCTTGTCTTTTAACGCTTGTGCGATTTCTTTTGCTGTGGTTTGATACGCTGCATTCTTCCATAAACGATCTGCCTTTTGAAGTGCCGCCACTACCCGTAAGTCATCAACTAGAGCATTGGCTTTACTTTTTTGATCAGATTCGATTTGCCAGCTGAGAAGGTGATCATCTAGTAAAAATTCATCTTGCAGGACACCAAATTGTTGGTCAAAAGAATTTTGATCTTTTTTTCGAACAAGATAATCCATCCAAAGTCCAAGCGACTCAGATAAGTAGATGTGCTGCTCTGCTAATGAAGTGCGAATCATGCCTTGATCTGTCATGAGGTGATGAGTGATAAAATATTCTCCAGGCAATACAGGCTGTGGAGATACTGGATCAGCTGATTCCTTCTGCTGTTCCCAGGTACATCCGCCTAATAAAAAAACAATGAGTAAAACAATAGCCGTGCGATGTATGGCTGTAACCATTCGTGTCCCCTTTCAACTCCCGTTCTCTTAGCATCCAACGATTTATTATAGAGTGTTTTTGTTAAAATTTAAATAAATATTTTATACCAAATTACGAGTCTTTTTGCATACATATTCCCATTTTCAGAAAAACCATATGCCGATATACTTGATTGCACAGAAAAACCCATGCATTTCAGCATGGGTTTATATACTACTATTGATCTAATTTTAATTTCTTTAATTGCTCAGCCAGTGCGTTATTGATTGGTTCTTCCACTTTCTTTTGTTTCTTCATATATTTTGACACATCGTGCTTACTGGCTTTCTTTTGATTGGATTGTGATTTGCGTTTTTCGAAAACAGACAGTTTTTCTCTATGGCCGCACACACAAGCAAAGATTTTGCCATCACCTTCTCCGCGCAGCTCGAGCTTTTTATGACAGTTCGGGCAGCGTGCGTTTGTTTTCTTCGCTACATTTTTACGGTGGCCGCATTCTCGGTCTTGGCACACGAGCATTGTGCCATGTTTTCCGTTCACTTTCAGCATAAGTTTTCCGCAGTCAGGACAATGGGTGCCAGTGACATTGTCATGCTTAAAGGTTTGATTCGTTTGTTTGATTTCAGATACGGCTTGTTTTGCATAGGACTTCATTTCACTCATGAATTGAGAAGCCTTCAGCTGTCCTTTTGCGATTTTAGAAAGCTTTTGTTCCCATTCCGCTGTTAACGCAGGTGACTTTAAGTCTTCAGGCACTAAGGAAAGCAGCTGTTTCCCTTTCGATGTGATGAAAATGTCTTTGCCCTTTTTCTCGATTAAGAAGCTGTTGAACAGTTTTTCAATGATATCGGCTCTTGTGGCCACTGTTCCTAGTCCGCCTGTTTCACCGAGGGTTTTCACTAAGTCCTTTTCCTGATTTTGCATAAATGCCGCTGGGTTCTCCATAGCAGATAGCAGAGTTGCTTCATTAAAACGGGCAGGAGGTTTCGTTTCTCCATTTGTTTCTTTCAGCTGGCGTACTTCAAGTGACTGCCCTTCTGAGAGCAGCGGCAGATGCTGATCTGCTTCGGCTGATTCCTCGTCTTCATAGGAATCATCATACACGGCTTTCCAGCCGGCTGATTGTACGGTTTTTCCTTTTGCCGTGAACGTTTCACTGCCTATCTTGGCAATCACCGTTGTTTCCTCGTATTCAAAAGGATTCATCAGTACAGCAAGGAATCGTTTGGCAATAAGATCATATAATTTACGCTCTTTATCACTTAGTGCACCAGGATACAGCTCTTCCTCGGTTGGAATGATCGCATGGTGATCTGACACTTTTGCATCGTTGACGAATCCTTTGTGCGCTTTCACGCCTGATTGTAAAATGCGGTTCACATGCTGTGCGTACGGTCTGACGTTCATTCCTTTTAAACGATCTTTTAATGTAGGAACGATATCCGCTGAAATAAATCTTGAATCTGTACGCGGATATGTCACAAGCTTATGCTGCTCATACAATCGCTGAAGCGTAGACAAGGTTTCTTTTGCTGAGAAGCCGTAGCGTTTATGTGCATCACGCTGCAATTCAGTCAGGTCATACAGCCCTGGAGCAAAAGCTTTTTTCGCTGTTTTTTTCAATGCATCGATCACTGCTGGTTTTCCTTTGCAGCCTGCCAAACGCTCTTTTATGACATTCTCTTGGAATGTGCGGTTTTGCTTTGTTTTGGCATCCTGCCATGTCAACGTAAGCCCATCTACTTGTGCAGTCATTCCATAGAACGGCTTCGGCTGAAATTGCTGAATGTCTTCTTCTCGTTTATTGATCATGGCAATCGTTGGTGTTTGTACCCGTCCGCAGGAAAGCTGTGCATTGAACTTGGTCGTCAGCGCTCTTGTTGCGTTGATCCCTACAATCCAGTCTGCCTCTGCACGTGCAACAGCCGAGCGATACAGATTATCATATTCTCTGCCATCTTTTAATCGTTTGAAGCCTTCTTGGATGGCTTTGTCCGTAACAGATGAGATCCATAGTCGTTTCAGTGGCTTTTTCACATGCGCTTTTTCAAGAATCCATCTTGCGACTAGCTCCCCTTCACGTCCAGCATCTGTTGCGATGACAATGTCTTTTACATCTTTTCTTGCAAGCTGCGCTTTCACTGCTTGAAATTGTTTGCCTGTCTTTTTCATGACGACAAGCTTGAGCGGCTCTGGAATGATCGGCAAATCCTCTAAACGCCAGGATTGAAATTCTTTTCCGTAGCCTTCTGGATCAGCCAGTGTGACCAAATGGCCAAGAGCCCACGTCACAATGTATTGATCTCCTTCTAAAAAACCATTTCCTTTTTTATGACACTTCAGTACACGTGCTAAGTCACGTCCTACTGAAGGTTTCTCTGCTAATACAACTGTTTTTGACACTAGATTTCACATCTCTTTCTTCTATCCATCCTTTTATTATAGCAGACGTGGAGATGCGGTTCTAATGACGGATTATTTCTTCAAGCGCTTGATGATTTCGTTGGTGATTTCTTGTGTTTGATAGGCTCCGCCGATGTCTGCTGTTAAAAAGCCGTCTGCTGTGACTGACTCGATGATTTCGAGGAGGTGTGTGCCCAGTTCTTCTTCTCCGAAATGATCAAGCATGAGTTTAGCCGTCCAAATTTGACCGATTGGGTTGGCAATCCCTTTTCCTGCAATGTCTGGGGCTGATCCGTGTACAGGCTCAAACATAGACGGATATTTGCCATTCACATTGATGTTGGCGGCAGGCGCCACGCCAATACTTCCCATAATGGCAGCTCCAAGATCAGTTAAAATATCACCAAATAAATTACTGGCGACAATCACATCAAATTTCTCAGGTCTTGTCACAAAGAAGGCTGAGAGTGCATCAATGTGCTGTGAGTCTGCTGTCACCTCTGGATAATCCTTTGCTACGTCTTGAAACACTTCATCCCAAAATGGCATTGTATGAACGATTCCATTCGATTTGGTTGCACTTGTCATATGCTTTCTTCTCTTTTTTGCTAATTGAAAGGCAAAACGCATGGCTCGCTCTGTCCCTTTTCTGGAGAAAACAGCATTTTGAATGGCAAGCTGATCTTCTCCTTGATAGATACGGCCCCCAATTTCACTATATTCACCTTCACCGTTTTCTCTTACAACAAGAAGATCGAAATCCTTTGGCTGAGCAAGCGGTGAGCGAATTCCGCTCAGCTGTTTTGCAGGTCTAACGTTGATCACCTGCTCAAATTCACGTCTAATTTTAATGAGCAATCCCCAAAGTGATACATGATCCGGCACTAAATTGGCATCTCCGACGGCCCCTAAGAAAATGCTGTCAAAGGCTTTTAGTTGTTCCAATCCATCCTTTGGCATCATTTCGCCATGCTCTAAATAATATTCACAGCTCCACGGAAAATCCTGAAAGGTGAAAGACAGACCGCCATGCACCTCTGATATCGCTTTCAAAACTCGGATGGCTTCAGGCACAACTTCCTTTCCAACTCCGTCTCCTGGTATCGCTGCAATTGAAACATGCTTCATTGATTTTTCCCCCTTTGTCATCGGTCGACCGTCGACCGTTTAATTTGAGTTTACTAAAGAGTGCCTGTTCTTACAATGGACAAAAGACGCTTTTTGATCAAAGCGCCTTTTTATCCTGCACCAGTATCGGGGACTTCTGTTTCTTTCTTCCCGCACCTTTTTTATCTGAAAGCAGCAAACCTCCTAAGGTCAGTACCGTTCCTAGTGCCGACATGAAGGTCAGACTCTCGTGAAGAACGATCATTGAAATGATCATCGTGATAATGGGCACTCCATAAATATACACACTTGATTTCACCACACCGATCGTCTTCACGGAAAAGCTCCATGTCAGAAAACAAATAGCTGATGCAAAGACGCCTAAAAACAGCAAGTGGAAGGCAAACGATGGATTCGTGAACCGCTCCCAGTCTAAACGAATCTTAAAATGCCAGATCAGCGGAATCATCCATAGCAGCCCGTAAAAGAAGACACGTCTTGTCACCTGAATAATATGGTAGCCATATTGATTGATCATTTTCGATAAAATGGAATAAAATGCCCAGACGATGGTAGCCATAAATGCTAAAGCATCACCGAGCGGATTCAATTGGAACGTCGTCATCCCATTAAAGCTAATCAGTACAATTCCTATCATCGCGATGAAAAAGCCTATGAAAAAGCGGCTGTGCAGCGGCTCATCTTTTAATAAAAAATAAGACAATAGAAAAGAGAAAAATGGGACAACGGAGCTGATGACACCTGCATTCGAAGCGAACGTATAGGTAAGTGCAACATTTTCCAAAAAATAGTATAAGACCACACCGCATAACCCTGCGAGCGCAAACATCCCTTCATGCTTTCTACGCTGTACCTTCATGGTGACTGGATAAATGATCATCAGGGTAAGGTACCCAAGGAAAAAACGAAAAAATAAAATCTCTGTTGGAGAAAAAGCCGTTAATAATATTTTGGTTGATATAAAGGTAGATCCCCATAAAAAAATGGTGAACATGGCTGCTAGATGACCAAGAAGCTGTTTATTTTTCATTTTGCTGTTACCTGCTTTTCAAAAATTTGCTGATACTGCCCTGGCGTAAGCCCAATAAATTCCGAAAAGAAATGAGTCAAATGACTTTGATCAGAAAATCCAGCGGCAGCAGCTACATCTATTGGCTTCATTCCTTGGGCGAGAAGCTCCTTCGCATAGTTCACCCTGATTGTCTGTAAATAACGATACGGCGTAATTCCTCTGAACTTTGTAAAAGCACGCAGCAATGAATATTTGTTCATGGACACGAGCTCACCTAAGTCATCTAACGATATATTTTCCGTGAGATGTGTTTCAATATATTGCTGTACGTCTTGGACTTTTTGTTCATTGGCATTGGCATTGGCTGCTGATGCTTTTTCCTCTGGTATATCAGAATAGGTTTCGATCAACTGCTTCATCAAAAAGTAAAAGGCTTCCTGTTTATTCAAAGCAGGAGCTTCTTCTGTGATCATTTGATGAAGATCATATAATTGCTTTGCTAGTTCACTTTGTGAAACCACAGGGGCTTTAAAATGCGGCTTGTGCTGAAAGATCTTCTCCAGCAACTCTGGTTCAATATTTAAGCTGCGATAATCTAGCGGCTTGTGATCAAATTGTTCACATCCGTGATTATCGTACGGATTGAAAAGAAGGATATCTCCTTTTCCAATGATGTATTCTTGATTTTGGCAGAACATACGTCTTTGACCGCCTTCAATAAATCCAATCACATAGTATGTATGAAAATGTTTTGGGAACTTTTTGATGATGGCATGAAAGCGATACGCCTCTATTTGCAAGTCCTGGTCAAAATGGACTGTTCGTTCCTCTAATGTTCTCATGTCGATCCCCTCTTTTCACTGAACTCATCATTAGTGTAGCACACCCTTTTTCTCTTGGATTGTACGATATTGACTTTTCGATGCAGGCTTGCCTAGAGGGAAAAACTTGGATAACATGAGACAAAAGATGATGTACAAAAGAGGGAATGATGGGATGAATTCATTCGAGATGGAAAGACCAACACCGTATCACATGCAATTTTATGAACAGCTGAAGCAAATGATTTTTGATGGCCAGTTTCAGCCAGGAGAGCGCATCAATGAAACACAGCTTGCCAAGCAATTTGGCGTAAGCCGTTCACCTGTAAGAGAGGCGATGAGGCTGTTAGAAAAAGACGAGCTTTTAATCGCGGATCATCGATCAGGCTATTCAGTCTATACGTTAACAGAAAAAGATGTCGAGGAGCTCTATCAAATTCGGGTGGCCTTAGAAACACTTGCTGTTGAGCTTGCCTGTAAGGAAGCCACGCAAAGAGAAATGGATGAAATTGAGCAGGTTCTCACGGAGGCGGACGAAGCGATCAAGCAGGAGCTGCCATCTAAAGAGATCGTCCAGTTACATGAATCCTTTCATCAAAAAATCATTTTGGCGAGTCACAATGACCGTTTATCCAAACAATTGAATCACGTGAATGCACTCATTCACTATTGCCGCATTTTCCATTTTAGCGGCGGGGCTCGTGCTGAAACCATTCAAAGAGAGCATGCAGCGATCTATTCTGAAATAAAAAAGCGCCGCTCCACAGAAGCGGTTCAAGCAATGACTGAGCATTTATTACATGATGTGATGCACTTAAAGCAAGTACTCTCTGAAACAAACAAACAGTAAAGGACTTTTCCCATTTTTTAAGCAATCCATGAACATATTTTGAATTTTTCGTAGATTTCAGCATGTCCAGACGATCTTTCGTTTATATTAGAAGATGAGAAACTAGCTTTTATACAGGAGGATTTGTATATGCATACAAGTATTAGCCGTCTGCGACAGGCGGGTTTTATTGAGGGTATGTCTCTTTTAACCCTTCTTTTAATTGCCATGCCTCTAAAATATTTTGCGGATATTCCGATGGCAGTCACCATTGTAGGCTCTCTTCACGGCGCATTGTTTGTCATCTATATGCTCATTTTGGCATATGTGACATTTAAAGTTCGCTGGCATTTGAAATGGTCCATCGCCGGTTTTTTTGCGGCATTCATTCCTTTCGGCAATTTCGCCTACGATAAGGTGCTCCGCCAATATGATACAAAAGCTTAATAGAAAAAGCGTTCCTAAAAGGAACGCTTCAGATTGTTGACAAAGGGCTAAAATGATTTTGATTTTAGCCCTTTGTCTTCTTTTCAGCGTGATAGAAAACCTTTGCAGTCTAGGAAGGACGGCTACCTTTGCGGAGCAAATTTGACATTCGTGAGCACCGAAGCGCAGACCTGACAACGAATGCGAGGGTTTGTCTACACGCTGAAGCGTTCCTAAAAGGAACGCTTTTTTATATTGATGCATATTTCACAATGGCTGCTTGACGCGTCATATCGTGATATGCCACCCATAATTCATCACCAGGCAAGACACTGGTGATTGGATCGATTGGCTGTTTCACTTCATACATCATGCCATTTCTCTCAACTTGAATGATTGCTAACGGCAGATTGCCGATGACGCCAGCAAATTCGACATTGGTCACTTTTGCACTTCCTTGTTTCTCTTGCATAAGGCTCATTTCTCTATCCAGCTCTTCTTTCTTTGTCTGGATCGTGATTTGAGTGCCCACTGCGACCTGCATATGATCAGGGATAAACTGGCTGACCGTTTTGGTAATGGACTGATCTCCGTTTGACACTGTCACATCCAGCTGAATAGGCTTTTGTTCATGGATGGCAATTGGATATTGCTTCACACGCTGGATGGTTCCAGTTAACGTTATATCTTTCCCCGATCGATTCCGAACTTCATAGCCATAGGCAGCCATTTTCAGCTGGCCATTGATGTCGACGAGATCGGCTTTTTCTCCTGTTCTAAATTCAAAACCAGCGGCTTGAATCATCGGAATGATATACGTTTTCTGATCTAATTCAAATGTGAGTGATAAGACGGTGCCCCGTCCTACGGTTCCATATGATTCTATATTTCTTAAAACAGCGCCTTTGATGAACTTTGGCTCACTTGGCTGCGAGACGTCACCCTCTTTTAAAAGCATTGCCTTTTGCTTCTTCGGATCATAGTGAATGGCAATAGGCTGGCCTGGCTGTGGTATCTGGGTGTAGGATACAACCGTTTTAACCGTCTTTTCTATACTTTGCCCCTCATATTCAAATTGAAGCCGCATGCTGACAACTGGCTGTTCGTTGATATAGGTGCCCGTTTCTTTCACGGACACAATATAGGCTTGTAATGTGACACTGTCCTTTATCTTGTTTCTTCTCACCAGTCTCAAAATCGGCGGCAGGAAGATCGCTAGCACAAATAATAACAGTGGGATCAAGATCCATATCGCCCAGTTGAGAATGAGCGGTCCGCCCTTCATTACATATTGCATAAAGGTATCAACAGACGTTTGGTGGGCTGGACTGGCGTTTTCAATTGAGATGACCTTTTGCAAAGGAAATTCCTTTAGCTCTTTGCTTTTCGTCTCAAATGCACCCGTTAATTGATTGTCAAATGAATAATAGAGCCAATCGCTCTTCACATTTTTATTGAAAGAGAGCCCTTCTCTTTGTAAAGATTCATATGAAAGCGACTGCAAAAGCTTGCTGGCAGACGTCGCCTTATTCGTGCGATGGTTATAAATATAACCAGTCAGTTTGCCTTTTGCTTCGTCCTTTGCTGTAGAGCCTGCAATCAACACTTCTTCCTCATTAAGCTGGTACACATACGTTTGGTAAATTGGTTTTGGTGTTGGAACGACTTCTCCAAGTCTTCCTTCTGCATTCACTTTCCTTGCCCTTTTTGGATATTCCGATTCCACGGCGACAGCAAAGTTTTGTGATGATCCGATCGTTTTTTGCAGCCTCTGCTCAACTGTATCTTCCACAAGGCTGAACGGTTCAGCGTTTTTGGAGACATAAACCCCAAGCTGATGCTTCTCGTTTGAGATTCCGCTGACATACGCCTTCTGGTCATTTTTCAAAGTTACTTCAAATATAGGAATTGGCGTCTGTCCTCTAAAGGAATTCATGACAACATCCATGGAGACGGGTCTTGCTGGCAGCTTTAGCTCGTTCAGATTATGCATATGAAACTGACCGTTCTTTAGCTCACCGATGACTGCAGCGGCACCGTCCATTTCTCCTGTAAATACAAGTCGTCCATTCCATTGGTATGTATTCGTTTTTAAAAATGAGGGAATCTGCAGGTTATTTTGAACGAGCTCTTTCTTTTCTCCGCTTGGTGTTAATTTCTCAATCAACAGCTGCCCGTCTTTATTTTTTAAAGCCAGCAAGAGATTGTTTCCTTGAATGGATGGCAGCATTTCATTAAACGAATCACTTTCTGTGGTCCATTCACTCATTCTTTTTCCTGATTGAGGATCAACCATTGCAAAATGGAGCTGCTGGTCTTTTGATACAGCACTCACCACTCGTTTGCCTTCATCAAATGTGAACATTCCTTTGACGTTATTCTCTGTTACTTTCCCATCTGACAAATCATCTTGATAATGATTCCACACCAAGACACTGAGAATGATTGCTGGAATAAAGAAGACAATATATCTGAGGAAGATGACTGGTATTCTTTTCACTTGATCGCTTCCTTTCATGAGGTTCCTTTAACTTATACGTCAGTACAGCGAAAATGTTTCACGCTAGAAGAATACCATCAAAGCCTCTGAAATCCATATTTTACAAACTTTGTTGTTTACGATAAAATCCAATCAGATTCAAAAAAGGAGTTCTCTCATTGGATAAGCTATCATCAATCATTCTAGCGGCGTGGCTGCGTGTCCCTCGCTGGTTCAAGCAATGGGTACTCGTATCCATTTCCATTTTCTTTTTTTATATGTGTTTTGTAAAGGGGCTGACTAGCTGGCACACCTTGCCGCCTAGCACTTTGCTCTCATGTGTGATAGGTTCCTTCATCATTTGGCTGATGTGGCTTAAGGGTCAAAAAAATAAGTGAAAAGAGGAAAAAGATGAAAAAATTAATTCTATATTTTGCGATCTCTTTTGTTCTGCAATTCGTTTGGTTTGGTCTTGTGCACCCAAATAGAGGCGTGACACTGCTGGATATGTTCATGTTTTCTATTTTGTTTGCAGTGATGTTCTTTTTTATTGAACGGATTTGGCGGTATCAGAAGAAAGGGCAAAGAAAATGATCATGAAGCCCGCTTTATTCACTCTGATCATCTGTGCATTCATCGGTCTGCTGCTAGTATCGAACCCTTTTGGAGCGGACGCTATGCGATTGGTTTGTATCTTCATCTTCCCTTTTCTTGGGCTCGTTGGTTTTGGGGTCCTCTTGTTTGACCAAATGAAAAAGGCTGCCAAATAGATGGCAGCCTGTTGCTTACTCTTTTCATGCAAATAAATAATCAATGTTTAATCTCCGTTACGGAGTGTATGAATTAAGATTCGATCATATCAGTGTGTCATATGTGTTCCGAGTGAACCTACGTTTGAAAGTAAACGCCATGGAAGTTCTGGATAACAAGACAACGAAAGCCCTACCTCTCATTCGTCCTTACGGCTCCGAAGCCGTGCCAGTGTGAATTGTAAATCAAAACGTCTTTTTTCCATTCTTCCGCTTATATAGGGGGGCGGGTGCAGAAGGAAAAGAATAAGTTTGTTCGCTTTGACAGCGTCTCGTTCTTATCAAGTAGAAGCTCTATTGCTTCTCATTGTGTCATAGAAAAAAGAAAGTTTACTTTCTTTATTTATTTGCTTATTTCAACACTTAATATCAAACTATAACACATTCCCCCTGATTACGCAAGTGTTAAAGTGATAATTCTGCTGGTGTACGGCTTCCTTCATTCATATAACGAATGGAGGTTGGATCAATTTTCAGAATCACTAGATTCGGGTCATCTTTTCCTTTAAACCATTTCTCCATCTCATCAGACCAAAGGCGGTCGATCAGTTCCGGATCATCGGTTAATGTTGCGGTACCTGCAATTTCTGCATAAGTATCACCAAATCCTTCGCCTGAATATCCAATGAGAATATGAACATTTGGATTTTTTTCAATTTCATCTGCTTTATGTGTTTCTTTACTCGTTGGTGTATATAACGTCAGATCTTCATGGAAAAACGTCATGTAGCGAGTATGCGGCTTATCCTGTTCAACAGTCGCCAATGTTCCGACCTTTTGTTCATCTAATAGGTTTAATACCTTCTGTTTTAATTCTTCTTGAGACATATCATTTCACTCCTTCAAAATTTCATCCGTATTCTTAGGTTTCCACGACGGCCCATTCATTAAACAAAGAAATGTGTTTTTCATAAAAAGAGACCTTCTGGCTGATGCTATAGAAAACAGGTTCAATGAAGGGAGAAGTTGAACATGCATCATGAAACGATGTTCCATTTGAGTTCACTTGTCATTGCGGCAGTTGTTGTGGGCATTATCGTATGGTCTGTCACATCTGTGCAAAAGAATCGCAAGAAATACTAAAAACACCGCCCAATCAAAGCTGGGCGGTGCCGCGTAGATCATGTATTCATAAAGGAACCGCCATTGACGTGAAGTGTCTGTCCTGTCATATAAGACGATTCGTCAGAAGCCAGCAGCACAAAGCAGCCGACATGCTCTACAGGCTGTCCTGGTCTTCCCATCGGGGTTTCTGCCCCGAAGCTTTCCACACTGTCTTCATCAAATGTAGATGGAATGAGCGGTGTCCAAATTGGACCTGGCGCTACACCGTTTACCCGAATCCCATCTTTCACAAGTGATTGTGCCATAGAACGCGTAAAGCCGTTAATTGCTCCTTTTGTCGCCGTATAATCAATCAGCACTGGGTTACCTCGATATGGGTTAATTGATGTTGTGTTAATAATGGAGCTTCCCGGTTTTAAATAATCCAGTGCCTTTTTCGTAAAATAGAAATAGGAATAGAAGTTGGTTCTAAAGGTTTGGTGAAGCTGTTCACTTGAAATATCTTGAATACGTTCTTGCGGATGCTGTTCAGCCGCATTATTTACTAAAATATCTAATTGTCCAAAGGCTTCAACTGTTTTTTCTACTGCTTTCTCGCAAAAGGCTTCGTCACCGACATCTCCTGCAATCGTTAAGCATTTGACGCCTTCCTGTTCTACACGTTTTTGCGTATCTTCTGCATCCTCATGTTCATTTAAATACACAATGGCGACATGTGCTCCTTCTTTTGCATAGGCAACAGATACTGCCCGTCCGATTCCACTATCTCCGCCTGTAATCAGTGCCACTTTTCCTTTTAGCTTGCCAGAACCTTGATATGATTCATCCTCAAAGATCGGCGCTGGATTCATTTCTCTTTCACTGCCTGGCTGCTGATCCTGCGTTTGGCGCGGAATGCCATTTGTTAAATATTCACGTAAATCCATGTGTAAGCTCCTCCTTGATTTGTTGATGTATCCTTTCATTACCACCTCATTTTTCCACTCAAACATCATGAAGCTGTACAGATGTGTTCCCGAAAATCAACATGTTTGAATAGGAGAAAAATCGGTTACATGATCATCAAAAAGGAGCGTTCTCACATGCTGTCTACCATTTCAAAAACTTTTAGCAGACCAAAAGGCTGGCTCGGAAGCATCGCTGGATTCATTATGGCAAATGAAAATAAATCATTGAATCAGTGGGCCATCCGCCACTTAGATCTGACAGATGGTGAAAACATTTTGGAGATTGGCTATGGACCCGGCTACAGCATCAAACATATGCTCAAGCATTATCAAGATCTTCACATTGATGGGCTGGATGCTTCTTCAACCATGCAGGAGCAAGCACAGTCCCGCGTCAGCAAACGAGCAAAAGACAAACAGGTCCGATTGTATGTCGGAAAAATCGAGAAAACACGCCTTCCCGGAGAGCAGTATGACAAAGTGCTGTCTGTTAACAATTTTACAATTTGGGATGATCCAAAGACGGGCTTACTCAATCTTTACCACACCTTGAAACCAGGCGGAACACTCGTTATTGTCATGCAGCCAAGAGAAAAAGGAGCTGACGCCAACCGGACAAAAGAGATGGGTGAAAGCATATTAAATGACATGCAGTTTGCAGGGTTTGACCCATTTTCTATTGAGTATGAAGAAATTCGTCCTACCCTTGCTGTCTGTGTCACAGCAAAAAAGCCGAGAAGCGACTAAGCTCTCGGCCTTTTTCTTACTTACCACTTTGCCTCTTTGACAAATTGATAGAAAAGCTGATGTAATTTCTGTTCAATGTCTTCCTTTGTCCCTTGTCCATAAAGCGCCATGCTTTCTTCACTTTCAATGATGGATGAACTGATCAGACTAAACATTTCTGACCCTTCCTTGCCAAGCTCTTGCGGCGCCAGCATCATGAGCATTCGTGACATCTGCTGCTGCCCGCCATCCATGCTTTTAACCTCGTATGCTTGATCAAGATCATAAATATGAAAGATTGGTTCCTTGATGAATGCATGCTTTAAATGATAAAGAGCAAATTCAGTACCAGGTATGCCTAAGCCGCCTTGCTGTTCACGTTCCAAAAGGCCGCTCGCCACATCATCTGCATGTATGATAAGCCCTTCCTCTTCAAGCTGACGAAGCAGCTGACTGATGGTTTCATCATGCTTCGGCATCGTCTTTCTTTTTTCAATGGTAAAACGGGACAGGATGCTGCGAATCACAAACATATAATTCGTCACCTGCTCTGCAACCGTCATCATATTAACGGTTTCTTGCACTAATTCTTTGGGAGATTCTTTTGTTCTTTTTTTCTCGATGATATAAGGAATCTTCCGTTTAATATGAGCCTTCACACGCATGGCATCATCCTCGTTTAGGAGGGGGCTGACCATAATGTAATCGATATGCTCATATGGTATCGGAACGGTCGAAACAATCATGTCATAGCTCGATGCATCGATTTCCTTTAGCTCCATCAAAGAGGATAGATCGAATTTGGCGATCTCCGGCAATTCTTTTTTCAACCGGGAGGCGAGCATTTTTGAGGAACCGATTCCGCTTGAGCAAACAACCAGCGCATGAATTTTTATTTCTTCTTTTTTGATTTCAAGCACTGAACCAAAGTGAAGCACAATAAAGGCGATTTCATCCTCTGGAAATTCAATCTCAGGAAAGAAGCGATCGACTCCTTCTTCAATCGCCATAAACAGCAAAAAGTAGTCTTTTTTAATTTGTTGTGTGAGCGGATTATAGATTCTCATCTTTTCCTTTAGACGGTTCATGGCAGGTTCGAGATGAGACACGAGTCCCTCATACAATGAATCATTTTCATTGAGATGATAGCCGGTTTTATTTGAAATAAAATCAATGAGCTTTTTCGTTCTCAGCGCGATATCCAGCTCGATTTCATCAATACGGTATTCTGCCCCAAAGCTGCGATTTGCACTGCGAAGGTGGATGGTCATATATCCGACCTCCGCTTCAGGGATCTCCACATTAAACATGCGTTCAAGCGCTCTTGCCATTCGGAGTGATGATTCAAACTCCTTCGTCCGCTTTAATTCCAGCAGCTCTTCCTCTTCCATTCGAATGGTTTCCCCAAGCTGAATACGTTCGATGGCATAGGTCAAGTGAACAACAAGTGCAATATAGGCACTATCAGATAAGGAGAGTGACAGCCGATCCTTCAAATGAAAGAGCAGTCTTTCTACCTTAAGCAGCTGTCCTCTGCTGACAACGCCAAACACCTTTTCCGTCGCTTTCGTTCGATGTTTGATATTCATTTCAATCGTTTCTAAAAACAATTGAATGTCGAGCCGGTCGACAATGAGATTGCCGACAATTTTCCGTTTTGCTTCCTCCGGCCCTTTTAATTCAATGCCGTACCCGCGCTTGCGGATAAGCTGCAAACCGTATGGAGCAATCCACTCCGTCAGTTCATCTAAATCATAGCTAATCGTCGCATTTGTTACCTGCAAGTCAGCTGCGAGGGTGTACAATTTCACCGGTTCCTTCGCTTCAAGCAGCGCACATAGGATTAAGAGCTTTCGTTCGTCCGAGCTGTATTCAATTTGATCCTCACTTGACATATGAGCAAGAAGCCGCTGTTTATCCTCCTGTTCGCCAACTGCCTTTAAGCCTTTTCCCGGCTGTTTATCTAATGAAAGATGATAATCTTTCAAAATTGGTTTAATAGATTTTAGTTCTCTATGGATCGTTCTTGTACTCACCTGAACAGAATCGGCTATCTCACGAATGGTGACATAACGATTTTGCTGAATGATGTATTTAATGACTTTCTGTTCTCGTGCCGTTATGTACATGAAATGCCTCCTTCTGTATAAATAGGTCTATTGTCACACCTTAATATAAAACGCTTTCAACGAGCGATGCAATCTTAAGTTGATCTGAATTTGGCACAGCGACTGTGACAAAATATAAACAAGGGATCATTAGACACTCCTCCAAAATGACGGTCCATAATCCTTTTGATGAAATTGAACCTTTTGTTCATGGAAAGGCAGTGAACCCCCAGCTTTTAAAGAATAAGTCGGATTGTACACTGGAGAGCCAAAGCAATAATCGATTGTGCCTTCTTCCGGACGGAACATGACGGTTCGCATCGTTCCAAACAGCTCTTCATAATTGTGCACAGTTAGACCATCAGGATATTCTGTCTGAAACAGCTTCACAAGAGAATCATTTGATCGTTGTTCTTTTAAAGCCTCCATTAACATATCGTATCTGACAATAGAATGATGTTTGGTCATCCCTTTTACTGTTTGATCAGCTACCGGATGATTCGTTGCGGCAATATAACCTGTCTCCGGTCTTCTCACCCTTTTTTGACCATCGATGATTTCAATCACAGCCGCCTCTCCTTTTCGATCCGCAAGCATGATATGAACATTTGAGGCAACGGGCATTTCCTGGATTGAGCGAATGGCTTCCTCGACCGTTTGGCAGGATTCCAGAACAGAGCGAATCACATGATACACCTGCAAACCGGCGACTGCTGGAGGCTTTAAACCGGGTTCATTGCCAACCGGCGGACCGCAAGCGGAGAAAGTCACAGCAAGACCATGCTCATTCATTCCATCAGATCTGCCAAACAACAGCAGCGACGAACCTGTATGACATGCCGATTCTTTTACATGTGTCGTCACAAGACGCATATCATCAAAAATCGGGGAGAAATCATAGTTACGAAGCATGACCGTTTGTTGACCGGCTGCCATATTCCCCTGCCTCACACAATGGGAACAGCCTGGCTGAAGATGCGATGAATAGAAAAAGGGCAAATAACGCTCATCTAATTGCATTTCATCACAAAACCCAGCAATCTCTTCATCTAATTGAGGAAGAAAAGGACGGATCAGCTGCTTCGTTTCCTTCACAGCCTGTTGTGTTACCGGTTCTGTTCGAATATATTGTGTCTGCAGCAGCGGGTTCTCCTTCAGCCAGAGAGCCTGCTGTTTTCCTACTTCATAAGCCGTTCCTGTCGTTTTTTGAAAAAACGCATTGATCTCCTCCATGCCTGCACACCTCTTTCGCCTTCGTTTCTTTTATCATATCGAAACCGTCATTTATTGAAAAGGATGAAAAAAACTGCAATCCCACCGGATTACAGCTGTTTACAATATTGTTGATACAATGCTTCTGCCATTGCATCATACCCCTTAGGATTCGGGTGAAATTGATCAATCGATAAGTAAGCTCTTTCATGTCCTTCAAACGCGCGATACACATCCACAACTTCTACATGCGGATTCGCAGCAAGCAAACGAAGTTGTTGATTATATTGCTGAAGCCAACGCCCGGCTATTGGTATTTGTGGAAAAGGATTATATAAATTCATGAGATATACGCAATAGGGCTCATGCTGCCCTCTTTTGATCTGAGCAATTTCGTGAATCATCTTGCTAAAATTCGCCTGGCAATGCATGACCGCTTGCAGCAGTTTCTTTTCATCTTCACCTTCTTCATACTGCTGAACAGCTTGAACAAGGTCATTCCCACAGCCTGTGATGGTGATGATGTCAGCAGCTGCAATGGCACGTCTCACCTCAGACCGTTTGAAGAGCTGTAAAATCTGATCGGTCGTTAACCCTGACTTTGCAAATACAGACAGCTCGACCGGTGCATGCGTCTTTTTTTCAAGCAGCCATCGAAACCGCTGAGTAAATCCTCCGCCAAATAAACGTGCCCCCACCCCAACTGTTAAGGAATCTCCAATCGCAACATAGGATCGTCCCACTCTTATCCCTCACTCTCTCCTGCCTTCTCTTATATATACGAATTTGGAGAACAGATGCTTGTAGCAGATGACTTAGGGGCATCCATCTTTTTTTGAGCTGGAGCGCCTTTACAAACTCTTTACTTGCGGTATTGAACGATTTTTTGTTCAATAAGAGTAGGTTTTTTGCGCTGAAATCTGCGTGTTTATGCGTTCCAGAAAAATTTACAAACTTTTTATCTTGATTTCGAGACTTTATATCTTGACTTCAAACTACAATGTGATTACAATGAAAATATCAGTTTTTATGTAACTGTGCTTGTTACATCTTTTTCATAGCATTCCAATATGATTAAAGATGCCACATATTCAGCGTACCTTTGGGATACGCTAAAAAAATAACCGAAACAGAAAGGATTGAATGAACATGGCAAAAGTTTTATACATCACTGCACATCCGCATGATGAAACAGTTTCTTACAGTATGGCTACTGCTAAGGCATTTATCGAATCTTATAAGGAAGCAAACCCAAGTGACGAGGTTGTACATATCGATTTGTACAAAGAAAACATTCCTCACATTGATGCAGATGTATTTGCTGGCTGGGGCAAACTTCAATCTGGTGCTGGCTTCGATACACTTTCAGCTGAAGAGCAAGCAAAAGTTGCTCGCCTAAACGAATTAAGTGATCAATTCGTTTCTGCTGACAAATATGTATTTGTTTCACCACTTTGGAACTTCTCATTCCCACCAGTTCTTAAAGCATACATCGACTCTGTTGCTGTAGCTGGTAAAACATTCAAATACACTGAGCAAGGTCCTGTTGGTTTATTAACAGACAAAAAAGCTCTTCACATCCAAGCACGTGGTGGATACTACACTGAAGGTCCTGCTGCTGAACTTGAAGCAGGTCACCGTTACCTTGGTACAATTGCGAACTTCTTCGGAATTCCTTCTTTCGAAGGTCTTATCGTTGAAGGTCACAATGCTGAGCCTGCGAAAGCAGAGCAAATTAAAGCAGATGCAATCGAACGTGCAAAAGCTTTAGGAAAAACTTTCTAATAACTGCACGCAAAAAAGCCAATGATCTTGACGGTCATTGGCTTTTTATTTGTTCGGACGAAAAGCCTAATTCTCTCGAAATATCACTGGCGGCTTTTTTCACCTGTTGAATTAAGTAAGGCAGGCGTTCTTTTTGATAGCCCGCTTCAAATCCTGCAATGCTAATACCTGCTGCCACTTCCCCCAGATGATTGAAAATAGGAGCTCCAATCGCTGCTGTATAGTTTTCAAGCTCAGAATAGCTTAGCGTATATCCCCGCACATTTGATTCTTCGAGCATGTTTCTTAGAACCTCTTTATCTGTAATAGTCCCAATTCCGATCTTCCCCAGCTCAATTGAGTCAATATAGGCAAGTCTTTCACTCTCTGGCAAAAAGGAAAGAATACTTCTCGCACAGGCACCCGCATATAGGGGGGAACGTCTACCGACGGCGGTGTAGAGACGAACAGGCTGCGTACCTTCTATCTTTTCCACGTAAATGGCTTCGTCACCCTCGCGAACAATGAGCTGTACAGCTTCTCCCACTTCATCCCGTAAGCTTTCCATAAATGGTCTCGCAATCCTCCGAATATCAAGGCGGTCCGCCACAAGCTGACCGTATTCAAGGAACATTAAGCCTAATCGATAAGCACCTGTTTCTTGCTTTTCTAACAGCCCCATATCGGCTAAAGAGGTCGCCATGCGATGGACAGATGTTTTCGGCATACCAGATAGCTCGATCATTTCATTTAATGTTAATTGATCGTGAGCAATAAACAGCCGCAAAATCTCCATTGATTTCACAACCGTTTTATTTGTGTTTTGCATCTTCTTCACCTTTTCTAAACGAGAATGCTTCCAGCTTGATTCTTGCGGTAAGCTCCCTCAGTTCTGCTTCTTGCTTAAATAACGCCTGCTCTGCATCCCGATGATCTATTTGTTCAAAATACAGCTTTGCTCCAGGCATCGCCTGTGCAATAAGCGGCAAATCTACAGTCGCTACTTCTCCAATACGCGGGTATCCGCCTGTCGTTTGCCGATCTGCCAGCAGAATAATCGGCTGGCCATCGGGTGGGATTTGAATAGATCCAAAGGCGACAGCTTCTGAGATCAATTCCAGCTTTTCTTTTAAATGAACCGGCTCCCCCTTCAGCCGGCAGCCCATACGATCTGATTGGGGTGTGACCTGATAAGGCTGCTCAAAAAATGCGGTTTGAGATGTTTCTTGAAAATGAGAAAAATGCCTGCCTGCCAGCACACGAATCACTGGCGATTTCCGCAGCGGCAAAAAATAAGCGTGACTCACTGTCCAATCTGGAGCGCCGTATCCCGACTGATTCACTTTATTTTTTAGCCTATCAAACAAATGATCCGCTACGATAGACGGCTCTCCAATGGGCAGAACGTCGCCTTTTTCAAGCGGTCGTCCTTTCAGTCCACCGATCCCTGCTCTTACATAAGTGCTTTTGCTCTGCATGAGTGGCTCCACATCAAATCCACCTGCCACAGCAAGATAAACGCGGCAGCCTCTCTTACAAAGACCAAAGGTGATCGTGCTTCCTGATCGGACAAAGAGCGGCTTCCATAAAGGTGCCCGCTCTCCGTCAATATCAATCTCTACATCAGCACCAGTGACTGCAATGAGCTGATCCTTCTCACATGTGAGCACAGGCCCCGGCCCCATCAACGTGACTTCCAGTACGGCTTCGTTTTCTTGGTTGCCAGTGAGAATGTTGGCGATTCTAAGTGAGAGCGGGTCCATGCCGCCGCTCGTTAAGACGCCATACTTTTGATAGCCTTGCCGCCCTTTATCTTGAATGGTTGTGTACATCCCTGGTTTGATGACATGAATACTCAACGCTCTGCCTCCTTCATGCTGAAAAATTCCTTGTCAGACATTTGGACAAATCTGACCTCATCCCCTGCTTTCAATAGACTCGGAATTTCCTCGTCTGGGCGAAAAAGTGGCAGCGGGGTTTGTCCAATGAGCTGCCAACCCCCTGGTGTGGAAATTGGATAAACGCCTGTCTGCTTTCCCGCAATACCCACAGACCCTTTTGGAATCGACATTCTTGGTGTTTGTCTGCGCGGAGCTGCAATTTTTTCAGAAAGTCCGCCTAAAAACGGAAACCCGGGGGCAAACCCAATCATATAGACAAGATACTTACCGGCAGTGTGAATACGCACGACTTCCTCTGGCGTTAAACCATTGATACGGGCAACCTCTTCTAAATCAGGGCCCAGCGCTCCCCCGTAACAGACTGGAATGTCCACAATGCGGCGCTTTACCTGAACTCCCTCCTGCCATTTGTCTTCAAGAAGTTGTTCAATATAGCCTTTGACCCATTCGTACGGAGACAGATCATGTTTTTGAAGCTGGGCCGATAGATGAACGGTATAAGGCTCGTAAAAAACAGTCACGTTTGTAAAGGCTTGAACCGCTTCTACATAACCTTCAAATGGGTGCTGTTCAATACATGCAAACAGCTGCTCAACACGTGCATGAATCTCCTCATGTATGTCAGCTCCAGCTTGGATGACGATCGCTGCATCTCCCAGCGGGTGGTAGGTGATGAAATCTTTTATCGTTGAAAAAGCCACTTGAGGACACCTCTCTTTCTACAGTACACCGAGCTTTTGATCTCTTCGATCTGTGATGAACATATGCCCGGGTGCATGAGTGATCGCAATGTCGGGTTTTGTATGCATGACAATGGCTTGCGGCGTCACACCACATGCCCAAAACACCGGGACTTCTCCTTCTTTGATCACAGATGGTTCTCCAAAGTCAGGCTGGTTCACATCGGAAATACCAATCACCGCTGGGTCCCCTATATGAATTGGACCGCCATGGACTGATGGAAATCGAGACGTCACTTGAACACTTCTTGTGACCTGATGCGCCGGAATGGGTCTCATGCTGACCACCATTGGGCCATGAAAGACTCCTGCTTTTTCACAAGCTATATTCGTTTGATACATGGGTACGTTATGACCGTCTTCAATATGGCGGACAGGAATGTCATTCAGCATAAGCGCGTGCTCAAACGTAAAACTGCATCCAATGAGAAAGGCAACCATATCATCCTCCCAATAAGCAGTGATATCTGTAACCTCTTCTTCAAGAATCCCTTTTCGGTAAATACGGTACTTAGGAAAGTCCCTACGAATATCCGCTTGAGGCGCCGACCGTCTTGGCACTGGATCACCTGGGTCCAGTACATCAAGCAAGGGACATGCAGCCGGATTCCGCTGACAAAATAAAAGAAAATCAAAGGCAAGTTCCTTTTTGACAATCATTAAATTGGCTTGAGCAAACCCCTCAGCAAAGCCAGCCGTTGGTCCTGTGATCTTTTTTTCGCGAATCAATTCTCGAATTTGTGAAGGTTCATATGTTTGGTAAGTATTCATCTGAATCAGCTCCATAGTTTCGGGATTTCATTGATGATGGTATAACCGCCCATTATCGCCATGATGACCACAACAAATGCACCAGACACTGTCAAAAAGAAAGGATGGCGATAATCTCCGACAATGTCTTTCTTATAAGCCGCAACAAGCAATGTGCCAAGGGCGAGCGGCAAAATCAATGCATTGATCGCTCCAACTAATATCAAGATGTTCACAGGTCTTCCGATCGTGATAAAACAAAGGGTTGAAAGAGCAATAAAACCAATGATAATGCCACGCTGGTTTTGCTCAATTTTTGGTGAGAAGGTTTTGAAGAAAGAAACAGATGTGTATGCTGCTCCAATGACGGATGTAATCGCCGCAGCCCACATAATAATCCCGAACATTTTATATCCGATATTTCCTGAAGCTAATTGAAAAACAGATGCAGGCGGGTTGGATGGATCTATCTGCAAGCCTTTTGAAACAACTCCTAATGTGGCAAGAAAGAGTGCTACACGCATGACAGAAGTAATTAAGACACCGAAAATAGAGCTTTTCGTCACTTGCGGCAGTGCTTCCTTCCCCTTAATACCTGCATCCAGCAAGCGATGCCCGCCAGCAAAGACGATATAGCCACCTACTGTTCCGCCCACAAGTGTCACAATGGATAAAATATCAATCTTCTCTGGGACAAATGTTCTCACCGCCGCTTCTCCAACTGGCGGCGCTGTTGAAATCGCCACATACAGCATCAGGCCAATCATGACAAAGCCTGCTGCCTGTGTGAAACGATCCATCGCTTTCCCAGCCTCTTTAATTACAAAGATGAGAATGGCAATCACAGCACTGATCCCTGCGCCAATTCGCGGATCGACACCGAAGATCACCTGAAAACCAAGACCAGCCCCAGCGATATTTCCGATGTTAAAGGCAAGTCCTCCAATAACAATCAAAAAGGCGAGCACATACCCGAGACCCGGGAGCACCATATTTGCAATATCCTGACCTCGTTTTTCTGACACGGCAATGATGCGCCATACATTTGTTTGTGCAAAAATATCTAATAAAATTGAGATCAAAATGACAAATCCAAAGCTAGCCGCAAGCTGCTGTGTGAAGACGGTCGTTTGTGTTAAAAATCCCGGTCCAATTGCGGACGTCGCCATTAAAAAGGCAGCGCCCATCAGCATAGACCGATTCCCCTTTGGTGCCTTCATGTGTTTGACTTTCTCTGTTTTCATGCTGTTTCCCCCTTTGATGACGATTTTTATTGAAAGGCCTTGAGATGGATGCCGGCTTCTTTTAGCTTTGCTGTAATGGTTTTTGCAAATTGAAGCGCATGGCTGCCGTCTCCGTGAATGCAGATCGTATCTGCTTTGAGCTCGATATCTTCCCCTTGAACTGTACGAACCTTGCCTTCTCGCGCCATACGAACAACCTGCTGGACGGCCCGTTCATCCTCTTCAATGAGTGCATGTGGTTCGCGGCGCGATGTCAGCGTCCCGTCTGTTTGATACGTCCGATCAGAAAAAACTTCATGTGCCACTTGCAGACCTATCCGTTCACCTGCTAATGCTAGTTCACTCCCTGACAGACCAAATAACACAAGGTTTGGATCCACATCATACACAGCCTTCGCAATTGATTCAGATAATTCAGTATTTTTAGCCGCCATGTTGTAGAGGGCTCCGTGTGGTTTGACATGCTGCATTGTGCCGCCCTCGGCCTTGAGAAAGGCTGATAGAGCACCAATTTGATAGATGACAAGATCATAGGCTTCCTCTGCGGAGATAGCCATTGGACGTCTGCCAAAGCCGGCCAAATCTTGCAAACCAGGATGTGCACCAATTTTGACCCCTTTACCCAGTGCCATTCTGACTGTCTTTCTCATAACCGTTGGATCTCCTGCATGAAAACCGCAAGCAATGTTGGCTGAGGTGACATATTCTAAGATTTGTTCGTCTGCACCGATTGTGTATTGACCAAAGCTTTCTCCCAAATCACAGTTGATATCCACTTGATACATAGAAACCCTCCTTGTTGTTCCGAAATACGGAATATAAAGTCCGAATATTCGAATTTATACTGATTATACCAACTTTGCATAGACTGCACATGAAATTGGCAGAAAACATAACAATAGAACTAGAGAAAACAAAAAAAGCGAGAGGCAAAGTCCTCTCACTTTTTCTTGTATGAAATGCATTCTATTTAGACAGCACCCAATGTTGGATAGCTTTTGCAACGCCATGTTCTGTATTAGGAGCTGTAATCCAATCAGCGGCCTCTTTCACCACTTCCTGCGCATTTCCCATGGCAATGCCTAATCCGGCCTCTTGAATCATCGCCATATCATTGAGACTGTCGCCAAGTGACATGACGTTATCCATCGTACAGCCAATGCGTTCTGCTACTTTTGCAAGAGCTGCCGCTTTGTTAATGCCGGCTGCATTGACTTCGATATTCGTTGGACTTGAGTTTGTGATTTCTAGATGCTTATTTGTTTTCAATGTATTGAGGACTTCCTCACGAACGTCATCATCATGAATATCAAAGCCAAATTTCAGCCATTCATGGTCATGAATTCGTTCTGGAAATTCACCTCTCCACACCTTATCCACAGTCGAAGCCCAGTAATCGGTTTCGTACCTATTTTTTAAATCCCACATCATTTGGACGTGATCAGGATGCAGCAGATCTCGTTCGATCAGCTGGAAGTTTGAATCCCAGATCTCACTTCCGTTTGCTGTCACAAGGTAAGAAGATAACTTGAGCGGCTCAACCAGCTCTCGGCATGTCATCAGTGTCCGCCCTGTGCTAATGACCACATGGACCCCTTTTGCTTCAGCTTCTTTAATCGCTTGTTTATTTTCCTCTGGAATGATGTGCTCACTGTTTAACAGCGTGCCATCCATATCAATGGCAATCAATCGGATGTCTTTCTTATGAGCTTGTGTTGACAAATTGAGTACCCCACTTTGTATCGATTTTTGAAACTATCTTTATTTTAATATAAAGATGAAGCTGGCACAAAGGGACGAGTTTGATCCCATAGAAAAAAGACCTTGTGACAGGTCTTTTCACAGGTGCTTAGCGTTCACACGCAATGCCGTCTTTATCGCGGTCAAGCCGCATATTTTTTTGATAAAGTGCTTTTGATACATAAGGCTTGTACTTTGTTTTTCCGCCTTTGTTTTTCGTGTTTTTGCTTTTTGCTACGCCGCCTTTATATACTTTGTTCAGCGCTTTGCAGTTTTTGTACTTTACTGTCTTTGCATCTGCTGTGTAGGAGTCGACTTGTGTAAAGCTTATTAAAAGACCTAAAGACAAGACAGCTACCATGATTTTTTTCAACATGTAAAATCCCCCTATTTTTTCTAATTTTACATTTTTATCATATGTCACCACTTTTTGTTTTTCAAGACTATTGAGCTAATTATTTTGATTTTTTTGGTATGAAATACACCTTATATCCTATATGGTACAATGAGTGGGAAACCTTTCCGTTTTTGACACGTATATGAAGAGAGGAGTTTTTCACATGAAAATGAAATATACCATTCTATATGTAAACGATGTTGAGGCAAGTATTCATTTCTATCAACATGTTCTTGGTTTCCCAATAAAATTGAGGGTTGAATCTTATGTTGAGTTTGACACTGGAGACGTGACGTTATCGATTAATTCACGCCAGGATGTCAAAGAGGCACTCGGATTGCCTGTCCCAGAAGCAAATCAAGCGTCTCAAACGTTTGAGATTGGCTTTGTTGTGGATGATGTGGATCAAACAATTGCTTCAATGAAAGATAAAGGGGTTCCGATCATCAAGGAACCTGCAAAAAAACCATGGGGTCAAACAGTCGCTTATGTGTCTGATCCTGATGGTCATTTCATTGAAATATGTGATGCGATCTCCTAATTGTTTTTGAAGGGAGTGAACCAAAATGAGAAAAAAACATGTTTTTTTCGTCGGTGTTTGCTCAATGATTGTGATTTGCAGCGCCGCTATCCTGTTGCAGCACCTTGAATGGATTGGGTTTATCAGTGGCGGAATCTCTATTATTGGGGTCGTGATGTCTGGGGTGCTAATGGGTGCTTGGACAAGTGGAGAAGAGACACGAGCAGCCTATCATTCTGAAACAAAAGAACACCGCTTGTGGCGCCTTGATACGGCTTTTCTTTTGATCATTTTTGCACTTCCGCACATGGCTGCGTCGGTCTTTTATGTTTTGATGTAAACACTTGTTAAAAGGAGTTAGTCGTATGGCTGTTTTTATTTTATTCATTGTATTTGGCTTCCCCATTATCTCTGTGCTGATTGGTATTTTCGGTACGCTCCTTTTGAAGAATGTTTGGATGCCTACTTTGATTGTGCTGTTAGCGAGCATGATCTTCATGTTCACCTATATTGGCGGGAATGAATCTTTTCTCATTTGGGTTATTGTCTATACCGTCTTTACATTCTTTGCTGGATGGATTACAAAGCGGCTCAAGTAAAAAAGAACAGCATCGCTGTTCTTTTTTTAAATCATATATCCGCACACCATAGTTCAATTTCAATTTTTAGCTCAGGCCATCCTAAAGCTGATACATACGCAACCGTCATTGATGGGTAAGCTGTTTTGAAAATCGTATCCCACTGAGGATATAGATGATCCCAGTCTATTTCTTCTGTTGCCCATATATTGACCTTGATCACATGTTCTTCATTCAATCCCTCTGATTCAAGGATTTTTTTGATATTTTCAAACGTATTCGTTACTTGGTCGTTTAAGCTTGATGGGATCTGCCCATCTATATCTGTCCCTACCTGACCCGATGTAACAAATAATCCCGCACCCTTTGGCACCCTTGTAATATGACTGTAGTTACCAACAGGTTTCGGCATACTTTCTGGGTTTTTTCTCGTTATTTTTTCCATGTTATGTCCCTCACTCACGTTTATTTTTCTGCTAGTTTCTTCGTTTTGTAGACAGACTTCACCAATTTCTATCTACCTTCAAAGAAAACAGCAGTGGAGTATCCATAGCCACAAGGTAAGAACATCAATATCTTCTTTTTCATGACTGAAACACTCCTTTTGTTTGCGTGAGCAAGGTTTTGATTAACTTCATAGTACCACATAGTCAAAATGAATTATAGACGATAACGCGCAATGTCCTGATTCAATCGCATGCTAAGTTCATTGAGTCTTTCTGCTGCTTTTGCCACATTAGAGATGGCTGTCACTTGTTCGTCTGTGGATGCAGTGATTTCTTCGATCGCCGCTGCATTTTCTTGAGAAACATGTGCTGCGCCGTGCATGGCTTTTGTGATAAGGTCGTTTTGCTCCAGCAGTGTATTCAGCTCTTTTGCCATCGCGTTTGTTTCAACGATGGTTTGTGAAATCAATGTAGAGATGGCATTGAATTCGTGTTCTGTTGCATGCACCGCTTCATCCAGCTCGGCAAAACGATCCATTGTGTTAGACATGATACCAGCTGTTGTTGTCGTTTCTTCTTTAATGCCTTGGATCATTTGCTGAATTTGAACAGCTGATTGTTTTGTCTGCTCAGCTAAATTCCGCACTTCACTCGCCACAACTGAGAAGCCTTTGCCGTGCTCTCCTGCACGTGCTGCTTCAATGCTGGCATTCAGTGCCAGTAAATTGGTCTCATTTGAAATGCTTTCAATCGTATCTGTGATTTGAGAAATATCCTGTACTTTTGTACTTAACTGCTCGATTCCTGCTCTAATGCCTTGAGACGCCTGAATCGATTGTTCATTCGATTGTTTTAATTGCTGTACGATTTGCTGACCCTGCTGTGATGATTGACTTGATTGGTCAGAAATCCGTTTAATTTGATCACTCTGTTCTTTCACATTCTCAATAGATTGATTAAACTGGGTCATTTGTTGATTGGCTACTTCAAGATCGGATGCTTGATGAAGTGTTCCAGTCGAAATGTCTCCGATGGCTCGTCCAATTTCTTCACTGCTGGCTGAGGTTTCTTCAGATATCGCCGATAAATCTGTCGCTGATTCAACAAGCTGACTGCTCGTTTCCTGTAAACCGCTCACCAGTGTTCTGAGCTCTCCTGACATATGGTTAAAGCCTTTTGCCAGCTGTCCGATTTCATCCGTTGTTTCCTTTAAGCTCGTGCGTTCAATATTCCCCGCCGCAATTTCCTTTGAAGCAGCAGTGACTTGCTTGAGCAGTCTGACTTTTCCTCGGGCAGCTAAATAAAAGACGCCTAAACTCAGAAGGGCGACACCCGCTGTAATGAGAATAATATAGAGCTTCATCTGCTCTAATTCTTTATAAAATTCGTCCTGGAAGACAGCGATGCCTACACTCCAATTCCACTGTGTAAACTGGCTCATATAGGCAAGCTTTTCCTTTTCTTCGCCGGTTGCATCGTCCTTATCCATATAGGTCACATAGTGTGCATCCTCATCTTTTGCATTGGCGCCGGCGACCATTTTTTGACGATTGGTCGTGTTATCTGGAATGACGCCGATGTCGTTGACCGGATGGACCTGGGTTGAGTAGTCAGTGCCATATGCGATCAGATAGCCTTTATTTTTATAGATAAAATCTGATTTTTGAGATTGGTATCCCTTCCCGTTGTCATTTTTTGGTCCGCTCAAGTAAAGGCGGGCCTGTTCTTGCGCCTGCTCAAGCGTCAGTTCTTTTTTCTCCACACGGTCATTCAACTGTTCAAGTGTGGCCATCGCTCCGCTGACGATGTGCTTTAAATCTGCTTTCCCCGCATCAATTAATACATGTTTCGCTAACAAATATCCCGTTGTTCCAACAAGTCCGCCCGTTAAAATCGTGATCACGATAATGGCAGACATTAATTGAAAAAAGACACTTCTTGACGCAAACGCTCTCTTTTTCATAAACAAATTCCCCCTTACTTTATATATCGTCAAGCAGGGAAAAGTATTAAAAAAGGCATAGAAAAAAATCCCTTTCGCACATTGGAAAGGGATGTTCAAATTATCGAGTTGCTTCTTTAATAATGGCTTGATAAAGATCGTCTGTTGGCGAGAGTCCACATACCTCTTCCAGCACACCTTCAATGCATTTTTCTTTTCGTAATGCCTGTAGACGAACAGCTTCTTCGTCTTCAGTAAAGTCGTAAGCCAAAGCTGCCACGATGCCTTTAACTAAATACTGTGGCTGTTTGATCTTTTTCGCTGGACCGATTAAACGGTCATCTGCTCCGAGCTTTCTAAGTGGAGAGCGTGCGACACGGGTGACTTCATCCGAGATAAAGGCATTTTCAAATCGTTTGATGATTTTTTGAATATACGCATCATGTTCTTCTTTTTGAAAGCCATATGTGTCGATCAAATAACTGCCTGTTTCGTGAAGTGCACCTTCGACCACTTGACGAATCTCTTGTGTATCGACAGCTTCTTTAATCGTTTGCACGCCTTTCTCGTACCCGACATAAGCAGCTAGTGCATGTCCTGTGTTGACAGTAAAGAGCTTACGCTCAATAAATGGCGTCAAATCTTGTACAAAGGTCGCTCCGTCAATCTGAGGAACGTCTCCAATAAAACCTGTCTCATCAATCACCCACTCGAAAAATGGCTCGACTGATACTTTCAATATGTCCTCATGGTGCTGCATTGGGACAATGCGATCAACCGCAGCGTTTGGAAAACCAACTGTGTGTGACAGCGCTTCTTGTTCATCAGCTGTTAAATGAGAGAAAACGGCTTTCTTTAAATGAGAGCTGCCGCCAATCATATTTTCACATGCCACAATGTTGATGATATGATCAGGCTTTTTCTGTTTTAAACCTTCAGCAATCGACGAAGCAATGATGTTCAAAACGGCTGGTCCAACAGCTGTTGTAATGAGATCAGCTGTTGCAATCGCCTCTATTAAAGCGGCTGGATCTTTTGCGGAATTGATGGCTGACACAGGACCGACTACTTCTTGCTGCTGCCCTGGTGCTGCGAGTTCAACCGTGTATTCTCCTTTTTCATTCAGCTCGTTGATGACCGCTTCATTTACATCGGTAAAAACGAGCTCAAATCCTGATGCTTTTAACAAAGATCCGATAAACCCTCTGCCAATATTTCCTGCTCCAAAATGAAGTGCCTTCATGTTAGTTCACCTCGTTAAAGATGGCGATCAGTTCATCCTGATCCTTTGCATGAAGGATACGCTCTACGTTTTCTTCTTCTGAACAGACAATCGCAATTTGAGAAAGAATATCGAGATGCTCATTGTTTTTACCAGCGATGCCAAATACAACTTTAGCAATATTCCCCTCGCCGTATTCAACGCCGTCTGGAATTTGGATAATGGAAATCCCTGAATGAAGGACAGCCGCTTTCGCATCCTCTGTTCCATGAGGAATGGCAATTCCGTTGCCCATAAATGTAGAAGAAATATTTTCTCTTTCAAACATTTTGTCAACATAATCACTTGTGACATAACCGTTCGCCACTAAGACTTCGCCTGCTTTTTTAATGGCTTCTTCTTTAGAGCCCGCTTGTTCGTTTAGAAAAATATTGTCTTTTGAAAGTACTTGTTTCATGAAAGATCACACACCTTTTTTAGAATAGAAAATCAGAAAACAACCAAAACGGGGAGTTCAATTAGAAAAATTGGACTCAACCCGTTTCGTCATGTTATTTTTTCAATTTCTCAATCAGCTCATCGTATTTCGGACTGTTTAAGAAATTATCAACTGAAATATGCACAGCTCCTGGCAGTTTTGCCTTCGCTCTATCTGTTAAATCTTTATGAGTAAAGACCACATCGGCATCATCTGGAATGTTGCTGATGGATGTATTTGTCACATCAATATCAAGCTCTGCCTTTTTGACTTTATTCTTTAAAACGGATGCGCCCATCGCACTTGATCCCATTCCTGCATCACAGGCAAAGATGATTTTGTTCACGTCATCTGGATTGATCTCATCTGGAGATGCTGCTTGCTCGCTTGCTTCAGCACCTTCTTTTTGTGCTGTAAGAGCAGCTGCTGCTGCACTTTTCTTGCCTTTCATGTCTTGCATTTTTTCTGTTGCTGCTGTTAAGTCTTCATCCACTGCTTTAGACGCTTTCAAAATGACAGAAGCGACAAGGAATGATACGACCGCTGCCACGACAACACCTGCTAGAACGGCAAGGTGGCCGCCTTTTGGTGACATGAGCATAAGAGCGATGATGCTTCCTGGTGACGGCACAGCCTTTAAGCCTGCATTTAACAGTGTAAAAGTTAGAACGCCGCTTGCTCCCCCAGCAATTACCGCTAAAATGAGCTTTGGCTTCATTAAGATGTATGGGAAGTAAATCTCATGGATTCCCCCTAAGAATTGAATGACAATCGCACCCGGTGCAGACTGCTTTGCTGTCCCTCTTCCAAAGAACATGTAGGCCAGAAGGACACCGAGACCTGGTCCTGGGTTAGTTTCAAGCAAGAACAGAACGGACTGGCCTGTCTTCGCCGCTTGCTCCACCCCTAATGGACCTAAAATTCCTTGGTTAATTGCATTGTTTAAGAACAATACTTTTGCTGGTTCAATGAAGATACTTGCCAGCGGAAGTAAATGTGCATTGACAATGATATCTACACCTGCCGCAAGGGCTTTATTCAGACCTAGTACCACTGGGCCGATGGCGTAGAAAGCAATGGCGACTAAAATGGCACCTAGAATACCTGCACTAAAATTATTAATCAGCATTTCAAAACCTGATCTGATTCGGTCTTTAAACAGCTGGTCGATTTTCTTAATGAGATACCCGCCAAGCGGTCCCATGATCATCGCACCTAAAAACATTGGGATGTCCGAACCGACAATAACCCCGATCGTAGCGGTTGCACCGAGTACCCCGCCTCGATGGTCATATACGAGCTTCCCGCCTGTGTAACCGATTAAGAGCGGCAGCAAGTAGTTGATCATTGGACCAACAAGTGTATTTAATTGTTCATTTGGAAAATAACCACTTGGAATGAACAATGCAGTGATGAGTCCCCAAGCGATAAACGCTCCAATATTCGGCATGATCATACCGCTTAAATAGCTTCCAAAGCGCTGTACTTTTACGCGAAATCCGCTTTTTTCCTGCATCTATGAAAACTCCTTTCTTCTCTCCCTTTATTTAGGGCTTTATAGGTCAAAAGATATAAGAACAAGATTCAGTGAAGCCCTTATGCCTATCGTAAAACGCTTTCACTTTCTCATCAATTGAAACTAAATGTCACTTTGTCACATCGTGTGTGACAAAATTGAAAAATGATGTGAATTCTCTGTCAGATCTCAACATATAATGGGTGGAAAGCTTGATATGCCGTTGTTTTCACGCAAAATTCATGGGAATTTCACAACTTTCAAATGGTCACTTCTTGTTTCCTCTTCTTAAATCGAATAGGCTTATAATTGATCAAACCTATTCAATTAAGAAATGTCTGCGCAGACATGACACAGAAAAAGTGAACCATCTTGCTATTTGTTTCGTTTACCTTTTAGAGAGGGCGGTACAATAGAAGGAGCGGTTTTTTCTGTGACTCACAGTTTACTGCCGCTTTCTTTCTGATACATGAGACATTTTCATAGGTAGAAAGGCGGTTATTCACCTTGTTTAAAAATAGTCAGTGGCTTCTGCTTCTTATGGTCATGTTCGCTTTTTTCATTCCAAAGGAAGCATTTGCTCACGCATACGTCGTGAGCTCGAACCCAGCGGCAAATGAAGAGCTGGATCAGCAGCCTCCTTCAGTCTCGATCACATTTAGTGAAGGTATTGAAAGCGGGTTTCATGCCATTAAGGTGCTAAATGCAAAAGGTGATCGTGTGGATAAAGGAGATACGGTCATTAAAGATCAAAAGATCATGGAAGCGGCTTTAAAAAAGAATTTACCTAAAGGGATTTACACCATTCAGTGGAATGCGGTATCAGCGGATGGACACTCTGTCTCTGGCATGATTCCGTTTAGTATTGGAAAAGCGGCTGGCGGTTTTGACCAATTAGAGCAAGGTCAGACGGATGAATCCATTGATGTGGCTTCAACTATTGATAAAGCCTTTCTTTATACGTCATTCAGCTTATTCCTTGGCACCATTTTGTTTGGACTGCTTTGGTTCAGGGCAGCGATTTCACCTGTATTGGCGAAACGAATGAAGCGGCTTTTGACATTGTCATTGATCATGATGGGCGGAGCACTTGTGTTCCAGCTGCCGATTCAGACAAAATCAGCGGCAGACGTGTCCTTTTTTGGGGCATTTCAGCCTTCGCTTTTACAAGAAACGATTGCGTCCACTTCTGGCGGTAGTCTGTGGATGATGCTTATGGCGTCATTTGTACTTCTCACCATCTGGACAATTGTGGCGATGAGAAAAGGGGACTTCTCTTCTTTTCGTGTTTGGCTGTTTCCACTGCTTCTCTTCACAGTGCTGCTTTGGCTGAAAGCACAAATCGGACATCCAGCCGCAACAGACAATAAAATACTCACAACATCACTTGATTTCATCCATCTCGTCTCTGCTTCGATTTGGGTCGGTGGTTTAACAGCCATTGTCCTTCTTTTGATGAAGAAACTGCCAAATGAAGATGAGCCGCTCATACGGAATACGCTAGCAGCATTTCATCCTTGGGCACTGCTCTCTGTTGGACTTATTGTGTTTTCAGGATTTGTGAATGCCATCTTTATTTTGCAATCGTTTGATGCTCTTTTCCAATCAGCATACGGACGCACCTTTTTAATCAAGCTTGGTTTATTTATCATCATGGGCCTGCTTGGACTTATGCATTACTTGATGCTGAGATGGGAAAAAAAGCAGAAACGCAGCGTTTCGTTACGAGCTGAATGGATGATCGGGATCGCCATTTTGTTATTAACGGCTGTCTTTACTAATATTCCGAGCCCTCCTCCGCCTGCACCTGAGCCTTTCTTTGGCGCAAATCAGGTCGAGCATCGTGACATTGTGTCCTTGAGCATTACCCCGAATGCCCCGGGGAAAAACTCATTCGAAGTGGCATTTACAAAGAAGAATGGTGAAACGATGACTGATATTCAATCTGTGACAGCCAAGATTCATAAGGTGGCTTTATTCGGTGATGAGACACCAAGTGAATTTCAGCTGAAACGATTAAAAAATGGTCATTTCTCTGCTGAAAATCTCTTATTAAATGAAAAAGGCACATGGAAAATTGAAATCCATGCGTTAACTGGTTCTTTTGAGAATATCGATACCACCTTTATTAGAAGAAACTAAAAGGAGTTCATCACATATGAAAAAATACGTTAAAGCTTTATTACCAATGCTTCTCGCTTCATTTTTATTGGCGATTCCTGTGAGTGCGCACGTAACAGTCAAGCCTGATACGTCTGCGACAAATGCTTGGGAGACCTATACATTAAAGGTTCCTTCTGAAAGTGACAGTCCAACGACTAAGGTTGTCGTGACAATTCCTAAAGGCGTAGAATTCCAGCAATATGAGCCTGTACCTGGCTGGAAAACGTCAACTGAAGAGAAAGATGGCAAGGTGACAAGAGTGACTTGGGAGGCAACTGGTAAAGGTGTGCTTGCTGGACAATTTCAGCAATTCGTTTTTGTAGCGAAAAACCCTGAAAAAGCTGGTGAAGCTGCATGGGATGCGTATCAATATTATAAGGATGGAACAGTCGTTGAATGGACTGGCGATAAAGATGCTGATAAACCTCATTCCATCACAAACATTGTGGCATCTAATACCGTAACGGATTCACATGGTCAAGAAAAACCCAAAGAAGAGAAGGCCTCTGAAACAGCCTCTGCTTCTTCCTCACCACTTGTCCTTGGTCTGTCCATTGCTGCTCTAGTCGTGGCACTGATTGCACTGGGACTTGCTTTTAGAAAAAAATAAAAGCTGTATGAGCGATCGTTTTCTTAGAAACGATCGCTTTTTCTTCCTTTACACATTTAAAAATCAATTATTTTCCATTTTCCCAACTTGTTATTACCAATATAGGATTGAATAGGATAAATCCACATGCCATAATGAGACAGATGACCACATAGGAGGCTATGAGATGAACCATGTAATCATTTTTGCTCATCCCCAGCAAAGCTTAAATCAAACCTTATTAGATCTTGTTGTGAGCACTCTATTGAACAATGGTCATAAAGTGACTGTTCGTGATGTCTATGCGCTAGGTTTTCCGCCAGAGCTCACCATTGCAGAAAAGGCTGCGATCAAATGCGGTGATGTTCCGATCGACATTCAAAGAGAGCAGAAGCTGATTCAGCAAGCCGATGTGCTGACGTTTATTTTTCCAATATGGTGGACAGGCTTGCCGGCTATGCTAAAGGGCTATGTAGAGCGCGTCTTTTCTGAGGGCTTTGCTTATCAGAAGAATGAGCATGGAGTAATTGAAAATTTACTTCGGCACAAAAAAGGGGTCATTATCAACACGCACGATGCCCCGAGGAATTTTCTTGATTCCAATATGAGCTTCTCCTCCTCTCATCACATGACAACGGATACAGAAGTCTTTAATCTTATTGGGGTTCAGCCTGTCGAACGGCTTTTGTTCAGCAGTATGGAACAGGCATCTGCAGATTACATACATGAAATTCTGAAAGAAACGAAAGAAACGGTGGACCAGCTTTTCCCGCCGGCTGTATAACATAAAAAAGACTGCTGAGATTCCTCAGACAGTCTTTTTCACGTTTATTCGTCTAAACCAATAGATACATATTTTGTTTCTAAATATGGTTCGATTCCTTCGATTCCGCCTTCTCGCCCTATCCCGCTCTCTTTCATACCGCCGAACGGTGCTTGGACAGCTGATGGACCGCCATCATTCCAGCCAATAATTCCATAATCGAGATGTTCGGAAATGTAGAGCCCGTTCCGATAATTTTCTGTAAAGAAATAAGCTGCAAGGCCAAAAGGTGTATCGTTGGCTAATTCAATTGCCTCGTCTAACGTTTTGAATGTTGTAATCGGCGCCACTGGACCAAAGGTCTCTTCATGCATAATGTTCATTGAAGTGTCCACATGTGTAAGAACCGTTGGCTGGACAAAATAATATGATTTGTCATCGTCGAAATGCGTATCGCCGCCAACAAGAACTTTCGCCCCTTTATCCACTGCATCTTGAATTTGGCCGACAATTTTATCAAAGCCGCGCTTGTTGATAATTGGACCGATAGATGTGCCTTCTTCAAAGCCATTTCCCACTTTCAGCTTTTCTACTTCTTTGCTGAACCTTTGCGCAAATGCTTCATGAATGTCTTCATGCACAATTAAGCGGTTGGCACAGACACAGGTTTGTCCTGCATTCCGGAACTTAGACGCCACTGCTTGTTTGACAGCTAGTTCAAGATTTGCGTCCTTGTCTACGATGAGCGGGGCATGACCGCCAAGCTCCATTGATACATGTTTGACTGTGCTGGCACTGTTTTTGATCAAATGCTTTCCGACGGGCGTTGAGCCTGTAAACGTGATTTTTCGAATCAATGGACTATCTGTGAAGATTTCACCCACTTCTTTGCCATCTCCGACAACCCATTGCAGTGCATCCTCTGGAATGCCAGCTTCATGACCCAATTTTACTAGTTCAATAGCTGTCAAAGGCGTATCTTCGGCAGGTTTTACAATAAACGTACAGCCTGCTGCAAGCGCTGGGGCTGCCTTTCTCGTAATCATCGCCGCAGGGAAATTCCACGGAGTAATGGCAGCAACAGGACCAACTGGCTGTTTTGTGACGAAAAGGCGTTTGCTTGTCGTATGTGATGGGATGGTTCTTCCGTAGATTCGCTTTGCTTCCTCCGCGTACCATTCAATATAACCAGCCGCATAGACGATTTCCCCTAATGCTTCTTGATACGGCTTCCCGTTTTCTTCTGTAATGATTTTCGCAAGCCTTTCTTTATGTTCAATCATCAGATCAAACCACTTGCGAATGATATTGGCACGCTCATGCGCTGACGTTTTCGCCCATGATTTAAATGCTTTGTGTGAGCGGGAAATTGCGTCTTCGATCTGTTCTTTTGTATGCTGAGCAACTGAAGCAATTTCTTCTCCTGTTGCAGGATTATACACTTTGAGTTCGTTTGTCATGCTCTACCGTCTCCTTCGTTCTTGGATTCATTACATATAGTATATACCCAATGAGTACCCAACCTAAAAGCAATATCCATTCAGCTGGCCAAGATAAGGAGGCCGGCATTCCTGGAAAGTAAAATGAAAGGAAAAGAAGACTCAATCCGATGGCTAGAACGCCTGTCGTCCGCCAATATTTAATGCGGTATGGACGCTCAAGCTCGGGTTCTATTTTGCGAAGTCTCATAAAGGCGATGGACACAATTAAGTACCCGACGATAATTCCGACACCGCCCGCATTGACAATCCACAGGAGGGCAGGACGGCCTAATAATGGAGCAAAAAAGGCCAATGCCCCAAGAAACAAAATCGCATTTGTCGGTGTTTTATACTTTGGATGAATATACGCAAACCATTTGGAAATCATGCCTCTTTCCGCCATGGCATATAGGATACGGCTTGCCCCGATGATAAAAGCGTTCCAGCTTGTCACAATCCCTGCTACACCGCCAATAACCAGCACTGTTCCAAATGCTTGATGACCGAGAAGCTGAACCATGGCATCTGCTGTCGCTAAGGAAGAGGCTTCAAGCTGTCCTTTTGACATTCCAGCAGCTACCCCAAAGACAATAAGCAGATAAAAAACGACCGCGCTTACGATAGAAATAATCAAGATTCTCCCAATGATTTTCTTTGGTGCATGAATTTCCGCTGCTACTTGTGGAATGACATCAAACCCAACGAATAAAAAGGGAATCATGACTAATACCGCCATGAGACCGCCAACCCCGCCTTGAAACATCGGCTCAAGGTTTGCAAAATCTCCATTAAATGTTGCGCCGCCTAAAAGGAGAAAACCTGTCAGAATAATTGCCACAGTGAACACGGACTGGAAAATGGCGGCAGGCTTAGCCCCAATGTAATTCAGTGCTGTTAAAAACAATGCACCGCCAGATCCAATCAATACCCACGTGAAATACACGTCCCATCCACCAATATTCCATAGAAAGCCAGCATGCTTTGTTGGAATCACATAATCAATGACGGTCGGCAAGGCAACAGCTTCAAACGTAATCACGGACACATAACCAAACAATACGCCCCATGCTGAGACGAACGCTGCTTTCATCCCAAATGCCCGATGGACAAAAACGAGCCCTCCTCCTGTCTCTGGAATTGCAGATGAAAGCTCGGCATACGTGAGTCCAATAAAGATCACGAGAATGCCTCCTATCACAAAGGCAATCACACTGCCTAAAAAGCCAGCTGTTAAAATCCAATCTCCCGAAAGTACAACCCAGCCCCAGCCAAGCATTGCACCAATGGATAAAAACAGCACGTCTGACTGCGACATCGTTTTTGCCATTTGTTGTTTTTGCATACAACCATCCCCCTTTGTTGTTTAGCGTGCTTTGAAGGCGTCCTCAATGATCCCTAGTCCCTCGTGAAGCAGCTCATCTGTGATGACAAGTGGTGTTAAAAAGCGAATAATATTCCCATTAATCCCTGCCGTTAATAGAAGCAGCCCGTGATCGTTTGCATATGCTGCAATCGCTGCGGCTGTTTTCTTATCCGGTGTACGTGTTGTTTGATCTTCCACAATTTCAATCGCCGCCATTGCCCCTAATCGACGTACTTCCCCAATGAATGGATACGCTGTTCTCCATTCATTGGCTTTGTCCTCAATGACTTGTCCAATGTGTTCAGATCGTTGATTCAATTGTTCAGTTTCAATGATATCAAGAACAGCCATTGCTGCTACACAGCCTAACGGACTTCCTGCATATGTTCCCCCGAGCTCCCCTGGATCTGCCGCATCAAGCAGTTCTTTTCTGCCAACGACACCACTCAGCGGTAAGCCAGCTGCAAGAGATTTTGACACAGTAATTAAGTCCGGCACCACATCAAAGTGCTCAATCGCAAAGTATTTCCCTGTTCTCGCAAAACCGGTTTGGATTTCATCTGCAACAAAGACAATCCCGTGCTGCTGACAGAATGATGCAACATGCTGAACGAAACGCTTCGATGGTACAATGAATCCGCCCTCCCCTTGGACTGGTTCCATGACCACACAAGCAACGGTTTCTGGTGCAACGGCTGCGACGAAGAATTGATTGAATTGATCAATGATGTACTCGTCGTATGCGGCATCACTTAATCCTTCAGGCTTTTGATAGTAATAAGGGTACGGTGCTTGGTACACCTCAGATGCGAATGGTCCGAAGCCAAATTTATATGGCTTGACCTTGCTCGTCATGCTCATTGTCATATTCGTTCTGCCGTGAAAACCTCTTGTAAACGACACAACGCCCTGTCTTTTCGTATATTTACGGGCAATTTTCACGGCATTTTCAACAGCTTCTGCACCTGAATTAAGGAAAATGGCTTTCTTATCATGGTCTCCTGGTGTGAGGCGGCACAGCTTCTCTGCCAATTCGATATACGATTCGTACATCATCACGTTAAAACCTGGATGAATCAGGCTCTCTGCCTGTGCTTTGACCGCTTCCACCACCTTTGGATGTGAATGTCCTACGTTTAATGTGCCAATGGCGCCTGCAAAATCGATAAATCGCTTCCCATCAATATCGAACAGCTCGGCTCCTTTCCCCTTCGCTGCAAGATGACGGTTGCCATTACTCACGCCTCTTGCGACGTATTGATCTCTTTTCCCCTGCCATTCTTCAGTTGAAAAACGGTTTGTTGTCGTTTGACTCATTGTCATCCATCCCCTTTATATCCTTTTTTATTATTCTGAATATTTTTTGGTATGATAGAAAGTACCAATATCATTTTTTTCATGGTACCAGAGAGGATGGAATGGTGAGATGCTGACAATTCAACTAGATCAAACAGGGCAAAACGGATATATTTATCATCAAATTTATATGAAAATCAAAGAAGAAATCTTAAATCGCAACTTGCAGCCACACGATCAATTACCGTCCAAACGAGAGTTAGCCGATACATTAAACGTCAGCGTTAATTCAGTGAATGGCGCCTATCAGCAGCTGCTTGCCGAGGGGTATTTATACTCGGTTGAGCGCAAAGGTTTTTTCGTGGAGTCACTAGAAACGTTTCATGAATCTGGTCAGCTAAAACCCTCTTCTCTTCCTGTAGATTTAAAGGAAGAACCGATTGCACGAGACGACTGGTATTCCTTTTCACATATCTCCGTCGATACAGCGAACTTCCCATTTAAAAGCTGGCTGAAAAGCGAACAAAAGGCGATCCATCTCCACCAAGATGCCTTCGGTGAGCTTCCGCATCCACAAGGTGTGTATGAGCTCAGGGAAACGATTGCCCGGCTGATCGGACTTGCGAGAGGAGTCAAATGCTATCCAGAACAGCTCATTTTAAGTGCAGGCACACAGTCACTGATCCATTCGTTATCAAGCATCCTTCCAGCCGGTCAAGTATACGGGCTAGAAAACCCTGGCTACCGCCGGCTCTATCAAATGCTGAAAAACAATCATCATCAAATTGAAACGATTGGCATTGATCAAAAAGGTGTGCGGATGAACGACATTTATAAGAAACAGCCGAATGTGTTGATCATCACCCCTTCACATCAATTTCCAACAGGGGTGATTATGCCGATTTCCCGGCGCATTCAGCTGTTAAACTGGGCAGCTGATCAGCCAGACCGTTACATCATTGAGGATGATTATGACAGTGAATTTAAATATGGCACAGACAGCATTCCAGCGCTGCAAAGTCTCGATCGATATGACAAAGTCATTTATATGGGTACCTTTTCAAAATCATTGCTGCCCGGCTTGCGGCTAAGCTATATGGTGCTGCCTCAGCATTTATTGAGACGCTATAAGGAGGAACAGCATTTTTTCATTCAAACAGCTAATCTTTTTACACAATACACCCTTCTTCATTTTATAAAAGATGGGGCGTATCAACGGCATATTAAACGCATGAATGGTTTATATGAGGAAAAACGGAAGCAGCTCATTGAAGAGCTCAATATGGTTTTTGCTGACAATGTGCGGATTATTGGAGAAAATGCCGGGCTTCATTTTATCGCAGAGTTCCGTTCAAATCGGACGCAGCATGAGATTTTACAGCGAGCGAAAGAAAGGAAGCTGAAAATGTACGGTATGGATCGTTTTACCCTTGATGAGCAATTGCCGGGACATCAGCCAGGCTTTGTTCCGCTCGTCCTCGGCTTCTCGCATATGAGGCGAGAGGATATTCAACCGGCAGTGAAACGGCTGTACGACGCCATTTTCGGGAAATAAAACAGCCAGCTGCTCTTCATAGACAGCTGGCTTACCACCGCTTTTTATCTACAGCTAGAATCGATGACATGAGTCCAGGAAAAGCGGTCTCGATGTCTTCTTTTCTTAAAGAATAGTAACGGTGCTTCCCGTCAATTCTCACTTTCACGACGCCTGCCTTCCTCAGCACTTTGAAGTGATGGGAAAGCGTGGATTTGGCAATATTCATCTCATACGTGCCGCATGTCCTCTCCCCCGCTTCTGCCAAGCAGCGGACAATTTCTAACCGGATTGGATCAGCCAATGCGTGCAGCACAGAAATCAGTCTCATATCTTCTTTGTTTGGATGGTTTGGATTCGTCATACGATAAATGTATCGTATTTTGTGCCAACATACAATCTCATTCACCTAAAACTCATGAACTGACTAGGCATGTAACGATTTAACTTCATTCACGTCCATTACTTAAGAAACACTGTATTGAAGGGAAGGAACCTTTTTTGATACGTAACATATGGTTTAGTTTATTGCTCTTGCTGCTCACGTTTTCCTTATGCGCCTGCCAGTCAGTCCAATATCATTCCCAGTCAAAACCACCTAGTGCGGAAGAGTTATTAGCTATGGATCAGCAGGCAGATTTATTTCAATGGGAAGGAACCGTGTATGAAACAAATGTAGATTGGACGACATCCTTACACGTCACAAAACATCAGCAAGTAGGTGTCATTCAGAAAACAGCCGCCAAAAATTTTGAACATGGTACAGCTTCTAGGCTGCAAAAAGGGACCGCTATTTACTCTGTGAAGGAGAGAGAAGACCTTTTGGTCGTTGAACTTCACGGCAAAACAAAAATATATGTCGCACATGCGGAAGGATAAAGTACCTGTCATACAGACGGGTATTTTTTAAGTTCATTTTCTTGTCTTAAGGCATTGGTTTTGTTATGATAGCCAAAGTGACCACTCGGTTTCCATTGTGACCATATGGTTTTGCCGATTCGGAAAGGACTTAAGAAGATGAACGAAAAGCAAGAAGAGATTTTGCGGGTTTCGAAGAAATTGTTTTCTCAAAAAGGCTATATGAGTGTCTCCATGCAGTCAATTGCCGATGCCTGTAAAATATCCAAAGCGTCTATTTATAAACTGTTTGATTCAAAGGAAGCTCTTCTATTAGAACTGATTAAATACAATCAGCGCAAAATGAGAGAGATTTCCCGCATCATTCATTCAGAAACGACGCTGTCCAAAAAGGAAAAATTCACAAAGAAGATCAAGCTTGAGCTTGAAGAGTTTAAAGAGAATCATAAATTTTTGAACATGCTGTCCTTTGAAGCTTTTTCTCAGCATTCGCCCATTGTCATTAAGCATTTACGTGAAACACGCTCCATTATCATGCAGCGGCACAGAGACATTATTTTAAGTACATATGGTGAATCTGTCGCTCCATATGTCTGGGATTTAGTGATTGTTCTCAATGGATTAATGAGAGAATTCATCTTAATGCTGGCGATTGAGCAAAAAAACATCCAATTAGAAATTGCTGCCGAAATGATCATCGGTGTGATGGATCGTGTATCGAAAAAGCCTTGTTCCATTGAACCTGTGTTAACAGACGAGCTGATGAACTCTTATTTGCTTTCCTCACAGGACGAATATGACGAAGAAAAACTTGTCAATTCGTACTTAACAAAGATCAAACAAGAGCTTCACTCATGGCCAAACGGAGAAGAAAAAAATGATCTCCTCTCTGCGTATGAGCTGCTCAATCAGGAATTATCAAAGGACCAACCGAGAACCTTTTTAATCAGCTCACTGCTCGATTATTTAGGCAAAAACAGCGTTTTATCACAAAACGTGTCACAGCTGAAAAGCATCATTTTATAGATAAAGAAGGGATAACATGAACCAATCAACAACATCTTACAATCGATCTGTGATTGTTGGGATTTTTCTCGTTGGGGCATTCGTCGCGATATTAAACCAAACGCTTCTTATTCCAGCGATCCCACATATCATGGAGGACTTCAATATTGAGGTCAGCAAAGGACAGTGGCTTACAACAGCCTTTATGCTGACAAACGGGATTCTCATCCCGATTACGGCTTTCTTAATTGAGAAATTTTCGAGCCGTTCTTTAGTTTTAACGGCACTTAGCATCTTTACAGCCGGTACAATTCTTGCTTCATTTGCTACGAATTTCCCGGTGTTACTTGCAGCGCGTATCGTACAGGCAGCCGGTGCAGGGATTTTAATGCCGCTGATGCAAACGATCTTTTTAACCATTTTCCCAAAAGAAAAACGTGGGCAGGCAATGGGCATGGTCGGACTTGTCATTTCGTTCGCACCAGCGCTTGGACCAACACTCGGCGGCTGGATTGTCGATTCCTTCAGCTGGAAGGCTCTGTTCTATATTGTTCTGCCAATCGGTATCATCGACCTTATTCTTGCTTTCTTCTTAATGAAAAATGTCACACAGCAGCGAGAGACACGTATTGATGTCTTATCTGTCATCTTGTCGTCCTTCGGTTTCGGCGGGCTGCTTTACGGATTTTCTAGTGTCGGCACGTATGGATGGACGAGTGCGACTGTTCTCATTTCGCTGATTGTCGGCGCCGTGAGCTTGTTCTTCTTTATCCTGCGCCAGTCGAACCTAACAAGACCGATGCTTGAGTTTGGCGTATTTAAATTTGCGATCTTTAGCTTAACAACCTTCCTTGGAATGCTTGTCTTTGCTTTATTAATTGGTACAGAGACAATTCTGCCGCTTTATACGCAGAATGTCAGAGGGCTGTCTGCACTTGATACAGGGCTGATCTTATTGCCAGGTGCTCTCTTTATGGGATTCCTGTCACCAATTATCGGACGGATTTTTGATAAAGTCGGCGGAAGAGGGCTCGCATTAGGCGGATTTACGATCCTCACCGTTACCACCCTGCCATTTATGCTGCTCACCCTTGATTCATCGATCGCTCTCATTACGGTCGCCTATACGCTTCGCTTAATCGGGGTTGGGATGATCATGATGCCGCTGACAACGGCAGGTATTAACGCATTACCGCCTCATTTGATCCCGCATGGGACAGCGATGAATAACACGATGAGACAAGTAGGCGGTTCCATTGGAACGGCTGTGCTTGTTTCCATCATGAGCAGCTCTGCTGCAAATGCAGAATTAGCCAATCCATTAAAATCAGCCGTTCATGGAATGAATACGTCATTTTTCATTTCTGGTCTGATTGCAGTCATTGGACTCATCCTCTCCTTTTTCTTAAAGGCAAAACGTGATAACAAAGTGATGAAGCAGGAGATATCTTCCTCCTCGTCTTCTTCATAAGAAAAAGAGCTCGGCATATGGCCGGCTCTTTTTTCATATACTCACACAATACCGTCCTCTCTATAAATACATTTGTATTTCTAGTGAAGAAAAACCTTGATAATTTAAAGAAAAGAGTTGATAATAGGAACTATTCAATTTGTGAGAAAATTTTTACTATAGGAGATGTATGCATTGAAGGTCGTGAAATTTGGTGGCAGTTCACTTGCATCTGGCAAGCAGCTGCAAAAGGTATTTGACATTGTAACAGCAGATCCAGCTCGAAAAGCAGTCGTTGTTTCCGCACCAGGAAAACGGCATTCAACGGATACGAAGGTCACCGATCTATTAATTAGCTGTGGTGAACAATATTTACGTTTAGGCGAAGCACATGATTTAAAGGAAGCCGTCATCGAGAGGTATGCCTCAATAGCGGATGAACTCGGATTAGGTCAAGACATTATCGACACCATCAGGCAAGATCTAGACGCATTATTACAGGCTGATTCATCCCGCCCTGAGTGCTATCTTGATGCCATCAAAGCAAGCGGCGAAGACAATAATGCAAAGCTCATTGCTGCCTATTTCCGCCACCAGGGTGTGGAAGCTCATTATGTGAATCCAAAGGAAGCTGGTTTGTTTGTGAGCGATGAGCCTGGTCAAGCGCAAGTCCTGCCGGAGTCATATGATCATTTGTACAAATTAAGAGAGCGCTCTGGCATTATTATATTCCCTGGCTTTTTTGGCTTTAGTCTAGCGGGAGACATCGTTACCTTTTCGCGAAGCGGCTCCGATATTACCGGCTCCATTTTGGCGAACGGTCTAAAGGCAGATGTGTATGAAAACTTTACAGATGTGGATGCTGTCTATGCTGTCAATCCAACGATCGTTCATGAACCGAAAGAGATTACAGAGCTGACATACCGGGAAATGCGCGAGCTGTCGTATGCTGGATTTTCTGTTTTTCATGATGAAGCACTCATTCCAGCCTTCCGTGCAGGCATTCCGGTTCAGATTAAAAACACCAATAATCCTTCGGCAAAAGGCACAAAAATTGTGAATCAGCGCGATCATACAAATGGACCTGTTGTTGGAATCGCCTCAGATAATGGATTTTGCAGCATTTACATTAGTAAATATTTGATGAACAGAGAGGTCGGCTTTGGTCGTAAGGTGCTGCAAACATTAGAGGAATATGGGCTTACATATGAGCACGTACCTTCTGGCATTGATGATATGACCATTATTTTAAGGCAGGATCAGCTGGAGGAGCAGCATATTGAACAAGAGCTGCTAGACCGCTTAAAGCTCGTGCTTGATGCAGATGAGGTCGTTTTAGAGCGGAATCTCTCGCTGATTATGGTTGTAGGAGAAGCGATGCGTCATAATGTTGGCACAACAGCAAGAGCGGCAAAAGCGCTGTCAAAAGCGAAGGTCAATATTGAAATGATCAATCAAGGTTCTTCAGAGGTCAGCATGATGTTTGGCGTCAAAGCGGCTCAAGAAAAAGAAGCTGTTCAAGCCTTATATGAGGAATTTTTCTCTATGTCTACTGTCCCTGTCTCCCTTTAATCAGCAGGCTGCCAGATCTTAAGATCCGGCAGTCTTTTTTCCTCTCGCCGATTCGAGTTCTCTGCGCATTAAAGTGTATCTATTTCTCGTTTGATTTTGTATGATAGAGACAAATCAACTATCCGTTCCGACCTATGATCGGAGCTACAAGGAGTCCTAAAACAATGCCTCGTCAACAACTATTAAAACAGTTTCGCAATTTTCATGATGCTTCTACTAGTATTTTAAACATGATGAGTCAATTCATTGGTGTGAATACACTGTTTATCGCTAAAAATGATCAAAACACCAATCAAATTGTAAAAGTGTTAAATCATGACGAGCAGCTTCTTGAAGAAGGGGAAGAACTTCCTTACGAAAAGACATTTTGCAAGCTGGCGGTCGACCATCAGGCTACACTTGTGATCCCTGACATTTCGAAAGATGACCGATTTAAATACTTAGAGGTCACGAAAAATCTTCAAGGCGGCTCGTTCATTGGGGTTCCCATTGATTTCACAGATGGGACGAACTACGGAACGATTTGCGGACTTGATGTGAGACCAAATCATTTCACAGAAGAGCATGTGTATATGTTTGAAACGATGGCTTCTTTATTAAGCTACGTTCTCGAGCTAGACCGTGCCAACAGGCAGATTCAGCAATTGTCTGTACCGATCGTACCAGTTGTTGACGGTGTCGCCGTGCTTCCTCTGCTTGGTGATATTGAAGAGACACGTGCTCAGCATATTTTGGAAACCATTTTACAGGAAAGCTACAGGCTGTCGCTCTCTCATTTGGTTATTGATGTATCGGGAACAAAAAGCCTGAATGAACAGAGCATTCAATATTTGGTCAGCTACGCACAAACGCTGAGACTTTTAGGAATTTCGGCAGTTTTAACAGGCATTAAACAAGACCTTGCTTTAAGTGCGATTCAATCCAATATATCGTTTAAAGACATCACCATCCGAAAAGATTTACCGCAGGCACTTGCTCATATTGGGTTAACGTTTACCAAAAATGAATAAGTGGTGATTCACCAAAAAGGGCTAAAATGAACTTCATTTTAGCCCTTTTCTTCTGGAAACGGCAGTCGAATGGTAAATGTCGTTCCATTGTTTTTTTCACTTTTCATATCAATATGCCCTTCATGTAAGTCCACAAGCTGCTTCACGATGGACAAGCCCAATCCGTATTCTCCATACGGTGTATTCGTTCTTGAGATATCCGCTTTATAAAAACGTTCCCATATGTGTTTGACTTCATCTGGCGCAATGCCAATGCCTGTGTCTTCCACTTCAATGATCGTCTCTTGATTTCCTTGTTTTCCTCTTAAGTAAATACGACCACCTTCTGTGAATTGAATCGCGTTCTTTGTGATATTGACAAGCATTTGAATGAGCCTGTCATAATCCGCATAAACCTTTAGCTTGGGATCAACATCCACGATCAGCTGATTGTTTTTCTCTTCGGCGATTCGGCTCAGCTGCTCTTTCATCACTTCAAATGTGTCAATGAGTGGATAGTGAAATTTCTGAAGGGTAATTTGATTCGATCTAATTTTCTCATAATCCATATTTTCATTGACGAGGCGCAGCATACGTTTTGTCTCGTCAGTAATTAAGGAATAGCATTTCTCTTTCTCTTCTGCTGACACATCCGCTGTGTTCAGCCATTCCACCAGTCCTCGAATGGTGGTCAGCGGAGTTTTCAATTCGTGAGACACATCTGCGATGAATTGGCGTCTGCGCTTTTCGAGCCGGTCAATTTCCTCTCTTGATTGCTGAAGACGCTTGGCCATCATATTAAAATCCTCACCAAGTGTGCCAATTTCATCAAGGTGTTTGTTTTCAAGCTTGATGTTGTAATCACCTTGCGCAATCTTTTCAGTCGCCTCTCTCAACTTTTTGATGCGGTTCACATGAAATTTAGACAAGAACAGGCTGAGAATAAAGGTGATCGTCAGTGCCACAAATACGATGATATACAGATAACGATTCATTTGGGCGATGAGCTGTTCAGCGCCTTGAATCGGGGCAATAAGGACGACTCCACCCTTTAGCTTTCCATCCTCCATGACAGGGAGTGCCACAAGTGATGCCTCTTGATCAAGGCGGCGTGAATCACTTCGCTTGTCAATGATTTGCTCTCCTTTTGAGAGTTTGGCCCATAAATCCTTTGTCAATAATACTTCATGCGGCGGCATCTCTTGCTGCTGAGAGAGAATATCTCCTTTTTCATCAAACACGAAAAAACGAATTTGCCTCGTCGAAAGAATATCTTCAAATGGACGCAGACGAAAGGTCATCTCGCTTTTAGGGAGTCGTTTATAATCTTGCAAGATTTCATTCCCATAGGAGCTCATTTCATTCACTCTGTTTTGATAGGCAATATCTTTCACAAAATGAGATAAAAGGGTGCTGATAATGACAATGGCGATGAGCAATAACCCAAGATGACTGATCAGCAGCTGATAAAAATATTTAATCTTCATCGAACTTATACCCTACGCCCCATACTGTATACAAAAAGGGCTTAGGACCGTTCCCAATTTTTTGGCGCAGCCGTTTAATATGGACATCTACCGTTCGTTCATCTCCATAAAATTGATATCCCCAAATTTGCTCAAGCAATTGTTCTCGTGAAAATACTTGCCGAGGATGCTGAATAAAAAAGCACAACAGATCGTATTCCTTCGGTGTGAGGTTCTCTATTCGCTCTCCATCCAGGAAAACTTCCCTCGTTTTCTTATCCAACTGAAAATGTGCTGTCTCCAGCCGTTCACCCTCATTCACCTTTTCTTGAGTCGTTGTATGAGCAAAGCGTCGTTTCACCGCTCTAATTCTTGCCATCAAGGTGAGTGGGCTAAAGGGCTTGGTCACATAATCATCTGCCCCAAGATCAAAACCAAGCACTTGATCAGATTCGGTTTCCTTTGCTGTCAGCATGATAATCGGAACATCACTGATCTGACGCACCTTTTGACAAATGGTCAGACCATCCATCGAAGGAAGCATGACATCTAAGATGAGCAGATCCCAATTCTCCTCTTGCTGAAAGCGATTCAGTCCTTCTAATCCATCATGAACGAATTCAGCTTGAAATCCCTCTCGTTGAAAAAACATATCCGTCATTGTACAAACACTCTGATTATCTTCAATCATTAATATTTTCATCATCAGCCTCCGCTGCTGCCATTGTTTTTCTTTATGTAGCTTTATTTTACATCTTCCCTCTCAAATCTCAATTGGATTCCACTGTTTTCATGAACTTATCATCGTTTGGTCATCTTTTATTCATACTTTTTGAAAGAACTAATACTGCGGTGGATCACATGAGTTTTTTGATGATGGAATTGCAGAAGATGGTCAAGATGTTAGTTGAGTTATGATTCAACATTACTTTAAAACATATCAAGATGAGGACATTGTCATTTATGGTTCTTTAACTCATGAGGAATTCTCATATATTTAGATAAAGAACTTCCTGACAGTTTATGATAGATCTATTTAAAAAAGCTCATCTCTATTGATGAGCTTTCAGATTGTTGACAAAGGGCTAAAATGATCTTTATTTTAGCCCTTTGTCTTCCTTTCAGCGTGATAGAAAACCTTTGCAGTCTAGGAAGGGCGAGCACCGGAGCGCAAAACTGACACCGAATGCGAGGGTTTGTCTACACGCTGAAAGCTCATCTCTATCGATGAGCTTTTTTATCATGCCAGCAACTTCAAATACGCAGCGTCGTTTCCCTCTTTAACCGCCTGTAAAATCTGCTGATCTTGTGATGCGCTTGTGACGCTGCTTAACTTTTGTATGATATCTTCTTTCGATAACGCACAGCCTGGTGCTCCCCGAGGTACATCAACTCGTTTGCTGATGGTGGTGCCGTCAGATAAGGTGAGCTTCACAATCGTAAAGCGTCCTTTTGGAACAGCATCGGGATGGGGCTCTATCGTTTGATCATATCCTCTGCTCACCCGTTTCATCCATATCCGCATGTCTGATGGAATATTTTTTTTCGTAAAGGCATCCAGCGTAAGCGTCTGTCCAAACACTGCAAGTGCGATGACATATTCGACACTGAATCGTCCTTCTTCCCCAGTCAAAGGTGTTCGTTCAATAAGCGCTGCATCTCCGCCTGGCGGGAATATGACATCGACCTGTCTTACCTGCTCCGGCAAAAAAGCCCGCTCTTTCATTAAAGATTGGATCGCATCTGCCGCATGGTGGGCTGCTGAGCAGAATGGATATACTTTGAACCACAGCCCAGGTGAAACGATACGCCATGTAGAACCATAGCCTTCTAGCAAACGGCTTTCCGCAAGCTCCTGATCTCCATAAAGTGAAAAGAAACCAAGTGCGCCATCAAGAACCGAGTCATTCCCGCCAAAACCTGAACAAGCTAAATCCATAGACCAAACGGCTGTTTTAGCAGCTAAGCCGGCTTGTAATGGTTTCATATCAGAGCCAAATTGCTTTCGCATTCCAGCTGATTGCGCCCCGGCAAAGCCGATAGCTTTCGTCAGTTCTTCTCGTGTGACCTGCTTCAAATAGCCAATCGCACACACTGCCGCAATGGCTCCGAGTGTTCCCGTATTATGCCAGCCCCGCTCATAATGTGCTTTGCCGATGGATTCGCCAAGTCTTGCCATCACTTCAACACCTGTGATGTAGGCAGCTAAAAACCGTTCGCCATACCCTTTGCCGTCTGTCAGCTGTGATAGCAGCGCCGGAATGATGACCGCACTTGGATGTCCTCTCACATCTGAGTGCACATCATCATAATCAAGGGCATGGATGAGGTAGCCGTTCAGCATTGCTGCGGATTGGCGACTCACCTTCCTCCCTTGTCCCATGACAGGAATCTGAGCGGCTCCGCCTTCCTGTTCAACAAGCTGCATCAGCTTCTGAATCCCTTCATCCTCTTTCGCAGCAAGCGCTGATGCCGCAGCATCTAACAGGCCATTTCTAGCCATCTGAATGGCCCGTTCATCTTGCAGCGGATCAGCAGAAAGCACTGCCTCTGCCAGTTGTTTTGTTAGCTCCATGATCGAGACTCCAATGCCCGAACGGCAAGCTCAGCAAAGAAGGCAGCAGCAACCGGAAGTGCGTCTTCATTTAAAGTAAACGCAGGGTGATGCCACTCCTTCGTACCACTGGTCCCCATCCATACAAAAAAGCCTGGAATGCGTTCTTGATAAAGGGCAAAATCTTCTCCGCCCGGTGACTGCTCTGCCTGCACGACACGTAAGTCAAGCGAGCCAGCCGTTTCTTCTACTACCTTTGTCAGACGCTCATCATTCATGACAGAAGGCAAATACGGATGCCATCTCACTTCAGCCTCTGCTCCAAATCCCTCTGCAATTCCGCTGACGATTTTTTTCATGAGCTCTGGAATCATCGCTCTTACTTCAGGCTCAAACGTCCGAACGGTTCCTTCCATCTCGACACGGTCGGGAATCACATTCCATGACGTACCGCCTTGAATGCGTGTGATGCTGACAACCGCATGATGCAAGGAGCTGATGCGGCGGCTGACGATTTGCTGAAGGGCACTTGTGATCTGCCCGCTGATGGCAATGGGGTCCACCGTGTGATTTGGAATCCCGGCATGACCTCCCGTTCCTTTAATATCGATTTCAAACCGATCCACACTCGCCATCAATGCTTTTTCTCTAATGCCAATCGTGCCAACTGGCAGGTCAGGTTTGTTGTGCATACCAAAAATCGCATCGACTCCATCTAAAACGCCTGCCTCTATAACGTGCTTCGCTCCTTGAGCAACTTCCTCAGCCGGCTGGAACAAAATACGGACCGTGCCTTTGATTTCGTGTTTCCGCTCCTTTAATAAAAGTGCCGCCCCAAAAATAGAAGCTGTATGGAAATCATGACCGCATGCATGCATTTTGCCCGGTACCTTTGAAGAAAATGGTTCGGCAGATGCTTCTTCAATCGGAAGAGCGTCAATATCGGCTCTCAGAGCAATTGTCGGTCCTTCTTGTTCTCCTTTGATTTCACAGACAACGCCTGTTTGCAGGGCTGGGATATCAAGTACAGTGATCCCTTCCTCTTCTAACCAGCGGCGCAGTTTCTTTGTCGTTTCATATTCTTCAAACGCCAGCTCTGGATGCTCATGAAGCGCTCGGCGAATGTTGATTAAACGTTTGTTTAAAGCTCCATTTCCTATTGATTTCACTGTCAATCACCCCTCTAAAGAATAAAAAGCAGCTTATGCTTCTTCAGCCGCTGCTTCTTTTTGGATAAATCGTTTCGTCCGTTCATTCTTCGTTTCATCAAATAACTCAGTTGGCGTCCCCTGCTCAATAATATGACCATCTGCCATGAAAATCACATGGTCTGCCACTTCTCTTGCAAACGCCATTTCATGTGTGACGATGATCATTGTTGTTTCTTGAATCGCAATGGATTTAATGACTTGAAGCACACCTGAGACAAGCTCTGGATCAAGCGCTGACGTTGGTTCATCCAGCAAAATCGCATGTGGATCAACCGCTAACGCGCGGGCAATCCCAATCCGCTGCTGCTGCCCGCCAGATAATGTGACTGGATAGCTGTCAGCCTTTTGCTCTAGCCCTACCTGCTTCAGCAGTTTCATACCGATTTCATTCGCCTGCTGCTTTGTCATTTTTTTCGTCACAAGCAATGATTCTGTAATGTTTTGCAGTGCTGTCTTGTTTTTAAATAAATTATAGTTTTGAAACACCATGGCCGTTTGTTGACGCAGGTGATGGGCTTCTTTACGTGAATATTTAGACGCATCGAGCTTCGCATCGCCAATTTCAATCGTGCCTTCATCTGGTGTTTCTAATAAATTTAAGCAGCGCAGCAAAGTGGATTTACCGGAGCCAGAAGGTCCGATAATGGCCACAACCTGCCCTTTTTGCACGTCGAGATTGATTCCGTCTAAGACGACAAGGTCGCCGAATGATTTCTTCAAATTGGTGAGCTTGATCATGTCCACACCTCCTTAATTCCGGTAAGGTTTGCTGATTTTTCGTTCAAATAGGTCTTGCAGGAAGCTATAAATGATGGTCATCACCCAATACACAATCCCTACGGCTAAATAGGTTTCAAAGTATTTATAGTTCGCCGATGCAATCATCTTCCCTTGTGCAAACATTTCTGCCACACCAATCGTAAAGGCAAGAGATGTTTCTTTTAAAAGACCAATAAAGGTATTCCCCGTCGCTGGAATCGCATTTCTGATGGCCTGCGGGAAAATAATTCTGACGTAAGACTGCCATCTTGTCATACCGACAGATAAGCATGCCTCAAGCTGCCCTTCATCCACTGAGTTCAGAGCCGCTCTGAAAATTTCTGCTAAGTATGCTGAGTTTTTAATACTTAATCCGATAATGACCGCTGTTAAAGCATCCATTGAGGTCATCGCAGGGAATAGCTGCGGGAGACCAAAATAAATGAGAAAGAGCTGAACCAAGGTTGGAACCGCTCTGAAGAAAGAAATATACAGCTTGGCAAATTGGTATAAAACAGGTATCCGGTTTTTCGTAATAAGAGCGAATACCACACCAATGATAATGGCAAATACCATGGAGACAATCGCCATGAAGATCGTTATCGGCAAGTATTGAAGCAGTGTCGGAAAAACCGTCACCATATACTGCCAATCAATTTTGTTCATGTCTGCTCTTCACCGCCGCTGTTGTTATTTTTTAATTGGCACTGTGACATCGTCTTTGAAATATTTCTCAGACAATTTCTTAAGTGTCCCGTCTTCTCTTAATTCTTTGATGGCTTTGTTAAATTCTTCTCTTAGTTTGTCATGCTTTTTATCTTTCGCAAATGGGTAGCCTACTTCTTCATACACAATTGGGTTGCCTACGATTTTCAGCGGCAGACCTGTTTTTTCAATTTGAGCAAGTAATACACTGCGGCCGTTGACATAAGCATCTACGCGGCCATTTGCCACTTCATTTAATACGCCGTCTTGCGTTTCATATGTTTTAATCTTAATTTTCTTATCTGGGTCTTTGCTCTCTAAGTTTTTAGCATGGTTAGAGCCAAGAACCGCCGCCACTGTTTTTCCTTTTAAATCATCAAGACCTTTGATGTCGTTGTTGTCTTTTTTTACGATGATTTGTGTTCCTGCGTATGCGTACGTATCTGTAAAGTTAAATGTTTGTTTACGCTCGTCTGTAATGGCAACTTGGTTTGACACCGTATCGAGCTTACCAGATGTCAGCTGTCCCATTAGTCCGCTGAATTCGCTCAGCTGCCAGTCTAGTTTGTAGCCAAGCTTTTTCGCAATGGCTTCTGTTACTTCAACATCGAATCCGACAAGCTTGCCATTGTCTTTATAAGCGAATGGATAGCTTTGTCCAGTAGCGCCTACTTTTAATACTTTTTCGTCTTTGCCTTCACTTTGATTGTTACCACCGCAAGCTGCTAAAACTGCCAGCATTGCTGCAAAAAGAACGACTAGCCACTTTTTGTTTTTCATGTTCGAAAACCCTTCTTTCGTCTTATGGTTGTGTGATATCTGATCTTAATTGTTTTTTTAAATAAATCGTGATATGACCTTTGCCTAAATCCTTTTCTCCTGCTCTGACATAGCCTTTGCGCTCATACATTTCTACGAGCCACGGGTGCTTATCAGCTGTACCGAGTGACACGTACGGTACCTTTAGTGTATCCCTTAGTACTTCGGTTTCAACCCATTCCAGCAAGGCAGAACCTGTCCCTTTTTTGGCGGCTGGTTCTGAGGCAAACCACCAGATGTGAGGGACGCCGAACGGTCCTGGCTGCTCTCCCCAAGGCATACGGAGTGATAAGGTGGATAGAAGCTCTCCGTTTTCTTCCATCACATAGCAAAGATTCTTTTGTACATTATTCTGAACGAGAGCGAAATCGGCATGTGCTGCTTGGAACTGAATGCCGAGCTCACGAATTGGCTCATAGGCTCTTGTTGTTAGTTCAAGAAGCGCCTCTATATCTGCATCTGTTGCCAGACGAAACGTGTATCCCAACGTTAGTCACCTCACCTTATGTCGTGTAGCGATTTTTTGGCTCTGTTAGTCCGAGATTTTCTCGTAAGGTTTGTCCTGTGTAATCGGTTTTGAATAAGCCTCGTTCCTGAAGGATTGGGACGACGCGGTCTACAAACACATCCAGTCCTTCTGGCAAGAGCGGCGGCATCACATTAAAGCCGTCTGCTGCTTCTTCATTCAGCCATGTTTCCATCACGTCTGCCAGCTGCTCCGGCGTTCCAATGAAAATATTATGACCGCGTGAGCCGGCAACCGATTGATAGAGCTGGCGAATGGTCAGGTTATCCTTTCTCGCCATATTCATCACGAGATCAAAACGGCTTTTCACCGCATTTGACGTGCTCGGATCAATCTCTGGAAGCGGTCCGTCTAACGGATACTGAGACAGATCAATCCCGCCTAAGTAATTTTGCAGAATGCTCAGTCCAATCTCAGGAACAATCAGCTCCTGTAATTCTTCATATTTTGCTCGGGCTTCTTCCTCTGTATCAGCAATGATCGGGAAGATACCCGGCATGATGCTGACGTCCTCTCTAGCACGGCCAGCAGCCTCTACTTTCCCCTTCAAGCTTTGATAAAATTCCTTCGCTTTTTCGAGATCGTTTTGTGCAGTGAAAATGAGCTCTGCTGTTTTTGCTGCAAGCTTTTGACCATCTTCGGAAGATCCTGCTTGAATGATCACAGGCTGCCCTTGCGGCGTGCGTGATAAGTTGAGAGGCCCCCTGACTGAGAAGAACTCACCTTTATGCTGGAGCTCATGAAGCTTACTAGATTCGAAGAATTCTCCTGTTTCCTTGTTTCTGACAAGGGCGTCTTCCTCCCAAGAATCCCAGAGACCTTTGACGACTTCGACGAACTCTTCTGCCCGTTCATAACGTTTATGGTGTGCTAAATGCTCTTCTCCGCTAAAATTTTTCGCTGTTTCTTCAATAGAAGATGTGACCACATTCCATGCCGCTCTTCCGCCTGATAAATGATCAAGGGAGGCAAACTGTCTTGCAATATGGAAAGGCTCACTGTATGTAGTGGAAGCTGTTGCTGCTAAACCAATCGTTGAAGTAGACTCAGCAATCGATGAAAGCAGCGTGAGCGGTTCAAATCTCGTTAATACGTTCGGATGAGAGGTTTGATTAATGGATAAACTGTCAGCTAAAAAGAGCAAATCCAGCTTTCCTTCCTCTGCCTTTTTCGCTAATTGTTTAAAATAATCTAGGTTCATGGCTGCGTCTGGTACTGCATTCGGATGTCTCCAAGAGGCAACGTGATGTCCAGTTCCTGCGATGAATACGCCTAGCTTGAGCTTCCTTTTCGGCTGTGACACTTGTTCTTCATCCTTTCTATATCCTACATGTATCAAACTGAAGTCCTTAGAAGATACATTTTTCTGATTGAATTAATCGGTTTTATTAATAAAAAAAGGGCAAATGTTGCGAAAAATGAAAAATAATTATTACTATATGCCCTTTTTACAGGATTGTCAACCGCCTTCTGAACCTCCAAAATAAGGGATTTCAAACGCTTATGATGGCGTATCAATCTCAATATTTCCGATGAGCCGGTCTGTGGTATGTGTCAACAATTGACTGCGCTCCAGCATGTTGTGAGCGATGACAGAATGAGTGGAATTTGCGGTGCGGACAGCAATCGCTTTTTGAGGAGATAGATTGATGATGTTATTGCGCAGCACACGAGCTGAGGAAGCCTGGTCAATAAAGATCGCTGTCGGCTGTCCGATCGATCGATTTAAATAGAAGCGGTTATCTCCAATTTGTGGTGAACCATTTTTAATATACATCACCACATATAAGGATGTTTCTTCAAAGGAATTGTCTTTAATTTCTAATGCCCCTGTCGTGCTACTGTATACAGCGTAGTTTTGATAGTTTTTAAAGCGATTCTGCCAGATGAAAGCCTTTGCATTTTCGGTGACACTGATCGTATAGGAAGAATCTAGCTCCGGGTGTCCTTCTTGAATAAAGTGGTTGCCATTGATCCCTGTTTCCCCTTCCTGCACCCAGATTCCTCTGCTGAATTCTTTGAATTGATTGTGCTGGATCAGGATATTCGTTCCTCTCACCACGGCCGCATCGATAACAGAATAGACCGTATTGTTTGAAAAGACGACACTATCCGATTGATAGATACGCAGGGAGGCGCTCCTTTTTCCGGTATTCGTTCCTGATTCAATATGGTTTCCTTCTATTAGAATACGATTCGCCATATAAACGGACACAGCCGCATCTTCAAAAAGACTAATCTTATTACCTGTAATGTGAACACTGTCTCCCCTCACATCAATCCCTTTTTCAAACCCCTCAATCATATTGCCAATAATAATCACATTGTTTTCGGTTTGGCCAAGTGAGACGCCTAAGCTCGTAATCCCTGCTTTTGTAACACCTCCTCCCACTGCACGAATCATATTGTTGGCAATGATCGTTTCGGTGGAGAAGCCATAGGAGATACTGCTATCTGTATGATTGCCTTCAATGATCACACCATAACCGTTAAAGTTATAGATTGAGCTCGCAGCCCCTCCTCTGACGATGTTGTTTCGAATCTGAATATTCAGCGGTTCTTCCATATTAACGGCATTTTCTCCATAGCCTTCAATATCAATGCCCATTCTTGGCTCGACCCCATTTACTCCTGCTCTTTCCAAGAGACAGTCCTCCACAATGACCCCATCACAGCCTGTAATCGAAATGTTGTTGCGCCTCGAATCTGTGATGGTGCAGCCGGAAATATCAATAGATGCAGCAGGCGAGTACGGTTCACCCTCTGTCAATAAACCATGGGGACTGACAATAATGCCGTCTCCCGTACAATTTTTGATTTGGACATGATTCACCTCGACATGGGAGGCACCTTCAATGCACACCCCAAAGCCCCATTCATGGGTTTTTCGTTCAGAGGGGAGCGGCTTGTATACATGCTCATGACGATCCCCTTCAATACGTCCGCCTCGGATGGTCACATTCTGAACCTTTCCTATATAAAAGGCTGCATACCCCCATGAATCATTTGGTTTTACCTTTATCACAGCGTCTGGCGCCATCTCAATGCATATATGACTTGGCACCCGTATACCTGCACCTCGGAAAGGAAAAAATGAATCACCTCTGTACACCGCATCGATTAAATATGTGCCGCTCGGCAGCCAGACATGGGAATACCCTTGTGCTTTTGTCCATTCTAAACATTCATTGAGCTTGGCTGTGCAATCCGTTTTCCCGTCAGCAATCACGCCAAAATCTAGTACATTGACAACAGGTTTTTTTAGATCAGCTTCATTCAATTCCCCCAACCTAAATCACTCCTTTTCACACATGTTCTCTCGTCATCCTATGCATGTGGTAAAGGTTTGCTTGTACATTGCTTCAAATTTTAAATAAATTCTTCCGGAATAACTTTCCGATAATTTTTACTTCAATGAATTTTTCAATTTTTTGAGTCTTTAAGCCTATTGAACTAACATTTTCCTGTTTTAGAATAGTTTTATATTGACACAAGAACTATACAAGAATATCATTTTTCTCATATCTCTTTTTTTAAGAAAGGATCTATGCCATGTCTACAATTGACCACGATAAAATTGTTAAAAGTGTTCCTCAAAAAGGGTTTTTTGGACATCCAAAAGGACTTTACACACTGTTTTTCACTGAATTTTGGGAGCGTTTCTCCTATTATGGCATGCGTGCACTGCTTATTTATTATATGTACACAGAGGTGACAAAAGGCGGTCTAGGCTTTGACCAGACGACAGCCAATTCGATCATGTCTGTCTACGGTGCGCTTGTCTATATGTCAGGAGTTATTGGCGGATGGCTCGCCGACCGGGTATTTGGTTCGTCCAGTACGGTGTTTTATGGCGGAGTTTTCATTATGCTTGGCCACGTGATTTTGGCTTTGCCAAGTGGAGCAACAGCGCTCTTTATTAGTATGGGACTGATTATTATTGGGACAGGTCTTCTTAAGCCAAACGTTTCAAACATTGTTGGCGACCTGTATACAAAAACAGATCCACGTAGGGACTCTGGATTTAGTATTTTCTACATGGGGATCAACATGGGTGGCTTTATCTCCCCATTAATTGTCGGAACACTCGGTCAAAAAGTGAATTTCCACCTCGGGTTCTCACTCGCTGCCGTTGGGATGCTTGTTGGACTCATTACATTTGTGGTCACAAAAAAACCGAACCTTGGTCTTGCCGGCACTTATGTGACAAATCCATTATCAGCTGCCGAACGTAAGAACTTCAAAATTTACGGATCATTGGTTGTGATTTTGCTCGCAGTTTTTGCTGTCATTGGCATTCAAACAGGCGCACTCACAATTAATCTATTCACTTGGTTTGTCAGTGCCCTTGGTGTACTCATTCCGATTGTTTATTTCATTGTCATGTATTTCAGTAAAAAGACGAGTGCAGTGGAGCAATCCAGAGTTCTCGCTTATATTCCATTGTTCCTTGCTGCCGTGATGTTCTGGGCGATTCAAGAACAAGGCTCAAACATTTTAGCGACATATGCAGATCAACGAACAAACTTGAATTTTCTTGGGATGACACTAGCGTCTTCATGGTTCCAATCATTGAACCCTATCTTTATTGTGCTGCTGTCTCCAGTGTTTGCTTGGTTATGGGTCAGACTTGGGAAGAAACAGCCGTCTACCCCGATTAAATTCTCACTCGGCCTTCTGTTTGCAGGGTTATCCTTCATCATCATGATCATTCCTGCATACATGTCTGGTCCGAACACACTTGTGAGCCCATTATGGCTCGTTCTGAGCTTCTTCCTCGTTGTGATCGGAGAGCTCTGCTTATCACCAGTTGGACTGTCAGCGACAACAAAGCTGGCACCTGCTGCCTTCTCAGCGCAAACGATGAGCCTTTGGTTCCTTTCAAATGCGATGGCACAGGCGATCAATGCGCAAGTAGTCAAACTGTTTGATAAAGTGCCAGAAACCGTCTATTTCGGTATCATCGGATTGCTGGCCATCGTTTTATGCGTTGTAATGCTATTACTGACACCAGTGATTAAGAAAGCGATGAAAGGCGTTCATTAATAAAAAACTGGACATGAGTACATCATGTCCAGTTTTTCACTTTATTGTTGATCATCCTTCATATAGAAATTTTATATCTTACTGCATGATTCATTCGTTTTCATTGGTACTGTCTCATTTATTTCGATGTTAAAATAATTCACGGCATTGTGATAACAAATATCTTTGACTATTTTTCCTATAAATTCGTAATCCCTTGGAAGCTCACCATTTTCTATCCAAGTCCCAAATAAATTACATAAAATTCTTCTGAAATATTCATGGCGAGGGAACGATAAAAAGCTTCTGGAGTCTGTAAGCATACCTACGAAAGTGCTAAGCAAACCTATATTAGATAATGTTTTCATTTGATCTAGCATGCCGTCTTTTTGATCATTAAACCACCACCCGGATCCAAATTGAATTTTTGCTCTGGCATCAGAAGATTGAAAATTCCCTATAGTAGAGGCCACAATCGCATTATGAACGGGATTTAAATTATAGATAATGGTTTTAGGTAAAAGGTTATCTTTGTCTAAGGCATTCAAAAAACCATTTAAATGTCTTGCTAGGTGGAAGTCAGACATAGAGTCGTACCCACTATCTTTTCCCGTTAACTTGAACATTCGTGTGTTATTATTCCTTAAAGCACCTATGTGTAATTGCATGGTCCAATGAAGAGAATGATATTTTTTACTCAGGTGAAGAAGAGTGTTTGTTTTAAATTTATTGATATCCTCTTGGGATAGTGTTTTTCCTTGCAACGCACGTACAAAGATAGAAGATACTTCTTGTTCAGTAGCTGGTGAAAATGGAAATATTTCAAAACCATGATCAGACATTCTGCATCCATTCGCGTGAAAATAATCAATTCGTGAATGTAATGAAGCGATAAAGTTTTCATATGTTAAAACAACGCCGTTGATTGACTCACCTAATTTTTCTATATAATTCACAAAATTTGATTGTTCAATATTTAAAGCTTGATCCGGTCTAAATGTAGGTAGGACCCTAGTAGTAATTCCTACATCTTTACGTATGATTTGATGAATTTCTAAAGTATCGATTGGATCATCAGTCGTACATACAACTTTTACATTAAATTTTTCTAAAATTCCATTTGTGGACATGTTCCTTTCATTTAATCTCTCATTACAGATATCCCAAACTTTATGTGCATTTTTTTCTGAGAACAACTCATTTACATTGAAATAACGACTTAATTCTAAATGTGACCAATGATAAAGAGGATTTCCTATTGTATATGGAACCGTTTGGGCCCAAGCTAAAAATTTTTCCTTGTCACTTGCATTCCCCGTGATCAATCTTTCTTCTACGCCAAACCACCGCATAGCCCTCCATTTATAGTGGTCTCCATTAAGCCAAATATCAGTCATATTTTCATATTTTTTGTTAGCAGCAATATCATCAGCCATTAAATGCGTATGAAAGTCATAGATTGGCATATTTTTCGCGTAATCATGATAAAGAACTTTTGAACTTTCGTGATTAAGCATCATATCTTCGCTTAGGAATGTAGACAATATAGTCACCTCTATACTTATGTTTAGAAAATCAATTAAATGAAATAAGGTGTTATTAACAAAAATAACACCTCACTTTTTTAGATCTTACTTAATTCAATCTCCGTATTTACATAGATTGCGTCTCGTTGTGCAATTAAGCATAGTTCTGCGGCTTTAAAAGTATGTTCTTGAGTCATAGCATTTTCAGTATCGTTTAAACAATCTAAAATAAGTTCACCAAAGTAAGGGAATCCTACTTCTCCATTTAAAGAAAAATGTTGCTCTGTCTGTTGATTTACTAAGTATAAATGGTCTCCTGTTTTATCCCTTGCTATGTCTACGTATTTGCGAATTTCAATATACCCATCTGTTCCAAGAATGAATGTACGCCCATCCCCCCAAGTGCTAAGGCCATCAGGAGTCAGCCAGTCTACTCTAAAATAGTTTGTAGCCCCATTATCCGCAATTAAAGTAGCATCGCCGAAGTCTTCCAATTCTGGATATTGGTGATGTTTGTAATTGCCCACTTTACTATGTACAACTTTTGCATCTTTTGCGCCAGAATAGTAAAGGAATTGTTCAATTTGGTGACTACCAATATCACATAGAATACCTCCATAATACTCCTTTTCAAAAAACCAGCTTGGTCTGCTTTCTACATTACTACGATGTGGGCCAGTCCCAAGAACTTGTACCACTTTTCCAATGGCTCCTTGTTCAATCAATTGACCAGCAAATACGGCACTCTCCACGTGCAAACGTTCACTATAATAAACAGCCCATTTAAGCCCCGTTTCAGCTGTTTTTTTACGAGCAAGCTCCAATTGTTCTAACGTTGTAAAAGGTGATTTATCCGTAAAGTAATGCTTACCATGATCTAAAACACGCAGCCCTAAATCACAGCGTTTAGATGTAATGGCTGCGCCTGCCACGAGCCTTACATCAGGATCTTCGAGAACTTCTTTCTCACTTTTGGCTGCCTGTACCTCCGGATATGCTTTACAAAATTCTTGTACTTTTTTCTGATCATGATCATACACCCATTTTAATGTAGCCCCAGCCTCAGTTAATCCATTGCACATTGCATAGATGTGTCCATGATCAAGACCTATAGCTGCTATTACGAATTGTCCTTCTGTAACAACAGGGGCACTTTTTCCCTTAGGAGCATAATTCATTCCATCACTTTTCTGCATGATTTGTTCCTCCTCTAGCTAGCTTCCAGTTTATTTTTAATAATTTATAACGTTAGACTCATAGTTTCTCGTAATTTCCTCCAACGGTTATCGTATCGTCTGAAAAATTTTCTACACTGCTTTGTTTTTCATAAAAATGCTTAACGTTCGCAAGCATTCCTTCACGTGTATAAAAAGGATCGTCTGCTAAAAGAGGAAGCTTCACATGAACACCTTGGTTTGCAGATTTATAGATGGCTGTAATAAGTTCTAGTGTTTTTCTTCCTTCTGTTCCATCAATTAAAAGCTTCTGGTTACCCTTGATAGCCATTAAAAAATTATTTATTTGTCCTTTATGCCCTTCAAATAGTAATTCCGGATATTGATTAAAAGCTTCCTGAATACGATTTTCTAAATCCTCATCATTTTTCTCTTGAGGAAACCCATTTTCTTTAGCTATTTGAGCATTTACTTTCCATGGGACAGATACTCTAGCTTTTTCACCTTGAAAAATCAGTTGTTGTTCTTCTCCATGATGAACAACAGAACTGGTTACTTGTGCTAAGCTGCCATTTCCATAGCGAAGTACAGCAATCGAAAGGTCTTCAACCTCTGCATTATCATGCAAGGTATTACTAGTTGCTGCAAAAATGTCAGTCGGCAATCCTAACATCCATTGCAACATATCAATATGATGGACAGCATGATTAAGTGTACAACCTCCACCTTCTTTTTCCCATGTACCGCGCCACCATAAATCATAGTAACTATGACCACGCCACCAAAAAGAATCAACTTGAGTATGAGCGATTTTTCCAATGAGGTTTTGATCAAGGACATGTTTTAATCTCATAATGGGCGTCATAAACCTGTTTTGGGCAACAACGGATAAAAGCTTTTGGCTTTCAATAGATGCTTTTATCATTTCGTCACATTCTTTTAGAGAAGAAGCCATAGGTTTTTCTACTAAGACATGTTTGCCTGCTTTAAGAAAATCGATGGCAATGGTTGCGTGCATATAAGGAGGTGTACAAATGGAAACGGCATCAATCGTAGGATCATTCAATAACTCTTGGTAGTTAGCGACAACTCGTGCTTCTAGGTTATATTTTGTTGCTGCAGACATTGCTTTTTCAGGATAAATATCAGCTAAAGCTACAATTTTACTGATTTCAGGCATTGCAAGATAAGCCTCGATATGGGCAGTTGCAATAGATCCAGTTCCTATAATTGCGATGTTGGTCATATCAATCTTTCCCTTCTGCAAGAAGATAAATTTTCACTTCTAATAATGAGATAGCGCTTTCAAAAAACTGAATGATTCACCTAACTGATAGATCAGAGTACCGTTCGTTCTATTAATATTCTAGTTATACTAGTATGGTAGATCAAAAACATTATAACTCAATCTTTTTGAATTTTGTATAGTTTTTTGAATTTTCTTTTTAATATCCCTCACTTTTATGATTGATCATGGCTTACATAGTTAGAATCATCAAGAGTTATAAATGCTCACAGGGTAATATTCAGAAAAATTAAATTAGTGTCTACCATTCTAATGCACTTGTATGGTAGTATGTTAGAGAAAGGAGATTAGAATAATGAATATTGATTTTAAAAACCAAAACCTCTCTACGAGGGAACAAGTTTACAATATGCTAAAAGATCAAATATTAAGCCTGAAGCTTCCACCTGGGACAAATATTTCTGAAAAAGAAATATCCATTCAATTTAATGTTAGTCGAACTCCTGTAAGAGAAAGTTTTTTAAAATTATCTCAAGAAGGATTATTAAGTATCTACCCTCAACGAGGTACATTTGTTTCTTTAATTGATTTGAACCTTGTGGAGGAAGCACGGTTTATGCGAGAACATCTCGAGAAGGCCGTGATTAGACTAGCCTGTCAGGAATTTTCTGAAGAGTTGATTAATGATTTAGATATGAATTTAAGTATGCAAAAAATTTGCGTTAAGAAAAAAGACTATAAAAAAATGTTTGAATTAGATGAGGAGTTTCATAGAACTATTTTCAAACGGTGTAAAAAAGAAAAAACATGGTTAGTTATTCAACAGATGAATGTACACTTTAATAGGAGTCGTATGTTAAGGCTAGTAACAGATTATAATTGGGATAATATTCTTTCTCAACATGTAAATATCTTCAAAGCTATACAAGATCAAGATGCTGATAAAGCTGAAACAATCATGGAAGAGCATTTGAAAATTGCACTTGTTGATAAAGAATTATTGAAGAAAGAATATCCAAATTATTTTAAATAAAAATAGGTTGTTACTTATATTTTAGGGGTGATGGTAGATGAGGATGACATTTAGATGGTTTGGCGAAGGAAACGACACAATCACACTGGAACAAATAAAGCAGATTCCAGGAGTGGAAGGAATTGTTTGGGCACTGCATGATGTGCCCGCAGGAGAAGAGTGGCCATTAGAAAGAATTGTAGAAATGAAAAAATTAGCTGATAAACATAACCTTCATATTGAAGTGGTTGAAAGCGTGAATGTTCATGAAGACATTAAGCTCGGACTTCCAACTAGAGATCGATACATAGAAAATTATAAGAAAACAATTCAGAAGCTAGCAAAGGTCGGTGTTAAAGTCATATGTTATAACTTTATGCCTGTATTTGATTGGATCCGTACAGACTTAAATAAAACACTTCCTGATGGCTCTACAGCTCTATTTTATGAACATAGTCGAATTAAAGATATTGATCCGAAAGACTTAGTAAATAAAATTAGTGAGAACTCCAGTTTAACCATGCCAGGCTGGGAACCAGAGCGGTTAAATCACCTCCACCACCTTTTTGAAGCCTACAGAAATGTAACAGACGATGATTTATGGGACAACTTGAAATATTTTTTAGATCAGGTTATTCCAATTGCAGAACTTCATGATATTAAAATGGCTATTCATCCTGACGATCCACCTTGGCCTGTCTTTGGTCTACCGCGAATAGTAACTAACCAAAAAAACATCAGAAAAATTTTACAACTAAATAATAGCCCACATCATTGTATAACGCTCTGTACAGGATCTTTAGGAGCAAACTTAGAAAATGATTTAGTTTCTATGATTCACGAATTTATTGATAGAATCCCATTTACTCATATAAGAAATGTACGTGTATATGATAACGGGGACTTTGTTGAAACATCGCATCGATCAAAAGATGGATCAGTAGATGTTTCAGCTATTATACACGCTTATTATGAAAGCGGATTCAAAGGTTATTGTAGACCCGATCATGGAAGACACATATGGGATGAACAATGCAGGCCTGGATATGGTCTTTATGATAGAGCACTTGGAATTATGTATTTGTGGGGAGCTTGGGATGCTTTACAAAATAAACATTCTGTATGAAAAGAAGCAAAGGAGGAAGCTACATGGTAAACATACAAGAAAATAAAAATTTAGCTGGTAAAGTAGCTGTCATAACAGGAGGAAGTGGCGTACTTTGCAGCGCCATGGCAAAGGAACTTGCTAGACATGGCGTGTCTGTTGCCATTTTAAATAGAACAGTCGAAAAGGGTGAAAAGGTAGCCGAAGAAATTAACCTTATGGGCGGGAAAGCGATTGCGATTAAATGTGATGTTCTGAATAAAGAGAGTGTTGAACAAGCCGAGAAGATTGTAACAGAGGAATTAGGCAATTGTACAATATTGATAAATGGAGCTGGTGGTAACCACTCCAGTGCAAATACAACCAATGAAATATTTCAAACAGACGACCTTACTAATCCTAAGGTAAATACTTTTTTTCATTTAAGTACAGATAGTGTACAAAATGTATTTGATTTAAATTTTATGGGGACTTTTATTCCTACACAAATTTTCACTAAAAATATGGTTCATCGAAAGGGAGCAGTTGTCATCAACATGTCATCTATGAGTGCCCCTTCTCCAATGACCAAAGTGCCTGCTTATAGCGCGGCAAAAGCAGCAATTGAAAATTTCACCAAATGGTTAGCTGTTCATATGGCCGAGGCAGGAATTAGAGTAAATGCCATTGCACCGGGCTTCTTTTTAACCTCACAAAATAAAAACCTTCTCCTAACTGAAGAAGGAGATTATACAGAGAGGTCTCATAAGATTATTTCGAACACACCAATGAGAAGGTTTGGTACGCCAGAAGATCTTCTTGGTACCCTATTATGGCTTGTTGATGATCATATGTCAGCATTTGTTACCGGCGTGACCATTCCTGTTGATGGAGGTTTTATGGCGTATTCAGGTGTTTAATATTTTTATTTTTTTCCTTGTCATACATCTTTATTTTATATGTTTTTTTAAATTTATAAGTAGGCTTGGAAAGGAGAAATAAGAATGCAGACTGAGAACAGGAAACTAACACTCAAAAATTATATTGGTTATGGAACAATGGATTTATTTGGAGGGGGAGCATTCGCTATCATAGGCGCATGGATGTTATATTTTTTTATTACATACTGTGGTCTTACCCCTGTTGAAGCAGGATCTATTATTGCAATTGCTCGTATTATTGATGCGATAGCAAGCCCAATTATGGGCCATATCACTGACAATTTTGGTCGTACAAAACTTGGGAAAAAATTTGGACGACGCAGGTTCTTTTTACTAATTGGAAGCCCTTTGATGGTTATTTATTCTCTTCTTTGGATTTCTGATATGAATTACTGGTACTATTTAACGGTTTATATTTTGTTAGAATTCCTTGCAGCAATGGTATTAATTCCATTTGAAACACTTGGAGCTGAAATGACGAATGATTTTAATGCACGGACCAAGCTCTCAACAATAAGATTAATCTACTCAGGACTAGGAACATTTTTAGCTACCTTTATTCCAGGCAGATTATTCGAAATATTCGGAAAAGATTCACCTCAAGTTTTTCTTTACAATGGAATTATCTTCACCTTTATTTTTATGGCTGCATTATTAATTACACATAGAACAACATGGGAACGTAAAATAGAAGAAGACATGATAGAACCTGATGGTGTAGAAAAAGTACCTGCTATAGAATCCATAAAAAAAGTCATCATTGACTTAACATCTACTTTTAGAATTAGAAGTTTCCGTCAGCACCTCACGATGTATATTTGTTCGTTTACTGCCATGGATATTTTAAACGCTGTCTTTGTCTACTTTGTTGTGTTTTCTTTAAATAAAGATGCAGTGCTCGCAGCCGATTTATTATCTATTGGTTCATTACTTCAAATGGTATGTACCATATTGTTTGGTTGGCTCGTGATTAAAATAGGTCCTGCGCCATCTTTGAAAATATCTTATACTGCTATTATTACATGTATCAGTGGTTATATATTTTTATACTTCACACAACCAACTTATATGATTATAGCGCTGTATGCTTTCTCTGTTATTTTAGGCATCGGAAAGAGTGGATTATATTATATACCATGGAATATTTACACTTTCATTCCTGATGTAGATGAAATGGTCACTCGTAAAAGAAGAGAAGGAATATTTGCAGGTATTATGACTTTTACACGCAAGAGTACTACAGCTTTAGCCACATTCTTGGTAGGAGTTATTTTACAGGAAAGTGGATTCGTTGCAAGTGCGACGACACAGTCTACGACAGCAATAAATGGGATTGTAGGTATTCTGTTTTTCGGAACTGTAGGGCTAGTCGGGATTAGTTTAGTTATTTCATTTAAATTTAAATTATCTAAGAAAACGCATTCCATTATGATTAATGAAATTAATAGGTTAAAGAATAATGGTTCAATGGAACAGGCTGATGATGAAACAAGAAGTGTTTTGAAAGCGCTAACAGGATGGGATTACGAGAAGCTTTGGGGTAATAATAATGTAGGATATCAGAATAAGCGCCAAAATTTTGAACAACAAGATTTTAAACAGCAGGATATGAACTAACTTTTGTTGTTAGTTGAGAACTTACAGAATCACTTCAAAAAAAACACCTTCAGATTGATATCAGAGGTGTTTTTAAATATCTTAAATTTAGTGTTTTTTGATTTTAAAACCGAATCTCATCATCTCCATGGATTTGCAGCTTCAGTGGCTCACTTTGTGCCTGATGCTTTTTCACATAGCGATGATAGACAACATATCCAATGATCATGAGCGGTACGCCGACATATAGCCCGATGCGCTGCTCTTGATCAAAGGCAAGGCTGACCAACACGATGGTATTCAGTGTAATCGCAATGATTGGCAGCACCGGATAAAGAGGCGTTTTAAATTTTAAGTTTTCCAGCTTTCCGCCTGCTTTCAAATATTTTCTACGGAAAAGAAGCTGTGATAATGTAATCGTGATCCAGCCTGTCTGGGCACTCATTCCGGCAATGGACACGATCCAGGCAAATACCGTTTTCTCTGCAAAAAAACCGGATAACAGCGAAATCCCTGTAAACAGGAAAGTGAGCAGTAAGGCATTCATCGGTATGCCGCGCTGATTGACGCGTCTAAATGCTTTTCCTGCCATTCCTTCCTTCGATAAGGAATACAGCATTCTCGTCGATGCATACAAGCCAGAGTTCGCAACAGATAATAAAGCAATAATAATGACAAAGTTCATGATGTCTGCCGCAAAAGGAATGCCCGTTCTCTCAAACACAGTAACAAATGGACTTTGCAGCACACTGGCTTCCTTCCAAGGCACCATACCGGCTAAGACGAAAATAGATAAGACGAAAAAGACAAGTGTACGCCATACGGTTTGATGAATCGAACGAGGAACGGTTTTCTCGGGGTTTTCACTTTCTCCTGCCGCAATACCGATCAGCTCTGTTCCCTGAAACGAAAAATTCACCGTAATCATCGTGACCACAACGGCAAGCAGGCCATTTGGAAACAGCCCATCATTCACAAAATGGCTGAAGTAAGGGGCGGGTTCACCGCTCGTTGTATCAATAAACCCAAACATCGCCGCTCCGCCTACGCCAATAAAGAGTAAAATTGCAATAATTTTAATGGTAGAAAAGAAAAATTCCGACTCCCCGAACGCTTTTGCTGACCGGGCATTTAATAAGAAAAGACAGAGTCCGAATATGAGACACCAAATCCACACATCTACTTGCGGCAGCCAGCGCCTCATCAGCTGTCCTGCTGATAAGAACTCAAGGGCGACCGTTGCCGCCCAGCCGAGCCAATAAATCCAGCCGACAGCAAAACCCGCTGCCGGGCTGACAAATTTCGTCGCATACGTATGAAACGACCCCGACACAGGAAGTGCAACCGACAGCTCCCCAAGACACAGCATGGTTAAATACATGATCAATCCGCCCACAATATATGAAAGAACGGCTCCGACTGGCCCTGCTTGTCCAATCGTATAGCCCGTTCCTAAGAAAAAGCCTGTCCCAATGACACCGCCAAGTGAAATCATAAATAAATGGCGGGAGGTCATCGCCCTTTTCAATTGATCGGGCTGATTTCGTCCAACATCCACAATGATGCCCTCCTTCTTCTAAGATGCTCTGTTATTAAAACATGTCTCCATGTGATTCATTCCATTTTCAAAACAACCTATTAATTATACATCTTTTATAATAAATATGCTTCCTTCTATGGTCACTGTCTCAAAGTCTTTATTTTAGTAATGTTCGCACAAATAAACTGAATGACTTTTTAGGTTTGAAAGAAATGGGTTGCGGGCATAAAGTTGGTGAGATTCGCTCAAGCTAGTTTCAAATGCTTTACTTTTAGGTTGCTTCTCTGTAAGATCATATGTTGTAAATACCAACAAGAAAAGTGGGGAATAAAATGAAAAAAATGTTCTTTGCCATTATTTTAGGCGCTTGTGTTGCATTGATCACGGCATGTGGATCTGGTGCAAGCGACAACGCGAATAAACAATCTGGGTCTAAGGAATCAGGAGACCTTTGGAAATCCATTCAGGATAAAGGTGTATTAACCATTGGAACTGAGGGTACTTATGCTCCTTTCACTTTCCATGACAAAAAGACAGATAAATTAACTGGCTACGATGTAGAAGTCATCACTGAAGTAGCAAAACGCCTTGACTTAAAACCTGAATTCAAAGAAACACAATGGGACAGTATGTTTGCTGGACTGAATGCAAAACGTTTTGACGTGGTAGCGAACCAAGTTGGGAAAACTGGCCGTGAAAATCAATACGATTTCTCTGATAAATACACGACATCTCAAGCTATTGTTGTGACAAAATCAGATAATAACGACATCAAGAAACTATCTGATGTTAAAGGCAAAAAAGCAGCACAATCGTTAACAAGTAACTACAACAAACTAGCAACAGATGCTGGTGCTAAGATCGAAGGCGTTGAAGGTCTTGCGCAATCCATTCAATTGATTCAGCAAGGACGTGCTGATCTGACGTTCAATGACAAATTGGCTGTATTGAATTACTTGAAAACAAGCGGTAACAAAAACCTAAAAGTTGCATTTGAAACAGGAGATCCTCAAGAAACTTATTTCGCATTCAGAAAAGGCAGCGGCGAAGTCGTTGACAAAGTGAATGGCGCATTAAAAGAAATGAAAAAAGACGGTACACTCGCTAAGATTTCTAAGAAATGGTTTGGTGAAGATGTTACAAAATAACATCCTAGGAGTCGTCATTCCTTGGGATCTTCTTCAGCAATCTTTTTGGCCAATGGTGATGCAGGGGATTTATTATACAATTCCCCTCGCCATCATTGCCTTTATTATTGGTATTTTTATCGCGCTTGTGACAGCTCTTGCGAGAATGTCTAAAATTAAAGCCCTCAGATGGATTTTCTCCATCTATGTGTCGGCCGTTCGCGGAACGCCGCTTTTTGTGCAATTGTTTATTATTTTCTATTTCTTTCCGACATTTAATATCACACTGGATCCATATCCAAGTGCCATTATTGCTTTTTCTTTAAACGTAGGTGCGTATGCGTCGGAAATTATCCGTGCATCCGTCCTGTCTGTTCCAAAAGGACAATGGGAAGCAGGTTATTCCATTGGGATGACACATCGCAAAACGCTCGTCCGCGTGATTTTACCGCAGGCTGTGCGTGTATCAATTCCACCGCTGTCTAATTCATTCATTAGCTTGGTGAAGGATACATCCCTTGCCTCCCAAATTCTCGTGGCAGAGATGTTCCGTAAATCACAGGAGATTGCTGCGGCGAACTTGGATCAGATCTTGTTTATTTATATGGAAGCAGCCCTCATCTATTGGGTATTCTGCTTTATTCTATCGCTCGTTCAGCATCAAATTGAAAAACGACTTGATCGATATGTCGCAAGGTAAGGAGGGAACGACATGCTAACAGTCAAAGGTCTCAAGAAATCCTTTGGTGAAAATGAGATTTTAAAGTCGATTGATTTTTCGATCAACAAAGGGCAGGTTGTGGCCATTCTTGGTCCATCTGGATCTGGGAAAACAACGATGCTTCGCTGTTTAAATGCACTTGAAATACCAAATGGCGGCTCCTTTACCTTCGATGATTTCTCGATTGATTTTTCGAAAAAAAATAAATCAGCTGATCTGCTAAAGCTACGCCGTAAATCAGGAATGGTATTTCAGGATTATCACCTGTTTCCTCACCGTACAGTGCTTGAAAATGTCATGGAAGGTCCTGTCCAGGTGCAGCGCCGTCCAAAGGAAATGGTTCGAAAAGAAGCCATTCAGCTCTTGCAAAAGGTCGGTCTTGAGGATAAAAAAGACCTGTATCCATTTCAGCTCTCAGGCGGTCAAAAGCAGCGTGTCGGGATTGCCCGTGCACTTGCCATTCAGCCAGAGCTTATGCTTTTTGATGAACCAACCTCTGCGCTTGACCCTGAGCTTGTCGGGGAAGTTTTAAAGGTCATGAAGGATCTAGCGAAGGAAGGCTGGACCATGGCGGTTGTCACACATGAAATCAAGTTTGCCCAAGAAGTAGCAGACGAAGTGATTTTTATTGATGGCGGCGTCATTGTCGAACAAGGTCCTCCGGAAGAAATCTTCAAACGACCAAAGGAAGAACGAACAAAACAATTCTTAAACCGGATTTTGAATCCAGTATGATGAAAAAAGGCTGTTCTCACGTGGTGAGGACAGCCTTTTTTTATATCTCTTTTTGCAGGCGAAGCGCCAGTAAATCTTGCAGGAGCAGCCTTGCTCCCTCTGGACTGATGACCACACCACCAGATAGCACCTTATTGGAACACGTCACTTGCCCTGTTACGATACAAGGTTTGTCCTGCCAATACGGTTTCATCACAATTTGATCTTCTTCTCTGTAAATCTCCATAAAATCTTGCGAATGAATGTTCAACCGTTTTCTCATCTCTGTCGGAAGAACAATTCTCCCAAATTTATCTATATATTTAACATAATCGTTATTTAACAAATTGCCCCCTCCTGCATCACTAGATATGATATAGACAATTCCCTCTATATGAAGGGATTAAGCGATCAAATCGGTTAATCTGCAGGCTGTTCCAGTGACTAAATACGCTTCCCATATATGATATATCTGTTTGGTGCAGGACCAATATAGGAAAAAGGGTAACATGTGGTGAGGATAAGTTCTTCCTTTTCCTGTTGTAACGTAATAATTGTTTGATCATCTTTCTTCACTATCTTTGTTTTCTCGATTTCATAGACAAAACGTCCATATGAAAGCTCAATAATCAGTTGATCTCCCTTCACAAGTTCTCCTGTTCGTCTAAACACCGTATCACGGTGCCCTGATAGAACGATTTGTCCGTGCTCGTTTGGAAAATAACTCTCGTGAAAGTGACCAACGCCTTTTGCTAAATCATCTGCATCTGTTCCTTCTACAATCGGTAACTCAGCTTTTAGCTTTGGGATGTGCAAAAGCCCAATCGCTTCACCAGTCTGCGGCGCAAAAGGGGAATCTGTTTTCCCCTTTTGCTGAATGGCTGCTTGTGCAGACTGAAATGAATGATCTACTTCTTTTTGTCCATCAACGATATTCAAATATCCTACAATCGCAAGACACAGCCCTGCTATGATTAATATCGCTGAGATGAATTTTTGAAACATGACCGGTTATCCGTTTCTTTTTCTTCTGTTCCAGACGATAAGAGCTGCACCTATTAATACGAGTGCAAAACCTGCTAGTAAAAGGTTGTACATCGCAGTTGCAGTATTCGGAAGATGATGACCAGGTGTCTCCGTTTCTGAACTAGAAGGCGTATCTGGATTTGCTGGCACCTCTGGCTTATGCGGTGGTTCTACAGTTGTTGAGTTTTCAGGGTTGTCTGGATCGTCTACATTCTCACCACTTACGACTGCGATATTTTGAATGGTTTTCCCTTCAGATCCTTTGGCAACCTTCGCCTCAAATGTGACTGTATGCCAGTCCGTATCTTTGATATCGCCAAATTGACCGGTTACTGTGCCTTTTGTGTAGTCTCCATTGTCATCATCTTTTGCATCTGTCGCGGCTTGTCCATCCACTTTTAGTGAACCTTCGACATATTGAAGACCTTCTGGCAGTTTATCTGCGATGACTAGATCTTTGATGACACTGTCTTCTACACTATTTTTTGTTTTGATGGTGTAAAGGAGCGTGTCGCCTGCCTGTACTTGTTTTTCATCTGTATTGCCTTTTGCTTTTTGAGAGATCTCAGATGTTTTTTCTGATTCAAGCTTTGGATCTCTTGGATCAATTTTTGTTTCGGTTGATGGCTCTTCTGGCGGCGTGTTTTCGCCTGTTACTTTCGCTGTGTTTTGAATGCTTTTACCTGATTGGCCTTTTGCGACTTTCGCTTCAAAGGTCACTGTATGCCAGTCCGTATCTTTGATATCGCCAAATTGACCGGTTACTGTGCCTTTTGTGTAGTCTCCGTTATCGTCATCTTTTGCATCTGTCGCGGCTTGTCCATCCACTTTTAGTGAACCTTCGACATATTGAAGACCTTCTGGTAGTTTATCTGCGATGACTAGATCTTTGATGACACTGTCTTCTACACTATTTTTTGTTTTGATAGTGTAAAGGAGCGTGTCGCCTGCCTGTACTTGTTTTTCATCTGTATTGCCTTTTGCTTTTTGAGAGATTTCAGATGTTTTTTCTGATTCAAGCTTTGGATCTCTTGGATCAATTTTTGTTTCGGTTGATGGCTCTTCTGGCGGCGTGTTTTCGCCTGTTACTTTTGCTGTGTTTTGAATGCTTTTACCTGATTGGCCTTTTGCGACTTTCGCTTCAAAGGTCACTGTATGCCAGTCCGTATCTTTGATATCGCCAAATTGACCGGTTACTGTGCCTTTTGTATAGTCTCCGTTATCGTCATCTTTTGCATCTGTTGCGGCTTGTCCATCTACTTTTAGTGAACCTTCGACATATTGAAGACCTTCTGGCAATTCATCGGAAATCACGAGATTGTTGACGATGCTGTCTTCTTCAAGATTCTTTGTTTTGATCGTATAAAGAAGGGTATCGCCTACCTGTGGTGTCTTTTTATCTGTGTTGCCCTCTGCCTTTTTCTGAATGCCCGCTGATTTTTCTGATGTTAGTTTTGGGTCACGAGGGTAAATTTTTGTTTCTGTTGATGGCTCTTCTGGCGGTGTGTTTTCGCCTGTGACGCTAGCTGTGTTTTGAATGTCTTGACCAGCCTGTCCCTTTTCAACTGTTACTTCAAACGTCACGTTGTGCCAGTCCGTATCCTTCACATCACCAAAAGATCCTGTAACCTTTCCATCTGTGTAGTCTCCGCTATCATCGTCTTTTACGTCCGTGACGGATTCTCCATCAACTTGCAGGGATCCAGTGACATACTTCAGTCCTTTTGGTAATTGATCTGAAATGACTAAATCTTTAATCAAACTGTCTTCTATCGTATTCTTTGTTTTAATCGTATAAAGAAGGGTATCGCCTACTTCTGGATGTTTCTCATCTTTGTTACCTTCTGCTTTTTTCTGCAAGACCGCTGATTTTTCTGATTCAAGCTTTGGATCTCGCGGATAGATTTCTGTTTTTGTTGTCGGTTTCTCTGGTGGTGTGTTGCCCCCTGTGACATTGGCTGTATTTTGAATGTCTTTGCCTGATTGTCCTTTTTCAACCGTCACTTCAAACGTCACCGTATGCCAATCTGTATCCTTAATGTCGCCAAATTGTCCTGAAATGGCTCCGTTTGTAAAGTCTCCGTTATCGTCATCCTTTGCGTCTGTGACTGTATCTCCATCCACCTGTAGTGAATTCGGTACATATGCCAAGCCTTCCGGCAGTTCATCTGAGATCACTAAGTTTTCAACGAGACTGTCTTCTTTCGTATTCTTTGTTTTAATTGTATAAAGAAGAGTGTCACCAACCTCTGGATGCTTCTCATCTGTGTTACCATCTGCTTTTTTCTGTAAGACAGCTGATTTTTCTGATGTTAGCTTCGGGTCACGAGGATAGATTTCTGTTTTTGTTGTCGGTGTCTCTGGTGGTGTGTTACCGCTTGTGACACTCGCTGTATTTTGAATGTCTTTGCCTGCCTGACCTTTGTTAACCGTCACTTCGAACGTCACTGTATGCCACTTCGCATCTTTCACTTCACCGAACGTTCCAGTAACTGTTCCGTCTGTTATATCTCCGTTGTCATCATCTTTTGTATCCGTGACTGGGTTTCCATCTACCTGAAGTGAATTTGGTACATATGATAACCCTTGAGGTAATTTATCAGAAATGACAAGATCTTCAATGAAGCTATCTTCAACAGCATTACGGGCTTGGATGGTATAAAGCAATGTGTCGCCTACTTCTGGATGCTTCTCATCTGTGTTGCCCTCTGCTTTTTTCTGCAAGACCGCCGATTTTTCTGATTCAAGCTTTGGATCTCGAGGATAGATTTCTATATCTGTTGTTGGATTGCCTGGTGGTGTGTTCTCCCCTTTTACATTGGCAGTATTTTTAATATCCTTGCCTGCCTGACCTTTTCCTACTGTCGCTTCAAATGTCACGGTGTGCCAATCGGTATCTTTCACGTCACCTACTTGTCCTGCAACAGTGCCGTTTGTATAATCACCTTTATCTTGATCTTTTGCATCTGTGACACTGGCACCATCTACCTTAAGTGAGCCTGCAACATAGCTTAAACTGCTTGGAAGCTGATCTGAAATGATTAGATTTTTAAGAATGCCGTATTGTACTGTATTTTTGGCTCTAATTGTATAAAGAAGGGTATCGCCTACTTCTGGATGCTTCTCATCTGTGTTGCCCTCTGCTTTTTTCTGTAAGACAACTGATTTTTCTGATTCAAGCTCTGGCGGATATGGATCAAATTCTGGTTTTACACGTGAAGCTAGGTCGTAAGATAATGTATCACCTACAGTGCCCATATATGTTGTACTTAATGTTTTCGCATCAAGTGTAAAAAGAGTGGAATGACCAATGGATTCATTTAATCCTGACTGTAATAGCATTTGTCCATTTGGCAAAAAGCTAATTCCCCGAACGCCTCCGTCAATCGTTTTACCATCCGCATTTTTAATTGGAATGACACGAATGACCTCTGCTGTATCAGGGTTCATTTGTGCAATGGCACCACTGCCATTGGATGCGAACCAAAGATAGCCGTCCTTATCAACGACAAGGTCTCCGCCAACGCCAGACCCAATCTCATAGCCTACGATTTTTTTGGCCGTTTTTTTACCCGTAACTAAATCGTACGTTCCAAGGAAATACTCACCATTAGAAGCATAAGAATATATATATTTATCTTGATACACAACGGCATTAGTAGCACCTTCAGGTAATTTGGTTACGATCTCTGCCTGCCCTGAGGTCGCATTTATTTTATATAGACTAGGGCTACCGATATTATCTGCAGTTGCATATACAACATTTTCTCGATCACTTACAGCAACACCATTCACTGCACCTACATCGATTCCTTTCACCTGTACACTAGCTTTTACGTTTGTTGGGTTATTTCCATCAAGCTGCTGAAGAACCAGCGGTCTACTCCCAAACATATAGGAATCCGTATTGTTCACAACAACCGTCCCCGCGGCTTTCGTCACAGCTGGTGAGACCGTTAATAAATTTCCAATAATCAGCACCAAAATAAGAAATAACTGACTTGTTCTTTTCAATATATTCATTTTTTGACCTCCCCTTTTTCTTGCTTTATATCGTAATGGTATGTACCAGTTCACCTCCCACACTTTGGTAAAGAATATCAGTAACATTTCAAAAGTAACAACATGACTAAATGACTAATTTCGACAAAAATAGACCTTTAGTAACAGGTGCCTCTCAACGTTTGATTTGCATATGTTTTTTCCAATAAAATGATCTTTTTTTATAGTAAACCTCCGTATTTTCCAACAGGTCTAATGACACAGTTTACATACAATCTCTTCTATCTAAAGATAATTATTCTTTAATTGGTTTAGATTATTTTTTTGTCAAAATATATTGAATTTTTTTCTTTTTCTTTTAAAAGGAGGGAATTAATGGCTTGGTTTGGTAAAAAAAACAATTCGAAAGTCTTGCTGTTTGTTTTGATGTTTTGAACCTTTACAAATCAAAAAAATTCTTTTTGGAGAAAGCGATTACAATTGAGCAAAGCCATTTAAAGGGGTGTGAGAGTATGTTACGATGGAAATCGAGTGTTTAAGAAAGAAGGGAATGCTTTTGAAGCGGGAACATCTTTTACGTTGGTTTTTTTATTTTGTTGGATTGATCGTACTAGCTTTTGGACTATCGCTGACAGTGAAAGGGAAGATCCTTGGGATTGGTCCTTGGGACGCTTTCCACTACGGACTGTTTCAGCATTTTGGACTCACAATTGGACAATGGTCCATTATCATTGGTGCACTTATTGTGACACTGACTTCTATTTTCACGAAATCATTTCCAAAGATCGGCGCTTTACTGAATATGGTGCTGATTGGTGTGTTTATTGATTTCTTTAATGCGATATTACCTGCACCACATGGGTATTTACCGGCTTTATATGTATTTATTACGGGTGTTGTAGTTTCTGGATACGGTGTTGGCATTTATGTCTCAGCCAATCTTGGCGCTGGGCCAAGGGATTCATTAATGCTGCTCATCTCAGCGAAAACGGGACTGAACGTACAGTGGGTTCGAAATGGCATTGAGTTAACAGTGCTTTTATTTGCATGGATGCTCGGCGGACCGATTGGCATTGGAACGATTTTGACTGCGATCTTCACAGGTCTTGTCCTTCGTTTTTCCTTGCCGCAATCGACACGACTCCTGCAGCTGCTCATTACAAAAACAGCAGAGAAATCTGTTCAAACCCTTACTAGATGAGAACAAGCCATTCTATAATCAGAATGGCTTTTCTTGTGTTAAAATAAAAAAACAGAATATTCACACATAGGAGTTGGAGATCTCATGCAGCTTTTCCACTATCATTACTGGACACCATTTGTTGAAGAGACAGAACAAGCTTATCGTTCGCTGGGCTTTGAGGTAAAAGGACGTTTCACAAAGGATGGTTCCTTTCATCCCCCGCTCACATGGGATGATTTTAGATATAAGCAGCCGACTTTTCGAATCATCGAAATGAGAAAAGGTCAGATCAATATCACATTCGGATATAGTAAAAAAGTCTTGTTTGATCACATCGGCTTTCTTGTCTCAAACGAAGAATATGATCAGCTGCTTGCACAAGCTAAAGAATTAAACTGGCCTGTCCAAGAAGGGGAACGGAGAACGTTTCTTTCGACACCTCTTCGTTTAAGGCTTGAATTACAGCGGCGTACAGATGTCATTGAAACTGGAAGCGATGCGCTGCATACTGTGACAATTGCTGCTGCTGATTTGTCGCAGACGCCTAAAGTCGATCAGCTGCTATCACCTTTGAATCAGCTCATTCACTGGCAAAGAGGAGAACGCCTTTCCCTGCTTGACGTGGTCATGACGGATATTGATAAAATGGAGACAATTGATCCGAATGGTGTACACATTATGAAACAGTCATAAAAGCAGCGAGGCTCGCTGTCTTTTTTACATTAATGGACCCTTTTGCACGTCACTCTCCAATGGTACAATGAATGTAAAAAATTAGAGGTTCGTTATGAAGATATTTGCTATCCAATTACAACACTTAGATGAAATCAATGCACAACAACAAATAGAACGTTTGAAGCTCTTTGTGTCATCTGAAAAGCGTGCAGCGGCTGATCGCTTTCGTTTTTTGATCGATGCCAGAAGAACCTTGTTAGGTGAGGTGCTGGTTCGTCAAACGATTCATGATATGTACGATCTGCCTATGGATCAGATCCTTTTTGAAACTGAGGGCAATGGCAAGCCTGTCGTCCGGCAGCTCCCTTCTTTTCATTTTAATCTATCTCATTCTGGCGATTGGGTCGTTTGCGCAGTAGATGATGCACCTGTTGGCATTGATATTGAGGAAATCAAACCTATTGATCTGGCGATTGCCAAGCGATTTTTTTCAGCGGATGAGTATCAGGATTTACTCTCACAGCCGGCAGGGCGGCAGGAAGCCTATTTCTTTCATCTATGGTCAATGAAGGAGGCTTTTATCAAACTGACTGGAAAAGGATTATCCTATGGTCTTTCGTCCTTTACAGCCCGTCTTTCAGAGAATGGACAGGCTGCGTTGACATTACCCGATCATGAAACGCCTTGCTTTGTTCAAACATATTCAATTGATCCTGCCTACCAAATGGCGGTATGCACACGAAAGTCTGCTGCGGCTGATAGCGTTGAGAGACTCACTTGCAGTGATGTACTGTCCCGCCTTTAATAACGCGTGATTTGCTGAAATACCGTCTTTAATAGATCGACTCCGCGTGTGATCTGCTCTTCTTTCACCTGCCAGATGTTGAGCTGAAAAATCGGGTCCTTTTGATAGGCCTTCAGGTAATGGCGGTCAATTGGCTGAATGGAAACAGATGCCTTTTTCAGTTGCTGAATGAGCTGGTTCATTGGAATCGACCGGTCGACACGTACATGTGTATGGGTAGCTGGTTCCCATTCTCCCAGCTGATAAGCGCTTTGATCATTTTTTAGACTTGCCACGAGCTGCTTGGAGCGGTTTCGATAGCTCGCCCGCATTCTGTCTCTATGCCGCTCAAACATCCCGCTTTTTAAATATATTTCTAAAGCTGCCTGAGACAACATGGAGCTATCGATATCAATGAGCCGTTTGTGTTCGCTAAAAGGAGTAATCAGTTCTTCAGGTAAGACGACCGCTCCTGTTCGAAGCCCTGGAAAAATGATTTTCGAAAAGCTTTTCAAATAAATAACCTTTCCTGCCTGATCGTATGAATAAATAGGGTCTCTTTTTGTATCAAATTCTAAATCTGCTAAATAATCATCCTCAACAATGTAGACATCATATTTCTCGGCAAGGGCTGCTATCGCTCTTTTTTCTTGCTTTGATAAACTCGTTCCAAGCGGGTTTTGAAATCGTGGCATCGTATAGAAAAAACGAATCTCCTCTTCTCGAAAGATACGCTCTAATTCGATCAGATCGATCCCTTTTTCCGTCCGCTGAATTCCGCGCACAGGCAATTGGTTTTTCTCTAAATATTGGAGATATAAGTGATAACCCGGCTGTTCTACAAGTATAGTTTGTTTTCCATTCGGAAAAGGGATGGTGCTTAAAATGGATAACGCGAGCTGAATACCAGAGGTCATGACGATCTGTTCTGGTTGAGCAAACACTTGATAATCCATTAATCGCTTTGAAATGACTGGCAGCAGAGATGGTAAACCGTTGGCTGTGCCGTAAATAAATAAATCGTTTTGATACAAATCGATCGCTTGATTGATGCAGTGCTGAAAATCGACATACGGAAACACCACGGGATCAGGTGCAGAGGAAGCAAAATCAATCCATGTGCCATCCTGCTTACCAACTGATTGCTTCGTTTTCACGACATAATAGCCGCTTCTTTCTACAGAATACAGCAGATGTTCACGCTCCAATGTGTCTAGCGCTTTGATGACAGTGCTTTTACTCACTGCATATTGAGCCGCTAAGTGGCGAATGGAGGGAATTTTCATTCCAGCGCTGTACTCCCCTGAATCCATTTTTTCTTTTAAACTCAAGACAAGCTGATCATATTTCCTCACGCCTTTTCCTCCTTGTACCGGTACAGATATTATGTTCTCTTATTGTACACGTTAGATGTTCCGATTACGATAGAAGAACAGAACCGGTCAATTCATTTGAAGCATGCATGCTCATGTAAGGAGTCACGTTATGAATATTTCAAAACAAAAAGCGTATGCTGCTGCGATCGCATACGCCTCTATCATTGGTTTTTCCTTTTTGTTTGTCAAAATAGCATTAGAATCAGCAAACCCAATCGATTTATTGGCACACCGCTTTACTGTTTCTTTTGCAGCCGCTCTATTGCTGTATCCATTTTTACGAAAGAAGAATCGCATATCCATTCAATGGCGTGATCTCATTTATATCGTACCGTTTTCCTTGCTTTATCCTGTTTTGTTCTTTGCTTTTCAAGTGTGGGGATTGATGTATACATCTTCTTCAGAGGCTGGCATCATTCAAGCGACGATTCCCATTTTGACGATGCTGCTGGCAGCCTGGTTTTTAAAGGAACGTGCGACATGGATACAAGTGCTGTTTACCCTTCTTTCTGTGTGCGGGGTGATGCTTCTCTTTGTCATGAAGGGAATTGATGTCCAGCATTCTCACTTCATCGGCTATGTGCTGATTTTACTTTCAGCCTTGTCATCCAGTGCATATAGTGTGTTTGCTAGAGTGATTACAAAACGATTCCATGTGATCGAACTCACCTTTGTGATGACCTTCTTTGGCTTTGTCTTTTTCAATGCCGCTGCGCTTATCCGGCATTCGATCAATGGCTCATTGCCGGAGTTTTTCAGCCCATTTACAGAAGCATCCTTTGTATGGTCGATGCTCTTTTTAGGTATTCTTTCATCGCTTCTCACGGCTTATTTATCAAACTATGCACTCTCTCAGCTTGAAGCGGCAAAGGTCAGCATCTTTAACAATTTATCCGCGTTTATCACGGTCGCCGCCGGGGTTCTCATTTTACACGAAACGATTGATTGGTATCATTTCCTCGGAGGGGTGCTGGTCATTGGCGGGGTGATTGGCGGGAATGTGGTAAAGAAACCGAATTCATAAGAAAAAGCGGCCTCTTTAAAGAGAGCCGCTTTCTTTTTTAATGTCTGATCAATTGTTGCTTGTCTTGTATTATCCTAAAAAGCTTCTTTTTTCGTCCGAATTAAATTTCAATAAATATATTTAGTGTTTTCACCTTGTATTTCATAGCTAGTTACTGAAGAAATGTCATTATCAATTAAAAAAACGATTTATATGCTAATAATTCTCTAGTAAATTCATTATCTTTCCTCACATTTTATCAAAAACCCATTTATTTAATATCCTTTTTTTGTATAATATGGGTATATAAGCAAGAGAGGAGGTGTTAATTAGGGATTTGAGTTTAAAAAATAGATTTTTTGCAATTGTAGGCTTGAGTCTTATTTTCACTCTAACTTTAACAACTATGATTTTATTGACTCTTGAACCAGTTACACCTTTTGCAAATCTAGTAGCAAACTATCCTCAAATACCTGGCTGGGCTATAACTTCTGTTAGTGCAATTCTAAATGCAGCAGGTACAGTGGGTGCTGTTGCTGCTGTCTTAGGTACTTTTGGACTTGGTGCTATTGCTTCTCTGGTCATTAGTTATGCTAGAAAATACGGAGTGAAATACGCTATTTCTTTCTAAAAAAGATTTAATAGAGAAGGTGTAACAGCCTTCTCTATACACCTTTAAAATGGAAGTGTTGTAAATGCATAAATATTTAACATATACAAAAATGTTGTTAATCAATGATCTAAGAAGACACCAACGAAATAATGCTCTCATTTTTGTGTTTTTTGCTTTCTTATACATAATAACACCGCTATTACTAGGTATATTAACTCCTTTTTTCGTTAAGGATTTAACAATAATCTATTTATCGCTGTTTATATTTATGTTTACAGTTAATATTGATAAAAGTTTGATGAGAATACTTTTCTCTACTGATAAAAAACAGATGGCTATTTTAAAAGTTCATCTAGATCAATATATCTTCAGTAAAGATATGAGTAAGTTTTTCAGTACTATTGTGGGTGTATTATTCTTCATTTTAGGGTCTTACTTAGCAAATTTAATTATAAATGGGTATGAGGGATCTTTTACAATCGCTGCTTTGGCAGCCTCGTCTTTTATTATAGGTTACTTACTTAGATTACATGTCTTGTTGCTACTTTCTAACCCAAAGTTTTTCTCAATTTCATCGAGTATTGGTTATATAACTACTGGCCTCATTGCACTGTGGGTTTTCACTGTATTTAGATTCAATTTATTAACAAATTCTTTATCTAGTTATTCAATATATTTTATTTTAACCTTCACATTTATTAGCTTATTGTTATTGATGAATTGGAAGAAAAATGTTCGTAATGTACCAATTTTTAATTCCCAAAAAGAATTAAAAGAAAAACGAAAAAGAACATCTAGAGAGTTTAATCATATTTTATTTTATGAAATTACACTTCTCATGAGAAATCCTCCTATACAATGGTCAGTATTATTATTTATATTAACAATATCTGGGGGGTTATTTGGTCTAATTCTTTATGGTGTTAATACAAATCAACTTGAAACATTGAATATAGAAAATGATTTTTTATTTATTTTTAGTGTGATTTTTCCAATGATTATTATATCGAACGCAATACAACCATATGTCTCTTTTGATATTGATGGCCCCATTCTTCCTTTAAAACAGAATTTACCTAACTTAGTGAAAAATAAAATTAAAAACAAGATTATTTTATCTATTATATTACACTTGTTTTTTTGTATTTTATATATCATTTTTTCAAGCTTTGTATTAAAACTAGATCAGCCTTTTTACGTGATGATTACTTTAATAAACACTTGTATTCTCGTCGGTATTTGTACTGTCGGTTCTACTGTTGTATTTCCTTATTTTAATTGGGAATTTGTTTATCAAGTTCCAAGTTCTCTTAGTAAATTGACTTTAAATATTTGTTATGGTTTCATTCTAGCTTTATCAGTGATTTCCTCATATAGCACAGTATATTTCATTTTAACAAATTCTGTTATGGCTGCTTGTTCTTTCATCATTTTATTTTTAATGATTAAATTTTGGGATAGAACAATCAACAAAAATTACAAATCATTTAAAACATTATTTGAGTGAGGGATTGTATGTTATCAATTCATGGTCTAATAAAAGAGTACAAAGAGTCTAACTTTAAAGTTATGATCCCTGAGATGCATTTCCAAGAGGGTAGAATTATCGGACTATTAGGTAAAAATGGTGCTGGAAAAACGACTATTTTAGAAATGGTAGCTGGATTGATAAACCCTGATGAAGGTCAAATATTAATAAATCATAGTAAGCAAAATTTTTCTTCTGTCGGATATATGGAAGACGATCCAACTCTATTTGAAAACTTAACCTGTTTTGAACTTGTAAAATACCAATCTATGCTTGTAGAACAACCTTTAGAAAATGATCAAATCAAGGATCTATTGAGCAAATATGGATTAGAAGAACAAATTCACCGCCGTTCCTCTGCTCTTTCAAGAGGTATGAGACAAAGAATGTCTTTTATTTTAACAATATTACATCATCCAAACATTATTTTATTAGATGAGCCATTTACAGGTCTTGATCCTACAAACATGGCTGACATGAAAAAACATTTAAGAAATTTCAGAGATGCCAACAAAATCATTTTGCTCTCCACACATATCATTCAATTTGCTGCAGACTTATGTGATGAAATCCTTTTTATTGATAATGGTAGTATCATTCACTCAGAAAAAAAATCTTCAGGAGTGACTTTTCATGAAGATCAACTCGAAAAGAAATTTTTTGAAAAATTATCTTAAAAATTTTTCAGTTTTTATCATATTATTTTTAGGAGGTTTTAGTTTAAGTATTTTTGCTTCAACATTTATAGATAGTATAGATTTGAAAAACAACATTGAGATTCATAGCTATCTAGAAATTTTTTTTAATAACCTTTTTGTGTCACTCCTAATATTAATATCTGGCATTGTTAGTTTAGGTTTGTTATCTAGCATTATTATTTTTCTAAATGGTTTTTTCTTAGGTGCATTTTTTATATCGTATACATATATATATGGAATTGATATAGCATTATACTATATTATTTTCCACGCTCCGATTGAAATTTTCGGTTTGTTTCTTTTTTATTTTGTCTCTTTTGATATATCAAGACAGATTATAGGATATATCATATCTAAAAACAAAATTTCATTTAAAACAAAAGGAAAAATCTATGCTAGTCAGCTTATAACCGGTGTTTTCTTATTATTTATTGCTTCGATGATTGAATTTTATTTTATAAAAATTTGATATTGTTAAAGGGTGCTATTATGAAAAAACACATTTTATTAGTATGTATGCTTTCTGGTATAATAGCTTTCATCCTTTCTATATTAAAAATGGATGAAATAAATAAAAATCTACTAGAGCTACAAATTGATGGGAATCAAGATGTAATTGAAGTTAGTAAGTGGATAGGTATTTCACTTGCTGTGATTGGAGAAATATTCAAGCCAATGATTGAAGTTTTATTTTTTTCATTAGTCATTTTTTTAAGTTTTATTATTTTCGGAATAAAAGATTCCTATAAAAATATTTTTAAAAAAGGGATATTAGCTTACTATTACATTTTATTAGGCAACTTGATTGTTATTATTTTATACCTATTAAAGGTATCTAATGCTGAACGCACGATTACACTTCCATTTTTATGGAACATCAACATTTTCGTTATAGTTGCATTTAGTGTGTGGTGCTATTCTCACTTAAAAGATCAAGAAAATAGAAGTTATAAATTTTACATCCCATTCGTTTTATTATTCTTATTTTCATTAGCTATATCAGCGTTTTCAAGTATTATTCCTCAGTAAAAAACGACCCTATTGATGGGTCGTTTTTTCTTAATTCTTGATCAATTGCTGCTTGGCTGCAAGCTCAATCACATGTCTCATCTGCTCTGCAAATGGCTCGGGATGTGTGTTGATGTACATGTGGCCTCCATCGAAATCGGTGCGTTCGATGGTTTTTGCCCATTTTAGCCAGCCGCTTGCATCCTGCATGCATTTCTCATCTTGTTTTCCATTGAATAAATAAACAGGTGTGTCGATGATCGATTGATCTGTGTGCTGAAAGGTTTCTAGTGCCCTGTAGTCTGCACGCAAGGATGGTGTAAAGTAATCCATCATTGGTTTGTTTTCTAGTAATTCCTTTGGAATCCCGCCCATTTCGGCAATATGCTGCACAAATGCGTCATTGGATAAATGCGTCAGCATCTGTCGTTTTGTTTGCGGGGGCTGAATGGCTGAGATCACCGCTGCTGCCGGATAGATCCCTTCTTTTTCTAGCAGCTGGGTTAGTCTGTAAACCACAAGTCCGCCCATTGAATGTCCGAACAGAATAAATGGACGGTTCAATTTGTCCGTGAGTCCTTCTTTATACAGCTCTGCCAGCCTGTCAATGCTTGATTCAAGCGGCATGAGATTGGTGCCGTGCCCTGGAGGCTCTGCTGCTGTGACTTCGGCCATGTCTTTTAGCTGTTCAAAGAGTGGACGGTATGAGGCGGAATATCCGCCGGCAAAAGGAAAACATATAAGCTGAATGAGATCTGATTTTTTTTCAAAGGTTTTAAATAACTGATTCATACGTCTTTACCCCTTTATAATCGTTTGAAGAATCCGTGCCAGTTCATCTGCCTGCGGTCTTTTCATCATGGTGACATGGTCGCCTTTGATGTGGTAATACACGCACGATCCTTTCGTATAAGCCTCCCAGTCTGCGAACTTCTTCTGGAAATCGCTTGCATGATCACTACTTTGGACAATATAAAATGGCACAGGGAATGGTTCTTTTTCTAATTCAATGGCTTGTGACATGATCGTATTATGCGTTTGCATTTGCAAATATTTATCTAAATATTGATCATTCATGAATTGATGAACAACTTCATCCTTTTCTGCCTCTTTGAGTATTTTCTGCTTCACTTCTTGGAAGCTCAATCCTTGTAAAGCTTCTGGCTGAATGCCGACCAGATTCCCCATTCCAAGGACAAGTGCGAGCATTTTCACTTCTTCTTCGTTCATATCGGCATGAAGTGCCTGATCTGCCTCATCTCTTAGCACTGGCACCGTATCTAAAATGATGAGTCCTTTCGGTGCTTTTCCTGCATGAGAGAGCCGCTGATTCATTCCGTAGGCAAGGTGCCCGCCCATTGAATGCCCTGCGAGATAGTCAATGCCCGGACGGTAGAACGTTTCAATAGCTTCAACAAAAAGGGTCACAAGCTCCGTGTAATGGAGAAATTGCGGCTCTTCATCCTCATATAAGCCGGGAGACTGCAAGGCGTACACAGCACCTTGATGTGTCATGAGCTTGGCAACATCAATATAGCCCATCACCGTTCCACCAGCAGGCGGTGCAAAGAATATTCTTGGTTCGGCTGAATCGCCTTTTTTCAACTCGATCACATAGTCCTTCGGAGACCTTTCGACGTTCTCAGCGGCTTCTGGTACTGCGTCCAAATGTGCGGCTAATTGCGCAGGTGCAGGGTGCATAAAAATCCATTTTGGATCAACACGAACACCTTTTTCTTTTAATTTGGCGACAGCCTGAATACTCATGATGGAATCGCCGCCCAGATCAAAGAAGGAGTCATGCATACCTACTTGCTTCACACCAAGCACCTCCTTGAAAGCTGCGACAATCCGCTCCTCCGTTTCGGTGACCGGTTTGTCGTCATCTTGGGAAAGGGAGATTGTTTCTGTTGGCTCTGGCAGTGCTTTTTGATCAACCTTCCCGTTCGTTGTCACCGGCATTTCATCCAGTACGACAAAGTAACTTGGAATCATATAACCTGGCAGGCTTTCCTGCAAAAAGGCTTTCCAGCCCGGAAGAGGATTGTCTCCGTTTGTCACTAGGTAGGCTGCCAGCCTTTTTGAGCTGCCATACGTTTTGGCGATGACTGTACATTCTTTGACTTGTGGATGCTTGAGCAGTGCTGTTTCAATTTCTCCGCATTCAATTCGGTAGCCTCTAATTTTCACTAGATGATCTTTTCGCCCGAGGTATTCAATGGTGCCATCTGACCGCCATGTACCAAGGTCGCCTGAGCGATACAGCTTGTCTCCCTTTAGTTCAGGAAAAGGATTGTCAATAAACCGCTCCTTTGTCCGCTCTGGATCATGAAGGTAGCCTTTAGCAAGGCCAGTTCCACCGATATAAATTTCTCCTTTGACTCCTGCTGGTACTGGGTTGAGCGCATCGTCCAGTATGACAACAGTTGAGTTCGACACCGGCACACCAATTGGAACTGATTTTGCACCTGCTGGCACGTGTGTGACTTGATGTGTTGTGGCTAAGGTCGTGTTTTCTGTTGGCCCGTAAGCATTGACGAGCACACCTTCCATATGCGGCAGTGCCTTTCGTGCATGCTCACTAGACATGGCTTCCCCGCCAACGAGTAATGTGCGGTAGCCTGCCACGCTTTTTGGATCATGCTCCACCAATCGATTAAATAAAGCGGTTGGCAGACAGTTGGCGGTTACTTGATGCGTTTTGATGAACTGTGTTAATTCGTCCATATTCAGTGCTGCATATTTTGGGAGCAGAATCAGCTGACCGCCATTCAGCAGCATTCCCCATAATTCAAATGTAAAGGCATCAAAAGCATAGTTTGAAAGCTGAAGCATTTTGTCATCTGGACCGAGCTTTATATAATTTGTTTCTCTAACCAAGCGGACAACTCCTGCATGAGGAAGCATCACGCCTTTTGGTGTACCTGTTGAGCCTGATGTGTAATTAACATAGGCTATCTGGTCTTCACCTATGATCGATGATTCTCTTTGATACACTGCATTTGTTTCTTGTATTGGCTTGTCCATGACGATCTTTGTACATGTAAAGTCTACTAGACGGTCTGCAAAATGAGACTGGGTGATGATCACATCGCTTTGCGTATCACGAACGATGAGACGGATGCGTGCATCAGGATATTCAGGTGACATCGGAACATATGCAGCACCAGATTTGATGATTCCTAGTACCGAAACAATCATGTCAAAGGAGCGATCAAAAAGCATCGGGACGAGGGAGCCTGGTCCAATTCCTTTTGACTGCAAGTAAGCAGCAAGCTTTGTCGCCTTCTTATCTAAGGCTTCATACGTCATATGTTCATCCATATAGGACAGGGCAATACGATGCGGATCACGCTGTACCTGCTCTTCAAACAATTCTTGAAGCGTACGCTTTGGATAAGGCGTTTCCGTTTGATTTTTCCCTATAATCATCGCCGCCTGTTCCGCTTTGTCCATTAAGCAATAATCAGCAAATGTACGCTCAGGCTGAGCCGTCATGCCGTCTAGCACATGGAGATAATAGTTCATATAACGATGGATGGTCTCTTGATCAAATAAATCCGTATTGTATTCCACATGAATCGACAGCTGCTCTTCCTGTTCAAATACATGCAGGGTGAGATCAAATTTAGATACTGTATGATGAACCACCACATGTTCACTTGTCAGCCCTTTTAGGTTTACATCAAGCGAATTGGTGACATACCCCATGGCCGCCTGAAAAATAGGTGACCGGCTTAAATCTCGATCTAACGAAAGGTCATCGACAAGCTTATCAAATGGATAATGCTGATGTTCAAACGCTTTTAATGTCATCTCTTTCACATTTTCCAAGAGATCGGCGAACGTCTCTGCTGTTGAGACTTCCTGTCTCAGCGCAAGTGTATTCACAAACATCCCAACGAGCTGCTCTGATTGCTTGGCATCCCGGCCTGCAATAGGCGATCCAACAATGATATCTGTCTGTCCGGACAGCTTGTGAAGCAGGACGTAGTACGCAGACAGCATCGTCATGAACAGTGTCGTGCCCTGCTGCTTAGACAAAGCCTGCAAGCGGCGGATAAGCGGTTCATCCAATACGATTTGCTCTGTAGCACCGTTAAATGTTTGAACCGGCGGACGAGGGCGGTCAAACGGCAGATCCAGCACTGGAAGTTCACCTTGTAACGTATTGAGCCAATAGGTTTTGTCTGCTTGATGATGCTTTAATTGTTCATTTTCCCAATGTACATAATCTGTCCATTCGATTTCTAAGGCTGGGAGTTGCGGCGTTTCATCTGCAAGCAGCGCGTCATATGCCACTTCTAATTCCTGAATGAGCAGGCTGAGTGACCATGCATCTGAAATGATATGGTGCTGCGCGCAAAGGAGATAATACTCCTCCTTCCCCATATCTACTATCGTCCACTGCGCAAGAGGTCCTCTTTCTAAATCATAGACGCGTTCTGCCTCTTGCTGAATGAGCTGCTTCAGTCTTCTCGCTCTTGTTTTTTCATTAAATAACGAGAAATTTGCCACAGTCACAGATGGCGGAAGGTCTTCTCGAATGAGTTGGACCGGCTTGCCGCCAAGTGATTCGAATGTTGCCCGAAGTGCTTCATGCCGCTTTGTTAAAAGGCCAATCGCTTTTGTTAATGCTTGAATGTGTAATGGTCCTGTCAGCTTCCAAGCACCTAATATATTGTAATGATGACTCTTTTCTAATGTGGATAAGAACCAAATGCGCTTCTGGGCATGTGACAGCTCATAGCTTGTTTTCTTTTCAAGCTTTGGAATTTTGGCTTCCTGAACGGCTGGCGCCCCTTTGATGTCATCAATCATTTGCGCCAGATGTGCCAGATGTTTGCTTTCAAATAATATTTTTAAAGGCGCCTTCATTGAAAATTCATGATTGATCCGAGAAATGGTTTGAGTCGCCTTTAGTGAATGTCCGCCAAGGTCGAAGAATTGATCCTCTTTGTACACGCGATCCACATCTAAAATGTCCTCCCATATGACGGCAAGACGCTGCTCTGTCTTCGTTTCTGGCAATTGTTTTTCAAGGCTTTGTGCATTTTTGTCATGATTCAATTTGAGAGCTTCATGATCAATAGATCCATCTTGCTTTTTCGGTATTTCCTGTACTTGCTGAATGTCCCATTTACCTTCTGCGATGCTCTTGATCTCTTCAACATGCACTTCTTTGCCAGGCTGAACAGTGTAAAAAAGCTTTTTCTCAAAGACCGGTATTGGAGCTGGCTGAAGATATCCGGCGATGTCTGGGTTTGCTCCATCCAATCCGATAAATAGATGCGCTTCATTCAGCCGAACACCTAGACATAATGAATGGAGACCTTGCTTCTTTCCAATCAATTGAAATCCCTTGCGAACGGTGAGAGCTGCTCCGGTATGCCCCTTAGACAAACCGAGATTATCCCACATACTGAAGTTCAATGAGATCGCTCGTCTTCCTTGTTGAAAGGTGAGAGCGTGGGCGAGTCCATCTAAAAAGCTGTTGGCCGCAGAGTATGCACCAAATGTCGTGCCGCCAAAAAAGCCATTGACCGATCCAAAAAAGACAAGCGGTATTGTCGGATCATACTTAAAGGCTTCCTGCAGCACCCATGCCCCGTCTGCTTTCCCTGACATTTCTTTTGTGAAATCCTCTTCTGACGTATGAGCCAGTGTATACTTGTCCGCCTGCTGAAAATGCTCAGACACATTGCCAGCACCGGCCAAATGCAGCACACCTCGGATCGATTGTCCAAAATGCTTTTCTGCTTCATAAATCGCCTGTTCGACGTCACATAAGTTGGTCACATCCGCTTGGACATAAATGACGTCACCAAAACCTTTTAACTGTGAGAAGGCTTCTTTCTTTTCCAAGCTGCCTTCCAGAGATGTCCGTCCAATCAAGACGAGCTTTAAGCCAAATTGGAGCATCTGCTTAGACAGCTCAAACCCAATCCCGCCAAGTCCTCCAGTCAATAAATAAAGACCTTCATATTCTAAAAACCCTTCTGTTTGAGGTGCTTCCATCATATTGACTTTTTCCAGCTTTGGTACGAACCTGTCCCCATTTCGGTAAGACACTTCTGCTTTTATATGGATAGCAGACAATTCATCCGCAATATGCTTGGCATCCTGTTCTACATTCTCCGCTTCAATTTCAAGATGAGACACCTCTGCTCCTTCCCATTCTTGCGGAATGGTTTTTAATAGACCTACAAGCGGCGTTTTCTCCACATGAAGATCGTCTTCAGGCTGCACAAATTGTCCACCTTTTGTCACAACGACAAAACGGCTGGGCTCTTTATTTGCTTGTCTCAATGCTTGATACAAGTACAAAATGGATTGATTGGTGCTGGCATGCAGCTCTTTGAAATGCGCAGGATCAACGATGTCTTCTTTGTCTGACACATTCCACAGATGGAGCATACGCCCGGTCTTTAGTTCATCTGCTTCAAGTGCTGCAATGAGCCTGACGTAATCCCCCTTGATTCTCGGGTTTATCTGATACATCCCTTTAGACAGACGCAAAAATTCATGCCCTTTTCTCACAGAAATATATGGCTGATTCTTTTGCTCAAATTGGGCGTAAAGCGATTGATAAAGTCCTTTTTCATCTTCGAAAACGAGGACATGTTCAGCAAAAGGCTGAGTTGGACCGATATTCTCCTTAGCCCAAATGCGTTTAAAAAACCAATCTGGGAGTGTTTGTTCATTTTCAGAAGCAAGATCCAGTGCCTGTTCAATGTCACGGAAGGCTCCATCTTTTAGTGCTGCGCCTAACTGAGCACGCTGGATTTTCCCACTCTCCGTTTTCGGAAATTGATCTTTTTTCACCGGAATGATGTGATCAGGCTCTATGCCGATTTTTCGAATGATGGCCTCTCTAATCTGTTGAATCATTGTGATTTGTTCCTCTATTGAATCCCTTTGTGAGACAAAAAAGACAGCAAGCGTGTCGTTGCTTGATTCGGGATTATAAATGCCGTACGCAGCGGCAAAGGTGACTTCAACCCCGTCCACCTCTTCTACAACCGCTTCAATTTCGTAATTTAAATAGTTAGCGCCGTTGATAACAATGATGTCTTTTTCTCGACCTGTCAGAACGAGACGCCCTTCGTGAATAAAGCCTAAATCCCCCGTGTGAAACCAGCCGTTTTCCGCAAATACTTCTTGATTGGCTTCCTCATTTTGATAGTAGCCCATCATAATTGTTGGACTCTTCACCTGCAAGCGCCCAACCTGATCTTCTGGCAGCACCTCGTGATGCTCATCTACAATTCGAATCCATACAGACGGAATCGGTGTGCCGACTTCTGTAAACGTCATCTTGTTCGGGTGATCGTGCGTCACATATTCGATCTCACTTGTTAATGAATTTTGATCAATCGTCAGCTGGCCATCCTGTTCACCGTTCCGCATAAATTTCTTTGACTGAACAATGGCTGAGGATGTTTCTGACATGCCGTAAGCAGGTACCATCGCATGACGGCTTAATCTGTGCTGACCCATGATGTGCATGAAGCGCTGTGTGACTTTCGGGACAACTGCTTCCGCTGCATTCATGATATAAGTCAGAGTAGACAGGTCCCAGCTCCCTTTACGAATGTCCTCCTCATATTCATTCATCATGGCAAAAGCAAAGTTTGGCGCCCATGTTCTTGTCACACCGTATATTTCTACCCAATCGAGCCACACCATCGGCCGCTCGATAAATTGATCGATGGATGGACTAATCTGCTGGCAGCCAAGGTAGACGTCATGTACATGAAACATGACAATTCCACCAACATGATCAAGCGGCATCCAGTTAAGCGACACATCCTCATGTGTAAAGCCGTTTACCTGCTCAAAAGCAATAATTCTAGATAGAATGCTTTGATGATGATGACGGATACACTTTGGTACACCCGTACTTCCTGAAGACAGCAGCTGCAGCACAGGCTCATCCGGCTCCGGCTCATAATGCTGTTCATCTGGTTCATACGTCAGCAATGCTTCAATTGTTAAGATAGGCATGGTCTTTGCTTCAAATGTCTCACGCAGACCAGCAATGTCCTCAGCATTTGCTTCATTCGTAATAATGAAAGGTTCGTTTTGCAGCTGAAACACGCCCTTCAGCTTATTTACACCTTGATTCATTTCATCATAAACAGGCGGCACGGAGACCGGGGTCGGAATGATTCCTCCGAGAATACAGCCCCAGAACACCGTGATAAAATCTTGATGATCTTTCAATTGAAGTAACACTTGATCACCGTTTGTCAGTCCTGCTGCCCTTAAACCGGACAGAACCCGTTCAGCGCTTGTTAGTAATTCAGGATAGGTTTGGGTCAACGTATGCCCGTCTTCTTTCAAATAAGTCACCCCGCGGTCTGGTGACATAAAAGCTGCTCGAATCAGCACCTCTGTCAGTGTGACAGGTGTGCCTGGCTTTTTGATCACATCTCCGCCATACACAAGTGCAGGCGGCTTCTCATGTACAGATGATTGCTTTGTCTCGCTCGCTTCCTTCTTCGAAAGCGATCCGTTCCCTTGAGTATGCTGTCGATTAGGAAACAGGTCATCTAAGTGATAGGGCGTTTGTTTTTCTGACTGACTTTCAATGAAAGCGGCCGCTTCCTCTACTCCATCTATAGCTTTGGTGCGCTCTTCTATCTTTCTTAATTCCTCTTGATCTATGATTTCAATTGAAAGCAGTGCCTCTGTGTCGACTGCTCCACTTTCTGTCTTTGGCAAAGAAGGTAATAAGACAAGAGCAGCTGGCACTTCATGAGGGTGAAGTGGACCTTTCATCAGGTCCTCCCTTGTCAGCGAAGGGTCCTTCGCCTGTGCAAATAGCACAAGCGATAGACTGCCTTCTTGATTTTTCTTCGGAATGATGGCACATTCCTTAAGCGGAAAATGAAGCATCATGACTTGCTCTAATGCTTTGAGATCCATCCGTTTTCCGTTGATTCTGACGATATGATTTGCTGCATGTCCTTTTCGTCTACTCACTAACATCGTTCTTCTCCTCCTACATCCAATCCAAAATCTGAATCTTATTTTTTTCAGTCCAAACGCCGACATCACCTGTCGGATAGAGGTATTCGCCAGTTTGATGTTTGAATGGATGCGGAATTTTATGCGTCTCCATCCAATCAGCAAGCTCCCCGCAAAGTGCTTTGATATCCTTTGCGCCGATAAAAATATCTCCAGGGAATCCTATCGGCATGAGCTGATGCTCTTCGCTCAGGACATATATTTCCGTCTCACAGGAAGGATCATGCACACCTGAATAGACCTCTTCTTGATCTAGGTACAGCACACTGACTTGTGCGTTTTTCGCCCAATCGGTGATCATCCGCTCTTTTTCTTCATTCGTCACGATTGTGAAGGAAGAAAGGGGTGTCTCCATTTGTTCTGTCATCGCTTCAAGTGTGTGGATCAGCTGCTGCATCAACGATTGTATTTGCTTTTCTGTATATTGATTGAGGCGATATGTGACCCGAAGCTCCAGCGTATCTCCCGGAACTGCCACAAGGGTCAGGTCATAGTTCGTTTCTTCATGACTCGCAATGTCTACAATACGCACTCCGTATGGCTCGATAGATTCAATCGGATAGTTTTCAAACACGACAATGCTGTTAAACAATGAATCTCCATTCGGGATGTGGGTCAGCTGCTGAATATCTGGCAGTACGGTATATTCGAATTCCCGCATCTGAAAAACTGTGTCCTGCGTATGTGCCAGCAGCTTGGAAATGGTCCACTCTGGCGTGATCGGCAAACGGAGCGGCAATGTGTTAATAAAGAGCCCTGTCATGCTTTCAACCTGTGGTAAATCCGCCGGCCGTCCTGATACTGTCACTCCGAACACGACATCATCAGATCCTGAATGAAGATGCAAAAGCAGCCCCCATGCTGTCTGAATCAGGGTGCTCATTGTCACCTTCTGCTTGCCTGTCATCTTTTCGAGTTTCTCCTGCATCTCGGGCGTTAGTTTGATACTTAGCTGATCAACACCTGCATCTTCATCTGAAGCATGCCCATCGTCTCCTGGAAGTGGCGTAGTCTCCTCTACTCCTGACATATAATGTTTCCAGAACGCTAGCGCCTTCTCTTGATCCTGCTTTTGCAGCCACTCGATAAAATCTTTATATGGACGGACAGCAGGAAGATCCACCTCCCGTTCATCCACAAGAGAGCGGTACAAAGAAAAGGATTCTTCAATAAAGCTGAACAAGCTCCAGCCATCGATTAAAATATGATGAAAGCTAAAAACAAACGTGCATGTGTTTTCATCACGATGGAATAAGGCAATACGAATCAGCGGTTCATCCATATCTTCTAGTTTGAAATCCTTTAAACGATCTGTTTGCAAATATTGCTGGATGGCTTCCTTCTGATCCGTTTCACTCAGGTGGCGCACATCGTGCTGAGTGAGATGAATGCTGCCTTCTGATTGAATCAACTGAACAGGCTCCTTTAGCCCTTCCCAAGCAAATGTTGTCCGCAAAATCGAATGACGTTCCACAAGCAGATTCCAGGCTTTTTCATAGGCTGCGCCGTCCGTTAAGCCTTCGAGCGTCATATGCACTTGACCAAAGTACGCCTGTGACGCTTGATCTAATAGAGCATGAAACAGCATCCCTTGCTGCATTGGAGATAGTGGATACACATCCACTACATTGTCTGGGAGATCATCGATTTGCTTTTGCGTCAGCTGAACCATTGGAAAATCAGATGGCGTAAAACCGCCTTTTGTCTCTACACAATGCGTCAGAATATCCTCCATTTTTTCTTTGAACCGTTCAGGTAACAGACGCACCTCTTCATACTGAAGCAGTTCACGATTGATCATAAAATTCATCTGAAGCTGACCGTTCACAACATATCCGTACACATCGATCAAATGCTGTCTTTCTGCTTTTGGATCATGTACATGTCCATTTCGTTCATCAGCTATATAAAGGTGTGTCTCGTCTATTTGATCTAACTGTCCAAGGTAATTAAAGCTCATCTGCGGCGCTGCCTTTTTGAGTAAACGAGATGCTGTCATGTATTGAAGCAAGCCATAGCCGATTCCCTTTTGCGGCACAGCTCTTAAGGTTTCTTTGACATCTTTGATTTGTCTCTCAACATCGGTTTGAATAAAAGGAATAAAAATAGGATAAGAGCTTGTAAACCATCCGACTGTTCGTGACAAATCCATTTGTTCAAATAAATCCTCGCGTCCGTGCCCTTCTAACGTAATAAGTAGTGGCTTTCCAACGGCTTGCGTGAGTCCTGATAAAAGTAAATCGTTTACCTCTGTTCGGTACGCTTGAGATGCCTGTCTTAGTAAAATATCTGTTTGATCCTTCGTTAATTGAATAGACAGGATTTCTGCATGTTCTTCTATATTGAAAAGCGCAGGTGTTTGAAAAGGAGAACCCTCTTCCTCTTGACTGATGATATTTTGCCAAAAAGGAACCTGCTCTTGTAATTGATCGGTTTGTGCATATTCATAAAGAGCCTCTGCCCACTGCTGATAGGACGCAGTTTTCTTTGCAAGCGCGATTTCCTGCCCTGCCGCAAGCTGCTTCAGTCCATTTAATAGGTCTTCCTGTATGATGCGCCATGAGATTCCATCCATCACAAGATGATGGGCAGCGATAAAGAGTTCAGACATACCATCACTTGTGTGAAAAAGAACGGCTTTGATGACTTCCCCTCGCTCTAATGACAACGTTCCTTGACAAGCGGCGGTCTCCATGCGGATTTGTTCCAGCGCTTCCTCCTGAGAAACACTCGTCAGATCAAAGAAGGTGACACAAGGGGTGATGCCGGGCGCACGAGTGGTTTGAATCCACGAGCCATCTGCTGCTTTTGTATAAATCGCTCTCAGCATATCGTGATGATCGACAATTTTTGAGAGAACCTGTGTCAGCTGCTTGAGCTGTATGGATTGCTTGAATTCCATATGCGCAGATAAATTCCAGTAATCTTGGTTTATCAATGATTGCTCAAAGAACCATGATTGGATCGGAAGCAGGCGAACTGCTCCTGTGACAGGCGACTGATCATAGAACGCAGCAGCATCTGACTTTTTCATAGCCAGTGCCAGTTGTGAAATCGTCTGTTTTTCAAATACATCTCTCGGCTGAATGACGTAGCCTTCCTGTGCTAAGCGCGCCACCATTTGTATGACAATAATCGAATCTCCGCCAAGCTCAAAGTAGTTATCATGTACGCCAATCGAAGGAGCGCCGAGCAGCTGAGTCCACACTTTTTCCAGTACACGTTCTTCCTCACTGAGTGCCTTGTCAGCCGGTTTGTCCACTTCTTCCTGTCTCCACTCTGGCGGCGGGAGACGTTTTTGGTCTACCTTGCCATTTGCCGTGAGCGGGAGTTCCTCCAGCTCTATTAATAGGCTTGGCACCATATAATCTGGCAGTATTTCTTTTAATTGATGGCGAATGTCTTGCGTGGTCACGCTGCCCTTTTGGACAAAATAACCGATCAACCGCTTGTGGCCACTCTCATGCTGATGCGGAATGACTGCACATTCTATGATGTCTTCAAAGCGCAGCATAGCGGCTTCAATTTCCCCGCATTCGACGCGGTGTCCGCGAATTTTCACCTGATGATCGATTCTTCCTAGGCAGTCGATGATGCCGTTTGGCAGCCAGCGGCCCAGATCGCCAGTTTTATATAAACGCGCTCCTTCTTGGAAAGGATGCGGGATAAATGATTGTGATGTTTTTTCTTCATCTCCAAGGTAACCGAGTGCAAGCCCTGTACCGCCTACATAGATCTCTCCAATGACACCTTGTGGAACCGGCTGCAGCTGGTCGTCTAGTACATAAGCTTGTGAATACGCAATTGGCTGACCGATAGGAACCGCCACCTGCCCCTCATCCACTGCCCGAATGTGATGCACACAGGAGAACGTGGTATTCTCAGTTGGTCCATAGCCGTTTAAAAGGCCTTCAGGTAAATACGGCAGCGCTTTACGGATATGAGCAGCTGACAAAGCATCACCACCGACCAATAAGGCATTGAATCCAGATAAAGCTTCTGGATGTTCCTCTGTTAATCGGTTAAACAACGGCACTGTCAGAAATCCTGTTGTGATCTTGTAAGATGTCAGCGTGTCAGCCAGCGTATCCATTGATAAAATCGTATTTCGATCGGTCAGTATCAGCCTTCCTCCGTTGAGCAGGGCTCCCCATATTTCATACGTAAAGGCATCAAAGGAAAAGCTAGCGATTTGTAAAATACGCGTATGTTCGTCAAGGGTGACATAATCTGTTTCACATACAAGCCGGATGACCGCTTCATGCGGAATCAAAACCCCCTTTGGCTGTCCAGTTGACCCTGATGTGTAATTGATATAAGCGAGTCCATCAGGTTTTAAGGCAGCAGGTTTGAGTTCTCCCTCTGATAAAAACTCTTCATATCCCTGATCAAGACAAATGAGCTCGGTTTGACTGATCGAGACTTGTTTCAGCCATTCATTTTTTGTTAGTAACAGCTGAATACCTGTATCCCTCAGCATATAATCAATTCGTGCATCTGGATATTCAGGATCAATTGGGACATAGGCCCCGCCTGCTTTCACAATCGCCAGCACCCCAAAAATCATTTCAGGCGACCTGTCGATCAGCAGCCCTACTGGTTCATGCGGCTTCACTCCTCGCTGCTGCAGATAAGCGGCAAGCCGATTGACTTTCTCTTGTAACTCCTGATACGTCCACTGGTCTTCCCCAGATTCGAGGGCGATCGCATGAGGTGTCTTTTTCACCTGTGCTTCAAACCGTTCTGTGATGAGAAGCGGGCCTGCTGGTTGTTCTGTTTTGCCGCTCCATTCATAGAGCAGCTTCTGCTTCTCTTTCTCTGGCAGATAATTCATTTGTCTGATCGGCTGTGCTGGATTTTCACAAATACACGCAAGCAGCTGTTCGTAGTAACGAAGGAACCGTTCCATCGTGTCGTCAGAAAATAAGTCTGCATCATACTCTAGTTTTAATTGAAGACCTTCCGCCCCTTCAAAAACAAACAGGGATAGATCAAACTTGGCCGTATCGTTATCTTCAATGGCTAAAACGGATGTCGCCTCACCCATCGGTGATGCTTCAAGAGGCAGGTTTTGCAGAACGAACATGACCTGAAACAGCGGCTGCTTTCCAGCCTCACGTACAATATTCAGTTCATCTACGACCATCTCAAACGGCACATCTTGATGTGCATAGGCACCCATTGTTGTTTCCTTCACTCGCTCTAATAGCTCTGTGAAAGCCGGATTCCCGCTATGATCGATCCGAAGTGCCAGCGTATTCACGAAAAATCCGATGAGCTGCTCCATCTCCGTCCGATTTCTCCCGGCAATGACGGATCCAATGACAAACTCATCCTGTGAAGACAATCGATGCAGCAAGGTAGAGAAAGCCGAAAGTAATGTCATATAAAGGGTGCTATCTGTTTTCTTAGAAAGAACCGCCAGCTGTTCTGATAACGGCTTCGACAAGCGGTATTTTTTCGTTTTTCCCCTATAGGATTGAACGGCCGGACGCGTGTAGTCATACGGCAGCATCAACTCTTCCACAGGTACCGCAAATTGCTCCTTCCAATAGGAAAGCTGCTTCTGAAGTGTTTCTCCCGTCAAATACTCCTTCTGCCATAGTGCGTAATCTGCATATTGAATTGGCAGTGGTGAGAGATCAGGCTCCCTCCCCTCGATCATCGCTGTATACCATTCGGATAGCTCCCTTGCGGCAATGCCAATCGACCAGCCATCTGACACGATGTGGTGAATGGACATCAGCAGCAAATGATCTGTTTCTGACAGCCGAATTAATTTCGCGCGAAAAAGTGCATCTTGCTCTAAGCGGAAAGGTGTGCCCGCTTCTCTTTTCGCCCATTCAGCCGCTTTTTGTTCTTTTTCTTCCTGTGATGCCAGCTCTGATACATCTACCACCTCAAGCGCTGGAAGAGTCATATGCTCATGTATGATCTGTACCGGTTCATCGCCGTTCATCGCAAAGGATGTTCTGAGCGATTCATGCCTTTGCACCATTTGCTGCAGGCTGTGCTGAAGCACCTTTACATCTAAAGGTCCATTCATCCGAAAGGAAATCGTATTATTGTATAATGCTAGATCGGGCTGTAATTGATAGAGAAACCACTGTCTTTGCTGAGCATAGGACATCGGAAGCTCCTGACCCTTTTCTATTTTCCGTATCGGAATCGCTTCATCGGCTTTGGCATATGAATCAATCCAGTCCGCTAACTCTCCAAGTCTCGTATGCTCAAAAAGAACGGCGAGCGGCACGTCAAATCCCGTTTTCTGCCTAACAGCTGACAGCATTTGCGTTGCCTTGAGCGAATGACCTCCGAGTAGAAAGAAATGATCACCACAGCTGATGTTTGAAACATCAAGCAGTTCGGACCAAATGCGCGCCAAGAGTTTTTCCGTCTCAGTTTGAGGTGCTCTGTCCTCTGAACCCTGTCCACTTTCCTCTATTAATTCATTGAAATGCACTTCGTCCGGCATCCCATCCTCTGTTTCTTTCCAGTATTCTTCAGGATAGAGATGTACGGAACATTCCCCAGATAGACGAGACTGTATACACGTATAAATGGACTGATACAGCCTTTCTTCAATAGCCGTTGTTTGATCAGTCTTGAAAAAGACATATACGGCCTGTTCTGTTTGAATATCCCCCTGTATCATTTCTTGAATATCCTGCTTCGATCGATCCAACCCGATATAAATGAGAGGAGTATCTGTCATCAAGCATGCCAGCATTGTTTGAATGCCTGCCCGCTTTGGAATCGGGAGGTAGCCTCTTTCTTTTAGCATGCCTTTGATCATTGAGCCTTCACTCATTCCCGTCTCATCCCACATACTAAAGCTAAAGCAATACGGCTTTACTGTAGAGGTGAGCCTCTGATAATGAGCAAATTGTTCAACGAACTCATTGGCCGCGCAATAAGCGCCAACGGTCATCCCGCCCTTTAACGTTCGAGCTGACGAGCTAGAAAGGAATAAGACATTCTGCCGTTTAGAAGCTGCTTCATGTAGCGCAATCGTGCCATATACCTTCGCTTCGTACATCGCATGTAATGACACAGACGTCATGTCACGAAGCAGCTCTTCTTGAATGATGCCAGCGAAATGAATGACGCCATGCAGCCTTTTGCCTAAAGCTGCCTCCTGTTTTGAGATCAAGGCTTCTATGGCTTTTGCGTCAGTGATGTCCACCTTTTCATAAAGAACTGTGCCACCGCGCTTTTCCGCTAATTTCTCAAGTGAAATCAATACGTCTTGCTGCTCCACAGATAAAGCCTCTCTCGCCTTTCTTCCAACCAGCACAAGATGCGCTTGATAGGATGTCAGCAGGTGCTCACTCAGCAACCGCCCAATGCCGCCAAGCCCGCCTGTTATCACGTAAAGCCCGGATGATTCAAACGGCGGCTTCTTCCTCCTTTGTTCTTTTTCCAGATGAAGCGGCGTTAAAAGAGGAGTATAACGAACACCTTCGCGATAAGCGGCGATATGATGGCTTGTGTCATGTGTAAGCTCTGTCATAATCGATGATGCATGAGAACGACCAGCAGCTGATTCTGCTAGAGAAAAATCAAGACACCGCACCTTGATAAACGGCCATTCATGCTGAACAGCTGTCATCAATCCTGCTGTCGTTGCTTTCTCCACATCATGTGTTTGATCTTCCGGCAAATTCATCGCATGAGCAGAGATAAAGGTGATCTCTACTGGCTCCTCATAGGCAGCGATCGCTTTTGTTACATATAATGCACTCATGCTGCCAGTTTTCTGCGCTTCTTTTGCAAACGCTGCATGAAGTGTGTCTTCTTGAGTTGTGTAGTTCCAAAGGTGAATGATTTGTTTCACCGAAACGCCATACGAACGGAGCGTCTCAAAGAGTTGTTCGTAGTCAGACGGCCGATTCGGGTGGATGATGAAGTGTGTATGTGTGAGTTGTGTGAATGCTTGACCCGGTTCAACCGTAATATAGGTTTCTTCATTGCTTGAAAGGGATCTCAATTGATCTGCCAGTCCTAATGTATCTGCAAAGATCACCGTGTTCCCTAATGTTTGTTTTTGAGCTTCATGGAGCGGAGCAGGTATCCACTTCTTTTGTAAACTCCAATCAGGCAAGGTGTGTTCATTTTCAAGTCTGATGTCCAGCTCCTTGATGATTTCATCGAATTCGCCTTCCTGCCATCGCTTCTTGAGCTGTGCCCTCTCTATTTTTCCAGAGCTTGTTTTCGGAAAGGCATGCTTCTGGACAGGGATCACGCGCGATGCAGATAGCCCCATTTTTGTTGCAATTTGGGATTTAATATTTTGACTTGCCCTCATGATATAAGAAGGTTCATACAGCTTCGGTGTAAAAAAGAGAATCAGCTCGTCGGATGCAGATGCTTCCATCCGAGCGGAACAAGCGGCTACAAAGCTCGTTTCGACGCCGGGTACTTCTTCTGCAATGACTTCAATTTCATAGTTGTGATAATTTTTCCCGTTGATGATGATCATGTCTTTTTCTCTACCGGTTAATGTCAGCCTTCCTTCGTGCAGGAAACCTAAATCCCCCGTGTGGAACCAGCCGTCTGTTTGAAAAACTTCTTGATTCGCTTCGTCATTCTTGTAATAGCCCTTCATTGTCGTCGGCCCTTTAATTTGCACACTGCCAATATGATCTTCGGGAAGAAGCTCATGCTGATGGTTAACGATACGAATCGTAATACCCGGAATTGGTCTTCCCAGCTCTGTAAAGCTGACGGTTCCTGTCTCCCGTGCCTCCGCTGGTCTTAGCTGCTCTGTGAGTGATGTTTCCTCAAAGGTTAGAACCCCGCTGCTTTCATCTCCCCGCTCTATCGCAAAAGAGAAGACAACGGCTGAAGAGATTTCAGACATGCCGAATGCTGGTCTAATGACGTCTCCCTTTAAGCCATGTGGAGCCAACAAGTGTAAAAATCGTTGAATCGTCTTCGGTACGACCGCTTCTGCCCCATTGATCATACAGGTCATAGCAGAAAGATCCCAAGATCCTGACGAGATGTCTTTCTCATAATCATTGATCATCGCAAATGCGAAGTTAGGCGCCCATGTCTTCGTTGCACGGTAGCGGTCCATCCAGTCAAGCCAGCGCAGCGGCTGAGCGATAAAATCATCTGTTCTTGCCCGAACCTGCTCACAGCCCGTGTACACATTGACAAGGTGAAACATCACAATACCGCCAATATGATCTAAAGGCATCCAGTCTAACGACACATCCTCTTGTGTAAACCCGTTGGCTGCCACTGTTCCTTTGACATTCGCCAGTACGCTTCGATGAGAATGTTCTACGCATTTGGGCATCCCTGTGCTTCCAGACGTTAAGATAAAAAAGACTGAATCATCCGGTGACGCTGGATAAGCTTCTATATCTCTTTCTAAAGAAAGCATCGGCTCAACGGCTGCGACACGTAACTTGTCTGTATGCCACAATAAAGCTAAGCCTTGCACCTCATCAACCAGCGAGTCATCTGTTAAAATGAGCGGATGCTCCAGCAGGTTCCACGCATGATGAAGCTTCTTCACAGAGGCATTCATTTCCCGATAGGTCGGTGCAGCGGACACTAGTGTTGGAACAAATCCTCCCAACACACACGCCCAAAAGGCTGTTACCATCGCATGATTGGATGAAAACTGAAAGAATACAGGATCACCCGGTTCAAGTCCTAAAGCCCTCAAACCTGTCAGAACCCGCTCGGCGTCCTCCTTTAACTGCGCGTAGGATTGTGTGAGTTCATTTTCACTATTGACGATATAAGTCAGACCATTTTTCGTTTTTGCCGCCTCTGTTAAGGCGTCCTGCAAGGTTTGGGCTCCTGCCTTAACATCTAGATCCCCTCCATAGGAAAGGGCGGGCGGCATGTCCGCTAAAGCAGGGGAAGCCGTTTGCGTCTGTATCGATTCAGCTGCGGCTTCCTGCTCCATGTGATTGTCGAGAAATAAATGAGAGAGGTGATATGGCCGCGGTCGAATGGTTTTTTCATGAGAAAAAACAGCGAAGCGTTCGAATTCGTTGGTTTGTAAAATCGTTCTCTGTACATCTTGTAAAATCGTATCCATTGATTCATGTACATTTGATTTATTTATAATTGATGGTTTCATATGAGTTCCTTTCCTTTTTTGTCAGGCAGGGCTGCCAATATGCACCCCTGCCTGAACTAAAGTTTACAAAACGGCTTCTCTATTTTTTTGATTCACGATCTTTTGGATCAGCTGGGCATTTTGGGCTGCACATTCTTTGTTTTTGAACATGTCAGCGTGTTGACCGTAGCCTTGATAATAGCGATAAGCACCGGTCGTCGCCTTTTCCCAATGATCCATCCAGTCTGGAATCTCAATTTGCTCTTTTGATTGGATGAAATCAATATCTGCTTGTATCTTTCCTTGATTCACCCCCTTAACAAATGTTTCATAATAGGCCCGCGTTTTTTGAGCAAGCGCTTCTTGAACGAGCTCTTCTTGGGCAAGTTCACTTTGCTTTGATTGATGAACAATCGCTTGGATATCGTCCTCGATGGATCGTCCTTCTAAATCACTTTCTCCAATTTTCTTATAGGAATCGATCATGATGACCTTATCCACCGTCCGTCCTGCTTGTTCAAGCGATTGAACGAGATCAAAGGCCAGATAGCACCCGCCAGAGTAACCCATCAAAGTCAGAGGCCCTTCAGGCTGAAGATGCTGAATATGCTGAACGTATTGCGTCATGCGGTGATCAGCTTCAATAAAATCAAAGGCGATCAAACGAACGCTATCGAGCGTTTTGGCGGCTTCCTGATAGATAAAGCCATAGCCCGGTAATGGCGGAAGAGCAAAGACTGTTGGCGTTTGAGATTCATTGAATACAAGATAGCCGGCAGCTTCATGATCCTGCTGTTGAATATAACGGCTGATGGCTTCAATTGTAGGTGTCTCAAACAACAAGTGAATAGGCACCTGAACATCGAATTCCTTCGACACCTTTGATAAAAGCGACATCGCTTTTAAAGAATGTCCTCCAAGCTCAAAGAAATGGTCATCTGTACTGATATCATCTCGTTCAAGCACTTCACGCCACATGACAAGCAGCTTTTGTTCTACCTCATTTGCCGGAAGCTTCACATGGCGGTTTCCTTGAGGCGCTTCTGGCTTTGGCAGCTGACGTTTATCAACTTTTCCATTTGGTGTCAGCGGCATTTTCTCAAGTCTGATCAGCTCATGAGGCTGCATGTAAGCCGGAAGTTTCTCCTTCAGCCCTGACTTGATCACATCAACTTTGTCCTTCCACTTCTCCTCACATGTCATATAGGCGAGCAGTCTTGTATGCTGCGAGCCATGCTGATCCGTTATAAGGGCAGCTTGCTTTACGCCTGGATGCATGAGAAGGTGGGCTTCAATTTCTGTCAGCTCAATTCGGTGGCCGCGAATTTTCACCTGATCGTCCACTCTGCCTGCATACTCAATCAGACCGTCTGCTCGAAAATAAGCCAAATCTCCCGTACGATACAGCCTTTCTCCCGTAGCAAATGGATGTGTGATAAAGGCTTCTTTTGTCAGATCAGGACGATTCAAATACCCCTTCGCAAGCCCTTTGCCGCTGAGACAAAGTTCTCCGACCATTCCAATCGGCTGAAGCTGTCCTTGCTGGCTCAATATATAAGCACCCGTTTGGTTAATCGGCTTTCCGATTGGAATAGAATGCGCTTCTATCGGCGGAGCTTCATCTACAGGATAATAGGTGGCAAAAACGGTTGATTCGGTTGGGCCGTAGACATTGATTAGTCTGCCTTTTCCCATGACATCAAAGGCTTTTCTCACATGCTGTACAGATGCACGCTCCCCTCCGAATAACACCTTGCGCACACTGTGCATCCAATCGGTTTCTTCATCAACGAGAAGATTAAATAAAGCAGTTGGAACAAACATGACAGAAATGCTTTCTCTTTTAATGAGCTCCGTCAGCTCATGCATATCTAAAATGGTGTCTTTTTTCGGCAAGACAAGCTTTGCCCCATTTAAAAGCGCACCATATACATCAAAGGTAAAGCCATCAAATACGCTGTTGGATAGCGACAGCAGTGTGTCTGTTTCTGAAATGGTTAAGTAGTTCGTATTTTTAACCACCCGGGCAATATTGGAATGGGTTGTCATGATGCCTTTTGGCTGACCCGTTGTACCTGATGTATACATGATATATGCCGTATCGTGTAAACCTGCTTCTAGCGGCAGATTCTCTGAGCTCATAAGTGAAATTTCCTGATCATCTGCAAACAGATACGTACCAGTAAACCCGAGTCCCTTCGCCTGACCAATAAAGGATGAGTGAGTCAGAAGATGCGTCGCTCCGCTGTCTTTAAGCATGTATTGAATGCGGCTTTCTGGATAATCAGGATCAATTGGCACATAGGCTGCACCTGCTTTTAAGACAGCAAGCAGACTGACAATGAGTTCAGGTGTTCGATCGGCTAAAATGGCGATGACCGTTTGATGTTCAGCCCCATTTTTTTGCAAATGCCTTGCCAATCGATTGGCCTGTTCATTCAGCTCGGCATATGTCATCGTTTGCTCTTCTGCTGATAGTGCCACTGCATTTGGCTGTTTGCCGACATTATGCTCAAACCATTTCGACAAATACAACTGGTCATGCTCAAGCTCAGGTGCATTCCATTCCTCAAGAATCTGCTGTTTTTCCTGCTTCGTGACGAGCGGGAGTGTATGAACCGATTGATCGGGATGCTTGACCGCCTCATTTATCAATAGACTGAGCTGTTCCTTTAACTTGTGAACAAATTGAGAATCAAACGCTCTTTTGTTAAAGGCCAGCTTCAATAGTAATTCTTCTCCAGGCGATGCGAGCAGATTGAGATCATAGTTTGATTTTTCATAGACATTCATGTTATCCACCGTGAACCCTAACCGTGCCTCTTGCTCGTCCTTCTTTGCAGCTGGGACATTTTCAAACACGACAATATGATCAATGAGCTGCTGCTGACCTGTCTTTGCCTGAATATCATAAATGGGAATATATTGGTGCGGCTCGGCTGCCAGAGACTGCTGCTGTGTTTCTGACAGGAGTGCACGAAATGTCATGTGATCTGTCAGCTGAATTCTTCTTGGTATGACATTGATGAATAATCCAACCATCCTGTCAACGCCAGCCAAGTCTGCCGGGCGTCCTGACACAACTGTTCCAAACAGCACATCATTTGACCGCTGATACCTGCTCAGCAGAACCGACCAAACGGATTGAAGCGCACTGCTTAACGTCGCATTTTGCTGCAGCGCTAACTCTGACAAAGCAGCCGTTTCTTCTTTGCTCATGGACCATTCAATTTCGCCTAATTCATGTTCATTCGTTTGTTTTCGCTGTTCTTTAAAGGTTGATTGTCCATCAAACCCTGCTAATGATTGCTGCCAATATTGAAGTGATGCTTGTTTATCTTGTTTTTCCAGCCACTTTATATATTCTTTATATGGTTTGACCGGTTCTAGCTTATAAGGAACGTCATGTAAAAGTGCATGGTAAATCGCAAACAACTCCTGCACCACAAGTCCAAAGCACCAGCCATCCAGAAGGATATGATGATAGCTCCATATCCATCGATAGCTGGCAGAACCCGTTTGGAAAACAGATGCCCGCATGAGAGAATCCTTCGAGAGGTCAAATCCTCTCAACTGATCCTGTTGTTTGAATTTCTCGATACGTTCAAGCTGTTCGTCTTCAGAAAGATCTTGCAAGTCCACAACATCAAGTGTAAAAGGACGCTCCTTTAGCACAACTTGGACAGGGCGCTTTACTTTTTCGTGGAGAAACACGGTACGAAAAATATCGTACCGCTCCACGATGATATTCATGCTTTTCTCAAGTAAGTCATGATGCAGTGTGCCCTTAACGTTCATATCCATTTGCTCTACATAGAAGCCCTTTTCTTGATGATGGAGGGTATGAAACAGCATTCCTTCTTGCATCGGTGACAGATAATACATGTCTTGAACTTGATCCCTTTTAAATTGACTCATCTATTTCATCCTCCCTTCCTATTTTTATGACTGATCTCGTGTGTTGTTAAGTCAATTTCTCCTCAAGCATGTCAAAAATGTCGTCCATTTCATCCATTTCAAGGTCAGCCGCAGAGAAGTCACTTGGTGTAAATTCCCGTTCTTGCTGCGCTAAGCAATGGGTGATGATGGATTGGATTTTTTCCTTCAACAATGCCATGAACTGCTGTATCGTCTGTTCTTCATATTCACTTGCACAATAGGAGCAAGACAAAATGAATCGATTGTGTTGAACAAGACCACTAAGGTTCAGCTTATAAACAGCTTCCGAATCTGGGCTTGCTTGTCGTCCCATATCATGGATGGACGGCCCAAAGAGTTCTGTCGTCACTTCCTGATCAATCTGTCCAAGATAGTTCAAGCTGATTTCAGGATGTACATGGTGCCCTGACGGTTCAGTGGCTGTCATGTATTTTAAAATCCCATAGCCAATCCCTTTATTTGGCACACGGCGCAGCATTTCTTTCGTTCCTTTAATAGCATCAGCTATGGTCTGATCCGGCTTCGCTTCAAGAACAACTGGATACATACTCGTAAACCAGCCAATTGTGCGAGAGACATCCAGCCCTGATAAAATATCCTCTCTTCCATGACCTTCAAGCTGCACATGTACATGGGACTCACCTGTCCACTCTTGAACAGCAAGACCAAGAGCACATAAAAGAATATCGTTCATTTCCGTTGTGTACGGCAGATGAATATCGGTCAAAAGATGCTCAGTTTCTGTTTCTGTCAGCTGCATTTGAACCGATTTGGTTTCGGCAACTCTTCTTTTCGTCACTTCATGATCAACAGGTAATGCGGTTAATGGTTTGCTTTCAATTTCTGCCCAATACTCCCGCTGACTTTTTAATGGCTGTGACTGTGCATAACGTTCAATGGCCTCTGCCCATTCTTTAAAGGAATGAGTTTTCAGCGGCAGGACAAGGGCTTGTCCCTGAGATGCCTGCTGATATAGAGACATAAAGTCCTCTAGTAAAATTCGGCATGAGACACCGTCAATAACTAAATGGTGTGTCACGATGAGTAAATGATCGCCATCTTCCGCATGGAAACAAATCACTTTCATCAATGGACCTGTTTCGAGGTTCAGCTGACGCTGATACTCATTGGCAAATGTGGAAATTGCCTTTTTCACATCGTGCTCTTTTGAGACATCATGAGAAATAATCGCTATCGGTTCCGGTAGCTCCCGCTGGTTGTATTGCAGGATGCCGCTATGTTCCTGCTTGTATACCATACGCAGTGCATCATGATGTGAAAGTAGTTTTTGCATGACTTGTTCTGTAATGGAAAGGTCAAATCCATTTGGCGCATGAAGCATCATCGAGAGATTCCAATGGTGCTGATCGCTGAATGCTCGTTCAAAGAACCAGCGCTGAATCGGTGTTAAAATGACTTCTCCTTCGACAGATGATTGGTCGGCTGTGAGAAGATCGGCTTCCTCGATATATGGGCGCAGCTCCGCAATCGTCGGGTACTGGAATAGAAGTTTCATATCGAGCTTCCAGCCTGCTTGCGTGAGTCTGCTTGCCATTTGGATACCTTTAATCGAATCTCCGCCAAGGAAGAAGAAGTGATCGTGAATACCGACTTGGCTGACGCCAAGGACATCTTCCCAAATGCCGCAAAGCAGTGTTTCAACTTCGTCTCTTGGTGCTTCGTATATCGTTTGGTTCGCTTCGATATCAGGAGCTGGCAATGCTTTCAGATCAACTTTTCCATTTGCCGTCATTGGAAATTGGTCTAGCTTGATGATCCATGATGGCACCATGTATTCAGGCAACGTTCGTTTTAGGCTTTCTTTTAAGTCTTCTGCATCAGTATCGTTCTCTGTGATCACGTAAGCGGCAAGGGCGTCCTGATCACTCGCATCTTTGACCGTTGTCACGACGGCTTCTTTCACCGAATCCAGCGTCAGAAGCTGGGCTTCAATTTCTGACAGCTCAATACGGAAGCCGCGGATATTGACCTGATGGTCTATTCTGCCGAGGTAAATCAGCTCGCCACCCTCTGTCCATTTCACTAAATCGCCTGTGCGGTACATGCGCTCGCCTGGATAGAATGGATCTGGGACAAATCGTTTGGCTGTTTCCTCTGGAAGATTCCAATAGCCTCTTGCCAGTCCTTTTCCTGCAATCACGAGCTCACCCGGTACGCCTGGCGGCGACAGGTCATATAACGAACCCATAATGTAAAAACGAGTATTGGCAATGGCTGTTCCAATCGGAAGCGTGCCTTGTTCTGGATCGATCATTCCGCTTGTCGCTACGACCGTATTTTCAGTTGGACCGTAGTTATTGACGAGTTGATATGGAACTGGCTTCACCTGTTTCAGCTTGTCTCCGCCTGTTAGTAAGTAACGTAGAGAATGGTTGTCCATTGACATAAACTGCTCACAAAGCTGTGTTGGCAGGAAGGCAATGGTGATGCCTTCTTCATTGAAATACGCATTGAGCTTGATCATATCGAGGCGAATTGCTTCGTCGATGATATGCAGCTCTGCGCCAGCGATCCACGTCGGGAACATCTCCCAAATGGAGGCGTCAAAGCCAAAGCCTGCATATTTCGCAGTTCGATCCTCGTGCGTCACTTGGAACGCATCATTGTGCCAGAATGCAAGATTCACAAGAGACTGGTGCTCGACCATGACACCCTTCGGCTGTCCCGTCGTCCCAGACGTGTAAATCATGTAGGCAAGATCCGTTGGTTTGATCTGAACCTGAATCTCGTGAGCTTCTCCCTCTACCGCATCTTCTATGAACAGGATATGACCTGTGAATGAAGGTGGTGCAGTAAGTCCTTTCTGCATCAGAAGTACCTCTGCCCCGCAGTCTTCCAGCATGTATGCAATACGCTGCGCTGGATAATCTGCATCAATCGGAACAAATGCCGCACCTGACTTGAGAACGCCAAGGACAGCAGCTGTCATGTCAAGAGATGGGCGGGTGAGAATGCCGACGCGGTCTCCTGTTTTTGTGCCGCTTGCGATGAGCCTTGAAGCGACTACATTCGCCCGGCTGTTCAGCTCTTTATACGTCCAGCTCGTTCCGCAGAAGGTCGCCGCTTTTTGATGCGGTGCTCCTTGTGCCTTCGCCTCAATCAGGGCATGAACGGTTTGATTTGACGGGACGTCTAGGACAGGTCCTGACCATTCATTGATCAGCTCTCGTTTTTCCTCTTCAGTTATGAGAGATAGCGCTGAAATCGGCTGATTCAGCTTAGTCACCATATCGTCTATGATTTTTTCAATATATCGGCTCCAGCGCTGAATGGTGCTCTTTTTAAACAGAGCCGCTGCATACTCAAAGCGCAAGCCCACTTGATCATTTTCTTCAAATACACCAAGCGTTATATCAAATTTTGCATGAATGGTATCTTGCTGCTTTTGTGACAGCTTGAGTCCATTCAAATCCGGTAACGTCAGGTCACGGTCATCTGTAGTCAGCATGACACTAAACAATGGATTGCGGCTCGTGTCTTTCGAAAGATCTAACTGAGCCACCAATTCCTCAAACGGAAATTCTTGATGTTCATAGGCTGATAGGCTGCGATCTTTCATTTTTTCAAGCAGCTGTGCTGTCGTGTCTTCTGGCTGCACTTCGTTTCGAAGAGCAAGCGTATTGACAAACATGCCTGGAACTCGTTCGATTGAAGCATGCGTACGTCCTGCGGTTACAGCGCCTATGACGATATCTGTCTGCCCAGTTAATTTCGAAAGGAAAATGGCAAATGCTGTTTGCATCACCATGTTCAAGCTCACACCTTTTTCCGCCATGAGCGTTTTGATAGATTGCACCTTTTCAGCAGACAACCATCTATCGACTCGCCCTCCTTCAAATGACTGAACTTGAGGACGCGGAAAATCAAGGGGCAGCGCTAAGTCTTCTGGCGGCTGTGCATATTGCTCCAGCCAATACTGCCGCTGCTTCTCAAGGAGCGCCTGCTGATTTTCTTCCTGCTGCCATACCGCAAAATCCTTGTAATGCAGCTGAACTGGCGGTAACGTCTTTTTCTCATAAAGCTCTGCCAGTTCTTGAATAAGCAGGCTACGTGTGACACCGTCTGCAATGATATGGTGCATATCCATCATGAATACATATTTCTCATCAGAAAGCTTCGCCACTTTTGCTCTCATTAATGGTGCTTGATGTAGTGAGAATGGTGTAATGAATGACTCGATGACAGACTGCTCCTGATCGCCCTCGATTTCATCAACCTCTAATGTAAACGGCACTTGGCGATAGACTTTTTGAACGGGTACGCCGTCAATTTCTACAAACGCTGTCCGCAACGATTCATGTCTGTCGATCAAGGCTTGAAGCGCTGCTTCTAGCTGCTTCACATCAAGGCTGCCTTCCATCATTAAAACGGCTGGCATATGATAAGTGACTGCTTCTGGATGCAGCTGCTGCAGTACATACATCCGCTTTTGAGCAGAAGAGACGGGATAGAAATCTTGCTTTTCCGCCGGCTCAATGGATGTAACCACCGAAGAATCCGTTTCGTCCAAGTAGGCAGCCATCGCTCGTATGGTTGGTTTTTCAAAAAGGACTTTGAGCGGCACATGCTTGTTCAGCTTTGCTTGCACCTTCGAAATGAGCACCATACCCTTGAGGGAATGACCTCCTAATTCAAAGAAGTGGTCAAGAACACCCATTTGTTCCACCCCAAGAACTTCTGACCAAATGTCACACAGCGTCCGCTCAAGTTCCGTTTCTGGTGCCACATGCGCCGTACGGTTCATATGCACTTCATGCGGAAGCGGCAAAGACTTCGCATCCACCTTTCCATTTTGGGTAAGTGGAATGTGATCGACTTTCACAAAGTACGTTGGAATCATATAATCCGGCAGTGTCTCCGCAAGATTTTCTCTAAACGTCAATGTTCCAATGTGTTCAGGCGCTGTGTAATAGAGTGCAAGCTCCGGCAAACCGGACAGGTGCAGAACTTTCACATAGACTTCTTGAATAGATGCCAGAGCACGTGCGGCATGCTCAATTTCCTGTTTCTCAATGCGATAGCCGCGGATTTTCACTTGATCATCGACTCTTCCAAGAAACTCAATATCTCCATTTGCATGCTGTCTGACCAAATCCCCTGTTCGATACATTCGCTCTTGAGGGTCATATGGATTTTCAAGAAAACGTTCCGCTGTTAACTCAGGCTGATTCAAATATCCTCTCGACACGCCTTCCCCAGATATATAAAGCTCTCCCGGCGCGCCATAAGGGACAAGACGCTGCTGCTGATTGCATACGAGTGCTCTTGTGTGAGCAATTGGCTGTCCGATCAAAGATCGTTCCTTCAGAGCGTCCAGCTCTTGCGGTGTGATCAGCTTGGTCACTGTACCAATGGTTGTCTCAGTCGGACCGTAATGGTTCATTACTGCCACGCATGGATGCTGCTTCATAAATGTTTCAACATCCTCAGGAATGATCGGTTCTCCTCCAAGTACCACTAGGCGTAAAGCGTTAAATGAATGTTCTTTAGAATCTGCCATCATATGAAATAAGGATGGTGTCATTTTGATATAAGTCAGCTCTTGTTCATCAATCAAACGCATCAGACGTACAGGGTCTGTATACACCTCTTCACGAGGAACATAAAGTGTCCCCCCTGCTTTTAAAACAGGGAAAATGCTTGTGTAACCAAGATCATATGCATAAGAAGAAAGCAGTGCTGTCCGATCACATTCTTGCAATGTCACCTCATTTGTCAGCCAGTTGACATAGTGTGATAGATTACGATGCGCGAGCTGTACTCCCTTCGGCTTCCCTGTTGTCCCAGATGTGTAAATCACATAAGCGAGCTGATCGACCGATACTTCTGGCAGTTCTAGTGAATAGCTTTGTTGCACTGCTTGTTCAACCTGCACCACTTGAATCGACTTGCGATTTTGATAGGAATCAGCAAGAGACTCATTTGTTACGATGACTTGTGCACCTGAATCCTCTAATGTGTAGCGGATTCGTTCAGCCGGAAAAGCTGGATCAATCGGGACAAACGCTCCTCCTGCTTTCATCACACCAAGCATGGAGACGATCACATAGACAGAGCGGTCAAGAATCAGTGCCACAGTTTTTTCTTTCTCTACGCCTCGTTTCTTAAGTTCACAGCTAAGTGCATGTGACATGTCTTCCAGCTCACGGTAGGTGAGTTTTCTTTGATCATCCATGACGGCAATAGCATCCGGTGTTTCCTTAGCCTGACGTGAAAATTGGACATGGAATGGCTCATGACGATTCGTTGGCCCTTCGGCTTTTTTCTCCAGACGCTCTATTTGTTCATGCTGATCCAGTATACAGAGCAAGCCGATCTGTTCCTCTGGATGACGAACCGCCTCACGAATAATCGCTAGGAGGTGAGTTCCGAACCGGCGGACGGTCTCTTCTTTAAATAACGCCGCTGCATAGTCAAAGCTCAGTTTTAATGCTCCCTCGCGTTCAAATGCTTCTAAAGATAAATCAAATTTGACCGAGTGATGCTGAATGGCATAAGGCGAAATGTTCAGATCGCCGAGCTTTAACGCTGGAACCTCCATGTTCTGCATGTTAAATGACACGCTAAAAAGCGGGCTCCGAGTTGTATCACGGTCTAACGGAAGATGTGCAATTAACTCTTCGAGTGGATAACTTTGATGTGCAAAAGCGTCAACACTTGTTTCTTTTATTTCTTCAAGCAGCTGCAAAAATGTTTTGGTTTGTTCTGGTTTTCCGCGCAATGCAATGGTGTTAATAAACATCCCCGGCATGTCCTGGATATCAGGGTGTGTCCGTCCAGCAACAGGCGAACCCACAATGATATCTTCCTGACCGCTATAGGAGGCAAGCAGCACTTGAAAGGCGGATAACAAGAACATATACATGGTCGTATCGGTTTTCTGAAGCAGTTCATAAATGCGCTGAGTCGTTGCTTGATCACAGCCAAACATGAATCGTTCTCCCGAAAAATCACGTTCTGCTGGACGCGGATAATCAGTTGGCAGCTCTAAAACCGGTAAATCTCCTTCAAATTGCTTCAGCCAATATGCTTCATGCTCCTTCAGTTTCTCCGTTTCTTCTTCACTTAGCTGCCAGACAGCGTAATCTTTATAATGAATGGCTCTTTCAGCAAGAGCTTCTCCATCATAAGCCTTCGCCAAATCTTGAATGAACGTCTTCATGGAGCTGCCATCTGTAATGAGATGATGTGCTTCCAAAACGAGAAGATGACGATTCTCACTGACCTTTAGCAGCTGAGCTCGTAAAAGGGGTGCCGCTGTTAAATCAAATGGCGATTGACGTTCAGCAAGAAATGCCTCAGCCTCTTCTTCCTTGATGTCATGAACAGGAAGGTCAAATGCTGACCATTCATGCACCCTTTGGACAATGTCTTCCCCATTCATATGAAAACTCGTTCTTAAGATTTCATGCGTTTGGATTAACTGATTAAATGCTGATTTGAGACGCTCATATTCGAGTGTTCCTTCAAGCGTTAAGACGATTGGAATATGATAATTCGTGCTGTCAGGTTCAAGTGTCTGCAAAATGTATAAACGGCGCTGAGCTGGTGATACCGGATATTCGCCCGCCTGCTCTGCTGGTAAAATAGGATGTCCAGCATCTTCTTGACCTTCCTGATCGATGTAAGCCGCTAATGAGCGAATCGTCGGCTTCTCAAAAATCATTTGAATCGGCACTTCCTTTTGAAGCGCTTCTTGAACCTTCGCAGACATCATCATCGCCTTGAGCGAGTGCCCGCCAGCCATGAAGAAATGCTCGTCTATCCCAATCGTTTTTCCAAGAAGCTCCTCCCAAATGTCAGCGAGTACCTTTTCTGTCTCGGTCTCAGGCGGCATGATTTTGATCTCTTCGCGATGCACTTCGTCCGGCTTTGGTAAAGCTTTTCGATCTACCTTCCCGTTCGTTGTCAGTGCAAAGGTATCCAGCTTCATCACATAGTGCGGCACCATATAAGCTGGCAGCTTTTGATTGAATACATCTCGCACCTCTTCTTCTGCGAGTCTCCCTGTGAAGTAGGCGATGATTTCCTTTTCTTCTGAAGAAAGCTGCTGAACAAGTACAACCGCATCATCGATACCCGTTTCTTGGCGAAGCACCGTTTCAATTTCTCCAAGCTCAATACGGAAGCCTCGAATTTTCACCTGATCATCTGCACGGCCAAGGAATTCGATCTGACCATCCGCACCATATCTAGCCAAGTCACCTGTTCGATACATCCGTCCTGACGGCTTAAAAGGATCTGCCATGAATACTTGATCAGTCAAATCTGGACGTTTGATGTACCCTCTTGAAACACCGTCCCCGCCTACATACAGCTCTCCTGGCGCTCCAATTGGCTGAAGTCTCTGATAGTCATCTAAAATATAAGCTGACGTATGATTGATCGGCTGACCAATTGGGATCGGACCCGTTTCATCTCCTCTTACTTCGTAAATGGTCGAGATGGTTGTATTTTCTGTTGGACCATAGACATTCAGCAAGGTAAGTGATGGATGATGCTTTTTCACAAGCTCCGCACTTTTCTCATTGATCACATCACCGCCGGTGAATAATGTTTTTAACCCTTTGAACATTTGCGGCCGCTGCTGAGCGAGCTGATTAAATAAACCAGTCGTTAAAAAGAGCGCCGTGATTTGATGTGTTTGGATAAATTGTTCGAATCGGTGTATATCCAATAAAGTATCACGGTCAACAGGATAAAGCGTCGCCCCATTCAGAAGCGTAGTGAAGATTTCAAGGGTAATCGCATCAAAGCTGACAGCTCCTGTATGCGCCATACGATCCGACGTGTTCAAGCCCAATTTCTCCTGAGAGCATGCTAACCTCACAATATGCTGATGCTCAATTTGCACTCCTTTGGGCCGTCCAGTTGATCCCGATGTGAACATGATATATGCCAATTGAGATGGAGACGTCTCGACGACTGAAAACTCCGCTTGTGAGTGATGAGTCATGCCGGTCACATGAATTGCTTTGATGCTTTCATCAACCGGCGGCTGGCTGTCAGCATAAAGCAAAATGGCTACGCCACTGTCTTCAAGCATCCAACGGATTCTCTCCTCAGGCTGAGCTGGATCAATCGGCACATAGGCAGCCCCTGCGTGTAAAATGGCTAAAATGGCGATCACCGCATCTGCTGATCGGTTCATATACACCGCGACAGCATCCCCCGGCTGAACGCCGTTTTCTACAAGGATGCTGGCTAAACGACGGATTTCTTGTCCAAGCTCTTCGTATGTGAATGTTCGCTCGCCTTCGACTAATGCCAGGTGGTTTGGCTGCGCTTTGATACGTTCATTGAGCAGCTCGGGAATGGACAGGTGCTTCGGATAATCTCTCTCCGTCTGATTCCACGCTGCAATCTGCTGCTTTTCTTCTTCTGTGATACATGTCACTTCATGAAGATACATGTCAGGATTTTGAATGATTTGCTTTATGAGATTGGTCAGATGTTTCGATATATTTTCAATGACTTTTTCTTCAAACGCCACCGCATTGTATTTGATTTTCAATGTCCACGTTTCACCCGGATAGACAAGAAGATTCAGATCGAAATTCGTTTGTTCAAATCCGTCCTTTACATCAATGGCAAAACCGAGACGTGCAGACATGGTGTCACCAGACAGCTCCTGATCTAAAGGATAGTTTTCAAACCCAACCAAATGATCAAAGAGCTTTCCTCCAGCAGCTGTTTTCTGCTGAATGTCATAAAGCGGCATAAAATCATAGTTTTCCGCTTCCAGTGCATGCTGCTGAACCTTTTGAAACAGCTGTTTGAAGGTCTGTTCCTGATCCAATGTCACCCGAACAGGTATCGTATTGATAAACAGCCCTGCCATTCGCTCAATTCCAGACACACTTGGAGGTCTGCCCGATACGACTGTTCCGAATGTGACATCATCTGCTGCATGATAGGTGCTTAAAAGAACGGACCAGACAGCCTGAAAAAGGTTCGGTGCTGTCACTTGGCATTGTCTTGCCGCATCTTGAATGGCTTGTACCGTTTGTGCATCCCATGTAAACGTCCATTCCTGATGGTCATATTGTCCGTTCGCCTCTTTTTGCTGCAGCAGCCCTTGGTGCTGAACAGCGCCATCCAGCCGCTCCTTCCAATAGTCTTCCGCTTCTTGTTTGTTTTGCTTTCCAAGCCACTGGATATAGTCCGCATAAGGCTTACCTTGTGAGCGATCCGGGGTTCGGTCGTTCCGATAAGATTCATAGTAATGAAACAGTTTTTTCATCAAAACACCCATGGACCAACCATCCATGATGATGTGATGGTTGCTCCAAATCAGGTGCCAGTTTGTTTCATTTAATTGAAAAACAGCGACTTTCAACAACAGATCATTCGTTAAGTGAAATCCTTGCTTTCTCACTTGTTTTTTATATTGATCCAATACCTTTTTCTGCTCTTGATCATTCAGATGCGATAGATCCTCTCTATACACATCTAAATGACGTTCAGCCAATACAACCTGACGAGGCTTTTGTAACTGCTGATAGACAAAGGCTGTACGCAGAATGTCATATGTCCGTACGAGTTCATTGAGGCTCTTTTCAAAAAGATCGAGATCAAAATCTCCGCTTATTCCAAGCTCAAGCTGTGTGAAATAAGAGGAGGAATCAGGGTCTAGCATGGCATGATACAGCATGCCCTCTTGCATTGGTGTTAAAGGATATACCTTTTGAATTTTCTGCTTGCTCATAAGTCCACCTCTTCATTTTGCTTAAAATAGATCCATTAGCTTTTCAAGTTCATCCATGGTAAGATCCTCATCCCCCACATCACTAGGTGTGATCTGACTCTCATCCTGTGATAGACAATGTGAGATCAAAGCCTTCACATTCTTTTCTAGGAGTTCCTTGAACTGTTCCATCGTCCGCTCTTCGAATTCAAGGTGATGATAGGAAATCGTCACATGGAGCATTGCTTGTTCTACGAAACCAACAATATCTAGCGCATGAGGTTTCTCGGATTCAGGGCTCAGCGATTGTCCTGCATGCCATGCAGAGCGTCTCATTTCACCGCCACCGATCTGTTCATCAAACTGGCCAAGATAGTTAAAGCTGATATCTGGTGTGACTTGAAAATCAATATCGTCCTTCATCTTGTCAGGCGTTAAGTATTTTAAAACGCCATAGCCGATCCCCTTGTTCGGAATGTGTCTGAGTTCCTCTTTTAAATGCTTGATTTGATAAGAAAGATCGTCTGCATGCGACATATCCAGTAACACAGGATACATGCTAGTAAACCAGCCGATGGTCCGTGACACGTTAACCGCAGGGAGGATGTCTTCTCTCCCGTGCCCTTCAAGATGAATAAAGTGCCTGTCTTCACCTGTCCACTCTTTCATGGACAATCCTAATGCCGTCAGCAAAATATCATTGATTTCTGTTTGGTAGGCTTCATGTACATCCGTCAGCAGCCTGTGCGTTTCCTCTTCAGACAATGTAAAACGAATGGTTTCTGTATGAAGCATTCGTTGATCCTCCGTGACATGATCCTTTTGAAGCGGAGGAACGGAATGCGCAAGTACCTTTTTCCAATACGCTCTTTCCGATAGCAGCTCATCTGACACAGCGTATTCAGTCAGCTTCTGGGCATATTCTTGGAAGGAGTGTGTTTTTTCAGGGAGGGTAAGAGTTTCCCCGCGCTTCGACTGTTCATAAAGAGCCATGAAATCTTCAAGGAAAATGCGCCATGACACCCCATCAATGACAAGATGGTGTATAGCAAGCAATAAATGATCCCCTTGATCCGTTCGGAAAATAGCAGATCTCACTAAAGACCCGTCTGCTAGCGATATACTCGCCTGCACTTCATTTGCCAGCTTTTCTACCTGCCTGATTTGCTGCGACAGCTCTCCTTTTACTTCCACCACGTCAATTGCCACATTGTTTTCCTCGATTCCTCGATGACGCTGGATGACGCGCCCTTCTTCGAGCGGATACACCAGTCGCAAGGCATCATGATGAATCATGAGCTGTTCCAGTACTTGCTGAACGACTTCCTCATCCAAACCATTTGGTGCTTGGAGCATAACCGATTGGTTCCAATGATGCTGATTCGTAAAGTTTCGTTCAAAGAACCAGCGTTGAATCGGTGTTAAAATGACTTCTCCTTCGACAGGTGATTGGTCGGCTGTGAGAAGATCGGCTTCCTCGATATATGGGCGGAGCTCCGCAATCGTTGGGTACTGGAATAGAAGTTTCATATCGAGCTTCCAGCCTGCTTGCGTGAGTCTGCTTGCCATTTGGATGCCTTTAATCGAATCTCCTCCAAGGAAGAAGAAGTGATCGTGAATACCGACTTGGCTGACGCCAAGGACATCTTCCCAAATGCCGCAAAGCAGCGTTTCAACTTCATCTCTTGGTGCTTCGTATACCGTTTGGTTCGCTTCGATATCAGGAGCTGGCAATGCTTTCAGATCAACTTTTCCATTTGCCGTCATTGGAAATTGGTCTAGCTTGATGATCCATGATGGCACCATGTATTCAGGCAACGTTCGTTTTAGGCTTTCTTTCAGGGCTGTTGTTTCTTCAGCCGCGATGACATAAGCGATAAGTGCATCTTGATCACTCACATCTTTGACTGTTGTCACGACGGCTTCTTTCACCAAATCCAGCGTCAGAAGCTGGGCTTCAATTTCTGACAGCTCAATACGGAAGCCGCGGATGTTGACCTGATGGTCTATTCTGCCGAGATAGATCAGCTCGCCACCCTCTGTCCATTTCACTAAATCGCCTGTGCGGTACATGCGCTCGCCTGGATAAAATGGATCTGGGACAAATCGTTTATCTGTTTCCTCTGGAAGATTCCAGTAGCCTCTTGCCAGTCCTTTTCCTGCAATCACGAGCTCACCCGGTACGCCTGGCGGCGACAGGTCATATAACGAACCCATAATGTAAAAACGAGTATTGGCAATGGCTGTTCCAATCGGAAGCGTGCCTTGTTCTGGGTCGATGACTGCACTTGTCGCTACGACTGTATTTTCTGTTGGACCGTAGTTATTGACGAGTTCATATGGTACTGGCTTCACCTGTTTCAGCTTGTCTCCACCTGTTAGTAAATAGCGTAGAGAATGGTTGTCCATTGACATAAACTGCTCGCATAACTGCGTTGGCAGGAAGGCAATGGTGATCCCTTCTTCATTGAAATACGCATTAAGCTTGATCATATCGAGGCGAATTGCTTCGTCAATAATGTGCAGCTCTGCGCCGGCGATCCACGTCGGGAACATCTCCCAAATGGAGGCGTCAAAGCCAAAGCCGGCATATTTCGCAGTTCGATCCTTGTTCGTCACTTGGAACGCATCATTATGCCAGAATGCAAGATTCACAAGGGACTGGTGCTCGACCATGACACCCTTCGGCTGTCCCGTCGTCCCAGACGTGTAAATCATGTAGGCAAGGTCCGTTGGTTTGACATGAACCTGAATCTCGTGAGCTTCTCCCTCTACCGCATCTTCTATGAACAGGACATGACCTGTGAATGAAGATGGTGCAGTGAGTCCTTTCTGCATCAGAAGTACCTCTGACCCGCAGTCTTCCAGCATGTACGCAATACGCTGCGCTGGATAATCCGCATCAATTGGAACGAATGCCGCACCTGCCTTGAGGACACCAAGGACAGCGGCTGTCATATCAAGGGATGGGCGAGTGAGAATGCCGACGCGGTCTCCTGGTTTTGTGCCGTTTGCGATGAGCCTTGAAGCGACTACATTTGCCCGGCTGTTCAACTCTTTATACGTCCAGCTCGTTCCGCAGAATGTCGCTGCTTTTTGATGCAGTGCTTCTTGTGCCTTCGCCTCAATCAGGGCATGAACGGTTTGATCTGACGGAACAACAAGGTCTGGTCCTGACCATTCGTTCAGCTGTTTTTGCTGCTGCTGCGGTGACAATAATTTCATTTGATCTAACGATTGATCTGGCGCTGACACCATTTGTTCCAGCAAATGAAGGAAATATTCTTTCCACTTTTCAATTGACGTCTTTTGAAAGATAGAACAATTAAAATCAAACACGAGCTCAATTCGATCTGCGTATTCGTTTCCAGTTAAGGTCAAATCAAATTTGGCGATATTCTCCTCGAATGGCTGTGGAACAACGTGAAGCCCATCCATTGATAAATCACGAATATCCGCATTTTCCATTGAGAAGACCACATCAAAAATTGGATGACGGCTTGTGTCTCGAACCGTTTGCACCTGATCCACCAATTCTTCAAATGGGTACAGCTGATGCTCGTTTGCCTCTAACACAAGCTGATGAACATTTGACGCAAATTCAGCAGCTGTCTGATGTCCTGCTGGCTTTGTTCTAAGTGCCAGCGTGTTCACAAACATGCCAATCACAGATTGAATATCAGGATGGGTTCTACCCACAACCGGAGAACCAATGATGATATCCTCTTGTCTTGAAAGCTTGCTTAAAAGAATACTGTAGCCAGCAAGCAGGACTGTATAGGTCGTACTGTTGAGCGTTCTAACGAGTTCGTCCAATTTTGATTTAAGCGAACCTTCAATTGTAAATGAGACACGATCTCCAGCGAATGTTTGCACTTTTGGCCTTGGCAGGTCTTCCGGCAGTGCCAGTACAGGCAGCTCTCCTTGTAATTGATCCAGCCAGAATGCCTCTTCATCTGCTTTTTGCGCAGCAGATGCCTCACTTTTTGACCAAACTGCATAATCCTTATATTGAACAGGCAATTCCTCTAGTTTGTCTCCTCGATACAGGGCTGAAAGCTCCTCAATTAAAATGCCAACAGACGCCCCATCTGAAATGATATGATGCATATCAATCAGTAAATAATGGACATTTACGGAGACGGAAACTAGACCTATTCTGAGTAAAGGCGCTTTTTCTACATCAAATGGCCTGATAAAGTCATTCATCAATTGCTGTATGTCTCGGCCGTTCTGTTCAATTTTTTCAATGTTTATTGAGACATTTGTTTCAATACGTTGAACAGGTTCATTCTGAACAAAATCAAAGCTCGTTCGGAACGCTTCATGACGTTGGACTAGCTGATCAATTGCCTTTTCAAATCGTTTTTCATCAAAGACGCCTTCTAGCTTTAAGGCAGCCGGCATATGGTAGCTTTGCTCCGCATCAGTCATTTTCTCCAAAACAAACAGTCTTTTTTGAGCAGATGTCACTGGATAATAGGCCGCCTCTTTGGCAACTTCCACTCGCTTGATCTCCGTTTGATCCGCTTGATCTACCGCAAGCGCGAACGCTTCTAATGTTGGGGATTCAAATAAAGATTTCAAAGTGAGCTCCACCTGCATCTCTTCATACAACCTGTTCAGCATTTTCATGCCGCGCAGCGAATGGCCCCCGCATTCAAAGAAATGATCGTGTTTGCCGATTCGCGGTACTTCAAGAACTTCCTCCCAAATGTTCGCCAGCAGACGCTCTGTTTCTGATTGAGGAGAGGTGTATTCATTTGCCCCCTGCTCACTAAGATCAGGTGCCGGCAGCGCCCGCCTATCGACCTTGCCGTTATTCGTTAAAGGAAGCTCCTCTAATTGCATGAAAAATGCCGGCAGCATATACACGGGCAGTTCACGTCCTGCTTGCTCGCGCAAATCAGTTAATGAGACAGATCCTTCTGCTGTGAAATACGCACATAACGTGTCATTCGGAGCAGCAATCACGATAGCTTCCTTCACCTGAGGATGCTGCAGCAGTTGATGTTCAATTTCCCCAAGCTCGATACGCTGTCCGCGAATCTTCACTTGATGATCGATCCGTCCAATGAATTCAATATCTCCATTTGACAGCCAGCGTGCAAGATCGCCCGTTTTATACATGATCTCTCCAGGGCGGAAAGGATTTTTGACAAACTTTTCGCTCGTTAGTTCTGGCTGCTTATAATATCCTTTCACAAGTCCATCACCAGCGACACATAGCTCTCCTGCCACGCCCGGCGGCTGTACATGTCCAAATTCATCTACAATATAAACAGCCGTTTGACTCACTGGCTTGCCGATTGGGATGGATAACGCGTGCTTCTCAATGTGGTTCACAGGATAATATGTGGTGAAAATTGTGCTCTCAGAAGGTCCGTACATATGAACAAGCTTGTCTTTCCCCACTGTCTCAAGTGCAGTCACCACATGAGGCACAGAAGCACGTTCTCCGCCAAACAGCACTTTTCTTACGTTCTTCAGACTGTCTTTTTTCATATCGATGAGTAAGTGAAAAAGAGCTGTCGTGATCATTAAAATACTGACTTTTTCCTTCTCAATCGCTCCAGAAAGCTCATTCATGTTTAAAATATGGTCCTTTGGCAGAACAATGAGTTTTGCTCCGTTTAATAAAGCACCAAACACATCAAACATAAAGGCATCAAATACATAGTTTGAGATGCTCATCACCGTATCTTCATGATGAATGGTGAGATAATTCGATTGCTTCACCGTTCTCAAAATGTTCCGGTGTGTCACCATATTTCCTTTAGGTTTACCGGTTGTACCAGATGTATAGGTCAAATTCGCCAAGTCCTCAGGTAAAATATGAGCATCTATTGGGCTGTCTGACTGCTGAGCAATCGCTTGATTTTCTGTTTCTATGATGATTCCCTCAAATGCAGTGAGCACCGAGCGATGGCGCAGCACTTGATGTGTCAATAAGAATTGTGCACCGCTGTCTGTTAAAAAGTGCTTCACGCGCTCATCAGGGAAATCGGGGTCAATTGGTACATAGACTCCGCCCGCCTTAAGCACAGCTAGAACAGAGAGCACCATTTCATTGGATCGTTCAAAGAATAAGGCTGCTTTCATTCCTTTTTCAAAACCATTTTCACGCAAATAATGTGCCAGCTGATTCACTCGGTCATTCAGCTCTTGATAAGAAAGAACCACATCTTCACATTGCAATGCAGGCTGATGACCATACTGCTGCACCTGTGCTTCAAACTGCGTCACAATGGTTTCTTCTGCTGGATAAGGCGCAGGTAACGGATTCCACCTATTTAGCTGAGCTTCTGCTTCTTGTTCAGACAGTAAGCGATAGGATTGAATAGCTTCCTGCGGCGTTTGAACCATTTGCTCCAGCAGATAAACATAATGTTTGAGCATCTGCTCTGCTGTACTTCGTTTAAATAGCGCCGTACTGTAATCGAGTACAAAGGATAAACCTTGATCTGACTCCATCGCTTGCAGTGTTAAATCAAACTTTGCAATATGGAAATTGGTTTCTTCGACTTCGACCAGCATGTCTCCAATATGCTGTGCTGTTGAATGATCCGGCGCGATTGTAAAGACGGTATCAAACAATGGATGACGGCTAAAATCTCTTGGCACATTCAGTTTTTCAAGCAGCCGCTCAAACGGATATTGCTGATGCTCAAATGCCTGCATCGTCTTTTCCTTTACTTGCTCAATCAACTGAGACATGGTTCCATTCGGATCTACCTCTGACCGCAAAGCAAGTGTCTGGACAAACATACCGATCATGTCATTCAAATCTGTATGCACACGCCCTGCTGCCGGTGTTCCGACCACAAATTCCTTTTGACCCGTATATTTCGCAAGCAATGTATAGTAAGCAGAAAGCAGCACCGTATACAGTGTAGTGTGATGGTTTGCTGCAATCTCCTGTAATTGATTCTTTAACGCCTCATCGATTTCTTTGATGATACGATCACCTGCGAAGGACTGGACAGCTGGACGCTGATAATCGGTCAGCAGCTGTAAAGCAGGGATATCCCCCGAAAATTCTTGCAGCCAGAATGCCTCTTCTTTTTGAAAGTCTTGGTGCTGTTGCCAAACAGCATAATCTTGATATTGAAGCTTCAATGGTTCTTTCACCGATCCCTCGTAAGCATCTGACAGCTCACGCAGTATTAAATCGATCGAAAGACCATCTGAAATCAGATGATGCATATCGAAAAAGAGCAAATGCTCCTGATCATGCAATGACTGCAATCCTATTCGAAGAAGTGGCGCACACTCAAGATCAAAAGGTCTGACAAAGTGCTGCATGTTTTCTTCCATCGTACCGCCTGTCAGCTGTTCTATTTCAAAGAAAACGGATGAAGCGATCCGCTGACGAGGGACACCTTTTATCGTATGAAAAGAAGTACGCAGCATATCATGACGTGAGATCAGTCTGTCAAAGGCTTCAGTCAGCTTCTCAAGCTGCAGAGCTCCTTTTAACCTCACAACAGCAGGCATATGATAGGCAGTGCTTTGCTCCAATTGACTCACCATATAGACACGCTGCTGTGGAGGCGATAACGGATAATGATCTGCAGACGGCGCTTTTGGTATCACCGTTTCAGTAGACTTTTCTGCTTGCTCAATATAAGCAGCAAGAGCAGCAATCGTCTGCTGTTCAAATAAAACAGAGAGCGGCACCTCCACTTGAAAGTCTCGCTGAACCTTTGTAAGTACGGTCATCGCTTTGAGCGAATGCCCGCCTCGATCGAAGAAAGAATCATATACACCGATTTGTTCTTGATCAAGAATGTCTTCCCACAAATGAACAAGCTTCGTTTCTATATGGTTTCTAGGTGCCGTATAAACAGCATGAACCGCTCTATCACCTTTTAAGGCAGCAAGTGCACGACGGTCGACTTTGCCGCTGACTGTGAGTGGAAAAGCATCGAGCTCTTTGAAATAAAGCGGCATCATGTAAGCAGGGAGCTGATGTTTGATAGCCGCTTGCAGCATGTCAACAGACACACCTTCATGACGAGCTTGATAGTAAGCACTTAACGCCTTTTCCCCATCCGCTTCATCAACTACTAGCACGACAGCCTTATCAACTCCATCTACCTGCTCCATCACCGCTTCAATCTCACCTGTTTCTATGCGGTAACCCCTTATTTTCACTTGATCGTCCATTCTGCCAAGATAATCAATCGTGCCATCTGGAAGCCATCTGACTAGATCCCCTGTTCGATACATCCGCTCATTCGGAGAAAACGGATCTGCCGTGAATACCTTCTTCGTCAATTCAGGCTGATTCACATAGCCTCGCCCAACACCTATACCGGCAATGCAAAGTTCTCCTGCAGCCCCTGGCACCTGTAATTGATCATGTTCATTTAAAATATAAATACGATGATGACCAAGCGGTTTTCCAATCGACACATAGCGCTGTTCAGTTGATTCGCTCAGCTCACTGAGATTCAGGCGATGAACTGCCGCATCCACACACGTCTCAGTTGGACCATACACATTCCATAGAGTAAAATCAGGCTGACTCATACGAACCGCTTCGATAAGTGAACGTGCTGCTTTCGCAGGCAGCGCTTCTCCCCCAATCAACATGTGCGTCAATGACAGACCGTCCAAATCCGCTGCAAGTAAAAGCTGCACATGCGCCGGAGTTCCATCTGCCGCTTCAATTTGATGTTTTCTGTAATAAGCCGCTAGCTGCATGCCATTTCTCGTCGTTTCTCGCGGGATGATATGAAGCGTATGTCCAAATAAAAGGGCAGCAAATATTTGTTTCACCGATGCATCGAAATGGAATGGGGCTAGAAGCGCCATTTGAAGCTCATTCGCCCCTTGATACATCTCATGATGCAAAGCATGGACCAAATGATGAAGCTGAAGATGCTCAATCATGACGCCCTTCGGCTTTCCAGTCGTACCCGATGTATAAATCATGTAGGCTAAATCTTCGGGCGCCGTCTGATCGACAAGCTCAGGCAGCCGTCCATCATCTAATAATAGTTGCTGCTGCACGATCAATTTTTCCGAGAGGGCTGGGTACTCTTGAATGAACGATTCCTCTGTTAACACGATAGAAGCACCTGAATCCTCCACAATAAATTGAATGCGCTCCTCAGGTAATGCTGGATCTATTGGTACATATGCCCCGCCAGCCTTTAGTATGCCGAAGACTGCTACCATGGCATCTACCTTCCGCTCCATCAAAACAGCAACAGGCACATCACGTGAGATACCTTTCATTTGAAGAAAACGTGCAAGCTTTTCTGCCTGTTGTTGCAGCTCTCCATAAGTAATTGTTCCATTTTCTGCTACAACGGCTGTTCGATCTGCATATTTGTTGGCTGTCTCATCAAACATGTGATGAACCGGTTTTGCTGCTGGTCTTTCAAACGGTTCTCCCTCAGATAATTGCAGCAGTTCCTTTTGTTCACCTGCTGAAAGTAAAGGCAGTGTCCCGATCAGCTGCTCAGGCTGAGAGACCGCCGCTTCTAGTAAAATCAAGAATCGATCAAACATCTTACTCATTTCTTCTTCTGTGAATACATCTGTACGGTAATCCAAATCAATGGTCAATGTATCAGTATCCCAGCGGTCTTTCACATGTATTGAAATATCATTCATTCCGCTCCCGCTAAAAATCGGTTCAGTAATGAACGACAAGTTCTCTTTTTTCTGCCACTGCATGACCTGATATTCTAAAGAAATATCAAAAAGGCGTCCTGTAAACCCTTCTCTTTCCCGCAAATCATTCATGAGCAGATTGTAAGGGTATTTTTGGTGTCGCAAGATCTTCATTTGATCCGCCATGACCTGCTTTACGAAATCAACAAACGATTGCGACCCTTGAACAGATGCACGCATTGGAATCGTCGATACAAACATCCCAATCATCTTTTTCTCTTTGGCATTCGTCCGGTTACCCATAAAGGTTCCAAGAACGACATCCTCCATACCGCTAAAACGATGTAAGTAAATATAGACAGTGGACATAAACATCGAAAGCATACTGACTTTCTGTTCTTCACAAAAGACACGAAGCTTCTCCTTTAAAGAATCTGGAACATCCCCTGAAAATCGCTCCGCATGTAAACTCATCTCATATCCCTTATGCGGTTTTAAAGATGCGAAGTCTGGAATATGAGCAAATTGCTCATTCCAAAAAGCTTGATCTTTTTGAAAACGTTTAGAAGATTCATAGGTCTGCTCACTCATAATGTGATCAACGAAGGAAATCTCCTCAACTGGCGAAATGTCTACTCCTTGCAGCATGTCATGATATAAATCAATAATGCGATTTCCCATTAAAATGATAGAAATCCCATCCGCGACAATATGATGTGCTTTACAGAACAGCCAGCACTCTTGATCACTGATTTGAAATACCGTAAATTCAATCAAGGGGCTGTCAATCAATGGCATCGGCTCACGAATTTGCTCGTTCGCCCAAGCCCTTACTTCCTCTTCACTCCAGCCCTTCTCCATGCGAATCGGCTGTTTTTCATAAGGTTTGATATATTGAACAGGCTCCTCCTCTTCATCTCGATACTTGAGCCTCAGTCGAAGAGAGTCAGTTTGTCGAATATACGCTTGAAGCACATCGACGACCAAAGAAGGATTGAGACCTGATGCTGATCTCAACCTGGCGAATCCACCCAAATTAGAAATACTTGTACCTGGATAAAATCTTTCCGTGTAGAATACTCGCTTTTGCGCATGTGTTAAGGGGTAATAAACTGTATTCATTCTCATCCTCCGCCTCTTCTATGTTTTCTCCACCAATTTCACCCTGCACCCTCTATATCAAAAGAACCAAGTCTATTTCATTAAAATAGACGCTTTAACAGAAAAGGAGCCCACCCCGAATAAAACGGAGGGACTCCCATTTTGATTCGGTAGCCTGCCGACCTTAGCAAAAAAAGAATCATTTACCTTAGGACATGGCTTTGCGTCTCTATGTTTCCATAGATTTGCCTTTTTCTTCTTTTCTTTTAGATATTTTCTATTTACGTCCACTTTATATGAAAATATTGTTTTTTTCACCGAAAAATGGGTGTAAAGATTCATGCGTTATACCGAAGGGTTTACATGATAATTGACGATATTTACCGAAAATAACTAATAATAGTTGCGTTCAACCGAAAATAATCGACTAAATACCGCAAAAATTTCATATTTTCCCTTAAATATTGAAAATATGGCCGAAAATCTAGGATAGAGGTCTCCTTTCGTTTCCCGCAAATTCTTAAATCTTAAGAACTACATTCCCTAAAAAAATGAATTTTTTTACTGTAAAAACAACAAAAAAAAGAGCTGCCATTTCAAATGACAACTCCTTGTTTCTTCATTATATTTACATCACCTTAGACAGACCAATCGTTTTCTCAATAATGAGCAGCGCAATGATAGAAATGATAATAAATATGACAGATATCGCATTGACACTTGGATCAAAGGTCTGCTCAATGTAATTAAAGGTCCTGACCGGAATTGTGATGGTTTGAGGTGAGGAAACGAATAAACTGATCGATATTTCCCCAAATGACGTCACAGCTGAAAACACTCCGCCTGCAATGATTCCCGGCTTAATCAAAGGCAATGTGACTCGAAAAAACGTGCGAATGGGTCCTGCGCCAAGATTCATTGAAGCCAGCTCAAGCCGCGGATCTAAATTCGAAACACTCACGCCTACCGTTCGAACCACATAGGGAAAACCAATGATGACATGACCAATGACGAGCGCCCACAAAGACCCTGTAAAGCCCATAGCCGTAAACAAGTAAAGCATAGCAATCCCTAACACCACTTGAGGAATCATGAGAGGTGACAGAATGAAAGCTTGGACAGCCTCCTTTCCCTTAAAGGAAAGCCTTGCTAAAGCATACGAAGCCATTGTTCCTAAAAGAACCGTGAGAGGCGTCACGATGAATAGCAGAATCACACTGATCCGAAGCGATTCCATCCATTCTGGATTTGACACGACCTCATGAAACCAACGAACAGAGAACGAAGTCGGTGGAAATTCAGGAAAGGCATTTGGACTAAAAGCAGATAGGACGATCACAAGAACAGGAATGGTTAAAAAAAGATAAACCAATGACCCAGCAGTCCAAATCAGGATAGAAAGCAAGCGGTCACCTATTGACTTTTTACGCATGCATCCTCGCCTCCCAACGCTTCAATAAATAGCTTAATAGACTGACCACCACAAGCACACAAACCAATAATGTAAAGGACATAGCTGCAGCAAGAGGCAGGTTATACACCTGCATCACCTGCTGATAAATTGACAGCGGCAGCAGCGGCTGCATCCGTCCGCCGACTAATAGCGGGGTGATATAGCTTCCTGCTGCCAGTGAGAAGACGATGATCGCGCCAGTCACCATGCCTGGAATGGTCAGTGGTAAGGTGACATGAAAAAAGGTTCGAATCCGGCCAGCTCCAAGACTCATAGAAGCCGGTTTTAAGTGACGATCCATATCGGTTAAACTTGTTGCGATCGGCAGTACTGCAAATGGCAGCATGACCTGGACATATGCAATAATGACCGCATTCATATTCCACAGCATCGAGAGCGGCTTCTCAATCACATGTAAATCTAGTAACATGCCATTGATCAGACCATTTTGCGAAAGAAGAACAATCCATGCAAACGTCCGAATCACAACACTTGTCAAAAGCGGCGACACAAGTAAGATATAGAAAAATGCCCGCAGACGCGGATTAGGTGCTTTGACAAGCACGTATGCTGCTGGGTATGCCATCAATAAACAAATCACCGTTGTCTGTAAAGCCACCCACACAGTACTTCCAATCGCCTTTACATATGCATCTGTCGTGAACACATGAATATATTGAGAAAAGCTATACGTTTGTAATGTATTCATCATCGAATCGACATCGCGAAAACTGAGAACGAGCATCATCACAAGCGGAGCTAGTAAAAATACAACAAGAAACAAACAAGCTGGCAGCAGCATAAACCAATGAAATCGTTGATTCTTTTTCTTGATTCGCATCACGTATGCACCTTCGAATCTAAGAAAACGATATCTTCAGGCTGCCAATGGATATGGACGGTTTCTCCAACTTCAGGCAGCTCGGGAAATGCCGCATCAGAAGCATGGACAATGATTTCACCATTATCAAGCCCCACAACCAAACGTAATGAATGTCCAATATAACTCACATCTGACAGCACGCCTGATACATGGTTTGGCTGAACTTTCTCCTGCTCAGAAGAGATGCTGATTCTTTCAGGACGCAGCATAAGCAGTTGCTTTTCCCTTTTCTCTTGATGTGCCGCAGCCTGCAGTTGAAGATGCTGACCGTTTGAATGGGTTACATGCGGAACCGTAAATGCAGCATCAGCTTCATTGTACACGGCCTCAAAGATATTCACCTGTCCGATGAATTCAGCTACAAATCGATTGTTTGGCTGGCGGTACACCTCTAAAGGCGTCCCAATCTGCTGAATTCTACCCTCTCCTAAAATTCCAACTCGATCAGAAAGGCTTAAGGCCTCCTCTTGATCATGTGTCACAAGAATGGTTGTAATCCCGACATTTCTTTGAATATTTCGCAGCTCTGTCTGCATGTTTTTTCTTAGTTTGGCATCTAGGTTGCTGAGCGGTTCATCAAGAAGGAGAACAGACGGCTGAATCGCCAGCGCTCTTGCTATCGCTACTCGCTGCTGCTGACCACCGCTTAATTGGTGGGGCATCCGTTTCGCAAATGCCTCTAATTGAACAAGAGACAAGCTTTCCATCACCTTCTCTTTGATTTCCGCCTTCTTTTTCTTTTGAACCTTAAGCCCGTACGCCACATTATCAAATACAGTCAGATGCGGAAAGAGTGCATAGCTTTGAAAGACCATACCTGTTTTTCTTTGATAAGGCGGCAAAGCTGTCACATCCTGATCACCAATATAGACGACGCCTTTTGTTGGTTCTAAAAAACCGCCAATGATGTTTAATAATGTTGATTTTCCGCAGCCGCTAGGACCGAGAAGAGAGAAAAACTCTCCCTCATTCACAGTAAGACTGACATCGTTGAGAGCAATCTGCTCACCGAAGTGCTGACTGATGTGTTCTAAATGAATTCCACTCATGCGATCACCTAATTTCCTCCGCCTAATACTTCGTTCCATCGATTTGTCCAATTGCCAAGCTCAGAGGTTGCTGTTTCATAATCTACCCAAGTCAGCTTGCTGTAATAATTTTCTCCAACTTTCACTTTCCCCTTAATCTTGTCATCGTATTTTACATCAGAATTCGACATGCCATAATAAGATTTTTCCGAGAAAGCCTCCTGAGCTTCTTTTCCACTCAAGTAGTTTAATAGTTTGTATGCCGCTTCTTCGTGCTGACTTCCCTTCGTTAAAGCCCAGCTCGCTACAGCTGCAACAGCGCCTTCTTTCGGATATGAGAAACCAATATCCATTCCTTCTTCTTCAAGTGCAAATACTCGCCCGTCCCAATACGGAACAGCTGCGACATCCCCACGTTCTAACAAGGTTTGAATCGATCCTGGGTTATCCGGAAAAGCAGCGACATGACCTTTTAATTGCGCGAGACTTTTAAATGCTTTATCAATATCCTTAGGATTTGATTCTGTCCCCCCTTGTGCATGAACAAGTGCAGAGAAAAATTGCAAACCAGCTGAATAAGTCGGAGATGAAATGGCTACCTTCCCTTTCAACTGACTGCTCCATAGGTCAGTCCAGCTGTTTGGTTCCTGCTTGACGAGGTCTTTTCTATAAGCAATTCCAAGCTGCCCCATACTAAAGCCTGCTGCATATTGTTTTCCATTCACAGTCAGCTTCTTTTGGACAGAACGGTAAAGTTTCTTGACGTTCGGCGCTTGATCTTCATCGATAGGCGCAAGAACGTTTGCTGCAATTCCTCTTTGAATCGTATCAGGCTGTAAGATAAGTAAGTCATATGGTGGATTTTTCCCATTTGACGCTTTTAATTTTGTAAACCATTCAGAATCCGCTCCAGAGACGGTCTGCACTTTAATTCCGGTATCTTTTTCAAACTTTTCAAGGATTGGTTTGATATTCTTTTCCCAATCGCCTCCATATACGCCAACAATCACAGTCTGCTGCTGTTTGCCTTGATCCTTTCCATTTCCACCACAAGCGGTCAGCAGTACAACGATGGATAGGATACCTGCAACAATAGCGATTAACCTTCTTTTCATGATTCATTTCCCCCTTTTTGTCCATTCATTTGACGAAGTGCTTGAGTAATATCTTCCTTTGTTAACGGCTCATTTCTATGACTGAAATATTGATGAACTGCATGTTTATAGTGCGTACGTTCATTAGCCGGATAGGAACGCAGCTGAACGGCTAGCTCACTGCTGGCTTCGTCCGTCCATACTTTCTCATAAGCTGCTCTTTGTTCTCCGAAATCCCACACATCAGTAGCTGCAGGATCACCAGCCTTTTCACGCACCTTGCTCGTCTGCTCCTCATCAATCTTCCATTCATTTTGCTCTAAATACACTTGAACACCATATTGCTGCAGCGCTCTTTCTTCACTTAATAGACCAGCTTCCACTTCCTGAAGGACTTTTTCTTTCTTTCTGGCAAATGGATTCCCCCAGCCGCCTCCACTTGGTGAAATCAATTGAACGATATCGCCTTTTTCAAGTCGCAGAACATCTATTTTGGGCTGGTCTTGTTTCTCACCATGAGCTGTGATCAGCTTGACCTCACCAACCGCTCCTGCTCGGCCGCCCATTAAACCCCAAGGCTGAAACTTCATCCGTTCCATTCCTCGTGCTGTCACCATCGATTCAGGCTTCATCATTTCAAATTCCAAACCAATCGCATGTCCGCCTCGATTTTCACCAGCTCCACCTGTATTCGGCAGAAGCTCATATCGGTGAACATGAATATCAATATGCTGTTCCAAACTCTCAATTGGGGTATTCTTCAAAAAGCCTGACGAATGATCAATACCGTCAACTCCATCAGTACCATTTTGAGCACCGCCGCCTCCGCCTAATGGTTCGACAACGGACATTTTCCTGCCACCCGTTTGATCATCAGGTACAGAGAGAACCACAATGGCAGATTGACCTGCACCTGCTGCCGGTACTGCTTCAGGCAGCAGCTTACCAATCGCACCTAGCACGACATTGTACAGCCTCATCGTAATCGAATGACGAATCCCGACAGAGGCTGGATATTCTGGATGCACCAGCGTTCCTTTAGGAGAGATCACATCGATTGGATACGTTATTCCACCATTAATCGGTATAAAAGGATCCTTACTAATGATGTAATTAATCAACCCTTGATAAAGAAAGGAATGCTTCTGACCATTGGTAACAAGGTTAAAGGCTGTTTTTACTTGCGGGTCACACTCAGAAAAATCGAGCGTCAGCCGTTTGCCTTTGATCGTTAGCTTGATTTTCAACCGAATAGGGACGTCTGAAATCATATCATCATCTAAATAATCAGCAAATTCACTCGTTCCATCCGGTATAGCTTCAATGACCTTTCCAGCACGATCCTCGGCTTGCTTCAGCAAGTCTATCATTCCTTGTTTCACTTCGTTTTTTCCAAATTTCTCAATCATTTCTTTTAACCGAATATCTGCTGTATTCACTGCAGCAATCATCGCATTGATATCACCATCGTTTAGATGACTAGCGCGGCTGTTAGCTCTCAAAAAAGTACGTACGACCTGATTCTCTTTCCCACCTTCATAAATTTTTACTGGCGGAATTCTTAATCCTTCTTGATGAACATCCGTTGCTGTCGGTGAAATACTCGAAGGCACAAGGCCACCCACATCACTGACATGAACAAAAGACCAAGCATAGCTTACGATTTCACCATCTACAAAAATCGGCTTAATGATATGGACATCTGGCAGGTGAGTCGCCAAACCATCTGTCGTATAAGGATCATTAGTGATGATAATGTCTCCTGGCTGCATCTGTCCGCTTTCTTCAATTGCTTTTTTTAGACTCAGCCCTAAAAAGATCGTCACACCCACTGTCTTCGGATAAACAAAGAAATCTCCAGAAGGTGTGGCTAGTGCTGTCGCAAAGTCAGCAGATTCTTTGACGAAGGTCGTAAACGACGTCCGTTCAATGACATGCCCCATACCTGATGCAATCGCATTAAAATAACTGCGCATCATCTCAAGCTTTGCTGGGTCAGTTCTCATGTAAAGCCGCCTCCTTTGAAATCACTAAGTTACCTGATGGATCAATACTGCCTGTCCAGTTTGGCAAAATTAATGTTGTCGTATCATCCTGCTCAATCACGGCAGGCCCATTTACAATAGAACCTACTGACAGCGTATCCCGATTATAAACCGATGCTTCGTATTCTTTTTCTTCTATAAAAATTCGTCTATATTCATTTGGTTTCAAAGACTGTCCCATGCCTTCTTGAACAGGTGAAAAAGGCAGCGGAGGCGTCTCACCTATGACTCGAACGCGTAAATGAGTAAACTCGATTTTTGCCTGATCATCCCTATGACCATATTGACGCTGATGCAATTTGTGAAAGGCTTCAATAAGTTGGTGGATGTCTTGTTCTTGCTTTAACCAATCAATCGATAATGGCAATTCAATCTCAAATGCCTGCCCTTGATATCGTGCGTCTGCTAATAAGAGAATGGATGTCTGATTGATATGCTGAATGTTCTGCTTGCTGACCCAATCAGTCGCTTTTCGTGACAGCTTCTCATAATCTTGTTTTAGTTGGTTGATCGAATAGTCTTGTAAACATATTTTCTTCGACAGCACCGCATCATGGATAAAATCAGCTGTTAAAGCACCTAACGCACATAATGTACCAGGACTTGGAGGAACAACTACATTTTTCGCATGAATTTCTCTTGCAAGGAAATTCGCCACAACCGGTCCTGCTCCGCCAAACGCCAGCAAACTAAAATCTCTAGGGTCAAATCCTTGCTGCTCCATCACATTGCTTAATTCTGTGTACATATTGGCTACGGCTACTTGAATGAGCTGGTCAGCCGCCTCTTCAAGCGTTTTGTTGAGCTGATCAGCAATTGGCTGAAAGGCCTTTTTCGCCGCAGATAGTTGTAAATGTAAATGTCCTCCGGCAAAACGTTCTTGATTGAGATAACCGCATATGAGAAACGCATCAGTTAAAGCTGCTTTTTCTCCCTTTCCATACGAAGCTGGTCCCGGGTTTGAGCCAACTGATTCCGGCCCCGCTTTGAGAAGTCCGCCCTGATCAATCCATGCTACCGAACCTCCTCCTGCTCCTATTGAATACATCGCAACAGATGGAAGAATGATTGGGAAGCCTGAAAGCTGATTGGATTGAGCCATTGTAGGCTGTCCATTTTGAATGATTGAGATATCTGCACTCGTCCCCCCAACATCAAAAGTGATCAGATTGGGTTCACTCGCTGATGCTGCAATTCTCGCCGCACCGATGACACCAGCTGCCGGACCAGAAAAGAGAGTCTTAACAGGCGAGGTTGCCGCACTTTCTGCATCCATTAAACCACCATTTGATTGTGTAATGTATGGAGAAATTGGTACACCTTCTTCCTTCAAACGGCTTTTCAATGTTTGCAAATACTGTTTCACCTTTGGCTGAATGTACAAATTAACAACAGACATCACTGTACGCTCGTATTCCCTCATTTGAGGCCATAATTCAGATGAGGTAAGGACTTCTAACTGTGGATAATGATGATTGATATAGGCTTTTGCCTGTAATTCATGAACTGGGTTTTGATAACTATGTAAAAATGAAATGACGATACCTGCTAGCTTTTTAGATATAACATGCTGGACCGCATCATCTAATTGCTGCAGATGGAGAGGTTTTTTGATCGTACCATCGTGTATCAACCTTTCAGAGATTGGATATACATGCTTCCGTGGTATCAATGGTTCTGGCAAACGAGAATTGAAGTCATAAGGAACGGGTAGTCGTAAACGTTGAAGTGACAATATATCTTGAAATCCTTCTGTCACAAAAAGGGCTAAATCTGCTCCTTTTCGCTGTAATAATGTATTCAGACCGATTGTCATTCCGTGAACGAGGTATTGGATGTTGGATAAATCAACACCTCTTTTTTTTAGAAGATTTAACCCATTGATAATTCCTTGGGCTGGGTCATCAGTCACTGTAGGCGTTTTGAGTTCAGTCAGCTCCCCTGTTGCTTCATTTATCAGCGATAAATCAGTAAATGTTCCGCCTATGTCTATTCCGAGCCGGTATGAGACATCCGCCATTTGTACTTCCCTCCTACAATGTAATTAGAATCATATTTTGATAAATTACGACATTTTTTGATATTTGACTCCATATTATTAAAGCAGATCGGTCTAGTCAATTTTATTTTTTTGAAATTTCTGTGTGTTAAATTCTTGAAATTAGCCAAAAAAGCAGTGATAAAGCCATTTTGGATGAGCATATTCGTTTTCTGACCCACAAAATTAAAATTTTTATGAATTTCTACAAAAATGAAAAGCAAGAAATCAGGTAAAAACTGTTTTTTGAATTTTAAAAGACGTTTTTTCAAAACCAGGAGAAATTGGTAAGTAATTCTGCTATACTTCTGTTTACAAAATACGCAAACAAGAAAGAGAGCCAGCATCTATGAAACTTCTTAAAATGATTCTCTTGCTTTTATTGATTGTCATTGGTGTAGCAACAGGCTATATCCAGCTAGAGCAAGGGAAACAAGAGACAGCGAATTCATCTTATGACAAAACCATTCATTTTCCATCAGACCGCTATCCAGAAACAGCCAAGCACATAGAAGAAGCCATTGATGAAGGTCATTCGTCCATTTGTACAATTGACCGTAAACATAGTGATGAGCAGAGAGATCGATCACTACATGGCATTCCAACAAAGCGCGGGTATGATCGGGACGAATGGCCAATGGCGATGTGCAAAGAAGGAGGCAGTGGAGCTTCTGTCAAATATGTACGCCCTTCTGATAATAGAGGCGCAGGCTCGTGGGTTAGTCATCAATTATCGGATGATCCTGACGGCACAAGAATTCAATTTATCATCGATTAGCCGCCTTTCCCTTTTCTATATTAAAAAAACTTTCACATGACTGCTTGCAGGTATTTTAAACACTTTTTTCATGCCGATAATCCTTAAGGAGGGATATCCTACCTTATACCTAAAGGAGTCAAAAATCATGAAGAAAAAGGGAAAACTGAGGCTAGGCGCCAAAATTTTGCTGATCTTTTTAAGTGTCCTCATCATCTTTTCTGCGGTTGTTGGTTATGTTGTGAATCGCGAAATGACAGAAAACATTAAGCAAATGGCAACTGAAAAAGCAAAAGGTGACTTAAAACTAGGCTACGCCTACCTAAATGAAAAAGTGTCAGGCTCGTGGCAGATTAAAGAAGACAAGCTATTCAAAGGAAATACGCAAATCAATGATCATGACACATTGGTTGACCAATTAGCCGAATATACCGGTGATACCATCACGATTTTTCAAGGAAATACCCGTGTTGCTACGAATGTCATGTTAAACGGGAAACGAGCTGTAGGTACAGAAGTCTCTCCTGAAGTGAAGACCACTGTTTTAGATAAAGGAGAAAACTATTACGGGACAGCAAATGTTGCTGGGAAAGACTATCAAACGGCTTATATGCCAATCAAAAATGAAGCAGGCGAAACAATTGGTATTTTTTATACTGGCGCTAATCAAAGCATGATTTCACAAATGCTTCAGTCATTCTATATACAATTTGTCATCGTCCTTTTGTTAAGTCTGATCGTTTCAGTCATCATTATTTCTATTTTCACTAAGCGGATTCAGGTACGTCTCAAGCATTTGGCTTCTGCCATTAAGAGTGCAGGCGAAGGTCATTTAACCATCAATGTGACGGATACTGCCGGAGATGAATTGTCTGATCTGGCTGGACATTTCAATAAGATGCGTGAAAAACTAAATCAAACCATTCTAAATGTCATGAACACGTCTGAATTAGTGGCCACATCCTCTGAACAGCTGTCAGCTAGCGCAGAAGAAACGAGTGCAGCATCAGAAAAAATCACCCACACGATCCAAGAAGTGGCACAATCTTCAGAAGAACAGTCCGCTCAAATGACAGCTAGTGAGCACAAGATGATTCAAGTATCAAACGAGCTGGCAAACATCACTGAAAATGCCGGACAAATGGCTTCAAGAAGTCACTTCGCACAAGAAATGGCCCAAAAAGGTGTACACAATATCGGTGAAGTTCATTCACAAATGACATCTATTGCAAAATCAATTGAAGAAAACGGTACAGCAATTCAAGCATTGGAAACACGTTCAGCTGAAATTGATCATATTTCCAAAGTCATTACAGATATCGCCAGCCAGACAAACCTGCTAGCTCTTAATGCAGCAATTGAAGCAGCACGGGCAGGTGAGCATGGAAAAGGGTTTGCTGTTGTCGCAGACGAAGTGAGAAAGCTCGCTGAAGAATCTCAAGCATCATCAAACATGATTTCCCATCTCATTTCTGAAATACAAAAAGAGATGACTCATTCGACGAATGCCATCAAACAAGTAAGAGAAGAAGCAGCTCAAGGGGCTGTCCTTATCTCTCATACAGAAGAATCTTTTCATGATATCCAGCAGTCCATGAGAGAAATGGCAGATGGCATTAAGCATTTATCGAGTGCATCACAAAAAATCGCAGCTTATACTAACGATGCGAAACAGTCTTTTGCGTCTATTACAGAAGGCGTTAAACGAACGAGTGAACATTCACAGCAAGTAGCAGGTTTAACAGAAGAACAATTTGCTGCAATGGAAGAAGTAACAGCTTCATCAGAAGCACTTGCCCATTTAGCAGGAGATTTAAAAGCAATGGTCTCGCAATTTCACATCTAGATCCCACAACAAATAGCGCAAGACGGCTGCAATCGTCTTGCTGCCTAACTTTCTCCTCAAGAATGACTCTTTCAACCATTTACGTTTCAACGAAAATCCATGAATAAAGGAGTTTTTTATATGAATCTCTTAAATCAAACCTATTCTCTATCTATCTCCTACCACCAAATCACGGTATACACCGGAAGCGAAACACCACCTATCATTGATTGGACAGATGAGGACATTCTTCAAGGATTCGCAACTGGAGATCAAGGAGTTTCCTTTGAAGGAATCAATAATGGAAAGGCGTCTATTATTGTGACATTAAATAGCGATGAGCCCCAAGTCTCTATTGATAGAGCTATAACAGTGCCCTTTACGCATACAAGGGATCAAGTTTATATCACAAGCGTCATGGCTCATGTACTGTCTTTCCCCATTCCAAAAGGAGACTATCAGCTTACCTGCTATACCTCACAGCAGCCTGATCAAGATGTTTATTATGTAAATTTCCAAACAGTGTAGATTACGACTGATCGTATAAATCAAGCCACTTTTCCGCATAGTCTACCGATTCTCTCACTGGCAATAAATATGAACTGGCAAGTCCGATTTGATTGTGCTGATGGAGGCCTCCTGATTGCAGAAAATCACGGCCAATCTGTTCAAATAGTTCTTCTCTTGTGATGATATCTTGGTACTCTTTCCATACTCTCCACCCATTTTCTAAAATAGGGGCTCCTCTTGTCATGAGGTCCTGCTGGGGGATTCGGTATTCAGCTAGATGAAAAGCTGTCATGCTTTCAAATGTTGTACCAAGCAGCAGCACTTGAGCATGAAGATCATACATGCGACCAAGAGGCGAATGCTCTCCTAATCCAAAGGAAAGTGCATGGTGTTTCAGAATTTCATGTTTTCTTTTCCCCCAGGCTGTGAATGAAAAATGGGGATGGTTGCTTCTCGCCACGCCTGGGTATTTCCAAAATGTTTCCGCTACCTTTCCCATTGCTGTTGGCGTCGTGTAAGCTGGATCAAATGCAGGCATTGTTTCTTTGATCGATTTCCACCATGAATAAGGAACAGGCGGATCAATCCAATCGGCAGGATCAGAAAGCTCTAACGTTTGTGCCGGCATAATGAGTGTCCCCTCTTCTGTTAAGGTTTCCATCAATGCTTGTATGACGGCTACAGCGCCTCCGTTTACCCAGCCGATGGATGATAAAGATGAGTGAACACATAAAATCATGCCCTTTTTCACACCAAGTTGTTCCAAGTCTGCTTTGATTGTTTCCTTTGTCATCGGTTCAGCTTGATTTTCGATTAATTTTTGCATCGTTCCTTTTCCTCCTGCGTCTCTTCGATTATTGATGAATGAGACGTTTAACCGCAATAGACAGTTTGTAATTTGCGTAATTTGTCAGCTCCGTTAAAAACTGATCAAGCTCATCATGACTCGAGAAATGTCCTTCAGCCATATAACAGCCCTCACCACTTATTTTGAACAAATTCTTGATTTCTTCCTTTTCATAAAGAAACGACAGAAGTGGTTCATGATGATGACTCCGGGTATAGAGCTGCAAAAATGTTTGAATCGTCTTTTGCGTCTGCCAATCAATTGAAATGGTATATGCTTCGATCACGCCTTCTTCTTCTAGCTTTAACACCCGATTTGCAACAGCTTGGCCGGTTAAATGAACTTTTTCACCTAGAGCTTTCATCGTTAATCGGCTATTCTTTGATAGTTCTTTTAAAATATTCATATCTGTTTGGTCTAGCATTGGCTCACCTCTTTCAAAAATCAAGCCCTTCCGATAAAAGACTTTCATGATCCTCTGTCACATAGAACTCTTTTAATATACTGTAAACTTAATCAGAAAAAAAGGAGGCCTTTTTATGAAAATTACACTCATTCGCAATGCTACTTTATACCTTCACTATGGTCATTCAACTTTTTTAATCGATCCCTTTTTGGCAGCAAAAGGAACATATCCACCGTTCCCTCATACAGCCAATCAACATTTGAACAACCCTATTGTGGAGCTTCCTGTAAATATAGATTTAGACAGTCTGTTACACCCAGATGCTGTCTTACTCTCTCATTTACATGTGGACCACTTTGACGACGAGGCCAAAAGGAAATTAGCTCAAGATGGGCCAATTTATACTCAATCGGAGAAGGATCGAAAAGAAGTTGAAGAAGCTGGATTTCAGCATGTCACATGCATTGAAGATGAAATGGACATTTGCGGCGTTCATATTAAACGTACAGGTGGACAGCATGGGACGGGAGAAACGGCGAAGCGAATGGGGCAGGTGAGCGGTTTTGTTTTCTCTCACCCTGATGAACCTACCCTTTATATTGCAGGTGATACCATTTGGTGTGATGAACCGAAAGAGGTTGTGAATACATGCAAGCCAGACGTCATTGTGGTCAATAGCGGAGCTGCTCAATTTTTAGAAGGCGATCCGATTACCATGACTAAGGAAGAAATTTTAGACATTCACCGTTCTCAGCCAAAAGCTCAAATTGTCGCCTGTCATCTTGAAGCTGTGAATCATTGCTTGTTAACAAGAGCTGCTTTGGAAGCTTACATTCAAGAGCATCATGCAGATCAAGCCATTTTTGTCCCTCAAGATGGGGAAAGTCTCACCTTCTGATCACAATAAAAAACCGGCACCTCGCTGCCGGTTTTATCATTATTATGGGCGATGGTGCTGTGGTTTTTTCAGCAATGGAACAAATCCGTTCTTTTTCAAATGATTGTAATGCTCATCCATTCGTTTCGTGATGTGTGTGCCTTGTTCCTTTGTTAACACGCCATACTGTACATATTTCTCAATGACTGCTTTTCGTTTAGAAAGAATTTGCTGCTCAAGGATTTCAATTTGTTTTTGTTGTTCTGCTGTTAATTTCACTTGGTGTGTCACCGGGCGCTTTTCCATTTGAGGTGTTTCTCCATGAGCCGTTTCTATCTGAAAACCAAATAACAGCATCATCGACAAGATGATCAAACCACTTATTTTTTTCATCATTGTTGTTCCCTCCTTTATTCGCCTTTATTTTGCGCTCATTTTCCTTTTTTATACATTATTTTAACACGCTAATTGCTTATAATATTCTTACTTTTTCACTTTTCTTCTGAAAACGTTGTCCTATCAGAAAAAGCGTGCTATGTTTTGTTTTGTATAAAAAATAGAGGAGGATTCTTAAATGAGTCGTTTTTATCATAAAAAATCTATATGGATCATGCTTGTTGTATCTGCTTGCATCCTTATCATGTCTGCTTGCAGTCAATCAGGCTCATCTCAATCTGGAGACACAAAGTGGGATGAGATTAAAAAGAAAGGAAAAATCGTGGTTGCAACTTCAGGCACCCTTTATCCAACTTCTTATCATGATACTTCTAATGGCAAGGATCGATTAACTGGCTATGAAGTAGAAGTTGTCAAAGAAGCGTTTAAACGTCTTGATGTGAAAGTAGAATTTAAAGAAATGGGTTATGACGGGATGCTGAGCGCCATTAATTCTGGTCAAGTGGATGCCGCTGCAAATGATATCGACATCACAGATGACAGAAAAGACAAGTTTGCCTTTTCAACCCCTTATAAGTATTCCTACGGAACGGCTATCGTACGGAAAGATGATTTATCTGGCATTAAAACTTTAAAAGATTTAAAAGGAAAGAAAGCAGCAGGTGCTGCCACGACGATTTACATGGATGTCGCTCGTAAGTACGGTGCAAAGGAAGTCATTTATGATAATGCGACAAACGAGCAATACTTAAAGGATGTTGCAAACGGCCGAACAGATGTCATTTTAAATGATTATTACTTGCAGACACTGGCTCTTGCTGCATTTCCTAAATTAAATATTACGATTCACCCTGACTTGAAATACATGCCGAATGAACAAGGATTTGTCATGAAGAAGGACAACAAAGAGCTTCAAAAAGAATTGAATCGTGTATTAAGCGACATGAAAAAAGACGGAACAATGAAAAAGATTTCTGAGAAATTCTTTAATCATGCAGACGTCTCAAAGAAAATTGATGCTGATGTCGAAGATGTCGACATTTCCAAATAAGGAGCCGCAATCGTGGGAGATATTCATTTAGAATATATATTTAATCCTGCACTGGCAAAGGCGTCATTTCCGTTTGTCATGAAAGGCATCTGGCTGACGCTGCTCATTTCCTTTGTGAGCATGTTTTTTGGTACCATTCTTGGTTTTTTTATCGCTCTTGCCAGGATGGCGAATTCATGGGTTCTTAAGCTGCCTGCACGGCTGTATATCTCATTCATGCGAGGCGTGCCCATTCTGGTGATTTTGTTTATTCTTTATTTTGGGTTCCCTTATATCGGCATTGAGTTTACAGCAGTCACTGCCGCCATTATTGGGTTCAGCTTCAATAGTGCTGCCTATATTGCAGAAATTAATCGGGCGGCCCTCTCCTCTGTTCCAAGTGGACAGGTGGAAGCCGCTAAATCATTAGGTCTCAGCTATTGGCAAACGATGCGCGGTGTCATTTTGCCTCAATCCGTCCGCATCGCCTTGCCGCCATTGACCAATGTCATGCTTGATTTAATCAAAGCTTCCTCACTGGCAGCGATGATTACTGTACCAGAGCTCTTCCAGCAAGCAAAAATTGTAGGCGGACGAGAATTTGATTATATGACCATGTATATTTTGGTCGCACTCATTTACTGGGGCATTTGCAGTGTCGTCTCATTGCTTCAGGACTTTTTAGAAAAACGCTATGCGAAATATCTGTAGCAAAAAAAGAGCGGATCTCATGGATCTGCTCTTTTCAGCATGATAGAAAACCTTTGCAGCCCTAAGCACCGGAGCGCAGACCTGCGGGCGAATGCGAGGGTTTGTTCTACACGATAATTAATGAATAAGCCATAACCACACATATAATCCGAGTAAAGTGAGGATCAAGGTTGGGATGGTCAGGATGATTCCGGCTTTCATGTAAGCCCCCCAAGAGATATGAACGCCTTTTTTCTTTAAGACATGAAGCCACAGCAATGTCGCCAATGAGCCGATTGGGGTCATTTTCGGTCCAAGGTTGGAGCCGATAACATTGGCATAAATCAGCCCGTCTCTCATGACACCTGCTGTATCTGTATGTCCAATGGCAATCGCATCAATTAAAACAGTCGGCAGATTGTTCATCACAGAGGACAGCACTGCGGCAAGTACACCCATAAACATCGTTCCTGCAAGCAAGCCATGTGATGCCCCTTGCTCGATCCATGCCGCCAATATTTCAGTAAGGCCAACATTTTTCAATCCATATACGACGACATACATACCGATCGAGAAAAACACAATGGACCACGGCGCTTCTTTGATCACTCGCTTTGTCGCCACTTGCGGACTTCTTCTCGCCAGCCACAAGAAAGCAAGGGCAATCCCGCCTACAATAATAGACACTGGAACACCGATCAGCTCGCCCGCAAAATAACCAACAAGCAGACAGCCGAGCACATACCAAGACAAACGGAACATACGGATATCTCGAATAACTGATGCCGGCTCTTTCGCCTGTGACAGATCGTAGGTTTTTGGGATAAGTTTTCGGTAAAACACATACAGAACCAGCATGCTCGCTCCAAGCGACACAAGGTTTGGCACGAACATATTCGCTGTATATTCTAGAAAACCAATATGAAAATAGTCGGCTGATACGATATTGACCAGGTTACTAATGACAAATGGCAAGGAGGTTGTATCTGCAATAAAGCCGCTTGCCATCACAAAAGGTAGCACCATGCGCTCATCCAGCTTCAACGCTCTCACGACAGATAAGACGATTGGGGTCAAAATCAGTGCCGCTCCATCGTTTGCAAAAAAAGCAGCCACAACAGCGCCGAGCAATGTTAAATAAATAAACATGCGGACACCGTTGCCTCTTGCAGCTTTTGCCATATGCAGTGCAGCCCACTCAAAAAAACCGATCTCATCTAAAATTAACGAAATGATAATAATACCAATAAAAGCAAAGGTGGCGTTCCATACAATTTGCGTAACTTCCCATACATCGCCTAGATGAACGACGCCAAAGGCAAGCGCAAGAATGGCACCCCCACATGCTGACCATCCTATGGTGACACGTCCTGGCTGCCAAATGACAAGGACGAGGGTCATGATGAAAATCAAAATGGCTAAGGTGACTGAACCCAAAGGTGGCCCCCCTTTCATTTTTCTCATAAAATCTTTATCTATCATACAACGAAATACATCAGTTGTATGCCATTTTCGCATTTCACATGAAAATCCGCAGGTGATCCGTGCACCTGCGGATTCCATCATATATTATTGATCTTTTTTCATCAGCATCAATTCAATAAATAACTCACATCGCTGGCTAAAATGACTTAAGTCGATCGACGTCATGTCAAAAATTTGTTTCATTCGATAGTTTAATGTATTTTGATGAATAAACAACTGCTCCGCTGCTGGCTTTAACTTGCAGTTATTCAATAAGTAGACTTCAAGCGTTTTTAAAAACGAAGTTTGACTTTCGCGGTCTTTTTCCTTCAAACGTAACAAATCTGGATTGAAGTCGTTTTTCTTTTTTTGATGGCTGTAAATGGAGTCTAAAAACCGGAAGACCCCTAAATTCTCATAATCATATGGAATCAGGTCTTGTCCTCCAACAATTTTCACTGCCTTGACGACCTCTATCGCTTCAAATCGACTTGTACTCATTTTCATGACATCACGATACTCTCTTCCCATTCCGATATACAAAGGGGAGGGATGTGCATGCGTTTTCGATTGCAGATGTGCGATGACATCAGCGGCAGTCGCTTTCGGTGAGTGCCGATCTGACAGGCTGCCTAATATAACCACGATATCTGCTTGAACCGAATAGACGTGATTCACTTTATCCTCTAGCTGCAAATACGTTCGAATGACATCCTTCACATCTTCTGCCGTCTCACTTTTGTTATCGGCAGCGTGCACGACCATAACGGTAAATACGGCTGGCAGTGGAATGCTTAAGTTCTCAGCCTCCCATTTCAGCTCTTCTTCTGTATAAAAATGATCATCCATGACCTTTTTGAAAAACTCTTCAATCTTGCCTTCCTTTTTCTCAAGCTGTTTCTTATTCTTATAAATCACTTTTCCAACCTGAAAGGAAGCCTCGTGTAAAAATTGCAGCTCTTCCTGAGTGAGGGAATCCTCAATGTCCTGCACCCAAATAAAGCCTACTACCTCTTGTTTATGCTTGGCGCTCACAGCCACCCGCCGATTAAATCCAAGCTCGTCATGACCGCTCACATAAAAAGGCTTTGATTCCGCGAAAAGTCGCTCGATTACCCCTGTTTTCTTTAACCAATCGACCACAGATCCCGGGCATTCCTTTGAGAAAATCGTTTGCTGATTGACTGGGTCAAACTGCTGAATGCTGTAAGAATTATAAGCAAGGAGCTGACACTCTGTGCTTTCTAAAATGACTGGCTTCTTTAAATATCCGCTAATAAATGCAATTAATTTATCGACATCAAAAAATGTATGAAGCTTTTCTAATATCTCTTCCATCCCGATTGCTCCCTGATTAAGTGATACATTTATCATACTTCTTTCCAGTCAGATTTGTATAGAAACAAGTCGCAGACAGTCAAAAAAAGCATGAACCCATCAGTTCAGGTTCATGCTTTTTCCATATTAAAACATTTCACTAATCGTTTTTGCCTGCATGTGCAGAGCTAGGTAATCTGGACCGCCTGCTTTTGAATCCGTTCCTGACATTTTGAAGCCGCCGAATGGGTGGTAACCAACGATGGCACCTGTGCAGTTACGGTTAAAGTAAAGGTTCCCCACATGGAACTCCTGCTTCGCACGGTTGATGTGATCACGATTATTCGTAATGACAGCACCTGTTAAACCGTATTCTGTGTTATTGGCTACCTCAAGTGCTTCATCAAAGCTTGAGACTTTCGAGAAAGCCAACACTGGTCCAAAGATTTCTTCTTGCATTAAACGAGAAGTCGGCTCAAGATCTGCAAAAATGGTCGGGTGGATAAAGTATCCTTCCGAATCATCACTCGTTCCGCCAGTGATTAAGCGGCCTTCCTGTTTGCCAACCTCGATATAATCCGTGATCTTGTCAAAGGACGCTTGATCAATGACAGGTCCCATGTAAACATCCGCAGAAAGCGGATTGGCTGTTGTTTTCGTTTCTGTGATTTCCTTCACTCGCTCAACCACTTGGTCATACAGCTTCTCATGGACGACTGCCCGCGATCCAGCTGAACATTTTTGACCTGAAAACCCGAAGGCTGATGTGAAAATGGCATTAGCCGCTAATTCAACATCTGCATCCGCATCAACAACTACTGTATCCTTACCGCCCATTTCAGCAATGACACGTTTTAAATGCTGCTGGCCTGGCTGCACTTTTGCCGCGCGTTCAAAGATACGTGTCCCTACTTCTCTTGATCCAGTGAATGTAATCAGACTTGTTTTCGGATGATCTACTAAGTAATCCCCAACTTCTGCTCCGCTTCCTGGTACAAAGTTGACAACACCCTTTGGAAGACCGGCTTGCTCAAGCTCTTCCACAAAACGGGCTGCAATGACAGGCGTCGCACTTGCTGGTTTTAAAACAACTGTATTCCCAGTGACGATTGGCGCTACTGTTGTTCCGGCCATGATGGCAAATAAGAAGTTCCACGGCGGAATGACGAGCGTCACGCCAGTTGGTGTGTACACATATTGATTGCGTTCCCCTTCGCGGCTGTTCACTGGTTTGCCTTTCGCCAGCTCCAGCATTTGACGAGCGTAATACTCTAGGAAGTCAATCGCTTCTGCTGTATCTGCATCCGCTTCATTCCAAGGCTTACCTGCTTCTTTTACAAGAAGGGCTGAATACTCATGCTTTTTACGGCGAATGCTTGCCGCAGCACGGAATAATACGCCTGCTCTTTCTTCAGGAGACGTATAGCGCCATGTTTCAAATGCTTTCGCTGCTGCTTGAACCGCTTGTTCTGCCTCTTCCTTCCCGGCCTTTGATACAGTTCCAACCACTTCATCCTTTTTCGCTGGATTGATCGAAACAATCTTGTCCTTCGTTTCAATTCTTTCTCCATTAATCACGAGCGGATAGGTTTGACCAAGTGATTCTGTTACTTTAGCTAATGCTTGTTCAAACGCTTTGCGGTTTTCTTCCTGGCTAAAATCCGTGAATGGTTCATGCTTGTAAGGTGTTGTCATTTTTGTCACGCTCCCGTTTCAAATTATTTTTTCGTCATTCCTTTTAAAGCAAAGGCAATGTTTGCCGGCCGTTCTGCAAGACGTCTCATGTAGTAGCCATACCACTCTCGTCCATACGGCGTATAGACCCTCATTTGATAGCCTTCTTGCACAAGTGCTTGCTGTGTTTCTGATCTCATGCCGTACAGCATTTGAAATTCGAACTGACTTGTCTGTATATTGTGTTTTTTCACAATATTTTTCGTGAACTCAATCATTCGATCGTCATGTGTCGCAATGGCTGTATAGTTTCCTGAGAGCAATTGCTTTTCGATCAGCTTTTGATAATTCTGATCGACGTCTTTTTTGTTTGGATACGCCACTTCGGCGGATTCCTTATAGGCACCCTTTACAAGTCTTAAAAATGGTTGCAGCTTATTTAGGTCATCAAGATCCTTTTCTGTTCTGTACAAATACGCCTGCAAGACCGTACTGACATACTCATATTGAGATTTCATCTCTTTAAAAATGTCCAGCGTTTTTTGACAGCGCTGTTCATCCTCCATATCGATTGTCACCATGATATGGTGCTTCTCTGCCGTATCTAAAATCCTTTTCATATTGCGATACACAAGGTCATCGTCAATATCCAGGCCAAGTGATGTCATTTTGAGTGACACGTGAGAATTGAGTCCCGCCTCTGCAATCCGCTGAATGGTTTGAATACACTCAATCGTCCGTTCATTTGCAATCTCTGCCTTTGTGACAAACTCACCAAGGTGATCAACTGTCACAGCCATTCCTTGGTCATTTAATCGCTTGATCACAGGGATCGCACTCTCAAAGTCCTTCCCTCCGATGATTTTCTTAGATGCAACAGCACTTCCCCAATTACGAGCAATATGGTTCAAGAGACTGCTCTTTGACAAAAACAAGAAGAAATTTCTTGTGACCGACTCCATAAAGGGCACCTCCCACTCTTTGTAAGCTATGTCTTTATTGTAAGGCTCATAAGCTGTCCGCTACAATATTTGAAGATGACAAAAATTCTGACTTTTTTTGTGGTTTTATCACAATAACAGATAAAAAAGAGCCTGCCGCGATCCGGCTGGCTCTTCCCTGCTTACGCCCACACCTCATCAAGGGTAGACTGCAGCAGCTCATTTAATTCTTGCATCAGGTTGTCTTTCGGCTGATTGTAGCTTTTCACCAATTCATCAAATCGCTCGATCTCTTTGTCGATAAATGGATGGACATAAGCGAGGCGGTTTTCTACATCCATTTCTTCGCCGTCCATTTTACGTTTGAGCAGCTCATGGATTTCCGCTAAAAGCGGTCCTTCCTCCACTAGTTCCTCGAGCAGTTCATGAAAGTCCATCGGCGGAACCGTCCGGTAGCGTTCAATCCACTGACAGGCAAGTAGCGGACGAAGCACATAGAAATACTTCTTGATTCGCACCTGCTCTCCTCGTAAATGCCTGCTTTCATTCCGCTTCGCCATATTGAGGTAATGATACATCAATGCTGCGGGATAAAACGCTCGATCCTTTAATTCTCTTAGCTGCTTTGCCAAAGAGAAGGATTCAGCATAGATGATGTCAGAAGACAGCCATTCCATGATGGACGGATTCGATTTATTGAATAAGCGAAGTGCCTTTCTAAGCTCCCAGCCGCTGATATCAAGCATGTCATCAATCGGCCGTTCAATGACATCACGATGCTCTTCCATCGCCCAATACCATTCTTTTCGAGGCACATATAAAAAACGAACATCGTAGTCACTATCAGTCGAAGGGAATCCCCATGCTCTGCTGCCTGATTCGACCGCGAGGCAAATCTTGACGTCATACGTTTCTTCGATGATTTTCAGCTCTTCCTTGATTCTCTCTCTCATCAACCATCAACTCTTTCTATAGAAATCTGCATGACTTCATCACGATTTGGTAAAATACGAATAAGACATATATGAAAAAGGAGTTGGATCTCATGTCTATATCTCGCATCATGAAATGGATCACCGGGATTTTTGAAGCCTGTCTTGCCATCCCTGTCATCGGAGGACTATTTATTATTAGCAATGGCTATTCACCGCTCATGGTCATGCTTATTCTGCATATTATCACACTCGTCTTATCGAAGCGAGACCAAGGACCAATGATTGGCAGCATCATTGGGATTATCACATCCTGCCTCGCCTGGATTCCGATACTCGGATTCATCCTGCATATCATCACAGCTCTTGCCCTCATTATCACAGCGTTAGTGCCTGATGAAAAAACGAGGCAGAATACGAGTTATTAAAAAAGAGGCCCTCCTAGAGCGGCCTCTTTGTTCTTTTATTTGAGCAAATGCTTTTGTAAGAAGGCGAGCTTCTCTGTTTGAAACGCCGGGATAAATTCGTGTCCAAAATAGCGATATATCTTCAGGTCTTTATCTGCTTCTAAATGGTTGTATGCCGCAAACACAGTAGATGGCGGGGTTATTTTGTCAATCAGCCCGATCGCCATCAATGTTGGCTGTTTCACCCATCCAGCTAAATTGATTAAATCAAAATAGCTTAATGTCTCAAATGCCTTTTCCTCCACTTCTGGATCACTGTTTCTTCGAAAGTATGAATTGATTTCTAAATAAGGCTGCTCCAATGCAACGTCCACTGCACGCTCGAAGTTCGATAAATAAGGGTAATCTGCTGCTACGACCTTCGGAATGTCTGAAAGGGCTGCGGCGGCTACCGCTAATGCACCTCCTTGGCTTCCACCAATCACGCCGATTCGGTGTTCATCTACTTCGGGGAAGGATTGAACCACTTCGAGTGCACGGACGGCATCTAAATAAACGCCGCGATAATAGTAAGTCTCCTTGGATAAAATACCTTTTGTCATCCATCCCAAAGCGTGACCGCCTGGTGTCACTGACGTATCTTCACTGCCGCCTTGACCGCGGACGAGCATACCAAATGTCGCATAGCCATGCAGCGCCCAGTTGACAATGTCGTGAATGCCGCCATCATAGCTGGCATTATAGCCATGAAAACGAACGAGCGCTGGATGCGGACCTGATTGATCTGGTACCGCGTACCAGCCTTCAATTCGAGAATGCCCAAAGCTTTGATACGTCAGGCGGTACACCTTGACCCCTTTCACTGGATAGTCATAAGGTTCAAGCGCTGGATCTGCCTTCACTTGGCGCAGTTCTTCAAGAGATGCCTTCCAAAAGTCTGAGAAATCAGGACGTGCTGTTTTCTTTGGTTTATATTTTTTTAGATCTTCTAATGATAAATCGAACAATTGCATATCCTACTATACCCCTTTGTTTTATTAGTTATATATATCATACCACTCATTTCTTGATTGAGAAAGTCATTTAACAAAACCTTCTGACATTTCTATTGGCAAAGATGATGGAAACCTTTATGATAAAGAAACTGACCATAAAGACTAGATGTTCTCAGACAGAATCATCCTTTACAATATATTCATGAAGATGATCGATCGTTCATGAATTTTCACATGACATATAGCGAAAAAAGGAGGAATCCCTATGAAAGTCGCCCTTATCCAAATGGATGTACAAATTGGAGAACCTGAATTGAACTTTAAAAAAGCAGAAGCTTTCTTAGAAGAAGCAATTCACGAGCAGCCTGACCTGATCATTTTACCCGAAATGTGGAATACCGGCTACGCCCTTGAGCAAGCCGATCAGCTTGCGGATGTAAACGGTGAACGCACAATACAGCTCTTTTCCTCCTTTGCCCGTAAGCATCAAGTGTATCTCATCGCAGGCAGTGTCTTAAATAAGCGAACAGAAGATGAAAACATCACCAACACGATGTATGTCTTTAACCGCCAAGGTGAGCTTCTGTTAGATTATGATAAAATTCACTTGTTCCGTCTAATGGATGAGCACAACTATTTAACCGCTGGTGATCAGCTTGGTTTATTTGACTATAGTGAAGATGTGAAAATTGGCGCGATGATCTGCTATGACCTCCGCTTCCCGCAGCTTTCTAGAACACTTGTGAACAAAGGGGCGAAGGTGCTCGTCAATACGGCGCAATGGCCATCAGCAAGAGTGGACCATTGGCGCAGCCTGCTCATCGCAAGAGCGATTGAAAACCAGTCATTTATGATTGCTGTAAACAGAACAGGCACAAGCAGAGACACAGAATTCCCTGGACACTCCATGGTGATTGACCCACTCGGCCGCATACTGCTTGAAACACGCGATGACGAAGACATTTATTATGCGGAAATTGATCTTCAGCTAGTGGATGAAGTCAGGCAGCAAATTCCAGTTATGACGGATCAGCGTCTGGACTTATATTAAAAAGCAGGGTGCTCCCCTGCTTTTTGCGTTTAATTAAACGTTTGTTTAAGCTTTCCCTTGATTCTGATATAGGTCCATGAAGGCTTGAGCGGCTTTCGTTAAATACCTTTCTTCCACATATGCAAACACAAGTGTGCGGGTTGGGCATGAATCAATTTGCAAATAAGTGACTTGGTTCCTATCCTCTTGTGCCACCATTTTCGGCACAACGGTCACCCCTAGTTCGTTTTTGACCAATGCCTGTGCTGTTTGAATATGGCTTGTTTCAAAAGCCACTTTTGGCTGAAAACCGTGATGACGGCACAGTTCTGTGACCACTTGCCGAAAACCGTATCCCTCTTTCAGCAAAATAAATGGGATACCTTCAAGAAGCTGAAAGGGAACGATTTCGTGACTGGTCTCTTTTTGCCCTGCCTGCTCAATGATCTCGTTCAATGCCTCTGATAACCAGGGCTGAGCAGCTTGCGGAACTGCAAGAAGGAGCGGCTCGGTCAGCATTTGTTTCGTTTTCAATGATTCGTGCTCGACAGGCATCGATAAAATAGCCAAATCCAGCTTTCCAGCCAATAGAAGTTTTTCGAGCTCACGTGGAGACTCTTCTATCAGTTGAACGTGAACATGAGGATACGTTTGACAAAAAGTTTTTAATAAACCGGGCAAGACATATCCCCCTGTCACTGCTGGCGCTCCAATGTTCAGCTCTTTCCCGATTTCATAAGCTGCTTCTTCCATTTCACGCAGCAAATCATCTCTTTCCTTCAAAATATTCTCAGCCCTTTTAATGAATCGTCTCCCTTGAGGTGTGGGCGTTACTTGTCCATATTTTCGAATAAATAGTGGTGTGTCTAATTCCTCTTCCAGCTTCTTTATTTGCTGGCTTAGAGAAGGCTGTGCAATGTGAAGTTGATCCGCTGCTTTTGTAAAACTTTGCTGCCGGTACACTTCAATGACATATTCCATCATTCGTATATCCACTTTCATCACCTCATAGGTTTTAACTATTCATGCCATATCTTTTATGTCTTAGACAAATAACAGAAGGAATTCTACGATAAAGAGACCACAAAGGGGGAAAAGAAATGAATCCATATGCTAAAGCAGAGAACCAATTCTCACAAAATGCCGAGAACTATCGAGATTCACCTATATTTGCTGCTGGAGAAGAGCTGGAATGGATGAAAACAACAGCAAATGCGAAGGGACATGAGCATTTACTTGATATTGGCTGTGCGGCAGGACATACCGTTTTTTCCTTTTCAGACGTTATCTCTAAAGGGATCGGCATAGATGTCACACAAAAAATGATCGAGGTTGCAGCAGCACTTGCGGAAGAACGCCAACTGAACCACATTACTTTTGAGCAGGCAGCCGCAGAAGCATTGCCCTTCTCTAATGAATCATTTGATTTAGTGACGTGCCGATTTGCCGCTCACCATTTTCCAGACCTTCCGGCAGCCATGTCTGAAATCAGCCGAGTCTTAAAAAAAGGCGGCCAATTTCTGCTCGTCGATCATTATGCACCTGAAAACACTGAACAGGATTCATTTATTAATCACTTAAATAGACTGAGAGACCCTTCTCATGTGCGAGAAAGCTCGTTATCAGAATGGAAAGAGCTTTTCGCAGCAAACCAATTGACTCAAAACGAGATTCGTTACTGGGATCTGCACATTGATTATCAGGACTGGATTATACGTGGACGCACACCAGAGAACGTTCAAAAGGAAATCATTTCCCACCTTCAAGCCGCAGACCCTGACACAAAGCAGCTGTTTCAGCTTCAATTCGATGCACAGCATCAGCCCATTTCTTTCTGTTTAAAAGCTGCATTGCTTCAAGGAATCAAGCATTAAACTGATAGAAAAAGTCTACCATCGTCGGTAGACTTTTTATTTCAAATATACATCTTCACAGGTATTGCTTTTTACGTTCGTGACACGTCCCTTCTCACGACAAGGAGGGCTACATCATGTCTCTATTATATGATAAATGAACGGAGATAGGTTAGGCATTTTAGATTCTCTGAATAAAAAAAGAACCTACCCTCGTTGGAATAAGTTCTTTACTGCAAACGTAACTTACGGTGCAATATCCTCTAATACTTTCTCGCGCGTTTCTATCATTTTAAAAGCAAGAATTGCTCCCACTACAGTCACACTTGCAAAAAGAATAAAAATAGTTGAAACACCGCTTACCTCTAAAATAAAACCTATCATAATAGGAGCGATCGCTGAGGCCAGCCTAAGCCACGCTGTAGCAAATGCCGTTCCAATCACCCTCATACGTGTTGGATAAATTTCAGGTGTATATAGATAGAGAAGAACTGTAATTGTTCCCATCATTCCGTAAGCAGCAGACCCTAAATAGATGACGCTTTCTGGAGAAGTCGCTCCGCTGATCCATAAAGCCGTTAATAAAACACCTGTTAATACAAATGCAATGGTTGCCCAGCGCTTCCGTCCTACTTTATCAATTAAAAATGCACAAGCGAATACCCCTATGGTCTGTAAAATATTTGTGAGAGATGCTGCCCTTAATGAATCTCCGACTGGCAAATGGTAAACAGTATTGTAAAGACTCGGTAACCAGTTATTTAAACCATTCGATACAAAGTAGGCAGAAAACCATAGTCCCCATACGATCAATGTTCTCTTACGGTAAAAAGTTGAAAATAGCTCTTTCCAGTCGCCCTTTTCAGTACTGCTGGATACTTGATTTGCGACAGGCATTCGTTTGTCAGTACTAGCTTCAATTTCTTCAATAATTCTTTCGGCTTCATCTAACCTGCCTTTCGAAATAAGCCACCTTGGCGATTCACGCAGCATGAAAAAGAATACAAAGACGATTAAACCTCCAATGCCTCCAATCAAGAACATCCATTTCCACCCAAAGCTAGGTACGACAAATGCGCCAATTTGAGCTGAGATCATTAATCCTAATGGAAAAATCATCTCATAAAGCATAAAAAATCTACCTCTTCCTTGGGCTCTAGACAACTCATTAATATATGAGGCTGCTACCGGCACCTCTCCTCCAACTCCAATTCCTTGTATAAAACGGAAAATAAAAAGGGCCATAAAATTACCTGAAAATACACATGCGATACTCATAATAGACATGAGGAACACCGTCCACTTTGCACTAAATACACGGCCGCGCCTTTCTGCTAACCATCCAAAGAAAATAGCACCAATCGCTTGTCCGATATAACCAGACCCAATAAGAAGGCCAATTTGAGCAGGTGACAAATTCCACATTCCGATGAGAACCGGGAGAACAAACGCTAAAGATAGCGCATCAAAAGCATCAAAAAAGGTAGCAGATCCCATAATGATCCGAGGTTTTAAATGCCACCTCGAAAAAGGTACACTTTCCATCCTAGTCAATAGTTGTGAAGCTCTATCAACAACTTGCCCACCGTGAGAATTTGAATTTCCGCTGAGTTCTAACGTCATAGTATCTCCTCCTTATTAGAGGAAATGATGCAAAAGTACATGCCGAAGATCGCTAAAGAAATCGCTTACATTTTAAATCAAGAGAAATTCTGTAGCGTTCATACGAGTTTTCAGCATCTATCAATTCTTTTTTGGCGTTCCAGTGGTGCCACGATCTATATAATACATAGGGAAGATATGCTCCATCGCTTCTAACTGTTCTCCTTCCAATAACTGTGTTAGTAAAGAAACAGCTTTTCTTCCCATTCCAACTAAATCAACATGAACAGAAGATAAAGAAGGGGTTAGAAAACTTGCAATAGGCACATCATCAGCACCAACGACAGACAAATCATGAGGTATTGACACATTTGCGTTATCTGCCGCTTTCATGACCCCCATCGCCAAAAAATCTGAAGAGCAAACAACTCCAGTCATGTGCTGGTTTCCTTGAAGAAATTGAGAAACCACTTCTACTACTTTTCCCCCATCAAATTCATCTAACTCAAACACAAGCTCTTTGTTCATTGTTAATCCTAAACTTTTCAGTGTACGCTCGTACCCCTTGTAATACCTCACACTATGCATCGAACTCATTGGACCATTCACCAGCCCAATGGTTCGATGACCTTTATCAAATAAGGCCGTTACAGATTGACAAACACCTTCTTCATCATCTGGCCTGACACATGGAAATGGAGAATCCTCTAAGTAACTTCCGACAACGATAATGGGAATAGCCAAACTTTTTAACCAATCCATGCTCAATTCTTCATTTCTTGGAGAAAATAAAATGGCACCATCTACAGCCTGCGTCTCAAGTAATCGCTGCTGTTGTACAGATGTAAATGACATCAGCATATTGAATTCGGTCTCATCTAATTCCTTCGCTATTCCATCTAAAATCGTTGAAAAGAATGGATTATTCAAAATATATGAACCGCGAGGAACCACTACAGCGATATTCCCAGTCTTTCTTTTAACGAGCCCTCTCGCTCCTAAATTAGGACGGTAGCCTAACTCATCAATCACTTGTTTGATTCTTTCAGCCGTTTGAGCACCTACTCCTGGTTTACCACTTAATACTCGGGAAACAGAGGCTATAGATACTCCTGCTTTCAATGCGACATCTTTAATACTTACTGACACATTTCATACCTCCGGGAGTCTGTTGTTTTATACTCTATTATAACCTGACTCACCTTCATCATGAAATCAATGGTCTGTTATCTACTGACGTTTTCCTTAAGCAAACCAACACTTTGAAGGCCCTGACGAATCTCTTCTTTTTCCTTTTGAGTTAAAGGTAATACCGGCTTCCTCGCAAGCGAACTGCTGATCAAACCTCTCTGGAACATCGCTTCCTTCATTCGCAGATGAGAGGTAGAGGAAGGTTCATCCATTTTATACACAGCATGCTTTAATTCAAAGATTCTATCGTACACTTTATTAGCCGCTGCAAGGTCTTGTTCTTTCACACATTTGACAAGTTCAGCGATCAAATCCGGCACAAAACAGCCGAAACCGACAAGCGCCCCATCAATCCCTTGAACTAATGTTGGCAATAAATATTCATCGTGACATGTGAGCAACGATACATCTGGTGCATGCTTTTTTAGTGCGCGCACATCGACTTCATATTGTGCCATGTCTCTTTGACCGATTTTAAATGAGACAACGTTTGGAATCTCGGACATTTCTAATAATTGACTGGTTGTATAAGAGGTTTTTGTCCATGTTGGATATTGATGGACGATGATTGAAATGTCAATTGCTTCTGCAACATCTTTAAAGAATTGGACAGGTGATTCAGGCTGCATACCGAATCTCAGCCATGAATGCGGCGGCATGAGAAGAATACCTTCTCCGCCAGCTTCTTGAACTGCTTTTGCATGTTGGATCGCTTCAATTGTCCCTTCAGCTGAAACCCCTGAAATGACAGGTACCTCTCCCTTTAATTCGTCGGCTGCAATGCGCACAGCCTCAGCTCGTTCATGTGGCAGCAAAGTCATAATCTCGCCAGTATGTCCATTGACAACAATCCCGTTAATCCCTTCGTGCTCCGCCACCCAGCGAACAAGCTTACGAAAAGCAGGTTCATCAATTGAATAGTCATCTTTAAAAGGAATTAAGACTGCCGGGAATACACCGCTCCATTTTTCTTTATTTTTCATCAACAAATTCCTCCCCATTCGATTATAGTAAACGTTTACGGTAAGCGTTTACGTAAACAATCATAGAATGTCATCAACAAAGATGTCAACACTGTTTTTTCAATATTATAATAATTCAAAAAACTATTATAGAATTTTAGATACTATTTTATTTTTTCAAAAAAGAAAAAGATCTATATCAAAAACCTCATCATCATGAACTGATTGAAGTAGGATCACCGCTTTTTCCGAACGGCCATACACCAAATAAAGGATAAAAATATTTTGATTGTCAAAACATCATCATATGTACAAAGAGGAAAGGAATCAATAGAAAAAAGTCTACCCTAAACGGTAGACTTTTTTTATTTCGAATATAAATCCCAGCCAAGCTTGAGTGTGTCCACAATATAATTGGCGACTTCCTCAGCCTCTAAATGATCTGTTTCCACTCTGGAGTTATGAAGAGAATAAATTTCCCGGCGTTCTTCAAACAGCTCTTTCATCTCATCAAGCGTCCGGTTGTGAAGAACAGGGCGATTTTCGATTAAAATATCCAGCCGCTGCTTCCAATTCTCCCAAGACAGGTCTAGGAAAAGAACGGTACAATGCTTCAAGCAGGCGCGTTTGATTTCTTCCTGTTTGAATGCACCGCCTCCAAGGGAAACGATCTTGAGCTGTGTATGTTCACATAAATCGACGATATAATCCTTTTCAGCCTGCCTGAAGAATGCTTCTCCTTTTTGCTGAAACATCTCTGGAATCGTCATGTTGTACTTTTTCTCAATCTCCTGATCGACATCAATAAAATCTCTATATAGCTTTTTGGCAACCAGCTGCCCAATGGTTGTTTTTCCAACACCCATAAAGCCAATGAGGACAATATTCCGCTGTCTTACAGGAATTTCTCTATTGATTTTCATGGTCGTGACACGTCCTCCCTACGACAAGGAATGCTACATAATGTTTCTATTATATGATAAATGGAGCGCGAAAAGATAGACCATCTTAAAAATTGTGTTTAACGACGTAGCCGAGCTGTTCAGAGAGCCTCTGTGCTTGTTCTTTCACTTTTTGCTGCAACTGGGGAATGACTTCTTCAGTAAACCGATGGGTTGGACCAGATATGGATAAACAAGCTTTCACTTCCCCATGAATATTAAAGATTGGTGCCGCTACTGCCGCAGATCCTACCTCTCGTTCATCGATACTGCAAGAAGTATACGTGTCAAGAATATGTTTACGTTCCTTTTTCCAGTCGTCTCCCATCACATGATCAGCCTCAGCCGCAAATACTTTTTGTTGAAATTCTTCACTTTGAAATGCCAATAATACCTTTCCGCCTGCACCTGCGTATAATGGCAGCTTCTCACCAATCTTGACAAGATGCCGAATCGATTGCAGCCCTTCCGCTTGTTCAATACAAACCCTGCTTGTTGAATCGAGTACATACAGGTTGACGGTTTCCTTTGTTTCATCACGAAGTGCGTACATGAGTGGTTTAGCCAGTTCTCTCAATTGAATGGACTTCCCTGCAATGTACCCGAGGAGATAAAGCCTTTGACCCAATCGGTATTTCATTGTTTCTTGATTCTTTTCCACAAAATGATTCATTTCAAGTGCCTTGAGCAGTCTCGTTGTCGTAGACATTGCTAAATTCATCTCTTTTGAAATATCCGTTAGCGTCAGCTCTTGACGTTCTTCACTAAAACAAGAAAGAATATCCAAAGCGCGCTGAACCGTACGCAGTCCTGATTCTTCTTTTGACTTCTTATCAGCCATGTTCACTTTCTCCTTTTCCTCTTTGATTTCTTATCGACATAAACGATCGATTTTGCTATAATCCATTTTAAATGTTCCACTAAAAGAAAACAAATTCTACTAGACGGAATAAAATCAATTGAAGATGTTTGATGGAGGAGATATTTGAATGTACCTGGTCGTTTTTACACTTCTGATTAGCTTATATATTGTTCATCAACTATTTCCTGCTCCCATACTCTCCTACTTTGTTGGTCTGCTGGCCGCTATCTCGCTCACCATTTCTTTTAAGAAAGCCAGTGGGCTTTATTTGAAAACAGGTGCTGTGTTTCTCATCATTGGTTTGTTCTTATTCTTCTTATCCGGCCAGCCATTGCATACGTTTGTTCTTCACTTTCATTCCATGCTAGGCTTGCTTTCTTTATTTTTCATGCTGCCTTTTATTCATTCTCTCATACATGTTGGACATTTCGATACACAATTAAATAAACTGCTCACACTACATACAACGAGTCCAAACCAGCTTTATCGCAAGAGTTCATTTGTCACTCATATTCTTGGCATGTTTTTAAATATCGCGACGATCCCCTTAATATATACATCACTCAAACCGTCGCTGGAATCCCTAAAAAAACAGGTGCAGCAATATCTTTATACACGCAACCTCTTAAGGTCATATGCATTATGTTTAAGCTGGAGTCCTGTTGAAGTGCTAGTCAGCGTCACCATTGATGCAACCAAACTAAAATATTATCAAATTGCACCCATTACTTTTGGTTTAATGATCGTGGTGCTGGCGGCAGATTGGATGCTTTTTTCTCGGCAAAGCAAACGATTACCAAACATCATTCAGTCAGCACAAACAAACTCCAATCCTCATCGAATTAAGCGAAAAACCCTTCAGCTCGCTTTCATGCTGCTTAGTTTTATGACAGCCGTCTCACTTGTCGATGCATGGATTGGAAAAGGCTATCTATTTGCTGTTGTGCTGACAATTATTCCATTTGCTCTATTATTCTCATCTGTTATCAAAAAAAGAAAACAATATATAGCGGTCTCTGTGCCTCATTGGAAAGAAAGAACCAATCAGCTCTCCAACTATATGTGTCTATTTTTAAGTGCCGGCTTCTTTGTCGATATGCTGCTTGCCACAAACAGTATGCAGCCGATTCAAGCATTTATTGTCAGTATAGCAGACCATGCCATTTGGGTTTATTGTGTCATCGGGTTGTATTTTCTGATCACCGCTCTTTGCGGTTTTCACCCGCTCGTCTCGCTTGCTTTATTAGTCAGCATGATGACACCTGTCATTCATGAACTGCCTGCTCTTCCCATCGCTATCATGCTGATCGTTGCTGGCACATCAACTGTTATGTTTAGCCCTTTTAATGTTTCTGTCTCCTTATTGGCAGATTTGATGAAGGTCAACCCTTACCGTATCACTCGGTGGAATATTTGGTTTGCTGGCTTTTATATCAGCATGGGTATCGCATGTGCAACAGTTATCACCGTTATTTTTTATTCATAAAAAAAGAGAACTCGTCTTGATATGAGTTCTCTTTTGCTTTCCCACTACGGTTTCAATTGAATACGTTCAATTTTACCTACGATGAAAATGTACGACAATGCCCCGCCTAATGCGACTAAACTGACGAATAAAATTCCCCCGTTGTAAGAGCCTGTCGCCGACACGATGAATCCGATAATTAGCGGAGTGATGATCCCAGCTAAATTAGCAAAAAAGTTAAATACGCCGCCAGCAAGCCCAACCATTTCCCTCGGTGCCACCTCGGACAGCATCGTCCAAGAGATATTAGACAGTCCTTGCGCAAATGAAGCGATGGATAAAATGGTCAGCACAAGCGGGATATTCGTTGTAAAGTTTGCTAAAACAATGGTACTCGTCATCAGCAAGCCAACCACTACCGGCAGCTTTCTCGCTACATTCACTGATACGCCCTTTTTAAGCAGCCAATCAGACACATAACCTCCAAACAAGACCCCAAAAAATGCAGCAATATAAGGAAGAGAAGCAGCAAAACCTACCTTGAGAAATGCCATGTTTTTCGCCTCTGCCAAATAGGTCGGAAACCACGTTAAAAAGAAAAAAAGTGTAGACGCAACAGAGAATTGGCCAATATAGAGCCCGATCAACTTACGATATTTCAGAAGGGCTGCAAAGTCTGCCCATTTCAGCTTCTCCTGTGATGCGACTGTCAGCCCTTCGCCTTGCCGGATTAATTCTAACTCATCTTCATTTATCTTCAGATGCTCTTTCGGTTCGTGATAATACTTGTACCAAAAGAAAGCAAATATGATACCGAGCGCACCTGCCGTAATAAAGACGGTTCTCCAATCGAAAGTCGTCATGATCCAAAAAAGAAGAGGTGTCGCAAATGCAAGACCCACATACTCTCCAGCTGTGTATACTCCTGTTGCAAAAGCCCGTTCCCGCCTTGGAAACCATGTAGTGACAATACGATTATTTGCAGGAAATGCGGGAGATTCTGTAATTCCAATAAACAAACGGCAGCCGAATAAAAAGGCAAAGCTATTCGCAAACGCCTGTAAGCCTGTAAAAATAGACCAGGTAACGAGTGATATCCCATACGTTACCTTTGAGCCAAATTTATCGAGAATAAAACCGCCTGGTATTTGCATCGCTGTATATGTCCAGCTAAATGCCGAAAAAATCAGACCTAATAAGGCAGGATTTAATTGCAATGAAGATTGAATAGCAGGCGCAACAATAGACACACTGGCTCGATCAATATAATTAATAGCGGTAATAAAAAACAACAGAATCAATATGCCAAAACGGGCTTTCGTTGGTTTCACATATGCGGGCTGCAATTCATTCCCCTTCAATTCTGAATGCACTTTCATAACCATCCTCCTTTGTTTCCGCAGCGTGCGGTTCGGTTGAACGTCTTAAATAACCCCTTTTTCTTCTAACTGCTTACACTCTTCTTTTGTTAGGCCAAGCATATTTGTTAAAATCTCATAATTATGTTCGCCTAAATCAGGTGCAATGTGACGGATACTTCCAGGTGTTTTTTCAAACTTCGGAATGATCCCAGGCACCTTCACTTTTCCAAGTCGAGGGTGATGCACTTCGACGATATTCTCTCTTGCTTTAAATTGTGGATGTTCAAAAATATCCCGAATACTTAAGATCGGGCTCACAGGGACACCGTGAGTATCTAGAATTTCTAATACGTCATCCCTTGTTTTCGACGCGATCCATCGCGAAACAATCGCATCCATTTCTTTGTTATGCTTCAGCCTGGATGCATTAACCGCGAATTTTTCATTCTCTAATAAATCTAATCGATTCATCGCCTCAGCCAATCGATTGAAGGTCGAATCTGTACTTGTCACAAGAACCAAATAATGCCCATCCTTTGTCTCATAGGTACCAGCAGGGCTTGAATGACCGCTTAGCCCCGGTGAACGCTCACGCACCTTCCCAAGCTTGTCATATTCTGCAACCAAAAACTCTAACATACGAAACACAGATTCATAGAGGGCCAAATCCACCATTTGCCCCGTTCCTTCTGGATGTGTATCCCTGTAATACATCGCTGTCACAGTAGCAAATGCCACATAGATGCCAGCAATATAATCAGTTAGAGAAAATGAAGGGCTGACTGGATGCCGGTCTGGAAACCCTTGAATATATGTAAAGCCACTAAACGCCGTCGCTGGCGTTCCAAATCCGGCCTTGTCCTTAAACGGGCCCGTTTGACCATAACCCGATACACGAATCATAATTAAACGAGGGTTGATTTCTTTTAACACATCGTACCCAACGCCCCATTTTTCGAGTGTTCCAGGACGGAAATTTTCGATCAGTACATCGACCTGAGCTGCAAGCTTTTTAAAAATGTCTTTTGCTTCGTCTTTGTGCAGATCCAGTGTAAGGGATTTCTTATTCCGTGAGAGACCTGACCATCTAAGTGGTTCCCCATCTGCAAAAGGGCCGACATGCCGCAGCGTATCGCCTTTACCAGGAATCTCGACTTTGATGACTTCTGCTCCAAAATCCCCTAGAAGCACCGCGCCATAGGGTGCAGCGATCATTGTAGAGACGTCTAATATTTTTATTCCTTCAAGCGGTGTATTCATATTCATTGCTTGACTCCCTTTCATTCAAGTGATGAAGGGCTAAAATCATTTCTAATTTAGCCCTTTTCATCTTTCTGATTGACCCGTAAGGCCCTGATGATTCAAAAGCAGGGCTCACCGGTGCAGGTTTTTAATCCTTTGGAAGCTGCCCTTGCGGCGTGTAGAGCCAAATGAGCCATAAAGGTTCATCGCCTGTATTCACATGCTGGTGCGGGACACCGTCAGGAATGAACATAAAATCATTTTGTTTAAAGGGCTGCCTTTCTCCATCACAAATGACTTCGCCGGACCCTTTAATCACAAAATCAAATTCCTCTGAACCCGGGTGATTGTGCACTGAACTTGCTTCCCCTGGTTCAAAAATGGTGAGACCCGCCATCATATGTTCTGATCCAACGGTATCTGGTGTAATCGTTTGAAATACCTTTCGAATCATTTGCTCCTCTGGACGATCTAAGCCTAACCATAATGGGTTCCCATCTTGAAACGGATTCAATACTTTAATTTTCATTGTTGATTCCTCCCTAGTAATGTTTAGTTCACACTGACATGTGAGCGTTTTGTATTTGGTGAATAAATGTCATTAATATTCCAATGTCCATCCGTAGGAACAGGATCATTTTTCATCGCTACATCAATGACGCAAGGCTCTTGAGAGGCAATGGCTTCAGCCAAGGCTTCTTTGAATTCAGACGCAGAAGTGATTTTAATCCCCTTCATTCCATAACCTCTCGCAATGGCAGCAAAATCCGGAGAATAGCTTTCTCCACCTTTTCTAAAAACAGTGCCGTACGTCGTTTCATAGTGCGCCATTTGCAAGCCGGCTATTGTGCCAAACGCACTGTTATTCATCACAATCCACACAACAGGAATATTTTCTTCAACGGCTGTTGCGAGAACGGATGGATTTTGACCGAATCCGCCGTCTCCAACGAGTGACACAACGACACGGTCAGGTTGGGCAATCTTTGCTCCAAGTGCAGCGGGAGCGCCAAATCCCATCGTCGCAAAACCACCTGGCGTTAAAATGGTCCCAGGAGTCAATACAGGAAATTGCTGTCCTACCCCATTTTTATTCCAGCCAACATCGGTTGTAATGAAAGCATCTGACGGCAATACTTCCCGCACTTCCTGCAAAATACGCTGCGGTTTCATTGGGAAAGACTCGTCTTGAATATTCGTCAAATTGCTCTTTTGAAATTCCTCACGATATGCCGCAATGTCCTTTTTCAGTTCAGGGCGATCGATACCTTCTGGCAGCCTTTCTTTCGCCACGCGATTGAGTACGGTCAGTGCCTGCTTGAGATCGGCTACCGCTCCAATTTCAACAGGGTAGTTCCGGCCAATTTCATTCGGATCAATGTCAATATGAATGAGCTTGGTTGATTGGAAATTGAACGTATACTCCGATTCCCACGAGCTCGCATCAGCTTCAGCAAAACGGGTGCCTAAAGCCAATATATAGTCCGCCTCTTTGCACTGATCATTAATAAATTTTGTCCCCCAAAATCCTGTCATTCCAAGGGTCATTGGGTGATCATCCGGCATGGCTCCTTTCCCCATCAAAGAATGAGCAACAGGGATACTTAGATGGTCAGAAAATGCCTTTAATTCTTCAGCTGCATCAGCTAGTAAAATGCCTCCCCCTACATATAAGAGCGGCCTTTCTGCCTGCAGCAATCGGTCTAATATCCGATTGGCCGTTTGATCATCAATAGAAGGTTTTTCAATGGTGTGTGTATGATGGTTCATTTGTTCAAACAGGGACACATCTAGGTCTTTTGAGAACACGTCCATCGGAACAGAAATAAGCACCGGGCCAGGTCGGCCGCTTTCAGCTAACTGAAATGCTTTTGATAAAATCTCTGGAAATAATTCTGGAATATCGACTCGCCATGCTCTTTTCACAAACGGCCGGTAAATTTCGTATTGAGAGGCATCGGAATGAAGATTAATCTCTTGGTGTGGGTGCTTTCCGTAGTAATGACTTGGAACATCTCCTGCAATGACAACCATCGGAATGGAATCAAGTGCTGCATTCGCCACACCTGTTGCCGCATTGGTGAGTCCAGGACCTAGGTGACTGAGAACAACAGCCGTCTGTTTCTTTGCTCGCGCATAACCATCTGCTGCATGTGCTGCTATCTGTTCATGCCTGACATTTACAAATTGAATCGAGCTTTTTTCAAGCGCTGATAAAAAAGCAATATTCGTATGACCACAGAGACCGAAAATATGCTCGACTCCCCGATTTTCTAAGTACTGAATAACCTGTGTAGAAATATTCTTCTTCATGTTTCTCTCCTCTCACGTTGCAGCTATGAATCTGCTACTCACTTATTCTTTGAAAACACAATAGATAGAACATTGCTCAAATCCTGTATCGCGACTTGCCCGGGAGCTGAGCTTTCTTTCCCTACAGCAAAGGTCATGACAGATCCAAAAAGTCCGCCAACCATTCTTGTAAAAGCCCCGTATTCCCCCATTGCCATCGAAATCACGGGAATTGACAGCTGCTTTTTCGCATAGCTGGTCGCTGAGAGCAGTGTTAATGCATCGTCATAGGAATGCGGCATCACTGCGATCTTTGCGATGTCGGCGCCGACTGATTCTGCATTGACGAGTAGCTGCACGAGACGATCTATCTCAGGGGTGCGATAGAAATCGTGATACGACACAATCAAGGTGACGCCATTTCTTTTAGCTGCCTGACTGACTTGCTGTATATGTGCCACATCCTGCATCAATTCATAATCAACGGCATCCACAAGCTGTGTGGAACAAAGCTCGGCAAGCAAAGAAACTTTCTCAGTTTCGGAGAGTGATATACTTTCACCGCCTTCCTTTTCAGAGCGAATGGTGAATAAAAATGGGATGCCCTTTGCCTTTTCTACCATTCCCTTAAGGGTTTCTATCACTTGTTCCTTGTCATGAAGGTGATGAAAAAAATCTGCCCGCCACTCGATCACATCAGGCTTCTTCTCTGTTAACACCTCGACCTCATGAAACAATTCTTCCTTTGTTTGTCCGATGAGCGGCGTACAAATCATTGGTTGACCGCCTGTCTGCACACTTTTTACTTTTTGCTGAAATGCATTCACATCCCTCCGCCCCTTTCACAGACCATTTGGGAGCACGACCATTTTGGTTTCGGTCATCTCCTCGATGGCGAAACGCGGACCCTCTCTTCCAAGACCACTTCGCTTAATCCCACCATAAGGCCAATGATCCAGTCTAAAATTCGATGTCCCATTGATGACAACACCGCCAGTTTCAAGCTCTTTTGCTGCGTGTAATGCCACATCCAGCTGATTCGTAAAGATCCCTGCCTGCAACCCATATCGACTATCATTTGCTTCTTTGATTGCCTCCTCCAGCTCCTCATAAGGGAGAACGCTGACAACTGGGCCGAACACTTCCTCACAGACAACCTTGGCCTGTTTCGGAGGGTTTAACAAAATAGCTGGCGTGATGCTCGCTCCTTTTCTTTTTCCCCCATATAAAAGCTCAGCACCCATGCTCTCTGCCTCTTGTATCCAGGCCTCAACACGCTGCGCGGCCTGGACATCAACCATACAGCCGATATCACTCTCACTAGACAGCGGATCTCCAACGACAAGCTGCTCTACTTTTTGTTTTAATACCTCAGTAAACGTCGGCATGATCTCCTGGTGGACATAAATTCTTTGAACAGAAATACAGCTTTGACCGGAATTACTAAAGCCTGTTTTGGCACAAAGGGATGCGGCTTGTTCAATATCTGCATCGTGATGAACAATCGTCGCGCCATTCCCTCCAAGTTCGAGCAGTACCTTTTTTAATCCCGCAGAGGTTGTAATATGTTCGCCTCCGGCAGCCCCGCCGGTAAAAGAGATGAGATTCGTTCTTTCATCAGTGACTAACTGCTTCCCAGCCTCGATCCCGCCAATTACAAGCTGCAATCCAGCCTCAGGAAATCCTGCTTCGAGAAGAAGTTTGACAAACGCTGTGGCAACAGCTGATGTTTGCGGTGCGGGCTTCAAAATTATGACATTCCCTCCCGCAAAGGCCGGACCGACTTTGTGACAAATTAAGTTGAGCGGTGCATTAAAAGGGGTAATTGCCAGTACAACTCCGACTGGTACTTTAAATGTCATGGCCATTGCTCCCTGTCCACGCGATGATACATTGCCAGGAATGGTCTCACCTATTAATCGATTCGCTTCTTCCGCCGACTGCGCCAGCGTCTCGATTGATCGCGAAACTTCATCTCTTGTATTTTTAAGTGGTTTGCCTAGTTCTAGCGAAATCAGTTTTGCAAAATGGTCTTTTTGTTCTTCAAGTAAGGTGGCTGCTTTTTTTAAAAGCTTTGAGCGTTCGATTGCCGATATTCCCGCTATTTGTTTTTTAGCATGCTGCGCACTAGAAAGTGCCTGTTCTATGTCTTCTGATGAGGCGAGATAGGATGTACCGATCCTTTCTCCTGAGTAAGGATTGATGATATCAGTTTTGACACGATCGGTATCCAGCCACTCGCCGTTTATATATGACAACGCTTTGAAACCACTCAAATTTTTTCTCCCTCCTTCAAGTGCCGCGTTCCATGCCCTGCATAACGAACCAATCTTTCTTCATTCGGACAAGGTCCCTTCACGAGGGCTCCCTTTGTCAGCTCCTCATATGCATGCGCCACGATGCCCATTCCTCTGGATAAGGAAAAAATGCCTTTTGCTGCTTCGGCCGGAATGTTTAATTCACATTGGATGGCAGCAGATACACCATCTATATTCATCGTGATTTTCTTCCCTTTCAGCTGTTCAAGCTCATGTCTAATCGCTTCGGCTAATCGTAAATATGTCCCGCTGATAACACCTTGCTGGACATATGTGTGACTCAGCTCATATAAACGTCTCACCCTCGGATCATCATCATGAAGCTGATGTCCGATTCCCGGGATTTTTTCCTTGCGAGTTAACCATGTTTGACACACTTGCTTTGCCGCAGACTGTACATCCTTTTGATCATCGTAGATCGCTTTGGCTTCGTATAACATACGCATGGCCTTCTCTCCGGCTCCGCCATGAATGTCACCTAATAGATTCACCCCTGTTGCAACAGAGGAATTAAACGAAATGCCGCAAGTCACCGCCATTCTGGCTGCTGCAATAGATGGCGCCCTTGGTCCATGGTCCGCACCTGCGACAAGAACACTTTCAAAAAGAGCTGCTTTTGAATCATCCAATAATTCACCAACAAGCAGTAAATAGAGCATTTGTGGATACGACAATTCACCAATCAGTTCTTCAATCGGATATCCTCGAAGTTCAATTGAATTTTTTTGAATATGACTAATCTCAGTCTCCCACCAAGCGCCTCCCTCTTTGTAAATTTCCAGTGCACTTCGATTTTTCATTGTGTCCATCATTCCTTTAGCTTCTTATTTGGAGGTGAACCACCCCTTTATTCCATTCAGTGGAATCTAATTTCACTTTTCGGAATGTGGTTTCATTGTAAGCGCATTCTTTTTCTTCGTCAATCATTTTTTCTGAAAATACTGTCAATAGAAACGAAATTAAGTGAATCGAACTAATTATGCTTGCTTTTTTTGATCAAAAAAACCGATATTTAGTGAAATGGACTTAAGTATATCGTTCTACTAATTTAATGAAATTTTGGTTATTTTGTCAAACCCACTTGAAATTCGACATAAAAAAACCTCTCCATCTGGAGAGGTCTCTGATTATTGACAAAGGGCTAAAACGATCTTTATTTTAGCCCTTTGTCTTCTTTTCAGCGTGATAGAAAACCTTTGCAGCCCTAGGAAGGACGAGTACCGGCGCGGAGCGAATGTGACATTCGTGAGTACCGGCGCGCAGACCTGACACCGAATGCGAGGGTTTGCCTACACGCTGAAACCTCTCCATCTTCTGGAGAGGTCTCTTTTTTATTTCCACCAATCATCAAACATGGAAGCGGGTACTTGGCGTTTATGCTCTGATTGAACATAGCGCTTTTCAATCGCTTCTGCTGCTTGATCTGACACTGGTTTGCCTTCTAAGTAATCATCAATTTCATTGTACGTAATGCCGAGTTCTGTTTCATCCGTTTGCTGAGGTTTGTCGTCCAGCAGATCGGCTGTTGGTTTCTTTAAATACAGGCGTTCCGGTGCTTCTAGCGCTTCGAGTAGCGCCCGGCCTTGGCGTTTTGTCAAGCCTGTGAGCGGAAGAACATCTGCACCGCCATCACCATACTTCGTGAAGAAGCCGGTTACTGCTTCAGCTGCATGATCTGTACCGATGACAAGCAATCCTTCCTCACCGCCGACAGCATATTGCGCGATCATTCTCATACGTGCTTTGACATTCCCTTTATTAAAGTCAGACAATGGGCCGCCTGTTTCTTTTTGATATTGATCACTGAATGCTGATACGGCAGGTGCAATATCATATTTCCACGACTTGTCTGGCTGAATAAATGATAGAGCAAGCTGTGCATCATCTTCATCCTGCTGCACACCATGCGGAAGGCGTACCGCAATAAAGACAGCATCCTCTTTTCCTTCTTGACGAAGCTCACTGACAGCAAGCTGTGCAAGACGTCCGGCAAGCGTTGAATCCTGCCCGCCGCTAATGCCGAGTACAAATCCTTTTGCCCCGGTTTTTTTCAAGTATTCCTTTAGAAATCCAACCCGTTTTTCGATCTCCTGCTTTGGGTCAATTGAGGGCTGCACATGCAACTCTTGGCTGATCTTTTTCTGCAAACTCATACACTTTTCCTCCTAAGCATCCTCTACATGAAGAGAACAGGTTTTACACACAATTCATTGATTTAACAACGTTTTTTGAATCTCCATTATACCATGTTTTCATCAAGAACATTTTGTTAGACGTTCCCCTATTTCTTAGATATCAAACATTCACAAGTGAAAAAGACCATGTCTTTATGGACTGGTCCTTTTCTTTTTTAATCGATTTCTACCCGTATAGATGTACAGCTTGAACCATTACACTTCCCAATATCAGCAGGACAAGCGGACACGGCCACAATGAGATCCATTTCAGCCCTCAGGCGAATGTAGTCACCTGGCAGCGATTTTGGCAGCTCGACAGACAGCTTTCCTTTTTCATCAATGACTGTATTCATAAAGGCATTAAAAGGATAATACATATCCTCCTTTGGAATTCCAAAAGGCTCAAAGGCCGTCCGCAAATTGTCGTAGCATGTATGCATGACCTCTAAGTGCGTCCTTCCGTATAAAAGCTGATACATCTCTTGCCGGCAGGCGGGCATGTATAAATCATGGCATTCTACTGTATCTTCAATGATCGTAAACATCGGTTTATATAAATTAGAATAGAGCTTATCGCCTTTTTTTACTTTGGACGAGAACAAACTGTCCATCGTCGCACCTTGGTCAAATTTTTCATAAAAATCCTTTTCATGATAGGCCATTACATCTGCTACTTGCTGGCCTTCAATATCAACCACTCGCATACATTGGCCTTTCCCTAAACGAAAGCCGAGTCTACCCTTTGGCAAAATGACGTATTCTCCGTTCATCACATGCACTCCTTTCCATGACAGTATGCCCAAAATGTCCCCTTGATCATGTATAAAAAAAAGACGCGGTCACAAGCTAATGTCATTGAAATAGAAAGGTGTTGCACTTGCATTGAAAGAAGAACAATCTTTATCTTGGTGGCAGCTTTCTCTCATCGGAGTCGGCTGTACAATTGGCACTGGGTTCTTCCTTGGTTCCAGCATCGCCATTACAAAATCCGGTTATTCCGTCTGCATCTCCTTTTTGCTTGCTGCGGTCGGAACGTATCTCGTTTTTAAACATTTGGCTGCGATGACAGCCGATAATCCTGATAAAGGGTCATTTTGTTCCTATGCTCGTAAAGCATATGGACGCTGGGCAGGATTTAGTAATGGCTGGGTGTATTGGTTTGCAGAAATGCTGATTACAGGAAGTCAGTTAACCGCCATTTCTCTATTTACCCGTCACTGGTTTCCTTCTGTTCCGCTTTGGGTGTTTTCTGCAATTTATTCCGCTCTTGCTCTGCTCGTCATTATCATTGGGCTTTCTTCTTTTCAAAAGACAGAAAATGTTCTGGCGGTACTGAAAACAGCGGCGATTTTTCTATTTATGATTCTTGCGGTGCTTGTATTATTCGGCATTTTGACAGAACATAAACCGACCCTTCATCTGCCTAATAAGGATCACGAATGGATGCCTCTTGGTCCGCTTGGTCTTTGGAATGGTTTGATTTATGCGTTTTATGCTTTTGGGGGGATTGAAGTCATGGGGCTGATGGCGGTTCATTTAAAGGACCCGAAAGATGCAGCAAAGGCTGGACGTGTCATGCTGATCATTCTAGCAGTCATCTATATCGTCTCAATCGGACTTGCTCTCTTGCTTGTCCCAGTGACAGCCTTTAATGAGAACAGCAGTCCATTTATTACTTCATTAGAGCCGTTTCATTTATCGATCTTTCTTCATATCTTTAATGGCATTTTCATCATTGCCGGTTTTTCAACATTGGTTGCCTCTCTCTATGCAGTCACAACGCTGCTCGGCACAATGTCAGAGCATCAGGATGCACCTGCTTGCTTTAAACAAAAAGATCCATCGCATGTGAGATGGTCTTCGATTATCTTAACTGCTGCTGGCTTAATTGTCTCGATTTTGCTTGCACTCTTTTTGTCCAAACACATCTACGAGCATCTCACAACAGCAGCCGGTCTTACTTTGCTGTATACATGGATCTTTATTCTGTTCTCAAGTAAAAAGCTATCCAAGCCATCCACTCGCCAAACGTGTGAAATGATTCTTGCGCTGCTCTTAATTGGAGCCGCCGTTTCAGGCACATTAACAGAGGCAAGCGGACGACCTGGCTTTTTTATCAGCCTTGGGATCATTGCAGTGATTGCCGTCATGGTGCTATTTATGAGGAAAAAGTGGAAACAGGATCAGACCGCATCATAATTTCATCATGTTTTTTAATGCAGTAAATGGACATTTGGCGGAGGCTGGTTTCTCCGCCTCTTCATCTGGGAGAAAGTACTGCTTCCATTCATGATTGGTCGGATCCCCGTACCATTTTAATGATGGATGAACACTGACCTCATCATATGCTTTGAGCCGCTTGCGAACGAGCTGGCTCATTTTTTGTCCAAACTTGGTCGATCCATTCAATTTCTCAAACACCCATCTAGGCTGAAATGCCATCATGACATAAGGGAAGTGGCGGCTTTTTCTGAGCTTGTGAGCAGGTGTGGAACACAAAATAAAATAAGCTTCACCATGGAAGCAATACTCCCACTCATGATGATGAGTATCTAGCGGAATCTCCTCAGGCCATGGTTCTTCATCTTTATGATGCAGCCGTTGAAGCAGCGACCAAAAATGCTGCTCAAACTCTTCAAGCGAACTTTCCTTTAAATCCTGCGGTGTTTCAAAAAAACAGATAAATGAAGCATATTGACCGGTTTCTTTCGCACAGCCTTTGTATTCTCTAAGCAGCTGGGCTAATTCATCCACTGCTTCCTCTTCCCTCGGGTCACCAACAAACCCATAGCGTAAATGATCGAGAAAAAATCCCTGTCTCCCGGGTACACAAGGGAATGTATCTGCTTCATCTCCGACCATCTCGCCAAATTGTTTGAAAGCATCCTGCTTCCATTCTTCTAGTGATCGTAGATTTTGATCAAGGCAACTTTTTGCATACAGCTGGGCCATTTCCTTCCACCTCGTTTTAGCGTCTTCTCCACAGCCTATGAGGTGGAAATGGCTGTGGTGACTGTCCTTCCACGACTTTCCTTGCGGATGACAAGATGGGGTCTCCATTCAAATTGAGTAGGTATTTGTTTCTTTTATTCTATTATGTGATGAACCTAGCGTAAGTTAATAGAGCGCCTTTCGTTATTTCTACGATTGGCTCTTCATCAAAAAGACGGAATCCAGCACCCAATAAATAAGGGCTGCGCAGAAGCTAAACAAATAAACTTTATAGCTGATGAACACAACAAGTCCATAATCAATCCATAAAGCCAAAGCCGAGCAAACCACCCAGGCCGCAATAAAATAAATAAATAAGTCACGGCTTCGAAACCTTTTAGGATGCCGGTGTAAAACAAGCTGAATTGGTACAGCAAAAATGACATAAGCAAGCAAAATGAACAGACTGGTCATCTCCACATAACTGAAGCCCGCTTCAGATGGCATAAATAAAAACGTATAAACAAATGTTGCTGTGATGACTGATAAAATCAACATACACAAATAATTAAATACTGGCAGAAACATACGCATAGCAGAAGCTCCTTCAAGCCATTTTCTATTCCACCATTATTCAAGAATGTGTTATGTCTGTCAATCCTTACAAAAAAAACAGACTGTATGTATCAGTCTGTTTTTCTACCCAATCAACGCCATAATCCCTTGATACCCAAAATAGACGCCGAATCCAAGTAAAGATATTCCTGCAAGAACGGATAAGCCATGTAACACACGTTCACTTAAATAACGCCTAAACGAACTAGCTAGCAGTGCCATGCTGAAATCCCAGATCAGCATGCCAATAAAAATAGCCATACTGTACATGAGCATTTGGGAAGCTCCATACTTTTCGATCGTATTGGCTAAGATGCTGCCGTAGATGCCAAGCCAAAACAAAATACTGAGCGGATTAGATAAAGAAATGAAAAATCCGGTCATGAACGAATGGCCAACTGATGTGTTTCCGCTATCCTTTTTCGGACTCTCCTGTAAATTGATTTTACGCAGACTTTCAATACCGGTATAGGTCAGAACGAAAAAGCCGAACAGCCACAAAAAGGTTTTTACAAGAGGTGCAGTCAAAAGCTGGGCGACACCAAAATAGATGAGAAGCATATAGACAATATCCGCAGCCATAGCCCCCACACCAAAAATCCACGCATGCCAAAATCCACTTTTAATACCTCTGTCGATTTGGGCTGCATTGACTGGCCCAACAGGCGCTGAAAGCGACAACCCTAAAAAGATATAACCAAAAAACACCGCCACATAGACGTCCTCCTTTTGATGCTGACTTGTACATGTTATTCAAACTTTCTGCGTTTTAGTACAAGTCCTTTGACATCATTTCAGGGGGACCTTGGGGAGCGGCTTGATCATGTGCTTAGCCTTTCAGTTCCGTCTGCTGCGGGTGTACTGTTTCTTTTTTCTTAGAACGATTCATTTGAATCGCAGCTACAAACAAAAGAACAGCTAAGAAAGCAAATACAAAGACGGCACTTGCCGCTCCTGCCCATTCAAGACTAAATCCAATCAAAAAGGACAAGCAGGCTCCGCCTAAGCTCGCGGCTGCAATAAAATAACTCGTCGCCTCATCGATGGCATTTTCAATCATTAGCGCTGATGCTGTCAGTGCGATTGGGAACATGCCAGCTGCGCAAAGGCCGATGAAAAAGATGAGAATCAGCTGCGCAGTAATGTGGGTTGTCAGAGCGAATATCACAAGCAGCAAAATCATCAGTGATGCGCTTAGCTTTAAAAAACGCAGCGGGTGCAGCTGATCAGCTTTTCTCGCAATCACAGTCCTGCCAATGACGATCGCTGTCCAGAAAGTAGAGACCGCAAAGAGGCCCCAATTTTCTCCCCCCTTTTCCAGCATGATCGACGGCAAAAAGTTCGCAAAGTTCGTTTCAATCCCTGCGTAGAAAAAGGCAAAACAAATCATAATGACCACGATCATTCGATTATTTCGATCAAGAAGCAAGGACGGTTTCCTCATCCCTCCTGTGGAAGGAGCATCCATCTGTCCATGAGGCAGTTTGTTCATAAAAACAAGCCATAGCATGAGGAAAAATGTCAGCGCACCCACCTGAAATAAAAACACATACTGCCATGTCTGATCTGTGACAGTCAGCAAAATCACTAGCGGAAATAACAGTGCACCTAATCCAAAAAAGACCTCCATGATACTGATTCGCTTTGCACTATTAGCCATTGAAATGACATACGCACCGGCTGTTGTCTCAAGACTGCCTGCGCCACTCCCAAGAAAAAAACCTGCCAGCACAAGCGTCGTCCAGCCCGGCACCAACAGCCCCAGCAGAAGTGAGCCAATCATCAGCAAAAGACCCATCGTCAGCACAGCGCCATAGCCTCTTTTTCTCACTAGAATGGGGGATAGCAGAACACCTGTCAAAAAACCAATAAACTGAAAAAAAATTAAAGATGATAATTCCCCAGGACCCTTATCATAACTCGACAGCAAATAAGGCGTTAAGCTGCCAAAGAACACATGAATGGTCCCAATAAAAAAATAAAAGACACAGCCAAAATAAAATACCTTTTTCATCTTTTCACTTCCTCTAAAAAGGAGCGGAGTCATGACATCCTCCGCTCCACCTCTTTAATATGCCTGAGCAGAGACAACTGCCTCTTCCCTCTCAAAGCATGTATTGAGCGCAGCCTGCGCGCGATAACCATCTTCAAAATCAGCGACCTTCATATGAGTTGGGTATGGATCAGTATTCACCCAATGCATCAGCTGATCGCGGAATGTATCGGACCATCCGTAAAATTCATTCGGCGGATCTGTCAGCAAGGTTTGCGGCATTTGATGACGCTCCACACACAATCCATCACTGATCTCATATTCGTTTTTCATGTTCGTATGGTATTTGAATACCTTGTCATGACCAACGACTTCTACACTAAATCCACATTCCTCAGGCTGCGTACTTTTGGATGTCACCAAATGAAAGAACACTTGATTCTCCATCTGCCCGAAAATTTCGGTATGATCATCCACCTGTACCTTTTTCTCTTCTTTTTCCTTTACACGTGTCAGCATCTTGGTGTTAAGTGATTCTTTCTTCATTTCACTGCCAAATAAGTACCACAGCATATCAATCAAATGAATGCCAAGATCTCCTAGCGCACCGCTCGTACGCAGACTTTCGCCGCTGTCTCTCCATGAAAATGTCTTTCTTCTGAGGGCACTGTTTTTCTTAAAATGAGTTCTGACGGTCAAAATACGGCCTAATTCTCCGTTGGCAATCAAGTTCTTCAATATATTCACAAAGGATAAATAACGATAGTTAAAGCCCATACTGGCTTGAACTTGGAACTGTTTGGCTGTCTCTACCATTTCCTTCGCTTCCTTCAGCGACACAGCCATCGGTTTTTCACATAAAATCGGCTGTCCTGCTCTTAGCGACTGAAGGGCATGGTCCTTATGACAAAAATTAGGGGAAGCAATGATCAACCCATCAGATGCATCTGCAAGTGTCTCGATACTTGAATACACACGTCCGCCGTACTGTTTAATGAATCCCTGTGCGACCGACTCATGCAAATCATAGACACCGGATAATTCTGCACCTTTGATCGTTGATAATGCTCTTGCATGTGCTTTTGCAATATTCCCTGCTCCAACAATTCCAATTTTCTTCATGAATGTGCCTCCTCATGTTTATACATCACTGTTTTCAGAGTTTCATAGATTCCTTTTGCATACCCATGATGACAAATTTGGTGATGGTGCCGTTTGGCTTCGCCTGTCGCATTTTGGACAAGGAAACCGTGCGTGACGGATTGAAGCATCCGCAAATCGTTCCCACTATCACCAAACGCAAAGCCTTGATCTTTCGATAGATCATATTGGTTCAGCATAAAGCGGACAATTTCATCCTTCCCTGTTCCTACTGGTAAAAAATCGACATCATAGCAATCCGCAGGATCTCCTGCAAGCGGGTTGCATTTGTTGATGTTGACCGCCACACCCCGCTCTTTAGCCAGTGTTTGAATAAATGATAGATGATGAAGATCCGTCCGTTCATCCTGCTCTTGATAATAGAAATTCTTTTTATACCCTGAGCTGCCCAGCTGCGTTTGCGGTCTAAGGGAAATGCCCTTTTCTCGGACAGTTTCCAGGATGTCTTCGATTTTTTCATCTGAAAAGCCCTGTGCATCCAGCCGCTTCATCCACTCTGCATCTGGCTGTCCAAAATGAACATCCGACGTATATACAATCTCAGTCCCTAAGTTCGACGCAATGAAATGCGGGAATTGATGAAACCCGCCTTTTTCCATTTTGCTCGTGACAGAATCGAGGCTGCTTCCCGTCACCCAGCCCAGCAAAAGCTGTCCCGCTTCACTCTTTTCTGCTACAAAGGCTTCCAGCCGCTTGACATCCTCTCTCTGCTCCTCTGTCATTTCGTGAGAATAATACGTTTCATCAAAATCACAGAAGACGATCCACTGCGGATTCTTCGGCTGATTCAGCAGTTTTTTATTGAATGGAAGACTTGATAACATGATGAACCCCCTCGATGACCTTCTCCTGATCTTGCAGCGGCATTCCTGGGTAAAGTGGCAAGTGAAGTAATTGCTGCGCTGCCTTTTCCGTGTGCGGTAGTGTTGTTTGTCTATACTTTTGAGAAACAAGATTTGTTTGATGCTGATGCGATAGGATCGGGTAATAGACATCCGTCTCTATGCCCATTTCCAGCAATTTCGCTGCCAGTTCATCTCGCTCTCCCTTCAGTACTCTAATCGGGAATAGATGCCATACATGATCATCCGTCAGCTTCGGAAGCTTCATGTATCCTTCATCCTCAAGCGTTTGCAGCTGGTCAATATATCGCTTGGCTAAGTAAAAACGTTTAAAGTTTTGCAGTCCTAAATACTTCATTCGTTCGAGTCCGATTGCTGCCTGCAAATTATCAATTTTGGAATTAAAGCCGTAGTCGCTGCGTTTGACATTTTTCTTTCCAGCTTCAAAGCCGTGATAGCTGATCTCCATGCATTTTTCCGCTAAGGCCTCATCGTTTGTAGCGATGGCGCCTGCCTTTCCGCAGACCCCAAGGTTTTTGTATGGATTAAAGCTGAGAACAAGTCCATCTCCATAAGCACCAAGGCCACTGCTGCCAATCGCTTGACAGCCATCTTCAATGATTTTCAGCCCATGCTGTTTCGCAATCGCCGAAATAGCCTTCATATCCGCTTGCTTTCCATATAAATGAACCGGTAGAATGCATACCGTTTTATCTGTGATATGCTTCTCTATTTCACTCGCTGCGAGGCAGTAGGTTTCTGGATCGATATCGGCATATACCGGAACAGCCCCAATGGCAAGCACTGCATTTTCTGTTGCAGCAAAGCTGTTGGCTGGCAAAATCACCTCGTCTCCCGGATGGACGCCTGCCGATATGAGACTGATCATCAAGGCATCTGTTCCACTTGACGTGGCTATGACATATTTTTTCCCTAAGTACTCAGCAATCGCCTTTTCAAAGGTCGGAATATATGGCCCTGAAGTAAAACGGCCAGAGCTCAATACTTCCTTCAACACCAGCATAATATCATCGATTTCATCCTCTGAAATCAGTTTATCAACCGGCAGAAACGGTATCTTTTTTTCCTTATTTTGTTTATAATGGAAGAGAATTTTTTCCAAACCTGTGCGTTCTATATCTTGCTCAAGGAACGTCACCAGCTTTTCATTTGCTAGATGCTTTTCAACTGAATCGGCTTTTACTTGAACACCTTGATTGATCATATCCAGCAAAGGAAGATAATCCTTGCTTTTACCTGATATCTTCGTCAATATTTGCATTCCATTCCCTCCAATTAATCAATTCCTTTTGTTAATATTTAACTTGTTTCACATTGTAAATGATGTTATCGATTTCAGAACAATAACTTTGTGTAAAGGATTTGTTAATATGTGTACAATTTATGAAATTGCCAAACGCTGCGGGGTTTCAACCACCACCGTTTCCAGAGTGCTAAACCATCACCCATATGTGTCAGAAGAAAAGCGGCAGCTCATCTTACAGGTGATGAAAGAAATGGAATATACACCGAGTTCAGCAGCCCGCACACTAAGGTCACATCAGACAAAAACCATTGCTGTGTCTGTCCCAGCTGTGGACCATCCTTTTTTTGCACAATTGATTAAAGGCATTTCAAAAGAAGCCCTTGATCAAGGATATAAAGCCATCGTGCTTCAGACGTTTTATCAAGAAGCATTAGAGCTTGAAGGACTTCAATTATTAAAAAGAAGAGAAGTAGATGGGGTTATATTGGGGGCGTTAGAAAATACGTGGGAGAAAATTGAGCCATTTTTAACGAACGGCCCCATCGTCATGGCAAATGAATATCATCAAACAGCAAACATCCCGATTATTGGATACGATGAACGGGAAGCTGCCTATAAAGCGGTGGACTACTTGATTCGGTCGGGGCGAAAATCGATTGGGTTTTGCTTTGATACAGAAAGCAGTGAAGCGCAGAAACAAAGAAAACAGGGCTATCTTGATGCACTCTCTGCTCACGGTTTGCCGCTGCAAGATGATTGGCTGTTTGGAGAGGCTTTTACCATTGAAGACGGCTTTCGCTTAATGGAGGTCATTCATCATATGACGGATGCGCCTGATGCCATTTTCACCGGCAATGATCAAGTTGCAGCAGGGCTCATTAAACAGGCCATTTCATATGGCTATCAAATCCCCGAGGATCTAGCGGTCATCGGCTATGACAACCAAGACATATGCGAAGTGACAGCTCCAACGATCACCACGATTGACATACCGATCGTAGAGCTTGGCCAGCGGTCAGTACAGCAAATGATCTCGCTTCTGCAAGACCAAAAACCATTACAGCGCGAACATATCCAGCTGCCTACCCGGCTCGTGACAAGAGAATCTACATAAAGAAAAAAGACTGAGATCTCTCTCAGTCTTTTTTAATCTATCAACCTATAAAAATTGAGCAAGAATGAATGTCCATATACATACAATGCCGAGCAGAATGAAGCTGTACTTCACGGTCTTTTTGAAGAGCTCAGATTCTTTCCCTGTTTCTCCAACAGCTGCTGTAGCGATAGCGATAGATTGTGGAGAAATTAATTTCGCCATCACACCACCGGTCGTGTTCGCCCCAATTAACAAACCTGCCTGTGAGCCGATTTGAGAAGCAGTGACCGCTTGAAGGTTACCGAATAAGGCGTTGTTACTCACGACAGACCCCGTAATAAACACACCGATCCAGCCCAGCACCGGGCTGACAAGCGGGAACAAATCGCCTGTTTTGGCAAGAGCAAGTCCAATCGCAGAACTTAGTCCAGCAAAGTTCGCCAGGTTGGCAAAGCCCATCACAAAACAAATGGTAAGAACGGGGAGCCAAAGCTCTTTCACCGCTGCTTTTAAGCAGGCAGCGCCTTCTGTTAATGTAATATGTCTGCTAAACAACCCTGTCAGCATCACCGCAATCAGAATGGCAGTACCCGTTGCACTGATGACATCAATTTTAAAGATCGCATCAATAGGTGTTTCCGTTTGTGCAATTGGTGGTAATTTCACAATTTGCTGATGTAAAAATGGCATTTTCACTAAAATGGTCGTCCAGTTAAGCGGTCCTCCTACAGCAAACAATGCTTTAAATGCTGGCAGGCTCCATATCGTAATAACAGCAGTTAAAATATAGAACGGAGACCATGCTTTCAGTATTTCAACGCCGCGATACGTTTGTTTCTGTTCAATATCTGGCGCTCCTTCTTCTCGATAAATGTGTTTTGGCTGCCATTTCCGAAGAAATAAAGCCAAAATTCCCATACTTGCTAAGGCAGAAATAATATTGGCAAGCTCAGGACCCATCGTCACCATTGTAACAGCTTGCAAAATGGTATAGGTTCCACTCACAACAAGCAAGGCTGGCAGAGTTTCTTTGATTCCTTTGAATCCATCTACAATCAGAATGAGTAGGAACGGAATACAGAATGAAATAAACGGAATCGTATATACAAGGGTTTGAGATAACGCAAGCGGCGTCATATTGCCCATTTGCGCCCCTGTAATCACTGGGATTCCTACAGCACCAAATGCACCAGATGCAGCATTGGCAATTAAGCAGAGCATCGCAGCTTTCAGCGGTTTAAACCCAAGCTCTGTTAAGAGAGCGGCACTGATCGCAATCGGTACACCAAACCCAGCAGCACCTTCTAAAAATGCGTTAAAGCTAAAACCTATTAATAAGAGCTGAAGACGTTGATCTTGAGAGATTCCTGCAATACTAGAACGAATGACATCGAACTTACCAGATTTCACGGCAATTTTATAGAGCCATACCGCCATGATCACGATATATCCAATCGGCCACAGCCCATTAGATATACCGAGCAGCACAGCAGATAATGCCTTTTCAACTGGCATATGGAAGAAGAAAACAGCTGTTACAAAACTGACGATTAAGGTAAAACAAGCGGCTAAAACACCTTTTAACTTAAAAACGGTTAATGCAAGTAGGAAAAACAAGATTGGGAGCATTGCCACCAATGCACTGACGAATTCATTACCAAACGGATCATATATTTGCTGCCACATAGTGATTCATCCTTTTCTGCTCAGATAGGTTGCTTTTGATTGATTAAAAATGAGGAGCCAAAATCTCTTTTAACACATTCACACTGTGTGCAAATTTTTCTTTCTCTGTATCATCCAGAGCAAGCTCCATCACTTCTGTTGCACCATTTCGATTCACAAGGGCGGGTACACCAATGTAGACATCTTCTGCTCCGTACTCACCATCCAAGTAAGTGCTGACCGTTAAGATGCTGTTTTCATTGTGCAGGATCGCTCTTGTAATGCGGGCTAAACTCATTGCCACGCCGTAGTAAGTGGCGCCTTTTTTCTCAATGATTTGGTAAGCGGCATGACGGACATTTTCCATGATTTCATCTAAGTCTTCTTGTTTGTATTGATCATTTCTCTTCATTAATTCTGTAATTGGTACACTTCCGATATTCGCATGACTCCAAACAGCAAGCTCAGTATCCCCATGCTCGCCAATGATGTACGCATGCACATTGTGTGCCGCTGCTTCAAAATACTCACTGAGCATGTATCTAAATCTTGCCGTATCAAGCGTCGTACCACTGCCAATCACTCGTTCTTTTGGTAGTCCACTGAATTTCCAAGTCGCATATGTCAAAATATCAACTGGGTTCGTAGCAACTAAGAAAATGCCATCAAATCCGCTTTTCATCACATTGTCTACAATACCTTTAAATATATTTAAATTTTTCTCAACAAGGTCAAGTCTCGTTTCACCTGGCTTTTGGTTTGCGCCAGCACAGATACATACAATGTCTGCATCCTTACAATCCTCATAATCTCCATACCAAGTATTCACAGGATGCGGGGCAAATGCTTTTCCGTGGTTTAAATCCATCACGTCACCCATTGCTTTGTCTTGATTCAAATCGATAACAACCAATTCATCTGTGATCGCTTGATTTATTAATGTAAAGGCATAACTGCTGCCGACGAAACCTGCTCCAATAAGGGCTACTTTGTTTACTTTTTCGTTTGTCATTTATCTCATCCTCCTGAGTAAAACTAGGCTGTTTTTATTATGTGAAGTATTTCACATTCTTATTGTGCAACACTTCACAAACTTTTGCAAGGGGGTTGCTCAAAAAAAATATGTAGCGAATTTGTGAACACATTTATTGTGCTTTCAAAGCGCTGGTTCCATACATATTTCCACAAGAAAAAAGCTGCCAAACGCTCTTCGGCAGCTTCATACATGTTTAATAAGGGCCCCAGTTGATCATGACCCCAATACAAATAAATACAAGACCAATGACAAACCAAATGAGGGCAAGCGGCACCATAAAACGCAGCCACTTTACATAAGGAATACCACTTGCAGCAAGCACAGCCATCAACACACCAGAAGTCGGATTGATACAGTTGACCACCCCTTCACCAAGCATTACTGCTTCTACAGCTACCTGTCTTGTGATGCCCATTAAATCAGCGAGCGGCGCAAGAATCGGGATAAAGACTACGGCTTCTCCTGATCCTGATGAAATCAAAAAGTGAAGAAGCGCACTCGCAATATACATCCCGATCGCACCAGCAATTGGACTAAATCCTGTCAGCATACTCGCCAAGCCGTTGACCACTGTATCAAGCAGCTTCCCATTTTCTAAAATGACCGAAATACAGCGTGCCATCCCAACAATAAGTGCGCCGTATACAAGACTTTGACAGCCGACAATAAACGTTTTCGCAATGTCATTGGCAGCTAATCCGCCAAGCAGTCCAGCTACAATTGCCATAAAAATGAACACACCGGCCATTTCCTTATCGGTCCAGCCAAGCTGAAGTGCGCCATATAAGAACCCTCCAAGTGACAATCCGCACACCGCTAAAATCAGCTTATGTCTGCCAGTGAATGCAGGCTTGTCCACAGATTCCGCATCTGCTCCGCCAAGCCCTTTAGCAGGAAACCATTGATCGCCAAGAATGCTTCCCTTGTCTTTATTCTTCAGACGTCTTGTATATAAATAGATGTACACAATACTAGAAATAAGAAAACAAAGATAAATGATGACACGCAGGCCAATGCCAGAAAAGATCGGCAGCTCTGCGATCGTTTGTGATAAACCCAATGGAGATGGAGATAAAATCGTTGCATTAAACCCTGCGTAACAGCCGATGTAGATGACAGCCGCTCCTGCTACAGCATCCCATTTCAAGGATCGTGCCACAATGATGCCAATTGGAATAAATCCAATAACAGAGTTCACGACAATTCCGGTCGTTCCAAGGACTGAAAATAATCCCCCAACAATACAAATAAACAATAATTGCTTCGTTTGAAACCGGCTGATGACATGGTGAATCATCCCGTTAATAGCACCTGTCTTCTCCAAAATGGCAATGGTTCCGCCTGTAAATAGAATCAGAAAAATAATAGAAGCGGACCCTACCATTCCTTCTTGTATCGCAGTGAAAAAGCCAACTGGACTCACTGGTGATTGATCAATGCGGTGATAGCTGCCAGGAACGGCCGTTGTGATCTCCCCAGATGTCTTTCGATCAAACTCACCTGCTGGTACAAAATACGTTGCTATCGTACAAATCAGTGCAATCATAAATAAGAGAACATACGCATCCGGCATTTGAAGTTTTCGTTTCTGTTTCTCTGGTGCTGATACTGTCGCTGTTTTCATGTGTCAAAACCCCTTTGTCCCGATCGGAATTTCACTTAATTTTCAGAATAATCAAATGATGTGTTATATTATAAACACTGTTGATATTTAAGATCAATATTATTTCACTAAAATAATGTTTTGGCAGATTATCTGTCAGCAAGGAGGCTCTTCATGACAACTTTGACAAACGAAATGAAACAAACCGTGACAGACATCTTCGAACACTTGCATGCCCACCCAGAAATCAGCTGGGAAGAAACAGAAACGACTGCTTATATTGAAGATATATTGAAAAAATTGGGCTGCAAAACTCAAACATTTGACGACTGTACAGGGGTGATCGGTGAAATTGGAGAAGGCGTACCAGTGGTCGCTGTGAGAGCCGATATTGATGCACTTTGGCAGGAAGTAGATGGTGAGTTTCAGGCCAATCATTCATGTGGCCACGATGCACACATGACAATGGCTCTTGGCACCTTTATGGCATTAAAGGAAAAAGAACGCCCAAACGGCACAATTCGTTTCATCTTTCAGCCTGCCGAGGAAAGAGGCGGCGGTGCGCTGAAAATGATTGAAAAAGGTGTGCTGGCAGATGTCGATTACTTATATGGCGTACATGTGCGCCCAATTCAAGAAACATTAAACGGACGCTGCGCTCCTGCTATTTTGCACGGATCAAGTAATCATTATGTCGGCACCATTATCGGCGAGGAAGCGCACGGTGCACGTCCTCACCTTGGCATCAACGTAATAGAAGTGGCTTCAACCCTCGTGCAGAGACTCGCGCATATCCATGTCGATCCACGAGTCGCCCATTCTGTGAAAATGACCAATTTACATGCTGGCGGGGGCAGCTCAAACATCATCCCAAGCAAAGCTTCTTTTACATTAGATGTAAGGGCGCAAACAAACGAAGTAATGGATGAGCTAGAAAAAGAAATTGAAAGAGCAGTTCATTCTGTAGCGGATGCCTTTGGTGCTTCCATTACACTTTCAACAGACCATCGTCTTCCTGCCGCTACGTTAAATGAGGAAGCTGTCCAGATCATGTCTCATGCGATTGAACAGGTTTTAGGCCAAGAGCAGCTTGATCCCCCAATCGTCACAACAGGTGGAGAAGACTTTCACTTTTATGCAGCAAAGCTTCCGCATATCAAATCTACGATGCTCGGTTTAGGCTGTGATTTAAAGCCAGGTCTTCATCATCCGTACATGACCTTTGACCGCTCTGCAATCTTTACCGGCATTGAGATTTTGACTGAAGCTGTCTATCAAACGCTCCAGCAGCATTCATCATAAAATGAAAAAGCCACCCGCCTTCTCTTCAGGACGGGTGGTCGCTTTATATTATGCATTCAAATCTGCCATGGCTGGAACGTTGATTTCTTTCACACAAGATACCCTTGATAAGTGAATCACACATCTAGCAAGCTCCACAATATCCTGAACAGGGATTCTCGTTTCATCATATAGAGTAATGGCCTTTTCGGCTCCCTCTTCATACGGAACCTCTGCCGCCAGCTCTCCTGGATTGATACAGGTAACAGATATTTTATCTTTTCTCACATGCTCTCTCAGCGCATTCACAATTCCGCGCAGGCCAAATTTAGATGCAACAAACGAGACTTGCGGCAGGTTTGTATGATCGAGTCCAGCCGTTGAGCCAATCACGATGATTTTCCCATTCTCCGATTTCCTTACGTGCGGAAGCAGTGCCTGGATGTACGTAATGGTTGAGGTGACATTCACATTAATTAAGTGCGCAATATCCTCTGGCTGATCGTGATCAAAGGAATAATCGTCTTCAAAGCCTCGTTTTTCCCATAAACCGACGTTATAAATAAGTACATCAATCGTCTTGTTCTCCAGTGCTTCGAGCATATAAGGGATATGTGTTTGGCTTGATAAGTCGATTTTCAGCCAAATTCTATGTACACCGTCATCTATGCTCAAACTGCTTGGTTCACTTCGCGACACAATCCAAACTGTATCTCCACTTGAAGGAAGACCCTTTACAAAAGCATCTCCTAATCCTTGACTTGCACCGAATATGATATAGTTTTTACTCATAGCTCCTCCTTCTATGGCACAGAAACTGAAAGCGTTTTATACCTATATCATACAGATTCTAAGAGACCACCGCCTCTTTTATGCTTATCTTCACTTATTGATGGGCACGGCTACTGGATTTCCTTTAATTCCACTGGTAATGCACGTGCCTCTATAAAGCTTTTGATCATTTCTGTGAAAAGTTCTTTTTTCTCAAAAGTAAATGTATGTCCAATACCGGGAACGATGACGCCTGCTGCCTTTGGATGTGAATTTGTTATTTTTTTTGCTGACCGTGTCATAATGCCTTTTTCTTTTTCTCCCACTGTGACAAGAATGCGTGCCTTTGCTTGCTGAAACGTGTCTGGGAGCCTGTAATGGAGGTTTTCTTGAAACATCGTAAGAAGGGTTTTCTTCTGCAGATGTTTCGATTCCGCCGCATAATGAGGCAGTACATGTTGCGGGAGCCCCATCTTTTCGGCTTGGAGCTGGATAAACCAATCTTTCTTTAATAATGGATACGTCAGTGGCAAGAGCGGTCTCACCATGAAATGGAGCCATGGCAGAGGCATCACGAGGGCGCTATTGATGACAGCGATGTCTACGATATCTGGCTCTCTTGATAACACATCAACGGCAATCTGTGCACCTAAAGAAAATCCAATCAGAATCACTTGACGGCCATTCGCGTTTTCCTTGATCCATGAGATGACTTCTTGGGCGCTTTCATTCATTGAAAATATCTGTTCTTTTGCTCTTGTCCCATGTCCAATGAGATCAGGGGCAAAGCATTCATACGTGTCCTTAAATATTTCAACCTGCTCCTGCCACATCCAGCTGCTTACTCCTCCACCATGCAGAAAAATCATGATTGACCTATCCATCATCGACGACAACTCCATCCTTCTATATAAGAAAAAAGCAGCCGCTTTTTGAGCAGACTGCTTTTTCCACATGCTCCCTTCTATTATAAGGGAACCATTACATCATTGACTATTTTTTCAAATCTTCAATGGAGTTTACGTTCTTCATATATTTCGGAACAACTAGCCCCATTCGAAGGCCTTTCATACTTGTACCAAGGTCGTCATATTTTCCTTTAAACTTCGCTGCATACGTTTTATGCGTATTTGGCAGCCAAGCGGATAATGATGCATCCGCACTTCCGGTTGCAATTGCTGTCCACATTGGACCTGCTTCAACCTGAGTCAAAGTCACATTAAACCCGAGTTCACGCAATACTTCTGCCGCAACATTGGTACTTGCAATCTCACTATCCCAGGCAACGTAGGCAAGATTGACTTTTCCACCATTCGACTTTTTCACGCCTTTTGTCCATTTCGCTACTTGGTCTTTATGTTTTTTCACATATTTTATGGCAGCATCCTTTGGTTTCACACCATCTTGAATATCAATCATGACTTCGCCCATGTCATCTTGAGACCATTTAAACTGACTAAGCATTTTGGCTGCTTCCGGCTGATCCTTTGCAAAGCCTTTACGTGAAATCGTATGAATTTCTTCCGCTTCACCGTAAGATTTTTTTGGATCATCTAGATATTTTAAATCATAGCGGGAAAACATCCAGTGTGGATTCCAGCCAGTGATGATGATTGGCTTTTTACGGTCGTAAGATTTTTTGAGTGTTGCCGTCATAGCTGCACTTGATGCAGACACAACCGTCCAATCCTCTAAGCCGTAATCCTTTTTCGCTTGATCTGTCAGTGCCATAATCCCTGAACCTGGATCGATTCCGATAATGGTCTTATTCACCTGCTGTGCTGCACTCGCATTTGAATCTGTCTGCGCACCGCAAGCGGCTAGTAAAAAGACAAGCAGGGCGGTCATCCCAATGTAGAGAGACTTTTTCCACATTAAGCATTCCCCCTGGTTTTTTTCGTTTTAATGTTTTGTGTAATACGGTCAAGTGTAATCGCCACAATAACAATGGCAATACCTGCTTCAAAACCAATACCTGTTTTCAGCTGGGTTACCGCACTATATACTTCTGAACCAAGTCCTGGTGCACCCACCATTGCTGCAATAACGACCATTGATAGAGCCAGCATGATACTTTGGTTAATACCAGCTAAGATGGTTTTTGTTGCAAGTGGAAGCTGAACTTTGAATAAACGCTGGAATGTCGTTGAACCAAATGCTTCTGTTGCTTCAATTAAATCAGCTGGTACTTGTTTAATACCGAGAATGGTCATACGGATCGTTGGCGGCATAGAGAAGATAACCGATGCCACAACCCCAGGAACAACCCCAATATTAAAGAAGAAAATCGCTGGTAATAGATAAACGAATGCAGGCATTGTCTGCATTAAATCTAAAATAGGTGTCACAATTTTACGCACAGTTTCCTTCTGTGATGCCCAAATACCGATCGGAACCCCGATCACAATAGAAATGACCACAGCGGTCAAAACGAGCGCAAGTGTTTGAAGCATTGGATGCCAGTAGCCTAAATAGTCGATCAGTAAAAATCCAATAAGTGTGAAAAGAGCAACTCCTCTTGTACTGATCCACCAAGCAATGCCGGCAAAAATAAGAGTTAAAATAATGGATGGAATGACGCCAAGTGCAGCCACAATCCCATTTACTGTTCCTGCTAATCCATTTGTGATGCCATCAAAGAAACCACCAAACGTTAATGTTAACCAGTCAACAAATTGATCGATATATTCCGCAAACGGAATTCTAGGTAAATCACTCATACTAAACATCTTATTCTACCTCCTGTGCAGAAGGCTCTTGTGCTTTAATTTCCTCTAGCTTGTTAGAAGACATGTTGATATACTCATCATTTCCTGATAATGCACCAATCAATGCACCTCGGACCACAATGCCCTTCATTCTGTTTTTCTCATCGACAACGGCAATCGGAATGTTCGCATCAGACACCGCATCAAAGATCTCTGTCAAATACGTTGATTCCAACACTGTCGTAAATTCTTTATCGAGAACCGTTTCAAGCGACGCTCCCGTTTCTGCTGCTTTCTTCGCTGCTTGGGCAGAAATGACACCTAATAAATGCTTTTTCTTATCGACCGCATAGATAGACGAAATCCCTAGGTTTTTCATGAGCGTAAGCGCAACACGTGCCCCTTTATCAATCTGAACTGTTTCTGCACGTTTCATAATATGACCAGCGGTTAATACTTTAGAAAGGTCAACATCTTCAACGAAGCGTTCAACATATTCATTCGATGGGTTCATTAGAATTTCTTCTGGTGTTCCGATTTGAACGATATTTCCGTCCTTCATGAGCACAATGCGGTCGCCAATACGAAGCGCCTCATCTAAGTCATGGGTAATGAAAATGATCGTTTTTCCTACAGATGTATGAAGCTCAAGCAATTCATCCTGCATATCTTTACGAATTAATGGGTCTAGTGCGCTGAATGCTTCATCCATTAATAAAATGTCAGGGTCATTTGCTAACGCACGTGCCAATCCAACACGCTGTTGCATCCCACCACTTAATTGATTTGGGTATTGCTCTTCAAAGCCTTCAAGTCCAACAAGCTTTAAAGATTCAAGCGCTTTTGGTCTGCGCTCTTCTTTATCTACACCTTGCAATTCAAGACCATACTCTGTGTTCTCAAGAATTGTACGGTGCGGGAACAATGCGAAGTTTTGGAAAACCATGCTGATCTTTTTCCGTCTGACTTCACGCAATTGATCCTTTGACATATTTGTTATCATATCCCCATCAATATAAATTTCACCGGAGGTTGGTTCGATTAACCTGTTTAGCATCCGCACAAGTGTGGACTTTCCGCTCCCTGATAGCCCCATGATGACAAATATCTCGCCGTCATAAACATCAAAATTTGCTCGATTGACACCAACTGTTGCGCCGGTCTCTTTTAGGATCTCTCTTTTTGTTTTCCCGTTTTCAAGCATTTGAGATGCTTTTTTAGCATTTTTACCGAAAATTTTAGATACATTATTTATCTTGATTTTGATATTTCTCTCTTCAGAATTCATATTTTCCCTCCAAATTAGCATCTTTATAACCGTAACATAAGCGTTATGATGCGAACAATCTTTAGAATTCGCTTATTTCCCCACAATATGTATGAATTCCATATAGAGGTCTGGTCATTAGAGTTTATACGCCGTATTACTCGTAAATCCTATAGAATGCTTCATAAACTACATATTTTACGGGGTATTTCCTCTCACCAGACAATATTTTACTGGAAATTCCTAATTGTGCTAAAAAACAAGTCGAATCCTCGTCATAGCAGTTTTTTTGAATCATGGGCGAACCATTCCCCTGAACATGATTTACCCGAAAATGGTCACATAAAAACCTTTTTTCTCAAATTTTATTTAAATTCACAAAAAAACTGCCTGCAACTTTAGTTACAGACAGCTCGTTTTTTTAGGACTCTAGGGCAGCCCGCTTAATATTATCTTGAAGCTCAAGCATACGTTTTGTTCCATCTTCACGTAATCGCTTGTTCTCTTCTTCGATCTGTTTCGTCTCTTTCATCCCTTGTACAATTGTATTAAAGGAAGATTCGATCGTTTCAATGTCGATGCTTGGACGGCCGGATAATTTGGCAATCTCCACACTTTGACTTGAAATGTTTTCAGCATTTCGTTTCAGCATTTCATTTGTTCTTCTATCCAGCTCACTCATGGAATCAGCGACAAGCTTTTGTCTCTTCGCTGTCACAGCTTGAATGATCCCATTTTTGAAGATTGGAATGGTGATAATGAAGGCAGAGTTGATTTTACCGATTAATTTTGTATTCCCACGCTGAAGCAAACGGATTTGCGGTGCCGTTTGAAGCGCGACCATTCTTGCCATATCAAGGTCATATACACGCTCTTCAAGCGCTTGAATCCCATTACGAAGCGTATCAAGTTCCATTTGTGCCAGCTGGTTTCCACTAGCTGCTTTTTCTTCATATGAAGGAACCAATTGCTTTAATTCTTCAATTTTCATTTGACCGGCTACGACATACTTTTCAAGCTCCATGTAGTATTGAATGTTATGCTCATACATTTCTTCAAGCGTCACAGTCGATTTGGTCATTTCATCTTTATATTTACTGATTTCTACATTAATTTTTTCAATCTCAGCACCGAGCGTTTGATATTTACTAAAAATCTTTTCAATCATGCTGCCGCCGCGTTTAAAGATTTTTGACAACAAACCACCCTTCGGCTCGTCAAAATCATTTTTATCAAAGCGATCCATAATCTTACCAAGCTGCGTCAGCATTGTTCCTGAGTCAGTGACGCTTGTTGAACGCATCATTGAAAGGATACGATCAGAGAACTTAGAGATTTCAACGGCTGGCTGTTTTCCGTATTCAAGAAGCTCAAGCTGATTTTTTGCATCGATCTGTCTCGCAATATTTTGCACTTCTGGTTCGTTTCGAAGCTGAACGCGAATATCGTCAGCCTTCTCAATCGTGATTTCCTCTTTATCAATTGAAATGATGTCATTTCCGTTTGTATTTGTCATAAGCTTTGATCTCCTTATCGGTTTTTAATGGATTGAAATAACTTTCTAACGATGGACGGCTCTTTAAACTCCTGGTTCATGACCATCTCATCAAGCCAATGGGTATCAAATAATTGGTCATCGATATACCGTTCGATACACTGATATCCCGCCGGATGATATACGAAGAGATCCACACCCATTTCATTTAGGAAAATCAGGGCGGCCGCATCAGAACGAGTCAGCTCACCATTATATTCCGTATGGTATAAAATCACTTTCGGTACGGTTTGTGCATAATCAAAGGTTTGAATCAGTTCAATGAGATCCTGGCTCAAATGCAGAACCTGCTTGAATAAATAAATGCGGACATCTAATTCGGTTTCATTGCCTTCTTTTAATAGCTTCGGATGCTGACAGATTCGAGATATCGCCTCTGCTATCGCACGCTGCGCGCCCTCATATAGATGAGAAAACTGCCACACATTGCTTTTCATTAATAATTCAGGATCAATCTCTCCAGTAGCAGAAAGTGCATGCTGATAATGAAATTGATAATTCGAAGTCACTTCTTTTGTAAAAGGAAAATGGCGAATGGTCTTCGTCTCTTTCCCCTCCATTAACGTGTGAATGCGATCCCAGTATTCACGCTTGTCTCGTGTGACACCCATCATTTTCGCAAAAAGATTCGGAATCTGTATCGTGTCCCGATCTGCTTTGAAATTCGGGCGGATAAAGGATCGTTCCTTTGCAATTAAAAACAGCTCATCATACGTTGTCTTCAGCGTAATAGAATGAGGAGTATGATCTCTGAATTGCCACGGCTTATACAGCATTGAATCTTCCGTGTGAAGCACCTCTTCAAGCTCTCTTGTCGAGCGGTACGCCACCGTTGATTTCCTCTCAGGCTTTTCAGTAGGGAACGGCTCAAGCTTTGAAGTCCCCGGGTACTGATCAATAAAAGTCAGCTTTTCTTCTGGATCTAATTCGCGAAACGAATCCACGCCTTCTGGATGAAATAGCACAACATCACAGCCAATCAGCATGACATAGTAAAGAAAATAAAGCTGACTTTTATTCGCCTCTCCATACCAAATGACAGCCGGCATTTTTTCTTCTATATTGACTTCCTTCAGCCATGGACCTAGATGGTTATTTGAAAACTTCACGACATCCAGCAAGACCCGGCGGAAATCGGGATGCTGAAATCCACCCTCATGCAGTTGCTTGAAATGCTCAAACACCTTGATCAATGAAAGACGGATATGCCGGTTCATCACAGGGTTTGGATGGCGTACAATCAGCTGTTCACCATCTAAAAAAGCCACAAAGCGATTCACGGACAATCCCTTTTCTTCTTGGTTAATCAAATGAATACGCTGCAACGCTTGAAAATGCTCTGGCTCAATATGACGATTGAGCGTTTCACTTAAAATATGCATGCCGTCTGTTTCGTATAATTCATGTAAATAAATAAAATAATCGGTTGCATCATGCGGAGTTCCAAGGACCCGGGCGGCGAGACGCGGCAAGGACAACGTATGCTCGTCCTTTACATAACCGTCTCTTTCAGGGAGCGGCTTTTTCAGCACGTTTTTCCAGGCTTCCTGCTCCGCCCGTGTTTGGGTGACATTGATTTCTTTATAACTCACGCCGCTCCTTCCTTTCTCCTATATTTTCTAGAAAGCTACTACTATCATATCATTCAGCCTTCTACTTCTGCTATCGAATCGAAGGCTTTTTTGCCTTCGCCATCTGCTCGATGACAGAAGCGGTGATTTCATCCGCTGCGGCCATGCCAGATGCTGCTGTCGGCTCAAGTTCTGGGTCAAAGTCGAGAACTTCTCCATGCCTTGGGGCAAAGCCCTTATCTGATTGACGAATGAGCCCCACATCTAACAGGGAATCACCCGCACCATAGACGTATTCAAGCTGCAGCCTATCCTTTATAAAAGCAACAGCATCCCACTTATTAAGCGGCTGTGGAATAAAATAAAGCTTCCGTCCCTGAAGAGAAACCTGCCAGCCTCTCTCCTCACCCCACAGCTTCAATTCAGCAAGCGGTATGTGAGATAAATACTCATCTTTCATAATCAAATAAAGAAATCTTCCCTCTGCTGTACGGGTACGCTTCACCCAAGCCGCAACCGGAAGTTCGGAGATCGCCCTCAGCATCTCTCTGACTGGCATACACTCCCTAAGTCTCTCATCAACAATGGCCTGCCAATCCTCAAGCGGCTTGCCATGGTGAAGAATACAGCCCCCGTTTGTTGTGACAGCATACTCCGGTTGAAGCTCTTGTTGAAAGAAGGTGATCCGTTCATACTGTGCAGTCGTTCTTGTCGTCACTGGAATGAACCAGCCTGATTGATGAATCGTCTGCAAGGATCTTTTCGTTTCAACAGACATATAGGAAAGCGGCCGTTCGTCCAGCACCTCAACTAAATCATACTCTCCTTCATACGCATACTGGTCAAGCACTCGATGTGAGTAAATCAGCGTTCGGTCTAAATCACTGGCAAATGCATATGTCTTCATGACGTTTGCTCCAGCGGGCGAATTAACCCGCAGCACGTGTAGGACATATTGGCATATTCAATGACAGGAACGCCTCTGTCCTCAGCCAAAAGCAAAATATGCTTCAGCTTTTCCTGAGATCCAGGCTGAATCAAGATTTTCCACGGGATTCTTCTAAGCAGCACGCGGGTCGTCTCACCAACACCCGGCTTAATCAAATGGGTATTTTTAATTTGAAACTCCTGACCGATTGCTTCAATGGATGCCATTCCGCGCCAATCTGCCGGCGTCCCTTGCGTAAGTATGGTTTCTGCTTTCTCTTGTACATTTGGGCCGAGGCTGGAAAATGCTTCTTCAATCGTATCCACATACAGATTGGACACATCCTCATCAAGCAGCTCTTTATAATACTTTGCCCCATGGAAATCATCGGCATTGATCCAGCGGTTGTTTAGTACCGTACGACTGACAAGCCCTGATACCGTCGAATTGAGGCAGGCACTTGGAATGAGAAAGTCCTCTCTCGTTCCATATACATGTGTACAATAGCCAGGGTCAGCCAGCACAGCCAGCTCACTCGAAAGACGCACGCCATACTTTTTTTCAAAATCAATCACAGCTTTTTCGAGCTCTTTCGAAATCGCACCTTTTCCAGTCCATCCATCGATAAAAGCAATTTCAAAGCCTGGATGTTCTTTCAGCATATAATGCAGTGCATTCTCGTCTATTCCGCGGTCGCGAATAATAGAGATGCTGTAATGAGGCAGATCGATACCATATGTCTTTCGAATATATCGTTTGATTAGCACCCCGATCGGTGTTCCTGCACGCGCCAAGCTGCAAAGCACGGTTTTGAAGCCTCGCTTTTTCACAATCTGTTCTGCTACAACAGCTACTGCTTCGGCTACCTTTTCCTTACTTTCTTCAAGAGATTGATAGAATAAAGTCATATAAGATTCAGTTGGTTTATATTCAATTGGCAGCATTTCTGAATAATGCGCACCACTCTGAATGGAACGCTCCCGCTCTTCTGTACTTTTCTCCATCTCAATAGAGGATAAATCTTTGAGTAAGAAGGTTACATCCTGCTCTGGATAGCTTCCCATCTTTGTATACACGTTAGCCATTCACCTTCACCTCGTCTGATAAAGTCACAATATGCACATGCTTCACATGCCGCTCGGCAAATAAATGAATAAGCGGAAGCAATGCCTCCTGAGAGACCTTTTTCTCAAAAAAGAGAAATACATCATCATATTCACCTTTTGGAATGTTGTACACGTAGTGCTGAATTCGGGCATCCTCTGGATTCATAAAGGTAAACCCATTTTGGACAGCGTATCCATCCTTTTCGACTGGGTGAATAGGACTTCTCGTTGTTGAATGAAAGCGAATGCCTTCACCCATATGTGCAGACAGTCTCATCGGTACATACATCAGCTCACCTGTCCCTAAGCAAAGTGTTTGCTTCCCTTTGCGTTCCTGCCGCAGCTTCAAACCCGCTTCAGCAGCTGCTTGGTCAAGTGCTTCCGTATCTGCTGCGTTTAAACCAAAACGGCCCGTTTCATGTATATATGGCGAATGACCAGCCGAATTTGCTGCATGAGAAAGTGAATACGGCACTTGCTTAAAGAAAGATTGAAGAGAATGAAAAGAGAGACTTGGCCGCTTCTCTTGCTCCGCAATCTCATACGAATAAGCTGGTTCATCAAGCGTTTTGCCTCTAAAGACCATCTGCCCTTTTAATAAAGACAATGATGTGATGTGAATTCCGAGCTCCTCTTCAAGCTGGCACATGGCTTTCTCATGCTCCTCCGTCCGCCAGTCCAAAATGGAAAGAATGGTATAAGAATGCCGCGGGTACTTTGCATGAAGGTCACGAATGATGTTGATATTTGTACGGCCTGTCGTGACTTCATCATCTACTAACACGATGGGGCGGTCTGTGCGAAGTAATGCTTCATCTGCATAACAAAGCTGGTCTGTTGCATGCGAATGTTCTTCTTCAAATACCAATGACGGGTCAAGACCCAGCAGCTGTTCACGTGTCGTATGAATGTAAGATGCGCCTTCTAGCACATCATACACACCATGTCCAAGGGCTGTTGCCGTTTCCGCAAAGCCGATGACGACAGGCTCATTGCCAGCTGCTAGCTTTTCTTTTTTGAGTGTTTCATAGGCTGCCGTTAACGCCGCGTGATCATCCGTCTTGAGTGCCTCTACAAGAAAATCTTGGTACGGAGGCGTCTGTCCCGTTTGCTCTTTGGCATATGCCATCGCTAAAAGACCCGAGACAAGGAGCGGTTTCACTGGATGAACAGGAATATGCTTTCCAAGTACCTTACTAACGAATAAAAAGGCTCTTTTTTTGTTCACCCTTGCTGCCATCTCAAAAAGATGCTCTTTCTCCAGCTGGAGCGCACCTTCTTTGAGGTCAAGCTCAACCTCCATATGTTCCAAGATGTTCAGCGTATGTCGCTTCTGATTCTGTGAGTATGTCGATATAGCTTCTATTTTCATGAAACACCCCGTAAATGTCTGACTTAATTAATATCTGCTCTGCCCACCTGTAATGGGGCTTCGTTTCATTCATCTTATTAGAGAAGACACTCTTCATTACGCCAACTGTGCCGTCAGCATGTTCTAAAATACTTAATGCATCCATGTACTCTTCCTTTGTCACAACGTACATGCTTTGCACTGGCTTGAGATGTGTTGGATGGATCACTGTCTTCCCATGTATGCCGTTGGCTACATCGAGTTTTGTCTCCTTGAGTAAACCTTGTACGTCATCGAATTCAGATAAGGACAGCTCACCGCCCTTAGAAAGCGCACGGATGAATGGTTTTTGTTCCTTTCGTGCAGGGCCAAAATGCTCCCATACTGCACCTGAAACAACAAAGGAACGACCAAAATAATTGATCATATCTGTGATCAAATCAGCAATCAATCTGATTTCATAGATGGTGGTGTCACGATCACGGCGAATGCCATATAAGCCGCAAAGATCCGTTGCCCCAATACGAATATTCAAAATATATTCTTCATCATTCAGCATGATCTGCTTTAACTCAGACAGCACCGTATATCTTGTTTCTTTTTCTAATAAATCGGGTGTTTCCAAAATGGGCATACCGTACAGCTTTGTCTTCGTTTGTGCTGAAACCTGTTTCAAGCTGTCCAAATAATCCTTCGCATTATGAATAGAACACTTCGGAAATACAAAACCCGTCAATAAATGAAGAGATGAACCTAGCAAATCTGCCATTTCAAGCAGCTGCTTCGGTGAACGAACCCGAATAAATAAAAGCGGCAATTGTTCAGCCGTTTCAGGCGTATGCGTCAATTTGTCCGACAGTTTGGCGAGTTGTACCACTAGATTCTGCTCAGCCATTTCCACTTCTTGATCACCGATGGCATCCTCTAAACAAAATACAACAGAGCAAAGCGCTTCATATTTCTGCGACAGCAGCATGTCTGCTATATCCTGTCTTGTTGCAGGCATATACAAAGTAGCACCTAATGCATGCGCAAGTATGTGCCTTGGCGTCATCAAATGCATCGCCACCGGCCTTTTGAAAAAAATATCGTGCTGCTTCGCCTCTGATAAAAACTGAAAATACCGCATGCTGTGCCACCTCCTGTTGTTGAGAGAAAATCGAACAAATGACTTGATGATTCAAAAAAGGATGGAGCCGCTAATCAACTCCATTCCTTTTTGATCGTCCTATTCTTCTTTTGAAGCCGCAGCTTCGTTTGTTACACCTTGATGTTTCTTCTTATTGATTTTATGAACAATAAACGTTCCGATAAATGCTAGGATAATAATTGCAAAGAATACAAGATGCGGGATTTCAATGTGAGCAGCACTCAAGCCCATTTTGATCGCAATGATCCCGATAAGAATAAACGCTGTATTCTCGAGCTCTGGGATACGGTCAATAAGAACAAGGAACAACTGTGCCACTGTACGCATCATGAGAATTCCAAGCATTCCGCCTAATAGAAGAATCCATACTTCCTCAGATACAGCGAATGCTGCAAGAATACTATCAACCGAGAAGGCAAGGTCCATAATTTCTACAGAGATAACGGTTGCCCAGAATATACCAAATACCCGAATCAACCAGCCTTCTTTTTTCAATTCCTTCGCTTCATCATCGCCATCACCTAACCAGAAGTGCTTAATGACAAGCCATGCTAAGTAAGCAGCTCCAAGAACCTTAATCCACCAGAATTTAATAAGCAGCATCCCTACGCCAATGAATAGAAAACGGAAGAAATAAGCGCCAATTAATCCGTAGGTTAATGCCTTTTTACGCTGCTTTTCCGGTAAATGTTTCACCATCACAGCTAATACAAGTGCGTTATCTGCTGATAACAATCCTTCAAGCACGACAAGCGTCCCAATAAGCCCCCAAGAGACAGGGTCTGTTAACACCTCTGCCCACATATGCCAATCAAAAAACGAGGCATATGTATCCAACATATGTTTCAAAATGTCCAACTGGTTTTCCTCCTATAAGTGTAGAAGCATCAGCAGGCTTTCGCCTGCTGCTATTCTTGATCGCTGTTTCTTTCTCACTTTGGAAAAGGCCCTCATATGAGTTTTTGACAGCACCTCTTGAATTGATTTGTTTCTCTTATTTACACTTCTAACCCATAATTTTGACAAAGAGCTGCAAGTCCGCCAGAGAATCCGCTTCCGATCGCGTTAAACTTCCAATCACTTCCGTGTCGGTACAATTCACATACCACAACAGCTGTTTCAATTGAGAAGTCTTCGCCTAAATCGAAGCGAATCAATTCTTCCCCGCCCTCTTCATTTACAACACGAACAAATGCATTAGAGACTTGTCCAAAATTTTGGCTGCGCGTCTCTGCATCATGGATCGTAACTGTAATTCCGATACGATCAATGTTAGCAGGAATTTTCGAGAAATCAACGAGAATTTGCTCGTCATCTCCATCTCCTTCACCCGTCCGGTTATCACCTGTATGAGTGACACTGCCGCTCGGATGCTGAAGGTTATTATAGAACACAAAATCTGTATCTTGCTGACAACGATTGTTTGCATCTACCAAGAAAGCCGATGCGTCCAAATCAAATTCGGCTCCGCCAGAATATTTATTCGTATCCCAGCCAAGACCGATCATCACTTTCGTCAGCCCTGGGTTGGTTTTAGTTAAATCGACACGTTGTCCTTTTGAAAGCTGAATCGCCATATTCGTATCTCTCCTGTCTTTGAAAATAGGAAACTATCGTTATCCGATATCTAAGCCGAAGTCCGTTGCAATGCGTGCAAGACCGCCTTGATAGCCTGATCCGACAGCTGAGAATTTCCATTCCCCGCCATGACGGTATAATTCACCTACAATAATGGCTGTCTCAATTGAGAAATCCTCTGCCAAATCGTAGCGAATAAGTTCTTCATTCGAAGCCGCATTTAAAATACGTACATATGCGTTAGACACTTGTCCGAAGTTTTGACTGCGCGCTTCTGCATCATGAATGGTAATGACAAATGAAATCTTCTCAATACTTGCTGGTACAGCTGCAAGGTCAACATTGACCTGCTCGTCATCTCCGTCCCCTTCACCAGTGCGGTTATCGCCTGTATGTACGACACTGCCGCCTCCGCCAGTTGTTTGGTTGTAAAAGACAAAGTCAGATGGAGAGCTTGCTTTACCTGCTGCATCTAAAAGGAATACACTTGCGTCTAGATCAAAGTCATGTCCGCCGTCATACTTATTGACGTCCCAGCCAAGACCAACGACTACTTTTGTTAAACCCGGATTCGTTTTTGTTAAATCAATTTTTTGACCTTTCGCTAAAGAAATTCCCACTAGGAACCTCTCCCTTCTGTTTAAATGTAGTTTCTCGTAATATCGGCAAGCTTCGCATCATTTGTACCATTTCCAAGAGCCGCAAACTTCCACTCATTCTCTTGACGGTAAAGTTCTCCGACGATTAACGATGTTTTTCCTGCATAGTCATCTTTTAAATTATATTTCACTAATTCTTGATTGTTTGAACGATCAACGATGCGAATGTAAGCATTTTGAATCATACCAAAGTGTTGGTTTCTTCTAAGGGCATCATAAATGTTCACGACAAACACCAATTTATTCACATTACCCGGCACCTTGCTCAAGTTGACGAGGACTTGTTCATCATCTCCGTCTCCTTCACCAGTCAGGTTGTCACCTGTATGCTCAACACTGCCGCATTTGCTTTTTAGGTTGCCAAAATAAATCAAATCTTTATTTTCCGTAAACTTATCATTTTTCAGCATGAGCACTGAAGCATCACAATCAACATCAGCGCCGCCTCCGCCGCCAAACAGCTTTCCTAAAAACCCGCCGCCTTGTGATACAGGGTCCCAGCCAAGTCCAACAAGAATATTCGTTAGCCCTGCTTTCCCTTTTGTTAAATCAATACGTTGACCTTTTTCTAATGTAATCGCCAAATCAATCACTCCTCCAGCATAATAAAAATCTATTTATTAAGCGATGGACCCTATTAAAATCATCATACATGAAAATTCGACAAAATTCATGAAATGACATTGGAGCCTCTTACTCTTTTTTCTATTTACTAGTATATACGATCTATGTTCAAGATAGGTTTCAAACACTTTATATTTTTTTAAAGAAAGATGCATATTGAAAATAGTTCATGTCGTAAATGAAGTGTTTCATGTGAAACATTGTCGAAAGTTCCCGGTGAGCAGCTCTTGCTGATAAGGAGCGTAAGATGTGGTTTCATATGTTGATATAGAAAAGATAAAAGCATGTGTTCAAAGGATAAACCCTTTCGTTTCCTTCCACCCATTGATTTCTTTATACTTATATTCAGCATGTTGTTGAAAGGATGTTGATGATGCCATCACTTCATATATTAGATCAAGTCGCCATTCCTAAAGGTCAGTCTGCGCAGGAGACATTGATTCATACAACGCAGCTGGCTCAGCTGGCTGAAACGCTTGGGTATGAGCGCTATTGGTTCGCTGAACACCACAGCACAAGGGGGCTCGCTAGTACAGCGCCTGAAATATTAATGGCTCATATTGCGGCTCATACATCGACCTTGCGTACCGGATCTGGCGGCATTTTACTTCCTCAGTACAGTCCTTTTAAAGTAGCAGAGGTCACGCGGCAGCTTGAAGCCCTTTATCCTGGACGGATTGAGATCGGAGTCGGCAAATCCCCGGGCGGGATCGAAAGGACGAGACTCGCTTTGACGGACGGCGTGCATAAAGATTTGTCTCAGTTTGACCGCCAGCTGAAGGATCTTCTTTTTTACTTATCAGACAACCTGCCTTCTGGTCATCCGCATGCAGGTGTGAAAGCTGCTCCGCTTGTTGATGCTCATCCGCCGGTTTGGCTGCTTGGACTAGGAGAAAATAGTGCCATGCAGGCGGCGGAGCTTGGAATCAACTATATTTTTGGCCACTTTATTCATCCTGCACGCGGCAAACAAGCATTTGAGACGTATCGATCACACTTTTCTCCATCTGTCTTTTCTAGGCAGCCACAATCTATGTTTGCCGTCTTTGTCATCTGCGGTGAAACAGATGAAGAAGCAGACCGGATCGCCAGCAGTACAGATTTATGGCTGCTGCGTGTTGAAAAAGGACTGGACAGCCGCGTTCCTTCTATAGAAGAAGCAAATGCCTATCACTACACCACGCAGGAAAAGAAAAAAGTGCTGCAAAACCGCCAGCGGATGATTGTCGGCTCGAAGAAAACGGTGAAAGAGCAATTACAGACCTTGATGGACCGCTATCAAACGGATGACATCATGATTCTGAACAATTCCTTTGATCCGATTGAAAAACAACGCTCCTACAAGCGAATAGCAGAATTATTTTGAAGCCAGCTTTTCAGGCTTCTGGCTTCTTTTTTTACATTGTCATAAAAAATGGGAAATGTAACATCAAGATGTCAAAATCCTTCCGTCTGTCATCTAATCGCAAATGTGTCTTCTAATCGTTAGCGAACTGTAAACGCATAAGAGGTGTACCTTTTATATAGTAGAGGTACATATTCAATGAACGGTTTACTACGCTGAGAAAAAGGAGATGACAGACATGAAAAAGAGACTCGATTGGGTAGATGCAGCTAAAGGAATCGGCATTCTGCTCGTGGTTATGGCGCATGTGCCCATTCCAGATTCGCTCAAGCAATTCATTTACTCTTTTCATATGCCGCTTTTCTTTTTACTATCAGGCATGATGTTTCGATCATCCTCATCCCCTGCTCTGTCATTTATTCAGAAAAAAGCCAAAAGCTTACTCCTGCCCTATCTCTATTTCTCCATCATTACGTATGTATTTTGGTTCTCCGTTACTCGTTTTTTCGCATTCAAGGGGCAAACGGATATCGACCCTTTCGTTCCGTTTACAGGTATTTTCATATCCAATGCAGATGAAGCAAGACTTACACATAACCCAGCGATTTGGTTTTTAACGACACTCTTTTTAGTGGAAATTTTATTTTTCTTTATGCATCGTCTTTCAAAAGGGAGACCTGCTGCCGTGATCTTGCTGACTGTTCTTTGCGGAGGTGCTGGATATGCCTCTACCTTGCTTTTAGATCAAAGCCTTCCTTGGAATGCCAATGTTGCCTTGACGGCTGTTGTTTTTTATTCGATTGGATTTTTAGCAAAGCAGTGGTTTGTGGAATTAAAAACAGATCCAACCCTGCTTTTATGTACAGGTCTGCTTGTGCTGACGGCTTACATGCAGAGCTTTAATTCACGGATCGATATGCGCGTCAACGACTACGGTGATCTCTTTATTTTCTATGCATGTGCTCTGCTCGGTTCAGCTGCCGTGATTTATTTAAGCTTTAAATTGAAAACATCCCCTATTTTGACGTATCTAGGACGAAATTCTATTGTCATTCTTGTCTTGCAGTTTGCCGGCATTGATATCATGAAAGCATTTGTTTTTTATGGACTTGGTATCAATATTGCTGATACAGCGCAGCTCTCTTGGACACTTTTTTATACGATCGGCACATTGCTGCTCATGGTGCCATGTATCTCCTTCCTGGGCAAGTACCCGATGCTGCTCGGCAAACGAGCCAAAGCTACACAACGCTACGAACAAAAAACATCCGCCGGCTGAACAGGCGGATGTTTTTCGGATTAATCATTGATTTGAGAAGGATAAAGTGTCATTCCACCATCCACAAATAAGGTGGTGCCTGTGATATATGCCGCTTCCTTAGAAACGAGGAATGCCGCAGCGGACCCAATCTCCTTCGGTTCACCAAAGGTCCTCATCGGAATTTTCTCAAGCTGCTTTTGTTTTTTCTGTTCATCCTGCAAATCATCATTTGATTCGGTTGCCATGGTACCTGGCGCAATCGCATTGATTCGAATACCTGATTCTGCATAATCAAGAGCCAGCGTCTTTGTCATCATATTCATTCCGCCCTTTGAAGTGGAATAATGAACGTTGAATGGGCGCGGAATCTCCTGATGGACACTGGAAATATTTAAAATAGATCCTTTGATGTCATGCTCCATCATATAGGCAAGCGCAGCCTTTGCGCCTAAAAATGCACCTGTTATGTTCACATCGATGACGTTTTGCCATTGCTCCAGCGTCATCTCATGCGGCAGCGCTTCTTCGCCGTTGAAGCCTGAATTATTGACGAATACATCTACTGTACCGAAATGTTCCAATGCTGTATCCATGATGGCTTGGATGCCTTCCTCTTTGGAGACATCTGCGTGTACTTTCACCGCTTTGCCTCCGTGCTTCTGAATGGCTTGTACCGTCTCTTCAGCACCATCTTCATCTCCTTTATAGTTCACAACCACATTCATTTCCTCTTGTCCAAACCGCAATGCGATCGCTTGTCCAATTCCTTTTGAAGAACCTGTGACAATGGCTGTTTTCCCTTTTAAATCTTGATACATCTTCATTTCCTCCATTCACGTGCTTCATCTTGTTGATACACAATGGTTACCCACTTTGGAAAAAACAAAAACACAACCCTCTGCATTCGTACTCTAAGAGGGTTGTGCGTTTCATCAAGCTAAAAGGTGTTATAGACATTTTCACACGTTTCGGCGGTTGGCTGATAAAAGCAATGCGACTTATACCTTGCCACAAACGGCTGATTATACCATGTCGCTGGACAATTGCCAGGCGGTTTAAAATACCAAAGGCTGAATTTTGCCGGCCAAAAACGTTCTCCGTTAATATTTCTCCGCGCAAGTGTTTTTTCAGTTTCTCGTGCTCGTTGATAAAAGTACCCATGCGTGACCGCTTCGAATGCATGCTCCTGATAAATCATTTGTGGAATCGTACGCAGCCCTTTAAAGTCAGAGCAGTTGGCACGCAGCCGATTGATGCCCACATTTCCTACGAGCAGCATCCCTTGCTTCCCTTCACCTTCTGCCTCCGCTCTCAGCAGTCTGGCCATTAAATCAATATCAGAGCTTGTCGCTCTTACCACTGCCATACATCCACCTCCAGTTCGTTTCTCTTTTATTTTATGTAGCGTTTCTGTGTAGATGACTGCCATTTTGACATGAAAAAGCACGTTCAGTGTCGGCAGCCTGTCTAAATTTGCTGGACATGTGTCTTGCTGTCAACAACACACAAACCAAGTGATCATCCACATAGCAGGAAAAAATATTCATTACTATATACTCATTTACAAGTCATAAAAATCCTTCTAATTGCGACATCATCTTCAAAAACAGTCATTTGAACCTATTCAATAATCCGACTCAAAACCTTAAAATATAAAATGTTGAGTTTCTACAGGAGATATCAAATAATAAATTACAAGTTTCTCCTCTCAACTTAGTGTCATTTTTACTACTTGAAGCCAATCAACCTCGGAAACGCACTGAGGTATTGACAGTACTTTCGCTTCATTCTACAGTAAAAAACATACAGTATTTTTCTTTTTGTGCAAAAAGAACGATATGAACTACAGCTTTTCAATGAAATTCACCATAAACCCGAGGAGGAAAACACGACATGTTTAAAAAGAAATTATCCCTGTTTCTTCTGATCTTGTGTGTAACTGTTGTCGCTGCCGCTTGTAGTGGTGGTAAAGACAAAACAGCTGCGAAAGAAAACGATACCAAAAAATCTCTTGATGCAGCAGAAGTAAAGGTAGAAAGTGCTGAGTACACATTACCACCTCAATACGATACATCTGTACAGGATGATCAGTATGTACTAAAAGTGAATGTATCTGTAAAAAATATCAGCAAAGAGCCTCTCAATGTTGATAAAAGCAACTTCACACTTTACCAAGATGACGCACAGGTATCTACGATCTCTCCAGATGACTACAACGAAGTATTATCTTCAAGCTCTTTAAATGCAGACAAAGTAACAAAAGGCGGTCTATTCTTTGTTGTTGACAAAGACAAAGACTATCAGCTTGTTTACACAGAGCCAGGCAGTGGATCGAAAAAAGATGACAAAACACTAGAATTCGATATTAAAGGAAAAGACTTAATGAAAAAAGCAGATACACTACAAGCATCTGCAAAAGCTCTTTCTTCTTATATTGATGTGATGATTTTTGGTAAGAAAAACGACGATTTCGAAAAACTAACAGGTGATAACAAATCAACTGTTGTGAATGAATTCGATAAATCATTCAAACAAGGTTATATCACTTCATCAGGTATTTCTTCTAGCTCAGCGAAGGACGAAAACCTTGATAAGCTTTTAAAAGCAGTAAAAGAAACATTAGCTGAAAAATCAAAAGTATCAACAAAAACAAAAGCGATCAGTGGTGATAAAGCTGTCGTGACTGTAACTCTTACACCAATCGATGCAAGTCCGCTTGTCGATCGTTTGAAAGAGAAAGCGACTGAGTTCTACAGCAAAAACCGTTCAGCATCTTATGATGATGCACAGAAATATCTACTTTCTATCTATCCAGATGAATTTAAAAAATTAGGACCATCATCTTCTGAAGAAACAGTAGAAGTGAACATGAAGAAAAACGATATCGACCAATGGAAACTTGATTTGAACGATTACAAAACAAGCTCATTAGTTGAAAAATTCATCAAGAACTAAAGAAAAACCCCCGATTCCGGGGGTTTCAGATTGTTGACAAAGGGCTAAAATGATCTTTATTTTAGCCCTTTGTCCTCTTTTCAGCGTGATAGAAAACCTTTGCAGTCTAGGAAGGGCGAGCACCGGAGCGGAGCGAATTTGACATTCGTGAGCACCGGAGCGCAGAACTGACAAAGAATGCGAGGGTTTGTCTACACGCTGAAACCCCCGATCCCGGGGGTTTTTTTAATATGATGAGCACAAGCGTATTGGTTGCGGCGTATATCAACATTTCTTATTTTAAGGGTGGGAGTCAATGCTAAAGTCTAATCAAAACATCACCTACACGGGTGATGAAATGTTAGAGGTATTAAAAGAAATGAATTTGATTCTTTTGTCTTTGCATAACATGGGTACTTATTATGGTGAAAAATTTCATCAGTATGGTGAGGAAGCATATAGAGGAGAATATGAAACAGAAACCACACGATTTATAGATGAGTGGGAGGTCACTCAAAGACTCGCTAAAGTACGAAAGATACTATCTTCGAAATTTGATAGTACTTTAGGAATTGACGATATGGATGACATTGAAAGAGCATTGGAAGACATCAAGTACTGGACAAAACCCAATGACAAGCCAAATCCATAGACATTTGATTCACTAGCAAACGAGTTCACAAGCAGGGGAATCTCTTTATAAGGAATTCCCCTTTTCAGCTTCATATTCTTTAATGATCTCAATTGGATCAACCGCATTTTCCTCTTGTGCGTATTCCTCTACATAAGGAGTCGTTAATTTTTTAAACCTTTGCTCCTCGTCTACTAAAGCAACATAGACATCATATCCTTCATAATCAGAAGGGAATAACGCTGCAGTAGAACAACCGGTTTCTAAAGCCTTGTCTATTGCATTTCTTAGTTCTAATAAGCCTTTCCTATTTCCCAAAATAAAGGCTTCAAAATGGTGTGTTTGCTGAGCATATATATTACATAGTCCTAACACATCATCGTCATCTGTTTGATAAGACATATCTCCACCTCCCCTCTTTAGTAAAAATAGGATGATTATGTCATTTCCTCTTCCATTATGCCATAACAATTCTTTCCCCAGCCTTTTTATATGAATCTCCGAATATAAAAAAACTTGTAGAAAAAATCTACAAGTTTTCCTTTCTTTATTTCGCAAGCATCCATTTTTCTTTCATAAACAAGCTTCTGACGATGACAAACAGGATAACGACTGCCAAGGCTGAGGAGCCGAGTGTCAGAGTGACAGCCACCGGATCGATGATACCAAACATCAGTTGCTTACACAGCGCATGAATATTAAGGAATGGGACCGCAAAGTAATACGTATCTAGCTGCGTAGCACCTGCTCTCATGGTAAAGAACATTGGGATCACACCTAGTGTAATGATCATGGACATGTACGACTGTGCTTCTTTGACTGAGCCCGAAATGACGCTGAGCAGCAATTCAATCATGGATACCATGAAGGAGAAGATAATAAGCGCCGCAAACATGACGCCGATAATGCTCCACATTTGATCACCAAAGTTCAGAGCCTGCTTCAGCTTTTCTGTAAAGAGCAAAGTAGATAGAAGCAGCATACCGATCGCCACAATCCCACTTAAAATACCAAACATAGAGACAGCGAGCCATTTCCCGATGAGAATCTGGAGTCTGCTGGCAGGTGTCAGGAACAACGCTTCAATGGATTTCCGGTCTTTTTCACCTGCTACAATATCAAGCGCAGCCGGCAAAGCTCCTGAGATGACGGAGGTCACCAAAATCATCGGAAGGAGAATCGACAACAGCATAGCGGTCACTCCGTTTTCCCCTTCATCCCCTTCTTCTACATCAACGGACTGCACCTCAAAAGGATGAATAACGGACGTATCGATTTGATCGGCTGCTAATCGCTTTTCGACCACTTGGTTTTGATATTGCTCCAGCAATGATTGCAGCATTTGAACAGTGATGACCGAATCATCATCTGTCGTATATCCATGGATTTTAATAGCGAATGGCTTTTGTTGTTTGAGCATATCGCCTGCCTCTTTCGGCATTTCCAGGTAAGCATTTGCCTCTCCATCCTTGACGGCTTGCTGCGGATCATCAAATGTTTCAAGGTTTAGGTTTTTGACCTCTTTGATCATTTGGTTCATTTCGGCTGGAAGCTGTTCATTGATGGCGACTGTATAGGCTTCATCCCCTGGATCTGCAATCATGCTTTCATAAAAGAACACCAGTCCAAGCATGGTCAAAAGAGGAATCAGCACGGTTAAGAGCAACGTTTTTCGATCTCTCAGCGCATCTGTCATTTCTTTCAAAAAGACGGTTTTCCACATTATGAAATCCCCCTAGCGAGCTTCGACATAAAGATATAGTTCAAGTCATCACTTTGTTCCTGAGTATATAATTCTGAAAGTGTCCCTTTGTACACAAGCTCTCCTTGATGAATCATCATGACACTGTCACAAAGCTGGCTGACTTCTTCCATGATGTGGCTTGAAAAGAGGATCGTTTTATTTTGCTGCTTGAGCTGATGGATAAAATCTCTGAAAATATTACTCGACGTGATATCTAAGCCTGTTGTCGGCTCATCAAATAAGATAATGTCAGGATCATGAATTAACGTTCTGGCAATCGCCACCTTTTGTTTCATCCCTCTTGAGAATCCTTTCACCTTGCGATCCATATATTGTCTCATTCCAAAACGCTTTGCCAAATCCTCTATTCTTGCTTTGATTTCATGCTGATCTAAGCCATACAATTTGCCAAAGTATTCAAGGTTTTCTCGTGCCGTCAAACGATCGTAAAGCCCCGTCTCACCGCCAAACAAGACACCAATTCGCTTTTTCACTTCCGTTGATTCTTTCACCGTATCAAAGCCTGCGACAGTGACTGACCCGTGCGTAGGCTCTAATAATGTGGCTACGGCGCGCAATAATGTCGTTTTTCCTGCACCATTTTCTCCTAGGATGCCAACGACTTCCCCTTCCTTCACGGAGAACGTCATGTGTTTCATCGCTTTCACGACTTTTTTCTTATCTTTAAACCAGCAGCTGCAATCGCTGAGAGTAATCATTTGGTTCGCCCCTTTCAACTTTACTTTCTAAGTCTATGATAGAAAAAATAATGCCTGCCTGATATAAAAATGTCGCGAAACGTCCTTTTTCTGTCTTGAAATGATCTATTTCAAAAAAACAAATGGTAAAATAGACAAATAATAAGAAGAGTCATAGGTGATTTTTATGATAAAAGTAGGTCTCGTCGATGATTACCGAGTAGATTTAGAAAAGCTGCACGCCATTGTGGGCAGAATGGAGGCTGTGGACATTGTCTTTGTCACGCAGTCAGCAGAGGATGCATATGAGAAGGTCAAACAAGGAGACATTGATCTGTTGTTCGCTGACATTGAAATGCCTGGAATGTCCGGCTATGAATTAGCGGACCTCATTCACTCTCACGCACTGAATGTCGATGTGGTCTTTGTGACAGGAAACAGTGGTTATGCAGTCCATGCGTTTGATTTGAATGTACATGATTATATTATGAAGCCCTACCAAGCTGATCGAATTGCCAAATGCTTAGAGCGCTATATGTCCACCAAGCAGGAGAAAAGCATTCATGGACGGCTTCTCATTAAGCAGCAGTCAGATATTCATGTGCTGCAGAAAAAGGATGTCATTTTTGTTGAGCGAACGGGCCGGTCAACAACTATCGTGACAACGACAGGAGAAATCCAGACATATCAAACTTTAAACGAGTTAAAGGGTGATTTGGCTGAAAAGGATTTTATCCGCTCCCATCGATCGTTTATCATCAATATTCATTACATTAAGAATTTCTCGGCGTATGCTAAAAATTCGTTTATCGTGTCTTTTGAAGGGACAGATAAAAAAGCCATGATGACCAAGCAGCAATTAGAATTCTTTAAGAAATACTATTTTTAAGGAGAACGAACGTGAACGCTTTCTATCTTGGATTTCGCATTTATGCCCTCATATGGCTAGGTCTTGCGTTTCATGCAGCTGCTGAAGCCTTTCTACCGCTATCATCAATTGTGTTGTGGATTCTTACCTTTTGCGTAATATGTGTTTATACGTTCTTCATGTACAAAAGATTTTTACCTCATACGAGTGGTTATGTGATATTAGGTGCTTTTATACTCATCACCTGTGCAGGCTTTTTGCTGTTTCTAACGCAAGAGAATGGGCTGAGCTGTCTTTTAGCAATCATCATGATGGTGACAGTCGATATCCTCTCATTGAAGGTGATGCAGACAGAGAAACAGTTAAATGGACGGCTTCAAGAGCTTATAAACGCAGAAGCTAGAACCAACGAATTACTTCTTGAGCTGCGCAGTAAACATCATGAAACAGCCAGACATTTAAATGCCTTTTCGGCGTCGAACGACGAGTATGAGATCAAAGATTTGATTCAGCAATACGTCAAACATTTCCCATGGATGAAAGGAGAAAATGCATATTTAGCCTCTACCCTTCACCTCTTTTTGGAGCGGGCTGAGAAAGAGAACATTGCACTTTCACTAGACCTTCAAGCTCCCTTTTCATCGCTTCCCTTTTCAAAGGCGGATCAGGTTAGTTTTACTGGCAACCTGCTTGATAATGCCCTAGATGCAGCGATTGAAGCAAAGAAAGCTGGAAAAGAGGGCAGCATTTCGGTCACAACCTCTATTCGGAGCGGGCTATTTTTAATCCATTGTGAAAACAGCACAAAAGGTATGGAAAAACATGTGTTAGATCATTTATTCAAAACTTTTGGCCGCTCGACAAAAGGCGGCGATCATCAAGGCATGGGGACGTATATCATTCATCAGCTTGTTGAAAAGGCAGACGGTACACTGGATTTCACTTACCGTTCTCCAAATTTACGGCTCGTCATCAAAATCCCTCTTACAATGTCATAAAAAAAAGGTGCATAGCTGCACCTTTTTTTCGTGTTAAGAAAAAATCTTGTCGATTTGATTAATTTCCTCTTCAGTTAGTTGAACATCGTTTGTTTTTAAATTTTGCAGCACTTGGTCTGCTCGTTTTGCCCCTGGAATAATAGCATCAATACCATCCTGAGCTAAGAGCCAAGCGAGTGCGACGTGTGCCGTTTCTGCATTCTTTGATTGGGCAATCGCCTGCAGCTTGTCTACTTTTTCGAGATTTGAAAGGAATGCATCACCTTGGAAAAGTGGGTCTTTTGCTCGAATATCATCAAATGTGGCATCCTTTGTAAATTTGCCAGTCAACAAGCCTGATGCCAATGGGAAATAAGGAATAAAGGAAATACCATGCTCGACGCAGTATGGAAGAAGATCCTGCTCCGCCTGACGTTTCAGCAGAGAATACTCCGACTGAAGCACGTCTAAGTAGCCATCTCGGTTAAAGGCTTGAAGCTGTTCAAAATCAAGGTTGGATGCACCGATCGCCTTGATTTTCCCTTCATCCTTCAATTCCTTTAATGTGCCTGCTACTTCCTCGAGCGGCGTTCGCCCATCCGGGAAATGCATATAGTACAAGTCAATATAATCTGTTTGCAGTCGTTTCAGGCTATTTTCGACCTGCTCTCTTAAGAAATCACGACTGTTATCAAGTTCAATTTGCCCGTTTACTTCCTTATGAGCTCCTTTTGTCGCAAGGACAAGCTTTTCTCTGCCGCCTCTTTTGGCAATGATCTCACCGATTAATTCCTCTGAACGGCCCAGCCCATAAATAAAAGCAGAATCTAAGAAATTGACACCTTGATCAAGAGCCGTCTCCACAAGCTCCCGTCCAGCATCCTCACTAAGATTCGGGAATAAATTATGTCCACCTACTGCATTCGTACCAAGCCCTATCGGATTCACCTGTAATTCAGTTCGTCCAAGCGTTACCTTTTTCAAAAGCTCATCTCCCTTATCTACGTAATCATCCTTATTTTCCCATGAATCAATTCCAACATTCAAGTATCCCGCTCTCTGAAAATCAACCTGCAGGTGGACGCCGAGAAAATAGTAGATGCGTATGATGAAGATAGACTAAAGCGAAAAGGAGATCTTGTTATGACCATTCAAATTGTCATCATTATCATTATTCTGCTTTTAAGAACAGGCAAGGAAAAAGAAATCCGCCCCTTCAGGCTTCTCATAGGGCCGCTCATTTTATTAGGCACTCTCTCTTATTCCTTTACCCAGCATATTGAAATCACGGCGATGAGCCTGCTTGTGATGACTGGCTTTGCATTCGCAGGTTTTGCAATCGGGCTTTGGAGAGGTAAACTATACAAAGTAACATATGATCAACAGTCGGGACGTATCACCGCCGCCAGCTCACTCTATGGAACACTTTTTTTCATCGGAATCATTCTTATCCGGATGACAGTAGGTTCAGTTGTACAGGATGGCGGTCATTCCCTGATCATTTTCGCAAATGGCCTGACATTCCTTCCAATTGGCAGTATGATCGGATTACGTTTTATTCTTTTAAAAAGATATATGAACATCAAGGCATCTGCTGCTATTTAACTGACAGACAGGAGTTTTTGATATGAACCTTCAGCAGCCACTCAAGCTTTTAGGTCAAATAAGGCGAAAATTCGTATTAGGCCTTGTATTGACCTATATGTATATTCAAATGTATGAGCCCCTTTCAATAGGCGAATTGGTGTTTCGCACCTTCGTCTATTTATTGTTTCTCCTTTGTCTTTTTCCAAAAAGCAAGCTGTCACCTAAAAAGCAAATTTCTATGCTCCTCTCGATGTGGATTCTGACACATCTCTTGTGGATGGTGACAGGTCAGATTCAAGACAGTATTGGGCTGACCTTTTTTATGATTGGCTTTATCGCTTTTCGTTTTTCAGAGGCGCATCATCCCTATCTATTTGCTATCATCTTTTTCACTAGTGGGGTCAGTTATTATGTAAATGATTTTTCTTGGAACATGGTGATCACTCTCCCGCTATTCCAGCTGCTTGTGTATACACTTGTCTTGATCTCTAGAATGCGCCGGCGTGAACAGGAATTAAAGGATGAACACTTCGGAGAACTGCAATTGGTTCACAAGGAATTATCAGATGCCCATGAACAATTAAAAAAGGCGCATATAGAGCTTGAAGAAGCGACCGTTCAGTCACTCCAATTTGCTGTGCTGGAGGAGCGGAGCAGAATTGCACGTGACCTGCATGACAGCATCGGTCACCAATTAACCTCAATGATTGTCCAGCTGCAGTCTTTGCCCTATCGTTTAAAACAGGAAGAACCAGAGCAGATGGCGCAGACGTTTCAGGAGCTGATCAATATTTCTAAAAATTGTCTCACCGAAGTTCGTTCTGTGGTTCATCATATGGCGTCAGATGATGCAGGTCTCGGACTTGCCGGACTTCGCAGTCTCATCAAGCAAGGAGAGATATCAGGAGAGCTAGATATTCAGTTTCATACAGAGCAGCTTACGTATAAAAAATGGCCGCTCTCCGTATCTGAACTGCTTTACCGCATTTTACAAGAAGCGATCACCAATACAATTCGCCATGCCAAGGCGACCGCGATGACCATTACACTCTATAACCACCAGCATGAGCTGATGATGAACATTGAAGACGATGGAAATTTGACCAGCGAAAAAGATATTTCATTTGGATTTGGACTGTCAGGCATGAAAGCACGGTGTGACGCAGCAGGCGGTTCCCTCAAGACGTCCATACGCGAGCCGCACGGCTTTTGTATCCATGTTCAAATTCCTATCAAGGAGGACTCTGAGACATGACAACCCCTATTAAGATTGGCATTATTGATGATCAGCCGCTGATCCGCCAAGGATTTCGTTATATTGCAAGCGCTCAAGAGGATATTGACGTCATATGGGAGGCGTCAGACGGTCAGGAGGCGGTTGAGCTTTGCTTGACCAACAAACCCGACGTACTGCTCATGGATGTACAAATGCCTGGAATGGATGGCATCACGGCAACAGAGCACATTTTAAAAAAGCACCCAGATGTAAAAGTTGTGATTCTCACGACCTTTGATACGGAAGAATACGTCTTTGACGGGATTCGTGCAGGGGCAGTCGGTTATTTGCTGAAGGATACAATGCCTGAGGAATTAATTCAGGCCATCCGCACCGCCTTTGCTGGTGAATCTGTCTTTCGAACGGCAGCCTCTGAGCACATGATGGCACGAGCTCTTCAGCAAGCAAATGATACACATCACACTCATCTGCTTCACGAATCATTTACAGAACGTGAACGCGATGTTTTACAGCAAATGGCCTATGGTTTAAAGAATGAAGACATCGCTGATCAATTATTTATCAGCAAAAGTACGGTAAAAACGCATGTGCACCGTATATTACAAAAGCTCAATGCACAAGACCGCACACAGGCTGTCGTCTTCGCCATCCGGCACCGCCTCGTCAAATAAAAAACTACCTTTATTTCAAGATTTTTATACAAAAAACATTTAAAACCCAAAATAAATCTATAAATCAATACTTATTAACCAGTATATTATGCTTATTTAATTCCTTATTTTATAGGTAAATGTGTTAAAAACTATTAAAAATAGGGACTAAAACCTATTCCTCATGATGAATGAATTTCGATAGAATGAATAGTGCAAATCGTCATTAGGATATTTTCCCCTTTAACACCCGAATATACCATTCTATCTGTTTCTTTTTTCATAGTCAGATAGCGGGAATGAAATGACGAAAGAAAAGCAAAGGAGCATCAACTGTGAATTTTAAAAAAATAAGTGCCCTCCTCATGATTTCATTCGTGATGATCATCTCTGCAGCCTGCCAGAGCTCAGCCAAATCAACAGACACTGACCAAAAGTCAACGAAAACAGCAGAGGTAAAAGTCAATAGCTACGAATATACGTTACCAGAAGACTCAACCACTACCCTGAGAGACAATGAATTGGTACTAAAAGTCAACCTAACGATCACAAACAAAGGTGACAAAGCCCTTTCATTATATAACTCTGACTTCTCCCTTTATCAGGACGATGCCAAAGTATCTGATTTAAAATTCTACGGCAGTAAAGACCGTCTTGACCTTGGTTCACTGAACAAAGGCAAGTCACTTTCAGGAGCTCTATATTTCCTAGTAGACAAAGGGAAAAAATATCAGTTCGTGTATCAGGACAGCATCAAGAAAAACAGTGATTCCATCCAAATCGATCTAGATGGAAACAAAATACTCGATTCAGCAAAAAAGCTGGATAACCCAGCAAAAGCGTTATCAGCATATACCGATATTATTGTTTTTGACAAAAAGAACGATGAATTCGCAGATTTAACGGGTGACAACCAATCGGATGTCGTCAATAAATACCATGAAATGTTTGTTAAAGACTTCAAAAGAAGTGCAGGAATATACGGTAATGAAGTGAGTGACCGTGATATTCTGTCGATGTACAAACGCATTCAAAACACTATGAAGGATAAAGCCAAAGTAGAAACAAGTGTAAAAACCATCTCTGATGACGAAGCAAAGGTTGTCGCTCAAGTAACAGGCATTGATGCTTCTAACTTAAAAGACAAACTAGACAAGAAAAGAGACGAGTTTTACAACGGAAAGATCCGTTCTAAAGAAGAATTGTATAAAAAAAGCTTAAACATGTACGCATCTGAATTCGAAAAGCTTCCTCCCGTCTCCAGCCCAGCTGAATATGAAGTGAAAATGAAACGTAATGGGGATGGTCAATGGAAAATCGACCTAAACGATTATAATACAGAGCAGTACATGAGTGGTTTTATTAAAACAAGATAATCTAAAAAAAAGACGCTGGCCTCTGAAGGTGCCGCGTCTTTTTTAGATTATACTGTCGCTTCTTGCTCTTCTTTCACCGCTTTTTCGATATCTTTAAAACGGCTCGATACAGTCGACGCACTAATGCCATACTTCTTCGCTACTTGTGCTTGAGAAAGCGGAGCATCGCTTGCAAGTGAATGAATATAGTATTCGATTCCTGCAGCAAATGACGCTGCTTTACGGATCACAGGTGATTTCTGATCACAGTAGGCTTTCCAAACCGTTAAAGCACCATCTGTCAGGCTTTGGTCACCGTGCTCCTTCATTCCGTCTTCAATCAGCTTAGCTGTTTCCAGTTGGACGTCACTTGCCCAGTTCATACGATCTGCTGATAGACCTGCATCGCCTTCTGTTTGAGCAGGTGTTTCTGATTCTTCTACTTCTTGCTTCGCAAACATACACTTCAGCACATCAGGGAATGATTCTCTCATAAATGTGCTGCGCGCTCCTCCATTTGCTTCATATGCGTCAACAAGCTGGCGGACCTGAAGAAGAAGAGTATCTGTGAACTCTTTCGCAAACATCGTATACTGAATGAAAAACTCTGCTTTTTCTTCAAATTGAACAGGAAAACCAAGCACGAGACTTCCCTTTTCAGGCAGTACCGTTTGATCCGGTTTTACATCTACTTCAACCTTCTCAGCTGTTACCATATCTTCAAAGTAAAGAGACTCGTCCGTTTTTTCATTTAATAAAAGCAAAGATGGTTCCATGTCTGTCCAAGATTGGACCACTTGTCTTGTTTTCGGACGGGTAATATCTTCTGCTTTCTTTGTCAGGAATTCTTGGAAAATGGTTTCTTTCTGATCAGTTAATGGACGGAAGAAGATGCCCCATACACTCAAATGAAAAACTGAGATTTGTTGCGTTTCTTTATCCATATCTGCAAGGAAAGAAAACTCATTAATGAATTGATTGATCGCTCTTTGATGTTTAGAAAAAGCATAATTCATTAAATCCTTTTGAACTTGTACAGCTTCCTTAAACACAAGCTCAGACGTTTGTTCTCCGCCTGATTTTTGACCACAGCAATGTTTATATTTTTTTCCGCTTCCGCATGGGCAGAGCGCATTTCGTTTAATTTTTCCCAAAATAAAACCTCCGACATTCTAGTCTAACCTCACTATTTTAACAAACGATTGCACAGGAGGGTTTTATTTTCAAGAAAAAAGAAAAATCAGAATGATCAGTTAAATGATAAAGACACCTGAAGATCAAGACAGATCATAGGAAAAGCAGACTTTCTCTGTTTATTTTCTCCAATCATACCAACAGATTTTCCTCAGCTCATTTCTTCGAATAACTGCTTTGCTTCAAAATAAAAGATTTGAACGAATTTTTTTGTATTGACTCTGCCCGTCGATCCTGCGGGAGAAGATGTCTTCTGCATTTCTTTCATTCTTTGGCTGACATCGGTAAAATCGAAAAACTTCGACGCGTAGTGCTCAAACTTAGGATTTGAGAAATCTGTTAATCCTAGTGAGGCAAAATGATTCAAGGAATGATGAATAGCTCGTCTAATCCGCTGCTCCGCCGCTTTCACTTCCCGCATCACCTCTACATCGGTTGCACCATGATCCAGCTTTCTTTCTGCGGTTTTGATAAACAGCTGCTTTAGCGGCGGGAAATTGACCTCATGAGAATTGGCTGACTGAGTTTCATGTAAATAGAGAAGTATCTCCAGTAAATCCTTAGAGCCGTTCTCACCGACAATTCCGAGCTCAGATAAGAGGAATTCCCCAGCCTCTTTCATCGTTCTTCTCTTCGCTCCAGCGCCGGCACCTTGAGAAAACACAGGCTCTAATGGCAGTACGTGGCGAAGGGAGGCTTGTATATCGTAAATCGATTTTTCCAGTTTGATACGCTCCATGACTTTTCGAATCACACTGACGATTTCAATTCGATTGACAGGCTTATGGATATAATATTCAATCCCTAGTTCATAGGCTTCTGCCATCATCTCTTTCGCCTCTACTTGGGAAATCATAATGACCTTGCCTTTGAATTCAGGGTGAATATGGCGGATGGTTTGAATGCCATCTCTAGCAGGCATTAAAAGATCAATCAAAAGGATGTCTACTTTCTTGAGGTTCAGTGAATGTGCCTCTAATCCAACTCCGTCACCCGCTTCATCTACGACCTCTCCCAAATCCTCATCCTCTATGATTTGACCTAAAATCGAGCGTATTGCACGATCATCATCTGCAATGAAGAATCGCATTCACTCACCCTCTCTGTATTAAATTTTGTATAGGAAGGACAAGCAGAAAAGCTGTCCCTTTTGTTTCTTTTGGTTCGATTTGAATATGACCGCCTAGCTCTTGAACCAGCTCTTTCACATAGGATAAGCCTATCCCAGTAGACGGTGTTCCAAATGCATCAAATTTGGAGGTATAGCCTGGATCAAACACAATCTCTCTCATTTTTTTAGGAATCCCCGGTCCATCATCTTCAATCCGAATCTCTATTTTATCATGACTTCCTTTCAATTCGAGTGAGATCATGCCGGTATCCTTTATAGCTTCCACTGCATTGGCCATTAAATTATTAATCAGCGATAAGAAAATAAACACATGATAATCATGTAGATGAATACCCCTTATATCAGAGGTAAAGGAGATGTTTTTCCCAAGAGATAGGGCATACTTCTCTTGAATACGGATCACAATTTGAACGAGCTCTTCCGCCTTCATGTAATCTTGCATATTTTCCTTCGAAATCAGCTTTGAAAGCCCAGCATAAATGCGCTGATTGTCCTTTTTCACTTCATGAATTTCTCCTGCGAGCTTTAACAGCTCCTGACTCACTTTTTTCCCTGCTTCGTGTTCATGCAGCAGACGATAAAGCCGGTATGATTCCTGCGTAATATGCTCTGTATGTTTTAATGTTTTCTTTAAGTGCACCGTTTCTTCATATAAATTCGAAATGACCATCATCATATGCTCATTTTGTTTCATGATCTGCTTCTCTCTTGATTGCGCCTCATACAGCTTCATCATATTAAAAAAACTGATCACCACAAAGCTGTGAGCAAACGCAATGAGGACCATATCGCTCAGCTTTGATAAAGTCATCGTTGTATCAAACACTAGAAATTGTACAAACAGCTCGACAAAATCAGCAACTAATTCGATCATCAGACCGATGATCCCAATGAAAATAGAGCGCTGTTTAAAGCGACCCGTACGGACGGCAAAAAACAGGAACGCATACGTGAAATAGAAAAAGAAGCTTGGGAATTGCTGATAAAATGATGAAGCCAGATCAGCATTCTGCTGAACCAAATCTAGGCCTACCCGAAAAAGCACAATGGCTGCGCCTGTTAAAAATCCTGGCAATAGCGGTCTAGATTTTCTTAAGAGTAATAAACAAAAGAAAAACGCAGGCGCACCAAAGCTGATGCGAAACGTCTCATTCACAGGATAAAACTTCAGCTCTCCTGCAAGCGGCACAATGACCATCATAAAAATTAAAATGAATGCGTCCTTTTTGACAAGCTGATTTAAACTCAAATGACTGACATCCCTTCCCCTGTTTGCATAGCCACAGTATACAAGGAGACTCTTTTCTCCACAATGTGCAAAAAAATAATTTTCACCGCTCTTTTTATCTCCAAAATCCTTTTTTATGACTATTCTCCGGGGCAGCAAGGTGACCTTTCAGCTATTCAGTGTTTTGATCATTGACGACAATAATAGGAATTGTTTAGACAAAAGTCGACAGACTGATTTTTATTTGTAAGTTTTTCTGTAGATTTACGTCAGATTGTGTAGTTTCCAAGATAAATTGAATGAATAATTTTAGTGAAACTAGATGTAAGCGTTTTCTTAATTTTCACTAAAAACCCTTTTTGTTTTTCCGCCGACAATGCCTTCATTTGTACATATATTTAGGTGTAAAGGAGTGGTGCAAGCAGCGCATGACAAGTTCTTTGAAGATGTGTAACATGTTTTCGTGCCTATTTGATCGCATTTTTTGTCATCCGCCAATTCAATAGGGTACTTTTTGATTTTTGATTGGAGGAATCGTATGAAAACAGCAATTTCTAATAATACACAACACGCATGCCAGTCTTCTGTTGATCAATGGGCAGAAGAAATACGTCCGTATTACAAGAACGGGCAGAATGCTGGCTACATTCCAGCACTCGGAAAAGTGAATTCCTCTCAACTTGGTATCAGCGTGATAGGCCCAGATGGATCATCTGTACGATATGGTGATTGGGACGTTCCCTTTACCCTGCAAAGTATCTCAAAAGTCATCAGCTTTATAGCTGCCTGTTTAGGAAGAGGCGTACCTTACGTCTTGGATCGGGTAGATGTAGAGCCAACTGGTGATGCATTTAATTCCATCTACCGTCTTGAGATGCATAAACCAGGGAAGCCCTTTAATCCAATGATTAATGCTGGAGCTATTACCGTATCCTCCATCCTTCCCGGAAAGACTTCTACAGAAAAGCTAGCATATATTTTCGATTTAATCGAAAACTTAATAGGTAAGCGTCCTTCTGTTAATGAAGAAGTTTATCAATCAGAATGGGCAACTGCACATCGAAATCGGGCACTTGCTTATTATTTAAAAGAAACCAATTATTTAGAATCGGATGTCGAGGACACGTTAGAAGTGTATTTAAAGCAATGTTCCATCGAGGTCACAACAGAGGACATCGCCTTGATTGGACTGATTATATCAAGTGATGGTTACCATCCCTTTAAACAAGTCCAAGTCATCCCAAAAGATATCGCCAGACTAACAAAGGCATTGATGCTGACATGCGGCATGTATAATGCGTCTGGGAATTTTGCAGCTTTCGTAGGCGTTCCAGCCAAAAGTGGTGTGTCTGGAGGAATTATGGCTTGCGTTCCGCCAAGCGCAAGAAGAGAGTTCCCGTTTCAGACAGGCTGTGGCATTGGCATTTACGGTCCTGCCATTGACGATTGTGGAAATAGTATTACCGGCGTCATGATGCTGAAAAAGCTCGCTAAAGAGTGGGATCTCAGTATTTTTTAAAAAGAACAGTGATGAATTCGAAGAGGTGATGTTATGAACGAAAAAGCTTTGCTATCTTATTTAACACATACAAATGATTTTATTTGGACTTATATTGTGATTGCTCTGTTACTTGGTGTTGGGGTGTACTTCACATATAGAACACGCTTCCTGCAAGTGAGAATGATTAAAGAAATGCTGCGTGTCCTGAAAGAAGGAAGAAAAGAAAAAGAGGGAATATCACCGTTCCAAGCATTCGCCATCAGTATGGCAGCACGCGTAGGGACAGGGAATATCACAGGGATTGCTATCGCTATTGCCATTGGTGGCCCTGGTGCCATCTTTTGGATGTGGATCGTAGCCATTATCGGATCCGCTTCAAGTTTCGTTGAAAGTACACTAGCTCAAGTATATAAAGTAAAAGACAAAACAGGCTTCCGCGGTGGACCCGCTTATTACATGGAAAAAGGGTTAAACAAGCGCTGGATGGGGATTTTATTTGCGATCCTGATCACGATTTCTTTTGGAATCGTCTTTAACGCGGTTCAATCCAATACGATCACTGTCGCTTTTAAAAATTCCTTTGGTTTAGACCGTTTAACCGTCGGTATTGTGATGGCAGTCATTTTTGCAGCGATCATTTTCAAAGGCATCCAAGCGATTGCAAAGGCTTCTGAATACATTGTGGTTGTGCTTGCAGTTGCTTACATCGGTATTGCGTTCTTTGTCATTGTCACAAATATCACGGAACTTCCTGGTGTCATCAGCACGATTGTGAAACACGCCTTCGGGTTTGAACAGTTCGCTGGCGGTACGCTAGGCGGTGCTTTATTACAAGGGATTAAACGCGGTCTCTTCTCAAATGAAGCTGGTATGGGTAGTGCACCTAACGCAGCAGCAACGGCTGTCACGAGCCACCCTGTTAAACAAGGATTAATCCAAGCATTCGGCGTGTTAACAGATACGTTAATTATTTGTACAAGCACAGCCTTCCTTGTTCTGTTTTCTGATGCGTATAAAACAACAAATTTGCAAGGAATTGAATTAACACAGGCTTCTCTCAGTCAGCACATTGGACCATGGGCATCTGGATTCCTTGCCATCATGATTTTCCTATTCGCGTTTAGTACATTGATTGGTAACTATTACTATGGGGAAACGAACATTGAATTCCTTGGAGCGAACAAAATTTGGCTTAACATCTATCGAATTGCCGTTATTGGAATGGTTCTGTTCGGTGCGGTTGCCACTGTTCCTCTTGTTTGGGGTCTAGCCGATCTCTTTATGGGACTCATGGTCATCGTCAACCTCATCGCTATTACCATGCTGTCTAAGGTCGCCTTCGCAGCACTGAAGGATTACACGAGACAGAAAAAAGAAGGCAAAGATCCTGTTTTCTATAAAAATGCCGTTCCAAACAATGAAAAAATTGAATGCTGGGACGACGAACCTGCTGCATTGAAAAAGAATCAAATTGGATAAATCAAAAAAAGCTCTGGTCCTCTGATCAGAGCTTTTTTCTTTATGTCAAGAATTCGAGTATGAGTTTGTTGACGACTTCTGGTTTTTCATGATTGATCCAATGAGAGGCATCATCGACAAAGATCAGCTGGCCATTTGGACAGATCTTAATCGTTTCCTTCGCCAGCTTTCTGCTTAAAAATTTGTCCTCCATCCCCCAGATCATGCGAACAGGAACGAGAATTCGTTTGGAAATTGGCTTTTCAAAGCCGCCTTTTTTAATGGCTCGGTACCAATTCAGCATTGAGGTCAAGGCGCCTGGCTGTGTCCAAGCGAGCTTGTAGCTTGAGACATCTTCCTTCGTGAACAAATGTGGTCTTGCCGTCAGCCCGATGGCTTCATCCAGCTTTTGAAAGTGATTTTCTTGAAGGGCTGCCTCTGGAGCATTCGGAAGCTGAAAAAAAGCGATATAAGAGCTTTTCTTCCACTGCGGAGGATAAAAAGGAAGAACCTTCATCATCACCCGCGGATGCGGCATATTCACAATGATTAATTTCTCGACATATTGAGAACGGGTTGAAGCCAAATGCCAAGCAACAGCTCCGCCCCAGTCATGTCCGCCGACAATCGCCTTTTGGTTCGGGCTCAGCGTCTTAATCAGTCCTACAATATCATCTCTCAATTTATCTAATACGTAGGATTCGACTCCTTCTGGCTTGTCACTTAGATGGTAGCCTCTTTGATCAGGAACGACAACACGATAGCCCGCCTCAGCCAAGGGGATGATTTGATTTTTCCAGCCGTACCAAAACTCAGGAAACCCGTGGAGCAGCACAAGCAGCGGGCCATTTTCCGGTCCAGCCATTGCTGTATGAAGTGTTATACCATTTGTTTGGATTGATTGAAACTCAATTTGTTCCATTCCTTTGCCACCCTTCTCCTTGTCCTTTTATTCTTCCAACATAGCATATTTTCCATTTTTCAGAAAATAAAAACACTCACAAAAAAACCTTCACACTGGTGAAGGTCTTAGTCTATTTCATATAATTCAGAACCCAGATTAACCCGTTTTTCCGGTCCTGTACTTGTCCGTGAAGTGCGCCAAAGAAGGTATCCTGTAATTCAACCAGTACATCTCCATCAGCTTCCAGTGCTTCATAGACAGCCTTTAGTTCTTCTTCATTGTCAAACTGCATGATCAATCTGAGATTCTCTGGCTTTGGCGTGCGTCCAAACGTATCTGAAAAATGAAGCAGCGATTCCCCAAGATGCAATTCAGCATGCAGGACACGGTCTTGATGTTCATTTAAGATTTGAATATCCCCACCAAAAATCCCTTGATAATATTGAAGAGATTCTTTCACATCTTCTACAACAATATAAGGACTAACACTAATCATATCCCTCATCCTCCTCTTGTTCCGTCCATTATCTCGTTTATAGCTTATCCCAAATCGTATGAAAAAAGGCACAAATCGTCAACGGATTTGCACCTTTTTCTCATGAAGATTTCGCTAATTCACTGTGTTTGTTTGAATACGCTGCGTACATGACGACACCGATTAACAGCCAAACCCCAAAGTAAAGCCATGTCCGGCCTGGTAAGTTGAGCATAAGGAACAAGCAGCAGCCCATTGATATAATCGGCAAAACCGGCACAAAAGGAACCCTGAAGCCCCTCTCAAGCTGCTGATGTGTCTTTCTCAAAATAAGCACAGATAAACTGACCATGGCAAACGTTAATAACGCACCGATATTCGCTAAGTTGGACAGATCCTTCAAATCAATAAAGCCTGAAATAACAGCTGTCATTCCGCCAATCATCCATATGCTAGCAACAGGCGTATCGCTTTTGTTTGTTTTTGAAAACACTTTAGGCAAAAGTCCGTCTCGGCCCATCGCATAGGCAATTCGAGTTGCCGCATAATTATTGGCGAAAATCACAGCCATCAATCCAATGACCGCACCAACAGAAATAATACCAGCCACGCTATTTTGATGTACACTTTGCAGGACATAGGACATAGCTTCTGTAACGTTCAGCTTTGTATAATGCACCATGCCTGTCATGACCAAACAAACGACAATGTAAATGACCGTACAAATAAGTAATGAACCTATGATCCCAATTGGCAGGTTCCGCTGCGGATTTTTCACCTCTTCTGCTGATGCAGATATCGCATCAAATCCTAAAAAGGCAAAAAATACAGCAGCAGCACCGGCAATGACACCTTCTGCGCCAAACGGCATAAATGGCTGCCAATTGGCTGGCTGTACATAAAAGCCGCCTACTACAATGAAAAGAACAATAATACCGAGTTTCACAAACACCATGATATTATTAAATTTTTTACTTTCCTTCGTTCCTCTAGATAAGATCCACGCAATCAGTAAAGCAATGATAATCGCCGGCAGATTCATATATCCGCCTTGCTCCGGCCCCGCTAAGAATTGATGCGGAATCGAAATTCCAAATCCCTCAAGCAGGCTGTTGAAATAACTCGACCAGCCGCTGGCGACAGCTGAAGCTGTCAGCATATAAACAGATAATAAGGTCCAGCCCATCAAATGGCCTACAAGCTCGCCCATGGTTGTATATGAATAAATGTATGCACTGCCGAATACAGGGAGCGCTGACGCCATTTCTGCATAGCAAAGTGCTGCCAAACTGCACACAATGGCTGCAATTGCAAATGAGAAAATGACAGCCGGTCCAGCATCCTTAGCTGCTGTAATTCCAGTTAATACCATAACCCCTGTACCAATCACCGCCCCTATACCAAGAAGCGTGAGATCAAGCCCGCCCAGCGTTTTCTTTACCTTTTGCTGTCTGCTCTGTTCCAACAAATCGTGAATGTGTTTCTTACGAAGAATATGTCGCAAACCCTTTCCCTCCAAAACGTTAGAAAAACAAAAAATCATTCAAATTTCATTATAGCAGAATAGGTACTAAGCATTCACAACCAATTCACGTAAATCTTTCTTCATGATTTTACCAAGCTTGTTTTTTGGCAGTTCACTGATGAAATGAATGGATGGCACTTTGTAATCGGCCAAACGTTCCTGACAATAGTTCACCACATCTTCTTCGCAGAAATCGGCGGATTCGTCTTTTATGATATATGCACTTGGTACTTCACCATATAATTCGTCCGGCACCCCGATGACAGCTGATTCAATCACACCCGGAATTTGTTCAATGACTTCTTCTACTTGATCTGGGTAGATATTATCTCCGCCGTATAAAATCACATCTTTGTATCTGCCTGTGATAAATAGAAAACCGTCTTCGTCTAGATAGCCTGCATCTCCCATATGGAACCATCCATCTTTGAGTACCTTCGCAGTTGCGTCAGGCTGATGATAATAGCCTAAGAAATAAAACGGACTTCTCATGACGACTTCGCCAATTTCTCCAGCTGGCAGTGTTTCCTCTGTCTCAGGATGAACGATTTTCACTTCTACATCTGGATCCACTTTACCAGCAGAGCCCATTTTATCCTCGCCCATCGCAGGATGCCACGCACTGACAACCCATGCTTCCGTGCTTCCGTAGCCATGCATCATCTGAATGCCTGCTTCTTTGTAGTCCTTAATCAAACGGACCGGCACCTTCGTACCGCCAGAAATCGCAATTTCAAAGGATGAAAGATCATACGAACCACGCTTCATTTCTTCCAACATGTACGTATAAGCTGAAGGGAAAGCCATCATGAACGTAATTCTTTCTTTTTCAATTGTTTCTAAAATGCGCTTCGGTGTTGCCTCATGTAAGAAAACAAGCGTATACCCTTCAATCGCAGCGGCGATCAGGTGATTAATTGAACTCATATGATACAGAGGGTGACTCGCTAAGTACCGCTTTCCTTTCAAGTCAAATCCTCGATTCCCACGTCTTGTTAAAAATTGATAGATTCGTCCATGTCCAACCATACAGCCTTTTGGATTACCCGTTGTCCCAGAGGTAAATAAGATCATCGCTAGATCCTCCTCTGATACCTCTTCTGCAAGATCACTGCCATCATTTGAAGCCAATATATCTTCAAACAGCTGCGTTGTTTTCGCATTCACACCAGATTCTACCATGAGGCAGTTGTCTAAAGACACATCCGCCGCAGCAATAATGTCACGGAATTCTCGGTCAAAGAATAAAGCCTTTGGCTCTGCTTTTTTCAAAATCCCTTCCAGCTCAAAAGAAGTAAGCTGCCAGCTAAGCGGAACTGCGACTGCACCTGCTTTAATGGCTGCCAGCATAATCGTTGAAAAGTGATGATGGTTTTGACAAATAAAGCAAACGCGATCGCCTTTTCGAATTCCTTTTTGATGTAAGTAATGAGCGAGCTGGTCGATGCGTTTTGCATATTCTTCAAATGTATAAGACACACCTCCGCCAGTTACCGCCTCAATTTGTGAAGAGCGTTCCATTCTGTCGTTTAGTAATGCCTGTAAAGTATTCAATATCTTCATCTCCAAACGTTTGATTTCCAATAGCCAATTTCCAGCGAATTGGGTTGGCAGATTTTATCTCATTCACATTCTAAAATAAAAACAGCTGAAAGTAAAATCATTTCATTTTGGAATTGTTCTTTTTATTAATTGATAATATAGGTAATTTTATAGCCGTCTTCCATTTTGGTTTAAATTATGATGATTATTATGATAAGATAGACCTAGTAATTGATCGGAAAATGCGAATGCAATAGGAAAAGAGGTATGGAGAATGCAACATTTCGAGCTAGAGGCAAGTTTGTTAGACCATGCACTGACAAAGTATTTAAAGGCGACGAAACAATTAGATGAAGAAAATATTCCGAAAAACGTTACGAATGTTAAAGGATTTATTTTACGTATCATCTACCGCCATCAATCATGTACTGTGAAAAATATTCTTCAGGAAGTTTCATTATCTCCCTCTGCAACAACAACCGCTCTCAATCACTTAGAAGACGAAGGGCTGATTATCCGCTCTCGAAATAATAATGACCGCCGGACTGTGTGGATTGAACTCTCTGAATTGGGTGAACAAATTGCTAAACAAATGATCGACAATCGCCAGCTGCTTGTGAATCAATTGTTCAACCACCTTTCAGAGGAAGATAAAAAAACATTTTTTGAATTAATCGAAAAAATGATGGATGAGCACACATTAAAGGCTTAGGAATACTCCTAAGCCTTCTTTTTATGGCTTTAAGACGACCTTTATACAATCATCCTGTTTGTCATTGAAGATGTGGTACGCATGAGCAGCTTCATCTAATGGCAATTTGTGTGTGATTATGGCTCTTGGATCGATTTCACCGCTTGTCACTTTTTGATAGAGTTTTGACATGTATCCTCGAGCAGGGGCTTGGCCCATTTTCAAGGTGACGTTTCTTGCGAAAAAAGCACCTAATGGGAACATATTGTACAGGCCGCCGTACACACCCGTCATCTGCACTGTTCCGCACTTGCGAACGGCTTTTGTGGCAATTTGAATGGGTCCGATCGTTCCGCCTTGCAGCTTGAGCTTTTGCTCAATTTTTTCAAGCGGCGACTTCTTCCCGTCCATTCCCACACAATCAATCACAACATCGGCCCCGCCCTTTGTGAGCTCCTTTAACGTTTCTCCCATGTCGGGATCTTCTGTAAAGTCAAAAACCTCCACGCCGCTCATCCGTTTTGCATGCCGCAGGCGGTAATCGATGTAATCGACCGCTATCACACGTTCCGCCCCTTTTTGCCAAGCAAATTGCTGTGCCATTAACCCAACAGGTCCGCAGCCTAGCACGATGACCGTATCGCCTTTTTTCACACCTGCGTGCTCTACGCTCCAATAGGCGGTTGGCAGGACATCTGATAAGAACAGCAATTGTTCATCCTCCAGCTCACAATCCTCTGGAATCTTAAACGGGGTGTAATTTCCAAAAGGTACGCGTAAATACTCTGCCTGTCCTCCGGGATAATTCCCATATTTCTCACTATAGCCAAAAAGTCCACCCGAGTCGTAGTGCGGGTTTGAGTTGTCGCATTGGCTTTCTAAGTGATGATCGCAATATTGGCATTTACCACATGCAACGGTAAATGGAATGACGACACGGTCTCCCTTTTTTACGGCTGTGACATCCGGGCCAACTTCCTCCACAATCCCCATTGGTTCATGCCCAATCACATAGCCGATTGGAAGCGGGAAATTCCCCTGATACAAATGTAAATCTGATCCACAAATTGATGTCGATGTAATCCGTATAATCACATCTTCTCGATCTTGAATCGACGGTGCATCTACTTTTTTCACTGCAATGCTATTTTTCCCTTGATAAGTAACGGCTCTCACATGCATTTCCTCCTTTAGCTCAAGTCATCTTTACATAGCTTCACCTTGAATGAATGCTTCATTCATCAAATGAGAAATTTATGTGGAGGAGGCAAAAAACAAAAAAAGCCTGTCGATTGTTTCGACAGACTCATAATGTTGTGTAACGCGTTACACACTTATTCCTTTTCGACAAAAAACAAATCATATTGAGTTGAAGTCTCCCGATTGAACATGAAATTCCCTTCTTGAATAAAATAGGGACATATACTTTGTCTTGGAGATTCTTCAAACTGCTCATACACCTGCTCAATTTCTCCTGGTAGCAGCAAAACCAACATTTTATTTGAATGAGACATAAATTCATAAGAGTGAATCGTATCAGGCGGGATATAGGCAAAGTCACCCGGCATCAAGCAAATATCTTCTCCATTCAAATGAAGGTTCATTTTCCCTTCAACACAATAGAGCGCTTCAGTATGAACTTGATGATAATGCGGCGGGAAATATTTCTCCTTCGCTCCTTCAATCACAAAATGACTGAATCCGCCCCCTGTTGTTTCTACTGTTGCAATCAGCTCATGAATCTGACCATCAATGATGTATTGCTTCCCTTCACCAGCCTCTAATACATAAGGCTGCACCTTTTGAGGGAGCTGACTATGAAATAAAACGGAGGGCCTCGTTGTATTGGACAGTTCTCTGATTCCATGCATCAGGATGATATCGCTTTCTTTTTCAGCCTGCTGAAAACTGGCTGCATCGAAAGCATGATTCATCATAGAACATTCATTCTGAAAAAGCCTCTTCCCAATTTGCTGATAGACATCTGTCATTTTTCCGCCCAGCGTATATGAAATAAATCTTGTTTTATGACTATGCATTCTGTAGCCATGAATCGTTTTGGGCGGGATATGAATATAATCAAAGGCAGTTACCATGTATTTTTTACCGTCCAGCATCACTTCAAGCTTTCCTTCCAGCACAAAAATGGTTTCAAATAAGTGCTCATGACAGTGCAGCGGGAAATAAGCTCCTTTCCCACCTGTGATTAAGGCAAGCTCAAACAGCTGATTCGTTTGATTTGCTTCTGCCAGCATTTGAACAAGCTGATTCTCCAGCCCATACAGTTTTCCTGAACCAGACATGGTATAAAAAGAGGTACCTTCGGATTGCTTGATCGATTGCGGTTGCTCCGACATCCCATCACTCCTCATGACGAATTGACTATCTATATTATATAGACCAATTGATATAATAGATAGACAATATGCGAGAGATTTTACTCTTCTCGCATAAATAAGTGTCTAAGGTAACTTTTTACGTGTTCTAAAGGGGTCGTTTGTTTGAGTGCAGTCGTCATCGATAGACCACCGATTACCATTGAGTGAAGGAGAGAAGCCAGCTCATCCGCTTTGTTTTCTTCATACCCGCTGTTCATTAGCTTTTCTTTTACAAGCTCCTGCCAGCGGATCATTTCTTGTTTGCATGCAACATGGAGCTGCGTGTTTTCCGGCTTTGACTCTGCCGCCAGCAAGACAATTGGAATCCCTCTTTCACTTTCTTTCTCCATAAATCCTCGAATGATGTTTGTCATAAAACGATCGATGGCAATATACGGATCATCCGAATAAGCAAAGCCTTCTTCAATTTGATTGATGACCTTTTGACTAATGTATTCAACAGATGCAATGGCCAGCTCTTCTTTTCCATTTGGAAAGTAATAATAAAGAGAGCCTTTAGGTGTGCCGCTCTCTCTGATAATTTGATTCAATCCTGTCGCATGGTATCCCTGTTTACGTAAAAGAAGTGCTGCCGTTTGAATGATTTTATCCTTCGTACTCACGTGTGACACTCTTTTCCCTCCATAGACCAAAGTCGCTTATCATGCGTTATCGATTTAATTGTCTAGTTCCTTTCCAAATCGAGGATGTCTCCATTTCCGCCGCAAGCCTGAGCAGCCAGTCCTCTTTCCCTTTAGGCGCTGTCACCTGTACCCCTAAAGGCATGCCCGCGCTAGTGAGATGAACCGGTACACTCATTGATGGCTGACCTGTTAAGTTGGCAAGCTGTGTAAATGGGGTGTAGGTCAAGCTCTTGAGGAACATATCATAAATAAGATCCTGCTGTGCTTGCATTGAAAGAGATGACACACGTAAAAGTTCGGCTGTTTCCTGATCTGAATGCATAAGCTCACCAACCTTTGGAGCTGAATAGGCAGTAGCTGGTGTCACATAGAGATCGTAGGTTTGATGAAATGACGCCATTTGTGCAGCAGCCCGATCCCACGCATCAAGACTTTCTGTATAAGCAGCTGCGGTCACATTCTTGCCAGCCTCCGCCAGCACCCATGCCACGATGTCCGTTTCCTCCGGCTTTACTGGACGCCCTAAGGAACGAGCCAAGGAAGTGAATAACGCAGACATTTCTCCACTGTTCATCACGTAATATTGCTGCATGAGATGAACCCCATCAATTTCCGGCTTGGCTTCTTCTACTTGATGACCTTGCTCACTCAGCCATTTCACTGTTTGCTGAACCGCCTGCTTCGCTTCCTCACTGACCTTCGTGCCAACTGGAGATTCTACACTGTAAGCAATTCGCATAGAAGATGTACGTTTCACCAGATCCTCTTGGTAACTGCCATCGTATAACGGAGTTTGGAAAGCAGCTTCGGGCTGAATGACTTGAAGAAGATCAAGAAGGGCTGCACTGTCCCGCACGGTTTTTGTGAGTGTAAAGTCGATGGAAGCCCCTTGCCACTGCCTTCCTGCGCCTGGGCCTACCGGCGTTCTTCCCCGCGTAGGCTTAAGACCGAACAAACCGGTAAAGGAGGCTGGAATCCGAATGGAACCACCGCCATCACTTGCTCCGCCAGCAGGTACAATGCCGCTTGCAACAGCTGCTGCTGTCCCGCCGCTTGAGCCGCCTGGAGAATAGTCCGTATTCCAAGGATTTCTCGTTGGCCCATGTAACGCAGGTTCCGTCACATTTCTTAAACCGAATTCCGGTGTATTTGTATGCCCAATCATGAGAAAACCAGCCTGCTTCAATCGATCAACAAAGTGCGAATCCGAGTTGGCTTTTACATCCTTTAACAGCAAAGCGCCTGCTGTCAGCGGTTCGTTTTTAATCCCTTGTGATATATTTTTCAGCACAAACGGAACGCCTGCAAATGGCTGATACTCATGTAACTCCTTGATATCTTTTAAAACTTGATCTTGTCTCGTCTGTATCACAGCGTTTAGTTCTGGATTGACCTCATTCAATCTATTAAATGCAGCCTGCATAAGCTCCTCGGGCGTTACCTGCCTATTCCGCACAAGTGCTGCTAAGCCAGTCGCATCATACGTCATATACTCTTTTACGTTCATCAGCATGTCCTTCTTTCTCTTATCTTGATGTCTCTATTGTCTACTAGAATTCTATGAATTTCAATTTCAGGTTACTAGTAAAAATAACTTTCTCAACAAGACGACAATTCTACTATCCCATCCCTCTGCTTTCTCCGATATAATAGAGAAAAAAAGACCGAGATCATCGGATGAGAGGAGCCACGCCTTGAAAAGGAAAATATTGATCGTCATCGCGTTTCTTCTTGCGCTGACAACTGCTTTGCCCTTCCATTCGCAGGCAGCTGCACCGTCAAAAGAAACAGATGTTATCATCGTCTATAAAAATCAAAAAGGGAAACAAACAGCTATTGAGGAAAGTGAGAAAGTGAACGCACAGTACATACATCTTCCCGCGGTCGCTGTGACAGCAGATGAACAAGCGGTCACCTCACTCAAAAAAGACCCAAACATCGCTTACGTCTCAAAAAACGTAAAGGTTAAACTCGCAGCTTCTACTGTGAAGAAAACAGCCGCTGCTACTAATCAGGATGCATTGGTACAAAAATCTTACAACCTGCAAAAACTCAATATAAAACAAGCAATAAAAGAAGGCGTCACTGGTAAAAATGTAAAAGTAGCCGTTTTAGATACTGGCATTTTCTCACACGAGGATTTAAAGGTAGCCGGCGGTAAATCATTCGTGAACTACACATCCTCTTATAAAGATGATGAAGGACATGGCACACATGTCGCCGGCACGATTGGTGCGCTTAATAACGATTATGGAACAGTTGGCGTCGCTTCTGGTGTGAAGCTGTATGCTGTGAAAGTGTTAGATAAAACGGGAGAAGGCGATCTATATAGTCTGCTTCGAGGCATCGATTGGGCGATTACCAACAAGATGGACATTATTAATTTAAGTTTAGGCTTTGAAGACAATATCCCCATCTTGCGTTCAGCAGTGGATGAAGCCTATAAAAAAGGACTACTTGTAGTCGCTGCAAGCGGAAATGATGGGAAAAAGAATCATATTAGCTACCCTGCCGCTTACAATAGCGTCATTGCCGTATCTGCAACGACTGACAAAGACAAACTCGCGTCTATCTCGAATACAGGGAAAGGGATTGAATTTTCTGCCCCTGGCCAGAACGTCATCAGCACTTATTTAAAAAATGAATATTGGTATGCAACGGGTACATCACAAGCTGCACCGCATGTCACAGGAATGCTGGCACTGTTAAAGCAGCTTCATCCGAAGAAAACAAATGCACAGCTTCGCACTTTATTGCGCAGCTATACAGTGGATCTTGGTGCAAAAGGGAGGGATCCACAATTCGGCTATGGCCGCGTGCAATATGTGCCGCAATCCTCCTTTTTAAAGGCTGCTGCCAGTGCTGTTAAAAAAGCCGAAACATCTAAAAAGCAGGAAGATGTCAATCAAGCCAAAACAAGAATTGGCCGGCTCACTGCAAGCAAACAAAAAACAGCACTCACAGAACGGGTGAAGAAAGTCCAAGCAGCCATTGATATCCGCTCGGCACGTGCAAAGGTCAAAACAGCCGAAAAAAACAAAACACAGGGCGCTATTAAAAGTGCTCAAACGGCCATCAAAAAACTAAACAAAGGCAAAGAAAAAACAAGCCTGCAAAACCGGCTCGACAAAGTCAAAAAACAAGTCGCTTATCAAAAGAAAGTGACAGACGCTAAACAAAAGGTCAAAAAAGCGGAAGCGAAACGAACAAAGAAAACAAAAGCAGCGGCCCAAAGCGCTGTCAAACAGCTAAAAGCCTCCAAAACAAAAACCAATTTACAAAAACGATTAAACCGTATTAAGGTTTAACAAAAAAACGATTCCTTTCAGCGAGGAATCGTTTTTTCTATTTCAACATCGGCTCAAACAAACTGTGATGATATTTTCCTTCGGCATCTGCCCTCACTTGATCGAGAATGCTTTCTAACGAAGCCATCACGCCCTTTAATGCCCGATGCACCGAACCGTGTTCAAAATCCGCTAAACTCTCCGGCAATTCATCTTCATCCAGCACAAAGACATCACCATTCGGAAGAACGAGGAGATCAATAATGAGGTCTTCAAACATGACCAGCTGGCCGTTGAACTGAGTATCTCCCACCATATTAAGATAAGATCCTAGTTCCTTCCCTTGATCATCTCTCCAGAAATATATGTTGTAAGGACGACCCTTCCAATAATAAGCGGTCGTATAGCTCCCTTTTGGAATGGTCAGAGCACCATCACCTGCCCTCATCGTAAACGGGTCTTCAATCTTGTGAAACAGCACAGCCTGCTGCTTCTGTGCGTCTAACAGCTGACAGGTATGTTCCACAACTTTTTGATCGTATTTGATTTTTCTCTCGATGACTTCATCCCAACGATCCGCATGCAGCGAAAACAATATGCACAACTCCCTCTAACACTCGTTTCTTTCTAGTATACACCGATTTTTTTTGAAGAAATAAAGGATTGCGCTTTTACTTCTGGAAGATGAATGATGAGGTGAAAAGAAATGAACGGAATCACGATTCTTGAAAACTTTACACAGCTTGGACAAATCATCCTCATGATTTGCGGCTTTGCCCTTTATTGGCAGCTAGTGAAAACGAAGAGAGAACGAAAGCTGTCTCCTTATGAGCGCATGTTAAAATTCTTTGTCATGTTCGGTTTCATCTCATGGGGGGTATCATATTGGGCGCTGGCACTGTGGGCGTAAATTGAAAAAAGGAAGAGCTGCCCATGGACGTAAGCTCTTCCTTTTGCTGCACGTTTATATTATGAACCTGCCGGCTGTTCTTTCTTGATCACATATTGATAGCTCTTGACATGCGTCCCACTCGAGCTCACAAAATCTTTATCAAGCGCACGCTCAAAGCCCATTCTTTCATATAGGCGAATGGCGGCCTGCATTTTATCAGATGTATGCAGATACAGGACATTTTCGCCCCATGATTGCGTTAGTTCAATACTTTTACGCAGCAAGGACTCTGCAATTCCTTTTCCCCTCACATCGGGATCTACTCCTAAAAACCGGACGATGGCTGATGTAATGCCCATTTCTGGATTGTCATATGCTTGCTCTGATGAACGGAACATTTGAAGCGTCCCCACAACCTTGCCATCAAGCTCCGCCACCAGCATCAGCTCCATGTTCGGATTATCTACAGCTGCTGCAAGCGCGGCAGAATAATCTTGCCAGCCTTCCTCTGTAAATTGAGGCGCATACTGTGCATAGGATTTGATCAGCACGCTCCTGATGGCCTCATGATCTTCTTTGACTGCTTGACGAATGATTAGCTCTTGCTGCTTCATGTCAGCACCTCCTGCTCTCTATTAGTGGATATACGTATCATGCAATCACTGCATGTGATAGCCTTACTCTTTTCTCTACTCATTCAATGTAAAGAGTCTCATTCGAAAGATCAATCATTTTGCACGGAAACATCTTTGAAAATTTTTCATTGAAAAGGAACGCTCGATTCATTATGCTGTGTTGAGGAAGTATACGAGGAGTGTTGTCATCATATGAGTTCTTTATCTTATCCCCAAGAATCGAAAAAAAATCGATTTCTCCTTGCCGCATTGCTTGGATCTTTAACAGCCCTTGCTCCGCTGGCAATGGATATGTATTTACCTGCATTGCCTCATATTGCTCGTGATTTTGAGGCAAGTACGGCGCTGTCCCAATTAAGTCTCATGGCTTGTCTCATTGGACTGGCGCTTGGCCAGCTGATTGCAGGCCCGATCAGCGATACGATCGGCAGAAGAAAACCGCTGATGATTGGCTTGATTATCTTTATAGCGGCATCACTTCTTTGTACAGTGGTCACATCGATTTGGATGTTCATTCTTCTTAGATTGATTCAAGGACTTGCTGGTTCAGCAGGCATTGTGATTGCACGAGCTATCGTGCGAGATCATTATGAAGGATCAGAAATGACGAAATTCTTTGCACTGCTGATGTTAGTCAACGGGGTGGCTCCGGCAGCAGCACCTATTGCGGGCGGACAAATTTTACGCTTCACGACATGGCAGGGTGTATTTGTCCTACTCGGAATTCTCGGGGCATTGATGCTGCTGAGATCCATCTTTTCACTGCAAGAAAGCTTACCTGCGGAGCGTAGACAGACCGGGGGCTTTCAACAGATTGCAGGCGCGATGAAAATTTTAGCCAGTGATCGTCTCTTTGTTGGATATGCACTCTCACAAGGTCTTGTATTCGCAGCGATGTTTGCGTATATTTCAGGTTCACCGTTTGTGCTCCAGGATATTTTTAACCTTTCTCCACAAGGCTTTAGTGCAGCATTTGCGGTAAATAGTCTTGGAATCATCACGGCTGGACAAGTATTTGCCCGAGTCGCTGCGAAAATCGGTGAAGAGAAAGTCCTTCGCATTGGATTGCTGACAGCTGCGTTAGGGGGAGTGACTTTATTTTTCATGATCTCGATTGATGCAGGATTGTACGGTATTCTCATTCCGCTGTTTTTTGTGGTATCAAGCGTTGGAATTGTCGGCACCTCTGCACCGTCTCTTGCGATGCAGCATCACGGGGCACATGCAGGAAGTGCTGCTGCACTGATCGGTGTGGCGCAAATGCTGCTAGGCGCTTGCATGACACCTCTTGTCGGACTAGCCGGAAGCCAAACAGCCTTTCCAATGGGTCTGATCATTATGCTTTGTGATCTAGGCGCACTTTGCTGTTATTTCTTCTTTGTGGCCCGAGCGAAAAAAAGACCCGCATAAGCGGGTTTCAGACTGTTGACAAAGGGCTAAAATGATCTTGATTTTAGCTCTTTGTCTTTTTTCATTTATTATGGCTTACTCCAATTGATGGTGCGGAACACGTTGTTCTGGTCATCGTTGTGATATGCATCTAGATCAAAGCCTGATATGCCAAAACCAATTGCCATGACAATTCCTCCGGCAACGGTGAAGATGATTCCCCATTTGATGACTTGCTTTTTTAAATCGTTCACGTTCATACTCTCACGACCTTCTTTTTAAACATTCCCATGAATGCCTTAGTGGTTTGAATAGTTATTTGCACAAATAGCTTTGTCAAATACGCCGTGGCTATGCCGCTTAATAATCCGGCACCTAACAGAAAAATACCAACGCCAATCTGCGTCACCACCACATGCAAACCGTCCTGAAAGATAAATGGAGAACCAATGATGCTCCAAAAACCTCCGAGCAGACCAACCAGCGTCACTGTACCTGTCACGAGTGGAATACACCAAATCACCATATACACAGAAAGAATCAACAGGAAGACTGTTGCTAGAATACTGCCCCATAACGGAAAGCCTAAAATGAGAATGGAGAGTCTTGTGGCTTTTTCTCCAAACGTCGGCACCTGAACGGTTTTTATTCCTTGTTCCTTCATAATCCCTTCAGCGATCATAGCAGGCTGCCCGACTTGTTGAACCGCTTCCTGTTCACTGTAGCCATCTTCCTGATAATCCTCAATCATTTCATCGTAGTATTCGATAAACCGATCACTATCTTTGTCGCCTAGAAGATGCAGATGCTTCTTTAGGCTGCTTAAAAATTCTTTTTTATTCATTGCCCTGTCCTCCAGAAATAAAGTCGTAAATCGCCATCACCTGATCCCATTCCTCTAAAAACTGCGCCATATGCTCCCGCCCGCTTTCTGTCATGCGGTAGTATTTTCTTAATCGACTGTTATGTTCCTGGGAATAGGTCTCCACATAATTGTTTTGCTCTAAACGCTTTAAAATCGGATACAATGTCGATTCTGAAATCTCAATACAACGGGACATATCTTTAATGATTTGATAACCATAGGAATCGCCTTTCTTTAATACCGCCAGTACACAAAACTCCAGTAATCCTTTTTTTAATTGTGCATTCATGTTTACAACTCCTAACTCTTTATACTATACATTACATAGTATTGTGTGACAAGAGGTATAGAGAATAAAAAAAGACCCTTTTTAGGGTCTTTTAGCTCTTTATCTTATTTTCATTTTTATATATTCACAAATCCTTCTCCGAACACATCGCGCACGTCATGGACAACAACAAATGCGTCTCGATCAATTTTCTTAATAATTTTCTTGAGGCGCATGAGCTCTTGCTTTTGAATGACTGCGTAAAGAATTTCCTTCGATTCCTTTGAATAATGACCGCGTCCGTTTAAAATTGTTACGCCTCGGTCCAAGGTGTGATTGATTTCTTCCGCAATATCATCTTTGCATGAAGAAATAATCGTCACTGCCTTTTTCGTGTTAAGTCCTTCTATCACGAAGTCCATCACCTTTGTCGCCACGTACAGCATCACAATGGTAAACATTAATTTTTCCGCACCAATAATAAAGTAGGAAGCAAATACAACAATCAGATCAAAGAACAAGATGGCATAGCTCACGTTCCAGTCTAAATACTTGTTGGCAATTCTTCCGAGAATGGCAGAGCCCGCCGTTGTTCCACCTGCTCTTAGCACTAGACCAATCCCAATACCGATGATAATTCCTGCAAAAATCGCTCCAATGATCAATTCATGAACATTCACGACCCATGTTGTGGTCAAGTGTAAAAATAGAGAGTTACTTGCGACGGCAACCACCGTATAAATCGTGGTCTTCTTGTCCAAGTATTTATATCCCACAAGTAATAAGATCGCATTCAACACAAGGTTCGTCAGCCACGGTGCAATCTCAAACAAATAATAAAAAATGATGGACAGCCCCGTTACGCCGCCTTCACCAAATTCAAGCGGAATGACAAACATGTTCACTGCTGCGGCAAATAAAAAAGAACCAACTAAAATCATCGCTATATCTTTTACACATTTTTTCAATTCTTCTTTCCTCCTTTTTTAAGCATATAAAAAACCCTCTTTCTGCACGAAAGAAGACAGTCGTTGGACAACATAAAAATCAAAAGACAGCGCCTTTTGATGAAGCTTTCTGAAATCAATCTTTCCATAATATATATCTCTTTTTAGAGGCTGTCAATGACTTGGTTTTCTATTATTTTGACTGCATTTTTATGCATCAAAACCCGCATGTTTTCAGGGTTTTCGCGCCCTAATATGCTTTTTCCTCTCCTTGACAAAAACGCTTTAGTCATTTAAACTACTGCCTCATATCATACCCATCAAATCCGATCTAAAAAGGAGGCTGTTTGATTCCGATGAATCCTATTCAAAGCCGTTTACAGGCTCACGCACCTTTGATTTTAGACGGTGCATTAGCAACAGAGCTTGAACGAAAGGGCTGTAACTTAAATGACAGTTTATGGTCAGCCAAAATACTTATTGAACAGCCACAATTGATTCAGCAAGTACACTTGGACTACTTCCAATCAGGTGCTGACTGCGCCACAACCGCCAGCTACCAAACAACGATTGAAGGCTTTGCTGAAAAAGGCTATACAAAAGAAGAAGCGCTTGAACTCATGAAACGATCTGTCACTTTAGCGAAAGAGGCACGCGATCTTTTTTGGCAGGATGAAGCGCGTCGTGAAGGGCGGACAAAACCATTTGTCGCTGGATCTGTGGGGCCATTCGGCGCTTATTTGTCTGATGGTTCAGAATATAAGGGAAATTACGGACTCTCTGAGCAGGCTCTCATTGATTTTCACAGACCAAGAATTCAGGCATTAGTAGAAGCGGGAGCAGATATCCTTGCATGTGAAACGATTCCTTGTTTGATTGAAGCAACAGCCATCGCAAAGCTGCTGCGGGATGAATTCAGCGGGGTATCAGCTTGGATCACATTCAGCGCAAAGGATGGCCTGCACATTAGTGAAGGTGACTCCATACGGGAATGTGTACAGGCACTTGAACCTTATGAACAAATTGCTGCTGTCGGCGTGAACTGTACGCCGCCGCAATTTATCACTTCTCTCATTCAAGAAATGAAAAAAGGAACAAGCAAACCGATTGTGGTGTATCCAAACTCAGGTGAAGTATATGATCCTGAAGAAAAGGTTTGGAGCGGTGATACGTCACATCTTACTTTTGGCGAATGTGCGTATCAATGGTACAAAGACGGCGCGCATATCATCGGCGGCTGCTGCCGCACGACTCCAGAAGATATCAATGACATCTTAAAACGAACCACATCATGAATCATCACACATACTTCTAAGCAAAAGGGCGGGAAGACATGGAACAAGCAAAAGATCAGTCACAACAATATCAACGAAAAATGACGAGCCGGCACCTGTTCATGCTTTCTCTAGGCGGCGTCATTGGGACAGGGCTCTTTTTAAGCTCTGGGTATACCATCAATCAGGCCGGACCTGCGGGAACCATTCTTGCCTATCTTGTGGGGGCATTAATTGTCTACCTCGTGATGCTTTGTTTAGGTGAGCTGTCTGTCGCTATGCCGGTCACAGGGGCTTTTCATACGTACGCAACAAAATACATTGGACCTGGTACAGGCTATACGGTCGCTTGGCTATACTGGCTGACATGGACAGTGGCACTCGGTTCGGAATTTACAGCGGCAGGATTATTAATGCAGCGCTGGTTTCCAGACACTTCGGTTTGGATGTGGAGTGGTGTTTTTGCTCTTCTCATCTTTTTACTGAATGCATTTACAGTCAAATTTTTTGCAGAATCAGAGTTTTGGTTTTCCAGTATTAAAGTGATGGCTATTATTCTCTTTATTATTCTTGGCGGAGCTGCAATGTTTGGTTTGATTCCATTAAAGGGCGGTGAGGCCGCTCCGTTCTTTTCTAATTTCACTGGCGAAGGCGGACTTTTCCCAAACGGCTTTTTACCGATTTTAATGACGATGCTTGCTGTCAATTTTGCTTTTTCAGGGACGGAGTTGATTGGGATTGCTGCGGGTGAAAGCGTCAATCCTGACGAGACCATCCCAAGAGCCATTCGCACAACCGTCCTGCGTCTCGTCCTGTTTTTCGTTGGAACGATCGTTGTTTTGGCTGGCTTGATTCCAGTAGAAGAAGCCGGGGTGATCAAAAGCCCATTTGTCGTGGTATTTGATCGTATCGGAATTCCTTATGCTGCAGATTTCATGAATTTTGTCATCCTGACCGCGATCTTATCTGCCGCAAACTCAGGATTATACGCGTCATCTCGTATGCTTTGGTCGCTTTCTGAAGAACGGACACTTCCTAAAAAACTGGCGAAGCTGACATCAAAAGGAATTCCTTTGAATGCACTCATTTTAAGTATGATCGGTGGTATTCTTTCATTGCTATCGAGTGTGATCGCACCAGAAACGGTATATCTTGTTCTTGTGTCAATCTCTGGACTGGCTGTTGTGGTCGTATGGATGGGAATTGCTGCCTCACAGTTGATGTTTCGGAAAAGATTTTTACAGGAAGGCGGACAGCTTCAAGATTTATCATTTCGAACCCCGCTCTATCCAGTGGTTCCGATTGCTGCCTTCCTCCTATGTCTAGCATCTGTCATCGGCATTGCCTTTGATCCAAATCAGCGGATTGCCCTCATCTGCGGCATTCCTTTCATTGCGCTCTGCTATGCTGCGTATTACATGACAGCTTGGATTCAGAAAAAACGAGAAAAACCTGGTGTATAAACATCAGGTTTTTTCTATATAAAGCTGCTGACAGAAAAGGATATCACTAGTAAAAGAAGCACACTTTGGTATATGATAGGAATCTATGATTTTCAGGATGAACCAAGGGAGTTGTCGTGAATATGGAAATGACCATTACAAGAGCATTAAGTGAACTGAAAATGTTAGATAAAAGGATCAACCGAACCGTTGATGACGCCGTACTTGGTGGATTGATGATCGGGAAACATATACAGCACGGATTTCAGAATCAAGAAGAAGTTGAAAAAAAGGCGAAGGCTGATGATCAATCGATTCAAGCTTTAATCAAACGCCGGAATGCCATCAAATCAGCCATCGTTGTATCAAATGCAACCACAATGATTGATGTGGCAGGTGTCCGTATGACGGTGGCAGAGGCGATTGAACGTAAGACGTCGATAGACTACGATATTCGTTATTTACGGAAAATGAAACAAGTGTACAAAGAGCTGGTCGACAAAGCAGAACAAACGAATGAAGATGTGAAAAGGAGACTTGATCAGCATTTAGAAACCTTGTTTGGGAAAGATGGAAAGACGCAAGCGGCTGCCAACCAAGAGATCGTGAAGTCTTTTCTAGCTGAAAATGAGGCAGTGATCATCGATCCGCTTCGCCTTCGAGTAAAAATTGAACAGCTTTCGAAAGAAATTGAAGATTTCCAAATGGAAGTTGATTTTTCCTTGTCTGAAAGCAATACACTGACGAAAATACAGATCGATTAATTGATTTTGTTAGTGAGCCGAAAATCGATAGAACTAAACACCTCCGAGGGAAAGGTCATTCCCTCCTCATCTGATGATCATCTTAGGATGATCCTTGATAAAAGCTCAAAGCTGAACATTCAAGGATCAAAGTTCAAGTGTAAAAGTTCTTATCCATCAAAGCTTAAGATTAAAAGTTAAACGCTCGATCGAATCTGGGAGTAACGGCTGATGAGTGTTTGTTTATCGACTCTTTCGGTTGCCGCCCAGCAGGTTTGCTAACAAAAAGAAAAGGATGTCACCTGATGACATCCTTTTTTCTATGAAAACGACAGGGTTTTCGCTAAGTCGTCTCATCCAGCAGATTAGTTAAGAATTGATTGAATATGCCAAATGGTACACACTTGAGACATTTGAAGATAGCTTGATGTCGTTTGAAGTGAACGTGATTAGAACGACATCAAAATAATGTTTAAACCTGCCATTATCAAAATAATCGTAGCCTGCAGCTGAAGGAACTTGAATCGTTAGTGAAAATTGTCCATTCTCGTCTGTTGTGCCTGTCGCTGTTTGAGCCAATGACTTGATCTCTGTTTCAAAATAAAGCTGGATTGGCTGATTAGCCATCAATTTACCATTTTTATCCTTCAACGTTCCTTTAAACGTAGCTGGATAACGCGGACCCACTCGATATTTACTGCCATAACCGTAATCGGCCATTCCACCATTTTTTGCTGTGACACTTGTTACTTGTACAGATGCTGGTGCTGCTCCTGTTTCCTCTGCATGTGCAAAGGTTGGGAATACGAGAAGCAATGATAAAACGAAAGCAAACAACATTTTTTTCATCGATAAATCCTCCTTTTTTTTCCTACAATATTACCATCGGCATAAATTGGTATTTTTCCAGTAAAAAACAAAAAACTTCCCTTTTTTTAGAAAGGGAAGTTTCAGATTGTTGACATTCTTTTTTATGAGATTAGTAACGTGATGTATACGCCAAATGGTACACGCTTGTGACATTTGAAGATAGTTTGATGTCGTTTGACGTGAACGTCACTGGAACGATATCGTAGTAATGTGTAGACCAGCCTGCATTATTGTATGATTGGTAGCCTGCACCTGCAGGAACTTGAAACGTGAGTGAAAACTGTCCATTCTCATCTGTTGTGCCTGTCGCTGTTTGAGCATATGATTTGATTGCTGCTTCAAAATAAAGCTGGATCGGCTGATTAGGCATGAGGTTTCCGCTTGCATCTTTTAGTGTCCCTTTAAACGTAGCTGGATAATAAGAACCCACGCGATATTTACTGCCATAGCCGTAATTCACTATACCACTATCGGCTGCTGTGACACTTGTTACTTGTACGGATGCTGGTACTGCACCTGTTTCTTCAGCATGTGCAAAGCTTGGGAATACGAGAAGCAATGATAGAAAGAAAGCAAACATGATTTTTTTCATCGATAAATCCTCCTTTTATTTCCTACTATATTACTATCGACAGGAATTGGTATTTTTCCAGTATAAAACAAAAGAACTTCCCTTTTTTAGAAAGGGAAGTTCTTCTTTTATTTTTTCACAACCACTTTTACTGCTTTGCTTTCTCTTTTTCTCACATCTGAAGCAGTCACATACAAAACCGTTTTGGCTTTTTGTGGTTTTATTTGGGCAGTAAATGTGCCCTTGCTATTGGTTTTGACTGTTTTGATGACTTTCTTTGATTTGTTTTTCACTTTAATGGTCAAGCCCGCACCCGCAGTCCCTTTGACCGCTTTACTTTTGACTGTTACTTTGCTCACTTTCGGCTTAGCTGGTGCTTTGCCTTTTTTCACGACGGTTTTGAGCGTCGTTGCGGCCTTTCCTTTTGAAATTTTAATGTGAAGGACCTTGTTTTTGTTCTGATGTTTAATCTTCACACTAAAGGTTCCTTTTTTGCCTGCTATGCCTTTTCCAAGCAGGGTTTTTCCTCTATACACAGAAATAGCAGCGCCAGCTTTTGCTTTACCTGTCACCTTTTGATGCTGATCCTCCACTTTGCTCACAGATGCATTCAATTCGACAGCACTTAATGCAGCAAATGCATTCAGTCTGCCGTGTCCTGTCATCCAATCGACACCTGGAATTTTTGGATCAACAATTGGTTCATCGTTTTCATCATAGAAAACGTCGTCTTTTCCATCAATAGATTTAAATGAGATATCATCTGCTGTATTTTGCAAAAGATTTCTCACTTGATTTGGCTTCAAGGATGGATTTTTAGAAAGCAGTAATCCTGCTGCTGCTGCCACATATGGTGTCGCCATTGATGTCCCGCTAAGGTATGAGACGTTCCCATCAGGCATTAAGCTCGGAATATCAGAACCTGGTGCTGACATGCTCAGTCCTTTGCCATAACTTGAGAACTCAGCGGCAATATCCATACGGTTGCTTGCGCCAACCGCCATTGCGTATTTTGACGTCGCAGGGTAGCCCATTTCTGGTACGCCATCATTTCCACTTGCCACGACGACTAGTACATTTCTTTGTGCAGCATAATTCATTGCATATTCAATCACTCTGCTGTAGTAGCCGCCAAGGCTCATGTTGATCACCTTTGCGCCTTTGTCCACTGCATGCTTGATGCCAAGTGCAATATGCTCTGTATCTCCAAATCCATAAGCATCCAGCACCTTCACTGGAATGATACCCGTATGTTGGTTGAGACCTGCCATTGAGTAATGGTTATCGGATTTTGCGGCAATGATGCCTGCCACATGCGTACCGTGTCCATTGTCATCAATCGCATCTTTGTTTCGCCCAATGAGATTCGCACCTAAGTCTGTACGAACAGTCCCGCTTAAATCTGTCAAACGGCTGTCTACACCTGTATCCACAACAGCAATTAATGTTTGCTTCATTTTGCTTGTGCCAATCAGTGTATTCATTTGTTCAAATTTGACGTCAGCGCCTTTTTTCCCACTGTTTTGCGCACTGTTTTTCAGCGGCCACTGATAATCATACTGCGCGTCGTTGCTTAGCGCACGATAGGTTTGAACAGGCTCTGCAAATTCAACATTCGACATGCTGGAAAGCTTTCTTGCCGTGCTCTTGATCGCCGCTTTGCCTGCTTTTAGTGTCTTTCCAGCTGATTCTTGCCTTGCTGGTACATCATAGACATACATGCCTTTGAATAAAGGACTGACTGACTGTGATGTCACACGGTTTTCTTGGATACCGTAGCTTTTCATCTTCTTTTTCGCAGATTGAAGTGTTTGGCCATCCTTTAATTTAAAAATGATCTTATTCGTTTTAACCTTCTCTTCTTTTACAAGCTTTTGTTTCTCTAATACATAACCAGCTGATTTTCCTTCAAGCTGATCAATGCCAATTTTTTGACTGACAGCTTCTAATTCCTTTTTTAAATAAGCCGGACTTGCTTCTTTGAGCATATCGAAAAGGGAGTGGATCGCCTGCTGTTCTTTTTCTGTTACGATATGACCGCTAAATGCACCATTTTTCTCTACGTCACTTAGCAGTGTTTTTAATGTGAGCAGATGGTTGTATACCTTTTGCTGCTCTTTTTGATGTTTGATGAGCTTCGATTTGAGAAACGGTTTTGTTTTTTGGAGCAGACGCGAAAGCTTTTGACCTTCTGCTGTTTCATTAAATCGTTTATCTTCGATTGTACGAATCGATTGAAGAATTTCACGCCCGTACTTTTTCTCAATAATGATGATTTCAGGCTCATCTTCTTCAGGGAAAACGGGTTCAGAAGGCGGAAGGTTAGCTCCTTTATATCCGATTGTATATGCCGCATCCTCTTCCTCATCACGGCTGTCTTCCTCTGACCCTAAATAGAGCACTTTGACATAATAGGGACCTGACCATGCGTGCGGGAAGTTGATCTCTGTTTCTCCGCTTGCTGTGTCCACGCGATACCTTGAATAGGTGTCATCCTTCATCGCTCTGTCCTTACTTGGATAGACCGATACGGACAGCACTTGTTTACTTTTCACAGAAATTTGCATGTGTGTATGTTTTGCCACCTCTTGTGCAGATGGCGTGATTTGATACCATGACTCTTCCTTTTCATTCTGTAATGTACCTGAGATGACTTCACCATTTTTTAATCCAATGGCTTCATTGACACTTGTTCCATGACTGGCAGCTGATGCCTCGTATCCAGGTAATGCTGCCATACATAGAATGATGGCCATGAGTACGACCACACAGGATTTGACCTGCTTTTTGAACATGAAAAGACCCCCTTATCTTTTATGATACCTTGGAAGAATATCACAGATATACATTTAGTAGAATCTGTTTTTTATATAATTAAACTCGTTTTAAGCTAGGATTTGAGATATTCAGTCAGCAAGACGGATAGCTTCATAAACTTTTTGCCATTTCAAACGGAAAATGATGCTATTTAACCATGCTGAAAAGTACATTACAATCAACTTGTAAGCGCTTAACAAACAAGAGAGAAGGGATCAGCTTGTTCCAAAAAGATCATGTTTTCACACAAGTAAACGGACGATCAAAGAATGAGATTTTACAATACATTTCCGAGAAAGCTGAAGACCTTCAAATTACAAACGATCAGCCGGGGCTATTAGCAGATTTGTTGACACGCGAAGACGAAGTCTCAACAGGACTTCAACAAGGCTTCGCCATTCCACATACAAAAAGCTCCGCTGTAAAAACGGCTTCACTTCTTTTTTTAGAACTTGAACAACCCATTGAATGGGGAAGCTTTGATGATTTGCCCACAAGCTATTTATTTACACTGCTCGTTCCACTAGAAGAAGCAAATGTCACACATCTGAAACTACTGTCAGGTATTGCGACAAGCCTAATGGAACCTGCTTTTATCGAAAAGATTCAACCTGGTCAAACAGCTGATTACTATTACGAAGTCATTGAACAACAATTGAAAGAGGGGATTACACAATGAAAATTGTCGGTGTCACTTCATGTCCAGCAGGGTTAGCTCATACACCAATGGCAGCAAAAGCATTAGAAAATGCAGGTAAACAACTCGGACACGAGATCAAAATCGAACAGCAAGGGATTATGGGACAGGTGAACGGCATTACAGCAGAGGAAGCAAAGCAGGCAGACCTCTGCATCATTGCCTCAAATCAGCATATCAACGATGCAGAACGCTTCTCAGGCATTCCCACTGTACGTGTCGAAATCGGACGTGCCTTAAAAAATGCTGAACAAATTATCACCAAAGCCGTAGCACTTGTAGAAAAGAAAAAGTCTGAATCTCAATAAACATGAGCAATGCCATATAGAAAGGAGCAAAGAAAATGAAAGCAAAATTAAAAGTCATTGAAGGCCATCTCATGACCGGTATTTCTTATATTCTTCCTGTAATCATCGGTGCTTCACTTATCGTTGGTTTAGCAAAATTGGTCGGGTTAGGGTTTGGTGTTTCAGATTTAAACACCTATAAGGATGCTGGCGGCATACTGCACGGTGCCTATTTAATGGAGCAGGTTGGCTGGACAGGCATTGGCTTAATGAACGTCCTGCTCGCTGGATTTATCGCCTATTCCATTGCAGATAAATCAGGTCTTGCGGCTGGTTTTATCGGCGGTGCCCTTGCCAGCTCAACAAATGCCGGCTTTATAGGTGCCGTCATTGCAGGCTTCTTCGCAGGATATGTTGCTCTTTTTGTGAAAAGAAAAATTCAAATTCAAGGCTCTGCAGCTGGGCTCGTCCCTCTGCTCATCCTGCCGCTTATTACCGTTGGCTTAACCGGACTTCTTATGTCAGTTCTTCTAGGCGGACCATTAGGCGCTTTGAACACGGCATTAATTGAATGGATTAAAGGAATGGTCGCTGATGGAACAAGCACACTTGCGCTCGCTCTCATTTTAGGTGCGATGATTGGCTTCGATCTTGGCGGACCGGTGAATAAATCAGCGTGGATGGCTGGTAACGCGCTCTTCCTATCAGGCGTCTATCTCCCTGCCATTCTTGTCAATATTGCGATTGTCATTCCACCGCTTGGATACGGGCTTGCGACATTGATTCGAAAACGCAACTTCTCTCCAACCTTTAGAGAAGCCGGACGAGGCGGACTTGTTATGGGCATTATCGGTATTACGGAAGGGGCGATCCCTTTTACCCTCGTCAATCCTTTGAAATTGATTCCGCTCAATGTTGTCGCATGTGCTATTGGAAGCGGGGTCGCTGCATTATTAGGAGTTCATGACATCATGCCGCCAATTGGCGGGCTATACGGCTTCTTCTCAGTCGGAAACTGGTGGGCTTATTTAATCGGAGCCCTTACTGGCGCACTCGTCATCGGTATTGGCGCCAACCTGCTTGTGAATTTCTCTGAGAAAAAAGAGCCAAAAACGCCAGAACATGATCAGAAGCAGAAAGAAGAAGACGATTTTGACCTTGTGCTAGAAGGATAATTTGAACGAAGAAAGGTGTCGTTGATCAATGACTGTCAATGTACATGTGATTCCACATACTCACTGGGACCGGGAATGGTATTTCACCACCTCCCGCTCCCGTATCTACTTAATGAAAAGCGTAATGGACATTTTAGATACCCTTGAAACAGATGAAAGGTTCCATTACTTCATGCTCGATGCCCAGGCTTCCTTATTAGATGATTATTTGAAATGGCGTCCAGAGGATGAGAATCGAATCAAGAAGCTCGTCACAGCGAAACGTCTCATCATCGGCCCATGGTATACCCAAACCGACCAGCTCGTCATTTCAGGTGAATCGATTGTGCGTAACCTGCAATATGGGATTGAACGCTGTCAGCAGTTCGGCCACGTGATGAAAGTCGGCTATGTCCCTGATTCCTTCGGTCAATCGGCACAAATGCCTCAAATTTATCGCGGCTTCGGCATTGTCGATACAGCATTTTGGCGTGGCGTTTCTGACCATATGACGAATCATACTGAATTCAATTGGCGCGGCGCTGACGGCAGTGAAGTCTTTGCTGTGAACCTGCCATTTGGCTACTACTACGGCGGGAATATTCCTGAGAAGGATGAGGACTTACAAGCCTTTTTATCTGAAAAAATTGGTGCGCTGCAAGCAAAGGCCACCACAAAGAATGTCTATTTCCCGAACGGTTTTGACCAAGCACCGATCCGTAAAAACCTGCCTGACTTATTAGAAAAAGCCAATGAGCTTGACGAGCATCACTATGAAATCAGTAGTTTAGAAGATTATATTGCAGCCGTGAAAAAAGAGCGGACATCTTTTGAGACGTTACAAGGAGAGCTTATTCACGCGAAGCATATGCGGATTCACAAATCGATCTTTTCAACACGAGCGGATTTAAAAATCTTAAACAATCAAATCGAAAACTATCTCGTGAATGTGATGGAGCCTATCCTAACGATCAGCTATTCGCTTGGACACGACTATCCGCATGATACGGTTCGCGATATTTGGTACCTTATGTTTGAAAATGCAGCGCATGACAGCATTGGCGGCTGTAATAGTGACACGACAAACCAAGATGTCTTCTTCCGCTACAAGCAGGCAAAGGAAATCGCTGAGAATCTTGTAGACTTGCACATGCGTCTCATCACTATTCGACTGCAAACAGAGCAGGAAATCACGTTCACGTTGTTCAATACACTGCCTTCAAAGCGTTCTGAAGTCATTGAAGTCGAGACCTTTATCACGGAACGTCCATTTACGCTAAAGGATGCAAATGGACGAACGCTTCAGTACACAGTGAAAAGCAAAACCGATGTCACAGATTATGTGCTGGCACAGCAAATTTCTCTTAACCCAAGTAAAGAAGTGTACATGCCAAAGCAAGTATGGAAAGCCGTGCTGCTAATTGAAGCCATCGACTTACCGTCAGTAGGCTATACACAAGTGAGCATGGTCTTCGATGAATCAAGCGAATCTCTATGGGAACAAACTGAAGGACGCGTGATTGAAAATACGTATTACCGCATTGCGGCAAATGACAACGGATCGCTGGACATCACAGATAAACAAACTGGCCAGACCTTCTCTGAGCAAATGATCTTTGAAGACAACGGAGACGATGGGGATTCTTACAACTATTCACCACCGCGTGAGGATCTGTATGTGTCATCAAAAGATCTTTCATCAGCGGACATCTCAGTGTCTAAAAGCGGTCTGCAAGAGGAGCTGACCATCAAGCTTCAGCTCAGTGTCCCTTATGACCTAGAGGCGCGCTCTCAGCAATCGGCTGCGACATCACTTCCGATCACAGCGAAGGTGGCATTAAACAAAGACGATGCTATCATCCGTTTTCATGTAGATGTCGATAACCATGCATTAGATCATCGCCTTCGTGTTCTTTTTGATACAGGCATCGCATCAAACGTATCACTAAGCGATCAACAATTTGGTACAATCGAACGCCCAACAGAGCTCACGCAAGAGCTTGAATGGTGGAACAATGAACATTGGGAAGAAAAACCGATCACCATTGAACCGATGCAATCCTTTGTCGCACTTCGTGATGAAGCATATGGTGCCGCTCTGTTGACCGACTGCGTGAGAGAATACCAAATCACAGGAAAAGGTTACACAACGATTGCGTATACGCTCTTCCGCTGTTTCGGAAAAATGGGGAAAGAAAATCTCCTTTATCGTCCAGGACGCGCATCTGGGGAAAAAATTGTGGAGACACCTGACGCTCAGCTGCAAGGTGCACTGTCATTCTCATTTGGTATGCACTATAGCAAGGATGCAGTCAGCGAGGGACACTTAGCGCAGCTTGCCAAACGGTATACCACCCCTGTTCAATGCTACGAGCGGGCAGATTTTTTAAACGGTCGTTTAATTTTCTCTTTCCGAGATGAAAAAGAAGACTTACAATCTACTTATAGCCTGCTTGACATCGAGACAGATGGAGCCATTCTAAGCGCTCTGAAAAAAGAGGAGCATGGAACAGGCATTGTCATTCGTCTCTTCAATCCATATTTAACGCGTCAAACAGCCGCTTCAATCAATAGTTCATCTCTACAACACGGAGAAACAGCGAATTTAGGAGAAACACCTGAAGGACAGATACTCAAAGCACAACATGGATCATTACACATTGAACCGCTTACACCTTGTCAGGTACAAACCTACATTGTAAAGAAAAAATGAACATGTAGGGGCGGGATCCATTGGATTCCGCCCCTCTTTAATGGAGGGCATTGATCATGCGAATTGGAGGCATTGAAGCAGGCGGAACGAAATTTGTCTGCGGCTACGGAACAACAGACGGAACGATTGAACACATGACTTCCTTTGCAACAGGGAATCCAGATGAAACATGCCGGCAAGTGATCGATTACTTTACAAAGAATCGTGTTGATGCAATTGGAATTGGGGCATTCGGTCCTGTCGATGTGAAAGAGCAAAGCCCAAGCTATGGGACGATTTTAGACACACCAAAAACAGCCTGGCGCCAATTTCCTTTCCTCTCTACCTTAAAACAAGCCCTCGGGATCCCGATGAAGCTTGATACCGATGTGAACTGTGCAGCACTCGGGGAAGCTCGTTTTTCAACTGAAGCAGAAAAACCTGCCTCCTTGGTCTATATTACTGTTGGGACTGGAATAGGCGGAGGTGCCTATATTGAACATCGCCTTATTCACGGATTGCTGCATCCAGAAATGGGTCATATCACCGTTCAGCGGCATCCTCATGATACCTACGGAGGCTGCTGCCCTATACATCATGATTGTTTAGAGGGACTGGCATCTGGACCTGCCATAGAAGGACGCTATCATACACTGGCACCCATGCTGCCAGAGGATCATCCTGCCTGGTCACTTCATGCTTACTATCTCGGGCAGATGACCGCTAACCTGCTGCTCACCCTTTCACCAGAACGCATCATTTTAGGTGGAGGCGTGATGAAACAGCCAGCTATGCTGCCACTTATTCTTGATGAAACAGACAAGCGGCTTCGCGGCTATTTGCAGCTGCCAAAGCCTTTACATGAAATTATCACAAAACCATCCTTTGATGGATTATCTGGTTTAATGGGCGCCATCGCTCTTGGAACGGATGCCTTACAGGCGCAAGGAGCCGCGCAATGATGATGACGGCAGATCCTCGAACCTATCAACTGATTCAGCGGCTATTTGAAACGAAGGGGTTCGTGAAGCTGGAGGAGCTCACTGCCTCTTTTCGCTTATCTGACCGCTCTATCCGCAATTTAATTAAGGAAGCAAATGAGTATTTAAAGGAAGCTGGAGCCATGATTAAAACGATTCGCGGAAAGGGATATACTCTTTTAACGAGTGACCAAGACGCTTTTTTACTTTGGCTTCATCAACAAAAACTTCCTGCTCGCTCTCTTGTCCCCGTCATGCCAGAAGAGCGTGTACGATTTATGATGAGAAAGCTGCTGCTTCAATCAGATTACTTAAAAATTGACCAGCTGGCTGAAGAACTGTTTATCAGCCGCATGACGGTCAGCAGTGATTTGAAAAAAGGACGAGAGATGTTAGCCCGTTACGGCATGACCCTTGTATCAAAGCCTGGATTTGGCTTAAAAATTGAAGGAGACGAGCTGCAAAAAAGAACGTGCTATGCAGACTTACTTCTTGAAGAAGAGCCTGCTCTCTCTCATATCACTGAGCGGGAGCAGCTCCATTTTCCTGATATATCTCTTGAAACCATTCGATCTATTGTGTTGACGAACCTGCATCAAGAGTCATTGCTCATTAAAGACATTGCTTTAAAAAATTTAGTCATTCACTTAGCCATTGCGATTCAGCAAACACGAAAAAACCAGCGGGTATCCGCTAGTACTGCCCGCACACAAAGATCACCAGTTTTAATGAGAATTGCACAAAAAATCATACAGCAGGTGAGTGACACTTTTTATGTGACCTTATCAGAGGATGAAACAGATTACTTAGTCATGCATCTATTGGCGAATCAAACGTGGAAAGAAGCCGCGCAGCATCAGACGACAGTGGAAGTTCAACAGGCGGTTACAGTCTTTCTACAGCACATTGAAAAAACAAGCGGCCATCGTTTTGCTGATGACAGCATTCTGCAACAAGACTTAATGCTTCATATGAAGCCGCTATTAAATCGAATCCAATATGGCGTATCCTTACAAAATCCGCTTTTGCATGAGATCAAAACGTCCTATCCTTACCCGTTTGATTTGGCTGTCAGCGGACTCAATGCCTTACAGCTGGTGCGTACACCAAATGAAGACGAGGCCGCATATGTTGCCTTGCATATCGCTGCTTCATTTGAAAGAAGTCAGCTCGACACCTCGCAAAGAAAGAAAGCCATTATCGTGTGCGGGTCTGGACTAGGGACGGCAAGGCTCCTTGAAATTAAATTGAAGTCAGCCTTTCAGCACGAGCTTGACATCGTTGAGCTCTATTCCTATCAGGATTATCTCATGAGCTCCTCTTTGCCTTGTGACGTCATCATCACAACTGTTCCACTCACATCAAAGGGGAAACCAGTCATTCAGGTCAGTGCCTTTTTTGAACAGCATGATATACAGCGTGTGAATGAAGTCATTCATTTATTAAATGGACACGGGGCACCCTCAAAAGAGCTGATGGCGTTTTTTCAAGAGCGATTGACTTTAATGAATGCTGACCTAAGCAGCAAGGATGAGGTATTAAATATATTATGCAGCCGTTTAGAGGCGCATCAGCTAGTATCGTCTTCATTTCGGCCTTCGGTGCTTGAGCGTGAGCAAATGTCGTCTACCTATCTTGGCAGCGGTATTGCAATGCCGCATCCGCTCATCACAAATGAAGGGACTTCCTCTGTAGCCATCGCACACTTAAAACAGCCGATTGACTGGCAGGGAGACCAAGTATCAATTGTCTTTTTATTAGCGATTCATAAGGATGACGCTGCCTGCATGAACCAATTCTTTGAACAGGCCGTCGATTTACTAGACAATCCAGACCGCATTCGCGCCCTCAAGCAAGCCAAAACATTTGATGAGCTGATGGATGCGTTGTTCCATTAAGATCAAATAAAAGGCCGCCCAGTTCATGAGGCGGCTTTTGTGTTATTTAGATATACGTAACATCAATCGTAGATGATATTTTTTCCTTCTTCACTTAATTTTTTTAAGGAGCTTAGCATATGATTGATTTCTTCATCGGAATGTCTTTCCCATGAACCTAATTCTGCGACTATTTTCAACGGTGATTTCGATCGATAAGAACGTGTTGGGTTGCCGGGAAATCTTTTGTCCGTCACATTTGGATCATTTTCAAACTCGCCTAACGGTTCTACAATATAAATTCTTTCTTTCGCATCAGACCTGGCTAACTCAGCACCCCATTTGGCTGCGTTTAGTGTTCCGGTGAAATAAATATGGTTCGATTTTTTATCCTGATAATTGGATAAATGCAGCGGTTCAAGCAGATCCCCAATCTTCAATTCTGCCTTTGTCCCATGAAAAAATGGCCCTGGATCTAACACCTTTTGCTTGTCATTCATACAGCCACACCCCTTATCGTTTTTGACTTGCGTATAACAGTATACGGCTAGATATGGGGGGAAAACAGTCTATAAATTTCATTAAATTCGGGGTATAATGATAGTAGAGAGTTAGATGTGAACGGACATAAATACTGTAAATAAAGATGGAAATTTCGCATTCACACCAACAATGACGAAAACAAGAATACCTTCCACAGCTGAAAGAGTCACAATCACTCCATGGTTCATTGGATATTCCTTCGCAATTAATTTCTGTCCTATATAATTCAAACCATAAAAAATGAAAAACAATAGGAAGAACATATAAAGAATCGTCATCATATAAACAACCCCTTTCTTATAATGGATATTTAACCAATTTTTACAATATATCATCAGACTATCATTTTAGAACAACTCGAACAATATGATCTTGCCAATAAAGTGAACAAAAAAAGCCAGCCACCCGCATAAGGTGATTGGCTTTTTTATCGTTACTTCCCGATGTTGTCTCCATTTTGTTGAATCAAGGTTTCATACCAATAAGAGCTCTTTTTGCGAATTCTTTTGAGGTCTTTTAGGTCAAATTCGTCGCGGTTTACGTAGATGAACCCGTAGCGCTTGGAGCATCCTTGGTGTGTGCTGATTAAGTCGACAGCTGACCACGGGCAGTATCCGAATACCTCGACGCCATCTGTGATCGCCCATTTGATTTGTTCGATATGCTTTTCTAAATAATCAATTCGATAATCATCTTGGATTGAACCATCTTCTTCTAACTTGTCGAAAGCACCCAGTCCGTTTTCCGTGATAATAAGCGGCAGCTGATAGCGGTCATAAATCTCGCGCATCGTTGAACGGAAGCCGACAGGGTCAATCTCCCAGCCAAACGCATTTTTGCTTAAGAATGGGTTGTTGCCGCCTTTGTAGACGCCATCTTCACCGGATTTCAAATGCTGATCTCCGCCGCGTGCAAATTCGTCGTTGCCATCTCCTTTACTCGCTTCAACCGTTTGAGAGGTGTAGTAGTTAAAGGCAATAAAGTCTGGTTTCGCGCTTTTCAAAATATCCATATCTCCCTCTTCGATGACAGGAAGAATGTCTTTTTCTTTCATGTACGCCCAAGCAAGGTTGTTATAACGGCCGAACACAGCCATATCAAGATAAAGCCAGTTGCGGATCGCATTGTAATTCGCCGCAGCAAGCACATCCTCAGGCTTTGGAGAAGCCGGATAAATGAGCGCGATGTTTGGCGCTGGTCCAATTTTCGCTTCAGGCAGCATTTGATGACAAAGCGTCATAGCTTTTGCCTGTGCAACGAGCATATGATGATTCTGCTGATACAGTTCTTTTTTTGGATTTTCTAAATTCGGATCAAGTGTACCAAGCGCTGATCCATGTAAGATCATCATGTTTTGTTCATTGATGGTCAGCCAGTATTTCACCTTCTGACCATACTCCTTGAATAGCACCTCTGCATAGCGTTCAAACGCATCCACTGTCCCGCGGTTAGACCACCCGCCCTTTACTTGAAGCGCATGAGGCAGATCAAAATGATACATTGTCACGATTGGTTCAATGTCATAGCGGCGCAATTCATCGATGAGTGAATGATAGAATTCAATCCCCTTTTGATTGATCTCCCCATCTCCATCTGGAATGATCCTTGTCCACGCAATGGAAAAGCGGTAAGCCTTCAAACCCATTTCTGCAAACATCTTCACATCCTCTTTATAGCGGTGATAGTGATCGCTTGCGACTTTAAAATCCGTTGTGCCTTCAGGATAACTGGCTCTCATGTCAATGACAGAAGGCCCTTTGCCATCCTCATTCCACGCACCTTCTACTTGATAGGCGGAAGTCGATCCGCCCCAGAAAAAGTCCTTTGGAAATGGTGCTAGTGTTGAATATCTCATAATTTCTTCCTCCTCATAATTAAACTAGATGTAAAAATGACTGTCCCGGAGCAATTTGCTTCTCCTCTGTTTCAATAATATCGCTAAACTCACCGGAATTGGTAATAATCACTGGTGTTGTGACTAACAAACCGGCTGCTTGGATAGCTTCAATATCAAACTCTGCAAGCAGTTCACCTTCTGTTACGGTTTGCCCCTGAGTAACCTTCGGGGTAAAATGCTGACCGCCTAATTGTACGGTATCCAGTCCAATGTGAATGAGTACTTCTGCTCCGCTTTCAGAGGTTAGACCATACGCATGTCCCGTTGGGAACACCGTTGTCACAACTCCTGATACTGGTGCAAACAGCTTTCCTTCTGATGGAATGATGGCTGCGCCCTTTCCTAGTGCACCAGATGAGAATGCTTTATCCTGTACTTCCTCCAGCTTGATGACCTCTCCCTTTAAAGGACTTTTCACATGAGCGGCTTTGACTCCATGTTCGTTTTCAATAACTGGCACAGTACCTGCTGCCGGCGTTTCATCTTCATCTACCGGATCTTTAAATCCAATCAAATAGGTTAGGATGATAGAAAGGACGAACGAGACCGAGATTCCGATGATGAACCCTGTAAAGCCTTGACCGTAGAAGATCGGAAGTGTCAGTAAACTTGGAAGACCTGACGCAATCGCAATACTTTGTGAATAACCAATGATTGCACCACCGACTCCGGCAGAGATAACAGCTGCAATAAATGGTTTTTTCAAACGAAGCGTGACCCCGTATACAGCTGGCTCTGTGATCCCAAACACGGCAGAAACTGCTGTTGATCCAGCCAAGGATTTCAGCTTTTTATTCTTTGTTTTCAGCATAACACCGATGGAAGCACCTGCTTGTGAGAATACAGCTGGCGCAGTTGCCGGCTTGATATGATCTTTCCCATGGACTGCGATATTATTTAAAATCACTGGCACAAGTCCCCAATGGATACCGAAGATGACAAGAATCTGCCAAGCCATCGCAATTAAAGCACCTGCAAGGGTAGGACTAAAGGAGAATACTTTTAGTAAAACAGCTGCGATGCCGTTCCCTGCATACACACCAAATGGTCCGAATACGATGAGTGTCAGCGGAACAACCGTGACAAGTAAAATGAGTGGTGTAATAAAGTTTTTGACACTTTCATGAATGACTTTGTTAAAGAAACGTTCGATATATCCCATGACAAACACTGCCAAAATGATTGGGATGACCGTCGATGTATAAGACATTAAGACGACTGGAATTCCGAAGAAGGTCACATCTCCGCCGCCTTTTGACAATTCCTGAATGGTTGGGTAAATCAGTGCACCTGCAATCGTCACAGCGACAAACGGATTCGCTTTAAACTTCCTAGCAGAAGTGAATGCGAGCAATAATGGCAGGAAGTAGAACAAGCTGTCAGACGCAGCAAATAAAATTTGATACGACGTATCTTCAGGAGATAACCATTTCGCATTGATACAAATACCTAATAGACCTTTTAAAATACCTGCACCCGCCATGACACCGAGAAGTGGTGTGAAAATCCCCGATACAATGTCGACGAATTTTCCGAAAAGGCTTGTGCTCTCTTCACCTGATTTTGCAGATGAAGCAGAGGAATCCTCTAATAGATTCGTAAACTCTCCAATTTCTCGATAAACCTCTGGTACGGTATTGCCAATGACCACTTGAAACTGGCCGCCGCTTTCCATGACTGTGACGACACCATTTAATTTTTCAATGGCCGCTTTATCTGCTTTTGATCTGTCATTTAAAGTGAAGCGAAGTCTTGTAGCGCAATGCACCAATGAATGAACGTTTTTCTCTGTGCCAATGTGTTTGATAATGTCTTCTGCTAATTGACGATGACTCATACAAAAACCTCCTTTTTTTGAAAAAAATACGTTTTTGGGCAAAATAAAAACCTAAACGGGCACCAAAAATAGTCGCAGCTTGCTGTTGCGCTTTTTTAGTGAACGTTTAGGTTTTGCCTGCCGAACAGTCACAATCCTCTAAGACGATCATTGTGAAACCGTATTCTTTTATGTTTATGAGCAAATAGTACCACTCACCTTTTCTCATGTCAACGCTTTCTTTTAAAATCTATCATTATTTTTCTCGTTTGATCAGTCGATTCAAATGAATTGATAGATACAGCATCTCCTCTGATGTGAGATCTCGGTGATAGGTTTGATAGACATATTCTGCGATTTTCTTTGCGCAATCGTATGCTTTCGGATATTTCACTTTGATCAGCTGATATAAGTCCTGATCTTCGCTGACAAGCAGTGTTTCATTGATCAGACGCTGGACGAAAAAGCGCAAATGCGTGAGAAAACGATAAAAGTTGAGTGAGTCTTCATCAAATTCCATGTTGAGATGATATTTCACAATGGTGAGAATGGCATTGACTTCCTTTGTGATATTAACAGTCGTATTCATATCCTCATTGAGCTCTGCGTTAATGATATGCATCGCAATAAAACCTGCTTCATCCTCAGGCAGTTCAATATGAAGACGCTCTTCAATCATCTCAAGACAGTCCTTTGCGACAAGAAATTCATCTTTGTATAAGCGTTTAATCTCCCAAATAAGCGAATTCTCAATCAGATGATTTTTCTTCAACCGTTCGATGGCGTAATGAATATGGTCTGCCAGCGATACATGCAGACTTTCGTTTAATCTTCGGTTCAGCTTTGTATGTGCATATTGGATCATTTCCTCCGTCACCTTGACCACATCATACGGAACCTCTTGAAGCAGCATTTTCATCCGCTCGTGAACGGAATGATCCTCTAGGCGGAAGACTTTATCAATTAACGCTTCGTCCACCGGGTCGCCGGGACGTCGCTTGAAAGCGATGCCTCTGCCCATGACGACGATTTCTTTCCCTTGTTCATCTATGACACTAATGACATTATTGTTTAGAACCTTTTGAATCTGCATTTCCAAACACCTCCGTCTATCACCAACAACTTTACTCAAAATATGCTCTCATCTTAACACAACTGTCAAATCACTTGGTGTTTTTATCTGACTTTTGCAATATAATTCATAAATTATTCTACCTCATCATTACTGGTCTGATCGTGCATCAGCCTGCATACATTACTCCAGAGGAGGTGACCTTCTATGAAGGCTTTTTTCTGGTCTGCATCATTTTTATTCTTTCTCATGTTCACCCTCATCATTCTAGGCATCGTGTTCTGGCTGAGTGGACAAGGCTTAGGTCAGCTTTGGAGATATGTGCTCATTTCACTTGTCACAGCTGCCGTTTTGCGCGGCGTCACCACTTGGCTGAAGCAGCATGTGATGCATTATTCATCCAAATAAAAACGGCTGCCCGCAATGTTCAGGCAGCCGTTTCTTTATTCTTTGGTTGCCGCAGCTTCTTTCTGAGAAGCACGCAGCTCATCATTAATTTTTTTCGCATCTTCTAAAAATTCTGTTTCATATCCACTTTTGAGTGCCCACATATAAAATAGCAGAGCAACCACTGTAATCAGTGCCATGTCCCAGCCATAATGAATGACGTTATAACCCCCGAATTTGTCACTGCCAAGGCAGGAAATCGTCATCATCACAAGCAGGTACACAACCATCCAAGCACCCGCCTTAAAGTTGCGGCCGAAGCCTTTCCACTTCGCTTTTGCTTGATAGTAAAAATAGATAGGGAGACCGATGAGAATAATGAACAGCACCTGACCTGTTAACGGCCATCTTGCCCAATACAGCGTCAATGAAGCAAAGATAAAACCGAGAGGAGCAATGATGCTTAGTCCTTTTATTCGAAGCGGTCGATATAAATCTGTCCCTGTCTTTCTCAGCGTCATGACGGTCACTGGTCCAGTCAAATAAGAAATGAGCGTTGCGACAGAGATAATTTCAGCAAGTACACCCCAGCCTCTAAATAAAAACAGAAAGATAAACGATACGGCTAAGTTAAAAAACATTGCTGGACGAGGCACGCCGTAAATAGGGTGCAGACGGCCAAGCACACTTGGCATGTATTTGTTTTTTTCCATTCCATAAATCATACGAGACGTCGTTGCGGTATACGTAATGCCTGTACCAGAAGGTGACACAAATGCATCCGCATATAAAATCAGAACAAGCCAGTTAATCCCAAGCGCAATGGCAAGGTCCGCAAATGGCGAGTTGAAATTCAAATGGCTCCATCCATTCACAATCATAGATGGATCAACAGCACCGATAAAGGCAATTTGTAAAAGGACATAAATCACAGTTGCAATAAAAATCGATCCGACAATGGCGATTGGAATCGACCGGCCTGGATTTTTTGCCTCACCGGCCATATTAATCGGGCTTTGGAAGCCATTGAAGGCAAACACAATCCCTGATGTCGCAACAGCCGTCAGCACACTCGCCCAGCCGTTAGGAGCAATACTTGTTCCAGAAGTAAAATTCTCACTATGAAAACCTACGAATAAGAGCGCACCAATTGTTAATCCTGGAATGACAATTTTAAACACGGTAATGAATGTATTCGCTTTTGAAAATAACCCAACTGTCCAATAATTCAGCAGAAAGTAAATCACAAGAAGCACACTGGCAACCATAAGCCCTTCTGTCGTCAACACCCCTTTTGTAACCAAATGGGTTGTCCACTTTGCCCACTCCCAAGGCCACGAGCTCATGTACTGGACAGAAGCAACCGCCTCAACAGGAATGACAGAAACGATGGCAATCCAGTTCGCCCAAGCTGCAATAAACCCAATAAAAGATCCGTGTGAATATTGCGTATATTTCACCATTCCGCCTGCCTCTGGAAACATCGATCCGAGTTCACTATAAGACAAAGCGATAAATAAAATCACAACCATCCCAATCAGCCAGGATAAAATAGCAGCAGGGCCGGCGATTTGAGCCGCTCGCCAAGCACCGAAGAGCCATCCTGAACCAATGATTGAGCCAAGACCTACCATCATTAAAGCGAAAGTTCCCATCCTACGATGCAAATGATTCATGTTCATAACACCTTTCGATTAAAATACAGAGCATGTGTCAAGCAAGCATCTCTCTTTCAAAGCAGCTCACTTTTCATTTCACTGGCAAATATTTCTTCTAATGAACCTTTACCCTTGTTCATTTTTTCGCCTGTTATATTATCTCTCAATTCTTCATTTTCTGAAATAGTCGAACATGCTTATTTCAAAAGAAAGCGCTTTTTTAACTGTTCAATCTATTAGACTGAATAACTACCTTTACCCTTATTTTGAAAAAAACAAAACAAAAAAGATAGAGGAAATGACTTCCTCTCCCTTCTAAACCCCGCCATGTATAGAAAAAAAGGATAGAGGGGGGTTCCCTCTATCCTTGTGAAATCGCTTGTTCTTTTTCAATGACAGCTAGTCTTTCTTGAACTTCCTCTTCAGATAAATTGTGCTGTTTCACATAAAGGTTCCGTTCGCTTGTGCGGCATTCATGACTGCAGCTGCGCATATACTTATGCTCACTCTCTTCAGTGGCAATCATCTTGCGGTTACATGCAGGATTCGCACAGTTCACATAACGCTCGCAAGGCTCACCAGTGAAGAAATCTTTTCCGACAACCACATGCTCTGTTTGATTCACTGGTACTGTTAAGCGATTATCAAACACATAGCATTGACCGTCCCATAGCTTTCCTTGTACTTCTGGGTCTTTTCCGTAAGTGACAATTCCGCCGTCAAGCTGAGAGACATCTTCAAAGCCTTCACGCTTTAACCAGCCGGAGAATTTTTCACAGCGTACGCCGCCTGTGCAATAAGTCAGGATTTTTTTTCCTTCAAGAATCTCTTTATTGTCACGAATCCACTCAGGTAATTCACGGAATGTCTCAATATCAGGACGGACTGCCCCTCTGAAGTGACCCACATCAAACTCGTAATCATTACGTGCATCAATCACAACAGTATCAGGTGATTGCATTTGCTCGTAAAATTCGACCGGGCTAAGATGTTTCCCCGTTAATTCTAACGGATTCACGTCATCCTCAAGGCTAAGGTTCACTAATTCATTCCGATGGCGGACGTGCATTTTCTTAAATGCATGACCATCTGCTTCGTCAATTTTGATCGGCATAGACGCAAAGCGTGGATCTTCTTTTAACGCTTGCATGTACTTGTCCGTTTGCTCAATGGTTCCAGAAACCGTTCCGTTCAAGCCTTCTGCTGACACGAGGATACGGCCTAACAAACCAAGCTCCTTACAGAATGCTAAATGCTCTGCTGTAAACGTCTCTGGATCCTCAATGGGGACATATTGATAGTAAAGTAAAACGCGATATTGTTTTTCCATCTATATAAACACCTCTTAAATTTAATCAAAACATACCGTTCTTTATCATACAGGAAATACATACCTAAAGGCAATGTCGGCGGCTTAATTCCATAAAACGGAAGGGCCTTTCTTCTCATATTTATTTGACAGAACTTTCTGTAAAATGAGATGATTTATGAATAATATGATGTAGTAAAGGAGCAATGATGATCCATGATCCAGCCAGAGGATATTGTCAGAAGCGGTCCTAACCAATTTATTTCTCAAAAGGGAATATATCATGAACTAGATTCCCTTGTATCTGCTTTTCAGTCACCTGCTGTGGTGACAGGATATGATTCATACCAAGCTTTTTCACAATACACAAAGCTGCCGGCCGAGTGGCCTGTCATTCAGCACAAAGGATACAGTTCACCCAATGCGGTCACACGGATCGCAGAAGAGCTTAACGAATCAGATGTGATTATCGGCATCGGAGGCGGGACGATTTTAGATACCGCCAAATCAGTTGCAGACGCTCTTCAAATCGAAGTTATCATGGTACCAACGATTCCCGGCACCTGTGCTGCTTCTACACCACTCAGCGTCATTTATGATGAAAAGGGCAATTTCATGAGAGTAGATTATCATAAACGATCCAGCTACCTCACCGTAATTGATCATACATTTTTGCTTTCCTCTCCTCTTTCCTACCTTCAAAGCGGAATTGGTGATACGCTCGCAAAATGGTATGAAGCGGAAGCGATTATTCGTAACACAAAAAGCGCCTTGCCGCTCATGGTGCATGCTGCATTAAAGCAGGCGGTATATGTTCGAGACATTCTTCTTTCTCATAGTGAAGAAGCGGTGAACAGCTTAAAAACAGGTCAATTTTCACAAGCATTTGCAGATGTGACAGATACGATTATTACGTTAGCCGGAACAGTCGGAGGCTATGGGGGACGTTATGGAAGAATGGCAGGAGCCCATGCCGTTCATAATGGATTGACATTTATTGAAGAAACGCATCATGTGTTACATGGACAAAAAGTGGCTTATGGCATCCTTGTCCAGCTTGCCGCAGAAAACCGAATGTCCGAGGTAGAGGAATTACTTGAACTCTACCAAACACTTGGATTACCTAAAAATATGCGCGATCTTGGTATTACAACTCAGCTGGACGAGGCGGCACTTACAGTGGCAAACCATGCTGCACGTAAAAATGAAACCTTTTGTTTGATTGGAGACTATGATAAAGAAAAGATTATCGACGCCATTCAAATCATTGAGACCTTTCAACCTCAAAAAATGTCTACACATGAAGGCAAATAAAAAAGCACAGGCATCGCACCTGTGCTTTTCTTTCGATTAAAAATTAAAGTTATCTGGATCTGGACCTGTGCGCTCATCTTCATTGAGCTGATCAATGACACCCATCTCATGTGTGGACAGCTCGAAATCGAAGACTTGTGTGTTTTCGATGATTCGGCTCTTCGTCACAGATTTTGGAATGGTGATAATGCCGTGCTGTAAGTCCCAGCGAAGAATCACTTGCGCTACTGACTTGTCATGTTTTTTCGCGATATCCTGAAGAACAGGATGGTTTAGAAGCTTCCCGCTTCCTAATGGCGACCACGCCTCTACATGAATTCCTTTCGATTTGCAGTAGTCTCGTAAAGGCTCCTGCGTCAGCTTCGGATGCAGCTCGATTTGATTCACCATTGGCACAACTTCAGCCTCTTCCAATAAATCCTCTAAATGATGCTGATGGAAATTACACACTCCGATCGCTCGAACGCGTCCATCCTTATATAGTTTTTCTAGCGCTTTCCATGTTTCTTTATATTTGCCTTCAACAGGCCAATGAATTAAATAAAGGTCTAATACATCTAGCCCCAGCTTGTTCATACTTGTTTCAAAGGCTTCGAGTGTTGATTCATAGCCTTGATCATTATTCCAGACCTTCGTCGTAATGAATAGATCATCGCGAGAGATGCCTGATTGCTGAATGGCTTTGCCTACCCCTTCTTCATTTTGATAGGCTGCTGCTGTATCAATGCTGCGATAGCCCGCTTCAAGAGCGTCTTTGACGGCATTTACAGCCTCATCTCCATCTTTTACTTGCCATACACCAAAGCCTAGCTTCGGCATTTTTACTCCGTTTGCTAATGTGACTGTATCTGTTAATCCACTCATCAAACAAACCTCCGCTTCCTTTTTACTTACCAAGCACTATACCCGAATTTTCTATTGATCATGCATGACATTCTGACTGAGTTATTTGATATATTTTCCCATATCAACTTGATTGGCGTCAACGATTTGATATTCGCTGGTTTGATCTTTTGTTTTAGAAAAATCATATATCTCTAAAAAGCTTTGATCATAAAAGACAAATCCATAAATTTCTTTTTCGTTCTCATACACTCTAATCCAATAAGACTCTTTTGAGGCTTTTTTAACCTCATTCGTTTTCTTTAATTTCACACCTGAAAATTCCTTCAGCAGCTTTTGAATATCCTCTTTCTTTTCCACTTTAACACGCTCATTATCATGCTCAATTTGAATCGAAGTCACCTTGTTTTGATCAATTGAGGCCACATCATCAAAAGAGTATGTTTTGGCATTAATCATAAAATAAAGACCAATTCCTAATAAAATAATGACGACTAAACCAATGATCCACTTTTTCAATCTAACTCCTCCTTCTATTCACCACACCTATCAAAACAGCGAAATCCAATCATCCTCCTCAGAGAAAACCCGAATCCCATGCTGTTTTAGCAAGGCGGATGTCACACCATCCCCAGTTTTTGTCCTGCCGTTAAAATCACCGCGATAAATCATCCGGCTGCCGCAGGAAGGGCTGTACTCTTTTAACACAACTGCTGTCGCTTTCAGAGACTGAACCTGTTCCAGCGTGGCCGTCGCACCTTTTACATACATCTCCGTGACATCAGTTCCATGCACATCAATCACGGAGGCGAGACCCTGTAATACATCATGTCCGTCTCCGCCAATGATTTCCGCGGGAGGTCTTGGCGTGGACAAACCGCCAAGCAGCTCAGGACAAACTGTGACTGCCTTTCCCTCTTGAACAAGCTCTTCAATACGCTGATCTAATCGATGGCTTCCATTATAACGAACCTTCAACCCAGCAAGACAAGCACTGACGACAATCATGTATGTTCCTCACTTTTTTTGCTGATTTTAAAATAAATACATACAGGCAAGAAACATATCGTATTAACCAAAAAGGGCAGAGCACAATACAAAGCAGCAGCCCAAATTGACCCTTCAACTCCTGTGATGCCAAAAAAATAAACAAATAATAGCAAGCTGACAAACAATCCCACGAATGGCATGATGAATGCGTATTTTTTATAATTTTCTATCATTTCTTTCTCCAATGAAGCTCCCTCCCTTTCATCATGGCCAAGAACAACGTTAATATATGTTAATTTTACCATAAAAAAACCGAAACCATCATCTCCTTTTGTGCGATGGTTTCGGTTTTTTATCTATATCTTTTCTTTCCAAGCCTTTAAGAAGCGCTCAATGACTTGTAATTCATCCTCATGAAACTGGTGGAGAAATTCTAAATAAGACATGACTGCTTTATCATGTAGTTCATCATGCAGCGCAGCCAATTGCTGCCCTTCCTCTGTCAAAGAATAATAGACAGATTTCTTATCCCCTTGCCGGTGACAATAGTCCACCATGCCTTTTTCAATTAGTTTTTTCACGGCCTTTGTAATTGCTGGCTTTGATAGTTTCAGTTGTTGAGATAGAAATGTATTATTTGATTCGTTTGGATTGGCTTGAATCATGGATAAAATGTGAAGCTGTGTGAGTGTCCATTCTTGTTTGAGTGTATCAGTCGTGGTAATCAGTGGGTCTGTTGGATCATTCCGTCTCTTTTCCCTATGCATAATCAGATCTTGAATCGCTTTTAATACAATCTGCTCTTTTGTTTCCATCTGAACCTCCACTCTTAACTGGTTAATAAAATGGTACTAATAATTAAGAAAGGAGTCAAAAGAAATGTCGACGCGAGTAAAATAATAGGTCAACAGACCCGAAAATTACATATGTACTTTTTTACTAGATTCCCCTCATCCTGTCACATGCTATAATCATGATATCATCCAATTTATCATAATGAAAAGGTGAGCTAAATGAAACCCGAACAACAAATGGCCATTCGCCAATTAGAAGAAAAGATACACCTGTTTTCTTCTGCTGTGAACGGAACCTTTCTCTCAACTGACGATTTCGTTCTATCCAATACTCATATATCGACTGACACGTTCAATTTGCTCTTACCCACATCAGCTCAAATCCAAGATCCGAAAAAAGTGAAAGCAGCCATTGAACACATGCGGTCACAGAAACTCATCTTCAGCACATGGATCGATCACCATTTACTCCATACTGATTGGGCTGACTTATTGAAGGAATATGAGCTTCAAGAGGTCGAACGCAATACCATCATGATGCTTGAGCATACAGGTGATATTGATCCAGTCACATCCTCATCACTTACAATCAAGGAAGTACTTGATGAGCAGACACTCTTTGATTACAAACATATCTTTATTGAACTATTCAAAGGGTCGACTGAGGCCGCCGCCTTAGAAGTTTATTTCCAGCGTTTTTCGATTGAAGCATTACACTCAAAAGCCCGCATGTTCGTGGGATATGAACACCATAAGCCGGTCACAACAGGCTTATTATTCGAGACAAACGACAGCTACGGTATTTATGATGTCATAACAAGGGCAGAACACCGCGGAAAAGGACTTGGCAGTGACATGTTTCATTACCTTCTAACCCAGACAGAGAATAAACAAAAGTGTGTCATCTTACAAGCATCAGCGGACGGCAAAAATATTTACCAACGTGCCGGCTTCCAACCAATCAGCGAAATGGCCGTTTTTGAATAGAATGGTATTTTGAATTTGAAATGAACATAAAAAAGCTGCCTATCTTTAGGCAGCCATAGATTGTTGACAAAGGCTAAAATGATCTTGATTTTAGCCCTTTGTCTTCTATTCAGCATGATGCTGACGATCCATATAAAGCGGCGGTCTCTTAAGCGAAATCACCGCACAGCTAAAGGCAATCAGTACAAACACAGCACCGAATTTAGCCAGATCAACAGATGAACCGGTCATCGTAAACATGACTCCGCCAACCGCTGATCCAATCGAAATGCCGATTTGCAAGGCCGATGTATTTAAGCTCTGCTGAATATCCGACGTGACCGGATCTGTTTGAATCAAATAGCTCTGCAAAGCAGGCGTCAATGCCCAGCTGAGCGCACCCCAAAGGACAACCATCACCATAAAGAGCACGAACACACCCGCTGTATAAGGAATGGTAAACATGACAACCGCAAACGCTATTGTCACAAGCAAAATGGCTTTCCCTGAACCCAGTCTGTCACTCAGCCAGCCGCCAAACCCATTCCCGCCTATAGACGCAAGCCCGAAGACCAAATAACAAATACTAATCCAAAACGAGGTCATATGCAGAACTTCCATCAGAAATGGCGTGAAATAAGAATAAAGCATATAATGTCCTGCAAGCATAAACAAACTAATCAGGTGTGCACTAAAAATTTTCGGATGCCCTAAAGAACGAATCTGCTCTCTAAGAGGCGTGACTTTTTCAACAGGCATTTTTTCCAATAGAAAATAGATCAGCACCATCGATATAGCAGAAAGAATACTGATTCCTAAAAACATCACTCTCCAGCCAAAGCTCTCTGTAATAAAAATACCGATCGGTACACCGAGAACAAGTGAAGAACTAATTCCTATAAAAATCAATCCTAATGCTTTTGCACGATGCGCTGGTTCCACTAATTTGGCAGTGATCGTCAAAGATAACACCACCACAAGCGCTGTGCTCATTGCGATCAATACCCGTGAGATCATCACAAGGGCAAAGGTCGAACTAAAATAAGTGAACACATTTCCTAATGTAAACACCAATAACGCGATTAAATAAAGACGCTTTCGTTCGATTTTGGCTGTGGCGGTCAGCAGCACGGGTGCTGAAATGGCATACACAATCGCAAATACCGTAATGAGCTGCCCCGCTGTTGCCAGAGACACATTCAAATCCTCTGCAAGGCTTGGCAGAATGCCCCCGACCACAAGCTCAACTAATCCAACCGCAAAAGTAGAAACGGCTAATAAATATACTCTCCAGTTCATGTCTAACATCCCTTCTCTCTATATCATCGCTTTCACTTTTGATACAGGGTGCAGACAAACAAAAAAACCCTGATTACAAAAAAGGAAAGCGCGCTTTTGTAATCAGGATTTATCGGATCCTGGTAGAAACCCTCAAACCATATTATTGAGGTTATACAAGTCTATTTTTTTCTTCAAATATATTAGCATAGCCTTTCATAACTCGCAAGCTGTAAAAATAGAAAAATACTGCCATTCCAATCCTTAAGCAAAAGGCGCCAAAAAGGCAATCAGAACAACTTGCTTTCTCCTTCATTTACAGGTAAACTGATGAAAAATCAACGAACAAGGATCAACGTAGATCTGGAATAGTAGCTTGAATCGATCTTTAACAGAGAGGGAACGGTGCTGAGAAGTTCCTACTGACATCTTCAAGTGAACCTGCCGATTTAGTTCTGTTTTATACAGCGGTTCATACCGTTATCATGAATTGAGTGTAAAGCTGTGCTTTAAATTAGGGTGGTACCACCAGGAATGGTCCCTAACTTAAAGTACAGCTTTTTTGTTTTTTAAAAAGGAGGAACCTGCAATGTCAAAGAAACAATTTGTTGAGAAAATTACAAGCATGGAAGACGACTTTGCCCAATGGTATACAGATGTTGTCACAAAGGCGCGGCTCGTCGATTATTCAAGCGTGAGAGGCAGTATGATCATTCAGCCGTACGGCTTTAAAATCTGGGAGAATATTCGCGACGAACTTGACCGCCAGATTAAAGAAACGGGTCATGAGAATGTCTATATGCCGCTCTTTATCCCAGAGAGCCTGCTGCAGCAGGAAAAGGATCATATCGAAGGCTTTGCTCCTGAAGTGGCGTGGGTCACACATGGCGGTGAATCCGAATTACAAGAAAGGCTCTGCGTCAGACCAACCTCTGAAGTGCTGTTCGCTGAGCATTATAAAAACATTATTCATTCCTACCGCGATTTACCAAAGCTATATAACCAATGGGCCAATGTCGTCCGCTGGGAAAAGACAACACGTCCCTTCCTTAGAACCCTTGAATTCCTATGGCAGGAAGGACACACGTGCCATGAGACTGAGCAAGAAGCGATTGAAGAAACAGAAAGAATGCTTCACACTTATGCTTCTCTTTGCGAAGATCTCCTTGCCATTCCTGTCATTAAAGGGAGAAAAACAGAGAAGGAAAAATTCGCCGGCGCTCGCTTCACCTATACAGTCGAAAGCTTGATGCATGATGGAAAAGCGCTCCAAACTGCCACTTCTCATTTCTTCGGGAACGGATTTGCAAAGGCGTTTGGCATTGAATTTTTAAACCGTGAAGGAAAACTAGAGCATGTCCAGCAGACTTCATGGGGCTTCACAACAAGAATTATCGGCGCTATGATCATGGTGCATGGCGACGACAGAGGGCTTGTCCTCCCGCCAAATATTGCGCCAACCCAAGTGCGTATCGTGCCAATCGCTTCTCATAAAGAAGGTGTCCTCGATCATGCCTATGAATTAAAGGATCGACTCGCCCGCATCTCACGCGCTGACATCGATGTAAGTGATAAACAGCCAGGTTGGAAATTCAACGAGTGTGAAATGCAGGGTATTCCGCTTCGTGTAGAAGTAGGACCAAAGGACATCGAAAAAGGACAGGTGATGCTCGCAAGACGAGACACTGGTGAAAAGCAAGCTGTCACATTAGATGCCCTTGAACAAACCATCGCAGCAATGCTTGAAGACATTCAGCGGACCATGTACGAAAAGGCGAAGGAACGATTACATGAAAAAACATCACAAGCCCTCACAATCGAAGACATCGAGCAAATTCTTGCAGAAGAAAACCGATTGATTAAAGCCATGTGGTGCGGTGACGAAGCCTGTGAAAACGATATTAAAGAAAGAACAGGTGCGACCTCACGCTGTATCCCATTTGAACAGGAAACCATTTCTGACACATGTGTCTGCTGCGGAAAGCCTGCATCTGATATGGTGTTCTGGGCGAAAGCCTATTAAGAATATGAACGATAAAGAAGCATCTCAGGATGCTTCTTTTTTTGTTAAAAAGACCCAAACACCCATTGACCTCACCTGCATGATCCCCTATAATTCATATTAATATAATCGGTTTTTAAGACTTTAACTGGAGTGGTGATATATGAAACGCTGGCCCTCATTCTTTGCCGAACGCTGTCCTAAATGTAGAACAGCATTAGAAGTCTCAAAGTCCAATGCCCTGCAAGGCAAAGTCGTGAAAACATGTCCCAACCTTCATTATCAAAAAGAGTACCACCCCGCACTAGAAACGTATATCGAGCACGATGACGTCAAATAAAAAAGACCAACACGTTTGCTCTGTTGGTCTTTCTTTTATAAAATATCCAGCCAAATTTTGACCGCTGTCGCTGTAATCATTACAGCAAGTGCCCATTGCAAATAGACGGCATTGATTTTCTGACCGACCTTAGCACCAAGCGGAGCGGCTGCCAAACTTGCGGCCATCAGCACAATCGCAGGAAGAAGCATGACTTGACCCGTCAATACCTTTCCAGTCGATGCGCCTATAGCAGAAAGAAACGTAATCGCAAGTGATGACGCAATTGTCATTCGAACAGGAATTTTTAAAATAGACAGCATGACAGGTACTAAAATAAATGCACCGCCTGCGCCTAATACCCCGGAAACACTGCCAATTACAAAGGCAATACCTGATGCCAGTCCTTTATGAAAAGTGACTTCACCCTCTGCGTCTGCACGCTGTCCTTTTTTCGGAATCAGCATGAGAATAACCGCCACAATGGCAAGTAATCCATAGACGAGGTTCATCCCTTTCTCTGGCATAAAATGTGATACATAACTGCCTAATAAGCTGCCCGCCAATATACTGCTTCCCATATATAAAATCAACGAGCGATGTAAATATCCGCTTTTCCGATACGCCAGTACACCACCCAGCGTCGAAAAAAGCACTTGAATGGCGCCAATCCCTGAAACCTCGTGTGCTGATAATGCCATCACACCGAGAAGAGGCGGGATATAAAGCAGCATGGGATAGTTGATCACAGATCCGCCGATCCCCACCATTCCTGATAAGAAGGAACCAATACATCCGATGATAAAAAGTGTAATCAAAAACGCAAAATCCACGCTGGTCTCCTCCTTTGCAAAAGGAAAAGGGGATCTTCAGCAGATACCCCTACATCCTTTAGGACCCTTTTCTCATCCAGAACTTCAGCACGTGACCTTCTTCTGTCTGCGTGATCAATTCATGTCCGCTTGACTTCGCCCATGCAGCTAAGTCAGCTTTAGCCCCTTTATCTGTTGCATGTATTTCTAAAACTTGACCTTCCGCCAAGTCGTTCATTTTTTTCTTCGTTCGAATAATCGGCATTGGGCATGCAAGCCCTGTTACGTCTAATAGTTGATCAGATGTCATTTGATCGTTCCTCTTTTCTTATTTTATTGAACATTACCGAATCGCACAACGGTTTGGACCAATTTCCATTTCCCGCTGCTCTTCATCGTCTGGAGTCAATTTCCCCATGTTGGTATACCGGATGTCTTGATAGGCGTTTGGCTGTGCAGGAAGATTCTTCGTGACCATTTGTCTAAATACATCTTCATCTTCAATGTTCAGTCCATGATTTTCTTCAAATAGAACGCCAAGTTCCTTCCAAACGCTTCCGTCTTCATTCACTTCTTCCATGACCATGAAATGCGCAGGTAAAACAATTAATTCTTTCGAAAGCGCCATATATCGGTCATAAAGTGTTTCTCTCAAATCACCTACCCAGTCCTCCGCCAGTCCAGCGAGATCAGGTCTTCCGATGGAATCAACGAACAAAATATCACCTGAAAGAAGAAATTGATTGTCTACGATAAAAGATGTTGAGCCGATCGTATGTCCCGGGGAATAAATGGGTTGAATGTCGATGGAAGCTGTTCCAATCGTTATCCGCTGTCCTTCTTCAAGATGTTTGTACTCAAAGGTTACCTCTTCTGCATCTTTTGGTGGCAGCCAGTAAGCAGCTCCTGTCTGATCAGCTAGTTTTTTCCCACCAGAAATATGATCCGCATGAAGGTGAGTATCCAGCACATGCGCCACCGAAACATCATGCTTTTTCGCAAAATCGATATAGACCTCCGTCATTCGAGCAGCATCCACAACCGCAGCTTCTCCATTGGACATGATCATATAGGACAGACACCCTTTGCCCATCCGTACAAATTGATACAGCTCTCCACCGCCGCTTAAATCACCAATCTTCACTGGCTCGACATGCTCACTCCATGCCTTCATACCACCTTGTAAATAACTGACCGTTCTGCCCGCCTCTGACAGCATCTCCGCCACCATAATAGAGGAGCCCTCTTTGGCACACACAACGAGCACTTCTCGGTCTGTTGGTACTTTCTCGACCATATCCTCTACGCCATCAAGAAGCTCAAAGTAAGGCACATTGATATAATCAACGGCTTTTCCTTCAATCTTCCAGTCCTGTACATCTGATTCGTTTCGTACATCTAACAAAAAGATGGGCTCTTTGTTGATAATCTTTTTTGTTAACTGTTCTGCTGTCATTTCTTTTACAGACATCGTTTTATTCAGCTCCTATTTTTCAATCTCTCCTGTCCAGCTGTTCATGCCTGGCACTATATTCACTAATTGTTGAAATCCTTTTTCTTTTAACTTTTGCGCGGCTAATTCACTTCTTCTGCCTGAATGACAGATGAGGTAAATAAGCGTATCCTGGCTCAATTCTTCTGCACGGTGTTCGACTTCTCCAAGAGGGATGTGAACAGCTCCTGGAATATGCCCCGCCTCGTATTCATCCAGTTCTCGTACATCTAAAATAAACAAAGATTGATCTTCTTTTACCTTCTGTTGGAACGTATTCAAAGGCATTTCCGAAATCATTGACTCCCCTTCTTTCTCTTGCACTCCACCTTTACGTATCAAATGATGAAGCACCTGTCCTTCTACTTTTGTTCCTAAAAATTCGTGGCCGGCACTCTTTGACCATGCCGCTAGATCCGCTGCTGATCCTTTATCGGTAGCTTGCACCTCAAGCACGTCTCCTGGTAATAGCTCATTCATTTGTTTTTTTGTTTTCACAATCGGCATCGGACATGCCAATCCTTTTGCATCTAAAATGACAGTTGGTTGCTGCACGTGATGTCCTCCTTCATATAGGGGTGGGGGTATATTTTATACATACTTAATGCCAAGCATTCATGCCACCCTTGATATTCGTAATTTGTGTAAATCCTTGCTTCTTCAATATTTTAGCTGCCTGCATACTTCTCATCCCGCTTTGGCATATCACATAGACCTCTTTGTCTTTCGCAAGCTGATTTGCTCGTTCTTTTAGCTGAGGTAATGGGATGTTGCGAAATCCTTTAATATGGTTTGTTTGAAATTCTACAGGAGACCGAACGTCAATCAGTTGTTGATGCTGCCTACGCAATTGAGGTTTCATATCGGCTGCATCCATTTGTTTTACACCCTTTACAGGAAGAAAACGGCTCACCAGCAAACCAATGACAATGATGATCAAAAGTGTTTGAATCATTTGTTAACACCTCACTAGATAAATAAATTCACATTCCCAATTTCAGCCTCTGCTAAATACGCCGCCACACCAGCATATTGAATATCATCTAATAATTCTTTCTCCTGCAATCCTAAAAGGTCCATCGTCATTGTACATGCCACGAGGTTAATCTCCTGTTCCTTCGCCATATCAATAAGCTGCGGCAAAGTCATGGCATTGTGCTTTTTGATCACGTGCTTAATCATCTTTGGGCCCATTCCAGCAAAATTCATCTTTGAAATGCCCATTCGATCAGCCCCGCGCGGCATCATCTTGCCAAACATTTTTTCTAAAAAACCTTTTTTCATTGGCACCATCTCATCCTTGCGCAAGGCATTCAGCCCCCAAAACGTATGAAAAATCGTCACCTCATGATCATAGGCCGCTGCACCATTGGCGATAATATAAGCCGCCATCGCTTTATCATAGTCTCCACTAAATAGCACAATCGTCGTGCGTTTTTTCTGTTCTTCCATTCTGCTCCTCCTTTTTCAATTACCCTTGGGGGTATATATAAAATAAAAAATATATACATATACCGGTAAGGGTATATTATAACAAGTAAAAAAATCCGTCAACCTCCAAAGGCTGATGAATTTCTTACCGGCTTTTCACCAATAGCTCAACCGCTTCTTTCACAAGACCCTCCGTATCCTTGCCTTGTTCAAGACTTTCACGGACACATTGTTCAAGATTTGTACTCACAATCACACCCATTGCACGATCAATGGCATTGCGTGATGCAGACAGCTGCGTCACCACCTCGCGGCAATCCTTTCCCTGCTCCATCATCGCAAGAACCCCTTTAATCTGCCCCTCAATCCGGCGAAGACGATTCTTCATCTGCTGATTATATTCCATTCGCAAGTACCCCTTTCTATTGAATTCCTATGAACAGATAGTATACCCTAAGAGGTATTTAGTCAAACGACTTGTCCTTCTCTTTTGTAGAGAACGTATGTGAAAATAATTGCACATTCCACCATTTATTGATAAAAAGAAAATAATCAACGAACGAGAAATCATTGAAAGAAAAGAGGGCAACCTATGACTTTACAGCATTATATTGGATCAAACAAAGAACTGCCGCTTGGGACCATTGGTCAAAATCCTACCTATAAACCACTCTCTGAACTCAATATCAAATTGTTTGATCAAAAACAAAAAAAGCACAAAACCTATCAAAAAGAAGATCCTTTAATAGAAGTATTCGAAACAGAAGAGGATTTCGAAGGCATTCACATTGATTATTTAGATCCTTTCTATGAAACGGTAAGAAACAAATTCACACATCCTTTTGTTTATGAATTGGACATCATTCATTCTCTTCGTGCACTTTTTAAATTCATTGAAAAAGAGCTTTCAAAAGGAGAAACCATCGAAATCTATTCTTGTCTAAATGAACTCGAAACGAAAGAAAAGGATGATCAATTGGATGTAGAAATTGACCTAAGCAAAAAACGGTTTGGAAAACATATCTATTTTAAAGACATCAATGAACTGATTGATATGTTTGAGTTAGAAAACTTACAATATGTGTTGGTGAAGAAATAGACCTCCTGCGGTAAAAGTATAGAGAAAAGGAGACACTATCATGAACTTGACATGTGAATCTAAAAATTTTGATGATTATTTATGTGAACTAGCTGAAGTTGATTATTCTCATCCTCTTATTCGAGCAAAATCAAATGAACTTTTCAACCCTTTGCAGACAGAAATAGAAAAAGCAAAAGCAGCCTCTGAGTTTGTTCGAGATGAAATTCCCCATACATGGGATATCCAATCCAAACGAGTGACTTGTCATGCATCTGAGGTATTAACTTATAAAGAGGGAATTTGCTATGCAAAGTCCAACCTATTAGCTGCTCTATTGCGCTCACAAGAAATACCCACAGGTTTCTGTTACCAGCGGTTAATGTTGTTCGATACGCCAGATAAAGGATATTGTATTCACGCATTAAATGCTGTATTTTTTCATTCACTTAATAAATGGATTCGATTAGACTCTCGCGGCAACAAAACAGGAATTGATGCTCAATTCTCACTTGATCATGAAAGATTAGCTTTTCATACTCAACAAGAATTAGATGAAGTCGACTATCCTTTGATATATGTTAAACCACATCCAAAAACAATGAGCGTTTTAAAAGAACATACAGATGCTATTGAGATGTATAAACACCATTTACCAGAAACGTTATAGGCTTGGGGGGCAAATAGACTTCGACAAAGCCAAACGTGAAAATAAACCAGTGCTTATCAGCATCGGTTATGCCCACTTGTCGCTGACGGCATAGGATCTATTTTATATTTAATGGCCATAATAACTTCATCCAAATGAAACCTAGCCTTCAATTAAACGTTTCAACTTAAGCTCCGTATCAGTATCCTCAACTGGAGTATAGACACTGCATCTTAAATCAGTATCCCCATACACTTGTAATGAAGTGAGGTTAAACAACATTTTACCTGCCTTAGCATGACGAAATTCAATTAATACTTCAGGCGCATAGCTGATCTCATTTTCATTCCAAATTTTACGAAACTCAGGATATGCCTGCTCCATTTCTTCTATAAATTGCTCATACCAGTCATCAGCTACATACTGTCCATAATACGTTCTAAATATGGCAATATATCCTCTAACAAAATGCTCCCAATTCACGGCTAGACTTTTAAATTCCTTTCTTGCGAATAGTAAGCGTATGATATTCCTTTCTGACGGGATGATTTGTTCAAAGTCCAAAAATACATTAGCTGCTGCTTGATTCCACCCAACAATTTGACTTCTTCTATCAGATATAATCGTTGGGCAATAACGAAGCTCCTGCAACATTTTCACTAAAGCCGGACTGATTTCCTTCTCATTCTCAATGATAAAGGATTGTTTCACTCCTTCCTCTAACGCTAAAGCGTACAAATATCTCCTTTCATCGTTATTTAATTGTAATGCTCGAGAAATCGCATCTAATACCGAAGTAGATACTTTTATATCTCTGCCTTGCTCTAACCATGTATACCAAGTAAGACTCACACCGGCTAGTTGAGCCACTTCTTCTCTTCTTAGTCCTGGTGTTCTTCTGCGGGTTCCTACAGGTAAACCAACCATTTGAGGAGTGATTTTCGAACGTTGATTCTTTAGAAATTCTGATAAAGCTTGAAGTCTAGTTTCAGGTTTCATGAAGATCTCCCTTTAAAATATTATTAATTATACTAGGATAAACAACAACTTGTAATAGGATAACACAATGGCTAAAGTTAATAAAAACAAGGAGGGAATGATCATGAAAAGAGTTGTCATTACTGGAATGGGAGTTATTTCTCCACTGGGAAATGATGTGAATAGCTTTTGGAATCAACTAATAAAAGGACAATCGGGAATATCTTTCATTGATTCTTTTGATACAACTGATTATAAAACAAAAATAGCTGGAATCGTTCGTGATTTCGATGCAGATAAAATATTGGGAAGAAAAGAAGCAAAACGATTAGATCGTTTTAGTCAGTTTGCCTTAGCAGCAGCCGAACAAGCATTAGAAAATTCACAATTACAGTTAGATCAAGTTGATCTTGAACGTTTAGGCGTATATGTTGGTTCAGGAATCGGGGGAATCCAATCGCTTGTTGATCAAGTGAATGTATTAGATAAACGAGGCCCCTCAAGAGTAAGCCCCAGCCTTGTCCCCATGATGATTTCAAATGCGGCTGCGGCCCAAATCAGCATAAGATTAGGGGCACAAGGGCCATCATTGTCACCAGTCACAGCTTGTTCTATTGGGAACACCTCTATTGGTGAAGCTTTCAATGCGATCCGAAATGATGATGCAGATATTATATTTGCCGGTGGAGCAGAAGCTGCCATCTCACAAATATCTTTGGCCAGTTTTGGAAACGCACATGCACTATCTACTAGAAACCAAGAGCCAAGCCTAGCCAGCCGTCCATTCGATACAGATAGAGATGGTTTTGTGATGAGTGAAGGCGCAGGTATCTTAGTATTAGAATCATTAGAAAACGCGATTCTTAGAGATGCACCGATATTATGTGAAGTAGTGGGATACGGAGCTAGTTCAGATGCTCATCATATGGTAGCATCACACCCAGAAGGTAAGGGTGCCTACTTAGCCATGAAAAAAGCATTGAGAAGTGCAAACATATCAACAGATGAAATTGATGTTATTAGTGCTCATGCAACAAGTACACAAGTAGGTGATCGTTCAGAAGTTCTAGCGATTAAAAAATTATTTGGTGATCGTTCAGGTGAAATTCCAACAACGGCAAACAAGTCAATGACTGGGCACATGTTTGGTGCTGCCGGCGGAGTAGAAGCCATTGCTTTAGTGGAAAGTTTGAGACGAGGAATGATTCCGCCAACTATTAATGTAGAGAATCAAGATCCAGACTGCAACTTAGATGTTGTATTAGAAGCGAGAGAGCTTTCATTGAAATATGGGCTATCCAATTCTTTTGGTTTTGGAGGACATAATTCAGCCATCTTGTTAAAGCATTACGATTGATGTAGCTATCAAGGGTTTATAGCCCTTGATTTTTTTCATTTTGGGAATACCTCACAGACAAATGATGACGGGCAACAGCAATCTGATATATTAAATAGAGAAAAGAGAATACTAAAAAACATTTAGAAAGGAAGGTGATTCCATGCCAAACAACCAAACACCCAACCCGCTCATCCATGAAAAATCACCGTATCTCCTTCAGCACGCTCACAACCCAGTACACTGGTACCCGTGGGGGCAAGAAGCGTTCGATAAAGCCAAACGTGAAAATAAACCTGTGCTTGTCAGCATTGGCTACGCCACTTGCCATTGGTGCCACGTCATGGCACACGAAAGCTTTGAAGATCAACAAGTCGCTGACATCTTAAATGAGCATTTTATTTCAATCAAAGTCGATCGTGAGGAGCGTCCAGATATCGACTCTATGTATATGTCGGTTTGTCAGATGATGACGGGGCAAGGCGGCTGGCCGTTGAATGTGTTTGTCACGCCGGATCAAAAGCCTTTTTATGCGGGGACATATTTTCCAAAAAGAAGCGCATACGGACGTCCTGGCTTCATCGAGGCACTCACACAATTGCTGGATGCGTACCATAACGACCGAGATCATATTGAATCATTGGCAGAGAAAGCGACAAATAATCTGCGGATTAAAGCAGCAGGGCAGACAGAAAATACGCTGTCTCAAGAGGCAATTCACAAAGCCTATTATCAGCTCATAAACAGCTTTGATACACTGTATGGCGGATTCGCCTCCGCCCCGAAATTTCCTGCACCTCATATGCTCTCATTTCTGATGCGCTATTACGAATGGACGGGGCAGGAGAATGCGCTATATGCGGTCACGAAAACGTTAGATGGGATGGCAAATGGCGGTATATACGACCATATTGGGTCGGGCTTTTCTCGTTATTCGACGGATGAAAAATGGCTGGTGCCTCATTTTGAAAAGATGCTGTATGATAACGCCTTGCTGCTGGAAGCTTACACAGAAGCGTATCAGCTCACCTCAAAACCTGAGTATGAAAAGCTTGTCCGACGTCTGATTCAATTTATTAAACAAGATATGATGAATCCAGGCGGCTCCTTTCATTCAGCGATAGACGCAGATTCCGAAGGGAAAGAAGGACAATATTACGTCTGGTCAAAGGATGAGATCATCACCCATTTAGGAGAGGAACTTGGCGCTTTATTTTGCGAAGTCTATCACATCACAGAAGAGGGGAATTTTGAAGGGGAAAACATCCCTCATACCATTTCCACCTCTTTTGAGGACATCAAAACCTCTTTTTCAATTGATGACCATACACTTCATTCCAAGCTGCAAGAAGCCCGACACATTTTACAATCAGTCAGACAGCAGCGACCTGCGCCGCTTGTAGATGACAAAGTGCTCACATCTTGGAATGCGCTGATAATCGCGGCTCTCGCCAAAGCAGGAAGTGTCTTTGATTCAGAGGAAGCGATTCTTATGGCGCAGCAGGCGATGTCTTTTCTAGAAACACATCTTGTTCAACATGAGCGGCTTATGGTCCGCTACAGAGAAGGTGACGTGAAGCATCTCGGCTTTATCGAGGATTATGCGCATATGCTAAAAGCGTATATGTCTTTATACGAAGCGACTTTTGAATTAGATTGGCTGGAAAAAGCCAAAGCCATTGCCGAGAACATGTTTGAGCTGTTTTGGGACAAGGGAAAAGGGGGCTTTTTCTTCTCAGGTTCAGATGCGGAAGCGCTCCTCGTTCGAGAAAAAGAAGTGTACGACGGTGCCATGCCTTCTGGTAACAGCACCGCACTCCACCAGCTTCTGAAGCTAAGCAGAATGACTGGACGTCAAGACTGGCTGAAAACATTAGAACAGATGTTCAAAGCCTTTTATGTCGATGTCTCTTCCTACCCAAGCGGACACACAGCGTTTCTGCAAGGTCTCTTGAGTCAATATGCGGCAAAAAGAGAAATCATCATTCTTGGGAAAAACGGCGACCCTCAAAAAGAACAGCTTTTACAGGCGCTTCAAAAACGCTTCGTGCCATTTGATATCATATTGACTGCCGAAACAGGGAAAGAATTAGCGAAGCTCGCGCCCTTTACAAAAGATTACAAAACAATCGACGGCAGCACCACCGTGTATATTTGTGAAAACTACAGCTGCCGCCAGCCAATCACCAATATCGACGAATTGATGGAACAGTTATTCCACGATTAAGTTTGTCATATGATGACTATGAGAAGACAAAATGAGGACAAACAGATAAAAAACATGTCAATCCGCTAACAAATCGTCTGTACGGTTTTATTTTTCCTAAAAAACGGTTAGAATGCGCACTAGACGTTCTCATACCGAAGGGAGAGAAAATGATGAAAAAGGTATCATACACACTCATCGCTTGTTTGTTATCTGTTGGACTTGCAGCCTGCTCGTCAAACGATGCCAAACAAGATAAGCAAAACGATGCAGCCAAAAACAAGGAAACAACACAGGCTGATCAAAAAGAACAGCAAAAGCAAATGGAAGAAATGCAAAAGAAATTAGACGCACAAAAAATCGATGATCAAAAGGTCGTTGCGACCGTCAACAAAGACAAAATCACAGGCAGTGAATACAATAGCGCCTTATCTACTATCCAAGGCCAGCTTCAGCAGTCCGGGCAAGACCCAACTTCTAAAGAAGGCGAGAAAGCAGTCAAGAAACAAACCATTGATGCGCTCGTAGGCCAAGAGCTCATCCTGCAAGATGCTGAGAAGAAGGGCTTCAAAGCCTCTGACAAAGAAGTAGATAAGCAGCTAAAGGAAGAAAAGAAACAGTTTAAAGACAACGCTCAATTCGAAGAAGCACTGAAAAAGAGCGGACTTACATTGGATCAGCTGAAAAGCGACATTGCCGACAGCATCAAGTACAGCCAATATGTCGACAAAGAAATCAAATCAGCCTCCGTCTCTGAGAAAGACGTCAAAGCGTACTATGACCAATACGCAGACCAAATGAAAAAACAAAAGCAAAAAGCACCAGAATACAAAGAGGTTAAATCACAAATTAAAAAACAGCTAGAATCTCAAGAAAAGCAGAAAGAAGTACAAAAAGAAATTGAAAAGCTAAAGAAATCTGCGAAAATTAATGTGTCTCTGTAACATCTAAGAAAAAATCCGCCATTGTGCGGATTTTTTTGTTACTTCACGAACCATTTTTCCAAATTTATGACAAAAGCCTCATCATAAACGTCTCTTTCATCCGATATGATGGGAGTACAAAAGAAAGCGCTAACAATTCTTTTGTCTCTGAAAAGGTACAGGATCAAAAGCCATTCTCGTACTTTTGCTTCAGTCAATCGGACATCTACAAAAGGAGGATCTTTATGTTCAAATGGTTTAAACCTGCTCCGCATATCGACAGGCTTGATGATGCCAAAACAGACGAGACCTATAAGCGGCTGCGGCTGCAAGTCTTTCTAGGCATCTTTATCGGGTATGCGGGCTACTATTTGCTGCGCAAAAATTTCGCTTTTGCCATTCCATATCTACAGGAAGAGGGGTTCACGAAAAGTGAATTAGGCTTTGTACTCGCAGCCGTATCCATTGCTTATGGCTTTAGTAAATTCATCATGGGGATGATCTCAGACCGCTGTAACCCCAGATACTTTTTAGCTGCCGGACTCTTTTTATCAGCTCTTATCAATATCCTATTTGTCTCATTTCCGTGGGTCACATCCAGTGTATGGATCATGTTTTTGTTCATGTTCTTAAATGGCTGGTTTCAAGGCATGGGGTGGCCGCCATGCGGACGTACGATGGCACACTGGTTTTCGGTTAGTGAACGTGGTACGAAAATGTCCATTTGGAATGTCGCTCACAATATCGGCGGGGGGATTCTTGCACCGCTTATCACATTAGGAATTGTGCTGTTTGCGACGTGGAAAAGTATCTTTTTCTTCCCTGCCATCATTGCCATTATCGTCTCCTTCGTGATCATTCTTCTCGTACGGGATACCCCGCAATCCACTGGTCTTCCGCCAATCGAGGAATATCGAAATGACTATCCGGCACAAAAATATGAGGATCAAGAAAAAGAATTAACAGTGAAAGAGATTTTATTTAAATATGTACTCAACAATAAATTCCTATGGTATATCGCCATTGCCAACGTGTTTGTGTACTTCGTCCGTTACGGTGTTGTTGACTGGGCGCCGACCTACTTAACAGAAGCGAAGGGCTTTTCACCAGAGCATTCACGCTGGTCTTATTTTCTTTATGAATATGCAGGCATCCCCGGTACATTATTGTGCGGATGGATTAGTGACCGCTTCTTTAGAAGCCGCCGCGCACCAGCTGGCGTCATCTTTATGGTCGGGGTGTTAATTGCCGTTCTCGTTTACTGGCTAAATCCTGCTGGCAATCCAATGGTCGATAACATTGCCCTCATCAGCATCGGCTTTTTGATTTACGGACCTGTTATGCTCATTGGACTTCAAGCCATTGATCTCGCTCCGAAAAAAGCAGCTGGCACTGCTGCCGGACTGACAGGCTTCTTCGGCTACATTGGCGGCTCTGCATTTGCCAATGCCATGATGGGTGTCGTCGTTGATCACTATGACTGGACAGGAGGCTTCATTTTACTGGTTGGTTCTTGTGTGCTTGCGATTGTTTTCCTTGCGATGACATGGAATACAGGAAAACGCGTAGAGCAAGCTTAATGAAAATCACATAAAAGATTCATATCCGCCCAACATGCTCTTTACATCTATTTCTTATGATGAAGGCAGTTACCGTAAAAGGAGGTTAAAATATGAAGAAAAGTAGATTACTTGCTTTCGTGTTGCTCTCTTTTGCTTTACTGTCTTTTGCGTGGGTGCCGGCCACCATATCGGCTCATGAACATCTTTTATCTCCAGATCGTATCCTAACCGTTGCACACCGCGGAGCATCAGGGTATGCACCAGAGCATACCCTGGCTTCCTACAAGCTGGCCACAAAGATGAATGCTGATTACCTCGAACTCGATCTTCAAATGACAAAGGATGGACATCTCATCGTGATGCACGACGAAACCGTTGACCGGACCACAAACGGAACAGGGTGGGTCAAAGACCTCACACTTGCCGAAATCAAACGGCTTGATGCGGGCACATGGTTTAACGAAGCCAATCCCGACAGACAAAATGCCCACTATATCGGACAGAGAATCCTTACATTAGATGAGGTGTTGCGCTATTTCGGAAAACGAGAGAATTATTATATTGAAACAAAAAAACCAGACCTTTATCCGCAAATGGAAGAAAAACTATTGGCCGCCTTAAAGAAACATCATCTTCTTGGGAAACACACAAGAAAAGGGCAGGTTATCATACAATCCTTTAGTCAAGACAGCCTGCTAAAGCTGCAGAAATTAGCTCCACGCCTTCCAAAAGTACAGCTATTAGACAGAGCCCAAATGACATCCATCACAGACGATCAGCTCGACTTTATTAAAACGTACGCCGTGGGAGTCGGACCGAATTTTAGAGCTTTAACACCTGAAAACGTCCAGCAGGTCAGAAGCCACGGACTGCTCCTTCATCCATATACGGTCAACAGCGAAGCAGACATGACACGTCTTCTGCAATACGGCGTCACCGGTCTTTTCACCAACTATCCAGATGTCTTTCAGCGTGTCAAAGCTTCTCTGTAAACGACAAAAGCCTCGCGGTCCACTCCGCAAGGCTTTTGATTATTTCACCGTTTGATCAGAAGAAGCTGTTTCAATCGGTTTCCGTTTCCCAATTCCAAATACAAAAAAGCTAAGCGCCACTAAAATCAAGAACCCAATTGCTACAATAAGAGAAATACGCGTATCCTGATTAATGAGCATAAACACAAGTACCATTACTAAGAATCCGATTGTAAGATAGTTAGAAAACGGTGCTAGCGGCATCTTGAACGGATGCTGATCAAGCGCTGCTCCCTTCGCCTTTCTGAAGCCAATATGACTAATCAAAATGACAAACCAAGGCACCATCCCAGGAAGAACACTCGCACTATACACATAGACGAAAATGTTTGGCGGAGAAACATAATTCAGAACAACTCCTATCGCTAGACCAATCAGCACAGCGAATGTCCCAAAATACGGTACACCATTTTTCGAAATTTTTGTAAAGAAAGCAGGCGCCTGACCATTTACACCTAATGTATAAAGCATACGGCCCGCACTGAAAATACCACTATTACAGCCTGACATCGCTGCTGTAATCACAACAAAGTTAATAATACCTGCCGCTGCTGTAATTCCGATCTTCGCAAACGTCGCCACAAATGGACTGCCAAGCGTATTCAGCTGATCCCATGGATACACAGTCACAATGACAAAGATCGCACCGATATAGAAAATCAAAATACGCCAGATGATACTTTTGATGGCATTTGTCAGCGTCTTTTCTGGATTTTGTGCTTCACCTGCTGTAATCCCAATCAGCTCAACACCCTGATAGGCAGCAATGACGAGCGACAATGCAAACAAGAATCCGGTAAATCCACCTGTAAAGAACCCGCCGTGCGCCCACAGATTAGACAAGCCAATAGGCGTCCCGCCATTTCCAAATCCGAAGAAAATAATGCCTAGACCTGCAACAATCATCAAGATAATCGTCACAATTTTGATCATCGCAAACCAAAATTCAAATTCACCGAACGACTTAACCGAAATCAAGTTGGCCGCTCCTAAAATGATCATCGCAATTAACCCTGGAATCCACGCAGGCAGCTCTGGGAACCAATATTTCATATAAGCCCCAACAGCAATAATTTCAGACATTCCGACAATGACCCACTGGAACCAGTTACTCCAAGCCGTCATATACCCTGCAAGCGGATGAATATATTGATGCCCGAATGTAGCAAACGACCCTGTACTCGGCTCAAGATATAACATTTCTCCCATCGCTCGCATAATAAAAAAGATAAAAATACCACACACTGCGTACGCTAGAAGAACCGATGGACCTGTCCATTGAATGGCCTTCGCTGACCCCATAAATAAGCCAACACCGATTGTGCCGCCAAGAGCGATCATTTGAATATGGCGGGCACTTAACCCTCTCTTTAATTCCTTTTGAGCCACTTTTCTTCCCCCTCATCAACAAACAACATAAAAAATAAAAATCAGAATTTTCATTCTGATTGAGAAACATCAATCTTTCGATGTATATTATCATAATAAATCTACCCTTAAAAAACAATTGTTTTTTTGAGGAAAACACTATTAACAAAATATTCTGACATAAAAGTAAGTTCAAATTATTTTATATTGATATAATCAATAACCAGAAAAATCTTCAAAAAAAGACCGCTCACACGGTCTTCTAAGCTCAAACTGTAAATTTATAGGAACATCGGCAATTGCTTTCCTAAAACACTTTCCTCTGGTAAATCGCAGTAGAAAGCCCCCAAGACAGCAGGTAGAAAAGCATAATCAGCACAGCTGACCCCGTATATAAAATAGGGATCGATAAATTCATAATAAAATCAGTGATCCCACTGAATTGCTCTGCTAAATAGAGAACAACAGGTGGTCCCATAGCAGATAATACGATAAAGCCAATAATCACTGCCGTTGTGATATAACCGGGCTTTAAGATATAAAACAATGGAAAAGTACACGCCGCGAACAATAAAAACAACCCGCTGCCAATCGCAATATCTGACAGCGAAAACAGCTTCCCAAACACAAATAATGCAGCACTTGTCAGCACGATCGCAATACTCATATAGAAAATGGCGCCAAGATAACGTGATGCGATAATTTCTTTACGTGTATAAGGTAAGGAGTTTAATAGAATATTCGTTTCTGCCTTTTCATCATACGCATATGTGTTAAATGGAATGAAGACACTAGCAACTAGAAACGTCAATACTGGATGGACATCCATGAAAATAAAAAATAAGATAAACGGAATAAAAATAAGTAACTGCTTCTTTTGCAAAATCACATCACGCTTAATTAAATGAAACATGCGCAACCCCGCCTTTCAAATAAAACATGATATCCTCAAGCGACGCCGGTTCAATCACAACAGCATCCCCAAAAATGAGTTTCACTTCATCAATCCGATCGGTTAATGCTTCAAATCCGGCTGCTGTACGCATGATATGGACAAAGGCCTTTTCTGTGTCTCGATCCAATAACTCCAGGCTTCCTTTCACAAGCGCATAACTTTCTGCCACTTCATGAATCGACTGTTGAAACACCAATTTTCCATTTTGTATAAACGCAATATAATCCGCGATCCGGTCTAAGTCAGTCGTCACATGCGTCGAGAAAAAGATCGTCCGATTTCCATCAATCATCAATTCTTGTAACGTGCTGAGCAGCTCTCTTCTAAAAACCGGATCTAAACCAGCAGTTGGCTCATCCATGATAATCAGCTCTGCATGATGCGACAGCGCAATCGCAAGCGACGCCTTCATCTGCATCCCTTTTGAGAATGTTTTGATCGCTTTATTCAGCGGCAGACCAAACTGCTCAATATATTGCTCAAAAAGCCGGTCATCCCAGCGTTTATAGGCAGGTGCTACAATTCGTTTGATGTCCTTTAAATTCAATCCTGGGAAAAAAACGTTAGCATCGTAAACAAAGCCGATTCGTTCCTTAATCTCTTTTTCATGAGTATGATAATCCAATCCAAAAACCTTGATGTCACCTGAATCGGGTTTTAACAAATTCATGATCATTTTAATGGTGGTCGACTTACCCGCTCCATTCTCTCCAATAAACCCTGTAACAAATCCTTTCTTAACTTGTAAATCTAGATTCTGAACTGAAAAATCCTTGAATCGTTTCAAAACTCCTGTGAATTCAATCACATGCTCCACTCATCTCACTCCTCATATAAGAACTTTAATAACTGCTGCAATTCATCAAAAGATAAGCCTAATTCTTTCCCGTTTGTGACAACCGCTCCAAGCTGTTCCTCGATCACCTTCAATTTCTTCTCTCTCATCACTTCTACGTTTTGTTCAGCAACAAAAGATCCCTTGCCTACAATTGAATAAATAAATCCTGCCTTCTCTAACTCTTCATACGCTCGCTTTGTTGTAATCACGCTAATTTGTAGATCCTTCGCCAGCTTGCGAATAGACGGCAGTGCTGCGCCTTCTGCAAGCTCACCCATTAAAATCATCGATTTGATTTGATTCGTAATTTGCTCATAGATGGGCTCCTTAGAATGGTTTGAAATCGTAATTTGCATATAAAAACCTCTTTTTTCACATAGTTAGAACAAAATAATGTATATATACTATATATACATTATATACACATTAAAAGAATATTCAACTATTTTAAAAAATGTTCTCCTCATTTTTTTAAAATAAAAAACCGCACAGCCCAAAAGCCATACGGTTCTTTAACAAAATGCTTTATTTCCAATATACCCATTTTCCCATAAGCCACTCCACAGGACCTCTTCTCCATTTTTTCAAATAGAGATAGCTGATGAACAGCTGTGCTGTGTACAGTCCGACAGCAAGAAGCAGCCCAAACATTGACCCCAATTGTCCAAATAGACCAAGTCCATAAGAATAGAAAATCGTTGTACAAATAATCGACTGCGCCAAATAGTTTGATAGAGACAAACGGCCAAGCCCTGCAAGCAGACGTTTCAACCCTTGTGCAGCCTTTGAATAGTAAAAAACAATAAACGCTTGAATATAACCGATCGTCAGGACATAGGCTCCTAACGTCAACACCATTTCACTCCAAGGAGCATCAATAAACGTCGCACATTTTAAAGCAAGCCCGATGATAATCATCCAAACCCAGCCTTTACGATAAGCCATGCCTCGATCTTCTTCTGTCAAATGACCCTTTTTCCCGATCGCCATGCCAAGCAGTGCAAATGGACCGATCATGATAGGAGCATAGAGAAGACTTAAAATTGGTGTCATAGTAAGTGTTACAATTGCCATAATGATGGAGACGATTACCATATCATCTTCAATTGTAATCCGGCTCAATACAATATCGCCATATGTACCAGTCCCATATACATTCGTTAATAAATCAGGATTTCCGTAAATAAAATTCATTAGAGATGGATAAATCACTAAAGATAAGGCACCTAAAATACCCGACCATATAAACACTGTTTTGATTCGGCTGTTTATAAACATCATTAGGAAAAACGTACAAGCTCCATAATAGAGAAGAATGTCGCCACTCCAAATGAAGATTAAATGCAGCATCCCAAGCACAATCAGACCAAAACCACGGCGAACGACAATGGCATTCGTATTTAACCCCTTGGCCTTCGTCGATTCAATCAGCTTGATAAAAGAATACCCAAACAAAAAGGAAAAAATCGGATAAAAAGACCCTTGGAACAAAATTTCCGTCACATATACACCGAATTCCTGCCCCCAAAAACTCGAATCAAACATTTTCTCAAAATCATAATCATATTGAAAATTAAGCATATTCACGATCAAAATACCTAATAAACTAAAACCACGTAAACTATCAATAAACTCAACCCTAGATCCCTTCAACTCGACAGCTCCTTCGGACAATATAAAGATAAAGCATATTTATCATACCTTATTTTTAAAATTAAGGATATATCATCCTATAAAGTTGCTATTTTACTGAAGATATTTTGAACAGGAGTTTCATCATCTTCTATTAATATGTAATATGCTATCTCCATATAAAATGACTTAAAAATTTATAATACAATATCCTGTGATTTCATTTTTTCAATTTCTTTTTTCTTCTTTTGATGAAGCATTCTCCGGCCTCGATTCCATTCTTCGATCAAAAGAGCTAATCCCACCAACAGCAATATGATAAAACCAATATGATGATTTACCTGATACGTGGAATATAACCAACCCATTACTACTAAAAAGATAATAGGAATGCACGCTCCCCACATCAAATGATTTCGTGTTGATAAGAAATACTGCAAAGCAAAAATGCTAACGATTATAAGAAAGTACAAGATTTCATTCATCATCTTTACCCCTTTCTGCTTTATATTTTTCTATTATACCTTTGGCCACTTCTAAACTGATTTTCTCTTCAATTGCAAGTTTTTTTACATATTTAATCAATGTTTCTTGTTCTAACGTGTCATTTAAACGAATTAATTCAATAATTCTGTCTAGACGAGTCCTGACCGTAGGATAGGACACATCATAATCTTTTGCCATTTGTTTTAAAGAGCCTGAACTGAGAATAAATTTTCTGATAAATTCTCTATCTTCAGCATCTACAGCTAGAATCCACGTAGGAATATCTTTTTCCATGTATCCACAACCTCTCTTTGCTAATAGCATAACATATATTAAATAAAAATGATCATAATTTCAATAATTTTTTTAACAATATTAAATTATTTTAAACTTTATTAAAAAATATATGGATAAATGGACTAGATCCATGATATTGTCTTTTTAAGATAACTAAACAATAAATTGGTATTTATAGAGGCTATTATGAATCAAACTTTAGAAAAATCACTTATTTTTTTAGGAATTTCATTATTTATTTTATTATCGATTGGAAGTTTTATATTGCATGAAGGTACAAGAAATAGTGAGGATACAAACAATTTAATTCAAAGCTTCTTACAAGATGAAAACATCACAGGTATCACACCAGAACAAATAATTGTAATTCTTTCGAACGGAACTATATATATGATCATTTTATCTATGCTAAGCAGCTTAGTTGGGGCAATTTCTTTACAAGTCATGAAAAGAAATGTGCGGGCTGCAGGTATTATGTTAATCACAACAGGTATTTCAAGTAGCTTATTAACTGTTTTCTCTGGCTTAATTGGCAGTGCTGCATATTTAATAGCTGGAATGATTGTAATTTCTAAAAATCATTCAGCCACAAAAAATAAAATCCATCTTTAGAGGAGGGGATGTCATGTTTGCAATAGGATTGAAAGAGTTTAAAGTACTGTTTAAAAGTATACGATCCATCCTAATTGTTTTTATCATCATTGGAATTTCAACAGGTACTGCAAAAATCCTTAGTCAATTTAGTAATCAATTCGATTCTCTAGGTCTAAATGAAAATGCATATGTAGGTGGATTAATGGTTTTACTTTTTATTGCCGCACCACTTTTTATCACAAGTCTCGCTCATAACGCTGTGAATAAAGAGGTTTATTCTCGTACAGTTCGTTTCTTAGTCACTAAGACGTCCAGAAGTAGTATCTTACTTGGAAAATTTCTCGGGAATTTTCTGTTTTGGGTTGTATGTTTAACAATTTCTTTCATTCTAATAATGCCTTTCTCAAACGCATTTTACTTTTTAGAATTGATTCAGTCCATCATCTTTATCTCGTACTTTTTAGGGTTCAGCTTGCTGCTATCTACTATTATTTCAAGCCCTTCAATTACGATGTTTTTAGGCATAACAATATCCATTATTTTGCCGATCATTGGTATGATCAGCATCGGAACTACAAATGTTTTCATTCAAATCGTAAGTTACATCACACCATATTATTATTTCACAAACGATCAGACTGACTTCACTTATATTGTGGTCATATTCCCTGTCATATTTTTACTCATAAGTATCATCACTTTAAGAAAGAGGGATTTATAGTGTATGCACTTAAAACAAAAAAACTAACAAAAAAGTATGGAAATAAGATCGTGGTTAATGAAATAGATTTGACCATTGAAAAGGGAAAAATATTTGGGTTTTTAGGGAAAAATGGTGCTGGAAAGTCGACATTTATTAATATGATAACAGGCATCATTCAACCAACCGGAGGATACTACGAATTATTAGGTTACAAAAAAGCGCAACAAAAAGAATGTTGGAGGAGAATAGGAGTTCTTCCTGATTATTCATCACTTTATGAAAATATGACAGCCATTGAACATATGGAGTATTTCAGCAAAATATTGAAGTTATATTTGAAGAAAGAGGATTTATTAGAACTCCTTGATAAAGTTGAGTTAAAAGATGCTGCAAAATTAAAAACTAAACACTTTTCTTTCGGAATGAAAAAGAAACTGGGAATTGCACAAGCACTGATCAATAATCCAGAACTCATTTTCTTAGATGAACCTACTTCTGGGGTCGATGCGAACTCAGCATTGACAATCCATTCCATGTTGAAAGAAATCGCTGCAAATGGGACAACTATATTTTTAACATCACATAACTTAAATGAGGTAGAAAAATTATGTGACGAGGTGGCCATCATGAACAAGGGTGTTCTTCAAGCGAAAGGTAGTATCGAGGATTTAAGAAAAACCTATAAAAAGAATTTGACTGTTTATATTAAACACAGTGCCATTTGTAAGAACCAGCAGGAATCTTTATTAAGAGACTTGAAGGAAAACGTGGAAAAATGCAAAATTAACGAATTAAATTCCCATCTAGTGATTGAGGACGAAGCAAGAATCCCAACCATCAACAAACTATTCTTATCAAAAAATATTGATATTTTTAGATTAGAAGTCGATGAGCCCTCTTTAGAAGAAATATTTATGAGCATTGACAATCCCATTTAAACAATCCATCAACTGTAGATTTATAAACGACATTTTATTAAATCTACAGTTGATAAGAATACTCTTTATAATGATGTCTGTTCTTCTTCTATGCGCATGACAAATTTAAGATAAAACAAGATGGCCAATCCTAAAAAAATAAAGGAAAATTCCCATTCAGAACTAATTGGCACCACTTCAAGAATGAAAATAATCACTAGAACGATACCAACTCCTGCATAGAAAAATGCATTTCTTTTTAACTCTTTATTTGATCGAAACATAACGATCCCCTTCTCTTATTTATTCCAAGTTTATGTGGCGTAATTTTTATAACATATACACATTTAATATTACTCATCCCCTTTTTCCTTTAGCTGAAAAGCGATAATTTTCCCTAAAGCTTCCTCTGCAGCAAAAGGAGTAACGCTGCCTGTTGGATTTTCTTGTTCTTGTTTTAAGCACTCGTACATTTTTTTTTCGATTTTTGATGGATCAATCCAAGAAATACACCATGATGCCCAAAAACAAGTAGGTCCCTCATAACGTTTCGCTAATGGCAGAAGAAATGGCAGACTAGGCTGACCAATCCTCATGAGTGACGTGGCAGCTGCCATTCTTGTATCCTCTTCGTCACTTTCTAATAGCTGTGCTAGCGGTTCAGCTGCGTCCCCCGCATCTGCTCCAAATTCACCCAGTACTGCTGCGGCAATATTTCGCAGAGACCCCTTTTCTTTTAAAGCTTCAACAAGCACTGGCACTGCATCTTTTCCTGACTTTCTCAATTCCCCCATTGCTTGAACGATCGTTACTTCATTTGTATTGGCCAATTGTTGAACGGATTGAGACAGCTTATTTTCTGGTTTCATTTACAATCAACTCCTCTTTTTAATGAACCGCACGGTATCGATAACAAAGCACATAAAATCCAGCCCCAGCCGCTAGGGATACAATTGTAGTCAACAAGCCATCAGTGATGAGATAAATGCTAATCATGACCATCGCACTGATCACAGACGCAAATAGCAATGATCGATAATAGGCGGCCAAAGCAAAACTCCTTTCTCGTCTCAGAGGCTGCATAAAGGCAAAGAGTCGTATGACCAAAAACCATATATAAACTCCTCCACCAAATAAGGTCCAATACAAAACATCCTGAATCTCAACCAAATAAAGAGAAATCAAGTAGAAAGCATACAGCCAAAAGGTTTGAAACACTTCTAACAGAATGATTTTTTGATATAAAGCACCTGGAAAAAGGTAGAGCACTCCTGTTTGTGCGTGTCTTACAATCCCTGCATAGTATGAACTAAAAAGAACGGATGCCGCGATGACGATCAAGAATAGATTCAGCCAATCTGAAAAATAGGTAAAGACGACATAGTAAGTACCAATTAACAGCATGGTAGATAGTACATGGAAAATCATATACTTTTTAATCAGCAATAATTCAATCCAAAGAAAAGCCCAAACGCCCGTTAATGCTGGAAGTCCCCACCATGTCCTGCTCTTTTTTTGAACGATTGGACTTGATTGAATATGTTTCCCCTCAAATTCCTCCCAAAATACTGCCTCCTTGACTAAAGACTCCTTCATCTCTAAACGATGACTAGCACTGTACATCATCATGAAAGATAGAAACATCACTCCAATAAAAATGAAGACAGAAAGAATGGAGAACTCTTCGATCATACGTCCAACTTGAAACATTAAAGAATCAGCAATGTTCATCAATGAAGGCTGTTTCATCACCAATTGATTCAAAACAAGTAGTGCAAAGCTGAAGAACATCAAGACAAAACCGAGTAAGAGCAAACGCTTGTATACTCGAATGGTTCTAGCACAAGAAACCGCAATCATCCAAGTTTCGACCAAACATAACAGCCCTGTTAGAATGAGTGATTTGCCAAGCAGAAACGGGTACTGCTGCGTCATAAAAAACAAGAGTAGATCGGCAGCTACAGCAGAGAAAATGAGAAGAGCCCCTCTCCAGAAAATGTGATACATCCACACACTGATAACAACCGTCCATAAAGAAACGCCATTTCCATATAACCAAATGATATCGTTCATTTGGCTAGGCAGCCGGTTCGTAAACAAACCAACCCCCGTATAAAGAACAAACAAACAGATAATGATCCATCCAGCTGTACCCGTATTCCAATCACCCATACTTGAAACTGCACTTAGCTGAAAACCAATTGCCGCTATGAAAAGAAGTAAGATCAGAAAAGGCATTTTCTTTTCTTGATTTTTACTGATCAAGCGCCTTTGAGATTTCATCCATAAAAGGGAGAGTGTGTTATTCACTTGACCACTCCCCCAAAAGTTGAATAACTTCTGCCCTCCACTCAACCTGTTCTTCCTTTAATTGAGGAACATCCATACTCTTCATGATGGCACCGTCTCGAATAAATACCACCCTACTGGCTGTATCGAGAACGAACTCCAGACTATGAGTCGACACAAAGACCGACCCACCTTGACTGCTTTTTTGTCTCAGCCAATCCGACAGCCACTGTTTAGACGGAATATCTAACCCGACAGTCGGTTCATCTAATATAAAAAGGGAGGCATCTTGAACAATGGCTCCTGCTAAGACGACACGCTGCTTTTGGCCTCTTGAAAGCCTTCCGCACAGTTCATTCATCTTCTTTTCCATATGTACTTCTTTCAACGCTTCATATACCTTTTCCTTGATCTGTTTTAAGCCTTTATGATATCCACGTGCACGGAATTGAACATGTTCAGCAGCCGTTAAGTCTGGATACAAATACGGCTGATCAGGAATAAGAGCTACTTGTTTTTTGACATGGGCATGACCAGGCGGGAAACCCTCTATGAGAATTTCCCCTCCATCTGGTTTATATAGACCTGTTAAACACCGAATCGTTGTCGTCTTCCCGGCACCATTAGGCCCAAGCAGCGCCACAACCTCCCCTGGTTCGATGGAAAATGACAGATCCTCTATCCCATCACCATTTCTATATCGTTTGCTTACATTCTGAACCTCCATGAATGGCATCAAATCTCTCCCTTTTATTAGAGTGATGTATGCTTATCTATGGTGTGTTAAAAATCAAAAACGAATGTCATTAGACCCACTAATTATTAACCCTAATATTACCATATAGAGAATAACAAGGTAATAGAAATGAGGTAATCTATTCTATATACAACGGAAAAATAAAAAAGATTATGTACAAAATAAAAAAAGATTGGGTTGCAGTATCCCAATCTTTTATCTATTCACCCAAAACCATCTCCTGACACGCCCAAGCATCCACCTCTACCTGTAAAGCAGGGGAAGCCAATGCCACCACATAAATCATCGTCATACAAGGCAGATGATCGCCTAAAAACTGTCCCATGATTTGTTTCCTGCTCTCTGCATCGAACTCTCCAACGAGATAAAATACTAGTTTCGTTATATCTTCCACAGCCATATCTGCCGCTTCAACGTTTCGCTTCACATTCTCTAACGCTAGTTCGAGCTGCTCCAACGGGCTCTCTGGGATTGTCCCATCCGCTTCCATCCCCACCTGACCTGATAGGGTTAACCACCGCTGAGGTCCTGTTGTTTCTATTTGATGGGTATATGGTGCGACTGGCGGATGAATGGTCTCAGGATTACGTGATGTTCTCATAAATAAAAACCTCTTTTCTGAAAATACAGTCAATTTTTATCATCATATCAAACTTTCTACCATATTCAGATTTTTATGCTCAAAGTAAACCTTCAGAAATAATCGCAACAGCCTGCTATAATTCTTGTTTTCTAAAAAGAAACCATCCGACGAGAAAAAAGAAAACAATCAATACCGATACACCTAGAAGACTTGTAAGTGCCTGATCCGAATAAGTCCCCTTATGAATCATCTCTTCGGCTGCACTTGTCACGCCTTTAGGCGCAAACTTCCCTAATGTCTCTTCATAAAATGAAGGAACGGTAAACAGAATAAGGTTGATCAAAAGCGACACACCGCCAGCTGTGACAGAACGTTGAAAGAACGCCGAAGCACAATTGGTCGATACCACAATCAGCAATAAATTCGGATAATAAAGAAGTGTTCCTTTTAACACATTCATCCAATCCACATGCCCAAATTGAATGTCCACATAATAAACAGAGGCAAGCACTGCCACCACCAAACTAAACAAAGTCAAACAGGCATAGGCGCATATTTTCGAGACATAGTAACTCGTTCGACTGATCGGTTTCACCATAATCATCGCGGTCACTCCAGAGGCACGCTCTCCAGCGATCGTCCCCATCACGATCATAATCAGGATAAACACACCTAGCGAATCAAATTTACTCAATGCACTCGCCAAAGCCTCTCCAGCACTAGGCTCTGGTATATAAAATGTAGACCCTTCAGGTAAATTAGCTGATTTCGATAGAAGATCTGGCAGCATTTTAAGCGTAATAGGCTGTGTGATCATTAAAATCGTAAAAATAATAGGAACAAATAAGATTTTATAGCTAGTAAATAACTCCCTAAATTCCTTTTTCAACATCATTATGCATTCACAACCTTCATGAAAATATCTTCAAGCGTCAGCTTAGATAGTCGATAATGGAGGAGAACACCGCCAGCTTCAGTGATCAGACGAGGCAGCTCCTTCAATGCCGTTTGTTGATCTTTGACTCGCACCTGATAAGCGTTTTCTGTCTCAATGCAATCCTCCACCCAATGCCGCTCTTTTAGCAAAGCCACTAATTTCGTATTCTGTTGTTCTAATTGAAATTCAAACACTGGCTGGATATAGTCTTCTTTGATCTGTTTCATGGAAGAAGACTTCTCAATTTTGCCACTGTTGATCATGATAATATGATCTGCCACACGTTCAATGTCATCTAAAATATGGGTCGACATAAAGATCAACATCTCTTGTTTCAGACGCTCAATCAATGTCAGAACGTCTTTTCTCCCCATGGGATCAAGTGCAGACACAGGTTCATCCAAGATGAGAACCTTCGGGCTGTTGATAAGCGCTTGCGCAATGGCAAGCCTCTGCTTCATGCCTCCGCTATAGCTGCCAATGGCACGATCCTTCGCCTCATATATGCGGCAAAGCTTCAACAGCTCCTCTGTTTTGGAGCGAATGATTTTTTTCTCTAAATGAAATAACCCTCCAACCCAATGCATCCACTCCTGCCCCGTCATATCCTGATAAAATGCAGGATGCTGCGGACAATACCCTATCACATGACTGATTTGATCCATCTCCTTTGTGACATCCAAACCTGCCACCTTCACGACCCCAGAAGTAGGACGAGCAAGCCCTGTGAGAATCCGGATCGTTGTTGTCTTCCCCGCTCCATTGGCTCCTAAAAAGCCAACACATCCAGCCTCCCCAACAGAAAACGAAACATCTTTTAAAACTTTATGCCGACCATACGATTTCGTCAGCCCATGACACTCCAGCATATTCAAGCGAATTCCCCCTACTAAGATTGTTTACGGCCAAAAATGAAATACGCAATAGGACCGGCACTCGCCACAAACACAATCACCAAAGCCCAAACCCACTTCACCTCTCCTCTGATCCCCGATGGATCTCTTTTCAATAAATCAAACAAACCAATCACCATCAAAATCGCTTGCAGCAAAATAAGAGGTAATATCATCTTCATATCCATCCACGCCACTCCCTTTTCAAACGCCAATTTGTTTTAGTATTACTTCTTTTGACGACATGAAGAGAGAATTCGTTCAAATGGATTTTATTTTTATTGGTCGAATGATCTATAAGATATAAAAAAGCCCAGTGAAGGTTAGTTCACTGGGCTTGCTTGTTATTCTCATGATGAACCTCGTAAAATCTTTTCCATCTTCTTTCCTTTCGCTAACTCATCAATCAGCTTATCCATATACCGAATGTTTTTCATGGTTTCTTCCTCAATGTCCTCTACTCGAACACCACAAATGACGCCTTTGATTAAACTGCGGGAAGGATGAAGCTCAGGAGCCTCAGCAAAAAAGGTTTCAATGTCTATCTGTTTATCTATCTGTTCCTGCAGCTCTTCTGGACTGTACCCTGTTAACCAACAAATAATCGTATCGACTTCAGCCTTTGTTCGTCCCTTTCTCTTTGCCTTTGCGATGTAGAGAGGATAGACTTTTGCAAAACTCATTGTGTAGATTTTATGTTTGGTCATGTGTCTGCTCTCTTTCTTCGTTAAATATTTAACCTATAATGCTTTCTCAATGGGCCGCTCTCTCATTATGCACTTAGTATAATGTGTTAAAATTACAACTTATAAACGATGATATACGCCTTTATTATTTCTTTCATCTTTTTTGAACGCTCTATATTTAAGAAATTGAACGATACAAAATCCAAGGAATACACCAATTGGTCCTTCGCTTGAAACAGGACCACCAATTAAACAATAAGAAATGATAAACAATGCGATATAACCAATTAAGAAAAAAACAATTCCCCATTTTTCTTTTTTTACGTATCGAATAAAAATAATATTTCCCCCTTAAAATACGTATCTATATTTATGATGACAGCAAGTGGAGATATTGTCCATTAATCAAAGTTCAGCTTAAATCTTTATAATACTAGTTCTTTTAACATAAAAATACCCCTTTAGAAAACGATATCTAAAGGGGTATCAAAAATCCGATCTTATTTAATCCCTACTCCACCGTCACACTCTTCGCAAGGTTACGTGGTTTATCCACATCACACCCGCGGTGAAGGGCTGCGTAGTAAGCGATTAGCTGTAATGGAACAACAGATGCAAGTGGTGCAAGTGCTGGGTGTACAGCTGGAAGGACGAAACGGTCGCCTTCGTCTTCTAGGCCTTTTAGTGAGATGACACATGGGTTTGCTCCGCGTGCAACGACTTCTTTGACGTTACCGCGAATGCTGAGGTTCACGTGCTCTTGTGTTGCAAGGGCAATGACCGGTGTGCCTTCTTCAATTAAAGCAATTGTGCCGTGTTTGAGTTCTCCGCCAGCAAAGCCTTCTGCTTGGATGTAAGAGATCTCTTTTAGCTTCAGTGAACCTTCAAGGCACACATAGTAGTCAAGTCCTCTTCCGATAAAGAATGCGTTACGTGTCACTGTGAAGAAGTCACGAGCGATTTGTTCCATTTCATCCTTTTGATCGACAAGGGCTTCCATTGCGTTTGCTACAATACCAAGCTCTTTGACAAGATCAAAGTCAAGAGATTGACCGTTTAATTCAGCTGCAACTGAAGCAAGAATTGCAAGTACAGCGATTTGTGCTGTGTAGGCTTTTGTTGAAGCCACTGCAATTTCTGGTCCTGCATGAAGAAGCAATGTAAAGTCCGCTTCACGAGAAAGCGTAGACCCTGGTACGTTTGTGATCGTTAATGCTTTATGACCAAGCTCTTTGACTTGAACAAGTACAGCACGGCTGTCCGCAGTCTCCCCAGATTGAGAAAGGAAGATGAACAACGGTTTTTTCGATAGAAGCGGCATGTTGTAAGAGAACTCACTCGCTACATGGACTTCTACAGGTACTTTTGCCCAGTCTTCAATATATTGTTTACCAACAAGTCCTGCATGGTAGCTCGTTCCACAAGCCACAATGTAAATGCGGTCTGCTTCTGCTACTGCGCTTGCGATATCGCCAGCGACTGAAAGCTTGCTGTTTTCATCTTGATATTCTTGGATGATTTTGCGCATAACAAGCGGCTGTTCATCCGTTTCTTTTAACATGTAGTGAGGATATGTGCCTTTCTCAATGTCGCTTGCATCAAGCTCAGCGATATAAGAAGGACGTGTCATGATATCACCGTCAAGGTTTTTAATAATAACCTCGTCTTTAGTAACAATGACCATTTCTTTATCCATTAATTCCGCATATTCGTTTGTTACTTGAAGCATCGCCATTGCGTCAGAAGCCACAACGTTGAAATCTTCGCCGAAACCAACCAATAATGGGCTTTTGTTTTTCGCCACATAGATTGTTTCTTTGTTTTCGTTATCGAAAAGGGCAATCGCGTAAGAGCCTTTTAGTTGAAGAAGCGTTTGACGGAAAGCTTCCTCTGTATCAAGACCTCTATTCACAAATTGTTCGATGACTTGAACAACAACCTCTGTATCTGTGTCGCTTTTTAGTGTGACGTCTTGTAAATATTCGCGTGTCAATTGTACATAGTTCTCGATGACACCGTTATGAACAAGCGTAAAACGGCCAGAAGCACTTTGATGCGGATGCGCATTTAGATGGCTTGGTACACCGTGAGTTGCCCAGCGTGTATGTCCGATTCCTGCTGAAGATGCTACGTTTGCATCCACGACTTCACGAAGCTCAGCGATACGTCCTTTTTCTTTGAACACATGCACGCCTTCTTCGTTTGCCACAGCGATACCTGCTGAATCATACCCGCGGTACTCAAGCTTCTCTAAACCTTTTAATAAGATTTCCTTCGCATCATTCTGACCAATATAACCCACGATTCCACACATAAATATTCTTCCTCCCGATCATGTGAAAGGGACAAAGAAAGCCTACTAAAATAGAAGGGACATTTCTTCGTCCCTCTCTACATGTTTATTTTGGGAGATCATGTGTATTCCCTTTGTACAAAGAGTCACCTCTTTGGTTTAAAGAAACACTTACGGCTGTGATCTCTTTTTTTGATCAGCCGGGAGGCATCCGCCGAAAATTCGATAACCTCCATCCTCGTCAACTAAGCATCTTTCGTCCGATCGCTTAGTTCGGGCGCTATAATTATAAGAGAGTTTCTGAACATCTACCCTGCCTTTCCTGATAGAATAAAAATCCAGTAACACAAGGATGATTGTACTATAAGGTCTGACCTCCGTCAATCACAATTTAGCAGGTGATTGCCTTCATTTGAGAAAGTGAGACCTCCATACACTATATGCGATGAGGCTTGTCACGTTCTACCTTTGATGTGCTCTCCTATGTATGAAGGCAGCTTCAAGTTGCCCTCACTTATATGATTCGTACAGATCCATCCAATTATGTCGTTTATTCGAAAAAAAAAAGCAAACCGCTGCTAGCGATTTGCTTTCATCTATTACTCAATACCCATTTCTTCTTTCACAACAGCCGTAATTCGAGCTACATATTCATCACACAGCTCTTTTGTTTTTGCCTCAGCCATAACACGTACAAGCGGTTCTGTTCCAGATGGACGAACAAGGATACGGCCGTCACCATTCATCTCTTTTTCGACCTCTTGGATCACTGCTTTTACTTTTTCATTTTCTTCTACTTTATATTTATCAGACACTTTCACATTCACTAAAAGCTGCGGGAACTTTTCCATTTCCGCTGCAAGCTCTGATAATGTTTTCCCTGTCGCTTTGAGCGTATTCACAAGCATGATCGCAGAAAGCATGCCATCACCTGTCGTATTATAATCAAGGAAAATCAAATGGCCTGATTGCTCACCGCCGACATTATAGCCATCATTTTTCATCGCTTCGACCACATAGCGGTCACCAACAGCAGTTTGAATGCTCTTAATGCCTTGCTTCTCAAGCGCTTTATAAAAACCAAGGTTGCTCATGACCGTTGACACGACGGTGTCATCCTTTAATCGGCCTTCATCCTTCAAATAACGTGCACATATGTACATAATTTGATCGCCGTCTACGATATCACCTTTTTCATCGACTGCAATTAAACGGTCACCGTCACCATCAAACGCAAGACCAATATCTGCACCCTTCTCCTTCACAAATGCAGAAAGTGCCTCTGGATGAGTTGAGCCTACACCATCATTGATATTCAGTCCATTTGGTGATGTTCCCATTGTAGACACATCAGCATCTAAATCTGCAAATAAATGTGTCGCTAGAGAAGAGGTTGCACCGTGTGCACAGTCAAGCGCCACGTGAATACCTGTGAAATCCTCATCCGCTGTCTGCTTCAAGAATTGCAAGTATTTCTGACCGCCTTCAAAATAGTCATTGACCGTTCCAAGATCCGCTCCAACTGGGCGTGGTAATTGATCGACTGGCTGATCCATCAGCTGCTCAATTTCGCTTTCCTGTTCATCTGACAGCTTAAAGCCGTCACCGCCGAAGAATTTAATGCCGTTGTCTTGAACTGGATTGTGTGAAGCAGAAATCATGACACCCGCTTCAGCATCCATTGCCTTCGTTAAATAAGACACACCAGGTGTTGAGATCACACCTAGACGCATCACTTCAGCTCCAATTGAAAGTAAGCCTGCAACGAGCGCTCCTTCCAGCATATGACCGGATACACGTGTGTCTCGTCCAACGAGTACCTTTGGACGTTCTTTATCCTTTGTGAGCACATAGCCGCCAAATCTCCCAACTTTAAATGCGAGCTCTGGTGTTAATTCGCTATTTGCTACACCCCTTACACCATCAGTTCCAAAGTACTTGCCCATGTTTCAATCGCTCCTTTTTCCATTCAAGAGGACGCTTCGTCCTCTTTTTTATCTTCTTTGACCGGCTGTCTTTGACTTGATTCTTTCTTTGCTTTATCTTGTGTGGATTCTTCTTTACTCTTCTCACTCTGATCATCATCATCAGTTGATTGATCTTTTTGATCCTTTCGATCATTCGTCGACGCCGGCTGATCCTCTGTATCAGTAGAAGTGAGTTTCACTTTGACCTTTGATCTTGATAATGTCCATGTCACATTTTGAGGACCATTCACTTGAACTTTGACCTCATGGGTTCCTTCGTTCAAGTCCCCTGCATTGATATAGGCTTCAACATCTGAAGCCTTTAGTTTATCAATCGCACTCTTCGACCCCTTTGCTGTTAACGTGATCCGTCCAGAAGATGGGCTCACAAAATCAGATGTGAGATCCTTGCTCAAACCCACGACAGAAATCGGTACATTATCGATCTTTTTTTCTTCAGCTGTTGCAACCTTCACTTTGATCTTTACAGTTTCGGGCGATACCTTTTTCACACCATCTGGCAGGGGGATGTCGGCATCAATCTCCGTATCATCTTTGATCTTGCTTAGGTCCAGCTTGACGCCATCAATAAAATCAAGTGCATCCAGTGCCTTTTGAGAGCCGTACACTGTGACCTCACTCGGGCTTGTCTCAATGCTTGAGATGCTGATCCCTTCTGGCAAGCTGCCCGTCCGCTCAAGTTTAAACGGAACCTTTTTGCTCGGACTCGAGATTGGAACCGTAATATCCACCACGGACGGACTTACTTCGACTGGCAGCTCATTCCCGCTGCTATCATACACAGTGAGCTTCGCTTCTTTTTCAATTTGCTGATCGACATCCTCTAAATTCACAAAAGCTTTAATGACAGAAATTTTGTCGATGACGTCCTTTGATCCAGTAACTGTGACCTTTTTCGGATTCACAATGGGCTGTTCAGGTGAATAGCCGTCTTTGATTTTATTTTGATTATAAAATTCGGTTTCAACAGGAAATTCAGCTGTCGTTTTTTCTTGTATCGTCACAGTCGTCACAGATGGATTAATCGATAGTGTGAGTCCCTTCGATACATCTCTTGCCTTCAGCTCCACTTTATGTGTACCTGTCGATAAGTTCTGCATGTCTGCGTAAATTTCAAAATTCTTTGTTTGCCTTGCTGTTTTCACAGCACTTGTTGACCCTTTAATCGTGACATTGACTGTCTGCGGCACACCAGTGACAACGTATTTCTCGTCATCATAATACGCTTTAACAGGAATGTCAGTTAAAGTTGCTTCATCTGTCGTCGATGTTGGGAAAAAGGATTCACCGATTTTTTTCGGCGTGGGCGCTTGCGCTGAATTGACTGCACCATACAGCAATAAAGCGAAGACCAATGCAAGAAGCTTAACGGCCCAGCGATTATTCAAAATCTTATCCATTTTTCTTGCCCCTCCAATACCATTTGGTCGAGGAAGCATCTTTGCTGTTCTTACTAAATTCAGCAATCAGCATTTCTTCAAGCGCTTCTTCTGTCAATTCTCGGTGGAGATCACCATTCCTTGCGACAGAAATACCGCCAGTTTCCTCAGAAACGATGACAGTTAAGCTGTCTGTCACTTCACTTATTCCAACTGCCGCCCTATGACGCGTCCCAAGCTCCTTAGAGATAAAAGGGCTTTCTGACAGCGGTAAATAGCAAGCTGCAGCTGCAATCTCATCCCGCTTCATAATGACAGCACCGTCATGAAGCGGTGTATTCGGAATGAAAATATTAATGAGCAGCTCTGAACTCACCTTTGCATTCAAAGGAATTCCTGTCTCTATGTAATCATTCATCCCGGTATCGCGCTCAATTGTCAGCAGCGCGCCGATTCTGCGTTTCGCCATATAGTTAATTGCTTTTGTAATTGCCTCGATCGTTTTCTGCTGCTGTTCCTCTACAGGTGTCCCGCTTCTTGAGAAGAAACGGCCGCGCCCAAGCTGCTCAAGCGCTCTCCTTAGCTCTGGCTGAAAAATAATAATGATCGCAAGGAATCCCCACGTAATCGCTTGATCCATCAGCCATTGAAGTGTGTTAAGACCGAGATACGCACTTCCCATCCTGACGAGAACAATGACCACAATTCCCTTTAAAAGCTGAACCGCTTTTGTTCCGCGGATGACCATCATTAATTTATATATCACATACCAAACAACGAGAATATCAACAGCATTACCGAGGTACTGCAAAAAAGGAATATCCCCTAAAGCCATTTCCTCGTCCTCCAGAATTTTCAGTTATTCTTCGTTTGATGCATTTTTTTAATATAAAAAGAGCCTATGTATCAATACATAGCGTGGCTATTATACCACATTTTGTTTCAGCAAGGAAAATAGTTGCCATATCTGGCTGACTTGTTAGTATGCGTGAATCTCACCAATGTATAGAAAAAAGAGCAGCCCCCTTAGAGACTGCTCTTAAGCCGATTGAGTTACTTTTGCTCCTCTGGCCCAATGACCCGCATTACGTTTTGTGCTGTTGATTTCATTTTGTACCAGATCCAATCAAACACTTCATTAATTTCATTAATTTGACCAGTGACTTGTCCGGCAGAAGCAGTCAACTGTTCCCCATTGACGACGGTGACATTTCCATCAACCTTGCCTTCTACAATCAACTTGCCATTTTTGACAGTGACATCACCCTTTACGGTTTCCCCTTTAGGTACGGTCACTGTATCATTTTCAACGACGAGATTCGGCTGCTTTGACACACTGAAATTATGATCGGTATTCCAGCTCGTGAACAGACTACCTCCCATTAAAATGAGAAAGAGGGCAGCGGCTACCATCAGCGGGTGAGCTTTGATCCATCTTTGAACCGACACACGCTTTTTCTCCTTTGGAAGACCTGCCATCACCTTTGCAGTGAAATCAGATGGTGCTTCTATATGAGATGTACTCTGCACTAGCGCGATGGATTTCTCAATTTGTTGAAAATGAGTACGGCACTCCTCACACGATTGCAGATGGCTTTTTAATTCTTTTTCGTCTTGGGGCTCAATGTCCCCGTCTAAATACTGATGCATAAGCTGGACGATTCTATCCTGACAGCTCATCAAAATCACCTCACTCAAAGGTCTCTCAACTGTTTCCGGAGAGCCTCTCTACCCCTGTGTATTCTCGTTTTCACCGTACCAACTGGTATATTCAGAATCTCACTAATCTCTTTTAACGAGAGTTCATCAATATACTTTAATACGATGACCGAACGATATTTGTCGGGTAATCTTAGAATTTTTTGCTGAATGGTACTCGATAATTCAAGAGACACCACCTCATCCTCTGGCAAAATGCCATCAGCAGCAATTTGAGAATACATATTTAATCCTTCTGTTCCTGCCACCTCTGCATCTAAATAGTAATCCGGCTTTTTTTTGCGAATACGGTCGATGGTCAGGTTGGTTGCAATGCGGTACAGCCACGTGGAAAACTTACGATTCACATCAAAGCTTTCGATATTCACATAAGCACGAATAAACGCCTCCTGCGCAATATCCTCCGCTTCATGTGCATTCCCAAGCATACGGTAGCACAGCTGATAAATTTTGTCTTTATACAGGTCTACGATGTCTGCAAATGCGTTCTGGTCGCCTTTTTTCACTTGCTTAATTCTCTTTTTAATCATTGTGTCCATAGTATATTCAACCTCTGCCTTCACCGGTCTTTATGTATACGAACCTCTTTCCAAAAGGTTTCATTCTCCTCTAAAAAATAGTGTAACAAATTTTTGACAGTGTGTTACGCTTATCAACCGGTAAAAACCTTAACATATCCTTAAATTTTCCCAAAACAAAAAAGAACGGGAACAAGTCCCGCTCTACAATAGCTTTTCACCCATTAACGAACCAATTAACGCAACAGCAGCTTCTGCTGTTTTGTTTTTCTCATCTAAAACCGGATTTACTTCAACAAATTCAGCAGACGTTAAAATACCCGCCTCCTCTAAAAGCTCCATTGCAAGATGACTCTCCCGGTAACTAATGCCGCCTGCTACCGGAGTGCCTACACCAGGGCATTCCGCTGGGTCTAGCCCGTCTAAATCAAGCGAGAGATGGACACCATCTGTTCTTTCCTTTAGATACGCAATAGCTTCCTCCATCACCCTTGTCATCCCTAAACGATCAATTTCATGCATCGTATAGACTTTAATGCCTTTCTCTCGAATCAATGCCCGCTCTCCTTCATCTAAGGATCGAGCACCAATTATAACGACATTTTCAGGCTTCAATTTAGGAGAATAACCGCCAATGTTTGTTAAATCAGCATGCCCAAGACCGAGACTGACAGCAAGCGGCATGCCATGAATATTTCCAGAAGGAGAGGTTTCCTCCGTATTTAAATCACCATGCGCATCGTACCAAATGACTCCTAAGTTTTCATAATGCTTGGCTACCCCAGCAAGTGTGCCAATCGCAATGCTGTGATCACCACCTAAAATGAGCGGAAACGAACCTGATTGCACAATACTGTCAACCTTCTCAGCAAGCAGCTGATTCGCCCCAGCATTCTCGGTCAAATTTTTTAGCTTTTCACTTGTATATAAACCTTTCTCATCATCTCTTTGTTCAACTGGAATATCTCCTAGATCCTCCACATCAAATGAGAGCGTTTCCAATTTTTCTTTTACGCCTGCACAACGAATCGCACTCGGCCCCATATCGACGCCCCTTCTCGTTTGCCCCAAGTCCATCGGAACTCCAACAATCGTGACCTTCTTTTGCTCTCCCATATGTACATCCCCTTTCCGTTCATGCTTATATTTTACTTTCTTGATGCCTTCTGACTCAACTCGACAACATTTTGAATAGTTATACAGTCCCTCCGCCAACATAAAAAAAGACACCTTTTTGAAAAAGGTGTCTTAACTGGGCTAGCTGGATTCGAACCAACGCATGACGGAGTCAAAGTCCGTTGCCTTACCGCTTGGCTATAGCCCAAAAATGGTGGAGGGGGACGGATTCGAACCGCCGAACCCGGAGGGAGCGGATTTACAGTCCGCCGCGTTTAGCCACTTCGCTACCCCTCCACATATGGAATTGATAAAGATAAAACAGTGCCGGCAAGAGGACTTGAACCCCCAACCTACTGATTACAAGTCAGTTGCTCTACCAGTTGAGCTACACCGGCATATGGTGGAGGATGACGGGCTCGAACCGCCGACCCTCTGCTTGTAAGGCAGATGCTCTCCCAGCTGAGCTAATCCTCCACATCATGGTGACCCGTACGGGATTCGAACCCGTGTTACCGCCGTGAAAGGGCGGTGTCTTAACCGCTTGACCAACGGGCCAGTTTGTCAAGTTTGTTGTTTCCGTGAAGCTGACAAAAGTTATTATATACAGGTTGTCCCCCTTTTGTAAAGGGGATTTTTATTTTTTTTATTTTCTAACTATTTGCTCCCTATTTATTCAACATTTCTACTGAAATATAATTTCAATATTCAAATATAATATTGAAATTTCATATCATACTCAATATACTGAAAATGAAGAAATAAGGAGGTATGTCACATGCAGCCATCTCAACTGCGTTCTTTGACAACAGAATCAAGAAACCCCAACACAATGGGAATTTCTCAAGCAAATCCGCTTGAAATACTCCAGATGATTAATGAAGAAGATAGGAAGGTCGCTCAAGCAGTCAACCTTGTACTTCCCCATGTCAAAACAGCAAGTGACTTTGCCTATGAATCCATCTCAAATGGAGGCAGACTCGTTTATTTAGGCGCCGGAACAAGCGGCCGAATTGGCGTAATGGATGCTGTCGAATGTCCCCCAACCTATAGCGTCTCACCTGATGTCATTGTAGGCATCATGGCAGGCGGAGACTCAGCTTTTTCTCAAGCTGCCGAAGATGTGGAAGATAGTGAAGAAGCCGGCAAACAGGATTTAGTACACATCCACCTGACATCAAAAGATACAGTCGTCGGAATTGCCGCAAGCGGCAGGACACCTTATATCATCGGCGCTTTAAACTATGCAAAGTCAATTGGAGCTAAAACAGTAGCACTCAGCTGCAATGAACAAGCAGAAATTAGCGAGCTTGCAGATTGCGCCATTGAGGTCATTGTAGGACCAGAAGCCATCACTGGGTCAACAAGAATGAAAGCAGCATCCGCTCATAAAATGATTTTAAATATGCTTTCCACCTCAGTCATGATCAGACAAGGCAAAGTATATGAAAACCTGATGGTTGATGTTAAAGTCAGCAATCATAAATTAAAAGAACGCGCCATCACCATCATTCAACATGTGACAAATGCTTCCTACGAACAAGCCGTGAAGACTCTCGAAGCAGCAGACTTAGAAGTCAAAACCGCCATCGTCATGCTCCAAACAAACACAGAAAAGAAAACAGCCAAAGATTTACTGAGCAAAACGAATGGTCATATCGACAAAGCGATCTCACGTTATCAATCCTAAAGGAGGCAGAGCTCATGTCAGCAGGCGGACTTACCCTACTACACACAATCAAATCAAAGCTTCCCCAATCTGAAAAAATCATTGCAGACTATATCCTTGCCCATCCTGACAAAGTCATTAAAAGTACAGTACACGAAATCAGTCAGGCAGCCGGCGCAAGCAGCTCTGCAGTCATCCGTCTTTGTAAATCTCTCGGGCTGGATGGCTATCAAGATTTAAAAATGCGGATCGCTGGAGACTTGATGCATGACGATAAACAAGGCTACAGAGATATCGAACAAGATGAACCACTTCAATCCATTATTCAAAAAACAGCTGGAAACTCGATTCAATCGATTAAGGACACCGCTTCTATTTTAAATGCAGATGCTTTAGAAAAGGCTGTTCAATTACTGCTGAATGCAAACCAAATTCATTTTATCGGTGTTGGTGCATCTGGCATCGTCGCAGCTGATGCCCAGCAGAAATTTCTCAGAATTAACTATGCAGCGACAGCCTTCACTGACATGCACATTGCATCTATGGTCATTGCAAATGCAGGAGAGAATGACATTGTGTTTGGTATCTCCTTTTCAGGAGAAACGTTAGACATCATTCAAGCCCTTCAGCTCGCAAAAGACAACCAAGTGAAAACCATTGCTTTAACACATCCAGGTCATACTAGCGTTTCTGCTTTATGTGATGTTCACCTATCGACGTCCGGTTCCAATGAAGCACCTTTTCGCAGTGCTGCCACTTCCTCTAGAATGGCACAGCTCTACTTAATTGATGTCTTGTTCCTCAGTTTAGCTTCTCGTCAATATGAAGAGACAGCGCAATATATTGACAAGACAAGGCATGCCATCCGCTCCATGAAACGAAAAACAAAGGGGGATTCAACATGAGTCATCAAAAGAAATATCAGCAGTTGGCGAAAGACATTCTTTCACTCTGTGGTGGTTCTGAAAATATCTCTTCCCATACACATTGTATGACACGTCTTCGAATTACACCGATCGATAATGAAAAAGTTCACATCACAGCAATCAAAGAACTCGATGGCGTTATTGGCGTCGTCGAAGCAGAAACGCTTCAAATCATTTTAGGTACCGGTGTTGTCAACCAAGTATCAAGTGCGTTTGAACAGCTTCTAAATGCGTCTGGCTCTTATGATTTAAACAACGAAGCACAAAAAAACAAGCAAGCCATTTCACAAAAAAACCGCACACCGTTCAAGCTGTTCTTACGGCGGATTGCCAGCATTTTCATTCCAATCATTCCGGCACTTGTTGCTTCAGGGCTTATTACTGGGATTACAAAAGCGATCGTGCAAGCAGGCTGGCTTGACGAAAAATCTCAAGCCGCAGTTATTTTAACAGTTATAGGTTCTGGCCTTTTCGCCTACCTAGGGATATTAGTCGGAACAAACGCCGCAAAGGAATTTGGAGGCTCTCCTGCATTAGGCGCATTAGCTGGTATTCTCATTATTAACCCAGCCTCCGCAGACATTATGTTATTTGGCACAAATATTCTACCAGGCAGAGGCGGACTCATCGGTGTTCTTCTAGCCGCCATCTTTATGGCACTTGTGGAAACCCGAATTAGACGCTTCGTCCCGCAATCACTTGATATCATCGTCACACCAACCATCACACTACTCATTACAGGCATTTTCACGTATGTTGTCTTCATGCCAGTCGGCGGATTTATATCTGATGCCATCACCTCAGGACTGACTTACCTATTAAATATGGGCGGAATCTTCGCAGGGTTTGTTCTTGGTGCGACCTTCCTTCCACTTGTTGTAACAGGACTTCATCAAGGGCTGACACCGATTCATATGGAACTGATCAATTCAATTGGAGATGACCCGCTTCTGCCAATTCTCGCTATGGGCGGTGCAGGACAGGTAGGCGCTGCATTCGCCATTTATATGAAAACAAAAAAGAAAAAGCTCAAAAGAGCCATTGCTGGTGGACTTCCTTCTGGGATGCTGGGCATTGGTGAACCACTCATTTTCGGTGTCACACTCCCGCTAGGACGACCATTTCTCACCGCTTGTCTTGGTGCAGGAATCGGCGGCGCATTTCAAGCCTACTTCCAAATCGCGACAAAAGCCATCGGTGTATCCGGTCTTCCATTAACCTTTATTGTTCACACACATCAAATGCTTCTTTACTTAATTGGACTATTTATCGCATATGTTGCTGGATTTTTCTTCACATACTTATTTGGATTTCATGATGATATGGCTGTTGAATTCGAGGATCACAATCAATAAGGAGGTCTAGACCTTGAAGAAATGTTTTCTTTTGATCACATGTCTGCTCATGCTCCTTGGGTTTCCAGTACAAACATTTGCAACTAGCTCCCATCCTGTATCGTCTTTGTCTAAAACAGCATCTGAAGAATATCCCGTCTTAAAAAAAGCAAAACGACCGGAACAAGTAGGTTTTTCTTCCAGGCAGCTGAGGAAGGTTGATCAAATGATTCAAAATGACATCAAAGCAGGATTTCCAGGAGCCGCTCTCATCATTATCAAGGACGGAAAGATCGTCCATCAAAAAGCCTATGGCTACCGGCAAAAATACGATGGCACAACAGAGCTCAAATCATATAAAAAAATGAAAAAGGATACACTATTCGATTTGGCATCTAATACGAAAATGTATGCGACCAACTATGCCCTGCAAAAGCTTGTCTACGAGAAAAAACTTGATGTCAACGAAAAAATACAGACCATCCTTCCAGATTTTCAGGATGAACCTGATGCAAAGGTAACTGGTAAAGACCAGCTCCGGGTAAAGGATCTACTCACCCATTCTGCCGGTCTCCCTTCCAGTGTCTTATTTTATAGCAAAGAATCAGCTGGCTCTTTTTATTCTCAAGATAGAAAAACAACGATGAAATGGCTGCCAAAAGTACCGCTGCAATACAAGCCAGGTACCCAGCACATTTATAGTGATATTGATTACATGCTGCTGGGCATGATCATCGAGAAGAAAACAGGCATGCCTCTTGATCAATATGTCGAGTCAACCATTTATCGGCCGTTAGGTCTCAAACACACAATGTTCAATCCGCTGCAAAAGGGGTTCAAGCCGAAGCATTTTGCAGCAACAGAACGTTTAGGCAATTCACGAGACGGTGTAATCGATTTTGAAAACATCCGACGGTACACCCTGCTAGGTGAAGTACACGACGAGAAAGCATATTACTCAATGGCAGGTATCTCCGGCCACGCTGGACTTTTCTCGAATACCTCAGATATGGCCGTGCTGCTTCAGCTGATGCTTAACAAAGGAGGCTATGGAAAAACAACCATCTTTGATCAAGCTTCCATCGATCTCTTTACAGCCTCCTCTGATACGAACCCAACTTACGGGCTAGGCTGGCGAAAAAACGGTCATACTGACATGGAATGGATGTTTGGAAAATATGCAAGTAACGAAGCCTATGGACATACTGGCTGGACTGGCACAATGACGTTGATTGATCCTAAACACAATTTAGGTGTCGTCTTGCTGACGAATAAGAAACATTCACCCGTTGTTTCACCAGAAACCAATCCTAATCAATTTGAAGGTGACCTGTTCCCAACTGGTACTTATGGAAGCATCATGACTGCAATCTACGAATCTTTTAAGTAAAAGGAGGAATTCGATGTTGAAAGCTCTCTTTCCCGCTGCACTGGTTTTAGCCCTGCTAACCTCTTCCATTCCAACGGAAAAGGTTAGCTCTGCCTCTCTGCCAACCGCTAAACAAATGGTTCAAGACATGTCACTGGATGAAAAGATAGGTCAAATGCTCATGCCGGACTTTCGCAATTGGCAAACAACAGATGAATCCACACCTACAGGCTTCACAAAGATGAATAACGAAGTATCTCACCTTGTAGAAAAATATCATCTAGGTGGTGTCATCTTATTTGCGGAGAATGTCGTTGATACGGAACAAACCGTAAAACTCACCCACGAATTTCAAAAAGCATCACCAAACATTCCTTTACTCATTTCCATTGATCAAGAAGGCGGAATCGTCACAAGGTTACAAAAGGGAACACATTTCCCAGGAAATATGTCGATTGGTGCCTCTAGAAGCAAAAAAAATGCATATGACACAGGAAAAATCATCGGAAAAGAATTAAACGCCTTGGGGATTAATACAAACTTCTCACCTGTGCTTGATGTGAATAACAACCCAAACAACCCCGTCATTGGTGTCCGTTCCTTTAGCTCTGATCCTGCTCTTGTCTCTAGACTTGGCCTTCAAACCATGAAAGGACTTCAAAAGGAAAAGACCATTTCCACACTAAAACATTTCCCAGGACATGGTGATACAGCGGTCGACAGTCACTATGGCTTGCCGCTCGTAGAGCATGACCTAGATCGTTTAAAAAAGGTTGAGCTGTATCCGTTCCAACAAGCGATCAATGCTGGTGCAGATATGGTCATGACCGCTCATGTGCAATTTCCTGCCATTGATGACACAACGTATCGAAGCAAGAAAGATGGCGAGGACATCATGGTTCCAGCAACCTTATCAAAAAAAGTCATCACACACTTATTAAAAGAAGAGATGGGCTTTCAAGGTGTTGTTGTGACAGACGCCCTAAACATGAAAGCGATTGCAGATAATTTTGGACAGGAAGAAGCCATAGTGATGGCCATTAAAGCAGGCGTCGACATCGCTCTCATGCCAGCACCAGTTACCTCATTAAAAACAGAGAAAAACCTGGAGAATGTATTTAATGCGGTCAAACAAGCGATTTTAAAGAAAGAAATTCCGATGTCGCAGATTAACGAATCCGTCGAAAAAATTCTTCAATTGAAAATCAAACGCGGCATTATTTCCTCCAAAAAACCAATCAGTCTTGAGAAAAAAATCAAAAAAGCCACTCAAGTCGTCGGGAAAAAATCGCACCGTCAAGCAGAACAAAAAATGGCACGTGAAGGAATCACCCTGCTTAAAAACAACAAAAAAACCTTACCTTTCAAGCCTAAAAAGAATGACAAAATCGTGGTCATGGCACCTTACGAAGATCAGACAAAAGCAATGTCTGTCACAGTCGAATCTCTCATAAAACAAAAAAAGATCAAGCCTGTACGCATCCAGTCATATGCTTTTGCGGATAAAACGTTCACCAAAGACTCTGCCAAACTAATTCAAGAAGCTGACTATGTCATCACTGGCTCTTACGTTGTCCAAAATGACCCAGCTGTAAATGATGGCGTAATTGATGACAATGTCCAGGACCCAAAAAAATGGGCAACTGCCTTCCCTCGTGCTGTCATGAAAGAAGCAGGAGCACAAAATAAAAAAATGGTCATCATGAGTCTTAGAAACCCTTATGATGCGGCAAATTTTGAAGAAGCTGATGCCTTACTAGCTGTGTACGGTTTTAAAGGCTACTCAAACGGACAATTCAATCAGCCAAATATTCCTGCTGGACTAGAAGTGATATTTGGAGCTGCATCACCTAAAGGGAAACTGCCAGTTGATATCCCATCTGTCACTCATCCAAATCAAACCCTTTACCCATTCGGCTATGGACTCAATTTGAAAGGGAAACAGATCAAATAGGAGGGATTCTCTTGAAGAAAACAGCAAGTTTCATACTCGCAAGCATTCTTATGATGAGCACATTGACCGCCGCCTCTCCCGCAGATCAAGAACGAACAGACACAAAAGGAAAAAAAGCAGCAGTCAAAACAGGGATCGAAACACTACTCTCAAGCAATCTTTCATGGCTAAAAGGGAAAAGGGTTGGTCTCATTACCAACCCGACTGGCATTGATGCAAATATGAAAAGCAGTGTCGACCTCCTATTTGAACATCCAAATATCAAGCTCACTGCTTTATATGGGCCTGAACACGGCGTGCGCGGCGATGCACAAGCAGGAGAAGGTGTCGAATCCTATACCGATGAAAAAACAGGTCTTCCTGTTTACTCTCTTTATGGAAAAACAAGAAAACCAACTCCTGAAATGCTAAAAAATGTAGATGTCCTGCTGTTTGATATTCAAGACGTTGGTACTCGTTATTACACCTATATTTACACAATGGCCTATGCGATGGAAGCCGCTAAAGAAAACAACATTCCCTTTGTTGTACTAGACCGCCCAAATCCCATTGGCGGACTAAAAGTAGAAGGACCTGTTTTAGAGCCTGAACACGCCTCATTTGTAGGGCTCTATCCAATCCCGCTAAGACATGGAATGACTACTGGTGAGCTTGCAAAACTGTTTAACAAAGAGTTTCATATCAATGCTGATGTAACAGTCATCAAAATGAAAAATTGGAAGCGGTCCATGACATTTGATGACACGAAGCTGCCGTTCGTCCTTCCTTCCCCTAACATGCCAACAGTGGATAGTACCTTTGTATATCCTGCCACAGGATTAATTGAAGGCACAAATGTCTCTGAAGGCAGAGGAACGACAAAACCATTCGAGCTCATTGGTGCACCATATATCAATAGCAGCGAGCTGGCAGATCATTTAAATCAGCTAAAACTAAAAGGCGTTCAATTTAGACCTGTGTCATTCACCCCCACATTTTCTAAACATGCCGGTACACTATCTCACGGTGTGCAGTTATACGTCACAGACCGCTCATCTTTTGAAGCGGTGAAAACGGGGTTATCCATCATTAAAGCAATACATGATTTATATCCTAACGACTTTCAGTTCCTTCAAACAGGCAGCTTTGACAAACTCATCGGGAATGGCTGGATGAAAGAAGAAATCAAAAAAGGAACTTCCGTCAAACACATCATGAAACGTTATCATCATGACCTCAAAACATTCGAAAAGAAGCGAAAAAAATATCTCATCTATTAAATCACAAAAAACCCTCCATCCTTTGATAGATGGAGGGTTTTTCATGAGAAAGATTTGGTCACAGCAGGTGCTTTCAACTCAAAACGATTGAGTAAGAAGCCAAATAAGGCAGCAAGCACTTGCTGAAACAGCATGCCAATCACTACAGGAACAGCGACAGCAGGCGGAAAAAAGCTTATGGCAAGCACAGCCCCCGCACTAATGTTTCTCATACCGCCCGTATACACGATGGCCACAATCTCTCCTTGAGTACATTTCATCGCCTTCCCAATCAACCAAGCAAACGCATAACCGCTCATCGCAATGAGAAACACCGTCGCTGCTTTGCTAAAAAATGCGGCATCCAGTTCACGCAAGTATGGCGCAACAACAGAACTGTTAATCGACACCACTACAAACAAGCCTATTTTTGAAAAAGGTGACAGTGTCTGACTGATCTTTTTCGTCACATCAGGCTTTGCATAGTGACGAACGAGCATACCTAAAATAGATGGAAGCACCACCATCCCAAACAGCCCTTTCATGATCGCCACCATGTCCATATGAACTTGTGTACCGGCCAAAAGTGACAAACTGGCTGGCACAATTAATGGCGAAAGCATTGTATCAATTAAAATAATGGATAACGTTAATCCAACATTCCCTTTATACATTGCCGCCCATATTAAACTAGAAACTCCTGTGGGAATCACCATTGCAAGGGTCAAACCAGTAATCGTCATGGCATCACCTGCAAATATGAGATGTCCCGCTGACCAAGCATAAAGAGGCATCAACACATGCAAAATCATAAACGATAAAATCAAAGGCAATGGGTGCATCACCGTATGCTTTAAAGCCGAAAAAGTAGAAGACAAACTCCCTGCAAAGGTCATCACAGCAAATACCCATGGCACTAAAAACGTATAATCCTTTAAGTAAGCCGCCAATAAAACACCGAGTAACACACTAAAAGGTGTAATGAGCGGCATCATCCGGCCGAGCACTTGATTCAAACGCAAAAGCATGCCGGCCACCTCCATCCTTCACTTTCTTACCTTTTCTATTGTAACAGACAGAAAGGCCTTTTTAAGAACCATTCACTTGTTTCACAAGCTTTTGACTTGATGTATCCATTCCAACTACGTCCACCTGGACGCCATTTGCTTGATACCTTTCCTTTATACGTTCTATCGCTGCTACGCCTGATTCATCCCATATACGTGCTTCAGACAAATCAATTACAACAGATTGGAGTTCTTTCCCCTGATGGAAAGCTTGGATCAAGTCAGTGACAGAAGCAAAGAAAATTTGCCCTTTAACTCGATATACCCAAGTACCTGCCTGGCTTTCTTTAGACGTAATATGGAGCTTCGATATCTTTGCGACAAAGAATATCGCACTAAGCAGTACACCTGCAAAAACACCTTTTGATAAATCATGAGTCAACACCACCGTCATGACCGTGACAACCATCACAATAGAATCTGTTTTCGGATTCTTTTTTAGCTGCTGAAAGGAACTCCAATCAAATGTGCCAATGGAAACCATGAACATCACAGCCACTAGAGCAGCCATCGGAATTTGAACCACGACATCACCTAGTACAAAAATCAACACCATTAAAAAAGCACCCGCTACAAAGGTAGAAAGCCGGCCTCGTCCTCCTGCCTTCGTATTAATCACAGATTGGCCAATCATCGCACAGCCAGCCATACCACCAAAGAATCCCGCAACCACATTGGCAATCCCTTGACCTCTCGCTTCCTTGTTCTTATTACTAGACGTCTCTGTCATATCATCGACAATCTGTGCGGTTAAAAGAGACTCAAGTAAACCAACCATCGCAAGTGCTAAAGAATAAGGCAAAATGATAGCAAGTGTTTCCCAGTTAAACGGAACTTGAGGTATCAGAAAAACAGGCAAAGAACTAGGAAGCTCTCCCATATCTCCAACGGTTCTAACATCAATATGTCCAAATACAGCAATTATCGTCATTACAATAATGGCTATGAGTGGGGAAGGTATCACCTTTATCACCATAGGCAATAAATAAATGATCAGCAAGGCACCACCTGTCATCATATACATGGCCATTGATTCCCCAACGAAATGTGGAAGCTGAGCCATGAAAATCATAATAGCCAACGCATTGACAAAACCAACCATGACGGACCTCGGAATAAATTTCATCAAACGAGACACTCGGCACAATCCAAACACAATTTGAATCAAACCCGTCAAAATCGTAGCTGCAAACAAATATTGCAACCCATGATCAGCGACCAAGTTAACCATGACGAGAGCCATAGCCCCTGTTGCAGCCGAAATCATGCCTGGGCGTCCACCAACAAACGAAATCACAATCGCGATACAAAATGATGCATACAAGCCGACCTTCGGATCAACGCCCGCAATAATCGAAAACGCAATTGCCTCAGGAATTAAAGCCAGTGCGACTAATATACCCGCAAGCACGTCCTGACGTACATGTCCAAACCATTCTTGCTTTACAAATAAATCTTTCAAACCATCTACTCCTTTTTATATACATACCGTACATGGAAAAAGAAGATCAACTATACCTGGAGATAAAGAAAGGGAAAACAAACGATACTTCACTTTCGGGGGAAAAGAGGAACGTACAGAGTCTTTTGATATAGAGGATATCACTTTAGTAAGAATAAAAGAAAGAGAATAAAGAATCAAGAACAAAAAGAAGGAAAAGGCGATGCAACAATACTGTGCAAGCCGTTTTATTCGCTTTCCTAATGTCATCAGTCTACTGATCATTGAGCAATTCAGTATATATGTAAACAAACAAAAAAAGCCTTCTCATCATCGAGAAACCTTGTCATATCAACATATAGAGGAAAGCTTCCAAGCGGGCTCGAACCGCTGACCTCTTCCTTACCATGGAAGTGCTCTACCTACTGAGCTATGGAAGCATGGCTCCGCAGGTAGGACTCGAACCTACGACCGATCGGTTAACAGCCGATAGCTCTACCACTGAGCTACTGCGGAATGATAAAGTAACTTCTTCCATTGGAAGGATATAAATAAAAAGCTTGGCGGCGTCCTACTCTCACAGGGGGAAACCCCCAACTACCATCGGCGCTGAAGAGCTTAACTTCCGTGTTCGGTATGGGAACGGGTGTGACCTCTTCGCTATCGCCACCAAACCTGATGGAGAGAATGTTCTCTCAAAACTAGATAACAATGTTCATGCTTCACAAATGAATATAGGTTAAGTCCTCGATCTATTAGTATCTGTCAGCTCCACGTGTCACCACGCTTCCACCTCAGACCTATCAACCTGATCATCTTTCAGGGATCTTACTTCCTTGCGGAATGGGAAATCTCATCTTGAGGGGGGCTTCATGCTTAGATGCTTTCAGCACTTATCCCGTCCGCACATAGCTACCCAGCGATGCCCTTGGCAGAACAACTGGTACACCAGCGGTGCGTCCATCCCGGTCCTCTCGTACTAAGGACAGCTCCTCTCAAATTTCCTGCGCCCGCGACGGATAGGGACCGAACTGTCTCACGACGTTCTGAACCCAGCTCGCGTACCGCTTTAATGGGCGAACAGCCCAACCCTTGGGACCGACTACAGCCCCAGGATGCGATGAGCCGACATCGAGGTGCCAAACCTCCCCGTCGATGTGGACTCTTGGGGGAGATAAGCCTGTTATCCCCGGGGTAGCTTTTATCCGTTGAGCGATGGCCCTTCCATGCGGAACCACCGGATCACTAAGCCCGACTTTCGTCCCTGCTCGACTTGTAGGTCTCGCAGTCAAGCTCCCTTGTGCCTTTACACTCTGCGAATGATTTCCAACCATTCTGAGGGAACCTTTGGGCGCCTCCGTTACATTTTAGGAGGCGACCGCCCCAGTCAAACTGCCCACCTGACACTGTCTCCCTGCCCGATAAGGGCAGCGGGTTAGAAGGTCAATACAGCCAGGGTAGTATCCCACCGATGCCTCCACCGAAGCTAGCGCTCCGGTTTCCAAGGCTCCTACCTATCCTGTACAAGCTGTACCAACATTCAATATCAGGCTGCAGTAAAGCTCCACGGGGTCTTTCCGTCCTGTCGCGGGTAACCTGCATCTTCACAGGTACTATAATTTCACCGAGTCTCTCGTTGAGACAGTGCCCAGATCGTTGCGCCTTTCGTGCGGGTCGGAACTTACCCGACAAGGAATTTCGCTACCTTAGGACCGTTATAGTTACGGCCGCCGTTTACTGGGGCTTCAATTCGCACCTTCGCTTACGCTAAGCGCTCCTCTTAACCTTCCAGCACCGGGCAGGCGTCAGCCCCTATACTTCGCCTTACGGCTTCGCAGAGACCTGTGTTTTTGCTAAACAGTCGCCTGGGCCTATTCACTGCGGCTTCTCGGGGCTTTAACACCCTAAGAAGCACCCCTTCTCCCGAAGTTACGGGGTCATTTTGCCGAGTTCCTTAACGAGAGTTCTCTCGATCACCTTAGGATTCTCTCCTCGCCTACCTGTGTCGGTTTGCGGTACGGGCACCTCTCACCTCGCTAGAGGCTTTTCTTGGCAGTGTGGAATCAGGAACTTCGCTACTAAATTTCGCTCGCCATCACAGCTCAGCCTTTACGGGAAACGGATTTGCCTATTTCCCAGCCTAACTGCTTGGACGCGGATATCCAATACCGCGCTTACCCTATCCTCCTGCGTCCCCCCATTGCTCAAATGGTGAGGAGGTGGTACAGGAATATCAACCTGTTGTCCATCGCCTACGCCTTTCGGCCTCGGCTTAGGTCCCGACTAACCCTGAGCGGACGAGCCTTCCTCAGGAAACCTTAGGCATTCGGTGGACGGGATTCTCACCCGTCTTTCGCTACTCATACCGGCATTCTCACTTCTAAGCGCTCCACCAGTCCTTCCGGTCTGGCTTCACAGCCCTTAGAACGCTCTCCTACCACTGTTCGTAAGAACAGTCCGCAGCTTCGGTGATACGTTTAGCCCCGGTACATTTTCGGCGCAGAGTCACTCGACCAGTGAGCTATTACGCACTCTTTAAATGGTGGCTGCTTCTAAGCCAACATCCTGGTTGTCTAAGCAACTCCACATCCTTTTCCACTTAACGTATACTTTGGGACCTTAGCTGGCGGTCTGGGCTGTTTCCCTTTCGACTACGGATCTTATCACTCGCAGTCTGACTCCCAAGGATAAGTCATCGGCATTCGGAGTTTGACTGAATTCGGTAACCCGGTAGGGGCCCCTAGTCCAATCAGTGCTCTACCTCCGAGACTCTTACCTTGAGGCTAGCCCTAAAGCTATTTCGGAGAGAACCAGCTATCTCCAGGTTCGATTGGCATTTCACCCCTACCCACACCTCATCCCCGCACTTTTCAACGTGCGTGGGTTCGGGCCTCCATTCAGTGTTACCTGAACTTCACCCTGGACATGGGTAGATCACCTGGTTTCGGGTCTACGACCACGTACTCATGCGCCCTATTCAGACTCGCTTTCGCTGCGGCTCCGCATCTTCTGCTTAACCTTGCACGGGATCGTAACTCGCCGGTTCATTCTACAAAAGGCACGCCATCACCCGTTAACGGGCTCTGACTACTTGTAGGCACACGGTTTCAGGATCTATTTCACTCCCCTTCCGGGGTGCTTTTCACCTTTCCCTCACGGTACTGGTTCACTATCGGTCACTAGGGAGTATTTAGCCTTGGGAGATGGTCCTCCCGGATTCCGACGGAATTTCACGTGTTCCGCCGTACTCAGGATCCACTCTGGAGAGAACAACATTTCAGTTACAGGGCTGTTACCTTCTTTGGCGGGCCTTTCCAGACCTCTTCGCTTATATCGTTCCTTTGTAACTCCGTATAGAGTGTCCTACAACCCCAAGAGGCAAGCCTCTTGGTTTGGGCTGTTCCCGTTTCGCTCGCCGCTACTCAGGGAATCGCATTTGCTTTCTCTTCCTCCGGGTACTTAGATGTTTCAGTTCCCCGGGTATGCCTTCTCATACTCTATGTATTCAAGTATGGATACTACTCCATTACGAGCAGTGGGTTTCCCCATTCGGAAATCTCCGGATCAAAGCTTGCTTACAGCTCCCCGAAGCATATCGGTGTTCGTCCCGTCCTTCATCGGCTCCTAGTGCCAAGGCATCCACCGTGCGCCCTTTCTAACTTAACCATTTCTTACTTTAGAAAGAATCACTATGTGTGATGAACTTTGCATTGCATTCAATGTGAATGTATTACTTATTGTTATCTAGTTTTCAAAGAACAATCCTGTCTCGCTAGAGACATGTTTTGAAGGAATGATCCTTCAAAACTAAACAAGACGAAAACGCACGCTGCTCCATATATCCTTAGAAAGGAGGTGATCCAGCCGCACCTTCCGATACGGCTACCTTGTTACGACTTCACCCCAATCATCTGCCCCACCTTCGGCGGCTGGCTCCATAAAGGTTACCTCACCGACTTCGGGTGTTGCAAACTCTCGTGGTGTGACGGGCGGTGTGTACAAGGCCCGGGAACGTATTCACCGCGGCATGCTGATCCGCGATTACTAGCGATTCCAGCTTCACGCAGTCGAGTTGCAGACTGCGATCCGAACTGAGAACAGATTTATGGGATTGGCTAAACCTTGCGGTCTTGCAGCCCTTTGTTCTGTCCATTGTAGCACGTGTGTAGCCCAGGTCATAAGGGGCATGATGATTTGACGTCATCCCCACCTTCCTCCGGTTTGTCACCGGCAGTCACCTTAGAGTGCCCAACTGAATGCTGGCAACTAAGATCAAGGGTTGCGCTCGTTGCGGGACTTAACCCAACATCTCACGACACGAGCTGACGACAACCATGCACCACCTGTCACTCTGTCCCCGAAGGGAAAGCCCTATCTCTAGGGTTGTCAGAGGATGTCAAGACCTGGTAAGGTTCTTCGCGTTGCTTCGAATTAAACCACATGCTCCACCGCTTGTGCGGGCCCCCGTCAATTCCTTTGAGTTTCAGTCTTGCGACCGTACTCCCCAGGCGGAGTGCTTAATGCGTTAGCTGCAGCACTAAGGGGCGGAAACCCCCTAACACTTAGCACTCATCGTTTACGGCGTGGACTACCAGGGTATCTAATCCTGTTCGCTCCCCACGCTTTCGCTCCTCAGCGTCAGTTACAGACCAGAGAGTCGCCTTCGCCACTGGTGTTCCTCCACATCTCTACGCATTTCACCGCTACACGTGGAATTCCACTCTCCTCTTCTGCACTCAAGTTTCCCAGTTTCCAATGACCCTCCCCGGTTGAGCCGGGGGCTTTCACATCAGACTTAAGAAACCGCCTGCGAGCCCTTTACGCCCAATAATTCCGGACAACGCTTGCCACCTACGTATTACCGCGGCTGCTGGCACGTAGTTAGCCGTGGCTTTCTGGTTAGGTACCGTCAAGGTGCGAGCAGTTACTCTCGCACTTGTTCTTCCCTAACAACAGAGCTTTACGATCCGAAAACCTTCATCACTCACGCGGCGTTGCTCCGTCAGACTTTCGTCCATTGCGGAAGATTCCCTACTGCTGCCTCCCGTAGGAGTCTGGGCCGTGTCTCAGTCCCAGTGTGGCCGATCACCCTCTCAGGTCGGCTACGCATCGTCGCCTTGGTGAGCCATTACCCCACCAACTAGCTAATGCGCCGCGGGTCCATCTGTAAGTGACAGCCGAAACCGTCTTTCATCCTTGAACCATGCGGTTCAAGGAACTATCCGGTATTAGCTCCGGTTTCCCGGAGTTATCCCAGTCTTACAGGCAGGTTACCCACGTGTTACTCACCCGTCCGCCGCTAACATCCGGGAGCAAGCTCCCTTCTGTCCGCTCGACTTGCATGTATTAGGCACGCCGCCAGCGTTCGTCCTGAGCCAGGATCAAACTCTCCGAAAAAGTACAAAACCGAAGTTTTGTTTTTCGTCAGCGTTTGACTGACTACCTATGAAGTATCATAGGATTTTTTTATAAAAACTCTAATTAACAGGTACGTTTTGTCTTGTTTAGTTTTCAAAGATCATCTTCGCCGTTCTTAGCGGCTTTAATAATATAACATTTCGCTTCATCTTATGTCAACAACTTTTTTTCAAGTTTATTTCCCGAAGCGTTTTGTGTTTGTCACTGTGTGTCAGCGACGATTAATAATATATCACGAAAACATTCTTTTGGTCAACGCCTTTTCAAAACTTTTTTTGAAATAGTTTTATTAAGCATCTTAAATCCTTGTCCTGCATACAATCAAGTAACAATCTTGGACAAGGCAGGAGTGTTTGAATTGAGTCGATTATATGTGTTGCCTATTAAACGGCTGAAGCAAGTTGTCATTATTCTTGTAGCAGCCCTTGCAGCTGCAACCTTTTTTTATGTACAAAAGGCACCGCCGCTGTCGGTATTTAAAACTGAACATGGACCCCGAGCCATTTATAAAGGCGAGACTTCATCAAAGCATATCTCTCTCACTTTTAATATTGGCTGGGGGGATGAGAAGGCTGTTCCTATTTTAAATGTCCTTCGAGAGTACGGCATAAAGAACGCCACTTTCTTTCTGTCTGCTTCTTGGGCTGAGCGTCATCCTGATATCGTGAAACAAATTAGGGAGGACGGCCACCAAATTGGAAGCCTCGGCTATGCTTATAAAAATTATAGCCAGCTTGAGGATAGTGAAATCAAGCAAGATCTTGTCCGTGCACAAAATACATTTCAAAAGCTTGGACTAGATGACATTCAACTATTAAGACCGCCGACTGGACAGTTTAACGAAACAGCACTGAAAATTGCCACTCAGTACGGTTATACCGTTGTTCATTACAGCATTAATTCACAGGATTGGCTGAATCCGGGTGTCGACCAGATTGTTCAGAATGTAAATGACCGAATGAAAAGCGGAGACATTGTTCTCCTTCACGCCTCGGATTCAGCAACCCAAACCGCTCAAGCCTTACCTGCTATTTTGAAACAAATAAAAGAAAAGCATTTAAAAAATGTGACGGTTGGCGAACTGATCTCCAACACGAAAACAAAGTCATCGGAAGTTAAGTAGCTTTCGCTTTTGAAAACCGCGGCATCGCTAACAGCTGAAACGCATTACAGCCTAATAGCGGGAATAGCATTAAATACAGCCAGTCCTCTTCATTGACTCTGAGCGCCGGGAACCATTCTAACGACGTGATGACGACCATGAGAAACATTGCAGAAATAAATGTTTTCTTAGAGGACTGCTGCTGTTTAAAGTAAGCCACGATCAAAGCAAACACACCGATAAATAAAGGCAGCCACAAGTATGGAAGAAATGATTCATTCTCTCCGAAAAACAAAAATCGCAAGTAAGCTAAATCAAACAGCACAAAAATCACAAGAAACAGCTGAATGGTATTCCATAAAGATTGTGACCGGAAAATCTCTAACGCAAACCGGTGCACCGTCAAGAAGACAACAAACCCCATCTGGCTAATGACACTAAAGATCATCCCTACACCAATGAACCAAAACAACACAGATGCGATCTCTAGAATTTCAAACGATATAAAAAGCTTCTGATATTTTCCCCACTCCAGCGCAAAGCCTACCACGCTTGTAATGACCGCTCCAACAGCTAGCACAGAGAAGAAAAAACGAACTAAATCCCGACTTTTCATTGAATTGATCCAACCCCTATTTTTGTTATGTATAAATTCACGTGAAACATTCATATTAAAAGTAAGACATGTAACGAAAGGAGCCACAGTATGTCAAAAGGCATCTTGCGTATAGTGAGCTGTTTTCTTCTTTTATCTCTAACAGCTTGTGCTCCCAAAACCCAATCCTCATCTAATATGGACTATGACGAAACAAAAAAAATGGTCGTCGATATATTAAAGACAGATGACGGTAAAAAGGCCATTCAACAGTTATTAAATGACGAGGCAATGAATGAAGCTTTGGTAATGGATGAACAAACTGTGAAAAAAACGATAGAGAAAACACTGACTTCTGATAAAGGCAAAGAGTTCTGGAAGAAGGTCTTTGAGGATTCTAAATTTGCCGAGACTTTCGCAAAATCCATGCAGCAACAGCATGAAAGGATGTTAAAACAGTTAATGAAGGATCCTGACTATCAACAGCTGATGATGGATATTCTCAAGGATCCTGAGATGGAAAAGAAATACGGTGAACTGATAAAAAGCAAAGAGTTTAGAAAGCACTTAGAAAAAGTCATTACGGAAACATTAAGCAGCCCTCTTTATAAGAAGAAATTCGAAGATGAGCTCAAAAAGGCAGCATCTGAAAGCAGCAGTGATTCCGGATCGCAAGGCAGCGAAGGAAGCGACAGTTAAACATCACCCGAGTGGCATTGATCCACTCGGGCTTTTATTATGCTTTCACTGCTAATTGTTCAATGACTTTATTCGCAATGTGTTGATACACTTCTCCTGTTGGATGACTTGCATCATAGACAGAAGGCGCGAAATCATCCTCATTCCAATCAGGCTGTCTTAAAGGAATTTGGCCAAGGACTGTTACTCGCAGCTCTTCAGCCAGCTTGTCCCCGCCGCCTTTTCCAAAGACATATTCCTTCTCACCTGTTTTTTTGCTTTCATAATAGCTCATATTCTCAACGACACCGAGCACCTCATGATCTGTTTGCAGTGCCATTGCGCCTGCTCTTGCTGCAACGAAGGCAGCCGTAGGATGCGGTGTAGTAACAATGATTTCTTTACAGCTAGGCAGCATTGTATGAATATCAAGCGCCACATCTCCCGTTCCAGGCGGAAGGTCTAATAGTAAGTAATCTAATTCTCCCCACTCAACTTCGTGGAAGAAGTTATTTAACATTTTTCCAAGCATCGGCCCTCTCCAAATAACCGGTGCATTTTCTTCAACAAAAAAGCCCATTGAAATCACTTTGACTCCAAAGCGCTCCACAGGAATAATTTTTTCCCCTTTAACTGTTGGTCTGACAGTGATTCCCATCATATCCGGTACGCTAAATCCATAAATATCAGCATCAATCAGCCCGACTTTTTTCCCTAGACGAGCCAGTGCTACAGCAAGGTTAACAGAAACAGTCGATTTACCAACGCCGCCCTTTCCACTCGCAATCGCTAAGAACTCAGGCGGGTTTTTAGAGTTAAGCAGGGTTTCTTCCTCTTCTTGTGATGGCATAAACTTTTCAAGTGTTTCCTGAGGCAGTTCCTCAAAACGAAGTCCTACTGTGTTAGCGCCTGCTGACTTCAAGGCTTGTACGATGTCTTGCTGCAGCTTCATCTGCTCAGCAGTGCCTGTTTTTGCAATAGCCACCTTCAGGCTCACATGCTCTTTCTCAGGCTTTAGGCTGATTTCCTTGATGGCATCCAGCTCACCAAGCGGTATATGAAGGAAAGGTTCGTCCATCTTCCCAACTAGTTTTCTCACATCATCTTGTCCGATCATAGCAGAACCTCACCCTTTATTGAATTCGTTTACAATCCAAGTATATCATACATATCCTTACAATGTCTGTCCTGTTTGCCTGCGATCAAAAGGAAAAAGCCCCTTATTCAGGCGGCTCTTTTTGCTCTGTTAAATATCTTAAAATCCCTTTATAAATAGAGGCGGCAATTTGATCCTGATATTTAGGTGTTGCCAGTTGGCCAGCCTCTTTTGGATTGGAGAGAAATCCAATTTCCACAAGAGCTCCTGGCTTTGTGACATTTTGCATTAAATAAATGCCGTTGATCCGCTTCGCCTTTCGATCTGTGTTTTCAAGGTTTCTGCGCAATTCATCTTGAATGAACTTCGCTGCCTTTTCATTTTCTTCATACTTTCCGTAAAAAAACGTCTGAGCCCCGCTCCATTTGTTAGATGGTATCGCATTTAAATGAATGCTTAAATAGAGATCCGCTTCAGATTCATTGATGACTTTGACGCGGTTCCTTAAATCCTCCGCTTTCTTCCGGGCATATCCCCTTGTATTCTTTGATGATAAATCAGAATCATCCTCTCGGGTCATGAGAACAAGCGCTCCCTGCTCCTGCAAATAGTCACGTATCTTCATGGATACATCTAGCGCAATCTCTTTCTCAAGCAGCTCTCCTCCTACAGCCCCGCCATCTGGACCACCGTGACCCGGATCTAAATAAATGATCTTCCCGCTTAGAGGCAAATTCCACGATTTCCACGAATCATCATTTAGAAATTGAAACCTGAATAAGAATAAGAGGACAATAAACCCAATTAAAAACCCTGTCCACTTCAGCTTTCTTTTCATCCCTGTCCCTCCCATACACCATTATTTTATAGATATGGGACAAGGGCTGGAAATATGCTTAGTGCAGCCGAAGCTTGTGTCTTTTTTCTGATTCACGAAAGCCTTCCTGCCACCACATGCTTAAAAATTCTTTCGCAGATGGATACAAACACGACATCTTCCGCTCCATACGGAACATATTCCCCCAAGATTGCAAGCATCCTGCCAGCTCTTCTATCAGCTCAGTTTCCTCCTGAGAGGACCGCTTCTTGATATCGTCCAACGATTCGCCGTATTTACTCGACTCACCGTACCTCCCGCCAGCTAAAAAAGCTTCAATGGCGAAATCGATACAGCCATCACTCATAATACCAGCTGGATCATCTGCAAATGGAAACAGCTTCTTCGTGAATTTTTCGGAAGCAGCCGTTACTTGTTGAAGAGACAATGTACGCAAAAGCTTCTTTTCAAGCGTGACATCTCGTTTTGTTTTCAATTGATAAAATGAAAGCACTTCTGCCATGGACTGAACTCCTTTTTTCTTTGTATTGTTCGTTGGTTTGAACAAAACATGCAGTTCAGTAAATGGAAATGACGGTCAGTGAACGATCGTAATGGAAAATTGTGATAAAATAGGCATTTGAATATAGAAAGAATGATAAAGGGGCAAAATCAATGAAGAAATGGATATATATCCTGCTGCTATTAACAGTCGTCCTATCTGCATGCAGCAGTCAAGCCACAGAGAAAAAGAGCGATATAAAAGGAATAGAAGACATATCCTTAAAACAACTTTCAAAACACAAAAACACGTATCTCGGTGACAATTCAGCCATTCGTGAAATCTTATCAGATCTTCCTGGAGGCGTAATTCGTGAATTTGAAATCATCGATGGAAAAGCATTAGACGTCACATATGGGGCAAAAGAAAATGACAGCTATACAGAAGAACAGTTTGACGCCTTCTGGTTTGATCAAAAGGACACGATCGAAAAAACGTATTTATACAACGCAATCGCACTTTTTATTCTTATCGATAATGTAGAGCAAGTAACACTCAAGATGAACTCTAACGATGAGCCGTCCGTCACGTTTAAAAGAAAACAGCTAGAAAAAAAGCTCCCTCACTCTTTTAAAAAGTACAAAGATGATACAGCGCTTTGGCAAAAGGAACTGGTTGATGGAGTTGTGAAGTCAAAAGAGAAACGCCAAGATGTATACAAAGCGTTTCCAATGCAGAAATAATAAAACAGAGGGATTTGCCCCTCTGTTTTTTGATGTTTATGTAGTGATAGCCTGAATCAAACGTTGTCGAAAGTTTTGATCCACTGCTGCAGTAAGCATAAATTCGTTGAATACTTCCCCTATCCAATGAGAATTGTTCGCTTTCGGATCATTGATAAAAAGAGAGATGGAGATAGAGGATGTATCTGTTCTTCGATATAAAGCACCTGTGAAAACAAACAATGTTGCTCCGCCTTTATACCAAAAATATTGATCTGTTTCCTTTTTCAATGTTTCTCCCAGTACGATTTGGCTAAAAAGACTTTTTTCTTCTGTTGTTAACAGCTCGTCATGAAGACGTTTCATAAAATATGTATATTCATTGGTTGTAGACTTTGTCATTTTTTGCGTCAGTAATGATTGTATACGCCACCCTAATAAGTTCTTTTTTTTCATTTTTTCTTCTAACGCCTTTTTATGCTCTGGGTCATTTTTCATGATATTAAAAATCTCATTCATTAGAGATTTGTATTGTTCTTCGGATACACCGCTCATTTTCTTGAATGCATCCCGCCGACGATTAGATACATAAGCGGACCACAAAATCATCGGCGTCAGCGGTATGAGTTCACCATGTTCTGTAAGACCTGCTTGTTTCATCTGATCATTGATCTTTTCTAAGCCCAGCCGGTCAATCAAATAATCCGTACAAGCATTCGAACTGAATTGCATCATCCCTTTGGCAACATCTAATAAAGTCGCATGCTCAGAAAAATCATTGACCTCCAGCCAGTACGCGTGCGCACCACCGTCTGTTCTATCAATATAAAACCGCTCTATATCAGACAATGCCACTTTTTCCTCTAGCTTAATGGCGCCGCTCGATACAGCTTTAACAAAATGAAATAAAACCACTAATTTCACCGTACTTGCAAGTGGTGTTTTTTGATCAGCATTCCATTCTAACACCACATCATCATTTTCAATGATTGTCACTGAAACGTCCTTTTTGTTTTTTGCGACAAATGTCAAAAGATCTTCCTTCGTTTTCTTCATATCTCTTTTATACAACAAGACTTGAACCACCACGTAAAGTATGACCACACCTATGACAACTAGACCGACTTTGAGTAACATGTTTCTCCTTTCCAAATAACAGAAGATTTATATATTAAATATAACAAATATTTCAAATAAAGGCACAAAAAAGGCAGAGGCTCTTGAATCCTCCGCTTCTTGATATCCTTATTCATGGGGCAAATGCAGCTTCATTCCTTCATGAGTGGCTTCAAACCCTAATTTCTCATAAAAATGGCGTGCTTCTGGCCTCTGTTTATCTGTTGTCAGCTGAATCATATGACAGCCGCGGTCGCTTGCGCGTTGAATGGCCCACTTGATAAGCAGCGAACCGACTCCTTTTCCTCTATGACTCGAAGCCGTACGAACTCCTTCAATGGATGCTCTCCATCCCCCTTGATGTGTAAGAAATGGCGTCATGGTTAACTGAAGAACACCAACTGCTTCTTCCTGGTCACACGCAACAATGAGTTCAATATTTGGATCAGCATCGATTGAATGAAAGGCTTTGATATAGCTTTCTAATAATGGGCGAGTGTAACGCTCTCTCTTTTGACCTAACTTATCATCTGAAAGCATGAAGACGATTTTGTCGAGGTCTTCTTGCACGGCTTCTCTCAATGTCAATTGATTTAAATTCAATGAAAGCACCTCCTATGATGGATGGAAGACTGTTTTCACTTACCAAAATACCATTCTCATATAAGATTTGTTCAGCTGCTTTTTCATCAAAATACTTCATATCATGAAAACTGATCAAGCCCTCTTCACGAACCATTCCTCTTGTAAGATGGCATAGTAAAACTCATCCCACCACTCATTTCCTTGTGGTATACATTTTTTAAAATCCCCCTCTCTCCTCATCCCCATTTTCTCCATCACTCTCCAAGATGGCACATTTTCAGGCTGACAAGTGGCAATGATTCGATGTAAATTCATTGTGTGAAAACCATGATGCAGAACGGCATAAGCCGCTTCTGATGCATAGCCTTTGTTTTGATAGGCAGAATTGAAGACCCACCCAATTTCATATGTGTGCTCACCAAAGGTTGGATGGAACACGATATGCCCGATGCATATCTGATCTACTTTTAATAGAACAGCAAAATTCTTAGCTGTTTTAAGACGATTATTTTTAACAAATTCCTGCGCATTTTCTTTAGAAAAAACACCTTCCGGAATATACTTCATTACCGCCGGATCAGATGTATATGCATAAACATCATGCCAATCATCCTCAGAAAATGATCGAATGATACACCTTTCTGTTGTTAGATTCATATGACACCCTCCATAGACTTCGTTTTTTAAACAGAAACCTTGCTATGATCCTATTTTATTTGTTTCCAAACAGAAAAAAACACAAATAAAAAAGCACCAGCAGGATGCTGATGCTTTTTTTATAAGGTTTGTCTGTAACAAACCTTTGTAAAACGTCCATACAATATAAAATTGATTAACGTTTTGAGAACTGAGGTGCGCGACGTGCGCCTTTAAGACCGTATTTCTTACGCTCTTTCATACGTGGGTCACGAGTAAGAAGTCCAGCACGTTTAAGTGATGTACGGTACTCAGGATCTACTTCTAGAAGAGCACGAGAGATACCGTGACGAATTGCTCCAGCTTGACCAGAGAATCCACCACCGTGAACATTTACAAGAACATCGTAGCTGTTAGCTGTTTCTGTGATGTTCAAAGGCTGTTTCACGTCTTCGATTAAAGCAGCGAATGGAATGTATTCAGTAATTTCACGATTATTAACGACGATACGGCCTTCACCTGGAACTAAGCGAACGCGCGCTACAGAACTTTTACGACGACCTGTACCGTAATATTGAACCTGTGCCAAATTGTTAACCTCCCTTATAATTAACCGCGAAGTTCGTAAACTTCAGGTTGTTGTGCTTGATGTGGATGCTCAGAACCACGGTACACATTTAATTTTTTGAACATTTGACGACCTAGTGGACCCTTTGGAAGCATACCTTTGATAGCAAGCTCCAACATTTTTTCAGGGTAGTTTGTACGCATCTCAAGAGCAGTTCTTTGTTTCAAACCACCTGGGTGCATAGTGTGACGGTAGTAAATTTTGTCCGTCAATTTCTTACCAGTTAATTCGATTTTCTCAGCATTGATGATGATGACATGATCACCTGTATCAACGTGTGGTGTATAAGTTGGTTTGTGCTTACCGCGCAAAAGTGATGCTACTTCAGTAGAAAGACGACCTAGAGTCTTGCCTGCCGCATCAACAACTAGCCATTTGCGCTCAATTGTGCTTGCGTTCGCCATTGGTGTTGTACGCATGAGTTTCCCTCCTAAATAAATCAATGAATTTTCCTTGAATCAAATGCTACGTTCTATTTCAAAACACAGATAAGTCTTCCGGGGCTTATTTGTGGGGTTGAAATACATACCATATGATATCTTATAACTTTCTGCTTCCTGTGTCAAGAACATGTTACACCTGGTTTAGTTGTCATAGAAAACTTCCCATAAATACAGTCCGTGACTAGGCGCAGTCTTGCCTGCCGCTTCGCGATTTCGGGCGGCAAGCATGGCTTTTATCTCCTCAGGGTGAAATTTACCAGAACCGATTTCAAGCAACGTTCCAGCGATAATCCGCACCATGTTGTATAAAAAACCATTCCCTCTCACACGCATTTCAAGCCCGTCTGAGACGTTTTTCCACTCGAGGGCATAAATATCCCTCACCTTGTCCTGAACCTCTGTATTGGCCGCACAAAAGCTTGTAAAGTCATGTGTCCCAATTAGGTGCTCAGCGGCTTTTCTCATTTTATCGATATCCAGCCGGTAAGGATAGTGGCAGGCATACTGTCTCGTGAACACATTTTGGTGTGTTTCTGTTGAGACCTTATAACGGTACTCTTTCGAAACAACACCAAATCTGGCATGAAACGATTCATCGACCTCCTCAGCCTTTAAAACACGGATATCATCCGGCAGCAGGCTGTTGAGGGCAAAAGGCCATCTCTCCATCGGGATCGAGAGCGGGGTCTCAAAATGGATGACCTGTCCCTTTGCATGAACACCGCTGTCTGTCCGGCCGGAAGCCACAATCGGAATCGGTTCATCCTGTTTGTGCATTCTTGCAAGGGCAGACTCGATCTCCGTCTGTACGGTTCGCTGCCCTGGCTGCACCTGATAGCCTTTAAAATGTGTCCCATCGTAGGATACAGTACATTTGACCTTCATCTAGGAATCACCTAATTTCTAAGCAGCACAAGGAGCGCTGTTAACAGGATGAATAGAAGCAGCGTGAACGTGTCCTTTAAGCCCCAGACAAGCTGACGGTATTTCGTCCGTCCTTCTCCCCCGCGGTAGCCTCTTGCTTCCATCGCGGTCGCCAGTTCTTCTGCACGCTTAAACGCACTGACGAAAAGAGGAACAAGCAAAGGAACGATGGCTTTCATGCGATCCTTTAGAGGTCCGCTTGTAAAATCAACGCCTCGTGCCATTTGAGCCTTCATGATTTTGTCCGTCTCTTCTAGTAAAGTCGGAATAAACCGAAGAGAGATGGACATCATGAGAGCAAGCTCATGAACTGGCAGTTTGATTTTACGGAATGGGTGCAGCAGCTTCTCCATTCCGTCTGTCACTTCTATAGGCGTTGTGGTTAACGTAAGAAGTGTCGTCATCATAATGAGATAGACAAAACGGAGTGAAATGAAGATCCCCTGCTTTAAACCTTCTTCATAAATATTCAGAAAACCAAAGTGGAATAGCAAGGCGCCATCCTTTGTCATGAAAATATGCAGAATAAAGGTAAACAGGACAATCCATAGGATCGGCTTCATTCCCTTGAGAATAAAGTATAGCGGCACCTGAGAAACCATCACCACAAGAATGGTAAAGACACCTAACAGCCCGTAAGTGATGTAATTATTAGCAAAAAAGACGATAAAGACAAAAAAGAAAATTGATAACAGCTTTGTCCTTGGATCAAGACGATGGACAAAGGATGAACCTGGCACATATTTGCCGATAATCATACTATCCATCATGATGTCGTGTCCTCCTGATAAAGAGCTGTTAAGGCTTCTGCCATTTCATCCATGGTCAGAAGCGGCCTAGGAAACGTAATACCTAGCTTTTCTTCTACAGTCTGCTGGAATTTAATCGTTTCCGGGAGGTCGAGACCAAACGAAGACATGTCTGTACGATTGGCAAACAACTCTCTCGGTGTGCCTGTCGCCTTCACTGTCCCTTTATGCATCACAATCATTTGATCCGCATAATGAGCGGCGTCCTCCATACTGTGTGTGACTAGGATCGTGGTGAGGTTTGCCTTTTGATGAAGGTCATAGAACATGTCCATAATTTCCTTCCGCCCGCGTGGATCCAGTCCAGCAGTCGGCTCATCAAGCACAAGCACTTCTGGCTCCATCGCTAAAACGCCAGCAATCGCCACACGTCTCATTTGACCACCGCTTAGTTCAAAGGGAGATCGAGATAATAGGGATTCAGGAAGACCCACCAGTTTCAGCATCTCCTTCGCCTTCGCTTCTGCTTTCTCTTGAGGAACACCGAAGTTCATCGGGCCGAAGCAGATATCCTTGAAGATGGTTTCCTCAAAGAGCTGATGCTCAGGAAACTGAAATACGATGCCTACCTTTTTCCGGAGGGGTTTCATATCCTTCTGCTTTTTATTGGCTTGTAAAACTGTCTCTCCAAGCGCAATGCTCCCCTTCGTTGGTTTGAGCAATCCATTTAAATGCTGCAGCAATGTAGACTTGCCAGAGCCCGTATGACCAATGACAGCGACATAGCTGCCCTCTTTGATGGAAGCATTGACATCATACAAAGCGAGACGCTCAAACGGCGTTTTCATTTGATAACGATGCTCTAATTCTTTGATCGTAATGTCCATAGCTCTTTCACCAATCCTTCTTGTGTCAAATGGGCATTTGCAAGCGGCACACCTTGCTGCTTCAATTGCTTGCTCAATCGATAGGAGAATGGCAGATCAAGTCCAATCTGAACCAGCTGTTCATCTAGTTCAAATACTTCCTCTGGCGTTCCCTCGGCAAATTTCTTCCCGCCATTCATCACAATGACGCGGTCTGCCTTGGCAGCCTCGTCTAAATCATGTGTGATGGAAATGACTGTGACTGTTCCTTGTTCCTTCAGTAGTCTAACAGTCTCTAACACTTCTTCACGGCCAATCGGATCAAGCATTGATGTTGCTTCATCCAAGATCATGATGTCAGGGCTTGCGGCAAGCACACCTGCAATAGCGACTCTCTGCTTCTGCCCGCCTGATAGATGGTGCGGCTCTTGATCAAGAAACTCCTGCATATTGACCTGTTTGACAGCCCAATCTACACGTTCTATCATCAATTCCCGCTCAACCCCGTTATTTTCTAAACCAAAAGCCACATCATCACGAACCGTTGAGCCCACAAATTGGTTATCTGGGTTTTGAAAGACCATTCCGACCTTTTTGCGAATATCCCAGACACTTTCTTCTTTGAGCTCAATCTCTCCAACCTTGACCGTACCAGCATCCGGTAAAATGAGCCCATTCAGCACACGTGCAAGTGTGGATTTACCTGAACCGTTATGACCAACAATGGCGAGCCATTCATTTTGATTCACATGCAGTGACACTTGATCTAAAGCGGGCTTGTCCGCATCCTTGTGATAACGAAATACAATGTCCTTTACGTCAATTAATGTCTTCCCCATCTCTACCGGACCTCCTCTCAGCTCAACCTCTTCTTTGCTTATTCCTAAAAAAAGCCGTAGTACCTAAAAAAGGGCATAGATCCAGTTATGAACTGTCCCGCCCTTTCTTAGATACACGATATGTGATTAAACTAATTCAATGACAGCCATTGGTGCGCCATCGCCGCGACGAGGTCCAAGCTTCATGATACGAGTGTATCCACCTTGGCGATCTTCGTAGCGAGTTGCAACGTCAGCGAATAATTTTTGAAGTGCATCTTGGTTTGTTTCAGCGTTAGCTACTTCATTACGAATGTAAGCTGCAGCTTGACGGCGAGCATGAAGATCTCCGCGTTTGCCAAGAGTGATCATTTTTTCAACTACAGAGCGAAGTTCTTTCGCACGTGTTTCAGTTGTTTCGATGCGTTCGTTGATGATCAAATCAGTCGTTAGGTCACGAAGCATTGCTTTACGTTGTGCACTAGTGCGTCCTAGCTTTCTGTATGCCATGTGATGTCCCCTCCTTAATTAGAGATGCTGTATGAATAAAAAACACACGAAAATCCTAGTTCACAATGAAACTAGTCAATCGTCTTTACGAAGACCCAGTCCAAGTTCTTCTAGTTTCGCTTTCACTTCTTCAAGAGATTTACGTCCAAGGTTACGAACTTTCATCATATCCTCTTCTGTCTTGTTAGCAAGCTCTTGAACAGTGTTAATACCCGCACGCTTCAAACAGTTGTAAGAACGAACAGAAAGATCAAGCTCTTCAATTGTCATTTCAAGCACTTTTTCTTTTTGGTCTTCTTCTTTCTCAACCATGATTTCAGCATGCTGAGCTTCGTCAGTTAACCCAACGAAAATATTCAGGTGTTCAGTTAAAATCTTAGAACCTAGAGCGATCGCTTCTTTCGGTCCTGTGCTTCCATCAGTCCATACATCTAGTGTTAATTTATCATAGTTTGTGATTTGCCCAACACGGGTGTTCTCCACTTGATAAGTCACACGAGATACAGGTGTATAGATTGAGTCGATCGGAATCACACCGATTGGCTGATCGTCTCTTTTGTTTGCATCAGCAGGATTATACCCGCGACCTCTTTGTGCAGTTAAGCGAACACGGAAGCTCGCATTCTTGCCAAGAGTTGCGATGTGAAGATCTGGATTTAAGATTTCAATATCGCTGTCGTGTGTAATATCAGCAGCTGTTACAGTACCTTCATCTTGTACATCAATTTCAAGCGTCTTCTCTTCTTCAGAGTAGATTTTGAGTGCAAGCTTTTTAATGTTTAAGATAATCGTTGTAACATCTTCAACCACGCCTTCGATCGTTGAGAATTCGTGTAAGACACCATCTATCTGGATCGATGTTACAGCTGCACCAGGAAGTGAGGATAAAAGGATACGACGAAGGGAGTTCCCTAAAGTGGTACCATATCCACGCTCAAGTGGCTCTACGACAAACTTGCCATACTTGGCATCGTCGCTGATTTCAACCGTTTCGATTTTTGGTTTTTCAATTTCGATCATCTAATAAAACCCTCCTTCAAAACGTCGAAACCTCGAATAGAATCATATGAGATTCCATCCGAAATTCCTCATTGTTTAGTCCCGTATGTGCTCAGGCAACGAGTCGTGTATTCGTCTCATAAATAACTGTATCATAACCCATTATTGACAGGGACACAAAATCTATACAAACAAATTACACGCGGCGACGTTTTGGTGGACGGCATCCGTTATGAGGAACTGGAGTTACGTCTCTAATTGCAGTAACTTCAAGACCAGCAGCTTGAAGCGCACGAATTGCAGCTTCACGACCAGAACCAGGACCTTTAACAGTTACTTCAAGTGTTTTAAGACCATGTTCGATAGAACCTTTAGCAGCAGTTTCAGCAGCCATTTGTGCAGCGAAAGGAGTAGATTTACGAGAACCTCTGAATCCTAATGCACCAGCACTTGACCAAGAAATTGCGTTTCCATGAACATCAGTAATCGTTACAATCGTGTTGTTGAAAGTGGAACGAATATGAGCAATTCCAGCTTCAATATTCTTTTTCACGCGACGTTTACGCGTATTTTGTTTACGAGCAGCAGCCATTCTTTAACTACCTCCTTTACTTATTTTTTCTTGTTAGCTACAGTACGACGCGGACCTTTACGAGTACGCGCGTTGTTTTTTGTGTTTTGTCCACGAACAGGAAGTCCTCTACGATGACGGATTCCGCGGTAGCTTCCGATTTCAATTAGACGCTTAATGTTAAGTGAAACTTCACGACGAAGGTCACCTTCTACTTTAAGTTTGTCAATGATATCACGGATTTTACCAAGTTCGTCTTCAGTTAGATCGCGAACGCGAGTGTCTTCAGAAACACCTGCTTCTTTAAGGACTTGTTGCGCAGTCGTACGACCAATTCCAAAAACATATGTTAAAGAAATGACAACACGCTTATCACGTGGAATATCTACACCAGCAATACGAGCCATGATTTGGGCACCTCCTTGTTATTAGCCTTGTTTTTGTTTATGTTTTGGGTTTTCACAGATCACCATTACTTTTCCTTTTCTGCGAATCACTTTACATTTTTCACAGATAGGTTTAACAGATGGTCTCACTTTCATGTGTTTCCAACCTCCTTCTTCCGGAGTTGCTTTATTTGTAACGGTACGTAATTCTACCACGAGTTAAGTCATATGGAGATAATTCTACCGTAACTTTGTCTCCAGGTAAAATGCGAATGAAGTGCATACGGATTTTTCCTGATACATGAGCCAAAACTGTATGACCATTCTCTAGTTCAACTTTGAACATTGCGTTTGGCAAAGTTTCTGCTACAGTACCTTCCACTTCAATTACATCGTCTTTCGCCATTCAAGTGTTCTCCCTTCTTCAAATCAGTAACTTGCTCTCTGACAAATGTCCAAATGAGAATCTCTCAATTGTTCATCTATCACCCGACCTGTTTTGAATATACTGTTCTGAACTTCCGGAGATACGCAATCATAAAAGGTTATATGATTGATATTTTTTCTTAGGAGAATGAAATTTACGCTTTTCTCCGTCTGCGATTAGTACATGGCAGCCAACGAACATGCCGATGACACCTGTATACTGATCTTGTTCTTTCTTTGGACTATACAGACAACCTGCCCGATTTGGGCCTGAAAGGCTTCAGTGAAGACCTAAATCTTAGTCAGTATATCAAAACCTGTATCTGTAATCGCAATCGTATGCTCAAAGTGAGCACACTTTTTCCCATCAACCGTTACAACCGTCCAGTTATCAGCCAATGTTTTCACATATCGGCTGCCTGCGTTCACCATCGGTTCGATGGCCAACACCATCCCTGGTTTTAGCCGTGGGCCTTTGTTGGGCGGACCATAATGAGGAATTTGAGGGTCCTCATGAAGATCCTGTCCGACCCCATGTCCAACATATTCTCTAACAACTGAAAAATTCTCATTTTCAACATACGTTTGTATGGCATGGGAAATGTTCGACAGACGTTCGCCTGGCTTTGCTTCCTGTAAGCCTTTATATAGAGATTCCTCTGTGACTTCCAGTAGTTTGCGGTCTTCATCACTGATTACCCCAACTGGATAAGTCCAAGCAGAGTCACCATGATAGCCATTTAACTTTGCGCCAATATCGATACTAATGATGTCACCATCACGTAAAACCCGTTTACCAGGAATACCGTGAACGAGTTCTTCATTCACCGAAACGCAAATGCTCCCGCGAAAACCATTATACCCTTTAAAAGATGGGATTGCACCCTGCTTTGTAATAAAACGTTCGGCAATTTGATCCAATTCTTTTGTCGAAATACCTGGTTTTATGTGTTTCTTCAGCTCTTCATGAGTCAGTGCGACAATACGTCCAGCTTCTCTCATAATCTCAAGCTCGCGAGGAGTTTTACAGATAATCATTTATTTAATCCTCCAAGCAGGTCCTTGATATCTGCATATACATCGTTAATGTGCTTCGCACCATCAATGTTTGCAAGATATCCTTTTTCTGAATAGAAGTTCAGTAAAGGTTCAGTCTGCTTTAAGTTCACTTCAAGTCTAGTCGAAACGGTTTCTGCATTATCATCTGCACGTTGATAAAGCTCGCCTCCACACTTGTCACAAACATTTTCTTTCGCAGGCGGATTAAATACTAAATGATATGTTGCTCCGCAATTTTTGCAAATTCTTCGGCCAGTCAGACGCTCCATCAAAGCATCTTTATCGACTTTAATATTAATGACATAATCAATCGTTCTGCCAAGGTCCTTTAGAATTTCTTCTAAAGCTTCAGCCTGAGCGACTGTTCGCGGAAATCCGTCCAGAAGAAAACCTTGTTCACAATCATTTTTGCCAAGTCTTTCTCTAACAATACCGATTGTGACCTCATCAGGAACAAGCTCTCCTTTATCGATAAAGGATTTTGCTTCGAGCCCAAGTTGTGTCTCCTCTTTCATAGCAGCGCGGAACATATCTCCTGTTGAGATATGAGGGATCCCATAATCATCAACAATTCGTTCTGCCTGAGTGCCTTTACCAGCACCCGGAAGCCCCATTAAGACTAAGTTCATTTCGGATTTCCCCTTCCTTACTTAGAGAGGTTGGGCAGCTGCCCAGCCCTCTGTTTTATTTCATAAATCCACGGTAATTTCGTTTCACTAATTGGCTTTCAAGCTGTTTCATTGTTTCAAGTGCAACACCTACAACAATGAGAAGACTTGTGCCGCCAATTTGTGCAGCGGAAGGTAATCCAGCGAATTGAATGAAAAAGATAGGAAGTATTGAAATCACGGCTAAGAAAATGGCGCCCACAAACGTGAGTCGGTACAAAATGCTCGTAATTCTATCTTGAGTCATTTTCCCTGGACGAACTCCCGGGATATAGCCACCCTGCTTTTGCAGATTTTCAGCCATTTGTTCAGGATTGACTTGGACAAAGGCATAAAAATATGTGAAAGCAACAATCAGTGCTACATAAATCGTCATACCGATTGGCTTAGTATAGTCAAAGTTGTTGGTTATCCAAGTTGTCACATTATTGGTTCCGAAGAACGATGCGATCGTCTGCGGAGTAATAATGAAAGAAACGGCAAAGATGACTGGAATCACCCCTGCTGGATTCACTTTCAATGGAAGGTGCGTAGCTTGACTAGCAGACATTTGTGCACGACCAGTACCTTTTGAATATTGAATTGCAATCTTTCTCACTGCCATTTGAATGTAAATAACACCGATAACAATGACAAGAATGGCAATTACAATAAGGGCAATTTTAAGGATTTGCATGAACAGCTGTCCATCTCCACCTACAAATTGTTGAGCGTACACTTGTTTTAATGTTTGAGGGATACCAGCGATGATACCGGCAAAGATAATAATCGAAATACCGTTACCAACACCGTGAGCAGTAATCTGCTCGCCCAGCCACATTAAAAATGCTGTTCCCGCAGTGAGTACGACCGCAATTAAGAGATACGTTGATACACCAGGGTTTTCAATCAGCATGCCTCCTGCCATATTGTTGAATCCATATGACATTCCTAACGCCTGGATAAATCCTAGAACAATTGTAAAATACCTTGTGAATTGTGCTAATTTTCGGCGGCCAACCTCTCCTTGCTTTGACCACTCAGTAAACTTCGGAACAACATCCATCTGCAAGAGCTGAATGATGATCGAAGCAGTGATATACGGCATAATCCCCATTGCAAGAATGGAGAATTGGAAAAGTGCCCCGCCCCCAAACGTGTTGAGGATTCCGAAAACACTCATTTGATCCTGTGCCTGGAGAACTTCGGCGTTCACATTAGGCACAGGGATGAAAGCACCTATACGAAAGACGACTAACATTAAAAGTGTGAATATAATCTTATTCCGTATATCTTTCACGCGCATAAAATTGGAGATTGTCTTAAACAAGTTAGATCACCTCGGCTGTACCGCCAGCAGCTTCAATCGCTTCTTTCGCAGAAGCAGAGAATTTATTGGCTTTTACAGTTAATTTTTTTTCTAATTTACCGTTGCCAAGAATTTTTACTCCTGCTTTTAACTTGCTTATTGCACCAGTCTCTAGAAGAAGTTCAGGAGTTACTTCCGTTCCTTCGTCAAAACTGTTTAATCTGTCTAAGTTGATTACCGCGTAATCTTTACGGTTGATGTTTGTAAAACCACGTTTTGGAAGGCGTTGGAATAAAGGCATCTGACCACCTTCGAAACCAGGGCGTACACCGCCGCCAGAACGAGCGTTTTGACCTTTATGACCTTTACCAGAAGTTTTACCGTTACCTGATCCAATACCACGACCAACACGGTTGCGTACTTTACGTGAACCTTCTGAAGGCTTCAATTCATGAAGTTTCATTTGGGCACCTCCTTATCGATTAAAAATGTTTTATTGTTCTTTAACAGAAACTAAATGAGACACCTTGTTAATCATGCCGCGGATCGCTGCATTGTCTTCATGTACGACTGTTTGGTTTGTTTTCTTAAGACCAAGAGTACGAACAGTGACACGCTGATCTTCAGGGCGACCGATTACACTGCGTTTGAGGGTAATTTCTAATTTATTTGCCATTATTGTTCCCTCCTTATCCTAACAGGTCTTCTACAGATTTTCCACGAAGCTTCGCTACATCTTCAGCACGTTTAAGCTCACTTAAACCTTGAAGTGTTGCGCGGATCATGTTGATCGGTGTATTAGAACCTAGAGATTTAGAAAGGATATCAGCTAGACCAGCAAGCTCAAGTACCGCACGCACTGGGCCTCCAGCGATAACTCCTGTACCTTCTGAAGCAGGCTTCAATAGAACGTTTCCTGCACCGAATCGACCGATGATTTCATGTGGAATTGTAGTTCCAACCATTGGTACTTCAATTAAATTCTTTTTCGCATCTTCAACAGCTTTGCGGATCGCTTCTGGTACTTCTTGTGCTTTACCAGTACCGAAACCTACATGACCGTTTTTGTCACCGACAACAACTAAAGCTGCAAAACGGAAACGACGTCCACCTTTAACAACTTTCGCTACGCGGTTAACCGTAACTAAGCGTTCTTCTAACTCTAATTTGCTTGGGTCAATACGACTCATTCGGATGTGTCCCTCCTTCTTTTATTAAAATTTAAGTCCAGCCTCACGAGCAGCTTCAGCTAGAGCTTTTACACGTCCATGATATAGGTATCCTCCGCGGTCAAATACCACGTTAGAGATTCCTTTTTCAACAGCACGTTTTGCAACAAGTTCGCCAACTTTCGTAGCAGCTGCAGTGTCAGAACTATTCTCGATCTTTAACTCTTTATCAAGAGTAGAAGCACTTACAAGTGTTACACCGTTAACATCATCAATTACTTGAGCGTAGATATTCTTGTTAGAACGGAAAACGTTAAGGCGAGGTCTTTCAGCAGTACCTGAAAGTTTCGCACGAACACGAGCATGTCTTTTAAGACGAGTAGCGTTTTTGCTAGTTTTCGTAATCATCCGAGTCACTCCTTTCTTCACTTTAAGCGATCTTACTTACCAGTTTTTCCTTCTTTACGGCGAACGAATTCACCTTCGTAACGAATTCCTTTACCTTTGTAAGGCTCTGGAGCACGGACAGCGCGGATGTTAGAAGCTAGAGCTCCTACACGCTCTTTATCGATACCTTTAACGATTACTTTCGTTTGAGATGGAACTTCTACTTCAACTCCAGCCTCAGGAACGATTTCAACTGGGTGAGAGTATCCAACGTTAAGAACAAGTTTGTTTCCAGATTTAGCTGCACGGTAACCGACACCGATAAGTTCTAAACCTCTTTCGAAACCTTTAGATACACCTTCAACCATGTTAGCAATCAAGCTACGTGTTGTACCATGTAATGCACGGTGTTCTTTATTTTCAGACGGACGGCTTACAGTTAAGACGTTGTCCTCAATTTTAATTTCCATATCAGGGTGAAATGCACGAGTTAGTTCACCTTTTGGTCCCTTTACTGTCACTGTGTTATCGTTGTTTGTCACAGTTACTCCTGAAGGGATCTCGATTAGTTTTTTACCTATACGAGACATACCAAGCACCTCCATTCATCTTAAACTTTTTTTACCATACGTAAGCAAGTACTTCTCCACCAGCTTGTTTAGCACGGGCTTCTTTGTCCGATAAAACACCTTGTGATGTTGAAATAATTGCGATTCCAAGTCCGTTAAGTACACGTGGTACTTCATTTGATTTCGCATATACGCGTAAACCAGGTTTACTGATTCTTTTAAGACCAGTGATAACACGTTCGTTGTTTTGGCCGTATTTAAGGAACAAACGGATAATTCCTTGTTTGCTGTCTTCGACGTACTCAACGTCACGGATAAAACCTTCACGCTTTAAGATTTCAGCAATTTCTCTTTTGATTTTTGAAGCCGGTACTTCTAGCTTCTCATGACGTACCATGTTCGCATTGCGAATACGAGTCAGCAAATCTGCAATCGGATCTGTCATAACCATTATTTAATAACCTCCTTCCCATTTATGGGGATTACCAGCTGGCTTTTTTAACGCCAGGAATTTGTCCTTTATATGCAAGTTCGCGGAAACAAATACGGCAAAGTTTAAACTTACGAATAACTGAATGTGGACGTCCACAACGTTCGCAGCGCGTATACTCTTGAACTTTAAACTTTTGTTTGCGTTGTTGTTTCGCAATCATAGACTTTTTAGCCACGATTTCGCCTCCCTTTCATTGATTATTTCTGGAACGGCATACCTACTTGAGTTAATAACTCACGTGCTTCTTCGTCCGTATTGGCAGTAGTAACGATAACGATATCCATACCGCGGACCTTTGTTACTTTATCGTAATCAATTTCTGGGAAGATTAACTGTTCTTTAATACCAAGCGTGTAGTTTCCACGACCGTCGAAAGATTTCTTAGAAATCCCGCGGAAGTCACGTACACGTGGTAAAGACACAGAAATAAGTTTATCAAGGAAATCATACATGCGCTCTCCGCGAAGTGTTACTTTCGCACCGATTGGCATTCCTTCACGTAGACGGAATCCAGCAATAGACTTCTTCGCACGAGTAACGACAGGTTTTTGACCAGCGATAAACGTTAATTCTTCAACAGCAGTATCGATTGCTTTAGCGTTTTGAACGGCGTCACCAACACCCATGTTGATCACGATTTTTTCGATTTTTGGCACTTGCATTACTGAAGTGTATTCAAACTTAGAAACTAATGCAGGTGTAATTTCTTTTACATACTTTTCTTTAAGGCGGTTCATGAGAAAGACCTCCCTTCCTTATTTACTATTTATCTAGAACTTGCCCAGACTTTTTCGCTACACGGACTTTCTTTCCGTCCTCAACTTTATACCCAACACGTGTCACTTCACCCGTTTTAGGATCAAGCGGCATTACGTTTGATACGTGGATCGGCGCTTCTTGTTCAGAAATCCCGCCTTGAGGGTTAGCTTGGGTTGGTTTAGAGTGTTTTTTCACAAGGTTAATACCTTCTACTAAAACACGTTCCTTTTTAGGGAAAGCAGCAAGGATGACACCTTGTTTACCTTTATCTTTACCAGAGATAACCACTACTTTATCGCCCTTTTTAACATGCATTTAATCGCACCTCCTTGAGTCGCGGATTGTATTCATTAAAGTACTTCTGGTGCTAGAGAAACAATTTTCATATAGTTGTTTTCACGAAGTTCACGTGCTACTGGTCCGAAGATACGAGTTCCACGTGGGCTCTTGTCGTCACGGATGATGACACAAGCATTTTCGTCGAAACTGATGTAAGATCCATCGTTTCTGCGAGCTCCGCTCTTAGTACGAACGATAACTGCTTTCACAACTTCACCTTTTTTGACAACGCCTCCAGGTGTTGCTTGTTTAACCGTACAAACAATGACATCACCGATGTTAGCCGTTTTACGTCCAGAGCCACCAAGAACTTTAATCGTTAGTACTTCGCGTGCGCCAGAGTTGTCAGCTACTTTTAAACGAGTCTCCTGTTGAATCATTAATGTTACCTCCTTTCGGAAAAAGAAATCCGAACTTTATTAGATAATAACGGCTTCTTCGACAACTTCAACTAGACGAAAGCGTTTAGTCGCAGATAAAGGACGAGTTTCCATGACCTTTACGATGTCTCCGATTTTTGCTTGGTTGTTTTCATCATGTGCTTTGAACTTTTTAGAGTATCTTACACGTTTGCCATAAAGTGAATGCTTTTTGTATGTTTCAACTACAACAGTGATGGTTTTATCCATTTTGTCAGAAACAACACGACCTTGATACACTTTACGTTGGTTACGTTCGCTCATGTTTGCGGGGCCTCCCCTCTAATTATTATTTATTAGCAGCGATTTCTCTTTGACGAATCACAGTTTTCATGCGTGCGATTGATTTACGCACTTCACGAATGCGAGCAGTATTTTCAAGCTGCCCAGTCGCTAATTGGAAACGAAGATTGAAAAGTTCTTCTTTAAGAGACTTTACTTTTTGTTCAATTTCAGCAGTGGTAAGGTCACGAATTTCATTAGCTTTCATTTGATTCACCACCAATTTCTTCACGTTTTACGAACTTCGTTTTAATTGGCAATTTGTGAGATGCAAGACGAAGAGCTTCACGAGCCACTTCTTCAGACACACCAGAAATTTCAAATAAAACTTTGCCCGGTTTTACTACAGCTACCCATCCTTCTGGAGCACCTTTACCGGAACCCATGCGGACCTCTAGAGGTTTAGCTGTGTATGGCTTAGAAGGGAAAATTTTAATCCAAACTTTACCGCCACGTTTCATGTAACGAGTCATAGCAATACGAGCAGCTTCGATTTGACGGTTTGTGATCCAAGAAGCTTCAAGAGCTTGGATACCGTACTCACCGAAATGTACTTCAGTACCGCCTTTTGCACGACCACGCATTTTTCCACGATGTTCTCTGCGATACTTCACGCGTTTTGGCAATAACATATTATTTTCCTCCTTCCGCAGTATTCTTCTTAGTTGGAAGGACTTCTCCACGATAGATCCATACTTTTACGCCAAGCTTACCATAAGTAGTATCAGCTTCAGCAGTAGCATAGTCGATGTCAGCACGAAGTGTGTGCAATGGAACAGTACCTTCACTGTAATATTCAGAACGAGCAATATCTGCACCGCCAAGACGACCAGAAACCATTGTTTTGATTCCTTGTGCTCCAGCACGCATTGTGCGTTGGATTGTTTGTTTTTGTGCACGACGGAATGAAATACGGTTTTCAAGTTGACGAGCGATGTTTTCAGCAACTAGCTGAGCATCAAGATCTGCTCTCTTGATTTCAAGAATGTTGATGTGTACACGTTTGCCAGTTAGGCTGTTAAGAGCTTTACGAAGTGCTTCAACTTCAGATCCGCCTTTACCAATTACCATACCTGGTTTAGCCGTGTGGATTGTGATATTTACGCGGTTTGCAGCACGTTCGATTTCTACTTTAGAAACAGACGCGTCAGACAAACGCTTGCTGATGAATTCACGGATTTTCAAGTCTTCATGTAAGAAGTCAGCGTAATCTTTTCCTGCGAACCATTTAGATTCCCAATCACGAATGACGCCAATACGAAGACCTACTGGATTTACCTTTTGACCCACGGATTATCCCTCCTTCTTTTCTGATACAACGATTGTAATGTGGCTAGTACGTTTGTTAATTGCGCTCGCACGACCCATAGCACGTGGACGGAATCTCTTAAGTGTTGGACCTTCGTCAACGAATGCTTGAGTAATCACTAGGCTGTTAGCGTCCAACTCGTAGTTGTGCTCAGCGTTTGCGATAGCAGATTTTAATACTTTTTCAATAATTGGTGAAGCAGCCTTAGGTGTAAGGTTTAAGATAGAAACTGCTTCTCCTACTTGCTTACCTCGGATCAGGTCCATTACTAGACGTGCTTTACGAGGAGCAATACGGACTGTTCTTGCGACAGCTTTAGCTTGCATTTAAAAGCCTCCTCTCATTAGCGTCTTGTTTTTTTATCGTCACTAGCATGACCTTTGTAAGTACGGCTTGGTGCGAATTCGCCCAATTTGTGACCTACCATATCTTCAGAAATGAAAACAGGTACATGTTTGCGTCCGTCATAGACAGCGATTGTGTGACCGATGAATTGTGGGAAAATTGTAGAACGACGAGACCAAGTTTTTACGACTTGCTTTTTGTCAGTTTCATTCAATTTCTCGACTTTAGCCATCAAATGATCATCAACAAATGGTCCTTTTTTTAAGCTGCGAGCCATTGTGGAACCTCCCTTCGTGATTGAACTACGGTCCTAAATGAACCGTAGACAACCCCGTTACTTGTTTTTACGACGACGTACAATGAATTTATCAGACTTGTTGGTTTTCTTACGAGTCTTGAATCCAAGAGTCGGTTTACCCCATGGAGACATTGGTGATTTACGTCCGATTGGAGCGCGTCCTTCACCACCACCGTGTGGGTGATCGTTAGGGTTCATTACAGAACCACGAACTGTTGGGCGTACGCCTTTCCAGCGAGAACGTCCAGCTTTACCGATGTTAATTAATTCGTGTTGCTCGTTTCCAACTTGACCGATAGTCGCACGGCAAGCAGAAAGAATCATGCGAACTTCTCCTGAGTTCAAACGTACAAGAACGTATTTACCTTCTTTACCTAGAACTTGAGCAGAAGTACCAGCAGAACGAACTAATTGTCCACCTTTACCTGGTTTTAATTCAATGTTATGCACAACTGTACCAACTGGGATGTTGATAAGTGGAAGAGCATTACCTGGTTTGATGTCAGCTTCTGGTCCAGAAGTAACTTCAGTACCAACTTGGATTCCTTTCGGAGCAAGAATGTAACGTTTCTCACCATCTGCATAGTTTACAAGAGCGATGTTCGCTGAACGGTTTGGATCATACTCGATTGTAGCAACGCGTCCAGGTATACCGTCTTTATCACGCTTAAAGTCGATGATACGGTATTGACGTTTGTGACCGCCACCTTGATGACGAACAGTCAATCTACCTTGGTTGTTACGTCCGCCTTTTTTGTGTAGCGGTGCAAGCAACGATTTTTCTGGTTTGTCAGTCGTGATTTCAGCAAAATCTGAAGTAGTCATGCCACGACGACCATTACTGGTTGGTTTATACTTTTTAATCGCCATTTTGAATTTCCCTCCTTCTTTTTAAGATTTACGCTTCAAAAATTTCGATTTCTTTGCTGTCAGCAGTTAATTTCACGATCGCTTTTCTGCGACGGCTAGTCATACCAGTGTAGCGTCCAACGCGTTTTGATTTTCCTTTGTAGTTTTGAACGTTGACTTTCTCAACTTTCACTCCAAAGATTTCTTCAACAGCGTCTTTCACTTCTGTTTTGTTAGCTCTGACATCAACTTCGAACGTGTACTTCTTCTCTGTCATTAGATCAGCAGAACGTTCAGTAATGATAGGGCGCTTTAGAACATCACGAGGATCTTTCATTATGCAAGTCCCTCCTCTACTTTTTCAACCGCTGCTTTAGTGATCAGAAGTTTGTCGTGGTTGACAACGTCAAGAACGTTGATACCGTTAGCTTCAACAACTGTTACTCCAGGGATGTTACGAGCAGATAAAGCAACTGTTTCGTTTGCATCCGCAGTGACGATCAACGCTTTCTTCTCAACAGATAATCCTTTAAGGATGCCTGCGAATTCTTTCGTTTTCACTGCATCAAGAGTCAGATCTTCAAGAACGATGATGTTGTTGTCGATTACTTTAGAAGACAATACTGACTTGATAGCCAAGCGGCGAACTTTTTTAGGTAATTTATAAGAATAGCTGCGTGGTGTTGGACCGAATACGATACCGCCTCCGCGCCATTGTGGTGAACGGATAGAACCTTGACGAGCACGACCTGTACCCTTCTGTCTCCAAGGCTTACGACCTCCGCCACGTACTTCAGAACGAGTTTTTACTTTGTGAGTTCCTTGACGTAAGGAAGCTCTTTGCATAAGAATAGCATCGAATACTACGCTTTCGTTTGGCTCAATTCCAAACACAGAAGCGTTTAATTCGATTTCACCGTTAGTAGAACCGTTTTGGTTAAATAATGCTACTTTTGGCATGACTTGTTTCCTCCTTTCCTAAGAGAGTTATTTAGATTTAACTGCACTCTTTACAGTTACTAGAGATTTTTTAGCTCCTGGTACGTTTCCTTTGATCAATAGAAGATTGCGTTCTGCATCAACTTTAACGATCTCAAGGTTTTGGACAGTGATTTGCTCTCCGCCCATACGACCTGGAAGAAGTTTACCTTTGAATACACGGTTTGGATCAACAGGTCCCATTGAACCAGGACGACGGTGGTAACGTGAACCGTGAGTCATTGGTCCGCGTGATTGTCCGTGGCGTTTGATAGCCCCTTGGAATCCTTTACCTTTTGATGTTCCTGTTACATCTACGATATCTCCATTTGCGAAAATATCAACTTTGACTTCCTGACCAACTTCATACGCATCTAACTCCGCACCGCGTAATTCTTTTACGAAGCGCTTAGGAGCAGTTTCCGCTTTAGCAACGTGGCCTTTCTCTGGTTTGTTAGAAAGCTTTTCACGTTTGTCATCAAAACCGATTTGGATTGCTTCATAGCCATCCGTGTCAACAGTCTTCTTTTGAAGAACAACGTTAGCAGCAGCCTCAACAACAGTTACAGGGATAAGATCACCGTTTTCTGCGAATACTTGCGTCATACCAATTTTTCTACCTAAGATTCCTTTGGTCATTAGTCACACCTCCTATAATATGTGTTTTCTATTTGAATTAAAGTTTGATTTCGATATCTACACCAGATGGTAAATCTAAACGCATAAGTGCATCAACTGTTTGTGGAGTTGGATTCACGATGTCGATTAGACGTTTGTGAGTACGCATCTCGAATTGCTCACGAGAATCTTTGTACTTATGCACCGCACGAAGGATTGTGTAAACTGATTTTTCAGTTGGAAGCGGGATTGGACCAGATACACTAGCACCAGAACGCTTAGCCGTTTCAACAATCTTCTCAGCAGATTGATCAAGAATTCTATGATCATATGCTTTTAAACGAATACGAATTTTTTGTTTTGCCATTATTTTCCCTCCTTTTCGCCTACTTACGTTAGACAGTTCTCCGTGAGAAAAACCTGATCACCTCGCCATGGCAAAGCGGCCGGGTGTGTCAGCAACCTCTCACTTCATCGCAGTCAAAGACCAACATGCACTATTGTACCAAATTGGCCTGCGTGTTGCAATAATAAATCGGATAAATTTATGATTTGCACACTTTTCATATTATACAGGGATTCAGCCTATAAATCAAGCTTTCCCTGAAGATGATGTATAGCAGTCTTTCTGATGATACGTATAAATTCATCTGGCTCCTCGATGTGCGGGGAATGGGCAGAGTCTTTAAAGGTAAACCATTCTTTGATGGGTGCTTTTAATTGATCAACATATGGTTTTGATACAGCAGCTGGGGTAATCATGTCGTGATCGCCAATGAGAAAGTAGCACGGTATTAATATAGTAGAAACTCGGTATTGAATACTCTCATTCATGAGCTGATTCCATAGCTTGTCTTGACTAAACTTCTGCCCTTTCATGAACTTCCATTTATCTTTCAGCTGATATTGCTTACTAAAAAGAAACCCTTTTAGCATTTGAAAAACCGGCTTCCATCTATGCGTGAGACCTACGCTTGCAAACTCTTTATATAGAGAGAACAAGGCATGAGCTGATGTCCGTTTCCAAGGAGGCGGCGTCAGTAATCGCAGACACCCAGTAAACAGCCGATTGTTATGATATTTCTTCATAAGAAGCTCGTACGATACGATATCTTCCTTTAACACATCTACTACCTGACTAATCCCGTAATAAGCATGATAAAGATCTGGACGCTTATGTACTGCTTGTATGGCAATTAATGATCCCCACGAGTATCCTGCGATATACAATTTTGAGTGACCTAGATGTGATAGGAGCTTCTCAGTCAGTTCAATCGTGTCTTCTATAAATTGCTGAATGGTCATCGATTCATCAGGAAGATTCTCTTGATAGGAAAGTCCTGCGCCACGCTGATCCCAATGGACAACTGTAAAGTCCTGATCAAGTTCCTCGTGAAAGGAATCAATATAACTGATTTGAGCTGAGCCGGGCCCGCCGTGTAAAAATAAAAGTACAGGCTTTGTTTCACTCGTCTCATCTTCTTTCATCATAATCCATTGGTCAATCCCGCCGATCAACCATTTTTTCAAATATGTCTTTGCCATTCCAGCGATCCTCTCGGTTCCATTTAGATTCTATAGCTTATAGTAGCCGTTCTGATCTGGAAAAGCAAAAAAAGAGACCCTTTTGCAAGGAGTCTCTTCTGTATGTTTAATTACTTAATGATAGTTGAAACGACGCCAGAACCTACAGTACGTCCACCCTCACGGATAGAGAAACGAGTTCCTTCTTCGATAGCGATAGTAGAGATAAGTTCAACTTCCATCTCAGTGTTATCGCCAGGCATTACCATTTCAGTACCTTCTGGAAGATGTACGATACCAGTTACGTCAGTTGTACGGAAGTAGAACTGCGGACGGTAGTTAGCGAAGAATGGAGTATGACGTCCACCCTCTTCTTTAGAAAGTACATAAACTTCAGCTTTGAAACGGCTATGTGGAGTGATTGTACCTGGTTTAGCAAGTACTTGACCACGTTGGATATCTTCACGAGATACACCACGAAGTAGTGCACCGATGTTGTCACCAGCTTCAGCATAGTCAAGAAGTTTACGGAACATTTCAACACCTGTAACAGTTGTTTTACCGTTTTCTTCTTGAAGACCGATGATTTCAACTTCGTCACCGACTTTAACTTGTCCACGCTCAACACGACCAGTAGCAACTGTTCCACGACCAGTGATTGAGAATACGTCCTCAACTGGCATCATGAATGGCTTCTCAGTGTCACGCTCTGGAGTTGGGATGTACTCATCAACCGCATCCATAAGTTCAAAGATTTTTGCTTCGTAATCAGCATCTCCTTCAAGAGCTTTAAGAGCAGAACCTTTGATAACTGGTACATCATCACCAGGGAAGTCATAGTCAGAAAGAAGGTCACGAACTTCCATTTCAACAAGTTCAAGTAACTCTTCATCGTCAACCATGTCACATTTGTTAAGGAATACTACGATGTATGGTACACCTACGTTACGAGAAAGTAGGATGTGCTCACGTGTTTGTGGCATTGGACCGTCAGCAGCAGATACTACTAAGATCGCGCCGTCCATTTGAGCAGCACCAGTGATCATGTTTTTAACATAGTCAGCGTGTCCTGGGCAGTCTACGTGTGCATAGTGACGAGTTTCAGTTTCATACTCAACGTGTGCAGTTGAGATTGTGATTCCACGCTCGCGCTCTTCTGGAGCACCATCGATTTGGTCATAAGCCATAGCTGTACCTTTACCAGATTTCTTATGAAGAACTGTTGAGATAGCAGCAGTTAGAGTTGTTTTACCATGGTCAACGTGTCCAATTGTACCAATGTTAGCATGCGATTTGGAACGGTCGAATTTTTCTTTAGCCATTCTAAAAATCCTCCTTAAAGGTTCATTGTATTTGGTATAGAGTGATAGAAAGTGAAGAGTTACCTCTCACTTTCTGATCTTCAATAGTAGTTATACTTTAGTTTAAAGGCAAAATCAATTATTCACCTTTATTTTTTTTGATGATTTCTTCACTGATGCTCTTAGGCACTTCTTCGTAGTGATCCATGTGCATAGTGAAAGTACCGCGTCCTTGTGTGTTAGAACGGAGTGCAGTTGCATATCCGAACATTTCAGAAAGTGGAACCATAGCGCGAACAACTTGAGCGTTACCGCGAGCTTCCATACCTTCTACACGTCCACGACGAGATGTGATATCACCCATGATGTCTCCCATGTATTCTTCAGGGATAACAACTTCCACTTTCATCATTGGCTCAAGTAGAACTGGGTTACATTTGCTGACAGCATTTTTCAATGCCATAGATGCAGCAATTTTGAACGCCATTTCGTTCGAGTCAACATCGTGGTAAGATCCATCAAATAATTTTGCTTTGATGTCGATTAATGGGAATCCAGCTAATACACCATTTTCAAGTGAGTCTTCAAGACCTGCTTGAATTGCTGGGATGTATTCACGTGGAACAACCCCACCGACGATTGCATTTTCAAATTCAAAGCCTGCGCCTTCTTCGTTTGGTTCGAATTCGATCCAAACGTGTCCGAACTGACCGCGTCCACCAGACTGACGTACGAATTTACCTTCAACTTTTGCACCAGAACGGAATGTTTCACGGTACGCAACTTGAGGAGCACCTACGTTAGCTTCAACCTTGAACTCACGCTTCATACGGTCAACAATGATATCAAGGTGAAGCTCACCCATACCAGAGATGATCGTTTGACCAGTTTCAGGGTTTGTTTGTGTACGGAATGTTGGATCCTCTTCAGCTAGTTTAGCTAAAGCGATACCCATTTTATCTTGGTCAGCCTTTGATTTAGGCTCGATAGCTACATCGATAACTGGCTCTGGGAATTCCATAGACTCAAGGATAACAAGATCTTTCTCGTCACAAAGAGTGTCACCAGTAGATGTATCTTTAAGACCTACAGCTGCTGCGATATCCCCTGCGTATACAGTAGAGATTTCTTCACGGCTGTTTGCGTGCATTTGAAGGATACGTCCAACACGTTCACGCTTGTTCTTAGAAGAGTTCTTCACGTATGAACCAGAATCAAGTGTTCCAGAGTATACGCGGAAGAAAGTTAGTTTCCCAACATAAGGGTCAGTCATAACTTTAAATGCAAGAGCTGCGAATGGTGCGTCATCAGTAGACTCACGAACAACCTCTTCATTTGAATCTGGCAGGATACCTTTGATTGCAGCAACATCAGTTGGTGCAGGAAGGTAGTCAAGCACAGCGTCAAGTACAAGCTGAACACCTTTGTTTTTGAAAGCAGATCCAACAAGAACTGGGTAGAATTCAACATTCAATGTTCCTTTACGGATTGCAGCTTTCAATTCAGGAATTGTGATTTCTTCACCCTCAAGGTATTTTTCCATAAGCTCTTCATCAAGCTCAGCGACAGCTTCAATTAGGCTGCTGCGAAGCTCTTCAGCTTTGTCTTTATACTCTGCAGGGATTTCTTGTGCATCAGAGCGAGTTCCAAGGTCATCTTCGTAGAAGTATGCTACGTTTTCTACAAGGTCGATGATTCCTTCGAATTGATCTTCAGCGCCGATCGGCAATTGAATTGCATGAGCGTTCGCTTGAAGACGATCTCTTAATGTGCTTACAGAGTAAAGGAAGTCCGCACCGGTTTTATCCATTTTGTTAACGAATACGATACGAGGTACTCCGTAAGTTGTTGCTTGGCGCCAAACTGTTTCAGTTTGTGGCTCTACACCTGATTGTGCATCAAGGACAGCAACCGCACCATCAAGTACACGTAAAGAACGTTCAACTTCAACAGTGAAGTCTACGTGTCCTGGTGTATCGATGATGTTTACACGGTAACCTTTCCATTGTGCTGTAGTAGCAGCAGAAGTGATTGTAATACCACGTTCTTGCTCCTGCTCCATCCAGTCCATTTGTGAAGCTCCTTCGTGAGTTTCACCAATTTTATGGATACGACCAGTGTAGTACAAGATACGCTCAGTCGTTGTCGTTTTACCGGCATCGATGTGAGCCATGATACCAATATTACGAGTTTTGTCTAAGGAGAACTCTCTTGCCATTGGGTAATTTCTCCTTCCTCATTAGGGAATAGTTTTTTTAGTTTGGTATAAATCCTACCAGCGGTAGTGAGCGAATGCTTTGTTCGCTTCTGCCATTTTGTGTGTGTCTTCACGTTTCTTAACAGCAGCACCAGTGTTGTTAGCTGCGTCAAGGATTTCGTTAGCAAGACGCTCTTCCATCGTTTTTTCTCCACGAAGACGAGCGTAGTTTACTAACCAGCGAAGACCTAAAGTAGTACGACGGTCTGGGCGAACTTCTACAGGAACTTGGTAGTTAGCTCCACCTACACGACGTGCTTTAACTTCAAGAACTGGCATGATGTTTTTCAAGGCTTGTTCGAAAACCTCCATCGCTTCATTACCAGTACGTTCTTTGATGATATCAAATGACTTGTAGAGAATAGTTTGTGACTTTCCTCTTTTACCGTCGATCATCATTTTGTTGATCAAACGAGATACAAGTTTAGAATTGTAAATTGGATCTGGCAATACGTCTCTTTTTGCTACAGGACCTTTACGTGGCATCTGAATAGCCTCCCTTCTCTTTTAAAAGGATTTCTATCTGTCTCTCATCTCAATATCATTGTCAGCTTCCTGACTCCACTGATCTGTTATCAACTTCTAAAAACCCTTATGTTTGTTTATATTATTTGCTTTGTTTAGGGCGTTTTGTTCCGTATTTAGAACGTCCTTGCATACGACCGTCAACTCCGGCAGTATCAAGCGCACCACGAACGATGTGGTAACGTACACCCGGTAAGTCTTTTACACGTCCGCCACGGATAAGTACTACACTGTGCTCTTGTAGGTTATGTCCGATACCAGGAATGTAAGCTGTTACCTCAATCAGGTTAGACAAACGTACACGAGCATATTTACGTAGTGCTGAGTTTGGTTTTTTCGGTGTCATTGTACCGACACGAGTACAAACCCCGCGCTTCTGTGGAGATGTTACGTTAGTGTGCTCTTTTTTGAAACTGTTGTATCCTTTGTTAAGTGCAGGAGACTTTGAGTTTTCAACTTTACTCACGCGTCCTTTGCGTATTAGCTGATTAATTGTAGGCATGTTGTTATTCCTCCCTTCATTACTTTTTTTATAACCCACATACCCAGGTGGTTCATCAAAAGGCAAAAAACAATGCTTTTGCATTTTAAGCATGCAAAAACAAAACAAGTACGTTATAACATAATGGCAACAGCTGCTGCCCCAACTTCAATTCCGCAGGCCTTGCCGAGCTTTTTCATGGAATCTACCACTAAAATGTCTACACCCTTCTCTTGCGCTAGTTTCAATACACCAGCAGTTAAAGCAGGATCAGCATCTTTCGCTACGACGACTTCCTTTACTGAATCTCGTTTCAGAGCTTTTACTGTTTGCTTCGTACCAATAATAATGGATTGAGCCTGTGATACTTTATCATAAGACATCGAATATCCTCCAAAGTAACAGGTTTTATTTTGAGCACCTTGGTTATATTATCATCATGGCAGAAGGATGTCAATATGATATGACAGATTATCTTGACATCCTTCACCATTTTTTGATGATTTTATAGGAATCTCACGAGAAAGATTACTCTACAGGAACCATGTCGTCAGACGGCTGCACTTGCGAAACCGGCTTAACTTTACGGTAGTTCGGCATTCCCGTTCCAGCAGGAACAAGTTTACCAATGATAACATTCTCTTTCAAGCCAAGCAGTTCATCACGTTTTCCTTTGATCGCTGCATCTGTTAGGACACGAGTCGTTTCTTGGAAGGATGCCGCAGACAAGAATGAGTCTGTTTCAAGCGAAGCTTTTGTAATACCAAGAAGAACTGGACGGCCTGTTGCAGGACGTTTGCCTTCGAATAGTACTTTTTTGTTTGCTTCAGTGAATTGATGTACATCAAGAAGTGTGCCTGGTAATACGTCTGTATCCCCTGCATCAGCGACACGCACTTTGCGAAGCATTTGGCGAACCATTACCTCTACGTGCTTATCTCCGATTTCTACCCCTTGCATACGGTATACTTTTTGTACTTCATGAAGCAGATATTCTTGAACAGCTGTCATGTCAGTCACTTTAAGAAGTTCTTTCGGATCGATTGAACCTTCTGTAAGCACTTGACCACGAGTGACTTTGTCACCTTCAACAACTTTTAGACGTGCATTGTAAGGAGCTGTGTAAGAGCGAGTTTCAACTTCGCCTTGAACCACAATTTCCTGCTGCTTGTCACGAACATCGTTAATTTCAGCAACGACACCATCAATTTCAGAAATTGTCGCTTGCCCTTTCGGATTACGCGCTTCAAACAGCTCTTGGATACGAGGTAGACCTTGAGTGATATCGTCTCCTGCTACCCCACCGGTGTGGAACGTACGCATTGTAAGCTGAGTTCCTGGCTCACCGATTGATTGTGCAGCGATGATTCCAACTGCTTCACCGACTTCAACGTCAGTACCAGTTGCAAGGTTACGGCCGTAGCATCGTTTACATACACCATGAGGCGTGTTACATGTAAATGCAGAACGGATCCATACTTCCTCAATTCCTGCTTCAACTACTTCAAGTGCTTTATCTTCATCAATTAGTTCGTTTTCGGCTACAATGACTTCGCCTGTTTCAGGATGAACAATTGGTTTTCTTGCAAAACGTCCGATTAGACGTTCTTCAAGTTTCTCAATAATTTCATTTCCTTCTTTAATGGACTTCGCCAAAATTCCACGGTCTGTACCGCAATCTGTTTCACGGATGATGACATCCTGTGCAACGTCAACGAGACGACGCGTGAGGTAACCTGAGTCAGCTGTTTTAAGGGCTGTATCGGCAAGACCTTTACGCGCACCGTGAGTGGAAATAAAGTATTCCAATACAGTTAAACCTTCACGGAAACTAGATTTAATCGGAAGTTCAATGATACGTCCAGCCGGGTTGGCCATCAGACCACGCATACCAGCCAGCTGAGTGAAGTTAGATGCGTTACCACGCGCTCCAGAGTCACTCATCATGTAGATTGGGTTGACTTCATCAAGGGACTTCATCAGTTTACCTTGGATGACATCTTTAGAAGAACTCCAGATTGAAATAACTCTCTCATAACGCTCTTCTTCAGTAATCAAACCACGTCTGAATTGCTTCATGACGTTATCTACTTTTGCTTGTGCTTCTTCAAGAATTTGCTGCTTATCATCTAATACGACGATATCAGACACACCAACCGTAATACCGGCTTTAGTAGAGTATCTGAAACCAAGATTTTTCATGCGGTCAAGCATTTTAGATGTCTCAGTGATATGGAATCTCTTAAAGATTTCTGCAATGATTTTACCTAAAATACCTTTTTTGAACGGCGCATTGATTTCTTGTTTCTCGATCGCAGCTTTTACATCCTCACCTTTTTCAAGGAAGAAACGATCAGGCGTTTTTTCTTCAATATTGCTCTTTGTCGGCTCATTCATGTATGGGAATGATTCCGGTAAGATTTCGTTAAAGATCAGTTTTCCAACTGTTGTAATCAACAATTTAGAACGCTGTTCATCAGTGAATGTCACATTCTTCAACGAGCTAGCTGCAACAGCTACACGTGTATGAAGATGCACATATCCATTTTGATAAGCAAGAAGGGCTTCGTCAGTATCTTTGAAGACCATACCTTCTCCGATAGCACCTTTGCGCTCAAGTGTAAGGTAGTAGTTACCAAGCACCATATCCTGAGATGGCGTAACAACTGGTTTTCCATCTTTCGGGTTCAAAATGTTTTGCGCAGCAAGCATTAAGATACGAGCTTCAGCTTGAGCTTCAGCAGATAATGGTACGTGAACCGCCATTTGGTCACCGTCAAAGTCAGCGTTGTAGGCTGTACATACAAGTGGATGCAGACGAATTGCGCGTCCTTCCACAAGTGTAGGTTCAAACGCTTGAATACCAAGTCTGTGAAGAGTCGGTGCGCGGTTTAGTAAGACTGGATGCTCACGAATAACTGATTCTAAAACATCCCATACTTCTGGCTGCACGCGCTCAATTTTACGCTTCGCACTCTTGATGTTGTGAGCTAATCCTTTTTCAACAAGCTCCTTCATCACGAATGGTTTGAATAATTCAAGAGCCATTTCTTTCGGAAGTCCACACTGATACATTTTCAAATGTGGTCCTACGACGATAACGGAACGTCCAGAATAGTCAACACGTTTACCAAGCAAGTTTTGACGGAAACGTCCTTGTTTCCCTTTCAGCATGTGAGAAAGAGATTTCAATGGTCTATTTCCTGGTCCTGTTACTGGTCGGCCTCTACGTCCATTATCAATCAATGCATCGACAGCTTCTTGAAGCATACGCTTCTCGTTCTGAACGATGATGCTTGGCGCGCCAAGATCTAATAAACGCTTCAGACGATTGTTACGGTTGATGACACGACGATAAAGGTCGTTCAAGTCAGAAGTAGCAAAACGTCCACCATCAAGCTGAACCATTGGACGTAATTCTGGCGGAATCACCGGAAGTACATCAAGAATCATCCAAGATGGTTTGTTTCCTGAGTTACGGAAGGCTTCTAATACTTCAAGGCGTTTGATCGCACGTGTACGACGCTGTCCTTGAGCAGTTTTCAGCTCTTCTTTCAGTGTATCTACTTCTTTTACAAGATCGATATCTTGAAGAAGTTTGTTGATTGCTTCTGCACCCATAGCTGCTTGGAATGTATTACCGTATTTATCTAAATAAGCACGGAATTCTTTCTCAGAAAGAAGTTGTTTCTTCTCAAGCGGTGTGTTGCCCGGATCTGTCACGACGTAAGAAGCGAAGTAGATCACTTCTTCTAACGCACGTGGTGACATATCAAGAACAAGACCCATACGGCTTGGGATACCTTTGAAATACCAAATGTGGGAAACTGGGGCAGCCAGTTCGATATGCCCCATTCTCTCACGACGGACTTTTGCCCGTGTTACTTCTACACCACAACGGTCACATACAACACCCTTATACCGAACGCGTTTATACTTCCCACAATGACATTCCCAGTCTTTTTGTGGTCCGAAGATACGTTCACAAAAGAGACCATCTTTTTCAGGTTTCAGTGTACGATAGTTAATCGTTTCAGGCTTTTTCACTTCACCAAAAGACCAAGAACGGATTTTATCAGGTGATGCGAGACCGATGTTCATATACTCAAAATTGTTCACATCTAGCAAGGGGCCTACCTCCCTTTTAATCTTCGGGTTATACCCTAGTCACTTGCTCTAATCGTTTCTGCTATTCTTTTGTGACTGCGTCACGTTCAAGATCGACAGGTGCGAGGTCTGCAGCATCTTCGTCATTAGATAACGCTAATCCGTCTGCTTTCTTCGTTTCCTCATCGTCTTCTAAATCTCTCATTTCTATCTCTTCTTCATCGCCAGATAGGATTTTCACATCCATACCTAAACTTTGAAGTTCTTTGATTAACACTTTGAATGATTCAGGGACACCTGGTTCAGGTACGTTATCCCCTTTGACGATGGCTTCGTATGTTTTCACACGACCCACAACGTCATCCGATTTAACTGTTAAGATCTCTTGAAGTGTATATGCTGCACCGTAAGCTTCAAGTGCCCATACTTCCATCTCTCCGAAACGCTGACCACCAAACTGTGCTTTACCGCCAAGTGGCTGCTGCGTAACAAGTGAGTATGGTCCAGTTGAACGAGCGTGAAGTTTATCGTCAACCATGTGAGCCAGTTTGATCATGTACATGATTCCGACAGATACACGGTTGTCGAATGGTTCACCAGTTCGACCGTCATAAAGGACTGTTTTCGCATCACGAGACATACCTGCTTCTTCAAGCGTTTCCCAAACATCTTCCTCGCGCGCACCATCAAATACTGGTGACGCAATGTGGATGCCAAGGTAACGTGCAGCCATACCCATATGAAGCTCAAGTACCTGACCGATGTTCATACGAGATGGTACCCCTAGAGGGTTCAACATGATATCGATCGGTGTTCCGTCTGGAAGATACGGCATATCTTCTTCTGGAAGGATTTTAGAGATAACCCCTTTGTTACCATGTCGTCCGGCCATTTTGTCACCTTCAGAAATCTTACGCTTCTGAACGATGTATACGCGGACTAACTGGTTTACACCTGGAGGTAATTCATCTCCATCTTCACGGTTAAAGACTTTTACATCGTGGATAATTCCGCCGCCGCCGTGTGGAACACGTAGAGACGTATCACGCACTTCACGAGCCTTTTCACCGAAGATTGCATGTAATAGACGTTCTTCAGCTGTTAGTTCAGTTACACCTTTAGGCGTTACTTTTCCTACAAGAAGGTCTCCGTCTTTTACTTCTGCACCAATACGGATGATTCCGCGCTCGTCAAGGTTGCGTAAAGCATCTTCCCCAACGTTTGGAATATCACGAGTGATTTCTTCTGGTCCAAGCTTTGTATCACGAGCTTCTGATTCATATTCTTCAATATGAATAGACGTGTAGACGTCATCTTTTACAAGGCGCTCACTCATGATGATCGCATCCTCGTAGTTGTAACCGTCCCAAGTCATGAAGCCGACCATGACGTTACGTCCTAGAGCCAATTCACCTTTTTCCATAGAAGGTCCGTCTGCAAGGATTTCTCCTTTAACGACTTCATCTCCAACACTTACGATAGGACGCTGGTTGTAGCAAGTCCCTTGGTTAGAGCGGACAAATTTCAGCAAGCTGTATTTGTCTAGGTTTCCTTTGACTTGTTGTCCGTCAACGTCTTCATAACGGCGAACCCAAATATTTTTTGCTTCTACGCGTTCTACAACACCTGGGTAACGGCAGATGACAGCAGCACCAGAGTCTTTACCTGATACGTACTCCATACCTGTACCAACAATCGGTGATTCTGGCTGCATCAAAGGCACAGCCTGACGCTGCATGTTCGCTCCCATTAGAGCACGGTTAGAGTCATCGTTTTCTAAGAATGGGATACATGCTGTCGCTGCAGAAACAACCTGCTTTGGCGAAACGTCCATGTAGTCAACGCGGTTTCGAGGAACAACGGTGTTTTCCCCTCTGAAACGAGCAATGATATTATCATCAATAAACGAACCATCTTCACCTAATATAGCGTTCGCTTGTGCTACTACGTAGTTATCCTCTTCATCAGCAGTTAAGTAATCGATTCTCGGTGTCACTTTACCAGTTTCAGGATCAACCCGGCGGTAAGGTGTTTCGATAAATCCGAAGCGATTCACTTTTGCGAATGAAGATAGAGAGTTGATCAAACCAATGTTTGGACCCTCTGGTGTTTCAATCGGACACATACGTCCATAGTGAGAGTAGTGAACGTCACGAACTTCCATTCCTGCACGCTCACGTGTCAAACCACCCGGTCCAAGCGCTGACAGACGACGTTTGTGCGTCAATTCAGCAAGCGGGTTTGTTTGATCCATGAACTGAGATAGCTGAGAACTACCAAAGAACTCTTTGATAGAAGCGATCACAGGACGAATGTTGATCAGCTGCTGAGGTGTGATTGTGTTTGTGTCTTGAATTGACATTCTTTCACGAACAACACGCTCCATTCTGCTTAAACCAATACGGAATTGGTTTTGCAGAAGTTCACCTACGGAACGCAGACGACGGTTACCAAGGTGGTCGATATCATCTGTGTCACCTACACCATGAAGAAGGTTGAAGAAGTAACTGATTGATGCAATGATGTCAGAAGGCGTGATGTTTTTCACAGCTTCCTCTACATATGCATTTCCAATCACGTTAATCACTTGCTCGCCTTCTTGATCAGACGGTGCATAAATCTTAATAGATTGAAGTTCTACTTCATCTTCTACTACGCCACCATTAGGATAAAGCTTTCTAAATCCGATGCCGTTTTCTAAGTATGGAAGAACTTTATCAAGAACTCTTCTGTCTAAAATTTGACCTTTTTCTGCTAGAATTTCACCTGTTTCAGGGTCAACTAACGTTTCAGCCAATTTTTGATTGAACAGTCTATTTTTAATATGAAGCTTCTTATTAATCTTGTAGCGTCCAACATTTGCTAGGTCATATCTCTTCGGATCGAAGAAGCGAGAGTCTAGCAAGCTTTTCGCATTTTCAACAGTTGGCGGCTCTCCAGGGCGGAGGCGCTCGTAGATTTCGAGAAGTGCTTTATCCGCATTCTCTGTATTGTCTTTTTCCAGCGTGTTGCGTAAGTATTCATTCTCGCCAATGAGGTCAAGAATCTCTTGATCAGAGCTGAAGCCGAGAGCACGCAAAAGAACCGTAACCGGCAACTTACGTGTGCGATCGATGCGTACATAGACTACATCCTTCGCATCAGTTTCGTATTCTAACCATGCGCCACGGTTTGGAATGACAGTCGCAGTAAAACCTTTTTTACCGTTTTTGTCTACTTTACCACTGAAATATACACTTGGAGAACGCACTAACTGAGAAACGATTACACGTTCCGCACCATTAATGATAAAAGTACCTGTGTCTGTCATGATTGGGAAATCACCCATGAACACGTCTTGGTCTTTTACTTCTCCAGTTTCTTTGTTAATTAAACGAACTTTTACTCTTAGTGGAGCAGAGTAAGTTACATCACGTTCTTTTGATTCTGCTACAGGATACTTAGGATCCCCTAGGCTGTAATCAATGAATTCAAGAGAAAGGTTACCAGTAAAATCCTCAATTGGGGATATATCTTGAAACATCTCTCTAAGACCCTCATCAAGAAACCACTGATAAGAAGAGGTTTGAATTTCAATGAGATTTGGTAATTCTAACACTTCGCTTATGCGTGCGTAGCTTCTGCGCTGGCGGTGTCGTCCATACTGAACTAGTTGACCTGTCAACTGATTCACCCCTCAAATCATGCGTATTATATGTGTAAAAAGTATTTCTGTCTTTCAAATGTCAGTAAAGAAATACTTTTACAAGACAAAAGAAAAAAGGGTTTCTAAAATAAGAAAACCACATCCAAAAACAAATACCGATTTTATTAGTTTTCCCAAGTATGCATAATTTATACAAAATAGTTGTTTTTTAAGCCTATCAAGCAAAATATACACATTGGCATTTTATAATGTTAACACAGCTAGGAAACTGCGTCAAACTTTTTTAGCTTTGATTATATAGTAGCCCTTTTTTTTCAATACAACCTCGACTTCTCCAAAGAGCTGCTCTAATTTTTCAATCGCAGATGGTCCACCTTGCTTTTTCTGAATAACCACCCACAACTCACCTTCCGGCAATAAATGATCAGCACTTTTTTCAAAGATCGCATGTACAACTTTCTTCCCTGCCCGTATTGGGGGATTGGTCAGTATAGAGGCAAAAGCAGCTGAGGAATGAACATTCGAGAACAAATCACTTTGATAGATGTGAACATTATCAATGCGATTATGTTTAGCGTTTTCCTTTGAAAGTTCGACTGCTCTTTCGTTCACATCAATCATATGAATGGTACGGCTAGTCATTTCGTTTGCTAACGATAAGCCGATCGGTCCATAACCGCAACCGACATCTAAGACATCGCCATCCAAGTCAGGTTCTTCGAAAGCTTCAATTAAAAGCCTTGAACCAAAGTCGACTTCTTTCTTAGAAAACACTCCACTGTCACTTGTAAAAGTAAAGGTACGGTTTCTCAAGGTGAAGTCCCATGTCTGTTTATTGCTTTTCACTGATGGCTTTTCCGTATAATAGTGGTCACTCATGGTGAATGGACCTCCTCTGGATTCAATCGTTTCAGGAGATTAGAAAAGAAAAAGCCCGCCAGTAAAAGCGAGCTTTCCCAAAAGATTAGGCGAAGATTACTTAACTTCTACAGAAGCGCCAACTTCTTCAAGCTTAGCTTTAAGTTCTTCAGCTTCTTCTTTAGCAATACCTTCTTTAAGTGGTTTTGGAGTGTTGTCAACAAGTTCTTTAGCTTCTTTCAAGCCAAGACCAGTGATTTCACGAACCACTTTGATAACTTTGATTTTTTGGTCTCCAGCACCAGCAAGTACTAGATCAAAATCAGTTTTTTCTTCAGCAGCAGCACCGCCACCAGCAGCTACAGCTACAGGAGCAGCAGCAGTTACGCCAAATTCTTCTTCGATTGCTTTTACTAAGTCGTTTAACTCAAGTACAGTTGCTTCTTTAACTGAAGCAATGATTTCTTCGATATTTAAAGCCATTTGTAATTCCTCCATTTTAAGTTTTTTTACGTAAACGTAAAGTACGCATTAAGCGCCTTGTTCTTCTTTTTGATCTGCAACTGCTTTAGTAGCAAGAGCAAGATTACGAACTGGAGCTTGAAGAACGCTAAGCAACATAGAAAGTAAGCCTTCGCGAGACGGAAGTTCCGCAAGAGCCTTCACTTCTTCTACAGTCGCTACGTTTCCTTCGATGACACCAGCTTTGATTTCTAAAGCTTCGTGGCTTTTCGCAAATTCGTTGATGATTTTCGCAGGTGCGATAACATCTTCGTTACTGAATGCGATAGCGTTTGGACCTGTTAAGAAATCGTTTAAACCCGTTAGTTCAACTTGTTCAACTGCACGGCGAGTCAAAGTGTTTTTGTAAACTTTGAATTCTACGCCAGCTTCACGAAGCTGTTTACGAAGTTCAGTCACTTCAGAAACTGAAAGACCGCGGTAATCTACAATGACAGTAGACATACTATCTTTAAATTTAGAAGTAATTTCATCAACGACAACTTTTTTAGTATCGATTGCATTGCTCATGGTTACACCTCCTGTACATTCTTTGTGTAACACTTATACCGATCAGGCCATCACGTTCCTAACGAACGGTTCTCCATATAAAAAGCCTCCATTAAGACATGGAGGCTGTATATACAAGCATACGTTAACGTAAGACTGTGACATATACACCTCGGCGGGTTAATTAAGCCATAAGGCCCCTGCTGTCTACGGTATAAATGGACATTATTCTATTTTACAACATTTTGATATTATCAAAATGGTTGTCATAAGTCAAGAATTATTTTGCAGAGAAAGAAGATGGATCCACTTTCACGCCAGGGCCCATAGTAGATGTAACAGAAACGTTTTTCACGTATACACCTTTAGCCGCTGCAGGTTTTGCTTTAAGGATTGTGTCATAGATTGTTGCAAAGTTCTCAACAAGCTTTTCGTCCTCGAAAGAAACCTTTCCGATTGGCGCGTGGATGTTACCAGCTTTATCAACGCGGTATTCTACTTTACCAGCTTTGATTTCATTGATTGCTTTTTCAACTTCGAACGTTACAGTTCCTGTTTTAGGGTTTGGCATAAGACCTTTTGGTCCAAGTACACGACCGATCTTACCAACTTCACCCATCATGTCAGGTGTCGCAACGATTACATCGAATTCGAACCAACCTTGTTGGATTTTAGTGATGTAATCAGAATCTCCAACGTAGTCTGCTCCAGCAGCTTCTGCTTCTTTTGCTTTTTCGCCTTTAGCGAACACAAGAACGCGTTGAGTTTTACCAGTTCCGTTAGGAAGTACAACTGCACCGCGGATTTGTTGATCGTTTTTACGAGGGTCTACGCCCAAACGAAAAGCAACTTCTACAGTCGCATCAAATTTCGCTGTATTTGCTTTTTTTGTAAGAGAAACAGCTTCAGCTACATCATACGCTTTAGTACGTTCGATCAGCTTAGCAGCTTCTACATACTTTTTACCTTTTTTAGCCATTATAAAAATCCTCCTTATGTGGTTTTAGCGGAATAACCTCCCACGAATAAGGGTTGCGAACTTGTCAAAACCAAACTCGCAACCCAACAAGACAAAAAATTAATCTTCGATGACAATACCCATACTGCGTGCAGTACCTTCAACCATGCGCATAGCTGATTCAACGCTAGCAGCGTTTAAGTCAGGCATTTTTGTTTCCGCGATTTCGCGTACTTTATCACGCTTAACAGTTGCCACTTTATTACGGTTAGGTTCACCAGAACCAGACTCAATACCAGCTGCTTTTTTAAGTAAAACTGCAGCAGGTGGAGTTTTAGTAATAAATGTAAATGAACGGTCTTCAAAAACCGAAATTTCAACAGGAATGATAAGACCAGCTTGGTCAGCTGTACGAGCGTTAAACTCCTTACAGAATCCCATGATATTAACACCGGCTTGACCTAGTGCAGGTCCAACTGGTGGAGCTGGGTTAGCTTTTCCAGCAGGAATTTGCAATTTAACAACTTTAACTACTTTTTTAGCCACGAGACACACCTCCTTAAAGTCCGTGATGTGGTAATAGGGGAATCCCCCTCCCACTCAACAACTTCATTCTTTATATGAATGACGAAATAACTAGCTAGCGATCTTGAGTGAACTCAAGACGTACCTTTGCTATATTACCACTTCTATACACTCATTTCAAGCTCTTTTGAATTACAATTTATCGATCTGCGTGAACTCAAGTTCAACAGGTGTTTCTCTACCAAACATATTAACGAATACTTTGACTTTGCTTTTATCGTAATCAATTTCTTCAATAGAGCCAGTGAAGTTAGCAAACGGTCCATCGATAACCTTAACTGTTTCTTTGAGCTCAAAGTCGATTTCTGTTTTGCGTTCTTCAAGACCCATTCTCTTCAGAATGGTTTCAGCTTCACCTGGCAGCAGCGCAGTTGGCTTTGAGCCTGATCCAGCTGATCCAACGAATCCAGTGACACCCGGTGTATTACGAACAACATACCAAGAGTCGTCAGTCATCACGATTTCCACTAGGACATAGCCAGGGAATACTTTCTTTTTGACGACTTTTTTCTTACCATTTTTAATATCTGTTTCTTCTTCTTCTGGTACGACGACGCGGAAGATTTTATCCTGCATGCCCATTGATTCAACACGCTTTTCCAAGTTCGCTTTTACTTTGTTTTCATAGCCAGAGTACGTATGCACAACATACCAATTCTTTTCCATTTTCGTTCAGGACTATTTAGTCCTTCCCTCCCCACATTTCATAATGTCTATTTGACGAATCTCGAGTACCGGTAAATATTTTCAAGCAATTGAAAAAACCCGTAAAACGGGTTTTTTGGCAAGTCATATTATGATCTATTATAGCACGTTCAGCAGACCATTATTCAAGTATTAATGAATTAATTCGATTAATTGTGAGATTCCTATATCAAGAAAAGAGAAAAAGATTGCAAAGAATACGACTGTTAAAATAACAGTAATTGTATAGCGGACCATTTCGTTCTTCTTTGGCCAGCTGACCTTTTTCATTTCTTTTCCGACACTTTTTAAGAAACTGATAATACGCATGTAAAAGACCTCCACAGAATAAAGAACGCAAATCTTACTTCGTTTCTAAATGTGTTTTATGTGAATTACAAGTCTTGCAATATTTCTTAACTTCTAATCTTTCAGCTGCTGAAGCAACACTTTTCATTGTCGTATAATTGCGGCTTCCGCAGTCTTTACAGGCTAGAGTAATCTTTTTCCTCATATTTACACCTATTTTCTCGACATCATTTCATTAGTACCTTATCACAGTGTCGAAAAAGCTGTCAATATAGGTTTGATTAGAGACTAATCTCGCGAAGCTCTAAATATTTCTCTAATTTTCTCTTTACTCTTTGGAGTGCGTTATCAATTGATTTCACATGACGGTTTAAATCTTCAGAAATCTCTTGATAGGATCTACCATCAAGATAAAGCACAAGTACCTTTCTTTCCAGCTCGCTAAGCAGTTCACCCATCTTCATTTCGATATCATCAAATTCTTCTTTGCTAATGATTAAGTCTTCTGGGTTAAGCGCTTTAGCACCGGAAATGACATCCAATAATGTTCTGTCCGATTCTTCATCGTAGATCGGCTTGTCTAATGATACATAGGAATTTAACGGGATATGTTTTTGGCGAGTAGCTGTTTTAATTGCGGTGATAATTTGGCGGGTAATACATAATTCTGCAAAAGCCTTAAATGAAGTAAGCTTGTCCTCTCTGAAATCGCGGATAGACTTATAAAGTCCGATCATTCCCTCTTGGACAATGTCCTCTCGATCCGCTCCTATCAAGAAATAAGATCTTGCTTTCGCACGTACAAAATTGCGGTATTTCGTTATTAAATAATCTAGCGCATCACTATCTCCGACATGAACCCTTTCAATGACTTGTTCATCTTCCAACTGGCAAAATTGCTCTCTGATGGACTTACCCTTGCTGTTGTTTAGATTCACTTCGATCCCCCCGACCGCACCTAGATAGAAATATTATACATTAATGGTTGAAATATCGTCAAGCTATTCCAGATTCCCGCGCCGCCATTTTTCAAACGTTTTCAATACATCTTCTGACAATTCAATCTTAGATGCTGGTTTATCAGAAGTAATCTTTTTGACTCTCGTTTCAATCTTTCGTTCTATCACTTCAATCTCTCTTAAAAGCTCACGAGCCGACTTCCGAAGAGCTCCCTGTCCAAAAATAGCCCATTGTTCCGTAAAATCTGAGGTTGCCACATGAATTTGCGTCCGAATATTATTCAAATCCTGCGCCAGCTTTTCAATCCGCTCATCCGCCGTTTCATTCTCTCTCGTAAAGATGACCTCTACTCGGTGATTGGTCCGCTTCTTTTCAATTCCTTTAACCATATGGGCATCGAATACGACAATGACTCGATACCCTGTGTATGCTTGATATTCTGCTAAATGTTGAATCAGCACGTCTCTGGCTTCTTCAAAGCTGTTTTCCTTTAAGTGCTGCAACTGAGGCCATGCACCTATCATGTTGTATCCATCGACTAAGAGGATATCCATCTCTATTCTCCTAACGGATAACGTTTTCGATACACTTCATACATCAATAGACCAGCGGCAACTGATGCATTTAAAGAAGTAACCTTCCCGGCCATAGGCAGTTTAATCAGAAAATCACACTTTTCCTTAATCAATCGGCCAATACCTTTTCCTTCACTGCCAATCACAAGAGCCAGCGGCATTGTACCATCAAATTGTCTGTAATCCTGTTTAGCAGACGCATCTGTTCCCGCAACCCAGATTCCTCTTTCTTTCATTTCATCAAGGGCTCTTGAAAGATTGGTCACTTTTGCAACAGGAATATGCTCAATTGCTCCAGTGGATGCCTTAGCAACTGTTGTTGTTAGACCGACCGCTCTCCTTTTTGGAATGACAATCCCGTGTGCCCCTACAGCATCTGCCGTACGCATAATCGATCCTAAATTATGCGGATCTTCAATTTCATCTAAAATCAGAAAGAATGGCTGCTCATTCCGCTTTTCAGCAATTTGATACAGATCGTCCAATTCTGCATATTCATATGCTGCTACTTGTGCAACGATTCCCTGGTGCTGACCTGTCACCATTTGATCAAGCTTTTTCCTCGGAACATACTGAATGGTGATATTTTGCTTTTTAGCGAGTTCAATGACCTGCTGGGCTTGTCCTTTTACAGTGTTTTCTGCCATCCAGAGCTTGTATAACTCCCGATCTGACTTCAGTGTCTCAATCACTGCATTTTTCCCAATGACATAATCATGTTGCTGACTCATTTGTCTTCCTCCCTGACGTTCCGATTTCAATCGCCTGACCAATCAGCTCTTCTAAGCGTTCGTCCTGCTTTTCGATAAATAAATAACCCATGAGCGCTTCAAACGCTGTACTATAACGATACGTTTGAACGTCTGTGTTTTTAGGCACTGTGCCTGATTTTGCGTTTCTTCCTCTTTTCAGCACCGCTTCTTCTGCTTCAGTGAAAAAGCCTTGCTGCTGAAGCGTAAATAAAATAGCAGCCTGTGATTTAGCTGAAACAATTTTGCTTGCTCGTTTGTGCAGCTCATTTGGTTTTGTCGCCCCCGTTTGGAGGAGGTGATGCCTCACATATACTTCAAAAATGGCATCACCCATATAAGCTAGCGCAAGTCCGTTCAGCTGTTTACCGTCTTTCAGCTTTTCAAAATTCAACATTGCCTATTCTCCTCTTTTCCAGCGAGTACCTTGAGGAGTGTCCTCCAACACAATATTCATGTTCTTTAATTGGTCACGAATTTGATCAGATAGGGCAAAATCACGATTTCTTCTAGCTTCATTACGTTTTTCAATTAACGCTTCTACCTCTTCGTCAAGCGTGTGCTTTTCTTCTAATGAGAAGCCAAGAACAGACGTAATTTCTTGGAACAAGCCGATAAATGCCTTGATCACTTCCTCCGAAGTATGATCATTTTCCATATAATAATTCGCCTGTTTCGCTAATTCGAATAAAACAGAGATCGCATTTGCTGTATTGAAGTCATCATTCATTTCAGAAATAAATGTCGCACGCTGTTCTTCAATTTTTGCCAGCCATTCAGCATTGTCTTCCGTGATATTCGTGCTGCTCTCAAGGCGATGGTGTAAATTCGCATACGATGTTTTGAGTCGGTTAAATGCACTCTTTGTACTTTCTAATAAATCCATTGAGTAGTTAATTGGGTGACGATAGTGAACCGACAACATAAAGAAGCGGAGCACATCAGGATCTTGTTCTTTCACAATGTCATGCACCAGCACAAAGTTGCCAAGTGATTTTGACATTTTTTCATTATCAATATTAATATACCCGTTATGCATCCAATACTTCGCAAAAGGCTTCCCTGTCAAAGCCTCAGATTGGGCAATTTCATTCTCATGGTGTGGGAATGTTAGATCCTGTCCGCCAGCATGAATGTCGATCGTATCACCTAAATATTTTTTGACCATTGCCGAGCATTCGATATGCCAGCCTGGGCGTCCTTCGCCCCATGGGCTATCCCATGAGATTTCCTGATCCTTTGCAGCCTTCCATAGGGCAAAGTCCAGTGCATCTCGTTTCTTTTCACCTACACGAATACGGGCACCTGTCTTCAGTTCATCAATCGATTGATGTGAAAGCTTTCCATAGCCTTCAAATGAGCGTGTGCTGTAATACACGTCGCCATCTGCTTCATAGGCGTAGCCTTTTTCAATCAATGTCGCAATAAACGCAATGATATCATCCATGTTTTCCGTTACTCGCGGGTGAAGGTCTGCTTTTTTGCAGCCTAGTGCACTGACGTCTTCAAAGTAAGCTTGGATAAACCGGTCAGCAATTGTCGGCACATCCTCTCCGAGTTCATTGGCTGCTTTGATGAGTTTATCATCCACATCTGTAAAGTTTGATACAAAGTTCACATCGTAACCGCTGTATTCTAAATACTTACGTACAGTGTCATAAACAATAGCAGGTCTAGCATTCCCGATATGAATGTAGTTATAAACGGTTGGTCCGCACACATACATCTTGACCTTTCCTGGCTCAAGCGGGACAAATTCTTCTTTCTTACGTGTCAATGTATTATAAATATTGATTGTCATGATTGTTCTTCCTTTCTGCTCAATGAAGCCAGCTCACCTTTTAGCTTTTCCATTTCTCGTTCCAATTCTTTAAAACGATCGGAAATTGGATCTGGCAAATCTTGATGATTGAGATCACGATTGATTTTCTTTCCATTTTGAACGACGACTCGCCCAGGTATACCGACAACGGTGGAATGGTCGGGTACGTCCTTTAACACAACCGACCCCGCTCCAATCTTGGCTCCTTTTCCAACTGTAATGGAACCAAGCACCTTGGCACCTGTCGCAATGAGGGCATCGTCTAAAATGGTCGGATGCCGCTTTCCCTTTTCTTTCCCTGTTCCCCCTAATGTCACGCCTTGGAAAACAGTGACGTTGTCTCCAATTTCACATGTTTCCCCGATCACAACACCCATGCCGTGATCAATGAAGAACCGCCTGCCAATGGTTGCCGCCGGGTGAATTTCCACCCCTGTGAAAAAACGGCTGACCTGAGAAATGATCCGCGCAATAAAATACAGCTTCCGCTTATAAAATGCGTGCGCAATACGGTGAGCCCAAATCGCATGAAGCCCTGAATAGGTTAGCACTACTTCAATATAGCTTCTAGCAGCAGGATCTTGATCAAACACAGTATCAATATCTTCTTTCAGCATTTTGAAAAACACATGCTCCCCCCGTTCTTCCCCATCAATCTCTCTTAGGACTTGCTCTCTTTTTTTGGACAAATAAAAAACGCCTCTGCCAAATGACAGAGACGTTTTGAAAACGCGGTTCCACTCTGTTTAGAAAGCCACTTATCTTTCAGCCTTCTCAACTTAATCCCATAACGGAGGGTACCGCCCTTGCATACTAACGTACGTGTTCCTCAAGGGTCTTGAGGGTGCATTTCCAACGTCTGCCCATAAGTCTCTTTCAGCCGGTGGAGACTCTTTCTGTGATGGACGAGTACATTGTACTTCTCCCTCGCAACGATTTCCTTATATTTGTTTAATGCGGTTTAATACCGTTTCTTTACCTAGTAATTCAATACTTTGCGGAAGTTCTGGGCCATGCGTTTGTCCTGTGACAGCCACACGAATCGGCATGAATAGTTTCTTGCCTTTATGCCCTGTTTCTTTTTGTACCGCTTTAATGGCAGCCTTGATTTCATCAGGTGTGAAAGACTCAAGCTGTTCAAGCTGACCTGCAAAAGATGCCATGACTTCTGGTACTTGCTCCTCTGCTAGAACTTCCTTTGCCTCTTGATTATACTCAATTTGCTCCTTAAAGAACAACTCTGTTAACTCAACAATTTCTGCTCCGTAGCTTAATTGTTCGTGATACAGAGAAATAAGCTTGCGTACCCATGTGTTTTCTTCTTCTGTCAGCTGCTCACTTACCTTGCCTGCTTTTTGAAGATGCGGAAGTGTTAGTGCCACAACCTGATCAAGATCAAGTGCTTTCACGTATTGGTTGTTCACCCATTTTAGTTTATGCATATCAAATAGAGCTGGTGACTTAGAAAGTCGATTCACATCGAAAATGTCGATGAATTGCTCTTTTGTAAACAGTTCTTCTTCGCCCACTGGAGACCATCCAAGTAATGCAATGAAGTTAAACAGAGCTTCAGGTAAATATCCTAAATTCTTATATTGCTCGATGAATTGAATAATTGATTCATCACGTTTACTTAATTTCTTGCGGTTTTCGTTCACAATCAACGTCATATGTCCAAATAGCGGAACATCCCAGCCAAATGCATTAAAAACCATAATTTGTTTAGGCGTATTTGAAATATGATCCTCTCCGCGAAGAACGTGAGTCATTTTCATCAAATGATCATCCACGGCTACGGCAAAGTTATAAGTTGGCGTGCCATCTTTCTTCACAATAACAAAATCACCGATGCCATCTGTTTCAAACGAAATATCGCCTTTAACCATGTCGTCAAATTTGATGATTTCTCCTTTTGGCACTCGGAAGCGGATGCTTGGCTCTCTTCCTTCAGCAATTAGCTTGTCCTCTTCTTCTTTTGATAAATGACTGCATTTACCAGAATATCGAGGCATTTCACTGCGGGCGATTTGTGCTTCACGCTCTGCCTCTAGCTCTTCAGCCGTACAATAGCACTTATACGCCAAGTCCTTCTCTAAGAGCTCGTCATAATATTTTTTGTAAATATCATTTCGCTCTGATTGTCTGTAAGGACCGTAACCGCCATCTTTATCAATGCTCTCATCCCAATCAATACCGAGCCATTGCAGGTGGCGAAGCTGGCTTTCCTCCCCGCCTTCTACATTACGCTTTTGATCCGTATCCTCGATTCGAATAATAAATTTGCCGCCTTGGCTGCGTGCGAACAAATAGTTGAAAAGAGCCGTTCTAGCATTCCCAATATGTAAATGACCAGTTGGACTCGGTGCATAACGAACACGCACTTCATTTCCCATGAGTTTAACTTCCTTTCATCTGCATCATGTTGTCTGACACCAATTTTTTATAAACGTATTTTATCATCAAAACCCATTCTCATCAAAATGGATTTTACTTTTTCTGAAGAAGCACTGTTGCCTGAGAAGCAATTCCTTCGCCTCTTCCTGTAAATCCGAGTTTCTCTGTCGTTGTTGCTTTGACGTTCACCTGTGTGACATCTGCCTCAAGCGCTTCTGCAATTTTCTCACACATAGGTTGAATGTAAGGTGCCATTTTGGGCTTTTGCGCCATGATGGTGCAGTCAATATTCACAAGTGTGTAACCTTTTTCTTTCACAAGTGCCCACACATGCTGCAATAATTTAAAAGAATCTGCATCCTTAAACTCAGGATCTGTGTCTGGGAAATGTCTGCCGATATCTCCTTCAGCAATCGCACCCAGGCAGGCATCTGCCACTGTGTGAAGCAGTACGTCAGCGTCTGAATGCCCTAGCAGTCCCTTTTCATAAGGGATGGTGACCCCCCCGATAATCAGAGGTCTCCCCTCTGTTAATTGATGTACATCAAAGCCTTGTCCTATTCTCAACATGATCTAGTACCCTCTTTCCGCATCCATAATTGCCTTGGCAACCAATAAATCATCCGGTGTTGTCAGCTTAATATTGGTATAGTCTCCTTGGACAATATACACATTCTCGCCATGTAATTGTTCAACAAGACTGGCGTCATCTGTTCCAAGGAAGCCTGTCCGCTCCGCATGTTCATGCGCCTCTTTTAAAATAGAATGACGAAAAGCTTGTGGGGTCTGGACCGCCCACAAGCTCTGACGTTCAATGGTTTGTTCCACTTTGCCTTCTTGAACGCGTTTGATTGTGTCTTTCACTGGTACCGCTACAACTGCGGAGCCTTTTTCAATCGCTGCTTTAACGAGCAAGTCAATCTGTGTATGCTTAATAAAAGGCCTTGCCCCATCATGAACAAGCACGATGTCCGCATCTTTCACAGCCTTTAATCCTTCGTATACACTTTGCTGACGTTCTTCACCGCCAGTGACAAGTGAAACAGGCGTTTGAAAAGCGTGTACCTTGAGTAGCCTTTCAAAGTCTTGACGCTCCTCCTCATTGATCGCTAGGATCATGCGTTTGCATTGTGAATGAGCGTCAAACACCTTTAATGTATGAATGATGACCGGCATTCTTTTCAGCTCGATAAAAAGCTTATTGCGGCCGGCCTTCATTCGTTTCCCCTGCCCCGCAGCCGGAATAACTACTTCATAATACATGTTCGTTCTCCCTTTAGAGCGCCTTCTCCAGAAGTTTTGGCTTCGCAAAAATCATTCTTCCAGCAGCAGTCTGCAGCACACTAGTGACGAGTACATCGATGTCTTTTCCAATGTAATTGCGTCCTTCTTCGACCACAATCATCGTACCGTCATCTAAGTAAGCAACACCTTGGTTATGCTCTTTCCCATCTTTGATGACCTGTACCTTCATTTCTTCCCCAGGCAGTACAACCGGTTTAACCGCATTGGCTAGATCATTGATGTTTAACACTGCTACTTTTTGAAGTTCGCATACTTTATTTAAATTAAAATCATTGGTCACAACAACACCTGAAGTTAATTTCGCGAGCTTCACAAGCTTGCTATCAACCTCTTGAATGTCTTCGAAGTCACCTTCGTAAATTTCAACTTTAATATCCAACTCTTTTTGAATACGATTTAAAATATCAAGACCTCTTCGGCCTCTATTTCTCTTTAATACATCTGAGGAGTCTGCAATATGCTGTAATTCCTCGAGTACAAATTGAGGAATAACCATGACGCCTTCTAAGAATCCAGTTTGGCAAATATCTGCGATTCTTCCATCAATGATAACACTTGTGTCTAAAATTTTCAGCTTTTTATCTTCTATTTCAGGTTCATCATCAGCTGCTCCTTTTTTCTTGCTGACCTTTGCAGACCGGGAGAACAGCCCCATCATTTCATCCTTCTTCTTAAAGCCTACCTGAAACCCAAGGTATCCTAAAAAGAAAGCCAGGAAAATCGGAATAATGGTACCAAAAATATGATATGGGATATTGTTTAGCGGGATCACGTTTACAATAAGATATGCTAGAATAAGTCCAAATACTAATCCGAAACTTCCAGATATAAGATCAGGAAGAGGCGCCTTCAATAGAGAATCCTCGATCCATTTCACCCAATTTACCACATAACCTGTGCACCATTTGCCGATGATCAAGAATACAGCGGCTCCTATTAGTGCTGAAGAGTAAGCATTTGTTATGAAAGGTATGTCCTTTACATTTAAAAGCAGAAATAACTCTGGAATGATAAAAATCCCCACAACTGCACCAAAAATGATAAAAAACGCCTGAACGATTCTTTTTAACATACCTTCACCTCCTTTATTTTTCATCTGTCAATCCACCTTCATCTGACATTGATATATGTTTAAGTTTCCTATCATGAGCAACAGAAAACAAAACCATCATTAATATACCCATATTCATCCATTTTTAACCGTAATAGAGAAAAATTTCTCTTCTTAAAGCTGACGGTCGATATAATGTTTTTCTTGTAACCTTTTTAATCCTTTTTTTATCTTTTTCGCTCTTACTTCTCCAATTCCTTCTACTTCATCCAATTCTTGTACATCGGCTTCCATAATTCGATCTAGCACACCGAATGCTTCAACCACATTTTCAACGATCGGCATTGGCAATCTAGGGATTTTATGGAGCAACCTGTATCCTCTTGTGTACACATATTCGTCAATATTTGTAGAAGCTGGATATCCAAGTAACTTGTACAGAATGGAATCATCTAAAAGCTCAAAGCTCGACATATCTTGAAGTTGTTTAAGCAGCACATACGGATCTTTGATCTTTTCTTTCACGTAATCTTTAATAAATAAAGCCGCTTCCTGCTCCATATCTGTAATCAGCTCATTGACCTGCAGACGGATCAAGTGTCCCTCTGTTCCAAGCTCTTTGATATACATATTGATTTCATTTTTGATTCTAAGAACCATTTCGTAGCGGTGCAGCACGGATAATACATCACCAAAGGTCACAAGCTCTTCAAATTCTAGGGCGCTTAACGCAGAAATGGCGTGATCTAAAATGGTTTTATATTTCTCAAGTGTTTGAATGGCTTGATTCGCCTTTGTTAAAATAAAACCAATATCTTTCAGCGTATAACGACGATTCCCTTGGTATAAGGTAATGACGTTCCTCCGTTCAGAAATGGCAATGATTAAGCAGCCTGTCTGCTTCGCTACACGTTCAGCCGTCCGGTGCCTCATGCCTGTTTCCGATGAATGGATGGTGGCATCTGGCATCAGCTGTGTATTCGCATACAAGATTTTTTGACCAGAATCGCTAAGAATAATAGCCCCGTCCATCTTCGCCAATTCATATAAATGTGCTGGAGAGAAGGCAGAATTAATGTGAAATCCTCCATCTACCACACTCTTTACTTTGTCATTATAACCAACAACAATGAGCCCGCCAGTATTGGCTCGCAAGACGTTTTCAATCCCTGCCCGCAGAGGTGTTCCTGGTGCCACAAACTGTACAATATCTAAGAGATCGAGTTCTCTCGCTCCTTTTTTCTCTTTTTCCATTTCTATGATCCCCCTAGTGAAATTCGAAGTGCCTCCGCTACATTTTCTACACCAACTAACTCAATCCCTCTCGGCTTTTTCCATCCGTCTATATTCGCCTGAGGAATAAACATTCGCTTAAATCCTAGTTTCGCAGCTTCCTGCACTCGCTGTTCAATTCTTGATACTCTTCTGACTTCTCCCGTCAGACCGACCTCTCCTATAAAGCAATCCGCTTGATGCGGCGCTGCGTCTTTAAAGCTTGATGCAATACTGACGGCAATAGCTAAGTCAATCGCCGGTTCGTCAAGCTTCACACCGCCTGCGACCTTTAAATACGCATCTTGGTTTTGCAGCAGCAGCCCCACGCGTTTTTCTAAAACTGCCATGAGCAGCGATACTCGATTATGATCAAGGCCAGTGGCCATTCTTCGCGGATTCCCAAAGCTTGTCGGGGAAATTAATGCCTGTATCTCGACAAGTACGGGTCTTGTTCCTTCCATTGAGGCAACAACACACGAACCAGATACACCTGCCGACCGCTCTTCTAAAAAGATTTCTGATGGGTTTAATACTTCCGTGAGTCCTTCCTCTCTCATTTCAAAGATCCCCAATTCATTCGTTGAACCAAATCGGTTTTTAACCGCCCGTAAGATACGAAACGTATGATGACGCTCGCCTTCAAAATAAAGAACTGTATCCACCATATGCTCTAAAAGGCGTGGACCTGCGATCGAGCCTTCTTTGGTCACGTGACCAACGATAAAAATAGGAATCCCATTTGTCTTGGCAATTTTCATCAGCTGTGCTGTACATTCTCTTACTTGAGATACAGAGCCGGGAGCTGACGTGATATCGCTTTGATAAACGGTTTGAATCGAATCCACCACAACAAAAGCAGGTTTCATCTCCTGTATAGCAGACGTTATATACTCCATATCGGTTTCAGCCAAAACATGTAAAGAGGCGCTTTCAATACCAAGGCGGTCCGCTCTTAGCTTCGTTTGTTTAATGGACTCCTCACCAGATATGTACAACACATTCTGATTTTTATCTGAGAGCTGTGCTGATACTTGTAATAATAAAGTGGACTTCCCAATCCCAGGGTCTCCGCCAATGAGAACAAGAGAGCCTTTGACAATTCCACTTCCTAATACTCGGTTAAATTCTTCTAAATTCGTTTTAATTCGGGGTTCTTCGGATGTTTCAATTGCAGATATAGGTGAAGGTTTTTGAATGGTTTGAACAGAATGATTAAAAGCACTACGACGGTTTGCCGGCTCTTTGCGAACGACCTCTTCTATCATACTGTTCCACGTGCCGCAGCCTGGACATTTCCCCATCCATTTGGCTGACTCATAACCGCACGATTGGCATATAAATTTTGATTTTGTCTTAGCCATAGATTGAAGAATACAACTCCTTATACTGGTCAGAAAATAAGTAAAGGGAGGCATACACCTTGCTGGTATGCCTCACACTTTTTTCTTACTATATTAGTTCGTAGCAGCCGTCGCTTTTACGACAATTTCTCCATCTTCCACATCTAATACGATATGTTGACCTTTTTCAATATTGCCCTTCAGAAGCTCCTCAGAAAGTCGATCTTCTACATGCTTTTGAATCGCTCTTCTTAACGGACGCGCACCGTACTCAAGATCTACTCCTTCGTCGGCAATCTTCGCTTTTGCTGCTTCCGTCAATTCAATTGATAGGTCTTGTTCTTTTAATCGTTTTGTCAATTGATCAGACATGAGAGACACGATCTCTTTGAGATGTTTCTTCTCAAGCGAGTGGAAGACAATGATTTCATCAATACGGTTGATAAACTCAGGTCTAAACGCACGTTTCAACTCGCCCATCACTTTGCCTTTCATATCCTTGTAATTTTGACTTTCGTCCTGCACGTTAAAGCCAACGTATTTATTGCGCTTCAGCTCACTAGCTCCAACGTTTGATGTCATAATCAAAATCGTATTTCTAAAGTCAACGGTACGCCCTTTAGAATCCGTCAGACGACCATCTTCTAATACTTGCAGTAAGATATTAAATACATCTGGATGAGCCTTTTCAATCTCGTCTAATAGAACGACAGAATAAGGTTTTCTTCTCACTTTTTCAGTCAGCTGTCCACCTTCATCATAACCGACATATCCTGGAGGTGACCCAACAAGTCTGGATGTAGAGTGTTTCTCCATGTATTCAGACATATCAATACGGATCATTGCTTCTTCATCACCGAAAATAGACTCGGCGAGTGCTCTTGCAAGCTCTGTTTTACCAACCCCTGTTGGTCCTAAGAAGATAAAGGAACCGATTGGACGTTTTGGATCTTTTAGGCCTGCACGCGCACGTCTCACAGCTTTCGCTACAGCAACAACTGCTTCATCCTGCCCGATCACACGAGAGTGGAGTAATTGTTCCATATTCAGAAGCTTATCTGTCTCCGTTTGAGCAATTTTTGAAACAGGCACTCCCGTCCAGCTGGAAACGACCATTGCGATATCATCTACAGATACCTCTGAATTCTCTTGTCCCTGCTTTTCTTTCCATGATTTCTTTGTAACTTCTACTTTTTCACGCAAACGCTGCTCTGTATCGCGAAGAGAAGCTGCTTTTTCAAATTCTTGACTTTGAACTGCCGCATCCTTTTCCTTGCGTACTTCATCCAGCTTTTGCTCTAGTTCTTTTAGGTTAGGCGGTGTTGTGAACGAACGCAAACGGACTTTCGAACCTGCCTCATCAATTAAATCAATCGCCTTATCTGGAAGGAATCTGTCAGAGATATAACGGTCAGACAGCTTCACTGCCGCCTCAATCGCTTCATCTGTAATAGACACACGGTGATGTGCTTCATACCGGTCTCTAAGTCCTCTTAAGATTTGAATACTCTCATCAACAGAAGGCTGATCTACTTGAATTGGCTGGAAACGTCGTTCAAGCGCAGCATCCTTTTCAATGTATTTACGGTACTCATCTAATGTTGTCGCTCCAATACATTGAAGCTCACCACGTGCTAAAGATGGTTTTAGAATATTAGACGCATCAATTGCACCCTCTGCTCCACCAGCACCAATGAGTGTATGAAGCTCATCGATAAAGAGAATGATATTTCCTGCCTGACGAATTTCGTCCATGACTTTTTTCAAACGATCCTCGAATTCACCACGATATTTCGTTCCAGCTACAACGGTTCCCATATCCAGTGTCATCACTCGTTTATCACGCAGGATTTCAGGCACTTCGTTATGAATAATTTGCTGTGCAAGACCTTCTGCGATGGCTGTTTTACCAACACCAGGCTCACCAATCAGCACAGGGTTATTTTTTGTTCTTCTACTTAGAACCTCAATGACACGTTGAATTTCTTTGCTTCGGCCAATGACTGGGTCCAAGCTGTCCTCTTTTGCAATAGCAGTCAAATCTCTTGCCAAGCTATCAAGTGTTGGTGTATTTGCATTGCTATTAGAGCCTGCCGCAGATGCACCTGTTTCATTGCTTCCAAGCAGCTGCAGGACTTGCTGACGTGCTTTATTTAAGCTCACTCCTAGGTTATTTAAGACACGGGCAGCGACACCCTCTCCCTCACGAATAAGACCTAATAGAATATGTTCTGTCCCTACATAGGAATGACCTAGCTTTCTTGCTTCATCCATTGAAAGCTCAGTGACCTTCTTCGCTCTAGGCGTATAATGAGGAATAGCTTGAGACACCTCTTGCCCTCTTCCAATCAAGCTTTCGACTTCTTTTTGGATTTTATCTGAAACAAGGCCCAGTGCTTCTAACGCTTTGGCAGCGATGCCCTCCCCTTCACGTACAAGGCCAAGTAAAATGTGCTCAGTACCAATATTCTTATGGCCTAGGCGAATGGCTTCTTCTTGTGCAAGTGCTAATACCTTTTGAGCTCTTTCAGTGAATCTTCCAAACATCATATCGTTTCATCCTCCTGTCCATTCCTATGCATTTCTAAGCGCAGCCTTTCTCTAATAATCGCTGCTCGTTTTATATCTCGTTCATTTGGCTCCAAGGCTCCTCCTGAATATTGTTGAAGGAAACCAGGCTGGGTCAAAATCATGAGTTCATTCAGTATATTACTTGAAAGCCCCTTAATGATACCTAAATCAATTCCAAGCCGCACATCTGACAAACACTTTGCTGTTTCTTTTGATTCAATCATACGACAATTAGCCAAAATCCCTAAGGACCGGTACACTCTGTCCTCAAGTTCAATTTTAGATGTTTGATATAATGCTTTTCGTGCAGATCGCTCTTGTTCAATGAGCTGAGCGGTCACACTATTCAAGTCATCTACAATGTCTTCTTCTGATTGACCAAGTGTCATTTGATTTGAAATTTGAAAGATGTTCCCTATTGCTTCGCTGCCCTCACCATAAATTCCTCTGACCACAAGTCCTAATTGATTAATGGCGGGAATAATACGATTCATTTGTCTCGTGAGCGCTAATGCCGGTAAATGCATCATGACCGAAGCCCTAATACCTGTACCTACATTAGTCGGACAACTTGTTAAGTATCCTCGCTTTTCAGAAAATGCATAATCCACTTGCTCTTCAATCCAGTCATCTACCTGATTAGCCGCTTTTAGTGCATTGGCTAGCTGAAAACCTGGGAATAAGCATTGGATTCGAATATGGTCTTCTTCATTCAACATCACACTGATTTCTTCATTTTCAGAAAGCAAACAGCCGCCAAATCTTGATTCAGCTAAATTGGGGCTGATCAAATGTTTTTCAACAAGTACTCTCTTTGCTAAAGGCTGCGTTTCATTCATTCGAATCAGAACAAAGTTTCCAATGTCCTTCACTTCCTGGCTAGCAAACTTTTGCTCGAATTGCTGGAGAACAGCTTCAGCTTCTTCTTGAGAAAACTGAGTTGGGAAACGAACATGCTCTAGATTGCGCGCTAGCCGGATTCGACTGCTTAGAACAATGTCACTTTCTGGTCCTTTTTGTTTCATCCACTGACTTAGAGCGTCTTGAATAAAATGCTGGAGCGACATGTCGTTAATCTCCCTCCCTCTGCTGAGATTGCTCATGCTCTAATGCACGAATTTGATCTCGAACTTCTGCTGCTTTTTCGAACTCTTCCTGTTCAATCAGCTGCTTCAGCTCTTGCTGCATTAACTCAAGTTTCCGGCGGACATGCAGGCTGCCGGCAATTCGTTTTGGGACTTTCCCATTATGGACTGTATTTCCACTATGGACTTTCCGTAAAACAGGGTTCAGATACTGATCAAATGTACGATAGCATTCTGCACAGCCAAATCGGCCTGTTTTTCTGAACTGCTGAAAGGTTAAGCCACACTTAGGACATTGATCCACTTCTTTTGCTTCTTGAAAAATAGACGAGCTCTTGTTAGCACTTGTGGTGAAGCTAGGATCAATATTTAATAAGCCTGATAATAAGTTGTGAATCGAGAAACCTTGGTTTCCACTCATAGCATATGAATCACTGTTTTCTTTTGCACATTGTTCACATATGTGCATTTCTTGTTTTTCTCCATTTATAACTTTCGTAAAGTGAAAAGTGGCTGGTCTCTCATTACATTCTTGACAAATCAATCTTTTCACCCGCTTTACTTTAATTTCAAAGCATTTAACATCGCTTTCATCATCCGAGCCCGGAGTTCATCACGTTCAGGTAAATCAATATGCAATACAGAACGGTCCATGACACTAATCATCATCTTAGCTTCTCTTTCAGATAAAATGTTATTTTCAACAAGACGCATGATGATGTGATCAGATGCAGCCTGTGATAAACGATGATATATTTGGGAAATAATGTTGTTCAATAAGTCCACTTCATCATTCATTTTGACTTTAATGATGCGGATATAGCCACCGCCGCCACGCTTACTTTCAACGATATAGCCTCTCTCGCTCGTAAAGCGTGTATTGATAACATAGTTAATTTGTGAAGGTACGCATTGAAATTTATCTGCAATTTCATTGCGTTTAATTTCTAATATTTCTCGACCGTTCTGATCCAAGACTTCCTTCAAATACTGCTCGATGATATCAGAAATATTTTGTGCCACTCCGCCTCCTCCTCCATTGACTTTGACTATATTTGACTTTAATCTTACTATAAATTTTTTCGGTCGATTTTTCAAGATAATCGCTCAACTAACAATATTATTTCCACATTTATATGGTGCCAAACCTCCAAAAAACACAAAAAAGACCAGTTCCAAATGGAACTGATCCTGATAGAAGCTTGGCGGCGTCCTACTCTCACAGGGGGAAACCCCCAACTACCATCGGCGCTGAAGAGCTTAACTTCCGTGTTCGGTATGGGAACGGGTGTGACCTCTTCGCTATCGCCACCAAACCTGATGGAGAGAATGTTCTCTCAAAACTAGATAACAATGTTCATGTTTCACATTAGAATATAGGTTAAGTCCTCGATCTATTAGTATCTGTCAGCTCCACGTGTCACCACGCTTCCACCTCAGACCTATCAACCTGATCATCTTTCAGGGATCTTACTTCCTTGCGGAATGGGAAATCTCATCTTGAGGGGGGCTTCATGCTTAGATGCTTTCAGCACTTATCCCGTCCGCACATAGCTACCCAGCGATGCCCTTGGCAGAACAACTGGTACACCAGCGGTGCGTCCATCCCGGTCCTCTCGTACTAAGGACAGCTCCTCTCAAATTTCCTGCGCCCGCGACGGATAGGGACCGAACTGTCTCACGACGTTCTGAACCCAGCTCGCGTACCGCTTTAATGGGCGAACAGCCCAACCCTTGGGACCGACTACAGCCCCAGGATGCGATGAGCCGACATCGAGGTGCCAAACCTCCCCGTCGATGTGGACTCTTGGGGGAGATAAGCCTGTTATCCCCGGGGTAGCTTTTATCCGTTGAGCGATGGCCCTTCCATGCGGAACCACCGGATCACTAAGCCCGACTTTCGTCCCTGCTCGACTTGTAGGTCTCGCAGTCAAGCTCCCTTGTGCCTTTACACTCTGCGAATGATTTCCAACCATTCTGAGGGAACCTTTGGGCGCCTCCGTTACATTTTAGGAGGCGACCGCCCCAGTCAAACTGCCCACCTGACACTGTCTCCCTGCCCGATAAGGGCAGCGGGTTAGAAGGTCAATACAGCCAGGGTAGTATCCCACCGATGCCTCCACCGAAGCTAGCGCTCCGGTTTCCAAGGCTCCTACCTATCCTGTACAAGCTGTACCAACATTCAATATCAGGCTGCAGTAAAGCTCCACGGGGTCTTTCCGTCCTGTCGCGGGTAACCTGCATCTTCACAGGTACTATAATTTCACCGAGTCTCTCGTTGAGACAGTGCCCAGATCGTTGCGCCTTTCGTGCGGGTCGGAACTTACCCGACAAGGAATTTCGCTACCTTAGGACCGTTATAGTTACGGCCGCCGTTTACTGGGGCTTCAATTCGCACCTTCGCTTACGCTAAGCGCTCCTCTTAACCTTCCAGCACCGGGCAGGCGTCAGCCCCTATACTTCGCCTTACGGCTTCGCAGAGACCTGTGTTTTTGCTAAACAGTCGCCTGGGCCTATTCACTGCGGCTTCTCGGGGCTTTAACACCCTAAGAAGCACCCCTTCTCCCGAAGTTACGGGGTCATTTTGCCGAGTTCCTTAACGAGAGTTCTCTCGATCACCTTAGGATTCTCTCCTCGCCTACCTGTGTCGGTTTGCGGTACGGGCACCTCTCACCTCGCTAGAGGCTTTTCTTGGCAGTGTGGAATCAGGAACTTCGCTACTAAATTTCGCTCGCCATCACAGCTCAGCCTTTACGGGAAACGGATTTGCCTATTTCCCAGCCTAACTGCTTGGACGCGGATATCCAATACCGCGCTTACCCTATCCTCCTGCGTCCCCCCATTGCTCAAATGGTGAGGAGGTGGTACAGGAATATCAACCTGTTGTCCATCGCCTACGCCTTTCGGCCTCGGCTTAGGTCCCGACTAACCCTGAGCGGACGAGCCTTCCTCAGGAAACCTTAGGCATTCGGTGGACGGGATTCTCACCCGTCTTTCGCTACTCATACCGGCATTCTCACTTCTAAGCGCTCCACCAGTCCTTCCGGTCTGGCTTCACAGCCCTTAGAACGCTCTCCTACCACTGTTCGTAAGAACAGTCCGCAGCTTCGGTGATACGTTTAGCCCCGGTACATTTTCGGCGCAGAGTCACTCGACCAGTGAGCTATTACGCACTCTTTAAATGGTGGCTGCTTCTAAGCCAACATCCTGGTTGTCTAAGCAACTCCACATCCTTTTCCACTTAACGTATACTTTGGGACCTTAGCTGGCGGTCTGGGCTGTTTCCCTTTCGACTACGGATCTTATCACTCGCAGTCTGACTCCCAAGGATAAGTCATCGGCATTCGGAGTTTGACTGAATTCGGTAACCCGGTAGGGGCCCCTAGTCCAATCAGTGCTCTACCTCCGAGACTCTTACCTTGAGGCTAGCCCTAAAGCTATTTCGGAGAGAACCAGCTATCTCCAGGTTCGATTGGCATTTCACCCCTACCCACACCTCATCCCCGCACTTTTCAACGTGCGTGGGTTCGGGCCTCCATTCAGTGTTACCTGAACTTCACCCTGGACATGGGTAGATCACCTGGTTTCGGGTCTACGACCACGTACTCATGCGCCCTATTCAGACTCGCTTTCGCTGCGGCTCCGCATCTTCTGCTTAACCTTGCACGGGATCGTAACTCGCCGGTTCATTCTACAAAAGGCACGCCATCACCCGTTAACGGGCTCTGACTACTTGTAGGCACACGGTTTCAGGATCTATTTCACTCCCCTTCCGGGGTGCTTTTCACCTTTCCCTCACGGTACTGGTTCACTATCGGTCACTAGGGAGTATTTAGCCTTGGGAGATGGTCCTCCCGGATTCCGACGGAATTTCACGTGTTCCGCCGTACTCAGGATCCACTCTGGAGAGAACAACATTTCAGTTACAGGGCTGTTACCTTCTTTGGCGGGCCTTTCCAGACCTCTTCGCTTATATCGTTCCTTTGTAACTCCGTATAGAGTGTCCTACAACCCCAAGAGGCAAGCCTCTTGGTTTGGGCTGTTCCCGTTTCGCTCGCCGCTACTCAGGGAATCGCATTTGCTTTCTCTTCCTCCGGGTACTTAGATGTTTCAGTTCCCCGGGTATGCCTTCTCATACTCTATGTATTCAAGTATGGATACTACTCCATTACGAGCAGTGGGTTTCCCCATTCGGAAATCTCCGGATCAAAGCTTGCTTACAGCTCCCCGAAGCATATCGGTGTTCGTCCCGTCCTTCATCGGCTCCTAGTGCCAAGGCATCCACCGTGCGCCCTTTCTAACTTAACCATTTCTTACTTTAGAAAGAATCACTATGTGTGATGAACTTTGCATTGCATTCAATGTGAATGTATTACTTATTGTTATCTAGTTTTCAAAGAACAATCCTGTCTCGCTAGAGACATGTTTTGAAGGAATGATCCTTCAAAACTAAACAAGACGAAAACATACGCTGCTCCATATATCCTTAGAAAGGAGGTGATCCAGCCGCACCTTCCGATACGGCTACCTTGTTACGACTTCACCCCAATCATCTGCCCCACCTTCGGCGGCTGGCTCCATAAAGGTTACCTCACCGACTTCGGGTGTTGCAAACTCTCGTGGTGTGACGGGCGGTGTGTACAAGGCCCGGGAACGTATTCACCGCGGCATGCTGATCCGCGATTACTAGCGATTCCAGCTTCACGCAGTCGAGTTGCAGACTGCGATCCGAACTGAGAACAGATTTATGGGATTGGCTAAACCTTGCGGTCTTGCAGCCCTTTGTTCTGTCCATTGTAGCACGTGTGTAGCCCAGGTCATAAGGGGCATGATGATTTGACGTCATCCCCACCTTCCTCCGGTTTGTCACCGGCAGTCACCTTAGAGTGCCCAACTGAATGCTGGCAACTAAGATCAAGGGTTGCGCTCGTTGCGGGACTTAACCCAACATCTCACGACACGAGCTGACGACAACCATGCACCACCTGTCACTCTGTCCCCGAAGGGAAAGCCCTATCTCTAGGGTTGTCAGAGGATGTCAAGACCTGGTAAGGTTCTTCGCGTTGCTTCGAATTAAACCACATGCTCCACCGCTTGTGCGGGCCCCCGTCAATTCCTTTGAGTTTCAGTCTTGCGACCGTACTCCCCAGGCGGAGTGCTTAATGCGTTAGCTGCAGCACTAAGGGGCGGAAACCCCCTAACACTTAGCACTCATCGTTTACGGCGTGGACTACCAGGGTATCTAATCCTGTTCGCTCCCCACGCTTTCGCTCCTCAGCGTCAGTTACAGACCAGAGAGTCGCCTTCGCCACTGGTGTTCCTCCACATCTCTACGCATTTCACCGCTACACGTGGAATTCCACTCTCCTCTTCTGCACTCAAGTTTCCCAGTTTCCAATGACCCTCCCCGGTTGAGCCGGGGGCTTTCACATCAGACTTAAGAAACCGCCTGCGAGCCCTTTACGCCCAATAATTCCGGACAACGCTTGCCACCTACGTATTACCGCGGCTGCTGGCACGTAGTTAGCCGTGGCTTTCTGGTTAGGTACCGTCAAGGTGCGAGCAGTTACTCTCGCACTTGTTCTTCCCTAACAACAGAGCTTTACGATCCGAAAACCTTCATCACTCACGCGGCGTTGCTCCGTCAGACTTTCGTCCATTGCGGAAGATTCCCTACTGCTGCCTCCCGTAGGAGTCTGGGCCGTGTCTCAGTCCCAGTGTGGCCGATCACCCTCTCAGGTCGGCTACGCATCGTCGCCTTGGTGAGCCATTACCCCACCAACTAGCTAATGCGCCGCGGGTCCATCTGTAAGTGACAGCCGAAACCGTCTTTCATCCTTGAACCATGCGGTTCAAGGAACTATCCGGTATTAGCTCCGGTTTCCCGGAGTTATCCCAGTCTTACAGGCAGGTTACCCACGTGTTACTCACCCGTCCGCCGCTAACATCCGGGAGCAAGCTCCCTTCTGTCCGCTCGACTTGCATGTATTAGGCACGCCGCCAGCGTTCGTCCTGAGCCAGGATCAAACTCTCCGAAAAAGTACAAAACCGAAGTTTTGTTTTTCGTCAGCGTTTGACTGACTACCTATGAAGTATCATAGGATTTTTTTATAAAAACTCGAATTAACAGGTACGTTTTGTCTTGTTTAGTTTTCAAAGATCATATTGGTGGAGCCTAGCGGGATCGAACCGCTGACCTCCTGCGTGCAAGGCAGGCGCTCTCCCAGCTGAGCTAAGGCCCCATAAAAGATGGTCGGGAAGACAGGATTCGAACCTGCGACCCCTTGGTCCCAAACCAAGTGCTCTACCAAGCTGAGCTACTTCCCGATCTTAATGGCGCGCCCGAGAGGAGTCGAACCCCTAACCTTTTGATCCGTAGTCAAACGCTCTATCCAATTGAGCTACGGGCGCTTATTTATAATGCCGAGGGCCGGACTTGAACCGGCACGGTAGTCACCTACCGCAGGATTTTAAGTCCTGTGTGTCTGCCAATTCCACCACCCCGGCGTGGATGGTATAAGCGGAAGACGGGATTCGAACCCGCGACCCCCACCTTGGCAAGGTGGTGTTCTACCACTGAACTACTTCCGCATTACAGGATTTCTTTATTTTATTTGGCAATGCGGGTGAAGGGACTTGAACCCCCACGTCATAAAGACACTAGATCCTAAGTCTAGCGCGTCTGCCAATTCCGCCACACCCGCATGAAACATGGTGAGCCATGAAGGACTCGAACCTTCGACCCTCTGATTAAAAGTCAGATGCTCTACCAACTGAGCTAATGGCTCGCTTTAAAAGCGACTTGTCTATCTTACCATATGAAAGTGGTGCCGGCAAGAGGACTTGAACCCCCAACCTACTGATTACAAGTCAGTTGCTCTACCAGTTGAGCTACACCGGCTTTATCTATCCTAACATTATGTAAGAATAAATATGGTGGAGGATGACGGGCTCGAACCGCCGACCCTCTGCTTGTAAGGCAGATGCTCTCCCAGCTGAGCTAATCCTCCATATTGTGTCGTTTCGAAGTGTCTCTCGATCTGACAAATAGTATTATATAACGATAAGATATTGTTTGTAAAGACTTTTTTAAAATAATTTTTGAATTTATTTTAAAGCTGTTTTTTCATCTTTTCGTTAAGGCACCTAAAGAAGTTTACCACTTGTCTCATCATTTTAAAAGCCTTTTTTTCATTTTTTTATGTTTTTTTGTTAAAAAGAGTTCTAATAAGGCTTTATCACTGTGGAAACAGCATTTTTGAAGCTTCTATACCCTAATTTTATTTCATATATCTCTGGATAAAAACATTTAAATAAGAAGTTCTGTTATTATTTTATTTTTCTGAGAAATCTTTTTCGCATAAAAAAGTGTGAAAATGTTGCTGGCCTTTACTATTTTTCAGCAAATCGTTTCGCATCATTTTTTTCTGCTGCTTCAAATATTCAACAGCTTTATCATCGATATAAAATTTTAGCAGGAGATATAAAATGAGTATCGTTTTTTTCATTTCTTCTATCTTTTTAAATTTGAAAATTCAACAATGGCTGACCAACCCCTTCGGGATGAGGTCTTTCTATTTAGTAGCCCTATACATCGTCTTTCTATATCTATTTAGACCAAGGTGAGGTTTTCTATGCTTTTAGTGATGCCCTTGATGATTTGAGCTGCCGGTTCATATGATGACCGACATGTTAAATTGAAGGAGCATGAAGTTTGATTTATGTAGCAATCACGTGGGAACAACGTATTTTTACTTTAACAACCTATTATATAGAAGCAAATCATTCAAAAACACAAAAAAGACCAGTTCCAAATGGAACTGATCCTGATAGAAGCTTGGCGGCGTCCTACTCTCACAGGGGGAAACCCCCAACTACCATCGGCGCTGAAGAGCTTAACTTCCGTGTTCGGTATGGGAACGGGTGTGACCTCTTCGCTATCGCCACCAAACCTGATGGAGAGAATGTTCTCTCAAAACTAGATAACAATGTTCATGTTTCACATTAGAATATAGGTTAAGTCCTCGATCTATTAGTATCTGTCAGCTCCACGTGTCACCACGCTTCCACCTCAGACCTATCAACCTGATCATCTTTCAGGGATCTTACTTCCTTGCGGAATGGGAAATCTCATCTTGAGGGGGGCTTCATGCTTAGATGCTTTCAGCACTTATCCCGTCCGCACATAGCTACCCAGCGATGCCCTTGGCAGAACAACTGGTACACCAGCGGTGCGTCCATCCCGGTCCTCTCGTACTAAGGACAGCTCCTCTCAAATTTCCTGCGCCCGCGACGGATAGGGACCGAACTGTCTCACGACGTTCTGAACCCAGCTCGCGTACCGCTTTAATGGGCGAACAGCCCAACCCTTGGGACCGACTACAGCCCCAGGATGCGATGAGCCGACATCGAGGTGCCAAACCTCCCCGTCGATGTGGACTCTTGGGGGAGATAAGCCTGTTATCCCCGGGGTAGCTTTTATCCGTTGAGCGATGGCCCTTCCATGCGGAACCACCGGATCACTAAGCCCGACTTTCGTCCCTGCTCGACTTGTAGGTCTCGCAGTCAAGCTCCCTTGTGCCTTTACACTCTGCGAATGATTTCCAACCATTCTGAGGGAACCTTTGGGCGCCTCCGTTACATTTTAGGAGGCGACCGCCCCAGTCAAACTGCCCACCTGACACTGTCTCCCTGCCCGATAAGGGCAGCGGGTTAGAAGGTCAATACAGCCAGGGTAGTATCCCACCGATGCCTCCACCGAAGCTAGCGCTCCGGTTTCCAAGGCTCCTACCTATCCTGTACAAGCTGTACCAACATTCAATATCAGGCTGCAGTAAAGCTCCACGGGGTCTTTCCGTCCTGTCGCGGGTAACCTGCATCTTCACAGGTACTATAATTTCACCGAGTCTCTCGTTGAGACAGTGCCCAGATCGTTGCGCCTTTCGTGCGGGTCGGAACTTACCCGACAAGGAATTTCGCTACCTTAGGACCGTTATAGTTACGGCCGCCGTTTACTGGGGCTTCAATTCGCACCTTCGCTTACGCTAAGCGCTCCTCTTAACCTTCCAGCACCGGGCAGGCGTCAGCCCCTATACTTCGCCTTACGGCTTCGCAGAGACCTGTGTTTTTGCTAAACAGTCGCCTGGGCCTATTCACTGCGGCTTCTCGGGGCTTTAACACCCTAAGAAGCACCCCTTCTCCCGAAGTTACGGGGTCATTTTGCCGAGTTCCTTAACGAGAGTTCTCTCGATCACCTTAGGATTCTCTCCTCGCCTACCTGTGTCGGTTTGCGGTACGGGCACCTCTCACCTCGCTAGAGGCTTTTCTTGGCAGTGTGGAATCAGGAACTTCGCTACTAAATTTCGCTCGCCATCACAGCTCAGCCTTTACGGGAAACGGATTTGCCTATTTCCCAGCCTAACTGCTTGGACGCGGATATCCAATACCGCGCTTACCCTATCCTCCTGCGTCCCCCCATTGCTCAAATGGTGAGGAGGTGGTACAGGAATATCAACCTGTTGTCCATCGCCTACGCCTTTCGGCCTCGGCTTAGGTCCCGACTAACCCTGAGCGGACGAGCCTTCCTCAGGAAACCTTAGGCATTCGGTGGACGGGATTCTCACCCGTCTTTCGCTACTCATACCGGCATTCTCACTTCTAAGCGCTCCACCAGTCCTTCCGGTCTGGCTTCACAGCCCTTAGAACGCTCTCCTACCACTGTTCGTAAGAACAGTCCGCAGCTTCGGTGATACGTTTAGCCCCGGTACATTTTCGGCGCAGAGTCACTCGACCAGTGAGCTATTACGCACTCTTTAAATGGTGGCTGCTTCTAAGCCAACATCCTGGTTGTCTAAGCAACTCCACATCCTTTTCCACTTAACGTATACTTTGGGACCTTAGCTGGCGGTCTGGGCTGTTTCCCTTTCGACTACGGATCTTATCACTCGCAGTCTGACTCCCAAGGATAAGTCATCGGCATTCGGAGTTTGACTGAATTCGGTAACCCGGTAGGGGCCCCTAGTCCAATCAGTGCTCTACCTCCGAGACTCTTACCTTGAGGCTAGCCCTAAAGCTATTTCGGAGAGAACCAGCTATCTCCAGGTTCGATTGGCATTTCACCCCTACCCACACCTCATCCCCGCACTTTTCAACGTGCGTGGGTTCGGGCCTCCATTCAGTGTTACCTGAACTTCACCCTGGACATGGGTAGATCACCTGGTTTCGGGTCTACGACCACGTACTCATGCGCCCTATTCAGACTCGCTTTCGCTGCGGCTCCGCATCTTCTGCTTAACCTTGCACGGGATCGTAACTCGCCGGTTCATTCTACAAAAGGCACGCCATCACCCGTTAACGGGCTCTGACTACTTGTAGGCACACGGTTTCAGGATCTATTTCACTCCCCTTCCGGGGTGCTTTTCACCTTTCCCTCACGGTACTGGTTCACTATCGGTCACTAGGGAGTATTTAGCCTTGGGAGATGGTCCTCCCGGATTCCGACGGAATTTCACGTGTTCCGCCGTACTCAGGATCCACTCTGGAGAGAACAACATTTCAGTTACAGGGCTGTTACCTTCTTTGGCGGGCCTTTCCAGACCTCTTCGCTTATATCGTTCCTTTGTAACTCCGTATAGAGTGTCCTACAACCCCAAGAGGCAAGCCTCTTGGTTTGGGCTGTTCCCGTTTCGCTCGCCGCTACTCAGGGAATCGCATTTGCTTTCTCTTCCTCCGGGTACTTAGATGTTTCAGTTCCCCGGGTATGCCTTCTCATACTCTATGTATTCAAGTATGGATACTACTCCATTACGAGCAGTGGGTTTCCCCATTCGGAAATCTCCGGATCAAAGCTTGCTTACAGCTCCCCGAAGCATATCGGTGTTCGTCCCGTCCTTCATCGGCTCCTAGTGCCAAGGCATCCACCGTGCGCCCTTTCTAACTTAACCATTTCTTACTTTAGAAAGAATCACTATGTGTGATGAACTTTGCATTGCATTCAATGTGAATGTATTACTTATTGTTATCTAGTTTTCAAAGAACAATCCTGTCTCGCTAGAGACATGTTTTGAAGGAATGATCCTTCAAAACTAAACAAGACGAAAACATACGCTGCTCCATATATCCTTAGAAAGGAGGTGATCCAGCCGCACCTTCCGATACGGCTACCTTGTTACGACTTCACCCCAATCATCTGCCCCACCTTCGGCGGCTGGCTCCATAAAGGTTACCTCACCGACTTCGGGTGTTGCAAACTCTCGTGGTGTGACGGGCGGTGTGTACAAGGCCCGGGAACGTATTCACCGCGGCATGCTGATCCGCGATTACTAGCGATTCCAGCTTCACGCAGTCGAGTTGCAGACTGCGATCCGAACTGAGAACAGATTTATGGGATTGGCTAAACCTTGCGGTCTTGCAGCCCTTTGTTCTGTCCATTGTAGCACGTGTGTAGCCCAGGTCATAAGGGGCATGATGATTTGACGTCATCCCCACCTTCCTCCGGTTTGTCACCGGCAGTCACCTTAGAGTGCCCAACTGAATGCTGGCAACTAAGATCAAGGGTTGCGCTCGTTGCGGGACTTAACCCAACATCTCACGACACGAGCTGACGACAACCATGCACCACCTGTCACTCTGTCCCCGAAGGGAAAGCCCTATCTCTAGGGTTGTCAGAGGATGTCAAGACCTGGTAAGGTTCTTCGCGTTGCTTCGAATTAAACCACATGCTCCACCGCTTGTGCGGGCCCCCGTCAATTCCTTTGAGTTTCAGTCTTGCGACCGTACTCCCCAGGCGGAGTGCTTAATGCGTTAGCTGCAGCACTAAGGGGCGGAAACCCCCTAACACTTAGCACTCATCGTTTACGGCGTGGACTACCAGGGTATCTAATCCTGTTCGCTCCCCACGCTTTCGCTCCTCAGCGTCAGTTACAGACCAGAGAGTCGCCTTCGCCACTGGTGTTCCTCCACATCTCTACGCATTTCACCGCTACACGTGGAATTCCACTCTCCTCTTCTGCACTCAAGTTTCCCAGTTTCCAATGACCCTCCCCGGTTGAGCCGGGGGCTTTCACATCAGACTTAAGAAACCGCCTGCGAGCCCTTTACGCCCAATAATTCCGGACAACGCTTGCCACCTACGTATTACCGCGGCTGCTGGCACGTAGTTAGCCGTGGCTTTCTGGTTAGGTACCGTCAAGGTGCGAGCAGTTACTCTCGCACTTGTTCTTCCCTAACAACAGAGCTTTACGATCCGAAAACCTTCATCACTCACGCGGCGTTGCTCCGTCAGACTTTCGTCCATTGCGGAAGATTCCCTACTGCTGCCTCCCGTAGGAGTCTGGGCCGTGTCTCAGTCCCAGTGTGGCCGATCACCCTCTCAGGTCGGCTACGCATCGTCGCCTTGGTGAGCCATTACCCCACCAACTAGCTAATGCGCCGCGGGTCCATCTGTAAGTGACAGCCGAAACCGTCTTTCATCCTTGAACCATGCGGTTCAAGGAACTATCCGGTATTAGCTCCGGTTTCCCGGAGTTATCCCAGTCTTACAGGCAGGTTACCCACGTGTTACTCACCCGTCCGCCGCTAACATCCGGGAGCAAGCTCCCTTCTGTCCGCTCGACTTGCATGTATTAGGCACGCCGCCAGCGTTCGTCCTGAGCCAGGATCAAACTCTCCGAAAAAGTACAAAACCGAAGTTTTGTTTTTCGTCAGCGTTTGACTGACTACCTATGAAGTATCATAGGATTTTTTATAAAAACTCGAATTAACAGGTACGTTTTGTCTTGTTTAGTTTTCAAAGATCATTTTCGTTATCGCTCGTAAGCGACTTTAATATCTTACCATTTTGCATCAGTTAAAGTCAAGAACTTTTTTCAATTTCTTTTTTTAACCTCGTTGCTGTTTTGCGGCAACGAATAATAATATACCATCTGGATTCTTTCCTTGCAATAGTTTTTTTAAAAAAAGTTTCATTTTATGAAAAATAAAAAGCGCCATAGATAAAATGGCGCTTTGGTTGATGTATTAGCGGTTTCTCATTTGTGGGAAAAGCAGTACATCTCTGATTGATGGAGAATTTGTTAAAAGCATGATTAATCGGTCGATTCCGATTCCTAGACCACCTGTTGGAGGCATACCGTATTCTAATGCTTCAACAAAATCGTCATCCATTAGATGTGCTTCGTCGTTTCCTTCTTCACGTTCTTTTAATTGAGCTTCAAAGCGTTCTCTTTGATCGATTGGATCGTTTAGCTCTGTGAATGCATTTGCATGCTCGCGGCGTACGATAAACAGCTCAAAGCGATCAGTAAAGCGAGGGTCTTCAGGATTTTTCTTAGCTAATGGAGAAATCTCCACTGGATGTCCGTAAATGAATGTAGGCTGAACCAATGTTTCTTCTACTTTTTGCTCGAAGAACTCATTGATAATATGACCTACTGTCATATTTTTCGTGATTTCAACACCATGATCAGCAGCATGCTGTTTTGCTTCTTCTACAGACATCTCCTGCCAGAAGTCTACACCTGTTGCTTCTTTGACCGCTTCAACCATATGAAGTCTCTTCCATTCAGGTTTGAGATCAATTTCATCTTCTCCATATTGAATGGTTGTTGTTCCTAACACCTCTTGGGCAATATGAGCAATCAGGTTTTCAGTCAGATTCATGATGTCTTTGTAGTCTGCGTATGCTTCATACAGCTCGATCATAGTGAATTCTGGGTTGTGACGAGTTGATACACCTTCATTACGGAATACGCGACCAATCTCGTATACTTTCTCTAGACCACCGACAATTAGGCGTTTTAAGTGCAGCTCGATCGCAATACGCATATAAAGCGGCATATCAAGTGCATTGTGATGAGTAATGAAAGGACGCGCTGATGCACCACCAGGGATGCTGTGCATTGTTGGTGTTTCAACTTCTAAGTATCCTTTAGAATCTAAGTATCTTCTCATGGATTGAATGATTTTGCTTCGCATAATGAACGTCTGCTTACTTTCTGGATTTACAATGAGGTCAAGGTAGCGCTGACGATAGCGTTGTTCAACATCTTTTAATCCATGATATTTATCAGGAAGCGGGCGAAGTGCTTTCGTAAGAACCTCAAAGCTGGTCGCTTTAATAGAAAGTTCTCCTACATTTGTTTTAAAAACAGTCCCTGTTACACCGATGATATCGCCTAAGTCTGAGCTTTTGAATAATTCGTAAGCTTCTTCCCCTACACTATCTTTACGAACATAGATTTGAATTTGTCCTTCTAGGTCTTGAATATGTGCAAAGCCAGCTTTTCCTTTTCCGCGCTTTGTCATCATACGTCCAGCGATTGTTACTTGAGCCGCTTTTCCTTCTAAGTCTTCTTTAGAAAACTCGTCATATTCAGCGATAATTTGCGCAGATTGATGAGAACGGTCATATCGTTCACCGAATGGATCGATACCCTCTTCTCTCATTTTATTCATTTTGTCACGTCTGACCTGAAATTGGTCATTTAATTCTTCGTTATTAAGCCCTTCATTACTCATTTATATCACTCCAATAATGTATTTTGCAGAGAAAAGCAGAAAAACTGCCAGTACATGCACTAGCAGTGAGCTACAAAAAGAAAGATAGTCTTATCCTACTTTTATACTTTGAAGCTCTTTTGCCTCGGCTTCGATCGTAAAGTCATCAAGAACTTGTACAAGCTCCGCTCTCGTTTCACTTTGATTGATTTGATTTCTTACGTCCGCATTGCCTCGGACACCTTTTAAGTACCATGCTGCGTGCTTTCTCATTTCTCTGACAGCCACATGCTCGCCTTTCAGGTCAATGAGTCTGTCTAAGTGAAGTTTGCACACTGACATTTTCTCACGCACGTTTGGCTCTTCTTTCAGTTCACCCGTTTCTAAATAATGAACCGTTCGATAGATCATCCACGGGTTTCCTAGTGCGGCTCTTCCGATCATGACAGCGTCCACACCCGTTTCATCAAGCATACGTTTTGCATCTTGAGGGGTTTTGACATCGCCATTGCCGATGACAGGAATGGATACAGATTGTTTAACCTCTTTCATGATATCCCAATTCGCTGTTCCTTCGTACATTTGCACGCGTGTCCGTCCGTGAAGCGCAACCGCTTGTCCACCTGCTCGTTCAACAGCACGGGCATTATCAATAGCAAAGATATGGTCTTCGTCCCAGCCCATTCTCATTTTCACTGTAACTGGTTTGTCTACAGCATCTACAACAGCAGAGACCATTTCATAAATTTTGTTTGGATCAAGCAGCCATTTCGCTCCTGCATCACATTTCGTAATCTTCGGCACAGGACAGCCCATGTTGATATCAATAATATCCGCTGTGGTATTCTTGTCTACAAACTTTGCCGCTTCGACGAGTGTGTCTTTTTCCCCTCCAAATATCTGAAGGCTCAAAGGCTTTTCCCGTTCATCAATGTATAGCATACCCATTGTTCTTGCATTGTTGATCAGGATCGCTTTGTCACTGACCATTTCAGCGCAGACTAAGCCCGCTCCAAACTCTTTCACCGTCAGTCTGAAGGCAGAGTTGCACACACCAGCCATCGGCGCGAGCACTACTTTGTTTTTAATCTCGATATCTCCGATTTTAAACATTTTTCCCCCTCCTTTCTTCTTCAAGGATTGGCGAAAGTTCTTCCACCGTTATATTTAAAGCATCTGCTATTTGACCAACCAATTGGTTTGTTGGTAATCGATTGCCTCGCTCAATTTCTCCTAAGACAGAGACAGAGATGCCCAGTCTTTTCGCGAACCCTTCCTGAGTATACCCTTTTAGCTTTCGGTATGCACGAATTCTTCTACCCCACATGTCTTTTTCCATATGCTTACACCTTCTTGGTCTGTTACGGCATTTATTTGTACTTCGCCGATTTCTGGGCAAATCTCACTCATCGGAACAAGGACGAATAAACGTTCGTACATTCTAGGATGCGGCACTACAAGTTGTTCTGTTTCAATATTTTCACGATTATAAAGTAAAATGTCAAGGTCAGCCGTTCGCGGCCCCCACCTCACTTCTCTTGTTCTGCCTAACTCTTGCTCGATTGTCTGAGTAAGAGACAGTAGTTCCTCTGGACGAAGTGAAGTGGTAATTTTCACGGCCATATTTAAAAAGTCATCTTGGTTTTCATAGCCTACAGGTGTTGTTTCATATATTGATGAGATTAATTCCACTTGTACCTCTGGATGTTCATGCAGTTTTTTAACGGCTTCTTTTAAATAGGTTTCTTTTTTACCTATGTTTGAGCCTAATGCGATGTATGCCGTGTTATTCATGTGCGTGATCTCGTCATTTCAATTGCAACGGACTGATAGTGACCTGGAATTGGCGGATCTGGCTTGATCACCTTCACTGTACATTCCTGGACTGTCGGAAAGTCCTTTAACACTTGGTTTGCAATTCTTTCTGTCAGTGTTTCAACGAGATTGACCGGCTCACCTTCTACGATGCTTTTGCAGATTTGGTAGAGCTCTGCATAGTTGATCGTCTCATTGAGGTCATCAGTTTGTCCGGCTTTACTTAAATCAAGTGAAGCTGTTAAGTCCACGCGGAATCGCTGCCCTAGTTTGTTTTCTTCTGCAAATACGCCGTGGTACCCGTAAAATTCCATTCCGTTTACATATACTTTATCGATGATAAGCGCCTCCCTTATTCAGCATGGCATCCATCATTTTTGCCATTCTTGCAATTTCTTTTACATCATGTACACGGACCATCGCACTGCCCTTTTGAATCCCAAGACAGACCGTCGCACCTGTTCCTTCAGTACGTTCTTCAGGCGGCAGGTCTAAGACAGCACCAATGAATCGTTTTCGAGATGTAGCCAGCAGCAGTGGATACCCAAGGTGACAAAAATGTTCAAGTTCATTCATGACCTTCAGGTTGTCCTCTTTATTTTTCGCAAATCCTACACCAGGATCTAATATGATCATGTCATCGCTGACACCCGCTTGCTGGGCAATTTGGACACTTTCTTTCAAATCGGCGATCATATCTGAAATCAGATGTGTGTAGTTTCGTTCTGGCCGATTGTGCATTAAAATGATTGGAACATTGTGCTTCGCTGCCACATGTGCCATTTGGGGATCTGCCTTTGCTCCCCATACATCATTAATAATGGAGGCTCCAGCTTTCACCGCTTCATCTGCAACACGGGCTTTATACGTATCAATAGAGATAGGTACATCTAATTCTTTTGTAATCTTCTCAATGACCGGAATGACTCTTGAAAGCTCCTCTTCTTCCGAGACAAGTGCCGCTCCCGGACGAGTCGATTCTCCGCCAATATCGATAATATGTGCCCCGTCTTCTATCAGCTGCGCTGCATGAGCCAGCGCTTTATCTACTTGATTAAACTTTCCTCCATCTGAAAAAGAGTCAGGTGTGACATTTAAAATGCCCATGACTAATGTCTTTTCTTCATAACTAAGGGTATGGTGCTTGGCCTGTATGATTTTAGGCTGTTTTATCAATTGTTGTGTCATTGTGTCCACCTACTCTTTATGGTCTTGACGTTCTTTAGTGTATTGCATTCTTAACTTTGTTGAAATTGTCCGGCTGTTTTTGGGAAAGTGGATTTCTCCTATTCCTCTGAACGGTACAACTCCCTGAACAGAATTGGTCATCCATGCCTCATCAGCAGAAAGCAAATGTGAGACTGGGTATCGCCCTTCCTTTAGCGAAGCCTCCATAGCGCGGAGCGTTTCCATACAGTATCGACGAGTGACCCCATTTAAAATGCCTGTATCAAGTGACGGTGTATAGATCACATCATCTTTTCGCCAAAAGATATTCGAGGTAATGCCTTCTGCCACATCATCTTCTTTTGTTAAAAAGATGCCTTCTAACGACGGGTCATTCCCCACTTCCCTTTTAGCGAGCAAGTTGTTCATATAATGATGAGACTTGAGGCGTCTTGGGCCTTCCGGTGTATTTCTTCTCGTTTGAAGAATGACTCCCTTTTTCTCATCCAAAATAGATTCTGGACGGAAAGGAGAGATCATGACAAAAACGACAGGCTCTTCATAAGGATCTGCAGAGAATCCGTTTCCTCTGCCCGCAGAAACATTCAAGCGAATTCTCGCATGGCCGCCGGCTATTTGGTTTTTATTCAGTAAGGTATGAATGATGTCGAGTACAAATGGTTTCTCTATTGTGGATTCGATGCAAAGGTCACGTAATGATTGATTGAGCCTTTCAAGATGCCAATCCAACAGGAAGACTTGTCCTGCCAGGCTGGTAAATGTTTCGAATACACCGATGCCATATAGAAAACCATGATCAAAAGGAGAAAGAGTCGCGTCTTTCTCCTCTATATACTGACCGTTCAGATAAATGATCATGCGTTTACTTCATGCCCCTTTTTACGATAGGTTTCAATGAAATTTTTCAGCATTTCTTTTCCGAAGGACGTCATAATTGATTCAGGATGGAATTGCACACTTTCAATCGGCAATTCTTTATGGCGAATCGCCATGAGCTCGCCTTCCTTTGTGCTGGCTGTTGCGTCAAAGCACTCTGGCAGCGTCTCGTTTTTGACAATTAATGAATGGTATCTCGTTGCAACGAGCGGATTTTGAAGTCCTGTGAAGACACCTTTTCCGTCATGTTTAATCTCTGACGTTTTACCGTGCATTAAGCGCTCTGCTCGAACAACATCCCCGCCAAAGACTTGTGCGATGGATTGGTGGCCTAAACACACACCGAAGATCGGAATACTTCCTGCAAAGTGCTTGATCGCCTCCATACTAATTCCCGCTTCATCAGGACTGCATGGACCTGGAGAAATCATGAGAAAATCCGGCTTGAGCTCTTCAATTTCTTGAATGGTCACTTGATCATTCCGTTTCACGATCAATTCTTCTCCAAGCTCCCCTAAATACTGGACCAGGTTGTACGTAAATGAATCATAATTATCAATCATTAAAATCATACTCTGCTCACCTCTAACTCAAAATAGTCTCTTCTTTGCTCAACTGTATTGCTTTTTTCACTGCATAGGCTTTTTTAATGGATTCTTTGTATTCGTGTTTTGCGACAGAATCTATGACGATCCCCGCACCTGACTGCATAAAGGCTTTTCCTTCTGTACAATACGCAGTCCGAATAACGATATTAAAGTGCATATCTTGATTGAATCCAAACCAGCCTATAGATCCAGTATAAAGCCCACGTCTTGTTGGCTCAAGTTCTTCTATGATTTCCATTGTTCTCACTTTTGGTGCACCTGTAATCGTTCCTCCTGGGAATACAGCTCTCATCACATCTACTGCATCACATTCATCACGCAGCTCGCCTTGTACATTAGATACAATGTGCATCACGTGTGAATATTTCTCAATTGCCATAAATTCGTTCACTTTTACGGATCCATAAGTAGATACTCGTCCAAGGTCATTCCGCTCAAGATCAACGAGCATGACATGCTCTGCGCGTTCTTTTTCATTTTCAATGAGTTCTTTTGCCAGTGCTTGATCCTCAGCGTCGTCTTTGCCTCGTGATCTTGTTCCGGCAATTGGTCTTGTTTCTAGCTGAGTTCCTTTTTTCTTAATAAGCAGCTCTGGAGAACCACAAACAATCTGGAAGTCAGGCGTATGCAGGTAAGACATATAAGGAGATGGATTCACTTGACGTAACGTTTTGTATAAATCATACGGATGAGTGTGAAGCTGTTCATCTTGTCTGATAGATAAGTTCACTTGGAACACGTCACCGTTTGCGATATATTGCTTAATTTTCTCTACTGCTTCTCCAAAGGTTTCTTCAGTAAAAGGTGCTGCTGGTACAAATTCTGTGGAAGATTCATTGACAGGTGATTGTGCTGATTCTTCAAAAGAGCTTGTCCACTTTCGCTTCCATTCTTCCAGCCTTTGATTCGCTTCACTCATTGGTTCTGCTTCCTCTGTGTGAGTAATCAGCCACAGTGCGTTCTCTTCATGATCAAAAACTGCAACATCGTTAAACACGAGGAAATAAAGGTCTGGTGTTTTAAGATCATCAATTGCCAGCATCTTAAAATGCTCGATGTATCTAGCATAATCGTAGCTTAAAAACCCAATCGCTCCACCTTGGAAGTCGGGGTATTCGTCGTTTGTTTCGGTTTGAAGGGTTTGAAACCAATCCGTAAACGCTCTGAATGGATCACCTTCTTTGAACAATACCTCACCTTGATAATGGATGGTCGTCATCCCATCTTTCCCCTTCGCTTTAGCGATCGGGTGAATACCAGCAATGCTATATGAACCGCCGCGTGCACTTTCTAGAAGCACATGATGTGTTTCACGAGCAGTTAATTGTTCGTATCTTTTCAAGAATGCATCTTTCGTAAAAGGAATTTTGATGCCCATCGGCCTGCGTTGTGTCATGTTATCATCCTTTTTTATTTTCATTAATCTTATTGTAATGCAATCCAATTTATTTAGAAAATAGTATTTGCTTTCCATCTTCAGAATTCATGAAAAAACCCCAGCAAACGCTGGGGTGATTGGTTTAATCGAATTGATAAAGAGGTGTACTGAGGTAACGCTCACCGTTACTTGGGATGATTGCGAGAACCTTTTTCCCTTTACCAAGCTTCTTCGCTGTTTGAAGTGCTGCGTAAATAGCTGCTCCGGAAGAAATACCACCAAGGATTCCTTCTTCTTTCGCTGCTTTTCTTGCAAGCTCAAATGCATCTTCGTTTTTCACTTGGATGATGCCGTCATATATTTCTGTGTTCAGGATTGAAGGAACAAAACCTGCTCCAATTCCTTGAATTTTATGCGGACCCGGCTTTCCGCCTGACAATACAGGGGAATCTGTCGGTTCTACCGCATAAAGCTGGATGGATGGGATGGCTTCTTTTAGGACTTCACCAGCACCTGTAATCGTACCGCCCGTACCAACACCTGCAATAAATGCATCAAGCTCGCCGTCAAACTGTTCAAGAATTTCTTTCCCAGTTGTACGACGGTGAATCTCCGCATTGGCTTCGTTGCTAAATTGCTGAGGCATGAAGTAACCATGCTCCTCTGCCAATTCTTCTGCTTTTTTGATGGCACCTTTCATTCCTTCTGCACCTGGTGTTAAGACAAGCTCCGCACCATAAGCGCGTAAAAGGTTGCGGCGCTCCTGACTCATTGTGTCTGGCATAACCAAAATCGCGTTGATTCCTTTAGCAGCCGCTACCATCGCAAGGCCGATTCCTGTGTTTCCACTTGTTGGTTCAATAAGGGTATCGCCGGCTTTTAGTGTACCTTTCGCTTCAGCATCTTCGATCATCGCTAAAGCAATACGATCTTTGACACTGCTGCCTGGGTTCATATATTCAAGTTTCAAGTAGACATCCGCACTGTCTTCATCTACTAAACGGTTTAATTTAACGACTGGTGTATTTCCTATTAGTTCAAAAACTGAATTTGCAATACGAGCCATCACTAACACCTCTATCTCCGAGTAATTTTATTGTATTAATATTAAATTATCAATTTCAAAAAATTTTGTCAATGCTTTTAGTCCTGCTCGCCATCGTAAAACCATGTGACTTTTGCTTCCTTCCACAGGGTTTTGACATTCGCCTTTTCACCTAGATCTTCCATCGCGATCTGCCTTTTAATCTGATCTTTGACTTCGTCATAGGAGAAAGAGCGGCCATTTAATTTTTCTTTTAACTGAATAATGGCATACCCGTTTTTGGTCTGAATTGGCTCTTTCGTCCATTCATCTGGCTGAAGCTTTTGAGCTTCTTGTATGTATAGGGCTGGGATGCTTTCCTGCTCTTCTGTCACAAATCCAAGATCTCCGCCGTATGGTGAGGTGTAACGGTCGATTGAACGTTCAGCTGCTACGGCTTCAAAGCTGGATCCACCTTTTAAATCTTTCAATACATTTTCAGCCTCGTCCTTTGTCTTCACGACAATATGGCGAATGCGGTATGAATCATCATATTGATATAAGTCCTTGTTTTTTTCATAAAACGATTTCGCTTCTTTTTCAGAAACGACGGCATCTCTTGTTAAAAGCTGCTCTAATAAAATTTGATAACGAATCTGTTCTTTCCATTCCTTCTCACTTGTATGTCCATCTTCGTAGAAATTATTAGATACTGCTTTGAGCATAAGCAATTCACGATTGATCTCTTTCGAAGACACGTCCAGCTTGTTTTGCTTGGCAAGCTGATTGACCACCTTCAGATTGATCATTTGTTCAAGTGTTGCCTTTCCGTAGCGGTCTTCCATCTTCTTTAACCATTCTTGACGCGTTACCTTCTCTTTTCCAATCGATGCAATTTCTTCACCGCTCTTCCCATTAGAAGAAGCCTGTGACATTTGTGACTTTGTTAATACATATGCAATGACAACGGCATTAATCATGAGCAACACGAGGATAAATGTCCATACCACTCTTGCTTTTAATCTCATCTTTCGTCTCCTTTCCATTCTAAAAAGAAAACCCGCTGCTTAGAGCTTAGCGGGTTAATTCTTCACGTAGCTCTTCTAGCTCTTCTTTTGTAAATACATACGTTTCGTTACAAAAATGGCATTGAGCTTCTGCTTGTCCGTCTTGTTCAATCATATCATCAATTTCGGCTTTCCCTAGGCTGATAATGCCATTTGCAAACCGTTCTTTTGAGCAGTTACAAGAAAATTCGACAGGTACAGTTTCTAAAATTTGAGGTTTTTCACCGAGTACTTCTTCTAATATTTCTTCTGGTGTCATCCCTTTTTCAATGAGTTTAGAGATTGGTTCAATCATTGACAGGCGCTTTTCTAGTCTTTCAATAACAGCATCTTCTGTACCAGGCAGCAATTGAATGATGAAACCGCCTGCTGCGAGGATCGAATTATCTGGATTGACAAGGACGCCTACGCCTACAGAGGAAGGCACTTGCTCAGAAGAAACAAGATAATATGTGAAGTCATCTCCAATTTCACCTGAAACAATTTCCGTTTGTCCTGTAAAGTGGTCCTTCAGCCCGATATCTTTGACAACACTTAAGGTTCCAGATGTTCCGACTGCACGTCTAACATCCAGCTTGCCATGTTCATTTAAATCAAAGTGAACTTGTGGGTTTGAGACATATCCTCGCACCTGACCTTTTGCATTTCCATCAGCAATAATGGCGCCGATTGGTCCACCGCCTTCTATTTTGACAGTTAGCTTATTCTCACCTTTCAGCATAGCACCCATCATGACGGTTGCTGTCATCGTTCTGCCGATGGCAGCTGATGCAGTCGGCCACGTATGATGTCTTCTTTGTGCTTCGTTGATTGTATCTGTTGTGTTTGCAGCATATGCGCGGACTTTTCCGTCATATGCTAATGCTTTAACTAAGTAATCCATTTGATTTAAACCTCCTATAATACACCGACACGATTACGTTCATAAATGAGCTGCAGTCCTTTTAATGTGAGGAACGGATCGACAATATCAATGCAGTCTGATTCATTTCCAATCAATGTAGACAAACCGCCTGTTGCAATGACTTTCGGTGTTTGTTTGGCTTGCTGCTTCATCCGTTTCACTATTCCCTCGACTTGACCAACATATCCATAAAGGATGCCGGATTGCATCGCACTGATGGTATTTTTTCCAACAATGTGATCAGGACGGACAATTTCAATTCTCGGCAGCTTCGCCGCTCTTGTATATAAAGCCTCAGTTGAGATGGTAATACCAGGTGCAATCGCTCCACCCATGTATTGTTTTTGTTCATTGATATAACAGTAGGTTGTTGCTGTTCCAAAGTCTACCACAATAAGAGGCGCCCCATATAGGTGAATTGCTGCTACTGCATTGACAATTCGATCTGCCCCGACTTCCTTTGGATTGTCACACATAATGTTTAATCCAGTCTTCATTCCAGGCCCTACAATTTGGGGTGTTAGGTGAAAATACTTTTCGCACATTCTTTCAAGTGCGAACATCATTGGCGGGACCACAGACGAGATGATAATCCCTTCTATTTGATCAAACATCAGCCCCACATAATCGAATAAGGCCCTAATGGACATACCAAATTCGTCTTCTGTTTTATGACGGCTTGTTTCAATTCGCCAATGGTAGTTTAGATCGCCATTATGATAAACACCTAAAACGGTATTTGTGTTTCCTACATCTATCACGAGTAACAACTTCATCACCACTTTGAATAGTTTCTCAAAAAGAGCATTTTTCGACTTTCTATCATACCATACACGAATTGAGTTCCATTTGTAAACAATTCGAAACCGATCCATTCATGAATCGAAATAAAAAAGCTGCCGGTGATCCCGGCAGCTTTCACAGAAGGAGATTAGATCTCCTCATCTTCTTTTTTCTTGATGTTTACTTTCACATCATCGTTTTTCTCTTCGTCATCTGCGTATACACGCTCTGGAAGCTTTCCAGTTTCGTAAAGAGATTTAATTTGTTCAGCATCTAATGTTTCAACTTCTAGAAGGGCTTGTGCGATGATTTCTAGCTTATCTTTATTCTCAGTGAGAATTTGTTTCGCGCGTTCGTAGCTCTCCTTAATGAAACGCTGAACTTCTTGGTCAATTTCGTAAGCGATCGCTTCACTATAATTCGGCTCATTGTTGAAATCACGGCCAAGGAATACTTGACCTCCTTGTGATTGACCGAATTGAAGCGGACCAAGTTTATCAGACATACCGAACTCTGTGACCATTCTTCTTGCAATGCCTGTTGCACGCTGGAAGTCGTTGTGAGCGCCTGTACTTACTTCACCAAACGTAATTTCCTCTGCAACACGACCGCCGAGCAAGCCGACAATCTTATCAAGAAGCTCTGGCTTCGTTTGGAAATAACGGTCTTCTCTTGGAAGCATGACCGCATATCCGCCTGCCTGACCACGAGGAACGATCGTTACTTTATGCACCATGTCCGCTTCGTCTAAGATAAGACCAATGACGGTATGACCGGCTTCATGGTAAGCCACGATATTACGTTCTTTCTTCGAAATGACGCGGCTTTTCTTCGCCGGCCCAGCGATGACACGGTCAGTCGCTTCGTCGATATCACGCATATCGATTTTCTTTTTGTTTTGACGTGCAGCAACAAGCGCTGCTTCGTTTAGTAAGTTCTCAAGATCTGCACCAGAGAACCCTGGTGTTCTGCTTGCAATGGCTTTTAAGTTGACTGACTCGTCAAGCGGTTTGTTTTTCGCATGAACTTTCAGTACTTCTTCACGGCCAATAACATCTGGGCGGTCAACCGTAATTTGACGGTCAAAACGTCCCGGACGCAGCAATGCAGGGTCTAGAATATCTGCACGGTTCGTCGCAGCAATGATAATAATACCTTCGTTGGCACTAAAACCATCCATTTCGACAAGAAGCTGGTTAAGCGTTTGTTCACGCTCGTCATGACCACCGCCAAGACCGGCTCCACGCTGACGCCCCACTGCATCAATCTCATCAATAAAGATTAAGCAAGGTGCATTCTTTTTCGCATTTTCGAATAAATCACGTACACGTGATGCACCGACACCGACGAACATCTCGACGAAGTCAGAACCACTGATGCTGAAGAAAGGAACGCCTGCTTCTCCTGCAGATGCTCTCGCAAGCAATGTTTTACCTGTACCTGGAGGTCCTACTAGTAAAACCCCTTTAGGGATTCTTGCGCCAAGCTCCGCAAATTTACGTGGATCCTTCAGGAATTCCACCACTTCTACAAGCTCTTGCTTTTCTTCATCTGCACCAGCAACATCTTTAAATTTCACACGTTTCTTCTCTTCTGTGTAAAGCTTCGCCTTACTCTTACCAAAGTTCATGACTCGGCTTCCGCCGCCCTGAGCTTGATTCAATAAGAAGAAGAACAGGATAAAGATGATGATAAACGGAATGATGGTTGTCAGAACTTGCAGCCATCCATTTGTTTCAGGTGCTGGTTCTACTTTTACATCTGTATTCTTCAGTGCACTGTAAATTTGGTCAACACCTTGACCATCTGGAACATGGGTAATGAAGTATTGATCTTTCTTCGCGCCATCTAATTGACCACGAATTTCATAAACCCCTCTTACAGGCTGAATGGAGATACTCTCCACTTTTCCCGCACTTAGATTTTGCGAAAATTTGCTGTAAGACATGTTCTCAGGCTTTTGATTTGGGGATCCTAACCAACTAACGACCCCTATCACAAGTAATAAAATAAGTATATAAAAAATCGTATTACGAAAAACCCGATTCATTCCTTACCTCCTCCCACAGTAAGCACAACTATGTTCAATAGTATCATAGAAAATCATTCCAACACAACCAATAACCTCATGTATACGTATGCTGATCAGCCTTCGTAAACAGATGGTTTTAACACTCCAATATACGGGAGGTTTCGGTAACGTTCAGCGAAATCCAATCCATAGCCGACAACAAATGCATCTGGTACTTCAAATCCAACATAATCTGCTTTGATGTCTGCTTTGCGGCCACTTGGTTTATCAAGCAATGTCACAATTTTAATGGAATTTGCTTTACGGTATCGGAAAAGCTCTACCAGATAGCTCAAAGTTAACCCACTGTCGATGATATCTTCCATAATCAAAATATCTCTTCCTTCAACAGAAGTATCTAGATCCTTAATGATCTTTACTTCTCCAGAAGATACGGTAGACTTTCCGTAGCTAGATACATCCATAAAATCAAGTTCTAAATATGTATCAATGTGTTTGATCAGGTCTGCCATGAATGGAAGAGCCCCTTTCAAAACACCAATAGCCAGGGGAAATTTACCATCATAATCGCTGGTTAATGTTGCACCCAGTTCCTTCACTTTTTGCTGGATCTCTTCTTCTGAGATCAAAATCTTTTCAATATCTTGTTTCATGCTTTTGCTTGCCCCCTACAAATTTTCGTGCTGTCTATATTGTAATACAATGAGATCGCTGTTTGTCATATCAATTTCTTCAAAAACGGATTTTTTCAGACCTGGGATCCAGATGATTTGATGATCCGAGTCAGTGACGATCGGCCAGCTGTCTCTTTCTGCAAGAGGCACTTTTTTATCAATAAATATATCCTTCACCTTTTTTGATCCATTCATCCCTTTAAGTTTGATTCGATCACCATTTTTTCGTGAGCGAATGATCAAAGGGAGACGAACATGATCTTTTTGAAGCAAGAAAAAATGGTTTCCGTTCCGTGCATCCTTCGGAACATGATTTGATACGACGATAGACTGTCCATTTGGGAGAAAAAGCTCTTCTCCAAGCTCAACCTTTAAGTGAAGAGCATAAGACTGGTCTACTACATGCGATCGTTCAAAGGTAAACATACAGTGATCATAAGACTTGACAGCTTGTAAACCTTTTGGCAAATCTAATGATCCAGACGGTTGATCAGTATGAGATAACCAGTCTAAAGTCCCTAGAATATGCTGGTTTGAAAACGCTGATTGAGTGTTTTCATAAAGATAGTTTAATATTAGTTGAATGCCTCTTCTTTGTAAAGGCAAAGGCAGGTCAAGCAAAGGCTTCGTTTTGATCTCAATTTGCTTAGGCGATTGACTCGTTATCACTTGGTTCATTTGTACCTTTGTTAAAGCCTGCAAGTATTGCTCATCCTCAGTCAGCATGTCACTTACAAACTGAAAGCTTTCATGTACATGAGGTGCCTCTTCTTTTAACACGGGAAGAATGTGTCTTCTTACCCGGTTTCTCAAGTAGTCATCTGTATGATTGCTTTGATCAATGACATAGGGAACATGTTCTTTTTCACAAGCTTTTAGCACGTCGTCCTTAGAGTATCCAATGAGCGGACGAATCAGCCATCCATTTTGAAAAGGACGTTTTGCTTGGATACCCGCGAGTCCTATACCAACAGTTCCTCTCGCAAGTCTCATCAACATTGTTTCTACTTGGTCGTCTCCATGATGTGCAAGCGCTATAAATTGAGCCTTGTATTGCTCCATCAATTGACGAAAGAAAGCATATCTGCACTCCCTTGCAGCTGCCTGTTTGTTTAAGCGGTTTTCTTTTGCATATTGGGTGACCTGTATGCGGGACGATTCAAAAGGGATCTCGTGCTCCTTACAGTAAGCCTCAACAAATGCCAAATCAGCAAAGGACTCTTCTCCTCTGAACATGTGATCTACATGGGCTGCAATCAGCTGATAGGAACCTTTGCGGCGCTTGTTAAGTTCATGCAGTAAAAGCATGGAATCCGGTCCGCCGGAAACCCCGACAATGACTGTCGTATTTTCAAGGTAAACATCATGTTTTTTCAAAAAAGATTCAATTCTATTCACAACTTCCTCCTCACAAAGAGCAGGTAATTTAAAGATATACATATCCTATCACTTTCAGTAGCTCCAAGCAAAGAAGAAGCCTGCTTTTTTACAGCTCTACAACAGGAACAAAACCACATATGCACAGTAAAGGGCGAGTACACTGCACACGATAAGAATGGTTTCAAAAAGTCCGCCTGATTTTTTACGTACTGACGTTCTTTTTGCTGCTGCAGCCCGCGATCGTGAAGCCACTTGTTGATTTTGATTAACAGCGGGTTTTGGCGCGTTTTTTTGCTGTTGCTTCTTTTGGCGTGATTTTCTTGATTCAATCAGCTGTCCTTCTTTCAGCATCGCACTTTTCATGTTTGCTGCTGATTGATATTTACCTTGTAAAGCAGCCTTTAACACCCTTTCATATCGCTTTAATAAAGGATGTCCTTCAATGGCTCGATAAAGCTGCTTTTCTGGTTCTGCTCCTTTTTTGAATTCTTTCTTATACGCACAGTTAACCATCACCATGGTCAGGGCAAATAAATCATAAGTTGGTTCAGCTTTTCGTGAGCCGAATCCCCAATAGCCTCGATCAAAAAACTCGGTATACTCCTTAATTGCCCTGCCCGCTTTTGTCGTTCCTCCCACATCAATGCACCGGATCGTGGCAGGGGGACCAGAAACAATGAGATTATCAGGCTTTAAGTCACCAAAAATCCAGCCTTCCTGATGTAAATGAGCCAGGCTAGATAAAAGCTGAATCATCAAAACAACGATCCACTCATCACCCTTTTGTTTTACAAATTCAAGCAGTAATGGGCCTCTGACATATTCCATCACGTAAAAGGAGCGTTTTTGAGGCATACCGGGATAAATTGCATCATCCATATCATAAAAAGAAGGCCCCATGGTTTTCACAGGAGCCTTTGAAAAGGATTTTAATACATTGACTTCAGATGCAATGAGCATACTGTCATCACTCACTTTAAGGGCCGCTTGCCCATGTGGTGATTCGGCGAGATAGACAACACCGTTCGCCCCTTTTCCAAGCTCTTTTACAATACGGTAATGATGGTGGTGCCATTTCCCTTGAATCACCGTGCCTAACGGGATGTTAGAAACCGAATTCATCATCATGCTCTTCCTTTGCTTCAAGCAGCCCTTTACGTGAGCGAACTGATTTGAAATGCTGAAGTGCTTCCCGAAGTGCTGGTCCCGTTGGGGTGATTCCTCCAGTGGTCAGTTTTGGGAAAATAGATGATAATGAATCGAATCGAGGCGTCCAATTCAACACAATTTCTGCATCTGAGTTTTTCCCGGGAAATACACACATCCCAAACTGATTTTCTCCAATTCTTGAATTTAAACTGATGGAAAGGTCGATAAGTGCTTCTTTGACAGTCGGCAGCTTCGGTTTCATACTTGCACTTGTATCAACAAGCACGAGTACTTGAAGGTGAACCGTCTCTCCTAACTCATCAACAACCTCCATTACTTCCCCGCGCTTATCTGGTGGAAGCTCTTCAATTTCAGTGTCTTTGCCGAGTATTTGCTGCAATTCTTTATTCACAACACCTTGTAAGGTTTGTGTCATCGCTTTTTTCGTGACCATTTGTACTGTTTGAGATAATTGCTGGACGTAGACAACTTGATAGATGCCTCCGCCTGCGAGAGCAATCCCCTCTACTTCTTTCATCGCTTCATGATCGTGTCTGTTTTCTTCCATAATGCCAATGACATTGACTGTAATCCCTTGTTCCTTTGCCAATGAGGCAATCGCAAGCGGATCTTCCCCGTGATTTGAGCAGCCATCTGTAATCAATAAGATTTGGTTGACGTGACCTTTTCGCATCTTCATTCCTCCTGGGATTGTAACTGAATGCTTATATCCCCATCATCGCCAGAAGAAATTCATATTATACGATATTTTAAGAAATCTCTTGTTTCTCAAGATAGAATGTACCTGTCGGAATGGAAGCCCATTTTGGTGTGTTGTGGTCGAGCCTAATGACAACAACCGTCATATCGTCGTCAATTTGGCCTGCTCTTGTTCGAATGACCTCTTCCATTAATAAATCAGCAATTTCTTGTGGATCTTCTGTTTTAAAGCTTTTCATTTTCCGTTTCACCCACAGATCATGATTTTCAATATGCTTTGGCCCTTCAAAAATGCCGTCACTCATCATAATCAAGAGATCTCCTGCTTTCATCTGTTCGCTCACAACCTCGACTTCGAATTCATCAATAATGCCAATCGGCAAGTTGCTTGCTTGTACCTTCATCACCTGATCACCCCGTTTAATAAAGCTGGGTGTTGAACCAATCTTGAGGAACTTACAGCTTGCATCCTGTAAATCAATAATCGATAAATCCAATGTTGAATAGATCTCGTCCGTTGTTCGTAAAGATAAAATACTATTAATGGTTTTAATCGCCACTTTTTCATTGATACCTGACGCCAATATTTTTTCTAACAGCTTAATCGTCTCATTGCTTTCAAAATGAGCACGTGCTCCGTTACCCATTCCATCACTAATAGCTGCGGCATACTTGCCTGCACCAAGCTCCATCATGCTGTAGCTGTCTCCAGATACCAGTCCTCCGCCTTTTGCTGCATGTGCCACGCCTGTAGCCACTCGATATGATTTGGCAGAGCCAAATACAACGTGACAATAGCCTGTTGGATGCTCTGCACACTGCTCTGCTTTGACTAAAATCTGTTCTTCTAAAATATCTGAAAGCATTGGAGCAATGATTTTTTCACATTCCCCATGCCCTTGGCAATATGGGATTCTCATTTCAATATCGACATTTCCCTGCTCCAAGCTATAGATTTCTACTTGCTGAATTTCAATACCAAAGTGCTGAAGCGCTTCTATCATCTGCTCTTCTTGAATAAAATGCTGTTCTCTTTCTCGTTTTATTTCCCGGGAAAAATCCTCCATCACTTGCGAGACCCCCATCAGCTGTTCAGCCACAAGACGTCTGCTGTCTTGGACTTTTTTCTTCAGTGTCTGGTTGGCTTTATAGTAAGCGATCTCCTCTTCAATCAATTCCTCGACATGTTTTGATTTTGAGCAGTGCTGACTAAATTTCTTTTTCAATTTTCGGTTATGCTCATACGTTTTTTCATCAGATTCATGCATAACTTGTTTCATTAGTTCATAGGTTGTATCAAAGTTCTGCACCCAGCATTTATTTTTCTTATAGCACGTTTGACAGGATCGTTCTGTGATCGTACTTAAAAAAAGATCTACATCCTCTTCCTGCTTCTTCTCTTCAGGAATGGATTCGTAAAATGTCGCAAAACTCTCAGACAGCGCATGAAATACATTAGAGAATTGGTCTACCTTTTTTGCTGTCACGTCTCGTACTTTCCGAGCATATTGCTGCTGCTCTTGTACATGCTCTACCGTGCCAGGAATGTATTTCGCTACCTTGGAGGTGACTGATTGCGGCGTGAGCAAAAAGAGCGCAACCGCTATAAGTGATTCATACAATGTGGTCATGAGACCTGCCGACCCTTCCCCATACAGTGAAATGAGTAAGGAACCCACAATTAAGCCGATGGCTGCCCCTGCTTTCTTCCCTTCTTTCAGCAATCCGCCTAATAAACCTGAAAAGGCAAGAAGACTCATCTGATAAAGGTTTCCGATGTTGGCGAGACCGAGAATTAATCCTGTCACGACACCGACCGTACAACCAATACTGGCTCCGCCAATAAAGGCAAAGGTCAGCACTACATAACGTGATAAAATATGCTCTGCCTGCATCCCTTGAAATGAGATCCCAGCAAGTCCAGTTAAAACTGAGGCAATTAAAATCATAAAACAAATAATTTCTTCGACCTTTAAAGAATGTTTAATTTTCCTGACTGTAAAAATCGGCAGGCTTTGAAGAAAAATCAGTGTCAAAATGAAGGCAAGTCCTGCTTCGACACCCGCCATGACGTAATCATAGCTTTGCACAGCACCTTGCTCTAGGTAAACAAACGCTCCTCGGGTGATCAGCATCGAGAGAACAATGACAACCGGTAATGTTTTCACTGGGTCTTTGATGATGAAAGAAACCACCTTTGACATAAGGAGAAATATAAGCAGCGATGCAAACACAAACAATGCATTTTGAGGTGATATCGTCATCGCCCCAGCGAGTAAAGCGAGACAAGCAAGCATTGCCTTATCTCTTTTAATAAGCAGCATGGAACCAAAGAAAGGCAGAGCAAACGGCATAATTTCAGATAATATAAAGGCTCGTCCTAATAAAAAGCCTAGAACAACATAAATAAACCCTTTATAGAAAAAAAGAGAATGCGTGTGATGAAGAAACAGGTTTTTCATCTTTTTTAACCCCGCACTGATTCTTTCAAACCCCGCTCCTGTTAAATCAGTTCTTCTTTCTAGTTTTTCCATCTTCTCATCCCCCACCTGATATTCGTTGCTTGTCATTATAGCGAAGGTGAAAAAGAAATTTTGTCAAAAGAAGTTGTCGTTTCCATAAAACGTTCGACGCTTTATTCGTCAAAGAGGCATACTTTCATGAAAGTCGATGTCTTTCATCAGAATTTTACGAAAGCACAAAAAAACAGCTTTCCTATAGAAAGCTGTTTCGAAGATGACCCGTACGGGATTCGAACCCGTGTTACCGCCGTGAAAGGGCGGTGTCTTAACCGCTTGACCAACGGGCCTTGCTTTATGTTCTAGTTAAAAGGATAGCGGCGGAGGGGATCGAACCCCCGACCTCACGGGTATGAACCGTACGCTCTAGCCAGCTGAGCTACACCGCCATAATAATAATGCGCTAAGAAGCACAAGAACTATAATACAAAGGATTCGCTTGTCCGTCAATAGAAAGTTTTAAATTAAATGACGAAATCTCAAAAAATGTAGGATAGGTCATGAAAAAAAGCACCTGCTGAACAGCAGATGCTTTGTTGTGAAAATATATAGAAAGCAGCAACAAGTTAACCTCTTCTTGCTCCGCGCCCCCCACGTTTTGATTCCGTGTTACGTTTTAAAGATGTTAAGCGATCTTCGCTATCTTTTAAGAATTTGTTCATTTTTTGTTCAAACGATTCCTTCGGACGGAAATCATTTCTGCTTGGTCTTGATTGTTGTTGAGGACGATCTTTTGCTTTTTTAATGGACAAGCCGATTTTACCGTCTTTTTCAACGTTAATCACTTTCACTTCAACTTGTTCACCGACTTTTAAATGCTCATTAATATCTTTTACATAGTTATCGGCTACCTCACTGATATGAACGAGACCAGTTGAACCGCCTGGCAACTCCACAAAAGCTCCAAAATTTGTAATGCCCGTAACTTTCCCTTGTAACTTGCTGCCAACTTCAATCGACATAAAAAAAGTGCTCCTCCTTAGACTTATAAAAAAATCTCATTTGTTCAATTATACATAAACTGAATTTTAAGTGTCAACAAGGCTAATCGCTCTTATTGCCCACATCAAAGATTTTTTCGCCTTTTTTGGACATATAATAGTCCCGTCGTGCCAGTTCGAGTACGTATTCCTTGCTTTTCAGCTTCTTAATTTCATCAGAAATATCTTCCTGCTTTGTTTGTAATTGCTTCAACTCTTTTTCGAGCGCAACCTTCTTCTCTTCTTTTTCCTTTAGTGAAGACGATTGCGACCAGAGGGCACTTGTCACCAAGACAGCAAACATGAGCACGATCACACCAAACACGGTAAGCCTTCTAAGGAGTCCGCGACGTTTGCGTTTTAAGCGCTGTGCTTGCTGTTCCATTTGTTTTTGGTAATCATTTTGAATTTGTGCGATATTTCTTTTTCTCTTGTTCAAGGTTGAAGGCCTCCTCTCTTACTTTGTCCAGAATTGTTTCCATTTCGTTTTGATGGTACCAGATAATTTCTTGGCCCCTTGTAAAATTCCTGCTCCTTTTGAGAAAAACAATCTCATTGATGTTAGCCATTTTTCGGGAATCCGATGAATAATGGTCACATTGAGTAACCAGATGAGCGGATAACAAACAATCGACAGCACCTTCCACACGAGCCGAAACGTAAAACGAACTAGACGTAAGAGCGAGTGGAGCAAGAACAGAATAGCACTTATGACCAATGTGATCATCCAGCGGATCGGTTGGAAGACAATCGACATGACCAGCCTTTTCAGGAAGAGAACGGTCTGATATACACACATCATGATAAACTTGAGAATCTTGAGATACAGCTGTTTCATCAATGCCTGATACATCGAGAAACCTAGAGCAACGGCTAGAAAAATATAAAGCCTGAATTCTCCCTCATTTGTCAGCAGCAGGACGTAAAAGAATAAGAGACCCTGCACCATCCAAAAAAGGAGATCGTGTATAGCCAAAAGCCATTTTGCTGTTTTTTCCCGGTTCACAAACAGCTTGTACGTATCAAGCGATGCGCCCAGCCAGATGCCCATCGCCGCCATGGAAAGCATCGTATAAAACTGGACTGTCAGCGTCATTTAAACAGCTTGCTAAAAAATCCTTTAGCTTTCTCCCCGTGCTGCTCATCAACATAGATTAAATCAAAGACACGCCCTTTGATCGACACAACGCCCTTTTCGACGTCTAGGTTCTTCATTTGCAGATTTTCTCCGCGGATGGCGAGAATCCCCATGACCGTCTCCAGCAGAAATTCCTCACTATCAAAGCTTTCCACTTGTTTGACACCAGTGATATCTAAATGCTTTCTGTTTCGCATTGTGACATTGTGCTCCGCGTCTGATGACAGCTTCGTGCCTTGAGGTTGATTATAATATTGATTCATTTATACATCCCCCATATCTCATACTTGCATGTTACTGCATTGTATGTGATAAGAGGGTCATTTAGAACAAGCCCTATTCTGCTGTTTTTTCTTCTTTTAGCACAGTATACATGCCAGCCGCTTCTTCTTTTTTCGTCGTGTCCTTTAACTCGTTGACTTGAACAGTCACTAGCTTTTGACCAAAGCGGATTTGCAGCTCATCTCCTTCTTTCACGTCAGAGCTTGCTTTCGCCTGTGTTCCGTTAATAGAAATCCTGCCTTGATCAGCTACTTCCTTTGCCAATGTTCTTCTTTTAATTAAACGGGACACTTTTAAAAACTTATCTAGTCTCATGTATGTTCACCTCTTTCTATACGTTTCGCATCGTTCCATAGATCGTCCATTTCCTCTAGCGTTAAGTCATCTAGTGAACGTCCCATGTCCTTTGCTTTTTGTTCGATATGCTTAAAGCGCCGCATGAATTTTGTGTTGGCAGAAGCGAGCGCCGTTTCAGGCTCTAGGTGATAGAACCGTCCAATATTGACGAGAACAAACAAAAGATCTCCAAATTCATCTTTCATCTGCTTCGTTGCACCTTCGTCCGTCTTCTCTGCCACTTCAACAAGAAATTCCTGCTTTTCTTCTTCGTATTTGTTCCAAATATCTTGAACATCTGTCCAATCAAAGCCTACCTTGGCGGCTTTCTTTTGGAGTTTATATGCCTTTGTTAATGCTGGAAGTGTCGCCGGAATCGATTGCAAAATAGAACCGGTCCGCTCTGGCTTCTCCTGCTGCTTGATTTTTTCCCAGTTGGCCACCACATCTGCTGCCTCAGAAACATTCGTGTCACCAAACACATGGGGATGTCGCCGAATCATTTTTTCTGTGACATGCTGAATGACGTCATCGATTGAGAAATAACCGTCATCTTCGCCAATTTGAGCGTGAAGTAGCACCTGTAGCAGCACATCGCCAAGCTCTTCCACCATATGATCTGGGTCATCTTCATCTATCGCTTCAAGCAGCTCATAGCATTCTTCAATTAAATATGGTTTGAGTGATTCATTGGTTTGTTTTTGATCCCATGGACAGCCGCCCGGACCTCTTAATGTACGTATGACGTCACGGAAGGTGTCAAATTGTTGATAAAGCAGCTGTTCATCTTGAATTGGAGGAACATAAACACTTGTTAAGTTATTTATCGACACATCTCGATCAAGTTCAAATAAAGGAACGGCAGTAATCTGTTCCTGACTGCTTCCAGCTGCAGTCACAATATAAACTTCATAATCGTCAGGAAGCTTTTCCATCAGCGTGAGCTTCACATTCGATGCTGTCATCTGATCATATACCTGACAAATCAGGACGTGCTGGGTTAATTTCAGATCATCCGCTCTCATATCCCCTGCATCAACGAATTGTAATCCTTCGATGGGGTCAATCTGCAAGGAGTTGAATGTCGCATCTAAAAAGCTTTGTCCACCAGCGACAGACACCTCAATCCCGCGCTCTTTCTGCCCGGCGACGAGCAGCTGTACGGTCTTTTCTGCCACAAATGGATGACCAGGTACTGCGTACACAATGTCTTTTTCCGCTGCCTCTGCAAATAATATTTCGGTAATTTCCTGATACACCTGATCAAACTGATCGTGCTTTTCATAAATTTCATCAAAAAAGGTGAGAGATGGGACCTCCTGCATTAACTCTGCGGTAAGCGGATGGTCCTGCGTTCTCATATATACTTCTTTCGCCTGCTTCAGCTGCTTATATACACCGAGCGTCAGCTGATCCATGTCGCCTGCCCCGAGACCGACGACGGTAATCTTACCTGCCATTTTGATTCCCTCTCATCTGTTTAAAATATAAAATCTTTTTTCCTAATGGAATGAGTCTCCATTCCTCTTCCGTGAATACTTCTAGCTTAAGAATACTATATAAAAAGGCGAAACCACCAATAAAAACTGATGTCAGGCTCTCTAAAACGGAAAACGGACGTTTTTCAAAAGGGATTACCCAGGAAAACAAAGCCTGATATCCCATTAAGACCACAGCCATGAAGGCAGCTGATAAAAGAATTTTCACTGGGAATAGCTCTCTCAATGAAATCCATCCTTTATGCTTCAAATAAACAGCATTGAGCACGGCTGCTGTGAGAAAACCACATACAGTTGACCATGCGGCACCGTGGATGCCAAATAACGGAACAAGCGCAATCGTTAGAATCCATTTCACCAGCACGCTGATGATCACCACAACAGCGGGATACACAGTATGTCCGAGCCCTTGCAGTAAAGCCGCCTGCGTAATGGCAATCGACGTAAACGCAATCGATATACAGAATATTTGCAGGGCATCTGTGCCTAAATCATTACGAAAAAGCATTGTATTTACTGGTGATAAAATACAAATCAGCCCAACAGCTGACCCAATCCCTAATACCGACGTGGTCTTAACCGATGACCGCACTTTTTGCCGTATCGTTTCATGCTCCCCATTCCTCATGGCTGCCGATAAAAATGGCACAAGAGAGGTTCCGATGCTGATGGCAAACACCGTCCCTAGCTGCAAGAACGGCTGACCTCGGTCATACACACCTTTTGCCGCCTTTGCCGCCGCTTCACTGAGCCCCTCACTGCGCAGCAACGCATACAGATGAAAAGCATCAATCATTTGCATCCATAAAATAAGCAAACCGCTGACACAAATCGTCAATGTATACAGCACCAAACTCTTCAAAATATCTTTTTTTCGAAGTGTCGCCTGTTTGCCTGACATACTTGCAGCAGACGGTTTTCGATAGGTCAACCAAAGGAAAAGAAGCAAAATGAGCGACGCCGCACTTCCCGCGATAGAAGAGAACACCGCACCCGCCCCTGTTTCATAAAGCGAATAGCCGTGTCTCACGAAATAAAAGGATAAAACAAGCAGGACGCCTACCCTGATGAACTGCTCAACCAATTGAGAAACAGCCGTCGGAAGCATCAGACCGTCACTCTGAAAAACTCCCCTCAGCATCACAGTGAGCGGCAGAAATAGAAACACAAAAGCACTCATCTGGATGAGCAGAATTAATTGACTATCTGCCATAAGGCTCGCCATTGTGCCTGCTCCTATGTAAAGACAAAGAAATAAGACCAAGCTCAGTAAAGTGATATATACCAAGGATACCCTTGTAATGATCTGTCGATTCTCTTCCCCATGCTCACTCAGAAGCTTGGACACCATGACAGGAAAACCTGTTGTACCAAGCATGATGGCAATACCAAGGAAAGGATATACCTGCTGATAAATATAAAACCCTGTGTCCCCTACGATGTTTTGAAACGGGACACGGTAAACGGCACTTAGTACCTTTGATAACAGGCCTGCGATGGTCAAAATCACCGCACCCTGGAAAAGCCAATGCGGCTGATTCACAGCATTTTTCATGGATGACTCCTTTAAAATAGATCTACAGTTAAACGAACTCATTATATCATACGTGAATGAAAAGCCGTTTCTTTCTAAGGAGTAGACGGCACATGTCCCGATTTGTTTCATCCCATATAAAAAACCGACAAAATCAAATGATTTCATCGGCATTTTTTCGTTTTATCAAAATGATATAGAGTTATTAGACCTAATGTTCCATTTGACGGGCTAAGAAGCCAGCTGCCGTTTCTGCCGCTTTATGCTCCACTTCTCCCATTGAACGCTCTTTAGAAAATAAGACGACGGCGCCAATCGGATCTCCGTTTGCAACAATAGGTGCAATGGTATAAGCAGATACGTCATCATCAATACCATCGACAAGTTGAATTTCTTTTTTGCTTTCTTCTAAAACAGAATTACGCTGATCCATTGTTCGTTCAAGTAAATCACTGATCGATTTGTTTAAGTACTCTTTTTTCGAACTGCCGGATACAGCAATATACGTATCTCGATCACAGATCAGGATGGAATGACCCAAACTGTCGAATAATGCATCAGCATATTCCTTCGCAAAGTCTCCTAGCTCACTAATCGGCGAATACTTCTTCAAAATCACTTCTCCATCGCGGTCGACGAAAATCTCAAGCGGATCTCCTTCCCGGATGCGCAATGTTCTGCGAATCTCCTTCGGAATAACCACTCTACCTAGATCATCGATACGGCGTACAATTCCAGTTGCTTTCATTCACTGCTGCCTCTCTTTCGTTTGATGATGTGTTGGGTGAATGGAACAAAAGCGTCCACTTTATGCAACATTCACCACTTGACCCTGAGTTTAGTATCCGTCACATCAAACGTAATATACACGAGAGACAAACAAAATTTTATGAAGATGGAATGGTTTCTTTTTTCACATCTTGAAGGCCTCGAAGCATATTAAGAACAACCTCAAGCCATTCCTCCGTTTTCTTGCCTTTCGTTTGGACAGAAATAATCAGCTTGCTGCCTTCCATTCCCAACCCAATTTCACGTCCATATTTACTGCCAAGCTCAAATAATTTTTGACCGTCGATTTCACTGCTTGCTTGCTCATCAAGGGTCATTCTGACAATGCCTTTCTCCATCTTGATCAGCTCGACACGTTCCTGGACAGCGTACACCTTCATTGTCGCAATCGTAAACAAGTCTGCCACTTCTTGCGGATATTCACCAAATCGGTCGATCATTTCATCCTGAAGCTCTTTTCGCTCTTCAATCGATCCAATTGCTCTGAACTGTTTATACATCTCAATCTTCTGCTTGCCATCCGAAATATAAGTGTCTGGGATGTACGCATCAATTTGCAGATCAATTTCTGGCTCGAATTTATCTTGAGCCGTTGTATCGCCTCTTCTTTCCTCAATGGCTTCTTTCAGCATTTGAGAATAGAGGTCGAATCCAACCGAATCAATGAAGCCATGCTGCTGAGCCCCAAGTAAGTTCCCTGCTCCTCGAATCGTTAAATCACGCATCGCAATTTTAAACCCAGATCCAAGCTCTGTGAATTCTTTAATGGCTTGAAGTCTTTTCTCTGCAACTTCAGAAAGAACTTTATCTTTTCGATATGTGAAATAAGCATATGCGACACGATTCGAGCGTCCTACTCGTCCTCTTAGCTGGTACAGCTGAGAAAGCCCCATTTTATCTGCATCGTGGACGATGAGCGTGTTCACATTTGGAATATCGACTCCCGTTTCAATGATGGTGGTACTGACCAATACATCTGATTCACCTTCAAGGAAATTGATCATCACTGATTCCAGCTCGTTCTCACTCATTTTCCCGTGTGCATAACTGACTTTTGCGTCTGGGACTAGCATAGAGATTTCGTCTGCTTTTCGTTCGATATCTTCAACACGGTTGTAAAGGAAGTACACTTGACCGCCGCGTGCTAATTCTCGCTCAATTGCTTCTCTGACTAAAGCGCCGTTGTACTCAACCACATAGGTTTGAACAGGGAATCGGTTTTCAGGCGGTGTTTCAATAACCGATAAATCCCGCACACCAAGCATGGACATATGAAGCGTACGGGGAATTGGCGTAGCCGTTAATGTCAGTACATCGATATTGGCTTTCATCTGCTTAATTTTCTCTTTATGCGTCACACCAAAACGCTGTTCCTCATCAATGATCAACAGCCCTAAATCCTTGTAGACGATGTCTTTTGAAAGAAGACGGTGTGTGCCGATGACCATATCGATCGTCCCGTTTTTCAGCCCTTTTAACGTTTCAGTTGTTTCTTTTCTTGTACGGAAACGGCTCAGCTGCGCGATTTTGACAGGGTAGTCTTGGAATCGGTCCATGATTGTGTCAAAATGCTGCTGCGCTAAGATAGTTGTCGGAACTAGCAGGGCTACCTGCTTCCCGTCAGCAATCGCTTTGAAGGCCGCACGAATAGCCACCTCTGTTTTTCCGTAGCCCACATCTCCACAAAGCAGACGGTCCATTGGACGTTCCCGCTCCATATCCTGCTTAATTTCGTGAATCGAACGGATTTGATCATCTGTTTCCTGGTAAGGGAACGCAGATTCAAACTGGCGCTGCATCTCATGGTCAGGCGAGAAGGCATATCCTTTGCTAGCCTCGCGTTCTGCGTACAGCTTAATCAGATCATCTGCGATGTCCTGTACGGATGTTTCAACTTTTTTCTTCACGCGTTTCCAATCGCTGCCGCCAAGTTTGTACAGCTTTGGTTCTTTACCTTCTGATCCTACATATTTCTGGACCTGATCAATTTGTTCGACCGGTACATAAAGCTTGTCGCTTCCTTGATAATGAATATTTAAATAATCTTTATGAATGCCGCCGATTTCAAGCGTTTCAATTCCTAAATATTTACCGATCCCGTGGTTAATGTGCACCACATAATCGCCGACTTGAAGCTCTGAATAGCTCTTGATTCGCTCTGCATTGGTCAGCTTTTGCTTACGTGCCTGCTTTTTCACACGTTTCTTGAAGAGTTCACCTTCTGTGATCACAGCAATTTTTGATAACGGAAGTTCAAAGCCTGTTTGCAGCTCACCTTGTAAAATATACACCTGTCCGCTCACAAGTTCAGCGTCCGGTTTAGCAAGAGCAGCTTCAATGTCATAATCATGCAGAACAGACGATAGCTTTTCTGTCCGCTCTTCATCCGCACCTAAGAAGACAACCGTGTATTGCTGTTTTTTATAGCGTTCAATTTCACTCGCCAGCACATTCATCTGCCCGTGGAAATTCTGCATTTGCTTACTAGATACATTGACGATATTTTGCGGATTTGTCTGCTGGACATGTCTCAGGAACAAGGAGTAGTACAGAATGGACCTTGATTGCTGATTGATCAGTTCTTGGAACGGGAAAGAAAGAGATAAATCATGAAGAATATTCCCTTCTTCAAGCAGACTAATTGTCCAATCGGCTTCTTCCTGTTCAAGCTGTTCTTCCATCTCCTGAATTCTGCTGATTTCATCTAAAATAATAATCGTATCCTGCGATGTATAATCTAGCAAACTAGCAGGCTTTTCATAGAAATAGGCTAGGTACTTCGTCATTTCCTGTGTCACGATGCCTTCTAGCAGCTTCTCGCGGTCAGCAGAAATATTTTGATGAAGCAGCTCTTTTTGCTGATCTGAGTTGAATTTCTTTAAGCTCTTCGCCAGCCCTTGATCAAGCTGTTCAATGGCTCTCACTCGTTCAGGACCTCTCACAATCAGCTCTTTTGCAGGACCTATTTTAATTTCTTGAAGGGTTTCTAATGAACGCTGTGTATCCGAATGAAACGTTCGAATCGAGTCTACTTCTGTATCAAACAGTTCAATACGGATTGGATGATCTTCCGTTAACGCATAGATGTCGATGATTCCTCCGCGCACACTAAAATCTCCGGGCGCCGCAACCATCGACGTCCGGTCATAACCAATTTGTACGAGTTGTTTTGAAAACGCCTCCAAATCAATTTCTTCACCGATCTTTAAATGGATCTGACTCTCCTTCCAGAGCTCAACTGGTGGAAGCATCCTGCGCACCGCAGCAGCGGGAGTGACGATAATGGGGTTTTCTCCATTCGCAAGCCGGTTCAGGACATCTAAACGCTGTGCTCTCAGCTCAGGGCTTGCCACTGCAATTTCTGAGGCAATAAGCTCATTGACAGGATAAAGAAGAACCGAGCGATCCGGCATCACACTTGCTAGATCATCTGTTACCTTCTGTGCCTGATATAAATTGTGAGTCACAATAAACATTGGCCGCTTCAGTTCGTCTGATATCGCGGCTGTAAATAAAGATCTGACGGAGCCTGATAGTCCGGCAAGCAGCTGTTCTTTTAACCCTTCCTTTAGTCCATTAAAAATAGACTGAAAATCATCACTTTGTTTGATAAATGATTGTATGTTTTTCATTTGGCTCCTCCTCCCTGTTTGTTTAAAACAGAAAAACGCTTTGGTCTAATATCTACACCAAAGCTTTTTTATTGAATAAAAGTATGATACTGATGGTAATCAGGATTTCTTTCGAGCGCCTCTTGGCAATCCTCACAAATGGTTTGTACATGTAAATCACCATTTTCCCTATAAGAAATCATATCGTTTCTTTCCTCATTTGTTAAGTGATGAAATCCAAGTGCTTCACTTTGGACAGCGGATTCATCTAGACTGCCAACCTTTACACCACAGTGGCGGCAGTAATAATGCAAAGCCATACGTGATCCTCCCATGCTGAGATTTTATGATCAGTATGTGCTTTGCTTATCATTCTTATACCTTCTTGTTAAAATCATTCATCACTTCTAAAAATGGCTTTTTTAAAGCCGCTTCACAGGCCTCGACAGACGATTGAATGGCTGATTCGATGTCAGGCTGTTCCTCTTCTGAGAAACGTCCTAGTACGTAATCAACGACCTTCATGCCGTTTTGAGGACGTCCAATGCCGATACGGAATCGGTCAAATTCAGGTGAACCTAAATGCTGAATCAATGATTTGATTCCATTATGCCCGCCTGCACTTCCTTTTGTACGTAAGCGAATTCGGCCAGTTGGCAAATCAAGATCATCATAGATCACTTTCAAATGTTCAAGGGGAATATCGTAATAGTCCATCAGCGGACGCACACATTCTCCTGATAAGTTCATATATGTAAGCGGCTTTACAAGTAGAACCTTTTGCCCCGAAACAAACCCAGTTCCAAATTGTCCATGGAATTTTGATTGATTTAAAGGAATGTCCCATTTTTTCGATAGTTCATCTATTGTCATAAACCCGACATTATGTCTTGTTTTTTCATATTCTTTTCCTGGATTACCCAATCCAACGAATGCAATCATGAAACCAATAACCTCCTTTGTCACACAGCACACGCCTAAAAAATGAGCCAATCAGATTGCCTCATGTAAAACGTATGAATTCTTTTCATTCTAGCACAAAAGACGCAACCGCGGGAGGGTTACGTCTCTAAATGACCAGTTATTCTCCATCGTCATCCTTTTCTTTAATAGCCTCAGGCTCTTGCGGCTCCTCTTCGCTATCTGGCTCAGGAACCTCTGATTGCTGAGGCGGCAGAATGGATGCAACGACTTCTTCTGGATCGTTATTGATTTGATAAGATGACTGAACAGGCAGATCAGCAACTGTTAAGACATCATTGACTTCTAAGTTTGTAATATCAGCTTCAATATTCTGCGGGATATCTTTTGGTTTCGCTGTAACAGATAGTTCAAATAGTGGCTGCTGAAGCACACCGCCATCTTTTACCCCTTTAGACTCGCCAATCAGCTGCACTGGTACATCCGCGTCAATTTCACGCTGTAAGTCAACGACTTGGAAATCAGCATGGACAAGTTCGTTTTTCAACGGATCTGTTTGTAACTCTGTCACCATCACAGATTTCGTTTCACCACCCACGTCTAAGGTAATGATTGTATTCTTCCCTTCATCACGTAAGGTTTTTAATAAGTCGATGCTGTCTAATGAAACAGCCAGGCTGTCTGTATTTTTTCCGTATATGACACCAGGAACGTGTCCTGAATGACGGATTTTTTGCAGTGTGGAACGTTTGAAATCAGTTCTTTTATTTGCTTTTAAAGTTGCCATATTCAGCACCATCCTATTTCTTTTTTGTCACTACTCTCATAATTACCCATAACCGAATCATTTTAAACATGTTTGCCTGTGATTGATGAAAGCAAAAAGACCCTAGGCTGATGCCTAGGGCCTTTTCCATAATAAAATTAGCTGAAAAGGTAGCTCACAGATTCTTCTTCATGTACACGGATGATGGCTTCTGCAAGCAAAGGCCCAACTGAAAGCGGAATGAATTTTCCAACTTTCTTGTCATCAGTTAATTGAATACTGTTTGTCACAACTAATTCTTTAATTTTAGAGTTTGTGATGCGTTCTACTGCTGGTCCAGACAATACTGGGTGCGTACAGCAAGCATAGACTTCAGCTGCTCCATTTTCGACTAGCGCATTTGCTGCAAGTGTAATGGTACCAGCTGTATCAATGATATCATCAATCAAAATAGCTGTTTTGCCTTCAATGTTACCAATAATGTTCATGACTTCAGCAACGTTTGGCTTTGGACGGCGTTTGTCGATAATTGCGATTGGCGCTTTCAGGCGGTCTGCCATTTTACGCGCACGCGTCACACCACCGTGGTCAGGAGACACAACAACGATATCATTCAAGTTCTTCTGTTCGAAATAGTTTGTTAAGATTGGCACAGCCATTAAGTTATCGATTGGAATATCAAAGAAACCTTGGATTTGCGGCGCATGAAGATCCAGTGCAATAACACGTGTAGCACCTGCTGTTTCAAGCAAGTTTGCAAAAAGCTTCGCAGTGATTGGCTCACGAGGTTTTGCCTTACGATCTTGACGTGCATATCCGTAATAAGGGATCACAATATTGACAGTTTTCGCAGAAGCGCGTTTTAGCGCATCCACCATAATGAGCAGTTCCATAATATGCTCATTGACTGGCGCACTTGTTGATTGAATGACATAACAATCACAGCCGCGGATACTTTCTTCAATATTGATTTGGACTTCACCGTCACTAAAACGTTTAACAGAGCTCTTTCCTACATCAACTCCGATACGATCGGCAATTTCTTTGGCAAGTTCAGGGTTTGAATTCAAAGAGAATATCTTTAAATTCGCATCAGCATAACGATTAGACATGGTAAACCTCCGGGTATTTGGATTATTTTTTATGAATATTTTTCACATAATCTTCTTTATTGACTTGTCTTGCTCTAGCAATAGACAATGCATCCTGCGGTACATCTTCTGTAACTGTTGAACCGGCTGCAACATATGCCCCTTTTCCGACAGTGACTGGTGCAACGAGATTTGAATTACAACCAATAAAGGCGCCGTCTTCAATCTTCGTTAAGAATTTGTTTTTCCCATCATAGTTGACTGTAATGGAACCACAGCCAAGATTTACATCAGTTCCGACCTCTGCGTCTCCAATATAGCTTAAATGAGATGCTTTGCTGCGGTCTCCGAAAACTGTTTTCTTGATTTCGACAAAATTCCCGATTTTCACTTCATCGCCAATTTTCGACAACGGGCGAATATGAGCAAACGGTCCAATTGTCACATCAACTCCAACCTCACTATCGCAGACGACAGATTGCTTAATGACTGTTCGATCTCCGACGATGCTGTCAACAATTTCAGTGTTTGGCCCAATAGTGGCGTCTGCACCGATTTTTACATTCCCTTTGATGACCGTCCCAGGATAAATAACTGTATCTTCACCGATGACAGCATCTGGCGAAATATACGTGTTCTCAGGATCAATCAAGGTCACACCATTCTTCATATGCTGATGATTAATACGTCGCTTCATGAATTGCTCTGCTTGTGATAGAGCGATACGGTCATTAACTCCAAGTGTTTCTTCAAAATGCGGTGTTTGATAAGCTGCAACTGTTTGCCCTTCATTTTTTAAAATTTCAATGACGTCTGGCAAGTAGTATTCACCCTGTGCATTTTCATTCGATACTTGCTCAATCACACGGAAGAGATCTTCATTTGAAAAGCAATAAGTCCCTGTATTAATTTCATTCACTTGACGCTCTGCATCGTTCGCATCTTTATGCTCCACAATTTTTACGACAGCACCTGTTTCGTCACGAATAATTCGGCCATAGCCTGTCGGATCGTCCGCATGTGCTGTTAAAATAGTGACTTTCGCTTGATGTTTTTGATGCTCGCTTAACATGGCTTCCATTGTTTCCGCTGTCAATAATGGCGTATCACCACAAATGACAATGGTTGTTCCCTTTTCCTGCGCAAGGAACGACTTTGCTTGTTTGACGGCATGAGCTGTTCCCAGCTGTTCTTCTTGAAGTGCATACTCACTTCTGTCTCCAAGCTGCTCTTTGACGTCCTCTGCTCCATGACCGACAATCGTCACTAGCTTGGCTAAAGAAAGCTTTAACGCTTCATCTGCCACATGCTCGACCATTGGTTTTCCGCAAACTGGATGAAGTACTTTATATAGCTTCGACTTCATTCTCGTCCCTTTTCCCGCTGCTAAAATCACTGCGAACCGCTTATCCATTGATTGGCCTCCAATATCCCTATTATCCATAGAAAAATATATCCTAAATAAAGACTGATTTCAAGGATACAAAAGGAAGTACAATAATTTTCTAACAGATGAAAGACTTAAGAAACAAGAGAAAGAACGCAAAAAAGACAGCATTTAAAAGAAAACATTCATTTTCTCTTAAAGCCGTCTTTTTAGGTTTAAGTATGATTAAGAAGCTCCAGCTTCTTCATATTCAATTGTTTCTTCCTCTTCGCCTAAGCGATGATATTCATTTAATACAGCATCTTGGATTTTACCCCGAGTGCTTGAATTAATTGGATGTGCAATATCGCGAAACTCTCCATCAGGCGTGCGTTTGCTAGGCATTGCAACAAACAACCCATTGTTTCCATCAATCACACGAATATCATGAACAACAAATTCGTGGTCCAGCGTGATGGATGCAATCGCCCTCATGCGACCATCGGTATTCACGCGGCGTAATCTTACGTCAGTAACTTCCACAGTAGTTCACCACCTTTTCCCAATATAAAAGCATTACTTAGGTATTCAACGATCGTGGTGATTCTCCTGCTCTTTTTTTAAACTTTTTTTGAAATATCGGGATATTTATACATTATTTGTCATATTAGTGACGGCGCTTACATCCTCAGCATGAAAAAAGACATCATGATGATGTCTTTCCCTGCATATGATGAAACCAAACGGCTTTCATCGAGAGTGCCTGTTTATTTTACTAATGCAACTACTTCTATTTCTACAAGCGCATCTTTTGGAAGTCTTGCCACTTCCACGCATGAACGAGCTGGCTTGTGTGTATGGAAATACTCACCGTACACTTCATTCACTTCAGCGAATTGTTCCATATCTTTGATGAAAACAGTTGCTTTCACGACTGTTTCAAAGGAAGCACCTGCTGCTTCAAGAACAGCCTCAAGATTACGGAATACTTGATGTGTTTGTTCTTTAATATCTCCATTAACAAAATCTCCAGCTGGGGTTAATGGAATCTGCCCTGAGCTGTAAAACATGTTATTGACAATAATTCCTTGAGAGTAAGGTCCAATGGCTGCTGGTGCATGTTTGGTTTGAACAACTTTTGTCATATCAATCTCTCCCATTCAAATACATGTTTGATCAAAGCTTACGCTTTCGAATGAAAAAACTCGTGGAAATTGCCTTCATTGATCTCAATTATTTTTTGTTTCATATCAATAGTTGAAAGCTTTAACAACGAGACATATTCATCGACAAGACGTTCATCTACGCCTTCATCTTCTAAAAGAACACCGATCCCTGCAACATTTGCATTAAATTCCTCAAGCAAATTCATCATGCCGTTAATGGTTCCGCCCGCTTTCATAAAGTCATCAATGATCAACACATTGGAGCCTTTATCTAAGCTGCGCTTTGCAAGGGACATGGTTTGAATTCGGTTAGAAGAACCTGACGCATAATTAATACTGACAGTTGATCCTTCGGTTACCTTATTATCTTTTCTAACGATCACAACAGGCACATTTAAATAACCCGCAACAGAATAGGCAATCGGAATCCCCTTTGTCGCAACGGTCATGACGACATCAATCGCACGGTCCGCAAAGATAGTCGCAAACAGCTTACCGATTTTCGCAAGAATCGATGGATTGCCTAAAACATCGGTTAAATATAAATAACCGCCAGGAAGTACACGTTCAGGAGTTGATAATGCCTCTCCGATATCGTTTACTACGTCATCTGCTTCTTTTAGGTGAATTTTTGGAATATATTTCACTCCGCCAGCAGCGCCAGGTACAGTAAGCAATGTGCCGATTCCCTGCTGTTCGAAGGTCTGTTTGATAATCGTTAAGTCTTCACTAATGGAGGACTTTGCAGATTGATATCGTTCTGCAAAAAAAGTTAAAGGTACTAGTACGTGCGGGTGGGCTAACAAATAATTTGTTAAGTCCACCAATCTGCCGCTTCGACGAAACTTCATGAACTTACCCCCAGAACCCGAATAATTTATGAATAATATAACTTAATATACGGATTTAATCAAGGGCATTTTGTTCGCCGATCATGCGGACAGCGTATACTTGATCACAAAATCCTCTCAGTCCGTTATATATTCTTTGTACCTTCGATTCATATTGAATCAGGCCAAATACAGTTGGGCCGCTTCCACTCATTAATACAGCATCAGCACCGAAACGCTTCATCTGTCTTTTGATCATATCTACTTCCGGATACATCTTTAATGTCACAGACTCCAGCACGTTACCGAGTGAGCCGCACATCTCTTTATAATCTTTCGCTTCAATGGCTTCAATCATACGCTGTACATTTGGGTGTTCTACTTTGCTTGCGTCATATTGTCTATAAACTTCAGCTGTAGATACCCCAATCACCGGCTTCGCTAAAATCACCCAGCAATGCGGCGGTGTCGCGATATGCTTCAGTTTTTCTCCACGTCCTGTCGCTAGTGCTGTGCCTCCGTGTACACAAAAAGACACATCTGAGCCGATCTCCGCTCCAAGCTCAGCTAGTTCATCTAACGTGAGATTTAACTTCCACAAACGGTTTAAACCGCGAAGCGCTGCTGCAGCATCACTGCTGCCTCCAGCTAAACCTGCTGCCACAGGAATTGCTTTTGTGATGACAATCGATACTCCTTTTTGAATACCGAACCTTGTTTTGAGTAATTTAGCCGCCTGATAAGCCAAGTTACGCTGATCATCTGGCACAAATCGATTATGAGATGATACACGGATTTCATCTTTGTCCAGCTCCGTCAGCTCAAGTCGATCTGCAAGGTCTATTGTTGTCATCACCATCTCCACTTCGTGATATCCATCCGGTCTTTTTCCATGAACATCAAGTGAGAGATTAATTTTTGCCGGTGCTTTTTCTAAAATACGCAAACATTTCACCTACTTCTCCATCTAAACATAAGTATCAATATTGTATCACATTTGATGGATCTGATGAATATTGGCTTTTACGCCCAGCACACTGACTTTTTCAACAAAAAAAGCCAGAGACACCCGAGGTATCCCTGACCATTTTTCTATCGTTGATTCTCATCCTGAGCCATGTGCTGCTGAGCTAATTCGATGGCACGTTTGACCATATTACCTGCGTCACGTGCACGAATTTCTCCCCAGCCTCCATTTTTGACGGTATCATAAAATCCAAGATCCTTCGCCAGCTCGTATTTGAACTCATCTGACATAATGCCTCGGCGTCTACCCAAACGAAACAGCCCCTTTAGTCGAGAATTCGAATCAGTGCCACTGCTTTTGTGGCTTTCTTATTTTGTATCGAATCCTTTCTTTTACCCCTTTCAAAAAATGGTCAGACTCCCATTCAGAAAAAAAGGCAAAACAAAAAGCAGTAAACAAAAAGTTCACTGCCCATTAATAGGCGACTGAGCTAGCGGCATCATCGAACGTTAATTCGACCGTCTCAGTCAGTATATCTGCATAACTGTAAGAAACTCTTTCAAACGAATTCTCATCTTGATCTAATTGAATCACAAATACAGAAGGGTACGTTTCAGCTAAAATGCCCGAACGCTCAATTGTTTTACGGCGGCCTCCGTTAGCCTTTAACGTCAAACGTTTACCTAAGTTACCATCAAGCGATCTTTTGATGTCGGACAAAGTCTTCGCCATTGCATCCACCTCACTGAGATAATTATACAACAACGGCCCATTTTTGTCAAATAAAAATTAAATTATATCAACCAACACGAGCCATTGTCAACAAAATAATTTTGACAAACTTCTACCTTTTCTCCCCCCTATTTTTCTCAAATTCCGGTGAATTATGTATCCATTTGAAATTTCTTTTTGAACATAAAAAAAACCAGACTGAAATCAGTCGGGTTATGTCGATTCATGGTCTTTTTTATATGGCATACCTACCCTTAAAACACCCTTCGTCTCGATGCCTCCGAGACCTTTTTCTCTTGTTAATGTATTACGAAGCACATCCCACACATTGATTCGATCTACAAATGGAGTGAAGCTGATCTTCGCAACGATATAGACGGGGTCGAGCGCATGGATGTTCACACGTGAAGGTGAGCTTGCAAAATTGGCACCTGCTTGGATCAATGATTCGAAATGAGATTGACAGGCACCAGCAAAGATCACAAGCTGATCTAAATGAGGAATTTTCTTTCTTGCTTTTTGAACCGTTTCAACGAAATGACGAGAATGGCGATAAGCACCAATATCATTTACGCCGCCCTTTTGCTTGGAATACGCATCATGCCCTGTAATGACCAAAATATCAGGCCGATATTGATCAAGTAACGAGTCGATCACGCTTGGCATTTTCTTCTCATGACAATGCACTCCGTATACAGGCACACCAATTCGTTCATATACATCTAAGCATTTCTTTAAGTATGAAGCATCTCCATCTAAATGAAGGACCTTTCCAGGCATGTGAAAATACTGCTCCTGATGCTGATATTGTCCAGAAGTATAATACTCTTGTTTTTCACGCAGCAGCTGATAATCCTGTCTTAGTAAGTCGAGCGATTCATTAATCTTCCGTTCGTCGTCCTTCTCCCTTGTCAGCTGCTCCTCTTTTTGAATCAAGACGAGATCCGACATCTTAGCATCAGCAATCAGCCTCACTTCATTCCCATGCAATATGGCAGTGGCTTCGTGCTGATCTGTCTCATCAATTCGAATGATTCGAAACATAATATCCATTTGATAGGATGCCCTCGTCACCATATCTCCTATTTGAAATTGCATGCTTTTCACTCCACAATCAGGCTCATATCCTGTTGGTATCGTCTTGCCCTAAACATATTCATCTTTCATATGTGCTGTTCTTTCTAGCCTATGCCCGAACAGTTGAAGTGGTGAAGAACAAAAGAAAAAAGCCCTTACGATAGGGCTTTTTGTAAAACATTCGACAATCTGGCAAATTCCTCAATGGATAATGATTCTCCGCGGCGCTTTCCATCAATATCTGCTGTTTGAAGAGCTTCCTCGATGATCGCTTTATGTTTTTTTCCATCAGGAAAATTGTTCATCAAATTATTCATCAATGTTTTCCGGCGCTGGCCAAAGCTCGCTCGGATCAATTGAAAGAAAAACGCATCATTTTCTACTGAGACAGCAGGCGTTTCACGAACAGTCAGCTTAATCACAGCCGAATCAACATTTGGCTGAGGAACAAAAACCGTTTTAGGCACAACCATCACCGTTTTTGCTTCCGTATAAAATTGAACTGCGATAGACAATGAATTGTATTCCTTTGATGAAGGGATAGCTGCCATACGATCTGCTACTTCTTTTTGCAGCATGACCACGATCCCTTTCAATGGAAGGTTTTCTTCAAGCAATTTCATAATAATCGGTGTTGTCACGTAATACGGAAGGTTGGCTACGACCATCACTTCTTTACAGTCAGCAAAATTTTCTTCGATGACCTTTCTCACATCCGCCTTTAATACATCTTGATGAATAATCGTGACATTATCATATGGAGAAAGCGTATCGTTTAAAATAGGCAATAAACGCTGATCAATTTCAAAAGCGGTGACTTTCTTTGCACGTTTAGCGAGCTGCTCTGTCAATGCGCCGATACCAGGCCCAATTTCAATGACGCCGGTCTCATCTGTAACCTCTGCGTGATCGACAATGCGATCTAAAATATTTGTATCAATTAAGAAGTTCTGCCCTAAGCTCTTTTTAAAAGAGAAACCGTACTTCTTCAGTATTTCCTTCGTTCTGACGGGTGTCGCAATATCTTTATTCATCGGCTTCCTCCTGCATGACGGTCTTTAAGGCCGCAATAAAATCATGTTTGGTTATTTGGAACATGTGAAGGCGCTTTTGCAGCTGCTTCGCATTGGTATATCCTATATTTAAAAGCACTCCTAGTCGTTCGCGGCGGCGTTTCGATGCTTCGCCTCCGATAAGGCCTGCGTCAAATAAGTCGTCTAATGTAATGTCACTTTCCGATTCTTCCATTTCTTCATGGACATGGGCAAGACATTCCCGAATACTGTCCAAGGAAGCATGCTCGACCCCAATTCCTTTATCCCGCTTCGCCTTCGCAAGATGCTTTGGCAAAAAAGCGTGCTTACAGCCAGGAACCGCCTCTGCGATGGTTTTACGGATCTTCTCACCAGGAAAATCAGGATCTGTTAAAATAATGACCCCTCTCGTCTCCTGAGCAAGACGCACTTGTTGAATGACTGTATCGCCAATGGCAGATCCGTTTGTTTCGATCGTATCTGCATCCACAGCCATCTTCACTCTGGCAGTGTCATCACGACCCTCCACCACAATGATTTCTTTGATTTTCATGTATTCCTCCGCTTGCAAAAACAATCTACATTTTTTGGTTAAAAAAACGAAACCTTTCATGCTGTTTTTGCGTCTAATTAATTAGAAAACAGTGCTTCTATTATAACCAAAAAAACAGAGGGTGCGCAAAGCCCTCTGTTCATATAAATGATTTGATGTGTTTATTTGAGCACTCTAATTTTCACTCGTTTATTTCCCCATTGATAAGCTGCCGACTTACTTGGGACGAACACATCAATTTTATTCCCTTTTATAGCAGATCCAGTGTCTGATGCAACGGCATAACCATAGCCTTCCACATACACTTTTGAGCCCAGCGGAATGACACTCGGATCAACTGCTATGACCTTTGCACCCGGATTCGCTTTTAAATCAAAACCTGTAGACGTTCTGCCCGTACATCCAGCACAGCTCGCTGTATAGGCTGTTGACGCCACATAAAATTCTTTTCCTGAAGACTCATTGCTTCGTGAAACCACAGGGGACGCTGTAGGCTCCTTTTTGGTCACTTGTGTACCAATAGCCACTAATCGGTCCTTACTATCTTTTTCGGTCACTTCTTTAATCAATTCTTTAGACACCACTTTGCCGTTTTCTTTCACAATGGCATAGTGCTTCTTCAATTTACCTTCTTCACCTTTTTTAAGTACCTTCTCTTTCCCTTTTTCAAGAGAATGGTCCTTTTTATGTTTGGTATCAAAAGCAATTTTCTCTTCCACTACATCGGTGACTTTTTCCACCCGAGTGATCTTTATATCTGCGCTCTTTTTAGAAAGGTTACTATGTAACGCAGGCTTGATCTTATCGTGCTTCTTGAGCTTCAGCTCTTGTTGCTTTAAAAAGTCAGCGACCGTAGTCGAAGTGGTCCACACTTTTTTATCTTTTCCTCCATCATTTAAGCTGACCTGGAAGGCCTGCTGAACCACAAGCTTCATATCCTTTGTTAACTTGTCATTCTTTCCTGGAGTGACTTGATCGTGCTTCCCGATATCTATCTTCTCATTCTTCAATAATGCTCCAACCGTCTGATCTGTTGTCCATATCGTTTTCTCTTTCCCATCTAGGGTCAGATGAACCGGTATAGCCGCATCATACACAATGTTCATATTGTCTTGAATCTTTGTATTTAGACTTGGAGAGATATGATCCTCCGCCTTGGTCCTTATGCCAAGGTCTGAAAGCAGCTGTGCTACTGTCTCTTCATGTGTACGAATTGTCTTCTCTTTACCATTGATTGAAATGGTAATAGACTGCTTAGTGAGCTCATGCGCACCGTAAGCCGTCCCAGTTCCAGCTAAAAGCAAGCAAACAACTAGTAATAAAACCTTGCCTTTTCCTAGCTTAACAGAAAACAGATTTTTCATTTTTTGTACGATGAAAAACGCCTCCTTCTCCTCGGAGAGATTATATAGAGTATCTCAAAACCTGTCAACCCTTCCACCCACTGTACAAAAATGCTCGATTGTAAACCTATTATGGGAGATTTATGGAAAGAAGGGAAGAAAGACTTATCGACAACTTATCCTATGAGGAGGCGCAAACGTGTAGAACTTTTTCGTTATGTTTCACAATTGGACAAGCTTAAACAAGGATTGACATCATATACTGTCAGTTTATACGGAAAACTTTTTTTGCATTTTTTGTTGTCAATTCGGCAAGCTCTTCAAAGCTGATTTCTCTCAGCTCCGCAATCTGTTCTGCGATATATTTGACATAACTTGGCTCGTTACGTTTCCCCCTAAATGGCACTGGCGTTAAGTATGGGCAGTCTGTTTCAATCAAAAGCCGGTCACTTGGTATCTCTTTTACAACTTCCTTTGGCTTTTTGGCATTTTTAAATGTCACGGGTCCACCGAATGAGATGTAAAAATTCATATCCATACACGCTTTTGCAGTTTCTAAGCTGCCCGTAAAGCAGTGCATAATACCTCCGACCTCAGCTGCTCCCTCTTCCTTTAAAATCGTCACGACATCTTCCGTTGCGTCACGGTTATGAATAACGATTGGAAGATTCACTTCCTTCGCAAGAGCAATTTGGCGTCTAAAGACTTCCTTTTGTACATCTTTTGGTGACTTGTCCCAATAGTAATCCAGACCCATTTCTCCAATCGCAACCACTTTTTCGTGTTGAGATAAATCTTTAATCCAAGCCAAATCCTCATCTGTCATATCAATAGCATCGACTGGATGCCAGCCAATAGCTGCATATATGAAATCATACTCTTCAATTAATTCCATCGCTCTCGTAATTGTCGGACGGTCAAACCCCACCACCACGATTTTCTCAACTTTTTCGCTTTTCGCTCTTTCGATCACCTGCTCTAAGTCTTCCTTATATTGTTCTGCATTCAAGTGGGCATGTGTATCAAATAACATTGTTGATTGCTCCTTTCGACAATTCTCCTAAAAAACAAAAGGTGTTCGACGAAATGTTACACGTGGAACACCTTTGTTGATTTATAAAATTTTTGTTCCATTTGCTAGAGATTGATCTACTTCAAGAACCTGCAATTTCCCGCCTGTTTCCCCAGTTAAAATCATTCCCTGGGAAATTTCCCCTCTGAGTTTAACTGGTGTAAGATTCGCTACGCAAACGAGCTTTTTCCCTACTAATTCTTCTGGTTGATAGTGTTTGGCAATCCCTGAGACGATTTGTCTTTTTTCAAATCCAAAATCAAGCTGAAGCTTTAAAAGACGATCCGCTTTTTTCACTGGGGCTGCTTCCAAAACCTGTGCGACTCGAAGATCGACTTTCGAGAAATCATCAAATGCAATTTCAGCTTCCAGCTCAGGTAATTCCGTTTCTTCGCTTTCCACTTTCTCTTCTTCTACCTTAGGTGTACTTCCCTGCATTTTTTCTTTAATGTAGGCTACTTCTTCTTCAACCTCTAAACGCGGGAACAAAGGCTCGCCTTTTTGTACCGTCGCATGTTGAATTGCACCAAATGATAGGATACTATCCCAGCTTTTGAGCTTCTCTTCTTCAATTCCAAGCTGGAAGAAGATTTTCTCAGGTGTTTTCGTTAGGAATGGCGTTAAGAGGACTGCTGTGATTCGAAGTGATTCTGCTAAATGATACATAACAGAATGCAATTCTTTTCGTTTTGTTTCATCCTTTGCCAGCACCCATGGAGCTGTTTGATCAATATATTTATTGGTTCTGCTGATTAATGTCCAAACATTTGAAAGAGCCACAGAGAATTCAAGGTTTTCCATCGCCTCTTCATAGGCTTTGACGGTTTGCTCAGCGACTGCTTTCAGCTCTTCATCAAACTCATTAACAGGGCCCTTATAGCTGCTTAAAGTGCCGTCAAAATATTTTTGGACCATCGCAACTGTACGATTAAGCAAGTTACCTAAATCATTGGCAAGGTCATAGTTTACACGTTCCACGAATCCTTCTGGTGTAAACACACCATCCGCACCAAATGGTACTTCGCGAAGCAGATAATAACGGAGGGCATCGAGGCCATAGCGATCAATTAATGTGACCGGATCTACCACATTCCCTTTTGATTTAGACATTTTGCCATCTTTCATGAGCAGCCAGCCGTGTGCGAAAATTTGCTTCGGTAGAGGCAGATCTAATGCCATCAACATAATCGGCCAATAAATCGTATGGAAGCGTACAATTTCTTTTCCTACGAGATGTACGTTGGCAGGCCAATATTTTTTATATTTCTCATCTTGATCTGTTCCATAGCCAATCGCAGTTAAATAGTTGAATAACGCATCAATCCATACATAAATGACGTGTTTTGGATTGTTAGGAACTTTAATTCCCCAATCAAAGGTTGTTCTTGATACGGCTAAATCCTCTAAACCTGGTTTAATGAAGTTATTAATCATTTCATTCTTTCTTGATTCAGGCTGAATAAACGATGGATTCTTTTCGTAATAATCGAGCAAACGATCCGCATACTTACTCATACGGAAGAAATATGATTCCTCTTTAATTAATTCAACAGGGTGTCCGCTGTCAGGGCTTTTTCCGCCAATGACTTCCCCTTTCTCATTACGCTCAACATCAACAAGCTGTGTTTCCGTATAGAATGTCTCATCAGGAATACTGTACCAGCCCTCATATTGATCTAAATAAATATCGCCTTGATCAAGAAGTTTTTGGAATACCTGCTCGATGATTTTCGTATGTCTTTTTTCTGTTGTACGGATGAAGTCATCATTCGAAATGTCGAGTTTCTTCCATAATGATTTAATGTCTTCAACGACTGGATCTAAATACTCGATTGGTGTGATATTTTGTTCTTCAGCTTTTTGCTGAATTTTTTGTCCGTGCTCATCTGTACCCGTTAAATACATCACATCATAGCCTTGAAGACGTTTATAACGAGCCATAGCATCTCCTGCTACTGTCGTATAAGCATGTCCAATATGTAATTTTCCGCTCGGATAGTAAATAGGTGTTGTCAGATAAAACGTTTTTTTCTTTTCTGGCATGTCGGAACCTCCTGCGTGTGTGTAAATGTCAAAAACTCCCGCCCAATGGACGAGAGCGGTTATCATCATTACATGAAAATGTGTCAGATCAATTCATTTAATTTTGCACTTGTGCTTTCTCTATGATACCATCTTAGCCTTTAAGATCAAGCATATATACATAGAACAAGATGAAATGATCGAAAAAGATGAGTTTTTCGAAAAAAACGACAAACCCGTCGACATTTTGTCGAATATTGTCGTATGAAATCTATTTCCAGATTTACAATTGGCTAAATTAGGGCAAAAGTCTTGTTAATCTGAACTCGTCATTTCTTATATTTTCATAGAAAAAGCCTACAAAATCCTTATACATCAGTAGTTTCAAGGTCTTTTGACTTTAAGAGTCATATTTTACAAACAATAGTAAACAAAATGATTGACGATTTATGGAAACCTTGTTATGCTAGGAATGTAAGGAATTTGTCGAATAATGACGAAGATAATATTATTTTAGTAATAAGAACTTTTTGGGAGGAGAATGAAGATGAAATCTACAGGTATTGTACGTAAAGTTGACGAATTAGGACGCGTGGTGATTCCAATCGAACTTCGCCGTACGCTAGGAATTGCTGAAAAAGACGCTTTGGAAATTTATGTTGATGATGAAAAAATTATCCTAAAAAAATATAAACCAAACATGACTTGCCAAGTAACAGGTGAAGTATCAGACGATAACCTTAAACTTGCTAATGGTAAATTAGTTCTTAGCCGTGAAGGTGCAGAGCAAATCATTAACGAAATCCAAAACCAACTTCAATCACAAAAATAAGTTTCATATAAAAAGGTTCTTGCACCGTTTGCAAGAACCTTTCTTTATTGTTCAATATGATAGGCATCGTATATCGTGCGCTTTGGCACACCACGTTCGACAGCTGTACGTTTAATGGCTTCCTTCGACGTTAATCCTTCCTCTATGTAATGGATCACATGTTCTTTTTCAGATAAGGACGTCCACCATGCTTCTTCATTCAGCTCTTCTTCAGCTTGATCATTTCCTTGCACTACAAGACAGAACTCACCTCGAATTTGATTCTCCGCAGCCCATGTCAGCACAGATTCTAAATCCCCACGAATAAACTCTTCGAATTTTTTCGTTAGTTCTCTCGTAATGGCGATGTTCCGATTTCCCCACACTTCCTTCATCAAAGTCAGCGTTTCTTTTAACCGATGAGGCGCTTCATAGAAAATGATCGTTTCTTGGCGTTTCTTCAAGGCTTCAAGCTGCTTTTTCTTTTCTTTTTTTTGACGGTCGAGAAAACCATAAAAGAAAAATGGCTGAGGCGCGATTCCTGATGCAATGAGTGCCGTTAGTGCAGCATTTGCGCCAGGTAACGGAATGACATAGCCTCCGATGCTAGTAAAATCTCGTACCACTTCAGCCCCTGGATCTGAAATCGTCGGTAAACCAGCATCACTCACGAGCGCGATACTTTTTCCTTCTTTTAGCCATTCGATTAACTTGTGGCCACTGCTGTCTTTGTTATGCTCATGATAACTCGTTAAGGGTGTATCAATTTCGTATACATGACAAAGCTTTTTCGTTTGCCTTGTATCTTCTGCGGCAATATAGTCTACATCTTTTAACGTTTGTATCGCTCGGAACGTCATATCTTCTAGATTTCCAATCGGGGTTGGGACGAGATAAAGAATGCCCATGTCAGATTGACCATCAAAGCTTTTCTGTGTCTTTTTCATGTGCCGCCTCCTTTTCCATTCGCATTTCTTCTATATACATGTCTTTCTTTTTCCGTGTCCACGTTTTGAAACGATATTCTTGCTGCATGGCTTCTCTTTTGGTTGCAAAACATTCATGATAAAAAAGCTCAACCGGCCGTCTCGCTCTTGTATACTTTGCTCCTTTTCCACTATTGTGGGTCATCAATCTTTTTTGTAAATCATTTGTATAACCCGCATACAGGCTGCCATCTGCACATTTTAATACATAGAAGTAATGATTATGCTTCTCCATACAGTATCGTCCTGATTTCATCTGTATACTCCTGGTCTTCTCTATAAACAAAAAGAGGCGGGAGAATTTTCAGATCTGGTTTTCCATCTTTTATGCCCTCTACCAAGATGGTATTGGCTTCTTTCCCTTGTTTGGGATAAACAAATTGAATACGTTTTGGCTCAATTCGGTATTTCTTCATTAATTCCACAATCTCAAGCAGCCGTCCTGGTCGATGAACCATCGCCAGTTTCCCCCCTTGCTTTAGCAGCGTGGAAGAAACACGAATAACATCTTCTAATGTACAATGAATTTCATGCCGGGCAATCGCCAAGTATTCATTTTCATTGATTTCATCCTTAGAAGGTGTTTTAAAATATGGCGGGTTACATGTAATCACATCAACTTTATGGTTGCCGTAGCGTTCCGGCATATCATTCAAGTCACCATGAATCAATTCGATCTGGTGCGCAAGTTGATTATACTCCACACTTCTTTTGGCCATATCAAACAACCGTTCTTGAATTTCAACACCCGTAATCGAGGCCTTAGATCGAGTCGAAAGCAGCAATGGCACAATGCCATTTCCGGTACAAAGGTCAATGATTTCCCCTTTTTGGATTGGCACATAAGCAAATTTAGCTAATAACACTGCGTCCAATGAAAAGGCAAACACAGTTTTACTTTGAATAATCTTCATATCTTCGGCGAGCAGGTAATCTAAACGTTCATCTTCTCTTAACGAAACCATGATGTATCCTTTCTTTTCCTGTGAAAAAGGCTTCCGATTCAGCGGAAGCCTTTTCTCATTTTTTATTTAAAAATGACAGACAGAACAAACAGTCTCCCTCTTTACGAATGCTCCCATAATGTACATTACAAATATGGAAGCCCTCCTGATATAATCGGGCCAGGTTATCATGACCTTCTCCTATATCAGAATGACTTGCCTTCTGGGCAGAATCATTCTCTGCCTCAGACGATTTGTCTCGATCGGACTGATCCAGACGTTCACGCAAGTGCTGATTCTCCATCTGCAGCTGATGATTTTCTTCAATCACTTCACCGATATGATTTTTCAAATCACCTAACTGGCGATAAAGAGAACCGATTTGTTCTTCTAAATTAATCACCGTATCAAATAGTTCCTTTTTATCCAAGGTGGCACACCTCGTTACTCAGTTGTTTGTGCAGATACAACGCCTTCTTGTAATAATTCTTCCCATGTATATTCTATCACTTTTTCTTGCCCGGTTAATTCAACTTGCAAAATTCGTTCTAAAATATTGAGCCCCACTACCTTTGCAGAGCCATTAGACGTCTGAATCGTTTCGCCGATATCCGGTAATTGTTCCTTCGCTGTTTCATACTCATCATTCTCATATTTCAAGCAGCACATCAAGCGGCCGCATAGTCCTGAAATTTTTGTAGGATTTAACGATAGATTTTGATCCTTTGCCATCTTAATCGACACTGGTTCAAAATCTCCTAAGAATGTCGAACAGCAGAGCATTCGCCCGCAAGGACCAATGCCTCCAAGCATTTTTGCCTCGTCTCTTACACCAATCTGGCGAAGTTCAATTCTCGTTTTGAAGATTGATGCAAGATCCTTCACTAGCTCACGGAAATCAACTCTGCCATCTGCTGTGAAGTAGAAGATGACCTTGTTGCGGTCAAATGTAAACTCAACATCGACCAGTTTCATTTCCAGCCCATGTTCACTTACCTTCTGAAGACATGTATCAAAGGCTGTCATCGCTGCTTCTTTGTTTTCCTCAACGATGAGCCGGTCTCGTTCGTCTGCTACACGAATGACTTTACGCAGAGGGAGAACCACATCGTGTTCATCTACTTTTTTGTTGGCGATGACCACTTGTCCGTACTCAACCCCTCTGACTGTTTCTACAATGACACAACTATCATTTTCTATATGAAATCCATTAGGATCGAAATAATAGATTTTGCCCGCTTTTTTAAAGCGAACACCAATTACGTTGTACAAGCTTATCCCTCCTGCAACATCAACACCAATTGCTCCATCAGCCCTTGGGCATTCACGTTGGATTGAAGTCTCTTTTTCGCTTCTAATACAGCAAGGATCTGGCTGGTCACCATCTGCTGTGTGGAATGCAGCGCATGCTGCTTCATTGTCTGGAATAAGTCTTGATAAATGACTTTATCTTCATTTCCTATTTGAATCGACAATACATCACGATATATAAATAAAAGCATATCCAGACCTGTTTCTTGAAGGTCTTTCTCTTTGAAAAAAGGCATCCATTGATCCTGTATATAAAAAAATGCATGTTCTTTTCGCTGGTGTAAGACTTCATACAATTTTATCACTTTCGCTCTAGACTCTGCAAACTGATCATTTCGACTTAATTCGAGTGCTTCTGCTAAATTATTGGTTAAATTCGACAAAAGCCTTGCGAGATGCTGAGATACGCCTTCTTGTAAAAGCTGCTGCTCCAAGGATTGTGGCTGCAGCGGCTGAAAGCTGAGCATCTGACATCTTGAAATAATCGTATCCAGCATTTTATGCGATTGCTCAGTGATTAAAACCGCCATCGTTTCCCGATTGGGCTCCTCTAGGAACTTCAATAAACTGTTCGCGGCATTGACCGTCATTTTGTCCGCATGAAGAATAATATACATTTTCCGGTGAGATTCTACACCCGCTTTTGTAAATTCCTCCTGCAGTGCCTGCACTTGTGCCTTCTTAATTGATTGTCCGTCAGGCTGCACAAGATGTAAATCGGGATGGTTTCCTGATGCAATCCTTTTGCAGTTTTGACAGGATTCACATGGTTTCACTCCTGATTCCAAACAAAAAAAGCTCTTAGCCATCAGCATCGCTGCATCCAGCTTACCGGTTCCTTTTTTCCCTTCAAATAAGTAGGCATGCGCAAGTCGGTCTTTTTCAATACTATTAAAAATCAGCCGCATGACGCGCGGCTGCAAATCATTCATGTCATCCCAGCTAATTGCCATGTTATCACTCTCTATGTGTAAAGGTTAATCAATAAACCTTTTATTTCTCCAATACGTTCAAGCAAATCAATAGATGGTTTCTCTTGGTCCATCATTTCCTCGGTTAATTCAATCAGCTTCTCATCTAAGGCTTTGACTAAAGCAAGTGTACGTGTGTTGCCATAAATGTCAAAGCTCCTTGATGTTTCTATATTTAATCCATTATCGACTGTCTCTTTCACAAAGCGCTTCACCAGTCCTTTAAACCTAGCCAAATCCTTTAGGTTTCGTGACTTCGCTAGCTTTTTACCGAACACTTCGATATCACTGAGCATGACCGTCAGCTGTTCTAAGCGCAGTTTGCCGCTTTGCGTCTCCATCGAAGCTTTAAAGGAAGCAGATGTTTGGTTTCCTTTCAATGCTTGAAGTTCACGCTTTTCTAGACGCAGCCGCATATCTTGATTAATTTTCACAGCAACCCATCCTTAAAATTGATGAAATTGTTCAACTGGCAGAATAAAAACAGTAGCTCCGCCAACTTCAACCTCAACAGGGTATGGTACGTATGAATCTGCATTTCCACCCATTGGGGATACAGGCGCAATCATTTGATCACGTTTACGGCAATTTTCTTTTATAAGCTGTAATGCTTTATCCACTCGGACATCATCACAACCAATAATAAAAGTCGTATTCCCAGACTTTAAAAACCCACCAGTTGAAGCTAATTTTGTCACGCCGAAATGATGTTCAGTCAATATTTTCAACAACTTGCTGCTATCTTGGTCCTGTACAACGGCAACAATTAATTTCATTTGATTGGCCTCCTTTATTTTAGGCACAGATGACATGCCGATGTCTTCCTCTATATTATAACAACGATTGGGAATTAGGTCATATTTGATTTTGCTTTAATGTGTCCTGAATCAATTGAATGACTTCTTCATAGACAGCCTGCATCGGCTGAGATGCATCCACTACACGGAATCGTTCTGGTGATTGTGCAATAAGCAGTTCATAGCCTTCTCTGACCAGCTGGTGGAAATTCAGCGTCTCCATGTCTAATCGATTCTTTTCTCTTCCCTGGTTGGCATCAATTCGCTTTAGCCCTTCCTCAGGTGTAATAGAAAAATAAATGGTCATTTGTGGCATCGTGCCATTGATAGCAAAATCATTAATTGATTTTACTGCTTCAATCCCAAGCCCTCTCGCATAGCCTTGATAAGCAAGGGAGCTATCAACAAAACGATCACATAAAACTGTCTGCCCGCGCTGTAATGCCGGTTCTACCTTCTCAGCCAAATGCTGCCTTCTCGCCGCTGCATATAGCAAAGCTTCTGTTTTCGCGTCCATTTTTGTGTTTTTTTCATTTAAAATGACTTCACGAATCTGCTCTGCAATGTCAATGCCGCCAGGCTCACGTGTCGCCATCACTGCATATCCTTGGCGTTCCATTTCTTCATACACTTTTCGAATCACTGTCGTTTTTCCGGCACCCTCTGGCCCTTCAAACGTAATAAACATACCGCTCATAGTGTCTCCTCTTCTATATAAACATATAATTTTCTCTGATGAATCACCTGACTCGCTTGAACATGAACCTGATGTCCAAGTAAACGGCTTAAAGCCGCGATTTGATCGATTTCAATACGTTCTCCCTTAACGATCAAAGGAATACCCGGTGGATATGGTATAACCGATTCTGCACTAATCCGGCCTGCTGCATGTTCAAATGGGACGGCTTCTATATCCTGTCTATGCTCATTGTTCTCAATAGCCAGTGCCTCTCTTTGGATATGACCTTTTCCTTTGAGAAATGAATCGCTTTGATTAAGGGCCTGCTCTATTCGGTTAAAAGAAATATCCTTCTTCTGTCCTAAACCAAAGACAAGTAAAACCTGATGTTCGTCCGCAAGCTCTGGGTGAACCTCCACTGATTCAAGCACTCGTTTCAGTTCATAACCCGTCAGCCCTTTTGTTGATCGAATCACACATTTTAATGGATCGTTAGAAAGCAATTCAGACTCGACTACTTCAAGCTGAGGTATACGGTTGAACTCATTTTTCAGCTCTGCCAGCCCTTTCATCATTCCATCCAAGATCCCTTTTTTCTTGATCTCCTCGACATAGGCCCTTGCCACATCTAATGAGGCCATAATTGGATAGGATGGAGAACTGCTTTGAAGCATCGTGAGGAATGTTTTCAAACGTTTTGCATCCATTCGTCCCCCCTGCAGATGAAGGTAGGAACCCATCGTCATGGCTGGAAGGGTTTTATGTGCTGATTGTACCACCACGTCAGCTCCATAGGAAAGAGCAGATGGAGGAAAAGCGCCGCCTAATACAAAATGTGCACCATGTGCCTCATCAACCAAAACGATCATGCCTGCTTCGTGGCACATGTGAATCAGTTTTGATAAATCAGCTGCATGACCATAGTAGTTCGGATAAGTCAAAACGATCGCCCGGCAATTAGGATGTTTGGCTATGGCTTTTTTGACTGTTTCATCCGTCACATGTGTTGGAACATGCAGGTGTTGATCTATCTCAGCTTCTACCATAATAGGTCTTGCTCCTGCAAGCTCAATCGCATGGTAAACAGACTTATGACAATTTCGCTGGACGAAAATCTCATCTCCCGCACGACAGGCTGTCATCACCATCGCTAAATTTCCGACAGTTGTCCCATTCACAAGGAAAAAGCTTTGATCTGATCCATATAGCTTTGCCAATAAATGTTCAGCCTCTTGAATCACACCAGTTGGATGATGAAGATCATCTAATCCTTCAAGCTCTGTTACATCCAGCTGAAGAATTGAGTCATAATAAGTCCGTGCCTCATCAAAAAAGACATCTCCATTGTGATGTCCTGGAACGTGGAAAGAATAAGGTTTCTTTTCCGCATGTTGTACTAATGCTGTATATAAAGGTGTTTTCAAACAAATCGATCCTTTTCACTTTCGATATCTTATGTCTATTATAACGTTCATACAAGGGAACCGAAAGATGGATTCTCATTCCTTTATTGGCTGGTGATTTGTCAGCTTCTGTTCTGCCTCATACATGCTGTTTTTCAATTGAGCACGCTCTTGGCTTCCATGCTCTTTCACCTGTAACGTTTCCTGTAAGGTTTCTGCTAATTGGCGTTGAACCTTTTTCAACGTATCTATAGGTGCAAAAGCTGCTTCTTCAAGAAGTTCTCCCTGTTGCTTTGATACCTTTTCGTATGTTTTTTGGATACGATTCTGAAGAGCTGAATTGGCACGCTGCTGAATAAGCGTTAACGCAATCGACATTTGGTTGATCCATAGAGGAATGGATGCAGAAACAGTTGATTGAATGTGATTGGCCAATGTATGATTCGTATGCTGGATCATTCGAATTTGGGCATTACATTGCAACGCAATTTGCCGGCTTAACAGCAAATCATATTTCCGTTCCTTCAACCTCTCCATATACTCTTCTGCATTGAATTCCTGACTCATCAATTTCTCCTCTATAGTCCGATTACCAATATGCTGCGTTTCTGATATGATCTGCTTTTCTAAAGTTGTCATTTTCGCTTCAACTGCTGCAACCTGCATCGTCATCTCTTGGAAATAAGTTTGATTTTCTTCAAATAAACGCTCTAATAACATATGATCCGAGATTAATCCGCCTTTTGCATAACGAAGTCTTGCTGATAATCTCTCGATCTGTGATTTTGCATGTTGAAAACGCGATATGATTTCCTGAGTAGAACGCTTCTCCCGCTGAAACAATTTCAAAAAAAAGCCCTGCTTCTTTGGCAGTAAATCCTCAGGTTCTACTATATGCAGCTGGTGCAAAAAGGCCTCAAGCACATCTCCTATTTGATCGATATCTTTTTTCTCAACATATTTCATCATTTGTTGTGATTGTTCCAATAATCGTTCCTGAACACGTGTACCATAGAAAAGCAGCTTTTGCGGATTGTCAGGGATCTGCTCGGCACGCTGTATGGCTTCTTGTTTCTCCTCATCAGATAAGGTATCAAACACCCGAAACTGAAGATCTGTAGTGGAAGCAGTTGATGATCGGATGTGATCTTCTGGTTTCATTGCGTTTGACTCCTTTCATTATTTCTTTATCATTTTATCTGCCACTTCAAGCTCAATATGAAGAGCTTCTATGTCTCTTCCTAATACTTGCTGCAAATCATTCGTCAATTGCTTTTGCAGCTCTGTCAGCGTCACTCGAGTTTGGCTAAGTGTCATTTCCAGCTCATGACTGCGATCAGGCTGATTATACAATAGTGCATATTTTTCAGTTAGTTCAACAACAGAATCCAAGCTTTCGAAATAAAAACGCTGTGCATCATAAAACCGGTTCGGCTCTTTTTTTGTAATCGTATAGATTCGTCGTGCAAGTCTGAGAATTTCATAATTATGTTTGATCGTTTGTACGTTTTTCACAGCAAATAAAGCTTTCTTTAAACGTACAAGCTTTTGTCCTGCTTCTTTTAAATGCTGTTTGATATATACATAATCACTACGAGACAGTCCGTGTTTCTTTAAAAACAACTGGAAAGCAACCCATCTGCTCCCTGCAAACATCACGCCCCACCCTATCATCGCATACAGTATCGATAATCCAACATGATGATGGAAAACCCCAATACTGACGGTTAAAATCACAAGCGAAAAAAAAGTAGAGAGGATGGCCCATATAAATGTATAAAAAATTGATTTCATGTTCATCGACTCCTATGAATAATCAGGCTCTCTGTTTATCTTATTATTAATTACGGATGATGTCCAAACTAAGTTCCAAAAAACAGGCCCAATCCTTCATGGCTCATAAAAAAAGACCATCTAATGGTCTATGAATACAAAGGCGGCGTATGAAGATTTTTAAGCTTTCTAACATAATCGGCATAGCTGGGATCCGAGGTCGATGTAGAAATTAACTTTCGCTCACATTCTCGGCACAAAAACTGATGATATAAATAAATTCCCTTTGTTTTTTTCTCTTCACAAATCAAACAAATCGCTTCTCGCTCTTTTTTGCTCATTGTGACACCTCCACTTATAGCTTCAGTATGCCCTAGCGCTTTCAATTGTATACAAAATTAAGAATGTTTTAGATGGTAGTTTAGTATATGTATCCATGTCAGATCGAGTGTTTGTTCCTTTTCTTAAAAAACAAAAAAGACCAGTTCCAAATGGAACTGATCCTGATAGAAGCTTGGCGGCGTCCTACTCTCACAGGGGGAAACCCCCCAACTACCATCGGCGCTGAAGAGCTTAACTTCCGTGTTCGGTATGGGAACGGGTGTGACCTCTTCGCTATCGCCACCAAACCTGATGGAGAGAATGTTCTCTCAAAACTAGATAACAATGTTCATGTTTCACATTAGAATATAGGTTAAGTCCTCGATCTATTAGTATCTGTCAGCTCCACGTGTCACCACGCTTCCACCTCAGACCTATCAACCTGATCATCTTTCAGGGATCTTACTTCCTTGCGGAATGGGAAATCTCATCTTGAGGGGGGCTTCATGCTTAGATGCTTTCAGCACTTATCCCGTCCGCACATAGCTACCCAGCGATGCCCTTGGCAGAACAACTGGTACACCAGCGGTGCGTCCATCCCGGTCCTCTCGTACTAAGGACAGCTCCTCTCAAATTTCCTGCGCCCGCGACGGATAGGGACCGAACTGTCTCACGACGTTCTGAACCCAGCTCGCGTACCGCTTTAATGGGCGAACAGCCCAACCCTTGGGACCGACTACAGCCCCAGGATGCGATGAGCCGACATCGAGGTGCCAAACCTCCCCGTCGATGTGGACTCTTGGGGGAGATAAGCCTGTTATCCCCGGGGTAGCTTTTATCCGTTGAGCGATGGCCCTTCCATGCGGAACCACCGGATCACTAAGCCCGACTTTCGTCCCTGCTCGACTTGTAGGTCTCGCAGTCAAGCTCCCTTGTGCCTTTACACTCTGCGAATGATTTCCAACCATTCTGAGGGAACCTTTGGGCGCCTCCGTTACATTTTAGGAGGCGACCGCCCCAGTCAAACTGCCCACCTGACACTGTCTCCCTGCCCGATAAGGGCAGCGGGTTAGAAGGTCAATACAGCCAGGGTAGTATCCCACCGATGCCTCCACCGAAGCTAGCGCTCCGGTTTCCAAGGCTCCTACCTATCCTGTACAAGCTGTACCAACATTCAATATCAGGCTGCAGTAAAGCTCCACGGGGTCTTTCCGTCCTGTCGCGGGTAACCTGCATCTTCACAGGTACTATAATTTCACCGAGTCTCTCGTTGAGACAGTGCCCAGATCGTTGCGCCTTTCGTGCGGGTCGGAACTTACCCGACAAGGAATTTCGCTACCTTAGGACCGTTATAGTTACGGCCGCCGTTTACTGGGGCTTCAATTCGCACCTTCGCTTACGCTAAGCGCTCCTCTTAACCTTCCAGCACCGGGCAGGCGTCAGCCCCTATACTTCGCCTTACGGCTTCGCAGAGACCTGTGTTTTTGCTAAACAGTCGCCTGGGCCTATTCACTGCGGCTTCTCGGGGCTTTAACACCCTAAGAAGCACCCCTTCTCCCGAAGTTACGGGGTCATTTTGCCGAGTTCCTTAACGAGAGTTCTCTCGATCACCTTAGGATTCTCTCCTCGCCTACCTGTGTCGGTTTGCGGTACGGGCACCTCTCACCTCGCTAGAGGCTTTTCTTGGCAGTGTGGAATCAGGAACTTCGCTACTAAATTTCGCTCGCCATCACAGCTCAGCCTTTACGGGAAACGGATTTGCCTATTTCCCAGCCTAACTGCTTGGACGCGGATATCCAATACCGCGCTTACCCTATCCTCCTGCGTCCCCCCATTGCTCAAATGGTGAGGAGGTGGTACAGGAATATCAACCTGTTGTCCATCGCCTACGCCTTTCGGCCTCGGCTTAGGTCCCGACTAACCCTGAGCGGACGAGCCTTCCTCAGGAAACCTTAGGCATTCGGTGGACGGGATTCTCACCCGTCTTTCGCTACTCATACCGGCATTCTCACTTCTAAGCGCTCCACCAGTCCTTCCGGTCTGGCTTCACAGCCCTTAGAACGCTCTCCTACCACTGTTCGTAAGAACAGTCCGCAGCTTCGGTGATACGTTTAGCCCCGGTACATTTTCGGCGCAGAGTCACTCGACCAGTGAGCTATTACGCACTCTTTAAATGGTGGCTGCTTCTAAGCCAACATCCTGGTTGTCTAAGCAACTCCACATCCTTTTCCACTTAACGTATACTTTGGGACCTTAGCTGGCGGTCTGGGCTGTTTCCCTTTCGACTACGGATCTTATCACTCGCAGTCTGACTCCCAAGGATAAGTCATCGGCATTCGGAGTTTGACTGAATTCGGTAACCCGGTAGGGGCCCCTAGTCCAATCAGTGCTCTACCTCCGAGACTCTTACCTTGAGGCTAGCCCTAAAGCTATTTCGGAGAGAACCAGCTATCTCCAGGTTCGATTGGCATTTCACCCCTACCCACACCTCATCCCCGCACTTTTCAACGTGCGTGGGTTCGGGCCTCCATTCAGTGTTACCTGAACTTCACCCTGGACATGGGTAGATCACCTGGTTTCGGGTCTACGACCACGTACTCATGCGCCCTATTCAGACTCGCTTTCGCTGCGGCTCCGCATCTTCTGCTTAACCTTGCACGGGATCGTAACTCGCCGGTTCATTCTACAAAAGGCACGCCATCACCCGTTAACGGGCTCTGACTACTTGTAGGCACACGGTTTCAGGATCTATTTCACTCCCCTTCCGGGGTGCTTTTCACCTTTCCCTCACGGTACTGGTTCACTATCGGTCACTAGGGAGTATTTAGCCTTGGGAGATGGTCCTCCCGGATTCCGACGGAATTTCACGTGTTCCGCCGTACTCAGGATCCACTCTGGAGAGAACAACATTTCAGTTACAGGGCTGTTACCTTCTTTGGCGGGCCTTTCCAGACCTCTTCGCTTATATCGTTCCTTTGTAACTCCGTATAGAGTGTCCTACAACCCCAAGAGGCAAGCCTCTTGGTTTGGGCTGTTCCCGTTTCGCTCGCCGCTACTCAGGGAATCGCATTTGCTTTCTCTTCCTCCGGGTACTTAGATGTTTCAGTTCCCCGGGTATGCCTTCTCATACTCTATGTATTCAAGTATGGATACTACTCCATTACGAGCAGTGGGTTTCCCCATTCGGAAATCTCCGGATCAAAGCTTGCTTACAGCTCCCCGAAGCATATCGGTGTTCGTCCCGTCCTTCATCGGCTCCTAGTGCCAAGGCATCCACCGTGCGCCCTTTCTAACTTAACCATTTCTTACTTTAGAAAGAATCACTATGTGTGATGAACTTTGCATTGCATTCAATGTGAATGTATTACTTATTGTTATCTAGTTTTCAAAGAACACGTTGGTGGAGCCTAGCGGGATCGAACCGCTGACCTCCTGCGTGCAAGGCAGGCGCTCTCCCAGCTGAGCTAAGGCCCCGATTTAATAGAAGATGGTGGGCCTGAGTGGACTCGAACCACCGACCTCACGCTTATCAGGCGTGCGCTCTAACCAGCTGAGCTACAGGCCCATCTTTCATATCGAAGATATGATGTTGTAGGATCTTTTGCAAGTTCCTTCAAAACTAAACAAGACGAAAACGCACGCTGCTCCATATATCCTTAGAAAGGAGGTGATCCAGCCGCACCTTCCGATACGGCTACCTTGTTACGACTTCACCCCAATCATCTGCCCCACCTTCGGCGGCTGGCTCCATAAAGGTTACCTCACCGACTTCGGGTGTTGCAAACTCTCGTGGTGTGACGGGCGGTGTGTACAAGGCCCGGGAACGTATTCACCGCGGCATGCTGATCCGCGATTACTAGCGATTCCAGCTTCACGCAGTCGAGTTGCAGACTGCGATCCGAACTGAGAACAGATTTATGGGATTGGCTAAACCTTGCGGTCTTGCAGCCCTTTGTTCTGTCCATTGTAGCACGTGTGTAGCCCAGGTCATAAGGGGCATGATGATTTGACGTCATCCCCACCTTCCTCCGGTTTGTCACCGGCAGTCACCTTAGAGTGCCCAACTGAATGCTGGCAACTAAGATCAAGGGTTGCGCTCGTTGCGGGACTTAACCCAACATCTCACGACACGAGCTGACGACAACCATGCACCACCTGTCACTCTGTCCCCGAAGGGAAAGCCCTATCTCTAGGGTTGTCAGAGGATGTCAAGACCTGGTAAGGTTCTTCGCGTTGCTTCGAATTAAACCACATGCTCCACCGCTTGTGCGGGCCCCCGTCAATTCCTTTGAGTTTCAGTCTTGCGACCGTACTCCCCAGGCGGAGTGCTTAATGCGTTAGCTGCAGCACTAAGGGGCGGAAACCCCCTAACACTTAGCACTCATCGTTTACGGCGTGGACTACCAGGGTATCTAATCCTGTTCGCTCCCCACGCTTTCGCTCCTCAGCGTCAGTTACAGACCAGAGAGTCGCCTTCGCCACTGGTGTTCCTCCACATCTCTACGCATTTCACCGCTACACGTGGAATTCCACTCTCCTCTTCTGCACTCAAGTTTCCCAGTTTCCAATGACCCTCCCCGGTTGAGCCGGGGGCTTTCACATCAGACTTAAGAAACCGCCTGCGAGCCCTTTACGCCCAATAATTCCGGACAACGCTTGCCACCTACGTATTACCGCGGCTGCTGGCACGTAGTTAGCCGTGGCTTTCTGGTTAGGTACCGTCAAGGTGCGAGCAGTTACTCTCGCACTTGTTCTTCCCTAACAACAGAGCTTTACGATCCGAAAACCTTCATCACTCACGCGGCGTTGCTCCGTCAGACTTTCGTCCATTGCGGAAGATTCCCTACTGCTGCCTCCCGTAGGAGTCTGGGCCGTGTCTCAGTCCCAGTGTGGCCGATCACCCTCTCAGGTCGGCTACGCATCGTCGCCTTGGTGAGCCATTACCCCACCAACTAGCTAATGCGCCGCGGGTCCATCTGTAAGTGACAGCCGAAACCGTCTTTCATCCTTGAACCATGCGGTTCAAGGAACTATCCGGTATTAGCTCCGGTTTCCCGGAGTTATCCCAGTCTTACAGGCAGGTTACCCACGTGTTACTCACCCGTCCGCCGCTAACATCCGGGAGCAAGCTCCCTTCTGTCCGCTCGACTTGCATGTATTAGGCACGCCGCCAGCGTTCGTCCTGAGCCAGGATCAAACTCTCCGAAAAAGTACAAAACCGAAGTTTTGTTTTTCGTCAGCGTTTGACTGACTACCTATGAAGTATCATAGGATTTTTTTATAAAAACTCGAATTAACAGGTACGTTTTGTCTTGTTTAGTTTTCAAAGAACTTGTTTACCGCTTCAGAAGCGACTAGAACATCTTATCACATCAAAGTTGTTAGTGTCAACAACTTTTTTGTTAGTATGTTTTTTCGTTTCTTCGTCATCAGCGACGTATACTAATTTACCATCCTACCGAATCAAAGTCAACAATATTTTTCATTAAATAATAAACTTTTCAATTACAATTAAAGCTGCTACGCCTGGAATACCCAATAAACCACTAATTCCACTCGTTACAGGATTAATAGAGACATGTAATCCTAGACTCTCGCCAAATAGGTTGAGGCAAAATAAAAAAAGAGCGCCTGCCACAAACTTCACTCCGATAAGCCCTAACCATTTGAATGGATTCGCCTGCACACCTGACATAAACAACAATAGCACAGCCAGCAAAATTGACCCAATCACAATAACAGGTTCCATAATCCTCTCATCCCCTCTTCATATGAATAGTACAAGCATATGAGAAGATTATGTACAATAGACCTGCTATTTCCAGTTGTTTAGACGTAAATTCCTCTTTTTCGCTTCTCTCAGATAGAAAAAGTACTTCGCTTGAGCAAGCTTTAATTCGAATAGAATGTCCGGTGAAGGCTCAACGCTATTTGCGACAAGCTTTTTTTGTCTGTTCCATTCTTCTTTTTGCTTAAAAAGCTGTTGAATTAATTTCTCATCGAATTCTTTTCGAATTGATTTTCTGCGAAGAAAACCCATGTACCGTACTTCTCCTTCCTACATCTCACGTCTGCCTTCTAGAGCCTTAGACAGTGTGACTTCATCCGCATACTCTAAATCTCCGCCTACTGGAAGTCCGTGAGCAATGCGAGAGAGTTTAATTCCTGATGGTTTTAACAATCTGGAGATATACATGGCTGTTGCTTCTCCTTCAATGTTTGGATTGGTTGCAAGGATCACCTCTGTCACTTGATCGTCTTGCAGTCTTTTTAATAGGTCAGGAATTTTAATATCCTCTGGACCAATTCCGTCCATTGGCGAAATGGCACCATGAAGCACATGATATAAGCCGTTGTATTCTTTCATTTTTTCCATTGCGATTACATCTTTTGGATCCTGCACTACACAGATAACAGATTGATCTCTTCTTGTATCTTCACAAATATAGCAAGGATCTTGGTCTGTAATATGACCGCATACAGAACAATAAGTTAAATTACGCTTTGCATTTACAAGCGCCTTCGCAAAATCTAGTACGACATCTTCCTGCATACTAAGAACAAAAAAAGCCAGACGGACCGCAGTTTTTGGTCCGATTCCTGGCAATTTCATAAAGCTGTCAATCAGCTTTGATATTGGTTCAGGATATTGCATCTTCAGTTATTCCTCCTAGAATAAACCTGGCATGTTCATTCCTTTTGTGAATTGACCCATCGTTTCATTCGTTAGCTCATCGACTTTTTTCAATGCATCGTTTGTCGCAGCAAGAACAAGATCTTGAAGCATATCGATATCTTCTGGATCAACAACTTCTTCATTAATTGCTACATCAACGACTTCTTTTTGTCCATTTACTTTTACAGTGACCATACCGCCACCAGCTGTACCTTCAAGAACTTTTTCTGCAAGCTCTTCTTGAGCCTTTGCCATATCCTTTTGCATTTTTTGCATTTGTTTCATCATTTTTTGCATATTTCCCATTCCACCGCGCATATGAACACCACTCTCTTTCATTTTTATTAATCTTTAATTTCAATTAAATCGGTTCCTACTAATTTCTTTGCTTCCGCAATCAATGGATCCTCTTCAGTAGAAGTTCCCTGACCATCTGCTTGTTCATCCGGCTGATGATCTCTTAAAAATTCTTCTCTTATTTTACCCCATTGAGCGTCAGGAACGCCAACTAATTCCACTCTTTTTCCTAACATAGACTCTAGCAGTTGTTCAAGATTGGTTCGAACACCGCTTTTATCTTCAGCAACCATTTTACAATGTATTTCAAACTTGAATTTTAAAACAAAGGCATGCGAAGCAGCCGCAACTGGCTCACTGTCCGTTAATAACGCAGCGTGAGACACTTTATTCTGCTGTTTCAACTGGGCAAGGAGCTCTCCCCATTTGCCTTTAATTTTTTCTAACTCAGGCCGTTTCGCTTCTTTTAGAATCTCATGAATTCGGCCGACAGGAGCACGATAGCCATTTTTGTTACTCGTTTGTGGTCGAGGCGCTTCCTTTTTTTCTTGAGGGCTATGAGATGGAGACATTGGTACCCCTTCGGCTCTTAGCCTTGAGAGTTCCTGTTCCAGCCTGTTTATTTTATCTGTTAGCGCCGTTAAATCAGCGTCAGCATGACCTTGTGTCAATCCTGCTGTTGACTGACACAGCTTTACAACCGCTACCTCAAAGAAAATCCTAGGATGATTTGTCCATTTCATTTCTTGGTGGCTTTTATTCAGGACTTCAATTGTTTCATACAGAAACTGAGGTGTCACACGATCTGACAGTGCCACGAAACTTTCGTCGACCTTTACCTTTTCAAGGACACCCTCGAGATCTGGTGCCGTTTTATAAAGCAGCATATCTCTAAAGTAAAAAATCATATCCTCTATTAATTTAGCAGCATCTTTCCCCTGCTGAAGCAATTCATTTAATGTATCTAACGCTGTGGCAATATTTTGATCAAAAATTGCTTCAGCAAGCTGACTAATGAAATGCTGAGATACAGCACCTGTAATGAGCAGCGCATCATCAATTGTCAATTGTTCACCACTAAATGAGATCGCTTGATCTAAGAGACTTAGTGCATCACGCATACCGCCATCAGCTGCACTAGCAATAATCTCGAGCGAGCCCTCCTGTACGTTTAGGCCTTCTGCATCTACAATTTTCTCCATTCTTCCAACAATATCTTTGGTCGTGATTCGTTTAAAATCAAATCGCTGACAACGAGATATGATGGTAAGAGGAATCTTATGAGGCTCTGTGGTAGCCAAAATAAAGATACAATGAGCAGGCGGTTCTTCCAGCGTTTTAAGGAGGGCATTAAATGCACCGATAGAGAGCATATGTACTTCGTCTATAATATAAACCTTATATGTAACCGCCGAAGGAGCAAATTTCACTTTATCACGTATATCTCGGATTTCATCTACCCCGTTATTCGAGGCAGCATCTATTTCAATCACGTCTGAAATTGAACCATTTGTAATTCCTTTACAGGCATCACATTCATTACACGGCTCACTAACAGGTGACTTTTCACAGTTCACTGCCTTTGCAAAGATTTTGGCAGCACTTGTTTTACCTGTTCCTCTAGGACCTGAAAATAAGTAAGCATGAGAAAACTTTTTCTGCAAAAGGGCATTTTGCAACGTTTTTGTGATGTGTTCTTGTCCAACAACATCCTCAAAAACTTGAGGTCTGAACACTCGATATAAAGCTTGATAACTCACAAATACGCCCTCCTCCATTTATCATCCTTTTCATTATACATGATGCACCGATCAATTCAAAAGCACACCTTTATTTTCTAATATGCCAAAAAGATGATTTCAATTATAGAGTTTCTACTTTTCATGCATTAAAAACGTATTTTCTAGCTTTGTGAAAAGACCTGAAACCCCAAAAAGAACACCAGTTCCTGTTACAATTAGTGAAAAAAACAAATGGCGCCAAAAAGACTTTTTATCTATTTGTATAACTAAAGCAGTTGAGCTATCCTTTGAACAGCAACAAAAAACTCACCTAGATAAACTAGATGAGTTACATTTAATATTGATTTACCGTGCACCTTCTGTCGATTCGCTACCCCAAGCGTTACTTAAACAGTTAGCTCGGCCCAGGCAACCCTGCGGCACATGAGAGGTTTCACTTAATGCTGCTTCCTTCCGGACCTGACATGGTTCATGAATTCCCATTGCGCAGGACCCAGACGTCAACACCACTTATTTAAGGCAGACCTTGAAGTAAACGAACCTCGAGAAGGGATTCGGCCTCGCTAGAGCGGATTGCGAGTACAGGGCACCGCTACCTCCCCGCTTAGCACGGCAAAATGAATATTAAATTGTTAGTGACGCAGACATAAGTATACCTTCTTATAGCTCAAATTGCAAACGACATCCATTCATTTACTTTTGGCTTGTTTCTTTCGCTGACGGAGGTTTCGGAAGAACTGACTTAACAGCTCACCACACTCATTTTCAAGTACACCACCGATGACCTCAGACTGATGATTAAACCGTTCATCATCCAATAAATTCATTAAAGTACCTGCACATCCACCTTTTGGATCGTATGCACCAAAAACAACCTTTTTCACTCTAGAAAGAACAATAGCACCTGCACACATTGGGCATGGTTCAAGCGTAACGTAAAGAACAGCATCTTCTAAACGCCAGCTCCCTGTCGCTTTACATGCTTCATCAATAGCAAGTAATTCTGCATGTGCAATTGAACGCTGCTCACTTTCCCTTAAATTATGAGCCCGGCTCACGATTTGGTCATCAACAACTATGATGGCACCAATCGGCACTTCTCCTATTTGTTCTGCTTTTAAGGCTTCGGAAATGGCTTCTTGCATAAACTGTTCATCTTTCGTCATGGCACGGCTCTCTTTTCATGTTTTTTAAAAGGAAATTGAGGTTAACATATTATCACAATCTTTTAAAGGGGGTCTTAATTTGTCAAAGCACCAAAAGGCGCTGCTTATTATCGATATGATTAATAATTTTGATTTTGAAATGGGACATGTGCTTGCAGAAAAAACAGAGCAAATGACCAATAAAATTTTAGCTCTTAAAGAACATGCTTTCAAGGAAAATTGGCCAATCATTTATATCAACGATCACTACGGACTTTGGAAGGCTGATATCCAAGCTGTTCTGGAAACATGCAAAAACGAAAGAAGCGCTCCTATTTTAGAGAAAATGACACCATCTAAAGATAATTACTTCTTAATTAAACCTAAGCATTCTGCCTTCTACGGTACTGCACTAGAGACACTCTTAAATGAATTAGGTGTTGAGGACATTATTCTAACTGGAATTGCCGGGAACATATGCGTTTTGTTCACTGCAAATGACGCGTACATGCGAGAATACAATCTAATTGTACCTAAAGATTGTATCGCTTCAAACGACGACAGGGATAACGACTACGCTTTAACGATGATGGAGAACGTCCTTCTAGCAAAAATCACCACCGCTAAGGAAATCACGAATGAAAATCAAACATGATTTAGCCATAACCCTCATAAATTGTTAGCAATAACAAAGGGGGCGTTGACTATTCAAATTTATGTTGTCAAAAGAGGAGATACTTTAAACGATATTGCCATGCGTTTTAAAACGACAGTCAATGAAATCATCCGTACTAACGAAATCGAAACACCAAATCAACTCGTCATTGGACAAACAATTGTCATTCCAATTAGAGGTCAATTTTATGAGGTCAAACAAAATGACACACTATATCAAATTGGTAGACGGTTTCAAATCTCAGTGGAAGAGTTGGCACGTGTGAACAGAATTCGACCTGAAGCGATACTACCTATTCGCTTCTTGCTCTATATTCCACAAAGACCGAAAAGGAACATTAATTCCAATGCTTATATTGAACCACGTGGAAATCAAGTCAGTGAAAACTTAAAGCAGGCAGCCAGAGAGGCCTCCCCATACTTAACCCATTTAGACGTCTTTAGTTTTCAAGCACAAAGAGATGGGACGCTACGAGAATCACCTTTAGACCAACTACCCCAGATTGCCGCTCAGAACAGAACTGTATTAACCATGGTGGTGACGAATCTAGAGAATGAAAAATTCAGTGATGAACTTGGCCGTATTCTTTTAACTAATCAATCTGTCAAAACGGCATTTTTAAATGAAATTGTTCGTGTTGCCAAGAAGTATCAATTCAAGGAAATCCATTTTGATTTTGAATATTTACGCCCTGTTGATAAAGATGCTTATATTCAATTTTTAAGAGAGGCAACAGCTCGTTTCCATCAAGAAGGATGGACAATATCTGTTGCACTTGCACCAAAAACAAGTAGTCAGCAAAAGGGCAAATGGTATGAAGCCCATGACTATGAAGCGATCGGTAAGATCGTCGATCATGTTGTGTTGATGACCTATGAATGGGGATACAGCGGCGGCCCTGCACAAGCTGTCTCTCCAATTGGACCTGTCCGCCAAGTCATTGAATATGCACTAACTGTCATACCAGCCAATAAAATTGTAATGGGACAGAATTTATATGGCTATGATTGGACACTTCCTTTCGTCCAGGGCGGCCCGATCGCCAAAGCCGTCAGTCCTCAACAAGCAATTGCACTTGCTAGACAGCACAATGTCTCTATCCTATACGACGAAACAGCACAAGCACCTCATTTTCGTTATACAGATGCCAATAACAAAGATCATGAAGTCTGGTTCGAAGACGCTAGGTCGATTCAAGCAAAATTCAACCTCATTAAAGAGCTAAATTTGAACGGAATCGCTTATTGGAAATTAGGTCTATCTTTCCCACAAAATTGGCTCTTATTATCAGATCAATTTAATATTGAAAAAAGAACGACATCGTAATCCATTCACTCTATCTATTAGAAGGGGTATGGTACAATATACATTGGTTTGACAACTTTAACTTTATAGATAGAGGAGAACGCCTATGTATCCTGCCCCTTTTATTGCAGTGGAAGGCCCAATTGGAGCCGGAAAAACAACTTTGGCTACAATGCTTGCAAAGGAATTTCAATTTCCTTTAGTAAAAGAGATTGTAGAAGAAAATCCATTCTTAGATAAATTTTATGAAGATATGGAACAATGGAGCTTTCAGCTTGAGATGTTCTTTTTATGCAATCGGTTCAAACAGTTAGAATTAATTGAAGAAAACTATGTGAATAAACAGCAGCCGGTTGTCACTGATTATCATGTCTATAAAAATATGATATTTGCAGAAAGAACATTATCAAAAAAGCACATGGATAAATACAGAAAGATCTATCACCTGCTAACAGATGATCTTCCTAAACCAAATGCCATGATCTATATAAAAGCCAGCCTTCCAACCTTACTTGAAAGAATACAGATGAGAGGACGCTCTTTTGAAGAAGACATTGACCCAGCTTATTTAAAAACACTCATTGAAGATTATGAGCTGGCCATTGAACATTTAAAACAGACTGAGCCAGGGCTTCCTATCATTACAATTGAAGGAGATCATACAGACTTCGTTTCCTCACAGCAAGATTACCAGCAAATTGTACAGAACATAAAGGAGCAAGTGCTATGAACAAGATCGAAATACCAAAGGACGCAGTCATCACAATTGCCGGGACTGTTGGTGTCGGCAAATCCACTATGACCAAAACAATAGCAGACAAGCTAGGGTTTCAAACGTCTCTTGAAAAAGTAGATGATAACCCATATTTAGAGCCTTTTTATTCAGATTTCCAAAGATGGAGCTTCCACTTACAGGTCTATTTCCTGGCTGAGCGTTTTAAGGAGCAAAAGCGGATTTTTGAATCTGGCGGAGGATATGTACAAGATCGTTCCATTTATGAGGACACTGGCATTTTTGCAAAAATGCATGCGGACAAAGGTACGATGTCTGAGGTCGATTATGAAACATATACAAGCCTATTTGAGGCGATGGTGATGACACCTTACTTCCCTCACCCTGATGTCCTCATCTATCTGCACGGGGATTTAGATCATATTTTACATCGTATTGAAGAACGCGGCAGAGAAATGGAAACTCAAACTGACCGGGCTTATTGGGAAGAAATGTACACTCGATACACAGAGTGGATCGAACAATTTGATTTATGCCCAGTGATTAAAATTAATATTGAAGATTACGACCTACTTCATGATGAAAGTTCACTTGATCCCATTCTTCATGAAATAGCTTCTGTTATTCAAAAAAATCGCTCTAAAACAAAATAAAAAAAACCGCTGCATTCGCGAAATGCAGCGGTTTGACAATTTCCAATTTTTATGCTTGCGTTTAATTCAACTAAGGTAAAAAATCAATATGGCGGAGGAAGAGGGATTCGAACCCCCGCGGGCTTTGACACCCCTGTCGGTTTTCAAGACCGATCCCTTCAGCCGGACTTGGGTATTCCTCCGTATCGACAAGAATTAATATACCATATCATTTTATTTGAAGTCAACATCTTTTCGAAAAAAAATTTCAATTTGTGATTTCGGCATGATATTTGCCTATAAAAAAGCAGCCATTGATGGCTGCTCCAGATTGTTGACAAAGGGCTAAAATGATTTTGATTTTAGCCCTTTGTCTTCTTTTCAGCGTGATAGAAAACCTTTGCAGTCTAGGAAGGGCGAGCACCGGAGCGGAGCGAATTTGACATTCGTGAGCACCGAAGCGCAGACCTGACACCGAATGCGAGGGTTTGTCTACACGCTGAAGCAGCCATTGATGGCTGCTCTTGATCTATTTCGTATCCTGTCTCATTTCTTCAATAAACTGATTCATCTCTACTTTAAACTCATTTAATGATTCAATAATCTTCGTAAAGTCTGTCACTTGTTCGGCTTGTTCATTTGTTGAGCTGCTGATTTGTGAGATGTTTTCAGACAAAGTGCCAATGCTGTCTTGGATTTCTTTTAAAAATGTATTAATGGTTTCAGCCGCTTCCTTCGAGCCATCTGATAATTTACGCACTTCATCAGCCACGACAGCGAACCCTTTTCCATTCTCACCTGCTCTTGCGGCTTCAATTGCAGCATTTAAACCTAGCAGATTTGTTTGTCTAGCAATCCCGCCAATGGTTTTGACGACTTCTTCAATATTCGCAGATTTCTCTTCTGCTCTTCCTGCCTGTTCGCTTATTTCTAAACTTGTGGCAGCCAGCTCTTGTGAATGTGCAGCAATTTGCTCAATTCCACCTTGGAGTTCTTTCGCTACTTTATTGATTTGCTCCATATAACCGCTTAATTTTTTTTCACGATGATATGTAAATGCCACTAAAAAAGAGCCAATTACTTTTCTATCTTCATCAAAAATCGGGTAACCTTTTACAGCAACTTCATAACCATATAGTGATTCTGGTAAGTAACCGTCATATTCTTGTCCTCTTAATGTCGTCGCCACATTTTGGTCTTCTGGGTTCAATGGGTCCCCAACTTTCATACCAAAATCTATTGTGTTAGACGGGTAATAACAAAGTACCTTCTCTGTATCCGTGATACCGAAAAGAATACTTTCATCTAGTACCTTTCTAAGTAATTGAGCCATTTCAACATAATAGTCAAGCCTATTCAAGATTATTCCTTCTTTCCTAGAAGCTTTTACTCTTTTTATCGGCTAAATTCAGGAAAACTGTAGGACTTTTGGTAAAAAGAATAAGATGCCTTGATGGCATCTTATTTCATCACTTCTTTATTTCCCATGTAAGGACGCAGCACTTCAGGAATGATTACTGTTCCATCCTCTTGTTGATAGTTTTCTAAAATAGCCGCTACGGTTCTTCCTACCGCTAATCCAGATCCATTTAATGTGTGGACATGTTCTGGCTTCGCTTTAGGCTCCGGACGGAAACGAATGTTTGCACGTCTTGCCTGGAATGCTTCGAAGTTACTGCAAGAAGAAATTTCACGGTACGTATTCTGGCTCGGAATCCATACTTCGATATCGTATTTTTTCGCAGCTGTGAAGCCTAAATCTCCCGTACACATGCTCATGACACGGTATGGCAGGTTCAATAGCTGAAGCACTTTTTCTGCTTGATTTGTTAGTTTCTCTAATTCTTCATAAGAATCTTCTGGTCTGACAAATTTCACGAGCTCTACCTTGTTAAATTGATGCTGACGGATGAGTCCTCGTGTATCTCTGCCGGCAGATCCAGCTTCTGATCTGAAGCAAGCACTGAATGCTGCATAGTTGATTGGCAGCTGTTCACCATCGAGGATTTCATCACGATGCATGTTGGTAATCGGCACTTCAGCTGTTGGAATGAGGAAGTAATCTTCTTCGCGAATTTTAAAGGCATCCTCTTCGAATTTTGGAAGCTGACCAGTTCCTGTCATGCTCGCTCTGTTGACCATATAAGGTGGAAGCACTTCAGTAAAACCAAACTCATCCACATGTAAATCAAGCATAAAATTATACAATGCGCGCTCTAAGCGTGCGCCAAGCCCTTTATAAAAAACGAAACGGCTTCCTGTCACTTTTCCTGCACGTTCAAAATCAAGGATGTTGAGCTCATCAGCTACGTCCCAATGTGGTTTTGGTTCAAATGAGAAAGCTGGCTGTTCGCCCCATTTTCTCACTTCCACGTTGTCGTCTTCTGTTTCACCAACTGGTACAGAGTCATGAGGGATATTTGGAATTGAGAACAGGATGTGCTGCAGGCTTTCTTCTACTGTTCTTAGCTCATCATCCAGCTTCTTGATCTCATCTCCTACCTCTCGCATTTCTTGAATAATGTGATCGGCATCTTTCTTTTCTCTTTTTAGAACGGCTACTTGCTGTGATACTTCATTTCTTCGGCTCTTTAATTCTTCTGTTTTCCCGATTAATTCTCTTCTTTTTTGATCTAGCTCACCAAACTTATCAAAATCCGCTAAATCTTCGCCTCGGTGTGCTAATTTTTCTTTGATTTGATCAAAGTCCGTGCGCAGTTGTTTAATATCCAGCATGTATAACACTCCTTTTTTATCGAAAAATAAAAAGAGCCCTCATCCCATGAAAGGGACGAGAGCTCTCGCGTTGCCACCCTGATTGAAAACATGCAGAAGCATGCTTCCCTCTTTCCTCTGTAACGGTATCACCGTAAATGCTTACTTCTCTTGTTTCAGCATTTCGCTCAAGGATGGATTCAGAATGCATCTTTCACCGATTCTCACCAACCATCGGCTCTCTGAGAAAGAGGGGCTTCTTACTATTTCCCGTCAACGCTTTTTCGATCTTTGATTGTGTTTTTAATGTACTATAAGTTTTATCTCTTTTCAACCGTTTTATACAGCAAGCTTCGTTTTGTAGGACTTCACCATATCAACAAACAGCTGCGTTAACCGGTGATCGTCTGTCAGCTCTGGATGAAAAGAGCAGCCTAGGATATTGTTTTCCTTCGCCATCACAATCCTGCCATCATATTCGGCCATGATTTCTACGCTATCATCTGCGCTGATGATATGAGGCGCACGGATGAACACCCCTGTAAACGGCGCATCCAGTCCTTTTACTTCTAAATCTGCTTCAAAGCTGTCTACCTGTCTGCCAAAAGAGTTCCGTGCAACAGATACATTTAACACTCCAAGATGAGCATCTTCTCGATCCTCGATATGCTTTGCCAGCATAATCAAACCGGCACATGTACCGAAAATCGGTTTCCCTTGAGCAGCGAACGCTTTGATCGGATCAATGAATTGGTACGTATCCATGAGTCTTCTCATCGTCGTACTTTCTCCACCAGGGATAATCAAACCGTCAACGGATTCTAGCTCTTCTACTCGTTTGATGATCTTTCCTTCTGCTCCGCAGGCTTCAATTGATTGAATATGCTCTCTCACCGCTCCTTGAAGCCCTAGTACACCAATTGTCAGCATGTTCGTTTGCGCTCCCTTAATTACCAGCCACGCTCTTGCATACGTTCTTCTGGCAGTAGATTTGAAATTTCAATTCCTTTCATAGCTGTTCCAAGCTCTTTTGAAAGTTCTGCAATGAGACGATAATCAGTGTAATGAGTTGTTGCTTCAACAATCGCTTTGGCGAATTTAGCTGGATTGTCTGATTTGAAGATACCAGATCCGACAAATACACCGTCTGCTCCAAGCTGCATCATTAACGCAGCATCTGCTGGTGTTGCAACGCCTCCAGCTGCAAAGTTCACAACTGGCAGCTTGCCATCTCTTTTGATTTGCAGCAATAATTCATAAGGCGCGCCAAGGTTTTTGGCTTCTGTCATCAGTTCATCTTCACTCATGGCTGATACTTTACGAATCTGAGCATTGACCTTTCTCATATGACGAACAGCTTCTACAATGTTGCCTGTCCCTGGCTCTCCTTTTGTACGAAGCATAGAAGCGCCTTCTGCGATACGGCGGGTTGCCTCACCTAAGTCGCGGCATCCACAGACAAAAGGTACTGTGTATTCATTTTTATTTAAATGGAATTCTTCATCTGCGGGCGTCAGCACTTCACTCTCATCGATATAATCAACACCAAGTGCTTCAAGAACACGAGCCTCGACGATGTGGCCGATACGTGCTTTTGCCATGACTGGAATCGTTACGGCATTTTGTACTTCCTCTACGATTCTTGGGTCTGCCATACGGGCAACACCGCCTGCTGCACGGATATCAGCTGGTACTCGTTCTAGTGCCATGACTGCCACCGCACCTGCTTCTTCTGCAATTTTTGCCTGCTCCGCATTGACGACATCCATAATGACGCCACCCTTTTGCATTTCTGCCATTCCACGTTTCACTCGTTCAGTTCCCTTATTGCTCACAATAGTTTCCTCCCATTTGTCTATTCGATTAATTCAACATCTTTATCATACAAGCGAGAAAGTATAACAATAAAGAGAATAGTATAACAATTCAAACAGCCGATAAAAAAGAATAAACCCTTGTATATAAAGGGTTTCCAGCTAAAAACATGTCATTTTCTCTTTCAAGTGTGATTTACATGCTATAATGCAACTATAACAATTAAAATTCATGTATAACAATGTTGCATTCTATGGAGGGGTTTCATGCATATTGATATCCATCGACACTCTGATACATCTCTTTCAAATCAAATTTACTTTTCAATCATTGACCACATTCAATCAGGTTTGCTTCAGCAAGGAGAAAAGCTGCCAACTGTACGTGATTTAGCTAAGCAGCTCAATGTGAGTCTTGTCACGGCAGCAAAGGCATACACCCGATTAAAGGATGACGGATATTTAAAGACGGTGCAAGGTAAAGGAACTTTTGTGGATGAGCAGCAAGAGCAGGCAGAGATTCCAGTTCCATCATCTACCTCTTTCGATTGGCAGTTGTCGATTCCAGATTATTTACCACGGTCTCAATTCGCTCAGTATCACTATGTCGAAGAAGCCATTAACCTTTCTTCCTCTATGATCGATCCAGGGCTTTTGCCCAACCGGTATTTAGAAAAAGAGATGCAGCATGTACTAGCCAGGCATCCCCAAATCATGTCGAAGTATGGTGAGATACAAGGTGACCTTCAGCTGCGACAAGTCATTCAGTCTTTTTTAGAAAAGTTGGATGTGCCGTCTACACCTGAAAATATCCTTGTAACAAGTGGTTCTCAGCAAGGGCTTGATTTGGTGGCACGTACGTTTATTGGGCCGGATGATGTGGTGGTCATGGAAGCACCCACATACCCCGGGGCCATTGATGTCTTTATGGGCAGAGGAGCAAGAATCATTACTGTCCCTGTCGATCATGAAGGGATGAACATGAAACAGCTTCAAAGCATTTGTGATAAATATAAACCGAAACTCATCTATACGATTCCTACTTTCCACAGTCCAACAGGGGCCAGTATGTCGATGAAGCGTAGAAAACAGCTTCTCTTACTGGCTCAAAGCATTGATTGTCTCATTGTAGAAGATGACCCTTATCGCGAGCTTTATTTTGAAAAAAAGCCACCAGCACCTATTAAAAGCTTGGATCATGATGGACACGTCATTTATTTGCGAGGATTAAGTAAAACACTGGCGCCAGGATGCAGAATCGGGATTATCACAGCCTCAGGCTCGATATTTAACCGTTTATTAGCTGCAAAGGCCAATAATGACTTAGGCAGCCCTCTCCTCACACAAAAGGCCATATTGCCGTTTCTGACATCGAAGAAAATGATTGATCATACGAAGAAGCTAAGAACCGCCTTGAAAGTGAGACGCGATTTGATGATGGATGTGTTAACGAAACACGCACCGAAAGATGTAACGTGGCAAATTCCACAGGGCGGGCTCAATTTATGGCTTAGCTTTCCTTCCTGGGTCGATACACGAGCACTGTTGCATGAGGCACGTAAGCAGCAAATCACCTTTCTGCCTGGCTCTGTCTGCTACCCTGGTGAGCCGAAGCAGAATTATATCCGCCTCAGCTTTTCCTATGTGAATGAAAAAGCACTGACCGAAGGCGTGAAAAAGTTATGTGATATTTTCCAGCAAGCTTTATCCACTCCTCAAAATCAGAAGCAATCGCTCTTCTTTTAACGATAAAAAAACTGCTCTCATGTATAGAGAGCAGTTTTTTATTAGAACCAACCTTTTACTGTGTCAACGATTCCGCCCCAAATGCCAGCGAAGAATCCACCTACACCGCGCATTGCTAGGATGAACCAGTTTGCTTTTTCATCGCCTGTTTTCGTCACAAGCTCAACACCTGATTGGTCTTTATTTAAATAGCCGTAGTCCTTCTCATCACCAGAATAAGAAGTCGTCAGCATGCCAACCTTCGTTCCTTTTTTAATAGGAGCTTCTAGGTTCTTTTTCTCAATATTTACTTTTGCTTTATAGCTCTTTTCGTCACCATTTTTTACTGGCACAGAAAATGCTTCTTTCGTCACAACAGGTACTTCTTTATCTTTGCCTTTATCAACTGCGATGTTTTCATGTCCTTTGATTTGTTGACCTTTTTTGTACATTTCTTTCATCGTGAAGTTTTTAAACGCATAGTCGAACAGTTTTTTCGCCACGTCGAAACGTGCTGTATGAAGATTACCTTTTGCATTTAGGATGACGGCAATGACGCGCATGTCACCTTGTTTTGCCGTACCTGTGAAGCTAGAACCGGCTGAATCTGTTGATCCTGTTTTCAGACCGTCTACACCTTTATATTCCTTCACAAGTCCTTTAAGCATGAAGTTCCAGTTAGGCATGTCCATTTCATCGTCAGTGCCTTCTCTGAACTTCGTTTTCGCAATACTTGCTGTTTCAAGAATTTCTGGATGGTCTTTGATGAGATGCTGTGCAAGCAATGCCATATCTTTTGCCGATACTTCACTTTCTTCATCAGGACCTGTACCTTTTGGCTGTTGCCCATGTAAGTCTTTATTTTCAAGACCAGTTGCATTCACGAATTTGTAGTTTGTTAAACCAAGTTCTTTTGCTTTTGCGTTCATTTTTTCAACAAACTTCGATTCTGATCCAGCGATCACTTCTGCTAAACCGATCGCTGCTGCATTTGCCGAATAAATAGCCGTTGCTTGATAAAGTTCTTTTACTGTATACGAACCATCTTTTCTCAAAGGAACGTTAGATAAACTGCGGTCCTGAGAAATTTCGTATACATAATCATCTGGCGTATACTTTTGATCCCATTTCACTTTACCTTCAGCAATCGCCTCTAGTAATAGATACTCGGTCATCATTTTTGCCATACTTGCAATAGGCAGTCTTTGATCTGCGTTTTTACTATAAAGAATTTTACCTGTAGAAGCTTCAATAAGGATCGCTGCTTTCGCATTCACACTGAATGGATCTTCAGCAGCCTTTGCTTTGGACATTGGTGTAAATGCTGTAACAATCAATGCCAATGCAAGGATAGAGACCATAAGCTGTTTCAACATCTTGCTGTTCAATCGTCATACCTCCGTATTCATCTTTTTTCGACGTTTTTCATATATATGTAATCCACAAGGGCTTATTTCAACACAACAGTATAAATTTTATCACAATAAAGACAAAAAAAATAGACAGAGTCATAGACCCTGTCAAATGTAATTTGATTGTCACAATTTATCAAGAAATTGTGTAGTTTGGTGATTCTTTCGTAATTTGTACATCATGTGGATGACTCTCACGAAGTCCTGCACCTGTCATACGAATAAACTGTGCTTCTTCTCTAAGAGTGCGTAAATCCTGTGTTCCACAATAGCCCATACCAGAACGGATACCACCAACTAGTTGATACACTGTATCAACGACTGGCCCTTTGTATGGTGTACGACCTTCGATTCCTTCAGGAACGAATTTTTTATTATCTTCTTGGAAGTAACGATCTTTACTTCCTTTTTCCATTGCAGCAACAGAACCCATACCACGATAAACTTTGAAGCGTCTACCTTGGAAAATTTCTGTTTCTCCTGGGCTTTCAGATGTACCAGCTAGAAGGCTTCCCAGCATAACAGCATGTCCGCCAGATGCTAGTGCTTTCACGATATCACCTGAATATTTAATTCCACCATCTGCAATAATAGCTTTACCATGTTTTCTTGCTTCTGTTGCACAGTCATAGATCGCTGTGATTTGTGGTACACCAACACCTGCAACAACACGTGTTGTACAAATAGATCCTGGTCCGATACCGACTTTCACAATATCTGCTCCTGCTTCAAACAATGCTTTTGTTGCTTCAGCCGTTGCAACATTACCAGCAATGATGTTAAGAGAAGGATACGTTTCACGGATTTTCGATACAGTGTTTAGAACACCTTGAGAATGACCGTGTGCTGTATCAATGACAATAACATCCACATTGGCTTCGACTAATTTTTTCACACGTGTCATTGTATCGCCAGTGACACCAACAGCGGCACCAACAATTAAACGGCCATGTGCATCTTTAGAGGAGTTAGGGAATTCAATCACTTTTTCAATATCTTTGATTGTGATAAGACCTTTTAACGTTCCTTCGTCATCTAAAAGAGGTAATTTTTCAATCTTGTATTGCTGTAGGATTTTTTCAGCTTCTTCTAACGTTGTACCAACAGAAGCTGTCACAAGTTCCTCTTTTGTCATCACGTCGCTAATCTTCATTGAATAATCCGAAATAAAACGAAGGTCACGGTTCGTAATAATACCAACAAGCTTTTGGTCTTGTTCGTTGTTGACAATCGGCACACCTGAAATACGGTATTTACCCATTAAATGCTCTGCATCAAATACTTGATGCTCTGGTGTTAAGAAGAATGGATTTGTAATAACGCCGCGCTCTGAACGTTTTACTTTATCCACCTGTTCTGCTTGCTGTTCAATGGACATGTTCTTATGAATAATACCAAGACCACCTTGACGTGCCATTGCAATCGCCATTTGTGATTCCGTCACTGTATCCATTCCAGCACTGATAATTGGAATGTTTAGCTTTAATGTACTTGTTAGCTCCACTGATAAATCGACATCACGCGGAAGTACTTCAGACTTTGCTGGAACAAGCAAAACATCGTCAAACGTCAAACCTTCTTTTGAAAATTTACTTTCCCACATTAGTAAATCCCCCTCTTTTCGGCAAAATATTATATGTAGATTATCAACTAGCAAACAGCATGTCAAGGAAGCAACAAACAGTTGCAATTTTTAGAAAATATAAAGAGAGTTGAGGAAGAAGATGAAAAGTTCAGGATGGAAGGATTTAAAACGTTTTTACTCGCTAGAAACTTCCCAAAAGTTTCTATTTCAACAATATGAGAAACGGAACATTCCAGATGCAAATCAGCAAGCCTATAAAAACTGTGAACGATTTATTTACTTTCTAAAACATGGCCATACGTTTTATGAACAGGCTGCGAATGCACCTTTAGAACTTAAACCCATTTTATTGTTTTATGGAATGGCACAGCTATTAAAAGCATGTTTGCTGACAGTTGATCCCCATTATCCTTCTCAAACCTCTGTTTTAGCCCATGGCGTAACATCGAGAAAGAGAAAGAAACAGCATTACCGCTTTAGCGAAGATGAAGTGAAAATCCAAAGAAACGGGCTATGTATGCATGTGTTAAAGCATCTATTTCATTTAAAGGGTCTTGAAGATGAGCGATTTACAATGATCCATCTCCTGTCCAAAATACCTGAAATGAGTCATATTCTTGAGTTTCAAAAGCAGCCCGCGACATTAGTTAAAGTGGAAAAGGCGAATGGAATGATGATTCAAGATCATATTCCATTACTTTATAACATGTCTGCTGAACGCTTTATTGAATACTTTGAGTTCCATACAAGCTGGAAACTCAAACAGAGAGAGGCTAAGAAATTGACGTTTGATGTATTTCTTGAAGAAAACCCAGCACTCGCTACTCATCTTCATTATGATTTAGAAATGGATCAATGGTTTATACCGTCAACACGAGATGCTTTTCTAGGGATTCCTGAGATCATCAGCCATTACTTATTGATGTATAACCTTAGTATGATTGCCCGCTACGAAACAGAATGGTGGTACGAGCTGCTGTCTCAATACATTAGCGACGATTACGTCATGATTGAACGCTACATGGAGATTGCAGAAGAGAAGTTCCCAGCTTACATCATGATGCTGTTAGAAGAAAAAACAAAAAAGACCAGTTCCAAATGGAACTGATCCTGATAGAAGCTTGGCGGCGTCCTACTCTCACAGGGGGAAACCCCCAACTACCATCGGCGCTGAAGAGCTTAACTTCCGTGTTCGGTATGGGAACGGGTGTGACCTCTTCGCTATCGCCACCAAACCTGATGGAGAGAATGTTCTCTCAAAACTAGATAACAATGTTCATGCTTCACAATAGAATATAGGTTAAGTCCTCGATCTATTAGTATCTGTCAGCTCCACGTGTCACCACGCTTCCACCTCAGACCTATCAACCTGATCATCTTTCAGGGATCTTACTTCCTTGCGGAATGGGAAATCTCATCTTGAGGGGGGCTTCATGCTTAGATGCTTTCAGCACTTATCCCGTCCGCACATAGCTACCCAGCGATGCCCTTGGCAGAACAACTGGTACACCAGCGGTGCGTCCATCCCGGTCCTCTCGTACTAAGGACAGCTCCTCTCAAATTTCCTGCGCCCGCGACGGATAGGGACCGAACTGTCTCACGACGTTCTGAACCCAGCTCGCGTACCGCTTTAATGGGCGAACAGCCCAACCCTTGGGACCGACTACAGCCCCAGGATGCGATGAGCCGACATCGAGGTGCCAAACCTCCCCGTCGATGTGGACTCTTGGGGGAGATAAGCCTGTTATCCCCGGGGTAGCTTTTATCCGTTGAGCGATGGCCCTTCCATGCGGAACCACCGGATCACTAAGCCCGACTTTCGTCCCTGCTCGACTTGTAGGTCTCGCAGTCAAGCTCCCTTGTGCCTTTACACTCTGCGAATGATTTCCAACCATTCTGAGGGAACCTTTGGGCGCCTCCGTTACATTTTAGGAGGCGACCGCCCCAGTCAAACTGCCCACCTGACACTGTCTCCCTGCCCGATAAGGGCAGCGGGTTAGAAGGTCAATACAGCCAGGGTAGTATCCCACCGATGCCTCCACCGAAGCTAGCGCTCCGGTTTCCAAGGCTCCTACCTATCCTGTACAAGCTGTACCAACATTCAATATCAGGCTGCAGTAAAGCTCCACGGGGTCTTTCCGTCCTGTCGCGGGTAACCTGCATCTTCACAGGTACTATAATTTCACCGAGTCTCTCGTTGAGACAGTGCCCAGATCGTTGCGCCTTTCGTGCGGGTCGGAACTTACCCGACAAGGAATTTCGCTACCTTAGGACCGTTATAGTTACGGCCGCCGTTTACTGGGGCTTCAATTCGCACCTTCGCTTACGCTAAGCGCTCCTCTTAACCTTCCAGCACCGGGCAGGCGTCAGCCCCTATACTTCGCCTTACGGCTTCGCAGAGACCTGTGTTTTTGCTAAACAGTCGCCTGGGCCTATTCACTGCGGCTTCTCGGGGCTTTAACACCCTAAGAAGCACCCCTTCTCCCGAAGTTACGGGGTCATTTTGCCGAGTTCCTTAACGAGAGTTCTCTCGATCACCTTAGGATTCTCTCCTCGCCTACCTGTGTCGGTTTGCGGTACGGGCACCTCTCACCTCGCTAGAGGCTTTTCTTGGCAGTGTGGAATCAGGAACTTCGCTACTAAATTTCGCTCGCCATCACAGCTCAGCCTTTATGGGAAACGGATTTGCCTATTTCCCAGCCTAACTGCTTGGACGCGGATATCCAATACCGCGCTTACCCTATCCTCCTGCGTCCCCCCATTGCTCAAATGGTGAGGAGGTGGTACAGGAATATCAACCTGTTGTCCATCGCCTACGCCTTTCGGCCTCGGCTTAGGTCCCGACTAACCCTGAGCGGACGAGCCTTCCTCAGGAAACCTTAGGCATTCGGTGGACGGGATTCTCACCCGTCTTTCGCTACTCATACCGGCATTCTCACTTCTAAGCGCTCCACCAGTCCTTCCGGTCTGGCTTCACAGCCCTTAGAACGCTCTCCTACCACTGTTCGTAAGAACAGTCCGCAGCTTCGGTGATACGTTTAGCCCCGGTACATTTTCGGCGCAGAGTCACTCGACCAGTGAGCTATTACGCACTCTTTAAATGGTGGCTGCTTCTAAGCCAACATCCTGGTTGTCTAAGCAACTCCACATCCTTTTCCACTTAACGTATACTTTGGGACCTTAGCTGGCGGTCTGGGCTGTTTCCCTTTCGACTACGGATCTTATCACTCGCAGTCTGACTCCCAAGGATAAGTCATCGGCATTCGGAGTTTGACTGAATTCGGTAACCCGGTAGGGGCCCCTAGTCCAATCAGTGCTCTACCTCCGAGACTCTTACCTTGAGGCTAGCCCTAAAGCTATTTCGGAGAGAACCAGCTATCTCCAGGTTCGATTGGCATTTCACCCCTACCCACACCTCATCCCCGCACTTTTCAACGTGCGTGGGTTCGGGCCTCCATTCAGTGTTACCTGAACTTCACCCTGGACATGGGTAGATCACCTGGTTTCGGGTCTACGACCACGTACTCATGCGCCCTATTCAGACTCGCTTTCGCTGCGGCTCCGCATCTTCTGCTTAACCTTGCACGGGATCGTAACTCGCCGGTTCATTCTACAAAAGGCACGCCATCACCCGTTAACGGGCTCTGACTACTTGTAGGCACACGGTTTCAGGATCTATTTCACTCCCCTTCCGGGGTGCTTTTCACCTTTCCCTCACGGTACTGGTTCACTATCGGTCACTAGGGAGTATTTAGCCTTGGGAGATGGTCCTCCCGGATTCCGACGGAATTTCACGTGTTCCGCCGTACTCAGGATCCACTCTGGAGAGAACAACATTTCAGTTACAGGGCTGTTACCTTCTTTGGCGGGCCTTTCCAGACCTCTTCGCTTATATCGTTCCTTTGTAACTCCGTATAGAGTGTCCTACAACCCCAAGAGGCAAGCCTCTTGGTTTGGGCTGTTCCCGTTTCGCTCGCCGCTACTCAGGGAATCGCATTTGCTTTCTCTTCCTCCGGGTACTTAGATGTTTCAGTTCCCCGGGTATGCCTTCTCATACTCTATGTATTCAAGTATGGATACTACTCCATTACGAGCAGTGGGTTTCCCCATTCGGAAATCTCCGGATCAAAGCTTGCTTACAGCTCCCCGAAGCATATCGGTGTTCGTCCCGTCCTTCATCGGCTCCTAGTGCCAAGGCATCCACCGTGCGCCCTTTCTAACTTAACCATTTCTTACTTTAGAAAGAATCACTATGTGTGATGAACTTTGCATTGCATTCAATGTGAATGTATTACTTATTGTTATCTAGTTTTCAAAGAACACGTTGGTGGAGCCTAGCGGGATCGAACCGCTGACCTCCTGCGTGCAAGGCAGGCGCTCTCCCAGCTGAGCTAAGGCCCCGATTTAATAGAAGATGGTGGGCCTGAGTGGACTCGAACCACCGACCTCACGCTTATCAGGCGTGCGCTCTAACCAGCTGAGCTACAGGCCCATCTTTCATATCGAAGATATGATGTTGTAGGATCTTTTGCAAGTTCCTTCAAAACTAAACAAGACGAAAACGCACGCTGCTCCATATATCCTTAGAAAGGAGGTGATCCAGCCGCACCTTCCGATACGGCTACCTTGTTACGACTTCACCCCAATCATCTGCCCCACCTTCGGCGGCTGGCTCCATAAAGGTTACCTCACCGACTTCGGGTGTTGCAAACTCTCGTGGTGTGACGGGCGGTGTGTACAAGGCCCGGGAACGTATTCACCGCGGCATGCTGATCCGCGATTACTAGCGATTCCAGCTTCACGCAGTCGAGTTGCAGACTGCGATCCGAACTGAGAACAGATTTATGGGATTGGCTAAACCTTGCGGTCTTGCAGCCCTTTGTTCTGTCCATTGTAGCACGTGTGTAGCCCAGGTCATAAGGGGCATGATGATTTGACGTCATCCCCACCTTCCTCCGGTTTGTCACCGGCAGTCACCTTAGAGTGCCCAACTGAATGCTGGCAACTAAGATCAAGGGTTGCGCTCGTTGCGGGACTTAACCCAACATCTCACGACACGAGCTGACGACAACCATGCACCACCTGTCACTCTGTCCCCGAAGGGAAAGCCCTATCTCTAGGGTTGTCAGAGGATGTCAAGACCTGGTAAGGTTCTTCGCGTTGCTTCGAATTAAACCACATGCTCCACCGCTTGTGCGGGCCCCCGTCAATTCCTTTGAGTTTCAGTCTTGCGACCGTACTCCCCAGGCGGAGTGCTTAATGCGTTAGCTGCAGCACTAAGGGGCGGAAACCCCCTAACACTTAGCACTCATCGTTTACGGCGTGGACTACCAGGGTATCTAATCCTGTTCGCTCCCCACGCTTTCGCTCCTCAGCGTCAGTTACAGACCAGAGAGTCGCCTTCGCCACTGGTGTTCCTCCACATCTCTACGCATTTCACCGCTACACGTGGAATTCCACTCTCCTCTTCTGCACTCAAGTTTCCCAGTTTCCAATGACCCTCCCCGGTTGAGCCGGGGGCTTTCACATCAGACTTAAGAAACCGCCTGCGAGCCCTTTACGCCCAATAATTCCGGACAACGCTTGCCACCTACGTATTACCGCGGCTGCTGGCACGTAGTTAGCCGTGGCTTTCTGGTTAGGTACCGTCAAGGTGCGAGCAGTTACTCTCGCACTTGTTCTTCCCTAACAACAGAGCTTTACGATCCGAAAACCTTCATCACTCACGCGGCGTTGCTCCGTCAGACTTTCGTCCATTGCGGAAGATTCCCTACTGCTGCCTCCCGTAGGAGTCTGGGCCGTGTCTCAGTCCCAGTGTGGCCGATCACCCTCTCAGGTCGGCTACGCATCGTCGCCTTGGTGAGCCATTACCCCACCAACTAGCTAATGCGCCGCGGGTCCATCTGTAAGTGACAGCCGAAACCGTCTTTCATCCTTGAACCATGCGGTTCAAGGAACTATCCGGTATTAGCTCCGGTTTCCCGGAGTTATCCCAGTCTTACAGGCAGGTTACCCACGTGTTACTCACCCGTCCGCCGCTAACATCCGGGAGCAAGCTCCCTTCTGTCCGCTCGACTTGCATGTATTAGGCACGCCGCCAGCGTTCGTCCTGAGCCAGGATCAAACTCTCCGAAAAAGTACAAAACCGAAGTTTTGTTTTTCGTCAGCGTTTGACTGACTACCTATGAAGTATCATAGGATTTTTTTATAAAAACTCGAATTAACAGGTACGTTTTGTCTTGTTTAGTTTTCAAAGAACTTGTGTGTCACTCTCTCAAAGCGACCACTTAAATATATCATATATCTCTATCAACAGTCAACATTTTTCTTAAAAAACATTTTATTTTTTTAAGAAGTTTCCACTGTAGAAGAGATAAAAAATAGAGCCTCTTTTTGCTCCTTTGAAAGATTAACACATATCTATGAAAAAAGCATTATAAATTTCAAAAAAACTCATGTTTTTTTAGAAAAAAATAAAGCCGGTGAAGAACCGGCTTTATTTTTACTCAGATTGCTCTTGATCTGACTCTATAGTTTCTACGTTTTCTTCACTATTCTCTTCATCATCTTCTTGTGATTGTTCAACTAATGCCACTGTAGCGACATGTTCATCATCACCAAGACGAATCAGGCGGACACCTTGAGTGACTCGACCTGTTGTTGAAATGTCTGAAACGGCCATACGAATGATCACGCCGCTTCCTGTAATAATCATCAAGTCCTCTTCAGCTTCAGCATTTGTTGCCTTCACTGCGACAAGCGGACCATTGTTATCAGTGATTTTACATGTTTTAAGACCTTTACCGCCCCGGCTTTGAACACGGTATTCTTTTTCAGGTGTTAACTTACCATATCCTTTTTCGGTTACGATCAATACGTTTGCATCTGGCTCAAGGATTTCCATCCCAACGACGATGTCATCCTCTGAAAGCGTAATTCCTTTCACGCCAGCCGCCGTACGTCCCATTTCACGAACGTCTGTCTCGTCAAAACGAATCAGCATACCTTTTTTCGTACCAATGATGATTTGTTTTTCTCCATTGGTTAAACGGACAGCCATCAGTTCATCTTCGTCACGAAGACTTAATGCGATAAGTCCATTGTTTCGAATGTTGGCAAACTGAGATAATGATGTTCGTTTTGATACGCCGTGTCTTGTTGTAAAGAAGAGATACGAATCTTCATCAAATTCGCTTACTGGAATAATGGCATTAATCCACTCTCCCTTTTCTACTTCAAGCAGGTTAATAATCGGAATCCCTTTCGCCGTTCGTCCGAATTCAGGAATTTCATATCCCTTCGCACGATAGACCTTCCCTTTATTAGAGAAGAAGAGGATCGTATCATGGGTAGATGTTGAAATCAGCTGTTCTACGAAATCATCCTCATTGGTTCCCATGCCCTGAACACCTTTACCGCCTCTTTTTTGGCTGCGGTATGTTGATGCAGGCAGACGCTTGATATAACCATTATGAGTCAGCGTAATCACAATATTCTCAACAGGGATCAAATCTTCGTCTTCAATTGTTTCAATACCTGCCGTCACAATTTCAGTACGGCGCGTATCATTGAAACGTTCTTTGATTTCTGTTAATTCTTCTCTAATGATTTCAAGAACTTTCTCATTGTCTGCTAAAATGGCTTTCAACTCAGCAATCAAATCAACAAGTCCTTTGTATTCTTCTTCTATCTTTTCTCTTTCCAAACCAGTTAAGCGCTGAAGACGCATATCAAGAATGGCCTGTGCTTGTTTTTCGGACAAGCTATAGTTCTCCATTAAGCCATTTCTCGCAATTTCAGCAGTTTGAGAGCTTCTAATTAATGCAATGACTTCATCTAAATGGTCAAGAGCGATTCTTAAACCTTCTAGAATATGAGCTCTTGCTTCAGCTTTACGAAGTTCATATGCTGTTCTTCTGCGAATGATCACTTTTTGATGCTCTAGATAATATTCAAGACATTGTTTGAGGGACAAGACTTTCGGCTGTCCATCAACTAGTGCCAATAAGTTGATCCCAAATGACGTTTGGAGTGTCGTTTGTTTATAAAGATTGTTTAATAGAACGTGGGCGTTCGCGTCTCTTCGCAGTTCAATTACAATCCGCATTCCATTACGATCAGACTCGTCACGCAGATCTGTAATGCCATCAATCTTTTTATCGCGCACAAGATCAGCGATTTTTTCGATCAAACGGGCTTTGTTGACCTGATATGGAATTTCATTGATGACAATCCGCTGCTTACCGCTGGATGTTTCTTCGATAATAGAATTTGCACGTAATGTAATAGAGCCCCGGCCTGTTTCATATGCTTTGCGAATTCCGCTTCGGCCTATGATTTGTCCCGCAGTTGGGAAATCTGGTCCTGGAATGATCTCCATTAGTTCCTGTGTTGTCATTTCTGGGTTTTGACTAATCGCAAGTACCCCATCAATCACTTCACCTAGCTGGTGAGGGGGAATGTTGGTGGCCATCCCTACAGCGATACCTGTTGCCCCGTTGACTAATAAGTTCGGGAATCGAGCTGGCATAACGATTGGTTCTCTTTCACTGCCATCGTAGTTATCTTGATAATCAATCGTATCCTTGGTGATATCACGCAGGATTTCCATTGAAATTTTAGATAGACGCGCCTCAGTATAACGCATTGCCGCTGCACCGTCTCCATCGACAGAACCAAAGTTTCCATGACCTTCAACCAGCATATTACGATAGTTGAAATCTTGCGCCATCCGAACCATCGCTTCGTATACAGCGCTGTCACCGTGAGGGTGGTACTTACCGATAACTTCCCCAACGATACGTGCAGATTTCTTAAATGGTTTATCACTTGTCATACCTAGGTCATTCATCGCATACAAAATTCTTCGATGCACGGGCTTCAATCCATCTCGCACATCTGGTAATGCACGCGAAACAATAACACTCATTGCATAATCTAAAAAGGACGTACGCATTTCTTGACTAATATTTACTTCGCGTACATTTGGTGTATGTTGTTCACTCACTATAAGAACCTCCCTTTACGTATCACATGAAATAAATTATGTGGGAGTAAAATATGTATTTATCTTCACAAGACTATTCTCCATTATATCAATAATCTCGGCTTTATACACATTTATTTACTAGAAAATCAACGAAAACACGGAAAACCAGGACATTCGTTACACGCCCCTATTTCTTGAAAAACAACCTTATTCCAAACAAGAAATAAGGTTGTTCTCAGGAGGGATCTATCTAAATATCAAGGTTTTTCACGTATTGTGCATTTTCTTCGATAAAGTTTCGTCTCGGCTCTACTTTATCTCCCATCAGCATTTCAAATGTCTCATCAGCATCGATCGCATCCTCAAGTGTGACTTGAAGAAGTGTTCTCGCATCAGGGTCCATTGTTGTTTCCCAAAGCTGAGCAGCATTCATTTCTCCAAGACCTTTATAACGCTGAAGTCCAGGCTTTGGTGTTTGAGGAAGTGATTTTAACAGCTCATCCAGCTGTTTATCGTTATACACGTACTCCACACGTTTTCCTTGCTGCACTTTATATAAAGGCGGCTGCGCAATATACACATAACCGTTTTCAATAATTTCACGCATGTAGCGATAGAAGAATGTTAAGAGCAGCGTTCGAATATGTGCACCATCCACATCGGCATCTGTCATGATCACAATTTTGTGATAGCGTGCTTTCTCTAAAGTAAAGTCTTCTCCGATTCCAGTTCCTAACGCTGTAATCATTGAACGAACCTCGTTGTTCGATAAAATTTTATCTAGACGAGCTTTTTCTACGTTTAGGATTTTCCCTCTTAACGGTAAAATCGCTTGGAAGTGACGATCACGTCCTTGTTTAGCAGACCCGCCCGCAGAATCTCCCTCTACAATATAGAGTTCAGAGATGGAAGGATCTTTAGAAGAACAGTCTGCCAGTTTCCCAGGTAAGCTGGAGACTTCCAGCGCACTTTTACGTCTTGTCAGCTCACGAGCCTTTTTGGCCGCCATTCTTGCACGAGCCGCCATCAGTCCCTTTTCCACAATTTTTTTCGCAGAATCAGGATTTTCAAGCAAGAATTTCTCAAGTGCTTCAGAGAAGAGGGAGTCAGTGATGGTTCTCGCTTCTGAGTTCCCAAGCTTCGTCTTCGTTTGTCCTTCGAATTGAGGGTCTGGATGTTTGATGGAGATAATGGCTGTTAAGCCTTCTCGCACATCTTCACCGCTCAAATTCGCATCCCCATCTTTGAATACGCCATTTTTACGAGCATAATCATTGATGACACGCGTTAGACCGGTTTTAAAGCCAGCTTCGTGTGTTCCGCCTTCATACGTATTGATATTGTTGGCGAAGGAATAGATATTGCTTGTATAGGAATCGTTGTATTGTAATGCCACTTCCACCGTGATTCCGTCTTTCTCACCTTCGATATAAACAGGTTCTTCGTGAACAACTTCTTTTGAGCGGTTTAAATGTTCTACATAACTCTTAATACCGCCTTCGTAGCAGTATTCATTTCTCCGCTCTTTGCCTTCACGCAAGTCTTCAATGATGATGTTTACACCTTTTGTTAAGAAAGCCAACTCACGAACACGGTTGGCAAGTGTATCGTAATCAAATTCAATGGTTTCCGTGAAAATTTCTGGATCTGGCACAAAGTGAGTGGTTGTCCCGGTTACATCTGTTTCACCAATAACCTCTAAATCTCCCACTGGAACGCCGCGTTTGAACTGCTGATAATGAATTTTCCCGTCACGGTATACAGTCACGTCTAAGGTAGTAGATAATGCATTTACAACAGATGCCCCTACACCATGCAGACCGCCTGATACTTTATAACCGCTGCCGTCGAATTTACCACCAGCGTGAAGAACAGTCATAATGACCTCTACGGCAGGACGCCCCATTTTCTCATGAATCCCAACAGGAATCCCGCGGCCATTATCTTTTACTGTAATGCTGTTATCTTTTTCAATTTGCACTGTAATGTCTGTACAATAACCAGCTAATGCCTCATCAATACTGTTGTCGACAATTTCCCATACAAGATGGTGAAGTCCTTTTGCATTGGTTGACCCAATGTACATTCCTGGACGTTTTCTAACAGCTTCTAGTCCTTCAAGCACCTGTATCTGATTTTCATCATAACTATTATGTTGCTGTTCCATTGCCACGTACATTCACCTACACTTTTCTTAAACGATATATTTATATGAATTGAGCTTTTAGACTTCAATTTCAATCACAAACGAAGCACGTTTTTTGAGCGTGCTTGAGGAAAGAGGAGAGTAATAAACAGATTCAGTTGTGACGACAATGGATTTGGGTGTCCCTTGGGATAACGAAATGATCTGTTTCTCTTGTTTTTGTAGAAACTCTTCTACAACAGAAGACGACCTCATTTTGTAATCAACAATTGCGACAATCTCTCGTGTAGAAACAACACAATCATCACCTAAATGAATATACAAGACTCACACCTCATTTATCAGTCAATTACTTTTCCACTGGCTACTCTGAAAATTTCCGCTTCTTTCAGGGTGGCGTGATCGATACCTTCAACACTTGTTGTGGTGACGAAGGTCTGGACACGTCCTTGAATGGTATGGAGCAAATGAGACTGTCTGTAATCATCAAGTTCAGATAACACATCATCAAGTAGAAGAATAGGATATTCTCCGATTTCTTCATGTATCAGATCAATTTCTGCCAGCTTTAGTGAAAGAGCTGTTGTTCTTTGCTGCCCTTGAGAGCCATATGTCTGAACATCCCGACCATTTACAAAGAAAAGCAGGTCATCTCTGTGAGGTCCCCACAGTGTCACCCCTCGGTCTATTTCTCTCTCTCTTAGTTTCTGAAACGATTCTTCATAGCTATTCTTTATTTTCGACAAGTCTGACGCTTCTGATACCTCTATTGCCGTCTGGTATTGGAGCGTGAGTGTTTCTAGCTCTCTAGAAATCCCAAAATGCAGCGGCTGCGCCCATTTTTCGAGCTGTTTCGTAAAAGTCAGTCGTCTTTTGACAACTTTCGCTGCCGCATCAATCAACTGCTCTGTTAAAATCTCCAGCATCGCTTGATCAGTTTGCTTTCTTGTCTGCAATTGTTTCAAGTAATGATTACGCTGAGAGAGGATTTTTTGATAGAGCGATAAATCATGCAAGTAGACAGCAGAAACTTGTCCAATCTCCATGTCGAGGAATCTTCTGCGGATTTGCGGGCTGCCCTTCACAAGACTTAAGTCCTCTGGCGCAAACATGATGGTGTTTAACGCACCAACATAATGACTGAGCTTCTGTTGTTCAATGTGATTGACCTTACCCTTTTTCCCTTTTTTTGAGATCACGAGCTGCATTGGGAGTGGACCATTTTTTTTAATGACTCTACCTTCTATTTTAGCATAGTCTTGGTCCCATCGGATAAGTTCTTTATCATTTGACGTACGATGAGACTTTGCCATCGACAATACATAGATCGCTTCCATCAAGTTCGTTTTACCTTGGGCATTCTCACCGATCATGACATTCACCTTATTGTCGAATTGAAGCTCGGTGTGTTCATAATTTCGGTATGAAGTTAACGCCAGACTTTGAATGTACATGTATTGTCACCCGTTTCTAATTCACAACTTGAAATGTGCCGTAACCTTCTATCTCGACAACATCTCCTGGGTATAGTTTGCGTCCCCGTCTATTATCTGGCTCTTGATTAATGAACACCTCATGTTCACTTAAAAACCATTTCGCCATTCCGCCAGATTGGATGACTTCGGCTAATTTCAAAAACTGCCCTAATGTAATCATTTCTGTTTCAATGGTTATAAGATTAGGCATTGTATCGACCTCTTTCAATATCACTAATATCTAATTGTACTAAAAAACAAGACAAGAAGGAAAGGGGGAAAGCGAACTGGGATAAAAGAAAGCATGGAAAACGAGAAGAAAAGCTGCTGTGCACTCACACAGCAGCCATTTTAGATTGAATTAATACGTTCTTACCGGAAGAATCAATTGCAAGATAGAATCATCATTCGGCGTACGCAGCAGGAACGGTCTCATTGCACCAGTGAAGCTTACATGAATATCGGTTCCCTCTAATACTTTTAACGCATCCAGCATATATTTTGGACTGAAGGAGATTTTAAGATCTTCCCCTTTAATATCATCTGCTTGAACCGTCTCCACCACTTTACCGATCTCAGGCGAATTAGAAGAGATTTCAAGGCTTTGTTCAGGGTCAGCTGACAGTTTCACGACATTATTACGTCCTTCTCTTGCCAAAAGTGATGCACGATCAATGGCTTGAAGGAACTCTTTCGTGTTGACCACGACATCTGTTTTACTTTCTTGCGGGATCAGACGAGCTGTATCTGGATAATTACCATCCAGCAATCTTGAGAAGAACAAGACGTTTTGTGCTTTAAAAAGAACTTGTGTTTCTGTAATGACGATGCTCACAAGATCTTGTCCATCATCAAGAATTTTACTTAGCTCTGTTAAACTCTTCCCTGGAATCACGACATTATACGAACTTTCCTCGTTAATATCTAACTTCGCTTTTCTTAAAGCAAGACGGTGGCTATCCGTCGCCGTGCATATTAATTCACCTTTTTCAACTTTCCAGTTTACACCTGTCAAGATAGGTCGTGTTTCTGAGGTGGACACTGCAAAAACAGTTTGACGAATCAAGTTTTTAAGCAGATCTGTCGGAATTTGAAATGCATGATGCTCTTCAATTTGTGGAAGATGCGGATATTCTTCAGCATCTAAGCCGTTTAAGTTAAATTCTGCTGAACCAGAGCGGATGATGGTCAGGTGATTTTGTTCTACTTCAATTTCGACAGTAGCCATAGGTAGTTTCTTTACAATTTCACTAAAGAAGCGGGCTTGAAGTACAATACTTCCCGGACGATCGATGGTGATAACCTCTAAATCTCCATCTCTTTGAGGAATGAAAGATTCAATTGAGATATCAGAATCGCTTCCTGTTAGAGAAACCCCTTCATCAGACGCAACAATTTTAATCCCTGTCAAAATAGGAATCGTTGTTCTAGAGGATACGGCCTTTAATACATCTTGGACACTTTGGACAAGACGATCTTTCTGAATCGTGAATTTCATAGTGGTCCTCCTAAATTTTCTTAATGACATGTATATATATTTTATTAATAAAAATCGTAGAAGTAATAGTAGGGCTTGTGAATATGTGGATAAGTCAAGAAAAAGAAAGGAAAGACAGCCTATCCACATGTGGACAGACTGTGTATGACTATGCTCTAGTTATTCACATTTTCCCGTACTCATTATATCAGCTTGGTTATTTTAATTGTTCTTTGATCTCTTTGACATGCTGCTGAAGCTGTTCATCTTCAACGATTAATTTCGAAATCTTCTCATGAGCATGAATGACAGTCGTATGATCACGACCGCCAAATTCTTCTCCGATTTTAGGCAGAGAGGAATCGGTCATTTCTCTAGAGAGGTACATGGCAATTTGTCTTGGATAAGCAACTGACTTCGTACGTTTCTTCGCTTTGAAATCCTCTAATCGAATATTAAATTGCTGCCCTACGATTCTTTGAATATCTTTAATTGTAATGACCTTTGGCTTCGATGAAGGAATGATGTCCTTTAGTGCCTCAGCTGCTAGATCTGCATTAATGTCTTTATTAATTAAAGATGAGTAAGCAACGACACGAATTAAAGCACCCTCCAGCTCACGAATATTGCTGTCGATTTGATTGGCAATATAAAGCATGACTTCATTTGGAATATCTAAGCCTTCTGCTTTTGCTTTTTTGCGCAGAATTGCGATACGTGTTTCTAGATCTGGCGGGGTAATGTCTGTAATTAAGCCCCATTCAAATCGAGAGCGCAATCTGTCTTCAAGTGTCGGAATTTCTTTCGGAGGCCGATCACTAGAAATGACGATTTGCTTACTTTCTTCGTGAAGTGTGTTGAATGTATGGAAAAACTCTTCTTGAGTTTGTTCTTTTCCTGCTAAAAATTGAATATCATCTATCAAAAGCACGTCTACATTCCGATAACGGTTACGGAAGTCGACAGCTTTGTTATCTCGGATTGAGTTGATAAATTCATTAGTAAATTTTTCAGATGATAGATAGACCACTTTGGCTGATGGATTATGGTCGATCACATAATGACCAATCGCATGCATCAAGTGAGTCTTTCCTAAACCAACGCCCCCATAAATAAAAAGCGGGTTATATGCTTTTGCTGGTGCTTCCGCGACTGCAAGTGAAGCGGCATGAGCAAAACGGTTGCCTGAACCAATAACAAAAGTATCAAATGTATATTTTGGATTCAGCATATTTTGTGGAATGTCAACAGGCTCTTCTTTAGACATTTTTTTGATTGGAGACTTTGGCATGGCTTCCTCTTCGTCCTGATTTTGAGGAATAATAAATTTAATGCTGAGCTCTTCACCTGTTAGTTCATAGATGGTATCAGCAATTAAGTGAAGATATCTTGACTCGAGCCAATCTCTAGCAAATTCATTTGGTGCCGTAATTGTAAGCGTATCTCCCTGAAGAGAATGGGCTTTTGTCGATTTCATCCATGTCTCAAAACTGGGTTTGCTCAATTTTGTCTCTATTTTCTGAAGTGCTTTATTCCACAGATCCAAAATATTTTCCAT